>OY771555.1:0-2233174 GCA_963674785.1 Caldisericia bacterium
TCATCAACCATGAAGATAAAATCGGTCAATGCGGGAGAGTAGACAGCTCCACCTGCTGATGGTCCAAGGACAAGAGAAATCTGAGGAACAACACCTGAATAAATTGTGTTCCTGTAGAAAATCTGACCGTATCCAGAAAGTGCATCTACACCTTCTTGAATCCTTGCTCCACCAGAATCGTTGATTCCAATAACAGGTGCACCGGCTCTTGCCGCCATATCCATAATCTTGGCAATCTTTCGACCATGCATCTCTGAAAGTGAACCACCCATTGTTGAGAAATCCTGGGAGAAAACAAAAACCAATCTTCCATTAATTGTCCCATATCCCGTAACAACAGCTTCGGCTGGAACATAGTTTTCGGATTCAGGGTAATCCATTCGATGAGAAACAAGAGCATCAGTTTCTGCAAAACTATCCTTGTCAAGAAGAAGATTTATTCTGTCTCGGGCAGTTTTTTTCCCACGCTTCTCTTGTTTTTCACGAGCAGTTTGATTTTCATTTTCTGCTCTTTTTAAGCGACGTTCTTTCTCTTCAATATACTCGTTTATATCTTTTGCCATTTCTACAACATGGTATGCCCTGACTCCTCCATGTCAACAGCAGTATGTTCAATTTCTTTATAAATATTTATTTAATTCTTTATGGGATTTCGAGTTCTTCACCAACATCAAGAATACAGGCTTTTGAATGGCTCTTTGACTTTTCTAGTTTCGATTTAAACTCTTTCGGATCAGCTTTTATAAGATCAAAAGTGTTGTAGTGAATTGGGATGGTCACTCTTGGTTTAATAAACTCACATGCTTTAACAGCATCATCAATACCCATCGTAAAATGACCACCAATAGGAAGAAATGCAATGTCTATTGTTTTATCCTCACCGACAAGTTTCATATCAGAGGTCAGCGACGTATCTCCGGCATGGTAGATTGACTTTCCACCAATACTTATTTCGAAGCTAGCAGCCATACCAAGCGATGTTCCATCAGGTGCGGTTGATGAATGCAAGGCTTGCCAAAGTTTTACCCAGCCAAAATCAAATGGGATTTTCCCGCCAAAATGTGCACCAATTGCATCAACACCCTTTGATTTTAAATAGTTAGCAAGTTCAAAAACTGCGAGTACTGTGCATTTATGTTTTTTTGCGAGCTCAATAGTATCGCCTAAGTGGTCTCCATGAGCATGCGTCAATAAGATATGAGTAGGTTTGAGCTTTTCTGGTGGTTTCGAGTTTGGATTTCCAGAGATAAATGGGTCTATTAATACCCTGGATCCATTGTTGGAAATCAGTACGCATGAATGACCAATATATGTAAGCTTTACCATAAAACTCCTTCTTTAAACAATTTTGGAATCTGGAATTCTCAAGCTAGAGCTGTAAGGAATCATACCTATTTTTTGAGTTCCCTATGTGCATTTGCAAGTTTCATATAGTTTCTTGCATGTTCTTCAAGTCCATCGATCTCTTCTTTTGTGAGTTCTCGGACAACTTTTCCGGGTGAACCCATAACCATCGATCTTGGAGGAATTTTTTTTCCAGGTGGAATAAGTGAACCAGCAGCAATTATTGTGTGATCGCCAATTTCTGCTTTATCAAGAATTATCGCGCCAATGCCAATAAGACTAAAATCTTTGATTATACAACCATGAAGCATTGCTCCATGACCCACTGTAACACCATTTCCAATGTGAGTGGGGGTATCTCTATCGACATGAATTACTGAGCCTTCTTGGATATTCGACATTTCGCCAATGGTTACCTCATTTATATCGGCTCTTATTGTTACACCGGCCCAAAGTGAAGAGTTTTTTCCAATAACAATTTTACCATTTAAATAAACACCGTTTGAGATAAAAACAGAATCATCTATTACGGGTTTCACATTTCCTAGAAACTCTACGTTCATCAAACACCTCAGGTTAATATAATAATATTATAGATAAAATATGTCAATTTTCTATTTCAATGGAATCGGACTAATATAGACAGCTGAAAACGAAGAGCTAGAATCAAAAAGCATTAGTTTTTCAGGGTTTTTTGAGTCTACAAACAAAGTCGCTGCATGGGTGAAACCTTCATCCTTCATCTTTTCAATTGATCCTGCATCAAAAACAGAAGTAGGATCGGAAAGAGAGTTTGACTGGGGGGTTCCAACCGTATAAAAGTCTGAACCAAGAGACAGGGGTTCTGACATCTGATTTGATTCTATATCAAAACTCACAAGCATTTTTTCAAATTCTGATTTGACTAAAAGAAGTAGTGAGTCTCCACGATGACTGATTATTGAAACACAATCATCTGCACAATTTATCTGTGTTGTATTACCTGTGTTACTATCAAATAAACAGTTATTTCCATCGGTTGAGCAGAGCACAAGGTTATCAAAACTTGAGACTGGTTTACAATCGGTAAATGAAGTTTCTCCTGAGGAGTCAATTACTATCCCCTGAGTACCGATGCTTGCAAGTGTCATATTTTCATATGGCCTAAACCACATCCACTCATCTGACTCTGGAATCTCAAGATTAGATGTTTTTACTTCAAGAGTTGGAAGTTTCATTGTAGTCAAAAGGTTTTCTTCAGATAATCCTATAAGCAAATCACCGTTGGAAAAAGAGTTTTTGAATCTTGGAAGCTCCCTACTTATATCTGTATTTTCTGAATCAATAACATACAACTTTTCGAGGCTCTTCTTGTAGATATGTTCATTGCTAAGATAGTATTCCCCGTCACCCTGAAGAGTCTTTTCGATTTTCAATTCCGAATCAAGGAAATGGATAAATCGATTCATGTTATCGAGACATACAATTTTGTCATTTATGAATCTGTAATCAGAGCCAAAATCGGATTCACCCAAAAGAGTTCTGGTTGATATCTCAAGAGTTATTGCACCGTCTGCTCCATCTCTGGAAAAAAGACAAATATCACTAGAGATTGATTCAATATTCACGAGATAAGACTTGCTGAAAACATATTCACCAGAACAGAAGACGTGTGAGCCATTTTTATCATTTACAAGTAAAACAGATCTTTCAGCCTGAGTTTTCAAAACATCGTCAAAAAAGAAATCCATCAATATGAGCGACTCATGGTTGAAATCTGTCATCAACATCTGATCGTCAATCATCAGATATATGAAGTCACTTGCAGGATTATAGAAAACCCTTGACGCAGGGATGACAAACTCTGGAACATCACTTTCTGGTGCCAACCACATCAACTCTGAATCTATACACATGATAAGCTCCATATCACCAGAAAAACCATGGAAGATGGGAGCATCAGTGGCGACAACAACGCCTAGAAAAGAGACTGAGGCGACAACCAATACCAAGAAAATCGCTAAATACAACCTTTTCATACTTTTTACAGAATCACTCCAAGAACTGGAATTGTAAACTAAAAGGGGCTTAAATTTATATGTAATAACCTTTTGTTAACCTTTGATCTGACAGAAAATGAGCTTTGACATCATAAAATTACTAGATGTTGTATAAAATATTCAACAATGATGAATAGTATCGAACAGATAGTTATAATTAGTATCAGACAAAAAAAGATAAACCCCAAGTTATTAAAGAAGTACCTATAAAATGTCGGATACTCGGAAAAAAACCAAGTATCCGACGGAACCAATAGTTAGTTTTACTGATTTTCGAGTTTATTAAAGATTGAAAGCGTAAACGCACCAGAACCAACAAGATAAAGAAGAAGATATGCTGGGACTGTAATCCAAGCAACCTGAGAAACAAGGAGAGGAAGACAGAAAATAAGATGGACAATCACGACACCTGTTGCAAGTGCAATATACTTATTAACCTCTTTACCCATAAGCTTCCATAACCATTTACCAATCAGTTGCATAATCACAATTCCACCGAGGCTTGCCATCAAATAAACAGCGAAGATAATTGCAATCACGGGGAAAACTGATGCAGGCCATAGAAGAACAATCAGAATTAAGCCTGCAATTGGCGCAAGGATAAGCACCCCAAGCCCAGTGAGAATTGACCATCCAAATTTTTCTTTCACCATTTTCTGAATATGTTTAAACCTATCTTCCCAGAATCTAATGAAGATCATTCCCAGAAGGAACATAAAAATTGGAGAGATGATAAGTGTTCGCCATGTGGCTTTTTTGCGACCAGAGGCATAATTATCTTCGTAATCTTCGATCTTTGCGTCTGCCTGGTATTTTGCAGGAAGTTTATTTAAAGCTTCTTCAGAACCAACGCTGATGTTAGCTTTTCCATTAATTTCTGCTGAGTCATCAATTGTTAGGTTTTCACAACTAACCTCAAAATCACCCATAATCTTACAAGATGATGTTAACGTGACTTCTCCAGCGTAAACAAGAACACTCTTGTCATATGTACCAGTCAAAATAACATTTCCACCAAATGCATATACGTTGCCAGTTACACTGGAGTTATCATTGATGCTTCCAGCAAAAAGATACATTGAACCACCAAGCTCAACATCACCAGAATATGTAGATGCACCAATAAATGCTGATCCATCAATTTTTGGATTACTAAGCTTAACATCTTGACCACCAGCAAAAACGTTTCCACTAATTTCACCGGTTACAATACAGTTTTGCCCAGCAATATAGAGATCACCATCATGCACAAAATCATTATCGGTTTTTGAATTGGTATCGGCAATCGCCTTAATCCCAATCAAATCTTTACTCTCTTCGAACGGTTGAGCGAAAGCTGTTCCTATTCCAATTAAAACTGCCAATACAAGAACACAAGCCAAAACCTTTCCAATAATTCCTCTTCTCATTTTACCACACCTCTTTTTCTTTCTCTTTATAAATAACTGGTTCCTCTGGAACCACGATCCACATAATTATGTACACCCAAAACGCTGCTGGAATGATAAAGATCATAATTAACCTAACAATGACCGGGTCAATCCGGAAATACTCACCAATGCCTCCACAAACTCCAGCAATAACCTTGTTTTTTCTTGAGCGTTTTAATTCTCTGAAATCACTCATCCTTGGTATCCTCATCTTCGTTTATGTATGTTACCGGGATTTCCTGTGCAGGAGCTTTTTCCTCAGAAGCCCTTCCATCGGATTCCCCTTTATTATCAAAATCAAAACTTGTGTCTCGGCTTTTAAACCTCTCATGAGTATTAGCAGGAACTCTAAAACTATTAAATATTATTATTGCACCAATCAAAATTATTACTGCCGGTGCAACATAAACAAGCATTCCAGAAATGTTGATACTTAGAAAAACCGCTCCAACAATCAACAGAATTGACGCTGGGATAAGAACTCCTGCATCTTTTTTGTCAACGAAATAAAGTACTATAAATGCTACACCCACAATTATTGGGAAAAATGGCCAAAGATCACCCATGTTGTATGGGTCAAGAAAACCCATATTCTGAAGCAAAAACAATGCTCCGATTCCAACGACAATCGTTGCAGGAAAAGCAACACCTTTATCTCTTCCGATGGATGCAAAAAGCATCAGTCCAACTCCAATCATAATAAGTGGCCAGATTAAATTCCAATCAAAAGAAAAATTTGCAAATTTAAAGACAAGCAACAACACTCCAACAGCAATCAATGCGATACCAAACAAATAACCTCTGTTTTTATTCATCATAAACCTCTCTATTGGTTCTCAATATTATTTATTGACTTCCTCATTTGGAAGATTCGTTTTCCAAGAATTGACATCACAAAAACCGAAAGGGCAATCACAATTGAATACCCAAGAACAACTAGCACCTGACTTTGAAATATCCACGATATAATCGTGGATAGATCATAGTCCAAAAATGCGAAAACAATCCCGAGCAAAATTGCCAGTATCGGGATCAGTGAAATAAGCAGGGTGGTTACAAGTTTTCGGGTTTTCTTTTTCTTTTTGACTTCACCATCATAAAGCGAAAGTGCTTTTAAAGCCAAATTCTCAGGTGTCCTCCCGAAACACGCTGACTGTAATTTGTTTTCGATAATGTCTGCTTCATCTTTGCTCTTCATCTTATCCAAGCTCATACCCCCCTTCCTCAGGTTGAACGACTTTAAATTTCACAAATAGTTTTTCCAATATCTTTTTTCCTTGATGTATTCTATTTCTTACAGTTGTCACTGGAACATCGTTGATTTCTGCAATCTCATTGTATGACATACCATGTAGATGCTTCATAACCACAAACGGTCTATATTTCATTGGTAGATTTGAGATAGCTTTGACAATCCTGTTTTTGTTCTCATCCATAACAGCATGATCTTCAGGTTCCATATCGTTTGATGCAGGAATAAAACCAACATCATCTTCCATGACATCCATTGATGAGACAGGTTTTTTATCTCTCCAGTAGTTTTTGACAAGATTGATAGCAACTGTTGTAACCCAGGTTTTAAATGAACAGGTTTTTCTGAATTTTTTAAAACCCATAAAGGCCTTCATGAAGGCTTTTGCACTCAGGTCTTGGGCATCATCATATCTTCCGACCATTCCATAAACAAACGAGAACAGATAATCCTGATGCTGTTCAACAAGTGTTCCAAATAGAATTCGGTCGGAATCTATCTCTTTGCCTCCAATATTGCTTATTTCTGGGTAACCGGAGTTATTCCAATCTTTATCTTCTGAGAATCCAGTTCGAACTCCTGTAACTCCAGATCCACCTGGTGTTCTGTCGAAATCGACACTGAGAGAGTTTCCTTCTGTATGTAATCTGCCTGTGATCGAACTACTTCGCATATCTCATTAGACCCAGCAATTACGGTTTTGATTTTTTGATCAATTACAAGATCCAAATCTTTTCTCATACTTTGAATCATTCGAACGATTTCTCTGGCTATTCCTTCATTTATTAGCTCAGGTGTAAGACTTGTTTCAAGCATGATGTCAATTGAACCATCACTTTCGATGAAACATCCTTCATCGCTTTTTCTCTCAATCAGAAGGTCAGCTTTTGTTAACTCCATCTCACCATCAATATTAACTATGTATTTACCATCTTTGTCAAGTTTTCTCAAAACATCCTGACCATCTACCGATCCAAGTTCTTTCATCAACATCGGAATTTTTGAACCAAGTTTTTTTCCAAGTGTTCTAAGATTTGGTTTAATAGATATTTTACAGAAGTCATCGAGATTGCTTCTTGTGTGTACAGATTTGATGTTGAGCTCCTCAAGAATAAGCTCAGAATACTTCTCAATCGCATTAACCTGATAATCCTCATTGCATCTGACGGTGATTGAATTAAGAGGCTGTCTGACTTTGATCCTTATTGATTTTCTTGCTTTAAGTCCTACTGAAACAACATCCCTCACAAATTTCATCTCACGTTCAAGATCAGCATCAATTTTGTCTTTATCTGATATTGGGAGCTCCTCAAGATGAACGCTCTCTGGTTTTTCGGGATAGAATGGCTTGATTATGTTTTGATATAACCATTCAGAGATGTACGGAGTAAACGGTGAGAGAAGATGGGTCAATGTCGTCATAACTTCATAAAGAGTATGATAAGCACTGGATTTATCTGTGTCATCCTCTGATTTCCAGAAACGTCTTCTGGAACGTCTGATGTACCAGTTTGCAAGGTTATCGACAAATTTTGCAATCTCCCTTGTCGCATGGGTGATGCCATAGGTTTTCATCTCAACATGGACATAATCAATCAGTGTATTGAGTTCCGAGATAACCCATCTATCAAGATAATGTCTTTTTCCAAGTGGGACGTGATTTTCTCTTGGATCAAAATCGTCAACATTTGCATACATCTGGAAGAATTTATAGATGTTTCTAAGAGGAAGAAGGAACTGTCTGAAAGCTTCAGTTACAGTGTTCTCACCAATTCTTGATGTTGTCCATGGTGGAGATGCTGTATAAATTGCCCACCTGAGTGAGTCTGCCCCCTGGTTATTCAAAACCAACCATGGGTCGAGAACATTTCCTCGAGATTTACTCATCTTCTGACCATTTTCATCAACAATCAGTTCAAGACAAACGACATCCTTGTAAGGAGTTTGGTCAAAAAGGATTGTTGAAACTGCCATCAATGTATAGAACCACCCACGTGTCTGGTCGATTGCTTCAGAGATAAAGTTTGCAGGGAAATGAGTTTCAAACATTTCTTTATTCTCAAATGGCCAGTGCCACTGAGCATATGGCATCGAACCAGAATCAAACCATCCATCTGCAACCTCAGGGATCCTCTTCATCTCACTTCCACATTTTTCACACTTGAGTGTAACTGCATCTACATATGGTCTATGAAGCTCAAGGTCATCCGGGCAATTATCTGAAAGCTCCTTTAACTCGGCTACCGAACCAATCACATGCATATGATCACAATCGCTGTTTGTACATCTCCAGATTGGAAGTGGGGTTCCCCAATATCTTTCACGGCTTATCGCCCAATCCTTTATTTCACGGAGCCAATCACCAAATCTTCCTTCTTTAATATGGTTTGGATACCAGTTGACCTCTGAATTATTCTTAATCAGATTATCTCGAAGCTTCGACATCGCGATATACCATGATGGTTTTGCATAATAGAGAAGAGGAGAATCACATCTCCAGCAGAATGGATATGTATGGAAGATTTTTCCTGATTTGAAAAGTAATCCACGTTTTTTAATATCAACGATGATGTCTGGATCGGCATCTTTAACAAAAACACCTGCCCAGTCAGTAATTGGTTTTATAAACTTTCCTGACTGGTCAACCGTTACCAATACAGGAAGATCATATTCTCTTGCAACATCCATGTCATCTGCGCCAAAGGCTGGGGCAATATGGACAATACCTGTTCCATCTTCAAGCCCAACGTAATCAGCAACTGTCACATAGTGTGCCGGTTTTTCAGGTGGAAGAAAGCTAAAGAGTGGTTTATATTTTTTCCTTTCAAGCTGTGAACCAGGAACCTCATAAAGAACCTCGTATTCTTTGCCTTCCATTAGTTTCTCGAGAAGGTTTTTGACCATAACAAGCTTTTCATCCCCTTGTTTGACAATTACGTATGTTGCATCAGCTTTAACAGCAACCGCAACGTTTGCAGGAAGTGTCCAAGGGGTTGTTGTCCAAACGAGTAAATATGTTCCAGGATCATCAACCAGCTCAAGTTTTACAGTTATTGATGGATCTTTTGTGTCTTCCTTGTAGCCCTGTGCAACCTCATGTGACGAAAGAGTAGTTCCACAACGTGGGCAATATGGGACAACCTTATATCCTTCGTAGAGGAGTCCTTTTTTATGAGTTTCCTTGAGAATATACCAAAGTGTTTCAATGTAATCATTGGTAAGGGTCATATACCTGTTTTCGAGATCAAGCCAGAATGCAATCCTATCTGTGAGCTTTTCCCAAGCCTTCTCGATTTCAAAAACGGATTCTTTACACTGTTTTACAAACGCTTCTATACCATAGTCTTCAATCTGGTCTTTTCCAGATAAACCAAGCTTCTTTTCAATTCCGAGCTCAACTGGTAGACCATGCGTATCCCATCCAGCTTTTCTGTCTACCCTATAACCGGTTTGAGTTTTGTATCTGCAAACCGTATCTTTATAAATTCTTGAAAGGCAGTGATGAATACCTGGCAGTCCATTTGCGGTCGGAGGGCCTTCGAAAAACACAAAATGTGGTTTGTCCTCTCTCCACTTAATACTCTTTTTGAAAATATCTTGCTTCTTCCAGAATTCGAGTATATCTAATTCTTCACCTACTACAGACTTTTTTCCAAGTTCTTCAAACACCGGATACCTCCAACTATAACTGAAATACAGATTAATAGAGCCGATTATACAGCTTCACATTTCTTCTGCAAGCTAGTTGATAATAATTTCATATTTTGTAAATATCAATTCTTGCCAAATAAAAATGCTTATCTATAATGCTCTACCTATAGGGGGTTTGATGAAGATGAAAAAAGTTGGTGTGGTCTTTGGTGGTGTAAGTGCCGAACACGATATTTCCATAGCTACAGCAAAAAATGTTGTGGAGAAAATCCAAAGAGATCGATATCAGGTTTTTCCAATATACATTTCAAAATCAGGGGAGTATGTTTTTGGCAAAGAAGACCAGTCAGTTAGGGAAGTGTTGCTTCAAAAAACCATTCCAATTTGTGATACAATTTCCTGTTTCCAGAGAATGAACGTTGTTTTCAACGCTCTTCATGGTCCTTTTGGGGAAGATGGGGTTTTCCAGGGATTTTTAAAAACAATCGGAGTCGCTTGTACTGGTTCAGAATCAGCAAGCTCATCCCTTGCAATGGACAAAATGAGGGCAAAATTTGTTATGCAGGCAAACGATATTCCTGTCCCGAAAGGTGTCTATCTAAAATCCCCAGATGATAATATTCCATTTTTCCCAGTAGCTATAAAACCAAACCAAAATGGATCATCATATGGTATTTCGATTGTAAAAAGAAAAGAGGATTTGGAAGAAGCTATAAAGGATGCTTTTAAATACGATGATATTGTGATTGCAGAAGAACTTCTCACAGGCCAGGAAATCACTTGTGCTGTGATGGAAAAAAACAAGTCAGACATCAAAGCACTTCCAGTGACCCTCATTGAACCAAAGGTAGGTGAGTTTTTTGATCTCAGAGCAAAATACGAAAAGGGTGGTAGTATCGAAACAACACCAGCTCCAATCTCAAAAAAAGCAACACTCCTAGCTCAAGAACTGGCACTCAGAACACATAAAGCAATTGGATGTAATGGAATAACTCGAACTGATATGTTTCTTGATAAAAACGATAATATTAAAGTAATCGAGATAAATACTCTCCCTGGAATGACAGATACATCTCTTGTCCCACAAGCAGCATCAGTTATTGGAATATCATTTCCTGAACTTTTATCAATAATTATCGAGGAAGCACTGAATAGATGACCCAGAAAAAAAAGTTGATAACTCTCATTATTGTCATTGTTTTCATATTATTCAATATTCTTTTGTCTCAAGAACACCAGGTTATGATCGACTTCAACGTAATCGATGTATTTGATGGATCATCAATTTCAGCTGACATTACAATGGAATCCATTGAAAAAGATATTTACACCTATAAAACCAACTCACGTCTAATAACACAAATACTCCCCGGTGGATACAACATCAAAGTTGAAGCAGAAAACCACAAACCGCTGAATTCATTTCTGAGTATCGATAACTCATTTTCTCACGATGTGACAATATCAATGCATCCGATTGGAGTTTTTTGGGGATATGTCAGAAATTCAATAACAATGAAACCAATCGAAAATGTCTCAATGACACTTCAAAAAGGTGACAAGATTGATGAGACAAAAACAGATAAGAACGGTTATTATTCATTCCACGTAACTTCTGGTAAGTATTCATTAGAAACGAATCATAAAGAGTACAAGGAATACAAAAAAGACTACTATGTAGACCCGGGTTTAGAGTTTATCGAGTCAATAAACCTTATCCAAACGGATGTTTCAAAAGTTCTCATATCAGATTATGCATCATACTCAATAAGCGGTAATAGGAACGGTAAGGTAGCCAGATACGCCGATTCAACATACCTGAAAATAAAAAAGAATCTTGATGGACAGTATCTGCTTGAGCAATCATATGTTGCTGATGGAAGATCTGGTAAAAACCTCATTTTGTTTGACGGAAAAGATGCCTGGATTGCAGAAGGCGAAGAGTTCATTCCGGAGGAGTTTGTCAAACAAACTCCGGAGTTTGCAGAGGCAACAAAACTTCTCATCAAAACAAACGAAGACTTCATGGACTATATTAACCAATTGAGGTTTGAGGATTATGCCGAGGTGACAATCCTTGGGGAGGAAACCATAAATAATATCCTCTGCGATAAAATCCATGTGTATGTAAACGACCCCGGCTCCTGGATCGGATGGGTGGATTTTGATGTCGATATTTATGTTATGAAAACAGGTAAACTAAGGGGACTTCCAACAAAGATAGTTGGCATAACAAAAGGTAGTGACGAGGTTGGTCACAGATTCAAACTAAACTTAGACCTTTCAATCACTGATGTTGGAAATTCATTCACATTCCCAAAACCTTGATAATTTCGTAAAATCCTGCTAACATCACTGTCGCTATGAAGAAACTAACCATAATCGCTTTTGTTTTTGTCTTTATGTTTTTGGGAGTTGCATCCGTTTCTGCAGTAATCGAAATGAAACCCGGTTCTTCCGATATTAAAATTGATGGTTTACCTTGCAAGCTAAATTCCACAATTCCAAACGTTGGCGGAACCGCGATGATTTCTACAAGATTGCTTGCAATTGAAGGCGACTACGAAATCAAAGAAGAAGCCGGTTGGCAAGTTTTTTACGATGCCTCGGGAACTGCTATTCTCAAAGTAAAAGACGGGACACAAAATGCAATTGGTTCTGATGGAAAAAGTTTTGAACTGGCAAAACCCGCATACATACACTCTTATAATCTTCAAGTCCCAGCAAAACAGGTCGCTGAAGTGCTTGGGATGAAAGTCGTTTGGGACGAAAAAAAATCAGATTTTCCACTTTCAATAACAAAGCAGATGGTAGTCGAAAGAAAATCCTGGGCAGATAACCTTGTTTCAAAAATGGGATCAGAGTTTTTCTTCTTCCTGACACTTGGACTAATTCTTTTTTTCATAATCGCATTTTTTATCCTTACTCCTCTCAAAAGAAAATATTGGGGACAAGAATAATATATAAATGCCTGTAAAATTGAGTTTCTATGGTGGTCAGAACGAAATCGGTGGGAACAAGATTCTGCTTGATGATGGTGAAACCAGATTGTTTCTCGATTTTGGTCAATCGTTTGGGTTTGAAGGAAAGTATTTTGATTACCCATTTTTACAACCTGGATTAATCGACGATCTCCATCTGATAAATGCAATCCCAAATATCCCCGGGTTATATGCAACTGAGGGAAGAAATCAGGTCTATGACGAAATTGGTTTTGCAGGACTTGATGGGATTTCTGAAAAAAGAGAGGTTGATGCAGTCTTGATCTCTCATGCACATCTTGACCATGTTGGATATTTGGGGCTTTTAAGACCGGACATCAAACTTTTCGGTAGCCACATCACAGGCCACTTTATGAGGCTCAGACGCGAAACCTTTGAATCATGGCAGATGAAATATGACCTAGACAGCTTTGTTGGACTCGACGAAGGGCAATGCTTTGAAGTAGGAAAAGCAAAAATTACACACTTTGGAGTTGACCACTCAATCCCAGGTGCGTCTGCATTCATAATCGAGATGGATGGATTGACGATTGGTTACACCGGAGATTTCAGACTACACGGAAGAAGACCTAATCTTACTAAAAACTTTATCAATATGGCAAAATCTGCTGGTATTGATTACCTACTCTGTGAAGGAACTCGAATTGAATCAGTAAAAGACCCCCAAACCCCAGAAGAGAAACTTGAATCTCACGGGTTGCCAAGTGAGGCAGCTGTCGAGAGCAAACTGACCGAGATATTAAAGGATTCAAAAGGGTTTGTGGTTTACGATGGATCACCTGCAGACCTTGACCGAATGGAAATGGTTATCGAAACAGCAAAGATATTTGGCAGAGAAGTAGTAATTGATGCAAAAAAAGCTTATCTGACCGAGGGGATTAACTGCTCAACATATCATTATCCAAACCTTGAAAACTTTGACCAATGCCATCTTCTGCTATCGAGAAAAAAATACAGTGTCAGTAAAACCACTCTCAATAATATTGCTTCCGGAAAACCTGTCAGAAAACAAAAGAAGGATGAGAGTGATGATGAATATAGCAGATACAATGCAATAATCGACACACTTCTCGAATACCCAAACACATACATCGAAACCTTTGAAAAAAATCGACTTAAGTATGAGAAAGCTGTAATTGAAAGATTCGAAAAACTGACAAGCAGAAATGGTATGCCGAAAATCCTTTGGGGTAAAAATGGTCGAGAAGAGATAATCAAAAACAAAAAGGATATCCTCCTCTACACAAGTTTTGGACCAAACTCCTTAATGCAGATTGGAAAAGGGATTGATGGCACATATATCTACGGTAAAGCCGAACCCTTCAACGAAGAGATGGAGATTTCTTTTTCAAAGCTTGCATCCTGGTGTGAACTCCTCGGGCTTGATATCGAATATGCTCATACATCTGGACACGCAAACAGGGACGACCTGGAATGGACATTGAAAGAGATTAAACCAAGATTTCTTCTTCCAATCCACACAGAGAAATCTGAGCTTTTTGAATCAATCTATGATAAAGCATTCAGGTACAAAACAAACGCTTCAATCGAACTTACACAAAATGGACCTCAACTGATAAGTTAGTTTTATTCTCCAATATAACTTATAAAACATATTTAAACACAACAAAGATAGCTTGACATGTACGTGAATCCATGTTTTCATGTATAGCATGAAGCTATTAGTGTCATCCATCTTAGTTGCTGCCTTGATTGTTAGCCCGATAACATCGGCCAATTGGGAGTTTGACAGGGGCAACGTAAACCGAACAGGAGCTTCATCTGAAATAATCATCCCTCCATTAATGGTATCAAAAGACGATACAACCGGAAAAGACTTTGAATTGAGCCTTGGCGGGGAAAATGAAGAGGTAACCAATTGCGCCCCGGTAATTTCAGATAATGTTCTGGTAATTGGAACACATAGTGGATACATATATGGAATTCATGCGAAAAACTTCAAAAGACTCTGGCAAGACAAAACAGATTCAGAGGAAGAAGTATACAGATACTCTGCATGTATTGAGGATGAAAAGGTTTATATCGGAAACCGACTTGGAGAGCTTTCATGTCGAGACTTGATCTCAGGAAAGGTTATCTGGGAAGAAAAGTTTGATGGATGGATAACGACATCACCACTCATAACTGATGGAGACAAACTTCTTTTTGGAACAAACGAAGGATATGTCTATCAGGTAAACAAAAAAAATGGAAAGCTTTTCTCAAACGGGAAAAGTGAACAGCTCATTGGCCCTGTTTATGGTCTTGCCTGCACAGGGGAAGATGACAATAGAGTATTTGTTGGCTGCGGTGGTGATGTAAGAAAAGAAAATTCAAGAAATCTTTACTGTCTAAACACCATCAATCTTCAAAAACAAAAATGGAATACCCCAAAGGACGCAGGTGGAGCAATACATTCAAACCCTGTTGTTTATGAGGACAAGCTTTACCTCATTTCTTCAAAACTTGATGGAGAAGAGACAGAAAGGAAAAAGTATCACAACTACTTGGCATGCTTCGGGATTGATGATGAAAATGATGGTCATAGATACTGGATTTCAGATCCCTACGAAAACGAGTTATGGGCATCACCAGCAGTTCACAACAATATGGTTGTAACAAGGTGGAGCGATAGCTTTATAAGGGTTTTTGACGTAGATGGAGGCGGAGACCCTGAGAGTTCACTAAACATGTGGGTTCATGGCTCCCCGATGATTTCCGGAGATTACGCCTATTTCTCAGATAAGGATAGCAATCTGATTGTTATCAACTACATGACTGGTGAACAATCTCAGAAGCTCAGACTCTGCAGCCAGAAGAGCAATGAAAAAATCTACATCGACGCATCGGGAAACTCCCCAATCATTGCAAATGGATATGTTTACTTCGTCAATACTCTTGGACAGCTTTACAAACTTGAAGCAGCGCCAAAAGGAAAACTCACAATCAACAAAACAGAGATTGAAACAACAACAATCGACCAGTTTGAATACGAGCTAATTGTTGAAAACAACCGAACCAAAAATGAGGTTTCACATACCAACCTTGTTTGCCAACTCGAGTGGGAGATTGGTGGAGAAAAATATGATTCCAGACTTCTTGAAATCCCTCCTGAGGGAAAAGAAGTAGTAAAAATAAAAGGTACTGGTGGTCAATTCGAAAAGTGCGGATCATACGAGATTCCAATCAACTTTAAAATCAATAACGCACATGAGTTCGAGGTTATCTGGGGAGATAAAACCTCAGAAAAATGGGTGAAGCCCGATGAATTTGAAAAGGATGAAAACCTAATAAACGATCCTTTGTATGAGAGGAATCTTTCTTTGAACCTTGTTGACCCAACTCCATGCTTGGAAACTGTAGAAACAATTGATCTTGGGGACATATGGGATGATGAGATTTCCCAAACCGTTTTTGGTGTAAATGTCAAAAATCCATGCCATGGAAAACTAGAATTTGAAGTATTCAAAGATGGGCAGATAACCTTAATTGGAGAAACCGAATACACCGTTGAAGCTGAGGAAGAGATGGATTTGAGGTTCGGTCTTTCAAAGGAAAAGATTGCAGATTCTGGTGAACTTGAATTTCAAATAATTCTGAAACCAAAAATAATCGACGAAAAAACAATCACAGTGAAAATGAATATCAAACCCAGCAAAAGTGAAGTGGTTGTTCAAATAGGAAGCACAAAAGCGATGGTCAACGGTAAGGAAAGTACCCTTGATGCTGCACCATACATCACAAAAGGAACCACAATGGTTCCACTCAGATTTGTCTCGGAAGGTCTTGGTTTTGAACAACCCGAGTGGGTGGCTGAACTTCGAACCATCATCATAAACCTCGGCGGCGGAAGATATTTGAGACTTCGAATCGATAATCAGATTGCATTCATCGAAGAACCAGACGGCTCATTAACTCAAAAGGAGCTTGCTGTTGCACCAGAGATAAAAAACGGCAGGACATTCGTCCCATTAAGATTTATAGGTGAAACAATTGGAGCACAGGTCGACTGGAACGGCGAGACAAAAGAGGTTACCCTAACGAGAATACTAAAACCCTAATTGAGCTAGTCTCTGGGGAAGAAGTCATCAAAAGTTTTTTTGATTTTTTCCTTTGCGTCAACAAGGATTTTCCTCAGACTTTTGCCAAGTTCTCTCTCTTTGTATTCGTCCATTGATTCATTGACCTTCATCCTTGCATCCTCGATGAATTTGTCCATATCCTGTCTTGAATCATATACGATATCGCTGAGATTCTGATAAAGCTTGTCGAGTTGATGAATAACTTTCCTGTCCTCAATAGAGTCTCTCAGCTCGTGATATTTTTCTCTGAACTCTTTCTTTGTCCTCTCAATGATGGAGTCCATCTTGTCACCCATCTTTGCAAGTTCGTGCCAGAGATTATCAACATCCAGATTTTCTTTTATCTTGTCATAAACGCTTTGGAGATCCTCTGCGCCCTTACTTATTATGTTCAAAATAATATTTTCGTTTTTCTTATCGCTCATAAATACCTCCTTTCATCCATAAAGACAGTTTATTTGATAAATAATTACATTTCAACGTTTCACTTCCCTTTACTCTTTGAAAGGTTCCAAATTTCATATAAAATTATGTTATGGATTATGAGAAAAAAGACGAAATAATTCCGCTTGCACACAGGATGAGACCAGAATCAATCGAAGAATTCATTGGTCAATCCAAGTTGATTGGTGAAAACAATCTCATCAGAAAAGCGCTTGATGGAAATCCAACATCGCTGATTTTCTGGGGACCTCCAGGCACAGGGAAAACAACTCTTGCAACCCTGATTGGGAAAAATGCAAAAAGACCTGTAATCAATATCAATGCTGTTTCAACAGGTATACCAGCACTAAGAAAAATTCTAGCGGAGCATGAAGATACCAACCCAATTCTCTTTATTGATGAAATCCACAGATGGAATAAGGCTCAACAAGACTACCTTTTACCGAAGGTTGAAAATGGTGAAATCACAATCATCGGATCAACAACAGAAAATCCATATTTTGAGGTAAATGGTCCTCTTCTATCTAGAGTCAGAATATTGAGACTCGAATCACTAAACGATGAAGACATCAAAACAATAATAAAAAATGCTGTTGAATCAAAAAAAGGGTTTGATGGAAACATTGAAATTCCTGATGATGTCATGGAATTTATTGTTGGAATCTCAGGAGGAGATGCCAGGTCAGCCCTGAATATTCTTGAAGAGCTTGAACTTCACAACAACAATGGCTCAGGGATTACCACCCTAAAAGTACCCGATAATGAGTTCATCAGAAGACTGCCATACGATAAAACAGGTGATCAGCACTATCAAATAATCTCTGCATTCATAAAATCACTCAGAGGTTCTGACCCTGATGCTGCGGTATACTGGTTGGTCAGAATGACGGCAAGCGGAGAGGATCCAAAATTTATCGCAAGGAGAATGTTGATACTTGCCTCGGAAGACATTGGTCTTGCAGACCCCTGGGCAATCCTTATGGCAAATGCTTGCTTTGATGCTGTTGAAAGAATTGGCATGCCAGAATGTGAATACAATCTTGTTGAAACAGCAATCTATCTTGCTCAAGCTCCAAAATCGAATTCATCAGCCATTGCGCTCGGAAATGCAAAAGCTGCTGTATCCAAATCGTCTCCGCCTGTTCCAATGCACCTTAGAAATGCAAGCTTTAAGGCAGCAAAAAAACTTGGTTATGGAAAAGATTACAAATACCCACACAATTTCCCCGGTGGGTTTTCAAATCAGGAATATCTACCCCAGGAACTCAAGGGGATAAAGATATATGAACCTTCTGAATATGGCTACGAAAAAAGGATTTTCGAAAGGATGAAATCTAGAGGACAAACTGACAGTTAAGATTTGCATAAATTAAGATTATGTGATACAATTGTCCACCGAAATAACCTTCGGGAAAAACGAAAGGAAGGCTCATATAATGAAGAGAATTTTTACACTTTTACTTGTTGTTTTGTTGGTGTGTGGACTGGTTGTTGCATGCGGTGGAGAGAAAGAAAATCCTGAACCAAACGGTGACATCATTGATGAGCAGCAAACAAATGCTGCCCCAGAAACAACATCAACAAAAGCTACCAAGACATTTGAAAATGTTGTTGACCAAGAAGACTATACAATCGAGTACCCAAACAACTGGGAAGTTGAAGATGTCGACGATGAAATCACTTTGAAACCAATGGATGATGATATCTACTTAACTCAGATAAAAATCTACAGAGAATACCAGCCTGGTCTCTCAAGCAACGACATTGATGCCCTCATCGAAGAGACAAAAAAGATCATGGAAGAACAGCAAGGCGAAGATGAACTTTACTTCGAGTTTGACAAAATCAAATTTAATGATTACGACACGATGAAAATGTCAATGGAAATGATGGGGATTAACATCGAAACCTACAATATTCCGATGAATGATGTTCTTATGATTCTTGCTGTCAACTTTGAAGAAAGCACTGAAGCAGAAGTTAGAGATATCTTGAAAACATTTAGACTTAAGTAGTCAAAAAGCATAAGGAGAAAAATGAGAAGATTTACAGTTTTTGCAGTAGCATTGTTGCTTGCGGTTGGACTTTTTGTAGGCTGTGGTGGTGGAGAAAGTAGCTCAAGCTCCAGTAGTAGCTACACTTTCAAGTCGGATTTCCCAAATGTTCATGATGGCGAATTCTTCAAGATTGGTTATCCAGATAACTGGGAAGTCAAGGACGACCCAATGTCTGGTGGTTTAACAATCTCTCCAATCAGTGAGGACTCTGAGGATGAAGGGGAAGAATTCAATTTCGACATGACCTCAATTACAATCATGGACATGAAGTCCGAGGGTACCAAACGTGGTGATCTCTCTGAAATCGAAAAACAGATGATGGAAGAGGGCGGCGAAGAAGCCATGGAGATGATGGACATTGAAAAAACCACACTCTCAGGTGAGAAAGCTCTCAAGATGAGTATGACCTTCCTCATGGAAATTGAAAGCTACACCATCCCAATGGATGGTTGGACAATCTCAGTTGCGATGTTGGGCGGAGATGAAACAGCAAAGAAAATCCTCGATACTTTCACAATTACAAACCCAAACTATGATGGCAGCAAAGATATGATGGACGTGGGTGATGACGAAGACTTTGAATGGGGAAATGACGACGAAGAAGAGATCGTATGGGATGATGAAGAAGAAACCGAAATCGACCTTGCAGTTGGCGAAGACTACGAAGGTGAATACTTCACAATGACAATTCCAGAAGGTTTTGAAATCAACGACGAAGATCCGGACGAGATCATGTTTGATAGTCCAGATTTCATGATGATCGTTGCATGTGATGAAGAAGAAGGATATATATGGAGCGATACCGATATACTCAAAGAAGAAGTTGAAGAAGAGATCAATTCTGGTGAGATCAGTGTTGTTGAAGAAATTGAAATTGGATTCAATTCAGCACTTTGGCTTGAAGGTGAAGATTCTGAAATGAGCATGGTCATGGTCGGAATCCCAATGACTGATTGGATAATCACAATCATGGGAAGCGGATTCACAAGCGATGAAGCAAAAGAACAGTTCAAATCAATGGTCATGACATTTGATGTAACAGACATGTTCTACAAAGGAATGGAATAAGTACTGATTAGTTTTTTTTGATACAAACACAAACAAAACCCCCACCTTTCGGTGGGGGTTTTTAATTCTCATCAGTATTTACGTACTCTATTCAAACTCAAGACTAAAATCAGCATTTTTGACTGTGTGCGTTAACCAACCCATTGAAACAACATCAACCCCCGATTCAGCATAAGCCCTACAATTTGTTGGATTAATTCCACCCGATGCCTCTGTTATCACATGCTCAGGAACAAGCTCGAGAATCTCTTCAATCTCATCAGGAGTCATATTATCGAGTAGCAGTATGTCAGCGCCAGCAGCAATTGCTTGCTTGGCTTCATCTTTATTCTTGACCTCAACTTCGACCTTCATGACGTGTGGTGCACCATCTTTTGCTCGAGACACAGCTTCAGTAACCCCACCAACAGCCAGGATATGATTATCTTTGATCAAAATTGCCGAAGATAAATCCATTCGGTGGTTAACACCTCCACCAACTTTTACAGCATGTTTTTGGGCATGTCTTAAATGGGGTAACGTTTTCCTTGTATCCACAACATTGCAGTCAGTTCCATCAAGAAGGATTGCTATTTTTCGAACCTCAGTTGCAATACCTGACATGTGACAAAAGTAGTTAAGCCCTATGCGTTCCGCCTGGAGAATCTTTCTGGTATTCCCCTTTATTGTCATGACTATGTCTCCGGGTTTTGCCTGTTCACCTTCTGCCATGAATTCTTCAATCTCTGCCATTTCATCCAGAAGCAAAAAAGCCATGATAAAATAATCGTTTCCACAAACAACGGAGTTTGATTTTGATGTGAGATGAGCTGTTGACTCTGAATCAACTGGGATCAGAAGCTCTGATGTTATGTCTCCCCATGGAGCATCCTCTTCCAATGCCTTTTGAACCTGGTTTCTTATTATCATATCCATGAATAACTCTCCATATCATGAGTTCCAATATTTAGTTCTGTAAACTCTTCGGTTGGTTTACCTTTTATGTGGACTCTCTTTTTCTCCCAGTCGTTTGATATTTCCTCAAAATCGGCTCTGGAGTGTGTGCCACGGCTTTCTTTTCGCTCTATTGCGGACATTGTCACTGCGGTTGAAACTGTAAACATATTTGAAAGCTCCATTACACCGAGTATCCCCTGAGAAAATGCAAATTCTCCAAATGAAGCAAGTTCTTCCAAATGTCTCTCCATGTCTTGGCGATATCTTATCAGACCAATGTTTTTCCAATTACTTGCCCTAAGTTTACTTCTTGTGATCGGTGGATTTTTTGATTCAACAACGATTGGTTTTATCGGTTCTTTCATCTTCCTGTTATCATCGATAATCGTTTTTGCAGCATTTAAGCCGGTCACCAATCCTTCTGGCAAAGAATTCGATGCTAGCCTGTTTGCCCCATGCATCCCCGTTGAACCTGCCTCACCAGCAACATATAAACCCGCTAAACTAGTGTGACAATCAATATCTGCCTCAACGCCACCAATCATATAGTGAGCGCCCGGGGCAACTGGAATTGGTTGCTCACAAGGGTCAAATCCGGCCTCAAGACACTGTGAATAAACCGTTGGAAAACGTGACTTAAAGAAGGTTGGATCAAAAATAGTAGTGTCGAGCATAACCCAATCCTGATTATATTTTGACATTTCAACGTAGCACGCTCTAGAAACAATATCACGCGGCGCAAGCTCAGCATGCTCAGAATACTTGAGCATAAATCTTTCATTTTTATAATTAAGAAGCTGTGCCTTTTCACCACGGATCGCCTCCGTAACAAGGAAAGACTTAGAAGGGTTTGCGTAACACACCGTTGGATGAAATTGAATGAACTCCATATCAACAAGTGTAACACCAGCCCTCAGAGCCATCGCTATTCCATCACCCGTTGCAACACTGGGGTTACTTGTATGAGAGAAAATCTGTCCACAACCTCCAGTTGAAAGTACAATGTTTGGAGTTTTAAAAATAACATCTTTGTCATCAACAATGGCCGTAAGTCCAGCAACCTCACCATTATCATCCAACAAAATATCAACAACAAATGATTCCTCAAAAATGATTGCCTCTGTTTTACCTTCAAGTCTTTTACACATCATCTTTGAGATGTATCTGCCGGTCTGGTCACCACCAGCATGAAGGATCCTTCTTACTGAGTGGAATGCCTCTCTTCCAAGTTGAAGATTTCCATTCAAATCAACATCAAAGGGGACTCCTATCTGGTTTAGATCAGATATGATCTGACCCATCTTGTCAGCTACTTCGTCAATAGCTTCTTCGCGACAGAGCCCTGCTCCCGCAAGCATTGTATCTTTTTTCCAGAGATTCCTTGAATCTTTATCATGGATAACAGCAGACATACCCCCCTGTGCGTAAAAAGAATTAGAATCAACAAGTCTTTCTTTGGTTATCAGAGCGACTCTTTTTGAAGAAGCAAGTTTTGATGCAGCCATAAGACCCGCAACACCAGAACCAATAACAACAACATCAAACTCCCACATCTCAGAGGATGAGGATTTTGATAAGTACCTTGGGATTCTAACTGAGCTCATACATCCTGTTTATCGCAGTTCTTGCCTTTTCTGCGGTTTCATCGTCAACCTTTACGACGGTCTGTTCATTTTTTAAAGACTCAAGTAGAATTTCGGGAGTTGTCTTTTTCATGTTCGGGCATAAAAACATCCGAGATGCACTGTAGAAAGTGGTACCCGGGAACATCACTTCCAACCTCTGTTTCATACCAACTTCTGTCGCAATAATAAATTCTTTTCCGGGATTATCTTCAACATACTTGATCATTCCAGATGTTCCACAGATATGGTCAGCCAAATCCCTGATCTTTGGATTAGATTCAGGATGTGCAACCATAAGAGCATCAGGATGTTCGGCCTTTATTTTTTCAATTTCTGAAATATTTACCTCCCAATGGGTAGGACAATTTCCTTGTTCCCAAAGAACAACCTTTTTTGAGGTTTGCTCAGCAATCCACGAACCGAGACCCATATCCGGAATAAAAATAAACTCGTCACCAGGAAGGTTTTCACAGATTGTCAAAGCATTTGAAGACGTGCAAATGACATCAACCTCAGCTTTTGTTGCAGCCGTAGAGTTTATATAACAAACAATCGGGGTACCGGGATATTTCTTTTTGAGTTCCCTGACCTGCTCAGCTGTAATTCCATCTGCAAGTGGACAACCGGCATCAGGATTTCCTATCATGATCTTTTTTTCCGGTGAAAGAATTGATGCAGTTTCAGCCATAAAATAAACTGCTGCAAACATGATTTTCTGGTATTCAGAGTCCCTGGCTATTTTTGATAACTCGAGAGAGTCACCAACGATATCAGCAACTTCTTGAATCACCATTGGCTGATAACTATGCGCAAGCAACAATATATCTTTTTGTTTTTTGACGCGAAGAATTTCTTCCTGAATGCTTGATGTGTACATAGTTGAAGACTAATCAAAAACACCCAAAAAATCAAGCTAGTTGTTTTGATTAATATCTAAATTATACTGACCTCTGTGGCAAGAAGAATAGTTGATTCTAACAGCAATGATGACGAAAAGGATGTGGAACTTTCCCTAAGACCAAAAAAACTTACGCAGTTTATCGGTCAGGGAAGGGTCAAAAAAAATCTGGGTACTTTTTTGGGAGCTGCAAAAAAACGTGATCCAAAAACCCTTAGTCACGATGAAGGAATACTTGACCATATCCTTTTTCATGGACCACCTGGGCTTGGAAAAACAACCCTTGCAATAATCATTGCAAATGAAATGGGCGTTCCACTTAAAAGAACCACAGGCAAGGCGATCGAAAGGGCAGGAGATATTGCATCAATTCTGACTGGTCTATCAGAGGGATCAGTTCTGTTCATTGATGAAATCCACAGACTGAATCCACAAATTGAAGAGAGCATCTACTCTGCAATGGAAGATTTCAGATTTGATATCGTTACCGGTCAAGGACCATCTGCCAGAACAATCACAATTCCTCTGAAAAAATTTACACTTGTTGCGGCCACGACGAGACTCAGTCTTTTGTCTGCCCCCCTTCGTGACAGGTTTGGAATCATTGAAAGACTCGATTTTTACAAGCCTGAAGAACTCACTGAAATCGCAACCAGAGCCGGGGAAGCATTAGGTATCGAGATCGATGCAAAAATGGGATTGATGCTTGCAAAAAGGGGGAGGGGAACTCCTCGAATCGTCCTGAGACTTTTAAGGCGTGCAAGGGATTTTGCACAGGTCGAAGGACAAACAAAAATCACAAAAGAGATTTTGGAAGAAACATTCAAAGCACTCGACATAACTGAACACGGGCTTGATAAGATGGATAGAAGGCTGCTTCATGCAATCGCCACAAAATTTGGTGGGGGGCCGGTTGGTGTTGACACTATGTCTGCGATCCTGGGTGAAGATAGAAACACAATAATTGATGTTATTGAGCCATATCTACTTCAAGAAGGTATGATTATGAGAACTCCTCGTGGTCGAATTCTTCTGGAAGATGGATATAGAGCATGTGGACTTGAACCAAAAAGAAATGAGAAAGAAGAGGAACCATATCTCTTCTAAAATCCTGCTTCACTGTTGCTGTGGCCCGTGTGCCACAGCGGTAATTGATTTTCTGCAAAATGAAGGCTTTGAAGTAACCGCACTTTTTTTCAACCCGAATATTCACCCACAGGGGGAATTTAGAAAAAGGCTGAAATCATGGAAGAAAGTTTGCGAAACAAAATCGATTGAACATTTCTTCTTCAGAGACCCAAAATATAAACCTCAATCAGGAAAAAATAGATGTAATCACTGCTATGTAACACGATTTAAAAGAACCTCAGAGATCTCAAAAACCCTTGGCTTTGAAATCTTCACCTCAACCCTTTTTATCTCTCCATTTCAAAACCATGAACTCATGAAAGAAATCGGAAGCAAGTTTGAAGGGTTCAAGTATTTTGATTTCAGAAATCTTTTTAGTGAAAGCAAAAAGCAATCAAAAGAGTTAGAACTCTACTCACAAAAATACTGTGGTTGTTTCGATAGCAAACTTGAAGCTGAATGGCTGAAAAAAAGGAAAAAAGAGAGTAAGCGCAGGAAACTCGGCGAATACTCCCCATGGAAACCTGATTATGTTTTATGAATCAATTGGAGTCAAAACGGTTATCTGAGAAAAAGCAACTCCGCCTTCCCAACTAGCTTTTACCTTTCCAATATAAACATATCCTGGTTTGAAAACTGATGGATTAACAGTAAGCACTATAGCCTCTTCTTCTCCGGGCTGAATTATCAATTGCTCTTTGTCAATTTTCATCCATCTTCCAAATGAATTGAGATTTGCCGTAATCTCAACATCAACATTATTTTTCAATCTTATCTCAAAAGTTTTTTTTGCTGGGTCATCAATCATGAGATTCAAGTTATCAAAAGAGATTGCTGTTTCCATTGAGGTATCCAGGACATTTACTTTGGAGACACATTTCAGATTTCCAAAGCTACATATGACATCTCCAAAAACGCCTCCCACTTCAGAAGCGGTAAACTCCCCATCTTCAGTCAAAGTACCGATTTCATCATTGGATATCGACCATTCAAATGGGATTTCTGGAATTTCTTTTCCTGCTCTATTCAATAATGAGGCTTTAAAGACCTGCTTATTTCCAGGTCTAATCGCAATCACCTCGGGTTTTATGTCAATCCTCTCACCCATGACAATTCTGATTTTTGAAAACGAATACACTCCATCGATAAGAGCCATGACAATACAGTTTTCTTCATTACCGCTGGGACTGAAAACCCCATCTCTTGAGATTTCTCCAGCTGTGGGAGGATCAACTGTCCAGACGACTTTCCTCCTAAGAAGAGTCTTGTCTTTATTGTAAGCTTTTGCTGTCAATTCAATTTTATCATTGTAGTTTACGATCTGCACTTTGGGTGAAACCTCAACAGAAAAAACAACATCCGAGGCAGGTGGAATTCCAAAACATCTTATAGGCATTGCAAGACCTTCTACAATCTTCTTTTCTTCAGGTCTATCATTGAAATAGAACTTGTTGTTGGAAATTTTGACACTTGTAAATCTGCCTGGTTTGTCATATCTCCAAAGCTCTTCACCAGAATTTACGTCAACACAATAAAGATTGCTTTCAAATTCAAATGATCGCTCATCTCCAATAACCGCTGAAAAGAAAATCATGTCATTTGAAATCGCAACAGAAGAATATGATCCAGAATGCTCAAACACCCACTTTTCTTCAAAGGAGTCGACATCATAAGCAACAAGCCCTTTGCAATAATCGGTTACAAAAAGTGTGTCCTTATATATACCTTCAAAGCAAGCTTCGTAACATGTCAATTCAAACTTTTCAAGAACTTCACCAGTCTTTGAAGAGATTGAATAAAGGATTGCACCTTTTCTCTCTGCTTCACCGTCTTCCGGATTGTACTCAGCACTTATAAACATCTTTTCATTATAGAGTGGGATTATGTAAGAAGCTTTGTAATCATCGTCAGTAACCATCTCCCATTCCTGTTCACCTGATTCAAGATTGATTGAAACAATCTTTGACGGTGTCGTATAAATCTTTCCGATCAATGAGTCATCATCAAAAACGACATACGTAAAAAACCCCTCAAGAGGAATGGATTTTTCAAGCTTCCCACTTTCAGCATCGAAACACAAAAAAATCGGGTCTGAATAATAGTTTTGGTAGGATTCTACAAAAACTGTTTTTCCATTCGAGTAGGAATCTGGATTATATATATTCTTCTCCATTTCGACTTCCCACAAAACATCTCCTGTAAGAAAATCAAAGGTTGAATAAACAAATTGATCATCATCGTTTCCATAAAACGCAAACACCCCATAATCAGTCAAGTCATAATCATAGAAAAAAACGCCATCACGTCTCCAAACAACATCACCATTAAATGCACTCACGCAGGTGATTGCATTATATTCGAGGACATACATATTATTGTTTTTAAAAAGGAACTCAGGGTTGTAATGATTTGATTTATAAACCCAAAGCTCTTCCATCGTTTCAATATCTGGTGCAAGGTCATCTGGCATAGAGAAAGTTTGCTGATAGTTTGCTCCCCAGCAAATCCAATCAGCTCCTGAAACAGAACCAGCTCTAGAATATCCAGAGATCACATGCAATGGAGACAAGACAATGACCATCGCAAGCAAACACAAAAAAATATTTTTCATTCTCTTATTCATAGAAACACTCCTAAACTGATCAATTATAAACCCCACAAGACCATTATAAGGAAACAAAAGGAAATTAAAACACCCTCGATATCAGGCATCGGAGGAAGTGACAAAAGATCACTGCCTCCAAAAGTTGTTTCAAATGTTTAGTTTGCTTCGAAAGCTGTGTACAAGTCCATCAATAATGAATCAATATACTTTGTATATGTCTTGTTTTCTGACTTGAAGTCATAGATTGATATTGCAACATTTGGTAATTCAGTGTCATCTGACATAAGCTCGGATTCTGGTTCAAAAACAAAGAATTCAATATCAAGGTCATCTGCATTGTTTGTGTAAACCAAACCCATTCTTGCAGCTATATCCCCCCATGCAGCATTTGAGCCAGAAAAAATCTTTTTGTTGTGTTTTCTGAATCTATTCCACCAATTATCCTCAAGAGTGGCAAGAGTTACTTCCATCTCATAAGCCGTACTCTTAACTCCAAATGATGATTCAACTTTTTCTTCAAGAACCGGCGCAAGTACAAGCGCCAATTCTCTCATTGCATTGATATTAAGAAAAACAAAAGGTTCTTTATCTGTAAGGTCTGTGAGTCCTCTTTCAATTGCTGCATCAAGAAGAGTAAACGTTTCTTTTTCTTTCAGAAATTCTGTTGCCCACGTGTCTATATCACCACCGTTCAGAAGTACAAAATCAGCTTCCTCAAAGAGTTTTTTATTATCTTCAGTTGGCTGATATGTGAACGGATTCTCACCTGCAGGAACGATACTTTTGACCTCTACCCAATCTCCAAGAAGCTCAGATAGATAGTATTCAAGAGGCGGAATGGTTGTTACGACAAGTGAGGTCTTAGTTCCACCACAACCTGCAAAAACACCCGATAATATAACAACAGATAAAAGTACTGTGACAATCTTTTTCATGAACTGAATTCTATATGTAAATGAGAATTCTTCAAGTTTTGAATTCAAACAATATATTACAGTCGATAAACCCAACTTACGAAAGCATCATAAGTCTTAAAACCATAGTTTTCATACAACCTAAATGCTCCCATTGTAATATCTGTTCCTAGGGTTATTGATTCGTAGCCACTTTCTATTGCATTGTTAATTATTGATTTTAGGAGATTCTTTCCGAAGCCTTTTCTTTTTGAGTCAGTTCTTATACTCATGCAGCTTACATGACAATTCTTCTCTCCATAGGGGAGAACAATTGAGAAACCAATCAAACCACTATCTTCGGATAAAATCCCAATCGATGCAGATTCATTAATAGCCTCTTCCAAACCTAAAGTGTCAAAATACTCACGTCTTTCAGCCTCTGATTGATTAAAGAAAAAACTCGCATCACCAGAGGAGAACGAATCATAATAGCAATCATAAAGTTTATTGATATCAATACTCTTTAGAGGAATCAAATGAATGGCATCTGGATAGTCAACAGTTTTTTGTACAATAACACTTAAGTCTAGTTTCATCTCAGCATATTGAGCTTCAGTTTTGAATCCTGTTGGATTATATAATTCTTTGTCATACGTTTCTTTATCAATCATTGGGGCTATTATCTCAATTTTTGAGATTGTCTTTTTTTTGGCATAAGAAACTATTGAGTCCAGAATTAGTCTTTTAATAGTTAAGCAATTGATTTCATTCGCTAGCGGATGACCACCAAGAATATTCCCTGGGTTGACTTCTATTGTTTGGGATTCATTCTCAAACAAAATTGACAATCCAACAATATCCGATTTTTCTTTGATCATCAAAATCTTATTTGGATTATTTGATAGAAAACTCTTAAATCTTTCTTTGATAACTTTTGCTGTAAGATCGTTCTCCTCTACATAAGATTTTCTAACCTTGCAGACAAAATCAACAACATTATCTAAATCAACCCCATCCCAATCGTTTATCAAAACATCATATTGATTATTATTCATACTTATCAATATAGATAATTACAGAATCGAAATCAATATTCTTTTCAAATCCACTCGATTTTCGGTCGATGAGTAAACCTTTTATATCCCCTGTCTGCCAACCTCCCACTCAGCTTTGCCGGGAAGTGAGCCATTAACCTCAACAGGAATTGGATAGTTACCAGTCAAACAAGCGGTACAGAAATTTTCTTCGGTATCACCACAAGCAGTGCACAAACCACCAAGTGAAAGGTACTGAAGTGAATCAGCACCAATGAAATTGCATATCTCAGGAATCGACATTTCGCTTGCAATAAGGTCTTTTTTTACACCCGTATCAACACCATAAAAACATGGGAATTTAATCGGTGGAGAAGATATACCAAGTGAGACTTTTTTTGCCCCAGCACGTCTTAACTTGTCAATAAGAACTCCTGTTGTTGTGCCTCGAACAATTGAGTCCTCAATAACCTTTATCTTTTTGCCCCTTATCATCTCACTCATAACATTGAGTTTGATTCTTACTTTTTCTTTTCTTTTTTCCTGACCTGGAGATATAAAGGTTCTTCCTACGTAGTGATTTTTGATAATTGCAGGGACGAGTGGAATTCCCATTTTATGAGCATAACCTGCTGCTGCTGGGTTTCCAGTTTCAGGGACAGGGATCACCATGTCAATATCTTTTTCGGTCTCTTCCTCTGCAAGCTTCACACCCATATCAAACCTTGCTTTCCAAAGCAATTTACCTCTCATGATTGAATCTGGTCTTGCAAAGTATATGTATTCAAAAATACATATTTTGCCCATCTTGCCAGCATTTTCAAATGTGCCAAGTGATTCAAGAGTGTTTAAATCAACAATTTCGCCAGGATAAACTTTTCTTACAAACTCGGCACCAATAGCATCAAGTGCACATGATTCTGATGAAAGCACACCAGCACCTTCAAACCTTCCAAGAGAAAGTGGGCGTATTCCAAGAGGATCTCTAAACGCAAGCATTCTACCATTTTTTAGTAACCCTGCTGAATACGTTCCATGGACATGTTTCATAAGCTTCATTATTCCAGCGACAAGGTCATTTTTCCTCTGAGCATTGTAAAGAACATCCTTCGCAAGCAGTTCTCCATCATTTGTTGAGAGGAAAGTCATACCCTTATCCTGCAAGAAATATCTTTGTTCTGAATAGTTTACGATATCTCCATTGCTGGCAACCCAAAGGTCACCTGCACTGTGTGGTTGTGCATTTTCTGGAGTATTCAAACCCTTTGTGGAATATCTAACATGTCCGAGAGAATGTGTCCCTTTTACACCATGCAATCTTCCTTCTGCAAAAACATCAACAACAGCACCAGTATCTTTTAGGTGTCTTGTTATGTTTGGAGCTTTCCAGGATACAATCCCACACGCCTCTTGTCCTCGATGCTGTAAAGCCAGAAGACCAATATAGGTCAGATAAGCAGCATTATCATGTCCCGCAACAGCAAATACGCCACATTCTTCGTTCATCAGATTCACCCCTAGGTTTTAAGGTAATATGAATAATTCCCCATTTGACTTATTTGTCAAGGAATCCAAGGAAATTGTAACACATGTTTGACTATTCTCCAAAAAGGATATAGCCTATTGTTTATGGGGAAGAAAACCAAGCGAATTGTGACATGCCTGTCATCGATGGATTTCGATGCACTTGCAGCAATTGTATGCGCTTGTAAAATCTACAAAGATATCACTCCAATAAAACCAGGTGTTATTGAAAACCAGGTTGGAAGATTTCTTGGTATATACAAGAATATCATTAGGCTCACAGAATTGAACGACATCGACCCGAATGATGTTGAAACTGTTGTAATTGTTGACACAAGGCCATCGAAAAGAATTGATGAATATCTAAGTGTATTTCCAAATCTAAGAAAATGCATCGTCATTGATCATCACTCAACCACTCCTCAAAAAATGTTTCCGGGACAAATTCTTTATCAAAAACCCATTGGCTCAACAACCACAATGCTAATGTCAATTATCAAAAAAAGGCGAGTATACATCTCACCACAGGAAGCAACACTCATGCTGATTGGCATATATGAAGACACAGCCTCTCTAATAGCACCAACAACAAAACCTTCTGATCTGAAAATCGCTTCACATCTGATGTCCCTTGGCGGAAATCTTCAGGTTGTCAGGAGATTTATTAACTCATCTTTGTCAAAACGTGGCAAAGATGTTTTAGGGCTATTCCTGGACACAATCGAAGTTATCCCGATGGGTGGGATTTTGATTGCAATAGCATGTGTCAAATATCCAAAATATGTTGAGAACCTGGCATTTATAACTCATAAACTCTTTGATTTAGTAGAAGCAGACGCAATTTTTACATCGGCTTCATTTGCAGGGAAAACATACTTTGTCGGAAGATCACTCGATGAAAGGCTTGTTGATTGCTCAAAAGTTCTTGAACACTTTGGTGGAGGTGGACACAAAACAGCATCTGCAGCAAATATAAAAGGTGAACTTCCACCAAAGATAGCATTTTCAAGAATAAAATCAATCTGTGAACAAGAAATCAAGCCACCACCAACAGTATCATCAGTTATGAACTATCCAGTAAAAACAGTTACACCAAACGAAACATTCAAAATCGCCAAAGAAAAATTGAAACGATTTGGTCATGGTGGATTACCAGTAGTCAATAATGGAAAACTCATTGGAATTGTCACAAGACTAGACCTAGATAAGGTGCCTTCCTACATGGAGGATAAACCTGTAAAAAGGTTCATGTCTCCAAGTCCTTCAACAATCGAGGCAAACGCATCGATAGTTGAAGCAAGACGAATGATGATGAAAAAGGGCGTTGGAAGGCTACCGGTGATGGAGAAAGAAAAACTTGTTGGAATCATCACCAGAACAGATGTTCTATCTGCAGATTTCTGGCATAGAGGTCAGGACATAGGTCCATATCCTCTCCCTACAAAACTCGATACAAATCAAACAAAAGAGCTTTATTCCGGACTGCCGGAAAAATACAAAAACATCCTCAATGAAATCCGTGAGATAGCATTTGGCCTTTCAGTTTCAACATATCTTGTTGGAGGAGCAGTCAGAGATATTGTTCTGTCAAAAAATCCTGATGATTTAGATATTTTAGTTGAGGGAGATGCGATCAACCTCGCCCAGGCAGTATCAAGGAAGCTTAACGGAAAACTCATCGCTCATACAAGGTTTGGCACAGCACAGCTTCACCTCCCAAACTTAAAAATTGACTTTGCATCTGCAAGAGCTGAGTACTACAAAGAACCCGGGCTACATCCAAACGTTGTCCACACATCAATCTATGAGGATTTAAAAAGAAGGGACTTCACAATAAATTCCCTGGCGCTCGGACTGACAGGAGATGATGCCTGGAAAATAATTGATATTTGTGGAGGGCTTGATGACATTAACCGAAAAGAAATTCGGATTCTGCACAATCTCTCATTTGTTGAAGATCCTACAAGGATTTTAAGGGCAGTCTACTATGCCACAAATCTCGGTTTTGAAATTGAAAAAAATACAGAGAGATACGCAAAAGAAGCAATTAGCACAGGACTACTTTCAACCGCAAAAAATGAAAGAACCGCTCAAGAACTACTCCGAATCCTTTCACACAAAAATGGGACTGAGATGCTTATCAAACTTAAGACTCTTAAGGGAATCCAAAAAATATTCGACAGAATCCCACAGTACTTCTCAAGCCTATTGAATCGAATCGAAAAGATTTATAGGTATTCACTTGAGTTAGGCTTAAAACCTGATCTTGCGAAGCTTAGATTGCTAGCTCTCACAAAAGAGATGGACGAAACGCATGTTGTTGACGTCTTAACAAGATTAAGAATCCCAAAGAGAATAACCGACCAAACAAAAATAAGCATGGTAAATGCAACATATCTGAAAAAGGCAATCGCATCTGGTGACAGAATTGAGATTTTCGAGTATATGAAGAATGAGTCTGATGAGACCATTGTTTTTTCTTGTCTGACATCCAGGCTTCAATCAAGCTTGAATCTTCTTTCGAGGTTGGTTAGAATCAGGGAAGTGAGATTAGAAATCAGTGGAGACGATCTGATCAACATGGGGCTAAAATCTGGAAAGATGATTGGTTCTGTTTTGGATGTCGTACATAAAGAAAAAATTGCAGGAAGGGTGCACGGAAGGATAGAGGAATTATCCATGGCAAAAAGGCTTATTAAATGAGTATTTTCTCGACAATCTTCACTTGGATTGTCTACATTCTTTTGTATCTCGTGTCAATCCATATTCCAAGCTTTGTCAAAGCAAATCTTGCTTATCATTTATTCGGCGATTCGACTCCAAAGGTAAACGGAAGGATGACCTGGTGGAATCCAATCCCAAATCTCGACTGGATCGGCACTTTATCAATATTCTTCCTTTATGTTTCTTGGGCGAAACCGATGGATGTTAGCTGGAATAATCTTAAAAATCCAAAACTGACAAACACATATACAGAACTGGCTGACTGTTTTACAAGCTTTGCATTAGGGATGATTGCCTGTTTATTTCATCTGGTACTCTCAAAACTCCAACTTGCTCTGAATCTTGACCTTAGATTCCTGATGACTCTCATAGACATGTTCGCATCATTCAATATTTTTCTGTTCCTACTTAAACTACTCCCCCTTCCACAATTTCCCGGATTCAGAATCCTAACTGGCCTTTTCTACCACAAGCCTCAGGGAGTCTTTGATTCACTCTCATTGACACTCATGGGGACTGTAATTTTGATAATTCTTTTGATATGGACACCACTTCCTCAGTTTCTGGGGCAGATAACTAGCTCAATCCTGAAACCATTCGCAGTTTCGAGTTCAACATATCTGCAGTGGTTGGACAAAATCCCTGGAATCGGAGGACTATAACTCATCATGCCAAGAATAGTTTCTGGAATGCGATCTACTGGACAAATGCATATTGCTCATTACTTATCGGTATTAAAATCATACAAAGAGATGCAGGAGAAAAATGACTGTTATTTCTTTTTTGCAGACCTTCATGTTTTGACAACAGGTGCTGAAAAAACAGCAGAAATCAAGAACAATACTCTTCAACTTGCTGTCGATTGGCTCTCATCTGGAATCGATCCTGAAAAGGCAACCGTCTTTATTCAGTCACAGGTTCCAGGACACTACCAGCTTTACCTACTTCTTTCGATGATTACCCCAAAAGGATGGCTTGAAAGAAACCCAACCGTGAAGGATATGATCAGAGACTATAACCTACAGGATAGTGTTGGTCATGGTCTTCTTGGTTATCCAGTTCTTCAGGCATCAGATATCCTTCTTTACAAAGGTGAAATGGTTCCAATTGGAAAAGACCAGAGACCTCACCTTGAGATAACAAGAGAGATTGCAAGAAGATTCAATGGAATCTTTGGTGAAACTTTCCCAGAACCAAAGGAGTACTTAAGAGAGTATCCACTAATTAAGGGAACCGATGGTCAGAAGATGAGCAAAAGTCTGGATAATGCAATCTATCTATCAGATGATGAAAAAACAATTGGAAAGAAAGTTTCAAGAATGGTAACAGACCCCGAAAAGATCAGACGTGATGACCCAGGTCATCCAGAGGTTTGCTCAGTTTATGAGTTCCATTCAGTCATTGGTGATCCAGAAAAAGAGGCAAGAACAACAGATTGCAAATCAGGTGATTTGGGCTGCGTTACATGCAAAAAAGGGTTATCTGCAAAACTCAATGATATCATTGCCCCAATAAGGGAAAAGCGGGAAGCACTCCTTGAAAAACCAGCCAATGTTTGGGAAATACTCGCTGAGGGTAACAAAAAAGCAAATATCACCGCAAAAGAAGTCTGGGGTGAAATTGAGGAAAAAGTTGGACTCAAATACTACTGATCAAAAAAAGAACGAGATAATAAAAACTTCATCTGCTCATCTTGGAACAGTCAACCCAGATTCTCTTGCCCAAATTGCAAGATTTGCTCGAAGCGGTAAAATTTCTCCCTACAGAATCAAGCTTCATGCAATCAGTGGAAAACTGAATTCAGTGATTATTGATAGCGATGAAATCTCACCAGTTCATCTCGAATCAATGGTTAGAGTATCAGACTTATTACTCATGAAAGCGGAATTTGTTGCAAATGGTGGAAGTTTTCCAGTTCGTGAGAAGAAATCTGTTTTTGATGAAAATGAAGACAAAAAGCTTGAGGATAATTTCCAAACACTCAAGATGCTCACAAACCTTATTGAAAGAAATCTTCATGAGATCTCTGCAAGTTACCCAAGACCCAACCCACCAATTCTAGTAAAAGATGAACTCAAGATGCCAAATTCCAAAAGGCTACTTAAGATCATCGAAAAAATGATGGGTACCGAGGAAGCAAAAGAAAAAGGCGAAAGTATGCTGGTCGTCAGGAGAAAAACACTTGACATCAAATCAGCAATGAGAGAAATATTAGAAAGATTGAAAGAAGGGGTTCAAGTCCTTTTTGATATGTTGATTAAACCTGGAGCAACAAGATTTGACGTAATTGCATCACTTCTTGCACTTCTCGAACTTGTAAAAAGAAGACAGGTCGACATCTATCAAAATGACGTATTTGGTCCCATATTGATTGAAAAAAGATGAATCTAGAAAATGCAATTGAAGCGGTTTTGTTCGTATCGCCAAAACCATTAACATTCCATAGAATAGCCAAACTCGTTGAGTGTAATCCCCATGAAGTCACAGAAACTCTCAACATCCTCGCTGAAAAATTTATCGACAGGGGAATTGTGCTGAGAGTTAAAGACAACAAAGCTCAGCTCCTCTCGCATCCTGATTTTGAGGAGATGGTAAAACCCCTCAGAACACATGTTGCAAACCGAAGAATGACAAAAGCTGCTGTCGAGACACTTGCAATCATAACGTCAAAAGGTGAGGCAACAAAAGCAGAGGTAACTAAATATCGTGGTTCAGTCTCAGATAACACAATCGATGGACTTGTTGCCAAAGGACTTCTTGAAAGATTTGAAAAACCAACAGCGGGAAAACGTGTTCTTGTCTACTTTAAAGTAACAGAGAAATTTAGGAAAATGGCTGGTCTGACGGATGTTACAGAACTAAAAACAAAGTTTGCATCACTTGTTGATGAACCTGCTGACCTTTTTTCAGAGTTTGACAAACAGCTTGAAAATGATGAATCAGAGGAAATGGAAGAGCTCGAGTTATCAGATGAAAACGAGGAAGATTCAGATTTTGAATGCAACCAAATAAGTTCGTTGGAAGAAGAAACTGAGTAGGTTTTATCACAATTTTTTTGATTTAAACGTATAAAAATTATCCAACATAGCGGAAAACCATACACATTAATTCACGTATTTAATCGTTTTTGCATTTGCCAGACACCCTCCATAAAATGAACATGGAGGATATGATGGATAAGAGAGTAATGCTCAATAAATACACCATTTTTGAAATAAATCGACAGAACATGAGTGATTCTGAAATAAATGATATATACACCTCTTCTCTTGAGGAATGGAGAGAGGAAAACCCAATGTTTCCAAAACCAGCTTTTGAAGAAGTAAAAAGTGATTTCCTCAAAACTGATGATTCATATGTTGATTTAGATTTTCTCATCAAAGATAATAGCAATCTTGTTGCAACTGCTTCGGTCTTTTTACATAACCCAAACTCAGACGCCCCGTCTGAAAAAAAGGAAAAGGCATGGGTCAGAATGAGAGTTTTCCCTGACCACAGAAACAAAGGGATAGGTACTGAGATTTTAAAATTTCTGATAAATAAAACCAAACAGTACCCCTTAAGAAGCTTTTCAGCAGCAACCGGTCTTGAACCAGGATATAGATTCTGCGAGAAGTTTGGAGGAGATGTTATAAAAAAATCCGTAGAAAGCTACTTGGATTTAGAAAAAGTTGATGTCACAAAGATTGAAAAGTTAAGCTCTGAAATCACCACAAAAAACCAAGACGTGAAAATAGAAACAGTCGACAATCTAACAATTGGTGGCGTCGAAGAATATATAAGGTTGTTTGCCGAGTTTGATGAAGAAACCTCAAAATACAATAAGGATGCAAATTTTGATAAAGATTCCTGCATAGAAAATGGAATTAAATCTGCAAAAAAAGACATCTCAATTGGTTACAAAAAAACTGTCACATATGTAAGGGATTCGAATGGAAGAGCTGTAGGAATGTCAACTTTCCTAATTACCCCCGAATCAAAAGAAATCGCTCAACAACTCATGACTGGAGTACTAAAAGATTATCGAAGAAGAGGCTTGTGTAGGTTACTCAAATCAAGATCAATAATCAGACTGAAAGAGTTATATCCAAATATCAAATTAATCAAGACCGTAAATGACGAAGAAAATTCATCGATGAGGAAAATCAATGAGAGTCTTGGTTTCCAGCAATTGCCGGTTTACAAGGCATACACATTTGAGTTGAATAAACTCAAAGAAAGATTACAAATAAAATGAAGATATTGAATAAATACACACTTACAGAAATTGATTACAAAAATCCAACTGAAAAAGAACTGAATGAGATATTCAACTTTTACATTGAGCAATGGAATGAGGAGAATCCAGGGCTTCCTGACCCAACTTTTGAAAAATTCAAATATGATTTTAAATATTCAAGAGAAAACGAACAAAAATATAAATTTCTCTTGCATGATGCAAATGGGAAACTAATTGCGAGATCAGAAATAAAGCTTCTTAAGCATGACTGTGACGCCCCGCAAGCTAAAAAAGATGATGCATCATTTAAAATCAGAATAGATGAGAAGTTCAGAAGAAAAGGTGTTGTAAGAGAACTCCTTTTAAGCTCGATAAACAAAATCCAAGGTTTAGGTATCAAAAAAATTAACACATACTCTAACCTTGAATCAGGTCAGTCATTTTGTGAAAAGCTAGATGGAAAGATTACTGCAAGAGGATTTATAAGTTATCTTGATATTGAAAAAAATGATTGGAAAAAAACTCAGAAACTCTTTGATGAAATCAAATCAAAGAATCCAGATATTAGAGTTGAGACACACCTTGAGCTAAAAGAAGAGGACATTCCAGGATTTGTTAAAATTGATACAGTTTTCATGGAAGAAATCTCAAAATACTCAGAAGAAAGCAATTTTGACAAGGACTTTACCATAAGAGAATCAACAAAGTATATCAAAGAAGGGCTCAAAAAGGGACAAAAACACATATATACATATTTAAGGAACCGAAATGATGAGATAATTGGACTTTCCGACCTCATAATTGACCCTAAAAGCCCTCTCAGAATCTTTCAAGGTATGACCGGAATAACGAAAGATTATCGAGGAAGAGGTTTAGCAAAACTGGTAAAAGCAGGCACTCTTCTCAGGCTCAAGGATAATCATATACCTGGATCGGTTATCACAACATACAATGACGAAGATAATACTGTGATGAGAAAGATAAATGAGAGTATTGGATTTAAATCTATTCCGATTTGGAAAAAATATACTTTCGGATTACAAGAACTAAGGGAGAAGTTACGTGAAAGAACGCAAGATGAATGATGGTTACCAGATAATTGAAATTGATAATAACAAGGTCTCTGAAAATGAATTGCTGGATATATATGAGTTTTCTCTTGATAGATGGAGAGAATCGTATCAGATGCTTCCCAAACCAACATTTGAATCTTTCAGCTACCATTTCAAAAAGAAGTATCCGAATGAAATTGACCACAACTACATAATCAAAAACCATGATGCCAGGATTATTGGGAGTGCGTGTCTTTCATTATCGAAACCTGAGTCAGAAGAACCCGAATCGATTAAGAAAATCGCAGGTATTCAGTTGAGGATCACCAAATTTGAGCGAGGAAAAGGGATTGGAACTGAGGCACTAAAAGTAATCCTTGAAAAGACAAAAAATAGTGGAATAGAGAAAGTAAGTATGAATGCAACACTTGATTGTGGTCACAAGTTTTGTCTTCATCTTGGTGGAAAGGTCGCTGATACCAGCTATCTAAACTATCTCGGTCTCAAAAACACAAATTGGACAGAGATTCAAGAGATTAACCAAAACACAAAAAACAAAAATAGTGAAATCACACTTGAAACTTTCACAAAATTGAATCAATCAAACACTGAAGAATACATAAGACAGAATGCAAAATATGTAAAGGAGATATCCAAGTATTCTGATGACTGGGAATTTGATGAAGATTATTATATAAATGAATCTAGGGAAAATATTAGGAATTGTATCCAAAGGGGAGTAAAAGGAGTTTTCACATACGCCCGAGACCCAAGTCAAAGAATCATCGGAATATCCGTTGTAAAATGTGACCCATTGGAGCCTCAGGAAGTATACACAGTTATTACTGGTGTCGATAAAGACTTTAGAAGAAGGGGGCTATGTAAACTCATGAAAACTGAGCTTCTTCTCTATATAAAGAAAAATCGCCCGGAGTATTCTGTTATGACAACGGCAAATAATGAAGAAAATACAGTCATGCGAAGAATAAACGAAGAGCTTGGGTTTAAGCAGCTTCCTGTTTGGAAAAGATATTCGTTTGATCTTAACAAACTGAAAGAACAATTAAATGAAAATCTATAAGATACCAGATGGATTCAAGATAATTGAGTTGAATAACGAGAATATAACCGAAAACGAGTTAGCTGAATTGTTTGAGCTTTCACTTGATAAATGGCGAGAATCATATCATATGCTTCCAAAACCAACATTTGAGTACTTCAAATATCAATTCAAAAAGAAGTATCCTTTCTATAAGATTTTCAATTTTGTAATCAAAAATAATCAAAATGAGGTAATTGGAAGTTCATATATAAGAATTACTCCACCCGACTCAGATGCACCAGATTCCGAAAAGAAACGTGCAAATGCAATGATTCGATTAAAGAAAAAGTATCGAAGGAGGGGTATCGGAAAAGCATGTCTTTTAAAACTCTTAGAAACGATTGATGGACTTGGTATTGAAAAAATAACTATGGGCACACCTGTTGATTGCGGACAAAAATTTTGTCAACATTTCGGTGGAGAAATAACTGATAAAAGCGTTACCAACTATTTAGATTTGAAAACTGCAAACTGGTCAGAAATTCAAAGAATTAACTCAAACATAAAGGATGATAACGACGGAATTTCTTTAGAAATTATTGACAAACTAACTGAAGGAAACATTGAAGAATACATCAGACAAACCGCAAAGTATTTAAAGGAAGTCTCAGAGTATTCAAACGATTGGGAATTTGATGAGGATTTCTTTATCAAAGAATCTAGAATAAATATTCCAGACAGCATAAAAGGGGGGGTTAAAAGGATTATCACCTATGCATGGTCTGAACAAAAAATTGTTGGCATATCAGTTTTGAGAAGCGATCCATTTGAACCAAAAGAGGTCTATACAGTTATTTCTGGAGTAGATAAGAATCAGCGGAAAAGAGGAATTTGCAAGCTCATGAAAACTGAACTGCTTCTTCATGTCAAGAAAAATTATCCAGAGCACTCTGTTGTGACCACTTCAAACGATGAAGAAAATTCAGCCATAAGAACAACAAACAAGAGGCTTGGATTCAAAGAGTTACCAGTTTGGAAAGCATATTCCTTCAAAATAGAAAACCTGAAATCTAGATTAGAGGAATAAGAATGGACAAAACTAAACTCATTAAAGACTTTAATATCTATGAAATTGACACAAGCAATATCCCTGAAAAGGACATGGAGAGTCTTTATAAAATAGCTCTGGAGAAATGGGGAGAAGAGCACCCAGAGCTAATGAAGCCAACCTTTTCTGAGGTAAAACGAGAACACCGAGATAGTATTCCGTCTGATATCATTAATAAATTCATTGTTAGAGACAATGAAAACAATGGGTTCATTGGTTACGCAACACTGGGATATATCAAAAGAGATGTTGATGCACCTGAAGAAGAAAAGGATAAAGCATGGGTTGGGATAAGGATTAGAAAGGAATACAGGAGAAGAGGGATTGGAACGGATGTTTTAAAATTGCTCACGCTCAGAGTATCAAATCTAAACATCAAAAAGATAACCTCTGGTGCAAGAACAAAATCGGGAAAATCATTCTCCGAAAAGTTCGGCGGAGAATTATCTAGCCGAAGTTATTATAGCTTTCTAAACCTCAAAAAATGTAACTGGAAAAGAATTGAGGAAATAAATTTCGAAAATAAAAGCAAAAACAGCGACATAAAGCTCAAAACCTTTTTCGGAATCAATGACAAAAACTTTGATAACCATTTCACAAAAATCGCTGAGTATATGGAGGAAGTATCAGAATACTCGACAGATTGGGATTTCGATAAAGATTTCTTTCTCAGAGAAGTTATTCCCGAGGAGAAAAAAGCAAAAGAGCGTGGTGTAAAAAAACTCTACGTTTATGCATACCAAAATGAGAAAATAATTGGTGTATCGGAGCTCAGAATCGAACCAGAAAATTCTAAGGAAATCTACACCGAAATAACTGGGATTGACAGAGATTTCAGGGGTCGAGGTTTGTGCAAGCTACTGAAAACAGAATTATTACTCAAAATCAAAAAAGATTTCCCCGATATAGAACTGATAACAACTGGAAATGATGAAGATAATTCTGCGATAAGAAAAGTTAATAAGGAATTTGGATTCAAACAACTTGAAATTTCCAAAGGATATATATTTGATGTAGATAATCTGAAGAAAAGACTTGGATTATGATTGAAAAGGAAAAGATATTAGATAAATACAGAATTTATGAGGTTGATTTCAAAAATATCTCAGACGGAGACATGAACGATATTTATGGTTTAACGTTGGAAAGATGGGAAGAATCATACTTCATGTTACCAAAACCAACATTTGAGAATGAAAAACATGAATACACTCACAATCATCCATCAGATATCGCCTCAAAATATATCATCAGAGACAATACAGGTGAATTGGTCGCAGCAACAACAATTTCGAGAATAAAGCCTGAGATTGATGCTCCTGAGGATGAAAAAAACCGCGGATGGATATCAATCTCGGTGAGGAAGGAATTCCGAAGAGTCGGTGTGGGAACTGAAACACTCAAATTTTTGACAGGGTATGCACATGAAAAAAACCTCAAAAAGCTCCAGGTTTTTACGAGTATGGATGAAGGTGTAAAATTCTGTGAAAGGTTCAAAGGTGAGATAACTGGAAGAAGTTACTTCAATTACCTAGACTTCAGAAACCTGGATACAAAGAAATTCCAAAGAATAATGGATGTCATCCAGAAAGAAAATCCAGGTATTTCAATATCTACATCAGTTAGTTTGAAGGACTCAGATAGAGAAAAATACCTAAAACTATTATGTGAGTTTGCAGAGGATATTTCTATCTATTCCCCTGAATGGAACTACGATGAAAAATTCTTTTTGGAGATGACCCTCGAAAATGAGCAAGTAGAAAAAGAAAAAGGAATTGCAAGACTGTTCTCACACGCCAGAACAGAAAATGGTGAAATCATAGGGATGTCAGAGCTTCACTACAATCCCAAAAAACCAAAAGAGATTTATACTGAGATTACTGGAGTTACAAAAGATTACAGAAAAAGAGGGATTGCGAAGCTTCTAAAAATCAAGCTTTTCTTGTTTGCAAAAGAAATGTATCCAGATATAGAAATTTTACTCACTGAAAATGACGAGGGGAACTCAAACATGAGGAAGATCAATCATGATTTTGGATTCAAAAACATGCCAATCCAGACTGAGTATACATTTAAAATCGATACTCTAAAAAAGCTCTTTGATGATTAGAGCTTATCTTCAGGTTCTTTATCCAATCGAATTATGCCTTTTGGGTTGACACCTTCCTCAGAAGGAAAACTATCAAGCATCAAGGATTTTGTTATTACACGGTCTCTTTTTGGATGAATCGGATTCTTATTCAGATCATCCTTGCTCAACTCTCTGTCGGTTCCAAGGACTTCTTTGAGTCGAAGTTTTGCTCTTATTGCAGATTCGTTATCTTGTTTGGGCATGATTCTTTCCTATCCCCCCTTAAACGCCGAACCAAGTCTCTTCCAAAATCCATCTTTTTCGGGCATTGAAACCGGGATATCGATTCCTTGAATCCTTTTTGCGATAGTCGAAACAGCTTTTGAGACAGGAGATTTAGAGTTCAAAAATACTGGTTCACCTCTATTTGTTGAGACTATAACGTTCCTATCCTCAGGAACAGCCCCAAGCAACCTCACAGCCAATATATCAATGACATCATCAATTGAGAGCATCTCACCTGATGATACCATGTCCGGTTTAATTCGGTTTATAATAAGCGAGATGTTTGTTTTTCCGGCAGACTCTAAAAGTCCGATGACCCTATCAGCATCTCTTACTGAGGCAATCTCTGGTGTTACAACAACTATCGCCTCATCTGCAGGCTGGATTGCATTATTAAAACCATGCTCAATTCCAGCAGGGCAATCTAAAATAACAAAATCAAATGCAGTCTTAAGCGCAGCAACAATCGCTTGCATTTCGTCAACCCCAAGATCATCTTTTCTGAAGGTTTGAGCCGCAGGAAGCAGATAAAGACTTGAACTGAGCCTTTTATCTTTGACAAGAGCAGATTTTAACTCACATTCTCTTCTTGCGACATGAAGAATATTCCAAACAATCCTGTTTTCTAGACCTAAAATCACATCGAGATTTCTAAGACCTATGTCAGTATCAACAAGAACAACTTTTGAGCCATCCATTGAAAGAGCATAGCCGATATTTGCAGTAAGTGTCGTCTTGCCAACCCCTCCCTTGCCAGACGTAATAACTATCGCTCTACTCATGGTTATTTATTTTATGTCCTATACGGATATTGTCAATCTGCCGTCAAATATGTGGTCTTGCAACAAACCCAATTTTTCTTTCTGGGTTATGTTTGTTTTCCATCATCCCACGAACAACCTTTATTATCGACCTTATTGCTTGTTCATGTAAATCAATCTGATCCTTAAGTTTGAAGAAATCAGCAGAATTAGAATCATAGCTCGAGATTGCCTTTCTAAATCTCACAAATGCCCTTACGACATATATACTCACTTCAATTGCCCTTTTTGTATTTAAAACACTTGCAGTCATAACCACACCATGTTCTGTAAAAACATTGGGCATTGATGATGAATACTTTAATCCATTTAGCTGGTCGCAGTTTGCGACCAGTTCACCTTTCTCTTCTTTTGTAAGTTGAAACATAAAATCCCTTGGAAAACGGGAGATGTTTCTTTTTATTTGCTCATTTAGTCTCTTTGTTTTAACTCCATAAAGCTTCGCAAGATCAGAATCAACAATCACCTTTTTCCCTCTGATATCTTTAATGAGATAATCAATGTTGAGCAAATCATCTTCCGATAATCCATAAAATAAATCTGGTAACATTTCGCTTGATTTAGCTGAACAGTCTTCGAGTTGGCCCATTTCTTTTTCCATGCATCCTCCGAAAATGTCGTTTTGTTTCAATTTGTGCATCAAAACGTAATAAATATAACTCGTATAACCATCCAAATATCTGAGTCAAAGAAAATAATATGTCGAAAAATATTGGTAAATGTCGAATAAAATGCCTATGTATCTTTCATTTTTCACAAGTTTGTATATAATGTTGCTACAATGAAGAAAGGGGATAGAAAAAATGTCTTCTAGGAAAATATATTTTATAATAATATTGTGTCTTATCCTGATAATACCTCCTGGTATTTCAAATTCAATTGCATCAACGGAACCCTACCTTTCAGTTCTGCAACCTAATGGTGGAGAGAGATGGGCAGCGAATGAGAATCAAATAATTGCATGGGCATCATCAAACTTGAACCCTGAGGGAAGGGTATTTATCTATGTTGGGAGTGACAATAACTGGAAAAAAATCGGAGGGCCGATTCCTACAAACATTAATGCCTGGACATGGAACATCAAAGATGTGGGCTTCACATATGCAAAAATAAAAGTTGTATGTTATGTAAATGGCACAACCCAGATTGAAGACTCATCTGATGGATTTGTTACATTTTTGGGTACAACCCCACACCTTGAGCCACCCACATTGCTCTCTCCATTGAACAATTCTCTTAATATCTCAATCAAACCAACATTCAAATGGAATAAGATAAATGCCGCTTACAGCTACAGAATTCAGATTTCAAGATTTGAATCATTCTCGAATATCTACATGGATAGATGGGTCGTTGGAGAAGAATTCTTTACACCAGATCTGTCTCTTCCAGGCGATTCTGTTCTCTATTGGAGAGTAGCATCATATGATTCATCAGGAACTGCCAGTCTCTGGTCGTACCCATGGGTGTTTGACACTGGAAAATCAGATAATGCAAGTTTTTTTACCTCAAGCGGAAGACTAACAAATTCTGATGGATACCCGATCTCCGGAGCAATAATTGATTTTATCTGTGAAAACAGTGATGTGGTTACCCCACCATATTCTGTTGTTTCCGACTCCCAGGGATATTGGAGCCAGACAGGGTTTAAAGCCGGATACAAATTCAAGGTTATCCCTGAAAAACCTGTTTACTCATTCGCCCCCACTGCCCAATATGTTGAGCTTTGGAACTCTACAAATATCAATTTTGTCGGCACATCTGGATTCACAGGTGGGATAACAATCGCCTACCCAAACGGAACAGAGATTATCGAAGCAAACAAAAATCATCTTATCAGATGGACATCCTCTGGTCTCGACCCAAACAGTTACCTATACATATATCTCAAAAAAAGTATTGGAGAAACTGAGCTTATCGCTGGTCCAATTTCCCCATCAATGATGTCTTACAACTGGTACGCCCCGAATTTTGAAATTGAGATGGCAAAGATTCAAATTGTTTGCAAAAAAGATGAAAAGATTCTATCCGCCGATGAAAGTAACTGGTGGTTCAAAATCTCAAAAACACCAGAAACCCCACAAAGACCAACGCTGATTTCACCAATCAATGGTGAAAGATGGGTTTCAACATATCCAAAACTCAGCTGGATACCAATAACAGAATACGACCTTTACCAGGTTCAACTTAGTGATGATCAGTATTTTGCAAACATCATCCTTGAAAGATACGTCCCCCAAACCTGGGTAGAAGTCACACCCGCTCTGATGCGTGGAAGGAAATACTATTGGCGTGTGAAGGCTTTCAATAACACAACAAGCGATACCACAGAATGGAGCTATTACAACACCTTCGAAACAGGCCACGAGAGAGAAGACAGCAAATGGATGGCATCAGGATATGTCAGAGATGAAAACGGCAACGGAGTATATGGTTGCATGATTTCCTTTGTTGCTGCTGACAACTATTCAAAAGTCCCACCTGTTGCCGTCACAAACAAAGAGGGGTTTTGGAGTCAGACAGGATTTGCAGAAGATGTCGAGTATTACGTTTATCCATCAATTTCAGGTGCGACCTTCACACCGACATACCGAACAATTGAGCAGAGTATTTCCACAAACACCGACTTCATTGCATATGGTCTTGGTTCTATCTCTCAGATTTCTGTCAGGTCGCCAACTGCCGGAAGCTACCCAAGGGGTGGAACTCTCTCAATTGCGTGGTCTGTCAGCTCAATCCCAAGTGATGCAGTTTTTTATATCAGCCTGCTTCATGACGGAAAGGTAACAACCATCGACGGCCCAATTGCAAACGACATCAGATATCACGTTTGGACAATCCCAGACATCATTACAAGCGATGCCAAGGTGAGAGTACAAGCCTGGAGAAATTCCCAAATAATTGCCGAAGCCAAGAGCGCAACTTTTTCTATAACTGGGCCGTAAAAGTTCTGCTCAACAAGTCAAGCAACATTTGTGAGTCTGTTTCCCTTGTCTTATGTGTAGTTTGTTGTTTCATCTGCCGGGAAGAGTGATGGATTTAGAAGTTTCATTTTAGGGATTAATCTGCAATAATAACTGGTTTTTCTTTGTCATTCTCACTTGTGTCACCTGGATCAGATTTGTCTTCAGGTGGATATTCATCACCAATCCCTTCACCTCGTCCTTTTCCAGTCATCATATCCTTTGTTTCTTGTCCTTCTCCTCCAACATTTCCATCTGCTTCGTCCCAGTCCATGCAACCATCATTATCATCGTCGTCATCCAGGACATCAGAGATTTTGTCTGCATCATCATCGTCATCAACAACATCCATGATTCCATCCGAGTCTGTATCGGGAGTAAATCGGTACCATTTCCCAAGAATATGGGACATTGTTTTTTGATGTTCAGAATTAACTGAAAATCTTGGGTCAGATTTTATTTCCCCAAGAAGGTCATTTAAAAACACTTCTATTTTTTCATGAGAAAGCTGTTTTTTGTTTTCTTCGGTTATGCCATGTTTTGTTTCAATTTTTGTAATAATTTTATCAAGCTCCTCACGACCTGGACCAGCTATATAACCATATTCAAATGTTGGGCCACCACCCATTAATGAGCCAATAAACAGAACTCTTTCATTATTATCATTATCTTCATCCCAAATTCCGTCACCATCATCGTCTGGGTCTATTGTATCACATATTCCATCATAATCCGAATGTATTGCTTTACCGAACTCAGATTCAAGAATCTCAGAAATTTTGACTAAGTTCATACTGTCATCATTTAATATTCCATCAATAACTTCGTATCCGCTATCTTTATCAACAATCTTTTGAAACAACTCTGCAAAAAACTTATCTCTATTTTCAGGGTTTGCATTATGGGCATCAACTTCACCATTCTTTGAGTCGAAATCCTTTTTTGTTTTTGTGATTATCTCAGCCAAACCTTCGTGATTCGGACCATTTATTGGGCCAGCGTTAAACGATGAACCTGCACCCATCAAACGTTTCGCAATTCTTAGTGAATGACTATCAAACTTAGTATTATTTTCATTTGTGTTACTACATCCAAATATCGCAAGAACCAACATCGTACTGAGTACCATAGTAATACTAAACTTTTTCATTACTCCTCCAAGGATTAGTCAAAATTTGTCCAAACATGGTTTAATTAATAACCAGTGTTACTTTCCTCTCATTACCATCCCAGGAAACCTCAGCACCAAGTGCTTCACCAATAAACCTGAAAGGAACAAACGTTCTTCCACTTAAGATTGTTGGTGGAGGATCAACTTGAGTCATCTGACCATTTACAAACGATGAACTCGAATCAACCCACATCTCAATAACATTTTTTCCATGGGTGATTGTTACTTTCTTTTCTGTTCCATCCCAGGAAACATCAGCTCCGAAGGCTTCAGATATTGCACGAACGGGAACAACAGTTCGACCAGAAACAATTGTTGGTGGAGCGTCAAGCCTTTTTGTTTGACCATTAACCCTCATGATGTCACTATCTATCCAAAGCTCAACTGTGCCACTGCCACCTGAAACATCAGCATCATCATGCAGAATCGTAAGCTCAATTGGTGTAGTCTGACTTCCGCCCTCATGATAAAAAGTCAAATCAGCTTCATGCAGTCCGGTGATGAGATTTTTCGCATCAAACATAATATCAAACTCTGCACTCTCCCCTGGTTTCAAAAATGCTGAGGCGGGTGTTACAATAAGCCAACCAGATCCAAACTCGTCATATTCAACTTTCCATTTAATAGTCAGATTTGTATCACCGGTATTTGTCCACGTTATCGTGTATGTGGGTGATGGGTCACTGTGTTTCATTGAATATCTTATTGTGTCGCTAACAGTATCTGACCCGCCCCCATCATCCGATCCACCTGGAGAAGTAGTTGTTGTTAATCCCAAAAATGTAAAGTACCAGCCAGCAGAATCTGATGAGACGATCGCCACACATCCATATACTGGGCAATCACTGAGCATATTCTCGTTATGACCTTGAGACTTTTTCCATTGGTTGAAGGCGGACAGCACAGGGTCAGTGTGTCCGTGATTGAATGCAACATTTTCAACATAGCAAGAATAGTCTATACCAGCATCTTTGAGTCTGTCATCTGGTCCTTTTCCATTGAGATCATGGGAAAGTTGCTGAGTATTGTGCATATTAACTGTATGATTATAAGCAACTACATACGCAGACTCATGCCACTGCATTTTTGCGAGACCCATTTGAACTCTATAATCATTTATCATGTTAAAAAGTCTCGTTGAATCAGACTTGCTTGCTGCATATGTAAAATCTGGCAAAGCAACAAAAAGGGTAAAAAACATCGTGGCAACAAGGATTAAACTCAAAGCTCTTCTCATTAGGATTCCTCCTTCTACACTACTAAAACGATTATACCATCTTTTTGGTTCAGTGTGAAATTATTCACATTAGAATACTCATCATGGAAGAGGCAAAATTCAAACTGGTTTCTGATTTTTCGCCGTCGGGAGATCAACCACAAGCAATAGAGAAGTTGACCGATGGTATCTGGAGAGGTGTTCAGTTTCAAACTCTGCTTGGTGTCACAGGTTCTGGGAAGACATACACCATGGCAAAGGTTATTGAAAAAATAAACCGTCCAACTCTTGTAATTGCCCACAACAAAACCTTGGCAGCCCAGCTTTATTCTGAGCTATCAGAGTTTTTCCCAGAAAATGCGGTTGAATATTTTGTTTCTTACTATGACTACTACCAACCCGAGGCTTATGTCGCCACAAAAGACCTCTATATCGCGAAAGAAACCGACATAAATGATGATATAATGAGGCTTCGCCATTCTACCGTAAGATCGCTTCTTGAACGAAGAGACACAATTGTTGTAGCATCAGTATCTTGCATCTACGGTTGGGAATCACCAGAGGGATACAAAGAGCAACTTGTCCCAGTGAAAACCGGTCAAACCCTCATGCGTGATGATTTTATTCACGGTCTTGTTGGTATGCAGTACGCCAGAAACAATATCGCTTTTGAACCTGGAAACATAAGAGTCCGTGGGTCAACTGTTGATGTGTGGCCACCAGAAACAGAGGGTGCTGTTCGGGTTGAATTTGAATTTGATGAGGTAACAAAAGTTTCTGAACTTGACCCTGTTACAGGTGCAACAAGCCCTGATATCGGTGGATTCCTTTTCTTTCCTGCAAAACAATTTATCACAACCCAAGAAAGGCTTGATATTGCTGTTCCAAAAATCGTCACAGAACTAGATGAAAGAATAAAATTCTTCCAAGAGAACAATAAACCCCTTGAAGCAGAAAGAATTGAAGAGCGAACGAAATACGACATTGAGATGCTTCGTGAGGTTGGATATTGCAGTGGAATTGAAAACTACAGTATGCACCTTTCTGGTCGAGAGATGGGCATGCAACCATACACCCTTATGAATTTCTTCGCCGAAGACGCTCTCATGATCATAGATGAATCACACATGACCGTTCCACAAATCAGAGGGATGTACGCTGGCGACAGAGCCAGGAAAATGAATCTTGTAGATTTTGGATTCAGGCTTCCCTCAGCACTTGAAAACAGACCACTTAACTGGGAAGAATTTCAAGGATTCATGAATCAGGTTGTATTTGTTTCAGCAACTCCTGCTGATTATGAACGTGAGATTTCTGAAGAAATTGTTGAACAGCTCATCAGACCAACCGGACTTCTTGATCCCGAAATCGAAGTGAGACCAATAACAGGTCAGATCGATGACCTTAAAAACGAAATCAAAAAAAGGATTGAAAAGGACGAGAGAACTCTTGTTACTGTTCTTACAAAAAGGATGGCTGAAGATCTCGCTGATTTCTTACTTAAAGAACAGTTCAAGGTTTGTTATCTTCACTCAGATGTTAGCACCCTTGACAGGGTTGATATACTTAAAAAACTGCGAGAGGGAATTTTCGAGGTTATAGTTGGTGTAAACTTACTTCGTGAGGGGCTTGATCTACCTGAGGTTTCACTCATTGCTATCCTTGATGCTGATAAAGAGGGGTTCTTGAGATCGTCAACATCGCTTGTTCAAACAATAGGACGTGCCGCAAGAAACGTTGACGGCAAGGTCATCATGTATGCTGACAATATGACTGACTCGATGAAATACGCGATAAGCGAGACAAACAGACGCCGAGAGATTCAACTTGCCCATAATAAAGAAAAAGGGATTGAGCCAAAGACAATCAAAAAAGCAATCAAAGATATGCTCAAGATTCCAGGAAAAGCATATGACAAGGCAAATGTCCCTGAGGGCATGAGCAAACAGGATGTAGAAGCTGTTATCTTGCAGCTAACAGATGAAATGAATCTCTCAGCCTCAATGCTCGAGTTTGAGAAAGCTGCAAGCATAAGAGACCAAATTGCAATTCTCAAACAAGAATTACTACAGAAGGGTAAGGGTTATGATGAACCCCCATCATCATCAAAACGAACAAAAACAGCAAGAAAGATAAAATCAAAATTGGTGCAGGCTGAACTTAGAAGGAAGAGGTAGGTTGATGGACAAAAGAAATCAATTGATTGAAAAAAGGGCTATTGTATTGGGTTTAGCTGTGAACATAGTGTTATTCTTTTTTAAACTAATCGCCGGTGTCCTTGGCGGCAGTGCTGCCCTTGTTGCTGACTCTGTTCATACAATCACTGATGTTACAACTGATGTCGCGGTACTTATTGGTTCAAGATTTTGGCATTCCCCAGCCGACAAAAACCACACATACGGTCACGGCCGAATCGAAACCGCGGTTGCCTTTGGTATCGGTCTTATACTTGCTTTTACATCATTACAACTCATCATCTCGGCATCAACAAATCTGATTTCTGGAAGCCATGGCCATACAGAGTTTTGGACAATATGGATTGCAGGTCTTTCAATTTGCTTTAAGGAAGGAATCTTTTTCTACACTCTCCACGCATCAAAGGTTACAAAATCAATGGCACTAAAAGCCAATGCTTGGCATCATCGTGCGGACTCAATAAGCACAATCCCTGTAATTGTAGCAATTTATTTGACATCAATATATCCAGGGCTCTGGTGGGTCGACCCAGTTGGTGTGCTTCTTGTTGCGGGATTAATTTTAAAAACAAGCTTCGACATATCCAAACCTGCTTTTGAACAGCTCGTAGATACTGGAGCCGACGAAAAGATTGTAAAGAAGATTGAAGAAGTAGTTAATACTGTCCCAGAAATACACTCTGCATGTGACATTAAAACAAGATACGTTGGTGCTGCACTACTTGTCGACTTTTCTGTAAGAGTTGACAAAGAGTACTCTATAGCTGAGGGATACGACATTATTCAGAAATCTAAGGACATGCTCACAAAGAAAATCCCAGATTTAAAAGATGTAACCATCAATCTTGTACCAACAAAGTAAAAATCAATACCCCGCTAATATATCCACTCTGTTTGGAATTTCCCTGCCCTCACAGGCAGCATTTAAAGAATGGGCAAGATGTGTCATTCGATCAGATTCCATCTCATGAACCCTACCCCCTCTATGAGGACTCATTACGACGTTTTCAAGCTCATGAAATGGGTATTTGGATGGAAATGTATTTCGAATGTCTGTTCCATTGCTTTTTGGATAGATATACCAAACATCTGAACCAGCACCATAAATCCGATTATTTTTAAGGGCTTCATATAATGCCTTTTCATTAACCACTGGCCCTCTGCTTACATTCACAATGATTGAGTTTTTTGGCATTAATCCGAATTCTTTCTCACCTATCAAATCAGTCGTTTCTTCTGAAAATGGGATTGTAACAATCACGACATTCGATTTTGGCAATAGTTCATGGAGTTTATCCAATTGAAAAACATTTTCAGCAAAATCTCCATTCCCCAAGTTTTTTCTAATTCCAAAAACATTCATGGCAAGTGCTGAAAGGACTGATCCAACTCTTTTCCCAATTCTCCCATATCCAATTATTAAGGCATTTTTTCCTTCAAGAAGAAGTGACGGCACAACATCATACCTCGGACTCCAATCACCTTTTCTGAATTTTGCATCGATTGAGTTCATCTTTCTACTTATACAAAGAAGCAAGGAGAGAGCCATCTCGGCAGTCGGGGCAGCATTGTGATGCAGATTATAAACCTCAATATCAGGATAATTCATCATCAAGTCTTTTGTTTTTTTTGGTAAACCTGCATATGGGATGAAAAGATACTTAAGTTTTTTCGAGGTTTTTATCATCTCCTCTGTCGGTACACCACAAACCAAAGCCTCAATGTCCTCGGGAATCTGTTTACCGTACGTACAGGAAATACCTGGGTTCAGATGACCCAGAAGAATCTTCTTATTCTTTCCTTCAGGCTCAAGAGCAATATGAACTTTCATGAGAAAAAAATAATCAAAACAAAAGTAGTATCAAGGGTAATTAGTCGTTATTTTTCAAACAAGACTTTATGATTTGTTCAATATCAATTGTTTCAAGACCTAAAACTTTTACAAAATCAAGAAGATTCATATCTAAAAAGTCTTCATCAATATTGAGTTTATCCATCACACAATCATTATCTGCTTCAATCTCAAATAAATAATGTCTGATAATCGTATCACTCTTTAATTCAGGTTCCTCGCCATCTTCTCTGATATAATGATAATGATCACCATGTTTCCAACGTCTTCTTCCATCTTCTAGAGTTTCGATAGGGGTGCCAATTGGCACCCCATTTTCATCAAATTCAATTCTAAAAGAATCATCAGCAGAATTATTGGTGCTTTCCGTTCCACATCCGGCAACAACAAAACCCACAAGAAAAACAGCTACCAAAAAAACAATAATAAATCTGCTTTGCATTCAATTCTCTTTCGTTTTTATAAACAACAGCTAGAAACTAAATCCCTTAGGGCGCTCATATCCATCCCAATTTCTCGTGATAGCTTACCACCCTGCATATCAAGTGCTTTTACATCCAAATTAAGCTTTGACGCAACACAATCAACTGGAATCGAGTTTTCTTCACAATAACTCTTTATGTTATCTTTTCCCATCAACTGGGGAAGATCAGAGGCAGCCTGATGAGTGTCGCTATCATCTAAACCAACATCTTCATCTTCTTCCTTTGGTTCTTCTTCGATCGCTTTATCAATCGATTCAGATTCTTCAACTTCTGTTTCATCTGTCACTGTATGTGGATCTTCTCTTTGAGGAAGCCCCAAGCAATCGTCGATTGCAAATCTGATATCAGTCATATCGATAACAAGTTCTTCCTTGATGTCTTTTGCAGATTGGTCAAGTTCTTTCTCGCCAATGCCAAGTTTCTCTGCTAAGCAATCTGCTGGAATATCATTGTTCTTCAAGAATTCCATGAGATTATCAGAACCAACTAACTCATCGCTGACATATACAAGTCCTTCATCAACAATAACAGACTCAACTTCATCCGTCTCAGGTTCGTGTTCAGTCTCAGTAGTCTCCGTCTCGACAGAATGAGGATCTGGTCTTGCCTCAAGCCCCATACATTCGTCTATAATCGCTCTTATATCACTCATATCGATACCGAGTTTGTCTTTTATATCTCTGGCATCCTTCTTTATTTCAGAATTTGCAATGCCAAGTTTTCCGGAGACACAACTTATATCAACATCATAATCTTCGAGGAAATCATGAAGATTCATTGAACCTTCGAGCAGATCACTGATATATCCTAATTCAACATATTCCGATTCAACTTCAGTTTCATCGTGGTCATCATGATCGCTTTCATAAGTTGATTCAACACCTGGTGGATTCCAATAACCAAATGCCTGAAAGACATATGCCACGATAACAAACAGCGCAACAAACAAAACACCAACGAGAACTGCTGGTTTTATCTTCATTTTAAACCATCCTTCCCGTAACCAAAGGCAAACTCAAGCGTACCTGGAACCGGACACTCATCAATACACCTCAAACATTCAATACAAAGTCCCTTGTTAACAGAATTGACATTCGAGATTGGAAGTTGATATGGACATGTTGAGTCACATTTACCGCAATCTATACAGGTATCACTATTCCTTTTAATACCAACAGCGGAAATCTTTGCAACAGGCTGAATCACTCCACCGAGTGGACATCCATACTGGCAAAGTGGTCTCTCAATGACAAGACTTATAAGGAGCACAACACCTAGAATTATAATTCCAATAATTGAGGACTCATGCCCCCAGGTGAACAATGTGTTATACGGATCAAATGCTTTAAACCAGAATCCAACCTCAATAAATGTCATAATCAGAATCAATACGAATACGACATATCTGAACCATCTAAGGGCTTTGTGAACTGGAAGTGGAAGTTTGATATCTTTTTTCCAGATCTTTTTCCTAATTCGATAAAGCCACTCCTGAACAGTCCCCATTGGGCAAATCCAGCCACAAAAACCGCCACCAAAAGCAAGAATAGACAAAATAAGTGCGGCAAGCACAACAACATTTGTGTTACCAGCCCTATGGATAAACTCTCCAGTCTGAATCCACTTCGGCAACATTGCAATTGATCCAAGTGGACAGATACAATCAATTGGACCAGTTCTTCCAGCAACACCCTTTTCAAATGCAAAATGTGCCCACGAATACCTGATAATAAACGCTGCAAACGCCGCCTGGGACATATATCTTATATATCTCCAATTAAACCAAGATTTCTTCTTAGCCATAAAACCACCTTCCGGATATTTCTAGTAAAACTACGTTATACATCAAATATTACACCAGACCGGGGATTGACAAATATAATCTATTATTAGGAATGAATTGCAATTATTTTGCGGAAACCACAGCCCAGAGGCAAAGTAAATAGCCAATAATCCTGATAGCAATCAGAACCCAATCCATCGGGCTTCCAGGGATCAAGAATGCAGGATCCCAAATTTTAAATGCATGGCTGATACCAAAGCAAAGGAATCCGATTCCTACAAGAAGAAAGGCCTGTGCCTCAGTTTTCTTCCAAGAAATAATTCCGAACACAAAAATGGCCATAGCCATAATCAAATTAATAATATAAAGCGTCATTTCATACTCCTTTCACGAGTGTTATCTCAGTCTTTCCCCTTCCTTCACCAACAAAGGATTCAAAATCTATTTTCGTCATAAGTATCTCATTTGATTCCAATCTATACACATCTGTACTGAAATATCCATCTCCCACACTTGCGTTTATGTTGGAATCTCCATGAAAGTTATTCATCATCTTTTCTTTATCTGGTGAAATATGAATTCTACCCTTTCTGGCAGTCAGTGAACCGTTGATACTCACATCTGCCAAGAAAGAAAGCTGAAAAGATGTTGGCTTTAAGAAATTCTTGATTTGAAGTTTTGGGATTCTTTTCGCATCGAAGGAAAGGAGGTCAAGAATTCCGAGTTGGATTCCCTCGTCCATAACCTGAAGAATCGTTTTTGGTGAAACGCTGTATTGTTCAGATAACTCTTCAATTGTTGGGCTATCAGAACACAATTCAAAAAGTTTTTTTGTTGATGGCGAGATATTACCCGGAAACCTGGCAAGGCGTATTTGACTGATTCTAGCTCCCATAACTTCATTAGAGTACAAAATATATGGGAATCCAGCATTCTCTTTGCTTGTTTGAATAAGCTTACTTGGAAGATAATCCCTTATTTCAATTTCACCCGTGAAGGTTTCTAGCTCCATTCCATCAAAGAATACGAATTCTCCATTTGCAATAGATGCAACTCTGTGAAGAATGTCGACTGGATGAATTGAATGGTTATCATTGAGAAGAAATCCATTTTTAAAATATATGTCTAGAACCTCTGTCTCGGTCGTTACTCTAAGTAAACCCGTGTAAGACAAAAAGGAAACCATCCATATCAAATCTGAAATGTGCTGCTCGATAAGATTACCGTCTCTCATATTTAGATTATACAAGTAATTCTTATCACGTCAATCTTTCTTATGACTTAATAAAAATTTATATTAATTAAACGAATAATTTAATTGATCAATAAAACAATCGACTTCTTCAAAGGTTTCGACCTTTATCTTCTCGTCAGAAATCTTCTCACCAGTCACTCTATAACAACTTCCAATTTCAAGTTTTTCACAATCTCTTTTTCGAAAATCAAGAATCCAATTTTTCATCTCTTTTGGATCATGTGCTCGAACAATGTCCTTTTCACAATCAGTCTCTTCAATTGTTACTTCAATTGTAACAATCTCTTTGCATCCAAACTTCTCTTCAATTTCAAATTCAAGTATTTCTTCTTCACCACAATCGGGATGAATAACAACTCTCATCATTTCATTTTTTATCATCTCTCTTGTAACAGAATCAATTGACAGTGTGTAATTAACATCATCTGAACCAACAATCGAAAATTCTTCCTTTGAAATTACGATGTAATCTATACTTTCACTCTTCCTTTGAAAAATATATTCCCCAGATATCCTATTATCACAATTGTTTTTTATTATGAAACTGAGATCAATCTTATCTTTTTCACAAACCGCGATAACAGGATTTTTACCAGTCTCTGTTTTTAATTCATCGCCCCAGAAAACTTCAATTTCACAACATGGTTCGCAATCTTCGAGTTTGTTTATTGAGACGTAGTATCGATTTGTTATTCCAGAAAAGATGATGTCGAATATCAACTGCGATGGTAGCTCATCCGGGGCAGTGAAGTTGAGTGAGTACGTAGAAACGCTTCTTGGGGAGATATTCAAAAATGTGCTATCAATCATTTCACCCTTATCAGTTTTTATTGAGATAAAAACATCGATTGTTTCCTCTCTGCAATTATTCTTGAGCCGTAAGAGCTTATCAAAGGAGAGATTGTCTCCTGGACACACAAAAAATACCGGTGGTAAACCATCCTCTGTAGACCACGAGATGTCAACATCTGTACAAACCACCACTTCCCCACAACAATTATCCTCTTCTGGTAATGCTGTCCAACTCTGTGCCAACCCAGAATCCAGAACACAGATTTCAGCGCAGCCGCTATATCCTAGGATGCTCCTTGAAGACTTGGTATCAAGAATTTCATAATCGCAAAAATACTCAGTTGCTGATCCATTACATGGCTTAAAATGGATGATAATCGGGTGCTCAAGATTAATTTCCTCAGTTTCAGTAATCACACCTCTAACTATGCGGCATGGGTCAGTTTTGCAACAATCCCCCTCAGCTGCTACCCAACTATCAAGATATACACCCTTATCAGTTTTGTGAATACAAACCTCAGCACAGCCAGAATAACCCAAAATCTTTGTGTATGTGTGATCATCGGGAATGTTTTCTACCGATGAGATTTCAAAGGATTCAACTCCGGCACATTGCCTAAAATCGATACTTATTAAACCAGTGTTTGGGTCTCTTGTTGTTGAAATGATTTCACCAAAAATTGTATCACACTCAGTTGGAGATACCGAGAATGTAAAGTTTGGACTTGTCGAAACAAGAACTCTATTAATATCAAAACACTCAACAAACCAGATATAGTTTGTGTTTTTCGAGAGAGGTTCCTTATCATAAGCTATCTGAAATTGATCTGAATCAATCAGATGTTTTGATACAACAGGTTTTTCAGAACTAAGCGTTTCAATAATGCTAACACCACTCTTTTTTTCATAAAGATAGAAACTGTAACTCTGAGACTTATCAAGCCTTAAGTCATCCCATTTGAAAATGGGATATGGATCAGCGACAATGCTTCCGTTTGATGGCTCAATAATTTCAATCTTTTCCCTGCTTTCGGATATTTTTGAAATCATATAGAACTTAAAATCCTTTGACCCATCAAACCATATGCCACCAAAAATGGTTTTAGTTTCAGTGTTAACTACAATTTTTTCTGTAATTATTTTCCCAATCTCAAGTTGGTCTGCATCATAAACTATTTCGAGACAGTAATTTCCATCGGTATCAACCTGCACTGATGAAATAACAGCAGCATAATGATTACCAGAAATCCTAGCATCCAGTATCACCGGATTATTCTTAGAAATTGATTTATTGATACCCGATATATCAATATTCTCAATCTCCAAATTGATGTTGTTCTTCGCAAAATAATAGTTCAGAGATTTCCACCACGACAAATCGAGATACTCTTCACCGTCAAAAAACTTGCATCCCTTTTGTGAGTTCCAATTTGTCGCCTGCTTCAAATCATCGATACCTGGCCATACCCTTCCACTAACATGATTTATAACACTCAAGATAGATGTCGGTACTGTTTCTAATTCCCCAGAATCAAACATCTCAAAGTTTTCTAATTTTGATTCATCAAGGATCTCTGATGATTCTAAAACTGAGCTTCTTGAGCCAACATCATCAGACTCAACATTCTTACAGAAATCAGGGGAAATGTTTATGTATCTGTCTTTGATAGTTGCATCAGTTACTGCCGATGGTTTTGTATAAAGTAGTATTGGTGTCAGACTATATCCGTACTTAATCGAGTTACCTTTTATAAAGTCGCAGTCAAGGGTAAACCCCAGTGGTCCGACAGTCTGTGGAGAGATGTACATGTTTTTTAAAATCCAGTTTCCATCGATTGAAAGATTCAGATACAGTGGTTTGCGATACCCACTTGATGAGAATTCAACCATGTACCTTTTTTTCTGTTCAAAATTGGTAATTAATTTAAAAAACTCGATATCAGAAACAAAGCCACATACCTCTTGCTCGGGTTTTGATACCCAGGAGACAACTGTATCATAAGAAACCAGAATCTCCGCGCAACCCGAATATGTCTCAATATTTGTCCCATTTTCATCAATCTTTTCTGCAAAAAAATCAAAAGAGGAATCGCCCGACGGAAGCTGCACGTACAGTATTCCATCCTCAAAGCTGTTGACCTCGCAGTTCATCCATACAGACTCAGAACTCTTTCCAATGATGGGTTTATAATCAATTAGCTCAAACTCACGCTTAAACCATCTTCTTTTGGCACTTATGATGTAGTCTCTGCTCTCCCTGATTCCTTTTGATTTTTCGGGATCAAATGAACACAAGATAAACTCACCAGAATCATCTCTCCCCAAAAAATAAGATTCTTCAGAGTTTTTAAAAATCCTCAAAACAGATACCTTAAAAGCTTTGAAAAAATCGGATTTATTCTTTACCCAAGAAAGTTCAAAAATATCAAAAATCTCGCCTTCAGAGTTTACATAGAGTGACACATAACCACTCTTTTCCTTCAACTCAGAAACTTTTTGAGCCGAGAACACATCAGAATTCAGGGAATATTTTGTTGTAGTGTTTTCAGATTCAAATTCTATAAAGTCAACTGATCTATCTGACTTAACATTACCAAAAAAACCATCAACCCATTTGAGTTCAATATTACTAATATCGAAATCAACTCGATGCGACACCCCACAATTCAGCCCATTAAGAGTTTTTGAATCAATCTGATAAAAGTAACTCTTCCCGTTTTCAAGCACACCATCTGGAATCTTAAATGTGCTTGCAGGAATAAAGCCAGACTTATACGTTGGTTTATCAGCTCCCGACTCAAAAACCGATATAGAGTTTAGTTTCAATGAATCTTCCTCAATGCCAGTTGAAACATCGAAGTTATCAGTACAGAAAATCAAGTTGTCTGAAGACACAGTGTTTGAATAACTTGGAAGCAATGGTGCAGTTGTTCTTGAATATCCATTTGAATTATTTTCTGGGACAAAACAAACAAAGTAAAAATTTCTGATTCCATTAATGAAGGGACCACCACCATAAAAACTCCTATTCTGGTTATCAAAGCTTGCCTTTAAAACATCATTTGTTCCAGTAGTGTGGTCATCCTGTTCTATATCATCTAAAAAATCTAACTCATAGCCATTTTTACACCTATAGATACCAGTAACAGGCACAGTATGTCCTCTTTGGATAATACCCAGCTCATCAGAATCCCAAACCGACATCAAAACAGGGAAACCAGCATCAAGAACATCAGTCGCAGAATCAAAATCCTCAAACCTTAAAACCTGAATCTGAGAATCATTATCTTTAAAAAAGTTTTTAATTGATGTCCACCACAATCTATAGTCCGAACCAAACTCTGAATTCCAAGAGGTTGCATCCTTCATGGACTCAATTGAAAGTAAATCTTCATCAGTATTCATGGTAAAGTTTGAGTTGAGAAACATAACCGAGTCAAGAACAGAGGATGGAGTTGACTCCATATCTCTGCAATCAGATTTATTTAATCCTTCAAGCTTGGCAGCATCAAGAACAAGATCGCACCCCTGAGTGGCAGTCAGTTCATCTGATCCTCCAGTAATTATTCCAATTAACGCCTGAGCCCCTCTTAAACCTCTCATCATCGAAATGCGACCTTTGGCAGGGTTGGCTCTTATAACAACATCCGGTTCTTCAGAAATAGGAGATGAGGTTAATGATGCTGAATAGAGGATTTCACTTGAATCCAATTCAATAAAATATTTCTGTGTTTTTTTACCTGGGTAAAATGACAAAGCACTATTTTTTATGATCCAATTTCCGTCAACAACGAGATTGAAATACAAGACACCATCAAATTCTCTAAGTGTAAGGTTAACTGTTCCAAGATTTGATTCTCTATCAAGTTTTGCATCGATGACCGTTTCAAGTCTTTCAAACTCAATCTTTTCTAAAACACCAAAGGGTTCATGATATGAAATTGGTCTCCAGGAAAACACCCATTCATCAATGTATTCTAATTCAGCATAACCCAAATAGTCATTGATTATATTTGTGGAATTGTCTCCAGAAAGATTATTCACTGAGACAAAACGCTTCACACTTCCATCTTGGCAGGTCAGGATGACCATCGAAGTGCCATCACCCAGATCAGATACTTCCTCGATTCTACCAAATACCTTTTCTTTTCTGTTCAAACATCGATAGTCAGTAAATTCAAGATCAACTGTTCTTGATTCACCATCCCATAATATTTCATCTGCCCCAAGATACTCTGCGACGAATCTCATTGGAAGCATTGTGAAACCAGCACCTTTTACGTAGGGTGCAAGATTATGATCTCCGTCATCAATCCACTTTTCCTCAGTTCTTCCATCAGGATATTCAACCTTTACTTTGGGGTTTCCGATCCAAAGCATCAGTTTTACTTCGGTTGGCAAAACTATTGTAACTCTTCTTGTAACTGAGTCCCACATCATCAAAACTCCCTCAATTTCAGAGGTGACATATCTGATGACAAGGAACATTCTTGATGATTTTATCTCTGGCGCGACATCCATTGGCCCTTTTAACAACCCGTCAACCCAATAATCGGTGTTGTCAACTTGATAAGAGAGAACTGTAACACAAGGATTTTTTGGATGTGATTTTGAAGAGACAAACGAAAAACTTGAAAAAAGGATCACAAAAGACAATAGAATAACAAAGGTTTTTTTAGAAAAACAAAGCTTCAAATAATCATTTGGATGTTTCATCCAAACAAACCCCTTTGATAAGAGAATCTCATGCAATTAAGATTAGCACACTATAAAAAAAATGCAAACCACAAATATTTGTAAGTTTGCATTTATACATACAAAGTCATCTCTTAATATGCTATAGCTTCCTATATATACATATTATATTATAAATATATATTACATAAACATAATTTTTATTACTAGCTAAAACTATTTATATCTTCTTTTATAATACCAATTGATAACTATTGCTGCTAAAATAATTATTCCACCGATTATTAATAAGTATAAGCGAGCTTTATTTAGTTCTTGATATGGATTGGGATCGTTTTCGCTTGGTATAACCCCTTCAGCACTATCAGAATCTGCTATACTTTCATCGACATCTTCAAGCTTGACAACAAACAAAACTGAACTTTCAAAACCAGGAGTATTGCCAACAAAGGAAGTATATTCTTTTTCATATTCCCTCATTTTATCAAGTTTTGCTGTCTCAATATGGAACATCTCTTCAGTATCATCCATGACTTCAGAGAACTTTTGAGAACCCCCAGCCTTTTCGATAGCATCCTTAAGGGTTTTACTAAATTCCTCCATCTTCTCCTGCATTGGCTGTGCTTCTTCAATGGTTTTTTTGAAACTCTCAATCATCTCAAGGGTTTCATTTTTTGATGGGATTTTCACACCATTGATTTCACCACCCTCCGTAAAGACATTCATAACATCCATAGAATCAGCAATCTGATCAGGGATTGTATTCCAGGCTGGAACTTCAAAACCTTCAATTGTACCACCATTTAGAATCAGGTTTATCCCCTCTGAAATCCCTTCAAGTCCATCAATTGTTGTTGTAAGTCCAGGCAAATCTTGTCCTTCAACCTCTCCACCAGAGATAAGTGCGGAAAGAGTTTGGTCAAAAACATCCATCATTTCGGGCATCTCAGATAGTGCTGGGATTTCAACACCATCAATTGTGCCACCTGATGTAAGATTTTTCATCAGCTCCGTAGCGGTATCAGCACTGCTTTTAACAGTATTGAGCTTTGAGAGGGATTTTGAAACAGAGGTATCAAGCTCTAAGATGATTTCTAACTGGGCATCATCTTTTGTGATTTTTCGTAAATCTTTGAGTGATGTTTCCATCTCTTCAAGATAATATTGAATGCCAAACAAACTGCTTGCAACTTTGTCAGTCGCTTGTGATGCTTTTGTAATAGCTTCAGTGCTTGCTTTAATACCAGCAAGATTTGCAGAAAGTTGATCTTGAATCATCTCAAGGATCATCTTGTGTGCTTCAGATAGTTGCACCAAGCCATCTGCTCCCTCAGCTATCTGCTTGAATGAATCCCCATAATTTGAAAATAACTCTGCCACCTGATCCATGCTTGAAGATGTATCTTCAGTTAAGTCCTCAATAGCCGAAAACATGTTTTCAAGGTTTTCGATATTATCAAGTGACTCTGACATATCGAGACTGCTAGAACTTTCAAGCATTGCAAGAAGCTCATCCGTGTCTCCCATCGAACCCATAACTTCTAATAAAGACTCATCAATTTCAGGAATCTGAATTGAAGGAAGAGACGGCATCATTGAGATTGATATATTTGGCAGTCTTAAATGATCATCTTTAATCCAGAATGAAACCGTATCGGTTGGTCTTGGCATAACCGTCCACATAAGTTTTCTGCTATTGCCAATTGTCATCTCAAAAGCATCATTGAAAGAAAGCTCTTCATATCTATCAGAAGCAATATCAGCCTGCACAATGACAGTCACTGGAGTATAGACGGTTTCTAAACTTTCTTTCGCGGAACTCCCAGCCGTCCATTTTATCAACTCTTCATGTGGTAGAGTGTTTGTAAATTTGATTGAAATCTCTAGTTTTCCGGATTTCCCGATAATCTCTGATTCATCAACTTGTTTCCCATCAAGCTCCAAAGCAATATCAAATTCAATTGGTAGTTTTTTATTTGTTGTTCCAGAGTAGAACAAATCGGAGCTAGAGTCTTGAGGAATTTCCCAATAAAGCTTGTCTCCATCAATCACTTTTTTTGCTGTTGGGTGGAGCACAACTATATTTTCGAGTTCTGGATTATCTTGTACTTTTGAATTGCCCTCATTAAACCTCAACCAATTTACAACCGATGTATTTTTTATCTTGCCATCCCAACCAAGAACCGAATATATTGTTTGTGTTCTTTTCCCTTCATATGTTTCCTCACCAAAAACAACTGCAGAAGAGACACAAAAAAAGAAAAGCACAAGACTTAAAATGATAGAAACACGTTTACGCATTATTTTTCCTCCTACCCTTGATAAACTCAATCATCACAAGAAGGGCTGGTAAAACCAGTAGAACAACCAACATCGATATTATCGCACCTCTTGAAAACAAGGTTGTCATGCTTCTGACCATTGAAATCTTTGAAACCAATGATATTGCAAAGGTTGCACCAAAAAGTGTTGCAGCTGCAGTCATTATCGCAGGCCCTGCTCCTTTGACGGTATTGATCATCGCCTCAGTGACTGAAACACCCACCTTTTGTTTCTCTTCATTAAACCTTGATGCAAGAAGAATACAGTAATCAACAGTAGCCCCAAGTTGGATTGCTGAAAGGGCAACAAAAGATGCAAAGAAAGTAGTTGTGACGCCAGAGTAGAAAAGGAAAGAGATGTTTATCCAGATAGCAACCTCAATTGAGAGCACAATCACAAGCGTTTGCCAGAGTTTCCTGAGTGACAGGAAGATAATCAAGAGAATTGCGATGACTGAGACCAGTGTCACCTTATTCAAATCTGGCTTGGAGACCCTTGCCAAATCATACTGCATCACATCCTCGCCAGTCACAATTACCTTTTCATCATATCTATCTTCAAGCTTTTGGAGCTCTTCTATAACTGAGTCTTCAAACTCATCCGTTCCTTCAACAATCTTTACAAGCATCAGGTTTCTATTACCTTTTGAAAGTTGACTTGTGACCTTTTCTGGTACGAATGTATCGGGGATGTATATCGTTCCAAGCGACAAAGAACCCCTTGCACTTTCGACTCCTGTAATCTCTGAAACCTCTTTTTCAATTTGCATCTGTTCAGAAGTTGAGCAATCAGTCATTATTATCGTGGCTTCTTTCCCTGAGCCAAAGCTCTCGCCAATGATTTCTAAATCAGCTTGAGTTTGTTCACTTAACTCAAATCCTTCGGTTGTATTGTATGTAACCTGAAGATTGAAATTTCCAAAACACGCGATCGACCCCACAACGATAAAAACCACAACTATTATTGCGCGATTATTTACAACAAATCTTCCCAAACCAGATAGATTAGGTATCAACTGGCGATGCTTGAGATTTGATAGTGGTTTTTCCAAGAAAAGAATCAATGCTGGAAGAAGAGTTAGGGTCAGAATAAAACCAATCGCAACTCCTTGAGCCATCACCATACCCATATCACCCATCATTTTGTAGCTCATAATCATGAGTGCCAGAAATCCAGCTGCTGTTGTAAGACCAGAAGAAAAAAGTGATGCTGATGTTTTTGAAATTGACTCAATCATTGCTTTTTTATGATCATCAAATCGATGTTTTTCTTCCTCATACCTGTGTAGAAGGAAGACAGCATAATCTAGGGTAACTGCAATTTGTAAGGCTGCAGCAACAGATGACGAAATAAAACTCATCTGACCACGCAGCAGATACGTGAATCCAAAATTGATAATGATTGAGATTCCAGCAATAAGAAGAAAGAGTATAGAATACGCCGGTTGAGTGAGAGCAAACCCAAGAACAATAAGTGAGATTATCAATGCCATTATAAGCATCAATGTCTTTGCATCCTCACCCATCATTCTCATCTCCTCAAGGTAAACAAAACTACCCGTTATACTTATATTCTCTCTTCCAATAGTTTCATATATATCTTCTACCTTTTGCTTTGTGCTTGATGTCCCTGTATCTTTGAGTTTTGTCTGAATAATTGTCGAACCATCAACGAAAAACTGATCAATATAATTCCTATCAACGTAGTTATCAGGAAGATATATTCCTGCGACATCGGAATACCAAAAAGTCTCAGATATATACGGAAGTGATTTCAATTTCTCATTAATTTGGTCGGCTTCGACTTTTGTTTTGTCAGTCAAAATAACAAAAACAGTTTCAGAGCCACCAAATTCATCAGTTATTATCTTCATCCCCTTTATTGAGGAAAGTGTTGATGGAAGATAATCATTAAAATCATAGTTTACGTTCAATCCACCCATCCCAACAAAAGAGAGAAGTAGGATACCAATTGACATAACCGCGATCAACACACGGTTATCCACAATCCAGGACGCAATTTTTCTGCCCATATTAATCCCTCTTTACAGCCCCAAACATACAGAGCTTTATAAAAGCATTAAACATTTCATCGACTCCAAATTCTAGCTTTTCCAGTGCTCCATCTAAAATTATCTGTTTCAAACTTATACTTATGATGTCAGCTATAATATCAAAATCCATTTTTTCCAACACACCAATCTCATAACCAGTTTTAAGATATGTTGCCACGATTCCCCGAGCATTTTTTCTGAATTTGTCTGAATAAAACCTTACCAAAGCGGAATGTGGAAGCTCCTCGGTGATGATTTTTAAAATATCAGAGTTTGCAGAGTAAAACTTTCTGAAACTATCCGAGAGACCATATAACTCCAAAAAGAACTCATCTTTTGAAGAAATATCCTTATTTATATCAATCAAAGATAACAGACCTGCCTGTTCTAGTTCAATAACCGATATCAATTCCTCAAGTATACTTTCTTTATTTTTGAAGTAGAGATAAAAAGTCCCCTGTGCAAGACCTGCATCCTTCACAATATCAGATACTCTTGTCCTTGAGTATCCATTCATAAACATCAATCTTCTCGCAGATTCAACAAGTTGCTCCTTAGCGCTCATTTTCCTTCTTTCTGACTGAACGTTCAGTCATCAACAATAAATCATCATAAAGGCATATTTGACATATTATGACTGACTTGTCAGTCATAATATGGGATAGAGAAAAAATGTCAAGATATTGAAAAGATTTTTGATGCTATTTTAAAACGCTACCGTCGTACTCGACCTTAACCCAACCGGGTTCATCGATCAGAGGGGTCACACTTATCTTCAGATTATAGTATCCGTCAGTTACTTGAAGACTCCCACTTCCATCCTGAGGGATATATATGAGTGGATCTTCGTTATCTGGAAGGTTTCTATTAATCATAAGACCATATGGTTCTAAGCTGTCTGCAAACCACGTATAAATAAGTTCTGATGAATTTTTATGATATGTCTCTGCCTTGATGCTTATCCTTCCTTTTTCAAGTGGAAGTTCAAAAATCACAGGCTCTTTTTGTGGATGAAACATGGGTTCTGAAAAAACAGGAACATAAGCTGAAAGGTTATCAGCCCATAAAGGATTTTCTGTGTATTCTACATCAACAACGACCTGAGATGGTGGGTCAGGAATATCTACTTCTTGACCTTTCTGATAAGGCTCAAGAATATCTTCACTTGAATAATATACCTTTTCGGTTGAACATCCAACCATCAAAACGATAACTACACAAACTATAAGTGACCATGTATTTTTCATTTTATATCCCTTGTAACTAAGTAAGTAACTCGAATTGTTCTAGACCCAGATTCAGAAAGTATCGAAAGCTCAATAAACTCATCCCCTCTTTTTGCTTGAACCCTTGCCACCTCACCATCATAACCCATCAAGTCAATCAGTGTCCAGCCGAGGTTTTGAACTTCCTGAGCATACCACTCATAAACAACACTCGCTGAGGCATTTGTTTGAAGAGTGCCCGAAACAACTTCAATCATGTTTGTATCCCGCAAAGGTTTCTCAACAACTCTAAGTGGATCAGCGGGATAGTTTTTTGCATTTTTATAGATAGGTATATAATCCGGAATCTCTGACATTCGATTTTCCAAATCAACCTTGGGTTCAAACGATATCATCGACGGAACCGTCGCTTGGCAAGAGGCAAAGAACATGACTCCCAATATTATTATAAAAAGATACCTAAACTTCATGGATGGAAAAATAACACATCCCTCATTTCTGGTCAACTGAACTTTTGTATTTCTCACTGTAAACACTCATACACATTAGGTGTCATAATAGTTGAATCAAAAATTAAGGAGAAATTTATGAAACTTACAACACAAGACAACTTTGCAGAATTTGAAATCAGCGAGACCCTTGGAATCGTAAACGGGAACACCGTCAGAACCAGAGGTTTTGGGCACGACTTTATGGCAGGACTGAAAAACCTTGTCGGCGGAGAGATCGGTGCATACGTCGAGATGCTTCAAAAAGCACGTGAAGAGGCGATGGAGCGAATGGTCGCAAACGCCGAAAAACTCGGAGCAGACGGAATTGTTTGCATCAGAATCACAACATCAAGCGTGATGCAGGGTGCATCCGAGATAATGGCATTTGGTACTGCTGTTAAGTTTAAGTAGAACTATCAGTTATTCTTTTGACTAATTGTGTGTTTTGATGCAGCAAATCCACCAAGGATAGCTGCAAATAGTCCGACCTTGAGTGCCGTGAACCAACTGATGTTTGCGGCAATCAAACCCTGCTCAACTGCTCCTGGAAACAAATCTGGAATTACCCATCCCCACATGAGTTTGAGAAGTAAAATCACCACAACAAACAAACCAAGAGCAAAAACTGCCAATAAACCAACTTTTCCAATTTTCATAAAACACTCCTTATAAGACAATCAATAATTAGAAATATCTAAATTTCAATAAAGGGTTCTGAAGAGAGCTACCTCAAATATTTCCTGATATTTGCATTATGCTCGGACAGAGTCTTTGCAAAAACTGAAGTACCATTTCCAGTTGCTACAAAAAAGAAATAATCAGATTCAGCAGGATAAAGAACTGCATGGATTGCGTCTTGCCCAGGTGAACAGATTGGTCCAGGTGGAAGCCCAGGGTATTTGTATGTGTTATATGGGTCATCAGTTCGAAGTTGTTTGGTTGAAAGCATGTATCCATCAATCTTAAGTGAGTATGCAAGTGTTGCATTACACTCAAGTTTCCAACTTTTGTTCAGCCTGTTCCAAAAAACAGATGAGATAAGAGGCATCTCCTCAGCGTTTCCTGATTCGGCTTGAACAATTGATGCGAATGTCACACACTCGTGAATGGTCAAACCAAGCTCTTTGCACCTTGCAACATATGAATCATCAAAGATTTTTTCAAACTGAGTGAGTTTTGTCTGGATAATCTTTTCTGCAGTAGGTTCCTCAATCAGATATGTTTGAGGAAACAGGTAACCTTCAAGGTCGGCATCCTCCGGAATGTTTTTTGAAAACTTGAAATTGAAAAGGTCTTTATGGTTTTTTGCTAAAGTCCTGTACCTTTCATTGTCAATCTCTTCACGTTTTTTCAGGGCATCTGCAAACTGGTCAATTGTTAGACCTTCAAGAAATGTGTACTTTTGAGGAGGAATCTTACCTTCAGTCAAAAGTTTTTCAATCACCTCAGGCATTGTGTTTGGTTCTGTGAATGTGAAATATCCAGCCTGAAGCTTTGTTGCAGCTTCCTCTCTTTTTACTTCCCACAGGAATATTTTTTTTGATTTAATCAGTTCAAGATAAACAAGAAGATCCGCAATCTCTGAAGGATTCATTCCTTTTCTAATCTCAAATTTTACGGGGTATTCGCTTGCAGAAAATGGAGTATTGATCGTATTTAAAACACTTATGTAAACCCAAACACCAGCAATTCCAATCACCAGAAGAACAGCAACAATAGTCAATAATATCTTTTTCATGATCTAGTCCCTTTGAGATTTGAGCTGTCCACAAGCACCCTTTGATTCACCACCTTGAGATCTTCTAACTGTTGCTGAATGACCAAATTCACGCAGAGTTTTTAAAAAATGTCTGATTTTTGAACCATCTGATGGTTTGTAATCCACATCACTGACTTCATTGAACGGAATGAGGTTTATCAAACATGGTATATCAAAGACCAAATCGGAAAGCTGTCTTGCATGCTCAACAGAATCATTTACACCATCAATCATTATGTATTCAAAGGTTTCGCGGTTTCCAGTTGCTCTCTGATGTCTCTTCACATCAGTCATGAGATTCTTCAGATTCATTGCTTTTGCAGCATTTGGCATGATCTCTTCGCGAAGCTTCTGGTTTGGAGCGTGCAATGATATTGCAAGGTTTACACGGGGCGAATCCTCGGCAAGTTCTGAAATTATATGTGGAAGTCCGACCGTGGAAATCGTTATATGCCTTGGTGAAAACTTCGCTTCAGAAATAAGTCTTTGAACTGAAGTTTTCACATTTGGCCAATTTGAAAGAGGCTCACCAATCCCCATAAAAACAATGTTTCTGGGTCTTGGTTTGCATAACGCTACCTGAGACATTATCTCTGCTACCGAAAGATTCCTCTTCAATCCCTTTTTACCCGACTCACAGAATGTACATGAAAAAGCACATCCAATCTGAGTAGAAATACACACCGTCGAATGACTGCTTGTTTTCATCAGAATCATTTCAACGATATTTCCGTCAATCATCTGAACAAGCATCTTCTTTGATCTGTCCTGGGACTTATCAACTTTCACAACCTTTGGACCAAAAAAGAATTCACTACGGAGGTGTTCTCTGACCTCAGATGGAAGGTCGCTCATCTTGTTGATGTTTAAAACACCTTTTTGCCATATCCAGTCTATTACTTGATCAGCCCTGTAAGCAGGTTCTCCAAGCAAACTCATCCACTCAGATAGCTCTGCTCGTGATTGTGATAAAATTTCCATAGCTTGAGAATAACCAGCAAAGGACAAATATTCAACAGTAAAACGCTTGAAATGTTTCGGAAAAGACTGGAGCGGGAGACGGGGCTCGAACCCGCTACCCCCAGCTTGGAAGGCTAGTGCTCTACCAAATGAGCTACTCCCGCTCAGAGAGAATGAGCAAGATAATAGCAAACAATGGCAGATGGTCAATAAAAGAAAACATTAAAAAGACACAACTACAGAAAAAAGTTAGAAAACTTGTCAATTCAACAAAAAAAGTTAGAATCTGAATCATGATTCATAAAGGTACTGTTGCGACAAACAGAAAAGCAAAACACGACTATCAGCTTGAGAAGGCGTTTGAGGCTGGAATCGTGCTTGCGGGAGACGAGGTTAAATCACTAAGGCTTGGTTCATGTGATTTATCTGGCTCATATGTTGAGGAGAGAAATGGAGAAATTTATCTCATTGACACATACATAAGACCATACCCTGGAGCAAGAGAACCCAGTAAACCCAGAAGGGCAAGGAAGCTTCTTCTTTCCAGGCAACAGATAAGAAGACTCATTGCAAGATTAATCCAAGGTGGATTTACCTGTGTTCCACTTGAAGTTTTTTTCAATGAAAAAGGGATTGCAAAAGTCAGAATCGCCCTGGCAAAGGGAAGAAAAAAATATGACCACAAAGATCAGATACTTGAAAGAACAAGAAAGAACGAAACAAGAACTGCAAAAAGGAATCTAGAATAATGAAAAAAGTTGTTTTATTTATTCTCATTTTTGTTCTGATTGCTGTTAACATAAACCTCATCTCCGCTGAAGACACAAGAAGATATATTGTCACCTACCAACTGACAAACATTCGTCCAAAACCATCAACTTCATCAGAAAAAATTGCACGCGTCGATATTGGAAAAGAGTTTGAGATTGTTGGTGAGGAAACCGATTCAGATGGCAAGGTGTGGTTCAAAATTGCATACAAACCTGATACAACTGCATATGTTGCCTCTTGGGTAGTAGACATCAAAACATCAAAGCCCCCCGAAACGGTTGAAAATCTTAAGGTCATTATTGACCCAACTGTAAAAGTAAATATTCGAAGTAACAATTCAACCTCCTCAGATGTTGTCCTTGTTGTGAGACAAAGACAAGTTTTCCCAATTCTTGCTCAGGTATCAACACCTGATCTTTGGTACAAAATTGATATTGGTGATGGAAAGGTTGGATGGGTAAAAGCGGAAGTCACAAAAGGAACAATCTCTGATAACGTAGAAAAAGAGACTGTTGAAGGAATGGTTGCACACATAAAACCTTTAGTCAACATCAGAGAACAACCCACAACAAACTCGAGAAAAGTAACAAAAACCACATCTGCTATTCAACCGTTTGTTATCTCAAAAACAACAGGCGCTGATGATGGAAAAATCTGGTACGAGATCGAACTACCAACAAATCAAATCGGCTGGGTCAGGTCAGACATGGCAACCCTCACACAGAAAGAATCTGCAACCTCAATCAAGGACAAAGCAGCAATAATTCCTGCCAATCTGAATATCAGAAAAGAGGCAGGTACAAACCACGAGATTCTGTTTAAAACAAAATCAGAACAGAAGTATCCAGTTTTATCAATGCTCCCGGACGTAAATGGTGACATTTGGTATCAAGTCCAAACTGAAAACGATATAGGTTGGGTTCTTGGTTCATACGTCAAACTTGTTTCGACAAGTAATTACAACACGGTAAATTCTGGCGCAAAACTTCTTCTTTCACCGACCGAGGGTTCAAAACTAATCATCACCCAACAAGCAAACGAAAGATGTGGAATATCAGGATCAGCAATCGATGCCAATGGAAAATCTTGGTATCTTGTAACAACTAGCAAAAAAACTGGATGGGTTGTCGAAACCCAGGTCACCGTCAAAACATACATCGATAAACCAGCAATAAGGACTGGTGAAACTGTCTCACTTCAGAGAAGCACAAAGTTGCTTTCCGCACCACTTGAAGGAAGCGAGAGCATAAAAGATTTATTCAAAGGTGCAACGGGAACAATAAAAGCAACTGCACTTCGGGATAACAATACACTCTATCTGCAAATCCACACAGGAGACGACATCGGTTGGGTGAAAGCGGAAACAACAGAGAAACACTACGAACAAAAAAGTAATCTTGCTGTTGATGTTGGTCAAATGAAACACACCAAAAAAGAGGGTTTAAATGAATTCACACTTGATGTCTCCTCGAAACCAGAAGTCGAAATCAAAAACTATAGCGATGACCCAAGAATCGTAATGAAAATAAAAAACGCTGTTTCAACCAGCAGAGACCCCCTGAGTGTCGTCACTTCACTCATATCAAACGTATTGGTCGACCTTGATGTTTCAGAAAAAGAATTGACATACACATTCAAACTGAATAGACCCGCTGGATATTACCTTTATCCACTGACAAAAAGCTCAAAAATGATAAAACTGGAAATCTTTGAAAAACCTCCAGAAAATGAGATCAAGCTATATATCCAAGGTCAACCGGTTTTCTCATCAACTCCTCCAATAAATGAAGAAGGCGCAATCCTTGTACCACTCGAATCCATTGCATCAAGGATTGGTGCTCTTGTTTACGCAACAAACATTGAAAAAGGGATATTTGAACTAAAAACAGAACATATCAATCTTACATTCACACAAAACAAATCGATGGTTGAGTTCACACAAATTCCAAGTGGTCACTCGGGAGAGGATAATAAATTCTATCCTGTGCCAAGATTTTCTGATGATGATGACAAAGTTTTTTATGTACCACTTGAACATCTGGCAAGACATCTTAATTTTAAGTATTACTACTACCCACAGAAAAATGAAATCCATCTCGACCCAATCGTTGATAAGATCGAGATTGGTGGATGTTCAAACTCAAGCGACACATGCAAAACAATTGCAACTAATATTTCACTGATTGCTGATTATAAATCAGAAGAGCTTTCCGATGGAAGAGAAAAGATCACGATCAACAACACGGTTTTGGGTGAAAATGTTGTAAGGGATGTTGATGAAACAAGAGTAAAAATCGAAACAGTAGTTAGAACTCAGGAAACACCATCAAAGGTCATTCTCTATATTGTCAAAAAAGATAATGAAAGCATTAGCGTTGGAGAGTTGAAAAACCCTAATCGATTGATCATTCAAATCTATGAGCAGGTAAGACAGGGACTCTCTGGGAAAACAATCATCATTGACCCCGGTCACGGTAACCTCATTACAAACGGTGCTTATGATCATGGCTGTATAACTGAAAAAGGAATTAAGGAATCTGATGTTTCTTTGAAAATCGCACAGTCTCTTCAAAAAATCCTAAACGAGAAGGGTGCAACTGTTGTACTGACAAGAAACTCAGCTATAAGCGAAGATGCAACACTCGATAACAGACTCACCCTTGCAAATGGTGGTGGTTCGCACATGTTCATCTCAATTCACACTGGGTTTTCAAGAGACCCCAAGATGCAAGGCTGCAGGACATTCTTTTATGCACCCCTTGGCGAAAGACTTGCAAATCTTATTCAACCTGCAATCTCGAAATCCACTGGTTTTACGAACCTAGGAGTTTTCAAAAGAAATTACTACATGTGCAGAAAGATTTCAGGGATTCCTTCTGTGCTTGTTGAACCATTTTTTCTTAGCAACACCCAGGGAGAAAGCTTTTCCGGAAACCAAAAAAACATTGACAATCTGTCAAAAAATATTAGCCAAGCAATAATAGATTATTTTGAGGAGATACCATGAGAAATGATGGAAGAAATTTTGATGAACTAAGAAACATAGAAGTTTTAACAGACACAATGAAATATGCAGATGGTTCTGCGGAAATCATCTGGGGAAACACCCGGGTTATCTGTACCGCCTCCTGGGAGCCAAAAGTTCCACCATGGATGAAAGGTGAAGGGCAGGGCTGGATTACTGCAGAATACGGCATGCTTCCACGTTCCTCAGCCCAAAGAATTCAAAGAGATATTAACAGACTCAAGAAAGCCCCAAGGTCTGTTGAGATTCAAAGGCTCATCGGGAGAACAATCAGGTCTGTTGTTGACCTTGAAAAAATGGGCGAAAACACAATGACAATTGATTGTGACGTCATCCAGGCAGACGGCGGGACAAGGGTTGCTTCAATTGTTGGCGGATTCATTGCTATGGTTCAAGCCTTCAGGTCAATAAATGACGGTATGGTTCCCATAAATGATTATCTTGGTGCTGTTTCTCTTGGTATCATTAATGGTGAGAATCTTCTTGACCTCTGTTATGAAGAGGATTTCAGAGCTGAGGCAGACATGAATTTTATCATGTCTGGCAAAGGTGAGATTGTAGAGATTCAGGTAACAGCAGAGGAAAAGCCATTTTCTCTCGAAACATTCAACTCACTGGTGAAACTCGCATCAAAAGGAATCATGGAGATTGTTGAGATTCAAAAGAAGGTTTTGGGGGAGTTGAAGTAAGATAGAGTCACCAAAAACAAACAAAAGCATCTTCATTGTGTCAAATCCTGTACCCGATTTTGGGAGAAAGGAATCGTGATGGGATTTAAAGGCTTTGCCAAGTCTATAGCTTTTGTTCTTGGATGTTTGATGTTTGTTTCGATAATCGGTTGTGGGAATAGTTATGTCTACTCACCAACTCCTGACACGTACAGATGGGTAACCATTAATGGAGAGGATTACAACCCGAACTTGGATACAAATGCACCTATGTTTGAGGAGGGGAAAACACCTGATATTATCAGTGATTTTGTTTTTAAAGGTGATACAATTTACTTTCTTATAAGAGAGGAAAACTCAAACAAATTCATCAGATGTGTAAAGTATATCGATGGAAAGATACTCAATCTTGATGATACAAAATGGAAATCGAGTCCAACAAAACTATTTTTGTCACCTTTCAATGAAGCAAATGAACCAAGTTCATTTGCAATCGATTCAAATGGTTTTCCGCACATTGTATGGTCAGATAAACCTGAATATATAAAGACTTTGGATCACAACAAGGATATCTACTATGCGAAATGGGATGGACAAGATTGGTACACTATCCAAGGTCAAAAAGTAAACATAGAATCTGATAATGCAAATGTTTCAAGAAATGTTGAGATTTGCTCAACATATTCGCCAAGAATTGCACTAGGTTCAAAAGATAATCCCCATATTGTTTGGCGTTCGCATAACCGTGAAAATCAATCTGAAGAATATATATATCTAAACTATCTGAAATGGGGTGGTAAAAACTGGTTAACTTCCGATGGCACCCAATACAAACCACGAAGCAACTCAGACTCAATCGTTGGGAGATTCAGCAATGCTGAAATAAGTGGTGATTATTTTTCCACATTCCCCATCATTAAGATGGATAAAGATGATAATCCTCACATTTTTGGAACTACAAAAATACAGGTAAGACAGAAGATATTGAATACGAGTTTTATGAGAAAATGTATATCAAGTGGACAGATGAGGACGGTTGGGTTTTCAATAATGGGAACCTCTGGGATCCAACTATTCGATTTCTGAATCTCAATAACAATATCCAATCATTATTTATAACATCAGATTTTTCAATTGACAGTCATGGAGATACTTATCTTGCTTGGCTAGGTTTTTTTGATGAGTACCCATCATTTGGCATATTTATAATCAAGAATGTCGATGGTGAATGGAGAACTTTGAATGGTGAAAAATGGGACTCCGCCAATCCAAAGAACGCACTTGTTGAATCGTTAGGACTTTATTCTGCTGATAGATATTCACTCAAATCATGTGATATTCAGATAAGCGTTGATAGAAATAACAATCTACATTTACTTCTTAGTAATGGTGAAAGCTCGAATAGAAATATTCAACAATTAGAAAACCCATGTTTGTATTATTTCAAATCTGATGGTGAAAACTGGTATTCAATCGATGGGCAAACAAATGAATCAAACATGAAGGATTTTGGCTTGATACACAGAGGCTCAATAGAAAAGGGGATGCTACAATCATACCTACTTCTAGATGATCAATATAATCCCCATATCATATGGAGGGGAACCAGCATTAAGGAGCTAGATAATTTTAATTATATAAAAGCAATTAAGCATACTAATAACTGGAACCCAATACACCCCAAAAAAAGCATTTGCAAAAAACAGTTATTCCTGCTATCTTGGTAATTGGGATAGGAGGGGTATGTTATGAAGATCAGTATCTTTGAACATATGAAAAGATGTAGGATTTGTGGGGAGAAGTCTAGCTACACTGTTTGTCAAAATTATGCATCGGAAACAGAGCTTCAACTCATGAGGGAGATTGAGTCAATCAACAAGAAGATTTCGGAAAATACTAAGAGACTTTTTAAGTGTAAGCTTAAATTACCAAAACTAAATCCGTATTTTATCATGGCATTTTTGCTTCTATGGTTATTCTTCACACACTCGTTCCTTTTTGCGAAATTCGTCCATGAGCCAATTGTAATGATTTTTATTGCAGCATTGTCAATTCTATTTTTGATTTTTTCAGTCTATTTCTGGATTTTCTTTCCGATGGACAACATCAAAAACGGTGTCGAGTTCATGGACGCAAAACATCAAAATCTCATCCTCAAAAGACACAGAAAATACTACCTAAAGATGCTCAAAAAAACACCTGAGAGCTGGACAAAACTCGACCTAATGAAGATAAAGTTTGAGACACTTGAGGCTTAGGGGAGGATGAACATGAAGTGTAGAAAATGTAATGAACAATCACCGTTTCCAGTTTGCCCAGAGTGTGCAAACGATCAGGAACTTGAAATAATAGAAACAATTGTCAAAATCGATGAAACCATAAGGGTCGACCGTGATCGAAAAAAGGTTCTGTTCGAGTATGTGTTCCCACTAACAAAACCAATGATCATTGCATTTATTCTCTTCGCATTAAGCATCATTACTTCGAATTATCTAAACTCAGCCATTCTTCCAATTGTTTCAATGGTTTTAGCTGTTTCACTTTTTATTTACTCTTGGATAATCCATCTTCCGCTCAAGTCTGAAGCGATTGAAGACTACAGAGACATGAAAATCAGAATTGACCAACTCAAAAAAAGGAAAGAGTTTTTGCTTGATCTTCTAAAGAACTCGCCTGAAAAATGGTCGGAAGCTGAGCTTCAGGTTGTCAGAAGTAACATTTTTGCAGACGGTGAGGGAGGATATGATTATGATCCGATCGAGGTTTATTTGAGGTAGCTGAAGAATCTATTCAGTTTTTTTCGCTATTTCTGTCAGCAATCCTTTCGAAATATCAAACTCATAATCATAAAACTTCTCGATTACCTTATCTCCTGGTATGATCATTTTCGCATGAATAAGGATTATGTCTTTATCATCGGTATAATCCCATTCAGTGATATAGTAATTATCCCTAAATGGTGTGGTTATCTCATAATACGGCTCATCAACCCCTGGTTTGAAAAGTCTGAATCTGTTATCTGGCATAAACGGCATACAGAGGATTCCATGTTTGCTGAAGCAATAGAAATCAGGGAAGAAGTGTTTTCTACAGTCGCCCGATAATTGATACATCGCTTGGATATAGTAGCTGTACGGCTCAAACATCTCTGATTTCATGTTATAAATATCGATCCTATGGTGATATTCACCATTTCGAATCTCTGGAATCAAATGATATCTGAAATCACCAATCTCCTGATAGCTCATGACATCATCGGTTTTCATTTTCCAAATGTACTTGAACGTTTTCACATCAAAAGCTTCCAAGTAACCACCGTGCATGTAAATCATTACTCCATTATCTCTAATACTTGGAACCCGCCCATTACCGGCACCCATATTTTCTTCAAACTCATAAATTATTTTGTCTCTTGTGATATCAACCAAATACGCTTTGTAACCAGTGATAACAAGCAAAATATCATCGAGAATATCTTTAAATGCAAATTCAATACTACTGCCCAAATCTCCATTGAAATTATGAAGACTGATGACAAAGAACTCTGATTCGCCAGTTTCAATATTGAATTTATCTATCTCGCATTTTTTCCCGGTATTGAATTTATCAGGTTCATAATCAATCACTTTCATGAAATAAAATAGATTTCCCCGTGAAAGCGTTGTGAAAAATTCCCGACTGGAAAGCCCTTCAAGTGAAAACTCTTTCACAACTTTCCAATCACTTGTCTTGATAAATGTCATTTTTTGAACAGGTGACTTCCAACTCATGAAAATAAAAAAGTGGTCACTAAAACCGTAAAGCTTCCCATACTCCCCAGGGACATCACAAACAATTTTTCCATTCCTCACATCTACAATCTGTTTAAACCCATTTTCATGAGAATTCCCCAAAAGGATATAGTTCTCCCTGATTTTTCTAGAATATATCTTATCACTTGATTTCACTTCCTCATCAACTTCAATCTCCCATTTGACAGAGCAATCATCAAGATAATAAGCAACCAACTTTTTATCATCATTGTCTACTTCAACCAAAAAAGGTCTTTTGTCCCAGAAAAGCATTCCGGCATCTTCACAAAAATTGTAGTCTGTTCTTTTTCCGTCAAAACCAATATGAACAATGATTCTGTTACCCTCATCATCAATCGGATATTTTGAGAAAACCACACCATCTTCAACAATCATTGGTGACCAATAATTATTCTGCTCGCTTAATTTTGGTAATTCACAATCAAGAAGAATTTCCGCTGTTTCTGCATCCCGCAAGTGAAATCTGCCCTTATCGAGAATGTAGAATGATAGATATGGGTCGTGAGAAGAAAGGTTATCACCGGCAGGTGAGGGATAATAAAACTCCGATACCCCTTTTTGAAATTTCCATCTGCCCTCTTTTGCCCTGCTGACCCCAGCCACACCAAGTAGAAGCACCATCACCAGAAATATTGCAATATATCTTCTTTTCATAACTCACCCCATTTGTTTCTACTATCTAATACTCGGTCGGGGTGGAAAATGTTGAGTGATTATTTTTGGAGGGAGATGATTTCTTTTACTTTTTCTGGATTCTCTTTGACCCAAAAATACTTTCGTGTTTTCGATGTTATTGAAACCTTATAAGCATCTGCACCTTCATATTTTGAATTCTTATCCGAGTATTCTAAAAAATCCCATTGCCACAATTGTGATATTGGAATCCTATTTTTTTCATTTGTAATTTCTTCAAGATCAAAATATTCAAAAAAACCTTTCTTTTCTTTTTGTAAACGTATAAAGTAGCTATCTTGTTTATCAAAATTAAATCTGTAGTTGCTGTCATCTTTTAAGATAAATGTTGGAATATTCCAAATTAGTTTCAATAACCCCCAATCAAATTCATCGAAGTTTTTGCTATCCTCATAGATTTCTTTTATTTCAGTTATAAACAAGTCTTTATCGCTACTTCTTAAATGCCTGAGTAATTGTTTACCTTCTTCAAGGATTACACAAAACTCTCCTTGAGTTGGATCGGTATCAAATCCCAAACAATTGTTATTCTTTAGCCCGTTAATAAGAGATGACCCGATTTTTTGTAGGTCAAAAAAAATTGAATATTCTCCAGATTGACCAAACCCTCCTCCATCTGCACCACTTTGACTATAGTAAAGCTTAGGAAACAAATCGATTGCTGATAAGAACATTCTATGTTCACTTCCAAGATTAGTAAGAAGTTTCATTAAATTTGTTTTTTTACCGCTTTCAGGCGTAAGAATAGTTGGATTATTGCTCGCAAGAGTCATCGCAATCTCATTGCTCCCCTGTAATGCAACAGCAAGTTGTTCATTAACAGATTTAGTTATTAACCCATCTATTCCCTCAAGCTTCTTGTCAAGTTTTAGATATGATGCTTCTGCTTTTTCAGATTCTCTATTGGCAATTCTTATCGATTTGTAAGCCAAATAAATGGACACTAATCCTAAAACAATCCCAACAACACTTCCAATACTTTGAAGGTTCTCTAGAAACCAAACCCAAGCAACTTTTATCCACATTACTCTCAACTCCCAAACACTTGGTGGCTGATTTTCACCAGCCACCAAAACAATTATCTAAATCTATCCCAACTTAAACATCACACCATAACCACCTCTGGGGAAGTTCCATGTGATGTTGCTATATGGGCAACCGATGCGGCAGCTGCCACATTCAAGGCACCCTTCATACACGACATCGATGTGGTCTTCTTCCCAGATATAGACCTTTGCCGGGCAGAAGATGGTGCAGGGTTGACCATGCTCCTCCATGCATTTTTTGCAGATTGACTGGTCTGCAATTTTGAGATGTGGAGTTTCATCAACTTTGAATCGGGTGGTGTACAGTTTGTCTTCAATTTTGCTCATCTTACAGCCCTCCATCCTCTCCATGCAATCTTAAGGAGTTTCATGAGTCCCACTTTTTTCTTGAAGTTCTTTTTGATTTTTGCCTGTTTTTCACGTTTTGTTTTGCCATCGACAGTTAACATCTCTTCAACTGTTTCACCAAGGAACTCTGGCACCTCATTGAATACTTCTTTATTTTTATAAAGGAAATGACCAAAGTTTTTATACTTTTTCATGTCTTTCCCAACAAAACTCTTCATGACATTGTCACTGTATTCTTTGAGAATTTTTTCTGAGGTGTCTCCCGCTTTGATTGCTTTAATGGCCATTTCACCTGCCATTCGACCTGTTGCTTGGGCGAGGTTTGTTCCTTCACGATGAAGGGTATTGAAAAGCATCGCAGTATCACCAGCAAGCACATATCCATCACCATAGAGTTTTGGAATTGTATCCCAGCCACCCTCTGGTAACCAGTGGGCGGTGTATTCTTTAAGTGTTCCTCCCTCGATGAATGGTGCGATGAAGGGGTGTTTTTTGAATTTATCCATCAGTTCATATGGGGTGTTTTTGTTAACCATCCATTGCTTCAGGTTTGCACCAAGACCAAGCGAAACTGTGTCTTTGTTTGTGTACATGATGCAGATTCCATCCATACCATCAACCTGACTGCCAAGAATTTCAAACGTGACACCCTCACCAGATTTTACAGAGAATCGTTTATTTACTTCCTCTTCACCAATCTGGATGTTTTCCTTCACTGAAAGGGCAACATTTTCTGGTTTGACCTCAGGTCTGATGCCAGCTCTAACTGTTAGTGGTGATTGGATACCATCTGCAAAAACCACCATTTTGCCAAAAACATCACCGTCTGGTCTTCCTGTTCTGACACCAATTACTTTTCCAGTGTTGTCTCTTAAAACCTCTTCAACACAGGTGTTACAGATAACAAGTGCTCCAGCTTCCTGGGCTTTTTTTGCATACCATCTGTCGAATTTTGCACGGTGAACAGAGAGAACATTTGGAGTATCTCCTGCAAACTTGCCGGTTTTATATCCCATCTGGAAAGCGCCATCATCATTCATGAGAACAATTCTTGAATCAGTGATTTGTCTTTCAATTGGGATTCTTTTTTCTTTCCAGAATTCAGGGACAATTTTTGCAATCTCGCTTGCATAAACCACCCCCCCAAAGACACTCTTTGAACCTGGAAACTCACCTCGCTCCAGAACGATTGTTTTTATCCCTGCACGGGCTGCAACAATTGCTGCACTGATTCCAGCGGGACCTGCACCAACAATTATCAGATCAAATTTTTCTTCCATCAGTTCACCCTCTTTTCCAAATCAGAGATAAGCTCTGGCAAGGCATCCTGCCACCTTTTGACGATACCGACAGTTGATACTTTGAAAATTGGGGCATTGGGGTCATTGTTGATTGAGATGATGACATCAGAGTTTTGCATGCCAACAAGATGCTGAATGGCTCCGCTTATACCAACTGCAATGAAGACTCTTGGTACAACTGTTTTTCCAGTTTGCCCAACCTGACGCTCAACAGGCAGAAGACCGGCTTCAACCATTGGTCTTGAGCCTGCGACCTCACCACCAAGAAGGTCTGCCAGTTTTTTGAGCTGTTCAAATCCTTCCTGGCTGTTGACACCTTTTCCACCTGCAACAATTATTTTTGCATGTTCAATTTCAACTGCACCCGCTTTATCTGGGATAAATTCGAGAACCTTTACTGTTATATCCTTTGGGTCAACTGGAACAGAAACATCAATTACTTCACCTTTTCTTGCTGGGTCTGGATTTCCTTTTTTCATGACCTTTGGTCTGACAGTTGACATCTGGGGTTGTCCCTTTTGGCAAAAGATTGTTGCCATGATATTTCCACCAAATGTTGGTCTTGTTGAAAGAAGCTTGAAGGTTTTATCATCAATATCAAGACCTGTGCAATCGGCAGTGAGTCCTGCCTGAAGGACTGTTCCAACAGCTCCTGAAAGATCACGACCAAGTGGAGTAGCACCTATCAAAACAATTGTTGGTTTGTATTTTTTTACAACTTCGCAAAAAGCGTTGTTGTACGTTCTTGTTACATATGTTTTATATGCTGGATCATCAACAACATAAACAGTGTCTGCTCCATACTCTATGGCTTCCTTTGCAAACTGTTTTACGTTGTCACCAATGATTAAGGCACTAACTTTTTGACCAAGTTTTCCAGCGAGCCTTGTTGCCTGACCTAAAAGCTCCCAGCCAACCTCCTGAGGTTTTCCGTCTGAAACTTCGATAAAAACAAGCACATCTTTCCACTCAGTATTCTCAGCCATTATTCACTCTCCTCACCAAGCACTGCTTCTCTGAAATGTTTGTTATCAAAAACAATATCCAGGGCTTTTTTGACTGCATCATCTGCATCAAACAAAGGTCCTCCCTCTCTTGGTGGCGGAGTAAAAATTCTTTTTACCCAGGTTGGACTTCCTTTAAATCCAATCTGCTCGGGATCAGCATTGATGAAGTCTGCAGACCAACTTGGTATCTCTTCACGTTCAGCTTTTATAAGTCCTGGAAGTGAGGCATATCTTGGTTCATTGATGTCTTTCTCAACAGTGATGAGTGCGGGTAACTGTGCCTGAACAATTTCAACACCTTTTGCAAGACGTCTTTTAACAACTATCCTTTTTTCATTTTCAACAAGCTCAGTTACCTCAGTGACATACGTCGCCTGATCAAAATTCAGTCTTGTAGCAATTCCTGGGCCTGTCTGTGCTGTATCACCATCAACCGCTTGTTTACCACAGATAACGAGATTTACAGGTGTAGTATCCTTTGATAGTTTTTCGATTGCGGTTGCAAGGGTATAGGATGTTGCAAGTGTATCTGCTGCTGCAAATTTTTTATCTGAGATAAGAATTACTCTATTTACACCCATTGCAAGGGTTTCCTTGAGAGCGGCTTCAGCCTGCGGTGGCCCCATTGTGAGCACCGAAACCTCTCCACCATGTTTTTCAACCAACTCCAGTGCCATTTCAACGGCGTTCATATCGAATGGGTTGACGATCGACTCTACTCCTGCTCGAACAATTGTGTTTTTTTCGGGATCAATCTTGACTTCCTGAGTGTCCGGAACCTGCTTAATAAGTACAGCAATGTGCATCTAAACCTCCTGTTATTAAAACCGTATGCGCCATACAAGCACCAACTGCTTGTCAATAAACCCGAAAGTTATTTCTTGATGTACCTATTATAAAAAATCTGGGCTTCCTTAATCTTCTCAGCCCATCCAAAAAGTTTTGAACTACCAAAAAAATGAACTGTATTCATCTCGCCACGTCTGCCCGGAACCGCAACAACTAACCTTGGTTTCAGGATTCTATCGGCAGTTGCTTTCGCAAGTGCTATCATCCCAAGAGATGTCACCCTGTTCATCAAAAACTGAGAGCCTTTTATGTAGTCATATGAAATAAAGACCCACCTTCTGTTGCCCAGATAATCAACCGATCTAAACTCAAGCCCATCTGGTAACAAATGAAGATTACCAGATGCTTTTATCATTTGTGACGGATGCGTCCCATCATACGTTACTCGAGGGGATTTCTCACCAAAAGGAATATCTGAAACTTCTGACAACGAAAAATTTGGTTTTCCAGTGCTTTTCATGTATTCAAGCACATCATACCCAACCTGGATTATTATTGGCTCCTGATCTCCAAAATAGAGATACAGGTCAACGTCATCCTCGTATTCATCATAGAGAAAACAGGTCATATCTTGGATGTCTCTCTGACAAGCAAGCTTTGGAGGGAATACTGCTGTTAACCGGCTTCCTTTTGTAAGGAGTGCACCCTCCCTGTTTCCATTCCTTGACCACACACTCCACCAGCCAGAAAACTTAGTAGAGACAAGTCCATTCCTGTTGAGTACCACATCTAAATGATGAGGAAATTCCGTCACATCGTTCATTTGGTTAGATTATAGCATACCCTCATTTGGTTATGATTAATTGCAAGTGTTGCCTTTATTAACAGAAAATTATATAAAACTTGCAAAGCTCGAAAACACACAATATCATAGATATATGCAATGGTGGCAGATGTTATTGTGGACAATTCTTGGAATTGTTGTCGGAGTACTTTTTATTCATTCAGTTATTATTCGCATAATAAGAAAGATATGGAAGTTCCCAATCCCTGCTTTCGCTGTCACGTTCATCGAGGGACCACATCGAAGAAGGGTTCAACCTCCAAAACTTGTGTTAGATTGGATGGGGCTTAAGCCGGAGATGAAGGTTCTAGAGCTTGGTCCTGGAGCAGGAGCATTTACTTTTCCGGTAGCAGAAATAGCTGGCGAAGTACATTGTATAGATATCCAACCGAAAGTTATAAACATAATGAATTCTCGAATCCAAGAGCGTGGGTTTACAAATATCTTTCCGGTTGAGGCAAACGCTTATAATCTCCCTTATGATGATAAAAGTTTTGATCTCGTTTTCCATGTCGCGTGTTTACCTGAGATTCCAGATCCAGTAAGGGTTTTAACTGAAGTAAAAAGGGTTTTAAAAGATGATGGAATTTATGCTGATTCAGAACTTATCGTTGACCCAGATTATCCACTTGCAAGCACAGTTGTCTCATGGGCAAAAAAAGCTGGTTTAGAAAAGATTTCAGCAAATGGTAATGGAATCCATTACGTACTTAAATTTAGAAAGTCGCACTGAATTTAGGTTTCTTAGGTTAGAAATAAGGTTATATAATGATTAATTCAACAGGAAACACTTAACCGAAAGCTTAACAACAAATCACCGAAAAGTCACTAAAATGTACTCATTCTTTAGGTAAGGGGGTGCTTTTTATGAGAAAGTCATTAGTTTTAGCAGTCGTTTTTGTTTTAGTTCTTGGTTTAACACCAATCCTTGGAACGACATTTGATAGTTCAAAAAAAGACATTGTTGAGATTGGTAATGCGATAAACCTCGGTAATTTCAACGCAGATGAAGTTTTTATCCCCATCGCAACTGGTGATTACATTGTCTGGGGACAAAAGGATGTTGATGCTGTAAACCTTTATTCCTGCAACGTAAACACAAAAGAAGTTAAAAAAATAAACAGTGAGTCATTTCGCATATATACGGGACATATCCCGCCCATATGGTCTCAGTTTCAAACGGATGGGTAGCCTATATTACTGACTCGGTGATGCTTGATGGAAAGATATGGCTCACACATGCAAATGGTGAAAACGAACCGATTATCATTTCCACAGAAAACTCTTCTCAAACTTCATACCCAGCTTTTTCGAATGGGGTTTGTTATTTCTGGCAAGAAGCAGCGGCAGAAGAAGAAACAGGGTTATATTCATACGAACCTGATACAGCGACCCGAACGCTTCTTTATTCTGATCCAGAAAGCGATTTGTTCTATCGAAAGATTTACGTTGATGATAAGTACATATTGCTTGACCAGGGAGATGGTGGAGCTTTAATACTTGATAAAATTGGTGAAAAGGTGAAAATGCTCGAACTTTTCAACAGCGAAACTGACGATCATATACACACAAAAACATCATATATAAACCTTGCCTCTAGAAACGTTCTTTTCTATAAAAATACCTTCAAAAGAGAACCTGGAAAAAGACCAATAGAGATTAGCAAGGACTATTATATTTACGACATCAACTCTGATGAGCAGGTTAATATTGGTGCAACAGCTGATTTGGGCTCAACAGCAAACCAGGTCAGCCAAAACTCAGGTGCGTTTACATTTGTTGAGATGATTGCCTTGGATGGGCCAGTTCCAGAAAACTTTGAATGGAATCTAAATGTCTACAATCCTATTATGAGATCTGTTCATTCTATCGACTATAATGCCCCATTTGATAGCAAAAATGACTACAGGGGAAGACTCTATTCAAGCATCTATGAAGACATGATTGTTTATCCTTCTGGTATCGACCATGATCTTTGGCATCTAGACATATTCGACATCAACAAAAAGCTTTCGTACAGAATCACAAATGATAAAGGTGTATACCTTTATCCAACAATAAGCGACAATAAAGTTTCGTATTTTAAAGAAAACTTTGAAGAGGGTGGTTTCAACTTGTTTTTCCACAATATCGCTACTAAAGAATCTGAAATCAAAAACATCAAACGAGAGCTTGTTTTTGAGGATGAAGAAGAGATCACAAAAACCGAAAAGCCTATAATTTTTATTAAATCTCTTGGAAACTATCTTGTATGGATCGAATATGATGAAGATGAAGAGATAAATGATGTATTCTCGTATGACTTTGAAACACAGGAAAAATTAGAACTGCTTTCCATTCCTGGATGGGGTATTTTTTCTGGCTTCGCAATTCCAAAATACTTTTTTAATGAAAGCTTTTTTGTAATTGGGACCATTGAGGAAAGATCACAAATCAGTTATAGAACTGTTTCTCTAGACGGGGAAATTGATAGGATAATTGAGGATCCTAATGCAAAAAATATTGGAATTCATGACATCCAGGGTGATTATCTTTATCTTTCAAAAAGATATGAAGACAGCAAACTGGATGGATGTTTTGAATACAATATGAGAAGTGGCAAATCTGAATTCCTGTTTGACTTTAAGGATGTTGAAAGGAACCAGTTTGGATTTTCATACAAAACGTGGATTGACCTATACGTCCATGGAGACAAATTTCTTATTTGCGGTGACAAAAACTCGATTTTTTTAGCAAGCAGAAATGGTGAGATTGAGAGGATTATCTGTGCAGCGGAGATGAAAACAGAACACTTTAGAACTGAAAATACTATCGAATCAATGATTGGTGACTACTTAATAATTGAATCTAAGGTGATTACTCCGAAAATACCTGGAATCGAGTATCTTGATATGTTTAATGAACAAATTGTCTCATGTGAAACATACTGTTACAATGCCGGAAATAATAGTCTTTACCAATCAAAAACGGATGCTTTCGGATTCGTACCTAGCACATACACAAACTACTGCAACCCAAACATAATTGTGACAGGTGAATACAATAACGACGACAATAATACTTCCAAAGAGATTTCCTACAAAGCTATAGACTTATCAAAAGGTTCTGAGGTTGATCTTATAACAAGGAATTCTGCTGATTTCAGAAACAGAGTGAAATTCTTTGAGGTGGCTGGAGATATTGTCGCATTTGAAAACAATGAAGACAGTAACTACACTATCTGTGATACTCTGACCGGTAAAATGTATACATTTGAAAATACTGTTTTAGCCCTTTCAAAAGACAGGATCATGTACCTCAAGAACCGGAAAATCCTCTCACAAAAATACTCATTTGTTATTGAAGAATAAAATTGTCCTTTCAACAACTTAAAAAACCCCAAACTATAACGTTTGGGGTTTTTTAAATAGAGATTGTTACTTCCTCAACAGGATTTTCTCAGGGTACCACTTCTGAAACCAATTTGTGAAAACAAACATTGGGACAAGAAGAACATATCGAACTATCATTAAGGCAATTGCAATTTTTGGGTAGGACATTTCAACAAGCATTATTAGTGCTTCAAGTAAGAAGAATAAACCCCAGACAGAACTAATAATAATGTTTGTCACCAAAAAAGCATTAGACATTAAAACAGATTTGGAAAACCCTTGCCCTGAATATTCGGCAGTTAATGAGAACCTGTTTATAGATGAACCTAACCACAACGCTCCCAAGAAGACATAATCAATAACCCAGATATACATACCTACAAAATTGAGATTTAGAGACAAGAGTACGGACATAACCACAAGATAAGCAGTTGATCCAAACTCAAACAATGTCGGTCTGTTTGTCATTGAATGATAAAGGAGGACTAGAAGTGAAAGACCGGCAGCAACAAACCTCGGCACAAGACCAGGGAACATGGAACCAAAAACCCATACAACGATCCAGGGAACAAATGCCACCTGCATCCACGTCATTCCTGAGAGGTTTATAAATCCTCTTTTGTCGGGAATCGATTTTTCATTGGATAAATCACTCATTGCGTCTTCAGGCTTATCTCCTGATGAGGTATTGAAAGTCTTATCCATATTCATGAGATAACTCATATCACCTTCAATCTTGTAAGCACCTTTTAAGAACTCAGCTTCGCCATTTGCACATCCTTCAGATATATCCATCCACAACTTGAGAGGAGAAATAACAGTCATGTCCGGATTTGGGTGTTTTCCACTATAAGCACTTGCCTTTTTCCCATCCATTACAATAAACCAATTTTTATCATCCAAGTCGAATTGAATAACACCGTTTGAAGACGCTGCTTTTGAAGGCACATATTGAAGAGCCATCCCTGCAAAAAAAGTATCCATTCCGCCAGAAGATATTGACAGAGGTTTTTGTTCAATTCTATGTTCAATCGATTTTGGTTTAACTGCACCCTCTCTTGGTTGTAAAGACTTCCAATACTGGTTTGCTGTTTCCAGGAACATTTTTACTTCTTCTTTTGTGCTAGTCGTTGCCTGAACAATCTTTTCTGCTGTATCTTTGCTAATCTTGAGATTTTCAGCAAGCTCTTGACCGGTTTTTTCTGCAAGAGAAAGGATTTCTGTAAATAACTGATCAGATCCTCTGGCAAGAGGCTCTGAGCCTGGAAGGAGAAAATGTCCTGCGAAAAGATCTCCGATTGTTGACCCATAAACCTTTTCATACCTTTTCAGAAGTGGATCGAAATGAGATCTTTCAGGGAATCCACAGACAGAGATAAGAAAAACCTTTGGGTGTGGCTTATCTCCTCTTATTGGATGACCAGTCGTATCTCCTCTAGCAACAAGATATGGCTGCACCAAAGGAAGTTGTCTATCGGTGAAGTTTTTAAAGATACCTGTAACATCATAATAATAAAGAGGGGTGGAATGAATCACCAAATCAGCATTTCTAATCTTTTCAAGTATCTCCACCATGTCATCTTTGTGTACACACTGACCAGGTGTTTTTGTCCAACAGGTATAACATCCAATACACGGATTTATATTCTTGTCAACGAGAAAAATCTCATCTACATCGGCACCATTTTTCTTCATCCCTCTAATAAGTCTTTCGGCAATCTTATAGGATGCGGATTTTTTCCTTCTTGGACTTCCAAGGATCACAACTGCTTTCATATATCTCTATCTCCTTATAAGTACTGACTACTATCTAAATAATATCTGATATACCTATATAATTATTATTAATATGTATAGATATTTTTATTTGCTCTTTACTGCCTTCATAATAGTATATAATATATTTGTAAGTATGTTATATGTATTATTATCAAACTTACTTACTAATATATCACTTACTTCTTTATAAGCTTTATCTGACTCATTTAATATCTTTTCTCCGCTATCAGTAAGTTTTAAGTAGTAGGAACGTCTATCTTTCTTATCATATATTCTTTCAATATATTTCTTATCTATCAATGAATCTATGACTCTTGTAGTTTTAGCAGGATGCATTAATGTATATTCAGTTAGATCACTTGGGCGGGTCTCATCACACGCTCGCACAATAAATAGTACCTCATAGCTTTCTGTTGAAAGTCCAAAAGCATCAAAAACCCCTTTATCACCACCGCCTTTTAGTAGAGTACCTAAATGGATTAGAAGTGTTATTAATACAGCTCCTTCTCCGACCCTGTCTCTCAGTTCGATAAATCTACTATCATTCCATATATTTTCATCTGATAATTTCATGTTCAATATATTATCGGATGAAATTAATTTGTCAATACTCGCAGATATAAAAATCTTGAAAAAGTGATCTAAATTCGTAGAATCTCCCACATGGAAAATAAAAACGGATGTTCTTTGCCATTGATGACAGGCTTTCTCGCATTTGCATCAGTGTCAATGATATTGACCGGTATATGGCACAACTCACCATCACTCCTATGGTTAGGTGTTGGTGAAGGTGTGATAGCCATTCTCGGAGTCGTAGCGATTATCATCAAAAAAGTCAAAGCAAACAAAACTAAGACTGATTCTGTAGTTGAGTCTAAATAAGTTGCAAATTCTGTTTTATTGAGTCAGCTGTAATTTTGTTTTTATCAACTTTTTCTGCGATAACCCTGTCTACACAGAAAATTTCTTCTTCCGATTTAAAAAGACTCTGTGTAAGCCAGTGAATTCTCCAAGAATGATATGATCCAAGGAGTTCCCCGCTCTTCATATGAGATTCATTTTTTGTGTTCAGAAATGGCTTATCTACGAATGCTGAAATAGCATTCAATCCATTCGTATTTGTGATTGATTGAATCTTTTGAAGAGTTTTTTCTCTATCACCAGGTGGGATAAGATTTATAAGGCCAACCGAAATCACGATATCGTATGGACCACCAAGATCATCAGAATCAACCGACTCAACTCTTGTGTTTATTTTAAGCCCAGACTCTTTTGCCCAGGTTTCAAGTTTTTCAATTGCCTCAGTCGATGGATCAATCGCAGTCACATTATACCCTTGGCCAGCAAGGAAAATGACATTTCGACCATCACCTACGCCCCAAACCAGAACATCTTTGAAGTCTTCCGGTTCAACAAATTCCCACAGTTTCATACAGGTCGTTGTGGGAGCGGCACCCCATGTCAATGTGTTTTGTGATTTATCCATTGGGAGATATTTTACCTAACTTTTCCTCATCGTCAACAACTGATGCACGACTATATTCTAAACCCTTAATATATTCGGCTACTTCAGGAAAACTTGGATAACTTTTCCATTTTACGAAACAATAGATTAAAAGGATCAAGGTCGAACCAAGCAGCAAAAATTCTGTGAATTGAGTTCTGAAAAAAAGAAGTACACCTGATAATAAAAAGAGGATTGAAGACACCAAAACACCAATAAGCCAGATCCCTTTAGGTACCATCTGGATACTATGTGCCCTACCCATCAAAAGCTTTATACCACTTAATGCCTCTGAATAGGATGGTGAACCATCAGCCAATTCAAATCCATCTTTTTCTGGGTTCATCTTTGCGCCCATTGCCCTTGTCAGGGTCTCCAAAAATTCCATAGAATAGTCCTTCTTTAATTTTTTAGGTTTTCGTTCTTTTTTTGGATTTCCAGGCAATATTCTCATCGTATCAGAGAGAGTCTCAGAAAATGATGGAGCTTGATTATATGAGGCAAACTCTTGTGTTTTTAGATATACTTCATATATATCAGAAAGTGAGTCTTGTGCCCATTCATGAAGTAGTGAAGTATTTGCTTGCTTTAAAGCAATCTCACCTTTATAAACAACTGAAAGATAGAAGCTGGCAACCGGATCGATTTTCATCTAAAAACCTATCTATAAAATATCAAGGTAAGAGCTCTATTAAACGAGGTTATGTCTCTAATCTCTTTTGAATCAAGGCTTACAATCACTTCCTGGTTACCGTCAACGGCGATCATGGATGGCGTACTATATAGTCCTAAGGCTGAAACGACCTCAAGTGCAAGGTCGATAACAAGAGGCGATTTTCCAATTCTTCCAGTGAAACCTTTAAGCTTGTCTTCTTTTGATTTTGAGACAAAGATTATGTCTTCTTCAGGGAAATCGTTTTTCATGAGTTCATCTCTAACCTCGGCTGCTCGATTCATACAGCTTCCGCATGATGATACATATATGAAGACTACTTTATGACCATTAAACATTTCCTTGGTAAGATTTGTACCCATCGTGGAAACCATCTCTGGCCAATAAATCTGAGTTCCTTTTGTCAAAGAAAGTATCCCAAACGGGAATTTCTCTTTATAGGCACCATATCCATTATTTTTGATAAAATTGAGTTTCAGAGCTTGTGCAACTTTCTCTTTCAATTCAGCTGCAGTCGGTCCAAAATTAAACTCCTTTGGTTCAGGAGGAATAAATCCAGCTATTTCATCTGCAGATAATCCTACAAAACTACTCCAAATCTTTTGTTCAATCTGCCACCTTGCAGGATCAGGTTGAGGATGGATTGGATCAATCCCAATTATTCGACCATCATTATCAATTCTAAGTGATGACCTTCTATTTTGAATCTCAAGGACACATGCGATATATTTCTTTTGATAGTCTTCATCAAAAACATCAAAGAATTCCAAAGTTTTTGGTTCAGCACTCACACCTGGTTCAGGATCAGAAACAGTTGCGTTTGGAATTGGCGAACTGTATTCATTTTCAGCAATTGAATATTGTACAATGCACGCATCAGTAATATCACCATAATAGAAAACTACTTTTCTTGCTTTATTTTCATCAGTTGGGTCAGGTGTGACAATAATTTCAGCTGTCCCTGTTTCTTCAAACTCTTTTGTTACAGGAATCTCATCAAGACCTTTTCTCTCAGTTGGTGCACTCATTGTCACACTTACCCTTGAAACATCACTATATGGGATACCTTCAGATGACCAAAGATCTTCATGGATGACACCGGTCACTTTAAACTCGGCACCCTTAAAAAACTCCATCAGCTCTTCTCCATAATATGGCATCTGTGTCACAAATGTATCCTTATCAGGACCAGTAAAAACCATAGACTGATGTGAAAGATCAAAAACGGTTTCCCAGTTACCATGGGAGATTTCTGTAAGCAATTCGACAACAAGCTTTCCATCCTCATTTCCTCCACAAGATACAAAAGTAAAGGACGAAACAATAATCACAAGTACCAACAAAAAAGTTATTCTCTTCATCATTCAACCTCCATAATAAGAAACTCATCTGACTGAGCTAAGACTCTAAAACTATTATTCGCCCAATCAAGTAGATTTTCTTCAATATAAAGTGGTGCAGATTCGGTAATATCCTCACCAACTCCAATAGATACATCATACAAATCCCTCGGGACATCAGATAGTAACCAACCAAGACTATTTGAGCCGATCGGGACATCAATAAATTCATGTGTAAATGTTGCATCAGACGTTTGAGATTCCAGAATCACTTCCACTTTTGAAAAATCATCAGATGCAATAAACTCAAGATTCAAGTATTCTTGAGCTCTTATTGGAACAAAAACCCTGAAATTTCTTCCTCTTAGCTCTGTTTGTTTCCATTCAAAAAGAGCTGTTTTTGAAAGAAGAATATAGTCACCTTTTTCAGGGGTTTTCCCCTCCGGTAAAGCTACCTCACCACGACTCTTTCGAATAGCTAGGTAATTGTCAGTCCAGTGCCTATATAAAACTCCACAATGCTTTTCTGTGGCGTACGTAACCCAAAAACGCAATCCATGTCTTGCGTATAAGTTTTCAGTGTATTCAAGCCCATCTGTTTCCAAAAAGTTATTTAAATCAACAAGCTCTTGGATAGTAACAACAGGTCTTGCAAGCTTGATCGTTTTTAAAACTGTATCGTGATAACCGGTGACCGCAAAAACTGTTAATGCCATCAAAACAGCCAAAGACACATAAATAACCTTCTTCTGAGAGACCAATCTCGACAGGTGATAGAATCCAAGTCCAATAAGTATTGAGAGAGGAACAAACATCGTCAAAATGTTTCTTTCCTGCCACTCATACTCACAAAGGAAGAGTGCAACAATGAAAACAGCAAGCCCAAAGCCGAAAAGCCACAAAGTGAGTTTTCTCCACTTTTTATATGACCAGAACAAACCAAATGCTGGGATTGCTACATGTAGATAATCAAGAAAATTAAAGTCGACCTGCATTTGATAACGATGGGAGAATAAACCTTTTACTGATGTGATCATGGTTTTCCAGCCATTCAAAGAAAGCTGGACAAAATATCGGGATAGGATTGGAATGATAAGTGGGGTGGTGACAATTCCAAGACCAAGTAGTCCCCACATCACAAAGGAAATGATTTTACCATTTTTCCAATTAGATGATGGGAGCATAACTGCTAAAATCACAAAAGAACAAGCCAGGAAAATTATTGAGGAAGGTGTATGTGAAAGCAATACTCCAATAAGGGAAATTACCCAAAACAAAAGGCTTTTTTTCTGATTCTTCTTCTCAATAAACCAATAAAGGGAAATCAGTCCAAAAAGCAATATTGGAAGTGCTACAGTCTGCTTAAGATAACCCAGAGGATACCAAAAAACTCCGAGTGAAACACACCATCCAAGTAGACCAGCAAATGCTGGTAGATCATCTTTTGTTACTTTTTTCAAAAAATCAAATATCAGCCAGCCGACCATCACAATGGAAATAGTTGATACAATCTTTATTCCAGCATGAGCACTTCCAAATAAGAACCCGCAAAAGGCTGAAAGCAGAAATGGAAGAATTGGTGATCCTGAAAATGGCATTTTTTTAAAATTCATTAATGCCTGTACATTAGCGGCGTTATTGCCGCCATCCATATTAAGAGCGAGTGGATGCCTGAATTGAATGATTATGAGTCCTGCAGCTAAGATACTTAAAATCAAAAATGCAACTATCCAAGAGGAATGTTTCTTGATAAACCTTATGAACGGATTGTTTTGGAATGTTGAAACTACTGTCATTGTCCCAAATACTTCCTTCTCATCTCAGCCTCTTTTCCACAAGACATTCTACCTTCTCTACAAGCACCATAAAAGACGCATGATGGTCCTACTCGAGAGAAAATCTTTGGAGCCTTTTCTTTGAGTAATGTCAACATTCTATCAGCATAATCCCTGATCTCCCACTGAGCACGATTGCATGTTCGAAGCAACAGGAAATGTATCAGCTCCCTTGCATTAATAGTTGTTACAACATTTATCGCCTGTCCTGATAACAATGTGTAGACCCTGTTTTCTGGTCTCACCTCAAACCTGTCCATTGCAAGACTGAATGAATCATGAGAATTAACTGCAGACTTAAAGACTGAGTGTGCCTCTGTTACTTTTTTGATTGATTCGGGCTCTATTATGTGTCGGCACTTATAAAGATTCGAGAAATTTGGAATAATGATTGACTGGATTCTGTGCCTCACAAGGTGTGTTAGAGTTGGAAGACTCATCCCTCGGAGAGAGAAGGTGAAATTTACCTGTTCAAGCTCCCTGGCATGTCTGTGTTTTAAAACCTCATCAATAACTTTGTCTTCAATTTCATCAGTTATTGCTTCATCGACTTCATTCGAATCCATACCTGTATCGGCCATAATTGCTGCTTTTGTGAGTGTTCTATCGGGATCAGGAGTACAAGCGATGATATCGACACCCACTCTCGTATCGACATCATCTTTTTTTGTAATTAACTTGGAGATTGAATTCAAGTCTCTTGCTTTCCCAAATTCGAATGCTTCGATCTTTGAAAACATTGCAGGGGCAACTCTGGAAAGCATTTTTTGCAGTGTTGCACCAATCCATGTGACTTCAGGGAAAGCAGCTCCACGACCATGAATTGCATCATATATAACATGAATCCATGTTCTTGCATTTGCTGTCAATATGAAATTTGACTTGAAAGAATACGGCAATATAAACCTTGCATCCTCCGGGGGAATCCCTATATCGAGGAGTTTTTTATACGCAAGAAACAGCCCTTCACAATAGTGAACATATCGCTGTGAAAGAGGACCATAAAACTCTGGTCCCACATATGGTTTATCTGTGTTCCCCCAAAGATCATTTTCTCCCTCGGGAGCAAGATATGGAACAATATATCCAGCATCAGCATGTGAAACATATCTCCTCGACTTCACAGTGAATGATGCAAGTCGATGAGTTATCATGTATTGCTCAACAAAAACAGAAACATTTTCAAAGGCTATTGTAAAATTTGCGTGTTCAGAAACTGATTTGTGTCCCATTCCAATTATTCTTCGAAGTGAATCAGGGTGTCCACCTTCGGGAGTTTTTTCATATATCTCAGTTGGTTTTCCAGGCAGAGTCGAAACTCTAGCTGAAAGAGTACAAATCCTCTGTGGATCATCAGTTCCTGTCAAAAGAGTCAATCTTGTATCATTGCTCTTCATAATAGTCCCTACAGTCCCAACTCTTTAGAAATTCCCTTCATAGCCTCAAGACCAATTCCAATAAATTCTTCAAGACTCAATCCAAGGCTAATGCAGTTTTCGATTTGATCCCTGTTTGCTCCTGCCGCAAAACGCTTTTCTTTGAATCGATTCAAAACAAAAGGCACATCAATCGATGAAAGCTTTTTGTCTTTATGAATCAAAGCACAAGCAACAATCAGCCCAGTGAGAGGATCGCATGTGTGAAGAGCTTCATCCATTTTGCTGACCCTTTTAACACCGGTCATTGAGTTGTGACAGGAAACAGCATAACAGACATCTTCTGGGTAACCGAGTTCTTCCAACCACTTTGACCCAACAAGGGCATGTTTCTCTGGAGTTTTCTCAGTTTCAGTATAATCAATATCATGAACCAAGCCTGCCAAACCCCATAGTTCTTCGTCCTCACCAAACTTTTTTGCAAGCTGAGACATCACAGCCTCTGTAGCCAGCATATGTTTGATAAGATTCTTATTGCTGATCTTCTCTAAAACAAGCTTATACGCAGATTCTCTGGTAATCATGAGCCACCCTTTTATATTGATTATCGCAAACTCCAATTCTATTCATAGGACATGGAATGGTCAAGTTTTTATCTGGAATAGAGTAGTGTGAAATATTTACACGAACATTTACCGAAAATAGCCATTTTTTCTGTATTGACTATATTGAATAAGAACTGCATTTTCTTCCGAAATAATCTATGTTTCTAGGTAATATATCGACTTGCAGAAAAAATACCAGTTTACAATTTGGAAATAATAATTATTTGCAAAAGCTTTGTTTTCATGGCATTATAATGGTAAGAGTCGTAATATGAATGATTCATCAGAACTGAAAAAAATGCTTAGAGGAGACTCAGTTCTCCTTAGACCTATGGTTGAGCAAGACCTTGCAACAAGGTCATTTTGGATGATGGATTCTGAAATTCTTTCCATGATGGGTTACCCAAAATCTATTGCTGAGAGAAAAATAAGCAATAACGACGCACTTGCCGAAAGTCATAGATGGTTTCGCAAAAGAAAGGAAAGAAACGATTTTGTCTGGGCAATTGACCACGATGGGAAGTTAGTCGGAGATATTACTGCCCACATATACGAGACTCAAAAAAGGGCAGAGCTCTATATTGTCATTGGAGATAAAACGATGTGGGGGAAAGGTCTTGGGAAAGAGGCCTGTATCCTAGTTTTAGATGAGATATTTAGAACGTCTGACCTTTACTACATAGACACATATATAACACCTGAAAACACGAGAAGCCTTTCATTAGCACTTTCACTCGGGTTTACTACATTTGGAACTCAAACAGGTGGCACAAAGGTTTTAAGACTCATCAAAAAAACATGGGAAATCAGAAACAGAAGGAAACTTAGTCCCTTTTAAGGTTTACCAGCCCAACTCAGGGATGATGAAAGTGGATTCATGCTCTTTCCATTTTTATGTACCTCAAAATGGAGATGTGGGCATGTCGATCGACCTGTTGATCCACACGATCCAATCCAGTCGCCGACATTCACAAAATCACCAACACCTACAAAGTATCCTGACAAGTGTCCGTACCTCGTAACATACCCAGAAGAATGCTGAATATCTATGCAATGGCCGTATCCTGCAAACCAGGAAGCTCGAATAACCTTACCAGCACCCGCAGCACAAATGGGTGTTCCAGAATCGGCAACAAGATCAACACCAGCATGGAATCTTCCACGCTCAGGAAGATAACCATATTTCGATGAAACACTAACACCCTGGATTGGCCAGTACTCAGGAATTCCATAATTTCCAGTTGGGTCTAGTTCTTCTGGGTTTACAGGAAGATACTCATCATTTATGTCAATCTCAACCTTCTGGACATCTCCACCAACTTTTTGTGTGCTTGCAGTAGCAGTTGAAGCGGCAGTAGTTGACTTCTTGGTAGATTGTTTCTGTTTTTCAGCTTGAGCCAGCAATAGCTTTTGTTTCTCTTCCTCTTCCTTCTTCTTTTTTTCAGCGAGAATTCGTTGTTCTTCTAAAGCCTTTTTCTCAGCTTCAACCCTTGCAAAAATAATATCATTAGCATTATCAATTATTCTGTTCGATGTAAAAATCACATCATCGAAAATAATGTTCTTCTCACATATTATTTCTGAAACAGAGATAACCGCGGAAGTTGATATATAAGTTTCATCAACTAGAACTGAGTCAAAAGAAGATGAAAAAGAGATGGAAAAACCAAAAACTACAAGCAGGACAAACGCAAGGGAAACCGCCACTGAACCCAGGAGAAGAAAACTCTTTGCTCTCTTTCTTCGGTCTTCCTGGGCTTTCAGTTCCTTGAATCGATGCGGGTCAAAGAATAAACTTCCCTTGTTCATATACTTACTTTACTCACACAGACATAGAAATGCAACAATAAAGACATAGTTTAATGGTAAACCTTGACACAAAACAACTGCATGCTAGAATTCCAGTCTTGTTAGAAGATAATTTTGATGCAGGTCAGTAGCTCAATTGGTAGAGCACCGGTCTCCAAAACCGGGTGTTGGGGGTTCAAGTCCCTCCTGGCCTGCCAGCGAGGACTAAGATGGCAGCAAAAGCAAAAAAATCGAACTTCCTAGCGGACGTTTGGTATGAACTTACGACGAAGGTAGTTTGGCCAACATGGAAAAGGCTAAAGGTCGCAACAATTGTTGTTGTTGGGTTCATTATTATTTGGGCGTTAATTCTTTACGGATTTGATTCTGCTTTCACGTGGTTCCAGGGCAAACTTGTGGACGATGCAGTTGTACAGAAAGAATATAACAATCTGATGGAATCAAGACAGCCAGACACTGAAGACGCAACTGACACCGACACAACTCTTCCAGAGGATTTTGAGATCCCAATCGAAGAGACAACCGCTCCAGAAACAAATCAGTAGGAAGAAAAAAAGAAGGTATAAGGTAGGAAAACATGCCACTCCCAGAACGACACTGGTACATTTTACATACCTATAGCGGGTACGAGAATAAGGTAAAGATCAACCTAACACAGAGGGTTCAATCCATGAATATGGAAGACCTCATTTTTAGGATTGAGGTACCGGTCGATTTCCAGGTCAAACTTAAAGACGGTAAGAGACAGATTTTACCAGAAAAGGTTTATCCTGGTTATGTTCTTGTTGAGATGGTTATGACAGACCAATCCTGGTATGTCGTAAGAAACACACCTGGTGTTATCGGATTTGTAGGATCTGGTGGAAAACCACTCCCACTTGAAGGCCCTGAGGTTGATCACATGCTTGAACGTGTTGGTTTCGAAGAAGCCAAAGCAAATATCAACTTCAAAATCGGTGACTCGATTAGAGTTGTCGGTGGCCCATTCAATGAGATGATTGGTGTTGTTGAGTCAATAAACGACGAAAGAGAAAAAGCAAAAGTAAGGTTATCAATGTTTGGCAGAGAAATGCCAGTTGAACTTGACTTTGTAAATATAGAAGTAATTTAAGGAGAACGATAAAGAATGGCTAAGGTAATAGATGGATATTTAAAACTGCAGATCGAGGCAGGAAAGGCAAACCCAGCTCCTCCAGTTGGTCCCGCTCTTGGACAGCGTGGAATCAATATCATGCAGTTTTGCAAAGACTTCAATGACAAAACAAAGGATAAACCAGGAATGGTCATCCCTGTTGTTATTACAGTCTACAAAGACAAATCATACGACTTCATCTTAAAGACTCCACCAGCAGCTGATTTGATCAAGAAAGCACTCAAACTCAAATCAGGTTCAGGTGAACCAAACAAGAGAAAAGTTGGCAAATTGACAAAGGCACAGGTTGAAGAAATCGCAAAGATCAAGATGCCTGACCTCAACTCAGCCAATATCGAATCTGCAATGAGAGTCGTTGAAGGCACAGCCCGTTCAATGGGCGTTGAAATCAAAGAATAACTAATTTCTAATAACTTGTGGAAGAGCAAAAAGCTCGATCGCACCACATGGAGGAAACATGAAAAAAGGCAAAAGACTTAAAGGTTTGTACGAAAAGATAGAAGCAGACAAGCTCTACGAAATCCCTGAGGCAGTAAAACTTCTCAAGGATCTCAAATCAAGCAAGTTTGACGAAACTGTCGAGATTGCAATGAAGCTCGGAGTTGACCCAAAACAGGCCGACCAGAACATCAGAGGAACAGTCGGGCTTCCAGCAGGAACAGGTAAAACTGTCCGCATTCTTGCCTTTGCTAAAGGTGAAAAAGAAGCAGAAGCAAAAGACGCTGGCGCTGACATCATTGCTGACGACGAAACAGTAAAAAAGATCCAGGGTGGATGGTTCGATTTCGATCTCGTTATCGCAACTCCAGACATGATGGGTACCGTTGGTAGGATCGGTAAACTTCTCGGACCAAAAGGTCTTATGCCCAACCCAAAATCTGGAACAGTTACAATGGATATCGGAAAAGCTGTTAAAGAGTTTAAATCAGGTAGAATTGAATACAGAGTCAACAAATTCGCCGATATGAATGTTAGAATCGGAAAAGTTAGCTTCAACGAAGAAGACCTTATCAGCAACATCACAACCTTCCTTCAGACAGTTCTTAGAGTCAGACCTGCTTCACTCAAAGGAACATACATCGAATCAATTACACTTTCACTCACACAGAGTCCTGGTGTCAAACTCGATGTAATCAAAGCTCGTAATTTTGTTGCAGCATAAATAAACATCAGTACATTACGTTCTGGAACCTTAATAATACAATTTAGAAACCAAAGACAGTAAGTACCCCCGAGAGGGGATTAAACGAAAATGGCTTGCCGAGGTTTTGATTGATACTTTAGACATTCACAAAAAAGGTCACGTCAAAATTTCGGCGTGACCTTTTTTTATTTCTCAAGGAAGGAGGAAACCATTTGTTAACTAGAAAAGAAAAAGAAACATCAGTAAAAGAGATCAGAGAAATCTGGGATGCTTCAAAGGGAATGATCGTTATCGATTCACAGAAACTTGAAGCAGGTGCCATTTCAGAACTCAGAAAACAGTGTCGCGAAGCTGGAGTTAAACTTAAGGTTTTCAAGAACACCCTTGTAAAGCTCGCACTCAAAGATCTTGAAATCGAAGGAATTGACAAACAGCTCAAGGGGCCAACAGCCACAGCTTTTGCTATGGAAGAAATGCCAGCAGCAGCAAAGGTATTTTCTGAATTCAAAAAGGACTACCCAAAGAAGCTCATCATCAAGGGCGGCGTCATGGAAGGCAAAGTCTTTGACGAAAATGGAGTCAAGCAGCTCGCATCAATCCCACCAAGAGAAGTTCTTCTTGGAATGGTTGCAAGCGCATTCAATGGTCCAATCGTCAAGTTTGCAAGAGTGCTTCAGGCAAATATCACTGGTATCGCCCGTGTGCTTGATGCAGTAAGAGAAAAGAAAGAAAAAGCAGCATAAAGACTGCAAAAAATAAAAAAGGAGACAATCAAATGTCAAAAGACGAAATATTAGAAGCAATCGAAAAAATGACAGTTCTTGAACTCTCAGAACTCGTTAAAGCAATCGAAGAGAAATTCGATGTATCAGCAGCAGCAGCCCCAGTCATGATGGCCGGAGGAATGCCAGGTGCTGGCGGCGGAGATGCCGGTGGCGACGAACAGACCGAATTCGACGTAATCCTTGTCGAAGTCGGACAGCAGAAGATTCCAGTAATCAAGGCAGTCAAAGAACTCTCAGGACTTGGACTCAAAGAAGCAAAAGCACTCGTCGATGCAGTTCCAAAAGCAGTCAAAGAAAAAGTCTCACAGGAAGAAGCAGACGAAATCAAAGAAAAGCTCTCAGCAGTTGGTGCTGTTGTCGAGATCAAGTAATAACAACTACAAACATAAAACTACATCAAAACCCCGCTTGTTTTTTAGCACTTGCGGGGTTTTGTAATGTATGTTATCCTTTAAACATTCCTTTGGAGGTGTAGAGACATGAAGACTCTGGTTGCCTACGCAACGAAATCTGGAACATCTGAAAAGTGCGCAAACCTTATCGCGAAGGAGTTTGACAATGTCGATATTGTAAACCTGTCAGAAACTGCACATCCGCAGTTCCTTGAATACGATCTGATCATTGCTGGTGGTCCAGTCCGAATGGCCAACCTTCACGCACATCTGATTAGGTTCTTGAAAGCAAACATCAGAAAGCTCGAAAAAAAGAATATCGCCCTTTTTATCTGTTGCATGGAACAGGGTGAAAAGGTTCAGGAACACATTGAAAAAGGATTCCCAAAACAGCTTCGTGAAGTAGCCCTTGCAATATCACATCTGGGCGCTGAGCTCAACTGGGACAAAATGGGCACGCTTGAACGTGCCATGATGAAAAAAATTGTTTCATCCCAGAAGATTGATGAACCTTGTATCAATGAGGATGCAATAAAAGGATTTGTTGAGAAGATAAAGGCAAGCTTGGCCTAATCCAAATCTATCTGATAGAGATCATAAACAAAATTCATATCATCAGCCTTCATATTTGAGGGGAGTGAGAAAAGTAGTTTGTTTCCATCAAGTTGCACACTTTCTTCTTTTAGGTTATATGCATCCCATCCTTTCATAACAGTCTCGGTCTTACCCTCTGAAACGTTAAAAAGATTGAGAGTTGATTTTTCACCCTTCTTTGAAGAAACATCTGGTCGATAAACAACGTATTTCTCATTACAAATATCAATATCAGATTTCGATTCCAGAATAAAAAGCTCGATTAAAGATTTTGAGATGTAATCAAACATAAAATATTTTTGACTACATAGATTCTTATTTGGAGGCGCATTGACTACATCTGCAAAATCGCAATCATTTCTTTCAAAAAACACAAACGCGGTCCTATTTTTTGAGTAATTGTTTATTGGATAAACAGAGCTAAAACTGTCAATAATAAAATCGAATGTTTGAAAAAAACTTATATCTTCGTTGGTCTTCTTGTATTCAAAATACTCTAACTCAAAATCCATATAATCGACAAAAGATCCAACCTCATTATCGGGCTTAACCACAACGCCAATTTTGATTGCGTGTCGCTGTATACTCGCATTTTTACACCTATCAATAATATTACGAGACCTGATCTTATCATATTTTTTAAATTCTGATACATCTTCTAGAACAATCTTCCTAGAATAAAACTCATCTATTTTGAGTTTTTCTGTCGAATCAAAAAACATTGCCCTATTGATCACATTAACAAAAACACAGACCTCATTCAGCTTATGTTCATAATAAATATCCCATTCAATTTCATCGGGGCTTTCAGCAACAAGTCTTGGCTCTGGAATGACACCCTCTGCAAATTCTTTGTCCTCTAGATTGATGGCATAGACCTGAAAGCCTGAACATTCTCCAGCATCATTCAATTTTTCCCTCTCATAAGCAATCCAGTTTTTGCATATCTTCAAATTACTTCTCATCAATGAATGCTTTGTGGCACGTGTTTCATCAAAACCAAGCTTTGAAAAATATATATCATTCATCAAGGTATAATCTTTTGTATGCCGTCTATCAAGCCAAGCAATATAATCATCATTCACTACGACATTATTCTCAAATTCATCGAAATCCATTACGGTTCGAACAGTTCCAATATGAGAAATAACGCCCGTTTCTTTATCCATCTTTTTTAGATATATCCGGTCGGAACGATTATCAAGGTCAATGTGAGATGCAAAAATAAGATATTTTTCATTTTGTTTAATTGATGTTGATGCAATATTTGAAAGCAAAAGCTTTGGTCTATATTTTGAGTTTTTTAAATGAACAAAAATCCATGAAATCAAGAGTACCGAAACTGTCAGGATAATGATTAAAGTAGAAAAAATCTTTACCGATTTTCTCTTCTTCGAAATTTTTTGAATGGCGACTTTTTCGGAATCTTCAAATCTATCCTTCCACACTTTCTGTTTTGCGAGTATCGAATCAGCAACCTTCAAAGCAGCAACTTCTGCATACCCCTGAGTTTCGGAGATGTGCTTTGCGAGACTCTCTCTAACCTCTTCAAAGGGTTTAAGGATTTCGTTTTCGTCAATGCAATTCTCACAATATTCTCCCAGCCTGTCGTGATTTCTACCACATGATTCACAAGTCTTACTCATTGTCCACCAGCCTTCACGAGTTTATGAAGATCCCATTTGTATGCATTTTTTTCATTTATTCTTTGTTCATAAATTTCCTCTTCATGTAGTCTTATATGGCCATTTGACTGAAGATCAAATGATGTGTATTTTTTCAACTCTTCAAGCTTTCTAGTTATAAAATCATATCGATATAGAGGAATATCTTCATCCCCACTTTCATAGTGTGGCACAAAAACAAATTGTGATGAGTTGAATGCAACACCTAAGGTTTTATTCATGTACTCATTTCTTCTAGGAGGGGCAATATCCTCAAAAAACATTTCGAGTTCACCCTCTTCAAAGTAGTAGCAATAAAAGCTACTATTCTTCTTTGAAGTATTCTTTATTGTGATTTGTTCCCCGGGCTTATCTTTTAGATAGATAACTTGCTCACCTGGATCTTCAGTGAAAAAAACAACCTTTTCACCATCACCCCACTCATATCGAAGATTATCAAAAACTCCAATGGATTTTGAATCCTGTGTTTTTTTATCATACAAAAGCAGCTCAAATCTAGTTGGGGTTATCAATCGAACAAGATTGCTATCGGTAATATCTGAAAAATCGTTTATTTCTCTTTGATAGACAATAGTTTTATCAAACACATCAAGAATAGCCGTGTCATCTGCAAATAATAATGGGTTTAGTTCAACAGTTTCACCATAAAATTGTCGCAAATCAAATCGATATGTGAAAGAATATATTCCTTCATCTGAAATTTCTTTTTGTTGGACAGCGAAAAGAAGAACCTTTCCATCGGGGCTCTTTTCAAGTTTCCATGTGTCGTTATCCTTGTAATAGTTAGGTTTGTCATAAACCACTTTCATTATCCTCATGCTTTCTGAATCAGGACGTGATAAATTGTGTGCATAAAATTCCATGTCCATATTATTTAATGCGACTCCATACACCAAACAGTTATCTAAAATCTTTATATCCCAATCATTTATAAACCTGTCTACCTGATCCGTGACAATTACAAAATTCCCATCAAAATCTGAGGCAAAAATTTTGTTTTCTACGGTCCAGGCAACGTAGTCATCAGTAATCCAAGATTGTCTCATGTTTCCCCAGGCCTGAAAATCCCATGGTTCACCGATTTGAGAAATTTCACCAGTTTTTTTATTTTTTATATAAACACCGGAGAGATCTCCAACACTATCTTCATAGATATAAAAGTTTGAGTTCTGATGGATATATCCATATGCACTTTCAACAACCATCTTTTCAACATATGAAGATTTTTTAGTACCTGATGTAAACAATCCGGAAACAATTGCAACAACCAATAAGGCAACAATTGCACCAACAAAAAACGATGAGGCGAGAGGAAAGAACGGTTTTCTGTTTCCGGATTGTTTATCGGATTTTAAAAATCTAGCACTCCAAGCTGGCCTTGATTCAAGTATCGAATCAGCAACCTTCAAAGCCGCAACTTCTGCATACCCCTGAGTTTCAGAAATGTGTTTTGCAAGACTCTCTCTAACCTCTTCAAATGATTTGAGGTTTCCGTCCTTATCTACACAATTCTCACAATATTCCCCCAACTTGTAGTGATTTCTACCACATGATTCGCAAGTCTTACTCATTGTCCCCTCCTGTTATTTGACTAATGAAGAATTGTTTCAAAACATCCCCAAATCTTGTGATTACTTCTTGATTTGGAGAGTAGAGTTCTTTGTTTTCAAGATACCGATAAATCAGACCTATCCACATGTTTGACGCAATAATTGGGTCAGAGTTTGGAGAAACTGATTTTAGACAGTCAATGATCATTGATGAGATTTTCATCTCAAACTGAAGTGCCTGAAGTTTTGCTTTTTCAGGGAGAAGAGATTTTCTTACAATAAGGTTTACATAAAGCCCTTCATTATAACCGATCATTCTCAGATGTGATTCAATTGCAGTTTCCAATGGGATTGAGGAGTTATCAGATGGGAAAAAGTTTGAGGCTTTAAGGATATAGCTTTCTAAAACTGCAGATATTAACATCTCACGTGATCCAAAATGAGCAAAGATCGAACCATGGGCAACTCCTGCAGCTTTTCCAGCCTGCTTGATGAAGCTTTCATTGACACCTTCAGCAGAAATTATTTCCGTTGCGGAGTCGATGATTTTTCTTCTGGTTTGTTCCTTTTTTTCAAGCCTTGATAGATTATCTGTCAAAGTATCTCCTTTTCGTTGACTCACTAGTCAATGACTACTTAGTCAATATAAAAAGATCGCCGAACTTTGTCAAGTTGTTTTGAGATTTATTATGATAAGAATCTTTTTATCAAGCGCTTGGCAACTTCGTAAATTCCAGAAGTTGTTGACTCTCTTGGGCCAGCAATATTCAAAACTTTTATCTTGTTTTCCGAAATCCAGCTTAAGATCGATACAACTTTTTTCTGAGAGACTCTTTTGTTAATTGTGATTACCAACAAGGGTTTTTTGGATTTTTCTGCGACATTCTTTGTCAGAAGCGTTCCACCAGTCGGCTCACTTCTTGTGATAATCAATGTACCATCAGAATCGTGGATATTCATAATGGTTCTTTCGGGATATTTTCGGGTTTTGGTTTCTGACAAATTGTATTTATCAGGAATCCTTCCGTCTTCTGCAAGTCTTCCTTTTGGACACCACCCACCATGAGGGATTCCCAATTCAATTGCGGCATCGAGAGCTGCTCTATCAACACCTGTTTGCCCACCAGATACAATTTTAAGATTCTTTTTCACGTGCATTGAAAATAAGATTTTAGCAAAGAACATGGGGAATGAAAGTACTGGAAATTTCCAAAAAATGGTGTAAAATTGAGGCATGATAAACTTTACACAATACAACCCGGTAAAAATTGTCTTCGGTCCAGGTGAAATAAAAAACCTTGGTATTCAGGCGAAAACTCTCGGTAATAAACCACTTGTTGTTTTTGGAATGAATTCAGCAAAAGAGACTGGACTTGATGAAAAATGTTTTCAGTTGTTGAAAGATTCAGGTCTAGAACCTGTACCATTCTATGGGATTGAACCAAACCCAAGAGAATCGACATGTGATAAAGCTGCAGAGATTGCAAGAAACAAAAGTTGTGATTTTGTGATTGGGGTTGGTGGTGGTTCAGTTATGGACGCAAGCAAAACAATCGCTGCATCAGCATCCACAGGAAAACCTGTATGGTCACATGTAAAAAGGGAGGAACCTGTAACATCAGCTCTTCCAATCATGACAGTCTCAACACTTGCTGCAACAGGTTCAGAGTTCAACGCTGGAGCAGTTATAACCAATTGGGAAACAAATGAAAAGCTGGGGTTATTTTCACCACATATGTTCCCAAAAATCTCAATTCTTGACCCAGAACTTTCTATCACAACTCCACCAAACCATACTGCATATGGCGGAGTAGACATCATGATTCATGTACTCGAAACATACCTTACTTCAAGCGATAACTACACACCTGTCCAGGATGGTATTAGCGAAGCCATCATGAAAACAGTCATCAAGTATCTACCAAAAGCATACAGCGCTGGAGATGATATTAATGCAAGGTCACAGCTTTCATGGACATCTGCAGTTGCTCTGTGTGGCATCCCAAACAACGGTCGCCCAGGTGGGTTTCTAATGCATTGGATGGAACACGTCTTATCTGCCCATCACGACATCCCACACGGATTAGGTCTTTCATTCCTCTTGCCCCCAACACTTGAATATGTTTCTGAGGCATTCCCAAAAAGATACGAGATGTTTTTAAATAATGTGTGCAGCGACATAAAAGAGTTCCTAAAGTTGGTTAATTGTTATGTCACACTGGAGGATATAAATATTCCCGAATCAGACATACCAAAATTTACAGATGATTTGTTTGCTCAAAAGGCTGTAGATGGAAAAATACCTGGAAATCCAAGCCTAACACGTGAAAAAGTTGCTAGAATATTCTCTGGGAAATACAAGGAATAGGAAGCTTTTAACATTTATTTATCAGTTGATGGTTTTTTAGTTGGCTAGCTCTAACAAATTTGGTGAAAAAGGGTTAACTGTCAGTTAATCCAATGTGTAATTAGTCTATTGACCAATTCAGGCAAAAGGCTAATCTAGTTGGTGGAGGTCAATATGAAAAAACTTGTTGCTGCCGTCATTTGTATATTATTAGTCGCAGGGCTTGTCTTTATTTCCCCTGTTGTTTTTGCAGAAGAAATAAATGTAATTGATATTAATGCTACCATATCAGATGGAAGTGTGACTCTTAACTGGGAAAAGCAAACTGCATCCACAATCTATGTTTACAGGGATTACTACAAAAATGCTAAACCTGTGGCAACCCTCAACCCAACCGACACAAGCTTTACAGAAAGCCCTACTCCTGGTAGCCACACATACTCAGTAATGATTATAGGTCGGGATGGTAGGGTTGCTTGTAGGTCTTCCGTTCTTCCGACATATATACCTCCAGAGTGTGAATATCCGGACAACACAATGATCAAACTTTGGATTGGCAAAAAAACAATGGGTGTTAACTGTGATACACAAGAAATCGATTCAGAACCAATAATCATTCAATCAAACACTTTTGTTTCAATCAGACCAATCATTGAAGCTGTTGGTGGATCACTGGGTTGGGATGGAGCAACAAAATCTGTTATCGTAAACCTTCCACCACATTCTGTTTCACTTTCAATTGGCAAAAACACCGCAACAGTTGATGGCAAAGAGGTGCAAATAAACAGCAATCCAGAAATCGTTCCCGTAATTGTAAATGGAAGAACAATGCTTCCATTCAGATTTATCGCTGAGAACCTCGAAGGAACAGTTGAATGGATCGGCTCTGAAAAGAGAATTGATATTCTTTTCCCGCTTCAGGAAAAAGTATCAGTAAGACGTGCAATGTCAGGAATGACATCTCTTGGAAGAAACTCACTTGGTCAGATAGTCAGTCTGAAAGATGTTGAAGAATTAGAAACAGACAATCCTATCGATGAGTTTCTAAAAGGGGCAAAGGTTTTAACTGGTACTGACTCAATTGAAGCAGTCCCGATTCTTGAATACAAGGACATAATTGGAAGACCAAACAGTTTGACAAAACTGTCTGACTGGCTTGGAATGTACAACCAAAACCTCAAAGCATACAAAATTTCATATAAATCAAATCTGAGCAGTTTGAATGACTTTGATTCTGTTATTCTTCTAACCTCTGATGGTGAAATAGTTGATGCAACCTTTATCACTGCAGGTTTTGATTTCAATATTGAAAGTTCAGATACCGAAAAAATGAACTATCAAATACTGTTACCAAGAGCATCGGTAAAAAACAAAAAGTACACATGGAATATTGAATCAATCCCTATGACTGCAAGCAGCAAAGTCACATCACTCAACTTAGATGAACCACCAGGATGTGACACATGTTCAAGGACAGTTGGCAATGCCAATCTATCTTTTGAAAACAAAGCAACAGAAAACCTCAGTCAAGCAAACAACATGTCGCTTGTTTTGCTTTCTTCTCTTGTTGATTTTTCCTTTGATATATCAGGAGGAGAAGGATTGACATTATCACTTGATGAAGGTTGTGGATTCTTTCCGGGAACGTCATGCCCAAGCATTGATGGAGAGTTTGCTGAGTTTCAGCTTTCTATGGTTGACAATAGACCCCCAAACAACACATCAACAGTGAATAACTGCTCAGAAGCAGTAAAAGGCACATTCAACATAGCTGAATCAAACTCAAAATGGAACAGAGCAAGTGATGGAAAGTCTACAAATGAAGATTTCTTATCAATAAATATTGAGGATTCTTCAAGACCACGTTCAATTTCATTGGACATAAAAGAAAATGACCATATGTTCGGTTTCTTTAAGGTTTTTGCTCTGCCAAAAAGTATTTCTCTTTCACCCAATCCAATGCTGGATATCACTGTGCCAATCCTGAATTCGCCATCCGGAAAACAAGTTGGTAGATTCAGAGTCTCTGGAACATCTCAACTAAAAATTTCTTTCCCAAATGGAAAACCATCCTGCTGGTTTGGAGATGAAGACAAAGATGGTCAAACTAACCTCTCCATTAACACGATCGCAATTGATAAATCCACAGATTTTGACTGTCCTTGTGGTGAGACAAATGCCTTTGATTACGTTAATTATGAGATTATTCAAGAAGAGGGAGTAGGTTCAGTAATATTTGATGTCAGAGTGAACTCCGATATAGCATTTGTCCCAAAAAATGCAGAGGTTTCAATAGAGTTAATTAGGAATGACGAGGTTGTCTCAACCCATGATGTATCCTACTCTGACCCATCACTTAATATAACTGATGACACAGCAGAGGCTGGAGAGTTTTATAAATACTGTTTAAAACTGATTTCAAATAGTGTTGAGATTGAAAACTATTGCATTGAAGAAGAACTTCAACCCAATCCATGGCTATTCTTCATGGAATGGAGCGATGTTCCAAACGGAAGAGTTTTAGAAAAAAGCATCGAGAGAGGGTCAGAAGAAAGTTTTGATGTTATCATACACAACGTTTCAGAAAACGTTTTCAAAGCAGAACTCAGCATAAATAATCCAAATTACAAGTGGGATGTTTCATTTGTTGATAAAGAATCTCCGACATGGATTGAACTCAAACCCGGGCAAAAGGAAACAGTAACGCTAACAATTTACCCAGACTCATCAATACCATCTGGGGAGAAAAACAACGTTGAAGTTGTTTTGAAAAGCGGACTCCAAACTATGGTTCTTACAGGCATTTTTTCTGTTTCTGCCCCAAGCTGCTCATATGAGATATCTTGGGTTTCTGGTGGAACAGGTATGGGAAATGATATTAGTCCAGGAACAGAGTTAATAGAAATCTTTACGATCAAAAACACAAGTAGCCAACAGCAACAATTTATTTTGGACTACAGCACCGAACAAGACAACACAAATACATTCTGGAATATAGGATTTAAAGATCAGAGGAAGGGTGGGAAAATCTTCCTTGGGTCAGACGAAGAAACACAGGTGGCATTTGCAGTTTCATCGCCACAGGGAGCCAAAGATGGTGAGACTTTAAAAATAAAGATTGAAGTTCTAGGATGTGGAGAGTCAAAAGAGCTATCATGGTCAATAACAAACAAATTAATGGAGTGTTCATTTGAACTCGAGTGGGCTGAAAAGAAATCAACAACAAGAACAACCGTTGAAACAGACTCAAGATGGAACGAGACTTTTTATGTTTGGAACTTCAGTGATTATGAGGGAGTGTTTACTCTCGATGTCGAAGTAGAAGGAGAACCGATTGTTGCATATTTAGATAACTATGATCTAAAGATTAAAAGTGGCACATACGAAGAGGTCACGATCACATTCCAGATTCACGCGAAAGCAAAAGTTGGTGATTCCTCTGTAAATATCGTTGCAACATGCGGTAAAACAACTCAAACCTTAGATCGAAGATTTTTAATTAAGAAAAAGAGTGACTGCCAATTTGAATGTTACTTCCTTGAATCTGAAACAAGTAACCTTGGTAAAGACATGGAAGTTGGCAAAGAAGTTCAGATACCTATTTATGTCAAAAATAATAGCGTTGATCCACAGCTTTTCTCGGTAAAGGTTGTAAGAAGTGAAACGGATTGGGCATCTGGTCTTGTTGAAGGAAAAGTCAGACAGACATTCAATCTCGGATCGGGTGGTGACACAAGCAATCTTGTTGTATGGATAAGAGGTGAAGACGACACAAAACCCGGAGATACATGTAAGCTTTCGATTGTAATAACTGCGTGCAACACCAAAAAAACAATCGTGTGTAACATCACATGTGTTGAAAAAACAGAACTTGATGTTGAACTTGAGCAAGAAATCACGTTCAGAAACTGGAAAAAGAACGGTATGCTTGAGGTTGGGAATCGAATTGAGTTTAACAGAAAAGGAAGCGGTAACATCCTAACACAAAATTACAAGATCAAATTCTTTGATGCCCAGCAAGATAATGCATACATCGGTGAACTTGATGAAGTCAGACTCGTAATGTCAATCTACAAAGGTAGACCACAATGGGATTTCAAATACTATGTCTCGACTGAAATAATAGAAAAACTGAAATCATTTGACAGCAAAAAGATTAAAGCAAAGATGACTATCTCAATGCTTTATACTCACGATGATGGGACTACAGATGTAGTAAAAAAAGAACTTGAAACCATATTTGAGCTTCCATAAAAAGTGTTTCCACAATAAACGCAAAAACCCCTTTAGTATAAGAAACTAAAGGGGTTTTTCAATATATTCAGCCAGACATTTTGTCATGCATTGAGCAATATTTTGAAAACAGTTCCTCATAAACAAGTACATTTGAAGGTGTTGGCTTAAAGAAGTCATGCTCACTAGGCTTCATTTTCTTTAAAAAATCTTCTCTGTTCTCATAACCAAGACTTTGAAGGTCGAGTGACATTGCACCAATTATTGCTGTCCCACGAGCAATTGCCTCTGGTGTATCCGGAACACTTATCGGTATATTCAAAACATCTGCATAAATCTGTAGAGCAGTTGGAGATTCAAATGGGATTGTCCCTACAGCGCAAATCTTATCAAAGGGGAGTCCCCCACTCTTAAATGATTCCACAATTTTTCTTGATCCCAAAGCAGATGCTTCGATCAAAGATTTATATATCTCGGCCGGAGAAGATGCTAATCTCAATCCACTAATGCAACCTGTTAAAGAAGGATTGTACAAAACGCTCTTGTTTCCATCAAACCACTCTAACGATAAGACCCCATTTGATCCCGGTGGAATTTCTGATAGCCACCTGTCAAGAGTAACAGAAATATCAACTTCATCTTCATGAGATCTCTCATAAAGGCTGTAAGGTGCGAGAGTATCAATAAACCAGGAAATAATCTCCCCTGTACCAGGTTGCCCAGCTTCATATCCCCAGAATCCATCGATTATTCCGTCTTTTACAGCACAAGAGTAACCTTCAAAAATTCTCTCTTCAACACTCATCAACATCTGAGCAGTAGAGTCTCCAAAGACTATTGTTAGGGTGTCCGGAGTGTATATTCCTGCCCCAGCAACACCAACATGATTTGAGGCAACACCAGCCCCAACAGGAGTTCCAGGCATCAAACCAAGTTTTTGAGCAGCCTCTGGTAACAGATTTCCTACAAATCTCCCGGGTTTCATGATTGGGATATCTTTTATCTTTGCAGCCTGTCTTGCTAAATCAAATGAAACAGCTTCAAAATATGACCCACTTGGATAACCAAAACCTTCAACATAACATGCTTTATATCCAGCAGAACACTGATTCCTAATCTGTTTACCAGTTAGCTGCCAAACAATCCAATCAGAACCTTCTATGTACCACTCGGTTGCTTTTGCAACTTCCGGAGCATCATCGATAGTTTCTAAAAGCTTTGGCCAAAGCCATTCACTACTTATCCTATTCCCAGTGTGATCAAGAAATGGTTCGCCTCTGTCTCTGGCAATCTTTGTCATCTTCTTTGCTTGTTTGAATGAGGACTTGTGATTCCAGAGTTTTGGCCAAGAATGAGGATTACTTTTGAACTCATCCTTCAAGCATAGAGGAACACCAAAGGAATCAGTGGGCAATACGACACAACTACCCATAGACACACCAACAGATAATATCTCAGATGAAGGAATACCAGTTTCATCAAGAAGAGTCTCAACAGCTCTTGCCATGGAAACAAGCCAAGATTTAGGATCACCAAGCATAAAACCATTTGGGATTCTTTCACCTGTTGGAAGCTTGTTTCTGATAACTCCGATTTCATAATCATCAACAGCACGACCGATCATATTTCCGGAGTTTATGTCAATAGCAACAGCTTTGACAGATTCGGCATTAAAAGATAGTCCCAGTAATATTCTTGCCATGTTTATATTGTAATGATAAATCAATGGTTTGCAAATTTTGTTGGCAATAAAAACCCCCGATTAGTAATCGGGGGTTGCCGGAAAGAGATATACAAAAGAAAAGTTTTAGTAGTATCTGGTCATTGTTATGAGTCGTTCTTCACCATTCCAGGCGACCTCAGCTCCAAGTGATTCAGCGATGAATCTAAATGGAACCATCGTTCTTCCGTTTACTATTTCTGGAGGCTGGTCAATTGTCACAAACTCACCATTAAGTACTGCAGTTTGCTGGCCGATAACCATCGACAGATTGATGTCTTCAAGTTGAACTGTGACCCTTCTTGCGGTTTGATCCCACCCTACCTCAGCTCCGAACGCTTGAGAGATAGCCCTCACTGGCACAAGTGTTCTGTTTGCAGAAGATATGTATGGAGCAGTATCAAGCATAACAATCTCACCATCAACAAGCATGATCTGATTATCAATTTTCAGTTCGATAGTCTTTATCCTGTATCCCCACACTTCAATATCTGATTTTGATTCATTACCAATTTTATCAGTTGCAACATAATCAAATTTATTGCTTCCGATATTAATTGGAATGACAACTTCATTGGTTCCCTCAAGCAGTTCTAAGGTCTCACCAGCAATCACGAATGTTACATCTTCACTTACTGTTACGGTGATTGTTGCTTCTGTTTTATCAACAGTATCACGCTTGAGTGGAGGAATAATTTTCACATATGGAGGAGTTGTGTCTCTTGTGATAACAACGGTCATTTCTGTTTTTGTACCAACAGGGTTGAATGATGCCACAACAAATTCATTCTTGCCTTCGACAAGGTCAACATTTACAAAGAAGCTCCCATCAGCACCTACACTTACAGGCTTTCCATCAACTGAAAGTGACGCATCGGGTGTTGTTTTACCCTTTAATGTCATATCGGTTTCCCTTGTGAGTTCCTCATACTCCTCAAATTCAATAAATGGAGCCTGTGACGAGGAAACAACATCTATGACTTCGGGATTCACAGTTTTGTATTCACCAAGAAGTCTGATTACAATTTGTCCTGGTTTGCTTGGTAAAACATCAAACTCAGCTTGTCCTTCAGAATTTGTCTCAGCCTCCATACTTACACCTGCACCTTTAACAGATACAGCAACACCAACAAGAGGTTTTCCGTATGAACCGGCATACTCGACATTTACAGTCACTTTCTTTAGAAGTCCAGGATAGAACACACCGGAATGCTCAACACTTATTACAGCACCTTTGACGGTGTCAAATGTGAGGACATCACCGGACTCAATGAGGTCGTCACTGAAACTGCTCTTTGCTTTATATTTCAGAGTTACATTTGATTCACCAATTGAATTTGGCTCAAAGTGAATTGTAGCCATTGTTGAAAGCTCATCATCTGGGTCACGTTTTGTTTCTTCAGTTACTTTCTTGTTTCCTGTAATCGACGATACCTCAACAACTGAACCCTCTTTTATTGGGTCAGTTTCAAGTGGAGAACTCGGAGTGACAGTCACCTGAAGAACATTGTCAGCCTTATTGACAAGGTCATAATTAGAGGTACTAAGGAACTCAGAACCCCACTCCTGACCAGTCTTATCTTCGAAGATTTTAATTACTGGTTTCTGGATTGGGACATATGTTGTTGTTGGGGAATCCCAATCGAGAGCAAACTGTCCATCAGGTGAGTATCTGAGTTCTGGGTTGAATGAAACTGCCTGTGATCGAGGTGTTTCACCTGCTACATCACCATTGATGACGGATGCCTTATTTGCTCCAACAAATCCACCAAGTCCAAATTCTGAATCAGCAAAGATATAGAAGGTAACCGAACCATTTTTATCGATATTCAATGAATCCTTATAATCGACCATGCCGTCACCATTGAAGTCAGAGACATAATAGTTACCAGCGAGCTCTGAATTATAGATACATCCAGCTCCCCACTTCTCAAGATCCATTGATGTACCATCCATCTCTGTTCCTGTTTTGTAGTAGGTACTCATTGCAGCAACATCTTTCATGTCAGCACTTACATTATCTGTAACCGAGACTGCAAGGTGGTTGAACACTTCGACATCATCATCAGTTGCAGTTTTGACAAGGAATGGTGTAAATCTTGTGAAGTCAGTTGCAGAACCAATTTTGCCTGGAAGATTTGAAACGCCCTTAATAAGATTTCCTTCGGCATCTCTGATTGTTGCTTTGATCTTATATACCCTTGAATCAAATGCAGTCATAACGGCATCTGGATCTTCTGGATATTTCATTGTTTCGTGGTGTTCCTGGGCAAGGTTTATGATTTCATAACTGACTGTTGGTCTGCCGACCTTTATTGATGCAACACCCCATCCACTATAGTCAGGTGTTACGATCTTGAGATTTATTTCACCCTCATCGTTTGCAACGAATCCTTCGAATTTATAGATTCCCTTGCTTGCCTGTGAGAAGTCATATTTGATTGGTGAGAATCCGAAAAGTGATTCATTATCAGAAAGAGTGCTGTTCTCATTTGTGATAGATGTTGTTGTCCAATAATACTCGTTTGTTCTGTCCGGTCGTTTCTGTGTGATGTAATTTGCAGCCTCTTCGTCAGTTAGTTTTCCATTCTTTGTAAGGTCAACTGGGCTTCCACTATCATCCGTGATTGTAAGGGTCAATGGTGTTTCAGGATCGACAATTTCAGGGGAGACACCCGATGTAAGGATTGGAGGACTTACGTTAACTGTAATATTTGGGTCAGATGGAATTCCTCCACCTGCCATTGGTCTCATTGTTATTTCACCTGCAAGATAAACCTCATGTGAATAATACTTGCTGTTACCTGGAACCTGCCATAGTGGTGTGAAGCTTCGGTCATTATTATCATCACCATACTTGTATGCACAAAGATGGATTGGAAGTTCCTCTTTTTCAGAGATCAGGTGGTCTCCATTGAAGTCCCAACCATAGTCTTCAATTCGACATCCATTATCCAGACTCATATCAAAGATATATCTACCGTTATTCCTCTGATAAGTTCTCGCATCAATTATTCCACCAACCCACGTGTTTGTAGCAATATTATATGATCCGATAAGCTCTGTTTCATAAGCATCAAATGATATTCTTCCATCACCATTGAGGTCATCATATTTTGAGTAAGCACCACTTACCCCAGAACCAACCGAAGATGTTGGGCCACCTGTAATCCAACCATCACCGGCACCCTCAAGAAGAGTTGAGCCATCTTGATATCTGACTCCTCTATCCTGCCAAGCAAAAACAAGAGCATCGTTACATTCTCTATTCTGCTGAATATCTTCCCATTCTGTAATTTTTACATCAACAATATTATCTGAACCGAGTCCTATTGTTGGAGATGCACCTTCAATATGAAGTCCATGAACAGGAATTCCAACGATTCGGTATTCCTGACAGCAGTCTTCCCAATATTTCTTTGTTCCATTTGCAAGCTCAACCATAATTGAGAGGACACCCTTATCTACAGGGATAATTTCATCGAACACAAAAACTGAGGAACTTAACATGGAGTAATCAAGATCTCCATGCTGAACAAGTCTCTGATTTGCAGTACTATATGTATATCTATCCTGGAATCCTGGATTGATTATTCTCGTATAATCGGCAGAACCGAGTTCATAGTCACTCCAGTTTGTAGTGTCAACTGTAATTCTTCCAGAATAATCATATCTTATCGGAGCACCTCTAAGACCATTGTATTCATTATCTTCATAATCCATTGGAAGCTCAGGGATTTTAAATGGGCCGCTGATCTCTATTCTTCTGATCTTGTGGTCGCTATCTGTTGCCGTAAATGAAAGAGGTTGCCCAAGTCCATCCATAAGCATAAAGAAGATTCCGTAATCTGTAAGTGGCGTAAACTCTGTTCCCATCTTATAATACATGTCACCCCAGATTGCAGGATAAGCACTTCTTCCATCGCCCATAGTGCTTCCCTGAATTCGAAGTGGATGGGTCTGACCACCAGGATAACTCCTAAACTCTCTGACAAGGTTCGATAAAATTGGGTCATATGGTGTTTGAATCTGAGGAGTTGGCACATCAAATCTTGAAAGTGCACCAGTTCCAGCAGTGTAATTGACATTTGAATACTGAAGAGCATGGTCTACAACTCTGAATTCAACAAAGTTCACATCAGGGTCTGTGATGTTCCCACCGCCACCAGATGATCCACCACCGCTTGAACCACCACCAGATGATCCACCGCCTGTACTTGTTGAGTCTTTGCCGATTATGAATATTCCGCAGTAATCTGTTCCTTCGGCATTGGATGGAACAAAATATGGAGGATGAGTGATTGTGCTGTTATAATCCCAGAGAGCATTTTCAGTATGCACTCTAACATTCAAGTTAGACGATGTGTTTCTTGGGTAAACCGCGATTGGAAGCATTCCGCCGCTTTCAGCCCAAGGTGATGTTTTGTATGTTGATACAAAGGTCGGTACCCCATATGTTTCGATCAATGGATATGTAGCACCATCAAATGGCCCCCAACTGTCACCCTTTGTGACGACACCTAACTCATATCTGAAACCTGATCCGCAAATATCACATTCAGCAAACCTACCAGAACAATCAAGATCCTCAAATGAGTCTGTTGCACGTTCTCCTTCAAGCGGTCCAGTTACAGTATCTTCAGGGTCAACAGCACCAATTGCTCCCAGCCCAGTTGTTGGGCTTTGGTTATCAGCCCATTCCCACACAAGGAAGGTTCTATCGTCATTAACCTGAACAATATATCTGTTTGGACCACTTCCTGCAGTAAACATCCAGTCAACTCCAGCACCATTAGCATTATATGTCGCAATGATATTGCCGGCATTTGGTGTTGTTGAAATAGGAACTCCGTTCAAGTCGTTAACATCATATGGATTATCCCAATCCTTCAATGTGAGAGACATGTTTGGGTATCTGATACTGATATTCTGCAAACAAGAAATATTGCATTCAAAATCGATTGGTTCTGGTTTTACTTCAAACTCTTTTACGTAATAACAGTCATAGTTATTTGGAATGGTTGTATTACCAAGAATGCTTGGTGATGGAATCTCCCAGTAACCATAGGCTCCATCGGTAGGGCCACCCCATCCAAGATCGGCAGGGTTTCCAGTTCCCTTTTCATAATATACTTCAATAATATATGGATGGATGATTCCAAACTCATCACATGAACCCTCGTATGGGGTTATTTGAACCTGAAGCTCTGATTTCTTATTTGACAGAGTTCCTGCGACATTTCTATGTCCTGATGCATCAGTTAAAACAACAAATGCAAGTTTATTTTCCTCTGGGGCGGGATTCATTGTGATTTTTACGGAAGATGTCTGCTCAACCTGGAATTCTTTATCAACAGTAATACTTATTGGTGCTTCACCCGGGAGAACCTCAAGATCAAGAGCTCTTGGGTTCCCATTTTTTCCCATTGTAAAACCAGTTACAACGAAATTTTCAATGTATGTTTCGGGTCCGGCAACAACACTACCACAAAAATATGTCTTTCCTGATCTTGAGACATTTGAAAGCCTTGTGTCACCAACGCTTACAGTATTTGAAAGGTCTGCATCATAATACATCCACTCAGTCTCATCAAATTGAACATCATAGTCGACATCAAAATATCCTGTGTTGCTAAATGGTGAAAGAATAAAGCCAACATCAGCATCACCAGTTGTTACAATAGAGCCTGCTGGGAATGTAACGATTACACCGCCAACCTGAACTGTGATTGTCGTCATCCTAACATCACCATTGTTGACAATATGATTGCCAAATGGATCTTGACCTGTATTTACATTTGTGTAGATACCTTCACCACAACCATAACCAACTCCACCCTCATCATGATAATAGAAATCTGATGGGAAAGGAGTGAGCGACAAACCAGTATCAGTATCAGTTGTTCCACTTGCCGATGCTCCGATAAATGCCTCACAAGCCTCCTCTGCTTTATAGTCATCGGTGAGGTTTTGGGCAAAACAACTTCCTGATGGGTTGTTGATATTATTTACACCATCATCTCTGAATATCTCAACACCGAGCCATCCTCTATACTCAGGATTGATGCTGTAGAACGTTGTTGCAGGAACCTGGAAATCTGAAGCTGTTGCACCAAGAACGGTTGACTTTTGGATTCTCTGAGCTCTGCTTTTGGTTGGTTCATTTGGGTTATAAACTGATGCAGCGGTCACAGCTGGCATAACACCTTCCCAGATATCTGTCTCAACCGAGATATTGAATTTTGAGCTTGAATCGCATGATGCCCTGATTACGTCTGCAAGGATAAGTGCATCACCATCACCATTCATATCAACATTTCCGATTTTCATGCAGCGACCTGAGAAATCATGTGGGAATGTATACGGTCCATTTACATTACCAAGTCTTGTAAACCAGTACCCCTCATCATGAAAGAAGTTGACATAATCACCAACAACATATGGCCCCATTGTGTTGTTTGATGAAATTGTGTCCTGTTTGAAATTGTTTTCACGACACTCACCTGGTGGGTCTGGTGTATCTCTTTCATATGGATTGTGGAAGTAACCATCTGGGTCAAACCATATTCTTCCATTTGAATCCAAGATACAACACATTTTATCCTTTTCTGTTGATTGTCCGCCAGCAGGAACAACAGTCAGATAAACGATTGACCAATAGAGAGGGGTTCCAGGCATAGTGTTTCCCTGTCTTCCCCACCATGTTCCGCTTCTGACCCATGGAACCTGGCTTCCACCAGTAAGGGTCTGTCCTTGTCTATCTTGTCCAAGTGGAATCCACCTGGTGATAGCAACAAGTTTATTTTCCGTTGCAGCGGAAACTTCTTCAATTTGAACAAATGCTGCAAACGCTGACAGTGCCAGCATTATAGATAAGCTAACTGCCAAAATTTTCTTCATCGTATTTCTCCTTATCCATATTTCAGGATTGTTTTGAAACAAATACGATGTTTTTACGCTTAAAGTTCAACAAATAAAAAGCGACCCAAAAATTATTTTGGGTCGCTTCAAATATTTAAAAAATATTGATAAAATCTAGTTGAGAGTTGTATCAGGATAAGCTGCTAATTTAACGGTTTTTGTAATTTTCTTTCCATTTCTAACAATTTCCAAATCGACCTCATCACCTACTCTGTATTTTCTTGTTGCAACGAGAAGCTCTTCCATCGATTTAACCTCATAGTCGCCAATCTTCGTAATGACATCTTTCGTCTGAATATCTGCATCACGGGCTGGACCATAGGCAACTTCAGCGACAATGACACCTGGTAAGTAATCTAATTCAATATCATCGGCTATGCTCTGTGTAAATGTTCCACCAGCAATACCGATATATGGCCAGGAGATCCTTCCATATTTTATCAGGTCTTCTGCAACACGTTTAACGATATCTGATGAAATTGCAAATCCAAGATTATCGCCTTCGCGTTTGAATGTGTTGATTCCAACAACCTTTCCATCAAGAGTCACAAGAGGACCACCAGAGTTTCCAGGGTTGATTGCCGCATCAGTTTGAACAACACCCCAAAGTGTTTTTGATTTTACCTGTTGCGAAGTTCCTCCAAAACCAAAACCGAACATATCTCCACCATAACTTGGAGTTTCTTCAACATACTCCATATCAACAATTCGTTCATTGGCTGAAATTACACCTGTAGTTACTGTGTGGTCAAACTCATATGGATTTCCGATTGCAACAACTGGCTCACCAACCTTAAGTTTAGATGAATCACCCAACTCAGCATATGGAAGTTCAGCTGCATCAATCTTTAAAACAGCAAGGTCTGACATCTCGTCTGTTCCAACCAAGGTTGCCTGGAACTCTCTGTTGTCCTTTAGAGTAACCATAATCCTTGCTTGTTTACCTTCAACAACATGATTATTTGTTACGATATATGTTCCATCCTCTGTCCAAGGATTATCAATGATCACACCTGATCCAGCAGCCACCCTAGTTGAATACTGTGGCTGAGATCTTCTTCCAAAAAATCCACCATACGGATCACTTTGAGCAACTAAAGTTTCAACAGAGATTGAGACAACAGCAGGGCCAACTTTGTTTGCAACATCAATTACACCACTGTAATAGACATCGCCACTAGTCATCTCAACACTTGGTTCTGGATTATTTATAACAAGCGTTTCTTTACTGTTGACTCCGGCCTGATAACCAACAAACGCTGCTCCTGCACCAAAGGTCAATGAGAAAACAAGTGCAATTGCAATAACACCGATCCATGTGGGTCTGCTTGGTTCTTTCTTTTTCAAATAAATCCCAACATCTTCTACAACTTCCTCCTTCATTCTCCCTGATGTTTCATCAACATCATTTTCAAAAACTTCTTCCACTTCTTCGTCATAACTCATAATTCTTCCTCCTAAAATCTAATTATTCTATACAATCTTCCATTACTCCTAAGAGTGCTACTGTCTTCGCTTTCAACAGTGTCATCCTTAGGAATGATATTTACGATAGTAAGCTTCCCATCAACTCTACTTCGCTCGAGCCTTACGAGAGCCTCACCTTCCATTAACTGTTTTGTCTGCATTTCAGTCATCCCATTTATCGGCAATGATGTGTTTGGATTTGTTTCCCCAAACAATGGAAAAGCAAATGTCAAAGTCATGACAACAGGCAAAACATATGATGGAATAAATTTCAAAAACGATCGTCTCTGCTTAGGGGAATCAGTCTCAAGAATTCTTTGAACTCTTACAGAAACCTGATCAATTGAAGTGATATTCTGTGCGCCATGTTGGGGGATGGTGTGTTTAGCACATAAAACAAGTGTCTCTGCGAGCGTCAATGGATTTTCAATCACCTCACAAGCTTTTTTGTCAGTTTCAACTTCAACAGTCAAATCATAATTCTTCCTGATAAAACTGGAAGGCACCAAAAAAGAAAGGGCTGAAATGACCATAAAACTCCACTTTGAAATCTGGTCTCTCCTGACAATATGTGCTAACTCATGGGCGAGAAGTGCAGAAAGTCTTTCATCGGATAACATGTTTGCAATCTCATCAGATAAGTAGATCGAGTCATATGTTGAAAATGCAATACCTTTTGTTTTTCCAACAAAAATCTTTGGAGTCTCCACACCCATCTTTTTTACCAGGGGAACAAGCAAGGCTATTTCTCTATCAGTCGCAGGCTTAAATCCTTTTACCTTTTTTGAGAGTGCGACAAAACCAAGAACCAACCTCGCTATAACAAACCCAACAATCACCCATGGGATAGCTAATATCAAAAAATGCCACGAATTCTTTATCACCATAAATGTTGCATTATACCACCCAACATTTGAGTAGTTGGTTGGGGCCAACATAACTTTTACAGTTTGAGGCAACATATCCGACAGATACCAGGCACCAATAACAAAGCTAGTAAGAGAAAGTGATGCTACCACAAGCATTGCAATATAATTTTTGACATATGGCGTAATCAAAAACCAGATTGCTGGCAGTAAAAGTGTGAAATAGAGTCCGAACAGCAGATCGATATTCATGATTTATTTTTCCTTTGAATTCCTTTTCTGTTTTCTATCTGCGATCATCTTTTCCAAAATCTCGAGTTTTTCAATATCCCTCTTTTCGAGAATATCTAAAAAACCTTCAATAACAGGCTCAGTCATCGAGTCTGCAATCTTTCCTAAAACCTTATGCATTGCCTGGTTATCGAGTTCCTCTTTTGTGTTTGCAGGTGCATAAACATAACATCTTCCTGATTTTTCTCGAGTAAAGACACCTTTTTTGGATAATCTGTCGCATATAGTCATTATAGTTGTATACGCATAATCCTCAGGAATATTCTTTAAAATTTCCCTAACAGTTGCCTTCCCAAGCTCTAAACACGACTTAAAAACTTTTTTCTCAAGAGATCCGAGAGTAAGTCCGATCCCTTTCCCACTTGTTAATTTTACATTTTCTATTTCCATAGTTCGTAGTATTGCACGTAGTAATACTATTGTCAATAGTATTTGTTTAACAATTTATACGATACCCAATAAATCCTTATAAATAAAACGTTTTATAAAAAGAAAAGGGGCAAAAAAGATTTGCCCCTTTATAGTATTTGAACCAATATATATTCAAAAAGACGTACTACGGTGAGAAAACCATCCTTACAGTTCTTGTATCTCCGTCCCATGAAACATCAGCACCGAAGGCTTCTGCAATTGCTCTGAATGGAACCATCGTTCGGCCATCTTTTATCTCTGGAGGTGTTGAAATTGACCTTAGTATACCATCAACCTCATACTCAGTTTTTCCAACCCAGAGAACAATCGATTTGTCAAATCTTTCAATAACAATTTTCTTTTCTTCACCAATCCACTGTACTTTTGCTCCGAAAGTTTCTGAAATAAATCTCAGAGGGACAAGTGTTCTTCCTTTGCTTGAAATATATGGAGCAACATCAAGTTGTATTGGTCGGAAATTCACATATGCAATCGGATTACCAATTGTCATCGCAATTTCAATTTTCGGTTCTGTTGCAATCTTTACACCAACAGAAACCTGTTGACAAACCTCATTTTGAGTTGAAATCATGAGTCTTCCAACGGCTTCAGTGCCAGCTGGCACCCTTGATGCATTAACAGTTATTTTTAGAATTGCTTTTTTTCCAACAGAGGTAAAAGTTATCGGCTCAACATCAATCCATCTGTCTTCACCCATAACCATTCCAGAAACTTCGTCATCGGTATCAAAAGTAATCTGGATAAGTTGGCTTTTTTCTTCACCACGTTCAATAAACCCAAAATCAATCTCTGTTGGTGCTACATCCATACAAGCTGGGGCTGGTGTGACAACCTTCCACCTAATAACTACATTTGTATCACCACCGTTACTCTTGATTTTTAGAAGTGCCTGATGGTTTCCATACTCAAGTCCGGATGGGTCAAGTTTAAGTCTTATTCTTCTATCGCTACCATTGCTGATACCCATAAAATCTGTTGGGTTGATGGATATATGATTGTCTTCACATGAAAGGTCGCCTTCAAGTTCTGACTCAAACTCATCATTCCTTTTGTTTATGATTGATATGTCTTTTGTTGGGGTTGAACCAAGTTCAACAACACCAAAATCAACCTCTACTGGCTCAACACCGAGAATAGGACCGGGTGTAAAAGCTTGAACCGTTCCATTCCAGGTACCAACATAAACTGCATCATTGTAAATTACTGGAGTCGCTTGAACAATAGAACCTAAATCTTCCTTCCAAACCTCATTGCCTGTTCTCCACTCAAGACAATACAGATGATTATCGTCTGAACCAAAATAGACATGGTCACCACCGATAACAGGTGAAGAGTAATTCCAACTCTCTGTAAAAAAATCCCCCCATACTTTTTCGCCACTTTCCTGATAGCAGCATCTCACTTTACGGCTACCTGAACAGATAATCACTTTATCTTCTACTAGAGCTGGGGTTCCAAAAATTTTATCGCCAATATCTGATGCCTCTAAATGCCATTCAAGAGTTCCATCATCTGCATCCAAACAATAAAAACCTGTCTCATTTGTGCCAAAAAACACCCTTCCGTCTTTAACCGATGAAGAGGATGTTACTGCAGACTTTGCTTCAAAATGGTTTTTCCAGGCTGAAGTTCCATCTTTCGCTTTGTAAGCATGCAAAAAACTTGAATGTGAACCACAGAGGATAAAATCCTTTTCAGCATAGTATGTTGGAGATGCCTCAATCATACCTCCAGTTTTTTGAACCCAAACCTGAGTACCATCATATAGATCTACACAATAGAGCCTTCCATCATACGAACCAAAATATACCTTGTCCTCAATAACGAGAGGGGATGATCTGATTGCACCATCAGTATGAAATTTCCAAACCTCATCACCGTCTTGAAGGTCTGATTTTGCCTGCCTTAGAGCAATACAATACATATTCCCACTGTCAGAACCACACAGGACAACTTCCCCCGCGATTGTTGGCGAGCTTTGAACAATATCACCAGTTGGGTATGTCCAGTTAATTCTAAATGAACCCGTATCATAACAGTATATGTTTGTATCATGCGAACCGACAACCGCATATCTTTCAGTTATCGCAATGGATGATCTGATTGAATTTGTAGCCTGATATGCAATTCTTGTCAGAAATGGGGGCGATGCTTTATTTGTCGTGTACCCAGTACGTGCTGGATCATGATTCAACATCAGCCAATCCTCGCTCTTTTCTTCCTCGGCAAAAACAATCCCAGAAAACAAAAGAACAAACGCCATGATCGTGATTAATAGTTTTCTCATCATGAAAAATACAATAGCATAAAAAAAATGTTTAATCAAATTTTTATGAAGGATTTCTCCCCATGAAACCAAAAACCAAATAGGACTCATTAGCAAGAAGATTTCTTCAAATTCCAAAGCACACTCGCTGAATAATTATACATAATATTAAATATTAAACAAGTATCAATCTCTTTGTTGTTTAAAAATGTCGAAAACATAATATTAGTTGCAATGAAGAGGAGCTGTATCTTGATCGTTCTAGACGGATTGGGCATTGGCCCAATGTCAGATTCCTCGGACTATGGTGACGATGGCGCAAACACTCTCAAACATGCCACTGGTAATGGAAAACTTCCCTTGCCAAACCTGGAAAAATTTGGACTCTATAATTTTCTTGCTAGAGACAAACAACCATCAAAAGCTAGTTGGTCTGAGATATGCCCGAGGTCTATCGGTAAGTCCTCTATAGAGGGACACTGGGAGATGATGGGTATCGTTACAAAAAAGAAGATGCCAACTTATCCTAACGGTTTCTCAGAAGACATTTTAAACGAGCTTTCTTCAAGAATTGGAAGAGATGTATTGTTCGGTGAACCTGCATCAGGGACTGAAATCATAAACAGATTAGGTGGACTTCACATGGAGACAGGTTCTCCAATCGTATATACATCTGCTGATTCAGTCCTTCAAATTGCAGCCCACGAAGACGTTATCCCCGTAAAAGAGCTTTATGAAATATGCTATGTTGCAAGGCATATGATGGTTGGAGAAAATGAAGTTGCCAGAATCATTGCAAGACCTTTCGTTGGAACTCAGGAAAACTTTAAACGAACAAACAGGAGGAAAGATTTTCCCGTACAGATTCCAATACCGAACAATCTCTTCAAAATAAGAGAAGCAAACATCCCAATATCATGCGTCGGAAGAACAACAGATTTTTTCGGTAACTATTGCACAAGGAGCGACAAACCTGTAAATATTGAGGAATCCCTTCAATCAACAAGGATGTACAAGAAACTTCTTGGTGGATTCATCTTCCTTAACCTTGGAGATTTTGACAGCAAATATGGACATAGACGTGATGTTGATGGGTTTGCAAATGAACTGAAAAAGCTTGATGAGCTTTGGGAATCTTTCCTTCAACCCCTCACATCAAATGATCTTTTGATCGTAACATCTGATCACGGCAATGACCCAACAAACACAACTCACACTGACCATACACGGGAAAAAACATTTGTTCTTGCACTTTTAAAAGGGTTTGAAGGACTGAAACTTGAAAACATCGAAATGGTCGATATAAGCGCAACCATCTGTGATTTCTTTGGATTAACCCCTGAAAACGGCAAATCTTTTTTGAAGCAAGTCATGAAGAAGAAAAAAAGAAGGACTACTGGTTTCAACTCAGCTTCATAAGCATAAAAAAAGACCTTGCCTTATCCAAAATTATTTATAAAGTCATAAATAATGAATGACGTTTCTGTTGCAAAAATCTGGAGGGAATTCACAAAGTCTGATTATCCCATAACAGACTCCAGTCAGATTAATCCACTAGCTTTTTCAATTTTGCTGGATGAAATCCATGATTCAGAATTTCGAAGAACTCCTGAATGGCATATTAATGAAGGAAGACTCTGTTTTATGCCTAGACTTCGAAACGAAAAACATCAAATCTGTATAAGATTCAAGAAAGACTCAGGTGGCAACTGGAAATTTCACTCAACACTACCAGTTAACACTAGGATAGATAAAATCGAATCCATTCCAACAAATTGTTTTCCTACATTACCCATACAGGAACTTAGATGGAAAAGGGAAACCTTTGAAACTGAGATGAGGGTTGATCTTTTCAACACTCTGAAGGAACTTAAAGGCTCACAATTTGCAATTGAGTGGTTTGCAGACGGTGATGAGTTCAGAGAGCTAATAATCGAAATGCTCCCATTTTTGCCATGTCACAAAGCATTTATTTACTATAAGTGCTGGTTCCACTCTCAACTGCTTGGCGAGACTACAAATCTTTTAGTATTTGATGAAAACAAAGCTGAGATCGAACTTGAAAGATGCAAGCATCTTGCAATATATGAGCAAAACAGGAAGATCAAAAAGCAAATCGACAAGAGAACCTATCTAGCTTTATATGAAACAACCTGGGATGATAGAGCAGGAAAATGTGGATGGAACGTAAAGATTTCATATTCTGATTTGTCTACTCACTTTCTTTTGACAAGATGAGGATCGCAATTCCATCTTTTCAAAACCATAAAAATTCTTTTCTCTCCAGTCATTTCGGTAAAGCAACCTATATGGCAATAATAGATGTTGAAGGAAAAGATATTAAATTCGACTTCAAACCATTCCCCCACGAAACATGTGGCGAACTCGCCCTAAAATTGAAAAAAGAGGGCATTGAATTGATCCTTACAAACGCTTTGGCTGCAAGGATTTTGCAAGTATTTCAGAAGTTTGGAATCAAAGTCTATAGGAGTTTTGGCCTTACAATTTCTGAAGCACTCTCAAGCTACCTATCTGGAAAAATCGAAGAATTACCTGCAAATGATATCCATCATCATCCACCAAACCCAGGCATAAAAGGTGGGATTAAGAGCTCTTGACAAGCATGCTATAAAATGTATTATGAACATATGCTCATAAATAAGGTAACGTATGCCTAGACCAAAACATTGCAGATTTGTAAGCAAACATCGAGATGAATATGCTGAAACATGCACAAAAAAGATAGTTATTCATTCTGATGAACTTGAGGCGTTAAGGCTTAATGCAATCGAGTCGCTACATCAAGAAAAAGCTGCAAAAATGATGGGAGTTTCCAGGGCTACTTATGGTAGAATTTTGAAATCCTGTCTTAAAAAGGTTGCGTTGGCATTGGTTTCTGGACATGAGATAATCGTTTCAGATGTTCCTTGGGTTGTGAGTGAAAAAGTTTCGAAGGAGAAAAAAATGAACAAAATTATTGCACTTCCAGTTATGAATAATGATGAAAACACAGAGGTTTCTGCCCACTTCGGACATGCCCCATTCTTTGCAATTGTCTCTGATAAAGACATCAGCTTCATTGAAAACCATCATGGTGGTGGATGCGGGGATGTTGTGCAGGTTCTTAAGAACAAAGATGTGGATGTCCTACTTGTAAAGGGTATTGGTGGAAGACCAAAAATTATCTGCGACCAGTTGGGAATCGAAGTATACAGAGCATACGGAAATACAATTTCAGAATGCGTTAAGGCATGGGGAGAAGGATCAAACGAGACAGACGTTTCCTGTAACCATAAATCCGAAGACCACAAAAACTGCAACCACTAACAGTCTTTAGATCACGAAAACAATCAGGTAGTCTGTAAAGCCAGCTTGGCGTGAATCAGGCTATCTGATTTGTTCCCACTTCATCACCCAGATCATCATCTTCAACGTCGAAATCATCTTCGATTGACCAATCTTCTTTTTCCTCTTCCTCGTCGGTCTCATCCGATACATAGGCAAGAAAATCATCAACCAATTCCTCCGCTTTTGAGGCGTTCTGAGCAAGCGTTACAACCAAAACACTGTCGCTGGAAGTGTCTTTTAAAAGCTCTCTTGCAGGCGAATCAAAATCAACATACGCTGCAGAAATATCGTTGTTTCTTAAAAACTCAACAAGAGCTTGAGCCTCTGATAAAGACTCTGCGGTGTACACAACCACCGGAACAATGTCTGATTCTAATTCAGATTCATCATAGAGAGTGATATCCTCATCGCACTCTTGACATATCTCGTCTTCAAGATTGATAAAAGACCCACAACTCGGACACACATATATCCCTTTCATTAGATTTCAATTCTATTAATTCCATTTCTATCTGTCAAATACAAATGGTTTAATTTTTTCTTGATATTTTCTGCTAGTATTATTGAATCGAGGTGTGGAATGAAGACAGTTTTTTCAATAGTTTGCTCAACAATTCTTTTACTTACTCCAATATTGGATTTTGACGTTATACCAAAAAGCATTCAGTTTGAGGTTAAAAATGGGAGGGTATCTCCAAAAAGTGCATTGGTAATAATCCAATGTCCAGATGATACACCATGGAAAGCTGAATATCCGGAAGGATTCGGGGGAGAAAAAGAAGGAATTGGTGCGAAAAATCTAATCATTCATCCCCTCGGTGACCTAAGTACCGCATCTGAAGAATCGGCTCTGAAAATAACCTCTGGAAATGTAACAAAAAGTATAGAAATAATGGTAAATCGGGAGAAGATAATAAACTTTGACCTGCGAATCTTTCCTGAAAGAAGAGTTTTTCATCCAGGGGGCTCCGGTGAATTTGTATTCCTCATCACATGTCCTGATGAAACTGCATGTGGACAGATAAAATTCACTGAACCAGCAGAAAAACCGAGCGGCAGGGTCGCTGTAATGCCCAACTACCTCACACCTCCAGGAATTGCAAAAATTGCGATGAGTTCAAGCATTCACACAAAACCAAATTCCTTCAATCTTCCCGTTAAAGCAAATTCAAAAAACAGAAAATTCAGTGGGATAATAAAGTCGGAAGTCGTTGAACTTGGAGACCTACCCGAAAAACCAATTGCTGAGATCTCAACAGATAATGTTTCATTTATTCCAGGAATTGATGAAGCTGGAAAAATCATCACAATCACACCTGATTCTGATACAAAAAACTTCCGTTGGGAGGCAGTACCTGATAAACCCTGGATTGATTTTGAACCAAACCATGGATACGGAAACGCAAGAATTAAGGTCAATCTATACAAGGATGGACTAACCACTGATGTCGATTCAGGTAAAATAATCTTCACATTTCCAGGCATGGAAACCATCACAAGGGAAGTCGTGGTTGATCTTCTTCCAAACCCAACAGAAAACTTTTTCGTATCTCCCAAGACAGTTTTTCTAGGTCCGCTTGAAACTCTTTTTTCGAAACCACAAATAGAGATTGATGTTCTTACAGATACATCATGGGAGATAATTGAAAAACCAGAATGGTTGAATCTGTCACAAGAAAATGGGGTTGGAAAAACCATTATCGATTGTGACATCATTGAAGATTTTGAAAGCAACGAAAGGATGGTTGAATCAGAAGTAGTTATAAGGCTTTCAGACTATAAAGAATCCATTCTGTCGGTCAAAATCATGAACCTGACAACAAATAAATTCCTACCAGAAAAAGTGGACTGCAAAAAATCAGGAAACGTCTACAAGACAGATTTCTTCTGTGCAACATTCGATGGCAATGAAAACCTCTTTTTCATGCAACCAAACAACGGGTGGTTAGTTAGACCAAACCTATCTGATTACCCAAAAATTGGACTTTCCATTTACAGACTTTGGGGGAACGATAACACTGAAACGCTGAAGGTTTTCAGGGTTATCCCAGGATTTAATCCAGAGCTTTATCTGTTGGATGTTTCTCTAATCGATTAGCCCAGTATATCGTTGAAAGATACATTCCAAGTAGAATAAATCCCCCAACTTCTATATACATCGACAACCAGCTCAGATAAGTTGGCGCAAATTTCATTGGGAAAGCAAGTGCAATCATCATAACTGAAATTGCAAGCATTCCGCCTTTTTTCCTCAATAATAGAATAGCAGTTGGAATAGTTATCAATCCAGGAATAAGGATTACAATCGCAAAATTTGAAACAGAGAAGATACTTGGGGCAATCAACGCCAACAAAATGACAGGTAAAAACCCAAGATATAACCACAACCCATAATCAAATATTTTTATTCTCGCTGAAACATAAACAAGGAATCCACAACCGATTGTCAAAAGTGTTGGAAAACCGTACATCCCTGCCCAATTACCCGAAAGAACTCCAAGCTGGAAAATTGTCAAAAGACCATACGCAAGAAAAATAATTGTTGCACCGATTGCGACTTCAGTTTTCCCAAGCCACCAGGAAAGAATCATCACACCAGCTGGAACAATCAAACTAAAAATTATAAAAAACCAAGAGTTGGCTGTTGGCATCTGCAGATTTGGGATAATACCCAACTCCTGTAAACCTATGACCGCCACAAAAACTCCAACAAAAATCAAAATACCCGTATATTTACGTTTCATAAAATTAAAAATACCATGTAGCAAGTAAATTTCAATGTTGAATTAAAATTGACTACATTTAAAATGAACTCGAATACGCAAAAAGGGGTTCTTCATGGAAAGCAGAATAAAAGATATTCGTCTCGCCCCAAAGGGACACCAAAAAATTGAATGGATCAAACCAAGAATGCCCGTTCTCACAGGGCTTGTAGATGAACTATCTGGGAAGTTTTCAGGAGTTTATATCTCGATGTCAATTCATCTTGAAGCAAAAACCGCATACATGGCACAAATCATGGCAAAATGTGGAGCAAAAGTTGCCATTTGTGGTTCAAACCCACTCTCAACCCAAGATGATGTTGTAGCGGCACTTGCTGAGTCGGGAGTTACTGTTTTTGCTCATCATGGTGAAACAGATGCAGACCATGCAAAAAACATAGAATCAACACTCTCAATTAACCCTGACCTTGTGCTTGATGATGGCGCAGACTTGATTGCAACAATCTCAGATACCAAGAGAGAACACAGAGTACTTTGTGCAACCGAGGAGACAACATCAGGAATAACAAGGATGAAAGCGCTTGCAGCAGCAGGAAAACTTCCATGCCCAGTGATTGCTGTAAATGATGCCCAATCAAAATATCTCTTTGATAACAGGTATGGAACAGGTCAATCATCATGGGACGGAATAATGAGAACCACGAACCTCACGGTTTGTGGAAAAACCGTTGTTATTGGTGGATATGGTTGGGTTGGACGAGGTCTTGCAATGAGGGCATCTGGAATGGGTGCCAGAGTCATCGTCACAGAGGTTAATCCAATCCGTGCGATGGAAGCGCATTTTGATGGATTCAGAGTGATGCAGATGATTGAAGCCGCGCCACTTGGAGATATCTTCATCACCGCAACTGGGGACACAAACATCGTCGATACAAGACATTTTGAGAGCATCAAAAATGGTGCAATTTTATCAAACGCCGGACACTTTGATGTTGAAGTCGAAATGAATGAACTGAATGCACTTGCAATCTCAAAAAGAATCGTCAGGGATAATATCACTGAGTACACTCTTCCGTCTGGTAAAGTGCTCAACGTGCTTGGTGAGGGAAGACTTGTAAATCTTGCCTGTGGTGATGGTCATCCAGCCGAGATAATGGATTTATCATTTGCTCTTCAAGCTCTCTCATTACTTCACGGGCTTGAAAACGGAAAAAACATGAGCAAAGATGTCCACAAGGTTCCTGAGGCAACCGATGAAAGAGTCGCGAAACTAAAGCTTAAATCTCACGGAATCAATATTGATAAACTTACTGAAAAACAGAAGAAATACCTTGCCTCCTGGTAGGTTTACATAAAAAGTAATGTATGATACAATCGACATATAAAGGGATAGAAACCAATAGAAATCTAAACAGATGAAAGGGGTTCAATAAAAATGGCAAAACTTGAATACGTTGAAGGAATCGGAGAAAAATACGCGGATAAGCTCAGGAAAGCTGGTGTTGCATCAACTGATGCGTTACTTGAGATGGGATCAACACCAAAGGGAAGAAAAGAAATCGCAGAAAAAGCAGACATCAGCGACAAACTGGTTTTAGAATGGGTCAACCACGTTGACCTCTTCAGAATTAAGGGTGTTGGTCAGGAATATGCAGACCTTCTTGAAGAAGCAGGTGTTGACACAGTTCCAGAGCTTGCTCAGAGAAACGCAGAAAACCTCACCAAAAAAATGGAAGAAGTAAACGAGCAGAAAAAACTTGTCAGAAAACTTCCAGAACTTAAAATCGTTGAAGACTGGATAGCACAAGCAAAAGAGCTTCCAAGAGTGATTAAGTACTAAGCACAACATCAAATAAATAAACTCAGAGCCCAGCTTGTTGCAAGCTGGGTGTTTTATTTTAAGCTCTAGTACTAGATTATAGCTCTTTATAAATCTCCCATACTTTACCTTGTGATTCTCCGATAGTTCTCCTGATCCCCATATAAAACAGTGAGTTCATATGAGGTTCTATTTCTATATCTTGAGTGCTTCCCACAAACTCAATCGGATCAAAAAAAGAGATGCTATTGTGTCCATCTTCGAGTACTAGTTTGAAATAAGTATGGTGAGAAAATCTTGTTATTGGACATGTTTTTATTACTGCATCAAATTGTGGATTTCTAAAAACCCGCTTCGATAAAATCCCTTTTACAATAATTTGTGGCTCATTATCAACATATTCAAGTGTTATTTTCATCCTCATAAAAGCTCGTGACGCAGCATAGAAAAGAATCGCAACAATAAACACAGCAAAAATGGACATATGAAATCCATCGGTACCAAAAGTTATCAACACAACAAACAAAATTAATAAGCCAAACACAAGCATCCATGCCTGTCTTGCAGGGTCATTTAAAACTGTACATTCAATTCTTTTCATATTTTCAGCCCTCTTTAAATGGATTGAATTCTTTTTCTTCTGTTTGCTTCAATCTTTCTATCAAATCATTGCTCGAATCAATTTTTCGTTTTGTTGTTTTTATTTCTGCATCAGGGTCTTTTTCGAAGCTTTCAAGAAGCCATAATGTTTCCCACATAAGATGTTTGCTTTCACCAATTGCAGTGTATGTATCTAAAAATGATGTTTTCTGCTCCAAATAATAAGTATCATCCTTATCAATATCAGTTGATTTAACAGACATAGTCAATGATCTGAATTCGGTATAAATCATAAGGTAATCATTTATTCTTGAGTACCGGTTGTTTATTCTTATTAATTGTTTGCCCATACAAAATTGAAATGGCCACACAATAACAGTTTTCGAGAGCAAGCCTTTTGCTGTTATTCTGGGTTTACCAAGTTCAAAATCGAGAATCACTCTTATCCTAAAGACAAACCAGGCTATGAGAAATGTGCACCCAAATATGCCAAATAGAAGGAGTACAATTGGGGTGTTGGAGTTAAAAATATTTGTTGTGACACCGAGATAAATAAATACAAAGAATTCAAAGAAAAGAAAAAAGATAATGGCAGGATTATTCAAAAACTGCATTCTTATTTTGATATTTCGGCTTTCCTGATTCATTTACTATTCTCACTTTGTTTCATCGAAAAAGACTCGATTATAAGCAACCAAAAGAAGGCAGGGTTATTGTTCAGTCTGCATTTTATCGTTTCCACTGTTCCCCCTATTCGTCCTCAACAAATGGTGACTCATAAAATTCTTCCTCAGCATTGTGCTCAATCTTTGAGGGTGTGATATTTGTCTTTTTGACATTGAGCTCATTTGTTTTCCAGTCTTCGATTTTTGAAAACAATTCATTCAATCGATATTCATTGTTTCCAACAACATACAACGAATCTAAAATACTTGGATTTATCTTTTGCTGCAAATCTGAATCTAGTTCTTCAAGCAAAACCTTAGAAACAATTTTGAAAACGAATGAATTTCTAGAAAAAACAGCAAAATGCACATGAGATACTGCGCGTTTCATATATACTCTATTTTCTGATCCCCTTTTATACGAAAACGGCCAAACAAGAATGCTTTTTGAACTTTTTCCAGCAAAAGTCAAACGTGGTTTGGAAAGTGAAAAATCAAGCGTAAGTACAACTTTAAAGTTCAAATACCCAAGATAAAATACTGCAATAAACAAGGCAATAACAAAGACAGTCAAAACTGAAGGTTTATAAAATATGCTGAATTTTGTATAAACACCGAAAACAAAAAAGACGAAAATCTCAATCGCGAGAAATATCTTTAACGCGAAACCATTTCTGAGTTCCACTTCTATTCTATAATCTTTGTCGGTCATTATTCCTCACCCACAAACGGATTTTCAAAAACGAAATCCTTTTCATCAACTTCTACATTATCTGATTCGGTTTTCGGCTGTTCCTTTGCCTTCAGTTTATCATAAAGGTTCCACACAAAATCTGGGTATGGCTTTATGTTGATTATCATTTTGCTATCTTTCTGCCTTATCAGTGATTCTGTCTGAACTCCTTCAATTATTTGATTTGGAGGAAGCCTTTCGAAAAAACAAAATCGTCGATTTTCTGAATCAGTGATTGCAAGCCTGAAATATACTCCCTCATCTCTTCTTGCAACAATTATCATTTTCCCTTCAAAACGATACGGATAATCTATCTTTGCTTTAAGAAACCTTCCATTTATGGTGATGTTTAGATCTTTTGAAGTAACTTCCAATTTCACATTGATCAGTTGCAATACTGCATAAATCACATAAATCAGCAGAACCGATAAAATCACAATTGCATATATCAATCCATCATCAACATTTGCAAAAATCATAATGATTATTGCTAGAATAAAAACTGCAAAAAACGAGCAACCAACAAATTTATTCGCTGCCAAAGAATAATTGAAATTACCAGTTTGTTCTTTCATTTATCGGATTATTCCTCAAAAGGTGAATCAATTTCAGAAGCTTTTCGTTTTCCAATATTTTTGCATTCTGGGTGTTTTTCTAGTTCCTGGTAGATTTGCCAGAGAGTGCTTGGGAAGGGCTTAATATTTTCATTTATTCCGAGTAACCATTTTTCTGTATTTGAAAGTATCTTAATGCCTTTCATCTCGGAGATTTCATTTTCAATTTTTTCATAAAAGCTGTGCTTTATTCCAGCTGAATCATAAAAAACAATTTTGAAATACATCATTGATTGATATTGGTTTTGCATCACTGGGAGAACACAAGCATCGTATTTAAAAGGATTTTTCAAATCATGTTTCGTTCCTGAATAGTCAATGTGTAAAGTGCAGCACGATTCAGAAACATTCATTGATAAAACTGTCTTATACATTCCAGGCAAAAAAAGAATAATAATGCTAGCAACAAAAAGCAAAATCCCGATAATTATAAAAACAATCATCGCATCAAAGGGCAACACACCAATAATTATTGAGAAAAAACCAACGCATATAAGAACTAGTGTTAGCTTTGTCCTCCTTGCACCATCATCAAAATTACCTTCAATTTTTTTCATAACTACACTCACTCCACAAATGGTGTGTCAGTCTCTGTATCTTTTTTCTCCCCAATATTTTTACATTCGGGGTGTTTTTCTAATTCCTGATAGATTTCCCACAGGGTGCTTGGGAAAGGCTTTAGGTTTTCAATCCTTCCTGATGGTTGGTATGGAACATCCTTTGGATTCATAATAATTGGAATGTTTTTACCTCTGTAAGAATCATCATCTATTCTCTCGTAGAAATGTAAATCCCTGCCTTTATTGTCAAACATAGAGAGTTCAAAATACATCTGAGATCTATATTTATTATTAACAAGCGGGAGCATTCTTGCTTTGTATTTGGTCACAAAAATGATTTTATCAGAAGTTGCATACTTGATACCGAGCTTTAGGATACCATTTACATTGTTAAAATATAGCCTAATCGTGATTAGCCCTTTTTTAAAAAGAACAAAAAACGATACAAAGTATGAGATAGCTGCACAAACATAAAAAAATGTTGAAGCATATCTGATAATGTCAAACCCTATCCATATAAAAAAACCTGGAACTGGAAACCCAAGCAATAAAAACATCCCCAACCTTACAGGCATGTTGTCAAAAATACCATCAATTTTTTTCATGTCTTGTAAACTCCTCCATATACTTTAACACACAATAAGAAAAATAATTTAAGTAAGAAACAGTTAGAGTTTACAAATTAATCAAAAACTGCGCTTTTCTGATTTGAAAGATTTTCCCTGACCACTAGGGAAAGCAAATGGAGTTTCGGTTGCTCCGAAGGCTTTGAAGATTTCCGTACAATGTTTAATACTACTGTGCTAACTCTTTATTCTTTGTTTTTTGGACTATTTTGAGACCAAATTCACTCAAAACTTCATTCATTGAACTAATCGATCCGGAAGTTTTAAAATGACTCCATACATAAAATTCTGCTTCGATGTTTATTTCTCCAAACTCCTTTTGAATAAAAGGGTTCTCACTATTTAGCTCAGGTAAATATTTCGGGGAATCCTCACCAATATTTCTTTGCCATATCAACAACGCTAGTTTTCTGTATGTCTCCCATATCTTGATAAACTTATCAAAACTTATCGGCGATTCGAAGATTAGGTTGCGAATATCATACAATCTATGAGTTACATTATCTCTCAGCTTATCTTTATAACCTTTGAACTTTTCATAAGTATCTTTTATTCCATCTTCTTCAGTAGGCAAAAGCGATTCAATTCTACATGTTATTGGTTTCTTTTGCCAACTAATACTTGGCTTCTTTTTATCTTTGATCTCCTTTACCCTTACACAAAAAACATCAAGAAAAGAATGAATTCTGAAAATGAAAACTCTGTTATTGACATATTGAAGTTTTGAAAGAGTATTAATAGTCTTATTTTTTAATGCATTTTTTTTATGGTCTTTTTTGTCTCGATTTGACTCATTTTCAAGTTGTTTTGATAAAATATCTAACCTTTTTGTCAAAAGCTCAAATTTCTTAAAAGCAATACCAGCATCATCCAACGCAATTTTCTCAGGACAAAAAGGATTAATTATTACATACAAATCTTTATTAATATTCATCTTTCGAAGTTGAACTGGCATCTCACAATTAGGAATGTTAGGGCTTTCCCGGACAAGAATTTCATAATTGGACTTTATAAAATCCAATGTAAGAAGTACATTTTTATCAATAACCTCGAGGGATTTTTCATAAATCTCGCGAATTGGAACTTTTGGTCTAATGTATTTTGAATATTGGGATATAAATGAGTTATGTTTCTTTACATATTTCAAAAACAGTTTTCTATCAACGTCTATCTCTTTATACAAGAATTGCTCTAAATCTTTGTGTTGTTTTTCAGATACACAAAAAATGATACGTAATAAATCACAATAATTTGACAATACCTGTAGGCTTTCAATTGCTTTTTCCCTGTCAAAAGCCTTTTCCTTAATACAAAACCTCTTTTTTCTTCAAAATGTCTTTGACTCTCTGGAGTCGGGAGAGGTTGGCGCGTTCTGCTTCGTCAAGTTTCCCCTGGATAGAGCGAACTTCTGTTTCAAGTTTTGGCACCATGACGTGTTCAAGTGCATTGACACGTCTTCGAGTTTTTTGAATTTCGAGTGCAAGCTCGCGCATAGAGGACTCAAGCTCTGCAACCTTTATAATGCGAGGGATTAGCTCTTTATAGCTCGTCAGTGCCCTCATTGCCCCCGCCGTTGCGGTTTGTGGTGGCAGTGCAGTGTCGGGTTCAAACTCTTCAAGCTCAAGAGTAGGAAGGACGAGAGTCATGACTCTTTTTTCACCCCTGCTGACCTTGAGGTTACTTGTTTTTGTGAAACCACCATATTTGAGGAAAGGAAGACTCGCCGACTGAACAGCAAATCTTGCTTGTGCAAGCAGAAGCTCTGATGTGAAGAGTCTTTTTTCTTCCTTGTACTCTTTTGCAATCACAAGGAATTCAGCCATGACCGCTTCAAGTTTGTCCTTCAAAAGCTTCAAGCCTTTGCTGGCCTGCTTATGGAGCCTTTTTCTTTTGAAAAGCTCCATTCTGTTTGCTGGCAAATTGAGAGACACTTTGCTATTACTCCGTCATATACTCTTCAACAAGACTTGATTTAATTCTCTTGAGTTGTGCTTTTGGAAGGAGTTTTAATAAATCCCAGCCTATGTCTAATGTCTCAATGACATTTCGGTTTTCTGTTTCTTTCTGGGCAACAAATCTTTTTTCAAATTCGTCTGCAAATCTGACGTGTGCAATGTCATCATATGAGAGTGCAGATTCACCAAGGATTACAGCAAGCTCTCTTGCGTCACGTCCCCTTGCATATGATGCAAAGAGTTGTGATGAAACAGCAGCATGATCCTTTCGAGTTTTTTCATCCCCAATCCCCTTATCACGAAGACGAGAAAGTGATGGAAGAACGTCGATTGGCGGATAAACACCCGAACGTTCAAGCGACCTTGAAAGGATGATTTGTCCTTCTGTGATGTATCCTGTGAGGTCTGGGATTGGGTGGGTTTTATCATCATCTGGCATGGTGAGGATTGGCATCTGTGTAATTGAACCCTTTGTGCCTTCGATTCGTCCTGCACGCTCGTAGAGTGTTGCAAGGTCTGTGTACATATAACCAGGATAGCCACGTCTTCCAGGAATCTCTCTTCTTGCAGCACCAATCTCTCGGAGTGCTTCGCAATAGTTTGTCATGTCGGTCATGATGACAAGTACATGATGACCAAGCTCATATGCGAGATATTCAGATGTTGTAAGTGCCATTCGAGGGATTGCAATTCGCTCAATTACAGGGTCTGATGCGAGGTTGATAAACATGACAGCATGTGAGTCAGCACCGGTTTCTCTGAAGTTTTTAAGGAAGAAATCAGCTTCTTCAAATGTTACACCAAGGGCTGCAAAAACAACTGAGAATTCCTCACCACCACGGATACTTGCCTGTCTTGCAATCTGTGAGGCAATTCTGGCATGTGGAAGTCCAGCCCCTGAAAATATTGGAAGTTTCTGGCCACGAACCAGGGAGTTAAGTCCATCGATTGCAGAGATTCCAGTGTTGATGAATTCATTTGGATAAGCTCTTGAAACAGGATTTAATGGGAATCCATTGATTGAGACTTTCTTTTTTGGGATTGGCGCAGGAAGTCCATCTTTTGGTCTTCCAAGTCCATCAAACACTCGACCAATCATGTCAGGGGTCAAGCTCATCTCAAGTGGTTTTCCAGTAAATTGAACTTTTGTTTTTCCAGGATTTATATCTGATGTTCCTTCAAAAACCTGAAGGAGAGCAAGGTCGTGTGAGGTTTCAAGAACCTGAGCATGGCGAACTTCTCCAGATGGAAGTGTGATTTTTGCAACTTCACCAAAGGGAATATCACCACAATCGGTTACAAGCAAAAGTGGTCCAACAACTTCTTTTGTTGTTAAGTATTCTCTCATCTTGAACCTCCAATGCTATCGAGTGCTTTGTCCACTTTTTCAAGAAGTGCTGTAAAGAACTCACCTGATGGTTCGGCAGCTGTTTTTGCTGTTGAAATCTCGGCATGAATATCAAGCTTCATGAAGTTCTTGAAATCGTCATCATCTTTGACAACCCTTGCTGCACCCTCATAAAGCTTTGTTACACATCTGAGCAAGTTCAACTGCTTTTCAGGAGTTGAATAGGTATCATCGGACATAAATGCGTTCTGTTGAAGGAAATCTTCACGGATTGAACGTGCATATTCGATTGTGAGTTTTTGACCAGGTGACAGAGCATCTTGTCCAACAAGTCTTACAATCTCTTCAAGGTGAGATTCCTCGTCAAGGATGGCCATGATTTTCTTTCTTATCTCTGTCCAGTCAGCACCAATGTTTTCATCCAGGTATGGCCCAACATCTTCAGCATAGAGCGAATACGAGTTCAGCCAGTTGATTGACGGGAAATGCCTCTTGTAAGCAAGCTGTGAATCAAGCGCCCAGAAGACTTTTACAGCTCGTAGTGTTGCCTGAACAACTGGTTCCGAAAGGTCACCACCGGGAGGCGAAACCGCACCAATCATGGTAAGTGAGCCTTTACGTTCAGGTTTACCAAGGCATTTCACATATCCAGCTCGCTCATAAAATGATGCAATTCGTGATGCAAGATAAGCGGGGAATCCTTCTTCTCCCGGCATCTCCTCTAGACGACCTGAGATTTCACGCATAGCCTCTGCCCATCTTGAGGTAGAATCAGCCATAAGGGCGACATTATATCCCATGTCACGGTAATATTGAGCAATTGCAGAACCTGAGAAAACCGATGCTTCACGAGCTGCAACTGGCATATTTGATGTGTTTGCGATAAGAACAGTTCGTTCCATGAGTGGAGTTCCTGTTTTTGGGTCAATTAGTTCTGGGAATTCATTGAGAACATCTGTCATTTCATTCCCACGTTCACCACAACCAACATAAACAATGATGTCAGCATCTGCCCACTTTGCGAGCTGGTGCTGGACTACAGTTTTTCCAGAACCAAAAGGCCCTGGAACACAAGCTGTTCCGCCTCGAGAGATTGGGAAGAGCATATCAAGAATTCTTTGGCCTGTGATCATTGGAATTGTTGGTGAGAGTCTTTCTGAAACTGGTTTTGTGTGTCTAACAGCCCATCTATTGGCAAGTTTTAAGTCCTGGTCACCGACTTTTGCAATTGGCTCAGTGACTGTAAAACTTCCTGCAGAAAGTCCGGTGAGTTTTCCACTCATTCCAGGTGGAACCATGATGTAGTGTTTTACCACCTTTGATTCCTGAACCCATCCAACAACATCACCTGGGTTTACTTCATCAGGAATATTATCAACAGGTGTAAAGTCCCACTTTTTTTCAGTATCGAGTGATTCCTCAGAAACACCACGTGCAATGAAATCACCATATTTTTTTTGAAGAACAGGAAGTGGTCTTCCGATTCCATCATAGATTGAGCCAATAAGTCCAGGTCCCATCATAATTGAAAGTGGAAGCCCTGTACATGTAACAGATTCACCTGGTTTAAGTCCCTCAGTATCCTCATAAACCTGTATTGAACAAACACCTGATTTCATCTGGATTATCTCACCAAACAACCCGCTATCACCAACCCTTACAAGCTCATACATCCTTGCTTCTGGTAAGGAATCTGCTTCGACCAATGGCCCTGAAATTCTTACTATGCGACCCATTATCTTTTCTCTTTCCCGAGAAGATCAACACCAACAGCCTCCGTTACAAGCTTTCGTAAAGCTTTCCAGGCAGGATCTTCTTCGCTAAAACCTGATGGCAAAACAAGCACAACAGGACCTGTGAGCCCTGATGATTCAATATTATCTTTCAATTGGTCAGCAATATCCTCAGAAATCAGGATTATCGCCACCTCTTTATCATTCAGATATTTGTCAAATTCAGTTTCAATTTCATCTTTTTTCGGAGAAACAACCTCTGCACCCATATACCCCCAAGGCGAAACCTGAAGCGAGTTTCCAAATGCCACCATCTTGCTTCTTTTATTTTTTGTCTGCTCAGGAGGCATATGTCCTCCTATAGGCACTCTCAAGCTCTTCAGGTGGAATTGCAACCATGGCACCCGCAATCAACATCGCAGCATTCCTAAATTCACGCTCAAGTTCCCAGAGATAACCAAATACAACCTCGGGGCCAGCTGGAATCAGTCTTGACTCAACTATTACATCAAACAATCTCTCATCAAGTTTCTTCTCTATTTCATACATATCGGATGTATGAATACCGAGATTCCTTCCAACGGTTTCAAGGTCAGTATCGGAGCGAAGATTCAGGTTTCCTCCCGGGAGTCCTCTGTAAGTACCATCACGTAAACCGGCACTTATAAGCAATCTTACATCCAATGTATCAACCCAATAACCCAAGATTTTTTTGAAATATGGAAGTTTTGCGAACCTTGATGCTGATAAAAGATCGATCATGGTTTTTGACATTAATCTTCGGGCATTCCCAACCAACTCAAATTCATAGAGTCTTTTTGCCTTTGTAACAACATCTACGAGCTCAGATGGTAAATCAGAAATTTCACCGGATTCGCAAAATTTTGCTGTAACCGGTACAAGTGCATCAGTTATTATTGCGCCCTCAAGAACCGCTTGTACCTGCTCAACCCCTCTTGGGAATTGGAAATAGTATGCAAGGTCGGGTGAACCACACTCTTCAGCCATCTTCTGGGATACTTCGTAAAGATGTGTATTTGCTTGAAAAGAGAAGGTTTCGGGATTTCCATCAAACCAGGTGAAGGTTTCCTCAATAACAGCTACCCGATTTTTTGATGCAAGATTTCTGAATCTTAAAAAATCAGACTCCGCAAGCAACCTAGTCTCCAAAACCTTGATTCTTGCTGATGTATATCTAAATTCCTCAGGATCAGGATTTGGTAAGGATGGCAACGAACTCATCTGCATCATCATCCACAACCCTCCTGCATTCATCCACGAGATCTAATACTTCATTGTATCCTGTGGTTTCAAAGACAATTTGGTAATCATTTGCCTCAGAACTTATCACCAGATTCTGTTTCTTTGCAATTTCAGGAATCTCAGGTATTGATTCAGAAATCCTTACTCCAACTCGAATATTCCCATCTTTGCATCCAGAAACCCAATCCCTGATATGGTTTCTAACATCAGAATCGGAAAGCAATATTTCGGCTGATTTCACTGTAAGAGAATCAAGAGCATGATGAATTACACGAAGATTGCTTGCTTTTTCCAGTGAGTTTAACTGGGCTTCTTTTGAGGAAGCTAAAATCTCTCTTTTTTTGGCAAATTCACGAGAAATTAATTCTTTCTTCTCGGTTATCATTTTCTCATTATCGGAGGTTATTTTTGCAATCTGCTGTTTTGCCAATGAGAGGATTTTTTCAGCTTCGAGCCGTGCCTCATCCTTAATGAGTTCAATCAGAGACTCTTTGCTCATTTTTATATGATTGCACCCATCAAAATGATTGTAAGAAGAAGTCCAAGAACAGCATATGTCTCAACAAGTGCTGGCATGATGATTGCCTGACCAAAAGTTTGTTCCTGTTTTGCGACCATATTAATTGCTGCTGCGGACGTTCTTCCCTGGTCAACTGCCGAGAAATAACAAACTATTCCCATTCCGATGAGCAAGAACATTAATCCAAGTGCCTGCCCGATTGATGGAATATTACCAGACATGATAGTCTGCGAACCAGCAAGGAAAGAGGCGATAAAGCCATAGAACCCCTGTGTTCCAGGAAGAACCGTGAGAACAAAGAGTTTACCGAAAAGCTCAGGACGTTCTGACATTACACCAGTTGTTTGAACTGACGCAGTTCGGAGCCCTCGGGCTGAACCCATTCCACTCAAAAATACGTTGACAATCATTCCAAGAACAATCCATGTCACTGGGTTATTAAACATACCAAATTCTATACTCATTTGTTACCTCCTGGAGGGAGACTCCTCCATCACATTGATTCTAGTATGATTTATTTCTGAATATGGTGTATATTTTTTCCCACCACTCTCATAGAAACGTGAGTAAAACTCAAGGAAAACCAATCTTGCAGGATGCACAAAACTTCCAATTATGTTTAGGAAGAAATTGAAAAGGTGACCTACAAAAAGTATTAAGATCGCAAAGATGATACCAAAACCCTTCAACCCCATCATCGCGGCGATTGAATTAAAAGCTTGTCCAACAATAGATGTCGTGAGTCCAAGAGCCAAAAGCCTTGAGTAACTCATAACATCTGATAAAAAACCGGTCGTACCGTATCCACCAAGTACACCATAAAGCGATATTACACCTACACCAATTCTTCCACCGACCGATTTTGCATCTCTTCCCTGTGAAAAAATAAGGAACAACGCACCGACACCAATCAGAATATACATTGTCATCATGAATACGGATGATGATGCTCCAGGTGTCAGGAAATCGATTGCAAACATTGTTAGACCTGACAGGAAAACAATCCAACCAAGGGAATCGGTTACCGCATACAACCACTCACCATTCTTGATCTGCAGATATGCCTTATACAGAATCCCAAGAAACTGAGTTCCAATTCCAATATAGAGTGTCAGAACAAAGAACGGTATTGTTTTGATTAGTGGATCAATTCCTATTTTCACAAGATCGTTTCTAAGACTAACAAGGGGTTCCCATGTAATAATTGTTCCAACCATGTCTCCACCCCAGGCACCAGTTAGAGCACCAATGATGGTTACATATACACCACAGGTAATGAACGTTCCAAAAAACTTCTTTGCGCTTTCTTCATGTTTGTAGATTCTTCCAAACCAAAGTGAAAAGCCAATGAGCATGAGTCCATACAAAACATCACCAAAGCAGAATCCAAAAAAGATTGGGAAGATTATTGAAATTATAAAAGTACTATCAATTCCTCTGTAACCCGGTAATCCATACATTGCAGAGAGCATTTCAAAGTTTTTTGAGTATCTATTATTCGAAAGCTCTACAGGTGGATTATCCTCGTCAGTTATGTCTGTGATCTGAAGATGATATTTTTCAAGATTCTGTGAGATTTTGTTTTTGAAACCTTCAGCTTTTTGGGCAGGAAGATAGCCAACAAAAACTGAGGCATACATGGAATCCAACCCTAGATTTTTCACCCTCTCAGATTCTATATCGTTTTCGAGGTTATCAATGTTTACAATCAGAGCTAATTTATGTTTGTGAAAATCTTTTTTTAGGAGCTTAAGAATCTCTTTTTGCTCTGATTTGAGCCTTTCAATTTCAGCATCTATTTTCTCGACTTGTTCTTTTGGCGTGAGCTCCGAACTTGGAATCGGAAGAGATTCAAAACCATATTTTGAAAGTTCGAGTTTGACATCATCGCACTTCTCATGCTTACATGAAATTAGGACAACCCCTGAACTATAAACGGTTACTGCAACCTCATCCTCTGAATTGAGTTCTGAGATCTTTCCCAGATTTCTTCTCGGTATTTGACCAAGAATAAATGCAATGTGTTCCGTGTTTTCAATTCTTGTTGGGACAGGAAGGAATTTGTATCTTGAAATCAGATGTTTTTCATTCGAAATCTTTGAAATTGAATCTTTAAGTTTGTTATACTTTTGAGAATACTCATTCACAGATGAAATAAATTCATGGAAATCAATACTATTTTTTAGTTCAACATATTTTTCAGGTGTAAGTCTTGGTCTTGGCCAGGAAAAATTAGATATAAATGGTAGCTTTTCTGGAAAAAAACTATCGAGATTTTCAAGAGCTTTTTTTGCTCTGTCAAGTCTCAGAGAAAACTCATTTTCACTAGAATCAGTGAGTTTTCCTTCTTTTCCAGTCTCAACTTTTCTAAAGTGCAAAAGGTTTTGTTTTTTGACAAGGTCTAAAGCTTCCCTTGCAGACCTCGAAGGAACTGCAAGCGTCACCTTCTTCATAGCAACTATTGCCATTTATCTTTTACCTTTGAGACAACCTTTCTTGCACAAACATCAATGTTTGTTTCTATTTTTGCTTTTTTTGTTTCGAATCTTTCGGAAAGCACACCTTCGGCTGACTCGATCTCCTTGAGGCTAGCATCAGAAAGTCTCCTAAAAGCAATTAGCTCGGACTGTCTAGCTTCTTTGATGCTGTCATCAAGTCTGGATTTTGCATTACGGACTGCATCATCAACCATCTCTGATGCGTCACTTTTGGCAGTTTTTATGATCTGTGAAGCAAACTCTTCAGCTTCTTTTATTTGATTTATTATTTCCTCATCCATGATGACCACATCCTAACTCTTAAGCTAAAATCAGCAACTAAGCGTACATGTTGCTATGACACATAAATCTGGAAATAGTTTTTCATTCTATTCCACCAAATCAATCGGGATCATCTCTATTTGTTCACTGTCGATTGCGACAAGAAAAAACTTTTGCTCGTAATCCTCAAAACTCTTGTTTTCAGAAATAAAAACCTGACTCGCAGAAAATAATCTCTTTATTCTCGTTTCTGAAAGGCTCTCTTTTGCCACACCGAATCGATTCGATGTTCTCATTTTAACCTCAACAAAAGCAATTTCAGAAGCATTTTTTGCGATAAGGTCTATCTCACCTTCTCTTACTTTATAGTTTTTAACAACAATACTAAATCCTAGCTTGGTAAGATGTTCACTGGCTCTTTTTTCGCCAATCTTACCAACAATCTGGTTTCTCACTGGTTTTTTAGTAGGTCAATAATTTGGTTTTTTAGCTCTCCAGGGATTGTCTCTTTTTCGGAATCCCTTGAGATGATAAACTCAGAAAGATCGTTTGAGTGCAAGACTTTGATTGGAGAGTCAGTGATTCTAAGTGTTGTGTTTGGATGTGTGAAAACAACAACAGGTTCAATCCAGAGTCCATCGGTGTTTTCTGCTACTGATTCATCAATCACTTCCTTCAACTCCCAAGTTGAACGTTTGATTTGTCTTGCTGGATTTCCTATATGCCCTCTATAAAATCCACCTGCACGACCCCTTTTCAAATAGCTCCATTCTTCTCCCTGCCCATATATCTCACCGTTATAGTGTTTGCTTTCGATTGCAAATATTGCGGATTTCCCAACAACAATGTGATCAATATCACAATTTCTGCCTTTCAGCGAAATATTATTTAAAAGGGTGAAGTCATCGGAAATTTTCTCCAATGTCTTTGGAACGACCTTTTGACCAGCAAGACCAGCTCTCCAGATTGCAATCTCTCCAGCTCTATTCATCAACACTATTCCACCAAAAAGAAAGAGTATAGTTCCGAGAATTATTAACATCCATGGCTGAAAAACACCGTCTGACGAGATTCCATAAGCAACAGCCACGAGTCCAAGTAAGATTAAAACAAAACCGCCAATAACTCCAAAAGTTTCTTTGACTATTTTTCTTTTTACAAAATCTCTTTTATTAATGACTAACATATCCTGAAGCTCCTTCTATGTATCCTTGAAAGCGCATTTTCCTTTATCGCCCTAAAATGCTCTGCGGTTCCATACCCTTTATTTTTTTCAAACCCATACTCTCGATAGATTTTTGAATACGTATACATGATATAGTCTCTTACGACTTTAGCAACAATTGAGGCTGCGGCAATTGCCTGAAATATTGAATCCCCTTTGACAACAGACTCAACACAAGATGGCATATCATTGGGGATATGTGGTCCATCAATTAGAATCTTACCATCGGGATGATCAGAAAAAATGTCGAGAGCAACTCTCTTCATTCCACCCATAACAGCTCTAGAAATTCCATTTTCATCGATAAAATCATTCGAAATAACGGTTAGACTTACTAAAGAACTTTCTAGAATAATATTTGCCAAAAGAGTTCTCTTTTTTTCAGATAATTTCTTTGAATCGTTAACATCTTCAATTGATTCGAACAATTTGCAACCACAAATAACAAGGGGGCCTGCAATAGGCCCCCTTCCTGCTTCGTCAATTCCAATGTGATTTTTATCAAATATTAAAATGCAGTTCCTACCTGATTATATGAAATCTATTGAGAGGCCAGAAAATAACAAATGCCTCACCAACAATACTCTTTTTTTCAATTGGCCCAAACGATCTGGAGTCTTTTGAAGAATCTCTATTGTCTCCAAGAACAAAATACTCGTTATCACCAAGCAACTCTCCACGCTTATGGCCTTCAGATTCTGGAGGGAGGACTTCTTGGCTATAATCGGTATCTGGAAACTTGTTCTCTTCAATAAACGGAACACCGTTTAAATAAACAGTTTTTGTATCTTGATCGTAGTCAATCCACTCGCCCGGAAGACCAATAACACGTTTGATATACTCTTCGCCATTATTCACACTTTTTGGTGGGTGAAAAACAACAATATCGCCACGTTTGGGTCCCGCCGAGATAAAAGCAAGCTTATTCACAAGAATCAGATCATCGTTGAGAATAGTCGGAGTCATTGAACCCATCTGCACCCTAAAAGGTTGAACCAAAAAAGTTCTGACACCAAAGGCAAGCAGCAGCGCAAGGACTACAACCGCGATCCACTCAAGAATCTCTCTTCTTTTCGACTTTGTTTTAGGAGAAGCTAATTCGGACACTTTTTAGTTCTCTTCCGATTTTTTAGCTTTTGTTTCCTTTCTAACAATCCTGTCTTTAAGACGCTGTTTCTTACCAATCCTGTCTCTAAGGTAGTAAAGTTTTGCCCTTCTGATTTTACCGTGTCTGACAACTTCAATTTTGTCAACAAGCGGGGAATGTAGTGGATAAACTTTTTCTACTCCAAGGTTCTTTACAACTTTTCTTACAGTAAAAGTTTCAGCTACTCCGCCATTTTTTCTTGCAATCACGGTTCCTTCAAATATCTGAATCCTTGTTTTTGATCCTTCAGTAATTTTCTGATAGACCTTTACTGTATCACCGATCTCAAAACAATTCGGATCCTTCTTGAGCTGATCCTTCACCACATCTCTAAGTAATGACTGCATTTTATTCCTTCCTAATCTCCCTGGCAAAGGACACACCTAACCCAGGGCATACTTCTCATAACAGAATATCGAATATATGGTAGTGTAGGACAATATTCAAGTATTTTGTTTTAAGGAATAAACTGAAAATGCCCAGGTGGCAGAAAAATTAAAAACGCTTTTCCAAGAATCTTTGACTTTTTGACAGGTCCAAAGGCTCTCGAATCAAGTGAGTGTGAACGATTATCACCAATAACGTAGTACTCATCTTCACCAATCAACTCACCAGATGCAGAATCACTGTTTTCGAGATTTGTTATTTCTCCAGTTGGGTCAGATAAAACATGGTCGCTGGTTTCAGAAATTCTTTCACCATCAATCCATATCTCTCCAGCTTTATATTCAATTCTTTCCCCGGGAAGCCCAACAACTCTTTTGATATAGTCATCTTTCCCAGTATATGGTGGTTCAAAAATAACAATATCCCCTCTTTTTGGTCCATCAAAAATATACGCCATTCTATTTACAAGGATATAATCACCATCATTTAGTGTGGGATACATTGAACTCATTCTCACCTGTCTGGGCTCAATTGCATAAACCCTGACAACCATCGCAAGACCAATAATCACAGTAAGAACAACTACCCACTCGAGAATTTTCCTCATCTGTTTACTTTTCATTTCACACTAACTTTTACTTTATGAGACCAACATGGTCAAGAGGCCAAAAGACGAAAAAGGCTTTCCCAACAATCTGATTTCTTTTTATCGGGCCAAAACTTCTTGAATCCATGGACACATTTCTATGGTCCCCAACAACATAATACTCATCTGAATTAAGCTTTATCCCTTTTTCAAGAATCTCGGAAGCAGAATTAAAATCTTGCTTATAGTCTGTTTTTTGTTTATCACTATTTTCAACAAAAAGTTTTCCATTGATATAAATCTCATCGCCTGAGACAGAAATGTATTCACCCGGAAGACCGATAACCCTTTTTATTAAATCATCTCCAAAACCTTTATTTGGATGGAAAACTATCACATCTCCACGTTTTGGTTTAGATGTATAATAACACATCTTGTTTATGAAGACTCTGTCATGATCTTCGATCGTTGGATACATAGAAGATTGTCTCACACCCCTTGGTTCAAATGCATAAATCCTTGTCACCAAAGTAAGGGATGATGCAAAAACTATTGCCAAAACCCAACTTATAATCTCTTTTCTTAAACTACTTTTCATAAAAACCCCTCCAACAATCAAAAAATACTCAGGTGATCAAGTGGCCACATAACTATCAAAACCTGACCCTTGATAAGTTCTTTCTCAATCGGCCCAAATGCTCTTGAGTCTCTGGAGACATCTCTGTTGTCCCCTAATACATAATACTCGTCATCCCCCAGAATAATTCCATCGTCCGAGTTGCTTATTTGCATTCGGTTCGAGGCTTCAAAATTATGTCTAATGTTATCTTTGTCAAAAATCTTGCCATTTACAACAAGTTTACTTCCATTGTCTTCAATCACATCACCAGGTAAACCTACGACTCTTTTAACAAGGTCTTCTTCTTTATCAGGTGACCTGAAAACGATAATGTCCCCTCGATGGGGTTTTCCAAACGAATATGCAAGTTTTGAAACAAGGATAATATCCCCGTCCATAAGAGTTGGAAGCATTGATCTCTGTCTAACCTGTCTTGGTTCTAGAACGGATACTCTCAGGAAATAAAAAACTGTCAATACCAGAAGTATCGACACAGCCATTTTTATAGAATTTGCAAAAACTTTATTCATCTCTAAGACCATACAACCTATCAAGAATAATTGCTCCAGCAGCTCGAACCGAAAGATGATTAAACTCGGTTGGTCCGCAGATAGGATTCAGAATATAATCACATCTTTTCATCGTCTCATCCGTCAAACCCCAACCTGTTCCAAGAATTATCATTATGTTTTCTAGTTCCAATTTTCTGAAATCACCAAAGCTTATTGAATTTTCATTTCTCTTTGCACTGGTGCCAATGATACGAGGTTTCGCACCTGCGATCTTTGTAAAGTCTTCAATCGCCAAATCGAAATTGGGAGTTATTCTGCAAAGCTCAAGTGCATGTGATCTGTGTGGATTCCACGTCCTTCCACCACCAACATTCCAGAAACCAAGGATTCTCTCAACGATTCCTCTCTGAAGTGGAGCAGGATGAGTGATGTAAAACCTATCAATTCCAAATGTTCTACTTGACCTTGCAAGGTCGTGAATATCAAATGGAGTCACAGATGAAGCTTGAATTTCATTTTTCCTGTCAAGTACCGGATGATGTATGAGGACGAGTGATTTCAAAGTTTTTCCTCCAGCTCTTTTATCTCAGATATGATTTTTAGGAGAATTTTTTTGTCAGTATTACAAAGATCAGCATTTAAAAGGAGGTCGGGTCTCATCATAAGTGTTCTTCTGAGTGCCTGTTCAGTTCTCCACTGCGAGATCTTTTTGTGATTACCAGATCTGAGGATTTTTGGAACCTCTGATTCCAAAAGTTCTGCAGGTCTAGTGTATTGAGGATATTCGAGAAGATTGTCATCAAAAGATTCAACATCAAGTGAATCGTGTTTGCCAAGAATGCCTGGAATCAATCTTGTGACGGCATCAGCCATCGCAAGTGCTGCAAACTCGCCACCTGTCATTATAAAATCACCGAGTGATAACCAATCTGTGCAATAGGAGGAGACTCTTTCATCAATTCCTTCGTAGTGCCCACATATAAAAGTAATGGCGGGAGCGTTTGAAAGGTCTTTTGCAATTTTCTGGTTGAAGGTTTTCCCAGCAGGCGAGGTCAAGACAATCCTGGAATCCTCTGGTAAATCAAGTGAGTTAAGTAACCTGAAAATAGGTTCAGGTTTCATAAGCATTCCGGCACCACCACCATACGGTGTATCATCAGTTGTATTGTGCCGATCTCCCGAAAAATCCCTGATGTTTATTGCCTGAAATTCAAGGAGGCCAGCCTCTACTGCCCTCCCCATTATTGAAACTCCACAAGAGTTTTCAAAAAACGACGGGAAGGTCGTTGCAAAGACCAGCCTCAAAATTAATTCCTAACCTTCGGTTATTGATTGAACAATTCCATCTTTCACAACAATCTCTGCTGCGCCAAGCTTTGAATCAAGATTATCTCCTACTTTGATTTCGGTTGTTCCCTCAAGTAATCCCTGATTGAACAAATCTCCGTCCTTCATTTTGGAAACCTGATTCACTCTTGACTCGAGCTCCTTGATCGTTGCTTCTCTGGAGCTTTTTTCTCTTTCAAGCTGTTCTTTGACCTGCATAATCTGGTTATAATCCATACTACCAGTTTTAAGCATGAGCTGTTGCTCTGATGATTTCAGCTTATCAAGTTCAACCTTGATCTCTGAGATCATACTCTGAACTTGTCCTGAGAACTGTTTTCTGAATTCTTCCGTAACCACCGATTTGAGGGTTACTTTTCTGTTAATCAACACTTATTCAGAGGCCTCAATAACGTTTACTTCAGCTTTTTTACCATGTTTGTTGGAGACGGCACGGATGAGAACACGGAGAGCGTTAATTGTGCGACCCTGTTTACCAATGACTTTTCCGAGATCAGCCTGGTCAACTTTGATTTCATATGTGAGGTGCTGTTCGCCAACGAGTTCGTTAATGTCTACCATGTCTGGGTTATCAACAAGCTGCTTTACGATGTAATTGAGTGTGTCTTTAAACATAATGTTAATCCTCCTGGTTAGTGGCAGAATCTGCCTGCTTTGTGTTTGTCTTCTGTTCCTGATACTTTGCCCATGTCCCCGTCTGCTTCAGCATTGCTAGTGCTGAATCGGTGTATTCAACTCCGACTCCGAGCCAGTAGAGAACTCTGTCCTCATTATAGTTGGATACTTTGTTATCATGAATGAAATCGATGTGTCCAAGCAGTTCGATATAATCACTGCTTGTTGCCTGTTTTCTGTCCATAACAACAAGACGGAAGCTGGGTTCGTGCTTCTTACCTACGCGTACAAGTTTGAGTTTCGCGGCCAATTTGGTCTGGTCCCCCTTCTTTTGATTATGTTGCAATCGTGGAATTTTATGTATCTACCGCTGATTGTCAAGTGATTTAGGTTATAAGAATGTTTTTAAGATGTTTACATTTATTTTTATCTAGTTATTGCACCCATATGAAACTCGAGTAGAATAGCACAAAACACTGGAGGAGCGATGAAAAATAAAACGATAACAGCCATAGCAATAACAGTATCAGTTATTATTGTTGCAGGAATTGGAGCATTTGCACTTATGAGCATCTGGAAGAATTCCTCAATAGATCCACTTGCATTTATACCAGAAGATTGCGGATTCTACGCCGTCTTTGATTCAGGTTTAAACATGGAGGATGTAAAAAGACCTATCGAATCACTTGGAGACACATACAAAAACGAATTTGAAGACTATTTTGACGAATTCATGGAGACTGACCTTTCATTTCTAAACCTCAACGGTTTTGTTGTGAAGAACTCCGACAGCATTTTATCACAGGATTTTGTTATTGGTCTTGAAATCACAGATAAAGCTGGTGCAAGAAAAGGGCTAGAAAATATCTACAATATCTTTGATTTTGAAGATAAACCCGAAATTATTGAAGATGAAAAAGGATTCATAAAAATCGGGGATGATTTTGTGTGTTTTGTTGAAAAGAACTTCCTGCTAATATCTCAAAGCTCAAGAGCAATAAATGATGTCCTTGATGTAAAATCAGGGGAAGATAAATCCATAATGGAAAATGCCGATTGGAAGAAAATCAGCCACGAATTGTCCACTAAATTTTCAATTTTTGTACAAGTCCCCCTGGGTAAAGAACCTCTTGTTGTCGCTGCAACAGAACTTTCAGAAAAGACTTCGGAGCATGGATTAGAGATAATACTTATCGAAGGGCGTCAAAGATTGAAGTCATCAATTCCAGATAAAGAAACAAGAGAAATAATCGCACTTTTTGATGAAGTTTTCGAAAATAGCCGAGATTTGTCAGGCATTCTGTCGATGCTTCCCGATGCACCAATTGTTGGCGCTGCTTCTATGATTCCAAATTTCAACCTAGACATTTCAGACTCCAATGATAAGAATGTTTTCTTGGATGGTGATTATGGTTTCTGGGTCGACCCTGATGAATTCAATTCCCCAGCTATTTTTTGTCAGCTTATGAAGCCAACGGGTGTTTCAACAAGTAAACTTCTTGAATACATTTTCCCAGAGGATGAATTCAAGATTGAAGATAATCTGGGTGTAAAAGAAATTTATTCTTCCTTCTTTTTTCCAATGTCCCCATTTAATGATGAAGAACTAGAAGAGATTTCATTTGAAACCGAACCATCTTTTTTTGCATCAGAAAAGAACGGAACAGCAATTATCTCAACAGAAATTGATGCCCTGGATTTTCAGCCATCCAAAAAGAACATAAAAACTGAGGATGCGGTGGCTTACTGCATAATCGATTTCAAAACCATGATTCAAAACAGTCTTGATTCAATAAAGGATTCCGAATATCAACCCGCATACGGATTAGATGAATACAAGGAAAGACTAAAGAAAATCGATCTTAAAGCAGTGATCAGACTCTATGAAAAGGACACAGATATGAGACTTAAACTCTCGTTCTCTGGTGATTTAAAAGAAATAAAATCAATATTGATGGATGCTGCTGGCGAGATAACAAAAGAATCAAGTGAACAATAGCCTATCCAAAGCATATTAAAAACGATAACTAAATCCTTGTGTCAAAATAAGAAAGCAGATACTATTTTCGGTGTTTGGAGGAAACATGAAAAATAAAATTACTGTTGTTTTAATAACCGTTCTTTTGGTTATTTTTATTGGTGGGGCAGTCTCACTTGGGCTTGTGGCTGATGCAAACGAGAATTCTCCTGGTCAGACAGATTACGCCAGTGAAAATGCTATGTTGTTTGTGCAGTTTGACTTAGAGTACAACGCTCAAGATTTGATTGACGAAGTAAAACTTGTAATTCCGATGTTTGAAGATTTGATTGATGAAGAATTTGTTGGATTACTTGATTTTGATTACTCATTCATAGACCTAGCGGGTTTTTATGTATTCGAGTCATACAGCGAAATTGACTACTCAATAAACAGCACCTTTGGGTTAAGGCTTTCAGGGGAAGGTGATCCTGAAAAAGGAATCGAATCAATTCTTGGCTATCTTGAAGAAACTTTTGAATTAGGAATTGAACATACAGACGAAGGCTACATAATCATTGATAACATCTACACAATGTATTTGGCTGAAGACTACATTCTTTTTGCTGAAGATACTCAATCAATTGAGTTTGCTCTTGACATAAAAGAGAACGACAAGCCAACCATCGCTGATAGTCCCAATTGGAAAAAAGTTGAAAACGATTTATCTAAAAACTTCTCTTTCCTCATTAACTACCCATCCTTTATGGGCGAAAGCAGCATTCCAATTGCTGGAACATATATAAATCCAAGCAAAAATGAATATGGAATCGAACTTATTCTGGTTGATGGAAGAGAACAATTCGAAAACATGTTTTCTTTTGATGCTACGGGAGAGATTGCATCAAGTCTCAACTCTCTTTTTGATCAATCCAGAGACCTGTCAGATACAATATCATATCTTCCTGACACTGGACTTCGTGGGGCAATTGCTGGAATCCCAAATTTCGATGAATATTTCACTACTGTCGAGTTTCTTGAGGGCAGCAATGGGTATTGGTTAGACCTAGAAGATGAGTATCTTGGTAAAGAAGGTTTGATGTATGAGGCAACTGACATTGAACCAAAAGAGCTTCTTCTGAAGCTCTATCCTGAGAAAACTTACCACTATGAAGAAACCGAAGATGGGTTTGAGCTATACAGACTTCCATTCTTTTTTGATCCGTCAGAGGATGAATTTGACATAACCGACAAAACTCCAGATTTGTTTTGTCAAATCGATGAAAGCAAGATATACGTCGTCTCAGACGAATCAATGAAACAAGAAACCTGGGAAAAATCAGAATTCAAGGATACTGGTGATTCTGTAGCATTCTTTGAGCTTGACTATGGAGAATTGCTCGAATCGATGGCTTCATCTGATGATGAAATGGGTTTTGGAATTGATCCATCTCTTTTAGCGGGACTTGTCAAGGAAGCTGACATAAAAGTAAACGTCAGATTATTTGAATTAAAACCAAATATAAAGCTTGATGTAATTATGAGTGGCGACTTCGAACTGCTTTCTGAGCTTGTTGAGAGTCTATTGCCTTGATATTTTAATATATTTCATCTATACTTAGGCAAGCGCAGATGAGAAGTCAAAGAGCGAGAATAGCATTCGTATTGTTTTTGGCAATCTCGCTTGCCTTTGCGCCCTACTCTGCTTCCGCAAGATCAATCTCTTGGAATATGTTTGGTTTCAATGCAAGCCATACATTTGCAACAGATGAGCAGATTTCCACAGACTTATCAGTCGACTGGATGTATGATACTGGAGGAGGAGTTGTTGCAACTGCAACCCCGTGTTACGAATCTGGGAGATTTTACGTCCCTCAAGCATCGGGCATGATCAGTTGTTACAATGAGGAAACGGGAAAGAGATTGTGGAGATCAAAGCTTTCTTCTGCCCCAATCGTTTCGAAACCAAAACCCGTTGGTGGATACCTAGTAACCACTTCTTATGATGGAAAACTCTACTCACTTTTTGCAAAAGATGGCAGCACCTACCGAAGCCGTGATATTGGATCACACACCTCAACCTCTCCTGTTGTGAGTAATGGGTATATCTTCACTGTCACAGATGAAGGTGAACTTGCCAAATGGACAATAAATGGTGTTTTCAAGGTTCAACAAAAAAATATAGAATCGCAAGTAAAATTAGATACTGACCCTGTCGTAACGAGAAAAGGGATAGCTATTGCAACAAACGATGACAAGATAAAATGTTTCGACATAAGATGGGGTAAAAATCTTGAACTTAAATGGGAACGCTCAATTGCCATTCCATCTGGATCGAACTCCATGACCGAGACTGCCGATGGAATTTTGACAGTTGATTCTGATGGGATACTTCATTATCTAAACTGGGACAATGGTAAAGATATCTGGGCTCTTCCTCTTGGTGAAGAGGTTCTATCAGGGATCATAACTGACTCTGGGAATGCTTATCTTGCAACAATGAGTGGTAATGTTCACTCAATATCAATTTCAGGTGGACGTTCTGATTGGATGAGAAGCCTCAAAGAAGAGGTTGTAAGCTCAAATCTTTCCATCTCTGGTGGCAAGCTTTATGTCGGCAGCAAAAGACCTGCGAGACATTTGCACTGTTTAACATTGACGAGTAGCTCACTTTGGAACGAATGGTTCGAAATGCCGTTTGGATGTAATATCTCTGCGGGGCAAAACGGCGTGCTTGTTATCCCAACAAGTGGTCAGGGTCAATATTTATCTCTATCGACATCAGATACCATCTGGAAGTGTGATGTTGGAGGGCTTTCAGAAAGTGCACCAGTAGTCGACGGCAACCAAGTATTTTTCACTCTAACGGATGGTTCAGTTAGATCGATCAACTCAGACAATGGAAGACTTATTTGGAGAAAAGATTTTGAAACACAAATAAATTCATCTCCTGCAATTGGAAACGGCAAGATAGTGCTTGCCCCAAGCAACAAACCTGTTGTGTGTCTGGACTCAAAAAATGGCAGGGAATTATGGCAAACAAATCTTTACAAGTATGTTGGCTCTGCACCAACCATCTATGGTAACACTGTATTTGTTGGGGCATGGGATGGACTTGTGTACTCGTATGACCTTCAAACAGGCAACCCTGAAAGACAATACAAAACCTACGGACAGATAACTTCCTCCCCGACGATCACAAGAGACGGTGTATTTGTTGGATCACACGACAGATTCTTCTACAAATTTCACAGAATTAACGGGAACAATGAGTGGCTTTATCCAACAGGAAAAGTTAAGAGAACCTGTGCTGAATCAAACAGGAACGGTTTTGTAATCTCTGAGAACACTATAACCTCACTTGACATGAAAAAGAGTCACGTCAGCTTGAATTGGAGCCGCAAATTTGACTCTTTGGTCATCGCTGAACCCGCCTATAGCCAGACTCACCTTTTTGTAATGACTGCTGATGGCTATGTTACATGTATTGACCAGAACGAGGATAATGGGGAAACCTATGTGTGGAAAAAGAAGCTTTCTCTGGATGGTTCTTACAAGAGCATTATTTTATGCCGAGACAGATTATGCATTTTGACCGGAAAATCCATTTATATTTTGTCCGCCGAGACAGGTAAGGAATTGTGGAATTATAAGCGAGGAATCAATATTACAGGGATGGTTCTCTCAAATGGCAAACTCATAATCTCAACACAGTCTGGTTCAATTGTCTGCATGAGTCCAACTCAAAATGTAAACGTACAAAAACCAGACAAGCTTCCATCCGCAGAGTACACACTCGACCCAAAATCCAAAGAGGATGTAATTAATGAAGCAATTCAAAACAAAACAACACCTGACCAAATCATGGTTTGGTAGTCTTTTACTCGTAATTTTTTTTAGCACAAATGTTTTTGCCGGAGGGGAACTTATCCGAATTGGGCAAGCATGGTGTCAATGTGCTTTTCAGCCAACTGAAGTTTGTCTGATGGATAATTGGGTTTTGTATGTAGACAAGGAACTTCATCAAATATACACATTCACACACAGCGGGACTTTTAATGGCAATCTTTCTCGCGATGGAAACTGTGTAGGTCCTGAGGATTTCACACCATTTAGACTTGCATATATCGACAATCTTGTTTTTGCAACCTGTCACCACGATAACGCAGTAAAAGCACTCAGAAATGGTAAAGTAACCGAGAAAATCACAACTGCAGAGCTCGGTTTCCCAAATGCCAAACCAACCGCAATAAATGCTGGTGATTACTTCATATATGTTGCACTTGATAATGATAAACTCGTTGCCATGTATTATGATTTTGAGGTTGAAACAATTATCGATACTAATTGTGTTGCAATGGATTTTTTGGATGAAAACCTGATCGTCATAACTGAAAATGGGTTTTTAAAAACATACGATGTTGATTTGAATTTCATTTCTGAGAAAGACCTTTCGGGTCATTACGCTGGTCAGATTCAAAATCCAACAGATATGGTTATGGATGATGAGGGTTTGATATGGATTACCCATGATGGTGGATTAACAGTTCTAAACAATGATGGCACTTTTGGGGTATGGGGTAACAAATATTCTGATATGGAAATCGAACGAACAATAATCAGTGGTGATCCGATTGTTGGGTCAAAAGGGATATTCCCAGCAAATGCTGTAGACACAAGTGGTGGCTACTTTTATCTCACCCAAAATGGAAAATACGGTTTAACAGTCTCAAAAGACCTTATAAATCAGGTTCCAAGCTCCCAGGTTCATTTTATGGCAATTGCACTAACAGAAGATGAATACTGGAAACAAGCGATAAATATTTGGAAACTTCAACAGTATCTTTATCCACAAGTCTTAGTTGCAGTATTCCAAGATAGCGGACTTGAAAAAATTGGAATAAACGGAAATGGCGTATACCTAAATGGTGAATATATAACCGATGATTTCTCAGAAATCGAAAATGTTGAGATTTTCGGAGATGAAATTCTTGAATGTTCTGCTGAAACATCAAACATCAATATCAACGTAACTGAAGGAAAGCTTGTGGCTGATGTGAGCAAATCTGATGAACCTTTTGAAACCTCTCTTGCTCTCCTTGAGATACATGGTGAAAAGACACCGCTCATCGTTGATGATATAAGTCTAATCCATGCAAACAGATTTCAAAAAATTGAATGTGATATAAACATTCCAGAGTACCCATCTGTTTTGTTTGCTGTGATACTAAACAAGCAAGGAAAGTCACTTGGAGCAAGGATTATCAGATAAATTAATTAAGGATCTCGCAAACTTTAGAGTGGCATCTTCCTAAAAGTCTTAAGGAGAGTATGGTAGGCACTCTTACTTGCCACTCTCATATTCCATCTCCATTGAGACTCTTTCAAGTACCCGACCTTTGGTGATTGGTATGAGTTCATTTCTTGAACAGTTCTTCACAATCTTTGTGAATACTTTATCTCCTCTCTTTATGATACCGAAGACAGGTATCTTTGAGTCTGCTCTCCTACCCCTCTTTCCTCTTATTCTCTTTCCTCCAAAATAGCTTTCATCAAGTTCTACTTCACCTTCTACTGGTGATTCATCTGCTAGTGTAAGAATCCTTCTTCTGAATTTGTTGAACAACTTCCCTACTGTTACACGAGAAATGTTTGAAAAATCTGCAGTTTGCTGTGATTCAAAACAAGCAAGGAAAGTCACATAGAACAAGGATTATCAGATAAATTAATTTATTTTAATTAAAGTTTATATTCTTCATTTCTTGGCTCAAATGTTGTTACTATTGACATTTTTAATTAAATAATAGTAAATTTTACACCTTCATACTTATTTAGATTGTGCTAGAATCCTCTTACATATTGATAACAAACGTTGTCTAGGAGAGATTACAATAACAGATTAGGAATAATATTAACAACTAAAACATGGAACATGATTCATCGATCAGTTTGTTAAATATGTTTAACGTTTTGTATCGCAAAACGAAGCTTGTTGAGAAAGCACATGGTAGAAGTATCTTCCTCAACAAGGCAAAGAACTTGAAAGGAATGATTACAAAAGATGGTAACAGTAGAATTCCAAGGGGAATACGATAAGGAAAAGAATCTGTCGATATTCAAATATGTCGATATACCACAATCAAAAGAAGACGTAGAGTTTGTCGTTGAAAAAGCCACACCACTTTGGAAAGGCGACGGTATTCATAAAAGCTGGAACATCACAGACATAACAGCACTCGGACAAGCCTCACCAAGTCTTGTCATTTACTACAACAAGCTCTGTAAACCAATCTTGAAAAAACACGTACACAATTATGTCGTGGTAGCAGGAACATTGCTTGAAAAAGTTGCAACAAGTCTGTTTAACACATTTATGGGTGAAAAACACCCTGTTGCATCATCAATGGAAGAAGCGCTTGAAATAATTGAAAGACTCCAAAAAAGAGACGGAGTTTTTCCATCAAAAGCAGAAAATCTGTAGAAAGGATGACAGTCTATGAGAGTTGTTGAATTTGAAGGAAACTATGACAACGAAAAGAACATTTCATTTGTGAAATTCATAAATACACCTAAATCAAAGGAAGACATAGAGTATTTTGTAGACAATACTCTTCCACTTTGGAGAGGTGACGGGATTCACAAATGCTGGAATATAACTGATTTAACTGGTCTTGGGAAGGCATCCCCAGGTCTTGTGATCTACTACAACAAGTTGGTAAAGCCACACATCAAAAAGCATCTTGAGAACTATGTTGTTATTGCCGGATCAACACTTGAGAAAGTTGCAACAAGTTTGTTTAACACCTTCATGAGGGAAAGGCATCCCATTGTCTCAAGTATTGATGAGGCAATGGTGATAATCAAAAAATGGCAAGAGGAAAAGGGTATTTTCTTCTCAAAGATTGGCGAATAGAATCAGAGAGTAATCAGGGAGTTCTCGTAGTCTTTTACTCGAAGCTTTGTACTTCTTTTTGATTTGCCAGTCCAGATTATGTGTCCTTCCTCTTCGAGAAGTTCTTTCTGATAGTCAGGAGCTCCGGGGTATTTTTCTGAAAGTAATCCGTCCTTTTTAACGCATCGCCACCATGGAAAAACCTCTTCACCGATTACCTTATTCTCCTCAGACGCTCCCGCTACCATATTCATAAAAATCCCTGTGCACATGGGGCATGTCCAATCCGCACCAAATTTCTTTGCAAGCTGATCTCGTATTTGATTCGCAGTAAGAAGTTCACCTTTTTTTGGAATTCTCATCACTTCTGCAACATCCATGGGAGTAGGCACCAGAAGAAGACCTTTTTCAGTTTCAGAAAAACTTCTTTCGCATTCCTTATAGAGTTGTTCTCTTTTGGTTTTTCTGGCCATCTAATTTCGATCTTTCCAGGCCGGAAGTTTAGCAAGATTCTTGATCGCCATCTCTCTTGCAGCGGCTTCGTCAAAGCCTTGTGACTGAACTAAAAAACCAGTCATACCAGCAACACATTCTTCATAACTTTTCATTGAGCCATCTTCTCTTGCACAGTAGAGGCAATAGTCCTTTGACTCATCTCCAAGAGCAAAATCCTCCTTCTTCTCCATCGGCATTCCGCAACAAATACAAATTTTACTCATCTTTCCAGTTCCTTTCTGAAATCAGATTCATATAGTTATCAACAAGTTCATATCCTCTTTTTTTAAGTAATGACCCTTCTACACAATAAAATCTTTTATTCTGAAGATAGTGATGAATAAGCCCAATCCAGGTTGTAAAAAGAAAGCTCATGGGCATTCTTTTTATTAAACCTTTTTCCATTTCGGTTTTTGCGGCACTATACATTGAGTGAGAAATCGCGGAATGAATAGAAACAACACTTACCTGTACATCCTCGGGCAAGGTGTTTAGTTCAGAAATCAACCTTGCATAAAGGTCTTCATACTCAGATAAAGTTGCAAGATGTGTTTTTAGTACAGTTCTTATACCCATATCCGCATCAATATCCGCCCTCATTTTCCTTGTGACACGCATACCAAAATCATGCATTACGGTAACAAGTAATTCATCGCGAGTTGGAAAATGCAAAAAAACCGTTCCGTGCGAAACGCCTGCAGTATTTGCAATATCGATCGTTCTAGCTCCACTTATCCCATCAAGCTCAAAGTGTTTCATTGCGGAATCAATAAGCTTCCTATGAGTATCTTCACGTTTTTCTTTTCTAGATTTTGCGATCATATCTTTTAAACTGAGTTCAGACTCACTGAGTTTTGACTCATAATATGCCGAAACATCAACATTGTCAAGTTCAACTGTTGACTTGTGAATACGTAACAATAATATATTAAACATGTGGGCGGGTGGCTCAGTTGGTAGAGCATTTCCTTCACACGGAAGAGGTCGCAGGTTCGAGTCCTGTCTCGCCCACCAATAAGTGCTCAAAAGAGATTAAAGGGGTGCAGTTTTGTTGCTTTACACGGTACCAATAGTCGGCTTACTTGGACTTATCACAGCACTAATACTTGGTGTTGGAATTTCAAGAAGTGATCCGGGAATCGGAAAAATGGTAAGCATTGCCGCCGCAATTAGAGCCGGGGCATTCGCATTCCTCCTGAAAGAATACCAATATATGCTTATCGCATCAATCCCATTTGGAATTGCAATTGCGTGGATTATTGGCCTACAGGCACTGATTGCGTTTGTTTGTGGGGCTCTCTTTTCAATCACAGCGGGTTTCATTGGAATGAACATTGCAACGCTTGCAAACAACAGAACAGCACAAGCAGCAAGTAAACACGGTGAAGGAAAGGCTCTTGAGGTTGCATACTCAGGTGGTGCGGTCATGGGACTTGTTGTTTCATCACTCGGAATAATCGGTGTTTCACTTTTCTTCCTCTTCTTCAAAGATGTCACTGATGCAAATACCCTTCGAGGAATTCTTGTCGGATTCTCAGTTGGTGCATCATTTGTTGCCCTTTTTGCAAGAGTCGGTGGAGGAATCTTTACAAAAGCGGCCGACGTTGGCGCAGACCTTGTTGGTAAGGTTGAAGCAGGAATACCTGAGGACGACCCAAGAAACCCAGCCGTTATAGCAGATAACGTCGGTGATAATGTTGGTGATGTTGCCGGAATGGGTGCAGACCTTTATGAATCATACGTAGGAGCGATCGTATCGGCGCTTGTCCTTGCAGCAGTCGCAGGAGACTCAGTAGAAAAGATCAAGTTGATTCTCTTCATAGTCGCGGGTGGACTTCTTTCATCAATCGTTGGTATCCTAATTGTCAAGCTTGGCGCAAGAGCCGGAAAGGTCAAACCTTCAGTTGGACTCCAGCTTGGAACTGGCGTTGCAGGACTTCTTTCACTTGGAATCCAACTCTACCTTTCGATTTCATTGCTCGGTAGCATCAGATATTTCTGGGCATCCGCAGGCGGACTTGCCGCAGGGCTTCTCATTGGGTTTGTAACTACATACTACACATCAGCAAAACCAGTGAAATATATTGCTGAACAGAGCAAAGGTGGCCCAGCTACCAACATCATCGCAGGGTTTGGTGTTGGAATGGAATCAGCGGTTGTTCCAATTATTATCATTGCGATAGCTATCATTCTTGGGTACACGGTTGTTAATGGAGTCTTCGGAATCGCCCTTGCGGGGGTTGGAATGCTCTCAACCTTAGCCGCGACACTAACCGTTGATGCTTATGGTCCAATTGCCGATAACGCAGGCGGAATTGCACAGATGAGTGGACTCGACCCAAAGGTCAGGGAGATAACTGATAAACTGGATTCACTCGGGAACACAACTGCTGCCATGGGGAAAGGATTTGCAATTGGCTCTGCGACTTTAACAGCACTTGCATTCTTTGTTTCATACACTCATGCAGTTGGACTAAACACACTCAATTTCCTTGAGCCAGGAGTGCTTGCTGGTGGACTTATTGGTGTTGCTATGCCAGCACTATTTTCATCACTCACAATAAGATCGGTTGGATCGACAGCAAGCATGGTTGTTAACGAAGTTAGAAAACAATTCAAAGAAAAAGTTGGTCTTCTCGCTGGAAAAGCAGAACCTGATTACAAAAAAACTGTTAGTATTGCTACTCAGGGCGCATTAAACCAAATGATTCTGCCATCAATCCTCATGATTGCAACACCTTTTGTGGTTTTTTATCTTTTTGAATTATTCAAAAAAGGGACAGGTATCCAAGCTCTCGGTGGAATGCTTGTTGGAGCAACACTAACGGGAGTCCTACTTGCGATCTTTATGGCTAACGCTGGCGGCGCTTGGGATAATGCAAAAAAATATATCGAAGAAGGATTCTTCGGTGGAAAAGGTTCAAGCGTTCATAAAGCAACTGTTGTTGGGGATACCGTTGGTGATCCACTAAAGGACACAACTGGCCCATCAATAAACATACTCATAAAACTTATGTCAGTAATTTCACTGCTATTTATACCATTTTTGTTAGAATTAATGAAATAAAGGAGGCGCTATGAGAAGAATAGGTGTCGTTACATCTGGTGCAGACTGTCCGGGTCTTAATGCAGCGATAAGAGCTGTTGCGAGAAAAGGCTTTGACCTTGGTTATGAAGTAATCGGCGTTCGAAATGGCTGGAAAGGTCTTATTGAAGATGACGTATATGTGATGCATAAAAGACATGTCTCTGGGATTTTGTATCTTGGCGGTTCTATTCTTGGCTCAGGTCGCTTTGATCCCTTTAGTTCAGAGAAAGAATTTGCATCATTCCAGGAGAATTTTAAAAAATATTCCCTAACATCATTGATAGTAATCGGAGGATTCACATCGCTTCGAATTGCATCAAGGCTCAATGAGGCTGGTTTTGCAACAGTTGGAATACCCGCAACAATTGATAATGATGTATCATGTACAGAGGCCTGCATTGGCTTCGACACAGCAACAAACTTCGTTACCCACTCACTCGATAGACTTCATGCAACTGCATCTTCACATCATAGAGTAATGGTTGTAGAAGTTATGGGTGGAGGCTCAGGATGGATAGCTCTTATGGGTGGACTTGCAGGTGGAGCAGATTACGTCATCACACCAGAAGAACACACATCGTTTGATAAAGTTGTCAAACACATTGAACACAGAAGATCATCAGGCAAAAACTTCTCGATCATCGTCATCACAGACACAGCACAAGTTGATGGAATGCCTTTTGAAATTGGTGATTCACCTCAGACTGGCGTTGGTGCAAAGCTTGCCAATGAAATAGAAAAAAGAGCCGGAATCGATTCAAGATACACCGTTCTTGGACACCTGCAACGAGGTGGAACACCAACGGTTGTTGACCGTGCGCTTGCAACAAGATTTGGATACGAGGCAATCGAATTACTCAAACGTGGTGAGGTTGGTAAAATGACATCCCTTAAGGCTGGACTTGTTGTTCCTGCCGATATGGATGCTGCAACACGTGAACGCAGAAGACCTGACCCAAAAATGTTCGAGTATGCGAAACTCTTCTATTGATAAATTGCAAAATCGACCACAATAAACTTGTTTAATTCAAGATTCAATATAATCAGAAAACTCGGGGAAGGAGGAATGGGTGAGGTGTATCTTGCCCACGATACCAGAACTGGGTCTGATGTTGCTCTCAAGATCGCAAACCTTGAGAGTTCAACTGCTAGAGAGAGATTCTTACGTGAAATTGAGATTCTTTCAAGTATTTCACATGAAAACATTGTTGACTACATAGACAATGGGATCAATGGAAATACTCTCTGGTATGAAATGGAATATATTCCCGGACTCCAGTTAATCCACTGGTTTAAGGGACAAAGCAATATTGATTTTAAAAGTCTTGCAAAAATCTTTTCTAAGATTGCATCAGCCTTATCTACTCTTCATACAAATGGGATTATTCACCGCGACATAAAACCCGATAATATTTTGGTTTGTAATGGGGAACCAATAATCGTTGATTTTGGTGTGGCACATCTAATCGATAAGGGAGATCGAGCAAAGCTTACGAGAGCAGGTTCTGTTGTAGGTACAATCCAGTATATGTCTCCAGAACAAGTAACGGGAAGCCATATCGATGGGCGCTCAGACCTTCACTCACTTGGTGTGATCATGTATGAATTATTAACTGGAGAACACCCATACGAAGCAACCACTCTGCCGGGAATGATCTCAAGAATCCTTCAAGAAAGACCAATAAAACCATCAAGTCTAAACCCAGATATACCCGACAACCTTGAAATGATAATACTCAAGCTTCTGGAGAAAAACCCTGACTTGAGGTACAAATCAGCCGACGAACTCGAAACAGCTCTTCTGAGGTATTGTAGTGGAGGGGTTCTGACTGAGGCTGTCAATCTTTCACCACTAAAGACTAATGCTTCAAGAGATATTCCATTCGTTGGAAGAGATAAAGAACTAAATCAGCTCGAACTCTTACTTCACTCAGCAATCTCAGGAAGAGGACAGGCTATTGAAATCTTTGGTGAAGATGGTTTAGGAAAATCAAGATTGATTGAGGAATTCAGAGCACAGGCTCTTGGACACCTTTCAAAATTCCTATTGTGTTCACCACAAATAGAGGGAAGCTCAAGACTAGCAATATCATCAATTCTCGACCAACTAGCTGATTATGAAATCAATTTTGACAACAGGATTATAAAAAAACATCCACACATGATTAGAAGTCTTTCTGCAAAATTTGCAGACTCTGTCGGAATAGAAGAAAAGCCGCCTAACATCGGAGATTCAAAAGATATCCCAAACGTTGTTGCTGAAATAATAATCAATGCCTTCCCAGAAATCCCATCTATTTATGTTTTTGAAGATGGAATTGATAGTCTTACATTTGAAATCGCAACAGAGATTTCAAAAAAAATTGCAGATAGAAAAATAGTTGTGTGTTTTGCGACAGAAAATGAGTTAAGCAAAACGATAGCAGAAAAAAAAGGCTTATCAGGGCAAGCAAATTTTTCAAAACTAATTCTTAAACCACTTCAAAAAAATGAAATTGACGCGCTTTCAAGAGCTATCCTTGGCAGAGATTTATCCGAACCAGAAATGGATAAGATCTTTGCCAGTTCAAACGGAATGCCAAATGTTGCAATCCAGCTTCTCTCAAATATGCGTGAGGGTAGTAGGACAGTCTCACTCACATCTCTACCTGAAAATGTAAACAGCATTTATCTTGAAAAAATCTCAAAACTTGGAGGGGAGACAAAACAACTTATTGAAGTGATGTCTCTTTTGAAGAAACCAATTCCAATCGGTCTATTGAGTCCAATTTCATCTCTTGAAAAAGTGGATTTTGATCTTGCGTTTGAAACTCTTGATTCAATTGGATTCATTAAAGAAAAAAACATAGGCAGAGAACTTGTTGTAGAACTTGCAACAGCTGATTTGAAAAAGATAGTCTGTGAAGAACTGAAAAAAGAAAAAGCAAAAGAATACCATAATCGAATCGCTTCAACTCTTGAAATCTACTACTCAGACACAAAAGATCAGGACATAAAAAAACGTATAGCAGAACACTATGTTGAAGCTGAAGAATTTGATAAATCATCAGAGCTATATTTATCAATATTCAGTTATTACAACTCACATGGGAATTCAAAAAATGCAATTGATGCGATTAATGAACTTGAAAGAAACTTTGAGAAAATAACCAAAAAATCTCTGATTATAAATTCTGTGTACTATTTCCTTATCAATTTTCCACTAACAAACCAAATGGAATTGTTTGAAAAATACAAGTTAATTGGTTTGCAACTATTAGAGAAAAATGACCTACCTGGTTACACAGTTTTTTCGTATTATTCTGCAATTGGTGGTGCATACTTAAGGCAAAGACTTCTACTTGAATCGAGAAAACACATTGATAAAGCAAGAACTCTATACGACCAGGTCGAAGACAGTCGAAAACTGGATTTAAATATCCACGAAATTAATCAGGCAATTTTTGAAACAAACATTGAAACGCTCCGTGAGCTACTTGAAGAGCGAAAACGACTGCTTGAAAACACAAATGCTTCGGAGATTGACTGGATACCTTATTACAATAGTGAAGCAATATATTTCTCTGAAATTGGAAGCCATGCAAACGCCGTAGAAAACTTTAAAAAATCGCTTTCGATTGCCAAAAGACTCAACCATAAAAGGCAAGAACTTAGGGCGCTCACAAATCTTGGAACTGCATGCGCTCACGCTGATCTTAATTTCAAAGCGATCGATTATTATAAACAGGCTCTAAAACTTGCAAAAGATCTTACTCTTGAAAACATTCATGCCCTAATCTTAAATGACATGGCAAACCTTTATCTAAATGAAGGTAAAACCGTAGAATACCGAAATATATTACTTGAATACAAAAGACTGTATGAGGATAAGGAAATCACAAAGGCTTTGATTGATTGGACATATAATTATTCACACCTCAAGGTTTTAGAAAATGATTTTGATGAAGCAGAAAACATCTTATCAAAAATGAAAAACAGGGTAATTGAGTCAAACAGAAGTTTCTGGCTTCGCGAAGTCCTATATTATGAGGCACTGTGCACATTTGATAAAAACAATTTTAGAAGAGCAAAACTTCTGTTTTTACAACTCCTTGACCTTTTCAAGATTGATAAATTAGAGGACACCTTAACTCAGCTTTTCATATCAAATATTCATCTTGCCCACATATATGTCATCGAAGGCGAACTTGATGAAGCCGAAGAACACTACCAGAAAGCTTATTCTCTCTGCAGGAGTTACAAACAAGATATTCTTGAAAATAACCTCTTTTTTGCTGAAGCCCATATTGAGTTTGCAAAATCCATAAAAAAAGGCAGCTTTGGATTCAAAGAGTTTTTTGATGAAAGCTCATGGAGAACCTCATACAACATTTTGATGCAGTTATCCAAAAAGTGTGAACACAAAAAATATACTATGTCAATTCTTCCAACAAGTGCTACAGAGCTTTTCGCAAAACTCGTTATCCTCAGAATAAAAAACGACAAGAAACTCCGGACAATTGAAAGAAGACAGATTTTTGAGCAGGCTGTAAATCAAATCGAACTATTATTGAAAAAATATTCAGAACACAATTTTTCTTACAAACGTGATGAAATCATTGAGCTTAATAACGAGCTTATAATGCTTCTCGAATAGACCATAAATAAAAAAGTAAACATTGATTCTTGAAGAAGCCACATTGTTGTTGTATATTCATGGCACTTATGAAGGAGATTGTAATGACAACTTACAGATCGCTTTGAGCAAACAAAGGCAGATGGTTCATCTGCCAAGCCCAGACGGTCTGTTGCTTCATTTTGACCGTCTGAAAACTTAGACTTAGGAGGTCATTTTATGAAGCGTTTCGTTACATTTGCACTTATTCTTTTCCTCGCACTTGGAGTCTTTGTCTCGTGTGGTGCTGAAAAAAAGGTGGATACAGAACCGACACCAGCAGACGTCACACCAGCAGAACTCCCTCTTTTGAGAGTGGGACACGTCAATCAGGATCATCACCTTGCACTCTACGTCGCAGCACTAAAAGGCGAATTCTTTAAGGATCAAGGTGTCTGGATGACAGAGATCAAACCTAAAGAAAGATACACACTCCACACAGAAAATGGAGCTATCGCTGAGGTTCAACTTGTCAAATCTAAAGGTGGTTCAGAGATGACAAACAACCTCCTTGCAGGTCTTTTTGATATTGGCTTTGGTGGAGTTCCTGCAGTTATGAGTGTTGTTGATAAAGGAAAAGATGTCAGGATTCTGATGCCTTTGCAAAACGCTGGCGACCAGCTCATCGTAAAAAAAGATATGCCAGTCGAAAACTGGGAAGAGTTTGTAGAATACGTAAAAAATAACGAAACACAGCTGAAACTCGGATACAAAGCCCCAACTGCAGTTCAATACATCGTTGCTCAAAAGGCATTTACAGAAGTTGGAATCACACAAACAGAAGACCCAACAAATACAGATGCAATGGTTCTTTGGATCAATCAAAAGGGTCAAAATAACATGACCACAAATCTGGCTGCAGGTCAAGTTGATGGGTTTGTAGCAAATCAACCAACACCGGCACAAGCGATCATATCTGATGTAGGAAAATTTATCACTGAACTTTCTGTATTGCCACCAGATGGAATGTGGAACCATCACCCATGCTGTATGGTTTGCAGCAATGAAAAGGTCAAAACAGAATACCCAGAGGAAACAAAACAGTTCCTTAAACTCATCATGCTTGCAACAGACCACATAAATGACGACATGGATGATGCAATCGAAATTGCCTACGAATTCCTCGGACAAAAAGAAGGGGTTGAACACTTATCCATTCCAACTGTATACTACAACTGCGATGACGATGAAGTTTGGAGAGGTGGAGTTGCAACATGGGCAGTTGTTATGAATGAAATCGGAAAATATACAGGAGAACTAAAGGATATCAACGATGAAAGAGCAGTTGATCTCTGTGTTGATTTCACATTCCTTCACGAACTTCAAAAGGAGTTAGGAAAATAGACCGACAAAAGATTTCTAAAATTTTATGGAGCGTGGGTGGAGCAATTGTTCTACCCCTGCTTCTTTTTCTTGTTTGGGATTACAGTGCTGCAAGACTTGGCTCATCAACTCTGCTTCCCAGAGTATCCGATGTTTTTGATGTGGTTTTGCATCCCACAGAAGACCTAATCAGACAAGGCACCCTGCTCTTCCATGTCTATGTTTCATCGATTCGGGTATTGATGGGTTTTGTGATAGGATCGTTGCTTGCCATAGTTCTTGGAATGATAATGGGTTTATCAGACAAAGTAAGGCATTTTGTCACACCATTCATCGAGATACTAAGACCGCTTTGTCCTGTTGCCTGGATTCCCTTCGCGATAATTATCTTCGGTGGAGCGACCCTTTCAAACACATTTGGATACAAGTTTACTGATTCGATTCTTGATTATGTTCAGATTGCTCAACTATTCATTATCGCCTGGGGAGCATTCTTTCCGGTATTAATAAACACGATTGATGGCGTCAGTGGTGTCAGAAAAATATGGGTTGAAACAGCAAAAACGATGAACGCATCCAAACTACAGATTTGGTCAAAGGTGATTCTCCCCGCAAGCTTCCCATCCATTTTGACTGGGCTTAAGGTTGGACTTGGTATCAGCTGGATGGTTGTAATTGCAGCCGAGATGTTTCCGGGTCCTTCTGCTGGAATCGGGTATCTGATGATGGAGGCATACGCACAAACTGAAATCCATATTCTCGCTGCCGGATTAATCACAGTTGGAATCATCGGAGCGCTTCTGAACGCCATTTTAGCGGTTATCCATAAAACCTTTGCGGGTTGGCAGGCGAAGGAACGATAAACATGATAAAACTCAGTGCAATATATAAAGATTTTGATAAGCAGGAAGTTTTGAAAAACATCAATTTGAAATTCTTACCTGGGGAGTTCAACTGTATTCTTGGGCCAACCGGTTGCGGAAAAACAACTCTTTTGAGAATTATTGCAGGGCTTCTAAAACCAGATTCAGGTGTAGTCAAAATCGAGAAGCCATCGATTTCAATGATTTTCCAACAGCAAACCCTTTACCCATGGAGAAATGCACTCTCAAATGTTTGTCTTCCACTTGAGTTCAAGGGATACTCAAAAAAAGAACGCATCAAAATGGCAATGGCTAGATTAGCCGAGGTTGATGTAGCAGATGCAGCCAAAAAAAAGGTCTTCCAGCTATCTGGTGGAATGCAGCAGAGAGTACAGATTGCAAGGGCTTTGGTCTCTAATCCATCAGTACTTCTTGCTGACGAACCATTCGGTTCACTTGATGAAAAAACAAGATACAAGCTTCAAAAAAAACTCAGAGAGATAACCCTTTCAAACAATACAACAACAGTTTTTGTAACTCATAATATTGAAGAGGCAATTTATCTTGGAGATAGAATTATTGTAATTGGAAACAAAGGGGTTCAAGCAGATTTTGATCTTACCACCCCACACCCTAGAGACAGACTTTCGAAATGGTTTACAAGTAAAATTCTTGAAGTAAGAAATGTTTTTGAAACACTCATCGAAGATGAAGATACAACTGATGGGATTGAAAAAAGCGAAGAACCCGAAGAAAATAACGACCCATTCAAAACAATGAAACTCGATGTGACAACAGATGAAAATGAATAAAGAAGAAGAGTTCAGGCTTACAAAATTTGCCGGATGTGCTGGTTGAGAGAGTAAGTGGGGGCCGGGAGCTCTCAAGAAGTTACTCAGTGACTTACCTGTTTTTGAGTCACCAGATTTAATCACTCGTGACGTCAATAAAGCTGATGCTGCCGTTTATAAAATCAATGATGATTTATACGGTATCTATACAATTGATGTTTTCTCACCAATTGTTGATGACCCTGAAGACTTTGGTGCAATCGCCTTTGCAAATTGTATTTCTGATGTTTGCGCAATGGGTGGGACACCAGTTCTTGGGCTAAATGTTTGTATGTTCCCAGCAGCAGCTCCAGTTGAAAAACTCAACCTTATACTTAAGGGTGCATCTGAGTCAGCCCAAAAAGAAGGGGTAATAATTGCCGGTGGACACACAACCAAAAATGATGAACTCCACTACGGACTCTCAGTTTATGGGACTGTAAAACCAGTAGATCTCAGGCTTTCATCAAATGCAAAACCCGGAGACCATATCATCCTTACAAAAGGACTCGGGACGGGTATCCTTTTTGCAGCAAAAGATAGGGCTGAGGGCGTTAACTGGCAATCAGCAATTGATTCGATGAAACAGACATCCGTTATTGCGTCAAAAATCCTAACCGAATTTGGATGCAGGTGTAGCACCGATATTACAGGTTTTGGGTTTGTACCACATCTTCTTGAAGTACTCGAAGAGTCAAGGGTAGCAGCCAAAATTAATCCAGAATCTCTTCCGCTTCTTCCTGGCGTGATTGACTTTTCTAGATCATTTGCCTGTCCGGTTTTATCAACAAACATGGAACTTGCCGGGGCAAAGTTCGACTCTGGCAAACATGATCCTAAATGGATCAACATCTGCTTTGACGCCCAAACTTCTGGTGGCTTTATTGCATTTGTTTCAGAAGAAAATGCCGGTAAGTGTTTAGAAAAGCTTATTGATGCAGGATATCAGGCAGCAGATGTTGGTGAGGTTGCTGAGGGTGAGTCGAAAATTACATTGGTTTAGAGATATTCCAACCTGGGCTCGATCAATTAATGGTTTCTGATTGGCCAAATTGTTTGTGTTTTGATAAAGTCTTCGTAACCAGACACATATCCAAATCTTGACCTATTATAATAATTTGAAGGCATCAATTCAGACTCCAAAACATCGATAACTCCATTGCTAAGGAACTCCAATCTTACAAATTCCAAATCTTCCCTGCTGTCCTTTAATCCCCTGAAATATTCAAAATCACTACTCAATAAAACAGAACCTCTTTCTGGTAATCTAAAGGTCAAGAGTTTTTTCTCACCAAATTTTAAATCTGTTATTTCTATTGATTCAGAAAACCTAGAATAAATAGGAGCAGCTTCCTTTAACTCATCCTTATAAGTATACCTCTCGTGCCCCCAACCCATCAAATAAAAAACTCCTGAAAGATTCTCACCAAATCTATCCCCTCTAGTGTTAACTATTTCGAAAGTTATAGTTTCAGTACCCTGATCTATCATTTTTATTGAAAATGTTGGGCATGGTTTCGTTTCATACAAATAGTTATAAAAATCACCACCTGCGCCAAAATGGAGAGTTCTATCCTGATAGATTATTTGAGGATCTCGAATCCACTGAACTGAATCAACCATAGATGAATACCAATACATAGGCATACTATCGATATTAACCTGGAATATATCCGAATCGATTTCTGGGAATTTTTCATTGTGAAAAATATTCTTAGCAACGGAAAAGTCAATACATGAGATCCTGTCTAAATACCTGATACCACTTAAATATTCGGGGTTTTCCAGGCTATCTATGTATAAATCATCTCCAATTGCAGTAATAATTTTCCCTTTAAAATGTTTGTTTATTCCACCATTTTTTACAATCTCTATTCTTTCCATCAATTCGTCATAGTAGACAATCGTTGATGGTGTGAAGATAAACTCTTTAGGTTTTGAGCTTAAAACAAGTTTATTTGATTCACCTGTTGTTAGATTTATCGATAAAACTAGAAATCTTTGTTTCCCTGATGCCCTTTCTTCCAAATCGAAGACTTTTCCAAAGAAATCATTACATACTATATCTGTCTCATCTTCATCTATATCATCGATCCATGGACTTATCCTGTATTTTTCCAAATCGATTTTTTCGTATCCAAACTCCAGGATTTCACCAGTCCTCAAATCAATTTTCCGCATAATTCCATTTTCATGGTACGAATAACAGAAGAATCCTTTGTGGTAATATGATCCAGCGAAAAAATAATCCTCTTCATTAACATCAAAACTTACCTCTCCTCGCATACCACCATATGATTCAACACTAACTGTATAAGCATCTTCATTTTCCTCTACATCCACCCTGCATCTAACTCTAGCATTTGAATCAGCATCATTAATCTCACTACTTGTAACACTATCTGAATAATCAAATGTCAAATCGTCCTTTAACGCAAAAGCACAAACAAAAGAATCACTGCACCAGTTTGACTCATGTGAGTAGTCATAAGCATAAATTTTCCCATCGATGTTTTTGCCACCTGATTCTGCATTTGCTAAAACTCTTTTTATCAATTCACCAGTTTTCAAATCATAAATATCAAACTTCCCATAATCTCTCGTAAACAAAAAATCACCAGCCAAAAACAAAGTTTCGATATGGTTTCTATCACAATATGGGATACTCAATACCTCTTCTTGGCTCTCAAATGAAATCACCTTGTAGCATTGATTCCTAAATGTCCCCTCATCTTCGATGAATTGAGCTGATCTCATACAGTGATACTTCTCATTAAAATCATAGGTAACGCTCTGACAACCATTGTTTTCAAATTGAATCCTTTTTATAATTTGCCCATCTTTGCCCAATAAAAACATAATTGTTGTCGTTTGTTAATCAAATTCATCTTCCCCCACAAAAGTCAGATAAACCAGATATAAATCCTGCCTATTTAATACACTAAACCGTATATCTTCATCATTGATGATTTTTTTGATTTCTTCAGGGAGATCAATAAATACTCCTTCTTTAAGATTTGCGATTTTTTCAGCAGTCATAAGCAAAGTGTCTTTCGAATAACGCTGACTTTTCCTTCGAAGAACTTCTTTCCCACTTTTCAAATCAATATATTTGTATTCATATTTTTCTCTGAATTTATCTGAAGAACCATCAATTTCTCTAATAAAAACCAAAAATTTGCCAAACAAAAGATCATTATACATGAATCCTTCATCATCAACAGTAGGAGAACTCCAGGCAATTTGCATATCAATAAAGTCAAAAAGCTCAAGATAATATACACCATTAACCTCATAAATATTCTCAATATACCGTGTATTCCACTCCCAAGAATTATCAAGAAACCCAATATTTTCAGTTTTCATTTTCTCATCTAAAATCTGATTTTTATCATAACCAATCGGATACAGCTTTTCATTCTTAAAACCTGTTAGGTCTTCATATTCCTTTGAATAGATATCCAATGGTCCATGAATATTGAGGTTTTTGTCAACAACATATCTGAATCTGTGATAACTGGAATCCATGTATGATTCACCCATACTCTCATCAAAAGGCATCACATCGACCCCAAAGGTCAATGGAATGATTTTCGAAGGAGCAACAGGCAAATGAACTGTTACTTTCTCATTCTGCCCAGCAGAAATATTAATAAATTGAACAAACACGAAAACAACAACCAACAATAAAACCTGAAGTTTTCTCATCTTGCCTCCACATGAAATACTATAATAATTATGTATGGTTTATGACAAAAATCCATAACCTAACTTTTCTAACATGACCCCCGTACTATATCTTGAAAGCAGCAACCGAAAGGAGAACGAAATGAAAAAAATAATAACAATCGTACTACTGGGAGCACTTGTTTTAGGAATGGCAATCACAGGAACTGCATTTGCAAGAGAAGGACAGAGGAATTCAGCAAATGGACAGACTCCTGCAAATGGAACTTTGGCAGAAAAGGTAAGAGAGATTCCACAGATGGGAACAGTGGTTTCAAAAAATGCAAACCAGATCGTAATTTCTGGTCCAGGAATGGATTTTGTTCAGATCACAATTACACTTAATGATGAAACAAAATTCTACGACGGAACTGTCGAGCATGAGCAGGGTGAAGAGCCAACAGAAATCTCAATCTCTGACATTAAAAAAGGCGACAAGATTGTTGCTCACGGAAAGATTGTAAGAGACGACGAAGAATCACCAACATCTTACATTGCAGCAAGAGTTGTTAAAGTTAACCAGTTTCCAAGACTGGATGCACCAGGAGACAGTGGAAGAGAGCAGCCACCAACAATGAACGTTCTTTTCAAGTCAGCAAGCGGAAACACAATCACGGTTACAGACCCAGCTGGTGAAAATGAACTAACAGTGACACTTGCTGAGAATGCAAAAATCTTCAAACTCGTCAAGGGTGAAGATGATGAAAAGGCAACCAGAGAAGAAGTTGAAGTAAGCGGACTCTCAGAAGGTGACAAGCTTGTTATCACCGGAAAAAGAGTAAAAGACGACGAAGGAAACGTAACTGTCACAGCAATGATTATCCTCGTTGTTGACGAATTCCCAGCACAGCGTCCTGGAAAAGACAGAGGCGACGACAAAATGCACCAGGTTCTTGGCACATTCAACAGCTTTGATGGTGACTACATGATTCTCGATCCAATCGCAGAGGATGCCGAGCAGATTAAGATCAAACTCTCCGAAAAGACAGCCTTCGTCAAGTTTGAAAAATCAGAAACCGAAGGTGAAAAACCAGAAAAGATTGAGATGTCAAAAGATGATCTTAAAGCTGGACAAAAAGTCTCAGTTCAGGTCATCCCAACAAGAGATGGTGATTCAGAAACAAGAGAAGCCACAGCAGTGGTTGTTGTCTTCCTTGACGAGTTCCCACCAGCAAGAGCAGGCGGAGAGATCACAGCAATCAACGCAAAGTCAATCACAATCAAGATGAAGAATGAAGACGAGGTAACATTTGAAATCACTGATGAAACAGTATTCCAGATTCACTCAAAAGATGCTGACCCAGTTGAAGCAACAAAGTCGGATTTCAAAAAGGGTGACATGGTCGGAATCGTCCACAGAGATGGTGCGGCAATCCTCATCACAAAAAGAGCAGAATAGTAGCGAATAAATAAATCTTCTCATCAAAAACCCCCGAGGAATCCTCGGGGGTTTTTTAAATTTGTTATGTAAATAAAACAATCAGAACACGTTGGAAGAAAAGTAGTTGATCAGCTTGTGAATGCTCTGAAATCGTCACTACAAAAAAGCAAAGCTGACAGCCAGGAAAGACCTAAAAAGACTTCATTATGAAAGGTGTTTTGTTACTTTTTCATTCACAAAGAGTGTTTATGAAGAGCATGCAAGACTAAAACGTGAAGATGATATTGATATTGAACTTATGACTGTGGAGGATGTTGTAAAGGAATTCAAACAATAAACGACTGACAGTGTTGTTTCCTCATCTCAATCAGTATAATCACTATGACAGACTAAAAGAGGGGAGGCGTACATGGGAAGAAAATCTTCATCTAGGAAAAGCAAGACTTCATAAAGAAAGACTGGTTCATCTCGTAATAGAAAAACCGTTAATGTTAACTCCAACACTCGAAAAGACGGAACAAAAGTCCATGAGCACAAACGTTCTAAACCAGACTAATAAATCCAAGACTTTATCATCACACCACCAATAGGCAAAATACAAAAAAGAACTGTCGAGTCATTGAATGACATTAAAAAAAAATGAATAAAAATCCTTAACTTGCGAAGTGTAGCTATACTGACTTTCTCTGAGATTCCTACGTACTATCTCATATAACAACAATACGAAAGGAATATCGTGAAAAGATTATTATCTATTGTGCTTATTGGAATGCTTTTATCAGGAGTGGTAGCCCTAGGAGTTACATTTGCAGAGGAAGAAACTCTTCCCGAGAAACCAGAACGACCAGAAACAATCAGATTAAAGCTCTGGGTTAACACTTCAAAATTTGTGAAGGATGATGTTCAGATTACTGATCTTGACCCTGCACCGACAACAAAATCACCACCTCTTCCATCAGAGCTTGCAGGAAACACATACATGCCTGTAAGAGCAGTTTTTGAAGCTCTTGGGGCAGATGTGCAGTGGATTGATGACGACAGAAGGGTAGACGTGCAGCTCGGAAGAATAAAGCTTCAGCTTTGGGTTGACAATGTATCGACGGCAAAAATCAATGACGAAGAGGTGACCATATACAATGCCGACGAATCAAAGGTTCTCTACCCAACGATTGTAGATGGAAAAACAATGCTTCCATTAAGATTTGCCTGTGAATCACTTAAAGCTGATGTTAACTGGATTGAAAGTGAATCGGCAATCGAAATCGTATACCCCTCTGAAACGATGGAAGAGCCACCAGCAGATGGCGAAGAAAGACCTGAACCTCCAGGAGATGGCGAAACTCCGCCAGACAAACCAGAACCACCAGAAGATGGAGGAGAACAGCCGTAAAAAAGGAAACTGATCAAAGTTTTTAAAACCCTCTGTCTTTTAAACAGAGGGTTTTTTATTGATATTCATTATCTGGTAAAAGTGTTCAGGAATTTCAATTATCTTCTTTGATAAACTAAGAGGGTCATCATTTTTTTAGATAAACAAAATAGTAGATACCGCCAATAAATATAGCCCCACCTACGATATTTCCAAGTGTGACAGGTACGAGGTTATTAACAAGAAAAGTTGACCATGTAAGACTACTTGCTCCACCACCCAGCCCACTTGCAGCTAAAACCCCAGCATTTCCTTTCAGAAACAATCCCAAAGGTATGAAATACATGTTTGCAACACTGTGCTCAAAACCACTCGCAACAAACGCCATTATTGGGAAGTATATCCCAGCAATTTTACTAACTAAATCTTTTCCTGAGATAGCCAACCACACAGCGAGAACAACAAGTATGTTGCAGGCAACACCTCGTAAAAATGCCTCCAGAAAACCTAGGTTTACCTTTGTGACAGCAATATTCAGAGCATATGTCCCTACCCCATAATCACCCATTTTGTAAAGACCACCAAAGTAGACAAGGATAACCAAAAAAATAGAACCCACAAAGTTAGCCGAGAAAACGATTGACCAGTTTCTAAATAAACCAGAAAGAGCTATTTTACGCTTAAAAAGAGAAATACTCATCAATGAATTACCAGTAAAAAGTTCTGCTCCACCAAGCACAACAAGAACAAGTCCAACACTAAAAACACTACCTCCGATAAACTTGCTCAATCCGAGTCCAAAATACCTAGAAACATCATGGGTGACAACAGTATAAAGATGTGATCCAAATCCAATGTATAACCCAGCTAAAATTCCCGACAAAAAAAGTTTGGAAAAAGAAAGTTTTGATTTATCTTTGCCAATATCAACAAGCTTTTGTGCTACTTCACATGGAGTTAAATAGTTTATATTAATACACACCTTACTGTCTATGGATCACTCTTAGATACACCATAGACTTTAATATGTGATCAAATTAACAAGGCACATACTTATCGTCAAGATTGTTTCAATAACAGTTTCGGTGATAGTTGATTAAGGATAAATATAAAAAGAGGATTTAAAATAATATATTTATACTTAGATATAATAACAATAATACAATAGATACAAAAAAAGCCTCTATTACTAGAGGCAAATCTTTGTGTAATAGTAAGAAAACTAGATAGCAATGTTCCAAAAAAAGTCAACGGGTCATCCGGTGAATTAAATCTTTTTTTGTTGTCTTGATATTTCTACCAAGAAAAGCTCCTTAGAAAGGAGGTGATCCAGGCGCTCGTTCTCGAACACCTGCCTTGTTACGACTTCACCCTCCTTACCGAGCACACCTTCGGCAGCCCCCTCCTTGCGGTCAGGGTATCCGACTTCGGGTGCACACGACTCGGGTGGTGTGACGGGCGGTGTGTACAATCCCCGGGAACGTATTCAACGCAGTATAGCTGACCTGCGTTTACTAGCAACTCCATCTTCACGAGGTCGAATTTCAGCCCTCGATCTGTACTGGGGCAGAGTTTAAGGATTAGCTCAAGGTTACCCTATCGCGGCCTGCTGTCTCTACCATTGTCGCATGTGTGCGGCCCTGGACATAAGGGACGTGAGGATTTGACGTCATCTCCATCTTCCTCTAGCTTGTCGCTAGCGGTCTCATTAGAGTGCTCAGCCGAACTGGTGGCAACTAATGACAGAGGTTGCGCTCGTTTAAGGACTTAACCTTACATCTCACGACACGAGCTGACGACAACCATGCACCACCTGTGAATCTGTTCTAGTAAACTAGAAGGGCCCAAGTTTCCAAGGGCTTTCAAAAACATGTCAAGTCCAGGTAAGGTTCTTCGTGTTGCATCGAATTAAGCCACATGCCTCGCTGCTTGTGCGGGGACCCGTCAATTCCTTTGAGTTTCAAACTTGCGATCGTACTTCCCAGGCGGAATACTTAACGCGTTAGCTACGGCGGTGAGTGCGGTGTAGCACCCACTATCTAGTATTCATCGTTTACAGCTAGGACTACCAGGGTATCTAATCCTGTTTGCTCCCCTAGCTTTCGTCCCTGAGTGTCAGGTATAGGCTCGGAAGCCGCCTACGCCACGGGTGTTCCTCCTGATATCTACGGATTTTACCTCTCCACCAGGAATTCCACTTCCGTCTCCTATCCTCTATCCTGCCAGTATTAGATGCAGCCGCAAGGTTGAGCCTTGCGATTTAACATCTAACTTAACAGGACACCTGCGGACCCTTTACGCCCAGTGATTCCGGATAACGCTCGCTCCCTACGTATTACCGCAGCTGCTGGCACGTAGTTAGCTGGAGCTTATTCATCTGGTACCGTCAAACATATTGCTATGCATTCTTCCCAAATAAAAGAGCTTTACGACCCGAAGGCCTTCGTCGCTCACGCGGTGTCGCTCGGTCAGGCTTTCGCCCATTGCCGAATATTCCCGACTGCTGCCTCCCGTAGGAGTCTGGGCCGTGTCTCAGTCCCAATGTGGCTGACCGTCCTCTCAGACCAGCTACCCGTCGTAGTCTTGGTGAGCCATTACCTCACCAACTAACTGATAGGGGATAAGTCCGTCCAAAAGCGATTTGCATCTTTCTTCTCAATTATTAAAAAAGAGACATTATTGGGTATTACCCGGCATTTCTGCCGTATATCCCCATCTTAAGGGTAGGTTACCTATCTTGTACTCACCCGTTTGCCACTAATTCACAGGGCAAGCCCTGCTTCATCGTTCGACTTGCATGTATAAGGCACACCGCCAGCGTTCATCCTGAGCCAGGATCAAACTCTTCGAGCATCTTATATATGTATTATATATAAAGTGTTATATTAAATAACTAGGTGCTCTCACACCTATATTGTCATTCTGGAATTGCACCGGATATTGACTTTCATGTGTTAATTGCTATCTAGTTTTCAAACTACTACATTTCCCAGAAGTGAATCGAGGAAAGTTCAGTTTACCACAAAAGGTGACCACCGTCAAGCAGTTACCCTTTCGGCCAACGAGTAATGAAATATAACCCAAAAAGTTATAGAGTCAAGGAATGGATATAACATGAATAATATATTGCATTCATGGGACTTTCTTGAGAATCAAATTCAATAATCGAAAGGTTCCTTTAACCATCATTCGAAAGATTTTCACCAAAACGCTTCACATTCAACGATTAAATCGAATCCTTGACATTTTACGATATTCGGTCACTATTATTGCAACTATATTGCAAAAGGAGGCACTCGATGACTGAACATTCAAAACACAGAGGATCTCGATTCAGAGGTCATTGTTGTCAAAAACATGGAGACAATGAAAACTCTCTTCCTGTTTTATCTGAGTTCCCAGTAGGCAAAAAATGCAAGGTTGTCTCTCTCATGGGTTGCATGATGAACAAAAGGCTCGCAAATATGGGTCTTGGTGTTGGCTCGATTATAGAGATAATCAAGAATGATTTATCAGGAGGACCGTTGATCGTTTTTTCTGATTCTGTAAGAATCGCCATTGGTAGAGGAATGGCAAGGCAGATTTGCTGTGAGGAGATAAAAGATGAGTAGAGAATACGAAATAGGATTGGCAGGAAATCCGAACGCGGGTAAAACTTCTGTTTTTAACCACATAACCGGAGCAATGCAAACGACCGGCAACTGGCCAGGAGTAACAGTATCAAAAGTCTCTGGAAAATGCAGCGTTAAAAACGAAAAGATGAACATCGTTGATCTTCCAGGGACATATTCTCTCTCAGCACATTCTGAGGATGAACTCGTTGCAAGAGAATATATCGTAAAGGATAACCCAGATGTTGTGATAAACGTTCTAGATGCAACCGCACTTGAACACAATCTCTTCTTGACGCTTCAAATTATTGAACTTGGGGTTCCTGTCGTAATTGCCCTTAACATGACAGATGAAGCAAAAAAAAGGGATTTAAAGGTTGACGCAAAACGTCTTTCAAACATCCTCGGCGTTCCAGTAATTGAAACAATCGGAACATCTGGCGAAGGTGTTAAGGAACTTATGTGTGCAGTTCTTGATGTCGCAAAGTCCAGAAAGAGAAGTAACTATCTCGTCGATTATGGTCCCGAGATTGAACATTCGACCCAGAAGATTCAGGAAGTACTCTCCGAAACTGAAATCGCTAAAACAAAGTATCCTCCACATTTCTTTGCTCACAAGCTTCTCGAAAATGATAAAGCAATTTGCAACGAAGTAGAAACAATAAAGCATCCAGAACTCGTTCACGAAATCGTCAATAAGGAGATAAAAAGGTTAAAGGGGATTTTTGGGGATGATGTTGAAACTCTCGTCATAGATCGTCGTTACGAACAAGCAAGAATAATCTCGAAAGAAGTGGTGAAAGGAATCGTTAGAAGACAAAGATTTGTTGATAAAATTGATAGATTTCTTGCAAACAGATTTATTGGAATTCCAATATTTGGTATCGTTATGTGGGGGATATTCTATGCAACATTTACTTGGGGTGCCCCACTCAGTGATTGGGTAGCCGAGGGGTTAGCATGGATAGACACAACATTGTTCGGTGCTCTCGTTGACTCATCATCCGTTCTTGTTTCAAATATTGGGAACTTCCTAAGTGGAGTTATCAACGATGGTATCGGTGGAATATTAGTATTTTTCCCATTCATTGTCATCCTCTTCCTTATCCTCTCGTTCCTAGAAGACAGCGGGTATATGGCTCGAATTGCGTACATAATGGATGGCATAATGTCCAAAGTCGGGCTTTCGGGAAAAGCATTCATACCATACGTTGTCTCATTTGGATGTGCTGTACCTGGTGTTGTTGCCACAAGGACGCTTGATTCAAAAAGGGAAAGAATTTTAACTATACTTACTGCACCTCTTGTTTCCTGTGTTACAAGAATGGAAGTTTTCTTTTTCCTAGCAGCAATTTTCTTTGCAGGTTCGGCACTTGCTCAATCACTTGTTGTATGGTCAGTATTCATTTTTGGTATCCTGCTGGCTATCACTCTCGTTGCGATATTCTCTAAGATCTTCTTCAAAAACGAACCAGCAACACCACTTCTTATCGAGCTTCCACCATACAGATGGCCAACACTTAGATCAGTTCTAATCCACACATGGGATAGAACCAAACACTTCCTCCAGAAAGCTGGTGGTGTCATACTTATTGGTGCAATTATTTTCTGGATCCTTTCAAACACACCAACAAGTGGAATAACCTCCTCAGCAACCCCATGGTTCATTGTACTTCTAGTTCTCGCTTTATGGATGGTTATAAATTCAGTTTTTTCAAAAAGATTATATAAGAACACCGAAACTCGATCAAAAACGGTTAAAACAATCAACATCATTCCATTCGTATTGATCGTTGGAGTATTCGTTCTTGGTGTCATGCCACATATCAGCTTAAGCGTTGATGCAATCGAACAGTCACTCGTTGGAAAAATAGGACACTCACTTGAATGGTTCGTTAGACCATTGGGACTTGACTGGAGAGCAGTTATTGCACTCATTGCAGGATTTGTTGCAAAAGAACTTCTTATTTCAATCTTCGGCGTTCTTGGCAATTTTGCAGAGGATGCAGAACCAGGTGGGCTTGAAGCAGGGCAAAATCCAGAGGGAACACCAGCAGTTATTGCCACTTGGTACACAACACCTGCTGTTCTCGGAATGATGGTTTTCTTTAACCTTTACTCCCCATGCCTTGCAACAATCGGTGCGATCAAAGCTGAGGCAGGTTGGAAATGGATGTGGTTCTCAATAGCTTATGGAATCGCTCTCGGATGGATAATGTCATTCATTGTTTACCAGGTCGGGTCGCTTTTCATTTAAAGGACATAAAAACACAAAATGATACTTAAAAAAACTCTCGACGCTCTAAAAACTGGAGGATTTAGAACCCTTCCAGAGCTTGCTGGTCACCTTAAGATAACTACTGAAGAGTTAAAAAGCATCATAGACATACTCGTTGCTACGGGAAAGCTCCGAAAAAAAGAGCAGCAAATAAGCGGAAGCACTGGCTGTAGTGGTTGTTGCTGTTCCCAATCATGCTCAGGTTGTTCTTGTCATAATTCAAAGAGTAAAGCATCTTCAGTAGAAAGCACAAGCAAAAACAGTATTTCATTCTATGAGATAGCAGAAAACCCATAGCTATGAATGTCATCGAGTTTGCATGCAAACTCAAACTATTGTTAAATTTCTATATGTACACATTATCAGTTTTTCCAACACACCTAGGGTCTAGAATCATCTAGGAATTTCCAAGAAAAGGAGTAGAAATTGTGAAAACTATACAATATAGTTGCAAATTTATCGCATTAGTTGCTATCATCGCATTAGCCACGACATTTGCAATCACAACAATATACGTAAACGCACATACACCAGGTGCAAAACCAGAACCAATCTTCGAATTCAAATCGATAACACTCATGGATGGAACAGAAGTTATCGAGCTATCAATCGATCAGTTGAATAAATTCCACGCTGAGGGAGTAGCGTTATCAACAGAAAGACAGCTTATAAAACAGGGAAAAAGTGATGAAGAAATCAGAGAAGCGATTGAGGAAAAAAGAAGTACAGAATCAGGGGCAGGACCGTGTGGGATTAGTGTATATAGGGCAATGCTGATTGCTGCGCGTGAACTTTGGGAAGATGGGATAATCACTAGATCGGAACTCAAGATTGAATCAAATTGGACTGGAGGAGGATCAATAGATTTTTGCAGGTATCTGACTGGAAACACGGATAGAATTGCAGTTGAATCAAAGGGAGAGTTCGTACTCTCAAACAAAGGGAAAACAGTAGACATCGATATTGATTATCCGGAAATCAAGAAAATTTCAAAAGAAATGAACTCAAGTTCTTTCTTTTACCGAATAACAAATAAAAGTACAGGTAACTCGATAGATTTCCAAATAGCTGAAGATATTATTCCTGAAGGATATTTCTCACTTAGAAGTGATGCAAAATTCAATAGCGAGGTTTCAGAGAGTATTCTTAATGAATTCGCATCCTCATGGTCAGAGTTTCGGGATAATCTGCTTCTACTGAATGATTGGGAAATATTTGAGGGGATAGAGGAACCACCAGCAAAAGCACCAGTAATGGCACTTATTGTTATCTTTGGAGTTCTAGCTCTCATCGTAATTATGTGGATTGTGGGTAAAACGAGGAGATTTTAGTTTCTCGTTTTGTGTTTATTTTCATGTTTAAGAAAGTTTTATTATGAGTCAATCTCAAGCAATCGGTTAAAAACTAACCAGCTTAAGGTCTTCACACATCAAAGGTTCACCGCCTTTCCATTCTTGAGAACCCATAACCCACAATATGGGTTCTCATCAAAAAAGTAATTTTCAAACCAAGCAGGCAAAATATGATCACAACAAAAATGCTTGATACACCATCTCTTTTCCAGGAGCCAGAACTCACCTCTGGCTCCACGACCTAAAGTCCATCAAAAAGTTATATGAATCAATCATTGATGAGCTAATGCAAAAGAATAAAATAGGGCTTATAAGAAAAATAAATGAGTTAAGGAATGTGTGACGCTATGCAGAAAATTAGACCCGGTCAGTTGATTGATTTCATAAAGGAAAAAGGATTCACAACCATTAAAACAGCTGCAGGAGAGCTGAACGTCAGCGAGGAAGGAATCCTTGAGTTAATAAAACTACTAAGGAACAAAAAACACCTCGTAAAAATAGATTTAACAGAAGATTCTGATTGTGAAAGTGGAAGTTGCAGTGGATGCAGTGGTTGTGGTGCAAGTTATGTGATTCAAGTAGACGATGAGCAAATTGCATATGCTCTTTCATCCATTGCCTCCAGGTAAAACTAGAAAACTTTTTCGGTATACAAAAAGTAAACAGTATAAACATCCCTATATTTTACAATTTAGATATATTTCTAAAAACATCTGATAACAATTGTATCAAAAATTATAGTAAACTCATGGTGTCAAGGAGGGCACAATGAAAAAAATTGGTACAATTACGCTTATAGTTTTATTAGTTTTAGTATTTTTCCCATCCTATTCCCACAATGAAGAAGTGATAGCAGACGTTCTTGAATCATGTCCCGAAATCAGATCTTTTGGGGTTCTTCCAGATAGCATATATGTGAATACCAATGTCGCTCAAACCCAAAGTGGCGTTGTGATGCACGATTTCTATGGAGATATCGAACTTACAACGCGGTCAATAAACACAGGGAGTTATAAATGCGATATCACATGTGAATTTACATATACGGATGTTAACTACACCCATCTCTATTGGAGAGTTATCATTTATGATGGAAAAGTTCACGATGTATGGCTTGACGGAAAAAAGATCAAACCAAAACTCGAAGAAGATGACGGTCTCATGTGGATATCCACGGAAATTGATGAAGACTTCGAGTATGGTGAGCATTCGATGAGATTTGTCTACAGTGTCGATTTTGAGCAATCAAATCCCGACAACACAAGATATCAATGCTTTGTAAAACGGATACCATGCTCATATGTACGAGGGATGGTGGCCAACGCATTTTGCACAGCAGTACACAGACATAATTCATACCTCATTTGATCTTAAAATGCCAAACACATGGTTCATGATGGGAGATTTTATCCCTGAAGAATACAGAGATGAACCTAGTCCAACAGGTGAATATCACATGGAACAATACGAATCATATCCTCCTATCATGAGGATATGCTGCGGTGAATATGAAGTCACAAAGTATGAAGGTGACACCTATGATGTCAGGATGTATGCCTTCAGGGGCCAATCTGGAGATGCCGAATATCTAATTGGCACAAGCAAAGATTCAATCGAGTTTTTCTCGGAATACTACGAACATCCTTGCACAAATGATTTCTTTATTGCCGCACAAACTGCCGGCAGAGGAAGCGGAAGAGGGATGGACGGCGGATTCATAATGGATACCAACTATCTGAATCGTCAGAATATGGCTGAGGATTTTATATCTCATGAGGTATCACATGTTTGTTGGTGGGGAGGAACCGGAGTAATGGGGAATACTTCTCAACCAAACTTAAGATTTCTAAACGAAGCAACCGCAGAATTCTCAAGTCTTCTGTTCTGTGAGCAGGTACTCTCAGAACAGAAGGGTTTTGAAGAGTGGAAGCTTAGGATGGAGTGGTACAGAGACACGAAAGACTATTACAAATCAAAAGGGTGGACAGAACCTCCAATAATAAACCCGGCATCTGCAGACAATTTTTCAATCACGTACTATAAAGGTGCATGCGTTTTCTGGGCTTTAAGATATTACATGGGTGAAGAGAATTTTAGAAATGCGATGATCGAGATTTTCAATAATTACGCTAGATCAAATGCTCCAAGCGATGATGAGTGGTACAGACCATCAATTGCCGATTTTTACAACACATTCAAAAAACATGCGAAAAGGGATATCAGCGGATTCTGGAGCACTTATGTTGGAAGCACTGAACTCCCAAGGCTTGATTATTCTATTAACCGAATCAGATATAAAGGAGTAATCTATGATTCAGTAAACCTGAAAAATCTTACAGAACACAAATCACCATTAATGGTTCATGTGTACCACTCAGACGGCACATATGAAGAAGTGATTCTGGAAGAACTTGACCAATCATTTAGGATCGATGGGCATGCCTCAGGAGTGTTATTTCATGATTACATGGGATCAATGCCAGAGCCAGACGATATTTCAAATAAAATGAATACGGCGTCTATTGCTGCTGTTGTTTCCTGGGAACCGCCAACTATCTTCGTATCCAAAAAAGATGGAGAAGAGTACGTAACTCGAGCTGAAAAATGGGTTGAAAAAACTGGTGGAGAGGTTGTAATTGATGATTTTACAGAACTGCCTTTTAAAAAGCCTATTCTTCTCGTCGGACCATCAGCAATTATCGAGTTTGCAGCCGAAGAGTACAAAAATCTCCGAATCAAAGACACAGAAGATGGATTAAATTGGCTTGGAAAAAAATTTGAAGGCCGCTTTAGTACAATTGTTGTCACATATGACAAGGATGATATTGAGAGACCAATTATAATCGATACTGGTGTTGGAGAAATCCCAGAAAACCTTTCATATACAGGGTTATACACAACACAAGACAACCGAATAGTGATGGGATATAACTACCTGGATCCTGAAACGGAAGAAATCCCGGGGCCAGATGCACTTTGTCAGCTTCCATGGGAAAAAATTGATTCACAGGTTGACAAATCAGCGTTCTACGTTTCTTTTACAAACCCGAGACCTTTTGAAATCTCCTACAATGGTTTCTCATTCGAAGACTTTGAGTTTAAGGATATTGAACAGAAGTTTGAGCCAGAGACACTTTCCTCTGAGGTGCTGCTTGATCTCTCAGGCGGAAAAACTCAAAATGTCAAAATATCACACTCGGATAGATTTGTAACTGAGGAATGGGATTTCAATATCAGTCTTGATCCCAATATAGATGAGTTTAATGGACTAAAAAAGATAATTATTCCAGAAATAGTCAAAGGTGAATCCATTGAGATAAAATGGATTGAACAAATGGAGTACATATACGCTATTGACGATTTTAAAATGACTGACTGGAAGATGGGCTCAAGATTAACGCTAACCGATCTAGCAAAGGGAAGACATACACTCAAAATGCTCTTCAACGATAACGGTTTACTTAGCCCTCTAATCGAAAAAGAATTTGTGTCAGGTGTGAGTGAACCAGAGCTTCAACTGGACAAAACATTCGCCCTGTGGAAAAATGGAGAAATCAGAATTACAGGCAAGGCAACCCCTGGGGTTGAATTGATTCCACCAGGTGAAATCGATGAGGAAGGGAACTTTGAAATAATTGTTTCTACCAATGAAATCCCTCAAATCATATCCATTACTGCAAAAAACGAATATGGTCTGGAGACATCAAAAAGCATAAGCATCATCAAGTTCATCAAACTTGACATGTTCCTGGGAAAGGAAAATGTAACATCTGATATTGGAGAGACCTGGACTCTTGATGTTCCACCCCAGCTTGTAAATGGGTCAACATATGTTCCGATGAGATTCATTGGTGAAAGACTGGGTGCTGATGTCTCCTGGGTTGCTGATGAAAAGAAAGTTATCTACAGCCTTAGGAACACCCAAATCGAGATATGGATCGGTAATGACATCTCAAAAGTCAACGGTATCGAAACAAAGATGCCCGGAGAGCCAGTGATCATATCCGGAAGAACGCTTGTACCGGTAAGATTTGTATCTGAAGCGTTGGGTGCAAAAGTCACCTGGTGTGGTGAAGAGAAGAAGATAACTATAGAGTATCCGAATTTGGAGTAGGATACTACTTTTTATAGGTAAGGCGGATCTCTTTGGTTTCTGCAATCCAATCAACATTGCAGCCATGAGATTCGCCGAGAAATCTGAATGGAACCATTGTTCTACCATTGATGATGCTCGGAACAACTCCCGGGTTTGGGTCAATCTCTACAATCTTTCCATCAACTCTCGCCTGGTTTTTCCCAATCCAAAACTCAACAATTTCGCCTGCAAAATAGCTTGTAACTTTTCGTTCAGCAGCATCCCATCTGACCCATCCACCAAGGGGCTCAATTACGTATCTTGCGGGGATGAGTGTCCTGTCGTGAGCAATAACAGGTTCAGAGTCTATTGAGATATTCGTACTGTCAATCGTTAGCGATGATTGACCAAGCTGGAAACCAAGATATTTGGCACCAGCACCAAAGGAACAGATTTTACCCAACTCATCACCAATAAATATTGAACCATCTGAAATGGCTGGAGCTGATGTAAACCCTCTAGTATGCTCTATCTGCCAAAGAGTCTTCCCACTCTTTGAGTCAATACAGTAGATGACCCCCTGAGTATCAGAAGAGCCGCTTACCTTAGTCGCAAAGTATGTTTTGCTTGATGAGATCGGTGCTGAGACAATCTCCTCGCCAACCTTCAAACTCTTAATCCATTTCGATGAACCATCAGAAGTCTTGATGGCCTTCAGGAAGTTTTTCGAACCTATCTTTACACCAACTATAAGTGAATCATCATATATTGAAGGAAGAGTTTCGATTGAATCACCCACATCAATGTTCCATTTTTCTGAACCATTTGAGGAGCTTAAACAAAACATCTCACCACTTTCAAAAGACACAAAACAATTGTCTCCTGAGACCGTAACACTCTGCTCAAAAAGCCCTTTACTGAGAGTTTTTTTCCATATCTTTGAACCTGTTCTATAATTAAAACAATGAACACTTTTTTCTGAAGCTACATAAACTCTACCGGCAGAGTATGAAGGTATCCCAGCAGTTTCTCCAGAAAGCTGTTCTGTCCAGTCCTTCTTTTGTTGAAGAGGGTTTTTTAGATAGGTTATATTAGTAATTCCATTTTGGGTACTCGTATAGAAAAGACCCCTTTCAGGTACAACAAGCACAGAATCAACTTTTGTATTTGTTTCAATAGAAAATCGTTCTCGACCATTTTTAAGATAAAAAACATCAATCGATCTCCACCCAGGAACAAAAATCAAGTCGTTCCATATGGCCGGGATTGTATCAGAGTCAACCGAACCGAGAGTCTTTGACCATTCTTTTCGGCCGTTGCTGCTTATACAATTCAACCTGCCACCATCTGAAATATATACAATTTTATCACCATAAACGATAGGCGGAGAAAGGGTTGCAGCATTTGTGTCATACTCCCAATATTTTGCGAATCGATTCAATGACAGCCCACAGGAGTCATCAAATGCACCTGTCCTTGCAGGGTTGCCTCGGTGCATCTCCCAATTGCAGCCGATAGCAAAAGTACAGACAGGATTGATTGTCAATACTGCCAGCAAAAATAGTATTATCGCGACTCTTTGAACGTTCATTTTCCTTTAGTGTTTATCTTAGCAACGATTCACTCAGTTTCAATACAAAATTTCAAACTGATGGTTCAAATTAAGCAATTTCTTCAAATCCAAGCTCAGTTAAAGCAATCCTTTTCATAAACGGGTACGCAAATATCTCCCCTGTTTGTTCGACCTTTAAAAGACCTTCGGTTTTGAGTTTTTTTGCCATTTTTGCAATCTCATCAACACCTGCAGAGCTAAAGATTTTTAGATATTCCTCTGGCACAACATATTTATCATCAAAAAATCCATACTCCATAAAAACATCAACTTCTGAAAGTTTTACAATAGTTCGAAGCAAATTTTTTACACTTAGTGTTAACTCATCAAGCTGTATTTTGGGCTTTTCCTGGGGAGGAGGTTCTGGTAGCTCAGATATTTCTTGAGCATCCACTTCATCCACAACTTCAGGTATAATTAGGTTTTCAGTTTCTTTGTCATCTATCCAATCTGGTAAAACATCAGCTTCAAGAACTTCTTTTTCTGCCGAGACCGGTGGAAAAACTTCGTCTTTTGCAAACTCATTAATGATTTCATCAAGAGCATCAACAGTAGACTCCCCAGAAAACTCAGCTCTAACATCTGATTTTAAATCATCCTCATCAACCTTCAATCTATAGCTTCTTTTGGTAATCCTTGGTTTATCAGCCATCTCACCCCTCCAAATCACTTTTGATACAAACTTATTGTACAGCATATTGAATAATTTTTCATCTAATCCTTTTGACACCCAAAAATCGATTAAGATTATTCAGAAACAAAAAATATAAAACACATAAGAAAGTCTTTTGTGAAGCGAGTTTGATTAACAATTAGTTTACATTTCGCCCTTGTATTGGAATTCCAATTCCTTACTATTCCCTTCATGAGTTCGGGGAAATTAGCAATTGTCGATTTTGGTACAAGGCATATCAATTCGTTGATATCGCTTGTTCATCAATATCTCTCTGATGATGAGATAAGGCTTATAAGGGTTACATGGCCTGGAGCAGAAATCAGGACTTTGAAGTTTGATATCCCTGATGTTGATTATGTAAGAAATACATTTGAGCTTTCTCATTTAAGAGATTCGGATGTTGGCTTGGTACTAACTGGAAGCCCGGACACAGTAGGTTCTAATAAGGGATTTCGATCAATGTCTGATGATATTTATTATGAATTTGAAAAACCAATGCTCTGTATCTCATACGCTCACCACCTGATCAGCACACTTGTAGATCCAAACTGCCACATGATCCCCAGAGGTGAGAGAGGAAGAACAATGCTCCTACCGCATCCAGATGCCATGAAGGATGATATCTTCAAAAACCTTCCACCTGGATTCCTCGTTTCAAATTACCACGATTGGGCAATTTCAAAGATACCAAGAGGATTTCATCTTCTCGGTGAGACTCGTGGTGCCCAGAGTGTCATATCAGCGATAAAACATGATTTCAAACCAATATACTCCTTCCAGTTCCATCCAGAGATTCCTGTCTCAGGGTATTGGTCTGGTCCAGATATTGTGAAGCATTTTGTAGAGCAAGCCATTCCTCAAAGAGTAACAGTCCAGTAGATTAAAGCTCACTCATACTCTGCTGCATATCAGCTAAAATTTTGACTGTTTCTCTAAGTCTGCTATCATTCTAGGTGGATGATGAAAATGAAAGAGACAATCAATTCAGTTGAAGAGTATCTTGGAACAATAAGAACTCTTACAAAAAATGTTGGGGATTTTATTTTTAGAGGTCAAGAGGATGCTGGTTGGCCAGTTGAATGCAGTGCCTCAAGACGGCTTCGTGTCTTTTTAAAAGACGACTTAGTCCCAGAGTTTCTAATCCACTACCATTCAGCTATTCTGACAAATATTAAAACAAAACGTTTTCCCGAATATCAAAAACAGGACATACACGAAATAGATATAATCGCAGACCAACAACATATGGGAGCAGCCACAATGCTAATCGATTTTACAAGAAACTCCCTTGTTGCACTCTATTTTGCATGCCTCTCATCACAAATCAAACCAATCAGGGGTGCGGTTTTTGTCGTAAACTGTAATGATTTAAAGCGATTCAATTACGATGAGAACAGGAATTATTTTGACCCAGATACTCACCAAATAACTGGAGATCTTATAAAAAAGGATATTTTTTTCTGGGAGCCCAGTTTTATAAACCAAAGAATACAAGCTCAGGATTCTGTTTTTGTGTTTGGTATACCAATCCTTAATATTTCTGATGAAAATGTCATTCTGATTGACGAGAATGCAAAAGAAACAATCCTGAAAGAGTTGGATGACTTCTTTAACATAAATAGTTCAACCCTTTTCAATGATTCCTTCGGATTCGCAAAAGCCAACAGCGTCGAATCTCCAATGAGTTACAGAGATCAATACAGCGAGCGAGCCATAATTCTGTCTTTCATAAAGAATAAAGAATTCGAAAAAGCAGCAACTAAACTCGATATATACATAGAAAAATATCCGAATGATGATTTCGGATATTACCAAAGGGGCTTATCTAGATTTCGACTCGGGAAAATAAGAGAATCGATAGTGGATTTTAGCGATGCCTTAAAGATAAAACCCAATGATTATAAGATTCATAATGCTAGTGGGATTGGAAAGTCTAAAATTGGAGATCTAGATTCTGCCATAATGGACTTTGATAGAGCAATTCAACTTCATCATGATTCAGCGGAAGTTTTTTACAACCGTGGAAATGCCAAAAGGAAAAAGGGTGATTTTGAAGGGGCGCTTGCTGACTACAACAATGCGATTCTTTTGAAACCAACCATCGCTGGCTTCTATGTAAACAGAAGCATCATAAAATCAAATCTCAACGATGTCAGAGGAGCGATTTCTGACCTCGACGAAGCCATCAGACTCAACCCCAATGTTCCTGAAGCGTTCTATAACCGTGGCTGTGAATATGAAACCCTCAGCAAACAAGAGAATGAAGAGGAAAACACCAGAAAGAAGCTTGAGAATTTCAGAAAAGCACGAGAGATTGCAGAAGAACAAGGCAATGAGCTTATTATAAAAAAGATTCAGGAATCTCAGAATCAGAACTGTTCAAAGATTACAGATCAGTAAACCCCTTCGGGCAGATTCTCGGCTCTTGAAAGCAGGAACTGGAATGAGAGAAGATTAAAATCTGGGTCTCTTTCATCTACCAAGATGCTGACTGCTCCATCGGTTGGAAGATTAACATCTCTTCTTACTTTCAAGATCACGTATGAGTTCGGATCTTTATCGTAGAGCTTTCTTTCAAGCATCCATCTTTGATTAATATCCTCGGTGTCAAGTCTCACAATCTGGTCGCCAACCATAAGCCCCGAGATTTCAGCAGGAGTCTCTTTTACAAAGCCAGAGATTATAAGATTTTCGCTCTCATCATCAATTACAATTCCTATTCTTGCAGGATCAACCAATCTCACAAGCAATCTCTCATATATTGGATTTGAAGCATCTTCAATTCCATATGGCACAAGTTCTTTTAGGGACATATCCTTAAACTGCATGAAGTTACCAGCCCAATGCGAAAGCTGTGCTGAAAAGATGTGATTAAACTTAACCGAGGAATAGACTAGATAGGTCATCATATCAGGATCAAGTTCAGCACCACACCAAAGCTGCAATGCATAAGCAAAATCAGAAAGGAATTGTTCCCAACCACTTAATGCAGTTCCATATTGTTTGGTCAATTTCTCAATCTGTGTGAGATCAAAATCCTCTTTTTTCGATTCACGCATAAGCAAAGCTGCAATATACCCTTGCTCAACATACTCATATGTAACCTCTGTATGGATAAAAATTTCGGCTGAATTCCCATCAACTGAAACTCTTGTTAATCCAGGTGCAAGCGATGGATCAATTTGGATATTGATTCTCTCAAAGTTATTCTTTACACGGAGTTTATCGTTCAACTTTGTAATTCTTGTTTTGATATTATCTGCATCCAAAAGCTCCAAAGAATGTTGTGAAGTTGCAATCGCCTTATCTCTAAACATATCCAGAGTCTCATCTGTGAGATTCAAAAGACTTTCAAATCTACTATCTGGAACCGGATTTCCAACAATATCAATTGAATTGGTAAGATCAGATCTGTCAGTTGAATAAAGAACCTGATTCGTGATAACCCCAAGATTCCTCACATAGTACTCAAAGCTTTCAAGTCTACCTGTATCCCACCCGCCATATGAGGCAAGCAACAACCCAACCTTTAAATCGTTCCAATCGGGATCCAACGTAACCTCAGTATCTATGGGTCTAGTAGCCCCGCTACAACCAGCAAATAAAAAAACCATAATCAAAAATGAAGCTAGTAAGTTCCTCATTTTATCTCCTTGAGTACTTCTTCTATATTGGGTGGGTTAGGAAAGTTATAGATCACACCACCCGGTTTCTCATTATAATACGGTCTATTGCAACCAGGACAACCAGGAGTTTGAAAGTCAGCGGCAACTGTATCGGATGCAAAAGCTTCCACACTTATAAGCATATCATTCTCATCAAACTCAAATCTACTTTTCGGATTCTTCCTCAAGGTTGCAACTGCAACCTGAATTTTTCTATATCTTTCGACTGATGGCTGGGATTCATTTTTAAGTCTTGTTCCCGGAATAGGAGTAAATGCAAAAAGCGAAACATTCACATTTCCAACAATCAGTTCTCTTGATAGCTCAACAAGTTCTCTATCAGTTTCTCCGAGCCCAGCAATAAGATGGGTTGTTATTTTCCTTGGGTATTTTGCAGCTAGTTTCAAAATCAAATCTTTTGTTTTTGGAAATGAAATCGACTTAATACTACTAGAAAGTTTTTCTGAAGCACAATCTAGAGCAATCGAAACGATATCCGCACCGGCATCAAATAGTTTTTTTACATCATCCTCTGATTCTATACTCATTGAGATTGAAATCGGAATATCAGTAACACTCTTAATTCGATTCAGAACATCAAAAACCTCAGCTGAGGCTTGTTTGTTTTTGACTGCCTGAAGACAGATTCTATCGGCTTTTGATTCAGGAATCTTTTTCAAAATCTCTGAAAGTTGAACTTCAGGCCATGTGACCCTGGAAAGCAAGGCATTATTCCCCGACGACTGTGGACAGAATGCACATCCACCAAGGCAGTTTTCCCCAATCAACAAAAAGATAGTCTTTGGTGAAAAAGGGAATCCTCCTGGCTTTAAGCCAAGTAATTGTAACGTTCCATATGACGCTCTCATTGAGTTAATTTATATCATATGTGACTGTAATATCAATTCTTTTTTCGTCACCATCCCACCCAATTTCACCATTTAAGGTGTCCTGGGCAATAAATCTGAGTGGAACAAGTGTCGTACTATTTTGAATAAATGGTGCTGCATCAAGTTTTAGAAGCTGCCCATCAAGAAATGCTGTTGTTGAATCAATCATAACAATACAAGTATGCTCTGGACCGACTACCGTTACTGATCTTGTATCACCGTCCCATTTTACCTCAGACCTCAATGACTCCGAGACAAACCTGACGGGAAGAAATGTTCTTCCATTTTTAATGGTTGGTGGAACCTGAAGATAAACCCTTACTCCATCAACATAGGCTTCAGGTTGACCAATCCACATAGAGACTTTAATCGTTTCCTGAAGAACAAGTTCAACTTCTTTAGTCCAGGTGGTTTCATTCCCTGCAGTATCAACTGCAACCAAAGAAAGTGTGTTTGTCCCAGATTTTAAAGGAAAACTCACTGAGAACTTTCCATCATCCACAGCCTTAACGGGTTTTGAACCATATTTAATTGTTGCACCAGGCTCAGTAATTCCATTTACTACAAGTGGATTTTTGTGAACAACGTCACCGGGATCTGTTACAGAAAGAACCGGTTTTACAGTGTCTAATGTGACTTGAACAGTTTTTTCTGTCACTCCACCCTTATCATTTTTTGCATAAAACTCAATCTTATTGAGTCCTTCATTGAGCATCAATTCATGCTCGAACGAACCATCAACGGCGATCTCTCTTGGCATCCTGTTGATTTTTAAGCTTACACCAGGGTTTGTTCTACCCTTAATAGTAATGGTACTCTGGTTGGTAATCATGCCTTCTTTTGGTTCATCAATTGTTATATCAGGTGGAATTACCTCTTCTACAGCTTTTTCCATAAGGTAGAAAGTACACAAAACTTCAGCAGTACCACCATTTGAATATATTTCACATCTGCTTTTATAATTCTTATTCACCCTCAATCCTTCAGTTGGTGGATTAACAGTCAGTGAAATCTCTTTCTCATCTGCTGTAAAATTCACAGGATCAACTGAAAGCCAAGAGCTATTGCATTCGGCAGTCGCCTTCAGACCTTCTTTGCCAATGTTTTTTACCTTCGCTGTAAGAGTCTTTGAATCTCCAGGATACATCGAACCAAAATCAAGTGTTTCTGGGCTTACTGTTATTTTTGGTTTTGTTGGAGAAGAGACAACTTCAACATAAGAATCTTTTGTTGTAAGTTCGACACTTTCAAACCCTTTTGTTTTAGCGATAACCTTTTCTATCTTAATATCTGATTTTTCAGATGGTGTGAGTCCAACAAAATTAAGCATACAAATAGTTTTCAATTCAGATGGAAGGGTTGTTTTTTTATCGATATGAGAAACTGTCACCGTAACTGTACCAGATTTTGCATTATTAATCTCAGCAACAGGTTCCACTTCACCCTCGATAAAGCTTCCCCACTCATAATCGTTGAACTTTAAAACTTTTGCCTCATAAACAATTTCAAAAGATAAGGCATAAACATCCTTGAGGTCTCTTGATCTGATGTCAACACGAAGTGTGTCATTCTTCATGATTTTCTTTAAAACTGGTTCAACCGTAAGCTCACCCTCAGATGAACTCACATATCCAGCAGAAATTATCATCATCGAACAGACAATCACTGATAAAATTTTATTTCTCATCATCTCATCAACCTCTCAAGAATAACTGCAACACCATCTTCTTCATTACTTGGCGCTACAAAATCCGCTTTTTCTTTTACTGTTTCTGTTGCATTCTTCATCGCGTAAGACATTCCACACACTTCAAATGCTGGAATATCATTATCCTGGTCTCCAAATGCAACAGCATTCATCAAATTCCATCCGTTTTTTTTGGCAAGCAGCCTTAAGGCATTCCCTTTTGAAACACCAAGCGCTCCTGCCTCAAGAAATGAAGACCAAGAGCTTACGAAATCGAGTTTTCCAGAAAACTTCTCACTCAATTCATAATACAGCCCATTTTCACCCAAGGTTTCAGATAGAATAAAAACTCTTGTAGGATCTTCTTTTTTATTCCTCAAAAACCCTGAAAGATTTGGGACAACAATTGACTTCATACTGGTTCGGTACTCATACATATGAGATCTTTCATTTTCCTCTTGTATGTGAAATCTATCTTCCAGATAAAAACCAATGAGGTCAACCCGGTCAATCATCATATCGATTAACTCAACTGTATATTCCCACGGCATCTTCTTATGAAAAATAGGGGTATCTATATCGGAATATCTTATATACGATCCCGAATAAGCAATTATCGGGCAATCGAATCCAATAATCTTAGTGTATGGGAATATCGAGGCATACCTTCTACCAGAGGCAAGCACAACCTCAATACCTTTTTCTCTTGCACATCTTAAGGCTTCAATGTTTCTTTTTGAAATATCCTTCTCATTCGAAAGCAGAGTGCCATCAAGGTCAACACAAATTAACTCGATCATTTTTTCTTTAATCTTGAAAATGGTTTTCGGAGCTTTTTCAACAGGGCGCTCTCAGAAAGTGAAGGAACTTTTGATTCATATGGTTCAACTGCGATACCAAATTTTGCAAAGACATCTGTATTTTGCCTGAAGTATTCAAAAATAGCTTTAACAAAAACCAAAAATGGGATTGCAAGGAGAATAGCAAATGGTCCAAAAAGTGTCGAGAAAGCAAACATCACAAACACAATCAAAAGTGGATGTGTTTGCGTAACCTTTGCAAAAAGAGGTTTTGAAATCAGGAGATCTATTGTTTGTTCAATGATAATAAACCCAATTGAATAGTAGAGGATTATGCTCCAATTTCCCGTCGGAATTGCAGAGGCAAACGCAAGCAAAAGTCCAAGCGTAAACGATAGAATCGGGCCAACATATGGAACCATCTCACCAAACGCCACTATCACCCCTATTATAAATGCCGAGGGTAGACCCAAAATCGCACACATTAATCCTACCAATATACCCGTTGTCGCTGAAAGAAGTGACTGCGCCCTTACATACGTCCAGATTTTCTCATAAACATTTGCAAGCACACCTTTTACAACATTTCCAGTTTTATTTGGGAAAATCGAGAATAACACAGCATTGGCCAAATCCCAGTCAAGTAGCAAAAATATTGTAATTATAAGGATTATTAGCCCATTGAAGATTCCATTTGCGATCTTGCCAACAAGATTCACAGTTCCGGAAATAATTGAAGTCGCAAGTGATGAAAGCCAACTTGAAAGGTTTTGAAGTGCAGTATCAATTGTTTCAGATATCGAAGCAGATGGTGAGATAACCAAAATCTGGTATTGCAAATCATTTATTATTCCATCTAGCTCCTCAATCTCATCAGCATTTTCTACCGGATCAAGAACCGAGATTCTATTTTCGATTGAATCAATTGCGGTACCGTATGAAAGAGTTAAGGCGTTTGAAACATGTCTACCTTCACCATTCAAGGTAAGGTTTACGATCCAACCCTCAACGGAATTTTTTATCTCATTTACATCCAACTGTTGAAAAGTATCAGCAAGCTCTGTTACCTGAGTTCCAATAACCTTTGATGCAGGAATAATAATCCAAACCATAATCGTTATGATCACAAGGAAGCTTATAACAATTGACAAAACACGAGGTAATTTCAGTTGGACTTTTTTCTTTTTCGCGACCTTAAAACTTCCCCTGGACAAAAAGTCGACCATCGGTCGAACCAGGAAAACAAATACAAGCGAAATCAAAAATAGAAGTAGCAATGACCTTAGAAGCCAAAGACCATAAAACAACAAACAAATAAGGAGAACTACAGCGATTGCCAAAAGAACTTTTAGGAAACCGTTGAGTTCTCCTCTTGTAATTTGAATCATTTTTTACCTGGAATTATTTAGTGAAGTTCAGAATCAAATTCTTCTGTTGCTTTTTGTGGAACTCTTTTGTCAATTTCTTCTTTGACTTTTGAAGCTATTTGACCAGCAATCTTTCTGGCTTCTTTTGAGTATTCCATTCCCTTTTCATAAACGAGTTTTTGTGTGTCCTCACCTTTGGCTGGGGCAAACATTATTCCAAGGATAAAACCAATTGCTGAACCGATAACAACACCTGCTACAAATCCGCTTCCATCTCTGTCTGACATATTTTTAATCCTCCTTTTTATTTCTTTTTCTTCTACCAAGCATGCTTCCCACAAATCTCATGCCATCAACGATTGACCCGAGACTTGAGATAACCGTACCAATCAATAGTACAGACTTATTAACCACAGGTTCAGCCTCAGTAACAATTGAATTAACTTTTGGCATGATCTCCGTGTTTACCGTTTTTGTCATTTTTTCGGCCTCGGATAGCGTTCTTTTTACTTGAAGTAACATTGGTACAAGGTAAAGAACAACAACCAATGCACAAACTCCCAGAAGACCGATAAGAATCCACATCGCCGTTATTTGAACGTTCAATCTTTCAATAAGCGTCGAAACTTGCCCTTGAGTCATTTTTACCCACCTCACATTTCATTGCCCCACAAATGCCGTGATAGCCGGGGGTTTCTGCACCCCTCATCAAGTGGGTCGCAACTTTCATAAGGCTTATGAACCAGATCTTTACAGGCACAGTCGCCTCAAGGCTTCGCAACCCTTCCATTTACGTTAGGCAGAAAACGTAGCGTATGCACGAACACAGCAGGGCATATGAATATTCTAGCACAAACCCCAGTAAGTTCAAGCTTGATGAGCTAGTTATGAGAAAAATATGTTGATGATAAATCTTATAAGACCGAGAGCAAACATCGTAAGTAGTATTGCCATCAACCATTCTGAGATTTTCCCCCATGGGAGAATTCTTGTCTGCCCGGTTGCTGCAGGGAGTCTTTTTGGTAAGTCAATTGTCAAACTTTCGCCATTTTCTATTCTTTCGATTGGAAAAGAGATCGATGGTGAATTGCCCCATTTTGTGTATAGGTTTATCTCCCAACCTGAAAGCTTTCCACAATCAACAAGTTCGAGAAGGGTGACCTCATTGCTATTAATATTTCCATTGCTTGAAACAATCTCAGTATCAGAAAAAACCGAAAAAATATGCGGTCGGGGTAGCAGTGTGGTTAAAGGATATATCACTGAGATAGACACAATCAAAAGGGCAGCCAACAGGGTGCTGTTTATTGTTCCTAGTGGTAACCAAAGAAGAACAATTGATGGAGAGAGGGTTAGAAACCACACCCAAAAAGATGACATTCCAGACTTCGTTTTTATTGCTTTCATAACATCCACCTACTAAAACAACTTCCAAAAAAACAAAACTGCGAGAGCAACAACCGATACAATCAGCCCCCAATCAACCATGTGATAACCAGCATATTGCTCAGTAAAAGTCGCATTTGGAATCGCAACTTTTATATCTTCGATCAATTCATCAGGTTTTTGAAGCTCATCCAGGGCGATAGATCCAAACAACCTGAGATCTGAACCAGTAAATATTTGAAGCTCTCTTCCAAACTTGCTTGACCTTTTGACAAGCACAATTCGAACAACATCTTCAAGCTGGACTACTTTCGCAGTAACCTGCAGAAACGTGTCGGAAAGGTAAACCCTTACGATCCCAGTTCTGAAGAAAAGCCTGGAAAGCCATGCCACAAAAATTGCCAGTCCAATAGTCCCGATTACGTATACCCATCCAATATTCAATTTATAAAACTCCACAGGCAACAACATAGAAAACACTGCCGCATAGACAATAACTGAATAATAAAAATTGATCGGATGACCTGAACTCAACGTATAATACTTTTTTATCTTCTCTTCTTCCACGCTCTGGATTATATGACTTGACCAAGCATAAGACAAGTTAGTAAAATGAAGCAAGTGCAATACTCGCTGTATGAAAAGAAGAGAACCAAGATTCCGTCACCGAGAAATGACGAAAAACTCAAAGCGCTAAGGAAATACTTTTTTGTTTCATTCTCTATTCTAATCCTCATTGTATCGGTGTTTTTAATAATTCAAATATGGCCAAAAAAACCAGAAATAAAACTGATACTTGGTACAGAAGGCGAGGTAGTTTTTGATGGGAAAAGCATCGGAATTGGAACAGAATTCACCCTCAGAAAACTCGAAAAAGGACTTCACACGATTGTTGCAAAGTCAACAGAAAAAATTCCTTTTTTACTTGAAGAAGTCGAAGAAATAAATATCCAACCTGGGGTTAAGACTGAACTTAAGATGCTTTCTGTTTGTGAACTGAGCATCAACAGCAATCCTCCAGGCGCAAGGGTAATGATCAGCTCAATAGATGGTGAATTGAATCTTGGAAAAACTCCGATCGACACAAAAATCCAATCCGGTCATTTTGAAGTTACTGTCAGGCTTCCTGGTTATCCAGAGTACAGAAAATCCATATTGACCGTTGATCTTGAACCTATCGACTTGAATATTGACTTAGAGCAACAAGCACTTTCAGAACCAGGTGCAAAAAGACTCATCAACAATCTTACAATCAAATCGATGATGCATGGGTCAAGCTTCATAATCAATGGAAAAAATTATACTTCACCTGGATCATTTGCAATTGACCCTGGAATTCATGAAACCACCTTGATATATGGGAAAAATGAGATATTCAAAACTGAAGTGGTATTCCCATCCGTAGGGAAACCAGTAGTTTTGTCTTGTCCAGCAAATATAACAAATCCATCCATCCATTTCTCAGGTAATCTTCATGTCATCCCTCAGGATGCAAGAGACATATCGATATCAAATGATGATAAATTTCTTTTTTACTCAACACCAACAAGATATATCTACGAGACGGTTAAATCAGTTGATCTTGAAACTGGAGAAACAAGATGGGTCGTTGATGTTGATTCCGCATGGGAAAACCGACCAATCATAATTGGTGGATGCAGCAACACCAGCGTATACGGGATGGCTGGAGTCCCTCCAAAATTCTCGGCCTCTCCATTTGCAATCGACATAAGACACGGAGTTGAAAATCAGAGATTCTACAGTGAAAACTCTGCTCTTCCATTATCAGAAAAACCTATTGACCATTTGTCAACACCCACTTATGCAGGAGTTTGGAGTGGTTATTACAAAACCAGCAAAGAGGTTACAGGGTTAGAGGTTCTAATTAAGTCTCAAAACGAGGACGAGAGATTTTTGAAAATACTTGATAAAGGATGGGATGCAAAATATCTGGGGTACTCAGAATCCGCAAAGGATAACTCAAAACCAATTTTCATATTTCACGTGTGGAAGGGAAACATAAACAGGCTCCTGATACTTGACCCCGAAAAAAAATTGTCGGACATCGAATTGGATAAGAACCCTAAGGAGAAAAATCCTGAATGGGTAACAATTGGTATATCAATCCAACCTGACTTCCTCGTTTCAGATTCGCACAAAATCCCTGCGAAACATTTTCTGATATGTGATAGCAAAAACACATATGCAATCACTTATCCAAGTGGAAAGGTAAAATGGAAAAGATATTTCAATATCCCAACAACAGAAAAACCGGAATTTAAGATTATCAAGGACAAACCGGTAGTTCTATACACATTCGATGTAAACCCATTTGAAGTCCAGCTTGACGTGAAAACTGGAAAAGAGGTAGATCGAAGAGAAAACCCAATCACTCCTCAAGAGTTTTTCAATCCAGATTCTAATATGATGGGCATTTTTCTTAAGGAAGATAAATTATTTTCAGGGGTTTACGAAGACCCTCAGGGTGGTTTTAGCTATAGATGGGAAAAAAAGGTCGAAAATGGACTAGCATTTTTAACTGAATGTGGTGGCATAACAATTTCTAGAGGCACCTTCACAGTTCTTGCGAGCCATGGGTTAGAAGAGATTTTATCTTTTAATGTCCCAGGATTTGATCCAACCCTCCCATTTGACTATATCTCAACTCCAAACCATATTGCTCTACATAGTAACAATAAATGCTGGGTCATTAACCAAGATGGTCTAATTGTTGGATTTTATCAAGACATTTCAAAAATTGAGAAAGCTAATGACTCGTCAACTTATGCATTTTTAGCGGTTTCTAAAAATCAAAAACTCATAATCCCCTGGTCGAACTAGAAACAACTCAAAGAAGCAACATCTGAAAAGGGTTTACCAACCAATGAACACTACAACAAAACACTGTGAAAACAAGTTCAGCCGGGCGTGGGAGGGTCACCCGGCTGGGAGCATCCCCCTTTCAGGGGATTTTGGGAGGTGGGATCTGGGGTAGATCCCTTCACGGACCTGGGGAAATCCGCGTAGCACCAAGCTACCACACCACTGTATGTTTTCGATTAAAAAAAAGTTGTATCTCGTGTGTATATAACTGATTATTCCATTGTTTCTCAAAACCTGCAATGGTAATTTTGATTAAGATTACTTGTTCAGAAATAACTCGGGCATTAACCCTTTTAAAAATAACTCAGACAACTTATCAGCTGCTCGTATGTTACTGGCCCCAAGTGGATCATTGGGGTTGTTATTCAATTCAGTTTTTACAATTTGGCATTCAATAAGTCCAACATTCTGATACACCGAGAATCTTTTCATATCGATTTTTATCAAATCAGCCTGGATCTCTTCACCTTTATTTATCCGAGATAAATTATTCTCGTGAATATATTTCAAAACCTTCATATCAGTTTCTGCAACTTGATTTGACTTATATCTCAGAATGATTCGAATCGGGAGCTCTTCATCTGGATGATGAGAAAATGCAATCCAGTCTAGTCCAATATGTCTACCACAACCTTTCAAATTCTCCAAAATTTTCAATCGATCTTCGCTCATAACTGAGCCAATCCCAAGATTTGAAGTTGAATTCTCGAGTGTCAGTTTTGACTTTATCAAAACTGCATTTTCCGCATCACCAATAAAAGGGATCATGTCGGCAATTTCTTTTTCAGAAGCCAGGCCAACTTCTTTTTGTCTTATCAAAACAGCAGTTTCATCTGCTTGTTCAACGTTGTTCTTCTCATAATTAAAATATCCAAACTCGGGGCTATATGGGGCAACCTGTCTTCCATAAATGGGAGATTTATTTGACCAAGGAGCAAGGAATGATGTCATAGAAGAGTTGATCAGAGGTTCAGTAGAATAACCATCCTCACTCATCGCAGGCAGAAGCTTATCACCCATCGATAGATTTCCCGCAAACCATGTTCCACCAGAAATTGTATCATGAACCATCCAATTCCAGTTTTCAGGATCATCTATTGGTTGTTTTTGTTGATATATTCTGCTTAAAAGAAAATCTGGAGAATACATCGATGCAAGAATCAAATCAAAGTCAGATGGAGAACTTGAATAATATCCAAGTCTCTCCAGACCATGCTTTATGTTGGTAAAAGAAATAAGGTTAAAGCCAAATTTGGAAATGTCATCATTGAGGCTTGAAGGAATATATCCAAGGGCGAGTTCGGCTGTTGTTCCCGTAACTTTTGGAAGTTGAAACTCATCAAGTTCAGGTAATTCACTCAGATTTATTGGTGACACATAATCATCAGCATTATCAACTCTTTCGCTAATATTTTGATCAACTAAGTCATCTTCTGGTTCAATTCCAGCATTACCACAAGATACGAGAGAGAGAAATGCAACAAACACAAAAACCGAAACTGCAATTTTCAAAAATCTACTAATCTTCACTTGTCACAAGCTCCATAAAATCATTTACCATAATATCTATCGTTATATGATTGAGTTCCCCAGAGGGTTCAATTCCAAGAATGTTTTGATAATCCGTAACTGCTTGTTCCATCTGCTCATCAAAAACATCAGAATTCAATAGCGGATAACCAAGCCTTGTAAGAATAGTCCTAAAACTTCTTATCTTCTCACCGGTATCGCCAACCACAAACTTCTCAATTCCAAACTTCAAATTAGTTTTAAGATAGATTGTTAGGATTTTTCCAAGGTCAGTATCTTCTTCAACCAGTATCCGAGGGGCTCTATGGACAATCTGTCCATTCATGTATCCTCTATCTGAAGTTACACAGCCATTTAAACCATATCTGCTTATTTCGATAATAACATCAGTTGTGTAGGCACCTTTTGGAATAGAAAATGTTCGTACTTCTTTACCGATATTATCCTCAACATCCTTAATCGATTGAGAGATTTCGTAATCAGCTCTTGATGCACTTGCCGCTGAAAGGTCAATATGATTAACTGTATGAGAACCAATCTCAAAACCTTGATCAGATATCTTTTTTAAATCTTCCCACCCTAGATAAAAAAGTGACTGATTTGGATAATGTTTTCCCACCTTACCAGTGATAACAAAAAAGGTTGCATTAAAATCAATTGATTTCAGATCATATGAAGCCTGAAGATTGTCATCATGTCCATCATCAAACGTGAGCACAACATGACTCAGATCGAAATCACCGGTTCCAAGTTCATCAATTGATTCAGCAAAAGATATACCCTTCATACCCATATTCTTTAAAATCATCATCTGTTTATCAAAGGTCTCAGGTTTAATGTACATCCCCGGATGTTTTGACCCTTCAGGAGCATTGGAAACACAATGATATTCAAGAATCAACACACCAACATCACTTGTTGGAATCTTTGGCCATAATGCTCTTGCATCGAGATCATATAGAGCATCTACACTTCCAACTGATAGAAAAACTAATCCCAAACATATTATCAATTGTAGAATCTTCCTGCTCATATGACTATTTTATATCGAGATTTTTCTCGATTCAATGAACACTTACCATGAGTGCATCAAAATTTCCTGAAAAATCAGGGATACCCCAACAATGCAAAAGAGTTCCGACTTCTATTGTCTCAGGGTCAATAAACCCAAATCCACCCTCAATTACTTTACATCCTTTTCTGCAGTCAACATCCAGTTTTTTTCCCTGAAGGTCATAGTTCATTGATCCGAGGCAATCTAGTTTTATTATTCCATTTTCATAACCTGTAAACCAGCCAGTTAATCTAACACCCATTATCCCAAACTCAGGAACATACACTCCAACAGCTTTTCCATCTGTTAACCAGCTCAACAAAATTGTGTTTTCTTCAATTGCACCACCCGGTGAATATATCCATGAGTAATCATCAATAAGTGATTTATGCTCATCTCCGAAGTAATCAGTTATGCTTTCTGTCTCTTCATTCCACACACCAAACACAAAATCCGAAGATTTCTTTGGGTCTGTTGTAATAACATCCACGTTTAGCTCATTTGAGTATTCACCAAAGATTCCAATCACTTCAACGGGATAATCAATTGGAATCTTTAAAAGCTCCTTGTAGTTAAGAATCAGACCATCATGGATAATCAGAGTGTTCTGGGAAAAGGTAGTCTTCAGTTCACATTCAACAAACTGGTTTACAACACATGAGATTTTAAGTGTTTCACCATTATTCTCTTTTACGACTCCAAGAATTCGTCCCCCATCTGTTGCCTGGCTAATATTGCACACGAGTGAATTAACAAGGATTGAATTTGAATCATTATCAATCAAACCGTTGCAAAGTGAGACTCTACCAGGGATTATCTGTGAGATGTTTATTCGATTTCGTCCCTCAAATATTTGACTTTCATCATCAAAAAACAATTCATACTCGCTACTTGTAATCTTTCTTCCATTCTTTTCGCTTTTGACAAAGAAGAATTCATTAAGATCATTTTTTCGAATCTGACCAGTAAACGTTGTTGGAGTTTCGATTCTTTCAGCAACAGCATAAACAATAATCATTTGATCTATCCTGACACCGAAAAGGTCGACTTTACCTACAATACGACCCATTGAATCCCAAAGAAAATCTCCTGAGAAAACAGAGTTCGATGAAAAGATTGGAAAATATTTCTTTCCCAATGAATAAAAAAATCCATCCTTAAATTCACCAGTAAAATGATCGCACCCTTCTCTACAAACCAGGGAATCTACACAACCTGATTCAAAATCCCAGTGTCCTGCAACAAATACATTTTTTGAGACTTTCGAGTCAAAAGATTTCTTTTCAAGCTCGAGCCGAATTGCCGCAAGATTCTCGTTAACCTCAGAATTTAGATAGTCCTCTGAGTTTATATATTCTGGAATCAAGTAATAATCGAAATCATCTAGTCTTAAGACATTTCCAAAAAAAATTGAAATTGGGCCGTCATTTTGCTCAACCGAAAAAACGTTGTTTGCAGCAAAAGAAGGGAGTATCAAGCAAAAGGACACAAAAAAGAGGAGGATTTTCTTTGAAGAAATCACTTGAATGCAATTCCAGCATAGGTGACAACATTGCTGAAATCATGACTCATTTCGCCAGAGTTTGAGTACGCAAGGAGTTTTCCAGATGTAGCTCCTCTTCTTTTTGAAAGCTCCGTAACAATTGAGATAGGAATAACGCCACATATAGACATCTCTTTATCCACGGATATCTGAATAAACTTCTCCCAATCAAGCTCTTTTATAGAGTTGATTGCAACCTTATCTCTTGCCTTTGCTGTATACTCTGGTTCATAATGAGTAAAATCAGACGATGCAACAAAAAGGATATCCTTTCCATTGACACTCTTATCAATTGCATCAGCTATATCAATAACAACATCAATATTGCTTGTTCCAATAGCTATCGGAACAATCCTCATGTTTTTATTCTTAATCTGGAAAAAAGGAAGCAACACCTCAATACTGTGTTCTGACATGTGAGCCTTTTCATCTAGCTCAGCATATTCGGAATTCTTCGCAATTTCTTTTGCAAGCGAAGAGTCAACCTCAACATCACCAAGCGGAGTTTCCCATTTTCCTTCTGGATACACAGAGACTGCAGTTCCTAATCCCGTATGGTTGGGTCCAAAGATTATCACTGTATCAGGCACCTTGATCTTTCCTACAACAGCACCTGCGGTTTTTCCAGAATACATTATACCAGCATGAGGAACAACTATCCCAGGGATACTGACCTCTTTTCCAGACTCACCAAGAAAACCTTCAATTGCTTTTCTTAATTCTTCCGGATCTGAAGGATAAAATCTTCCTGATACACATGAAACTCTTTCCATATAGATTAATGATATAAACTTGAAGTTACCGTGTCAATCTTGAAAGCTTAGCTCTTATCAATAACATCAATGAGTGTATGTGCATACCAATACTTGATTGCGATAACACACTATACAAGAGCGATACCTTATTCGAGGTCATCGGCGAGAGAATTATTGATTTCATGAAGGTTAAGTTGGGATATCCCGACAATGAAAGCGTTCATGAGGTCAGGAAGAGCTACTGGAAAGATTATGGAACAACTCTTGCTGGACTCATAAGGCATAACGATGTTGATCCTTCAGATTACCTTGAATATATTCATGACCTCAATCTCAAAGATTTCGTAAAACCAAATCCAATAGTCAGGAAAAATCTAACAGCAATTCCAAGTAAAAAAGTAATCATGAGTAACGCCCCTCGAAAACACGTGCTTGAAGTATTGGAAATACTTGAAATTCCTGATATCCCAGAAAGAGTATATGCGATTGAGGAATTCAATTACGATGGAAAACCTTTTAAATCAAGTTATCAATATGTTCTAAAAGAGTCGAACATCAAACCAGAGGATGGAATTATGTTTGATGATTTCGAGCAGAACCTCGATGGCGCTAAATCAGTCGGACTTAAAACATGTCTTGTTGGGAAAGCCAATTCAAACGGATTTGACTTCCAGATTAATGACATATCCGAGATATTAAAAGTGTTTTTTGTAAACCCGGAGGAGTAGTATGTTTAAGAAAGTTCTATCAATTCTTCTTGTAGTCTTTATGATCCAGATTCCGCAAATATCATTTGCGGCTGACCCCTCAATAAACGCTGAGGGCTCAGATGGTGCGATAACCATCTCATGGGAAGCACATCCCGATGCAAGTTACTACGATGTGGTAATGATAAGACCAGAGATGGAATCACTGTCAGGTATATTTAGTGGAACAGAATGGGTAGTAGGTGACGCTGAACCAGACACAAAATATAGTTTTTTTGTTACAGCCTATGATTCAAATCTTAATCAGATATACAGGTACGATGAGGTATCAGCTGAAACAGATGCAGCAAAATCAACTCTAACGGCACCGTGCAATAAAATCCTTGCATTTACAATCAATCAAAAGCAATACACAATCGATGGTGAAAAAAGTGAAATGTCAACTGCCCCCATCATCAAAGGTGGTAGAAGCTTCCTTGTAATAAGATATGTTGTCGAACCAATCATGGGTGAAATCGGTTGGGAAGGGTCAACAAAAAAAATTACAATTTCAGCCCTCGGGCATGAAATAGAGATGTGGATTGGAAAGCCAATTGCACTCGTTGATGGAGTTGAAAGACCAATTGATCCGAACAACGCTGAGATTACACCATTTATTGAAAACGGAAGAACTCTTGTTCCCCTAAGATTCCCAGTTGAGGCTCTTGGTTCTGGAAGCATTTCCTGGTTTGGTGACACAAAAACCGCGGTTCTTACCTTCCCAATGGGATGTGAAAGTGGAATCATCGGGAGAATAACTAACTCAGGGGAAGGATTCCTAGAGGTTTCCTCAGACTCAGGTCAAAAGGTGAAGTTTGATATTGACGGTACCTCACCATTCATCAACGGCTCATGTGTCAACATAAAATATGAAAAAATCGGGGATAAAAACATCATAGGCAGCATCACAAAAGCACCTTGTGATATGACATGCACCGGTGAAAAGGTCGCTGGCGAGGTAAAGGTTATTACTGGTGACGAAATAACAATTGAAGGACTTGATGGAAAATGGAATACATACAAGTACTCCACAGGAATCCTTAAACCAAAAGTGGGTCAGAAAATCAGTGGATGTGTAGATGGTGAAACATTAACAAAAATCAGTATTGATCTTCCATCAAAAAAAGATATTGAGGGAGAGGTTCTTAAAAAAGATTGTGATAATAACCAGGTGATGATCTCTTCGGGTGATAAAACACTCAGAGTAGAACTACGAGACCAGCTATCATGTGATGATTTCCCAGAGGGTGATTGTGTAAGAATTTCTGCAGAATCTCATCCACTTTCTCCAGACGTTGTTTTTGCTGATTCGGTAAAAGTTGTCCCCTGTGGTGAAAGAATCGAAAAAACTCTTTATGTCCAAAATTTCTGTGAATCAAATGCGATTGAAGCAATGGATATTGAAGGTAACTCTTATGCTATAGAGTTGCCAACGTCACAACTTTGTGCATCATTAAAACCTGGAAACTGTATTTTGGTAAACGGAACAATCTCGGGAACTTTTATCTTTGCAGAAGACTTAAAAATCACAGATGCACCAAAAGAAGATAACTATTTGAGAGGCGTTATCTCGTCCCTTTCACCATTAAAGGTTTCACTTCCAGCGGGAAGTGAGTTTTCATTTGATAAACCAAAATACTTTGGGGCAGATTTGACTATTGGTCTTGGTATTGAACTTTGGGGTTCGATCTCTGATGATTTTATCAGAAGCGTTAAAATCAATATCTTGTCAGGGTTTCCAAGCACAATAACCGGAAGGGTAATTGGTGCAGTTTGTCAAGCAAAAAAAATACTCATCATCAACTCCGATGGAAAATTCGAAATCAAACTTCCCGAAAATATCAAATGTGAAGATATTCAAACAGGTTCATGTATCAATGCATTTGGGGAATCCTCTGATGATTCTTCATTTGATTCTGCACTTGTTCAAATCGTTCCTTGTGAATCCGAGTGTTACGGTCAAACTTTTGAAGGAATAATAATATCAACAAACTGTGATTATGGTGAAGTATCAATCATTTTTGAAGATACCGAATACACAGTAAAAGTTCCTACTGATACAAATTGCTCAGAACTCAGCATTGGATCATGTGTGAAAATCTGTGGCTCTTTGGATGGAAAAATCATAACATCTGACTCATTTGAGGTTTTTGAGTGTTTAGAACCTGATTGCGCATCCGATATGATATATGGAATTGTCAGCTCAATTGACCATGATTCAAGAGAAATAATCATCGAGACAGAGGATGAAACAATAAGTTCAATTGTTCCTATTACAACAGACATTGATAGCTTGGTTGTTTCTGACTGCGTTGAGTTTTGCGGAAATAAAGAAAACCCTGAATTTATGAGTCGTATTTTCTGTGAAGCTATTGACGACGTAATCTCTGGAACAGTAAAAGAAGCTCAAGATAATGGATATCTTATTACCACAAAGGACGAAGAGCTTCTTCTTGTAACAAACAAGGAATTGTCTGTTGGGATGTGCATCAAAGCAATTGGAACAAAGAAGCTTCCAACATTCACTGCAAAAATTGTTTCCGTTGTCCCATGCTCAGATTCACCCACCCTGCAAGGCGAAATTGTTGGGGTTGATTGCTGGTCAAAAACAATCTCAATAAAAACCTCATCTGGGACAGATACAGTAACCCTTGGCGAAAAAACACAGTGCGAAGACATTAATCTCGGTGACTGCATAATCTACAAAACAACTGATGATGGACCTGAGATCGAAATCACCGATTGCTCTGAAAACATTACTGACACAATCCAGATCGCTATTACTTCGGCTGATGATGGATGGATTTATGGAACGACCTTAGATACCAAAAAGGCAATCAAAGTCAGAACATCAGAAAACTTTGAAATAGGCGATCTCCTGCTGGTTGACGGACACAGAGTCAATAGTTCAACATTTGATAATACAGAGATTAGTGAAATTGGTGAAAAGTTTATCTCAAAGAAATCTGGCATTCTTCTCTTTGAGGGTTGGGAACCAAATTCAAAGGTATGCTTCCTATCTGATAATCTAGGAACAAAACACATCGCAATATCACCAGAAATAGATTTTTCAGAAATCAAAATTGGGTCATATGTTGGAATTGATATGCTTGAGATTGATGGTGGATATGGAATCGGTTCAAAGATAATAACAAACGTTGACACACTCTCAAAGGATGATTTTGAATTCACACAGGTTGTTGGAGTTATCTTTGGAATAGATACAGTCGACAGTGTTATTTTGCTTCACACATACGAGGGAGATAATGTTATAGTCTCACCTTCAGACAGTTCAGTTCTGAAGACTCTTAAAACCGGTGACTGTGCGATCGCAAAAGGAAACTTGAAACTAGATACAATGTGGATCACCGAGGCAGCAATCGAAGCATCAGACTGTATGGGTGGTGAAATTGGAAGACAATTCACAGGTGTCGTTGTTGGAATCGATGCAGTAGCAGGAAGACTTCAAGTTGCAAGCGATAACGGAGAGATATTATACACAGTGTGGCTTGAGGCTGTCTCACAGCTTACAGGATTAACTCTTGGAGATTGCGTTTCCTGCTCAGGTGTTCTCATTAAAAAGGATGATGAAAGCAACCTACTTGGAAGAGAAGTCACAAGGATAGATTGTTTAGCTGAGGCGAATAAACCAATTCTGATTGAAGGTGAAGTTGACCAAATTGATGAAGATGCAGGATTTGTAAGGATCATAACAATTGATAAAACTTCTTGGAAAGCATTTTTGGCTGAGGATGCAAAAAACCATGATGTCGAAAAGGGAGATTTTGTTAGATGCTCTGGAAGACTTCAGGCCAAAAAAGGGATTATCGCCAAAGCATTTATAACTCCAATTACACCTGCAACATTCTACTGGAGCGTTTCAGGAGAAGTCACAGCAACAGAAGATAAATCATTTGTACTCAAAGATAGCGATGGCAGAGACTGGAAAATGAAAGGCAATAAGCTTCCAGAGGCTGGTGATAAGATATTTGCAGTTGGAATTTTGCCAATCGATGGTTTCGCAAGTCTGGATGATGTTAATTGGATCAGCATGGAAAACTGGGAAGAACCAATTACTAAAATCTCTGGTGTCGTTTTCGGTCTTTCATGTGGAATGGACAACCTTCTTCTAAGAGACAAATTCGCAACAATGACTTCCATAAGACTACCTAAAACTGGTTTCTGCGGTTACTTTACCGTTGGTGAATGTATTGATATGAAGGGTCGACTCATGGCAAACATTCACGGAATGGCAAAAGTTACAAGCGTAACCCAGTCGACCGAGAACTGCTTTGAAAGAGAAGTAGCTGGTCGAGTGGTTGCAAGATCACTTGTTGATAAAGTTGCAGTTCTTCTGACAAGCGACGGAACAAAGATAAGACTTGGATTTGAAACTGAGGCAAAATGTGTCAAAGCTGAGGTTGGCAAACTTTATTCTGCAACAGGAAGATTTATGCCATACGCCCCTGATATTTTGAAAGTTGATTCTCTCAGCAAAATCAACAGTGTTGGTTCGTACAGCGCCGAAGGTATTATTGTTGCAAAAGCTGATGAAGTCATATATCTAAAGAATAACTCTGGGAAAATAGTAAGAGTAACTCTTCCGGAAGACTCAAAATCATTCGATGGAATGATTGGTTGCAGAGTTACTGTTGAGGGTGAAAAAGACACTGATTCAAGCGTTAACGCAAAAAGCATCTCAGTTGTCAACGACGAAGACATCGCAATCGAACTGGTTGGCAAAGTTATCAAATCGGGAAACGGGTATGCACTTCTTTCTGAGGAGGAGACCGGAAAAATATGGAGAATCGAATCTGATGATGATATTGCACTTGGTAACTCATTTGTTGTAGGATGGCAGAAAACAAACAGACATTGCATCATCACTGGTGCCAAGGTTATTAAGATCGATAACGAACCCACAACACAGGTTTTGATGTGGGGAGTGGTCAAAACAACTGATTGTGACAACAATATTGTAGATATTCAATTGGACGATGGAACAGTTTACGAGGTACATTCTGGATACTACGGTCAATGTGAAACATTTACTCCTGGAGAACTTGTTCAGATTGTTGGACAGGTTCAGCCAAAATCAGGCAAAGTTATAACTGGTGCGAGAATGCTTAGACCTGGGCTTGTTGGTGACAGAAAAGTTATTGTCGGGGTAGTTACAGAGGTTTCATGCACTTCAAGAATTGTCAAACTTCAAGAGGACGACAGAGGAGATATTTCCGGTAACAACTGGGTTATCAGGCTTTCTGATGATGTAGTTTGCGAAGATATTGAAGTTGGAGACAGAATAAAGGTTGAGGGTGACCCAGTCACATCTGAAAAATATGTTCTTGAGGATGCAACTATCTCCTCACTTACTCAGAAGATTCAGGATGCTAAAATCCAGGGGAAACTCGTAACATTTGACCGGGATGAGAATATTTTGATTCTTCTTTCCGAAGGAAGATACTACAGGATAGTCCCAAAAAATGGTGACGCATTTGAAAGCACTCTTTTTGTTGGGGATGAAATAATTGTTACAGCAAAGATTGCCTCAAACAGAAAAACAATTCTTAAAGAGGCTACCTGGGAAATTGTTCCAGATGAGAAGGCATACATTGTTCTACATGGTTGGGTGGATGTAGCATCATGCCCAAAAATCAGGTTTTATACAAATGACGAGGAATTCTGGAGAATAAACATTGAGGAAGGTGAACCATGCGAGATGCTCAATAAAGGTTCTAGAATTTCAGTGAAGGGATTAAAAGACCTCTCCCAGGATCATCTAATGCACCACGCCATGATTCTAAATTACATGAAGAAAACCGTTTTCATGGGAATTATTGATGAAATAAACTGCTCAACCGGAATCGCTATCGTTGACATGGACGGCGCAAAAATGCAGGTTCATTTGGAAACAGGATTTGATGGATGTCTTCAAGACAAATTCTCAAAGGGTGATGCAATTCAGGTTACGGGATGGAAACATGATCTATATCAAGAAGCCCCTGTTTACTTTGCAGAGTTCGAGAGGTTTGGTAATTCTGCAGGAATGATTCCTGTAGACTTCACAGGAGAAGTCTTAATCAATCCAGATTGCAAGAAAAATGAAGTCCAAGTAGCATCAAGCCATGTCATTTGGAGAGTAAGGCTTCCTGACGGTTATGACTGCAACAGCATAACTCAGGGTGATTGGATACACATCAAAGGTGGGATTGAGGATTGGGACAACAAGATTATCCTCGGTGAATCAATCGAAAAGGGACAGGCATGCATTTTTGGTTCCATTGCAAGAGCAAATTACAGCAAAAATGAACTATTTGTACAAGAACTAGAAAAAGATCAACAATGGACAGTCACACTCCAAGATACAAGCAAGACTTCACAGTTTAGAACCGGTGATTTTGCAATCTTCTACGGTGAAAGTTCATCAAGTAACAGAATGTCTATCTCAAACGCAACAGGAACAAAGCTTCAAGAAATCGAAGGAGTCGTAGATGAAATTGACTTGGCAAGTCAGTCAATCACCGTAATAAATGGAAAAAAGAAATACAAGGTGATGGTTAAAACTGATTGGATAACTGTTTCAGATTTTGAAAAAAACAAGGGTGTTTTTGCTGCAGGAATAAAAACAGACAAAAAGGCTGAGGATGGATCAATAATCTATGAAAACTGCTATATCAAATATGATATGAAGCTTGATCCAAAAAGTACTGGAAGTTCATATCCAAAACTCCTTGACGTAAGCTCCTGTATCCCAGATTAGATTTTTTTGTTTCAAAATTGTTAATTTTGCGCCGAGGGTTTTCATCCTCGGCGCTTGTTATTTTATAAGAGTTTTTTTGTATCGAATTGAAAAAATCATTTACAGAAACTCTTCTCACTTATTACAACTTAACTACCACATCAAAATACGCTAGGATTCTAGCTACGAACGAACTTTGAAGGCTATCCGTAGTTTGAAAGTTTTTCAAAAACTCTTTCTACCGAATCAATTGGAGTTGATGCACCAGAAATCAACCCAATTGATTTGATTTGGGATGAAGAAACATAAACCGAGATTTCTTTCAGAAGTAACTCATCAAGATCATCGGAGCATTCAATCCAAATAGTTTTTGTGTTTTGTTTTTGGGAAATCTCAACAAGCCTTTTTGTATTCGCAGAATTTTTGCCACCAACAACAACCATTAGGGAAACTTTTTTTGCAAGCTCTGATGCATTTTTTTGTCTTGTCCTTGTTGAAGGGCAAATCGTATTTTCAATAAGTAATTGATTAGTTTTTTCAATAAGTGATGTAGATACATCCTTTAGGGTCTCTATATTCTGGGTTGTCTGACAAACAAGGGCAATCTTATCATAGCAAGCAACAAGGGAAGCCTCAACCGCGGAAGAAACGATGATTGGGTCTTTTGTATAACTGCTTACTGATTTGATCTCCGGATGATTTTTATCTCCCAAAATAACAACTTTGTATCCTTGCTCACCAAGTCTTTCCACTTGTTTTTGAAACTTAACGACAAAAGGACAGGTTGCATCGATAATTTTTTTATCAGAAAGAATACCTAAAATTCCCTTTGGTGCTCCATGGGCTGTGATAACTAAATTATCAGAGGTAGCATCTGAGACTGATTCAACTGTTGATATTCCACGACTTTTAAGGTCTTCAACAACACTCGGATTGTGAACAAGCCATCCAAGAATCTGAACATCACCTTTCTTTGATGCAACCTCAACAATCTCTAGTGCCCTTTTTACGCCAAAACAAAAGCCCTGGGGATTTTCAGGTTTAATGACTTTCATTTGATCAGCTCGAACGAATACTCAGATTATCGATTATTATCTTCAATCTTTCTTTGAGTTTCTCATCAATATCTATCAATTCAAGAGCAGAAAGTGCCTTTGAAGAATATTCCCTTACCTGCGTGTTTGCATAATTATATGAGCCCGTCTGCATCAAGCAATCCAAAATAGTATTTGCTGACTCATCAGAAACATCACCTTTAAAGGAGTCGAGTATAAGTTTTTTAGCTGACCTGCTTCCATTTTCAAGTGCATGTGCAATTGGCAAAGTTTTTTTGTGTTTTCTTAAGTCAGAGGCGATAGGTTTACCAGTTTTTCTTTTGTCTCCCCAGAGACCCAAAATGTCATCCTGAATCTGAAAGGCCATTCCGGCAGCCTCTCCAACCTGTTTCATCGGGCCAGAGAGTTTCCTGATCTCTTCTTTTGGATGAAGAGAGAAACTCTGTGCAAACGCCTGTCCAAGAAGAACAGATGTTTTTGACATTGCCATTCTTATATATTGGGCTGTAAAAACTTCTTTTTTTGATTCGAAACTAATATCGAGATGTTGACCCTCAAACACACGATTCGTAAGATGCAAAAACGAATTAAGCCAATCAGACATCTCCTTTGGTGGCAAATGTGAGCAGGCCTTCATTGCGGCTTCCTGAGACAGTGCCTGAAGAATCATCCCACCATTTAGAGCTTGTGGTATCCCAACCAGTTTCCAAAGGGTTGGTCTAGTTCTTCTAATCTCATCTCCATCCTGGATATCATCAACAACAAGTGTGAAATTATGGAAAAGCTCAAGAGACAAAGCTCCATATAGAGCATAGTCTTCATGACCAAGATATTTTGAAACAAGAAGAGGAATTGCAGACCTCAGCCTTTTCCCACCTTTAATGATCTTTACAGGCTCAAAGTCTTCCGAAACCAGACCAAGTTGATATTTCACATATGAGTACAGGAGTTTTGGGTTTCTATCAGCCAGGAATTCATTAAGACCATCGTTTACTTTTCCAATATAGGTTCTAAGCTGGGTTCTGAGTTCTGTTGCCACTATTAATCCTTTCAGAAACCTTCAAATTTCATTCCGAGGAAACATTATGGACTATTTTTCGATTATTGACAAGTCTTGACATTTTCAAGTGCAACTGTTGCAACAATATCCTCGGTAACTTCACACACAAATACTTTGTCAGCATTTGAGACTGAAACATCCATTCCTGGTAAAAACTGCAGTTGAGGTATTTTTTGAAATTGAAGTTCACCTGAAAAACTGTAAAACTGACCTGGAATAAAGTCACTTGCACACTCACCACATGGGAGTTTTACAATCGCTACAATTGGAGGATTTGTTTTCAGATCAAGAAGCGCCATCTCCCCATCCATTATTATTTTGCTGAATGTAGCATTTGTGTTTGTTTTATTTGGATCTGGAAGACCATTACTTATTTCTTGTAACAAAGAAGACTGATCAGAATCACTTTTATGATAATCAGTTTCTCTTACAAGCAGAACAAACTGCCCGGTCATCTCTGAGGAAAAATCAGTTCCAAACATGGCTTGCCACGACGAGTATATAAAGCTTAACATACACGGAGCATACCAAAAAGTAATCACCCAAACCAGAAAAATATTTGCAGCTATGTTCTTGCATAGCTGAAATTGAATCTTATCTTTATAACCATGAAGCATTGTAAGGTTCTCATGTTGGAAGGTTTCTCAGGAGAGCTGAGTTATTTGATACCTGAATCACTTCACATTGAAGTTGGATTCAAAGTGATTGTCCCACTGGGAGAAAGACTATCCCAAGGACTTGTGACAAGTATTGATGACAATCCACCAACAGATTTTCAACTCAAAGAAATAGTTTCAATTTCATCATCTTTTCCACTTTTTGATGAGCAGGTTCTTGAAACGTCACTTCTTGCTGACCTTGAGAGCTTCAATCAAACTGGATACCATCTGTCAAATTATCTATATCAACCCCCCTCACCAAAGATTCACAAACTTGTGAAGCTTACAGGAATTGATTCCAATCTCACCCCAAAAGAGCAAGAGATAATTGATGCCATAAAAAGCAACGACTCAAATATCAAACTGACTTCATTAAACATAAGACTTGGCAAGAAAAGGATAAGCTACTCCCTTAGGAAACTTCTGACACTAGGAGTAATTCAGATTGAGCAGGTCTTAGAAACCCCAAAATTTTCCTTTGAGACGGTTTGGAAATTTGATGGAGAACCCAAAGATGAAACTGAAGAGAAAATAAAAGAGATTATCCACCTGGCTACAAACAAGTCTGAGATTCATATTCTTTCAGGGGCATCAACATATAAAATAAACAAGCTCATAAAAGAAGGCAAGATAATATCTGCAACCAAAAAACCAACACCTGCAAAAAAAGGTCTTGAGAAATTTGGTTTTTCGGTAAACTACATTTCACAGGCTTCACCATCAAAAAGAACCGAAGAGTATATAAGGATTTCAAATCAGCTTGTCGCGGAAAATAGATCGATCGTTATTATCTGTTCAAACATCCATGCTTGTAGAAAACTGTTCGAGGATTTAAAAGGAAAGGTTTCAAATCTTCATCTTGCAATCGGTGGACTTGGTATTCGTGAAGCTACAAAGCTTTCTGAATCAGTTAGAGCAAAAGAGCAGATGGTTATAATTGGCATGCAGACAGCACTTCTTTTGCCAGTTCCAAATCTCTCACAGATAATCGTTGATGAGCCTCTCTCACCATACATGGACATCACACAACCCCATACACTTCACCTCGGAAACCTTGCCAAAATCAGAGCCAAGATTTCAGAATGTCCCCTCTCATTCTACAGTTCACCAGTTATGCTCGAATCAAATATTGAAGGATCTCAAGAACTAGATGATCTTGATGTTGAACTTGTAAACATGGTCTATGAACCAACAGCGTTCGAGCAACCACTGCTATCTGGAGCATCAGCTTCAGCTGTAAAAAAAGAACTCGAGGGTGATGGACAAATCATCGTTTATCTCAACAGAAAAGGTTTTTCGAGTTTTGTTTTTTGCAGTGAATGCAATGAGGTTCTCAGATGTCCAAAGTGCAAAATCCCTCTTACGTATTCCAAAAACAACTATGAAGTCAGGTGTAGATATTGCGGATTTCAATCAAAAGCACCTGACCTCTGTCCCTCTTGTGGAGGAGTTTCAATCAGGTACAAAGCAGGAGGGATTGAAAAACTACAGATTGAACTTAGTAACCATTTTAAAAACATGAAGGTTTTGAGAGCAGACGGTGACACCAAAGAATCAGCAAAAAACATATCTGATTTCAACAATGGAGATTGCAGAATCCTTATTGGGACATCAATGATTCTCGATAGAGTGGATTTTGAAAAGGCTGGTCTTGTGTTGGTTGCGTCTCTTGATGGCTTGCTTTCAATGCCTATCTACTCAGCCTCCCATAAGGCATATTCGACCCTTGCAACCATAAGAGAAAAAACGGCCGGAAGGGTAATGTTTCAAACATATCTACCTCTGCATCCCTTGATAAAAGCAATCGCCACAAAGAAGCTTGGTGAGTTTCTTGAAAATGAAAAACAGGAGCGAGAAGATGCTCTCTATCCACCATTTTCGCAATTACTGTTTTTTCACGTGATTTCAAAAAAAGAGACCACTGCAAAAAAGGATGCAGAAATGGTTACCTCAAAGCTACTTGAAATCCTTGATGAAGAAAGTGTTTCAAGTCCAAACAAAGGCTATTTCCACAGGTTGAAAGGGGAATACAGGTGGGATATAATGGTCAAAACAAGTGAGCTTAACAAATATCTCGCATCTCTTCGAAAACTGTTTTTCGAACTTAAAGAAAGCGGGGTAAGAGTGGAGATAACAAACCCAAACCTATGAGAGAAGTAATCAAAGAGCCTGATAAGAGGCTGAGAAAAAAATCGAAAAGAATAACAAAGATAACTCCTGAAATTAGAAAACTTGCAAAAGATATGATTGAGACAATGAGAAATCCTGAAAGACCTGGAATTGGTCTTGCAGCACCTCAAGTTGGAGTTCTCCTCAGGCTAGTCACCATTGGAATTGGTGATGAAAACTTTGTACTCATCAACCCAGAAATCACCGATGTTAAACAGCCTGTTGAGTTTCAGGAAGGTTGTCTTTCAGTTCCTGGAGTTTATTCAAATGTTTCAAGGCCCAAGATTGTTTCATACACATACACCAATCTCAAAGGGAAGAAGGTTTGCGGATCTGATGATGGCGTTTTTGCACGCGTCATCCAACACGAAATCGACCATCTCGATGGAAAGTTATTCATCGACTACCTAACAGAAGACTCAAACATAGAACTCGAAGAGGGAGCAGAAGTCCCTAAATCACTTATCGAACGGCTCAAAAAGGAGAACGAAAATGATTGCAATTCTTGATTTTGGATCACAATACACACAGCTTATCGCCCGAAGAGTTAGAGAAGCACATGTTTATTGCGAGGTTCTCCCATACTGGACAAAACCATCTGAGCTCGAATATACAGACGGAATAATCCTTTCTGGTTCTCCTCTCTCGCTTTCAAACAAATCAAGTGATCTTCCAGCTCCAAACCCAGAAATCTTTGAACTTGGAAAACCTGTTCTTGGGCTCTGTTATGGAATGCAGCAGATTTCAAATATTTTTGGTGGAGAGGTCTCACGTGGAAAAGCCGCTGAATACGGCAGAACAGAAATCAAGCTGGATACAAACTCCCCACTTTTTTCAGGTTTGACTGAAAACCTTGTTGTCTGGATGTCACATGGTGATTCCGTCTCAAAAACACCTGAAGGTTTTAAGGTTATCGCAGATACAGAAAGTTGCCCAATTGCAGCAGTTGAAAATGCTGATAAAAAAATCTATGGGCTTCAGTTTCATCCAGAGGTTTCACACACAGACAAAGGTTCAAGAATAATTGAGAACTTCTTGTTTGGAGTTTGCTCTTGTGAACAAACTTGGAAAATGAGTGCATTTGTCGATTCTAGTATCGAAAAAATCCGGGATCAAATCGGTAACGACGACGTTATCGCCGGTGTTTCAGGTGGGGTTGACTCAGTTGTAACTGCCGTCCTTCTTCACAAAGCCATTGGCAAAAAACTCCATTCAATCTTCATCGACCATGGTTTACTCCGAAGAAATGAACGTGAAGAGGTCGAAGCAGCCCTTACAAATCTTGGCCTTGAGCCACTTGTGGTTGATGCAAAGGACAGATTTTTACCCGCACTAAAAGGAATCACAGACCCCGAAGAAAAAAGGAAAATCATCGGAAAACTCTTCATTGAAGAGTTTGAAGCAGCAATCTCAAAATTCCCACAGTCAAAATGGCTTGCCCAGGGAACACTCTACCCAGACGTGATTGAATCATCTGGAGGAGTCTCAGGGCTTGCCGATAAAATCAAGAGCCACCACAATGTTGGTGGACTTCCTGAAAAAATGAACCTGAAACTTCTCGAACCTATGAAAACGCTTTTCAAGGATGAGGTTCGCCATCTTGGTCGTGAGCTTGGAATCCCAAAATTCCTTGTAAACCGTCAGCCATTCCCAGGCCCTGGTCTTGCAATCAGAATTATTGGAGACATAACAGAAGAAAAACTCGACATTCTTGGCCGTGTTGACCTCATTGTCCGAGAAGAAATCAACTCAGGGCAATCGAACCAGTTTTTTGCTGTTCTTCTGCCAGTCTTTAGCGTCGGTGTCAGAGGTGACGAGAGGGCTTATCAGATGGTTGCCGCCGTTCGAGCTGTTACAACCACAGACTTTATGACCGCTGAGTGGACAAAACTCCCATATGAAAAACTCGACCGCATCGCCACCCGCATCACCGGAGAAGTTCCCGAGGTTGGCAGAGTTGTTTATGACATCAGCAACAAACCACCAGGGACTATTGAGTGGGAGTAAAGCAATAAGAAACAAAAATGATTGATCTGAGGAGATATCATGGGGGAAATCAAAAAAAGAGAGTATAAGTATCAGCTTCCCGCAGATAATGGTAAGCCTGGAGATAGTTTCATAACTAACACAAACTCTGTCGTAATTATTGGTGCAAATGGTTCAGGAAAAAGTAGGCTGGGAGCATGGATGGAGATAACGTATCCCAAAAGTGTATACAGGATCGGAGCACAGAGATCACTACAATTCAAAGGCGAAATAACAACAAAAAGCTATGAAAAGGAGAAAGACACACTCTTTTATGGAAGTGTAGGAAGCATAACAAAAGAAAAAAGAGAACGTTTTGACTTTGATGGAAAAGATAGAAATCCGACATATACATTATTTAAAGATTTTGAAAATATTCTTTCATTGTTTATTGCCAAAAAAAATAACGAAAATGAAGATTATATTTCTGAATGTAAAAAAAGAGACAATAAAAATCAACCTCGAAACCCAATTCCTTCTTCAGTCACTGATAGATTTATTAGGATATGGAATGAAGTTTTTTCACATAGAGTTGTTTCTTTCTTTGACTCAAAAGTAACAACTACCTTTAATAACTCAGAAATAGATCAAATCAAATATAACGGAAACCAAATGAGCGATGGTGAAAAAACAGTTCTCTATCTGATTACACAATGCTTAGTGTTGCCAAATAATATTACAATTGTTATTGATGAGCCAGGATTACACTTACACAAATCAATAATGAATAAACTTTGGAGTGCTGTTGAAAAAGAACGTCCAGACTGTTTATTTATCTACATTACACATGACACAAGATTTGCCGCGAATCACAGCTTTAGTGATAAAATCTGGGTGAAATCATATGATGGTAGCAAATGGGATTATGCAAAAATTGATGGAAATGAGCTGCCTGATGAACTGCTTCTTGATATTTTAGGAAACAGAAAAAAAGTTTTGTTTGTAGAAGGAAAAAAAGGTAGCTTAGACTACAGATTATACTCAGAGATTTACAGAGATTATTACATAATTCCATGCGGAAGTTGTGAAAATGTAATCAGATACACAAAAGCAATAAGAAAAAATAATGACCTTCTACAAGACTTCGAATGTCAGGGTATAATAGATAGAGATTTTAAATCTGAAGGCGTAATAGAAAAATATAAGAAAGATGGGATTTACACACTCGAAGTAGCAGAAGTCGAAAACCTATTTATTGTTAAAGAAGTGCTAGAGTATGTAAACAAACATGAAAATTTCGAATCGACAGAGAATATTGAGAAATCTAAACAACAACTACTAAGTATTTTTTCATACAGAATAAATGAGCAAATTGCAAAAGCAATCGTATCTGAAATAAAATATCGGCTATCTTCAATACCAATTCCTGAGAAAGAAACTGAACTTGAAAGTCAATTGGATGACATCAAAAATGCAATAGATTACGAGAATACCAAGAACTCAATAACAAGGAAATTTAAAGATATTGAAAATCTCAGAAAATATGATGAAATGCTTAAAGCTTTCAACAATAAATCCCTAGCAAAACTGATTGGAAAAAACTTTGGGAAAGACAACAATGATTATTGTGAATTCATAATCAGATCACTCAATGGTGATGATAGACAAGAAGTCATCAACGCCCTCAAACCATACCTACCAGCCGAAATCCCAACTGATCCAAACAAGGAAGAGAATCTAGAGAACAGAAACTAATGAAACTAGAAATCAACATGATCGTAAAAGACGCAAGAGAATCAGCTGATTTTAATGAAAACCTTTTGGAAGAGATTGAGGAATTTCAAAGCTTATCATAAAAGTAGTCATAATAGATGTTAACTTGATTGGAGACTGAGAAGAAGTGGGCATAGAAGAGATTGGTTGCTGTGGTGCTTATTGCGGAACATGTAAAGAGTTTATATCCAATTTGTGTAAGGGTTGCAAGATTGGATATTCAAATGGTGAGCGTGATATAAACAGAGCAAAGTGTAAAATAAAAGTATGTTGTATCAAAAAAGGTTTTGCCAGTTGTGCGGATTGCAACGATTTAGAAACATGTGAGATTATCAACGACTTTTACAACAAAAAAAGTTACAAATACAAGAAGTATCATCAAGCGATTCAATTCATTGTTGAAAATGGATATGAGGAATTCTTAAAAATATCTGATACATGGAAAAACGCTCATGGAAAATACCCTAAAAAGCAATCAAGCTGAAAGGAAGCAACTTACATGAAAATCGTAATCCTAAACGGTAGCCCAAGAAAAGGCAACACAAGAGACCTTTTGAAAGCATTTATGGATGGCGCAAAAGACGCTGAGATAGATTATTACAATCTTCATGAAACAAAGGTTGCTCCTTGCGAGGCATGTAATTCCTGTACCGAATCAAAAGGCAAATGTAAACATAATGATGCTACTAACGAGATTCTGAGCAATATTCACAATGCAAATGCGATCGTGTTTGGAAGTCCTGTTTATTGGTGGGGAGTGACGGCTCAACTTAAGGCTATGATTGACAAAATGTACGCTTTCAACTATCAGAACTATCAGCTTCCACATAAAAGAGTTGGGCTAATCATGGTTGGAGGAATGGAAACGAATGCCGTCCAGTATCAATTGATTTCTTCACAGTTCAAATGTATTTGTGAATTTTTGAACTGGGATTTCAGATTTAACGAGGCTTTTTGTGCGGATGTTGTAGGGGCAATCAAAAAAGATAAAGTTGCAACGGAAAAGGCAAAAGGCCTTTTTGAAAAATTACTGTAAATAATTGAGTGGGAGAAAACTCCCACTCACGAAATCCTATATCCTACCTCTCAAGCTCAATTGCTGGGCTTGCGGAGATTGATCCGCTATCAACACTCACCCTTGAAAGACCAATCATCCTGAAGATTGTCATCATAACAACTGCCACAAAGATTATCAAAATTGGATACATTACTGATCTTTTCATGATTATTTCCAAGCCTTTCCTGCAAACTCGATATTGAGTGTGTTATCTACCGGGCAAACTGCAACACACTTTCCACAAATGATACATCTATGAAGTTCGACCTTCCTTGAAGGTGTAAGGTTCATTGGGCAAACCTCATCACACTTTTTACAATCGATACACGATTTCTCGTTTCTTTTGACCTTTGTAAGAGATGCACAAGAAACAGCACCAATAGCACCACCAAGAGGACAAAGATAGTTGCAAAATGGTCTTTCAAAAAGAAGAGAGAGAACGAGAAGCGACATCATTATAATCCAAAGTGTGATTGTCCATTCGTGACCAAAATGAAGGAGTGCTCGATATGGGTCAACTTGAGTAAACACAAGGTAACCCTTTATTGTTGTCATCACAAGCAGGAATCCAAACACTAGGTATCTTCCCCAGGAAAGAATGGATGATAGCTTTTTTGATACTTTTATTTCTTTTTTAAAAACTAGTTTTCTGAGTTTGTAAATCCACTCTGATACAGAACCAAGAGGACAGAGATAGCTACAGAATCCACTTGAAAAAACAAGGATGATCATAATTAAAACTCCAAGAAGGATGATGTCGTTGAAATCAACTCCGGCAACCAGTTTTCCTGAGGTCAAAAATGTAGGAAGTGTTTCAAGTCCACCGAAAGGACAATAGCAATCAAGCGAGCCAGCCGAGTTTCCAGGCCATCCAAAACCTAGTCGACCATACATATGCGTCAAACTGACCATTGACATATATGCAAAAAACACGGCTTGGGTGATTGTTCTTGCAAGTTCGGAAACTCTGAGTTTACCAGCAAGAGTCTTTTTCTTTGATGAATCTTTGTTATATAGTTTTCTTTTTGCCATGTAGGCAATTGTAGCATAAAAGTACAAAAGTAAACAAACCCCCAGGGGGTATATTAGATCAGCGGGTTTAAAAGCTGCTGTATAAATAAAAAGCGGGGAAGAAAACCTTCCCCACCAGTAAAAACTACTTACATCTCAATCATTTCAAGGATGAAATCAACCACCAAACTGTCAACTTCTCCCCTACCGATCGACATGTTATCAATCCACACAGGTGGATTTTCTTCTGTGTAGGTTGTGTTTGCTGGATTTGAAAATTCACCTTCAGCAAAGTTTACTCTTGTAAAATTGCAACTTCCCTCTCCACCATATTCAGTTGATGTTGCATGATTAATCATTCTCAGTGCATGATCATTTGTTTTTTGGACATGATCCTTTTCATTTTGAATTCTCAGATAATTCCCGGGATAGTTTTCAATCTCGAGGTATGCTTCTCTGGTATCCCAAAAATCTTCATCTTTTGGTAAAGACTGTCCATGTTTTCCAGAATAATCACACAGGCTTCCGTCTGGTCCCTCCTTGTCGATAAAGAACTTCACAGGGGGATCATTTGGATATCTGCCGAGTGTACAAGCTGACATAATCAAACCAAACGACATTGAAAGAACACCAAGATTGTCAGGATCGACAAAAGGTAAATCTGAAACATATGACAATACTTCGTGCATACCATCTTGATGAATAAGTCCTGAGTAATTCTCCTCACCGCCTGTTTTACCTCTACCCTCAGGATCAAAAACAACTACAATCACTCCGCTTTTTACAATCTCAGAAATCAGTCTTGTGTCCTCCATCTGGGTTCCAAAACCATTTCCACCAGGAACAACCAAAACAGTCGGGTAGCCTGACTCAGGTTTATCAGACGTTGGCTTGATAATGTGAACACATAAATCAGTCCCCGATGATGGATTAGTCACCCACTCCTCAATCACAGATGTTGATTTAGTTTCTCCATCAATAACAGTAAGAGAAATATCATCGAACCAGACGGTACCGGTTCCAAGCAGTGTGCATCCAATAGCAATTGCATCGGAACCTTCGGTTACCTCAAATATCCCTTCAACATATGTCCAATCGGATGTACCCATGACTGCTGGTTCAGTTGCTGGATATGGTGGTTTATTCTCTTTTTCTCCACCCAAACAATTCAAATCAATGAATGCTCTTCCTTTAGAACTTTCTGATTTGATATACCCACATAGTTTTACAAAAGCTGGGGATTCAATATCTGTAACAATCTGTGCCCAAATACTTACACCATCAGACTCGTTTGTTATTTTTGCAGAATTTTTCCCGCTCCTTGGTGATTCTACTATCTCAAGTTCTTTTCCGTCAGTTTCTCTTCCAACCCTTCTTGGACTCCAACCAATTTCACCATCTTCAAAACCTGGGTTTTTCAATACATTTTCTAAGTCATCTGATTCCTGAGGTGCAATTTTTGTAAGATCAAGTTTTATACAATACCACTTTTGAGTAAGTCCAGATTCATCATTTTCTTCCGATTCAACCCAAACATCCTCAACAATCCCTGGAATGCTCACATAATGACTCTTTTGGTGCTGAACTCTCCACTCATTTTCGACAAAATATGGAAACTTAACCACAGGATGGGTTTCAGTTGCGTTTGCCAATTCAACTTCAAACCCTCGATAGTAGATTGAACTGACTCCGCCATCTGAACCGTTCATGTGAGCATCTGCAGGTCTGCTACCAACGTTTCCCTGTTTTGGGAGACTACCGATTATGGAAAAATTATCTAACTGCTTTGTCCATTCCTCTTGGTTTTCTTCCCATGTTCCCTCAAGCAGAAAACTACCACCATAATCTTCAAGCCAAAGACACTCTGCACCAAAATCCCACTTCATATGGATTGGAGCATTCTCATCTTGTGGAATGATTGCAACTTTTGAGTCTTCTCTGCTTGGGAACCCAGCATCAAGATTACCTTTTTTCCACTCTGTTCTACCTTTTGATGTCTCCATGTTTGCCCAATAACCATCAGAATCTGCGTTTTCCTGTACCCAAAACTGGGTCACGGGGTGTGCTTTAAGTGGGGTCGACCTTGCTGGAACATCGAGGTATCTGAGGAGTGCAGTTGTCAATCTTTCAAATTCAATGCAGATTGCCCTACCGTTTTCAATGACCTCTTCTGGTGTATAACACCAATCATCAAAATCAATTCCGAAACCACCGTAGGTTGTTTGGTAATTTCCACATGTGAGATCATCACGGTAAATAGAAACAAGGTCATATTCAATGTTTGATACTACCCAATCATAAACGGCTCTCGCTCTTTTCATGAGGTTATCTTGATCATCTGTTGGAATACCATCCAAAATTTCATCACCAATTTCTTTGACGGTGTCAGTGATTTCATATCCTTCACCCTCAACAAGATATGGCAAAACATCGCTTGGAAAGCTCTCAGAATCCAAAATCGCATACTCAGGAAGCTCTTCTGGTGGTGAAGACACCTTCTCACTGATGATATATCCACCAACAATTCTTAACGTCTCCTCTTTATAGTATTTCTCAGGTGATTTTTCAGTCAAAACAAAGGTTAGACTATCGGAATCGACTCCAATCCTTCCTTGTGTTGATTTGTAGAATCCATCTGCCTCTGCTGAGACCATATACCTTGGAGAAGAAACTGGAATATCAGATAAAACAAACTCACCATCTTCATTAGTCTCAATCTCTCTTGTAATGACAGGTATCCTTGTCTGATTTCCGTTTTCAAGCCAAACAGAAGCAAATGGGATAGGATTCATATCTTCATCAACAACAACACCAGAAATATCAAAAGTCTCGGCATCAACTCCGATCGCAAACGTAGAGGTTCCAGGAACAACAACTATAACAAACAATGCCAATACAACAAAAAATGTAACAACTCTTTTCATCTTCGAAACTCCTTCTCTTTTATTATTAAATACGAGTAAAAAGAGTGAAAAGTCTGCGATGCAAAAAAGCGTCAAAAAAGCGACATTCTTTTTAAAAACAAAGCAATTCCATATCTCATCTGAGTCGAATTTAACTTGATCGATGTAGTACGTGTAACAATTGACGAATCAGGATTTCAGAAATTGCTCAATAGTCAGCACTCTTAGAATCAAGATAATCATAATCAGGGAATGATATTCGAACAATTCCTTCTCTGCTTGTTGGCACTTCATCTTTTGGTGTCCATGATACCTTTGAATCAAAGGCTTCAGAAACAAACCTGAGCGGAACAAAAAGTCTGTCTTCAATATTTTTTATGGTCACATTTGGATTTTCTGGGTCAATCAGGAAGGGCTTTCCATTAATCTTCGCAGTTGGGTTATCCTGCCAGAGCTCAATCACACGACTTTCAAAAACAAGTCTACTACCAAAATCAATCTTAGGCAGTGTTAGAGTTGCTTTTTTGGTGGTCTCATCCCACTGCACATCTCCTGCAAAAATTGGTAACACATCATCTTCCTCCTGAGTGTAAATATTTTCCATCAACCATCTTACAGGTACCATTGTCCTATCATCAACAATTTGAGCTCTTGGGTCAATTGGTACTTTTTTGTTATTTATCTGTGTAAAAAACTTCATTATAGGTATCACGGCTTCTCTGATTTTTATTGATTTTTTGGAGAGAACATCTTCAATCATTCCAATCAGTTCAAGCGAATTTTCAGCATCTATGGAACTGAATTTATAGATGGACTGATTACCTGAATCAGTAACCCAAATATCGCCTCTATTATCAACTGAAATCCCATTGATTCGTTCAAAAAGTGACTCATCGTCGTCACGAATGGGTTTGATTTCATTGATGTATTTTCCATATTCATCTGTTATTACCACACGCTTATTTCCCTGGTCAACGATGTAGTATCTATTTGGTGAATCTTCATTCCAATCTGGAACCAAATCAACAGGATGATTCAACTAAAAGTCATCATCCGCTCCTCCAAATTCAATAACAAATTCACCATTTCTTCTGAACTTTTGGATTCTGTTGTTTCCGGTGTCTGCGACTAAAACATAACCTCTTCTATCGACCATCAACCCTTCTGGATTATTGAATTCACCTTCACCATCACCTACTGGTGCGGGGTTATTTTCATACCCACTTGGCACAGAAAATCTAAGAATACAACAAAAATTGCATTCATTAGCATTTTTATCAAAATCAATTGATGGTGGATCATAACGCAATAGCTTGTTACCAGCCCGGTCAACCGCATAGTTGCCTATATCATCATATATCTCGCATGCAGAAATATCCCAAGGTTCAAGTACTTCATTCCTGTATGATTCATATTGATTCCAGTATGACTCGCCCCTAAAGTCAACATGAAAAGCATGTTTTTTTTCAGTGTCTGTAACTATAACACAATTCAAAAGTCTATCGGTTGCAATACCAACTGGATTTCCAAGCTTCCAATCAGGACACTCATCACACTTATCAAAAAACACTCCGAGATAGTTCATATCATAATCATACATGATGACCCTGTCATTAATTGGGTCAGTCGCATAAAGATAAAAATCATTACCAAAAGCAGTTCCAATTTCTAGCTGGGTCTCATCACTCAAGATAATAGAGCTACCAAACACAAAAAAAGTTAATAACACTAAACTTAATATAAAAGATATTTTCCTCATTTCTTCACCCCTTTCTTTCCCGTTATTAGTTTTTATTGTCCGAAAGCTGAATCTCAAAATAAGGTCATATTGCTTATAAATAGGTTAAAAGTTTAAGGATAATGTGTTACAAATACGACTGATTTTTGAGTTAAATCAAGCAATTTTCCTTTCTCATAAACCAATTCAATACCCTTGACAACTATGATTTGAAAACCTATATTCAATTTTTGTCATGGCAAAATCTCTGAGCGGCTCAATAGAAGAATTTAACCTGATCGATGTAGTATCTGTAATAATCAACGGATGCATGATGGGTATATTGCTTGTGGAAACTGATGATCAGGTAGCAGGAAAAATGGCTTTCTGGGACGGAAAGCTTGTCCATGCTGCATACGGAAACATAGCAGGAGATGAGGCCGTATCACATATATTAAGTTGGAAACATGGAAAGTTCACATTCAGCAGCACAAGGTGGAGTGGTGTCCCAACTGTCAAACAAAACTTCAATCAAATCTTGCTTGACCACTCTGTGATGATGGACGAAGCAACAGCACAGCTTGGTCAATCAATCACCGGAACAACAAAAATCAAAGTAAAAATCTCACCACAAGACCTAAGTAGCTTTGAACTTTCTGCTGATGAATGGATGGTTATTTCACAAACCGAAGGTGAATCATCTGTTGCTCAGGTGATTGGAAATCTTGGGTTTTCAAGAGAAAAAATGAGAGAGATTTTGGGCAGACTGCTCAGACTTGGACTCATTGAAATAGTCGCAAACGTCTAGTTCGTCTACCCAATCAAACCAATAAAAATTATTCTATCGAGACAAAAACTACTTCCCCATCATCTCCTGTGACTTCAATTACTTCTCCCCTGAAGTCTTCATCTTCAAGTGCCTCTTCAACTTTTGAGAAGTCAACCTGGTTTCTGATTTCCTCTTTGACTTCTTCACCCACCCAGTTTATTGCCCTTTTTATCATTCCTGTGGGGACAACGATATTGACGTTCTTGCCGTCCTTGCTTCGAACCTTCACTCTGATTTTTCTGGGGCTTCTTCTCAAAATTGTTTTGATCAATTGCTTTGCTTCTACCTTTGAGATTTTTCCCTCAGCAAGATCTTCCAAAACCTGTTTAATATCATTCATTCCAGTCGAAGTTATTCCAGTCAAAGCAGATCCCTCCTTCATTTCTATTACGCATACTTTTTACAATAATTGCAATACCTGCTGCGATCAAACATGCTGGCCAGAACCATGCCCACCATGTATTCATGGCGATTAATCCTGTATTTACAATCATCCTTGTGGCTCCGAGTGCCAACAGGATTACCCCAAGAAACGAGAATTTTCCCTTTCTCCCAGCCTTAACAAGCTGCCCTATTCCAATCACACCAATAATCACTGGCCACACAAGATTCCACCAACTTCCAGCTGCTGGAAACCATCCGAAAACTGCACTTCCCAAGATCACAAATCCTTGCAGGACAAGATATATTCCAAAGAACTGCGAGGATTTACCATTAGTATGAATTCCTCCGTGCACCTTTCCATGTCCACAGCAATGGCTGTGATTTCGATCTTCTTTTATTCTTCTTGCTCCATCCTCCGGAGACGTTTTCCCAGATTCAACATCATCTAAAATATCGTCAATTTTATCCATTTCCTTCCTTCTCCTTTATCAATTACCATATATGACACAAGACCCAATGTTTTGATTTTTCGATAAAATTAAATCCGTAACTATTCATGAAAGACGAAATCATAAGAACAATGGAAACAATGTTTGGAATTGGATACGATATACACAAACTTGAACCAAATAGACCCCTGATTCTCGGGGGTGTTCATGTTCCTTTTGAAAAAGGATTGGATGGAGATTCAGATGCAGACGTTGTTTGCCACAGCATAATTGATGCTCTTCTTGGTGCCTCTGGAATGGGAGATATTGGATCATTTTTTGGCATTGGAACTCCTGAGATCATGGATGCAAGGAGCCTTAATATGCTCTCAGAACTCAAAAAACATCTTGATGAAAACGATATCGCTATCGTAAACATTGACACAACAATAATCGCCCAAACTCCAAAGCTTGGTGATTTCAGAACCGAAATGATTTCCAATATTTCAAAAACACTAGACATCAAACACGTTTCAGTGAAATTCACAACCCCAAAACATATTGGGTCGCTGGGAAGATCAGAGGCAATTGCTTGTCTTGCAATCGCAAGCATAAAAAATAACATTTAGATTGTTAAAGAAATTGGCACTCAAAAAAGTGAGGATAAAATGGATAAAAAGGTAAACATCGAAGAAAAAGTCAGAAATCTAGTATTACTCGCAAAAGAGCTCGGTCTCTCAAAGCTTTCTGTTGAAGATGAAGAGGCTGAAATCTATTTCGAGCTTGCTGGTGCAACAAAAATAGCCACTCAAGGTTCAACAAAAGAGACAAAGGTTATGGAAAGACCAAGTGAGGAAAAAGATATTTCAGGAAAGTATGTCTATGCACCTTTCGATGGAATTTTCTACAGCTCCCCTTCACCCGAGTCACCATCTTTCGCTGTTGTAGGACAGAAGGTTGATGCTGGTGAGACCCTCTGTATTATTGAGGCCATGAAGGTTATGAACGAAATTCAGGCAGAAAGCGGCGGAGTTGTAAAAGAGATACTCAAAGAAAATGGAGACCAGGTTCTTAAAGGTGATCCATTATTCTTAATCGCTTAGCTTTCTGCCAAAATCCAAAAGCTGGTTATCAAATAAATCCTTTGTAAATTCGGTCGATGTTATTTGATTTCTATGTTTTTGTTTTTTACTTCGTGTTACCTCGTGTTTAGTCGAACTTTTCTGCTATCAGGAATATATTGCAAAAAAGAAAGGTTGGTAAAAACAACATGATAGACAAAAATGCTGTGATGAAGGCTCTTGCAAAGGTTGATGATCCTGAACTTGGTGTTGATCTTGTAACTTTGGGAATGATACAGGACGTAAAAATTGATGGGGGCAGTGTTCATATTAATGTGCTCCTAACAATTCCCGGTTGCCCATTGAAAAACACCATTGGCAAAAGCATAGTTGCCGAGGTATCAAAGGTTCCTGAGGTTCAAACGGTAACCTTTGATTTTGGAAGCATGACAGATGAACAAAAACAAAAAACCTTTGCGATCGCGCAAGCAAAAAGAAATGCCGACAAAGGACAGCAAGCTCCTCAGGAAGACCCACTTCAAAAGCTTTCCGGGAAGAATATAAAAAATATAATCGCAGTTGGTTCAGGTAAGGGCGGAGTTGGAAAATCGATGACAACAGCGATGATTGCTGTTGAAGCAAGAAGACAGGGATACAAAGTTGGTATCCTCGATGCAGATATTACTGGCCCATCAATCCCAACTCTCTTTGGACAAAAGGGACTCCTTACAACAGCCAAAAAGGGTGTTTCACCAAGAGCAACAAAAACTGGAATTGAAATCGTTTCCATGAATCTTCTGATGCAGGATCCAACACTGCCAGTTATATGGAGAGGGCCAATCTTATCGGGAGTACTAAAACAGTTCTATAACGATGTTTCATGGGGAGAGCTCGATTATCTATTCCTCGACCTTCCACCTGGAACTGGTGATATGCCACTTACTGTTTTTCAAGTATTCCCGTTAAATGGTCTAGTTGTTGTAACCAATCCACAGGAACTTGCGAACATGGTTGTCACAAAATCGATAAGAATGGCAAGCGAAATGAAGATTCCGCTTATCGGAATAATTGAGAACATGACCCATCTTAAGTGCCCTGGATGTGGTGAAATAATCGAAGTATTCGGGAAATCCAGAGTTTCTGAGAATTGTAAAAACCAAAGCGTCCCTTATCTCGGTGGAATCCCTATAAATCCTGATTTTGCTAGACTCTCAGATCAAGGAAATATTGAAGATGTTGAGATGCCTGTCGCAATTTCAGAAACTTTTGCTATAATTGACGGCAAGAAAAAGTAGGAGCTTGATGATGAGTGACGAAAAAATTACAGGGGAAATGACCCTTGGTGATGTTATCAAGAAATGGCCTGAAACAGCCGAAGTATTCTTTCAGTTTGGGCTTCACTGCATTGGATGTCACATAAGCGCATTCGAATCAGTAAAAGATGGCGCAGCAGCACACGGCGTAAATCCTGATGAACTCGTGAAAGCCTTGAATGAAAAGGTTTTTGGGAAGGGAACAGACTGAAAAGTATCTGGTTTTTTCTCAAGAAAAACCCTTTATTACTTGCAATTGTCTTTCTTCTCTTAACACAATCGCTATTTGTATTTGCTGGTACGGGTTCGAGTTGGAATAGCTACAGAAAAGATTGTGGGAATAGCGGAGTTGCCGATCCGCCAATTACTCCCCCATTGAAACTTTTCTGGAAGCAGAACGTTGGTACAAATTTCAAGAACGAGATAGTTGAACACAACGATCTAGTATTCGTTTGCTCCGACACACTAAAGGTTTACGAATCAGACGGGGACTTTTACTGGGAGTTCAAAACAGACACCCCTGTCACAACAACCGCGTTTGCAACAGATAATACGGTCATCATTGGTTGCGAAGACGGAAGGATTATAGGAGTAGATATTTCAACGCATTTGGCATCATGGGAGATTGAAAGCAATGGAAAAATTGCACAGGGAATTTGTGGTGCTGATGATTATTGTTACATTGCCAACTCAGCTGGAACTCTATTGAAACTTGTCCCTGATACTGGAAAAAAAGTATTTCAGACAATGCTTGATGCTCCCTTATCGTTCGGACCTGTTTTGTCAGAACATGGTCTCATTATTGGAGATGATGATGGGAACCTCTACGGTTTAAATTCTGAGGATGGGTCAAGTCGATGGAAAAGTCCCATCGCAGGATCGAGAATTGGGGGAATTTTACTTCATGAAAACAAGGTTTTTTTCGGAAGCTACGACAATAAGGTTTATTGTGTAGAAACCGAGAACGGTGAGAAACTCTGGGAAACTCGCGTCAATGGATGGATTGAAAAAACTCCAGTGGTAGTAAGAGACAAGCTCTTTGTGAAAATCAGAGAGACAATGCTAACTTCTTTTAATCCTGAAACTGGAGAAAATTTGTGGAGCAAAGAAACTCAACCAAGTAGCTCAGAACTTCTTGTTTGTGACGATATAATCTACTTTGGAGACAACAGGAGACTAAGCTCGATTTCTAGTTCATACATAATCCAACAGTATTTTGAGTTTTCTGAAGAGCAGATAACCTCAATATCTCTGATTGGCAACAAGATCTATCTTGGTCTATCTGTTGGCTTTTCTGATATTGGAAGAATTGCATGTATGATTCCAGACGGCTCGATAAGAGTAAATCCTCAGGTTGTTGAAGAAACAGTTAGCACAACAGATGAAAACCCTGAGATCACGATAACTGTTACAAACACAAAAGATGATATTTGGGACAGAAAAGTCGAGATCGGCTTACTCACTGAACAAAAATGGCTTACAATTGACAAACCAACATTCACACTCGAGGGCGGACAAAGTCAGACCATTAAGATTAGTATCAACCCTTTCTTCCCAGGCATAGTAGGAAAAAACAACGCAAAAATATCAATAATACAGGTTTCAAAAAAACCAAGACATATAAGACCAGAGGATGAGACCTCAATTGATGACAATAAGGCAAATGAATATGTTATCGAATTACCCCTTGTAATCACAATTGATGACCCAATTGCACCAAAGCTTTGCATGGACATAAATGATGTTGATCTTGGATATGTCTCTACATACGGATATCAAAGAATACCAATTCAACTCTCAAATTGTGGCGGAAGGACACTTGAGCTTACTCTTACGCCAATCGCTTACCCAAGATGGCTTACAGTTTCACACAGCAAAATAAGTATTGAGCCTGGAGAGACTGCCAAAGTGTACATTGGTGTGACTGGGTCAAAAACAGAACCCGAAGCCGGATACAAATGTGACTTCCAAGGTGCCTTAAAAGTTGAAACAAACACAGGTGAGGTAAACACAATTCTTTGTAAAACAAGGTGTCTTGGGATCCCACTCCCCACAACAATCTCGCTAAAAATTGGTTCAGCCGATGTCATCATGAATAGCGTTTCGAAAACCTTTGAACCTCCATCATACATCAATGATGGAAGAACGATGGTACCATTACGACTTATAGCCGAGGCATTTTTCACATCCGTTGACTGGGATGGAAACACAAAAACAATTACTATAAGAGGATGTGATACTGTTGTTAACTTCAAGGTTGGAGATGTTTCTGTGCATCTTTTGGATGAAAATGGTGAACAAACAATTCAGATTGACACACCACCTGAGATAAAAGATGGAAGAACATTCATTCCTATCAGAGCGGTATCAGACATTCTTGGTGGTAATATTTCTTGGGATGGTCCAACAAAAACCGTTGGGATAGTATACAATCCATAAATCATGTCTGATTCAAAAAAACATCTAAAATTCATCGGGATAGTTCAAGGTGTTGGATTCAGACCTTTTGTCTATAGAATCGCCAAAGAAAACAATCTTTCAGGATGGGTTCGGAATATTGGAGATGGTGTTGAAGTTCTATTTTCCGGCGAACAAGGCAGAATCTCTAGAGCAATTCACCAAATAAAATTCGAAAACCCACCACTCGCAAGGGTTGATCAAGTCATTGAGCTAGATGAAGTTCCCACCGAAAACCCTATTGATTTCAATATCTTAAAATCGCCTGATGATACACCATCTGCCATCCTTGTTCCACCTGATATTGCTATCTGTGATGATTGTAAAAGGGAGCTTCTCGACCCAGAAAACCCAAGGTATAGGCATCCACTTATTTCCTGCACAAACTGCGGACCTCGAATGTCTATCCTTAAAGACCTTCCTTATGACAGGCACACTATAACACAAGGTGAATTTGAGCTTTGTGAATTCTGCAAAGATGAGTATTCAAACCCAGAAAACAGACGTTATCACGCCCAAACAATCGCCTGCAATGAATGCGGACCAAAATATTCTTTTGGTGACCTGAAGGATTATGATGCAATTGCTAAAATCAAGGAATTGATTCTAGCAGGAAGCATTGTAGCTATTAAAGGCATCGGAGGATACCACCTCGCTTGTCTTGCAAAAGATTTTGATGCAGTAGAAAAACTCAGGGAACTCAAAAAACGCGGGGACGAACCTCTTGCTGTAATGGTTGCAAGCATAGAGGCCGTAAAAAATATTGCAGAAATATCTGAGGTAGAGGAAAAACTTCTGGCCTCTTGGCAAGCACCAATTGTTCTTCTTAAAAAATCTAAGGATTACAATCTTTCTGAAAATATAGCACCTGACACAGACAAAATTGGAGTATTTCTCCCATATACCCCTCTTCATATGCTTCTTATGGAAAACATGCCACCGATTGTCCTGACATCTGCCAACCTTCATGATGAACCAATTGCATCATCCAAAGAGAAGGTAGTTAAAGGAATTCCAATTCTCTCAAACAACAGAGTCATTTCTCATCCAATCGATGATTCGGTTTGCGATGTGATATTTGATAAGGCGAGAGTTCTGAGACGTGCAAGGGGATTTGTCCCTGAAACAATTCCACTCAAAACAAAAAAACCGGTGCTTGCTCTCGGTCCTCAGATGAAATCAACTTTCTGTTTTGCTTGGAATGATCAAGCATTAGTTTCTCAACACATTGGGGAACTCAGCAACCCTCACACATTCGAAAGATATTCGGATACTCTTAAATCCTTCCGAAAACTCTTTGGTTTTAAAGAAGAAGTGGTTGCATACGACATGCACCCCGGATACACAAATACAATCCACAAAAATGAATTAACAAATATAACTGATTTTATCCCCGTTCAACACCACCATGCACACATTGTCTCGGTTATGGCTGAGTATGACCTTCATGAACCAGTAATTGGAATCTCTGCAGATGGCATCGGATATGGCACAGACGGAACAATCTGGGGTTTTGAGTTCCTCGTATCAAGTCGATCAGAATTTGTAAGGGCAGGACACCTAAAGCCATTCAAGCTTCCGGGCGGAGATGCCGCAGTCAAGGATGCTGGAAGAATCGCTTATTCACTGCTTTCAGAGATCGGACTTCAAGACAAAGCTGGGATCGAAGATAACCTAGCCGGTACAATTCCAATAATGCTTGAAAAGAATATCAATTCCCCTACCACTTCATCACTTGGCAGACTTTTTGATGCCTTCTCATACCTTGCAGGGCTCGGAAGATATTCATCATTTGAAGCACAACTTGCCATAAAACTTGAATCAAAATTTGACAAATCACACCCAACATTACAATTCCCGTTAACAGACATGGGAGACCATTTTGAAGTTGACTGGCGACTTGCACTAACAAATGCATTGAGCTTCCCAGAAGGAATCCCTGGTGGATTCCACAAAGGAATTGTCATGGCAATAATAAATGGGGTAAGGATTCTTAGAGATAAAACTGGAATCAGGAAAGTTGCTCTTTCTGGCGGATGTTTTGCAAACAAAGTATTGACAAACATGGTTTTTTCGGCATTGACCAAGATGGGATTTATTGTATACATTAACCACAAATTTCCACCAGGAGATGGAAATGTGAGCCTCGGACAAGCAGTCATTGCAACCGAGATTTTGAAAAAAAGAAGTAACTAGGAGGAAATCAAGATGTGTCTTGCAATTCCTGCAAAACTTATAGAAATAAATGGAGCAAACGGTGTTGTTGATATGGGTGGCGTAAAGCGCGAAACCCGACTCGACATGGTACCAGATGCAAAACTTGGGGACTTTGTGCTTCTTCACACAGGGTTTGCAATCGAGATTGTTGAGGAGCAGACAGCAAAAGAGATGCTTGAGACAATCGCTAAGGCGTTTGGCACCGAAAGAGCGGAAGAACAAAGATAAAAAGATGCCTGATCAAAACAAGCAAATAGCAAGGCAGCTAGCTGAAAAAATAAGGGCAAACGTTACACACCCCATGACAATCATGGAGGTTTGCGGCACACACACTCACGCACTTTTTGCCCACGGCATCCGCTCCATAATCCCACCAGAACTTAATCTTATCTCTGGCCCCGGTTGTCCTGTGTGTGTTACATCGCAACATGACATCGACATCATGATTAAACTCGCGTCAGTCCCTACTCTCACAATCTGCACATTTGGTGACATGATGCGTGTTCCTGGCACAAAAGGATCATTACTTACCGAACGAGCAAATGGTACAGATATACGTGTTATGTATTCACCATTTGATGTTATCTCCTGGGCTGAGGCAGATCCTTCAAGAGAGTTTGTTCTCATAGGAATTGGATTTGAAACCACAATCCCAAGTTTTGGGGCAACAATCAAAGCAGCGAAAGAAAAAGGTATTAAAAATCTTTCAATCCTCTCGCTTCACAAATCAGTTGTTGATGCCCTTGAGCCACTTGCAACAATTCCGGGAGTAAGTGTTGATGGACTCATTCTGCCTGGACATGTCGTCACAATTACTGGAATCGAACCATTCAAAATCCTTGAGACAGAGTTTGGAACAGCATCAGTTGTCACAGGTTTTGAGGCAATTGACATGATTGCATCCATCGAGTACTTGACCAGAATGATCCACGATAAAACCCCAAAGGTACTCAATCAGTACACAAGGGTTGTCAAAAACGAGGGCAACAGGATTGCTCAAGAAATCATAAAAGAAGTCTTCACACCGTGTGACTCAAACTGGCGCGGGATGGGAAACCTCCCAGGAACAGGTCTCACCCTTAGCAAAGAGTATGAGGATTTTGATGTACTCAAAAGACACAAGGTTGAAATGGAAGAATCAAAGGAACCACCAGGGTGTATCTGCGGTCAAGTCATCACAGGTTCAGCAAAACCTACCGAATGTCCCCTCTTTGCTAAGGTTTGCACCCCAGCAAACCCAGTCGGCCCCTGCATGGTTTCGGGTGAAGGGTCGTGTAGTGCGTATTATAAATATAGCAGGATATAACTACTCTTTTATTTTTTGAACAATACAAAAGAATCCAGGAAATCTGTCACGATTTCGATATGCGAAGCATCATTTGCATTATACCCAATTTCTATCTCGACAACATCGCCATTACACAAAAAAACGATTTCATTAGAAATACGCTTCTTTGTTTTAACGGAAAAGGACTGAAACAGATATCCATCAACTTTTCCAAAACTAAATGGGCTGATTTCTCTTTCAATCCATTCATCAGAAACCAGATTGATTTCCTCCCACAAGTCAAAAGAAATATTTGAGACCTTAATATGAAAATCTGGATAACTATAAAAATATCCACCCCAGGCTGTCGGCTTGGAGATTCTAACCTTGCTTTCTGATACAATTGGCTCAGGATAAGTCAAAGGAAAATTAAAACCAAAATCCCCATTAATAACCGCAACCCTTTTCCCAAAAAAGGAGAAGTCGTACATATAAAAAAATGGGGGATCGCTCGACTCATCGATTTGATTAGTACATCCAAAAATTCCAACAAACAAAGCGAAAGCCAGACTATAACTTAGGATCAGCAACCCCAGTCTTTTCATCAACTTACTCTTTCAACTCATTCCAAAGCTTTAAAAATTCTGCACTCTTTTGTTTTGCAAAAGCTGGATCCCTCAGAATTAACGAGAAACCTTCTCGCTCCTTCAGCCCTTCAAAACTAAAATCATGAGTACCAATAATCACATATTTATCATCGATAACAGTAAAGAAGTTTTTTACATCTCTACATTCTTTGTGTTCAATCCCGTTTAAAACACTTCTCACATCATAATCACAAAATAAACTCTCAGAAATAACCTTCACATCGACATTGTTTTTCGTTGTATATCTGAATGCAACATCAAAATCACTTGTAAAATCATCAATATCCAAGGCTCTCTGTAAAATGTAAATGCTTTTGTCTGCACCCATAATCGCACTTACTAATTCATCTTCAAGTTCTTCGTTTCGGCAAACAATGGGATATTCGTCCCTATCCTCAATATGGACTGTTTTTGTTTCAGCGTTCCAATCCACATCATACCCAAACACTTCGGAGATAAACCTCACAGGAACCATTGTTCTTCCGTCAATAATGACTGGTGGTGAGTCAAGACCAATCTCCTCACCATTTACAAATGCTTTTGAACTCCCAATTGTAAGGTCAATCCCAGAATTTGAACCCATCACCAAAAATGGAAAACATAGAATTGATACAACAATTAAAGTTAGAACAGATTTTGACTTATACATACACCCTCCTTCAAATTAAAGATCACACATCCCTTTTCCAACAACAAAAACAATAAAAACTAATAATTATTATTCTCTAGGATGTGTTCTCTACAATTAATTTGCATTTAGAGATTGGGTTCGATATTTAACCTTATGGAGTATATGTAAGTATTATCTCCTTAGTTTCTGCTACCCACTCAACCTCACAACCAACGCTTTCTGCAAGGAATCTCATTGGAACCATTGTTCTATCATTGATTATTGTTGGTACTACATCTGGGTTGTCTGGATCTATTTGTACTTCTTCCCCGTTTATCTTTGCTGTAGGTTTCCCAATCCAGAATTCGACAGTGGTTTCCCCAAGCGAACAAACAACAGCTTTATCTGTTGCGTTCCAAGAGACATCACCACCAAGTGGTTCTGTTACAAATCTTGCGGGGAGGAGGGTGCGACCATTTTGGATTACTGGTGCAGCATCGATCAGTCTTTCGCTACCATCAATAATATATGACTTTCTGTCTATCTGGAATTCAAGTATCACAGGGTCTAGAACAACTGGTTCAAGGATTGGGGAAGGGTCTGGATCAGGTTCAGGTGTAGGTTCAGGTTTAGGCTCGGGAGTTGGCTCTGGTTCGGGGATGGGCTCAGGAACAGGCTCGGGTTCTGGATCAGGGATGGGTTCAGGTTCTGGTTCATCAGGTACAATATTGTAACATCTAAATCTTGCAATTTTACTATCTTCTTCCAGAGTAATGTCTTCAAGAACAAGTACACCCCGCCAGTCGACAGCACACACTATAGCATTTTCTGGGTTGTCGTAGTCTGATTTGTTAATCTGCCATTTGATTGATAAGGATTCTGTATCTACTCCAAATATCTTGTCCTTTGTTTGGATGACAAGTTCATTATCAACAACTTGTACATGTGTTTGTTTTGTGTCAAAAAGTTCAGATGGGATTTCTATGAGTTCTTTTGGATCTAATCTATCAACTAAGAAGTTGTACTTTTCATTGATATAATCAGGAACTCTTTCTTTTGTATAGTATTCTTTATTTCCATAATCAGGAAACTCTTCACAACCTGAACAAAATGTGACTACACGTTTGTCACCTACAAGCGCAATATTTGAGATTATGTATCCTTTGCCAAGAAGTTCTGGGTGGAGTTCAAATAAATTGACTGATAACCAATAACGGTCTCCCAGTAAACCATCCCACCAATGTTCAGAATTTAAATTCAACACATACCAAGATTCTCCATCCTCGACATTTTTATATATCTCAATGTTTCTATCTTTATCAGACAACATCTTTGCACCACACGCAAGACCAAAATGGGTATACGACAAATATCTTGCATCTTTTTTCAGATCAAAAAAAAGGAACTCAGTCCACACATTATCATATCCATCATCATCCCTATAGTAACTGTAAGGCCTATACATCCATATATGATATCTTGAGGTATTAACTGGTGAATAGAACTCCTCTAAAGGCTTTTCTGCTTTATATGAATAAGACCAATCAACAGCTCCAATTCTTGGGTTTATACATGTTGCTCCATCAATCAGGTAATATAGCTTTCCATCTCTGAGATCAACTGGAAGATATGGTGCACAATCATGAGTGCCAACTCTACTGTCTTTTATGTGCCAGATAATCTCATCCTTTGATATGTCATAACATCTGATGTCTGTTTCATATTCATCATTACCATCAAGGTGTGATACTGGTGGGTTACATATTTTTGGCACAGTGTTCAAATAGCTATACAATGAAAACTTTGGTGGTAATATTTTATCCCCACCATCTTCAGGGTTTAGAAGGTGATTAGTGTAATTTTCTCCTCTTACAACATCATCTTCATCTGGTTTTATATTGGGTTCAATGAATAACCATCCTTCTGGTGTGTTGTTAAAGAAAGTATTATTTTGTCTATATTTGTATGGAATGTCTGTTGTCCATTTTTCGTCTAGTTTTCCAGTAATGTCCAATCCTTCTGGAAACCATTCAACAATGTTTGGGTTTGATGAATCCCCAATTTTGACTAGTTTTGGGTATTCTGATGGTGGGGTATCGACAAAGACTTCGGTGTCTCCGATCATTCTCTCATAGAAAATGCGAGACTTGGGGCCAGTATTCGGTTGACACACTGAAGATGTCACAAACGAGTTCCCTGCAACATTTGACGATACTACAAAAACCAGCACAACAGACAACGCAACAAGCACTCTTTTCATTGTTCCCTCCACAGAGATTTTACCCACAATAAAGGATAACACAAGTTAATTACTGGTGGAGGTCTAGTTGTATTTTAGAATAATCTCCTTAGTTTCGGATACCCACTCAACCTCACAGCCAAGGCTTTCTGCTAGGAATCTCATTGGTACCATAGTTCTGTCATTGATGATTGTCGGAACAACATCTTGATTGTCTGGATCGATTTGTACTTCAATACCATTGACTTTGGCAATTGGTTTTCCAATCCACATTTCAACTGTAGTTTCACCAAGAGTGCAGACTACCTTCTTTTCTGTGGATTCCCAACCTACATCTCCACCAAGCGGTTCTGTTACATATCTTGCGGGAAGGAGGGTTCTACCGTTTTGGATTATTGGTGATGAGTCAATCTCAACAGTTTCATCATTAAGGGTATATGACTTTTGATCAATCTTGAATATTAGAGTTATAGTTTTTGATTCTTCTGGGTTGGGTTCTGGGTCAGGGTCGGGTGTTGGTTCTGGGTTTGGAGCAGGTTCAGGCTCGGGTTCTGGGATATTTATAAGACCAATTGTAATTGAGATCACTCTCTCATGTTTGTCCCAATAAACATAGATTTTTGAATGAAGTGTTTCATCTTCAACTAATGAGAAATCAACTTTACTTAAATCAAACTCGATATCTATGTCGATGCTTTGAGCAGGATAGATTCTTTTGTAGCCTTCTGGATAAAATACCCAATCATCTCTGCAATCTAGTCTTACATCGGTCAACATCTCGCCAACGTTTGAAAGTGTAACTTTTACACTTGGGTTATTTGCAGTTGGGTCAATATCTTCCAATACTATTTCAGTTGGGTCACACACAATCTCTGCAGGCTGAGGACTTCTGATTTGGAGTGTTGCTGTTCCTTCAATGCCAATGGTGTCTAGTCTTGCAGTAATGGTACCCAGACCTCCATTTCTTTGTGATGCTGTGAAGAATCCATTGTCATCAATTGTTCCAAGACTGGTTGGGGTGACACTCCAGACTATCTTCTCATCTAGGTCATCTTCACTGATGATTCTTTCTAATTCTGGGTATTGGTCATGTATTGTTGCAATAAACTGTAATGATTCTCCTGGCTCAAGAAGGTGAGTTTTATCTGGAGTTACCTCTATACTTGTTGGTATTGGTGGGTCAGGATCAGAGAAGCAGTAGACGTAGCCGGCGTAAGGTTTGAAGAGTTTTCCATCTGCAACTACATATTCTCCTGAAGTGCTTCCTCCATTTGGATATGCAACATCTAAGTCCTTATATTCCCAAAGAATATCACCATTTAAAACAGAGAATGCTCTCAGACCAGTTGAACTAAGATTTCCAGTGTATATCTTTCCTCCAGCAACGGTCACTTTCCCATTTGGACAACATTCCTCGGATTCAGGGATTTTCTTTTCCCAAGCAATTTTTCCTTTTGATAACCTTATACTTGTTAGATAGTCTGCTTCATCTTTTCTGTTAACAAAATAGAGGTATCCATTAGCATGTGCAACAGGTCCTCTGGAACTTATCTCTGGGATATCCCATCGAACCTTTTTTGTTATTATATTATAGCACGTAATTCCATCTTTAGCCGATACAACCAGTGATGAACCTACAAGTGTGAGGTAACTGGATTGTTGATCTTCAAGCTCCCATTCTACAAATCCAGATTTTTCTAAATCAAAGCATTTGATGACATTACCATAATCTTCACTTCTGATTCCGACAACCATATAATCATCATAAAAGACTGGTTCAGTAAAACTCAGATAAGTCTCTGTAGGAAAATGTTTACTCCAGTTTATCGTACCTGACTTTGTGTCAATTGAATAAACTCGATTTCCCGAACCCTCCAAGAAAACATAGATATTGTTTTTCCAATAACCAACAGAGATAGTGGTTGTTATATACGCAATATTTGGCAATTTGGTATCCCATAATACGTTGCCTGATTGTGCATCTAAACAAAAGACATTTCCGAACTCAGCATTTTCTTCATTTGAGGTCAGGCAATATAATCTAGCATTTTGTAGCGTTGGTGTTACATCAATATCTCGATACCCTCGATACTCCCACAACTCTGCCCCATCATTTGTATCCAGACAGTATACAGTGCCAATATGTGTACAAGCATACAATCTATCACCCTCAACCAAAACTCCTCCACCATTCCCAAAACGTTCCTTATGACTTAACTGCTTCTTCCACCTTAGCACTAAATCATCTGTTTCCGGAGAACATCTTTCGCCAAACTGGTGACTTGTCCTCCCTGCATCTTTTCCGTATGTTGTCCAGGAGCAGGGTTCAGATGCATCTGTAATCTCTGAAATCGGGTGGATACTAAAGGCAAAAGACAGGATAAAAATTGATAGCAAAACAAGTTTTAGTAATTTTTTCCTCCACATGAGAAAGAAGATAGCACAAACATATAAAGATTACAAACGAATCAATTTGGGTCAGTAGATATTTCTCCACTGACCCTAAAAAATTTCTTACCTCAACATCACCCAAATCTCAAAAACAGATTTATCCGAACCACTCGGGTCAAACCGTTTGTCATACATCTCAAGACACCACGGAGCAATCTTGTGGTTTGAGTTTGGAAGATAATCCCTGAAGATTTCATGATAGGTTTCATCAAGCTTTGATAGATCACCTCTATGTTCAAATACAAGCCACTTTGACTTTGGAACAGTTTTCTTCACCATTCCTTCAGGTGGCTCTGTCCCATCTTTTACCTCAACACAGGCGATGTATTCCATGTCACCATGGTAATTCTGCTCCTCGAAATCCCCTACATCCATCTCAGATACCCCCCAGCTTCTCTCACACAAAAGTGCATCACTTGGGATTTCAGAGGCTCTTTTGAAAAACTCCTGCCAAAGAGCTGGAATCTCACAATTTTGATTCTTTCCTTTGTAATATAGCCCAATAACTTCAAATACATCTTGATCTTGAATTCTAACTTCTTTCACTTTTTTCCCTACTTTACTTTGATCCAAATCTCAAACATCGAATCTTCAGAGTCCGGGATGAATCTCTGGTCATAGGCTTCAATGTCGATTCCATCAGGTTCATGTTCGCTTTCTGGGAAATACTGAGAATAGATGTAGTGAAAAGTGTTTTTAAGGGTATCGAGTTTTCCATGATGCTCAAACACAAGCCATTTACCAGCGGGAACAACCTTTGAGGTCATTCCTTTTGGAAGAGTATCAACCTTTGTTACTTCATGACCAGCCATGTACGTCATTATGCCGACACTATCATTTTCTGCTTCGATCTCAAACTCGTCACAGATTCCATAACATGGTCCCTCGACCTTGTTGGGGATTTCATCCCATCTTTTGTTGTATTCACCCCACATCTGAGGAATCTCTCCGTTTTCATTTCTTCCTTTATATGTCATTCCAACGACAGTAAATGCATCCTTTTTCATGAGTTTTGGTTCTTTCATCCAAAACCTCCTTCTTGAAATAATTGTCATGAGGTTCAGCCTATGTCTTTCGAGTGTCTCAACAGACTCACCATTTTTTCTGTATTTTGCAGGTGTTGTTTTAAAAACCTTCTTAAAAGCTCTTGTGAAGGCTTCTTGGGATTCATATCCACAATCAAAAGTAATGTCAATAATTGATTTATCTGTGCCTACCAATTCCCGGGAAGCTTTGGTAAGTTTTCTTTTTCTGACATACTCCATGAGGGGTTCACCCAAAATCTGATTGAAAAGTCTCGTCAGATAAAACATTGAAATTGAAGAATTATCTGCAATATCCTCAAGTGTGAGAGGGTTACATAGATTGTCTTCGATAAATTCAATTGCCTGCTCAATTCGATATAGGTTCTTCATGACATAAAATAGGATAATAAAAAGTCGAAGTGATTCTTGATGGAAATTGCTATAAATTCAACCTGATTTGAAATTGGAGCCGAAGAGAGGATTCGAACCCCCGCACCGCAGATAAAGGGTCTGCCGCTCTTCCGCTGAGCTACTCCGGCTCTCAAGAACTAAGACACATTTTAGCAACATGTCAAGTCCAAAAAAGGGTGAATAGTTACACTTTCATTAAAAATTATTTAAAGAGTTGCTCGTATCTAGCCGGGAGAAAGTGTTAAACAAGTAGAAAAACTAGCTCCCAAATATCGTCTTTTCATTTTCTTTGAACCACTGTGCAAATTTTCTGAGTGCTTGCCCTCTGTGTGAAATTTTGTTTTTTTCTTCTCTTGAGATTTCTGCTGTTGTGTGAACCCCATCAAAAAGAAAGATTGGATCATACCCAAAACCATTTTCCCCTTTTGGTTTATGGGCAATCTGTCCTTCAATTGTTCCCCTGAATATCTTATCTCCTCCGCTCCAAGTAAAGGCAACAGTGCAAACAAATCTGGCTGATCTATTCTCAACGCCTTTCATTTCATCAAGAATTTTCTGATTTGCAAGCTCTGGTGTTTCTGCATATCTTGCAGAATAAATCCCTGGTCTCCCATCTAAAGCATCAACAACCAAACCGGAATCCTCAGCTATCGTTGGTAACCCGCTTTTTGCAAACATCACCTTTGATTTGATTTTCGCATTCTGATCGAAATTGATGCCATCTTCATCAGGCATCGAAAGATTGAACCAATCGGGAGTAATAATCTCGTAACCACCAGGAAGAAGATTTTTTACCTCTTTAATTTTTCCGAGGTTACTGGTTGCCAAAAATATTTTTTTCATTTCACCAATTCTGATGTAGTAATTCAAATTGTCAAAGTCTTTTTTAGTAATGTTTATTAAATACTTACAAACATTCACAAATTGCGTACAATAAAAAGATAGTTCCTTTAGTCTTGGAGGAGAAATGAGAAAGATACTTGCATCCTTTTTGGCACTCGCTTTATTTGTAGTTTTGTTATTAAGCGGAATCCATGGAGACGAAATCATTTATTCATTAACACTTTTCGAACATGGATTGTCGGCTCACAAAATCACTCATGATGGCACAGAGCGAAGTTTTGAGATTTTCATCCCAAACTCATATAATGGAATCAAAGAGCATCCCATTGTTTTTGTACTCCATGGCGGTGGAGGAAATAGCGACAGCGCACAGAAGATGTCTAATTTCTCAGAGCTTGCCGAAAAGGAAGGATTTATCTGCGTTTTTCCGAATGGGTCAGGAAGGCTCCAAGACAAATTACTTACATGGAACAGCGGGAACTGTTGTAGCTTTGCGTATGAAAACAATATTGATGATGTTGGTTTCATTGACTCAATCATCGATTTTCTACGTGAAAGATTGGTAATCAAAGAAAACATGATTTTTGCTTGTGGACTCAGTAACGGTGGCATGATGAGCTTCAGACTTGCCTGTGAGCTTTCAGAAAAGATTGCAGCAGTTGGTGTAGTCGCCGGAGCATTAAACATTGACAGTGAACCAATCCTTCCTGTATCCGTGATCCAGCTTCACGGGACTGCCGACAATCATGTTTTATATGAGGGAGGTATCGGTTCAGAACAAGTCGGAAAAGGGGACAGAGTAGACAGGCCAGTTTCATTTGCGAAAGATTTTTGGGTTAATCAAAATGGTTGCTCGGAGACCGCATCCACTGAAATCATTAATGAGGTAACAATTGACTCGTATTACGGTGGCAGACTTGGAACCGAATATAAGCTTTACACTATTGATGGGTTTGGACATGCCTGGCCAGGAGGAGCAAAAAACCGTGACAGAGCAGACGGAACAGATTGCTCAATTTCGGCCACGGAAGAGATTTGGAATTTCTTTAAATCACATCCAAAAAAGGGAAATCCGTTGGAAGAAGTCAATAACTGGGCATATCAACTGCAAGACCTGTGGGATGAGAAAATCGATGCACTAGCAGATTCACAGTATGACATGATTGTTGTTGATCGGAACGGCTCTATCGAAGGTGAGGACGAAGATTATAATGATAGAAATGACATCGAAAGGATTCGAGCGAGTAAAGATGATCGTCTGGTAATTTGTTATATCGATGTTGGTGAGGCGGAAAGCTACAGAAAATACTGGCAGGATGATTGGGAGATTGGAAATCCAAAATGGATTCTTACAGCAGACCCGGATGGATGGGATGAAAACTACCTCGTGAAATTCTGGGAAAAAGAATGGGTTGACATCATGTTAGAACAGTTTGATGAATTAGTTTCTGCTGGTTACGATGGAGCATATCTCGATTGGCTCGAAATATATGATGATCCGACTGTTATCAACGCCGCAAAAAAAGATGGGGTTAACCCAAAAGAAGAACTCATAAGATTTGTAAGAACCCTCTCAAGTCATGCAAGAAAACAAAACCCAGAGTTCATAATCATTGCTCAGAACGCATCAGCCATGGGCAATTATAGAAACTACAGAAACCTGTTTGATGGGATCGCTCAAGAGGCAATATGGTTTGATGGTTCTGGTGACCCTGATGATTCAAATGTTGAAGCAGACACAACAATTGACACAGAACTCGCAAAAGAATACACAAAAAATCTTAGGGTTTGGCAATTTTACGGATTTCCAGTTTTTAACTGCGAATATGCAGAAAAGAAAGCATCAGTTGCATTTGACCTTGGTGTTAAGCATGGATTCAAAACCTATTGTGCAAGAAGACCTCTCGAAGAAATAAGTAGAACACCACCCTCTTTCGAACAGTATTTTAGATGTGAAAATCTAATCCATATTAATGAGCTTCGACCATATTATACCTTTTGCCCGGATAGTTCTGTAGAAAAAATCCCACTGGTTATTGTCCTGCATGGTGGCGGGGGAAACGCAAACTCCAAGATGAAAACAACTGACTTCATCGATCTGTCAAAAAAAGAAGGGTTTGCAGTCGTATTTGCAAATGGTCAACTCAGAGAAAATAATGACGGAACCGATTCAAGGACTTGGGCTGCAGGAGATTGTTTTGGTGAGATTTTTGGATTTGGAACAGATATTGATTATATAAACAGAGTCATCGAAAAAACATCGGCTAGTCTTGACATTGATTGCGATCGGGTTTTTGTCTGTGGTCATTCAATGGGTGGAATGATGAGCCACAGATTAGCGTGTGAACTTCCTGATAAAATTACAGCTATAGCATCAGTTGCCGGACCGCTCATTCATTCAGAATGCAATCCAGAAAAAAAGATTCCAATCCTTCATATCCATGGAACAGCCGATCCTGTTGTACCATTTACTGGCGGAAGCAGAGGAAACAGGGTGTGTGATTATCCAGATGTGATGGAAATGATCAGTGGAGTCGCGAAAAGAAACGGTCATTTTGATGACCCAAAGACAAAGAAGGTTTCAGATAATGTCACCTCTTTGTCGTGGGGAGAAAGAAACAAAGTTGAACTTGTAACAATAGATGGATTTGGACACACCTGGCCAAAGGAAAGTGACGCGGGTTTTTCAGCAACAGACTATATCTGGTGTTTCTTTTCTGATTATTGATCTAAAAGATTACTTCAGGAAAGTTGATTTCAAAAAATACTACGTCGGCTTGCTCTCTTTTGTAGAGCTTATTATCAAATGCTTTAAGAACTGGTTCAATTGGTATCAACAATGAATCATCAATAACCTCAGATGGGGAATCCATCTGAATTGAATCTTCCCTATTATTATCTTTTATATTGAGAATATCTGAACCCTCACAGTTACCTACCACAATGTCACCTTTAATGATTTGATTATAGGTTGTTTTACAGGGCGCATCCGGATTGCCTTCCCAACAAACAATCTCTGAATCGAGAATAAGATTGATTAGATTTAAAGGTACCAATAGCTCATTATCTCTAACAACAGGAGCTGGTCTTGCTCTAAACCTAACATTGTTAATCTTTATCCAATCCCTTTCGCTTTTTACCTCAACAATCACTTTCTTTGTTCCGGGGGTTTCTAATAAACTCAACATCGATAAAAACAACTTGATCGGTATCTGATTTAAAGGTTATTCTTCCAACATTCAGACCATGTTCTGCAAGTCCTGGGATAAAAGTAATTCCAATCCTCCCGAAAGAACCGGGTTGGATTTCAAGTTCTTTTTTTGAAAGAAGTATCCAGTCCTGATCAGAAAATACATTAACTTTTCCAGAGGTTTCTCCGGTGTTTTCTATCATTATCAAGCTTGACTCGAGTGGATAGTTCAGGGCACCAGTTTTTGATATTTCCTTTGTATCAATCTCGAAATATGCAGGTTTCAATACCGGTTTTGGTTCAATAATCTTTGAAACATCAACAGGGATTGAAAGGCTTCCGTGATCCCAATTAATCAAGATCTCAGAGCTATACTCACCGACATCGAGGTTTTCCAAATCTGCGGTAATCAAAAGATTTACCTCTTGACCTCCAGCCATTTTAATATTTTCAGGAGTCACTGAAAGCCAGTCCATTTTTGAATCAAATGTGACATCTATCTCTTGAATCGAACAATTAGAGATCAGAATATCTGAGCTTTGTGTATATTTTTCAGCAACAGTCACCTCACCCAGATCAAACATATCGTCACTTGATTTTATCTCATATCCAGCAGTCTTTAGAGAAACTAATTTCGAAAGAGATGTTGCAATAAACATATTGTCAGAAACTGCAGTCGCATTTCCAACCGTTGAACCAACTGTTGGGATCTCCCAAAGAAGTTCACCAGTTTTTTGATCTCTGACCTCTACACATCTCTCAAGCGTTAGGATTACCCGAGTTTTATCGACAAGAGGTTGATATGTGCTTGATTCTAAAAATTTTTCCCAAACAATCTCTCCTGTTTCAAGATCAAGCGTTGTGACTCTTTTTGCATTTTTTGAACATAGAAACACAAGTTCAGCGGAAATTGTCGGTGACCAGGATATTTCATAACATCCATGGATAGGCTTCTTCCATATGAATTCACCATTTTCAGCATTAAAAAGGTAAACTATATTCGAGGAAACTACGCAAACTCTACCAAATCTTGTTGAGATAAAATCTATCTCAGAGTCTATTTTAGCCTTCCAAACGGGTTCTAAAGTTAGTTCATTAAGTGCGGCAAACCTACCCTCGGTTTCAAGTGGGACAAAAAGCTTTTCCGATCCAACTGTTGGTGGGTGAAACATAGGACAGCAAGGCACAGTTTTAACAATCTTTCCTGTAACAGGACTTATTGCCAAAATCTGTCCAGAATTATCATTATTTTCAATCGCCTTAACAAAAATGAAGTTCTCGCCAACAATCGGACTCGAGAATCTATCCAATTTTGTGCTTATGGAGAATAACTCACATCCTCTTTTCAGGTCATACGCAACAATAAAACCATTTGCACAGGTGATAACTCCCATTTCATCAGTAATTGATGGGGTTCCAGTGATAATTGATGGAGTTTCAAGTGGAGATGACCAAACCGATTTTCCAGTCTCGTTGTTAAGACAATCGATGGATTTAACACCTGAGATAACAAGGGTCACTCTACCATTTGACGAAGAGATTCGATCAGAAGTTGTAACGGGCTTTATGTCAACTGCCCAGTGAACAGTCATCGGGTCGCTACCAACAAAATTTACCCTCCCGGCATTGCCAGGGTCACCATGTCGGTTTTCTGCTTCAACCACATCTGTACCAACAAGCGGGAAAGCGAAAACCGATACCAGTACTAGAAGTGATAGCGCGATTCGCGACAGTTTCATAAAGTTTCCATAGTATCAGTTATTATGGTACAACCACCTCATATACTTTACTTGGATAACCTGTCTGATCAAGGATTTCAGATAAAAATGGAGCATTTACTCTTTCATCTCTGTTATCAATATTCATTGTTGACCTGATCCAGAAATGATATTTCTTTGATTCAGTTGGGGTTACCTTGAGCATAAGTTTCCTTGTTGTTCCGGTTTCCCATGTATTCCATCTAACAACGGCTGATTGATGAATAGCTCTTATTTGCTGCCCATCCCTATGTTCCATAAACGCACCTATATCATAAACATGTGAAAATGATGGATATTGTGCCTCAGTATCTGGATCAATAACAATTACAGCACCATCAGGGCTGGAGACAACAACCTCTGATTCAGTGGCATTTTCACCATCATTTCTGACATAAACATTCAAAATAAAGGCTTGACCTGGAACAGGGACTGATGGATATGATTCAACAAGGTATATAACAGGTTCCGGCCCTTTATCAGTAAGCTCAAGTGCTGGAGCTGTTGTTGTATAATCAGAATAGATAATTACTCTGGCTTCTTTTGTTCCATAGTCAGGATGTGATGCGCTAACAATCTGTTCACCCACACCAAGCCCGGTGATTGTGTATTTACCATACTCATCTGTTATTGCGGTTCTTCCAGCACAAGTTACAACCGCTCCGACTATCGGGGTGTTTACGTTTTTTCTGATTACCGAACCAATTAATGACCCTTCACCAGAGGTTACTGTAAACCTCCCAATATAATCGGTTTCCAATCCATCTATATCTGTTAGTACAACTCTCCACCAGTGTTCACCCGCTGGAACTGGCCCAATTGCAGGTGTTGTATAATCAATTACCTGGAGACCATTTGCATCATAAGTATATCTCAATTGACTGTTGAGCTGCACAGCTACAGTTTTGATTCCCCTATCATCATTTGCTTTGATTCGAAGCTGGAAAGTTTCATGTTGAGGATATGGAGGCTCGGGAATCGCAGTAACATCAATAAAGCTTGGTGGCTGCTCTCGTCCCCAGACCCTATACCAAACCTCTCTTGTCTCTTCATATTGCGGCCAGGTTTGTCTAAATTTTAGTCGGTGCCAGCCAGGTGAGTCCGTTGGAAGCTGGAGTGATTCAAATATGATTGTTGAACTACTTGCAGATAAAAGCTGCTCAACATCTGCATATGGATTATCATCAATAAACCATTGACCGACAATCTTTACGGTACCGATTCCGCCAACATGAAGCCCAAGCTGTGCAATCAGAGGATCGCCCTGTTTTACAGTGGTGCCATCAGCTGGATACATCAGATATGGCCAAACCCATGATGTCCCAACAATTCTATAGGTAACAATATTTGATGCAGCAACAACAGGAGTAATAAGCTTGAAATAAACTGAATGGTTTCCAAGAGTTGCTGTTGGGATAACAAGTTCCTTCGTGTAAACGGTCGGACCATTAACACTTTCGTTTAAGGTATAGTAAACTTCACCATCTACCATAAGATAACCGAAAAGGTTTACCAATCCAGATTTTGTAATATTGAATGTCAATTTGATGGTCTTATAACTGTTTAGAGAAATTGTTGTTCCTTCAATTATCGGGTCAATGTTGATAAGTGTGCTCGAGTCACCCTCAACCTTATACGAGATTTCGTCAGATACCACAGAGTAAGGTGAGTTTACAATAAGCTTAAGTGTGTGGGTTCCAGGAACATTTGTCGGCAGATCTTTTTGAAGCTTTATGTATGCTTCTCCAGCAACATATGCGGTTTCGGTAAAAGCTTCCTTCTCTCCATCAATTACCCAAAATCCATCTACCGCTTTTGAACCAAAACCTGTTACCTTTAGAGTTGCGTTTGCAGTAAGTTCTTCACCAGGTGAAACAACCTGACCATCCTTTGGGGATTCTATCGTGATCTTATCAGGTTCTGGTTCTGTTACTGTATATGTTGTTTTTCTTGTTTTGAGGTGTGTTGGTGAGAGAAGTTCAAAATATACCTCATGGATTCCGCCATATGATGTTGGAAGTTCTGTTTCAAACAAAATATATTCACTATTGATTGGCGCACTGATTGTCTGGTAAAAGCTTGGTCCCGGAATCTCATCAATCATAAATCTTCCCCAGATTGAACATGTTCCTTCACCTGCAACAAAAAATTTTACTCTGCCAATAACTTTTCCACCAGCAGAAACAGTGGGTGTCTCTGATGGAGCCTCCATTATCACAGAAACCGAGGGGGTATCAGCACTAACACTCGGAACTGAAACCATTGATGCAAGTAATAATATCGAAACCAATGCAATTGTAAGACGTCTCATAAGACCTCCAATCTACAACAATTGTAAATAATACTCTCAGAGAGTCAATTGGTTCAATCAGGATAAGCAGTTCTCTAACAATATTTCTTCTCAAAATTCCTGTTTTAATATGTTTTTAGCAGTATCGTATCGAAAAAAAATAAACTTCGATTACGTAAACATATACATCCCTTGTTTTAGTGTTTTTTTTTGTTAACCTGTCGGTGATTTTGTTAGGAGAAAAAAAATGAGAGCGAAATTTTTTACATATACATTGCCAATTTGTCTATCGATAATAACCATTGCTGCGATTGTTATTTTAAAAAAAACAGGATCTATAGTTCTTCCACAGATTCCATATGACCTTCATCTTTTTGGAGCATTAATATACGCAACTGTTCTTAGATTCGGGCTTCAAGATGACCTTAGAGAAAAGGTTTTCTGGAGGATTATTCAATGGTCTATTGGAATCAATTTTATTGGAGCAGTACTTCGAACCTATGTGTGGCCATTTCTGAATATGCCAGACATAGTCTCTGAGTTAACTCTTGTCCTCTATATCGTTGCAATGCTTTTGATTATTGTTGCTTTATTCAAAGTAATGAATATATTGGGGATAAATCCTGAAAAGAAAAGCAGGACATACCTAAACATTTCATACATCATAATCTTTGTTATTCTTCTTGCGATTCTTGCGCCAATTATTATAAAAACTGGACTTAAAATAGAATCAATTGTAACATACGTGATTCTTGTAGTATTTTGTGCATTATCCATTCCGCTTGCAATTGCTCTCTATGTCTACACAAAAACAGGTGCACTTCGAATTCCATTCCTTTTTATATCCTTAGGGATAGTCTTGCTTTCGATTCAAGTTACTGCAATCACCTTTGCCCTTGCTGCAAGCGTAGAAGTCCCAGTCCTTGAATTCTACGTTTTTATTCCGTATGTCCTTTTTGTAATGTTTGCAATGATGGCATTTGCATCAAGGATCACAATCACAAGAAAAGCGGAGATATTCTTGAAAAGTTAGTATTTCTCAATTAGAACAGGGAGAGCATTATGAGAAACACATTTTTAGTACACATCATACCGCCGGTTCTTGCAGTTATGACTGCAATTATGATAGCAATTTCGTTGATCGTTTATAAGTCTGAATTTATGGCAAATATTTTCTTCAATACACCTCTAGTAGTTGCATTCATATACTCAATCATTACTCCGATGAACCTTCAGGCTGATCTTAAGGAAAGAGCTTTTTGGAAAAATATTCTTCTTGCCTTTGGGATTTACTCACTTGGTATGATTTTGAGAAACTACGTATTTCCTTTTATTGGAGCCAGCGATACACTTATCACAATAACACAAATACTATATGTTATTGCGATGTTTATAATGATTTTTAGTATATCGAGATTAATTAAAATCCTCGGAATCAAGTTAGATAAAAAAACGAATCTAAGGATGATTTTGATTGGCACAATAACATTCTTGGTTTTGTCGGCAATAATTATTCCTGGGATTCTTGGAACAAAGATTGATCCAATATCACTACCAATATATATCGTGCTTGCGGTTTTTTGTGCTGTATCAGTCCCTCTGACAATCACATTCTACAGAGAAACAAGAACAGGTGCTCTTAGGGTGCCATTTTTGTTTATGAGCATATCGATCTCTATGCTTGTAATACAAACAGCATGCATTGCTATCGGGTATTCGATTGGAAACCCATCACCCACACTTCATCCAAGTGTTATCGCACCATACATTCTGTTCCTGACTTTTGCAATGATGTCAATGGGTTCGAGAATCGAGATTGCACAAACACTAAAAAAAGAGCTTGAAAGAATCTAGTTAGCTTTCTGTTTTGATTTTGTACTGGTCAACCATACACCAGCAACAACCAACAAAGCACCCGGATAGACGATTAGCGGAACAACCTCACCAAACATAAACCATGCAATGATTGCAGCACCTGCTGGTTCAAACAAAATTGCAGTTGCAGAAGTTGCAGCAGAAAACGCTTTTATCGAAATAATTACCCCACCATGACCAATGATCTGTGCAAGAATCCCCATCAACCCAAATGAAACCCAGACATCCGACGAAAATCCAGCAAGAGGTTGACTGGCAATAAAAGCTGAGATTAGAATTATCAAAGCTGCAACGGGAAAAATCACGGATACCGTTTCCCAAGTATTCATCTCTTCCATCGCTGTTCGAGACCTTAGCATGTAAAGTGCTGCAAACATAGCAGCAACAAGAGAAAGAATTGAACCAATCCAAGATGTTCCGCCCTCACTCATTCCTGAGAAGGCAACAATTATCGCACCGACCATTGCAACCCCCACTCCAAGAAGGATTCTTTTTGTGGGTTTTTGCTTATAAAGTATTGCATCAAAAACAACAACCCAGACGGGTGTTGTTGTAACCAACACAACTGAAACACTTATGTTTACAAGACCAACACCTGTTATCCATGTTAAAAAATGAAGAGCCATGAACAACCCACCAACGACTGCTGCAGTCCAAGCTTTTTTTGAGGCTTTTATCTTCCATGGTTTTCCAAGAAATGCCATGAACACACTACCAAGTAGAATTCTCCAAAAAGCTGTAGCAAACACGTTCGCCCCACCATCAAGGCAGACCTTAATAAGAGGTGCAGCAAATGAGATTCCAACAATCGCCCCAATCAGAATCAGATAGTCTTTTATCACAGGGCTTGGTTTTGTGTTCATGGAAGTGAGAGTAGGGGAATTTTTAAATCATTCAAGAATACAAATCTAGCTTCTCAATCCCCATATTCCAAAGGATAAATGAAATCATATCTGCTAGTTCTTTCACCCTTTCATCTTTTGTTGTAAATGAGTGTCCTCCAGAACTCAAATGCAATAAAATTGGGTTCTCTGAAGCTTGAGCTTCCTGAAGTCTTGCAACAAACTTGTAAGAATGAAATGGAAAAACTCGGTCATCATGCTCTGATGCCATAACAAGTGCTGGTGGATATTCAGTCTCATCTTTAACATTGTGATAGGGTGAATATGCATATAGATACTTGAATTGATCGGGATTATCTGATGTACCAAATTCTTCTATTGAGATTGAAAGATGATCTCTTTTGACCATATCATAAAAACCGGCACCTGGAACAGAAACTCCGACCTTTTCTGGCGCTTGATTTAATACTGCCCCCATAGTTAATCCTCCATTTGAATAACCATGTGTGGCAATTTTTTCATTTTTTGAGTATCCCGCAGCAACCAAAAAATCGATTGCGGCAATATAGTCATTTATTGAATTTTGTTTATTTTTGAAATGCTTGCCAGTCTTTATCAAACTTCTCAAGACCAGCATCAGTAAGTGGATGTTTGTACATCTGCTTGATTACTGAATATGGGATTGTTGCGATGTCACAACCAATCATTGCAGTTGCTGTAACATGTGCAACATGTCTAATTGATGCAGCAATAACCTTTGTTTCATATCCATTTGCCCTTACCGTTTCAACAATATCTTGAAGGGTTGCGATCCCATTGTGACCAATATCATCAATCCTTCCAACAAACGGAGAGATATATGTTGCCCCAGCTTCGCAAGCAAGGATTGCCTGAGTCACATTGAAAACGAGTGTGCAATTGGTAGCAATCCCTTTTGAAGAAAGCTCTGCAACAACTTTTATACCTTCAACAGACATCGGCACTTTTATTGTAATTCTGTTTTTAAACTCCTTTGATTTCGACCAATCCAAAATCTCTTCAGCATGTGAAAGCATTTCAGAAGCATTTTTACCAGAAACCTCAGCAGATATTGGACCAGGAATCAAATCCATAATACCCAGGATTATGTCTTTGAAACTTCCATTATTGTTTTTGGATATTAGTGATGGATTTGTTGTTACACCAGAGATTACTCCAAGTGTGGCAGCTTCCTTAATCTCATCAATATTTGCTGAATCAATAAAAATCTGCATTTTTGCACCTCAATTTTTTCTAACCGACCCAAAGGGTAGAGAACTCTTTAATAAAGTCAAGCACCTCAAGCATAAATTGGTGTATTGACTGATATTTTTGTCGATGTAGAATTGCCACAAAGGAGACAATCATGAAAAGTCACTTAAAGTCATTTTTTATTTGTTTGATAGTATTGCTGATGGTTGGGTCATCGCTAGGACTCGCAAGTGCTGAAAACACGAGAACCTGGGCAATGGCTGGGGGAACAGCAGACCGACAGAGAAGAAGCATCGCCCGAGTCGAACCTCCACTAATTCCCGCATGGAACACCGGTGGCGAAGGCTCGATTTGGGGTGTACGACCAGTTCTTTCATCAAAATATGCTTATCTTGGTTTTGCAAAACTTGTAAGTCAGAAACCTCTTGAATATGACAGATGGATCGAAAAAAGAGACCTTGAGACAGGAGATCTTATCTGGGATTATGATAAAGCATGGAATATCTGGGGTACCTACCAAGGTGACATCATTGTTCAAGGATTTGATGATGACTTCAGTGCATGGTATAGAAGAATCGACGGCGGAGATAGGCATACGGTTTGGAATCATACTTGGAATGACAGAACTGTAAGAAAAACATCAATCGATGGTGATGTGATTTACACCTCTTCATTTATGGACTCAAAAGATGAAAATGGTGAAGATATAAAGATTCACTACCTTCATGCCTTTTCTGCTGTTAATGGAAAAATGCTATGGAGGAAAAATTATAAAGACACCACATGTGTTGACCTTGGATTCTGTATCTGGGAAGATGCCCTTTATTATTCGGTTGGTCTGAAGTTTTATAAGTTGTCCAAAAGTAATGGTGGCGAAATCTGGAGCATCGATATACCAGAAAAGCTACCAAAAAATATCTTCATAACTGCTGACGAAGAGGGTGTTTTTTATGTGGATATTAATGATAAGCTAATAAAAAGATCACACGAAGATGGAAGTGAGCTTTGGAATATGCAGCTTTCAAGTTATCAAAAAGAAGAGAAAGATGATACACCATCAAGCTCTCCGGGCATCATGGACGGAAAGGTCTATGTTCAGTCAAGAGGTAACCACCATCAGGGTGAACCAAAGTACATGTACTGCCTTGACGCAAAAACTGGACAGATGGTGTGGGAGACAATGCTTGAAGGAACATCATTCCTTGAAAACTTTGACATTGGTCATGCCGTAACCTGCACAAAATATGCTGTCTATTGCATGGCAGAAGCACCAGGGATAAAGGATACTCAGATAACAGCATTTGACCCCGAAACTGGAAGAATTATCTGGAAGGATACCACAAAAGGTATTCCTTATCAGGATGAGTTAGCTGTTACCACAAGCTACCTTGTTGCAAGTTTTGCTGAATACTCAGATATCAGCGAACCAATCTATGAACACAGATGCTGGACAAACAAGGGTGTAGATAAACCCGAACTCGAAACAGAATCCGAAGAGTTATCTTTTGGTGAAATTGATGGAGACACTAAAGTCACTAAAAAACTCAAGATTTGGAGTGGAACCGATACTGAGATTGTGGGAACAGTTGAATCAAGCGAAGGCTGGTTGACAGTCTCACCCTCAAGCTTCTCTGGGAATGAAGTAAACATATCACTGACAGCAAACCCATCCCAGATGACAGAGGGAATCAATCAGGCAACACTATCCATAAAATCAAATGGTGGGGATAAAGATATCAGCGTCACAGCTATTTATGGGAAAGGAAGTTTGCTTGAGGAAAAAACATTCAATTTCGACATAAATTGCACCAACTTTGATGATTGGAAAGAGATTATAAGGCTTGAAGGGTTTCAAAAAGGCTCAGTTGATGTCGATGTTCCATGGCTAATTGTTGAACCAAGTATAATCATGGGGACAGATATAGATGTTGTTTTCAAACTGAATGAAACCCAGGTCAATGACACAAACAGATCGGCAGAAGTTATCATTGAAACTGGAAATGTAAAATACACCTGCATCATCAATATCACAAAAATGCCGATCACAAGAAACATCAACATGTGGATCAGCAATAAAGAGGCACTCGTAAACGGTGAAAAACAAACTGTTGACCCACCTCCTCAGATTCTTGAGGGAAGGACAATGCTTCCTCTCAGATTCACAGGTGAAGCACTTGGAATTGAATTTACGTGGATTGCAGAAACCAGAAGTGTTGAATACTTTACATTCAACGGTGAAAAGGTTGTTCTTGGAATAGGCAACAAGGTCGCAAAAATTGGCGAGAGAGAAGTAACCGTTGACCCACCAGCACAAATCCTTGAGGGAAGAACGATGGTTCCTGTCAGATTCATCAGTGAATCCCTTGGTGCAGAAGTCTCCTGGGATGGCGATGAACGCAAAGTAACAGTAGATTTGGAGATTTGCCAATAAGTTATTGCCTATGAGTCTCGAGAGTAAACTGAACAGAATTTTGGGTGCGGGAAGTAATCCTGCACCCAAAAAAAATATTGTACCCATTGATGAATTGATCTCTGGTGAGTGGGAAAAAGATGGGGATTCAAAAGTTTTCATCAGGGAAAGTGTCACGAATCTCGATGCACTAACGAGTTCCCACTTTGAATCCTTAAAGAGTGTTTCAGGAATCACATCTGATATTTCCGATGACAGACTTTTATTCATGGACACAGAAACAACAGGTCTCATGGGTGGAACGGGAACATTTGCCTTCATGATTGGGGTTGGCAAAGTCAAAAACGGCAAATTTCAAACAACCCAGTTTTTCATGCCTAATTTCTCAGATGAATTTTTGCATCTGAAACTTTTTTCTGATTACATAAACAAAGATACGATCCTTGCGACATTCAACGGAAAAACTTTTGATGCCCCTCTTCTTGAATCAAGATTCATTTTGAATCGAATGAGAAACCCTCTAAACCTTGAACACATCGACCTCCTTCACTACGCACGTGTCATATGGCGTGAAACCCTTGATTCATGTTCGCTGCAGAGCCTCGAAAAAAACATCTTGAATCTTCACCGATTTGATGACACTCCAGGATTCATGATTCCACAGATTTATTTCAACTACATCAGGGAAGGAAACGCCAAACCCATCCCTGGAATATTTGAACACAATGAGATAGACATCGTCTCAATGCACAAGATTATGTACGCTATTGCGGACATCTTCGATAACCCCAAAAGCAAATACTTCGAATCCCCAAAAGAAATTCTGAGGGTTGGCAAATATCATCTTAATAAGGAAAGATGTGAGAAAGCATTTGAATATTTCAAAGAGGCGACCCTCTGTGAGGACTTGGAAACTTCTGATAAAACCCATCTTGAAATTGGCTTTTATCACAAAAAGGGAGGGGATTTTGTAGAGTCATTTGAGGCTTTTTCAAGAGTCAGAAGTAACCCAAAAATGATGATCACAGCAAGGGTCGAGATGGCAAAGCACCTTGAGCATCGGGTCAAAGATTTTGATAGTGCTTTGAATCACACCAACAAAGCTATTCAAACCCACCAAAACATGAAACATCTGATGGGAGAATCTGTTTCATGTATAAGTGCTGAGGAGCTGTACCACAGACAGAGAAGACTGCTTGAGAAGAAAAAGAGGTTTGAAAATAAGTAGGTTTTTAAGTATCCTCTTTTTTATGGAGAAACTCATGAAAAAGATTTCATTACTATTGACCATTATTATTTTGCTTTCTGGCTGCAGTCTAACCAATAACCAAGAGCAAGAGCCAGAAAAAGAATTGCAAATCGAGGAGACCTCAAAAATTATAGAGAAACATCTTTTGCATGAGGGCGGATACATTCATACATTTTTTGACTTTGTACTTGATCCAAACTCAAATCCACACTACATCATATTTGATGAAAGAGGTGGCAATGACTGTCCACCTGAGATTTATAATGGAACCTACACAGGAGATGGCTTTAAACCATCCTCATTCGATGAGGATATTTCTACAATTTTTAATGGTTGCGAATTGAATCTAAGATTTGGAGAACCTTGTATTTCTACTGTTCAAAATCAAACCTCCCATATTGCCTGCCTCTACGACAAACAAGATTCTGAAAAAAGTGGATTGCTTTATCTCAAATACAAAAATCATAGATATTATTCAATAGATAATCTCGAGATAACAAACAAAAACCTCTCGAAAGCATTCATCATGGAAGATGATAAAGTACGAGGTGTTAATATCGAGACGGATTCAAAGAACAATCCTCACATTATCTGGGGATCAATTATTCATTATCCGAAGTACTGCCTGAGTTACATTTGGTGGAACGGAGAAGAATGGAAAAATTACAAAGGTGAAGATATAGATTTAGGTAACAAAAACTGGGTGGTTGGCGACATAACCATTGAAGGCAGTGCATTACTAACCTCTATTAGTAAAAATGATTCAATGTACGTTGCAAATGAAGTTTTCGACAGAAAACTCGAGTTAGATTTTTTAGAGGTAATCAGGCTCAAAGATGGCGCTATCTCGATATTAGATACATCCGACATCTACAAAGAAAGGATTATTGATCCAACTTTCACGGTAACAAAAAAAGGTGAGTTTATTTTTACATGGAATAATTACAAAAAAAGCTATTTTTGCAGATTTGATGGTGAAACCTGGAGAAATTATAAAAATCTTGAGATAAAAGACCCGACTGGTGATGCAATGCTACCTATCTTGGGAACAACTTTTGTAGATGGTGATGGAGTTTTGCACGTGTTAAAAGGTGAACACTATATCTATCTAAGGTGGGATGGATTTGTTTGGACAAACATAAATGGTGAGGTTGTCGATCCCATTGAGTATTACTCTGCCTTAATCCCTGATGAGAAAAAAGCATCCCCGTATTCAACAAAATTTGCCGTTGAAGAAAGCGGTGATATTCACATTCTAAGTACGGCAAGCAATTCAGGTTTTGGATTTGGGTTGTATTATATTTCTGTGAAATAATTACAATCCTTTTCCACACCTTCTATTCAAAAAAACTTCTGGATTTCCGGTCGCGAACAGGAATGATAAAAAACGAAAAAAGCCCCTCAAGTTTTTTCGAGGGGCGGGTTGATAAAATCCTGTTTATGAGAACTTCACAGTAAAGCTGACCTCCTGGTCATCACAATCTGGAACCTTTATCTTGAACTTGAAGGTTGCAGATTTCAGCTTCACAATACCCAGATTTGTAGGCATTTTAAATGAGATTGTGATCAGTTGCTTCTCACCTGGTTTGATTGTGAGTGTTATAGGTTTGATACTCATTGTTCCAGAAACACTATCAAGTATAACAGTGACGGCTTCGTCGCAATTGTTTTTGAGATAGTATTTCGCAGTTCCAGTTTTTCCAGCAGCAACTGATTCAGGCACAACCTGCTTAATGGCTTCAATTTCACAACAAGTACACGCCCTACACGTAACAGAGAACTTAACCGTTAATGGATCACAATCGTTCACATCTGCTGCAAAACTAAAGGAATGCGTCTTTCCAACAGTGCAATCGGGCATAGTGAACTGAACAACTATTGTCTGAGACGTACCAGGTTTAAGCGAAAGCTTTGCTGGTTCAATGTTTGTAATGCCTGAACTTCTGCTCCATGTAAATGAAAGTTCTTTTACCTGACTCACACAGTCATTCGTCACAACCAACTGATAAGAACCAGTTTCACCAGGGCAGTATGAAGGCATTATTCTCAGTTTTGGTGCAAATGAAACCTCACAACAACTGCAATCTTTGCAGGTAACAGTGAAATATCCACTTACATTTTCACAGTCATTAACGACAGCCTCAAACTCGATTTTTGTGGCTTTTCCAATCACACAATCTGGCATCACAAATCTACATGTGATGTCCTTTGATTCACCAGGTTTAAGCGTGAAACTCGATGGAGAGATTGTTGTTATTGCAGAGCTTCTGCTCCAAACCATCTCAATATTCTTGACTTCATCATCACAGTTGTTCGTGATAACCATCACATAGGAGCCCTCTTCACCAGTACATGCGGAAATTGCAAGTCTGTATTTTGGATTGATGACCACATCACAACAACTTGCACAATCCTGACATACTACTGTAAATTTTCCAGCAAGATTTGGGCAATCATTTACATATGCCATGAAGTGGAAATCATTACCCTCTCCAGCTTCGCAATCATCTGGCATCGTAAAGTTTACAACAACAGTTGTCATTTCACCTGGTTCGAGGGTGAGCATCTTATGAGACATGGATGTGATTCCAGAGTTATCAGCCCAAAAGAAGTTGATAGTTTTAAGCTCATCTGTGCAATTATTCTTCACGACCATCTGATACGAACCAGATTCACCTGGGCATGATGTAGGAATCATCTTGAGTTTGGATGTAAACGAAACATCACAACAGCTTTCAACTTCACAGCTCTTGCAAGTCGCATAAAAGTCAATCCAGTCCTCACAAGAAGAATTGCTGCCATTGACTGTTGCGGTCAATAGTGCACTAAATCTTTCATCCTCCCCCTCAATGCAATCATCAGGCATTTTATAATCGATCCTTACTGTTTTTTCCTCATCTGGTGCAAGTTCAAATGTTGCAGGAAGAATCTCTGTGATGTTTGACCAGTCGCCACCTGCAATATCAAACTTGAATGATAGTGAATTATCAGAACAGATATTTTTCACTTTCAAATTTAAGCTGAACTCTTCACCTGCACAATAGCTTTCAGCAACTGGGTCAAGCTCATATTCAAATTCACAACAAATCCTACACTCAACTCTGTATTCAAGAGTCTTTGAGCCACAGAGCTGACCATCTGCGGTATATGCATCAATCTTGACCTTAAAGACACATTTGCCGCCACCCTCACAATCCTTTGGCATTGTGTTTTGAGTCTTGATCATCTCTGTTCTTCCCGGAGAAACGGTCACATCATTTGGTTTTATTTCATAGATTGTACCGATACATCCCTCTTCTGATTCTTCAGAAATGTCAGTCATCACAAATGTCAAATCATCCTCATCGCAGAGATTTTTCAAGTACAAACCAAGCTGGAATGATTCGCCAGCATAAACTGGTGGCGGAATACGACCATAAGTAACCGAGAAATCACAACAAACTTCACATTTTACACACTCAACTGAAAGTTCTTGAAGTTTTTTCCCGCACACCTTGCCATCTTTATCATATGCAGTTACTTCAAGTGAGAAGACCACATCCTCACCTTCCAAACAATCCTCTGGCATCTTGCATTTGAAGTAGCTATCATTATTCTGTCCAGCAAGAACCGAGAATTCGGCATCTGACTCTTCATACTTTGGTGCAATTTCACCCTGAGAGTTTTCAGATTTTTCAACCTTGAATTTGAGTTCATTATTTGCGCAGGTATTCTTTACTCTGAGTTTCAAATCAAATTCATCCCCTGCACATATTGTTTTCGGTACTTCTAAAAACTCAGTTTCAAATTCACAACAGCTGCAATCGATGCACTCAGCATTGATTTTAACAAATTTCTCCTCATCGCCGCATTTGGAGATGATCTTGAAACCTTTACTTATCGATTTTCCAGGTTCACAGTCTTCGGGCATAATAACAGGAATCAAAATAGTTTTTGTCTCACCAGCACTGAGCCTTATAGACTGGTTCAGATGCTCATCTTCAGGATATAGCGAGGAAAGATATAGCTTGATCAAGCCTTCTTCACAATTGTTTTTAACAATGATTGGAAATTTCTCTGTTGTTCCTGCACAAACTGCAAAATCCTCTTCGTTGTATTCAACTGACCAATCACAACAATCTCCGAAAATATCCGGGCAACATTCACCCTCAGGGATAGCTTCCCATTTTACAATGCCGTTATTATCATCCAAGCAGAGCTTGATGCATTCTCCCTCATATTTTTCAAGAGTGTAGCTTCCACCATCTTCAAAATCAGCTGCGTTTACCGCTTCTAACTCTTTATCGGCAACAGCAAACGCTACGGATTCTTTTCCACAGCCCTCATAGAACTTAATCGATAGATTACCGTTCTCATCTGTTACTTTTTCGAAATCACCAATCTCAGTCCACTCACAGCAGCCATCAACATTGAAGATCAATTCAACAGTTCTTGTATCTCCATACCACTTGATGTCACACGTTCCAAGCTGTTCACCAATGAATCTGAATGGAAGAAATGTTCGACCGCCATCAATGAATGGTTTAACATCAGGATTGTTCGGATCAATCTGAATCTCTTCCCCATCCACCTCGGCAATATGATTATCAATCCAAAGATCAATTACCTTTCCATCTGCTGTGTTGATCGTTACCTTTCTTTCTGTTCCATCCCATCCGATTGATGTTCCTGGAAGACTTTCTACAACATATCTGACAAGAATGAATGTCCTATCATGTCTTATCATAGGGGCAGATTCCATGGGCCCATTTTCCACATCATCCACCCAATATGCAGTGCTTCCAATCTGGTATGAAAGCCTTAACACACAATCAGAGCACCCTTCATCTTCTAATAAACCAACATGGTTTTGCACATCGACAACACCATATGTGTTGATAAAACTAGTAAACACAAAAACAGCAACAATAAAAATAGTCATCCACTTCTTCATTCTCTCACTCCTTTTCATTCAAGGTACTCTTCAACCAGGATTTTAGTTCTAACGCGTAAAAATTGCAAATTCAAAAATGAACCGATTGATAAAATCAGTTTTTTTGGTACAATTACAGCGTCATGGAGTGTTACATGAGAAACAAAGATACTTTAAGATTCCAGATATCTGTAAGGAGTTCCTTTTGAACAAAGAAATTCTCCTTTTTCATACAGTCATCATATCTCTCATGCTTATTGTCACTTTCATGCTTTTTTATAGTTCATTTCTCAAGAAAAAATCGAAACAGCAAAACAAAAAACTATGGGAGCTTGAACAAAAAAAGAGCATCGGTGATATTTTTGTAAAGGTTTTTTCATCGAGCCCAATCCCAATCGTCCTGCTTAAAAAAAACAATAGAGAGATATTCAACGCAAACCCTTCATTCTGCAAACTTATAGGATTAAATAGTCAGGAAATTATTCAAAAAAAAATTGAACACATTGGATTACTGAAAAATCCAAGAGAGTGGTTTAGTAGTTCAATTTTTGATTTCAAGAATGGAGAGGCTCAAAGTTTTGAAACTGCTATCTCATGTAAAAACAAAGCAGACAAATGGTGTAGACTGACAACAAAACAAATCCAGCTAATGGATACAGAATATATACTTCTTATTTTGACAGACCTGAGTTTTCAAAAAAAACTATCTGATCAAAATGAAAAAGAGAAAGAGCTCCTTAATTCAATTGTAAAAGCCAAAGTGACTCAACACACAGCAGCAAAATTTTGTGCCTTCATACTGCCAAAACTCATTGAAATCCTCGACTTAAAGTACGGTTTAATAAGACTTGCATATGATCATGATTCAAATCTAAAACTTGTCGCAACTCACAATGTGTCACCAGAAATGAAAGCTATGATTGGTGAAGATCAGAAACTAGATGATCCGGGATTTATCTCAGTTAGTGTCATCAAAAACAGGGAAAGCTTAATTGCAAGCAACACAAGCGAAATCCCTGACTACGATACCCACAAAAAAAAGATGGGCATGTTGAAAGTAAAATCCCTTGTCTCGTACCCCCTGATTGGGATCAACAACAAACTAATTGGAATTATCCACTTTTGGTCTGACGAAGCGGTGGAAGACCTCAAAGATAACAAATACCTTTTTGAAAGACTTCTGACCTTGATTACCAGCGGAATTGAAAGAACTCTTGCAACAGAGGCTATCAAAGAGAGCGAGGAGAGATACAGACATCTCTATGAAACAGCCACTGTAGGACTATACAGGATAGACATCAAAGATGGAAAGCTGGTTGAGATCAATGATTATGGCGCAAGGCTAATTGGGTTTAAAAACAGGGAAGAAGTCAAAAAAAGAGAGATAATCACTTCTGACCACTACGGTGAAGATGAGAAAAAAACAATCTACAAAACTCTTAAGCAAAATGGAAAAATCTCGGATTACGAATTGGTTTGGCAACATGATGAAAATAGCTCAAGTTACTTTCTAACCTCGATGATATTAAACAAACCAAAAGGTTATGTTGAGGGATCATTTTTTGACATCACAGACCGAAAGCTTGTTGAAGAAGCTCTCATGTATGGAGAGGAACGTTTTAGAAATGTTATCTCGTCTTCACCTTATGGGATACACATATTTGAATTGATAAATGGTGAGATGAAGCTCTCAGATTCAAACAGCTCATCTTATTCAATTCTAAAAAACACACTGAACTCCGATATTGGATTGGATATGTCAAATGTTTTCCCCTACAACATGAACAAAACCCTAAAGAAAATGACAAATCAGGTAGAAAAAACTGGAAAACCATGGAACGGTGAGATAAAAGTGATGGTCAAAAGTAATCGGAAAGAAACGTCGCAAAGAATACTTGAGTTCAGCATATTCAAAGCCGCAAAAGACAACATTGTTGCGATGTTTTCCGACATAACTGAGAGAAGAATTCTAGAGCTTGAACGGGCAAAAATGAGGAAGTCACTCGAGGAAAAAAACTCTGAGCTTGAACAACTTTTGTTTGTGACATCTCACGACCTGAGATCTCCACTTGTAAATATCCTTGGATTCTCTGGCGAACTTGAGGAAGATCTTCTTGATCTCGCAAGAAAAGTCGATGACGCATCAAATCTTAACACACTCAAAGAGAACATTGAGGAATTGATTGGAACAAGATTGTTCGAGTCAAGCCAATTCATTCAGAAAAGTGCAAAAAAAATTGATCAGTTACTAAAAGGACTTTTGAGGCTTTCCCGAATTGGCAGACTTCCAGTGAATCACGAACTGATAAACACAAACCAGTTACTAAAAGACATCTTGGACACAATGAGGTATCAGATTCAAAGTGAAAAAATTGAGGTTGAGATTGAAAAACTTCCAAATTGCATCGGTGACAGAAGCCAACTTAGCCAGGCCTTTTCAAATCTTATTGATAATGCAATCAAATACATGAAGAAAGATCAACCGAGAAAAATCAAGCTATATGGAAATTTACTAAAAAACAGTGTAGAATTCTGTTTAGAGGATAATGGAATCGGAATCAGGCAAGAGCACCAAGATAAGGTCTTTCAAATATTCCATAGACTACACCCCGACATAGGTTCCGGATATGGATTAGGAATGACAATTGTGCAAAGGATTATTCTGAAACATGGTGGAAAGGTTTGGATCGAATCAGACGAAGATGTTGGAACAAAAATCTACATCAGATTACCATTTGATGAGGGTGTTTTAGGAGAAAAAGTATGAATAAAACAGTAACCATACTCATCGCAGAAGACGACAAAGGACATCAGTCACTCATAAAAAGAAATCTTAAAAGAGCTGGGATAAGTAACCCAATGATTTTTTTCGACGATGGACAGATGATTCTCGATTACCTCAGGTCTCCTGGAAACATCAAAGACAGGGAGTCATACCTATTGATACTCGACATAAGTATGCCAAAAATAAGTGGTGTTGAAGTCTTAGATTTCGTAAAGAAAGACTCAAAATTGAAAAGAATCCCGACTATCATGCTTACGACAACAGATGACCCACGAGAGATTAACAATTGTCATGAACTCGGATGCAACAACTACATAACAAAACCAATAGAATACGAAGACTTTATAAATAAAATCATGAATCTCGGTCTGTTTCTGACGATAACAGAAAACCCATCGATATACGACAGGAAGACCGGTGAAATCAAATGAAGAAGGTGTGTATCGCGGAAGATGATTCTGGGATTGCGAGGCTGATTAGCAGAAGACTTGAGAAAAGGGGTTACGAGGTCACACATGCAGTCTCAGGGAAAGAGGCACTGAACAACTATTACTCAGACAAAAAAAACAATCTTTTGCTTCTCGATTACCTTCTGCCAGACTATACTGCAGACGAACTCATAACAGCATTTGAGGAACGAGATATAAAAATCCCATTTGTTGTAATGACTGGTCAGGGAGATGAACGAATTGCAGTTGAAATGATGAAGAGGGGGGCACGGGATTACGTAATCAAAGACAGTAGATTTCTTGAAATTCTTCCTGAAATTGTTGATCGAGTTTTCGCCGAGATCGAAAGAGAAAAAAGATTAAAGAAGACCGAATTCGCACTTGAACTAAGCCAATTTAAATATCGAATGATGGCCGAAAGTATCCAAGATGGGATGATGATTGTTGAAAATGATAAAATCACATACATCAACCCAAGAATGACAGAAATCACCGGATACTCATTGAAAGAGATCAGAAATGTTAACCCAATCGATTACATGCCAGCAATTTTTGAGCGAGAGCGAATCAAAAAAATAATTGAGGATTACAACAAGAAGAGCATAAAAAACATCAGTGTTAAATTCTGGATCACAAGGAAAGACGGAAGGCTGAGATACGTACAAGCAAAAATCTCATCAATTCGGGCAAATAATATAGATTTCACGTTTATAATTTTTAGTGATGAAACAGAGGAGAAACTTGTCGAAAACGCTCTTCAAGAGAGTGAGTCAAAATATAGGATGATATTTGAAAGCTCGCCACTTTCAATAATTACAATCAATGATTCAGGGGCAATACTCTCATTTAATCCAGCATCAGAAAAGCTTTTGGGGATTCAAAAAAACCAGATGCTTGGGGAGTACATCGGATCAATCCTACCTATTTTTGGAGACAGGGAAAAATTCAACACCTCAAATATCTGCAATGGATCTGGGTCGAACAACAGAAGTGTCTTAAAAGAGACTACGGCTTTCAGGGCAGACGGAACAAAGATATACACAGAGATTTCTTGTGCAAAATGGACAATCAAAAATTCAGAAGTTTTTGCTCTCATTCTGACTGACATAACCAGTAGAAAACACCATGAAATCCAACTAAAATCTCTATACAAAACACAAAAGATACTTTTTGAAGAGTCAAACATAAGAACAGCCCTTGAGAGTGTCACAAGAACGATTGGAGAAACATCTAACCTTGATAGGGCAGCCGTTTACAGAAACACTGAAAGTGATGGAAAAACTGTAACAACTCAGGTTAGCTCCTGGAGTAGGCTAACAAAGTTTTCAGACTCAAACAAACCCATTCTCATCAACTCACCATACTTTGACTTGGGAATCGAAAGATGGCTTAACACTTTTAGGGAAGGAAAGCTTATCGAAGGGATTCAAACAGATTTCCCTGATTCTGAAAAAGGATTTCTTGAAAAAAGAGGAACAAAATACATAGTTGGGATTCCAATAATAATTAAGAAAAAACTGTGGGGTTTTGTATCGCTTGAAAATTGCACCTCCGAAAACCCCATTTCAAAAACCGAGAGATCACTCTTTAGCGGAATAGTAAACAATCTAAAAATCAGAATTGAACGTGAAGTGATCCAAAACGAGATTACATCATCACGAAGGCTGCTTCTTACAACAATTGAGTCGATAGATGAGGCAGTTTTAGTTCTTGATTCTGACATGTCTGTACGCCACGTAAACACAAACTTCTTCGTGATGTTCCACGGAGAAAGTGGCTCAGCAAGCCCAGTCAGGATAATTGCCGAAACAGTCGAGAATGGTGATGCTCTTGTTAATCTAATGAAGGAGCTTTCTTCCTCAAAAAAGGAATCTGCCCAAACCTATAAGCTTGTTACTGGTCGATATCTTGAGTGTTTTACATGCCCGCTTGAGTCTTCAAATCCAAAAAGTGGAAGATTGTGGACTTTCAGAGACGTAACAGGAAAAGTGAAACAAGAGATTGCAAAAAGAGAGTTTATCAATAGTGTAGCTCACGAGTTACGAAATCCACTTGTGTTAATACAAGGATACACCGAGATTCTCTTAGGAAAAATCAACAAGGAATCTGAAGAATACTCGATGCTTGAAACAATTTATGACGCAACACAAAGAGAAATCAGACAGGTATCGGATTTCGTTGATGTTGGTCGAACAAACCCCATCTACAATTTTAAAACTTACGAATCCTATGGGTTATTCTCAGAACTTGTAAAGAAATTCGCAATCTACGCAGAAAAACAAGTTCAACATGTTATTGGAAATGATAACTACCGATATTCGTGCTCCGTTGATGAGAGATTAAAGAATACCTATGTCAATGTTGATATCGATAGAATTCAGGAAATAATTGAAAACTTAATAACAAATTCAATAAAGTACAGCAATAAATTCAACATCGACATAAAATTCGATGCTGAACTCTGCGACAACAAGGTCTGTTTCAATGTCTCAGATCAAGGACTTGGTATACCTGAGGATCAGATTTCAAAAGTATTCAAACCGTTTTACCAGGTCGAAAGAGGAAATGGCGAATTGCCGACAGGTGGCTTGGGTCTTGGGCTTGCAAATGTAATGCTACATGTGAACTCTCATGGTGCTGAGATTTCAATAAAGAGCAAAGTCAACTCACACACAAAAGTGACAGTAAAATTGCCAATTACTGGACACAGGTAGATATAAGTTGTAAAACTTACCAATGGAAAAATGGTTAGTCGTTGGGCTCGGGAATCCCGGTCTCGGTTACAGAAACACAAGGCACAACATTGGCTGGAAAGCGGTCGATATGTTTGCTAAGTCACTTGGAGTAAGATTAAAGAAAACATCTTGCGGAGCCAAGATTATCAGGACTGTGGCTTTTGGTAAACAGCTTCTTCTTGCAAAACCACTTTCATATATGAATCTTTCCGGGAAACCTGTTAAATGCCTGATGTCTGCAAATGAAATCCCTCATGAAAAAATAATTATCATATGTGACGACATTGACCTTCCGGTTGGCGCAATCAGAATCAGAAAAAAAGGCAGTAGCGGTGGACAGAAAGGTATTGGTTCAATCATAAATGAAATCGGAACAAATGATTTTTTTAGGATAAAGATCGGCATCGGAAGACCTTCTAATGGTGATGTTGTTGATTATGTTCTGAAGAATCCAACAAGAGACGACGAACAGATATTAAAAGAGATAATAAAAAAAGTTACGGATGCTATAACAACCATCATTGAATCAGGGTTTCAAACTGCTGCAAACGAATTTAATTGCACCAATCCACAAAAAGAGGATGCGAACGGCGATTGAAAAATACTCGTTTTTTTGTGTACCTGATTGTTTTGCTTCTGTTAGTAACAGTAATTGGAACAAATGTAAAAACCAGCAAAATCAATGTTGAGCCCGACGAAATAATCATTCCAGAAAAAATCGCCAACCATCAAATCATCTTGGATTTCTCAAAAAAATACTACCCGGAATTTGAGTTTATCATGAGGTATTCAAGGAAGAAATACGATTTTGAAGACTTTACAAGATTGATCAAAGAATCGATTGAATTGGCAGAAAGTATTGAGACCCCCGTCACAGAAGAGATGTCAACAAACTGGCAGAAAACCCGTGGTGAAAAATTGAGCGTTTTCGAGATGAACATGATCGCTTGTTTCTGGTCAATTGTTGTTTCTGATTTTTATGGGCTTGGATTACCAAAAGAAAGCGAATGGAAAGATTGGCAAACCGAGATTTCGATAAGAGATATTGCAAAAAATGTCCTCTCCATATGGGTTTGGGATTCATTCTCTGGCAAAACAAACGGTGATAAATGGTACGAGATTCCACATCTGAAACCCGCAATTTTTTTCGGGTGGTCGATTCAAAATAACTCCTGTGATGTTATGAGAAAAAACATAAACCATCTAAGAATCAGATTTGGACTGGACTTCGAGATGATAGAGGATGTTGGTTTTTTTCAGGGTATCTCCATCTGTGCTTTTTGGTCAAATTATCTGCTCATGAGACTTTCAAATGCATTTGAAATCTTCCCGATTACAATCAGGGAGTTAGCCGGCTCAAACTGGTTATACAATGCGAGCACAAGAGAAGGGGATGTAAAAACGGGTCAATATTTCAGAGACATATTAACACTCTCATACGGTGAGATGGACGAAATATGGTATATGTATGGACTTGATGAAAAAGCTGTTGCTATCAGAAAAAACCCAGAAATTGAAAACCAAGGACTGTTTCGAAAAAACCAGGGGAGCAAAATGAAAGAAATACTGAAATCTCTCCCATAACAAGCATTCAATTCAAATAGTTTGTTAACAAATTGGAAATTCTTTTGTTTTTTTGTATAATGAATTCCGTGAAAGATCTAAAATTGAACCCGAGGATATTCCTGACTCTTTTTTTGATAATTCTTCTTTGTGTATCGTTTTTTCCAGAAATCCCAACAAGCAACGTAGCAATCGCTGCCGATTCTTGTCCCTGGTACTGTTTCAGAGGCAACACAAAAAGAACAGGAGTCGTAAAACTGGATTGTGGGCCACAATCAAAAGAGCTTTCATATCTCTGGGAATATAAGGCAATTGCTCAGATAAAATCTTCCGCCATCATTGTTGATTCAAAAGTATTCTTTGGGTCTGAAGATGGGAAAATGCACTGCCTTGAGCAATCAACAGGCAGACAGCTGTGGGAAACAAGAGTTGACGAAGACATCCATAGTTCACCTGTTTACTCATCTGGAAATGTTTACTTCGGTAATGACAGCGGGAATTTCTACTGCCTTGATGGGCAGACAGGCGAGATTGAGTGGACATTTAAAACTGATGGCAGCATCCATTCTTCACCAGTGATTTATCACCAACGTATAATCTTCGGGTCATATGATAATTATGTTTACTGTCTGAATCTTTCTGATGGCGCACTAAAATGGAAATTTGAAACTGATGGAGAAGTCTTTTCATCTGCAGCTGTATTTGAGGAAAGAGTTTATATCGGTTCAGATGACCAGAACATGTATTGTCTTGATTTTAAATCCGGAGACATGATCTGGTATTTTGAAACCAACCAAAGAATAGAAACAACGCCTGTATACACAGGACAAGAAGTGGTATTTGGGTCTGATTCCATTTATTCTCTAAACTCTGAAACTGGAAAACTCAACTGGGAATACCCAATGGGAATGTTTGGTGTATCATCATGTGCTGTTGCAAAATCAAAGGTCGCCGTCTGTAGGTGGGATGGCATGTTCTACTGTCTCGATCTGAAGTCAGGACAACTCCTGTGGTCAAGAATAGTTGATGGGTTCGCAAATGCACCATCGATTTGTGATTCAACTATCTATATCTCGACAAATAGTGGATGGTTTGCATCAATGGATCTCCGAGATGGTGATACAATCTGGGAAACAGACCTCGGTGAACCGATAAAAACAAGCCCTGCAATAAGCGATGGTCTCATTGTGGTCGGGGGTGCATTCGGAACAGTTTTCTGTTATGGTGATGAGCTTGTCAGAGACTGCATTTCTGTTGATGTTGAGGTTGTTGATTTTGGGACGGTTATATCAAGAACTGATGGACAAATAGAAGTAAACCTTATAAATTGTGGCACAAACGATATTCCAGTTGAATATGAAGTGATTGGTGATTGGTTTTCAGTGAAACGTTTTCCATCGGGCGCAATCCCAAGAAGGCAGAGAAGGCACTTTTATGTGTACATGCTCTCCCAATCAATAGGGCTTGAAAAAATCTACACTGGCAAGCTGATTCTGAAATGGGCAGGCAAATCAAAAGAAATAAACGTCAGGGTATTTGTTGATAACACAATAATCCCAGATGGGGATTATTGTAACTGGGAATCGTATCAATCGAACAATACTGGCAATGGAGACTTAGAAATATCCTGCTCCCCAGACAGGAATTCTCTAGCAAGAAAATATAACATCGAGTTCCCAGATTTTCTCGTTTCACAACCACTGGTATCGGATAAAGACCTCATTGTCTCCAGACATTCTGGTGTAATAAGCTGTCTTGATGAAATCAACGGGAAAAGCAAATGGGAGTTTTCAACTGGAGAAACACTCTTTTCAACTCCGGCAGTTTCTGGAAACAAGGTGTACTACTCTACATCAAACGGCACGATTGGGTGCCTTGACAAATCTAACGGGGAGCCTATTTGGCAAGTTGAATCAAAACAAATACCAAAAACTGCTTTAAGGGTTTGGAGAGATTATATCTTTTTCATAGATGAAGAGAACACACTGATTTCGATGTCATCAAAAGACGGGAAACTCATCGGATCATTTGTTCCGAATAGTTCAACAAATAATCCTCCAACTGTTGCCTCTGCAAAAGTTTTTTTCGGTACAGATGATGGAACTCTTTATTGTCTATCAGTTGAGGATATCACTAACCCTGTCTGGACAAAAAAAGTAAAATCGGGGATCGAAACAGGGGTTGCATATAAAAACGGAGATTTCTGTTTCGGTACCAATAATGGTCTTGTATACAACATCAACAGCAACACTGGAAGAACACTTTGGGTCAAGCGATTTAATTCAAGTGTCAGCGGCAACCTTGTGGTTACAGATGACTCTGTGTACTGCACAACAAAATCAAACACTCTTTACTCAATAAATAAAGAAGAGGGTGTAGTCAAATGGAAACTGAATAGCTGGGATAGAATTTTGGCTGGCCCAGTGGTTTCGGGAAATCATGTTTTCATATCTGCAGACACAAGGTTTTATATGGTTGCAGCAGACGATGGACATATCCTCTGGTCAGATGATTTCATCCGTGAGATCAGATGGTTTTCTTCCGGCATGGGCAAAGTTTTTGCGGTGTGTCAAGACAAAAACATCTACTGTCTAGTAAGCGAACCCTACATAAAGTTTTCCCCAAAAATCCTAAACTTTGGGTCACTACGAAAGGCACAGAGAGAAACAAAACATCTTCTTATAAAAAATACGACTGACCACAAGGTAACGGTGAAAATCTCAACTACCGATAATTGGTTTAATCTCTCCGAAAATATCTTCTCAATAAATGATGGTGAAAACAAAAAAATCTCGGTAACAACAATCCAACACCAGGTAAATGATCCCGGAATCAAGTCTGGTTCGATAACCGCCGATTGGGGAGATGATTCAACAAATATAAATGTCTGGGCATACATCATGGATCGCGAGGCATATAAAAACTGGTCAAGTTTTGGTGCAGACAACAATAACTCACGGAATAACTCTGAATCTATGCTGAATCTTGAAAACCTTGAGCTTGATTGGGAATACAAAACCAATGCCCCCATTTTATCATGCCCAATGCTTTCCAATGGAAGACTTTATTTTGGTTCAAATGATAGTGACTTGAGATGTCTTGATGCGGAAAACTCTATGTTTCTATGGTCATATAACACTGGAAAAAGTATTGTTGCAACAGGAAGCCTTGCAGATAAATACGTGTTTTTCGGATCAGAAGATGGGTATGTATATTGTCTTGACGGCTCCACTGGTCAAATTGTTTGGAAGTTTTTCACGGGCGGAATTGTTTCATCAGTTGCAACAGACGCAAACTCAAGAAAAGCTGAGATATTCTTTGGCACATCACAAGGAAAATTCTTCTGCCTGACATACCAGTTTGATGATGAAGACTTCGAAGTAAACTGGACAAATGAATACAACAACCCAATTGAATGCGCCCCTGTAACCGATACTGAAGATGTTTACTTTACAACAACTGCAGGAGACATCTATTGTGTCAAAAAATCAAGTGGGAAAGAAGAATGGAGTAGCAGGGCATTTGACACAAGATCATCACCACTCCTGATAGACAATAAATTGATAATCCAGACTCTGTTTGAGGGAGTTTACTGTTTCAGCAAATCCAAAGGTCGAGAAATGTGGAGAAATAGCTCCATTTACGGCGCAACATCATTTTGCAGCACAGGCAGCGATATTATCGGTTGCGGATCAAATGGATGGATCGCATCAATCAACCCAGAGGATGGTGAGATGAATTGGATTCAAGATATCAAAACCCCAATCAATTCCACCCCAGTAACTGATGGCTACAGCGTTTTTGTTTCCGATATGGAAGGAAAAATCCGAGCATTCAATATCGATACTGGAACGCTCAAATGGGATTATGATCTGGAAATGCCAATTATCTCGTCACCTGCAATCTGGAATGGAAGGCTTTATGTCGGATGTTCTGATTCAAAAATCTATTGCTTCTCCCAGGCTAAATGATGACAAAGAAAAACCGGATGTATGATGAGTTTGCTCATCTTTGGACTATCATCTCAAAACCTGAAGACTATGCAGAAGAAGCGAACTACTGGAAAGATGCAATTACAAAAAGACTTGGCGATAAAAGACATAAGATATTGGAGATTGGTGTTGGGGGTGGAAATAATCTCTCACACCTCTCACCATTTTATGAGACAACCGCTGTCGATTTGTCAGAAAAGATGATGGAGAACTCCAAAAAGATCAACCCAAATACCAGACATCTTGTTGGAGATATGAGAGACTTCAGACTTGATGAAAAATTTGATGCTGTTTTCATCCATGATGCGATCAGCTACATGACAACACTAACCGATCTCAAAAAAGCATTCATCACTGCATGGGAACACTTAAGACCTGGAGGGGTTTTTATATCTTCACCAGATTTTCACAAAGAAACATTTAAAGAAACTAGACCGATACTTTCAAGCACAAAATCAAATGGCAACTTTGAGCTCACATACTGCGAGTATTTCAATGACCCAGATCCAAATGATACAACTTTCGAATGCCATTACGCTTATTTCATCAAGGATCTGAAGACCAAAAAAGTTGATGTTGAAATTGATCACCATACCTGTGGATTGTTTTATGAAAAAGAATGGATAACAACCCTTGAAAGTGTCGGGTTCAAGTTCGAGCTTGATGATTATCCAGTTCATGAAAATGGATATGAATCATGGTTGTTTGTAGGAATAAAACCGGAGTAAGAATTTATGACAATTTCTCAAGCTCCATTTCAAGGAGCTTGAGTTTTTCTCTTTCTTTTGTTAGTTCGTCTGTCAATTCGGCTGGATTACCATATTCATTTATAACAGAAATCTTATAGATACAAGCCTCAACATATCTTGCAATTGAGATCTTTTTCTCATTTACGGTCTGTCCTTCAAGCTTGAATTCAATCCACTCGTGTGGTTCAAGCAGTTTTTCGTATTCTTTTTTGAGTTTGCCAAGCTCGATCTTTATATTGCACATGTCGGTTGTATCGCCCACAAAACCTCTGTCTATTGCAAAAGTTAGGTCAGAGTACTTTTTTTCGAGCTCTTCAATTTTTTGTTTTAGGGTTCGTTTGTTTGACATATTTTGATTGATCAAATTATTCTATTTTCTTCTTGTCATCATTTAGATTCTTGAAGTTTTGATTAGTAGACACAGGTTTACCAATTCTTTTTTCAGCATCTTTTCTTGCGTTTCCAGCGACTGCTCCGCCTTCCTTGGCTGCTATTTTACAATCATTAAACCCTTTTGAATCCTTGTTTCTTGTTATTTCAGTCGATACTCTTTCACCAAGCATGGAAAAGATCAACTCCAAATCATTCATATGATCTCTGAGATTTTCCCTTTCCAATCCTTTAAATTCTTTATATTCACTTGGCGTCATACCAAATGTCTCTTTTGATATCTCTGCAGTCAAGATCGAATACTCTCTACTTGACTTAACGCCTCTCTTGCTCCATTCATCAGTCAATTCATCCCTTATTGCTATCCCTCTTACTCTTTTTTCGATCCAATCGTCAGAATAACCTTTTGCTTTATATATCTCTTTCATCCTCTTCTGAGCAAGTTCAGGGTCTTCAATCTCTTGGATTCTCTCATTTCCAACTTTTGCAAGCCACTGCTTGAATGGTTCAGCTTTTTTGGAGGGGATTGATTGAATGATTCTAAAGAGAGATTTAGTGTTTGCACAATCCGTAAGCCTCAGTTTGCCATCGGAAGCAGGCAATTTCAAACGTACACAATTTGTGTACAGTTCAACTCCAACCTTTTCTTCTCTCTTTTTTAGCATAGACCAATAATTTCTTGGATTACTACTATCAGTTAATGCCTGAATTACATCAACAACAGAGAAGAACCACTCACCCTCATGAATGATTCTTCTTATTTTTTTGCTTTTAAAAACTACAAGAGAATTTTCATCAATAGCCATCTACTTCTCCAAATAAAACCCTACTCAACAACCACCTTCATCTCAAACTCTTCCATCACATCAGCATCATCGCCAACATGGGTTTGTTTTGTGTAGACTTTTGTCTCACCCGGGGATTTTGCAAGGATCTCATAAACACGATGTCCACCAACACCCATCATCATCTCGGGGTTTTCATCGGTGACATATTCATCCCAATCAAGTGCCACAACTGAATCATCCTCGATAACAAGCTCTGTCCAATGATATGGTGTGGTCTGGTTTGCAGGAAGAACTATGAGCATTCTGAATTTCTCATTCAACTTCAATGTTGTGCCATTTGAAAGCTGGTCAACATAATTTGTTTCATATCCTGCTCCATCGCTTTTCATACCCTCAGAAACTGCATCACGGATTCCTGAATAGGGGTCTTTTGTCATCGGGACCATCATTGTTTTGACTATAGCCATTTCACCATTCACCTTTTCATTGTTATCATCTGGTTCTGTCACATCACCGGTGCTTGATCCTCCGCACCCGGCAAGAAGTCCAAAACAAAGAAACCCAACCAATCCAATAATTGCCAACTTTTTCATCTACACTCTCCTTTTTTTTTATTCTCCATCTTCTTCAGTAATTTTTTCAAGAACTGTTATCACATGTGAGTTCAAAACATTGTGTTTGATCTCCGCACCTTTTGAATCTAGAAGCCTGATCTTTGAAAAATCAATAACTGTATCCCCGTGTGAAATTGCTTTGAATGTTAATTTTAATAACGACCCATTGTTTTTGATGACAGAGTTATTTCCAATCAGAACGGGGCCAATTATTTTCACCTCATTTTGACTGGATTTGTGCCAGGAAAAAATAGTATTTTTCGCATCAGCAAAAATGGTACCCTTTTTTATTTGAGTAACCTCAAGTTCTTTAGATTGATATATCAATTCTGTTTCTACGGCAGAAAGGTCAAATACATCGGAGATATTCAAAATGACATCGAACCTGTCTCCCGTGAATACATCTGTTGGGGCATCCATTAGGATTTCTGTATTACCCAGTTCTACCCCTGTCGCAACCACATTGATTGGTAGTCTAAATTGCCAGGTATTGAAATCCTCGGCATAAATAACAATTTCGCTTTTCAGTTCATCCCCAGGCGTCACCCACCCATCTGTTTTCACAGACACCATGTAGGTAAGCTTTTCACCTGGCATTATTTTTGGAGTAAGAAGAGAGGTTTTCTCATCCCTGGCGGTTTTTACATATACTCCGTCAAATCCAACTGGGACACCATCCGGGCATTCAATCTGGAATGATTGTGCCACCCCAAGCTTATTTTCTATCTCAATATCAAAGAGGATTTCTGTTGTCTCATTTATGTTTATCTCTCCAGAAAATGAGGTTGGATGGACAAGTTCTGATAGCTTTTCCTTCTGTTCTGAAAGCTCTGCATGAACTTCCATATCTTGCCCGGCTAAACAGACAATCTCTTTTGTAAAAGATGGATAACCATTCAAAACTACCTTCATCGTGTGAAGCCCAGGGGAGGTATCAAATTCACACGGTGTTTTATCAATTGCTAATCCATCAACATAAACATATGCCTCTTCAGGGTCACTTGTTACCTTCATGGTTGTTGTTGTTGGAATTATTCTCTCAAGAAAGTAAAGAACCCTTGCGGTTTCACCATCAGGAGTTGGAAGATCGAGAATCGTGCTGTATGGTTTATATCCCTCCTTCTCGACCTCAATCATGTATCGACCCGACTGCATATGTTCGAGTGTAAGTGGAGAAATACCCATATTCTGATAATTAAGTTTTATCTCAGCACCACTTGGAATGCCCTCAAAAATTATCTTTTCTCTTCCCCAAACTGGTGTATCAAAAATAAGAAGAATTGATCTTGATTCTGAAAACCAATCAATATGTGCCCCAAAAGCCTCGGCCACCAATCTGAGAGGAATAAATGTCTGTCCATTTTTAATAACGGCGGGTTTTGTAACCTCTCTTGTTTGATTTCCGATTGTACAATATTCCTTACCGATACCTATTTCAAAATGATAATCCTGATAGTCAATTATAGCGGTCATTGATTCAGAATTCCATGTAAAGTCGCAAGGCAGAAGATCAATTATAAACCTTAGAGGAACCATTGTGGTTCCATCCTCTGAATATGGTGAAACCTTCAGCTCAGTCTTTTCTATCCCTATCCAAGCTGATTTCCTATCAAGCCCAAGTCTGGCTAGCAATTGATTTGGATTGTTCAGAGTCATGATTATGGGAACATCGAGATTTCCAGCATTTGAAGATTTAAGCTGTAACATCCTCTCATATGTAAAACCCTTCGAAAGGTTTTTTATGTTCGCAGAGACTAGTAAATCAGTTAAGTTTGTGAATTCATTTTTTGTGTCCCCTGAAAGTGAAAATGGATTTACGCCTTGTCTACCAATTATTTCGGCATTCCCAGAAAGCCTTGTTCCTGCAGAATTTTTAATGTCGAGTTTTACAACCGTATTCTCATCGACAATTCCAAAGTCACACACAGGTGGGTCAAGAACCAGTTTCGATTTTTTCGGAGCAGGGGGATTATCAATTCCAATGAAATAGACCTGACCGGTTGACGTAATGTCAGTTTCTGATAGGGCAAGATAGCCAAATGGCAAAACAGAAACTGCACCCCTTGGTGGACTGAATGAGTTTTTGTTATTCAGATCACTTGTTGCAGGAAAGTTTGCATCATCTGACCTCATCAGCTCAAATGATTCTCCACCAATTGTAAACTCAATTCCAAAACCTTTTTCATCCTTGTAAAAAGAGTAGAGTCCATCCGGAGATACACTGATGCTTTTATGGTCGAGGTACGCAACAATTTCACTGGTGTTTGCATCAAGAGTTAATGCTCCAGTGTGGTCAATGCCGTGGTCATTTAGGACAAGATATTTTCCGTCATCCGTCACGTAATCAACAGAATAAGCATTGCTTGTAGAGACTGTACTGTTATAGTTTAGTTCTGGTTTTGCAAACAACTTCATTCCAGAACCGTTAAACTCGCAGGAGTATATGCCATGTTTTCCACTTGTTCCACGTTCGGCTTTGAAAAAAATCTTTCCGGTTCTTGAACTCATCCCGACAGGGGAGATAAGTTTTCCAATATCATTTTCACCGTAATAGAATTTTTCTCCATCCCACTTTGGTCTTGCAAGCAATTGAAAACCATTTCCCTCTGTACTCATCGTAACAAGCCCAATACAGCTTCCCGATAGCTCTGGAGTAATTACATCTCCCCTTACAACACCAAAAAATCTGTCTCCGGTAAGTGAAAGTTGAAACCACAAAAGACTCCATCTGACACTAACTCCATCAACTGTCGTATCAGGGATTACAAAGAATCTTGCCCCGCCACCAGAAACATGAATACTGAGAAGATAGTGCTTCCCTCCAGAAGTAGCTGTCATAAATACCCAATCGCCATAACTCGGAAGTCTTGGTTCGGATGTAACCTTGACAACTCCAGGGGCGTTCGATGGTCCTTTTAAAACTCCAGGGGAATAGATATTTGTGAGCTTTTTGACCTGCAGAGTCTGTGGGTCAAGTCTGAGTGCAACTAGTTGACCAGCATCTCCCTCAACAACCAAATTTCTAAGCCCCGCAGTAACAGTCGCAGACTTTTTCTCCATATTCCAGGCAGTAAGCCTTTTAACAGAAGTAGAAACCGCTGACACATTCCCTGTCATAGGAAAAAGAAGAGAAAAAATTAGCAAAAAAATAACCACATTTTTAAGTACTCTCATCAACAGCTCATTTTATCAAAAAACTCCTACCCTTCAAGTGATGAAAACGATTTTCTGACTTGAAAAAATGAAACCACGGCATAACTTGTAGGAGATATTAAAGGAGATAATGATGAGCAATTTTCAAAAAAAGTTGATTATTTCAGTTATAGTAACCTCACTTGTATGTATGCCAATCCTTTCAGGATGTGGAAAACCCAAAGAGACTTCAGACTCACATTATAGTACCTCAAACAATGACCCCACTCCAAAAATTGGTAAGGTATTATCTGAAAGTTTAATAACTGAAGAGAATTTGACTCATTTCGACTCCGACACTGGCATAAGCGTTTCAATATCACCACTTTGCCTGGATGATGAAGATGCAGAATTTTCGATAAGAGAAGTTTCAATTGAAAACTCTGATGAAGCTTCATGGGAAGTCTATGATTTCAGTCTCGATGCAAATCAACCATTTGAGGGAATCATAAAGATTGAGATTCCATATTCAAGTAGCGAGGTTATCGATGGACTCAAGCCACAGGATTGTTTGAGCGGGGTTTGCTACAATGAAGAAGACGGGAAATGGGAGGAATTACCAACCAGTTTCGATACAAGCAAAAAAACAATGACAATATCAACAACACACTTGACTGTGGTCGGAAAAAAGAGCTTTGATCCAAGAAAAATAAGTGATGGTGTTGAAAGTGGTACAACAGACATTGGTTACAAAGACTACAAAGAATTTGACCCAAACGCCCCAGACTTCCCTCCATTTTTCACAATGAATCAGGGAACTCCAGATGAATATATTACCCACTTCGATAACAATTATATTTTTGACAATTTCATGGACTACTTCGACCCAGTGATATTTAGAAACATTGAAAAGATGACATCTAAAGAGCAGGAAGATACTTTCTACAATAGCACTCTTTCATTTTTATCGGGACTTGCAGGAAGCTCTGAACATGGAACGGCTGCAGCAAAGGTTGCCCCAGATCTCATAAAGGGAGTGACATCCTCAAACTGGAGAAAACTTCATGGGTCACTTGGTCACATTGGTGCAGTGCTTTCAGTTTTACAACTTGCAAGTGATGCTTCCGAGGGAACCAATAATGATAAGGCAATCTTCACATTCATAAAAAACATGGTCTATTATCAGGGAGCAACTGCTGCAACCTTTGTATTCGGTGAAGCTGCACTTCCAGCAGCACTTGTTTTCCTTGCGGGTTGTTATCTTTTCGAGTGGAACATAAGTTCATTTGAGGATTTGATTTTTGGTGAGATGAGTTCTGAAAATGAGTTTCTCCATAAACGTTTTATGAATACCTACGATAACTTCTACAAAAGATACAAAACAACAGAAACACCTGGCGGAAAGAGACATTTTTATGAGTGGGGTAAAAAAATTGATCAGATTTCAGAGGAAGCTCTCAAACAGGCAACTTTCCAAAATGATTATACAAAATGTTTCCAGAACCTTCTGATTGAAGAGATTGACAAATACAACTTAGAGTTCTTTGAACTTGATGATAACACAATTGAGAATTTCCTGACAAAGGGTGACATCGGTGCAGTCTATGGTTCAAGAGTCAGACCTCACATCCCTGATGGTGTCAGTATCTATGCAGGTGCAAAAAATGAAATAGGGCTTACTCCGTATTATCTCAAAGGTGAGAACATCCCAGATGATTTGAATGATAATTGGGAAAAGATACTTGCTGCCATGAGACAAAACAATAGTGATCCCGAATATTTTCCATATGAATTAAAAGAACTTGGCAGTGAAAAAAATAAAACCTTTGCATTCTATTATATTTCCGAACTTCGAGATCAAACAAATATCAAAACTGGATTCATGAAACAATTCTTGAAAATCAAACGTGGTGATGTTATTGAAGAAATAATCAATCCAATCCTCGAACACAAACGCGAAAGGTTTGAGACTGAGACCAAAATAAAAGCCATAAAGAGATTTTCTGAACTCAAAGATTACTACAACAGAAGACCAACCTTTGTGGTATCTGACCCGAATGCGGAGGATGTAAAATCAAAATATGCCGGATGTGTCCTTGTTCCAAAATTTCCAGAACCAAAAACCGCAAAAAACATTGAAGACTGGTTTATCACACTTGACAAAAACGGTTCAGGTGAGATGAAAATGAATCTTGTTGCATATTTTCAGCAACTTTTATTTGATGAATTCAATATCTTTGATGGGAAAGATAGGGAAAAAATCATTAAAGGTGAAGCAAAACCAATTGGTTCGGTATCATTTATCTGTGATGACTACAATCCAACCATTGAGGTTTTGCTTCCTTCAACCGATTCACTTGAGGGACAGTACGAAGAAAAAATAGATTTTGCGGAAGAAGTCAGATATAATCAGACCAAGATGTTTGCCATAGCCAGAAGCATGGGGGATCAGTTAACCGCAACAAACACAAAAGCTGAAGATTTGATAGTGAAACTTGATGTAGATAAAACAAATAGCCTGAATGTAAGTTTTGATGTTTCAGTTACCCTCTACGGCCCAAGTGAGGATGGAAGTTTTGAAGGATACTGGTATCTGAAATCAAATGTTAATAGCGAAAGCTACAAAATCACTGGAACCAAAGTCGATATATTAATCCCCACAAACATGAATATTTCTGAGCAAAGGATTTATGGCGACGGAAAAAACGAGACAACTGATCTAGGAACGGCACCAACAACATTCAAAATTGTCGGAGAGTTTGAATTTGATAACTCTATCAAGGATTACGTTTTTATCGGGAAAATGCTGATTCCAGAAAGCTTTTACTTCTTTAATGAGAAATATGGGGAATATCATGAAGTTGAATTGATTCTTACAAAAAACGGAACAAAAACAAGCAGACAGAGAAAAAAACTGGACTTTGAGGAATTCAATGACCCAAAATACAATCTGATTGATACCAAAGATGATGACAAATTGCCAACAGGTTCAAACCCAATGATTCCAAAAGGAGGAGCCAATCCATTTGGAGGACAGCCGATAACTCCATGATAAACAGATTGAGTTTTTTCAGAATTTGAGTACAATTCCGCTATGATGTTTCGACGGTTCATAAAGGTGGTTCTTGCGGTCATTCTCATTTTTGTTTCATTCCAATTCTATTCCCCTGCTCCAAAACAAGCTGAGGCTGCAGGTTGGACACTTGGCAATAGAGAAGTTCCCGGTCCACTTCCACCCTATCCATGGGCATCTTGGATGCCACTTGATGTGCAACGCAACATCAATTATGGAATATACAACGGTTCCAACCAGCTTCTGGATTTTGCAAAACCTACACTTTGCCGTGACCAGAAGGTTCCACTTGTAATATTTGTTCATGGTGGATGGTGGGTTGGTGGAAGCAAAGGAAACTATATCTACCACACCATTGCAAAAATGTTCTACCAGCTTGGTTTTGCTTTTGCATCAATTGACTACAGACTCTCAAGGGTTGCAGATCATCCCGAAACAATAAATGACTGCAAACTTGCTGTCAGGTATTTTAGGGCAAATGCCGACCTTTATGTGATTGATCCAGATAAAATCGGTATCTGGGGGAGCTCTGCAGGAGGCCACCTTGTGTCTCTCATGGGAACAGCAAGCGATGAAGATGGGATGGAGGGGCCAGGACTCACAGAATTCTCATCCAGACCACAGGCTGTTGTTGATTATTGCGGTATAACAGATTTGACTAACCCATGGAGCAACACAGCAATCTATATGATGAATTTGTTTCTGGGTTGCCATCCTTTGAATGAATGTCCTGAAAAAGCTGCTGAGGCATCACCAGTTCATCAAGCATCTCCTGATGATCCACCAATTATGATAATGCACGGAAATCTCGATCCCACCGTGGCCTACTCTCAAGCCCAAGCATTCTCGAGAGCATTACACGCAGCCTCAAACAAGGGAGCATTCATCGAAGTCACAAACGGCAATCACGGATTTGGTGGAGTGGATGTGAGTCCCGGATGGTATGACAGAAACTTTTTGACAATAGCCCACCTTGCACGTCACATCGAACCAGGACTTCTGTGTGACCTTAACATGGATGGGTCAGTTGATAATACAGATGGAGATATGCTGTATGCAAGGCTTGGTGAGGTTGGGTTGCCTGCAGATGCTATTCCTGCTCCAGATACATGGAATCCTCTTGCTGATATCTATCTTGATGGGGTGATTGACTATAGGGATTTGCAGGAGTTTTGTATTGGTGTTGACCCACTCATCCACATTAAAAAAGAACTGGTTGAGGAAAAAGGTAAAAAGAAGACATTCAGGATAACAGTCAGTAATAATGGGCCACTTGATGTTACAGGTCTTGTCATAACAGATGAACTTCCTGATAAAATGGATTTCTTCAGCTCATCTGTTCCAGGTAGTTTGGCAGGGAATATCTTTACCATTAATGTTGATGTGTTATCAGCTTATTCTGATTTTGTGATGTATATCACTGTAAAGCTTCCAAGTAGTCTTTCTGTTCCAAAAAATGGACTCACATTTACAAACAAAGTTTCCATGGTGTCTGATAATACATTTGAGATAAACGCTGAAGCATCATGCAAGTTGGCTAGCTTGAGTATTGCTCAGACTGCGGATAAATATTCTGTTTATGCTGGGGATTTGATTAAGTATAGGGTTTATGTGAAAAACCAATCAGAAAAAGCTGTAAATGATTGTGAACTTACATACACATTTCCAAGAGAGCTTGAGTTTGTGACATCCAATCCAAAGGTTACTTTTGGTGCAGGAAGTGTGACAGTGCCTGCAGGTACTATTAATCCGGGACAGAGTAGTTATTTTGAGTTTGTGTTCAGAGCAAGAGATATTGGCGTTTCTGGGGATGGAACAGCCATGAGCAACACTGCAACAATATTTGGTGAAGAGATTAATCCACTCTCGGCCACATCCACAGCCGTCTATAAAGAAAAAATGGTCAGTAGAGAATTACTTGTTGATATTTCCTGGAATGGAATAGATACAAAGAATAGTTCATGTTCAGTCGGAGATGAAATTGAACTCTTGTTTGATATTTCTGGTGGATCGGCTCCATACCAAATAAAGATCGACTGGGGGGATGGGGAGAGGTCATTTATGAGTACTGATGATACAGTGGTGTTATCTCATGTTTGGGGTGAGGCTGGGGAGTATGAGGTTATGGTTGCTGTTGCAGATGCTTATGGGAAAATGAAGTTTTCGAACAGAAAAATCATGGTCAAATAAATAAAGCCAGTCATTCCGGGCTCTTCCCCATGTCATTCCCGGCTACGACCGGGAATCTGATAAAATGTCGCATTAGACAATTCGGCACATTTCATATAAAATATCCCCTTGTTAAGTGAAACGGGACAGGGGAAGTAAAGAATTGAGTAATCTAAACACCAACGCAAAAGACAAAGCACTAAAGAGTTACTACAAAGAAATAAAAGAGCAGTATGACATCTATTTTAAATCTCATACAAAAGGAAACCCACCAGAAAGTGCTGTAGAGCCAGCATTTCTAACACTCCTCCTGCACTGCTCAAAAAAAGTAAACTGGAAGTTTGTCCCAAAAAAACCACTGCCAAATGGAAACATCCCCGATGGTACATTCCTCGAACCATCCGCAGGAATCCTTTCGATGGGATACATAGAATCAAAGGACGATGATGACGACCTTGACGCAGAAATCCAAACCAAACTAGGAACAAAAAACTATCCCCGTTTCAACATCCTTTTCTGGCAACCAAAACGAGTGGTATTGTACCAAAAAACAAAAGTCCGAGATGAAAATATAGCAGAAAATCCGGAGATGCTTGCATCGGTTTTAAATGACTTTTTCAGTTACGAACATTTTGACAGCCGTTCTTGGAACGAGGCGATAAAAACCTTTGATGAGCAGATGCCAATTCTTGCTAAGGGTCTGCTTGAAAAAATCGAAGAATCAGAAAAAAGTCACAAACCATTCATCAAAGAATTCGATAAATTCTATAACCTTTGCAAATCATCAATCAACCCAAACATTGGTCGACCCGCAATCAAAGAGATGATTGTCCAGCACCTTCTCACAGAACGAATTCTTAGAAGCATCTTTGACCTGGACAGGTTTGTAACAGAAAATGCCGTTGCAGGGCAACTCGATAAACTTATCGAATCTATGACCTCAAAATACTTCAACAGAAAGAAGTTCCTTGGCACACTCGACCATTTCTATGATGCGATAATCAAAGCTGCCGAGGGACTCGAAGACTTCAAAACAAAACAGGTCTTCCTAAACGATATTTTTGAGCGGTTTTTCCAGGGGTGGGCGGTCAAGTCCGCAGACAGACTTGGAATCGTTTATACCCCACAATCGGTAGTGGACTTTATGGTGAAGTCAGTTGATGAAATCCTCAAAACTGAGTTTGGAAAAAAACACGGGCTAGGAAGCAAAAACGTGCACATCATTGACCCGTTTGTCGGAACAGGAAACTTCATCGTAAACGTGATTGACAAAATCAGCCCAACAAAACTCGCCCATAAGTACGAACATGAACTCCACTGCAATGAGATTTCTCTCATGCCATACTACATCGCAAACATGAACATCGAACATGCCTACTTTGAGGCGGTGGGGCAAAGGAAAGAATTCCCAGGGATCTGTTTTGCTGACACATTCCAGATGAGCGAGGAACACGGCGGACTATTTTTCAATGAGGAAAATACCCAAAGGGTAATCAAACAAGCAGGTTCTGAAATCTTTGTTGTGATAAGCAACCCACCATATAACGCCCATCAAGCCGATGAGATGGATAACAATAAAAACAGGAAGTACCCGGTACTTGAAAACAAGATAAAAGAGACTTACTCAAAAGACTCAAAGGCGACGCTCAAAAACGCTTTGTCTGATCCATATGTAAAAGCTATCAAATGGGCAAGTGACCGAATTGGTGAAGAGGGTGTTGTTGCGATGATCACCAACAACAGCTTTGTTGATACATACGCCTTTGATGGGATGAGGAAACATCTTGAGAAAGATTTTGATAGGATATATGTGCTTGACCTTGGTGGAAATGTCAGAAAAAACCCAAAGCTTTCTGGAACAACACACAATGTTTTTGGGATACAGGTTGGAGTATCCATAAACATCTTTATCAAAAAGAAAACCCTCCCGGATTCGCTAGGTGAACCCCCCCTACCCCCCCTGAAAGGGGGGGCTGAATTGAAAGGGGAGGGCAATAGCCCCCCTCCTCGAGGGGGGAAGGGAAGCGAAGCTTCCCAGGGGGGTTTACTAGACCTTTACTATGCAAGAGTAGACGAGTTCTGGAAAAAGGAACAAAAGTATGATTACCTAGAGAAAAAAGTTGACATTGGTGGTGTAGAGTGGAGAAAACTCACTCCTAATAAAAACCATATGTGGCTAACAGACGGCATAGCCGATGATTTTGAGGAATATCCACTTATGGGTGATAAGAACCAAAAAGGTAAAGCTGACTGTGATACAATTTTCAGTTTGTTTAGTAGTGGCGTAAAAACAAACAGAGATGTTTGGGCTTTCAACTTTGATAAAAAATTACTTGAAGAAAAAATGAAGCTTCTCATAAATACCTATAATGTTGAATTGAAGGCTTGGCAAATATCAAACAAGAAACAAAAAATAGATGATTTTGTCACTTATGATGACAAGATAATCAAATGGGATGGGACTCTGAAAAATGATCTTTTGAAGGGTAATAAAGGAGAGTTTTCAATCAATAAGATCAGGAGCTCAACATACAGACCTTTTATAAAGAAGTATCTTTATTACTCATCTATGTTTAACAATAGCACATATCTACAATATAAATTCTTCCCAACCCCAGAATCTGAAAAAGAAAACCTGACAGTACTAATGACCGATGTAGGCTCAGAAAAACCATTCATGTGTTTAATTTCAGATAGGATAATTGATTTACACACAGTTGGGGCTGGATGTAGTGCCCAATGCTTCCCCTTCTACACCTATAACGAAGACGGCACGGGCAGGCGTGAAAACATCACAGATAAGACTCTCACGATGTACCAGGAGCATTACAAAAAAATCTCCCCACCCCCGATAGAGGAGAACCCCTCTACTCCCCTCTCCCTTCCCAAGGGAGAGGGGCAGGGGGTGAGGGTTAAACTCATAAACCTTGCAAGAACACTTAGAAAAAAACAAACCCCATCAGAAGAAATCATGTGGGGAATTCTTAGAGATAAGAGATTTGCCGGACTTAAGTTTAGAAGGCAACACCCACTCCATGGATATATACTAGATTTCTACTGCCATGAAAAAAAGCTTGCGATTGAAATTGATGGTGGTGGTCACAATACTGAAGAAAAACAGAAGAAAGATAAACATCGAGATGAAGTTCTTTTGGGTAAAGGAATAAAGACTCTCAGATTTTGGTCAAATGATGTGACAGGGAATATTGAGGGTGTTGTTGATAAGATTTACGATATTATCTCCCCACCCCAACCCTCCCCTCAGAGAGGGGAGGGAGCAGCTAGTTCTTCCCCTCTCCCAACAGATGGGAGAGGGGTTAGGGGTGAGGGTTCAAATATAACAAAATGGGATATTTTCTACTATATCTATGCTATGCTCCACCACCCAAAGTATCGAGAGGATTTCAAGGAAAACCTCAAACGTTCACTTCCACGCATCCCTTTTGCACCAGACTTCCACTCGTTCAGTAAAACCGGCAAGAAGCTTGCCGACCTCCACCTGAACTATGAATCAGCCGAGATTTATGAGCTTGATGAGATAATCGACAAAGATATCTTCCCAGAGGCCAAATTCACGGTTGACAAAATGAAGCTTAGTAAAGATAAAACCGAGCTTATTTATAACAAGGCAATCACACTCTCTGGTATCCCGCCCGAGGTTTATGATTACAAGCTTGGTAACCGCAGTGCCCTTGAGTGGATAGTTGACCAGTACAGGGTCAAGACCGACAAACGCTCCGGCATCACCCAAGACCCGAACAATTTTGATGGTGATGAACGCTATATCTTTGACCTTGTGGGTAAGATTGTGACGGTGTCGCTTGAAACTGTGAAGCTAGTCAAGGAGTTATCAAAGCTGAAATATAAGTAACACCACCAGGTTATCAAATATGCTAATATAAAGCCCGTAGTAAGACTTTTGTGCTCTAGTCGTAACAACAAAAAATCAAACAAAATTTTTCAGCTTGTTTTGAGCTTTAAAATTAGCATCTTACTAAAAGACATTGACTCCGAACAACCCTTATAAATAACATTCTGTTGATGTGGACTCTTCAGATACCCCCTAGTTTCATCAAAAACACATAAACATCTGTATATTTAAGATATTTAAAATATTTTTTAATATTTTCATAAATTTTGAACTTTTTTTACAATTTAGGTGTATTATATACAGTATGAAAAAGAGCAGCTGAAGAAAAGGCTGTATAAGGAGAAAGAATATGGATAAAAAAGAACAAATTACGAATGCTACCGATTCAGAAAAAACGGAAGAATTAAATAAATGTCTTTCAAGATATGGTGAGATTTCCGATGAGGGTAAAAAGAATCGAAGGAGGATATTCTTAACAGGAAAAGATTTACCTTTGAATGACCCAGAAGTTGTTTTTGGAATGATCCAGAAAGATGTTTCCAGCTTGAAATTGAGAAAAATGAAGTTGAAAGATAAAAAAGTCTATGAATTTCACTATCTGTCAGATAAAAAGGATGATACAGGGGAAAAGATTCCATATCTTGATATTGAGCTATTGAATAGATATTAGTTTGAAGGATGAAATTTAGATAATCAAAAGTAGGAATTGATTATCTCCAGATCGATCACAAAATTATATCATCTCAAAAGCATCTCAAAGCTTTTGAGATGATAGATTTGTTGGTGTTAAATAATATCTAGTGATTGAAAGTCTTGAAGTGACAAAAACAAAAGGAGAAAATGAATATAAAAAAAACAAATGTATATGTACGAGAAACTGAAAAAATGGAAGAGTTAGACAATTGTCTTTCGAGATTTGGTGAAGTTTCATCTGAGGGCAAAAAATATCATAGAAGGATATTTCTAACAAGAGATGATTTACCAATATGCAATGCAAAAGATCTCATTAAAATGATCAATAATGATCTGAGCAAATTAGAATTAAGCAACCTGAAGATAGTAGTCAAAAATTATTATTTCCATTTTCAATCAGCACAAAAAGATAGAAACGGTGAGATTATACCGTATATAGATATTGAGTTTGAAAGGAGTTATGATAGAAACAGTCAGGCTCATAAGCAACCTATAACTGATAAAGCTTCTCATTATTCAGACTAATTTTTTGTTGTTGTAACAGAGATTAAGTCGACCGGCATGACCATATATCAAGAGTGTGATTCTTGTAATTTTCAACAAGTCCATGATGTGTAATAGAAGAAATAATGTTCATGTCGGGATCTGAAATCTGAAGATTCCTCGAACTAAAATATCCACAGACATCAATATTGTTCTAAAGGTACTTTGCACCCTATGACAATGCTTCATTGGTGTTGTAGTAACAGAACAATTTGATATCACTGGGAACACAATCTCAAAGCCGACTTTTTTGATGTTTTCAAATCATACTTTTTTAAATGTCATAGAAATTGCTCTGTACCCTGGAACTCCTTCAAGTGACAAATAACCATGTGAGTAATACGTGAAGTCATTATTTTTGAAAACATCTTTTCTCTCAAAGTCAAGCTTTTTAAGCTTATCCATTGTCTGATTCTTCCAATACATCCATATTTTATGTTTGTCATCATCTGTGAAGCAAACTGTCGGAAGTATTGTAATCGAAACTAGACCACCATTATCATAGTTGTATAAATCAACAAAGAGTTTCTGATCTGGTTCATTATTTTTTACAGGATATACCATAAGCCTCCTTAAGGTTGTTACTAACATAAGTATGTTCTAATATTTTATAATTGAAAGGACATTTGAGTTTGAATAACTGATTATTGGGTTTGTTCTTTCAGAAAAATATTAGCCAATCCTTGAACTGATTGGAAAGATTGTGACGGTGTCACTTGAGACTGTGAAGCTTGTAAAGGAATTGGAGAAATTACCGTATAAGTAATTCACACCCACGTCACACCACCACCCTACGTCTTCCCCGCGTAGGCGGGGAACCAGGAAGCATAACCAAACGCATACTTACTCTTGATTCACAAATCCTCGATTTATCGGCAATTCCTTGATATAATACCTTCATGAAACAGCCAGCTGTCTACATCCTTGCCAGCAAGAAAAATGGAACTCTATATATTGGCGTTACAAGCAATCTAATCAAAAGAGTCTGGGAGCATAAAAATAATGTAGTCGATGGATTCTCCAAGCTGTATCAAACTCATATGTTGGTTTATTTTGAGATATTCCCCAACATGGAATCAGCGATCACAAGAGAAAAAAGACTGAAAAAATGGGAGAGAGCTTGGAAGATAAGGATTATTGAGGAGAAGAATCCGGATTTGACGGATTTGTATGAACAGATTATTTAGTATTTTTTATTCAGAAATCAACTTCTGTCGTGAATATAAACTCCTGGATTCCCGCCTACGCGGGAATGACATAGAATAAATGTGAGAATGTCTAGTTACTACTACATAGCCTCCTGAATTGTATCATCCATCCAGCCGCCCCAACCTGGGGTTTCTTTTACTCCACCACCTGGGATCAGTTCAATTCTTCTCCTGTGGACAAGTGTAAGTCTCAGAGATTCTAAAATTGCAGGAGTGACGGTATGTGCCTGTTCCTGGCTTCCTGAGTCGATTGGTACACGTGTTGAAACCTGCTTTAGGTAAAGATTATTCAAGTTTCCAATCTTTGATTCCAAACTTGGACTTGCATCAATAACCGGCAAACCAAGTTCTTTGCAGCCTCTTCTTGTAAATGGAAGGTTTGATGAGTATGAACCTGTAACAAACTCTGAAACAATATTCATCGCCTCATCCTCTTCATATTTTTTTCCTGAAAGGGCTACCGCTTTTTCACACACCTCAACCGCGAGGTTGTGCGCTCTCATTGCAGAACCCAACATCATAGGGTCAATCTCGATTCTGTCAAAGGCAGTCGTGGTGTCGACATCCCAGAAACTTGCAAATCTCATATATTCCATGATGTCAAACGGATTTATGAATCTGCTCGCCTCATCATCTGGCTCTGACCTTACTGTTTGAATATGCATTGGGCCAAGCTCAGAGATTGGAGACATTATTATTTCATCCGCTCCAAGTGCGATGAATGCTGAAGCACTGAAAAGCTGCCCAGGAACAATCACCGAGAGATGATCGCAGAACTCTCGAAGCAATGAAAGCACCCTCCAGACAGCCTCTGGTGAGCCACCCCTTGCAGAAATCATGAGGTCGATTTTTGTCTGTCTGCCCATTGTCATGAGCTGGTGGAAGAGTGGCGGAACCACATCATCTGCAACCGATGCTCCCTGTGGGGAGAGCATATATGTCAATACCTTTGAGCCACGTTCAGCCTCGATTGCTGAAATCAGCTCATGTCTTTTATTTCTTGTTTCGTCCATATTTCCTCCGGTGGAGATTTTATCCATGAGAATCTTACCGCATTAGTTTTTTATTTCAAATTCTCCCACCTTTCTCCATCAAATCTAACACAAAAAATTACCATCCTACCACTTTTTGATTTTGACCCTACAACCACAGGGTTATTTTGTTTATCAAGCTTTATCAAAGGTTTTTGTGTAACAGATGCTGCATCGATAGTATCCGAAAAAACTTCATTAATGTTTTCAATTATAAGATTATCAGATGAAAACTTTCCTTTTTCCCAGGTGGCATAGTATAGAATGTTGCTCCCATCAATATTATCTTGTGTATATACAATATGTGGATTTCCATTTGAATCTAATGTCAAATCTGACCACATTGACACATCAATCGGTAAATCTAGTTTTGCATTTTCGGATTTTGGATTAAAGATTTTGCCATCTGCACAAACAAGTTTTTCACCATCCCATCTTACAAAGTACAATGAAATCTTTTCTCCAATCTGTTCATGCCAGAGAATAACAGGATGGTTATCTTTATCTAAAACCAATTTTGGTCTTGTGGATATCCCATCGGTTCTTCCAATAAAATAATCACGGTTTTCAGGCACAAACTCTTTACCATAAATAGTTTTGAAACCCTCTCCTTCATTACTTAAATAGAAAAGATCAGAATGCTTTTCATCGTAAAAATCTGATAATAAGAAGTGTTTTACTCCATCTGATCCAAGGGCAAATGAAGGCTGCTTGAAGTCATCATAAACCAATTCGCGGAGAATATCTGACCTGTAATAAGTTTCGACCTCTTCCCCCTCAATATTTCTGCATTTACGCCCGTCCCAGTAGGCATAAGAGATACATCTACCACAATTATCAGCACCGGATCCATTTGTGTTCCCAGCAAAAACATTGGGAAGATCCTTATCATCAAGCCATAGATCGATGATCGAGTTATTTTGACCTCTAAATAAGTCATCACCTCTCGGTATCAACTCAGCATTTGTTTCCCATCCATTATCCGTTGAGTATTCCTCTCCAGTTGCTGTGATCCACTTTTCACCATTCCACTTTATGTACGCGAGTACAGAATTACTATCACTAAACCAAGCTAGATTTGGGTATCCATTTGAATCAAGTTCTATGTCAGGGAAACGAGATCTGCTTGTAGGACTAATATCTCTATTTACAAAACATTCCATATTTTCTGGATCATAAATCAAACCATCTGCTATCACCCAATTCTCCCCATCCCAGCGGGTGTAAACAAGAGTAGACTTTCTGAAAGCCTGCTCTTCCCAAACAATGTGTGGATATCCATCATCATCCAATACAAGTGATGGGTTTATGGAATTAAGCTTCTCGCTCTTAATATGTTTATTCAACGCCTCATCGATATAGTCATCATATGTGAGCTCTTTTCCACACCCAAAACTTGCCAAAATCATCAAACAAACAATTATCGATAAAGTTTTTTTCATTTGAGCACCTCCCACTCTCTGCCATTCCATCTCATATAATGAATGCTCCTATCATTTTGAAAAAGAAGGTGCGGGTAATCATTTTTATCAAGCTGCATTTTGCATTCATCAACCTCAGTAAAACCCTCAATTGCAGAGCTTTCTGAATCAAACTTGTCAAAAACTTCACCTGTAACAGTTACCATTTTCTCCCCATCAAATTTGATAAACATAGGATTTACAATCTTTGTATCAAAATCAAAGTGTCTCCAGAAGAAATTTGGGTTATTATTTTTATCAAGCTTCAAAACGCTTCCCCAGCCTGAACTTGAATATAAAGCAACTACGGTAGGATTTTCGATCGCTAGATATTCATTCTCGAAAGTTGATCCATCTCCGCATTTCCAATCTTTACCATCATGATGAAGATAAACCGTGTGCCATCCTTCAAAAGATTGATCATAAAATGCAATGTGAGGATCACCTCTTGATGAAATGACCAATGAAGACTCCTCAGATATACTTGGGCTATTACTCACATTTGCATTTAACATATGTGGATTGAATATCGATCCATCAGCAGTTACCCAATCTGTACCATTATGAGTTACATAGAGAATGTCCAACCTGTTTTCTGTATTTTGGTCTGTCCAAGAAATATGAGGATTATCATCTTTATCTAAAACAAGAGAAATATCAAATGATTTCAATTCATTTTTTGTAAGGTTTGCTGGATTGAGAATTGTCATGTCGTCTGGGTTATAGATAGAACCATCTGCGCATACCCAGGTTTCACCATTCCATCTAACATAGTAAACATCTGTATCTGTACTAGAATACGGTCCAATATGTCCAACTTCCCAGGCTAGGTGTGGATAACCTTTTGAATCGAGCTCAAGTTTCACATTCCCTGCACTTTTATGGTTTCTGCTTATGTTTGCGGGGTTTGATGATTTGTCGTCCTCTCCGTTATATTTGCTGCCGTCTGCACACACCCAGTTTTTTCCATCCCATTTAATATAAACAATATTGAACCAATAGTTTTCATCATCGTTTCTGAGAAGTGTGTGCCAAACAACATGTGGGTTATCGCTATTATCAAGTCTAATTGAAGGTTTCTCATTCCTTTGGCTAATTTGTCTGCTTACATTTGCAGGATTTTCCCATCTTCTCCACTCATCAGATTTGAAAATTGAACCGTCATCACACACCCAGTTCTCGCCATCCCATTTCAAATAATAGATATATTGATCATACTCCCACACAACATGAGGATAACCTTTTGAATCAAGTACAAAATCAGGATCGTATGATCTTCCTGCGCTAATACATGAAAGTGATCTGTTTCCCTCAAGTGGGTAAAAGTTTTCGGGATATTTATCTTCAAGTTTTTCGCCGACATTTCGATTACATCCAACTAAAACACCAAATAAAATAAAACTTGCAATCAGAATTGACAAACATTTCTTATTAAACATACTCTCTCCTAAAAACCTAAATAGTGTACCCATAATATCACTCATTACTTATTATTCCAGTTTGTTAAATCTATTTCTTTTAAAAAATCTATAACATACCTTTGATGTTTACACAAACAATCTATTGAATATAATCAAACCACACACCTTCAAGGAGAAAAGACATGGATTTTTGGCAAATTTTATCGGTTTATATACTCCCCTTTGTTTCAATTGCTGTTGGATTGGTGGCGATTTTTATCTCAATCCGATCTGCCAGAAATTCTGAAAAAACCCTTGAAGAGATAAAAACAAGTCTCGATAAGCGTGTTGCAAAATCGATTAAAAGCTATGAGGATGCAAACAAGTTTATCAGGGAGAGCGCATCAAAAGTACAAACTGACCTCATCGACCTAATAAAGGATTCCAGACTTCCAAATGATCAGATCACGAGCCACACAAAAAACGATATTGACTTCATAATTGCAAACCTTGAATCATCCGATTTCAAGTTTCTCAGGGCTTGTGAAAAATTCCCGGGAAACACCCCAAGATTCATCCCGGGAAACCCAAAAACACCAGACCCAAAACCAAAGGCAGGAAAAAGATTTCTTGACTATATTGATTGCAAAGATGAAGATGAGATTGACGAACCAATCTCAAAACTCATCGGTTTTGAGCTGGTTGACTTTGCAACAAACCCAAAAAAACCGACCGAGAGAATCCTTAAATTCACTGAGAAGGGTCTTCAAGTAATTGAGGTTTTAAGAGAACGAAAACTTCTACCAGATTGATTTTTAAGTTCTATTCTCTTTTCTCATTAATCCATCCATAGATTCCAGCCGTAATAAGGAGTCCCATACAGGCAGCACCAAGTATTCCTGCAAACCCAGATAAGAAAGGCGAAAAGTTAGGCACAAAAAAGAAATAGATGTACAGGGTATAAGCGATAAAACCAATCATCACATAGATTAACCCAGATACGAGCCCTTCAAGAAAACCTTTCACATCCTTTAGCCCATAAAGTGTTCCGCCAATGATGATTGGCGGCGACAGAGCCAACCAAACAATCACAAGATCAAAGGTAAACACAAACAACCAGGATAAGCACAGGTGGACAAGGCTAATCACTAAGCCGTAAAGTAGGTGTCTTTTGTAATCAATTTTCATTTTTTAACTCCTCTTTTTCTGTTATTGAAAACTTCGATGTAACAGCAATATCTGCAAGTAACTCCGCATCTTCTATTCCTCTCATCTGGTTTGCCCAACCAATGAGACCTGCAAGCAACAAAAAAGTAACCAAATACGTAATCATAATCTCAGTTATGAATCCCCATGGTGAATCAATGATAATTTTAGTTGATACATTATATGCATAGTGAAACAATCCCCCACCAACTAAAACATACATCAAACCATGAAGCAATCCATTTAGAAATCCAAAAATATTCCTCATTGCTAAATAGGTTAATCCAATCAATATGACAGGTGCGAATGCAAGAAATGTTATTCCTCTGTATGGCCACATTAGTTTTGAGCAAACAAACATCAACACCAAAAACAATGCTGTGATTAGAACTGCATATATGCTGTGCATAAAATTGACTTTGATTTTCAAATCATCTCTTGTTGCATCAGTTTTTTTGAGACTATTTGCCAAACCCATAATACATGAAAGAAGTACCAATCCAATAGCTAAGGCATGGACATAATTCCAGAGATGATAATCAAAATAAATATAGCTCCACATAGGGCTTATTAGAAGAAAAAGAGTGTGAATAATGTAACCAGGAATGATGTAGATCAATCCGTAAATAAATCCCTCTAGAAAACTATTCACATTTCTTAGAAGGATCACTGCAAATCCAAGCACATACATTGGGGTAATGAAGAAAACCCAAAAAGATGTACCAACTGAAAGAATAGCATGGAAAAGAGCAAGAATTATTGCATATCCAAGATGCCTAAAATCAATTTTCATTTATATCTTCCCTTTCCTTTGTCACAATTTCTTCTGATACGCTTGCTTTAGACAAAAACTCAAAAAAATCGACTTCTTTTTCAAGCGAGTTTATCCATCCAATGATACCTGTAAGCAAAACTAGACCTATCGTAGCGATCATTACAAACTTTGGATCAATATAAAATGGAAGGTCATTTATTGATTTGAAGAAGTATTCATAAGAAAAATAGAACACTGCATTTGTGATGACGTAGAAAATCAATCCATTCAGGAGTCCGTTAATAAAACCTTTGGTATTTCTAAAAAAGTAATATATTCCACCAATAATGATTGTGGGAATGGTAAATATCCACAATGCTCTACCATTACTATAATTAACAACAATAATAAAATACCAGCTAAGGAAGATTGTCACAACCGAGAGAACTAAAGCATAAAAAACATGCATAAAATCAATCTTTATCTTATTTGTAATGTCATCATTTTTCCAAGAGTTAGAAATTCCAATGATTCCACCAATCAAAACCAAACTCAACACACAAATCATAAACCAACCGATAAAACCAACATCAAGATACCCAAAAAACACCATTGAGAAAAAAAGATGAAAAAAAGATCCAAAAAAACCAACAATAGAAAAGATCAAACCCAATTGCAATCCAGAGCCAAATTCACTCGTGTTTCTCATTCCAAACATCATACCACCAAAGAAAATTAAAGGTGTCAGAATAAACCAAATCTCTATACCATTTCGGATATTTGTTAACAGCAAACTTATAGCTATATGAGCAATATTAATAAGTAGTGCCAAAACAAAACATTTCCCGAAATCAATTTTCATAAATCTTCACCCCCTTTGTTTCTCAAAGATTATATTAAAACAAATCAATATAACAACTATCTTGACTGATGATAAATGGCATAGATACTCCATGTTTGTGATAAAAAAGGCAAATGAGACCATCTTTCGAGAAGTTGACACAGGCGTTAAATCCGCAGCATGGAACATGGCTTGTGATGATTTTTTGTTGAACAATCACAGCCCAGAAAAGCAGCCTATAATGAGGTTTCTTTCTTTTGAAAGATGTGTCATGGTCGGATACTTCCAGTCTGTGAATCAGGAAGTAAGGACGGAATACTGTGAAGAAAAAGGGATTGTCATCAACCGCCGAATCACAGGTGGCGGAACAATATACTTTGACCCATCACAGGTTGGTTGGGAGATAGTTGCACCAATCTCGATGTTTGGCGGAAACCCAACTAAGCTTTATGAAATCTTTGGTCGCAGTGTTGCCAAAGGTCTTTCAACACTTGGAATAAATGCTGTTTTTAAACCGAGAAATGATATTGAAGTAAACGGAAGAAAAATAACTGGAATGGGTGGGATCACAGCTGGCGACTGTTTCCTTTTCCAGGGAACTTTGCTTGTAGCAGACCGAATTGAAGAGATGCTCTATTCTCTCAAAGTCCCTGTTGAAAAACTCAAACCAAAAGAGATTGATTCTGTCCGTGAACGTGTCACCTGTATCGAACATGAGATTGGAAGAATTCCAAGTAGAGAAGAACTCAAAGATGCCATGAAACTAGGATTTTCTGAGCTTTTGGGTATTCAAACTGAGCAGTCCGATTTGACAGTCGAAGAATCAAACGGTGTTGAAAAATCTCTGACATACTTCACATCAGACAAATGGATAAACAGAATCAACCTGAAAGAGGAATCGCAAGGGCTTTTGACCGGAACATTCAGGAGCTCAGATTTTGGCACAATAAAGGTAACATCCCAGATAAACACAAAGCAAAAAATGATAAGGCAATCCCTCATCACAGGTGACTTTTTTGTAGAAAACCCGGGATTGCTTTTCGATATGGAGCGCTTGCTCAAAAACATCCATATTGATGAAGAGAAGGTCTTGGGGATTATTGATGATTTTCTGATTCATCATCCAGACCTGCCAAGGGAAGACTTCAAAAACGCTTTCCGGGAGGTTTTCAAAAAACTAAGCTGGGTATCTGAGGGCTTCACCCCGGAGGAAGCAAACAACATATATGCGGTTAATTTTGAGCCAAAAGAAAAAATAAAACCTAACTACTTCCTTTTTCCATACTGCGCAAAAGGTGCAAAGTGTGCATTCAGGTATGAAGATGATTGTTCACAGTGTTCAGCTTGTACTGTTGGTGATGGATACGAGATGGCAATTGATGCAGGACTAAAACCCGTCACGATCACGAGTTTTGAAGACCTGATGGAAAAACTGGATGAACTGAAAGAAATGGGTGAGGAATCATACATCGGCAGTTGCTGTGAGCCTTTTTACATCAAGCATCAAGAGGAGTTTATCGACTCTGAGATGAAAGGGCTTCTTATCAACGTGAAGGATTCCACCTGTTACGACCTTGGAAAAGCGCATGAGGCATATCTTGGTACTTTTGAGAATCAGACTAATTTGGAGCTGCATTTGATAAAGAAGGTTATCAAGTGGGTGAAGAATTAACAACATAGATTATTGGGCAGCCCATAAAGATATAACAGCTTTTTCTAGCATTGACCAGCGTTTCCCCCCGTCATTCCGCACAGTTGCTGAGCCTGTCGAAGCATGATGAGGAATCTAGGATTAGGAAATACTCGGAAAACATTGACTATAAATTCTTAGCATCGGTCAAAACATCCCACCAAACAAAACAGATACGCTATTTTTCACCCTAGATTCCCGGTCAAGTCGGGGATGAGATACTCCCGACCCCGCATCAAGTGCGGGGTGACGAGGGAGCAAAGAAAGATACAAAAAACTCCTGGATCCCAGGTCAAGCCTGGGATGAGATTCTTTCGTCCCGTATCGAGTACGGGATGACGGGTGGGTAAAATTGGGGACTATCTCAATTTCAATCAAGATTCTTTTTTAGACATTGTTTATTATAATATGAGTCATGAAAAACATTGATCGTGTCGGTCGAGTGGTTGAATACATTGAAGAAAACCTGAATAGGTTGGTTTCACTTGAGGAAATCTCAAAAAACTCAGGCATGTCAGAATTCTATCTGATCAGGGCTTTTGGAGGGATTCTTGGTGAACCAATTATGGAATATGTCAGAAAAAGAAGGCTCACTGAGGCTTCAAGGGAACTCATAAACTCAGATAAACCCATTATCGACATCAGCCTCGACTGGGGATATGATTCTCAAGAAGCGTTCACAAGGGCATTTAAAAAAGTATTCAAAACAACACCCGCAAAATACAGAAAAAATGGGCATGTTCTTGGGCCATTTGAGAGACACAAATTGAACTTCACGACAATAATAACAAACAGGAGGATCTTGATGAAAGAACCAAAATTAGTAGAAAAAAAGGGCTTTACAGTTGTTGGACTTCTGTATCACGGAAAGAATGAAAACCAGGAGATCTCAACCATGTGGGGAGAGTACAATAAAAGATTTGATGAGATTCCAAACAAGGTCGGGGATCCGTGTTATGGTGTTTGTTTTGCTCCACTCCAGGACAAGGAAGACAAGGATTATGGAGCATTTGACTACATTGCATCACACGAGGTTTCAAAAGTAGAGAATTTACCAGAAGGCATGACAAGCAAAGAAGTCCCTGCAGGGAAATGGCTTGTTTTTGAACACAAGGGAAAACTTGATACACTTGAGAACACCTACAAATACATATACAGCCAATATTTCCCAAACAGCGAATATGAAGCTGCTGAGATGGATATGGAGTTATATGATGACAGGTTCATAATGGACTCAGATGAATCGGTCTTTGAGATTTGGGTGATGGTGAAGTGAGATAACTCAGGCTTGACCAGGGATCCAGCATTTAAGGCATCAAGAATGCTTGAATAGAAAATGACTAAACCAATCCTAGATTCACAGTCACACTTTGACTAACTCAGTGACCACCTGGAATGGAGGAATAGGAGAGTGATCTGAGGTTTTTTATTGAAAACAATTCATTTGTGAAAAGATGACTTTTCTACTATTATATTTACATGGAAAGTGCCGGTTACAAAAAGCTCAAAGTTGCCCTATGTGTGCCCACAATAACATCGGACACCTCAAAAAATCTTGAAGCCTTAGAGCGACAAGTCATTGAGTCCTCAAAAAATGGTGTTGATCTAGTGGTGTTTGCAGAAACTGTGATAACTGGACTCGCAAATAATGATGATCCCGAACATGATATTGAGTTCGTTCAAGAAATTCCTGGAGAATACACAAACAAACTGGGGATGCTTGCAAAAAGATTTGGGATACACATAGCATTTGGAATGCTTGAAGATGATAATGGAAAATTCTATGACAGTGCAGTCCTATTAAAGCCTGACGGAAAGATTGGATTAAAGTATCGCCGAGTATCACCACACTGGCACACAAGAAATGCTGATCCAAACATCTACTGCGAAGGTGACAGTTTTCCAAAACTAGAAACCCCATTTGGTTCATTCGGATTCTTGATTTGTGGAGATATGTTTGATGATAAAATATTAAAAGAGTCAAAAGAATCTAATCCCGACTGGCTTCTCTACCTTGTAGCTATAAGCTTCCCAGATGACATAAAACAAACCATCAAACAGGAGTGGGAAAGTATTGAATCCTTTGAGTATATGAAACAAATCAAAAAATCGAACACACCAACCTTGATGGTCAATTATTTAGCACATCAAAACCTCCCTGATGATGATTCGTATGGGGGAGCTTTTGTGTTCACCAAAAATGGTGATCTTGCTAAATCATTTCCTCTGCAAACTGATGGGATTCTATATGCAGAATTAACCCAGACTAATGACATGCAAATAAAGATTCTATGACCATGAGCACCATAGAACGACTCCAAAACTCAGATGAGGCAGCAATTCGAGCAAAACTTCACAAAAAAGTTTTAGAATCAGAGGAAAGCATTTGTGAAAAACTATCTCATGATATGAAAAACTCTGACAGAGTAAAGACACTGTTGTCCATCGCCAATCACAAAGACCCAGGGGAAAATCCATATGAGAAGTTTTGTGGCATTCACTGGACTCTAGCCCTTCTTGCCGACCTTGAATATCCGGCAGGAGACTCAGATATAAAACCATTCGTAGATATTGTACTGGATTACTGGTTGGATGAAAAAAGAATAAAAGAGCGCATTGTCCCAAAAGAAACCCCAAAATACAAATCCTATCCAGGTGTGCCGATAATTGATGGCCGAGCAAGAAGGTGCGCTTCCCAACAAGGGAATGCCCTTTATTCAGCAGTCAAACTTGGGTTTATTGATTACCGTTGTGAAAGGCTTGCCAAACTGCTGATAAGATGGCAATGGCCAGATGGTGGATGGAACTGTGACAGAAAAACCGCAGCAACCAATTCATCATTTATGGAATCGCTAATTCCCATGCATGGGCTTTATCTATATGGTGTTGCCTCTGGCGACAAACAAGCAGTTAATCACTCATACAAAACCGCTGAGATTTTCCTCAAAAGAAATCTATTCATGAGGAAAGGAACAGATGAGATAATCAAACCGGAATTTGTGAAACTTCATTATCCTAATTATTGGCATTATGACATATTGTTTGCTCTGAAAGTTTTCGCTGACATGGATTTGCTCTCCGATCCAAGATGCAAAACTGCACTTGATCAGCTTGAATCCAAAAGGCTTCCAGATGGTGGGTTTCCAGCTGAGGGCAAGTATTACAAACATGTGGATGAGCCAAAAAATGGTGGGTCACTTGCAAATTGGGGAGGAACATCCAAGAAGAAAATGAATGAATTTGTGTCGGTTGACGCACTCTATGTTTTGAAAAAAGCTGGCAGAGTATAAAATTCTCAATACTTTAACTTGACATAGTATGTAATGTTTCTAATATGACCGTACAGTCATATGACCAATTAGTCGTATTAGGAGAAATAGATGCCAAAGGAAACATTTTATAATCTGGACAAGGAAAAAAGAGAAAAGATTGAGCGGGTTGCTCTCTCAGAATTTGCAAACTTTGGGTTTCATGGAGCAAAAGTAAACCGAGTTGTCGATAAATCAGGGATTTCAAAAGGTAGCTTCTATCAATATTTCACAGGAATGGATGACCTGTTTGTACACATAGTTGAAAACCTTGGGAAAAAGAAAATCAGCTTTATCGGATCTGAACTTAAACTGCTTGGTGAGAAAGATTTCTTTGAGAAGTTTGAATCAATGTTTTTATCTGGTGTGAAGTTCTACTACTCATTAAGCGAGGACGAGATAACAATCAGCAAAATGCTACCTATAATAAAAAATCTCTGCTCAGAAAAACTCGAAGTTATGAAAAAAGAGGCAAATCAAATATTTTTTGAGCATCTTATTGATGAGGCAATTTCAACTGGAGAAATTCAGGCCGATAGGGATTTTGCATTTGTTGTGATTTCAAATACTTCCAAACAAATAATTCAATACCTGAGAAGAAAAAATAAAGTGATGGGCATAGAAAAAGTTTTTGAAAATGAGTCAAACGTAAAAGAAGCAATATCGCTCTTTCTAGATTTATTAAAAATGGGACTGACAAAAAAGGAGGGTAAAAATGAATAAGAAGATGTTCAAATTCAATACAAAAGGTAACCCAACAATAACTGAAGTTGGTGGAAAAGCAAAAAATCTAATTGAGATGATGAAAGCAGGATTTCCAGTACCAGATGGGTTTGTGTTGACGACTTCATTTTTTGGTGAATGGACAAAAGAAATAAAATGCAAACAAACATGGAAAGAGTTTCTTTCAAGTCCAACTCAGGAAAACTGTGAAAGAGTAAAAGCACAAGCAAAAGTAATTGTGTTTTCGAGCAGGCAAAGAGAGATTTTAGAAAATGCGAAAGCAGAGCTAAAAGATACAGAGCTTTTTGCGGTCAGATCATCATCACCTGAGGAAGACTTAAGTAGCACAAGTTTTGCCGGGATGTACAAAACAATACTTGGAGTAAGACCAAAAGATTTGGAAGAGAATATCAAAGAAGCTTTTTCATCCATGTTGGATTTCAGAGTAATTGAATACAAGATTCAAAACAAAATCCCGCTCGAGAATACTGAAATCTGTGTAATCGTTCAGAAGCAGATAAACAGCGATACAAGTGGTATTGGTTTTTCGATAAACCCCCTCAACAACTGTTATGATGAAGCTGTTATCAACTCAAGCTTTGGACTTGGTGAATCAATTGTTTCCGGAACCATAACACCCGACTCATTCACGATAGAGAAAAATACCGGCGTAATTCTTGAGAAAAATCTGGGTACTAAAGAAACCAAGTTGCAAATAACAGATTCAAGACATATCGAAGAAATAAGAAATATGGATTCTGAATCATATTCACTTGCAGATAATCAAATACTTGAAATATCAGGGTTAATTAAGAGATGTGAGAATCACTATGGTTTCCCTGTTGATATCGAATGGGCATATGAAGGAGAAAATCTTTATCTATTGCAAGTTAGACCAATCACAACCTATTTCAAAATGATACCAGAAATGGTGACAAAACCTGGTGAAAGAAAAAAACTATACATGGATCTAATAGGAATGTCACAGGGATTCAGCGACCCACTCTCTGTTTTGGGTGCGGATATCTGGGCTACAGTTTTAGAAAGATTAAAACAGGGCACAACACCATCAGGTCATGATGGATTTCTAATCAATGTTGCTGGAAGACAATATTTCCTTCTTCATAATGTTTTCAAGGCTATGGGTAAAAAGGTTGGATTTAGCATAGTAAATTCATTTTCAAACATCTTTGAGAATGATGAGGATGAGATTTTCAAAGAATATGTAACCAAAAAAAGCACAAAAAAACTCAACACGACTAGATTAGCATATCTGAAAGTAGCCTTCAGGATGTTACCAAACATGGTAAGAACTTTTTTTAACCCTCAAAGACAAATCGAGAGCTTTGAGGAAAATATTGACGGGCTGATGAGAAAATTCAAATCGATAAAAAATGATAAGCCACTTGATGAGATTGTGAACAATGCTTTTGATGAGTTTGACAAAATAGCTACGACATTTTCAGCAATATACGCAGGCCTTTTTGCCCAGTGGCGGCTTAACAAAATGATGAAGGGGACACCTTGTGAAAAGCTTGTTGACTCACTTTTGATGGATGTTCCAAGTAACCCTACAAGTGCAATGGGTCATAAACTATTTGAACTTGCAAACTCACCTGAAATAATTGCTATAGAAAATTCGGATAAGTTCGTCAGCAAAATTAAACAAAGGGCTTTCTCAGAAGAGTTTATGAGGATATATGATGAATACATGTACAGATATGGTGAAAGAGGATTCAAAGAGATTGACATCTCATCAAAAAGAACTGTTGAAAATCTCGATACCTTTTTTAAACAGCTAAAATCTGTAAATCTGAAAGAAAACCAGCTTCTGAAAGTCACACAACACAAAGAAGAATCTCTAGAGAAAATGCGTGAGGTTGCAAAGGGGAAAGGGAAGCTAAAGAAATTCGAAAAATATGTTTGGATGATAAACAAAGCATATGGACACAGAGAAACACCCAAGTATTTGATGGTTGTTCTGAATGGAACACTCAGAAAATTGGCACTTGAGATCGGAGATCAATTTGTATCTGAAAAAAGACTTATTAATAATAAAGAGATTTTTGACCTTACACTCTCTCAAATTGGGGATGCCCAAAGAGACGAGAAGGTAAATCTTCGATCCATAATCGAGAAAAACTTAAAGCCGTATGAACTCTACAAGAACAGAAAAAGCTTTCCCAACTTCTTTAATAGCAGAGGCAAGATTCTAAACAAAGCCATCACTCCAAAAAATGGAGACTATTCAGGGATTGCAGTATCGGCAGGAGTAATAAGAGGAAGAGCAAAAGTATTGAACACTCCTTACGAAAAACCTCTTGAACCAGGTGAAATCCTTGTGACAGTTGCAACAGAACCTTCGTGGACACCGGTTTTTGTTAATGCGTCAGGAGTTGTACTCGAGGTTGGAGCAGGACTTCAGCATGGCGCAATCATCGCTCGTGAATACGGACTTCCCTGTGTAAGTGGACTTACTGGCATAACAAAAATCATTGAAGATGGAGACATCATTGAAGTTGATGGCACAAATGGAATCGTGAGAATCCTTGAGCAAAAAGAGCAAGAATCATGAAGACAGTTTAAGTTTTTTCTGGTACAATATTCTCGAGGTAAACATATGAGCAGGAATATTGATATAATTTCAGGTGTTGTGAACTACATTGACAGCAACATTGGTGAACAAGTCAACCTTGATTCGATTGCAAAAGCTTTTGGTTACTCAAAATACCACCTTCACAGGATGTTTACGGCAGTTGTTGGGATACCAATTCACACATACACAAAAAGAAGAAGACTCACAGAAGCTGCGTATAAATTGGTTTCATCAGACATTTCAATTGTAGATATTGCGCTTGCCACAGGTTATGAATCCCAGCAATCCTTCACAGATAGCTTCAGAAGTCTTTATAAAACAAGCCCCGATAGATACAGGAAAAGGAAAAGATTTAAACCTCTTCAAGATAAATTCGATAGCGGAATATTTCCAGACCTGAAAGCCGATGACAGCATAAAAATCGATGTAAAAGATATTGATAAATTGGAACTTGCAGGTTTTTCAGCAAATACTTCCAAAGGTTTTTGGGTGATTGGCATCTGTCACAGAAAACTAAATAAGATATTGAAAAAATACCCGAATATCGCAAATAACAATGACGTGATTGGACTCAATGACTATTCTGAATTTGAAAGTTTCAATGGCAAAATATCATACGAATATCTTGCAGCCTTTATCGCAAAAAAAGATGAACCACTACCCGAAGGCATGGAAACGAGAATAATCCCGGCATCAAAATATGCCACCTTCACGTTCTATGGTAACAAAAAAGCATCAACAGAACATATTGCAAAATATGTCTATACTAATTGGTTTCCGAGATCCACACTCCGATTCAATGAGAAGCTGATGCTTGATTTTTTCAGATATTATGATGAAACTAACGATAAGGGTTTAGACAAGATTGAGTACTTTGTGCCTGTAATCGAGCAGAATGGGGTGATCTGATGGATTTAATCGAGAGAATAAGGAGCAAAGAAGACATCGATGTTTTGGTCGATGAGGTGATAAAACAACCAAAAATCATTGATGAGCTGATTCATATTATGCAAACCGACAAAAGCGCATTCAAGTTCAACTGTGAAAAGGTCGTCAGATTCACAAGTGGAAAAAAGCCTGAGCTTATCTATCCGCACTTTGATACACTTGCCAAAATGCTTGATTCCGAAAACAGTTTCCTTAAGTGGGGCTCAATCATGACTGTAGCAAATATGACGGCAGTCGATTCGGATAATAAGTTTCTTGATGTTTTTGACAAATACTATGGTCTTCTGAATAGCGAAAAGATGGTTGCTGCAAACAATGTCATTGGCAGTAGCAAGGTTATCGCCAAAAACAAACCGGAGCTTGTCGACAGGATTGTTGATGAAATTTTGAAGGTTGATGATGCAACATATCTTCATAAAGGCAAGATTTCAGAGATGTGTAAAAATATCGCACTTGGTGAGGCAATTTCTTTTTTTATTGAGGTATATGAAGCTGCCTCAAAAAAGGATGAAATCAGAAACTTTGTAAATAAACAAGAAAACAATGAACGACCAAAGGTAGTGAAAAACGTAAAAAAGTTTAGGAAGAAGTTTGGAGAGTAGGGTTTTATTTTTCTCTCCTTTTTTTGGAGGGAGTTTTGAATCATACATTGTTATACACAAACCCCTCAGGTTCTAGTCTCATTAGTAAGGTCTTCTCACTGTTCCAAAAAGCTCCACTTTTTTTCTAACCCGATTACACCTTCTCTCTGGTTTTTGTTGTTTACAATCGCATCAAGTTTTTTTGATACCAAATTCCAATGAGCAGCATGTCCTAACAACTTTTCTTTAGATAACTCGAAGAGATACTTAGGTTTTATGTCACAAAAACAATTTGTGTCGAGATTCCTAAGGTTTTTCCATATATCATTGGCTATTTCTAGGGTTATATCAAATCTTTGTTTCATTTGATAGTCAATTCCTCGCATGCTCATCAAATCTGTAATCGAGCCATCATAATCTGATAGTTCATGGATTATGCTATTCCTCTTTTTATAGATACAATTGATAAACTCACTAACAACACCTCTCATCGATGAGATATCTGGAAGTATTATTAACTTCCCTTTCGGTCTTTTTTGATCAATCATCTCATTTAACATGTCGAATTTTTGGGCAATACACAGATCATTAAATTCATTATCAAGCGATCTGATTTTGTTTTTGGAGTATCCATAAGAAAGGATGTAGACTTCCCTGCACATATTCCTTAAAAAAGATTCCATAAATGTTGACAGTTGAAGCACACAAATTGTTGAAAAGCCTATGTTTTCAATGTTAATATGTGCAAATTCTATGGAGTTCCTTGATGACAAAGTACTAAAATCATCAACTGAGTTTATTTCTTTCAACTTTTCATACTGAAGTTTGTTGTTTAAAATATTGTAATAACTTTTGGTGGCGAGAATTAAAGAAAGCTGATCACTTGAACCATAATCATACTTAATGTAGTCACTTGCCTGATTGAACTCCGCAATAGGTGACATGTAGGGAAGAAATCCATTGGCCATTTCTCTAATATTCATATATTGATTGAGCCAACCAAATTCAATTTTGAGATGACTATTTGTGAAATTCATCGGATTGAGAATGCCGTAAACTTCTCTCAGCTTATCAGCAAACATTCTCGGAAAATCATCCATCCAGTTTATCCACTTTATTTGTTCACATTTTTTTATCTCCTCAACATACGAGCTAATGAGATCCTTTTCAGCTTTTGATAAACTTGGAAGCTTTTTTCCCTGTTCATTCAAAGGCTCTTCAAAACTTGGTGTTCTTTTTGTATGAATTCTCTCTAAATTCTTATCATTGGATATTTTGAGTGATATTAAGCTGAAAGGATTGACTAGATTCCTAATAAAGAAAATAAAGATCAGATTATCATCATTGCTAATTTTACTATTTCCCATACAACTAATTATACACCAAAACCCACGCTTTTCAAAAGCCTTTCTCCTCAAAAAATGTCGGTTTGTTTTAGAATTTACGCATCTTTTAGATACCCTAGATTCCCGGTCGTAGCAGGGAATAACGAGGATAGGATGCGGGATGACATTGAGAGATTTCTAGATTCATGATCTTAGCCAGCAATAATAAGGAAAGGAACGACATTCGAGATTTTGAATCAAGTTCAGGATGAAGATATCACAAAAAGGGTGTAACTTATCAATCTTGGAAATTCAGGGTTCAAGCTCAGAATATAGAATAGGAAGTGGGGATGGCTGTTTATGTCATCCCCGAAAATTGAACATGAATCTATTTTAAAACAACACTATCCATCATAGCTTTGATATCTGGTGTGAGTTCGCGGGTTTTTGTGTTTGCCTTTACAACAAGCATTTTTCCCTCGTCACCATACATTGTAGCATAGTGAGTCTGATGAGTTCCTGATGCTTCATATCTTGTCATATAGAAATCTTTCCCCCACATGCTGACTTCTTCGATTGGCTCGCCTTCATATGCTGAAATTGCCTGCTCGATGAATATTTTTGGATAACCTTCACTTTGATTTTCACCCTCTAAAGCAATCTGAAGTGCTTCAGTTCCCTTGTAAATCTGAATTCCCCCTGTGACATCCCATTTTGTCCAGCCGTCAAGCACAGTGATTGTCATAAAATCTGTTTCAACTTCAGTACCCTTGATCTTTTTGGTCGAGGCATTTTCACTCTTTGGGGTTTCGTTGGTCGTGTTATTTGTAGTGGTTTTTTCCCCACCACACGATGCCAAACCAATCATCAATACAAAAACAAGCAATCCAGTAAAAATTCTTTTCATAAGTTCTCCTCTTTCTTTTCTAATTGACCAATAAATTATAAGCAGGTCAGGTATCAGGCACTGTATAACACAGCATATAAAAGATGTAAAACCAGGAAAGTTTAAAAATGTTTCAATATAATTAATAACTACCAGAATAATACTGGTAGTTAGATTCCTACTTGATAAACTCCATCGCCATCATCAAAAAACCACTAAAAGCTGCGTTATTAGGAGACAATTTTAGAGAGACTTCTTTTTTCATCGTATTAATACAATCTCGATACTTGACAAAGAATTTGTAGTTTGGTCTCGGCCGATAAACCAAATCTTCAAGCTCAAAAACCTTAATTACATTCTTGACTGTTGTTGGCTTAAAAAGCAAGTCAGTATCTGGGTAGTAGTAACATCTGAAAACTGTCATAACAGTCCATTTCGCAAGTTTATGCTGATCTAGTACATCCAAAAATTGGCAAAATCCAGAAAACTCATCACCATGGAGAAGTTCATGCAATGCGCTCACCATCTCTGTTTTTTCATCTGAATTCATACTCCTTACAGCATCGCGAAATTTTGGTTTTTCAAAAACTGAAACCATGGATGAACGTGAGACCAACTTAATCATGTTTTCTGAGGATTCGTCTATGTCTTTAAACATATCCCCTGAGAAGCTCTCATGCACAAAAGAAGTCAACTTATCCATCTTATGTTTTTTTGAAATCTTTTGTATCTCAGGATTTTCAAATCCACCCGGATACGTCTCAAAAAACATTCCTTCTGCTTCTTTTAGTTTTTTTATATTCATCTGGGTTTTCTCCTGGTCTGTTGTATTTAAATGTATATGAGTTGACATGCTTTTTCAATAAGGCTCGAGATTTATAAAAGATACCAAATGGATTTGAATTGAAATTTTTGTGACCCAATGATATCCTGTTCCCAATAGGAGGGTATACATGAGTAATCAAACAAACGTAAGAATTATTAGATGGGTTCTAAGGATAGTTGCAACCGCACTTGCCATTTTGATACCGTGGTATCTATTCAGAAGTATCCAAATTTCAGCATCAATGTCTGTGTTTTCTTTAATAGGTGTAATTTCCTATATTATCTATTTTATCGTTATTGCTGGGTTGATTACATTCTGGTTTAATGAAGTATGGGCTGGAATAATCATTTTGATAGGTCTATTTCTCATTTTAATTGTTGGTGCCCTATCTCTGGGTCGAATACACTTAGATTGGTATTACTTTTCTGTGGTTATCCTGGCAGTTGTTTTTATTTTGTTTGGGAATTGGAGTAAAAAAACTTTAAAAAATGTAGTTTTTAAAAACTATTAGGGTAGTCATAAAACTCGTAAGTTTCGAATTAGATCTCAAAGAATACAGATATGTATAAAAGAGATGTGAGAATGAGAATGAGATTGATTTGATTATGTTATCCTCTTGAATTTCTGCGATAACCAATATTTTAGTGTGTTCAACCTCCATTTTCTGATTACTTTATCAAACTCTCTCCAGTATTTTTCCTTATGACCATTTGCCGATCTTTCAAATAATTGGTCTCTTATTTTCAAAGTATATTGGTTTTCACCTACTGATAATTCTCCAAAAGATATTGCATTTGAAGGACAATGATTCATACATCTTAAACAATGCAGGCAACCAACATCATCTATTATTTCAATTCTGACATCCCCTACTACCAAGTTATTATCTGGACATTTTCCTGCGCACAACCCACACAGAATGCATTTATCAGGATTTATCTGCAATTTTTGATATTTTGTTATCTCAATATCTCCGACAATTCTACTTATTATTCTGCTTATTATACTTTGATTTCTATTTTGTTTTTGTGTTGATGGAGAATTGACTTTATCGATTATTTCTTCTGTAAATTCCTTAATTCTTTCAGAAATACTGTCCTCAAAAAACATCACAGATTGATACTCGTAGTCATCTTTTGGTTTTCTTGCTGAGATTCCACATGATGGTGATTTGAAGGATTTTTTTGAAATCAAGCCAAATCCATCAAGTTTTTCTGAAAAATCGGTGAATGAATATGCATTAAATCTGGCATATGTTGAAAACTGAAAGTATTTATTTTTTCGAGCTTTCTTGGCGATAACCGGGAGAACTCTGTCAAATATTTCTGGATATGAAAATTTATAAACAGGAAAACCAAAGCCTAGAATCTTGCCTTCAAAATCAAGCTCTGATATATCTTTCTCAATAGAAACCATTTGGACAGAATGATTTTTTGATTCGAGAGATTCTTTTATTTTTGTGGTTATAAGCTCAGTATTTCCTGTTCCTGAAAAATATAAAATCAAGAATTCCATTGTCTTGTGTCCCTCCTATTGTTGTCACTATTGTAGTCGAATTCCCAGAAAATAATACTAATGCAATATTCTTTGAAGATGTCATTTTAGTCTGGAGATTCCCGGTCGTAGCCGGGAATGACAAAAGTATAGTTTTCTCATAGTCAAAAGGGGTCTTGTTATGGCGGAAGATAACTCCAGTAACCCGCTTTCCAGGCATAAGGGTGTAGGTTTCAGGTTAGGTTTCCTTTGAAGGCGATATTTGATGGCGGAGAGTGAGGGATTCGAACCCACGTACCAGATAACTCCAGTAACCCGCTTTCCAGGCGGGCGCCTTCAACCGCTCAGCCAACTCTCCATCCAAGTTTCAGACTAGACATTATGTGGATAGTGCGGGAATTGTCAAGGAGCTTTGGGAAGTCAAAAACCGAATAAATCACTCAAGTCTTCGATTTTTGGTGAATCAAAAACATGAAAATCATTTCGACCGCGGAGGAAAGAAAGTTGCCTTTTGGCATATCTTCTTGTAACCATCTTCATATTATCAAGTGCCTCTTCCAAAGTCCAGTTTCCACAGAGATGCTCAAGAACTGATGGATAACCATGCGCCATTACCCTTCTGACATCGAATTCAAGCCCATCATCTTTTAGTTTTTTGACTTCATCTAAAAAACCCATCTCAACCATCAGGTCAACACGCTTGTTTATTCGGCCATATAAAATGTCCCTTGGTCTTGTGATAGCTAAATTAATGTATTCATATGGCAGTCGATATTTTGTCTCAAAAATCTCTGACCTTGGTTTTCCAGTTATTTGATAAATCTCAAGTGAACGCACAATCCTTTTTGTATCATTTTCTGAAATCTTGTCAGCGGATGCTTTATCAACTTTCTTGAGTTCATCATGAAGTTTTTTCAAACCCTCATTTTCAACTCTTTCAAAAAGCTTACCTCGAATAACCTCATCGGCAGGAGGAGTAGGAGAAAAGCCATCAATCAGGCTTTGAATCCACATGTATGAGCCACCACAAACAATCGGAATTGAACCTCTATCAAGAATTTCTTTTATAAGAACATCTGCCTCCGCAAGAAATTTCGAGACATTGTAGTGTTCTTTCACTGAGATATGCCCAATGAGATGATGTGGAATGCCATCCATTTCGTCAGGTGTCGGTCTTGCAGTACCAATAAACAATTCCTTGTATATCTGCTGTGAATCAGCAGATATCACCTCACCATTTATCCTTTCGGCAAGCTCAACAGCAAGAGAGGTTTTTCCGCTGGCAGTAGGACCATATAAAATGACAACTTTCCCGACATAATCTAACATTGATATTGGATTATAATTCAGAAGATTGGTATTGGCAAGATTCCAAAAAATCAACAAACTGTAAATACTCCCTTTAGTATAAGGATTTCTTGATTCTTTACCAAAATGAAAAACTGGCTATAATAGATAATTGTGATAATGGAGTTTTTATTATGAATAAAATGAGCGTACCAAGGGCAGTCGTTGTCTGTACTGCTTTTCTAATTTTTTCTATTCTTTTTTCTGTTTTTGTGTTTGGCGGTGTTCCCGTTGGTCCAATCCTTGAATACGAAAAACCCCTGATTGAAGCATGGATTTCATGGAACAATCTTAACTATATTGGTGATTATTGTGACACGATTTATGGCGGTGAAAAGCCTTCATATGATACAACTGAAGGAAAATACAACTACATCAGAAGCAATCATCGAGATCGACCTTGGCTAAAAATCGACAAAAACTGGCTTTCGAATCTCTCAGATTTTGAGAAGCCCAGGCTCAATTTATGGATACTGATCAATAACTTCAATGAATTTGGGGATCATATCGATACCCTTTATATCGGTGGAACACCCCTGTTTAACGAACAAACAGGGACAGAGGTTTCATATGATGAGTACATACTAACAAAATTCCCGGAAAGACCGTGGAATGATGAAAAGTATTACTCATCACCTTCAAAACCGGAGGAAATAAAGAATGAATGAAAATCCAATTGGGAAAAAAGTGCTTGTTGTCGAAGACGAATTGGCAATAGCAAAGCTCATAAAGTATGTCTTAGAAAATGCCGGATTTGAGGTCACACTTATTCACGAAGGAAACAAGGTTCTCTCAACCATTTCAGAAACTAATCCAGATATCATGGTACTTGATCTTATGCTTCCAGTTCTTTCAGGTTATGACATCCTAACTCAAATGGAAGAAAAAGGAATCCTTGAATCAACTCCGGTTATTGTGCTGACATGCCGTGGACAAGAAGAAGACAAGACAAAAGCAATGCGACTTGGAGCATCTGAATTCATGACAAAACCATTTTCTCCATCCGGTCTTGTTGCAGTCATAAACTCTGTTTTAAACAAAAGCGGTGAAATTCATGGATAATAATGACCTAATCCTTGAAGAACTCGCAAACGCATATGAACAGTTAAATATCTTTTACAACTGGTATGAAAAAATCTTCACCGGTATCAACTCTCAGAAAAAGCTTAGTGAAGCACTCTCAAATATTGCCAGAGCGACAAAGTCTCTTTGTGTGCTTTCGATATCAATTGGTAGAGGTCAAAGCCTGAAAGTTAACTCCTCATGGACATCATCAATTGATCTTGAAAAGATATTAGCTACTGAGCTCGAATCAAGAATCAATGAGCTCGAATCAAAACTTGTATCTCAAAGCAAACTTTCAATCACACTAGAACTTGATGGTAAGACTTTCTACGCATTGGTTGTCCCATGGAAAACCAGAAGAGTAATCCATGGAATGTTCGTGTTCATAAAAGACAGTATGCCTTACAATGTCAGCGAACAGGTACTTCTATTCAATACCTCAATTCAACTTGGTGTTCTTATGGATAGTGCAGACCTTGATTCCACAATTGAAAAAAACAACCAGGAACTTGCATCAATTCTCACAAAGGATATTGCCGAGTTTGACTCCATTTTTAAACTCTTTGAAGAAAACACAAAACAAGGATATGAATTGTTTTCCGAAACAGACATACCCGAAGATACTAAGATATATCTTATAGACACACATAAATGGGAGATCTTTTCATCAACGGAAAAGGATTATCAGGGAAAGGCGATAACTGAAATCATTCCAAGCGGAATTATCGATCGGATTAAAGAGGGAAAAGACTATAATGATTCGCTGCCAAATGGTGACTTGATATTGGTGAATTCAGTAAAAGATGAGAACCGAAGACACGTTGGATCATTCGTATTCATACACAAAACAGAGGCTGATAAAAAAGATATAGATAAACTTGCAAGATTCTGCAGAAGTCTTTTGATAAGAAAAGATTACAACACAAAGGCTCTTGAGTCTCTATCAAATATCTACATATCCAGACTGATTTCAATGTCAAAACTTGTTGATGCGATGCATCCAACTCTTTCAAGGAGACTATCAAACATCAACCTTGTTTTAAAGCAGATGGGCAAAGCTCTAAGTCTCTCTGCTGACCAGATTGAGATACTTCTTGTTTCAGCAAAGCTTCTCGATGTGGCGTTAATCTACCTTGATTACGAGACACTTGAGCGATATCTGATTCACGGCACACACACTCTGAATTCGGGGATACTTAGAAAGATACATGACCACCCAATAAAATCCGCACATCTTCTCAGGTACCTACCAAAACTTAGAGAATGCATTCCTGTGATCGAAACGCACCACGAGAGGTGGGATGGACTTGGTTATCCAAATGGATTATCCGGAGAAAACATTCCTTACTTGGCAAGAATTCTTCATCTTGCCCAATCTCTTGCATTCAGAACAGAAAACCACTTCACTGACGCACTTGATATGTTACGTGAAAAAACAGAAGTTGGATGGCTCACAAGACAAGGCGGTAGGGCATTTGATCCACGTCTTGTTAAAGCTCTGCTTATTTCTCTCGGGTATCCTGTTTCTGAAGAACTTGAGCAAAGAATCTCCAAGCTGGATAAAAAAATATAAAACCAGAATTCAAAGTTGGGGTTGGGGTATAAGATATGAAAATTATTCTTGCAATTATCATAACGGTTATTTCTGTTATATCACCAATAGGTGATATCGAAACTACAGATAACCCAACACTTGACCCCGTTTTTTCCGAGTTTGCACCATCATTCGATGACACCTTGTCCTTTGAGAACATCCCACAAGATGGATGGGGAGAACATACATATCCTCATATCTGGTTATCTATGAATGAGGGGAAGCAAAAAAAATTCCACCTGGGTTATTACAAAGGTAATATCGACTTTGATGGACATGGCTTGGTTTTTTTACAAATCGGTGCGGCCAACTATCTATCCAAACTTTGGGTAAACGGAAACCCAGCCGGAACACACATGGGAGGATTCCTTCCATTTGAGTTTGATATTACTGAACTCCTTCATGAGGGACAAAATGAAGTCATACTGGGTGTGAGGGACTATACAGCTTGTTTTAACCCCAACATTGAAAATCCAACCCTTGAAACAGATGATGCTCTTATTTTTCCGATAGGCTCAGCAATTCAGCTTGCAGGTCTATGGCTTCCATCAAAAATCATCAGAAGACCGCGATTGTATGTTTCAAATTGCTGGATAGATACAAATTTGACTGAGAAGAGTGTCGCAATCAAAGTCGATGTCAATTCGAAGCTTCCCGAGGAAATTGATTGCGATGTCTCATGCCATATTGAGTTGTTGTCAGGTGAGAAAATCCTCGATCTTGGAACATCAAAAATCACCATCGCAAGGAATTGTGGTGTTGCAGATTTTTCTAAAGAATGGACAAACCCAAAACTCTGGAGTCCAGAGAATCCGAATCTTTACAGATGCGTAATCAGGATATTTCTAGAAAACACTGTAATTGATGAAAAGATCGAACAATTTGGATTCCGAGAATTCAAAATTGTGGGCTCAGATTTCTATCTGAATGGCACAAAAATCCACCTTCGAGCAGCATCAAAGCATCTTTGGAATCGGGGTAACATTACAGCACCGATAGACCTTTTTGCCAAGAGTCTGATTAATGAGGCAAAATCTTTGAATTGTAATACGCTTCGGCTTCATGCAAACCCATTCCCAGAGGTTTTTCTAAAATACGCTGATGAAAAAGGAATCCTGATTGTGAATGAATCGGCCGCATTCACAAGGGGTAATTTTTATGATCTTGATTCAGAGCTCTTTTGGCTAAACCTCAGAAATAACTGGGATGATCAGATTGAAAGAGACTATAACCATCCATCCTGGGTGATCGCATCAATTGAAAACGAGTTGCTTCTTTCTGGTGGAAAAAATTCAGAAAAAGCAGAGGAAAAACTTGTAAGACTGGGTAAATATGTAAAAGAGATGTCAAAAAGGCATATCATGTTTGAGGGAGACGGTGACCCAGGTGGATCATCCGACATAATCAATCTGCACTACAGCTATGAACCAACAGCACACCACACCTATCCACAGGGAGCATTTTTCCTTGATAGTGAATTCCTCATCCAATCATATCCCAGAGAAAATTTCAAATGGAACAGGGAAAAACCAATCTACATAGGTGAATTTCTGTGGCTTCCAGATGTAGTACATGCCGGGGCTGTTGCTCTTGGTGACAGCTTCCTTGATGATACCTACAATAACAGACTGCTTGCAAAATCAAAGCTTTTTGAGTTCTACGTAAAAGCATTCAGATTGCAGGGAGTGTCTGCCATGAATCCATGGAACCCTCTTGAGGATTTCACAGATGAAAACACAACTGTCCCAGAGACGACAAAAGAGCTTTTTAAACCAGTCAGATTCTTTGTTTCTCAGGTTGATGTCCATCATTTCGAGAGAAGAGAGTTATTCAAGACAATCACAATTCAAAACTGGTCTGAAAAACCAAAAACCCTGAGCTTTAAATGGGAATTTGAGAAACAATCTGGAAGCTGGGAAGGGCTTCTAAACCCATACGAAGAAAAGATGATGAATATCAAATTGGATTTACCCGAGACAAAAGAAAAAACATCACAAAACCTTATGATGACTTTGTTATCTGGTGTTGAGGTACTCCACCAAGAATCACAAGAGATACTCATATACCCAGAAAAATCTGCAGAATCAGAATTTGTGCTTGTAGGAAAAAACAGAAGTTTTGAAGAAGACCTGAGGAATCTGGGTTATAGATTTGAAACATATCAAAATCTGACGGAGCTTACAGAAAAAGGCAAATCCAATCTTCCAGTTGTTTTTGCCCCAAATTCGTTTGAGGAAAATGACCAAATCCAGGAACTGCTAGCGAAAAATCAAAAGAAATACTTGGTTCTTTATCCACAGAAAGAAGACCCTATCGACATCTTAAGCTCAATGAATGATACCGATTTCGCAAAGGTATTCCCTCAAAATGGGTTTACAATAACAAGCTGGGTCAGAGATTTTGGTGACTTTAAAACTTATGAACTAATGGAGTTTTTTGCTGGGGATAATATAATTGCAAAAGACGCGTTTTCTCTTACACCAAACTTCCCAATGATACCGGTTCTTGCTGCCGACTCCGGCTACAAACAATTCTACCCAATTCTTGAAGTTCCTGGATTTGGATTTGTTTCATCAATTGCGTTTTCTGAAAAAATGAGTTCTGAACCAAGATGTTCAATTATTTTTTCAGAGCTTATTTCTTCCCTCTCAGACACAGATGAGCCTAAAAGCATTGCACTCATAAGCGATGAATCTGGAAAAGAGATTCTTAAAAAAAACGGTTTTGCCGCTAATGGAAAACCTGGTGAAGAAGCTGTTTATTATTTCAAGAACACAACTCAACTTACAGAATCAGCTATAAAAAAAATGAATGCTGGCTCAACAATAATTTTGGACAGATTCAATGAGGATGAACTGAAAAAACTTGGGATTGATTGCAATATTATCTCAACACCAAAGCTCTTTTCTCCAGAGATTAAGTTAAACAAAAGCATTTTCCCGTCACTTACACATGGAATGATTACCGATTCAACCAGATTCAAATTCCATTTCATGCAACTGAATATGAATCCGCTTGGAGATAGTCTGATATCGGAAATATCAAAAACTGATTATGATATCAGATGGGTTGTTCCCAACTATCTGGCTTTGCTGTCATCAAACTCTAAACCAAACTTCCTCATAAACATGATGGAATGGGGTGACGAACGGATGATCCCACTTCACTCAATCCTGATTGACCTTGGAGTTGATACCCAATTTGAAGAAACAATGAAAAATAACAACAAACAGGATTGACATTGGATGAAATGAGTACTAAGTTCAAAGAACAATTTTCGGAGGAGTCATAGAAAAAATGATCGATGAAAAAATATATGTCGCATCAGAATCAGTGACAGAAGGTCATCCAGACAAGGTTTGTGATTCTATTTCGGATGCAGTTTTGGATAAGATTTTATCTCATGACAAAAAAGCACGTGTTGCCTGTGAGACATTTGTTGGTCTTGGGCTCATACTTGTTGGTGGGGAGATAACAACAGATACGTACGTTGACCTGCACTCGATTGTAAGAGACAGACTCACTCAAATCGGATACACAGAACCATGGCTCAAATTCACAGCAAACACTGTGGGTGTGTTAAATGCGATTGGACATCAATCACCAGATATTGCCCAGGGAGTAGACACTGGTGGGGCTGGAGACCAGGGAATGATGTTTGGTTTTGCAACAAAAGAAACACCGGAACTCATGCCAATGCCGATTCATTATGCACACAAAATCACAAAAAGACTATCGGACGTAAGAAAAGATGGCACTATCCCATGGCTTGGTCCAGATGGGAAAAGTCAGGTTGTAGTTGAATATGTCAATGGTAAACCAACAAAGATAAAATCAATAGTTCTTAGTGCTCAGCATAATGAAGATGTACTTGATAAAAACGATCCATCTCAGATTTCAATGGATGCTAAAGAGCTCCTGAAAAAAGAAGTGATATCGAAGGTAATTCCTGATGAACTTCTCTGCAAGGATGTAATATACTACATCAATCAGACTGGAAAATTTGTTGTTGGTGGCCCGGTTTCAGATGCTGGAGTTACCGGAAGAAAAATAATAGTCGATACCTATGGTGGCGCATGCCCTCATGGTGGTGGAGCATTCTCTGGGAAAGACCCGACAAAGGTTGACAGGTCTGCAGCCTACATGACTAGATACATCGCAAAAAACATAGTAAAAGCTGGGCTTGCAGACGTTTGCCAGGTTGAGATTTCTTATGTGATTGGAAGAGCCGATCCAACCCATTTTGCCGTGAGGACTTTTGGGACTGGAAAAGTCAGCAGTAAAACCCTCGAAGATACTGTTGAGGAACTTGTTGATCTCAGACCTCGTGGAATTATCGAACACCTAGACCTTCTCAGACCAATATACTCCTTCTCAACAAACTATGGCCATTTTGGTCGTGAGATTCCTGAACTTACCTGGGAGGATACCTCCTGGCTTGCACCAAAACTTGCTGAGAAACTACTTTGATAAGTATTTGTATTATTAACTGAGGTAAAACATGAAAAAAAATATAGCATTGTTGGTGATATGTATCCTTGTTCTTTCGTTTCTGACGGTTTCTTGTGGAAAAGATGAAACATCTGTAACAAAGAATCCAGGTGAAAAAACTGTCGGAGACTACACATACAAAGAACCCGAAGTAAAAGCAGTTGATGAGACACCCACGATTGAATCTCAGCTTGCAAGCAATGAAGTAGACGAGACCGGTAGAGCAGAGGTTGACACAAGATATGTACCAGGAAAAGGTGCTGTCTCAATTCCATCGACTTTAAAAGTGCATTTACTCGATCTTCCTGGGAATCCTGTTTTGATACACGATAAAACCTTTGCAATCCTTTACGGCGCAAGCAATAGCGAGAATGGACAAGAAGTAGCCAACTACCTCAAGCAAGAAGAGGTTGAAGGTTTGAAATATATGCTGATCCCATCAAATGATCCAGAGTCATTTGGGGGAATCCCGACAGTATTGTCTGAAATCCCAACTGGGTACCTCTGTGGCTTCGGTTACAGATCAGGGGCAGACATCCGCAATCTCTATATCGAGGCAACCAAGAATAAAGCTTTCAGAGAAGACAAAAGCGCTGGGGCAATCTGGTACGAAAACGGTACAGAATTCGAGATTCTATACCCAATGAGTTCTGATTTGACAGATGATCCAACTGACTCAACAATGGTTTTAAGATTCCAAAAAGGTAACATTTCTTTTCTCGTTACAGGTGATATTTCAGAAAAAGCTGAAAGGAAAATGCTTGAGCGAAGAAAACTTCGCCCTACAGATATTTTGATTGCAACCAATGGTGCACCCGAAGGAAGCATGAGCGAAGATTTCCTAAAAATCCTAGACCCAAAAGAAATCATTGTCGGTAGAAGAGGTGAAGGTGAAAACCTTGAGGCAATACCAGGGGATCCAAAAATGGTTGAGGAACTTGGCGATATTGTCATGCAGTGTAATGGTAAGAAATACTCATATCTAATGCTGCCTGATGAGGAGCAGAAAACCCCTTAAGCATTGACTAAGCTCTGTCATTCAAGTAGTATTACCATTTGTGGATAAAGATTTAGAAGTCTCAATCAAGATTGCGGAGAGATCACCATACAGGCTTTCACTTAAGGTGATTGTTTCCGGCTCTGCCATGAGTCAGGGAGAGCTTGATGTCTCATACAGACTTCTGATGGAATGCCTCACATTTCTCCCGGGATACCTGCCAGCTCAAAGATTGATTTCTGTAAACAGAGTTCTTGCAAGGGACAATGAAGCTGCTCTTCAAGAATTCAACCACCTTCTTTCTCTAAATCCCTCATCTGAGATTGGAATGTTCGGTTCATCCATACTCCTTATTGAGTCGGGAAGGGGTCAGCTTGCAAGAGAGAACCTGCTTGAGCTCACCGAACACGGCATCTTTGGTGAGACCGCCAAAAAGCTTTTACATACTATTGATAATGATGAAGGTTTATCCGACTCCAATTATAAAAAACAAGCCTCAGTACTGATACGAGAACACGAAAAAACAGCGCACGACATGCTCAAAGAGCTTGGGAATGGCTCTGAAAACATCCGGCTAAAACTTGTTTTAGCCGAGCTTCTGCTTGACCGAGGCGAAAAGAAAACGGCCATGGGCATACTAAGACGGTTGAAGGATAGCCACCCTAACTACCCAGACCTTCTAAGTATTCTTGCAAAACTGACAGGGAACGAAAACTCAGAAAAGGCAAGCTTCATATACCAGACTATTCTTGATATTCAACCAACATACCCTCTATCTGATGAAGTCATGTCATCACTAGATTTGAGATATGGCAACATGGACGATATTCCTGCAATCTCGGAACTTGACACATGGTGCGAGACTGTACTAGTGCAGTACGCAAATCAGCATGTTATCCCAGGCTACGTTCCACCAAAAACTCCAAAAAAAGTGGAGCCTATTGAACAGTTAAAGGTGGAAACTGAAGAAATCCCAGTAAACTCAGATCCTGTTGTTTTTGTTAGTGATCCAACAGAAGAAACTCAGGAAGAAGCCAGGGAAATAGTCGCTGAAACCAAAGAAGAACCGAAAAAAGAAGTCGAACTTGACCTTAATTCAGTTGACTCTCATCAACTCCAAAGAGCTCGAACAATACTTGAGCAAGCAAGAAAAATCCTTGACCAAACAAAAAATGCACCTGCAAAAGAAACTCCCACAAAAGAACCTGAGAAGATAAAACAAACTGAAAAAGAATCGATTATACCAGAACAAATAAAACCCCAGATAGAAGAGATAAAACAGGTCGAGGAAGTCGTCATGCCTGATACATCAGTTCCAACTCAACCTGAAACCAAAGAAGAGATATTTTATGATGAGGAAGAAACGTTTTTCGATGAAAACATCCCGCAAAGGATAGTGCTTCCAACATCTGAAACTGAAAACGAATATTCGGAAGAGAGTGCCTGGAATCTGCTCAAAGAAGGACAGGCTGAGGAAGCTTTCTTTATGTTTTCAAAACTGATACAAAAAATGACAGGAAGTGACGACTGATGAGCCTTGAAAAAATCGAGAGCCTGAACGGGTTTAGGGATTTATTAATCCTTGACTCTGATGGCAAAATCGAATACCAAAACTCAAGGAAGAAATCGATCATCACCCCTGGTGTTCTTTCGGGATACCTCGCATCGGCATTTACAATTGCCGAAAACACATCTCTTGCCTTTGTTGGAAGCTCAATGGAGCTTTCCTTTGATGGAGAGAATGGTTCTGTTCTTGTGATGCACAGCGGAACCCATTATTTTTTCTTGATACTTGATGGAACACCGTCAATGGGAATCGCAAGACTCAAATTACGTGAGCTTGTGGATGAGTATGAATCATGAGTGGCACACTCTATATATGCTCGACCCCAATTGGAAATCTAGATGACGCATCCCCAAGACTCATAGAAACATTATCTAAATCGTCATTGATTCTTGCAGAGGATACAAGAAGAACTCAGAAACTTCTTTCCAAATTTGGTCTTCATGTTCAACTCGAATCATTTTTTGAACATAATGAGAGAATCAAAGCCGACAAGGTTTTATCGATTCTTGCTGGTGGTTCTGATGTCTCTCTGGTTTCTGATGCCGGTGTACCAACAATTGCAGACCCAGGACAACACCTTGTTGATATGGCAAGAAACAATGGATATGATGTAATCCCAATCCCTGGCCCATCTGCAATAATGGCAGCCCTTTCTGTTTCTGGATTCTTTGCTCAGACATTCACGTTTAGAAATTTCCTTCCCAGAAAAAAAGGTGCGATGACAAAGGTCATCGAAGAAATTGCTGCTGAAAAAAGGACAACTGTTATCCTTGAATCCCCCCAAAGGCTTTCAAAACTGCTTGAGGTCATCAATCTCATAATGCCAACATGTATGGTCTTTGTTGGGCGCGAGATGACCAAAAAACACGAAGAATACCTCAGAGGAACTCCAAAAAAATTGCTTGATGAAATCGGTGGAAGGGTACTGAAGGGCGAAATCACGGTCGTAATTGGTTTTGACCCACTTCTTGATTCAGATGATTAAAATCCTCCATACTGCAGACCTGCATCTTGGAGTTGAAACATATGGAAAAACTGATGCGGGGGGAATAAACAGTAGAATCCTTGATTATCTCGTGATGCTTGATGAGTTGGTCGAAAATGCAATCTCCCAAAATTATGATGTTTTCCTGATTGCAGGCGATGTTTTTGAAAACGAAAGACCAAAAAACTTTGTGGTGTCAGAGTTTTCAAAAAGAATCAGAACACTTCTTGATGCTGGAGTTGCCGTTGTCATCACTCCTGGCAATCACGAAACAACCTCATCTGTACGTGTACCATCTGTTCTTGAGACAATAAAAGCACTTGAACCCACAAGCCACACCGGAATCAATATCGCTTGTCACGTTTTAGGAAGACAACCCGAGTTTCCAGGAGACACAGAAACACTTGGTGATATAAGCATAATTGACACTAAGTCTGGTAAACTCCAGATTCTTGCAATGCCATATCCAAGACGCTCCGAACTTTTGACCGCATCTGAACTTAAAAATTCAAAAAGGGATGAAGGGAAAAACCTCGCAAGCAAAAGATTCCTTGATAGGATTAATGAGCTTTCGGATTCAGCCGAAAGCAAACTACCCTCTATTTTTGTTGGTCATTTTGGTTTAAAAGAGGCACACATGCAACCAGGGAGAATGGGTTATCTTGCAGAAGATGTTGTACTCTCACTCTATGATCTGATAATTGCACTTGATGACGGAGACGCAAAATTCTCATACATCGCCCTCGGTCACTATCATAACCCTCAGATGCCAACAACAAATCTTTCACCATCAATTACATCGGAAAACCTTGATGGTGAAGAGGACTCAAGACTTGGGATAATTCCTTGTCAGGCGTGGGAAAAGGATTTCTCAGAATCAATTCTCAAACCTGATGATTCACTTTTTGATGAAAGAAAAAAACCAGTGCGGCTAATCAAAACAGCTTATTCAGGATCACCTGGAAGGAAAGATTTCACAGATGGTTCAAGGGTCAGAAATTTTATCGAACTGAATGTCGATTCTGACACGAGTTGGGGTAGATGCAGAAAACTTACAAAATCAAGGCAACTTCGCCAATTAACGCTTCAAAAACCAGAAAACTACAAGGAAGAGCTTGAAGAAAAATTCTTTTCATCAAACTTCTGGAGTGATATTTACGTTGCCGGCACAAACTCAGAAACACCTGAGGAAACCGAAGAAAAAATCGGCTTTCCCCTGCCGATCTTCAGACTGAAAATCCCAGAAAGTGCAAGACGTGAATGGGATTTAATCAAGTTCTGGCTTGTTTCTCTTAATATGTTTCAAAGGGTTCTGGTATACATCATTCCTGATGAAAAAAAAGTTTCCAGAGGGGAGATAATCCCAACATCTGAATCTCCAGTTTCAGCAATCAGTAAATATATTGATAATCTGGATGATGATTTTTCCAAAAAAAACAAGGGCAAAATTTTGGAACTGGCACAGGAAATCCTTGTTAGGGCAGGTGGCGATTGATACCCATTAGGCTTGAAATAACAGATTTTCTTTCCTACAGAGGATTTCACGCACTCGACCTATCTGGAATTCATGTTGCCTCAATTGTTGGAACAAATGGTTCGGGAAAATCAGCACTTCTTGATGCAATCTCCTGGGTACTTTTCGGAAAATCGCGTGAACACAATATCACTGGTCGAAAAACAAATAAACAGCGTGATGCAGTAATAAATGACTACGCAGACTCCTGTGAGGTCAGTCTTGAGTTCATGGTTGAAGGAAACAGATTTCTTGTCAACCGTGCAATTGACAGAGGCAAGAGTGGCTGGCGAGTTCAATTCAAAAGACTCACACAGTCTGGGGAAGAAAACATCAAAGACAAAGGGAACATCGACTCACTCATTGAAAAAGAGCTTGGTATAACATTCGATGTTTTTTTCTCATCATCCTTTATCACACAAGGTGACAGTTCAAGATTCATGGAGGCATCGGTTTCCGGAAGACTTGAGGTTTTATCTGAAATTCTCGATCTTTCGATTTACGAGAAGTGTCTTGATGAGACCAAAAAATCATACAGAGAAACAGAAAACCAAATCAAGTTTTTGACTCATAAAATATCTGACCTGAAAGCTGAATCTGAAAAAATCCCCGAGATTCAAAAAAACCTTCAGGAAGCCACAAACAAATCAGAGGAACTGAATAAAAAACGTGATGAGTCTGCAGAAAAAATCAAACAGGTTAATCAACAAATCACAGAAATTGACTTCAAAATAAAGATTCTAAATGACAAAAAATCGGAACTTGAGAAGGCAAAAAGAAACCTGGATGACCTCATGAAACAACTTGAAATTCTGGAAATTGAAATCATCAAACAACAGCAATTGATAGAAAAATCAAATGAGATTGAGGAGGGCTTTAAGAAATATCAAAACATCCAAAAAACACTCGACATCGAAAATGAAAAGAAACTAGTTCATGAGAAGCTAACCTCAGAAATCCAAAAACTCGAGTCAGAAATCAAGCTTGAAAAAACAAGACTAAAAGCTGAGTTTGATAATGCTACCAAAAATCTTGAGCAGGTGAAGACATTTATCTCAGAAAACATCGATGCTGAAAACATGATAAAAACTGTATCTGATGAAAAAAGCAAACTCTCTGAAATCACAGCTGAAATAAGCAAAATCGAAGCGAAGATTAATGAATCTAAGATAAAAATAGCACCACTACAAGATTCAATCACAAAAACCAAAGCAAAAATAATCAAAACAAAAGATGAAGTAGGGATACACGAATCATCTGAATTAGAATCTGAGTTTGAATTCCTTTTAGGTGAGTACCCAAATAAAATTCGTCAAATCCAAGATAATCTTGAAAAAAGCAAATCTGAGCAACTCAGAATTTCTGAAAAGATCACAGGTAACAAAACCACAATAAACCATATTCAAAGCGAACTTGAGATGCTAAAAACCGGTGAGGGTGGAGTTTGTCCCCTTTGTGGTTCTGAATTATCATCTGAAAAATCAGATGACATTGAATCAGAAAAATCTGCTAAACTCATGGAACTCAAACAAGAAATAGCTGAATTAACCACAAAAAGTAATGACCTGAATAAGGACATCAGAAGTCTTGAATCATCACAAAAAATTCTTGAAAAAAGACACTCTAAGCTTCCACTCATAAGGCAAATTATCGAGATGGGTTCTCAATTGGAAGATAGCCAAAATGAGCTTGAAGAGGAAAATAAGAATCTTAAAACAGTTGAACAAAAGCTCGAATCAATCAAATCAGAAAACAGAGAGCTTATTACCAAAAAAGATAAGATTGAGTCAGAGTTTTTGAGACTCTCAGGTGTGATTCAAAACCTTGAGTCAAAAAAGATAGAAAAAGATAAGGTCACTGAAACCTTCGAGATTCTTGAAAACAAGCTAAAAAATGAAGAGTTCTGCACAGGTGAGAAAAAGAAACTTAAAGGTTTGAAAATCCAGCTTGAGGAAAACTCATTTGATGCTGGTGCATATCAACAAATCCTGTCTGATGAAAAAAAATATCGAGAGTTTCAGCAGAAGATGAGCGAACTTGAGCTTGCTAAAGAAAAATCGGAAAGCATAAAAAAAGAAAAAGTATCAATATCAAAAAGAATATCAGAATCGGAAGAAAAGATCGAAAACCTCACAGGAGAGCTGCAAAGCTTTGATGATGTCTTTTCAAAAAAGGCCGAACAATTGGGCATCCTGAAATCTCTGACTGATGAAAACAACACCATCTTAAAGGAAAGAGATGAAGCAATAACAGCGGTTTCAGAACAAAAAACATTACTTGAAAAAGCAAAAAGTGCCGAGATAGAATCGGCAGAATCACAAAAGCTTTTTGAATCGCTGTCGATTGATTCTGAAATCCTTCAGAGATTGAAAGTAATGTTTGGAAGAGACGGTATACCAAATCAGATTCTTGAGGGGGTTGTCCCTCAGCTTGAAGAGGTTGCAAACGATATCCTTGAAAAAATCACAAAGGGTCGCCATAGCGGAGAGGCGATGAGGATGCAGTTTGAGCTCTCACGCGAGAGTGCAACTGGCAAGAGAAACACAGCTCTGGACATTATTCTTTCAGATGGTCAAAATGAAAGACCATATGAGCTTTTCAGTGGTGGCGAGAGATTCCGCGCAGACTTTGCAATCCGTCTTGCCCTTTCGCATATCCTTTCAAGAAGGAGTGGTAGAAAACTCCGCCTTCTTGTTGTTGATGAGGGATTCGGTTCACAGGATTCTGAGGGGGTTTCGGCACTTGTTGATGCCATCCATGATGTCTCTCCCGACTTTGAAAAAATCCTTGTTGTTTCACATGTTGATGAGATTAAGAATCATTTTGACAGGCAAATCCAAGTCTGGCGAGATGCGGATGGTTCACATTTTGAGTTGGTTTAAGTCAGACAGCCAAATATCATCAACCACAACAAAAATTTGACAGTCAAAACATTAACCGTAAAATTTCCTGTGGAGGAGCAGACATGTACAAAAAAGATGGGATTAGTTTTTTCAGTTCAAAGGTTTTGAGGGTTTTCTTTATTATTGTTTTCGCTTTTATTCTTCTGACACCTCAAAACACAACAACAAATGCAAGAGCATCAAGCACCCAAATGGCGTTAAACCTTCATGTGATCATAAATCCTGATTCAGTCACTTTAAAATGGGATGATGTATATCCTGATTATTGGTATGTTCCTGAGAAAGAAATTGGTGAACTAGGGTTTTTTCCTCTAGTTGATATCCCCATAAGAGAAGATGAATTTGAATATAATGATTATGGTAGATATACATGTTTCAGACTTCGAGTAGTAGATAGGGAATACAATGAGATAGCCATCACTGATGAAAAGGTATGTGCATGGAGGGATGAAGAGAATCCGCTACCAAACACTTACGATATAGAAGAGGATGGTGACTGCAGATGTCTTCTTGTGTTGTCTTATCAAATTGGAACAAAACATGCAAATGCTTATATGGGTGAAGAAGAGCGATATTTAGAATCCAGAGAAAATCCACCAGTCTTAGAAAATGGTAGTCTTTCCTGGGTTCCAGACGGTCACAGGATAAATCGTGAGCCAATCATCAAAAATGGAAGAGTGTTTGTTGAAGCAGAAGATGTTCTTAAATTCACTCCAAACTCAAGCTGGCAATTGAATGAGGAAGAACAGATGTTTTCGATGTCAATCCCAAAGACAATGTATCCACAATATCACCCATACACTGATGACACTAAACCATTCCATTACACAACGGTTGAATTGAAAATAGGCAAAGATGTAGCACTTATAGATGGTAGACCCCAACCTATTGACTGGGTCGATAATGATGTTACATCATATATTGAAAAAGACGATGATGGTATCGATCATCTAATGGTTCCGCTCAGGTTTATGGCAGAAATAACTGGCGCAAAAGATATTGTGTGGCTTCCTGAATATAAAATTCCAATGATCACATATGATGTAAATGACTGTGGTTGTCAGATAGAAGGAAGAAATAATGACGATCCAAATACCTATGATAATTGGGATGTTGAACTTACCAATATAAAGATTGATGGTGAACCAGCTGATTCAAGTTACTTTTCAACAGATGGGTCTGTTCCTGATGAAATACTCAAAAGCACTACATCTGTTTCCATGGATTTCTCAATTATCAATAATAACGAGCGTCCGATAACATTCACCGTAAAAACACCAGACATTGAAACAATATGCACTGATCCTGATAATATTGACCCAAATAATCTTGATCCAATAATTGTGAAACCTGGAGAAAAATCTAATCCGATAAATCTTATGTTTGGAATAAATGATTGGCCAGATGAAAACATAAAAATATTACAATTCTCACTCGTCTATAAAAAGGGGGAATATATTGAAAAAGAAGGCACCATAAAAACTGTTACAGTAAAAACTGGAAAGTGTTGTTATGAAATGGACTATATGGTTGACATCAAGCTCCCTGATAGTCCATATTGTTTCAGCCCTGGAGATGAAGTCTCTGGAATAATTGAAATAAAGAACAATTGTTTTAGAGAAATTAGGATCAGACTCATACCTTCTAAACACATCACAAAACATAGTCTCCCAGATAATATAATTGAACTTGGCTCAGAACCATATACCAGTACAGAAATTCCATTATTGTTTACTGTCCCTGACAATATCAGTAGTGAAGAAACGTTTCAATATCTAAGGGTTATTCAGATTGATAAAGATGGTAATGATATTGATGATTGTGAAGAGAAATTTTGGTTGAGGTATTGCGAGGAATAAAAAACCACAATAAATCAAAGTCTGGCGAGATGCAGACGGTTCACATTTTGAGTTTGTTTAGATTCCTGACATCAATCCACCAAGAATAAAAACTGCAAAAACAGAAACAATTGAAAGTATCACAAAGTTGAGCATAAATAATTCTCTGAATTTTTCCAACGAAAAACTATTTAAAACTCCACACCAGAAACAATAGACAGAAGCTGAAATAAGAGCAAACAACCCGGATACAAGACTCCTGTTCCCTCTATCGGTAGCATTTTGAAAAAAATGATGTAGAAATGTCAAAGCAATACAGATCATAAGAAAAACTGAATTCAGAAGATATGAATAAAATAACTCCGGAATAATCTTGTATCTGTTTCTGAAGATTTTTATCACAAAAAAGAGAACTATGGAATTAACCAAAAGAACAATATTACAAAAAAGCAAAAATTTCAGAGAATTGATTATAATTTCTCCTATTGGCAGATGATTATTTGGAGTCCAAACAACCAATCTTCGAGCAGTAACTATACCAATAAAAACCATCATCAAAAGATTATCCCAGATAAAAGCATAAACAGTCATTAACCAATGATCTTTTTCTTTTGTTGCCCTTTGGATTGTTTCAAAAGGCTCTCTTAAAATTCCAAACACATATGAAAAAAATTTTCTCATTTTCTCTTCTTTTTCTCCCATCTTTTTTGTGGTTTTTTGTATTTCTTCCTTCCAGAAAGTGGATAAAAGAATGCCATCAGAAATTTTGGAATGCCGTTCCAAAGCGAATCATATAACCTGTCATCAGTTTTGTTTGAGATATCACTATCATCATAATCAATTTTCTTCAATATCTTAGGCAATCTCAAAAGCGTTCTCAAAATTGACATAATATTCATTCTCTACATTTTGAATATTGTTGTCAATTCTCGTTTTTTATGTTTGTATCAGAATTATCAACCGCTTGTCAACAAATCATCAATGACTATCATGGTAAATGAAACCTGTGGAGAAAGGAAAGATGAAAAATGAATAATCTATCAATTATGATTCAAGATATATTACAGAAGGCAAACCTGCCAAACTGGCTTGTTGGCGTGATCGTGCCTGTTTTAAATATTCTTGGGGCAGTTCTGATCTTGATAATTGGATATTGGATTGCGGGAAAACTTGCACGAAGCGTCAAAAAAGCATGCGACAAAACCGACAGGATTGATGACACATTAACCCCACTTATTGTGCAGGTGGTGAGGTATGGGGTAATTATTGTAACAATAATCACTGTTCTTCAGATTTTTGGAATCGCAACAACAAGTATCATTGCTGTACTCGGTTCATTTGGTCTTGCTTTTGGTCTTGCACTCCAGGGTGCAATGACAAACATTGCATCAGGAATCATGATAATCACACTCCGACCATTTTCTGTTGGTGATACGGTTGAAGTTGGTGGAACCACAGGAAATGTTGAGCAGATTGGGCTTTTCTATACAAGAATGAGTACACTTGACGGGGTAAATGTTGTGATGCCCAATTCAAACATATGGGGTTCAGAGATAAAGAACTTCTCAAAGAATGAAGTAAGAAGGATGAATCTCACATTTGGAATTGGATATGAAGGCGACATCAACAAAGCATATGAGGTAATCAACAGAATCTACAAAGATGAACCTCGAATCCTTGATGAACCAGCACCAACAGTGGCTGTAACAGAACTTGCGGACAGTTCAGTCAACATGATCGCTTACGCCTGGACAAAACGTGAAGACTGGTGGGACACCCAGCTTGAGCTTGTAAAAACTGTCAAAGAGGCGTTTGATAAAGAGGGTCTGTCAATCCCATTCCCACAGATGGATGTTCATATTATGAAGGAATAGAATCAAAACACTCCCAGCAAAAATTAATCGATGTTTGGCAAAAATCATTTTGGTTTCACCCTCTATTTCATTCTGCACTATCATGAAAACTGATTTGACCAGAAACAATAGAACCCTAGAATATGTAATACTGATAACAAATATTTGAGGTAGAGTTATGGCGAAAAAGGGAAGAAAAAAATCAACCGGAGAAAAAAAGGTTCCAAGAGTAGAACAACTCAGACAAAACGAAAAACGAAGCAGACGCAATAGCTGGATGACATCTTTGATAACAATAGGTGTTGTTATCCTATTATCGGTGTTTTGGTATATTACAAGCAACAATAATGGAAGTTGGAAATTTCAAAGCCAGTTTGATGCTTTCACGTGTGAGCTTCCAGATTCATGGGTAGATTATGATTTTGAAGAAACTCTTAAATTTGATGGAGCTCTCGGAAGAAACACTTCACATGCACATTTGTTTGCACCAAAGTCAGTTGATATTGGTATTGAAGATATCAACACAAACTCAGATGTTCCAACTCTAAAGGTAGACCCAGAATTCCTCGAAACACTTGAAAAAAACCAGGGTGGAAAAGCATCTCCCGCTCTAAACAAAGAGCTCGCAGACCAACTTAAAGGACAAATAGATATTTCTAAAGCGGATAGTGGACAACATGAGATTGACCTATATCTAACAGTTCTCACAGCAGCAATCTTTTCCGATGAAAAATCAGAGGACGACATAAAAAGATACATTAACGGAATCGGCGGGATTGATGATCCAGTAGAATACTACCTCACAAAACTGGAGTCAGATGGCACAAAAATTCCAGGTGTAGAATACGGTTACTATAAACTTTTAGGTGACCACCCAACAGGCATCATCAAAACTGACAACTATACAATCATTTTTGACGGAATGCTTGCAGAAAAATACGAAAATGACTTCGTATCAATTTTTGAGTCAATCAAAATACCATGAAGAAAAAAGCAGATTTAATCGTAACAGACATCTCTGAGCTTGTAACAGTTTCTGGAAATACCCCAAAAACAGGCAAAGACTTGTCAGACATTGGGCTCATCGAAAATGGTGCATTTGCTGTTTCTGATGGAAAATTTGTTGCTGTTGGAAAAGCTGAAAAGATTCTTTCAGAGTATGAATCTGAAAATGTGATTTCAGCTGGTGAAAATGCCGTACTTCCAGGGTTTGTCGACCCGCACACCCATGCTGTTTTTGGCGGGGACAGATCAAAAGAATATGAGATGAGACTTTCTGGTGCAACATATGAAGAAATCATGGAAGCAGGTGGAGGAATCCTTTCGAGTGTCAAAATGACACGTGAGGCATCTGAGGAAGAGCTGAATACCACGGCAAAAAAACGCCTCAAAAACATGATTTCACATGGCACCACAACAGTTGAGATAAAATCTGGGTATGGGCTAGATACACAAACTGAAAAAAAGATGTTGAAAGTGGCAAGAGAGGTTGCTACTGAACTTGGCATAAACTTCAAAACAACATTCCTCGGCGCACATTCAGTACCTGCTGGAGCCGACAGGAATGAATACATCAAACTGCTCAAGGGTGAGATGTTGGAGGCTTGCAGGCAACACTCTGATTACATTGATATTTTCTGTGACAAGGGAGTATTCACAAACGAGGAAACTAAGGAAATCGTGAAGGATGCAGGGCTTCCCGTCAGGCTTCATGTTGATGAGCTCGCTGACACTAGTGGTGCAAAGCTTGCGGCAGAGCTTGGCGCACATTCAGCAGACCATCTGATAGCGGCAAATGATGAAGGATTTGAGGCACTGGCAGAAGCTGGAACTGTGGCGACATTTTTACCCGGAACATCTTTTTATCTTGGTAAACCTTTTGCAAGAGCAAGGTCAGCAATTGAAAAGGGTTGCATTGTTGCACTTGCAACCGACAGAAACCCCGGCTCATGCACAGTTGAATCGATGCAATTTGTAATTGGGCTTGCTTGCAAATTTTTGAAGCTCACGCCAAAAGAAGCGATTGTTGCAGCAACTCTCAATGCAGCGTATTCACTCAGACTTCACAATATAACAGGTTCAATTGATGTCGGCAAGCAGGCAGATTTTATTGTTCTGGATAATCCCACATATAGGATTATACCGTATGAAATGACTCAAAATCACGTATCAAACGTGTTTATAGCTGGCAAGGAGATGACATGGGACAAATAGTAGAATGCGTACCGAACTTTTCAAACGGAAGAGACAAAGACGTTGTTGATAAAATTGCAAGACATGCAAAAGAGACAAAGGGTGTAACACTGCTTGATGTCCAGATGGATGCAGACCACAACAGATGTGTCATCACTTTTGCTGGTGAACCAGAGGCAGCAGCAGATGCAGCATTTAAAATGTGCAAAGAAGCATCAGAACTGATTGACATGAACAAGCATTCTGGCGAACATCCAAGACTTGGTGCGACAGATGTTATTCCGTTTGTTCCAGTTTCAGAAATCACAGTTGATGAGTGCAACGCTCTTTCTGAAAGACTCGCAAACAGAATCTGGGATGAACTCAAGATTCCAAGCTACCTTTATGAAGAAACCGCAAGAACCCCTGATAGAGTCGACCTTGCCGTCATCCGTCGTGGTGAGTATGAAAAAATTAAAGAAGAGATGGGCAAGGTTCCAGAACGTGACCCAGATGTTGGTGAACCAAAGATGCACCCAACTGCTGGAACTGTAGTCATTGGTTGCCGAATGCCACTTGTTGCTTTCAATGTAAACCTTGGCACAATGAATGTTTCAATTGCCAAGAAAATTGCAGGAATGTTGAGAAGCCGTTCAGGTGGATTTGCATACTGCAAAGCAATGGGATTCACAATTGAAGAACGCGGATATACCCAGGTTTCAATGAACCTCACAAACTATAAACGCACCTCAATCAGAAAAGTCTATGACATGATCAGATCTGAAGCCATGAGACTTGGTGTACTTCCAATTGGTGCAGAAATTGTTGGGCTTCTTCCACTTGATGCAATTCTTAGTGTCGCTAAGGGGCATCTTAATCTCTGGGATTTTGATAAAAAACAGATTCTTGACCTCAGAGTCGCAGGTGGCGGGGATGATAGCTGGGTACCAACTTCATTTGTAAAACAGGTCAGTAAAAAAGTTGCAGCCCCCGGTGGCGGTTCGGTTTCCGCTGGAATTGGTTCACTTGCAGCAGCTCTTGCATCAATGGTTGCAAAGCTTTCACAGTCAAAAAGATTTGCAGATGTCAAAGAAGAGATGGCAGAAATCGCAGTTGAAGGCGACAAGTTTGCCGATGAACTTCTCATACTTGTCGAAGAAGATACCGATGCATTCAATGGTTTCATGAGCGCAATGAAGCTTCCCGATGGTGATGAGAAAGCCAAGGCTTTCAAAGAGCAGAGCATGCAGGAAGCAACTATTTATGCAACTGAAGTTCCACTTAAGACCATGAAGGCAACAGCAGCAGCCCTTCCACTCATAAGAGCAGTTGCCGAAAAAGGCAACCAGAACTCCGTCTCCGATGCTGGAGTCGCAGCACTTTCAGTTATCACAGCGGTCAAAGGTGCAAACCTCAATGTGTTAATCAATGTGGGTGGAATTGAAGACAAAGCAAAAGCAGAGCAACTCAAAACTGATGCTAAAAAAATAATGGATACTGCAATCCCTGAAGCAGAAGCAATTTATACAATGATTGAAAAGAAGCTTGCTGAATAATTATTTCTATAAACTAAATCTAAAAAGGCGACCTTTAAAAGGTCGCCTTTTTTATGTTTAAGATCCGCATCAAGTTTGGGATGACATGGCAAGAATATCCAGAATGGTTCTGACATGTACAGTCTTTTAAGATTCCCGCTTTAATTATATAATCATCTGCTGGAGGGAAAGATGAAAAAAAAGGTTTTAGTAAACTCACTGGCAATTGCTATTATTCTTATCTTTGTAGCTGGATTTGTAGGATATTATATTGGAAAAAACTCTAAAAATCTTGATGATGTATGTGATTATAACAATATTAGGCTTTATCGTGAGATGAGAACACCTTTCTTTGATGGATACTGGCAAAATTACTCGACCTATCCAACATCTTACAAAGCCTTATATGATCAAAACCTAGCTGATGCCCTAAATAAGGCAAGGGAAGATAGGCCAGGTATTATTGACCTCATCAATACCGACAAAGAAAACCAATTCAACCACCCCGGATTTGAAGCATTTATGCAGAAGCTTCAAGAGTTTTCAGACAAAAATTACTCAAAAGCTCAAAAAATGTTCCCAAATCCTGAGCACGTTTTCAATGATTTTACGGGTGTATACGACATGTCTGGAGTAAGTTTCCCATATATAAGATCAGATGTATTTGCATATTGCAGTGCGATTGCACACGAAGTTGCACAAAACCCTAAAAACCAAATTTCAATTGAAAGAAATGGTTTTTTACGTAACCCTGTTTCAAACGACTACAACAGCTCAATAAATCACGCTTTTTGGTCAGTATATTTCTTAAAAAGAAACACTCTCCAAATATCCTTAAAACCCTTTGATGTTGCGGATGAAGAAATTAATATGCTTGACAGACCTGTGTCGTTAGATGATTTCTTTAAGTCACAGATTGTGACAATGAGGAAAATTGATAGTTATACTGGCTACCAAAATGAATACAGAAGAAAACCAATAAGCAGATATCTTACAGATTGGATTATCTTGTCCTTGAACGAGATTCAAAACCATAACTTCCCTATTTACGAAACAGAAGACAGTTTTTATCAAACAGGTATGATGTCTGCCTATTACAGTTTTCTAGTAAACAAGCATAGCGCAGATTCACCTGTGAAAATCGGTCACCTCTACTTAGCTTGTTATGATTATTTGAATGATATTGATCGATTGCCAAATACAACAAATATCATGGAGAGAATAAAAGAATGCCGGGGGATTGAATTCTTATTGAATCCCATTTTTGATGTTGAAATCGATTTTGAAGACTTAAAAGCATGGGCAAAAAAGAACTGCAAGGGTTTTAAGTTCTGATTCTATTCAGCAACCCCAACCTTCACCTGAACATCAGTTGACCAGCTATCCCAGGAAGCCTTTATTTTTCCGGAATACGAGTATCCCGGTTTCAACATTTCTTTTCGGATTTCTACCATGAAAAATTCTTCGGAGTTTCCAGGAATCAGAATTTCTTCAATCGGCAGATGAATCCATGGGGAGGTGGAAGAAAGCCTCACATCCACTTGCTGACCACAAGTGTTTTGAATTGCGGCACACATATGGATGCATTCATCATCAATCCCAACTTTTCCAAAATCCAAAATATCATCTACAAACACAATCACATCACTTTTAGAATCATCGATTATCTCAATATTAGCAGAGCCTATAAGGTTTGCAAAACTGAAAATCACCTCACCTTTTGCCCCAGGAGTATCTGACGCTGTAAACTCTCCAGGTGGTGAAATCTCCCCGATTTCAGGATTTGAAACTGACCAGTTTCGAGGTATCCCGATAATCCCAACTCCATTCCTATCAAGTATCTTTGCCATAAACTTCACCGATTCACCAGGCTTCAATTTCACATTTTGTGGTTCGACTTCAATTTCTTTTGCAAAAACAATTGTCACCTGAGCAAATGCAGTTTTACCCTCACATTCAGCTTTTATCGTGCATTTAGATTCATTTCCGCTAGGTGTGAATAATCCTTCAGATGATATTGTTCCAGCTTCTTGAGGGTCTACTGACCATGTGACAGTCTTTTCTGTGATTGTTTTGAATTTGTATGTTTGGTCAAAATTAATGATTACAGATGAAGGGGAGACTGTTAATCCACTACCCGATGTCCCCGAATTATCTCCCAAACAAATAATCTCCATTTTAATAACAGATTGTACACCATAAAACAGTTTGTTATTTGAGGTTATCATCTTTTTCGGAGACTTCTTTTCCATGTCAAATTCCTTGAATAAAATACCAGTTCTCAAATCGAAACATTTTATATAAGTTTCCGAAATTACGTTTGAATCAAACGTATAGAAGACACTTTCAGTGGAGCAAACGTTATAGAAGGTCTTTTTATTCTGAATTTTCCATAACTGCTCCCTGCTGGCGATATCAAACCCAAACAGATACTCATTGTTTGCAAGAATTGCTATTCCTGAAGGTGATATGGAACACAGTTGCCAAATATCGTTTGGTACATCAATTGACCAAAGAAGTTCACCTTTTATTGGGTCAACACAATTGAATTTTGAATCTCCAGAAATCTCATCATCTGACTTTGCTGAAATAGAGTATAATTTGTCCTCATAAATCATTGGAATATTGCAAAATCCATAACCATCTTTGGCATCAAGAGACCATTCTTCTTCAAAAGTTGTAAGGTTGATCGCACTGATGGTTCTGGGGGTATAATAATTTTGCCATTTCCCGCTTTCTACACTGTTGATAAGACAATCATTGTAAAACAAACAAGGGATACTATGACCTTTGATCTCACTATCGAAAAGGATTTCTCCATCATCCAATGCCAAAATCTTCATCTTCCAATCTTCTCCAGCATAATCGCTGGACATATAACCCAAATAAAAGACAACTTTGTCTTCATTGATACTTATGCCCGGAAAAGACGATACATATCTATCGCTCAATTTAGATTCCCACAAAATCTGCCCCGTTGAAAGCTCGAAACATATTACTTTCACACTGTCAGACATATCATCACTTACTGTTGCGACACATTTATCATTAGTAAGGGAGATGTTTTTAAAGGTATATCCTTCATTTTTCCACACAACCAATCCATCAATCGAATTCAGGCAAACTATTTCTTTGGCGTTTTTATGTACAAAAAATCCATTTGACTCATAAAAATCACCAATCCCCCCTTTAGATTCAACTTTCCACAGTCTTTTCATTGCCAAATAGTTCGGAGCACAATCATTTGACACAGAGAATGTATGATGAATATTTGCTCCGAAACCTGACCAGTTGCAATCAGAGTTTGATACATCTGATGCACTGGTTGAGTGTTGGATTCCAGCACCCAAAACATCAAAGGAAAAAATTAGTAACAAACATAAAACAAATAAGAAATATTTCTTCATGGAAGTTCATACCCCATATTCTGGTAAATCTCAGGCAAGTAGTTTGGATTTGTGATTTTTAAGCTCTGCAAAATCCTCATAATTTGATACTCTTCTCTCTCTGTGCAAAACTCTGTATATATCTTTATCACCCATCCATCCATCGGAATATAATAAATAATCTTATAGTATTGCGATTTCATCCTCACTCTATCTGACGAAATATATGCAAGAATATTACCAATCATGATTCTTTTGTATGAAGTGTCTGTTTTTATGTCATTTTTATCCCATGTTGGGAGGATGACAATTTTTGCAGAATCAGCATAAAGCGTCACTTTTTCAGCCCTGTTTTTGTATCCACATTCTTTAATATCTCTAGCTTTTGGTGTGTTGATCACCGATACCGAAAAATACTTTGACTCAAAATTTCCGACTGGTTCAGGGAAATCTGATGATGACTTTTCCATATCAAAAGCAAAGACTGGTTCATCAGTTATGGTTATCAGATCCTCAATATTATCAAATCTTCTTCCAAGCATCTCGTCCCAGTGTGATTTTTCTCGGGTTTTTTTCAGACCAATTGCTTCCGTTTCGAGCTTTTCAAATGCATCATAATATGAGTCTTTTACTCGAAGAGTAGAGATGATATTCCTCAAAACCGCGAGGTTTTTGTTGTCAGGACCTCCGTATCCCTCTCCATTTGGTTCCATAGAACCAGCATAAACGTCAACATAGGATCCATTCATTGGGATCAGCACTTTAAACACATGCATGTCACAGTTGTTTTCTTCTATCCAAACCCCATTGTGCATCCCAAACCTTTTTTCATAATGCATATAAAGCTTACAGCAATTTGATATCCAAGGATTTCCTATATATCTTCCATGTTCATTTCTGATTCTGTTTTCTTTTAATTCGAACCAGGGATGAATTTCAATATCCGCATATCTGTCACCATATTCTATGTGCACGGTTTTTGAGTGAAATTCACACTCACTTGACCAAATGTTTTCATCTACACTAATTTCATCAGTAGTTGTTAATTCTGCTCCATCAATATATCTGAGTTCAAAAAAATCATTTTCATAAAAGTTTGAATATTCCCATTCATAAAAGGGAACCGTGTACACACCAAACTTGAAACCTGTGAGCAAAGAAAACACAAATACTGAGCCAATAAGAACTAGTGCTAGCATCAAAAACCAAATTAATGTTTTTTTCATAAAATATGGCTCCCCGAAACCACAAAAATGCAACACAAAACTGTAGCTAAAACCACTACCCAACTTTTTCTCATCAAGCACTCCTTTGAAAAAATATCTTCTATTATGATGGTGAATAAACTATAGTTACAGTCCTATCATCCTGATTCCAACTGACATTTGCACCAAAGGCTTCTGTGATGAATCTGACGGGCACAAGTGTTCTGCTATCAATTACAGTTGGAGGTGCATCAAGATTAATTTCTTTCCCGTTAACCCTGGCAGTGTTTTTGTTCACCCACATCTCAACTGATGTTTGATTACCTGAAGGGTTGATCAGGTTTATTGTGATTTTCTTTTCTGTGCCATCCCACAAAACACCTGCACCAAGATTCTCACTTATGATTCTGATTGGAACCATTGTTCTCCCAGAAACAATCTGTGGAGGAACATCAAGTGTTACAGAATCGCCATCGACAAGCGCCATAGGTGAATCTATCTGAAGAACTATTGTTGTATTTAAAAGCTTGTTTGCAGTAACTCTTAATTCAATAGGTTTCCCTGCATCTGGTGTTACGGTTACAACTGCATCAAGCTTTTCACCCGGTCTTATTTTAGATGTATCGCAAGTAACTGCGATCTCCTGGTATTTATCAACTTTACCATAAACCGGATAGAAGCTAAGCCAGGAAGCATCAGATTTTATCGAACACCCGATAGGGTTTTTTGAAGTTGAGATTATCCCAAAAGTTGATTTTAATTCTGAGGTTTCCCACGATTTTATGTCTGCAAATTCAAGATCATCCTCCGAAAGAGTTATGATTTCGGAGTCATCTCCCACAATCTCAACAAGCACCTCGAGCTCCAAAACTCCATTATCCCAGACATACTCAACAATACCCGAATAGAAACCAGGTTTTACATTCTCTAAATTGAGACCCACAACTGACTCAAGTTCTTCTGTCTCAGGGTTGATCGCAGGATGACCAATATCTAACCAATCTGGAAAATTACCAACTTCGATCTTACCTTCACAGAACCAGTCAACATTAAACATTATTGCAATTGAGTCATTATCATTTGGGCTTTTAAGTCCAAAGTCAATTTTGTCTGTTACAAGCTCAGGTTCTGGACAAATTGTGATTGACGATACACCAAAGATGTCACCGTGAATAGCTCTTACCAGACCTCTCGTATTTCTTCCATCACCTGCTGTAAAAAGACCTGTTTTATCAATTGTCCCTAGTCCTGGTGGATCAACTTCCCACCTAATGTCAAGATTTGGAATTTCTTTTTCCCTGATGTCATAATTTATGACATCAAACTGAAACTTACCACCTTGCATGACCATCAATTCAGTTGGTTTTACAATAATTCCCACAAGAGCAATTTTCCTCTTGTAACAATGCAAGTACCCTTCAGTCGTTGATATAAAAAGTCGATCTTTGTCCAGAACAACAGATTGAGCAACATGCGGAAAATCTTTGTCAGATAAAATATCACCATCATCAATATCAAGTGAAATCAGCTTTGATTTCATACTGTTGTTTGTAGATTGAGCAAGATTTGAATCAGTATAACAAGCAAAAACAATTTCATCGGTTACCGCAACTACACAATCAGACATTTCAGTATCTGTTGTCGCCCACAACAAAGAGCCAGAGTCAACATCGAGACATGCCAGACCATCAGTCGAGTTCGCAATTAATAGTTTTTTCCCGGATAGTGCTTTGCATTTTGAAATACCAGACTGGGACACATATTCCCAAACCATTTCTCCACTATCTACATCAATAGCTAAAATCCTTGAATTTTCATCCGACATCTTTGATCCGACAAACATCATCCCATTATCTGCTATTATATGACCATCAAAGGCTTCACCTTCTTCAGGTTCAAGAGTCCAGAGAACATCACCGTCTGCATCATCAAGTGCATAGATGTTTCCTGGTGGATATTGATTGTTTTTTTGATAAAAAGCATTTCTTATAAAAAGTACGCCATTATCTAAACAGTCGAAAGTGTACTCACCTGGTAACCTCTTTGACCAGCCAGATTCACCTTCCTTGAAATATATTGAATATCTCCCCTCTTCTTCCTCCCGTTGAATTGAGTAGTATATATCCCCATCATTACTGAGCATGAAAGTTGGTTCTGCAAGCATCTGAGTTTTTTTGTTCCTCTTGCCCGTTTTTCCATCAAGTGAGATAATATTCCATCTTCCTGAATTTTTTTCTGTGAGCAAAACATTACCATCTGAAATCATCGGAGTGTGAGTTGTTGTAAACTCACTTTCATATTTCCATATGATGCTTCCGGTTGAAATATCAAATGCATAGAAGTTTTTACTGTTTCCAACAAAAACCTTGTTATTCCAAACAACGGGATAAACACAAAAGTTATTTCCAACAGGGATATTCCAATCAACAGATAATGTCGGTTTTGGATAATCATCAGTTTTTATATAACAAGATCTGTTGTTTTCTCCACGCCATGTATCCCAAAACGATACATTCGAGACTCCAAAAGCAAATCCAAAAGAAGAAAGGATGAAAAATCCTACAAAAACAAACGCAAACGCTTTCTTTAACACAGACTTTCCATCCTTTCAAATCACATTTCTGTTAGTTTACCGTGACGAGTACCGAAATCCTTTGTTCCATGTCCATTTCATCTTCTGGAGAATACCATCTTACCCATATACCACCGTATTTCGAACCACTACTATTGAGTTCACTAGATTTAGTCATAATTGTCAAGGGTATCTCTTCTCCTGGCTCAATATTAACCAAGGTGTTATCAATATCAAACCATTCATAAGCATCCTCAAAATGAAGCTCAATTTCTGATTCTGAATTGTTTTTTATCATCACTTTTTGGGTTTTTAGAGAACCTTTTGGTACCCTTCCAAAATCAACAGTCGTTTTGTCAAACTCAATCTCTGCAGCTTTTTCTCCAAAACAATGAAGGACCCCGTCTCTATCACCCACATAAACCTTTTTACCCCAGATAGCAGGTGAGGATTGGAAATGACTGCACCCAGAACCAATCGTCGTATACCATAGAACTTCAAGAGTATCGGAATCCAACTTGAAAAATCTTCCATTCTTTGTAGAAATATAGCAATTTCTTGCTGAAAGCGCAGGCGATGACCTGATCTGAGAACCTAGTTTCACCATCTTTATTTTATCACCCGTTGCCCTGTTTAAAGCATAGAAATCACCTTTGAGGTTGCCAAAGAAGATTTTACCATCATGCAATGCTGGGGAACAAACGATAGGTGAATCCGTCTCATATTTCCATATCAGTTTCCCTGATACACCATCTAGGCAATAAAGAGTTCCATCATTTGATCCAATATAAATATTTAAATCGAATGCTGTTTTTATTCCTGTTGATCTATAGACAAAGCAACATGGTGTGGAATATATTGAACCTCCAGTTTTATATTTCCAAACCTCTTCGCCTGACAAAGTATCAATAGCATAGATGTAGTCATCAACAGAACCAACGAAAATCAAGTCACCATATGGCGGAGTGCACACCGATGAGTACACACTGCCCTCAGTTTCAAACTCCCAGACAAGCTCTCCAGTTTCTGCTAAAACACAATAAATATTATTATCAAGGGAGCCAAAATACACTCTTCTTTGGACTGGTTCACCGACTTCAAATCGTTTTTCATGTACACTAGGTGATGAAAATACTGGGCCACCAGTTTTGAATTTCCAATTCCTTTCTCCAGTTTCCACGTCATAACTGTACATATGACTATCAGAGGAGCCAAAATAAATTGATTGTCCACCAATACCGGCACACGAACCAGCCGAAGAGAACCCTTCTCTATCAAACTCTTCAGACCAAACATATTCTCCAGTTTTGGGATCTATGCAGTAAAACGTATTGCCGAATCCTAGGAATAATTTTTCTTTGTTTATTACAGGTGAAGCATCGGTCTCAAGAAAGGTATCATATCGCCATTTTGTTTCGAGCTTCTTTGTCTCAGGACCAAATGAGGGGATCACACTACTATTTCTTGACTGATCGAAACCAAATGCAAACCAATCTGCAAATTGAATAGAATCCCGCTCAACAGTATATGCCCTAACTATTATTGGCACCACAGACTCATTCCAGGACACATAAAGATAACCTGAAGGCATGCCACCAGGAATTTTGGCAGAGTCGAGTGCTACTACTGCCGTTTCTTTATGTTTTGGTTCAATTGTAAGCTCAGTTGTTACTGGCACTATCCACTCTACGTTTATATCAGTTGTAAACTGAACAAAAAGAGTAGCATCCGTGGTATTCTCAAGGGTCAACTCCCGAATTATCGTCCCATCTGAATCAGTAGATATTCCTCCAAAGTCTATCAAATCTGGGGAAATAATTATATCTGGAGGTGGATCGGAAAAACATATCAGTTTTCTTCCAGAAGAAACAAAAACATTTCCACCTGAAACCACAATAGGTGATCTTACTTTGCTTTCTGTTTCATAACTCCAAAGAGGGATTCCAGTTACTGTATCAAGACAGAAGACCTCTTTATCCCATGTTCCAAAATAGAGTCTTCCACCTGAAATTGTCGGGTGTACTTCAATATCCTTTTTTGTTTCATAACCCCATTTAAGTTCACCGGTCTCCATAATATAACACCTGATATATGTGTCCTTTGTTATTAGATATATGTACTCGTCATTACACGCTGGTGTGATTCGTGCCTCACTAAGTGTATTTGTAAACCAAATCTGTTCACCAGTCCCAGCATCAAGCAAGAAAAGTCTCTTGTTCCTAGCAGCAACAACAACTTTCCCGTCAATATAGACCGGATCAGCGACTAAAGGATCTTTTATTTCAAAGTCCCAAACCTCATCTCCTGTTTCAAGTTCGACACAATAAAGCTTTTTGTCATTTGACCCAAAGAAAATACTTCCTGGGCTAATTGCAATCCCTGTAGATATTTTTTCACTGGCTCGGAATGACCACAACAATACCCCAGTTTGAAGACTCAAACAGTAGACATTTCCATCAGTCGTCCCAAAAAAAGCCTTACCATTTGCAACGGAAAGAGAAGTGCAAATATCTAGACCATCATCAAAAGACCACAATTCCTGTCCATCCTTTTGAGAAATTGCAGTTACGCCACTATTTGTCGGGATATAAAGTCCTCCACCAAACAATGCACCTGAATCATTTATGTAGTTATCTATTTCAACTTCCCAGACGAGTTCGCCATTATCGACATCATAACAATAAATATCCCTCGTATAAGAAGGCATAACAAATGCAAACCCATGTGCAACAAGAACACAATTATTTAGTGAATCACCAAACTCTTCTTCCCAGACTTTTGAAAGAACATCCCCTTCTGGCCCACAAAACTCTGTTGCGTTCGAATCCCCCGCAGCATTGCAGTTTTCTGAGACCCACGAACATCCTGATTTATCAATAACTATCTCACCTGATTCTGCAAACTCAAGACTTGAGTCTGTGTACACCTTTACAAATACCTTGTACTCAACATCAGCAATAGAAAACACTATCTCATCAGAGTACCACTTTTGGTCCTCACTAAGAATCCCATCATCGATTGCAACTGAAATCTCTAACGGTTTATCACCTGACACAGCATTGCCTTCTGAAATAAGAGAAAACCAATCAGAATCGGTCTTAAAATCTATTATTGTCTCTGGATTATTCTCTACATCAGAGGATGGTGGCATGGATACGCTTATTGTTCCTGTCAAAGGAGACCTTGGGGGAACCGCACCAAAATTCAATACTGATGGGCTAATACTTACATCAAAAGGAAGTGTATCATCAACAAAACAGTGCATATATCCAGCTTTTGTTCCAATATAGATTCTGTTATAAGCAATGGATGGAGCAAAAGCTTCGGATTCTAAGTCTTCTTCCCAGATTTTGTAACCAGTATCAATATCAAGACAAAGGAGTTGTGATCCCATAGAGGCATACACCTTCTCACCGGAAATTGTCATAGATGAGAATCCCTGACCTTGATGATCATATTTCCAAACTGTTTCACCATTCTCCTGTGACAAACAATAAATGAAGTTGCCTGAACTGAAAACTACATATTTTCCTGAAAGCGCGGGAGTGCTTCTTACCCCCTGAACAGTATCTACATCCCAGACTATATCACCATTTTCCAGGTCTAGACAATATATCTTGTTTTTGTCACATCCAACATAAACATAATTATCCATAATAGAGGCGGATGAATATATCGACCCATCAAGCTTCCTTTGCCATATTTTTTCACCACTGAACTCATCAATACACAGCAACTCAAAGTCCCTTGCTCCAACTACAACCGAACCATTAGAAAGTGCAGGAGAAGATGTTAAAGCATCATCATATTCGAATCGCCAAACCTCTTGGTCTCCTTTGTCAGTCACACACATCAAATAACCGTCAAGTGTTCCAAAGATAACGCATCCACCACTGATAAGAGGCGAACTTGCCATCCCTCCACGTTTTTTTGTGTCAAATGTCCAAACATTATCTCCATCAGAATCAACACAATGAAATCTTCCATCTAGTGATCCAAAATAAACATTGTCTTTATAAACCGAGGGCGATGACCTGATCGGTTCTTTTACTCTATAAATCCACTGTTCCTTACCAGAATCAGCATCAAGACAGTACATATTTCTATCAAGTGAACCAAAATACACTTTATCATTCACAATACTCGGTGAGGAATAAATTGTGTCGTCAGCCTTGAAAGACCAAAGCTTTGTTACCATATTTGATTTTGGGGCATATTTTGATCCAATTTCCCCTGTGTGTTCCGGATTTCTCATGAACATCGGCCATTCAGATTTTTCTCTCTCGTTTGCAAGAGTCGCCGACCTGAAACCGATACCCACCGAGAGTACCAGCATAAAAGCCAGCACTACTGAAATATACTTTCTCATACTACCTCCACAAAAAGTACTACATAACAAATACTCTATAGGAAAAAAAAGTTCACCCAAGTTCAGGGGGTTAAAAACAAACACATTTAAGTAAAAACTTGGCTCTTTCCCGAACAGACTTTCGTAAGTAAATACAAAAAAATACCCCCGGTTTCAATAACCGGGGGTATAGTGATTCTTTTTATTACTTATTTAGTCTTAATGACCTGTGACTCTCAATTTGAAGCCTGATCTCTCAAGATTACCTGCAAGACCAATATTTTCCTTTGTAAGAGCTTTGTCATTATATACATTCTTTGTGACCATCTGGGCATGATTATTGATTCCACGCCTGGAAAGTCTTTCAAGTCTCTCTGGCGGCATGCTATCCCAAGTATTGTCAATGTGTTTATAGTATTTCTCAAGATCAGTTCTTGATGGGTCTTTGTAGGTATTTCTATGAACAACAGCCTCAAGTGGAAGCCTTGGCATGAGGTCTGGTTTCTCATCTGGGTAACCGATGCAAACAAGCCCTGCTGGGAAAACATACTGCGGAAGATCAAGAATACTTGCAACATCCATTTTCAAAACTCTTCCAATATAATATGCACCAAGCCCAATGCTTTCAGCAGCAATCACAAGATTATGAAGTGCAAGAATTGCGTCCCAGTATGAGATGAAAAGATTCATTCCCTTATCAAAATGGAATGGTGCCGATTGGGACTCAAACCGCTTCTTGTTTCTGTTTTGGTCAGCAAGAGCTATCACAACAAGCGGAACATGTGAAAGGCCCAAGGCTTTTTTCTTGTCGATATCATCAACAACAATGAGCGAATAGCTCTGCATGTTTCCAGCAGACGGTGCACGCACTGCTGACTTTATGATGGTCTCAATGTCTTCTTCTGCCACCATCTCGCGTTTGAACCTTCTAATCGAACGATGGTTCATCAAACAATCAACTACTTTATTTCTATTTTTTCTCATAATATCTAAACCCGAAAGCTGGAAGATTTTGTTTTTCTTCCAACTTTGGGAGTTAGACACTTTTGGGATTTAAAGGTTACATTGGACTGTTAAAAGTTATTTTGTATCAACACCTTTATTTTATGGCTCCTCATTCTCAACTGCGTACAGATTTATCAGTCCATCAATAATATCTAGAACCATATACTCGTTTCCAGTATCAAGCACTGAAGGTTCTGTCAGATTAATAGAGTACCCTTCTCTGTATCCCTCAGATACACTTGAATTTTTAGATTCTTTATCTGGAATCGATATAATATATTCATCTTTCCCTTTATTTTTGATAAGTGTATACGGTGTCCATAATGCGCATGAGACTATTCTTCTGTTTGGATTTCTTAAAAAAACTAACTCACCTTGATCACAGACCCAGTTACTATCACCCATCATGAAAATAGTTGGTCGAATTGAGGCGTCCGATCTCCAATTCATTCTTCCTTCATATGTGCTACCTGTTCGAATGGTTATGCTTGGTGTGCTTGTTGCGTCATCCTCTTCATCAAAACCAACAATGATTTTGGGAACAAAAAACCGATGTGTATAATATGAGTTTTCATCTAAAATTGAATATCCCGAAAATGAAAACTTCGGTACAGCATGAACTGGACTTTCAAAAACTATCTGTATAGAATCCCCAACTTCTTTCGATTTTTTGTCAAGGGATTTATCATCAATAACATCTTTTCTGTATGGAATTATTTTGAATTTTGCTTTTGAGTTTATCGGATCTTCACCCCAAACAGAGGCTTCTGATGTGTTGATAACTTGAAATTCATCTGCGGCTTCCTTAACGTATTCCTTAATTTTTTTTGCAAAAGGCAGATACAGTTTTCGAGTTCTTTCATTAAATAGATAACTGGGGCATGGGATCGCATATTGCTTGTCTATCAATCCTTTTCCAAGGTCTTCTCCAATGTTGTTTTCAATAAAAGCGACAGGTCTGTTATTTTTGTCAGTATCAACAAGGTACATTGAAAAGATAGTATCAATCCTTTTATTTGCACTCTCTTTGCTACCATTTTCCTCCGATTCACAGTTTATCTCTTTTAGAAAAAATTTGGATGTGAACTCCTTTGCATTTGCATAACAAACCTGGTCAAATTGTTCTGGGCAGTTTACACCTGCGAGTCTTATTTTGCACTCAGTTTTTTCATGAAAATCCGGAAGGTCAAGCATCACGGTAAATGTATCACCATCAATTATTTCAATAACATCATCGGACACAAAAGAGAAGTCCGGTTCTAAGACATCGTTGTTATCACTGTCATCGAAAACATAGTGTGCCCAGTTTATACCATCATTGAAATCTGGAATAATCCCTGACATAACAACAGGTGCTCTGACCTGTGAGCTATTATTGACAATGATGACTTTCTCTCCTCTGCCCATTAAAAGAAACACAAAGACCGCAGAAAGAAGCCCAGAAATGACCATTTGTAATATGTTGTTTTCTTTTTTCATCAAAAACACCTCCAAATTCTTTTTTGATGATAACCCTCAAATCCTTTCCTGTCGAAAGCGACATTTTGACCTCCCCGGCATTCTCCTGTTTTCATATATGTCTACTGAAGCTCAATTCATAATCTCTAAAAGTCAACACAAAGAAACGCTTTAAAGACATTACTTTTTGGGACATCAAAACCTTAAAATTAAAATATCATTATAAAAAACCTTGACGTTGAATTTCCGAGACATAGACTCTAATGTCATGAACTATCTCACTTATGGAAGTTCAATCAGATGATTAGGCAGTTGGTTATCAATCCAGGCTCGACGACCACCAAGGTTTCAGTGTTCGATAACGATAAGGAAATTGCAACCGCAACCGTTGAACACAATCCTGATAAACTCGCATCTTTTGAAAAAACATCTGATCAAGCCCCATATCGACTTGAGGCTATAAGAGAATTCCTTAAAGAAAATGACATCAACGAAGAGTCATTGACCGGGATCGTCTCACGTGGAGGAATAACAAAACCGATCGCCGCTGGCACATACGTGATTAGCCCTGAGATGCTAAAGGATTTGGTTGAAGCCAAACGTGCTGACCATCCAAGTAACCTCGGTGGGATAATTGCTGACATAGTCTCCAAAGAACGCAATATCCCATGCTTCATTGTTGACCCAGTTTCTGTTGATGAGATAACAGATGTTGCAAGAGTTGCCGGACTTCCAGAATGCTCAAGACACTCGATGTCTCACGCACTAAACATCCGTGCAACAAGCAGAAAAGCCTCGGAGCAACTTGGCATTCCATTTGAAAAAGCAAACTTTGTTACCGTTCACATGGGTGGTGGAATAAGTGTTTGTCCAGTTTCAGGTGGAAGAATCCTTGATGCAAACAATGCAAACGAGGGTGGTCCGTTCTCTCCAGAACGTTCTGGTTCACTCCCACTTGCAAGCCTCGTGGAGCTTTGCTACACAGGCGATTACACAGAGAAAGACATTAAAGTGCTAACCACCAAAAAGGGTGGCATTTCGGCATATTTAAATACAAACGATGTTCGTGAAGTACTTGCGATGGTTGATGACGGTAACGAAACCGCAAAGACAGTTCTTGATTCTATGTTGATTCAAATCGCAGCAGAAATAGGAGCAATGGCGACAACTATTGACGGCAAGATTGATGGTATTGTGCTTACCGGATCAGTTGCCTACGCACCATATGCAAGAGAAAAAATAGGAAAGCACACGGCTCACATCGTCCCCATCATAAACATGGCGGGACAGATGGAAATGGAGGCTCTAGCACTTGGTGGACTGCGGGTACACCAAGGCAAAGAGCAGGCAAAGGAGTACTGATATGATTAACCTCCAGAGCTTCGAAAAAGTGCCCACAAAAGAGCTTAACGAGAGATTCCTGGAGGAAGCACGCGGACTTGAAGAACGCGATCAAGTCAGACTCCATAGAAGACTATTCTCTGATTCTTTAACTGACCTTTGGGATGAAATGTCCCATGGTATGACAGGTTTTAACGGATATAAAATGCTCAGGCTTTCCCTGCTTTTTGACCCACAAGATAATCTGCCAGATATTGAACAGGCACACAAAACACTTGTGGCATTCAAGGCTTGGGATCGCATCGAAAAGGCACTTTCTGAAGCAAGAAAGTATTTATCGGGTCCATTTGTAAAATGGGCACTTCTAATCGCAGACAGAACCAGACCAGAGGTTCTCGAAAAATTCAAAGGCACGGTTGGATTCGGAAACATTCCACCATTCATCCTTCTTGGCATCTGGCCAACCAAATATTCTCTCGTCCATTTGACAGCAAACGTATCTAGGGAGTATCATCACGTTATGAGATCATCTCTCTTCCCAGTACAGGCTGTCAGATATCCGCTCTCGAATTCTCTGGTTGCAGAGGGACTTGCGGAATGCTACATCGAGGAAGTATTTGGCGAACAGTTTGTTTCTGATACTGCAAGATCTCTGGACATAGCAGAGGTCAAAAAGCTTTGGCCAAAGTTCAACAAAAACATCAAACTCAATGGAATCGATCAGCATAGATCATTTATGTATGGCGGATACAGAACAAATCTCCCATATTGTGCTGGTTTTTCTGTTGGATATAGGGTGGTGAAGTCATTTTTGGATAATAGTGGGGTCAAATCAAACGAAGCAATAATGCTTCCAGCAAAAAAGATTTTTGCTGGTTCTGATTTTAAGATAAAGGAGTAGATAGTGATTAAAAATTTTGATGAATTAATTAAAAAAGCACAATCAAAAGTAACAAAAAAATTGGTAGTGGCTGCAGCAGAGGATGATGTTGTAATTTCGGCTGTAAAAATGGCTTCTGAGCTTGACCTTGTTGAGCCTGTTCTTGTTGGGGACGAGGCAAGAATCAAGGAAATCTACAAAGAGATGGGGATCAACCCAAGTTGGAAGATCATCAATGAACCAAACAAAGCCAAAGCATCAGCAAAAGCTGTTACTGAGGTTGCAGCAGGCAACGGCGAAATACTAATGAAAGGTCTTGTTGGTACACCAATTTTACTTAAAGCAGTTCTAAACAAGGAGGCAGGACTTAGAAAAAGCAAAGTTTTATCACACGTAGGAGTTATTGGCACAAAAACTTATCCGAAACTCATCATCATGACTGACGGCGGGATGGTTCCAGCACCCGACCTCAATCAAAAGGTTGAGATTCTCAAAAATGCTATCAGGGTCGCAAGAGGATTTGAAATAAATCCAGTTAGAGCAGCAATCGTTTCTTCACTTGAAACCGTTTCTGATGCAGTTCCATCAACAATAGATGCAGCAGCACTTGCAAAGATGGGCGACAGAAAACAGTTTGGCAAAGATGTGATTGTTGATGGACCACTTGCTCTTGATAACGCAATTTCAAAACATGCAGCTGAACACAAGGGCATCGTTTCTGAAGTTGCCGGACAACCTGATATCTTGGTCATGCCATCGGTTGAAGCAGGAAACATTTTCTACAAAACGCTTGTTTACCTCGGAAACTGCGAAGCAGAAACCGCAGGCGTCGTGCTTGGTGCAAAAGTTCCAGTAATTGTACCATCACGAACAGATACCGCAGAATCTAAGATGAATGCAATCGCAGCGTCAGTTTTGATTGCAGAAATTACAGATTAATCGCTTTATTACGTGAGGGGCGATCTATAAATTCCTCACAAATAAACAATTAGAAGGAGTGTGTTTGAATGTCAGATTTTGTTAATGGTGTGATGGAAATCATCAAAAGGCGAGATGCCGCAGCTTTTGAATTCCACCAGGCAGTACAGGAAGTTCTCGAATCAATCGAAGTTCTTTATCAGCGTGAACCAGGTTATGGCAAGTTCAAAATTGTTGAACGCATCATTGAACCAGACCGCGTCATTACCTTCAGAGTCCCATGGATGAAAGATGATGGGACAATTGAAGTCAACCGTGGAATGAGAGTTGAATTCAATTCATCACTCGGCCCATACAAGGGCGGACTTCGACTTCACCCAAGCGTAACCGTTGGAACCCTTAAATTCCTCGGATTTGAACAGATCTTCAAAAACGCTCTTACTACTCTTCTCCTTGGTGGCGGTAAAGGTGGTTCAGACTTCGATCCAAAAGGAAAGTCAGACATGGAAGTCATGCGCTTCTGTCAGTCTTTCATGAGCGAACTCTACAGGCACATTGGCCCAAACACCGATATCCCCGCAGGAGACATCGGTGTTGGTGGAAGAGAAATTGGTTACCTCTTCGGAATGTACAAAAAGATTACAAACAAGTTCGAATGTGTTCTCACCGGTAAAGGTGCAGAATGGGGTGGATCACTCATCAGACCTGAAGCAACCGGATATGGTGCAACCTATTTCTTGATGGAAATGCTTCAGAGTAAGGGATGCAATCTTGAAGGCAAAACAGTTGCAATCAGTGGTTCTGGTAACGTTGCACAGTTTGCAGTTGAAAAGGTTAATGAATTTGGCGGAAAAGTTACCACACTTTCAGATTCAAGTGGATACATTGTTGATGACGACGGAATTGACCGCGAAAAACTAGACTTTGTCATGTGGCTCAAGAATGTCAAACGTGGAAGAATTCATGAGTATGCTGATAAATTCAAATGTGAATACCACGAAGGCAAACAAGGATTCTGGGGTTCACGTAAATTTGATGTTGCAATGCCATGCGCAACCCAAAACGAACTCAATGTAGATGATGCAAAAGCACTCTTCAAAAATGGTGTCCAGGCCATCTCAGAAGGTGCGAACATGCCATGTACCCCAGAGGCAGTTGATGTATTCCTCAACAACGGTGTTCTTTATGGTCTCGGAAAAGCTGCAAATGCTGGCGGAGTTGCTGTATCAGGGCTTGAAATGTCACAGAACTCACAGTACCTCTATTGGACACGTGAACAGGTTGACAAACATCTCCAGAGGATCATGAAAGACATTCATACTCAGGCATTTGAAACCGCAAAAGAATTTGGACAGAAGTGGAACTATGTGCTTGGTGCAAACATTGCCGGCTTTAGAAAAGTTGCCGATTCAATGATCGCTCACGGTATTGTCTAATTTCAAAATCTAGACTCGATATGAGACAAACAGCCCCTCGATTTTTCAAGGGGCTGTTTTACATTGATGGGAAATCAAAAAAATGTCGACTTGGGATAATGCAGTTTTCATTTGTGTTGTTCTTGTAATCCTTGTCAGACAATAAACAGGTTGAATAAAAGAAAAAAACAATTTCCAGATAACTGATTTGCCACAATCATTTTTTCCAAGTAAACTAGACTCAAAAGGGATAAGGGGGTAGTAAAAATGGAGAAAAGATTGAACGACCTCAAGTGGACTCCACAATGGACAAGTATCATTGGGTGTTATCACGGTTGTAGCAAATATCTTTGTTTTGATATGTCAGTATCGTGGATTTCAGGTGGAAGCGGACATGCCTTCATAATGAATATCGACCCCAAGGGGCTTTGCCCATCTGGCCCAACAGCATTTAAAAACTGGGTGATCAATGCAAACATTGGAAGGCTTGGGATGATGACAACTCCTGTCGGCTCAACAAAAGATTTCCCAAGATTTCCAGCAAAACAAAAGGAGGCATGGGAACTCGCAAAAGAATCTCTAAACTACGACGTCCCTGTCATTGCTTGGGAAGTATACGTGCCCGAATTCTATGTTGTAAATGGATACGATGATAACGGATACTTTGCAAGCGGTGCACTTGATGAAAAGCTAACCAAATCTGTTCCCTGGGACAAACTTGGAACAACAGATATTGGATGGCTCTGGCTTGCAAGCGTTAGTAAAGAGGAGCCAAAACCAGATATCGAGATTCTAAAAGGTGTAATCGATTTTACTCTTAAATTTGCAACAACAAGAGATTACCTTCATGATAATTATGTTTCAGGGCTTGAGGCGTACGATGGCTGGATAAACGCATTATCATCAAAAGAAGCCGTTTACAATGGAGCTTCATATAACGCTGCTGTCTGGGCAGAGTGCAGGTACCATGCTGGAAAATTCCTTTCTGAGATGAAGACAAAACTCCCTGGGATGGCTGATCCTGAATTTGACGAATTAATAAAACTATATGGCAAGATAGCAGAGGATCTCAAGACTGTAAGCGAGATATTCCCATTTGAAATGAAGACAGACAAAATAACAGATGACTCAAAGATAAATAGGGCGATTGATGCTCTTAAATCTGCAAAAGAAAACGAGAAAAACGCACTGAAAACACTTGTCAAAATTGAGCAGAAATTGATATAAGAATGGAAAAATACGAATTATTGGCGTACTGGGAAACCGAGCTCTTATCAGCTCATCGGTGGGGTCGCGGGGAAGTAATCGACATTGATAACTCCGTCATTTACGATGCCTGGAATAAAATTCCCAAAGTAACAGATGACCTTGAAAACCTTGTTTACCAGATAATCTCTCTTGAAATTTGCAACTGGAGATTGCTTGAATTCATCCCTAGACTTGAAAATGCAATTGAAAACATGAAAGCCCTACCATATGACATTGGTCATGGTACATCACTAACCGATGATCGAAAAAAGAAAGTTTGGCTTTATTGGCTGTCTCTAAAGGACTGGATTTCGAGGTTTAATATTCTTCAGTGGGTGGGTAGCAGAGTTTGCTTTGAACCAATAATAAAAATGCTTGACCCAGAAATGGTCACATATAAAAAAATCCATGACTGGCTTGGTGAAGGAAACAAAAATAAGGAAGAGCTTGTTGAGATTTTGTGTATAAAAATCCTTGAAAAACTTTCTGGTGACTACATGGAAGAGAGTTTTTGGGAAAATCTTGTTTTCTCTGACAGTCCAGAAAAGCAAGAGCTCAAGCGAATGTGGAGAAGAAATGATCCGGAGTTTGAAACAGCAATCATGAAGGGTGGACTTGAATTCTGTCACCATAAATTCTTTAGAAGACTCGATATAATAATCTCAAGCATTGGCGTAGAAAAATGGCGAGGTGTTATTCCTCTCGAAGGTGATCACGGACTGACTCTTAATGAAGAAATAGATAAAGCTCTTGAACCGACAATCACAAAGATCAATGAGAAACTCGATGGGCATTTTAATCCTTTTTCCGATGGAGAATATGCTTCTGAGAAATTATTTCTGAGATTGCTTTTAGTATCACTAATCGAAAGCCAGCAGGAAAGAGCTGAGGGGATTGTAGAGAGGAATATGGGAAGGGGAAATAATTAAATAACCATGGGAAAGAAATTCATAATTTTGATCTTAGCAGTTTTATTTGTAGTTTTAGGGTGTGGTGAAAAAGCTCCGGACTCAGACACATCGGAATTGTTTCTCCTTGATGAATCAGGGAGCTTCAGTGTCTGGTGGGACGGAACACCTGGAGCAAAGGGAATCCAATATAATATTTCATCAGATGTTGAAGTAATTGAAATGTTCTTTTTGGTGAAAAACAATTCTGACAAAAAGATCAATCTTGAGCTTTCCTGTAAAAACATTGAAGAAGTGGAGTTTGAAGAAACTAAATTAAATCTCAAACCAGAGCAAATGAAAAAGCTTTATGTTTCTTTCCCCGTTAGCAGCTTGCTCACTGAAAAGCTCATATTAGGGCAAGAAGGACCTGAAATAAGCATCCAGGATAAATTATCAGAGGAAGAAATAATTCTTAGATCATGTATCCAAAAAAATGATCCTGACTTGTTGGTGGAATGGGAGAAAACTGAACCATTGATTGATCTTGATTATTCAGAGATTATTAAAAACCACGTAAAGATAACAAACATATCGGAGATTACAAAGGAAATCTATATGTATAGTCCACAAAAACTCAGTGGTGATTATACACAGGACAAGACTTATATAACCCTTGAACCAGGCGAGGATATCACCCATGAATACGATGTTTATTATGTGAAATATATTCACAAAGGAAATAAAGATTCATTTGATAGTCACACCCTTATTTTGGAGTCAGATGGATACTTCTTTTCAAATCAAATTTTCACCAGACTTTCAGATTGTCAGGATTGGGAATTCAAATGGTTAGATTCACCCGACATAGATGCTCTTAAAATGGATATTACTGACTTTGAATCATTTAGTCTGGATATTGAAATCATCAATCCCTGTGACAGAGAAAGAGTTTTTAAGCCTGAGAAACAATATGTCAGATCAATACTTGCAAGATTTGAAAATGAAGAGTATAAGATCCCTGCAAATTCAAGTGTAAAGACAAAGCTCAATATTTCTATTGCGGGGTCAGACATACAAATAAACAAAAAATCTGTTATTGAGTTTAATTTCCTGAAAGAATATGGTCACAGAAACAGGCAAGACTTTTCATTAACACTAGACTACAGACCAAAACTCATTGGAAAACCAGAGCATGCCACAAATTTTATACTTCCTGAAAATAAATATTGGTGGTCGAAAACACATTACAAAGTGATAGATAACATTATTTTGCTATCTGGCTTTAGTAGAGTAGTAGGAATCTATCCTCCATCACAAAAAAACTTGGACTCTCAAATAAGTTGTTTTGACCTCAATTCTGGAAGTCTTTTATGGACATTTTCAGACGATACGATCAAAAATGCTCTATGGTATGAGGTGTTTGGAGAATCACTGTATCTTCTTGGCTCAGTTGGAGGAAGTTATAATGATACACAACAAAAGCTTTACTCAATTGACATGAGTTCAGGACAGGTCAATTTCGAAACAGAAACATTTCCAATTGCCAAAAGAATTGCTATGCATGATAAAAAAACTTTGATTTTTGAAAACTTTGATTATTGGGATGGGAAACATAGTTTTTTCAAAGTAAACATGGAAACAGGTGAGTTAGAATCAGGTAAAGTTGAACCTAAAGAGCTTCAAACCCCTACTGGTGCTTTCAACTACAAGATAAACAACTTTGATAAAAAAACATCGATAGTTAAATCAGATGGCACAGGCTCAACTATTTGGGAAACACCACTAGATCATGATTTTGGATTTATAATTGATTATTCTTTGAAAGCAACTTCACATAAAAACTCATATTGGTTTTACCAAGTTGAAATTTCTGATGATGAGCTGAGGTCTTACGAGGGAAGCTTTTCAAAACTAGATGACTCTGAGAAAATATATTACCTTTTCGTTGATAACGACCCAAATGAGTATTGCTGTGAAAGCAATGGCATTAGTTTTGATGGGATAGGATGCATTAATAAGGAGAACGGGGAGATACTTTGGGAAACAGAGGTATCCTTACATTGGTCCAGCTTTGATGGAATAGTAGGTTGTCCGTCAGTTTCATTTTTCGGCAATTGTTTTGTGATTTCTCATAAAAAGTATTCTAGAAAAGATGGTAAAATGATTGGGCAACTTGATGAGGCTAGTAAAGAAGAAAATTATCCAAATGAATGGAAATCATTCCGTGAACACTCAGGATATGACGGAATAAAAATCGAAAAGACAAACATCTTTTTGGATGATAATAATATTCAAACATACGTCAGATACTGCAAAGGGGAAGATGAACCATTTTTCAGCACTATTTTCACAAGTTCAGATAACAACAGAAATATCTATTTAAAAGAAAAAGATTTGCTAGTCATCTTTACAAATGATAAAACTTTGTTTGTAGAAGTTCCAAAATAAGGAGAAAATGAAATGATTCTTGATGAAACAAGCCTGGCGGGGACAATTGAAAACTTGAATGATTCATTTTTTTATAGCCGCAAAATCTCTGAAAAACAGAAGAAGGAAGTTGCGGACTGGCTGACAGGCAGGCATGGACTAAAGGGTTCATATCACGGTATGTTTGCACCCACTGAAAAAGATTTTGGTTCTGATGTTTCCTTGTATACCGGCGACAAACTCACAACGGGTGCCAGCAAATCACACATCCTTGGGGAAGAGGTGATAAGAGCGCTCATAAAGATGAATATCATTAATTCTGCTCTTGCAAAATCCCAGGAAATCATGAACTGCATCATCTCATCTTCTGAGGAAAGAACAGGCAAATCTGATCTAGGATATTTCTGTTGTGGGTCGTGTTCTGCTGCGTACTACCGAACACTTGCCGTAGGTGGACTTGAAAAATCTGAGGAGAGACTCGCTAGTGCCATGGAAACCCTGGAAAGACATCGAACAGGTACAGGCAGATGGAAAAACTATCCATTTTTCTACACTGTTTTGGCACTCACTGAGATTGACCTGGAGCTCTCCAGAGCTGAGCTTGAGTACGCTGCGGTTTCCCTTGAAAGAACCCTTAAGAAAAAGAAACTTGAGGGGAAATTTGAAAAAAGAAGGAGGGACATTGCAGAAAGAGCACTATCACTATTGTAACTTCTGTTAACAACAATATGGAACAAATCTAAAAGATTGGAAACGTTAAATGAAAAAATATGTTGTAATATTAGTTGTGTTTTTGCTATTTTTTGGAGGTTGTTCAACAACTCCACATAAACCAGAATCGTCAAAAAATGATGATCAAAATATTCATACTTCTGATTCGGATAAAGAAATTGATGAAATAAATATCTTTTTATCAGACAGATACATGTATCCAGGCACAGACCTTGAGGTTACAATAGAAAGCAAAGATGAGATTGAATGTGTATACTATTACCCTATCTTTTCTGATACATCTGTTCGAAGACCATATTATATCAAAGACTTTGAAAGAAATCTCTCTATAACTACTACAATCCCTGGCAAAGACAAACATGTTGTTCATTTCACGATACCAAGTGAGACTCTTTACACCCAAAGTTATGACTTGCCCATTGCAATAAAGTTTGTTGGACACAAAAAGACAAGGGGCGTAGTAGCTAAGTTTGATGTATTTGAGATTCCTGAAGTCTCATTTGAGTATGACAGATATAACTGGGAGAGCGAACAGACTATATATGTCGAACCAAAAAGAGACGTTATTGAAAGTGTTATGTACATTGATGAAGATGGTATCAAGCAATCGCTAAAAAAGGAAACAACAGATGGCAGGACTGTATTCAAGTTGGATACAAAACTTCCACCACCAGATTCACTCGGCGTACTCGAATTTAAAAGCGTGTTTGGTCTTACGAATTCCACCCAAATAAAAACATACAAAAGTGATGAGGAGCGAATGTATTTCCGTGCAAAAAAGGGAACAGAACTAGATGGTAAGATTACAAACAAATACTATATCTACTCAAATAATCTTGATTGTACTGATTTAAAAATGGAATTTGAGATTCCAGTTTTTGAATTTGAGGATGAATATTTCTCCAGTCTGGTTGATGATGATGAAATAGTTGTACATGAGACAAAACCATCATCAAGTTATCTCTATTCAATTTCTCCAAATAATCGGTATTTTGTGTTTAACAGCTCATTGAATAAAGAAGTAACAGGAGATAAGATTTTTGAAGGCAGAAGCATAAAAGAAGTTTTTGTTGTAAACTCAACCATATACGATACACACACCTCTAAGTACAAATATTTCAATGATGGTTACTTTTACACAATGAATCCAAGGCATGAGGAAGGATCGTTAATATGGGATGATATGAATCGATTAACACCTCTCTATTGGAAATCAGATACTGAGCTTGTAATGGTTAAAACCATACCAGAAAACAGGTTTTGGTCAGAGTATGAGGAAAAAAATGATCCAAAGATAACAAATGGCTGGACTTTATCACCACCAAATCCAGAAATGAAGGTTATTTGTTTAAATGTAGAAGACCTTTCAATAACAGAGATTGATGACCATGAAGCTGTAAGACCAACAATCCAGGTCGCTGATCAAGTAACTGGCATTTCAAGCTGGTATGGCCCATATGACGATTTTAAAACCAAATATTCTGACTATTTAGGGTGGAGTAATGTTCATGCGTATGCAATTAGTGACAAAACAGGTAAACATGTTTGGACTGCTGAAGATATATGTGAGAAGTTGGGAATACCCAAAGAAGATGCTCGAAACAGTTCAATTGTTGGCTATCTTGGTGCAACAATCTATCAGAATAGACCAAGAGCAATTATTAGGACTTCTCACTTGGTATCCGAGCAAATATACCACTTGTTTGATCCTATCACAGGAGACATTGAAATAGTAAAAAGAGAAAAACTTCAATATGATGATAAGAATCCTGAATATTTTTCTGGTGAGGTAATGGCGCTTCGTTCCTGCTCTTCCAACCCTAATACACCACCACTGATGATTATCGAAAACAAGCTGTTCAAATTGGATGGAAATGGTTCAATTGAACCATACTCAGATTACCCTATTATTCCAGACAATATGGATATATCTCATGCTGGTTACTTCGGTTTTTTCATTAGATAAGATTGTTATGATCTCGAAGGAGTATTATAAAATGAACAAAATGCCAAAAATTATCGTAGTTCTTGTGGTACTGACCATTTTAATGGGATCACTTAACGCATGTGGCAACCAAGATACAATACCTAACTCTGAAACAACCTTAAATAATCCGCTAGATATAACCGCTGGAAATGATAATTCAGTTGCGACAGGAGAAGACCGATTAAACATTGAGATATCAGATACTGTTTACCACATTAAAGACCAAAAAGAAGGATGGGATGATCCGATTTCTCTTGCTTTAGATCTTATTGAATTCATAGAAAATAATGATATTGAAGGTCTTAAGAGTTGTGTCAACCCTGAGTCAAAAGTGAGTGGCGAGCCCCCAGATGGATCGATATTAGGAAAGTATCGCGGGTATATTGATAAAGATAGAATTCGAATAGACAAACAAAGAACTCTTGTAAAAACAGCGTATTTTGATGAATATGGTAAAGAAGTCGCTGAAAATGAATATTGGCAAATGAGAGCTGATGAAGTTGACAAAATAATTAAAAACAATGATGACTATATCAAACTAACAACTGAATTAGAGTCACTGAAAAATATTGAACAAAACATTAAAAAGCAAGATGAAGTTATGAGGTTGGCCAGAGAGGAAGTAAGTAAACGTTTTCCTCCAGGTGTTGATATTTTTGAGGACAGATATTTTGTGTATGTGCTAAAATCTTTGGATGAACTCGAATACACTTGTCTAACAATAGAGATAGTTGAAACCAAAAATGGCTACTTTATCAAATCACCTTGGTTAAAGGAAGAATTCTTTGGGCCAGAAGTATGAGAAAGATTTGAGTTGAAAACTAGCTACTAAGAAAGTTTGAAAAAAGAAGGAGGGATATTACCCAAAGGGCATTATCCCTCCTATAGACTTTTTACGCCAAATAAAGCAAATATAACCCAACACAAACAATCAGAAGACCGAAGACAGTTCTAAGAATCTTTGAGGTTTTACTGAGCCCCTTGTTATTGATGTATGCCTGCACAGAGCCTGCAGTCAAACCAACAAGGATGATTACTGTTGAATGACCAATCGAATAGATAAAGAAAAGGAACGAACCCCAGAGGACATTTCCAGCAGAACCTGTTCCAACTAGCGCAACAAGAATCACAAGCATTGGAGCTGCACATGGGGTTGATACAAGCCCAAAAAGAATACCAAGTATAAATGCACCAAGAAGCCCAGTCTGTGGTTTTTTCATGATATTTGGGACAGGGATGTTGAAAGACAAGACGTCAGCAAACATAAGTCCCATCAAAATGCAAACAACCGCCAGGAAATAATAAAGCCAGGCACCACCAATATTCAGACTTGAACCAATAAGGGCTGCAACCACACCAAGCATCGTAAACGCAAGCACAAGCCCAAGCACAAAAACGAGTGTGAACAATATTGATTTTCTGTTGCTCTTTTGTTCACCTTGATAAGCTCCCGCAGCTCCCATCATAAGAGGGATCAAAGCAAGCACACAGGGGTTCGATGCGGTAAGAAGCCCTGCAAAGAAAACAACAAAAGGAGCATACCAAACAAATGACATCACAGTTTCAGTAAGTCCACCCATGATTATTCCACCTCACATCCGACCGAGCTAAGCGTTTCTGTTATCCAAGCTCGAACCACCGGCACATCTTCCTCAGTTACGATCTTTCTTGTGATTTCAGTTCCCTCATCATCATAGATAATTATTGTTGGAATGATTGATATGCTGAAAAGAGTTTCTGTTTGGGGTGATTTGTCATATTTATGAATTGTAACTTTATCGCCAAAGTCAGTTTTCATTTCCTCAAATACAGGAACCAAAAGTTTACATGGAATGCAAACATTTGATCCAATTTCAACAACAGTGAATTCACCGGCTTTAGGCATGACAATTTCTTGAGGTTTGTCTGCAAATTTTAAAACCATAATCCCAGTAACTGCGACTGCAACAATAATCAGAACAACTATCTTCCATTTTTCCATCAGTAGCCCCTTTTCACTTTTTTAGGTTTTTCAAGGATATTGTTTTTGTCGAAGCTTCATACCCTACTTCACAGTTCATGTTTTCCGCGATAAATCGAAGTGGGATGAGTGTTCTATCATCGACAATCACTGGTGCCACATTCTTGTCATCAGAGATATTCACAGATTTTCCATTTACAGTTGCTGTGGCTTTTCCGATGGTAACAACTATTTCTGTGTCCCCATAAGAGACTGTTATTTCTTTTGTGATACCATCCCAGGAAATCTCACCACCAAGAGGCTCAACAACATATCTTGCTGGGAGGAAAGTTCTATCATGGAGGATGATTGGCTTTGTATCCATAGTAATCTTATATGAATCACGCCCATACTCGCTTTCACCGATTCGATATTCAAGTTGTTCTGGGGAATCCGCAAAGATTTTTAATTCATTATCATCTACAACAAAAATCCTGTTTGAAACGATAATTGTCTTATCAAGATCATAATCAAAGTTTTTCTTCCAAAAACTGTTGCCATCAGTTACATCAATACAAACCATATCATCAGACTCACATGTAACAGTCACAGATGTATCGGTAATCGATTCAATCTCCATTTTGCCCTTTGGGATATTTGTGAACCACAACTCTTTTGCAGGTTTTATACAGCATGTCGCACCACAAAAAGTTGCATCAATACATTGAAGCTTGAAGTTTGTTGTTGTGCAAAATACATGTTTCTCATCTGCTGCGACACTTGTGATATCAGAGTATGTTTTAAACTTCCATCTTGGTGTGCCATCTGGATCAAAACCAAAAAGAGAGCTGCCCGAGGTCACATATATCTTATTATCAGCAATCACAATCGGATTGGTAATTACGTCTTCTGCTACAAAATCCCAAACCTTTGCACCAGATTTCAGATTTACACAATATACTTTTTTGTCATTTGACCCAAGGAATATCTTTTCATCCAAAACACTTGGGAGGCTTGTTATCTGTTTTCCGGTTTCAAAACTCCACTTTTCCTTTAGGGTCTTTTCATCAAGACAGACAAGCTTTCCATCTTTTGTTCCAAAGAAAACAAACCCATCTGAACAAATGGGTGCTGTTGTGATTCTTGAATCTGATTCAAACTCATCGACAACTTTTCCTGTTTCCATATCAATCTTTATCAAATCTTTATATGAAACTTGAAAAAGATTTTCAGAAGAAATGAAGGGTGGAAACTCAACCCTGGTAGACAGATCTGAAAGGCTCCATATCTCATCATTTGTTTTGGTGTCTATACAAAATAGTTTTCCGTCTTTTGTGGGGAAGATAAGTTTATTGTCAGCAAATACAGGATGGCAAACAATTTTTTCTTCATACTCTTTTGAAAAAAGGATCGAGGTATCAGAGGATGGAAGACATTCATTCTTTGAGATTCCATTGTGACCAAGATTTCCGCCATATGTCACCCATGAACATGTTTCTTTTGCACTAACACCAGAAAATGACAAGGCTGCAAAAACCAAACTGATAATTACAAAAATAGCTAAAGTTTTATTTTTTTTCATAGGTTACCTACACTCCTCAACAAGAGCAATAACCTCATCCTTTTCAACCTTGCCAACAAATCTGTATTTCTCAGACTTTGAGGTGTCGTAAAAAATGATTGTTGGTATAGCACCGATTCCAAATTCTTTGATTGCCTCTGGTTCTTCTTCGGTGCTGATTTTCACAATGTTTACTGTGTCGCCAATCTCGTCATCGACTTCAGCTAAAATCTTGTTCATCTCAATGCAGGCAACACAATCATCTCGCCCAATTTTTACAACTGTTGGAATACCATCAACAAACATTTTCCTTACAGGTTCTGTTTCACCACCACAAGCTGAAACAAAAATAATGACGGCAAGTAGGACAAGAATAAATGACGTTATTTTTTTCACGACTGTTTCTCCTCAATAAACTTTATTATCTCAGGTATAGAGTTAATTTTTCCAGATGAGAGCACAACTCCATCAATTGCAAACGCAGGTGTCATCATTACACCAAAACTCATGATCTCAGTTATTTCTGAGATTTTCACGATTTCTGCATCAATCCCAAGTTTGGCAACAGCCTCTTCTACATGCATTCTGAGCTTTTCACACTTTGGGCAACCTGTACCAAGTATCTGTAGTTTCATATGTTTTCTCCTTAGATAACCATTCCAAATATCCATCCAGCAAACGCTGAAAGGACTATTACAAGAGCAAAGAAAACAAGTGATTTCTTCGCTCCAAGAACTTTGTAAACAATCAACATCGAAGGAAGGGAAAGTGCAGGTCCCGCAAGAAGCATTGATAGAGCAGGCCCATCACCCATGCCTGACTTCATGAAACCTTCTACAATCGGGATTTCTGTGAGAGTTGCGAAGTACATAAACGCACCAGAAATTGATGCTGCAAAATTTGATAGAATTGAGTTTCCTCCAACGGCAGTTTCAATCCATTCTTTTGGGATGATGTGGAATACGAAACCAGAAATCAAAACACCAAAGAAAAGAAGCGGTAAAATCTGTTTTGAAAGTGTCCAGACCTGATCCATCCAACCTGTAAGTTTGTTTTTATTCAGATACATCACAGAGAACATGATTGTCAAAAGAACAAATCCACCAGCAAGCCACCATTTAATGTTGTATAAGAGTGCTCCAGCAGCACTGTTCCATGTTGCAAAAATAAGTACAAACACAAGGGAACCGAGGATGAGTCCGGATTTCCAGATTGGGAAATCTGAGCCGTCTGGAGGTACAATCTTGTTGATCCTTTTTTTGTCATCCTCATGGAACGCTTTCTCCATGATGATTCCGATCACAATCGAGATGACAACTGCAGAAATAATTCTTGCAATACCAATCTGCCAACCTAGTGCCTTAAATGACAAAACCATTGCCAGGATATTTATTGCTGGCCCTGAGAAAAGGAAGGTTGTTGCAGGACCAATCCCCGCACCTGAGTTATAGATTCCTGCAAAAAGTGGAAGTACTGTGCATGAGCAAACAGCAAGAATTGACCCTGAAACAGATGCTGTAAGGTACGCCCAAAATCTTCCAAATGCACCTGACAAAACCTTTATGACAGACGTGGTTGAGATCATGTTTGCAATACCACCAGCGATAAACAAGGCTGGGATAAGGCACGTCAAAACATGCTCTCTTGCGTATTCATTGAGCATATCAAATGATGCTCCAACGGCATTCATGATGAGGTCAGTTTTGAGGTTTACATAATAGGCGAGAAGGAAAACTCCTAAAAAGATAAGTCCGGTTTTGATTTCTTTTTTCATTTTTTCATCAGTTCCTAAAATGGTCAAGCAGACATCCGACACAGAGGAAAATACATTTCATATTCAATGTGTAGACGACTTCCTGACCTTTTTTTTCAAATGTCACAATTTTTCTAGACCTGAGAAGTGCAAGGTGTTGTGATGCACAAGTTGGTGTGCAGCCCATCAAGTCAGCAATCTGTGAAACTGTGTGTGAGCCGTGTGTGAGAATCTCAACTATTTTCAGACGCTTCTCAGATGACAACGCACCAAAGACCTCGCTTAGGTTTCTAACGTCTTCATCAGTCAATTTTATCTGATCTGTTATATTCATATATTCGTATATACGAATATATGCAGGTACTGCAATTAAAGCCCGGGGTTTATTGTGTTAAGCTTGACACTTTTTGGTCGACTATGATTTTCCCTTTCGTCATTCCCAGATTTCATCCCTATGTCATTCCCGACTTGATAGGGAATCCCCTCCCCGTCATGCCGGGCGGTTGCTGAGCTTGTCGAAGCATGACCCGGCATCCAGAGATACTTTTGTGTCAGAAATTTTCTGTAGGTAATCTTTAGTGGAAGAAAGACAATTTCACCAGACAAAAATGAATTCGATCATTTATGCCCTGGTTTCCAGCCTTCGCTGGAAAGACAATCAGGTCGTCTCCCGCACTTGATGCGGGACGGGAATGACGTAGGAGAACTAGGAATTATGGGCAACCTGAAGGAGTGGGATTAAAGCGTCTTTGCCAAAAATATCCCACCAAACATAGCAGCATATCCAAGGCTGTTTTGAAGCAGAATATTCAATAATGCTTTTGAGATCTGGGCACCATTTGCAAGTTTTGTGGTCTCAAGGATGAGTGAAGAAAATGTTGTGAATGCACCCATAAATCCAACAAGGATGAATATTTTTGTATCTGCTGATATGTCCCATTTTCCATCAAACATCACCCACAAAAATCCGGCAATTGCACAACCAAGAATATTTACTGTGAATGTCCCCCATGGAAAATTTCCATTTGTGAAACGCTCAAAAACCTGAACAAGACCGTATCTGCTTAGTGTGCCAACAGCCCCTGAAAGAGCCAATAACCCAATTTTTTGAATCATGTTTCTCAATATTCCTTTGCCTGTGTGTCTAGGAGTCATCAGCTTTTTAAAAAAGCGGTTTTCAGTTCGGGGAACTCCATCCCCAAGTCCATCATCTAACTACTCTATTATTCATGATTTTTCAAGAAAATTCCTTTGTTGTTCACTCACACATTTTTGGGATATTGGAATCCAAATACGTTTGTTTAATTTAAGGTTGAAACATGGAACTTTGCAATGATGATTTTGAAATATACTTGGGTTACAAATATCTATATCTTTCTAAGATACACTGTTTGCAAGCATTGTTACTATTTTGGGAAGATGTGTGGAATCGGCTGGGGTTTGCTTTCTGCCAAGTTGTTTAAAAAAGGAAATGATGAGGATTTCACTTCCAAAAAAAACCCTTACCAGCATTGCTGTAGCTTATATCCTTTTGACAGTCCCACCAATAATCATTCTTATATATCAGATGATAAAAGGTTTCCACATGACCCAGGTCTACACATTGATTACGTTTTTGGTCGCTGCGATTTTTAGCTTATTTGTTGAAAAAAGAACCCACTGTATGAAGTGCAAGATGAGGAAGTGTTGCCATGGCTGTGCAGTTCCACTAAAAAACTAATCAATCGCTATTCTCAGTCATTGGTAAATAAAGAATCATATCGGTATCACCGAAATCCTCATAATGCTTTTTATGGGTGAATGTCTCTTCTCTCCAGTGAAGATCACTGTCGCTGCAACAATATTTACCACCTTTTCTCCTGCTTGCCCAGCCAATCATTTTATTCCAGGCATTACGCATATCCTTGAACTTGAATTTATATGTTCCAAACCTGCCTGCGTGAAGGGTTTTAATGGGGAATGGGAAACACTCATCTTCACTCCAATCATCAGGGATTGTTATGCAGAATTCATAACCATAGAGTTTCTCACCCTCTCTTGGGTCAGGCCAGTTATATCCAAATATCCTGGTACCATCAATATCCAGAAGTCCAACTCTTTTTGCCCAACCACTGATTGTCTTAAATGAAAGGTCTTCTGGTGATTCACTGATGATTTTATAATAAACCACTCTCATTTCAGGCAGTGTTACTTCAACAACATCACTATATTCATCAATTATTTCATCTTTTATATTCACTTTCATTCTCCTCTTTATCTCCTTTGAAAGCAAAGCATTCCCACCTTCAAATAAATCAACTCTATCTAATAATCTTTGAATCTTTATCCCAGAAAGCTTTATGAATCCGGGGGTTACCGCAAATACAGATTTAAATGCTCTTGTAAAAGCCTCTTGTGAGCCGTATCCATAATCAAATGCAACATCAATAAGCTTTCTGTCGTGTTCAAGATAATCTGTAATTGCTTCTGAAAGTCTTCGGAGCCTGATGTATTCACCAATACTCCATCCAGTTAGAGACCCAAAGATCCGGTATCCATGAGTTACTGAATAACCCGAAACCGAAATAGCATCATCGGCTGTCAATTCACGCTTCAGATTCTCTTCGATGTAATCAAGTACTTTTTGGATTTTTTCAAGATCATTTTCCACGAAAAATACTATACCATGAATTCTTTTGCTGTCTTGATAATTTTTACCATGTTTATTTTTTTGAAATGTTTTTCACTCGAATATGTTTTCCGAAAACTACTTTTCATATAATATATACCTAAGGGGGTAACAATTGTGAAAGATTGGAAGATTTTTCTGGCGATGTTTCTTGTTGTTGTTCTTGTTTCAGGCTGTGGTGCAGACACAGAAAAAGCGGAATTGATTTTTGAGAAGGAATCAAATGATACCAAAGTTGATTCGCAGGTCGATAATGAAAGTGATACAAATCCAAAGAATATCGACATCCAACCCACCTGTGATGATTGGATAACAACCTGGAAGGACGACCCAAGTAGCAATCTGAAAAAGGTCTCTCTTCAAAACTTTGATGAAGTAACAATGATTATCAGCGTTATGAATCCTTGCAAGGAAAAGAGGACATTATATCCCGACATCTATGAGAAACCAAGGAGAGACTTGGAATTTAAATTTGATAATGAAAGCTATGAAATTGAACCAGGGGAGACTGTCGATATTCCTCTAACAGTTTCGATAACTCCCGATGTAGAATCATTTCTTGAAGAATATACAATCTATATAGATTTACTGAAGAAACAAGGGTTGAAAAGCTCAAATCCTCTCAAGCTTCAAATTGATTACTCATTTGCACAGATTGGAAAAGAGAGGTTTTGCACAAGGCTCATTCCTATGTCAAATGAAAAACAACACAACAGAATTTATAATTTTTTCCACATAAATGATAGTCAAGTAGTTCTTTCAAATTTCCAACTTGCGCCAGGTGCTGATTGGATGTTTTACACAAAAGGTGTCCCATTTTTGAGATCGATTGATACTAAAACTGGAGAAGTTCAATGGGAATATTTCCCAGATGATTTGCCAGCACCGATGTGGTACAAAATTATTGATAACAAGCTCTATTTAAAAACTCATGGTTCAGACCCAAACAATTTTAGCTTCGAAGATTCTGAGTTCATAAGTATAAATTTGAAAGATGGCAAGAATATTTTCAGACACAACATCAAAAGAACCACTATTTATCATGTCCCAAATGAAGCGTTTTACTTTGTTGACGGTTTTGGAGAGGAGGAGAGTGGGAATACATATGTCCAGGTAGGCGTAAAATCAGGCGGATGTTTCTATAAAAATGATTTCAGCCAGGTTTATAAAACTCTTGAGAATGGAGTAGATATAAGATTCATTGATAATGGTGAAAATTATGAAAGTGATGAGAGAAAAGTAACCATAAAAAGAGTTGACCCAGAAACCAATCAAACACTATGGCAAATAGACGATAGATACAAATATGCAGTTCCTTTCAGTTACCGTTTCAATCATCCATCTCCCCAACCATCTGTTTGGCACCTGAAAGGTGGCGAAGCTGGGTTATTCTATGGCGACTGCATGTGGTTTTACACTCCTCAAAAATATGAATACTTTGCATACAGCAATAATACAGAATTTGGCGGTTTGGGTGAAGGCAATTTTATGGCCTATTGTGACGGGGTTGGTTGTCTGGATATTGAGAACGGCAAAATTGTTTGGGAACAAGATGGATTTGGAAGATTTCAAGTTCTCAATGGTTTACCAATCTCCACTTTTTTTGAGGATAAACTCATTATAAGCAGAACGGAATTCAATGAAGAGAAACAGGAGAAAGAATGGCCAAATTACTATATCTCAAAGAAGACTGGAGAAATCTTGGATAGAGTAGTCTCAGATTGCACATCTAAGTACAATTCTCCTGATCCAGGGGGTTTTGAATACTATATACCAATAGGCGATTACTATTCTCCCGAACAATACCATATCAGACATCTCTATATAAAGAAAGACTGGAGTAGCAACGATTTTGAGCAATATGCAGTTAGATTCATAAAACAAGAGAAGAATTTCGAAGACAGAAAAGTTCATTACCAGCTAGTATTAAATCCAGAAGATTTCAACACCGAGAACTTTGCAGAGATTAGTTACATCGATGGCGGGAACTGCATCTACTTTATTCTTGATGATGTGTTATATTGTTTTGATAAAGAGAAATAGCTAGGAACCTACTTCAACCCTTTATAAAGCTCCCAGAGTGGGCCTGGGAATTTGGTACTGGAACGGTAGTCAGGTTCCCAGAAAACCCTTGCTTCAATGCGTCTACTGCCTGGGAGTTTCGTGTCGTTCGGGATTTTTTCAAGGATTGTGATTCTCTTGCTTCTTGCGAGTTTGATGTCGATTCTGAAGTATGCAGGGCTTTTACGCTTTTCAACCTCAAAGGCATTCTGTTGTTTTGTCTGAATATATGCGTTGAAATAAAATGGCCCTTTGAAAACCTTGTCTCCCCAAACTGAACTCAGTTTGAGAACATCACGTTCACCTTCACTGCTTATATATTCAATGTTGGTTTTAGCAAGCTTTTCATAGAAAATTGCAATTATCAGAAGCAAAAGGACTGCAAATCCCATTATCGAATAAAGGACAATTTCTGTGATTCTTGTGTAAACATAGACCCCAAATGTTGAAAAAAGAACTATCAATAAAGGCACAATTAGCCCCAATAATGTTATGAACTCAGCCCATATTGTGACTCTTGTCGCGTAATACTTGCCTGATATACTCTTTTCCATATCATTCATGATAATTGATTACCTCAACAAATTCAATAAGTTCACCTACCATCTGCAACTAAAACTGAGTCTTTCATGCCTGAAGGTTTCTTTAGATTCAAAAGATGAAGCACAAGTCCTGCAACATCTGCAAGCCCTCCACCTTCTGGCAGGTAGTCCACTTTGTTTTCAGGCGTGGGGATAAGGATGCAAGGGACTGGGTTTGTTGTGTGTGCTGTGTATGGCAGTCTGTCTTCATCAAGGTTTTTTTCGGCATTTCCGTGATCGGCGATAATAATGGTATTGTAATTGTTTTTTATCGCGGCATCTGTGACATTTTTCACAGATTTATCAACCTGGTCTACAGCCTTAATTATCGCAGGGATTATACCGGTGTGTCCAACCATATCACAGTTTGCAAAATTGCACACAATCAGGTTGTATTTGTCAGCTTCAATTGCAGAAATGAGTTTTTCCTCGACCTCAGGGGCTGACATCTCTGGTTTCAAATCATATGTTGCAACTTTTGGCGACGGGACAAGTATCCGGTCTTCCCCCTCATACTGTTGCTCCCTACCACCGTTTAGAAAGTATGTGACATGTGCGTATTTTTCAGTCTCTGCAATTCGAAGTTGTGTCATTCCAGCATCAGAGACAACACTTCCAAGGGTTGCCTCAATTTTTTGAGCAAGCATCTCTTCTGTAAAGATTATTGGAAGTGTGAAACTGCTATCGTACTCTGCCATGCAGGTATAACCGATTTTAGTAAATTTATCTCTTTCAAACTCAGAGAAATTTTGCTCTGTCAAAGCTCTTGTGAGCTGCCTTGCTCTGTCGGGCCGGAAGTTGAAAAAAATGAACTGGTCACCCTCATTGAGACCTGTATAATCACCAATCACACAGGGTTTCACAAACTCATCTGTAATATCTTTGTCATAGGCAGCGGAAACAGCATCTTCGGCTTTATCGAACTTTTCACCCTTGCCATCTGCCACAAGGTCATAACCAAGCTTTGTTCGCTCCCACCTATTGTCTCTGTCCATCGCATAATATCTTCCGCAGACAGTGGCGATTCTCCCGACACCTATGCTTTCAAGCTTTTCTTCAATCTGACCAATATACTCAAGACCAGACTTTGGTGGGGTGTCTCTTCCATCAAGGAAGGTATGGATACAGATGTTTTCCACACCGTGATTCTTTGCAGTTCTGATAATCTCATACAGGTGTTCAAGGCTCGAGTGAACTCCACCCTCCGATGCCAGCCCACCGATATGAAGGGTTTTGCCTTTGGCACTCTCAATCGCCTCAAGAAGTGTAGGGTTTTTCGAAAGCTCCCCACTTGTAACGGCGTTATTGATGACTGTGAGTTTCTGATAAACAACCTTACCCGCACCAAGATTCAGATGTCCAACCTCAGAGTTTCCCATCTGACCATCTGGAAGCCCAACAGCAAGCCCATCTGTTCTGATGGTTGTTGATGGGTATTTTTTCATGAGCTTGAATATGTTTTTTGCCCCAGACTTATAGATTGCGTTTCCCTCTCCGGGAGCACCCAGCCCAAACCCGTCGAGTATGAGTAGTAATACTTTTTTGTTCATGGGTAGTATATTAGCGGTGAAATGTGTGGAGAGTGTTAATTAATGGGAAGAGTTCTGAATGTGGGTTATGTTGTTCCAGAAATCTGGTGACCATTTTGTTGGCTCCTACAAAATGGTAGAGATGTTGTGCTATACAATTGTTGATCGTTTTCCTGATACCAGAAAAACGATAGTACTCCCCTTTATATCTTAGAATCGTTTCTGGTAGCTCAGTATTCTACCATTCCAGAATGTACTTTTATTTTATCATAATCTTCTTTAGATACAGTCATTCCACATATGCTACAAAATGTTTCCGTTGCATCTTTTAAGGCAGCAATGGCAATTCTTGATATCTCTTTTCTTTTTTTTGCAGAAAATGTCCAAAGTGATAACACTATTCACTATGTTAAGTGACAATCGGTGTTTATTCTGAAATTCTAATCCTTTGTCAGGAAGCTCATTCTTGCTCAAAACAACCTCCAAGAGGGTGATATTGTTGTTTGATGCCTAATTTATAGCGACCACTGAATATTTTTTATGAATTCATTAAACTGCGAAATGTCAGTGTTTCCATCAGCAATGTGCTTCATCATTTCATATCCCTTCGGATTCTTTTTGTCGAACACAAACCAGACATCAAAACCCATAAACTTGATAGTAAGTCTAGTGTTCTTGTTGATTACTGTCATTCTCTGGATTTGATCTATATTGATTACGATAGGTGTAGATTTGTCCATATTACTGAATTCAATAAATTTTGGCATTTTTATCTCCTTAAAGCTTTATTTGTTATAAGCAAAAAACTATATCTCTTTGATGATCCCAGCTTCTTTTAACCCATTCACGACCTTTTCATATACTTCATCCCGTTCTTTTTCAGTTTCAAATTCCCAAATTTGGAAATACTTATTCTGATGATTGATAAATTTTATAGCAAAATCACAATCCTGAACAATACGCGTTCTAATCGGAATCGGCATTCTAATAGGACCTTTTTCAAAGTCTGATATCAAATCAACCTCAACCCTTGGATAACCATTATATTCAATCCATTTCATGTGCACCTCCTCTTACATTGTATAAAATAATCAGCAAATAAAAACGACATTTATTATCTATATTTAATAATATTTTACAAATTTTGTATTTTATACTACAGTATTATTTCATGTAATATAATTGCATTGATGATAGCAAAGAGGAAAAAAGATGGATAAATTATTCGACTGCCTAAAAGAAACAATACCTTTTTTGGCTTTAATTGTAGCAATATGTGTAGGTGTATCTAGCATAAGAATTGCTAAAAGGGCGATGGAATCATCAAGACTTATTGACTTTCTCTCTATGTATAAATCACTTAACATCACTCAAAACCTAAGTATTTTGAAGAAGTCGCATATTCTTGAAATGCCAAAATTTATAACCTTTTACAAGAATGAGGTAAGAAGCAATGGTACAGTTCAGAAACCTTTGCCAGATGAGTATTCACAGATATATGACATAATGGAATCTGTTTTCTTTGAGCTTGTTTTAACAAACCAGATAATGACAACATTAGGGATAAAAACTGATGATATTGTTTCGACACTTATCCCCGATATTGCAAAATATCGCATTATCACAGATAAAATACTTAAAGATATGGAAATTGACCCTGTATATAAGGATGGGATTCATAAGTATCTCGAGTTGCTAGATTCTGCAAAGAAAACTGCAAAGAAAAATGGGTTAAAATTTGAACATCTAACGCTCTCACAATAAAAAACCGCCCGATCCTATTTCGGGCGGTTTGATGAAATATGGCTTATGTAGCCACCTATAGGCTACATAATGATAGTTACTGTCTTAGTCTCACCATCCCACTGGACTTCTGCACCAAACATCTCTGACATAAACCTGATTGGAACCATGGTTCTGTCATTTGTTATCTCTGGTGCCTGAAGCATCTCAGTGGATTTTCCGTTTACAACAGCGTCTTTTCGATCGACTCTGCAGATGATGATATCATCCCCACGTCTGAGGGTGATTCTTCTATCTGTCGCATTCCAATCAAGTGAAGCACCAAACTGCTCAGTGATGACACGAAGAGGAACCATTGTCGTGCCATCTTTGATGTATGGCGGAGCGTCGATAAGCATATTCTCGCCATTTACGGAGATATATCCCATTCCAATGATGAGCTTGATGACAGTTTTTGCATCTGGAAGTTTGACCTTGGTGACTATCGTCTTTGTACCCTTCTGGTCATATACAAGTGCAACGCTCGCATCAAGCTCAATGTCCTTGCATGTTGCAATCACATCACCCTGATAGATTCGGGTTGTTGCTGTGAGCTGGAATCTCAGAACTTCATCTTTTGTTTTGATGAAAAGAATTGAGTTGTCACAATCAACAAACACAACATTTCCAACAACTGTGAGGTCTTCCTTGAGTTCACCAAGGGATTCAATTGTTGTTGCATTGAAGATGAATTCATTTGCAACATCAAATGCACCAACAACGCTGAGTTCGCCGGCACCGGAAAGGTCAGCAATTGTTCCTTCTTTACCAAAGGCAAGGATTGATGTTGATGATGTATATTTGACCATGACAAATCTTGTGCCATCATCATCTGACACCTTCAACCAGATGCTCTGTCTGGATGTATCAATATCCATGAGTTCGCCTTCGATTTTTCCATCGCTGTCAATTTCACTTGTCGCTGAAATATCATTTGCATTAACAAAAAGGTCAAATGGGTCAAGCATTCCATCAACTGTTATGCTTGCACCAGAGAGAAGATCAGCACATGTTGCATCTTTCCCCTCAAGGCTGATTGTTGTTTTTTCATCAATCTTGATGAGGATGTATTTTCCTTCTGGGTCGTCATTTGATGTTTCGATCCAAAGGAGCTTTTTGTCACAGTACACATCCTTGATGACACCTTTTTTGAGTGTCTGGATTGCCTGTCTTGCTGAAAGCGAGATGTTGTTTGTGGTCAAGACATTGTTGATTGGGTCGATTGAACCCTCAAGCTCCATGATGACACCGGCTCTGAGGTTTTCGAGCGTGAGCTTTTTGTCTCTGTAGGCAAAGGTCGTTGTTGGGTCGATGTTTATGAGCATGTAGCCTTCATCATCAGCAACCGAGAAGAGTACAATATCCTCTGAAATCTTCTGAAGTCGTACCCATCCAGTTGACTTATCAACTTCAATGATTTTTCCTGTGACTGTGATTGGCTGAGATGACACTGGAAGCAACTCGATTTGTGTTGCGACGACTTCATTTCCATCACCCATGATACCGGTTACCTTAATGAGGTACCCTTCACTGATTTTTTCTGGGTTAATCTCGCCTTGTTTATAATAATGTGTGGTTTCTTCATTGAGAGTGATCTTCATCTTTGTGCCAGCATTGTATTCATCAATTGCTGTTATGATTCCTGAGTCAACATTGACAGATTCAACTGTAAGTACTGACTGGTAGTCTGCACCAGACTGGCTTTCACTTCCAGAGCCTGATCCGCCATCATCACCGCCATCATCACCGCCGCCTGAAGGTGGTTGTGGTGCTGGAGTTCCTCCACCACCACTTCCTGGAGGAGCAATTGGAGGTGTTCCACCACTGCCAGGTGGAAGGCTACTATTATCAGTCTGCGCGATTATTTTCACAGCAATGAGATTTCCGTATTCATCTTCTTCATACAAAACTGTGATTGTCATTGGAGGTTCAAGATCGTAGCAAGATCCGACAGTTCCGTCTACAATAATCTCAGTATCAGCATCAATTATGAAGAGGTACTGTTTTCCATCAGAACCCTCTACAATAATCTTGTTCTGCCAGCAAAGCGCAACTATAAGGTCACCTGACACATAATCATCATCGGTCTCTTCTTCAATTTCCTCTGTTTCACCGGTAAGTGTGACTGAGTAAACAACAATATCTCCTGTTTCAGGATCGCAGTTGCCTTTTATTATAACAACCATCCCAACTCTGAGAGCAGAGCACGTAACTGGGTATCCATTATACTGAAGAACAGCATTTGTGATCTCAAACTGGTAAACCTCATCACCAATAATTACTGTAAGAATTGATGTTGCACCGCAGGAAACTGCTTTTATTACACCTGTCTTTTCAAATGGACCATTGCATTCATCGTCATCATCGCCCTCGGCATCTTCATCTATCTCAACAATAAGGGCGATATAGATATCTTCATTTGGAACCTCAATACCAAGGACTGAGACTGTGTCACCAAGACTGATGTCTTCGCAGTAAATGGCTATTCCATCTTTTACAAACTGTGTATCTTCAAGCTGGAATGTGATCTTTCCACTGGATGTCATAATCGTGAGGGTTCTTTCTGTACAGTCAATACCTACAACTGTTCCTGACCACATATCTTTTTCTTCTGGGTTTTCCTCATCACCAGAGGAATCAAATGCTGCATCAACAGCATCTAGTCTATCATCCACAAGATAACCTGTGGCATGTACCAAATCTCCAACTTCAAGATCATCACAGGTGACCAGGTATCCATCCTTTGAAAAAGTTGCTGGAAGTGATACGGTTATAATAGCATCTTCAGTTTTGACGGTTATTTCATTTTCGTCACAGTTTTTAGATTTGATAATTCCGGAAATTGTTACCAATTCTGGGTCTTCTTCAGCTGGTGTGTCAAAAGCGGCACCAGTTGCATCGATTCTTCCATCATCAAGGTAACCGGTAACTATTGCAAGATCACCCACCTCAAGGTCTTCACAAGTTACAACTTCACCATCTTTTGTGAAAGATTCTGGTAGCGAAACAGTAAAGTCACCATACTGAGTTGAAATTACGATCTCATCATTTTCACAATCGATTGATTTTATGACACCCTGTTTTGTGACTTCAACTGGTTCCTCTGGGTCTTCTTCTGCTGGTGTATCAAATGCAGCTCTTGTTGCATCAATTCTGCCATCAGTTAGATAACCGACTACATGTGCAAGGTCACCAACTTCAATATCTTCACAATTGGCCATAATTCCATCTTTTGTTGTGACCATTGGAAGCGAAACCGTGTAAGTTTCGCCATCATCTCCCTCAATCTCAACTTCATTATTCGAACAATCAACGGATTTTACAACTCCTGTCATACTCACAAGTTGTGGATCTTCTGGGTCTTCTTCTGCTGGTGTATCAAAACTTGCTCCAGTTGCATCGATTCTTCCATCAACAAGATAACCGGTAACTATTGCAAGATCACCCACCTCAAGATCTTCGCAAGTTGCTGCTTCTCCATCTTTCGTGAAAGACTGAGGCAATGAGACTGTAAAATCACCATACTGAGTCGTTATCACAATCTCATCATTTTCACAGTTGATTGATTTTATGACACCCTGTTTTGTGACTTCAATTGGGTCTTCTGGGTCTTCTTCTGCTGGTGAATCAAATGCTGCTCTTGTGGCATCAATTCTATCATCAACAAGATAACCAGAGACGTTTACAAGGTCGCCAACTTCAAGATCTTCACATGAGGCTATCTGTCCATCTTTTGTGTATGCCATTGGCAATGAGACTATATAGGTTCTTCCATCTGATGCTCTTATGACGATCTCATCACTTGCGCAATTAATAGACAGGATAACGCCTGATTTACTAACAAGCACTGGCTCTGGATTTGGTTCAGGCTCCGGTTCTGGCTCTGGCTCGGGCTCGGGTTCTGGCTCGGGTTCCGGTTCAGGTTCAGGTTCTGTCCTTGTTGCTGACACAGCTGAAGCTTTCAAATTACCATCCTGCCTTGTTCCAGAGATTGAAACACTATCTCCCGATTCCAGACTCTGACACGAGGCTGACTGACCATTCAATGTGATTCTCGCCCTCGAAGTGTCTACAGTGTATGTTCCATTTGATGTTGTCACAGAGATGTTTGGGCAACTTGTCCCAGCAATTGTCCCTGACATTGTGAAACTCTCAACTGGAGATGTTGCGGAAACAGAATTCGCATTGTAGTCATTGTCTTCCTTCTGTCCTGAAACGTAAACATTATCCCCAATTCTCAAGTCTGAGCAGGTAGAGGCAGCACCATTTCTTTTAATGGATGCTGATGAAACATTAACAGTTATTCTTCCACTCGAAGAATTTACGGTAATAGTTGATGGGCAACCCAGTCCAGATATTGTCCCCCTAATACTAAATGGAGTTGGCTGCGGGTCAGGTGTTCCTCCCCCGCCTCCTCCGCCACCACTGGCTGAAAGTCTGCTGACTATAAGTGTTGTCTCTCCCTGTTTTTCACCTGTCACAAACACTCTCATACCTGCAGCAAGGTCTGAACAGGACCCCTGAGTCGCATTAACAATAAAGGATGTTTGGGCTGTGAACTGACAGTTGATATACCCAATAGAGCTTGCAACTGTCATTGAGCCTGTGCCACCGCAGCTGACAGAGCTTATTGTTCCGCTTATGGATGTTGAAGCGGAAACTAGTGGTATTACAGATAGGAGCATCATTACTCCTATTGCAATTGCGATCACCTTCTTCATGTCTTCTCTCCTTATATAGGCTATTTGAGAGAAATACGACTACTACCTTCTATAGGTTCACTCTATTGAGCGAATTTTTTAAAAATGATTTACCAAAAAACAGAAAATTATTTCTGTTTTGATTTTCATGAGATAATCTCTGAAAATATCTCGTCAAGTTCAATTATTTCTTTATCTTCATTCAAAACTCTTTCCCGAAACTTTGGAATCCACTCCTTAAACTTGTCATATTCCTTTGTACCCTTTTGAGTGAAAAGCACGGTAAGGAGTTCCAAATCCCTGGTTCTCAAAAACAGATTGAATGTTCCAATCCAGCTACTCTCAAACTTAGACTCAGAATTATAACCTTTTAAAAAATTAACAGCAAAGTCTTTGATAAAATCTCTCTGATCACTTTCTTTGATGTCCTTCATAAGCCATCTGAGATAGTAAAAAATCACTGCAATATCATATGCAAACCAATAATACATCGAATCAAAAAAATCAATCACGGCGATTTTGTTATTATCATATATCAGGTTACCGGTATGAAGGTCAGTATGGATAAATCCATAATCTCTTGGGTTTGTATCAATCTTCAGAAGTTTTTCTCGAATTCGTGAATGCAAGCTTTTGAGTTCTTTTTCATCATCTGGAAGATGTGCTGAAAGGTTTGTTATTTGTTCATCCTCATGCCAATGCTGAAGCCTTGAACCGGGAAGTTTGGGTTCAAAACTTTTTGTGAGTGTGTGCATCCTGCCTGTGATTTTTCCATATTGTATGGTAAGAGACTCAGTTAATGCGGCATCTCTTAAAGGTTTTCCCTCTGCTTTTATGTGACCTGTGATATAAAACTCGCCTTCTTTTGCATCAATTGTTTCAATGAAGTTTCCGTTTACAGATTTTTTAGGTTTAGTTACCGGTACACCATTTTTGTGAAGATAATCTATCCACTCGATCTGTCCAAGCAAAATCTCCTTTTTTCTAGAGCTGTTGTGTGTTGCTTTGATTATCAGATTTTCAGACCCATTTGAAGAGTCAAAAACAAAGCTTTCAAATGCACCATGCTCCTTTGTTTTGCTTAAATCTACATCAAACAAAGTAAGAGATTTCTTATATATTTCGTCATTCCAATCATCGTATGCTATCTTTTTCATTTTTTGACCCTCCTAATTTTCTTTGATATTAGACTCATTTTTTATACATACAATTAAGAACATAAATAATAAAATATAAATAAATTACGTTACAAAAGCATATCAAGGTCACACTATTATTGATTGCCAAACCAAAAATCGTGTATATGATGATCTTGAAATTCATCAGCTGGAGGATGGAACATGAGAATTGGTATTATTGGAGCAGGTTCTGCGGGATATGTCTGTGCGATCAGATGTGCTGATCTCGGTGCAACGGTCACTCTTTTTGAAGAGAACAAAATCGGTGGAACATGTCTAAATGTTGGATGTATCCCAACAAAAGCACTGATTGCCGGTGTTCACGCAAAAAGAATCGCAACAAGCTCAGAAATCCTTGGGCTTTCAGCCTCTGATGTCAAACTTGACCTCGAAGCACTTCAGGCTCATAAAAATAAAGTTGTTGACCTCAACACAAAGGGAATCGGATTTCTACTCAAGAAAAGACGTGTAATGGTCTATGATGGACATGCAGAAATCCTTTCACCAACAGAAATTGACGTTGATGGTGACACTCTCGAGTATGATAAAATAATCATTGCAACAGGTTCAGTTCCAGCAAAGATTCCCGGAATTGATTTTGATGGAAAATTCATCATGAATTCAGATCATGCGCTTTCACTCACCGAGATTCCAAAAACAATGCTCATTGTTGGTGGTGGGGTCATTGGACTTGAGTTTGCCCACATCTTCTCTTCATTTGGTTCCAAAGTGACAATTGTTGAGATGATGGACAGACTGCTTCCTCAGGATGATGATATCTGCTCCCGTGCTGCTTCAAAATTCGTATCCAAGCATGGAATTGATGTCATACTAAACGCAAAGATCACAAAACTCTTCAGAGACGGAAATGATGTTGAAGCACACATTGAAAAAGGTGGAGAGACACTTGTCTCAAGATTTGGTCGTTCTCTGATTGCAACCGGCAGAACCCCAAATCTTGATAAAAAATCTCTGATGAGAATTGGAGTTGATTTCGACAAAGGTGGAATCAAAACTGACTCATACATGCAGACATCTGTTCCAAATGTTTACGCAATAGGTGACTGTACCGGCGGATACATGCTTGCTCACGTTGCGTATGGTCATGCAAAGGTTGCAGCAGGACATGCAACCGGTCAGAAATCCCATCCAATGAGATATGATAACATCCCACGTGTCACATTTGTTGACCCAGAGATTTCTGCCTGCGGATATACAGCAGCTCAGCTTGAAGAGCGTGGAATTGATGTTTCCTGGCACAAATTCATGTACATGGCATCAGGTCGTGCCAAAGCTGAGGGGATAAAAGAAGGACAACTCACAATCGGTGTTGATGCAGATGGTCGAATCAAGTCAGCTTACATCATCGGTGAGGGTTCAGGTGAGATGCTTGCATTCTTCAGCCAGGCTATCACAATGGAAACCACAATCGAAAACCTCGAACAGGTAATGGTTGCACATCCAACACTAGCCGAGATGGCTGTTGAGATAATCGAAGTCGCAACAGGATTCCCAATTCATACATAGACTTTAACAAAAACTAATTCTGATTTTTAAACTGCAATCGATCCTGCACGTATAATAACGAAAATAGGAGGTGCACATGAGGTTATTGAAGGGAAAGATTGCAGTTTTTGTTATTTATCCCATCTCCTGAAGTTTTTCTTTAAACCAAACAAATATTCAAAACTAATAATCTTTAAATTTGATTTATAAAGAAACACAGATTATTATATAAATAGAATCGATGTGCTAAAACTTCGGGGGTAAAAATGAAGAAGAAAATAACTTCTGTTGTGGTAATAATAATCATGATCGCTTGTCTATTCAATTTTTCAGGTAATGCCAAGTCTGCGGTACCAAAACTAAATCCGCTCTGGCAAACAGAGGAACTCGAGCATCTTGAGGTATTAAAGATTGTTGGTGATGAGGTTTATGTAAGACATAAAACTCCAGACTCTCCAGAGGTTGAAGCACCAAATGGTTACAGCAACGACATAAACGTCTTGGATTTAAAGACTGGAGAGTTCAAATGGGAAACGCCAGTTACCAGCGTTTCAATGTTTCCAAATCTGGCAAGCAACTATCTACAATTTTATGATGACTACATCATTACATGGCTCAGAAAAGAAGCAGCATCCGATGAAAACCCAAGACATCCAATATATCTGACCTGCCTTGAAGAAAGCACAGGGAAAATAGTATGGGAAAGAGAATACGACTATCCAAGAACAGATTACAATTGGGCTTACCACATGTATCCAATGATAGATGAATCTTATTTAACACTGTATGATTCAGATCTGAATATCTATTCTCTAGTAGAAAAACACATTGTTGATAAGATCGACAAGGAAACTGGTGAACTGATCGATCAAAAAATAAAAGAAATAAAGATTAGTTATGAATCACCTGCAACGGATATCTCATACTATATACCATCAACCCGAATATGGAGCTGCGATGATAGGAATTATTTATTATGTACGGGCAACATTCTTATATGTGAAACAGAAGGGATTAACCCAATATGGAAAAGAGGGATTTTTCTTGGTTTTTACGGGTATTGGTGGTGGGGCAATTATGATCGGATGGAGCATTGCTTTAGTAAAAGCTACTCAATTCACTCAGCAGATTATTACAAAGAAAATTTTAAACTGGAACATGAAATAACTTCAAAAACAACAGTATTTGATATTGAAAACGGGGACAGATTGAAGGAGATACCAGGAGCTAACCCTTATGTGAGGGATAACAATTTGTATCTGATGGAACATACAGATTCAAAGGATGTTATCTCACTTGTATCTATTTCACTGGACACCTTTGAAGAAAACTGGAGAAAAGAAGAAAAGATAAAAGGCTTTGAGTATATCGAAAAAGAATGGTGGAATTTTTGCCATTTATGTAACAAATTCACCTACTATGGCAACAGGATGTATGTTCAGGATACATACAAGACATCGCCAAAATCAACAATACATGTTTTTGATTTGGAAAACGGTGAAGAGGTTGAATCATTCGAAATTGATGGGGTTGCTAATCAGTTATTCATCAAAGACTGCAAACTCCTTACAATGAATTGGGACAAGGGTGTTTTATCATGTTTTGAGTTGCCAAACTGTGAACCAGTAGATGATACACCGATATATCCTGAGTGTATAACAGAAGAACCCGAACCCACTCCCGAACCTACCCCAGAACCTGTTCCTGAACCAGAACCCGAACCAGAACCTGCGCCTGTTCCAGAACCCGAGCCAATCCCAGAGCCTCTACCGGAACCTGTACCGGAACCTGAACCCGAACCAGAACCCACCCCGGAACCTGAGCCAGCACCGGAACCTGTTATCTCTGATCCAATAACACTTGAATTCCAGATAGACAGAGAATCATACATCATTGATGGTAGCGAAAGAATTATCGATGCTGCACCAGTCATTATGAATGGAAGAACCCTACTCCCGGCAAGATATGTAACTGAACCCTTGGGTGGTGATGTAACATGGAATGCTACCGATAAAGCTGTTGTTTGTTCACTTGGTGAAACAATCGTCGAATTCTGGATCGGAAAACCAATTGCCAAAATAAATGGTGAAGAAACCCAAATCGACCCGGATAATCCAGATGTTGTACCAACAATCATAAACGACAGAACAATGGTACCAATGAGATTCCTGGCAGAGAGTCTTGGTTGTGGGGTTGAGTGGGTAGCAGAGACGAAGGAGATAATTTTAACGTACCAAAATAGTAATATTGAAACCCAATTACTGGATATAATTACAAAAATCGAAAATGAGGCTCAGAATGAAAATGCGTCTGATGAAAGCCCGGTTTTCAAATGCATAGAAATGACAGATATCAACTGGGTAAATTATATTTTCAAATCAGCTGATCAGGTTCAGTTGATGGGATATTCTATGGGTACAGGGAAAAATACAAAAATAAAATGGTTTTTTCCTCAAGATGAAAACACAAATGAACCTGATTCGAGAGTTGGTACAAAGGTTGGAATAAACACAAAAGGTGCGGATTTCTTTGATGCATGGAATCAACCTGGAAGGGTTTTCTTTAACATAAATAATACAGAAATAGATATTGTATTGAGACTCAGATTTGGTGCTGATCAAACAGAATTAAAAATAGCGATGGATGATAGTTCACATAGCACAAATATTGATACTTTTATTCACAAAGATGTATACGAAAATGAATTCGCAACAAATCAGTTTGGAAAAGATCAAACCTGGGTATCATACTGGGTCAATAAAGAAGGAGAATTCAGTGGCAGGGGAACATTGGACTGGGATGATCCGGGGATGAAGGAGTATCTTGGAAAATCAGATTGTCCAGACCATGTAAAAAAAGCACTAACAAAAGCATGGCATATGGGTTACTATGGCCATCTGGATTTCTATGAAGAACCATGATAAAGGGGGAAGAATTGAATATAAACAAGCCGAGATTATTTCTAATTGTACTTTTAGTTGGATTGGTAGTTTTTACTTCGTGTGGAGGTAATGCACCCGAGAATAAACCCGATGAAGATATATCACTAAATGTCAGCATAGAAACTCAACTGCTAAACACAATTTCGAAGCTCGAAAATGAAACGGCAGAACCGATTGAAATGGATGATATTAATTGGATCAAGTACGTTTCAACATCAACTGGGCAAGTTCATCTAATGGGTTATTCGATAGGCTCAGGTGATAAAACAAAAGTTAGTTGGTTTTTTCCACCAAACGTAGACACAAATGAATCTGACTCAAAGACTTGTATTGGCGAAAAGGTTGGTGCCGAAACAAAGGGACAAGATTTTTACGATGCCTGGAGTCATCTCGGAGGAATCCCCTATATTATAAACAATACTGGAACAGACCTTGTTCAAAGACTTCGGTTTGGTGCAGATGATACAGAAATCAAAATGAGTATCTTTGAAAGTGATGATTCAATGGGAGCACTAAAAAGCAAAGATGTAGCCGATGGATTTAGCATTGATCAATTTGGGACTGAAGGTACATGGGCCGTATTCGACTCAGATGGTAACTACAAGTGGAGCGGGACTCTTGATTGGAGTGACCCAATTTGGGATGAATATTTTCAAGATGAAGATGGTACGCCATGGAGCTTGGAGAAAATTAACTCTTTGCAGGAGTGTTATACAGAATGCTGGAGAAAAGGATATTTTGGTGAATAATGAAAAATAGTTTTGTGTTTAAAATAATATCTATTGTTCTGTGTTTTCTATTGTTTAATAGTCCTAATGCCTATGCTACCTGCGACTGGACAAACCATGATTCTGACGTTGGGAACACCAGATTTGTAGAGTCAAGCTGTTCACCTGGAACAAGACTAAACAATTCATGGGTGTTTTGTGATGTGAGAAATGGCAATGAGGAAACAGGTGTCCTTGTTTCAGGGGATACTGTTTTTATCAAAACCAAAGACCACAAAATCAAAAAGCTTGATATTGCAACAGGCAAAGAAACAATATGGCTTGAAAGCTTTAAATATGATGCGATGTGTGGGATTTCAAACAACAGGATTGTTGTTCATCTGGAGTCAAAAGGCAATTATTACATACAATGTATCGACACTACCACAAAGAAAGTCTATTGGGAAAAGCCATCTTGTTCGATAATTGAGAATTGCCTGATGAGTGATAAATACTTCCTTCATCACTACATCTGTAGGGATGATTCGGGAAGCGAACTGGGCTCAAGCCTTGAGTGTATCGATGTCAAAACTGGAAAAGTGTATTGGAAATTAAGATCTGACAGCATAAATCAGATGGCAGTGGAAGGCAGCTACCTTGTTCATGAGGTTAATGATGAGCTTCAATGTGTAGATGTCAAATCAGGATATCCAAAATGGACAAAAGAAAAACCTGAATCCTGCTGTAATTCAAGAGTTTTGATAAAAGGAAATCTGGTGTATTCAGTAAGAAGAATATCAGATTTTGAAAATCCTGAGAGTGAATACACTTACCTAAATGTGTATGACCTTAAATCTGGTAAAAATAAATGGTTCAAGAAATTTAATCCAAGTCCTGATGATTGCTGCTTTTCAACAATTGAGGGTGCTGTAAATGATGAATATTTCTTTTTATCAAATGTGAATAAAATCTACTGTTTTGATAGGTATACGGGAAAACTTGAGTGGGAATACAAACACAGCACAAATATTTACCAACCTGCAGTGACTGAAAAACATCTTTATTTCCTGAATGCTTATTGTACACCAATTTGCATTGATTTATCTAGTGAAAAGATTGTGTCTGAGGGTAAACTGATTCGATATGATAGGAGTAATCAGATAATCATTGATAGAGACAGGGTAGGAACCTCAGAATACAGAGCTTGGCTTTCTAGAATTCACATTGCAGAAAAAAGACTGATTGTAAATATTGATTTTGATGACCTAGTCTACTGCTTTGGTGGTGCAACAATCATCAGATATGTTGTTGACGAAAAGGGTTATCGGTTGAATGATGATCCAATAAATACCGACATCGCACCACTAATCTCTGAAAACAGAACATACCTATCAGCCAGATATGTCACAGAGCCACTCGGTGGAGAGGTATTCTGGGATGCTGCTGAAAGAAAGGTTACCTGCAAACAAGCTGACAAAGTTATTGAGCTTTGGATAGATAACCCTGTTGCAAAGGTTGATGGAAAAAGCATCCAAATCGACAAGGACAACACAAAGGTTACACCCATCATCGTAGACGACAGAACTATGGTGCCAATGAGATTCCTTGCAGAAACCTTTGGGTGTGATGTTGAGTGGGTAGCCGAAACTAAGGAGATTATATTGACATATTCCCCATAAAAAGAGAAGTCAACAGATAGAAAAAAGGAGTTTATAGAGATTATGGATTTTATGCAACGCTTGATTTATGTTTTTTTTGCTGCAGATTTTTTGGTCATCATCATATTTTTGATATATATGGCAAATGACCTTAAAAAGATAAAAGCAGAAATAAAAAAGATCAAAGAAAAACTGACAGGTGAATGAACATCTGAGATCAATATCTCAAACTATTCCAATTAATCGGAAACTCTGCTAAAGTAAATCAAAGAAATAGGCAAGGAGCGTGACCCATGAACTTTGATGTCAAAAATGAAAAGCAGATTGATTTTTTGAAAGATGCAAAAACCGCTGTTGATTACACGATGTATCATATCGCAAAAAAGCATTTCTTCACACACGAATGTGAATTGATTGAGCATGTTATCCATCGAATGGCTCATCATTCATTCCTCATCCGCGGGTGGGCGGTAACAATCATTGTTGGCGCTCTTCTCATGAGCATGCAGTCATACAAGATTTTTGTGGCATTCCTTCCACTGATTGCCTTCTGGTATCTTGATGCGTATTTCCTACGCCAGGAAAGGCTCTACAGAAAACTTTATGATTGGGTTGTTGCAAACAGACTCAAGTCAGATGAGTTCATAATGGATTTGAATGCCTACCGCTTCAAAGACCAAGTTGATTCTAGTTTCAAAATAATGTTTTCACACACCCTGCTTTGGTTTTATGGGTCAATTGCATTCATTATTATTGCTTATTTCTTTATATTGTTATTGACAGGCGATGGTGGGGCAGCCAGCTCTGGTGGGGCGCACTTGCCAATTGGAGGACATTAGTATTAATCTGGTTTTTACAAAATAAAGGCATGTTCCTCCTTGCGTCAATAATATTGACTCTTAAAGTTGAGATTAGCAAAGGGGGTACGCATATGAGAAGTATAAAAACCTTGAAGGTTTTAGTAATAATTCTTGTTCTTCTATCTTACTCAGTTTTTCTTGGTGAGAAATCCATAGTCGCAGATGAAACCGACTATCTTTGGCAACACGATTTTGGGGAATCAGATGTCAGATTTCTTTCACAAGATGAGAACCACTTATTATTCCTCAACCGTGAAAACAATAATTATTCATTAGTTACAATCGATATTGTGGATGGTTCTATCGAAGATAGTACTGTACTTGAGTTAGATGGGAGCAATAGTAAAACATATCCGTTTGTTTTTGATAAACACGTAGTTTTCACCCATGATCAAGATCAAAAGATCAGTACTTTTGACAAAGAAACTGGTGAAAAGATATCTACCTTGAACATTCTCGATGCTCCAGAAATACCAAAATCATCCTGGATCATTAGCGTGGATGATTTGAAGGAAAACCTATTGGTTGCCATTATTGAAACCAGCGATCAAGAATTCAAAATCTGTGTTTTTGATATCCAAACATCAAAGGTAAGATTTGTCAAAGATTCATCTGTTGTTTCCTGTTGTTTCATAAAGAATGGCAAAATTTTTGCTTTTACAACCAAGGGGTTGATTGTTTATAGAACAGATGGCCAAGAAATCTCCAGAATTGAACATGTAGTGAAATTCCCATCAAACATTTTACCCGAGTTTTTTGCTGTCAAAGGAGATTCGATTCTATGGGTTGATGATAACTGGGATATAAATTTCTATGTTGTAGACACAAAAACAAATGAAGTGACCACAAACAAGATGTTATGTGAATGCGATTGTGAATGTGGATTTGCGAAGTATGGTTTCAATAGCTTTTACAACGTCATAATCTATGGCGATAAAGATGATTTAGATATTCAACATATCATAATTCTGTCCAATGATGGTGGTGTTTTAAATAATCTCGATTACAACTCGGCAGATAGCGTTTGGATACATGGAATTGTTGGAAACAAACTAATACTCTCTGACAATCAAAAGCTATTTTCACTCGATTTCACAAATGGTCAAACAGAACCCATCGAATATGATGGCGTAATTGAGCATTTTGATCCAGCAAATAGGATATTGATAAATATCAGTAAAGAAGGATTGATTACTGCCCACAAACTAAACATTGATATTGTCCAGCTAGCATCAGTGATCAAACAATATATAGTGACGCATACAGGATTCCAAATAGAGTATTTGTATGTGAGATTGAATGAGTTGGGTATAACAAGGTGGATAATTTTAACGTTGGGCGATAAAACATTACATGGGAGGTCATAATAACATGCCGGTGATAATTAATCAAAAGATAGTAAGAAAGATTATTATTATGATAGTCTTATTGATATTAATAATCTCCCCACAGACAGGAGACGGTTACACTAAGGTTTTGGGGCAACTGAAAAAATGGGAAGAACTTCAAGAAAAGCATTTTCCAAATGTTACTTATTATCAGACCAAAGATGAATCATATGTTCTTGACTGGAAACCGAAACCTTTTTTAGGGAGTGGGATTCTTGAAAGAAAATGGTCACTCGATCTTGATGACGGTTTTGAGAATATGTGGAATTTTAGGGACACGTATTCAGGATGGTTATACATAAGAAAAGAGAGTGGATCAGAACTTGAAGAAGGAGATTTTCTGAATTACCTTATTAATCCTGCAGATGGAACATTTGAACTTCTTAGTGAAAAGAGTTTTCTTTTTGGGTATACAAATGAAGAACCAAATCTTTGTTCCCCGATTCTCACACATAACAATAAAGCAATAAACATCAAACTATTCGGGAAGGGCTTTGAAGGTGGAGAGATTTGGGAGATAAATGATAGTTCAAAACCAGCAATTGCGATTGGATACCATCTCCCCCTCTTTAAGTCTGACAACTTTTTCTTTTATGTTTACAGTGGTCTCACAACATTTGATATAAAAACGGGAAAGATAAAATCAAGTCTGAGATATATACCCAACAAAGACATATGGTACGATGAGATCACATATGTATACACAATCGGAGATACTGTTTGGATCAAAACAGAAGAAGGATCGTTCAATATTGATCTGAAAACACTTGAAGTTTCTGAAAATAGCTTTCATGATGATGGAATGTTCGTTTATGATGAAAACAATCTGCTTGTTCAAAACGGAAGAAATATCTTTATGTATGACTATGAAACTCTCAAGTTTAAAAAGAGAATACAACTCAAAGATATGCTCTGTGAATACTATGAGGGCAGTAATTGTACAGGAAAAACACACTACTTGATTCATAAACCAATTGGTAACTATACTCCAATAACTCTCTATCACTGCAACATTAACAGACTTCCAAAAAATGGTAATGGTAATGACAAGTTCACATATTATGTGGGATGGGGTCAAGGACATCATAATATATTCCCGAATTACAACTACGTCACCCAACATTTTTTATGGGATAGGGAAAATCCCAACACCCTAATAGAAATCCAAAAGGATTCAAAATATTCTTATCTTCAGGTTATAAATGATCACCTTTTAGTTCACACTACTGGTAGCATTATATGTTATGACCCGATAACACTTGATAGAAACTGGACGATCGATAAGAGTAACTTCCAAAACCCTGAGGAGTCAACTATTTATGCAATAGACGAATCAGGAGTCTTGATCAGGGATTTTGAAAAGAAAGAATTTCTTCGAGAAAAATATACTCAGTCAAAAGCATTTTTCTATTGTTATGATATTCTGCCTGAGCCTGAGCCTGTTCCGGAACCTGAACCAACTCCAGAACCCGAGCCAATCCCAGAGCCTGTACCGGAACCTGTACCGGAACCTGAACCCGAACCAGAACCCACCCCGGAACCTGAGCCAGCACCGGAACCTGTTATCCCTGATCCAATAACACTTGAATTCCAGATAGACAGAGAATCATACATCATTGATGGTAGCGAAAGGATTATCGATGCTGCACCAGTAATCCAAAATGGTCGCACCCTCCTCCCCGCAAGGTTTGTAACAGAACCACTTGGAGGAGATGTTGGCTGGGAAGCCACAGAAAAGAAAGTAGTCTGCACACTTGGTGAAACTACAGTTGAAATGTGGATAGGGAAACCAATCGCCAAGATAAATGGACAAGAAGTTCAGATAGACCCAGATAACCCAGATGTTGTACCAACAATTATCAATGATAGAACAATGGTTCCAATGAGATTCCTGGCAGAGAGTCTTGGTTGTGAGGTTGAGTGGGTGGCAGATACTAAGGAGATAATACTAACATATACCCCATAAAAACAGACTCCATTTGAACTTACACTCTATCAATTTGGAACAAGCAAATTAGATATTTAGTTTCTTGAAAATATTTGTCTCACAATCCATTTGACGGAAGTATTCTTATCGAGAGATTCTAAAAATATCACCCACGCATTAGCAATTTTTTGATATATATGTTATTATTAACGTATGTTAAGCAAAAACTATAAACTAACCTGGGAGATTTTGGTTTTATTTTTGATTTGTACAATATTTTCTTCCGTCCTATTGGGGTGTGGACAAACAATCTCAAGCGAAGCAAAATACGAGGAGACCCAACCACAAAACTCTGATTTGCTTTTACCAAATAATGCTCAACCTCAAGAAAAAGAAGGAAAGAACGACACAGAGGGATTTTTGAAACAACATATTATAAGGTTTGAACTAAACCTCGAGAACACGAAAAACAAAGTTTTTTGTGAAAAGGGATTCACGCAATTAACAATCTCAAGCGAAGAAAAAAACGTTTCTTCGGTTTTTCTGGGAAAATACCGATCTCCGCTATTGCCACATGTAATTTCCAAAATCGATCTTGATGAACTCGGGATACCAGGTAATAAAAAAATAGAACGTATTGATATAAACGAGGAAAATTCAAATATAATCACAAAAGCCTTTTCTCCAGAGTTTGCAAACATTCAGCTTGGATATTTAAAATACCATATCAGCAACAGCGAAAATGAATACTACATCGAAGAGAGGCTCGAACCCGAGATTTTTCCATATCTTTGTGATGACAACTTGAAGTATTATGTTGAGGATATAAGTGGCGAGAGAAAAGCAACGGTTGATTTAAACCCAATAAAAAGGATTTTTCGAATCGGAAGGCTTTGGTTTATCTCGTACTACACAGGGCAGGTATGTTTCGACATCAAAACATCAAAAGAAGACAAGGCTCTGGATGACGAATATGATCTCTTGATTATCGCAGATGAGAGATACATCGGAAAACCTCGAAACAGCAAGAAGCTTATGAATCTTTCAGATTATGCTAATTGGAAGGAACAAAGCTTTGGGACAAAAACAAAGGTCGTATCCCTACAAGAAATCTTTGGAACAAGATACCTGAAACCGATTGACAAAACCCATGAAATAAAAAAATTTATAATGGATGAACATAAAAAAAGCGGATGCAAATATGTTTTTTTGGTTGGCAACTTTGAGGAAATCCCAGGTGAGATTGTCGAGATAGAAAATTTCTCAGCAGTTTCAAAGGTACCTTCCGACTTCATTTTTTGCGATGTCGATATTTCAAATTCTGAATATGTTGGAGAAATGAGAGTTGGAAGACTTCCAGTGATGAGCATTGAGGAACTTCAAAAGTATCTGCAGAGTGTAAAAGATTACTGCGAAAATGATAATGATGACAAATACTATAATCGATACCTTTTTGCAATGGGAGTTGCAAATGAGATGGTAAGATGCCACCTTCACTCAAGGGATATGGTCGAAGAAATAAAAAAAGGGGTAGTATCTGAGGCTGGCTCAGAACTTGATATTGATTTCTATCATATTGACAGCAGTGACCAAATAAAATCAGTTCTTATTGAAGATATAAATAAGTTCCTTTCCGAGGTGAAACCGACATTCTTTGACATACTTGACCACGGCACAGTTTACGATATTGCTGGAAATCTTGGATACGAATTTGATGCAAAGGTTCCATGGATGCTTTATTCTGTCGCATGTGATAGCTTTGACTTCACAAACATCTACAGCGACAAGAAGAACTTCTACCAAAACCTGCTTTTCTCTGATGACTCAAAGTGTTTTGCATTCATAGGCAACACCGACAAGAGTGTCACATTCCCCTGCAAAGACACCCTGACAGATAGCTTTTCATTTGGTTGCTCACACGAATTCCATACTGAGTTCATAAGCCAAATCATAAGGAAAATTCCAGAATCCGAAAGAACGATAGGGAACCTTTTTCTCCTATCAAAAAATAATAGGTTCTATCTTGGTTCAGGAAGAGAAGATTTTGAAATCTCATTTCACAGCTTGAATCTCTGCGGAGATCCATCAATTGTTCTGAAACGATCAAAATAGACTCATTATAATTAAGAAATTCTTGGATATTTTTATGAGATATTCCTAATTTACTTACTGTATTTTATTTTAGCTTGCAAAAATTTAGAAATATGTTATCCTTTGACAAAGGAGAGTGCATATGAAGAAAAGGATTTCATGTAACTTCAAGTTCAATTTAGAGGCTAAATATCTTCTAATAAGATTCAGCGGATCCATTATCTATCCAACAGATATGGAAATATGTGCACTCAAAGCATTCAAAAACATCAAAGAATCTGCAAGGATTGCAGGTTCAAAAATATGGCTGATCATCGACTTTTCTTTTCTAGACCTCGATAATTTTGTTTTCATAAAAGAGATAGATAATCGAATCAGAAACATGCTCTCAGAAAACGTCGAAGATTGGGTTGCAATTTCAAGAAGCTTGAAACAAAGGATGAAGTTAAGCTTGTTATCAACTTTTTACAGAAAAAAAATCACATTCTACAGCTCATTTTTGGCTGCAGAAAATGCAATTGTGGACATCCAGGCAAAAAGAATGTTTGTGTAAAAAAGAATTTGCTCCCCACATCAAAACTGTGGGGAGCATATAACAAACCTACTTTGCATCACAATCCCACTTGAAGATACCAACCAAATTATCCTCGGTATCCTTGAAATATGCTGAGTACCCGATTCCAGGGATTGGCATGATCTCAGAAACCATAGTCCCTCCGGCTTCCTTGATTTTTTCAATCGACTCTTCCATGTTGGCAACCGAAATAACAACATTGTTTGCCATTCCAGGCTCACGCCTCATAATAGCACCATCTATCCCAGGTTCTTCCTTTTCTCCGGTTGTGCAAAGCCAATAGTCAGCCTCACCACCCCATTTTCCGATTTCCCAGCCAAAGACTGTTTCATAGAATTTCACAGCTCTTTCGGGATCATCTGCGGTAAGCTCAAAATGATTTACTTTTGCCATATCAATTATTCTCCTTTTTTCAAACTCTTTTTCATAAACCAAGTTATTAAAAACAATACACCGAGGATTAGAAATATTGTGATAATCCAACCAGAAAAGAATTTTCCTGAGGATATCATGTTTGTGATAACGAAAATAAGATAGCCTGATAGAACAACAATTCCTGCAAGAAGCTCATGAAACCAAAAGACAACAAGCCCCATAATCATCATACCCATCCCAACAAACATTACGATCTCACTTACTGTCAGACCAACTGGCCACCCCTCAACCTCAAAGGCTCCTACAAAAAACAGGCACATAAAAATAAACATTATGGCTGCAAGAACTCTCAGTATCCACTTTATCAAATTTACAATCAATCTCTTGTCCACTTTATACCCCCGTACGTATCACCGATTCTAGCTGCAATATTAATATAAGTCAATTTGAATGATTCCTTTATTTCAAAACTTACAAATGAGTATAAAGTAGCAGATGTGAAGGGGATAGGATATTTTATAGTAGCCTGGGGAGTGATTCTCCTTTTTGGATGCAATTCACCGTTTGTTTCGGTCGATCTATGTATTGAAACTGTTCCCCCGGGGGCATCAATAATTGTTGAAGGGAAAACGCTTGGGAAAACTCCCAAAACAATCGATGTGAGATCAAACGATTCTGTCACTGTTTCTTTATCAGGATACAAGGTCGAAACAATAAGCCCAAAAGAAACATCAGCTCCGAGAACATACAAGTTCATTGAGCTGAAGAAATTACACAAAATTTATCTTGACTACAAACCGAGAGGTTCGAAGGTCTACAATTCTGACGACTCATTCCTCGGAACAACACCATGTGAGGTTGAAATGACTCGAGGGGAAAAAACCGTCTCTGTAAAATTCCCATATCATGAGGATTACATCGATTCATTCGTTGTCACAGGTTCGGGTATGAGAACTGAGGAGCTTGTTCCAACAGTTAAGTATTTCCCAGAGACATACTGTAATATAACAACAACTCCAGAGGGTGCTTCCGTAAAATCACTGGTTGCATGCGGAGAAAAACTGTTGGGTGAATTTGATGAATGGGGTTTGACACCAGTTAAAGGAACTAACTCTGACGTGATGGAAGCAAAATGTGACAGAGTATTTTTCATAAGTCACGAATCAAAATATCCAGCGGTATTGAGATTCAGAGGAAGCATCAATACAAACTTAGAACTGGCAGACAAAAAAAACATCAATATCCCAGATTTACCAGACAAGACACCACAGAATCTTGAGTTTAAAAGAGGAATATTTGAAGATGGAAACCAACCCTTCAAAGCTGTTTTTGAAGGCAATTTCTTCAAAATTATCTCAACAAAGTACTTTGTTCCTGTTGAGATAATCGACCTTAGAACTGATAAATCAGATATTTCTGGTGCAAGTTGGTTTGATGAGAGATTCTTTATTGTCAGATTTAAAAGTGGCGAAGGTGACACAAAATACTTGATTTACGATTCAAAAGAAAGAAGAAGAGTCTCTTTTGACAATTTTGGTCTCTATCATGAAAGGAACATCCCAGGAATCATAAGATGGAAAGAACAGATTCCTACAAGTCCAACAAGAGTAAATGAGTTTTTTGACATAAGATATTCAGAAAATAATGATGGTTTGTTTTTCTTCCTGAAACTCTATTCAGGAGCTGGTTGCTGGCTTGTAATAAAGACCGATTTTGAGATAAGCAGTTCACAACTTGTTGATATTTTGTTCCAGTAGGCTATTGCACCACTTGACTAGGATGCTATACTCATTGCGTGAAATCCTTTGCTAGATTATCTTTTATTGTCTTTCTTGTGGCTTTGTTGGCTCTGCCACTCACTACAATAGCTGCATCTAGTATCAAGATGACAATCGAGTGTAACCCACAGGCAATCGACATCGATCAATCGACAGAGGTATTTATAACTCTCAAAGATGATGAAGGAAAACCAGTTGTTGGACAAAACATCTTTGTCGGCGTAACTGGCATAAAAGGTGCCTTCAGTTTTGAGATGCTCACAACAGGTTCTGAAGGAACTGCATCAACAACCTTCACCCCGCAAGAATATGGAATGGGTTATATCATAGCAAAAGCAAGCATCAGACATGGGACTTCGATTCTTTCAATCACAGCAGAAACAACAATAAAAGTTGACAACATGAACAAACCCCCAACTTCAAAGATCACAAACGCATTCCCTAACCCTGTTTCAATTGGAGAGACAATTCAGTTTTCCGGTGAAGGTGACGATATTGATGGGAAGGTCACAGAGTGGAAATGGGATATGGGAGACGGAACGGTCTTTACAGGGACAGGAGACAGTTCATCGGTCACCCACATATATGAAAAAGTCGGAGACTACAAAGTCACATTCATGGTAAAAGATAACTCCGATATCTGGTCAAATCCATCCTGGGTAACCATCAAGGCTTATACAAACAATGCACCACAGATCGCAAAAGTTGGAGAATGGGAGACCTCTGCTTTAACAGGACACGAGATTACCATCTCTGCACTCATCACCGACCCTGATTCAAATCTTTCAAAATGCATCTTTGATTGGGGAGACAACACAACAGAAGAATTTGATATCACTGGTGGAAGCGCAACACTAAAATCAACCCACAAGTACGATAAGACAGGCATCTATTACCTAAAAATACAGGCGGCTGACTTAAATGGTGGTACAACAATATACCCAGAAGAAGGTTGGAAAATAAATGTTTATGGCATGTCAAAGGGCGGAATAAAGATTCTCTTCCCAGATTCTGCTGGTGAACAGATTGATTTTATTGGACCTTTCCCAAGCAGAGACATTGCACTTTCAAAAACTCTTGAGGATTGGGGGCTGGATACAGGATTCACACTACTCCCTGGCAAATACAAATTATTATCTGGAAATCGCACATCTGCATTGAGACCAATTACTGGAGAGATTGAGATAAAGCCTTTCAAAACAAGTGAGATAAAGTGTATCAGATGGACTCCGAAACTCGCAACACATATTTTTATAAACGGCAAGAATCCAGCAAAAATTATTGGGAAATTCTATGATACTGATGGGGATATTGAAAAACCTGCACTCATAAATATCTCAAATGAAAACAATATCGATGGAATATGCTTTAGTGCAAACAATGGCAATTTTACAATTCCAGCAGAGGGGCTTGAAGAAAGCAACATCAAAATAAAATTTGTGATTGACGGGATTATTGGAGAAAAAATTCTGCATATCCCAAAAGAACTCCCAAACATAAAACTCACAGCCAGACCACAGGTGGATGGTTGCATCCAATTGGATGTTGCCGCAGAAGGAATCGACAGCAAAATCAATCTTACCGCAAGTGTTTTCTCCGTTGTCACAGGCAGAAGAATAAAATCGAATGATGTAATAAATGATATCCCCACCGAATGCACCCCTGGAATCACAAAACTTGAAATCAATCGATTTGATTCATACAAATATATTGTCCGAATCGATGCAACACACACTAGCAACAACATAACATCCACAGACCACACAAGTTTCGTTCCTTATATCGGTGATCAGAAACTTCATCTGGACTGGGGATATTCGGATGATTCAATCGTTTACAGCGGTTACCTCACAAGCAAAGAATCTGGTGAAATTCTCACCGACCAACAATTTGTGGTTTCAAAAGATGGCAATTATTTTGGGAAGATCCCAACAAAAAATGGTCTTTTTCTTGAGGAAAAAAATGTTTCAGAATTGCTGAAATCCAGTGATAATGGACTCGAACTAAAAATATCCACTATCTCTTCCGGACTCACATTTGAAGAGAAGATGTTTGTCAGGCATCATGACTTTTATCCAAACCTCGAGATAAAAAGAGGCGAAAACGGCTTATCATTCACCCTGCTTGATGGTTATGGTGAACCGATTCCAGGCAAATGGATATCCGTACACTTCATCTCAAAAAATGGAATTGTTACCGAAAAAGAGTGTGAGATGCTGGGATATCCTGACTCGAGCGTCCGAACATCAATAAACGGGGCTGCAAACTTCACCTTTGATGACAGCGAATTCCAGGAACTCAGCATCCTTATAAAAACAAATGTTGATGATTATCCTATCTTGAAGCATTTCAAGATAAAGTAGTTACAACCAATAATTTTTCAGATTCACTTGACACGGGTTTCTTATTTCATTATCATTGAGCGTATACTCAATGAGTGGGTACTCAATGAATAAAAGGGAACAACAAAAACTAGAGACAAAAGAGAAGATCATCGACATAGCAACAAACCTATTCTCAGAAAATGGTTTCTCAGAGGTTTCCACTCTTGATGTCGCAAAAAAAGCTGGTGTCTCACACGGAACAATCTTTTCACATTTCAAATCCCGCGATGAGTTGATTTTTGCGGTTGTTGAAAGATTCAGTGCAAAGCTTCTAACTCGAATTAACACCCTCATGTCTGAGGACATGTCACTAAAAGAAATAATCACAATCCATCTTTCAAGTCTGCTTGATTATGAGGACTTCTATAGAGAACTGATAATCGTATCACCAAGGCTCACCGGTAGAGCAAAAAACCAGTACATCTTCCTGATGTCTTCAATTTCAGAAATAATCAGCTGCGCCAAGGAAGAACAAACGAAACTTGAACCAAACGCGATTTTTACAACATGGGTTTCACTGCTTCACTACCACCTCACAAGTCGACCACTCTTTTCACCTGGTGAATCCGTGATCGAGAAAAAAGGCAAGGAGATAAAAAAACTTTTTATGAGCCTTGTGATGGATAAAAAAGAAATGGAGGGACAAAATGAATAAATGCAGGTCGTGTGGAAGGATGCTCAAGGCAGATGAACAGGGGAAAGATTTCTGCAAGCATTGTGTAGATGAGAACGGGAGTCTCAAGTCGTACGAACAGGTATCAGAAAATCTTGCAAAATACCTGAGAGAGACACAAGGGCTAGATGAGAGGGCATCGGCCAACGCTGCAAAAGCAATTGTTTCAAGCCAACCGGTCTGGGAGAAGAAACAGGGAGTATATTTTGAAGGGGATATGAAAAGAAAGAGAAACACAATTGTTACGTTAGTTGTTGTGTTTGCATTAATTTTGACGGGGGTTGGGATTGGGGTATTTGTTTTTGATAAACCTGAGGAGCAGTTAGCAGAATCAAAGCTTTTTGATAAAGAAAACCCATTAGTCATAAATAAAACAGTAGGTCATAACACATATATGTTGGATTTACCAGGATATCAATCCAACCCCTCTGTCATAAACCTAGCCAATGAAGGCTCTGACAAAAAGAATGATGCAATAATTTTCGCATCATATGTGAGACCCCAGAAGACTGATAGGCAAATTGAGCCCGAAGATGAGTACAAACTATTGAGAGTCAAGATTTCAGATGAAGGAAGCAAGGGGAAAGGTGTAATCTTAAAAACAGAGAAATTAGTCTCTGATAGATATGAGAAAAACTCAAGATTTTTCTTCCTTAGAACTAAAAACTCTGAGGAAAGTGTTTACACATATGATTCTCTGTTTAATAATCAGAGATATGGTGAAAACAGTGCACCTTTCAAATGGGAACCAGTCACAAAGCCATATCACCCGCAATACTCAGTACTTGATGAACACATGAATGAAGATACATACTACCAAGTTAATGATGAATATATAATGTGGTGTGAGTTTGACAAGAAATCATCAAGCCAGAGCCTGTATCTCAGAAACTTTGACACACTCAGAACAATTGAGATAAGTAAAACTGTTGCCCCTTACACAAAACCACTTCTTCTAGCAAACCACATCGTATGGGAAGATAATAGAGAAATATCAAGCAAGTCATGTGCGATATATTCATATAACATTTCGTCGGATAGTGAGAAGCTACTTCATCACTCGGATAAAAATGTTGCACTCCTTAAGAGCAAAAATCCAAGCTTCATTCTTTTTGTAACCTATGCTGATGATATTAGAAGTTATGGCAATCCCGACTATACTCTCAATATTTACAACCTGATAAAATCAAAGGTTGAATATTCATTTAATGATGAAATAAGAATTGGCGAGACTGGGCTTGGTAACTACAGCAGACACTTGCCGAAAGTATGTATCTCTGAAAATCCAAAGAACCCAATTGTGACCTGGGGAATCATGAAGAAATACGAGGGTGGTTATTGTTTTGGGAAGGGAAGAAAACTAGTTGATGACAGTTGATGACAGAGAAGGTATCGCAATCCTCAAAGTTGGCGTTGATAAAGAACCCTTCATAATAGAGAAACTTGAAGAGCATCTCAATATGAATCCTGTTTTTGTTACAGATGAATACGTGATTATTGATAATAGGTGGGAATTCAGAATCGCTAAAATTCCAGAAAACTATGAGCAGCCAAAGTTAGTCAAAATTTTTGAGCCAATCAAGGAATATATCGATCTTAACTTCAAGATAAATATCGATAAAGATTTCATTTTTTGGAAAGTTCTAACGCACAGAAAATCAGAGCCTGGAGAAGATAAAGTCAGAAGTATTGGTGGAATAGAAGTGGTGTATGAGGGAGGGACATATGAGATTCAAACAGGCTCAAACATCTGCTGGGCAAGGTTATCTGAAATTTTTCCAGAGCATGAACTAGTGGGAGCGATGGGAGAGTAAGTATGAAAAAATGTGCTTCCTGTGGAAAAATCATTAAAGGGGAGGCTGGGGAGAAGTATTGCCGCAACTGTGTGGATGAGAATGGGAATCTCAAGTCGTACGAACAGGTATCGGAAAATCTTGCAAAATACCTGAGGGACACACAGGGGTTGGATGCCCGGGCATCCATCAATGCTGCAAAAGCTATTGTTTCAAGCCAACCGGTCTGGGAGAAGAAACAGGGAGTATATTTTGAAGGGGACATGAAGAGGAGCAGGAGGTTAGTTGTCTCTCTTATCGTTATTATCGCGCTTATTCTGGCTGGGATTGGGATAAACTTTTATGAAAATTTTTTGGGGAATAAGGAGTTACCACTTTTATCTGGGGGTGAATCGCAAAAGGTGAACACAAGGAATGTTGGGGACGTTCGTGTAAAAGAGCTCATGTTGCCTGGGTCACAAAACTGCCCCAAGCAACTTTACGAGCATGACCAAAATATTATTTGTTTTACATCACCGCGATTCAGTAAAAGTGGTAACTGGCTTAAAAAAACCGATCTTTACGGGTTTAACACACACAACAATCATGGTTTCAAATTGACTTTTGATATCAAACAATTTACAAAAGTTGCATCATCATATTTCCCTGAAAGTGTTGATACAACAATGAGTTCGACACATTTCACAAGAGACGGGATGTGGATTACAACAACAAGAAACACCGATAAAAACGGTGACAAATGGGGCATCAAAGCCGTAACAGCAAGCATTGATGTGAAGCATTTTTATCCAGAACTCTTCCCAACCGCTGACACCACAAAAGAGCTTGGTTTTTACAGACACTACAACAACTTCATAAAGAAGGAAGCAAACTGGTTAAACCTTTACTTCCTGGAAAAAAGGCAAAACATTCACTACCCGATTTTGCTTGATGGTTATATCACCTGGTTTGAAAATGATGATTCTGAATACGGATTCCCAAACATCAAAAGAATTGTTTTATACAACCTCCATACTGAGAGAGAAATCACTGTAACAGAGACGGTTTTTAATGATTATTACAAGCTGAATGACAGGTTTATTGTCTGGCTTGATAACCGCAAGATAAACGCCCCCGCACCATCTATATATTGTTATGACATAAAAAGTGGTGAAGAGTTTGTGGTTTATGAAAATGTTCACTCTCAATATTTCACTTTCAATGATTCATACATAATCTTTTCTAAGGATGACAATACCAACTTGCACTTAGTCTATGATCTGAACAATCGAAAACTCACAAACAAACACCTCACAAAAAATATCTATCAAGAACCAAGAATGTCTGACAACAACAATGATTATGATTATAAACCCGAAAATCTCAGAACATCAAGAATCAAGATGTCAAAAGGTTCAGAAAACAAAGATTCATTCATCGCATACAGCGAAATCGAAGGTGAAGAAGAATCGTACGAGGGTTTTAAAGGGAGGAAGTTAAAAGTTTTTGTCGAAAACATCTCAAAAGATAATGAGGTTTACGAAGTATATGGAGATGATGAAAGTATTTCTGTCCAGGTTCCCCTTAAAATCACAGATGACTTCGTCATATGGCAGAGTCTTAACTATGAAACCTACACCAACAACCTCTGGATAGGAAGAATCTCTGACGGACAACACGATGGAATAATAGAATCTGTCCTTATTGACACATCAGCTTTTGAGGAAAACACATTCCCACACTTGAATTTTGGGGATGTTGAGGTAACCGAAAAAAAGGTCTTTTGGACAAAAACCGATACGAATTCAAATATCTGCTGGGCAGTATTATCAAACATATTTAAGGTGGGAAATAATGAAAAAATGTGATTCTTGTGGAAGAATATTGAAGGAAGAAGAGGGGAAAGGGAGTTTCTGCAAAAATTGTGTGGAGGAGAATGGGAATCTCAGATCATATGATGAAGTATCAGATAGTCTTGCGAAGTATCTGAGAGATACGCAGGGACTGGATGAGAAGGCATCCATTAATGCTGCAAAAGCAATTGTTTCCAGTCAACCGGTCTGGGAGAAGAAACAGGGAGTTTATTTTGAAGGGGATATGAAAAGAAAAAAGAATTTAGTAATTACTTTAATAGTGGTCATTGCATTGATTCTAACAGGGGTTGGGATTGAGATATTTGTTTTAGATAAACCTGAGGAAGAAGTGACAGAATCAAAACTTTTTGATGATAAAGAAAAAAACTACGTCATCACACATGAAATCGATGGTCACAAAACATATGAACTTGATCTACCTGGCTATCAGACAAATCCAACGGTTATAGTTCCAACAAAAGAAGAACTAAAAAGTAAGTACGACGCTTTCATCTTTGCATCAGAAGAAGACACAAATAAAAATGGTGATGAAGTCTATGATCTTTGCAGATACAAAATTGCCAAAGATGGCTCAAAAGAATATGGAATATTGTTAGATACGGAGAAATTGGTATCAGATACAATAGAAAAAAACGGAATTTTTGTATTTCTTAAAACCGTAAAATTCGATGAAAGTGTTCGTTCGATCAATGGATTGTTCAATAATAAGAAAAACAATAGCGATTCATTACCTTTCAAATGGGAACCAATTTCCAAACCTTATCACCCACAATTTTCGATTCTTGAAGAACATATGGACGAAAAATCATATTTTCAGGTAAATGAAAAATATATAATATGGTGTGAATTTGACAGCAAAACATCTAGTCAAAGTCTATACCTAAGGAATTTTGATACGCTTCGAACAATTGAGATTTCTAGAACTGTTGCACCGTATACAAGACCATTACTCCTTTCGAACTATGTTGTATGGGAAGACAACAGGAATATAGAAGAAAAAAACTGTTCGATTTTCGGGTACAACATTAGCAACTCATCAGAAAATATCCTTTTCCACAGCAATGAATCCATTGGCTTATATTCATCAAAAAATGAAAATTACTTCATCTTTACCACTTACAACAAAAAAGATGATTCACTCTCGGCAATGGATTACACGCTTAATGTTTATGATCTAAAAAAAATGAAGGTGGAACACATAATTCACGATGATTTTTGGTTTGGATCCAGCTATCTAAATAGCTACACTTATTCCTTTCCAGCATTCTTTATTTCGGATGATCTAGAAAATCCAATAATTACGTGGGGAATTCGGAAGGATTTTTCTGAAGAATCGGAAGATATCAATTCATCAGACAAAGATTACGGTATAGCATACTTCAGAATAGGAGTTGATAAAAAACCCAACTACATAAAAACTGAGGACGACGAGTTTTATAATGTTTATCCAATTGGAAACACTAAAGATTATGTTTTGGTCAATGGAATCAATAAATTATGGATCGTTAAAATATCAGAAAGCGGCTTGGAACACAAAATTAAAGAATTAGTCGAATGGAATGACCACATTTTCTTTCCAAATATCTCGAAAATTGATGGAGATTTTATATTTTGGTTATCACCCAAAATTGAAAACGTACTATCAAATGAAGATGATGGGATCTTAAAAAGTTCAGTTACAGGCTCAAACATCTGCTGGGCAAGATTATCTGAAATCTTCCCAGAGGAATAAGTGGCTTCCTGAGGATGATGAGAAAACCTTTTTTTGTATAAAATAAAACTCCCCACCCCTGACCTTTTCTCCTAGGAAGGGGAGCGGTCAGAGAAGCGGGGAGTTTGCGAAAAAAAAGTGTACAATAAGAAAGCTATTCGAATTTCAACTGCTGATAACCACCAAAGTAAGCTTCAGAAAGCTGATCATAAGAAGTTCCACCAAGTAGCTTTATTATTATCTCATCAAATTTCGTGGCAGGGTCTACATCTGCAAACTGCTCAGGGTAAAGGATTGAACCAATAAAATAAGCATCAGCAATTGCCACGCCTATGTTTGTGTAATAATAATTATACGGCATGTGCATATACACATTCCCATTTTTAAACGCCTTTAAGGCATTATAAAACTCTGGATTTTCCGAATAATCTTCTTTTGCAAGCGAGAGACCACCACCATCAATGAAGATATAATCAGGGTTCATCTCAAGGATTTTTTCTTTATCGAGCATTATGTATTTTGCAATACCAATCTCCGAAACTGCATTCCTTGCACCGATTGCATTAAAAATTGAAAAATCACCGTCTGTGCTTTCAATACCATGTGCTCCACGTGAACTCATGCAACCCATATATGCAAGGGGTTTTTCCTCCTTACTGATACCCACAGTGCGTGAAGAAAGGTCAGACTCCATCTCAGAAAAGAAATTAATCACTTCGGATGCGCGTTCCTCATTGTGTGTAACTTTTCCAATAAGTTCAATCGATTTGTCAATGGCTGGATCAAACATCTCTATCTCGCCATAGCTTAATGCAACTACAGGGATTCCAGTTTTCTGCTCGAGTTCATCGACTGCTGATATGTCAGAGTTGTACATCGAAAAAATCACATCTGGATTTGCAACCAAGAGCTTTTCGGCATCTGGTGTGTTGTTTGGACCACCTGGGCCAATTGAACTTAAAGATTCGAAGCTTTCATTGATAATCCTGTATGGTCGGCCTGTTTCGTGATTCAATTCCAAATCTTCGATACCCACAAGATTTGATACGTCTGCTGTGTAACAATACAATCTCAGGCATCCTGGCCCAATTGCTACAAACTTCTCTGGATTTGCAGGTACTGTTACATCTCTTCCAAGGAGGTCAGTCACAACATAATCGGTTTTTTGGTCATTTGAGGCAGGATCTATCTTTCCCTGTCCGCAACCAGCAAAAATTGGTAATAATAAAACAACGGCAAGCACAAACACAAAAATCTTTTTTTTCATAGGTTTTCATCCTCCTGATATATAAGTTTTTTTGGTCACACAAAGTATGCCTTTTCCATTAGTTAATCGGTATCACAACCGGAGTTCCGCCATAGTTTTCTACGACAACATCAATTCCATATACATCTCCGATGTTTTCTGCTGTCAAAACGTTTCTTTCACCTGCAGCAAAGATTTTTCCATCTTTCATCATGATGAATTTGTCGGCAAAACGCATCGCAAGATTCAGGTCATGCATAGTAACTACTGCTGAAATATTGTTTTCTGAAACAATATCTCTGATGAGTCTGATAACCTCATATTGATTTTTCAGATCAAGGTTGCTTGTTGGTTCATCAAACAACAAAACATCAGATTGCTGGGCAAGCGCTCTTGCAATTGCTATCTTTTGTGTTTCTCCACCAGAAAGATGTGTCACCATACGCATGGCATATTTTGAAAGTGAGAGCCTATCCATGATGTCTTGCACAAGTTTCAGATCATTATCTGTCACATCCCACTTTATGTATGGTTTTCGTCCCAAAAGAATGGCATCAAAAACTGTTGTTTCTGAGAATTGACTGGTTTGAGCAACATAACCAATCTTCTGTGCAAGAGTATTTGAATCCATTGTTTGAATGTTATCTCGATTGACAAGAACATCGCCCGATTTTGACCTCAGTATTCTATTTAAACACTTGAGCAGTGTTGATTTTCCAACACCATTTGTCCCAAGGATTGCGACACACTCATTCCTTTTTACAGAAAAAGTCACATCATTTAAAACATCATTGCTGGGATACTGAAAACAAAGGTTTTTGACTTCAAGATTCATCAGACTGTTTTCCTTCCCTTAAGAAGCAAATACAAAAACATTGGGCCACCAAACAAGCTTGTCAAAGCACCAACCGGCAATACAACCGGAGATATAACGGTTCTTGCAAGTGTGTCAGCGATAAGAAGAATAGCAGAACCAGCAAGTGCCGATGTTGGAATCAAAAACCTATGATCCTCTCCAACAATTCGTTTCATTATCTGTGGGCCAATCAAACCAACAAAACCAATCATGCCAAGAAATGAAACCGATACAGATGTGATCAGTGCAGCCACAAGAAGACCCCAGAATCGAACTTTTTGGGTGTTTATTCCAAGACCTTTTGCTGTCTCCTCACCATTTGCAAGTGCATTGTAGTTCCATCTCTGAAAGAAGAAATACACCATGCCCAAAACTACAATGATGGCTAAAATCAATACCTCCATCCATGATACTCTACCGAGGTCACCAAATGTCCAGAATATCGCAGCAGCGATTTTTATGTCCGATGCAAAATATTGTAGTATTGTCGTACCAGCCATAAAAAGTGAGCCCAGAGCAACACCAGCCAGAACAATTGATTGCGGTGAAAAACCACGCATCTTTGCGAGTGCAAGTATGATTGCCATTGCACCCATAGCACAGGCAAAAGCACAAACAGTTACAAGGTATGGGTTGTTTATAGAAACAGCATCGCCTGCAGTATTTAGGATTGTTCCTGCACTAAGTCCAATAATTGCAAGGTTTGCACCAAATATGGCAGCGTTGCTGATTCCCAATGTTGAAGGGGATGCGAGTGGATTTTTTAATGTATCTTGCATTACGCAACCAGATATTGAAAGCCCAGCTCCAGCGATAAGTGCAGCAATAACTCGAGGCATCCTAATTCTCCAGATTGCAATTGTTGCCATCTCATCACCGTAACCCAGGATTGTTTTGAATACCTCAAGTGGATTTAGGTTTGCCGCACCCGCATTAACACATACCAGCATCATAACAAAGACAAACACAACCATAAGCAGGATGATTATCCACTTGCGTTTTATGTGTTTATGGTATGCCTTTACTCCGGCAGTCTGATCAGAACTCATAAAAAGTTACCAGCCTCGATTATAATCTACGTAACAATCTATGCATACTTTTTTGTCGTCCTGCAACCTGATCATGTGTTCTGGAGCCGACTCTCCACAGATTTCACAAATCACACTTGAAAAAAGTCGGGCATATTCGGGAAGCTCGAACTCTGGTTCTTTAATAAAAAATGCCTCTTCTGCTGGTGCTTCCAACAAATATTTCTGCCATTGCTCAAGCTCAATATCAGGATCTGACTTTGGTTTCAAAACAATACGTATCTTTTTACCACTATCACGACAGAAAAATGAAAATGCCATTTTTCCAGTGGGACGGTAAATTAAGTTTCCTTTTCCAATTGTGCAACCAGTTATAACCTGCACTGCATCAACACAACATGCATCGTTTTCTGTTACACAGACAATCTTTTCATCACTTGAGGGGGACATATCAATTCCGAGTCTTTCAATAGCGATTTGTGCTGCCCTAAATCCGATCGCAAGTCCTGGACATTCATGACCATGAAAAGACACACACTTATCCCATAAATTCTTATCCATTTTTGTTCTCCTTGATTACACTGTTATGAAAATAATTCCAATGATTTTTCAGCAAAGCGTGTTCCAAACAATTCAAAGATTTCACGCTTTCCATCAAGATCATCTTTAAGTGCGATTGGCCCAAGATGGATAAAAGGTCGTCCACATCCAGCACCCGATGAATATGCAAGCATGCCGCGGACAAGGGCATGTTGAAGAGTTGTTAATATGGCAACATCTGCACCACCGTGCATGCAGTTGGCTGTTGCAAAACATCCAGCCAGCTTTCCTTCGAGTTTGCAATCCCAGCATGTATCAAAGAATTTTTTGAGTTGCCAGCAGGTATTTGCAACATAACAAGGAGTACCAAAGATAACGGCTTTACTATCATTTACAAAGTCAAAATCAATGTTTCCGTCAGATTTTATATTCATAAGTTTCACATCAATTGAGCTTTCCGTCTTAAGAAGCCCATCTTTGATGAAACCTGCCATTTTTTCTGTATTTCCAGTTTGACTAAAATAAAGAATTGTTATTTTCATATCAACTTCCTTTCATCCATTCTCCAACCCATCGTGCAAATTGTTGTTTGAATTGTTTCTTCGATAATTCCATCTGCTGAGATTCCCACTAGATAATCGACCAACATTTTTTCTGTCTCAGTATCAATCTCTTGATGAGACTTAAGTCTGTTTAGATACCATCCCTTTGCCTCTTCAATATTTTTTTTCATCTGCCAGACAGCTGGGTGATAAGACACAGTTGGCAATTTTCCCATTTGCCAGAGTATTGAGAATGCGTACATCATAGAACTATCAAGTTCATTACTTTTTGAATCTGAATCAGCCATACTTTTCAGTTTGTCAAAAACAGGGTCAATTCTAAAAACAGGTTTTATAAGGTAACAATATTTTGATGAGAGAGACAACATTTTTTCAAACGAAGAAGCATCAGAGATCGCCGGAGTCATATGGGCAAAAACAAGGTCAAATTTTGCATTTCCAATATCAAAATCGTTGAAATCAGCATTAACAAAAGTCACATTTGAAATATCTTCTTTTTCTGTCAAGGAGTTTGCATACCCGAGCATCTTGGAAGATATGTCAACACCAAAAACTCTGCCAACTTTATCTGCCAGAACAACCGAATAGATGCCCGTGCCACACCCAATATCAAGCACAGACATGCTCTCATCCCAATCAATATCATTTTGCAATTTACCTAAAAATGGATCACTTTTCCAATCCGGCAGTGAAATCTCCTTGAAATAGCGGTCAGCCATGCTGTCCCACGACGCCAACTGCGCCTTCTTGTCAGTGAATTTGTTATTCCATGAATCTCTTATTTGCAATAAACTCACAATAATCACCTCTGAAAAAGACGATAACGAATTCGGTTCAAGAATAAAATTAAATCTTATTAGATTTGATATTTAATCTTATAGACAGGTAAATATGTATTCGATGAATTATAATAAACATAGAATCAAAGGTATTTATAACACAATATGAAAGCAAACACTCAAATTTGATTATTTAACTCAATATAAATATTTATTCAATACTTTGGATACGATCGTGTCTTATAATCAATCTGAAACTTGGAAATAGCACTGATTTTATGAATATTTACAGGAGAATATGGGTAATTATTCGAAATTCTCAACCATTCTTTGTGTTTATTTAGCTAAAAGGAATATGCGAATAAAAAACATCGGTAAATTTGTTCAGATAAAATTACCCTTCCTTCAAAACCCTCACAGTTCCGGCACTACCATCCACCTCAATCATCATTCCATCTTTGAGTCGCTCTGAAGCAAGTCCAATCCCTGAAACACATGGTTTTCCGTACTCTCTTGCGACCATAGCACCGTGTTGAAGCATTCCACCCATCTCAAGAACAACTGCAGTAGCATTTACAAAGAGCGGAGTCCAACCAGGGTCAGTTGACCTTGTGACAAGAATTTCTCCAGGGTGAAGAGGTTTTTCAAAGGGTGAATGGAGAACCTTCACCTTGCCTATAACTTTTCCAGGTGAAATAGCGTCCCCCACCAACAAGTCTTTGTCACCCTCAGGTGCAGCAGGATTGATGATTCTTCCCCTTGAATCAAAAATTGCTGGGAATTTTTTGATATGAGAAATCCTGCTTGTATATCTGGTATTGTATTTTCTTAAGTCGTGAATATCAAATTTTTCATCCGCAAGAACCATGTCAATCTCTTCAATCTTTAGGTCAAATATCTGATTAGGGTAGTCCAATCTACCATCTGTCACAAGTCTTCTTCCAGCTTTTAAAATCTCTCTTTTAAACACTGACATTGCCCAAACAATCCAATATTTGTGAGATTCACGGTAATAGAGATGCGCATTTAATACCTCGTAGGCTTTCTCAAATTTCTTTGCTTTGCCTATTTTTTCTGCTATTCTTTTGAGCTCTTTGAATGCCTGTTGCCGTTTTTGGGCAGATTTCTCAAAAACATTTCGAGGGTCTGATTCCGGATCATCTGATTCTGCCATCACCTTGAGTTGATCAAAAATCAATTTTGGATTTTCATAAGGTTTTTCAGAAGCGACATCCAATTCCATTGGTGCTCTAAATCCATACTTTCTCATGAAATCTTCCCAAAGGCTCATAAACTCAGAACTGAATGATTTTCCCTCAAGACCTTTGATAAACTCACCATAATCCCTGGATTTTTTCACTTCATCAAATCGAGACAGGTCATACATAGAAAAACCCATCTCCATGGTGACATTTCCAGGGAAGGATTTTTGAACATCAATAATGAGATCGGAATAAGCAGGCATCTTTTTAAAGATTTTCTTTATGACTGTCTGCGCCTTTAAAACCGAATAGACTGTATAGAGAGAAACAGAGATCAGATCATGAGCATATATGCACATTTTCCTGGCAAACTCTGTATAAGAGCTATAATTTTCAGCCAAGTTTTCAATGTTGCTAACATATTCCTTTTCTTTTTCATGCACCAATTCCATATATTTTTCTGGGTCTTTGTATGCAGCAAAGTAGCTTTTTAGACTACCACTTGTTCCTTTGAAGCCTTTGATGAGTTTCCAGAACATAAATCTCAGATTTTTTGGGACTCTTTTTGGCTTATATTTTTTGAGATTCTCCATTATTGTTTTGGTTGTAGAGCTGTCCAAACCAATGTTCATTTTGTTAAGAATCCACCTGCCAGACGTCGAAGCAGAGAGGTTGCTGACGTTCAGATAGTATTTACCATGAATAAAAATGAATATCCCATCTTTGACTTCAAAAAAGCCTTTTGCCAACTTCTCTCCCAACATTGGTTTCGTGTAATAATAAAAATAATCTGAACCCAAAATTGAGAAATGCTTTTCAACCCCTTGTCCAGTTATTAATGCATCCACATAAAGAAGTCTGTCCTGTCCAGGTTCTGTGGTCATCTCATCGGGAATTGGAATGTACGTTGTTACATGCCTCGCTTGAAGAATAAATATTTTTCCATCAGAAACACACCATTCAATATCCGTTGGGTGTTTGTAAAGAGCCTCAATCTCCTTGCAGTTTTCTGCAAGTTCATGGATCTGTTCATCTGATAATGAGAACTCAGCATTCATCTCAGATTTTTTCTCAATAACATGACCAGTTTTTTCAGATATAATAACAGTTTCCTTTGACCCAATTTTCTTTTCAATGATGTGACCAGAAAGTTTATTATATATAACGGTATCAGGTTCAACACTGCCAGAAACTACAGATTCACCAAGCCCAAAATTTGAATTAATTACCAACTCATCAAGGTCATTTGTCACCGGGTTTACGGTAAAGGCAACCCCACTGGCATCTGCATCAACTATCTCTTGCACAACAACAGCAATCTTGATTGATTCCTGAGGGATATTGTTTTCATGTCTATAGCTGATTGCACGTGCAGTCCACAGTGATGCAAAACATTTGATTATGTGTTCTTCAACGTCTTCGGCCATTATATTTAGATACGTATCTTGAAGACCAGCAAAGCTCATTGTGGGTAGGTCTTCAGCTGTTGCAGAAGACCTTACTGCGAAATTCCTATCGAAGTTTTTAAGTTCTGTTTCGATTTCATTTGAAATCTCATCTGGCATTGAAACCGACAAAAATGCAGACCTTATTTTTTCAGAGTATTTTTCAAGTGAAACCTGTGAGGAATAGTCGACCGCAAGCAAACAGGATTTGATTATTGCATCTAGTCCATTCTCAGTAACAAACTCAAGATAAGCCTCAGTCCCCACTGCAAAACCATCAGGTACAGAAAAGCCAGCATTCATAAGTTTTGAGAGGTTTATAGTTTTCCCACCAAAAAGCTCAAATTCATTTGAGTCCTTAAGTTTTGCAGTTAGAAGCATCTATTCCTCCTTAGGTCTCGTCTATGATTGATATTGTACCAGAAGAACCATCAACCTCAATAAGCATTCCGTCCTTGAGTTTTTCTGTTGCATCGATAACACCCGCCACGCAAGGCTTTCCATACTCTCTTGCAACCATCGCACCATGTTGAAGCATCCCACCGATTTCAAGAACAACCGCAGCGGCATTGATAAAAAGAGGAGTCCAGCCGGGGTCAGTTGTTCTTGCAACAAGGATCTCTCCTGGAAGTATCTCTTTTTCTGTTGGGCTTTTTAAAACTTTCACACGTCCCTTTGCTCTTCCGGCAGATATTGCCTCTCCAAGAAGCTGACCTTCCTTTTCTTCGGGTTTTGGTGGAACAGGGATTCTGCCCCGTGAGTCAATTATTGTTGGAAAATGTTTGATATGCTCGGTTTTTCTGATGTGTCTTGTGTTTTCTTCCCTGAGCTTTTGTACATCTATACTTGGATTTTCCAAGATTTCATCAATCTGCACAACCTTCAGGTCAAAAATCTCATTAGCATCATTCAACCTTCCATCGGCAACAAGCTTTTTTGCAACCTTCAAAATCTCTTTTTTCATGGCATCAATTATCATCACAATATAATATTTGTGGGTTTCTCGATATCCACCGAGTGTGATTGTTACCTCATAGTTTTTGGGAAGCTTTGAGGAAAAACCCTTTTCATTTGCAAACTCCATGAGCTCAACATATGTTTTTTCACGCTCAGATACTGATTTTTTGTGAAGATAATCTGGTTTCATCATAGGTTCTGTGATTCTGCTCATCTGCTTGATCTGGTCAAAAACCATCTTTGGATTCTCCCATGGTCTCTCAGATTTCATATCAATTTCCATCGGGCATCTGAATCCATATTTTTCCATGAAGGTTTCCCACTTATTTGAGAAAATCTTTGAAAATTTTCTGCTTGAAAAATCAAAATAATCTTTTGATTCCACAATCTCAGGAAAACCCGATAATTCAAACATATCGAGCCCCATCAGGACTGTGATATTTCCAGGAAGAGACCTTTCAAGCAGATTTACCTTTTCTTTCATTTCAGGATATGGAGCAAACAATTTATCAAGCCCAACCCTTGCTTTCTCTGATGCATATGTCGCCATCAGAGAAACCGAAATGAATTGACTATATAGTTCACCTAGTGTCTCCGACAAAGAGTTTAATGATTCATATGATTCAAATGCTAATTTTATGTTTTCCTTTAGCCATTCCTCTTTTTCCAATATCTCAGCTAAATACTCTTTTGGTTTATTGAATGCCCTAAAATACCCTCCAAGCCTTGGACTAAAAACGAAACTCTGTACTGATAAAAACCCCGCAAATCTGAGATTTCTTGGTCTTTTCCTGATTCTATAGTTTTTGATATTTCCCTTCATTGTGGCAAGGGTGACACTGTCTGCGACCCTTTCCCACTGATTTAAAAACCTATCCCCAAACACACTGTACATATTGCTCAGATTTACATATCCTCTGCCATGAGAGTAGAATGTAAAACCATCCTTGATGCCATCTGTTTCTGTCCCAAAGATTGACTTTGAAAATGGTTTTTGGATATATCTGAAAAAGTTGATTCCAAGAACCGAGAAGTTTTTTTCAATCCCCTGACGTGAAACCATGAAATCAATATACAGAAGCCTTTCTTCGTCGGGTTTTGTTTGCATCTCTTCGGGGATTGGAATATATGTCGTGATGTGTCTTGCTTGAAGAATATAGATTTTGTCGTCTTTTATGCACCATTCAATATCCATTGGATGGTCATAATGATCTTCGATTTTTCTAGAAACCTTTGATAATTCAAGTATTTGAGAATCAGAAAGTGATAATCTGCCCGGGTTTTCTGATTCTTGTTCTTCTGTGTTTCCACCTTCTTTTGGTATGATAACCTTTTGCTTTGAGCCGATTTTTTTCTCTATGATTTCACCAGAATACTTATTGATAATAATATTGTCTGGCTCAACTGCACCCGAAACAACAGATTCACCAAGCCCAAAATTAGCATTTATTACAAGCTCATCATAATCATTGTTTGCTGGATTAATTGTAAAAACTACTCCGCTGACATCAGCATCGATTATCCTTTGAACAACAACAGATAATTTCACCGTTTCCTGCAAAATATTGTTTTCATTTCGATAACTTATTGCCCTTGCTGACCAAAGACTTGCAAAGCATTTTTTTACATACTTCTCGATATCTTCAGCTTTGATATTGAGATATGTATCCTGGAGACCAGCAAAGCTCATTGATGGGAGGTCTTCTGCAGTTGCAGATGACCTTACCGCAAAATGTGTTCTCTCATCAAAACCTCTGAGATTTTCTTTTATTTCAGCTGAGATTTCCGATGTCATTTTTCCTTTTTCAAATTGTCCAACAATAACAGATGACGTTTCTTCCAAGGATTTTTGAGAGGAAAAATCGAGCTTTGAAAGGTTAGATTTTATGACTGTTTCAATTCCATTTACTATTATAAATTCATCATAAGCGATTGTTGAGATAGCAAACCCTGCAGGAACATTAAACCCAGCATCAGTAAGTTTTGCAAGATTCGAAGCCTTCCCGCCATATAATTCTAGTCTTGAGGTATCCTTAAGCTCTGCTGTATATTTCATATTTTCATTCCTCCAAGTATTATCCATATGTTGCTTGCATGTTTGATTTCCACATCAAAACCGACACTTCCAAAAGTTTTCACAAGATTATCGGGTTCAAACGTGTTGATACTGAGAAACTTCTCACTTGGTCTCAGTCCACCTTTTTTCCTTCTTCTTCCACATGCAATTGAAATCTTCCCACCTGGTTTCAAAACTCTGTTCATCTCTGAAAGCACAAGCTCTACATCATGAAAAAGATGAAGCGCTCCAGTACAGTTTATGCCATCAAAGGTATTATCGGGAAATGGAAGTTTATGTGCATCGCCCCTCATAAACATTATATTATCAAGATTATCTCTTTTTGCATACCTCACAGCGATAGTCAACATCTGTGGAGAATAATCCAATCCGATTACATACCCATCTGGTGAGTTTCTTGCCATCATCCGTGTATAGAGTCCTGGTCCACAGGCAATATCTAAAGATTTTGCATTTCTTGGTGTGGACTGGATTCCCTCGATTATCTTCATCTCATCGGTTAGTGATATTCCAAACAGTTTCTTTTCCCAACCGCTATTCCTCCAAAGTTTTCCTTCATAGATTTTTACAATCGGGTTCCATTTCATCATTTTTTGAGCAAGGGTATCTTTTGTTTTTTCTATTTTAAGGAAATCGATGTATCCATCTTGAATCATATATTTTTCTCCACAAACTCCACAGGAATAGCCACCATCTAATGTGGCTAGCTTGCCCGTGATGCCACAATTTTTACACCTAATCATGTTTGCAAATTCAGTCTTCATAGATATTCGATCTCCTTTAAAAATATGAATAACTTATCTACATTTACTTCATATTATTCAATTAAATTGACATGTCAAGTATTTATGAATAATATGAATATTATGAGTTCAAATAATCGCACAAGTGATGGTTTCAACAAAAGAAGAGAGGCGAAGAAGGCCGCAATCATCGATTCTGCAAATGAACTGTTTGCTCAATATGGTCCTGAAAAAGTTAGTATTGCAGAAATTGCTTCAAGGGCAAAGGTTTCACCTGTAACAATATATAATCACTTCGGAAACAAGGATGAGTTGATAACAAAACTAGTCAGACACACGACAGATGGAATACTTGAAAGATATAAAAAAATCTCTCAAAGCAACGCTCCATTTCCTGAAAAGATTGACATGGTTTTTGCTTTCAAGAGAGAAAATGCAATGTCTGCAAAATTCAACTGGATCACAAAAGCTGCCAGCACAAACAAACAAGTCAGGGCTGAGCTTCAAGACTATTTTGACAACAGAACAAAAGGTGAGATGTTAAAACTCATCACACAAGGCAAGAACGAAAACTATATAAACCCAGAGCTTTCGGATGCTGCTGTTATGATCTTCCTCGATATTTTTGTGAATTATTATCTTAATAACCCTGAAATAACGAATAAAATTGTGAGTGACGAAAAGCTCATGAGAGAGGTCTATTCAACCTTCTGGTGGGGGCTGGATGGTGAGAGAAGGGATATAAAGAGAGGGTAGGGGCACCCTTTTCAAAGATAGTAAATATAAGTCTAACAAGACTATTGTACAAATATATGTACAAAAAATACGACTTTTTGAACACGTTCTGGGGACGTGTTCAAATCTTGAACATATATTAATAATCTGTGGATAATTTGGTGGATAACTACCTGTCCCCTAATGACTGTTTCTCTACTTATTACTTCACTTCCCAGCTGATAACCTCAAACAAGTAACTGAATTCTCATATTCGGGGTCATTTGAATAAACAGGCAAGATTCCATCATAAAGCAAAAACGGAATATCTTCAGTGTGTTCATCTGTAACCAAGAAAGTTTCACCAGAATCCAGATGATGACCCATGAGTTTGCTATTTTCTGAATCTAAGACGTCATTCCAGACAAGAAATTCACCATCTGTCATCAAGTCCATTTTGTGGTCAGCACCAACAACAATTGTGCTTTTTTCCACACCATCATCAAGAATGGAAATCGTTTTGATCTGACTATCTGAATAATTCTTGATATGAGTTTCAGGGTCTCTGACAACAACCGATGAAAGATAAAAGACTTTATTTTCGAGAAGATTGACGCTGTGAACATATCTTCCACTCACATCCAAATCAACAACCTCACCGGTTTTATGATTCACCATATGAAGACCATCAAAGTCTTTATAGATAAGATTTTCTCCAGATAGTCCAATGATTTTCTCGGGTTGAACTCCTACCTCAAACTCCTTCATCTCACCAGATTCAAATTCATGTGAAAAAATGTTTGAATTTTCGACCCAAAAAACAAATTGATCTGATGCAAAAACCTCATCACACTCCCCATCAGAAATAGATTTTATCCCACCATAAACAGAATCGAAGAATTTCAATCGCAGAGTCTCAGCATCCTCAAAATCAGGGTTTGACTCTAACCAAACAACCTTTGCCTGCAGAAGGGTTGGATTCAACAAATTTGAACAATCCACATTCAATGAAATCTTTTCACCGCTTGGTCTGTCAAACAAAATCAACTCAGTATGATTCTTTTGTTCATTCCACTCATACCATATTGCCTTATACTCATTTAGCTGAGGATGTGTAACAAAAATATCCGGCTCATAGATGATTTCTTTTTCGCCGGTTTTTGTGTTGTAGGATGTAACGGCATACACCTTATCTGAATCACCTGTGGAGCTTGCAACATAAACAATCTCATCACCATGACAATCTGCACCTACTCGGTACTCGATCTCTGTGAAGACACCAACACCAAGCTCAACTGGTGAGATTGTTATCGTCACCCCAGAAAATGCTATCACCAGAGACATCGCAACCGTAAAAAGTTTCATCATAAACAACCCCCTTCCACAAGAGAGTCTATCACAACGAGTGAAGTATCAAAGAGGAAGATGGTAACATTGATGTTAAGAAGAATTCTATGATTCTAATTAGTTTTGAAATCAGTATCTCTTTCTGGTGTCGGTGTTCTAATTATGTAGGCATCATTTATGTCATACATAAATGGTTCATGACCATATATTCCGATACCTGTAAAGTTATGTTCAATTGAATGGACATCTTCCATCTCTTCATCTGGTTGATTTCTGTCCTCGAGCAATGCCCAACCAACAATTGATTCATCCTCAGGGTCTTGTAGTTTGTACCACATTCTCTCAAGTCTCTCTTGGACAAGTGCATTTTCTACATTTTCGGATGAATCATCACATCTAATCCTTGATCTCACCCAACATCTTTCTTTTTTGGGACCATCTGAATCTATAATTTTCATATAATCAAACTTTTCCAACTCAGCCATCACTTTAGAGTTTTTATTGGCTTTCTCATAAAGCTTCACACCATAAATATCAATCTTTTGGTCATTAACAATTGCAGATTGAACATCTTCACATATCAATACATAGTTTAAACCTTCTGGAAGCATCGGTATGTCTGTAGCCTTTTCTTGTATAACTAACCGAGATTCTGATACATAAACATTGTCTCCAGAAACCTTTTCAACAAATGCAAGTTGCCCATATCTGATGGTATTTCCATTATCATCAATTATTGTATCCCACAATAAAACATCTCCAGCAACAGGAAGACTTTTTGAGCTTGAATACTTTTCTATTGAAAAACCATAATCTAAAAGCAAATAAGCATTGCTTTTCCAATTCATCTCACCACTCACAAACGGAAACCTAAGTGCTTGGTTTGGGTACATAATCTTTGTTGTTGCAATCTTTTCTGAAAGCACACCCGTTTCCTTCATCCTTCCATAAACAAACCATTTTTCATTGCCGGTATATGAGTGTTTAGCGATAAACTCTGTATTATCATAATCAACTAAAGTATAGCGGACACTTAAGTAGCTTTGATCATATGAGAAAATAGAGTCAACATAGTGAGGACTTTTCAAATCTGCAATATCCAAAATTACATTCTTCTCCAAAACATCTTGTTGTCTTGATCTAATCTCAAAAAGTATCTGAGGGATTCCCCACGTACCGATAAGAACAACTCCACACAAAATAAGAAAGATAAGCAGATATGACACAAATACATTAGATCGAGTTCTCAAATAATCGCTAAAAATCTGAATTTTTCTACTATAAAACTTATTCAAAAAAATATAGAGCACAAAAACAAATATTATTACCGGGACAAATAACCAAAATAATGCCCATTGAGACTTAAGAAATGATGCAAATCCAATAATAATTGTCACAAATAAGGAGGATACACCAATGATATTTCCAATACTCTCACTCGATAACGTTCCCCCAGTCTCAATTTCATCACCATTTCTTTCAGGCATATGCACCCCCTTATCTTTTGCTGGGACACAGAGACATCCCAACAGGCACATGCCCATTATACATCAAAAAAAAGGGGGTTACTTATTCTGAAAACTCAAAAAATGTCGAAAATAGGACATAAATGTCGATATTGTTCCTACCCCTTTATAACCCCCAGCGGAACCATCTTCGCGACCTTGTTTGCAATACCCGCATTGTGAAGAACCCCCACCACCTCAGATACATCCTTGTAGGCATCGGGTGCCTCTTCGACAAATGTGCTGTTGCTTTTGGCTTTTGCAAAAATTCCTTTGTTTTTGAGGGTTGCAAAGAGGTCTCCCGCTCTGAATCTTTTTTTCGCTGCAGTCCTTGATAAAGCACGTCCTGCCCCATGACAACAGGATGCAAAGGTTTCCTTTGCACCCTCTGCAGTTCCGACCATCACATATGAACAGCTGCCCATATCCCCTGGCACAAGCACAGGGTGGCCAGAATTCTTGTAAGTTTCTGGCAGGTCTGGGAATCCCGCTGGGAAAGCTCTTGTTGCACCTTTTCTATGAACGATCAGTTTTTTACCATCATGGATTTCACGCTTTGCGATGTTGTGGGCAACATCATAAACAATCTCTCCACCAATTTTAGAAATAGGCATATCTAAAACTGTGACAAGGCTTTCACGCACCCAGTGTGTTATGAGTTGTCTGTTTGCCCAGGCATAGTTTGCAGAGGCAACCATCGCAGAAAAATATTTTTTGCCCTCAGGGCTATCAAATGGTGCGCATGCAAGCTGTCTGTCGGGAAGTTCAATATTGTATTTCCTGACAGCCTTTTGCATGACTTCAATGTAGTCACTTGCGACCTGGTGACCAAAACCACGTGAGCCAGTATGGACAAGTACCACAAGCTGACCAGGGAAAAGCCCAAAGGTTTCAGCAATACTGCTGTCAAAACATTTATCAACCTTTTGAATCTCTATGAAGTGATTCCCCGCACCAAGTGTTCCAACCTGCCCTGCTCCACGCTGATAGGCTTTATCTGAAACGGCTGTGGGATCTGCTCCCTCCATTGCTCCACCCTCTTCGATGTGTTTGAAGTCATCATCAAATCCAAAGCCTTTTCCTATCGCCCACTTTGCACCCTTTGTCATCACCTCTGTCAGCTCATGTTTGTTTGCATGATATCTTCCAGATGATCCGACTCCTGCTGGGATATTTTTGAAAAACTCAAAAACCATGGCTTTCACTTTTTCTTTGACCTCATCAGCTTTCAGGTTTGTCCTGATGAGCCTTACACCGCAATTGATGTCATATCCAACTCCTCCGGGAGAGATCACACCATCAGACTCAGTAAACGCTGCAACACCACCAATTGGAAAACCATAACCCCAGTGGACATCAGGCATGGCGATAGAATTGCCAATAATCCCCGGAAGACAGGCAACATTACAGACCTGCTCTGGAGCGTTATCTGCTAGAAGCTTTTTTTCAAGAGTATCATTACAGTACACAAGCCCATCTGTTCTCATACAGGGTTTGTTGCTTCTTGAAATTTTCAATCTATTACTATCAATTCTTTCCTTTTTTCCGTTCCATGGCTGTTTTGGCATGATGACCTCCTGATTGAAATTATTTTAGCAAAAATATGAATGATTTCTACAAGCCAGATTTTTAAGTGTTGTTTAATAAACATTTATTGAAGATAAGTGGATTAATGATGTAGCAAAGAATAAAATCAGAGCTGTAGAAAAAGGGGGTGCTTTATGAAAAGATTTTTAAAAAACACTGTGATTGTTCTTTTATCGGTTGCGATTCTTTTGGTGGGAAACAGTTCTATCCCAAACTGCAACTCAGCTTACAATGAAACAAACCAAAGTCTGCAGATAAGGTTTGAGATTGGAAACACAAACTATTGGGTAAATGGGGTTCCAGTTGAAAAACAGGTAGTTCAGGAGACAGCACCTGTAATAAAAAATGGCAGAACATTCATATTGCTCAGGTATCTTGTCAAACAGCTTCCCTGGATAGGCGAAATGAAGTTTGAAAAGAATGTAGAGCTTTACCCTAAAGGAAGAGTAGAGATAGGCTTCACAGATAGAGACAAAAAGATATATCTCTATGTTGATGAGTCAATTGCAGAGGTCGTAGAAGATGGAAAAACCTCAAAGATTCAGATAGACCCAGAAAATGAGGATGTGGTTCCTTTCATAATCTCTGGAAGGCTTCACCTTCCTCTCAGGTTTCTTGGAGAGCAAACTGATGCAATAAAGATCCTTTGGGATGATGAAAAGAAACTCGCAGAATTATGGTATATCAGTCCATATGAAGTAGCTCTTACAAACAGAACTCCAGTAAATGGATACAACTCCTCAAGAGCAAGATTTTCTGAGGTAACTCACCATACAGAACCACTTGATGATTTCTGTTTTGATGAATACTGGGAAGTAAAGATTGAATACGACTCATGGGATTTAAGTACCAAGAATGTCTTGTGTGTTTCAAAGAAACTTGGGGCTGAGATTGAGAGACTGAATAATGAAGAATCATATGTTCTCTTCAAATATCTCTGTATTGGGAAGTATATATTCATCATTGATGTAAAAGAAGATGATTCAGAGGTCACGGATTGTTGTGATTTTGATGTTGATATTGAGGTTGAAGAATCCAATCCAGGTTTAATGTGGAGAATCTGGCTAAAACAAAATACAAAATGTTCTCAACAGGTAACTTTACGTGCAGATTGCAATAACCGGGATGGATTAAGAGATGCAGGATATTATTGCTCAGATAGCAACAAAGTTTTTGGTACTTTTTATGAAGAACAAAACAATGAGAGTCTGCTTCCAACCTATGAAAATCACTTCGGTAATGATGAATATTCAGAAGAAGATGATAATTATTACAATATAAAAATTGAGGAAGCTTTTGATACAGTATCTACATCGGATGGCAATATTCATCTACTCTGGACTGAAGAATATATCCTATATAAGAGCAAAAACTTCTACCTACTGAATTATGCATATTATGATGGCAAAGACTGGAGAAACGCCAAAAATGAACTTTACCCTGAAAATTCAGCTCTTGTTTCCAGACATGCTGAGAGAATTCTTGATGTCAGTCTTGCGGTTGGGGAGAACAATACCCCTCATATTGCCTGGGACTATAATTATAAAGAAGGTCACAAGGATGTGATCAGGCTTAGTTATGCAAGATGGAATGGGACAGAATGGGTTGATAACTCAAACAAGAAATTGACAGAAGAGAACTATATTTGCCGCTCAGGTTCAGAACCAGAATTACTTCTGGATAGCAGCAATAACCCATACATTTTTTGTCTAAATAAAGGTAGCATTTTTGAAGTATCTGAATTAGGGTTCATCTACTCAAAAGAACCTGGTGTGTGGTTAAACTTGGAAAATAAAAACATAAAGGATGACATTGATGGGCTTGTCATCAGAGAGATTCCTACCGGACTTAATTATGGGTTTGACGACTGGTTTGAGACGAGTAGACCATTTTCAGTAGTTATGGATTCAAAAGATAATATACATCTCGTGTACCAGGCTGATTATGATGGGAAGTGCTGTATATTTTATGATGTGTTTTCGGATGGAAAATTCTCTGAAAATAGTGAACCAGTCAATTATCTTGAAGGGATGAATCCAGTGATTTCAATAGATGAAGATGATAATCCAATCATAATGTGGTCTGATTATTACAAAGAATACGGCAAATGGTCGACTCTTGCTAGGATATTTTTCATCAAAAAATCAGAGAATGGATGGGAGAACATTCATGGGGAAGATATTCAAAATAATTCTGCATTGTTGTTTTTCCAATCATCATTTATAAAGATTGTACCTTATATCTACCCTCTCGGAGATAATAAGTATACATTTATTCTTCGCGGTTCAGAGCATGGATTTCCTTCATACAAATCCATTATCAAAAAATGGCCTGAAGATATACACTCTGCACAAGAATATGAGGCTTTAGATGATCTGTGGGTATTCCCACCCCTTAAAAATACAAACAACATGGATTATATCCTGCGCAAAACCTTTGAAGGGATATATCTTTACAAGACGGATGAATCACTAAGCTCATTGCAATCTTTGGATAAGGAAAAAGTTGGAATCGATTACTCGGGAACAGTAGAACTCCAAAACTGTGAACTCAAACATTACAATGCATTCATGATTTTTGAAAAATATGATTATCATGCTGATGTAGAAGCTGAATTACCAATAACAGTTGACATCATCATTGAATCAGATTGCGGGATAACAAAGGAATACTCGGTTCAGATTGAATAGATGATAAACTAAAAATTAACAAACCCCAACTATTTCCAAACAGATAATCCAGAAAATAGACATAAAAATATCGCAAAACGTTATAAAAAACTGCCATTGAAGGGTCATATTTCATAATCATCAAAACTAAAACCCATGCCCACAAGTTCAGTTTTGTTAATGATATTTTTTTGCAATATGATAATCTGGAGTTAATTTTTTTCACATCACCAAGGAATATCGATTTGACAATTCAGATTAAGTTGATATTATTTTAATGTGTGAAGAAGCACTTTTCTATTAGCTGAGATGGGGAAAATCCCCACATGGTATGTAATACTTTGGAGGTAAGTCATGTCCGAAATTGATGAAAGATGGATCAACTCTCTTGTCAACGGATTTTTAAGATCCTTTGCCTATATCGTTGGAGTTGAACAGTTGAAAATGTTCGTTTCTAAAGCTGGTGAAGCAATTATGGCTAGCGCTGATGAAGATCAATCTATGCCCGTAACTGGGTCTTCGATTCCAGAAATAGTAAAATCTGTTGGAGATATTTTTGTTGCGGTAAACCCGACTAACCTGGACTGGAAAACAGATGCAACAGAAAATGGTGTGAAATTATCCATAAACAAATGCCCATTTTCAGGTCTCTGTTCTGAGATGATTGGAGAGATTATTGCCAGTGGTCGAGTTGAGAAAAAAAGAGTTCCATGTTTAATGTCAGAATTTGCAACAGGTAGCTGCAGAGTTAAAGGTATTAAGGCTAGAGCTACAATCGATTCCTTCTCACCAGGACACCTTTGCGTTTCAGAAATCGCAAAATCGGAGGTTTAATATGAGTCTCAGAGAAAACATGATGAAACAAATCGATGTTGATGCAGAAAAATCTGAACTGAGAGTTGCTGGACAGCTGTTTGCGTATCACTGTGACAAATTCAACACAAGGATTTTGAAGGGACTTGAAGACACACTTGGATTTGAAAAAGCAAGAGATCTTCTTGAAAATTCTGCAGAATCCACAATGTATGATACACTCACAGGGATGTTTGATCTCTTTGAAGGAAGCACCCCAGAAGAAAAGCTCAATTCAATCTTCGAGGCTTACAAGGTTCTTGGTCACGGAAACATCTCCGTAAAAGAGATTTCAGCATCTGGTGGAACAGCCACAGCAAAACCCTCATACATGGTCGAAGGGTGGCTCGAAAATGAAGAACGCTGGGGTTGGGGAAAAAGAGAAAATCCAATATGTCATGATGAAGCAGGTGCAATCGCAGCAGCATTCGAGATAGCATTTGGGCTATCAAAAGGTTCAGCAAAAGTTACCGAGACACAGTGTTATGTCACAGGTGCAGATTCCTGTGAGTTTAAGATTGAGGTGGCATAATGATAGATCAAGAAGCAGTAAGAAACGCATTCCTGGGCATGGGTCTTGTTGGAAGTGAAGCAGACGGGATACTCAGAAAGTTCAATGTCATCCTGAAAGCCGACAACGCAAACTACCTCATTGGTCGTGAATTTGATTTAATAGAAAACATGGGTGGGGAACCATCCAGAAAACTTGCCGAAAAAGTTCTCATTGATGCTGCACAGTGGTGTGCCGTTGCAACATTTGGTGGAATCATGGGTTCAGATGAATGGAAACAGATGATTGAACCAAACATCTCAAACAGCCAGGACAAGTTCGCAGGTATAGTAGCAATAACAAATTGTCTCGGCTGGGGAAAGGTAACAGACTGGAAACTCGACGAAGAGGCAAAAACTCTTGATCTGACAGTTTCTCACAGTTACTATGTTGAAGCATTTAAAAGCAGATACGGCAAAAATGCTCAATTCCCAATATGTTACATGTGGACGGGAGTAGCTGGTGGTTACCTGGATTTGCTTTTTGACAAGAGACCAGGTACATTTACCGGTGTGGAAAATGAATGTGCAGCTATTTCAGGAGATGTTTGCAAATTCAGCGCAAAAGAATCCAAGAAGAAATTCGGATTTAATATGTAAGGAGTGTAAAAGTGCCATCAATAACAGAACAATTGTCTTCCATTCTGAGTAGCTTAAAATCAAATGTGATGGGTGTTGAAAAAGCGATCGTAGGTTCATCAGATGGTCTTATTCTTGCTTCAACTACCCATGAAGAATCTGATGAGAGAATGTCCGCTATGTGCGCATCTCTCCTTTCAATTGGCAGAAGAACAGCTGAGACCCTTACAAAACCAACTCTTGATGATGTTACAATCAGAACAGGAGAAGGTTATATAACAATCTTTGCTGTCGCAAGGGAAGCCGTTATCGTTGTTTCAACATCTGGAGAACAGAAAAACCTCGGAATGCTCTACCTCGAAGGAAGCAAAGCCGCAAAAGCCATGCAGAAGGTTTTTGAGCAGTCATAATCAAAAAAAATGTTTAAAGCTGATTTCCCTGCTGCCAAAGATGTTCACAATTTTGACTCTGCGGCAACAGGACTTTTACCGAACTCTGTGATAGATGGTGTGACAGAGTATTGGCAGAATTCCTGCTCGAACGCAGGGAGATCGGCATATTACAGGTCGCTTGAGATAACTGACTTCATCGATAATGCAAGGTCGGAAATCGCCAGTTTTTTTGGTGCCTATTCTTCCGAGTTGCTCTTTACACCTGGAGCGACTCATTCAATCAACTGGGTCGCCCTTGGCTGTCTCAATTCCAAAAGCGATTCGATTCTTGTAACAAAAGCTGATCATCACGCCAATATCTTACCCTGGCTAAATCTTCAAAAAAAGGGTGTAGAAATAAGATTGGTTAACTGTGATAAGTTTGGCAGAATTGATATTGACGATTTCAGAGCCAAAGTCAAAGGCTGTAAAATTGCAGCATTTTCCGGAGCATCAAATGTTACCGGAGCAATCCAGGATATTAAAACCCTCACAAAAATCGCAAGGGATAATGGTACACTCTCCCTCATTGATGCAGCACAGCTTGCACCCCACAAAAAAATCAACTTCAAAGAAACCGGTTGTGATTTTATGGCGATTGCTGGTCATAAGCTTCTCTCTCCAAAAGGGATTGGCATCCTTCTTTCAAGAGTCGAAAGTCAAAATCAAATCGACCCATGTATTCTCGGTGGAGGAGGAATAGAAGATATCAATGAATCAGACTTTTCAATGAAGGGGTATCCATTAGGTTTTGAATCGGGCACACCATCAGTAGAAGGCATAATTGGACTTTTTCATGCTACAAAATGGTACAGGGATAAAAATCAAGACATAGTTTACCAACATGAAGAGCTGCTGAGAAACAAGATTCAAAAACATTTTACTGATATGGGTATAGAAGTAATTAACCCGAAAAATTCAACCCCACTTATAACCTTCAACATCGAAGGTTTACGACCACACATAATCGCAAGCAAACTTGACAGATTCGGCAGAGTTTTGGTGCGATCTGGACACATGTGTGCCATCCCATTTACAAGAACTGTCCACAAAAAGAGGAATGGATTCATAAGAGTATCAATTGGTCCATGGAATAATAATGATGATGTTGAAACCCTTGTTACAACAATGAGGAGAATTCTTGATGAGAATTAGGGTTTTAGAGCTTTGTTCATATGGAAGCACCGGAGATTTTGAGGCAATTGATTTTGATGGGGAGAGAATTGACCTCGACCACATTCCAGAAGGTTGGGAACCCAAGGGTGGCAACCAAGAAGCCAAGAAGTTCATTAAGAAGAGTTGGACAATTGAAGTCTACGCAGAGGGAAGAATTATTCTGCTTGACATACCAACAAAAAATGGCAAAGAAATATCAGAGTCGCTATTGTTAGGCTGGCCTCGACTCAAAAAATAATACTACTATTCAGGTGATACTGGCTGGTTAAGAATCACCTCAAAGAAAACGGTATAAAGAGCATCTTTTGCGCTTGCCTTATCCCTGCCAACACATTCAACAATTTTGCAATCGACAATCGGCTCAAAATACTGCTTCATTCCCTCCATTGAGATAACACTTGGAAGGTCGGATTTGTTTGCAACAATTATTATTGGCACATTTGTTCTGCTTGTATAAAACTTAACAAAATTCTTTGCACCCATAACAGAACTGAAATCAGATCTATCAACCATAATCATTATTGCAATCGAACCATTTATCTGGTCTTCCCAGATAAAATCAAACCTTTCCTGACCGGGAGTTCCAAAAAGATAGATTGAGAGATCTTCAGATATAATTATCTTCCCAAAATCAATCCCAACTGTCGTGTATTTTTTTTCACCCTCTGCACCAGTTGATAAAATTTCTTCTGTTGCGACAAACTCAGTATCGGATAAGGTTTGAATAAAAGTAGTTTTTCCAGAAGAAAAGGGGCCGGTTATCAATATTTTATATCTTTCTTCCATCATCCACCAAGTCTTTCGAGGAATTTTCTTATCTTTCTTATAAGGGAAAAGCCAATGCTTGCGGTTTTTTCTTTTCTTACCCTTTTGATAATATTGACATTTTCAAGTCCATAAAGAATCTTTGAAATCGATTCTATGTCCATTTCCAGAGCCAACCTTATCTGAAGGACAGATTTTTTTTCAGAGAGTTGAGCCAGTACCTTCCATTCGTCAGAATCCAACTCAAGATCACCAAGGTTGAGAACTTTAGACAATTCAAACAGCATATCATCGCTGTATATATCTAGGCAAACCTCTGGTCTCTCCATTTGCTTTGTGAGTTTATGAACGAATTCGTCATGTGAATCATTCACCGAATAACGATACTCCCTGGGATAGACTGTTGACCCAGAAAAATAATAATTTCCACTTTCAACAGAAACAATGAGATCAATAAAAACACCTTCATGGTCAGAAGCTCCGCCAATAATTGCGCCATCTCGAAAATAGATGTCAACGGTCTTCTCGCCATCAAGGGTCAATGTCCCGGAAATCCTGATCGATGCAAGAAGACTTATCACATCAATCAAGATACTTCTTTCAAGTTCTCCTCTGATATCCATACCACCATTGTAGCAGCTTTTTTTTGATTTGCAAGCAATAATATTTACAAAAACATTTTGTTCTTTCTTGAATCATGTATAATTGTTGATATTTATTTTACCAATAAAAACTACTTAAATCCGAGTTTTTTTGGTTGTCGTTCTGCAGCTGCGTTAAAAGCCAAATTGGACAGAAACTTTTTGATTGAACCTGCCAAATTCACCGTGTTTGTTATGCCTGCTTCAATTCTTACTCTTTTTACAACCCCAATTTGCTCAAGAGCAAAAATGATTTTCCTTGAAGTTAAATGGCTAAGACCAAGTGCTATTGAAATCTTGCTAATATCAGTCTTTTCGGAAAGCATCGCTACAACCCTCCACTCGTTAACATCAAGAGTAACTCCATCGAGAATAAAATCCCTAGAAAGCTCAAATTCGAATTGTGTATCGTAAAGATCTGGATTTATATAGTCATCACTGATGTTTTTTGCGATAAGATGAATTATTGAATTTGTTGAGATATTGGGTTTGATTCCATCAATATTAGGAACAGGATTTTGGTCGGCAAAAAAATAACTTCCGCTACCAAAATTTGCGATCTGACTGTAAACGGACTCTCCGTCCTCGTTTGCACAAAGGGTATCTATCGAGCCATCTTTAAAAACTATTTCAATTGCACGGTTTCCGCTTAGAGAAAGTATGCCTGAAGCACCAGAGGAATTCAAAAAACTAATGACCTCCAACGGTGTAGTTTTTCCAATTCTTCCTTGTATACCCATGGAGTTAATTTACCAGATTTTGGGATTAAGTCAAATAGTTTATTAACAATTATTAATAAATCGATAGAATATGCTATCAAATCATGGAATATCCAAGAAATCTTTTTGTAGTAGATATTCGAAAAAAGTTGCATCAAAACCCAGAATCTTGATTCTATGAAGCATACAAGCAGATTGTAATAAATGTCGTTTTTCAGATATAAGTATCATCTATTTTAGAATATATTTATCTTAATTTTATTTTACTAGAATAATTATACGGAGAGATAGAAAATAAATATAGATGAATAAAGGATTTCTGGTGTCCCATTCGTTTTGAGGACTCCTAAAACAATTGTCATCATAAAAAATACAGTGGAAAGAACACATCGAGTCAACCTTTTTATGTTGGTTAACGTATTAAAATGTAGTGCCAAAATCATCAAAGAGGTATAAGTATGCATCACTCAGATGAAAGAAAAGGGAATATATTTATGAACAAAATTAATACAAAAGTCAGCTTTATTGTGGTCTTATCAATCATAATTCTAGCTTTCTCTCCATCACTTGACGTTAACGGAGACATTGAAACCATTAAGTTTCCTATTCTACCATCTGGTAACAAGACCATCTCAGCAAGTGTTTCAAATAAACCATGTGTATTTAGTTTCGGCACCCTTTCACAGTCACTTAACAACAAAAGAACAGGGAATAACTCAAATGAATTCTTCATTACCAATAAGAATCTTGATATCACTAACACAGTAAATGCAGCTCAGAGGATTGATACTTTTGACACAAATGGAAGCTATTCACAGATCTTCCTAAATCCCGAGTATATCAAATACACCGATGAAACAAAAAACCTTGGAATTTCAATTCTTTACGCAAATGGAAAGATAAAAGCTTTAGTTGGCAAAGATGTAAACTGCCATCCACAACTTGACCTGATAACATTCACTGATGATGAATTCTTCTTTGTCTACGACACAAATTCTCTTAAAGAAATTGGGAGAATCGAGATTAGTGAAACATTAGAATCTGATTTTGAGGTTGAGTTTCTTTCCAAGATATTTGCGTTCATCAACAACGATACCGGCAGACATCTTTATGATTTCATAAATCATGAATACATCCTCGAAGATTATGAATCAATTTTCAAAACTACATTTGGGGATTCCGATGATTTCATTGTATACCACGATCATCTTGTTGATTTGAACACTCAAAATATTTATCCACTGGAAATCCCTGAAAAATATCTTAATAACAAAGCAGGGACAACAAAAATACATGATGATTTTATAGATACATACATTGTGAGCTCTGATCTTGAAAGCTATATGATTAGATTTGATATGTCAGGTGGCTTTGTAGATGAGTTTCCACTTGAAGCAATAGGTATCGATCAGGCATTGATCATTGATACCTCAAAGGAATACATTATTTCATATGTTCCCCATAAAACCATTCCTATGAGAGCAATTGGTCTTAAAGTAACAGATTTACAAGATTATGCGGAATATATAATCCCATATTCCATTTACACTTACTGTGAACCAATTGACATTGATGATGAATACATTTACCTCTCTGGAAAAAATGGATTCTTCAAAATCAATCATGAAACAAAGGAGGTTTCAGTTAAACACAAACAACTATACACCTCAAAACCAGCAGTCTTCCAGAAAGATGAAAACCTGTTTGTGGTATACCCAGAAAGTGTGAAGGATGACTCAAAGCTTATCGCCTATCCAATCGATAATGACTTCCAAATTGACCCATCAAAATCTTTCACAGTTGAGAATGATTTTGAGTCTGGTTTTGCAGCAACCGATGAGCTAGCAGAAAATATCTCTGAAAAATTCGGTAAGTCTTTTTGTCACAAAAACTTTGAAACAGAAACATACCACGGTGGGCACATCATCTCAGACTCAGGGGAGGTCATTCAAAACGGACTTGGAGCATGGGAATTTCTAAAGGAATGTGATGATTATCTAATCGGTCTATCAAAGGAGTGGAAATTCTTTGGCACCCTCGGCAACACCCTCTGCAGATTTGAACCATGCCAGACATTCTCTTTAAAAAAGCTAGATTCGCAAACAGATGATGAGGTAAGATTTGAAATCGTAGCAACAGGAAACGGTGGGATTTTTGATGGAAAGGCCTATTTGGTTCCATGGTCAAATAATAATAGCAGCTCAACACCAAGATTTGCAAAACTTGGAGAAGCAGTTCCAATCAAGTTGCTTCCTGGCATGAAAGAGATTATTACACTCAATACGCCCGAGGAGAGGAGCTTGATAAATTCGACAAATGAGACTAATGAAAGTAGATGCTTCGCCCTAATCATTGAATCAAATGGATTGCTCGATATTAAAAACTCTGAGCTATCTGAAATAGATGATAGAGTAAGACCACTTTTTGATGGGACACCTATTTCATTTGAGGAACAGAAAGCTGTCTCTTTGACTATGTGGGAGGTTGAGTAGGTGAAGCGATTTGCTTTTTTAAGTTTTATTTTGATCATTATTTTATCAGGCAACTCAATTGGAGTATCTGCAAAAAGGCAAGTCAAAGCACCTTTTCTTTACTCTGGCTTTTCATATTCATCTGGAAAATACTTTTTTTCAGATTCCACTGTTAAAATCGGCAGATGTATCGAAGATGATCTTGTCAATTCCAAAGATAGTCCGCCACTCTCCTACATCTATGATGGAAACTTGAAGGTTTCAAATTTCGGAAGTTTTATCCTCACCTCAAACCCTGATGATAGATGGAGTGATACATTTCTTACTGGAGATTTCGGTTCAAACACAATCTTTTCTAGTGATATGAAATATGTGGCTTACATGAAAGACAACGGTTTTGCCAGAGACTATGATTATCTGATGGTCATTGATACAGTAAAAATGGAAATCATCTACAGCTACAAATCAGAAACCATTTATAGCTACTTGTCTGCTCCGGAATTTATTGATGACATATTGATCTTTGGTGGCGATGAAGAATACCACTTTATCGATCTGAATACTGGTAGTAAATTTCTGACACTATCTGGAAATGAATATGGTTATCAGGAGTTTGATGACCATTACGGTTACCTCTATCTCAGGGAATCTAGGAAGATTATTGATAAGGAAAGCAAAAAGATTCTTGGTGAATTCAACGTTCCTGGAGAACACAGCACACATAAATTCAGAGATGACCACATTGAGGTTCTACACTTTTATTTTCATCCACACGGAAACTATGGTGCAACTGAGTTGAAAGTGACAAGATGCGATAAATTCTTCAATATCACAGATGAATTCTCATTTACCCCAAGAGGCAATATAAAAAATAAAACATTATTTGGATCATTCGAAAATCTTGCATTGTGTCTTGATTTTGTCAGCCACACTCTTGAGGTCTATGACATGATTTCGGGAGATTTGAGATTCACACAACAGTTTCAAAAAAACCAAATTGAGAATGTAGAATTCAGAGGTTCTAAAGCTCTCATCAAGTGGGAAGGTGGACTTGAAGTTCTAAATCTTGAAACACTTTCAGTGGAAAATCAGTTCACATTCCCAAGAAAGACAGAATTATTGAAACATAAAAACTCAGTTTTTCAGATTAGGGAGTTGATTGATGAAGACCTAAAAATGTCAAATGAACTCTTTCAAATAGGGTCTGACAACAAACCAATTTACCACACAAGAACAATCCTTCCCCATGGAGGTGTGTCCGTGTTCATGAACGATGAAACAGAGGTTGTGACAATTGAGCCAAAAACCAGAATTATCTCAAACAATGGAAAACCTGAAATCTACGGGTACATAGCACGATTTCATAAGCTTGGAAGCAGAAACCATTACAAGGAATATCTCATGGGTTATAGCTATACCAAGGATTTTTTCTACAAAGATGGGAATGTTTACACAATTTCCGAAAGAGGTATTTTTGAATACAACCTAGAAACAGGAAATGACTCAATTATTGATAACTCAGGAGTTGTTAGGGGAGCTGAAAAAGCTGACTGCTCTTATAATTACAATAATGAGAACCTGCTTGTTTCTTTCAAATCTTATTCTCATACTTGGACAAGATGTTATGATTTATCTGAAAAATCTAAAATCTTCGAGGACGAGAAGTATTCAGAAAATATTCATCTTTTTTGTGGAGCTTTTGTAATTGATAACAAAGTGGTTCCAATAGACACATTAAAAGAATACGAATTCGAAGGAACTCCTTGTTTTGTTGATGGAGAAATTTTCATCTATGCAAGTGGAAACACAACATATTTCCTGGATTTGGAAACAGGTGAAAAAACAGATAATGGTGGTGTTTTTGCTGTGACTCAAGATTTTAGCAAACTTGGAGGTCTTTATCTTTCTGGGCAGACCATCATAGACTCAAAAGGAATCCCAATTCAAAAGCTGAACTTGTCACAAACTGCAATTTCTGAAAACCAGCTGTTTTATGATAATGAAAGTTATCTTTCATTCTTTAGCACACTTGAGCCTTGCCCGACATTTTCTATTAAAAGGATTGAAAATTCCGACGATGATAAGATTTCTTTTGAAATCGAGTACACAAGAAATGATGGAATTACCACACCACTTGAAGGGCAAGCCTATCTTATTCCATGGAAGTATGACCTGATTTTAGCAAGAAACAGCAAAAAAGTTCAGCTGGAACCAATGCTTCCAGGGATGAAACAGAATATATCTTTTGAACCAGCTGATTCGAATTCAGCGATCTTTGCCCCATCCCTTTCAAGCGAAACAAACACAGAAGACGAGGGAAATCATTTTGCACTGATTATTGAATCAAATGGAATGCTCGATGTAGCAAACTCTGAGTTATCTGAAATCGATGACAGGGTAAGACCACTTTTTGATGGGACACCTGTTTCATTTGAGGAGCAGAAGGCAGTTGTTTTGACTGTGTGGGAAAATGAGCCCTAATTTTCAACATGAAGGGGAGTGACTACCAATGAAAAAGATAGTAAGTTTCTGTTTGGCAATTTTTCTGGTTTTTGGTTTGACAAGCATCTACGCAACTCCAGAACTACCAACCTGGCATAACCCAATGGAGGATGCAAGCTTCATGGGGTATGTTGATGAGGATGTTGCACTTCCAGTTTTAGCAAATGGTACACTTGAGCTTGGAGGAAGGGTAGAATTCAACTACTTTGATGCTGATAGGTATATAGATGGTACATTTAATGGATTATCATACCTAAAACCAAATGGTGATTTTACAAAACCATACCTTTCAAATAATTATGATATGTACTTCTTTCCATATCCTGAAATCACTTACTTATACACAGATATTTCGAATGATTCAACACTTATCACAAGAAAAAATATTGAAACAGGGGACTCTTACTCTTGGATAACATCATGCACACCAATTGAAGGGACAAAATGTGTTGGAAGAGTAGTTTTTGATGATAATGAGGAGTTCTATAAATTCCGAAGGCAGGTATGGGATAAAACTGGTCATCTCTGGACATGGCCTTCACATAATCAAGATACTTTCGACTATAACCCAATCTCTGAAGAAGCTATCACTATATCCGATAAACCATATGAGATTTATGTTGACACAGGAAAAGAATGGAATCGCTACTATATAACAGACGGTGAAATAGCAGTTAGTAGAACATACTCTAAGATTAAAGAAGAAAAATATCTTGTCTTCAACCGAAAAACCAGAGAACACATCGGATATTTACCATTTGAAATTGTTCGTATTACACCAGAGTATCTTGAAACAGGACGAGAAAACCTTGATGATGGAACCAGAAGACTTGTCAGATACAAGAGAGATACACTTGAAGAGATCGAAAGGTCTGATGATTTTCCACATACCCTAGGGTTCAATTACTATAAAGGCATTAAGTTGTATGAAGAATACGAACTCATAGAAACTGAAAATAAAATTAAATACAATTACTACTATCGAATCAAAAAAGATAAGAATGTTATTCTCGAAAAACCTCAATATACCCACAAAAAAGAAAATGGAACCGAAGAAAAAATCTTTTACGGCGAAATGCGCATCCAAGACCATTTTGCTGTCTACATCACAGATTTTGAAGTAGAGTTTTATGATCTTGATATGATAGATCCAGACACTGGAGAGCCCAAGCTTGTCAAAGTCATCCCAATTCCAAACCGTGTTGAGCTGATTAGAAATGGCGATAATTTCATCTCTGCAAACTATGATGGAAGTGGGATCAGAATTAGGAAGATCGATCCAGATAATCTCAGAGTAGACCCAACAAAAGAAATCTATCTGGAAAACATCAAAGACTATAACTGGAATGATGGATATACAAACAGAATAAACCCTGATAATACTGGTATTTGGTTTATGGATATTCATGATGAAAAACTAAAACTCAGGCATTTCCAGTGGAATTCATTATGTCCTGATAAAGAAATAATTCTGGTTGATGAGATCGGTGGAAGTATTGAAGCAACAATCTGGGGTGGGATGAGAATATATGTAGCGGTAAGTGATGAAACTGAATCAACTGTATACATGATTTCACCTGGTTTTGAGACAAAAAAGATACCTCTAGAAGAAAAATATAGAATCGTGACAATAACAGCTGATGGTGACAGGATCGCTCTTGCTGCCACTCTTGGGCATACGAGTAAATCTATTGTCGTAAACGCACAGGATGGATCAATAAAAAGCAAATACTATGGAAACGCTCATATTGGAGTTAAAGGGGATCTATTTATCGAGTTCAACAACTCCGCAGGTCAATTATACAAAATAGAAGTCTCGAAAGAATTTGTCAAGCAATAGTTCTTGGATACAAAGATGGCTGTCTTTATATATCAGATTATGATAAAATAAAGGTCTTTGATATTGGGCTTCTCAAGTTCACGGATGAAGTTGATATAAATGGTGATCTTTATAAGGAAAATAATGGATATACTATGAAATCAACATCAACCAGAAACGCGATACTCTCAGATTATCTCTTTTTTGATTATGATGGAAACATAATTCAACATGCTCCGAAATTCAATTCAATTGAGATTTCTACTCCTTACGAAATCCATGGAAACTCACTTCTTAGAAATACAAATGGAATCATCATCAAGTCTGATCCTTGTCCCTCATACAGTTTGAAACAAGTAGAAAGTGATGACCCACTCAAAGTGAGTTTTGAAATCACAAACACAAGAACCGATGGACTTTCTGATGTTTTAGATGGTAAAGCCTTTGTTGTAGCCTGGGGTGAAAAGAAGGAAAGAGTTGGATACGAAAACAATGAAATCATCTATGCAGATGTCCCTGCCGCACCAATATGGGGCAACCTTGATAGCGACGAAAAACTTGATATTGGTTCTCTTTCAAAAGGAGAATCGGTGATACTTTCATTTACACTTCCAAAACCTAACTCTGTTGTTCAACATCCCGAATTTGATTATTCAGATTCAGATGACCCAAATGATCTGAAATATGTTGCTCTTGTTACCTACTCAAATGGACTACTCGATGTAGCAAACTCTGAGCTTTCTGAAATTGATGACAAAGTAAGACCACTTTTTGATGGAACACCAGTTTCATTTGAGGATCAGAAGGCTGTATCTTTGACTGTGTGGGAAATCGGTGATTTGATGAAATAAAAAAAGGAGCGTATCTCATGAAAAAGGTTTTGTTTTTAGTGACCATCATCTTGGTAGCATCAATTGGGTTTTCATATGCCTCAGAAATAAAATTAACCGCTCCATATCTTCCCTGCGGCACCTCTGGAGTCGGATGTACTAGTATTGGCAGGTTTACAGATGGAAAAATCCTGATAGATAATCATAACTCATATCAAGTTTATGATGTAGAAACTTATACTTTCTCAAAACTGGATTTGGGGACAGAATCAATCTGTCAAATCGAAAAAGATTGGTATGTAACTTCCACCCAATTTGATATGGAACTCTTCAAATATACCATCTATCCAGATATGAAAGAATTCATCTCAACAAATTCAAAACCATTATTCCTCGATAAATCCGGAACAAATATCCAGTTTTCCAAAGATTCAAAAACAATTACAAAATTTGATCATACCGGTAAAACTATATGGACAAAAGAGACCGGTTTAGAACCAAAAAGCTCTTCTGAATTATTCAAAATAAATGATGATTTTTTTGTGGTTTCAACAACTGGAGAAACAGAGATATTTGATGTGGAAAATGGGGAGCTGAAACATCACCTTGATTTTGGAGTCAGCAAATGGGCTGAAAACATTTCATCTGAAAAACTGGCAATTCTTTCAGGCAGGATTTATTCTCTACCTGATTTCAAACTTATTACTGAAATTGTTGATGCTGAACTCTTTGAACTAGATGATGATGGTTTTTCAGCAGTTTTTAAAAACGATAATTCAATTGAGCTCATATATTTTGATTCTTCCGGGAAAGACATTGAAACGCTCAGTTATGAAATAAAACTAGAGGAAAGAAAGCATCCACTTCAAAGAATCGGTGAACACCTTTTGGTTCTTCATGAAAAAAATCAGTCATTTGATGTTATCAACATTCGAACCGGAGAAATTGAAAAATTATTTCCATATCAAAAGCTCGATGAAAACCAATTCAGAGGATTCAAAATAAAGGATTGCTTCATGCTCTATCATGGAAGAGTCATGAATATCTACAATCCTGTCACAACTGAACTGAAGGAGATTGAAGTTCCCACAAGAATGCGCATGATTGATGATGATCATTACTGGTACTATGGCTCAGACAATATCACCATAAAATCACTTGATACTGATTTTGAAAGGACTATTCCGATTGTTCCCGGTGGATATGATTATTATGAAGAGGGTTATGGGATATTGTTTGAGATTGATGGAGAGAATATTCTCGAGTTTACAGTTCCAAAGGATTCCAAATACTGCCCCATCATACACAGTGAAAAAGTTAGAACAAAGATTCCAAGACCAATTGATGGAAGACTTATCAGTTATGAAAATGGATACGGACTTTTCAGGATAATGCATGGTGAATACTACGACTATTCATATTATCTATATGAATTCAAAGACAGAAAGTGGAATCTGCTCAAAAGTTGGGAGCATGTTGATGGCTATTATTTTGAGATAAATCGTGAGAAGCAATTACTCTCTATCCGATTCGATATGGATCTGCAGATACTTGATTTAAGTAGTCTTGAGATTATCAATGAACTTAAAATGGCTTTTTACTCATCCGAGAGAGCTGTTTTCATGATTGATGATCTTCTCTACACAAATGTGAGGGTTTTTGATTATTCAGAAGAATCTTTGTACTCGGGGAAGAAACTGGAATACCTGGGAAGAGATGATAATAACCTTTATTTCAAGGATGGTCATTATTTCATTACCATCGAAGATGGAAGATCAGCAAAATGGATTAAGTTTGAAGATGATGAACCTGAAGCTCCTTTTGGTAACAATGTTTATGCTCCACCATTTTTGTATGATATGAATGTAAATCGGATTCAGTGGCTGCCATATGGAACCAGTTACAATGCTCCATCATCAAACAAAATTTGTAGTTTTGTTGATGATGACTCAGTTTGTCTTATGTCAAAAAAAGAGTATAGTGGTTCGGCAACTCCAATCACAAAATATAAACCCTGCCAGACTTTTTCCCTGAAAAAACTGGAATCAGAAAACCCTGATGAAGCCACATTTGAAGTAAAAGCAACAAGAGATGATGGGTTATCAGAAAAGTTTTCAGGTGAATTTTATCTCATCTCCTGGGATACAGACAACACCAAGCCCATTTTTGCCCCTCTTGGTGAAAGCATAGAGATTACAAGCCTCAAACCAGGATTATCAAAAAAAATCACATTCACGCTTCCAGAGTCATCTGAAAATGTTGTATTGGTAACAAAATCAAATGGTCTACTTGATGTAGAAAACTCAGAGCTTTCAGATATTGATGATTTGTTCAGAACAAAATATGATGGAATAATAACTTCATTTGAGGAGCGAAAAGCCGTTTCTTTGACAATCTGGGAGGGAGTGAAAAAATGAAGAAAACAAAAATCATTGGCTTTACGATAGTTATTATCATTACAGCTTTTCTTTTCTTAACAATCGCAGCAGGCAAAAATACTACTGAGAACACCGGACATTTTGGTTACCCATACTTTTTTTCATCAGTTTCACAAGATGGTTTTTTCCAGATGATTTCACTAAAGTGTGGCTTATCACAATTTAGAGATGTTGAATCTGGTAGACTAATCAGCGTTTATGACCATGATGTTTTTGCAGATCATCCAGAAATCATTGGTAAGTACATCCAAACACTTGGAGAAGATGAACATGGAAAAATCAATGAAATATATCTGGAAGACCGAGATGGAAACAAGCACACCCTCGACCCAAAAGATGGTATGCAAATTCTACTTTTTGATGATGAAATAATTCAGCTTCATCAAGAGTTCGGCAAAGATGACAGGAAGATTTGGCGGGAAGTTGATGGCAAGATAATTTGGGAGCTTGGATTTTCAGAGGAATCAGGCATGTCAGGCGATTTTGGTCAAGAAATAAATGGATTTCAAACAACCGATCTTTTTAGAGACTATGTTTGGATAATTGACAATGAAAACTTAGAGTACAAAGTGCTTGACCCTAGGGATGGTGAAACATGTTATGAGATAGGTAGCCAGATTTTAACTGGTTTCAAAACCAATGGTTTGCTTGCTGTTTTGACACTTGAAAACCTAGATCATAAAAGAAAGATGATATCAGTGGTAAACACAGATACCTGGGAAACAGTTTTCGAAATTAAAAAAGATGAGTACTTCAAATCCTATATCTATGAAAACAAAGCAACAATTGTCATTGGTCCAAAACCTAGTGGAATCTGGGATAAGATCACCCACAAGGTTTATATTATCGATAAAGATAATGGACTTGAGGGTGAATATCAGGTGACTTTTCCAACTCCATATGTCAAAGGGTCGACAAGCCTAAAAAATGCAAAAGAGCATCTACTTTGCTATTCCATTCCCACAAAGAACGGACTGATAATCAAAGATGCAAGAACAGACACAACCATTTGGGAACCAGATTATTTGATATATTATCCAATAGTCAGAGTTTCAGGAGACACGATGGTCATCGGTAATGGCTCAGAATCTGTTATTGCACTGGATACAAAGAATTTTGATATACTTTGGAAATACAGACTTACGAACACCCAAGAAGTGGTAGCTGAATTTGACGGACTTGAATACATCAGAGTCGAGCATGTTATCAAGGTCAGGGATACAAAATTTAATGTGATTGAGCCATATGAATACGATATTTCTGATTCTCTCGCTGAGGCTGATTGCATTCCCTCAAAATATGGATTGGTCATTGTTCCAAACTCAAAGTATAGCACCTTACATGAAATCAGCTTTCTAAAACCTGGAATAGATGAGCCAGTATACTCAAAATTCATTAGAGGTCGGTGGGTAGAGAGCTGGGAAAGAATGGATAACCCTGAATACATCAAGCTTTCAACAACCAGCAATGAAAGCTACATGAAAGACATTGTTTGGTACCTGCATATTCCAACAGGATTTATGTCAATTGAAGCACCATGATTCAAAAGGGAGAGTTATAATGCAAAGGTTTTATCTAATAATCTGTTTCACAATTATTTTGGTGATTATTTTTTCTGTTTCTGTTTCAAGTGCAGAAAACAAAAACTCTGAAATAGGTTATCAGTTCAAGTTTGCAGGTATATCTGATAATGGTTTTTTTCAAATGAAATCCGATAAACTGGGAGTATCAGAGTTTAGGGATTTGGGAAGTGGAAGATTGATTGCAAGGATTCCCCACACGAAAGATTTCACACCATCAGTTTACGATAATAACAAGATTTTTCTGGGTTACGCAAAACAAGATGAACACTATATTTACAATTTTATGGATAGAAATGGAGTTGAAAGCAGCATAAAACGTAGGGCGGGACTTGAATATTTCACATCAAATAATGAAGAAATTGGTATCAAGATAGAATCTTTTGTGGCCGATAATAAAAATAAAGTCAAACTAACTGGTTCAGATGAAAATGGAGATATTGTTTGGCAAAAAGAATTCTTTGGGTCATGGGTGCAAGCAAAAGCTCCTCAGAATGATTTCGTGTATAAACATCATCTCTGGCTAACAAACTCATATGATAACTCGACAAAACTGGTAAACCCAGCTGATGGAGAGACACTTCTTGAGTTTGATTTCAGTATTCGAAATTTGCAAACCAATGGATATATAACGATTTTGTCTAGTGCTAATCTAACTGAACCACATCATTTAGCACTCAATATGGAAAATCTGGAAACTGTCTGGACAAGCGGCAAACCAGAACCTTATCTGACATTCATAAACAGTGGCCAGCTGACAATCCTTTTTTACAGTACAGACCACAATTTTAATGAAGCAATGAAAGTTGAGGGCTTTGTTGTTGATAAAGACCATGGACTTAAGGAGTCATACACCTTCACAATTCCTGGATATGAAGCAGATCTCAGTCTTGTTTCCCCAAAAATGATTTATGATGCGGTAGGTCATTACATATGCCACACATCTGCCGACAAAAAACACATGGTTTTGAAAGATGCAAGATTTGATTTGAAACTACTTGAAATTGATGCAGACTACTATGCCTTGGGTGCAGTTTTCCACGAACACTATTTACTCTACCAGACTCTCACAAAATGTGGACTTATTGATATAAACAAACTAGAACATGTCTGGAAATTTGATATTACACCATACCAGAGAAGAGTTGCTGAATTTGATGGACTTGAATACATCGAAGAGGTTGGAAAAATCATCGTAAGGGACATCAAGTTTGACAGCTTGGAACCATATTTCTATGATATTTCAGGTTTAGGATATCCAGCTCGTGTTGCTTTTATCCCAACAAAATTTGGCTTACTGCTGATCCCTAATTCAGGAAACAATAACTCATTCAATGAGATAACATTGATGAAACCAGGAATTGATAAACCAGTTTATTCTCACTATATTCAATCAGGTTGGCTCAAAAGTTGGGAGCGAACTGAAGATGATGAAATCATCAAACTTATTTGGACATATCATGGCGATAAGATTGATGATGACACATGGTACTTGCATGTCCCAACGGGAATTCTTTCAACTGACCCACCAAAATAATTGCATCCGATCTTTCAACTTAAAGTATAGCTGTGGAGTACTTGTACAGAGGATACAGGTTATGTGCGACAATCTCAGATTTAAATTTGGTGGAAGAAGATTTGGGAAATATAGAAATGGTTGAGTTTCACAAGGTACAGCAAAAAAGGTGGCAAACTATGAGGGCAAGAGTGGTTACTGTTGTGATTATCGGTCTTGTTTTATTTTCTACAATTGGGATATTGTCTCTAAACGCTGATTCTAAAACAAGAATCGAGAATCATTTCTATGGGTTCAGAGAGGTAAAATCATATTCTAATAATGCCTTAAAATGCTTTGTTTCTTATTCGGGTGAAAAATATCAGGTAAGAGACGCAAAAACCTTTAGGTTACTAAGTTCAGGATTTTTGAAAAAGGAATCAGAGCAGGTAGCTGGATTGTTTGATGATTTCGTCATAATCTGGAATAAAACAGAACCAGTAGATTACCAGGAAAAACAGAAATTCACGTTCACCGATTTTGATGGGAATAGGACTAACCATGAATTTTACAGCAAACTCTCATATATTAGTCCAGGAGAGAATCCAATAATTATTTCTTCTCGATCTGGAAAAGATTTCAAAATTCACATTGAGGCTACTCAAAATGGAAAAACCACATGGGAGAAAGATGATGCAACCTATATCAGTGAATTCAAGAATAATGAATGCCCAATGTGGACACAGACGACAAACCAAAATGTCAAGATATTAGATCCAGAGACCGGAGATACCCTTTATTCACTGAACAATGCTGAACTAACAGAAGAAATGAATAAGAAAATTACAGTTCTAAGAACAAATCGCGAAACACACTCAGATAAAGAAGTTGAATTTGTGTTTATTGATAACACCAAAAAACAGGAATTCTACAGAATGAACGTGCAATATGATGATAGGTTTATTTTTCACTTTGATGATGAAAATGTATTTTTGTTCAAGCTTCCAGAATGGCAAGAAACACCACCGAAAAAGTTTGAATTACAAGTCACCTGTATAAATCTTCATGAGGGAGAGGTTTTAAATAGAAAGCTTGAAATTGATGATGTATCATCAACAAATAAATGGTCGCTGTCTAAATCAGACATCTTGGGATACACCCTTGCCTATTGGAATGGGGAATCTTCGAAGCTTCAACTCATTGATCTCAGAACAAACAACATTCTGTGGAAAAGCAAAAAACTTGGAACAACACATGAGCTGAAGTTTTTCGACCATTACCTGTATCTAGATGGAAAAACAAACATTTCATGCTTTGACATCAATAAAAAGAAGTATGTTTACTGTATAAAAAATGCATCAACTGGTGGATATGAAATTGTTGAGCACAAAGGTCTGGAGTATTTCATCTATAGGTTCCCAACTGATAAATCCGAGCTGTTTGATGTAGAAATAAAAGTTGCTGACAAGAGGACTGGCAACCTTGAACCTTTTGAATACAAAATAAAAGATGTTTTAAGCTCAACATATACTTTATTCGACATAATTCATCCCACAAAACATGGAGTCCTCCATATCCCAAGATTCATCAGATCAAAAAGAATATCCCTTTACAAACCAGGTGTAGATGAGCCTTACTATGAAACTGACCCAATCTTTTTTGAGAGAGCATTTGACGTAAACAGTGTTTCCTATGTCAGAGATGGGGAGTTTTTGGAGCTTCGATGCTCAAAAAACTATAACAATCTAATCTCTGATGAGGATACAGTAAATATCTATCTAGAGATTGAAACGGGGAAGATTTTTGACAAGGAAAGATATGAAAGGGAGATCATCGGTGAGACAAAATAACTCCACCCGTTTTTTCAACTTAAAGTGTAGCTGCGGAGTACTTGTAAAAGAGAGGTGAAATATGGAGATGCATTACAAAAAAGCATTGATTGTCGCAATTAGTCTTTTGATTATTGCGGTTTTCTTTTTCCCTTTTTCTGGAGCAGATAGCCACACTAGTAATCAAACAATCTTTCCCCCAGAAGAGATTGCAAAATATTTCTATCCAAAAACTTACAGTATTCCATATTCTCTTCCAAACATCTGTTTTCAAATTGGGAATAGTATACATGTTAGAGATTGTGAAACTGGAATGACAAAGAATATATTCAATTTAAAAGATAATGAGTTTCAAATCCTTTTTGATGAAAAATCAGTTTTTACCTATCAGCATGAGAAGGGTTATGATCAGAAAAAACAGAAATTCAGAAAAATTGATTACGATGGGTTGGTCGAAGAGTTTGAGATAAACTATGTCGACTTCAAAATCACCGGTGAAGAGAGGATAGATTATCGATACAAAATTTCCGATAACCAACTATATCAGTTAGTGATAAAGAAAACTATAACTGAAATCTCCCCCTGGGAGGAGGAGATCAAAAGTGTGTTGTATGTTGATTCAAAAGATGGAGTGCTTTGGGAAAAAACAGCCGAAGATGGACATGAGTTTTTCTTTGGGAAAGGAGACCTGATACAGGGTTTAGATATTGTTTATGTAACCAACGCATCCAAATCATCTGAAGGATATAAAGAAGAAATAGTAGCTTTTGATTTATTGACAGGTCAGGAATTATTCAGAAGAGAGGGTATGTTTGTCATGCATACATCATGGCACCAGTGGAAGACAAGTTTTTTATACATTCAACCTGAGATAAACAATATCGATAAAACTGAGATAATAAATAGTAAAACTGGAGAATTGTTGTATAGTGGAGATAGGTCATACTACCCGTACTTTCTGGATGACATAATCTGGATAACAACAGCTTCCCAAAGCAACTGGTATAAGTACGATGAATCAGACCCTATCAAAATCTTAAAGATAGATATGTCCGGTGAAGTACTAGAAAAAATTGATTTCAATCCAAAAACACCAGGAAGGTCATACAATAACTGCAAGATAATCTCAGAGAATATTGCGATGATGGTTGACAGTAGACAAACCAGATTTTTCAACTTCCGATCCAATCAGCAACTCTATGTTTACCCAAGAAAAATAAATAATGCATATATTCATGACTCACTAATAATCTGTCAGGATGATTACAGACTTTTTGCACTTGATAAGCTCACATTCGACCTTGTCTGGGAATTGGAAATAGTTGAGTCATACAAAGTAGATATTGTTGAATCGGATTCTCAATACTTACTCGGTTACAAATATCAAAACATCAACTCAGAATGTATTGAAAGATCTGATTATCCAGAATGCAAAACATTGAGAATCAAAGCTATAAATAAAGCTGACATGTCAGTTGAGCCATATGAATACAGGATTAACCCATGCATATTTGATATGGATGACATCGTCTTTTCTCCGTATGGTCTTTTGTTTATTGGCAGAGAGACTCTGAGTCTGTATCGACCTGAAAACATCAAGGTTTATGAGGTCAGATTAATCGGAGAGATAATAGAACATAAAATCACTGATGACCCGAGATATATTGAAATCACATATCTTTATTCAAAATCCAATAATGAATATAAAACTGTGATTTTTGATGTTGAGATGGGGACGTGGGAAAAGAAAACACTCGAATCCTCAGAATCTCAAAAATGATTTGAATAAGAAAGTGCACCTCAAACATTAAAAACATGCTTGAGGTGCCCAGAACTTATGCCAAAATCTAAATTCTTCTAGTCAGTGCACTTTTTGTTGCATATGCTGCAACCGCAATCAATCCAAAGGCAAGCGGCCAGGTGATGTCAATAATTCCACCAGTTTTATATGTTCCAGTATTCATCAAAATATTAAAGAATTGATCACCAATAAAGTACAAAATAAATCCAGCAATCATAATCCAAAGCTGGTTTCCGATGATCCCACCAAGCAGTGATGATGCAAGCAAAACCGTAAAGAAAACCAACAAAGGATCCAAAATTGCATATAGATAGGTAACAATAATGCCAAGCTGTGTTATCTCTTCACCAGCCTGTGCAGCAAGTACTAGACCTGTTTTTGACAGTGAAATTGCCCAGAACAATGCAAGCCCAAGAATCACAAGCGAGACAATCCATCCCCACATTGGGACTTCAGATTTAAGCGATTTCCAAAGGAAATAGATACCTATCATCACGAATACCGCAAGTAGCATGAAAAAAATATCCGTGTAGAAAGGAAACGGAACAGTCTGTTTTGTTATTAGCTCATAGAGGAAATAAATTATCTGGCCAATTCCCCACGAAAGTACACCAAGCCCAATAAACATCCAACCTGTTCTGCTTGAATCACCTCTGTCGAAGACATTCATTGTGATAAAGCAGAAGATTGCTGAGATGAAAGCTGCCAGCATCTGGACAATATTACTGTATGTTGCAATCACAGATCCAGACGTTTCCATTGCCCCAAAGAGCAACAGAAGCAAAAGGGGGATAGCCCACAAAAACAGCATAACAATCGAAGATAAGTTCATTTTATTTCCTTTCTTTATCTATTTTTCAAGATATTCAATATCGCTTCTCATTTTAAAATGGAGGTCTTTCTTTGCCTTCTCAATCACCTTTGAAACAAACGTTTTTGAAACAACTCCATTTAATGCTTCATTCAACCCGATAAACCGCCTCTTTATATCATCTATAGCGATACAGGCAGGATACTCTTCGGCTCTTTCAATGATGCTTTTTGTAAGCTTATCGCACATCCCTTGCCCAAAGAGGCTTTTTACGCCAAGCAAAATATTTTTTTCGTATGCCTCAAGAGATGCAATAAGAGTCTCATCAAAAGAGCAAGAAATCCTTCCGATTCCAACTGCATATAACAAAACTGTTATACTGCTGGAAAAGAGCTTGCCACCTGAATAGAGATCTGATAATCTTCCACCTGTTCTCATCTCAACAGGCAAAAGTGATTGATTTATTGTCGAATCAAAAGTCATTGGGCTTTCGGTTGTCTTAAAATAAAGAAAATCGAAAAATGGAACTCTACCCATAAAACGCTCATCCAATCCAGAAACTACCTCAAGAAGGGTCTTATTATAATCAAACTCATCTTCGTTTCCCGCTTTGCCTTCGGATAAATCAAAAATACTCGCCAAAAGAATTTCCTTCAGTTTTTCAGGATCAGAGCATGTTTTGACAACTCCACTTTTTAACCCGACTGACACACCATTATTAAAAAGAATTGAGCCTGAATAAAGATTAGTGGCATGTCTTCCTACAATCTGCAATCCAATTGTGTCTTTACATTCCATATACACATAGTACATAGATTGTCTATATTGTCAAATAGTTAACTCATTATAATTAAGAATTATTAATTATAATCTAGCTGACTTTTTAACTAAATCTGCCCAGTGCAATACTACACTGGGCAGCAAAAACTGAAATCGATTTTCTACTTCAAAAGTTTTTCAAACTCCTCACTAAACTCAGTTTCAAGTTCTGGGCTAAATCCAACTTTTGTGAAGGCTTTTTGGCCTTTTGAATCAAGGATGACAAAATGAGGAATTCCACCAATTCTGAAGACATCTGTAAGTCTTTCCTCGGTATCAACAAGAACAGTCCATGGAATCTCGTGTTCTTCCACCATCCCCTGAGCTGTTTCCATGTCTTCTCCTTTATCAACAGAAATTATTGTGACTTTGTCTTTGTATTTTTCATGAAGTGCTTTGAGTGCCGGAAGTGCTCTAATGCACCACACACACCATGAAGCTGTAAAATCAAGTAATACTGGTTTCCCAAGATAATCATCAATCTTGTGAGTGTTGCCTTCTGTGTCTGTGAATTCGTAGCCACCAAACTTGCAAAGGGGATTTGTATAATCAATAGTTATTATTTTTTTGTCAGCATTCCAGCCCACAAAAAAGCCAAGAGATTCAGATATAAACCTGAGTGGAAGCATGGTTCTTCCGTTTTCGATGAACGGGACAACCTCATCATTTCCATCTTCTATCTTTGCATCATTGCCATTTACTACAGCATCGGGTTTTCCAATCCAAAGCTTTATTTTATCTCCAACAATACCTGTGATTTCAACCGCTCTTTCATCCTCAATCCAGGAAAGCTCAGCTCCAGCTTTTTCAAGGATACTTCTAATCTCAACAAATGTTCTGTCACTATTTATCATTGGTGCAGAGTCAAGGTTCTTTTCAATCGAAATCCCGTTTGTTGCCCAGCTTTTGTTTCCAATCTGCAGATACATTTTGTGGGTGCACTCAGAATCATTCATCTCAGTCAAAATATCTGAAAGATCCCCAGAGACCATCTCTTCATCATACTGATACCTCACCAAAGGTCTTGTGTTTTCTACAGTATCTTGAAATGTATATATCCCATATTTAGAAAACGCCAGAGATTCCCTTGAGGAAATCCTTATGTCTCTATCCAGCCAGGAAAGCTCACCACTTTTCAGATCAATTTTTCCGAGATAGAAACTATTCCCCTTATCTGAAACTGGGAGATAGGCATAATCATTTGTGGCGTAAACATTTGAATGAAAAATGAGATTAACATTTTGTATTGAATTGAGATGTTTCAAATCAGACCTGTTAAAAATCTGTACTCTTTCCTTTTGGACAAGCACAATGTACTGGTGGTTTACAGCAAACTCTGCATCATAATATGAAAATTCAGAGTCAAGCTGGACTTTTTCGGTTATTTCTGTTTCCATATCATAACAAACAAGCTCGACAATCTCTGTTTCAATATCCTCGATTGTCAGATAAAGCTTTTCTTCAAAGAAACACATGTTGTCTCCCTCGTGGAATTTGCCCTCTTCACCAAGAAGAGTTTTTGGGTTTCCATCTGCATCAATCTCGAGAAGCTTGTTTGCACCATCGTTCAAATCAAACACCCCATAGACTTTGTCTTGATATGTGTAGATGAACGGGAAAATCCCGCTGAGATCAAGGTCTTTATCATACTCAACCTTGCCTGTAAGCTCAAAATTCTCAAGCGAATAAATAAGGATTCCCTCTGATGCCATGCCTTCGGGATCACCTAAAACATACTTAGAAAACATCTTGCCATCCATAACCACAGGAGGAAGAAGATAACCCCAATAGTTGCCCTCTGAATTATCAACCTCCAGTGAGTTATACAAATCCTGCCTCGCAAGCTCTCTTCCAAATTTCACATCAAAAATATGGATGCCGGTTGAAAGGTCTGTGTAGAATAGATTATCTCCGTCAACTGTGAGAACAAAGGGTCTACCTTCTCCAATCACAGTAGACCATTTTTCTGTAAGTTTCTCAGAATCCAGACACTTGATAATGTACTGGTCTTTGGTCTCTGATTCTTCACCAACATCTTTTCCAACAACAAAAAGAAAACCATTCTGTTCAACAATATTTGCGTATCCTGTTTTGAAGTCTTGATCAATGAACTCAGCTTTTTTTGTTGGCCTTGAAAGGGTTTCGTCACAATCAATGATTCCTGGTGGGATATAACCAGTTCCGTCAAAACCGCCACGCCAGGTTGGGAATGAAAACTCATCATCACCATAAAGAGTGGGCGCTGGATCATTTGCAGTAATTGCAACTGCAAATCCTGCAATATTCACATTGAATGTGAAAAAAAGCATCGTGATAAGTGCCACTGTAATCAGAATTCTAACCTTACTCATATTCAAATCCTCCGAAATTGGATTGCAATACTTCAAATATACGCACAGGTCACTCTTGTTCAATCTCAATTACAGAGTAATTCAGATTAAGATTGGACTACCAAAATATTCTGAAGATATTGGGAGTATTTGCATTAACACTGATGTGTTCATATAATCAACTCAAAGAGTTTGATGGAGGATAATCATGAAAAAGATTATAGGAGTTTTATTTTTCTGTCTCGTTGTGATCATTACTTTTTCTACCTGTACTGAAGATTTTCTATATATGCACCTAAACAGCATTCCCATTAGCGAAGATGAATTTAATACATACATAAGTAAATATACTAAACAAACATTGGACAACTCAATAGCCCTCGACTCAAAAGACAATCCTCATATTGTTTGGTGTGATCGGATCAAGAACAATGAAAATTATTCAAGAAAATACCGTGTAAACTACATAAAATGGGACTCAGATTTAAGTAAATGGTTATGCGCAAATGGAGATATATATGATCCAATAAGTGATAATGCCAACATAAGTGGATTTAGAGATGGGAGCTCGAAACCAAAAATAATCCTGGATGAAAATGATATTCCACACATTATGTGGAATGATGATCGTAGATACTCATCAGTAGGATATTTCATTTATATAAAATGGGATACCAAAAAAACCTACTGGGTTCGAGAAACGGGTGAAAAATATATACCTATCGACACAACAGAAACAATAAGCTCCGGCACTCCATTTGGCTTTTGTTTTTTACTAGATTCAAAGGGAAATCCGCATATTCTTTGGGAAACTCACGGTAGTTATGAAGATAGATATTGTCAAATAGTTCAGTATGCAAAATGGGATGACACAAAAAAGCTTTGGGTTGATGCCCATGGCGACGAATATAACAAGAAAAAGAGTAATGTTGAAATTTTTGGAAAAGGATATGATTTCCAATCAACTCTCGCACTTGACTCAAAAGATAACGCACACATTGCATGGGTAAATCCAAACCATGACGGGATTACAAAAATCCATCATACTAAATGGGATGCAAAACTTGATTGTTGGGTAAATATTGATGGCACAAAATATGACCACCAAAAAGATGCTGACAATATAACAAAAAATGGTTTCGATAGGTTTGTAACTGACCTTTCAATTGATTTAGATTCAAAAGATATTCCACACATTCTATGGAATAATTATGATTGGGGAGAAGATAATAGTAAGCTACAATATATAAAGTGGGATAATCAAACTAAAAAATGGATTTGTAGCAACAATGAAGAATTTGATCCAATTTCAAACCCTGGACAAATTACCGGTGAGATGCACTTAAGAAAGTATCGGATTTATTCAAAACTTTTATTGGATAAAAATGACAATCCAAACATCATTTTTCATGATGAATTCTGGGACAAAGAGATTAGAAAAGATTTTGGAAAGATTTATTTCATAAAATGGAACCCCAATGGAAAATCGTGGATTCGTGTTGATGGTGATCCGTTTAACCCAGATAGCAATAACGCACTAATCAGCGGAGATAGAAATGTTTATTACCCAAACTTTGCACTTGACTCAAAAAATAATCCACATGTTGTTTGGTCAAGATTTTTCGAGATCGATTTTCATGACAATAATGGAGTGATCTCGAATATTACTTCTGGAGTGAAAAAGATTGGAAGTTTAAAAAATAACATCCGAATTAAACAAATTTGACAGACAACTCCTCTTTAATTATCATCTTATCCACGAGGTGGAGTTATGAAAAAAGTTTGGGTGTTTCTGCTTGTTTTGGTTCTTTTTGTTAGCCCTGTGATTGCACAAGAGGGTCTTCCAGATAATCTTTCTGCCAGTTTGGATGATGGACAAGTTATATTATCATGGAATGCTCCCGAAAATCATGAAGAGATTGATGGCTATAACATCTACCTCAAAACAAAAACAGAAATCTATGATGAATACACAGAAACACTTTTAAACAGTGAACCCATAACCGAACTCCAATTTGTTCACGAAGAAGCAGAGCGTGAAAACAGCTATTTCTACAAAATAACCTCGGTTGACCATGATGGAAATGAATCTGTATTTTCAAACGATATTGAGTTTTATTACCCGAAATTCATTGACCCAGTGGAAAACCTCGAAGCTGAGATTGATGATGGAAAAGTCTCGCTTTCCTGGGAATATGAATTCGCAGATGATGATGATGAAACAATCTTTTCCATATCAAGGAATGGTGAGGAACTCGAGTCAACAGAAAAACTGAGTTTCACAGATTTTGAACCGCCAAAAGAACTGCTTGAATACACTATCACAGCAACAAAAGGTATTGACTTCAGCGAAACAGTGGAAGTCAAAGTTGACCTTGAAGAAAAAACATCCGAAAGAGAAATAAGATATGTCGGTGCAAAAAGCACCATGAAATTCCATCACGCAGATTGCCGCTATGTCAAAAGAATAAAGGAAGAAAACCGAGCCTATTTCTACACTCGGGAGGAAGCCATAGAGCAGGGATATGTTCCTTGCAAGGTTTGCACACCGTAAAAACAGTCAGCCCAATAAAACGAAATTGAATTGATTAGATATTGGATTTTCTAGGTTTGTGTCCACGAATTTGAAGAATAATCGAGATAAGGAAAAGTAGTGAAGCCAAAATCAAGAATTCCTGCTTTTTCAAAAAAGACAAGTGTATAACAAAGAGAATAATTCCAATAATCCGGGTAAGAAAACCATAAAACTCAAAACCAGAGGCAAAGCCTCTATTTGAAGCATCTTTCTGCTGTTTTATGAAATTTGTTATCCAGAAAACAAAATAAAACAGCAGAAAAACTATGGAAACAGCAAAAAGAATCACTATTACCCTGAAGAAAAGGCTGTTTTTTGATGTAAAAATTACAATTTATTCAAGGCAACACCAAAACAAAAACATCGCTGAGGTCACAACCTCATAAACAATGTTATTCTTTGGATTGTCATCTGTGATTTTTCTAAACCAATTCCCCAATTTCTGAAACATCTCTACCCCTTCATATCAAACCTACTGAGCAGTTCCATTTCTCTCTCTTTGATATACATATGTGAAAAAAGAACGATAGAACCACCAAGATAAAGAATAGCAAAGATATATACAAAAATTGCATTACCAAGAAACAATACCTCAATCACCCTAAACATTATTCCAAGAAAACAAACAGAAAGGAAGATAGCAGAGTTTCTTGCATCAATAAACTGTTTGTTTCTTTTTCTTCTGAAAAGATTGATAAAAAGTAGTACCGTAAAAATCGCCCACAGAATAAAAAAACTCCAAAAATCAATGAACCTGAATAGCTCAAAAAGATTTATAAGGATGATGATTATCACAAGACTTCTCAGGATTATATCATACACAAAATTCACATGGATATTATCAGCCGTTATCTTGTCAAAAAAGTTTCTGTTTTCTTTCACAAGACCACATTATACAGACCAAATTATATTTTTTAAACCTTTCATGAGCCTTTATAATATGTGCCATGTAGTTATGATATGATAGACATGCGAAAAATCCAAAGGGGTGTTATATGAAGAAAGTATTTACAGTAGCTCTAATAGTTTTGATAGTTACTGGGATTTTATTGGGAAATACCAAGATAGATGCATCCTCAAAAAATAATGAATCATTTTGGATAGGGATTGACGAAACACCTTTTTTTGGAGCAGATTTTAACTACTCAGAGAATTTAAGTTTTACATCTCAAATGGATAAAGAGATGGGAGAAATCTTCAAACAAAGTGGTTTTGAAACCCTAATTGATTCAAAAGGAAACCCCCATGTTTCATGGATATCGAGTTTGGGGAATATGACAAATATCGATTCAGATTTGATGTATATCAGATGGGACGGGAAAAACTGGGTTTGCATTGATGGAAGCATGTTCAATCTCACAAAAAACAACTTCAAAGAAAATCCTGCAAATATCTCAAAAAATCACGTGACTTCAAATCATTCATTTAAACTTGATAGTGATGATAACCCTCATTTTGCATGGATTCAAAACCTAGGGGATTTTGAGGCGGTCGCTTATATTTACTGGGATGGGGAAAAACGGGTAAACATTGATGGATCAGCTTATGAGTCAACAACTGATTCTGAAGTTGATAGTTCAACAATCGTAGCAAAATGTCCGAGGAATAAAGAGAAGTATTTCAGCCTTCCCACCCTTACCATTACTCATTCCGGAAACCCTTGCATCACATGGAAACTGCATGAGAGATTCAAAGATTCTGTAACTAACTCACTTTGTTTCCTGAGGTGGAATGGGCACCAGTGGTCAACAATTCTAGATTATCCGGTTGATACTGGCGACTACGATAATTCGCAATTTTATTCACCCGGAGGTACAATCTACGATTACAAATTTGTTCTGAATGAATATTCATATCCAGCATTCCTTGTTGACAATGGCAAACTAGATATCGAATATCTGATACACACAACCAGTGGATGGAAAACGATTAATGACAAAGAGCTAAAAAATGATGAGGATGAAAAAATAAAAATCTTTACGCATTTGAAAGATTCAAACATCTCGAAATATTCTATCCACCTTGATGAAAACGCCACTCCTCACATCTTTTATCAGAAAAATATCCTTGGAAATGGGTATGAGGATGATAGAGCAGAACTTCACTATGAAAAATGGACAGCAGAGCTTCAGGAATCTGAGTCTCTCATGAGTGGTATTAGTGAAGGGGGAGTAGAGATTCTTCATTCAAAAATCCAGATTGACTCGAGTGGATTTCCACAGATTGCTTTTTGTTTATCAAAAAAATATCCAAGGGATTCCAAGGTTTTCTATATAAAATTTGACGGGTTAGGCTGGGTAAACATTGATGAAGAGAAGATTTCAAATGAATTGAGCTTAGATAATCCTGCTTCAATTACAGACAAAAATTCCGATAAGAGATTGCTCTTTGATGATTTTGTGCTTGATGAAAATGATAATCCATATCTGATAACCGAGATGATCTACTCCTATCCTGAATCCGAAATACCAGAGGATGGCTGGCAGGAAAACCCAATCTTTTTTATCAAAGGTAATGAAGGGCTCATTAAAGAAACTAGATGCAAAACAAAAGCCATTGAGCTTTGGATAAACAAAAGGGAGTTTCAGGTTGATGGTGAAAAGATGGAGTTTGATGTTCCTCCACAAATCATCGATGACTCGACATACGTTCCACTTCGTGCTTTGGGTGATGTTTTGGGATGCAATACCGAGTGGGTGGCAGATGAGAGAAAAGTAATCTATACCTACAACGATAAGTGTAATGGTGAAATCACAACACTTGAAATCTGGATTGGAAAACAAATCGGCAAGAAAAGTGGTGAAACCTGGGATATGGGACTTGCACCATTGATTGTAAATGATAGGACTGTCGTCCCACTTCGAGCGATTTCTGAGGGGCTTGGGGCTGATGTTTCGTGGGAGGCAGAAACACGGAAAATCATAATAACTCAAAACTGATGGTTGACTTGCTAACAACAAAACTATTTAAATGGTGGGAAAACTCCGAACTTTTCCTGTTGTTTTAAAATGACTTCCTCTGCATCTGTAACATATTCAACAACAGCAGAACCTTTGCCCATAAATAAAAACATCAGTTTGATCTTTAGTCTTTGGTTTGTTGATGAGACAACTCCTACAATATCAAAAACATTTTTGGAAAGAATACCCTTTAACTCAAGATCTTTTGGAACAGTTCTGAAACTTGGGACATCAAGGTCTCTAATATCCAATACCATCCATATCTTTGAACCAGCAGTCTTTACTGCTTCCTCAATTGCTTCTATCCAATCACCAACACTCTTTTCAATCTCCGCTGTCGACTCAGGAGAGCCAGATAGAATAACAACGAGAGTGTTGCTGTCCTTATTGTAGTTTAATACAGTATCAGAACTAACTTCGATCACCCCAATCCATTTTTTCTGATTATAACAAAAAGAATGGTTTTTGCAAATTCTGAAATTCTTTAATTGAGCGAGTAAAATAATTGTGGTATACGTATACCACAATGAAGAAAGACATTATAAATACTGACATTTTTAAGCTCAATGAGGCAACCTCAATTGCAGTTCACGCAGCCACCTACATGGCACTAAATATGGACAGGTTTGTTGGTGCGACTGAAATTTCAGAATCTCTCAAGGCATCGCGTGACCATGTCGAAAAAGTGATGCAACGCATGGCAAAAGCAGGATTTATCACAGCAAAACGTGGTCCAAAAGGTGGCTTCAAATTAAAAAAAAATCCCGATGAGATAACACTTCTTGAACCATTTGAAGTATTTGAAGGTGAAGTCACAAAAGACATTCACTGTCCACTTGGACAATCCTTTTGTGGAGGAAAACTTTGCGTAATTGGTAAACTTTTTTCAAAACTCCAACATGAAGCAGTCCAATTTTTAAGCAAGATCACTCTTGCTGATGTCGTTAATGGCAACTTTTAGGAGGGACAATGAAGGTAAGGGAAATAGTAAGAATAGACGAAGAAAAATGCGATGGATGCGGACTATGTGTTCCAAATTGTGCTGAGGGTGCAATAAAGATTATTGATGGAAAAGCAAAGCTTATTACTGATGCACTCTGTGATGGGCTTGGTGCTTGTCTTGGTCACTGCCCACAAGGTGCAATCACAATCATATCTCGAACAGCTGATGAGTACGATGAGGAACTTGTGAAATCAGAGCTTGCAAGGAAAGAAAAATGTCATACCACAGAACCTCATGGGGAGTCATCAAAATCTCTTGCTTGCGGATGTCCTGGATCGGTGGCAAGAACTCTCAAGAAAACACAAACAAACACAGACACCTCAGCAAAAATAGAATCAGAACTCACCCACTGGCCTGTACAGATGCACCTTGTTCCAACTGGTGCCACGTATTTTAAAAACGCAGACATCCTACTTGTGGCAGACTGTGTCCCATTTGCATATGCAGATTTCCATAGAAAAATATTGAAAGGCAAACCTGTAATCATCGGGTGTCCAAAACTTGATGATGCAGAAAGCTATGTCAACAAACTCTCAAGAATTCTAAGGGAATCCACACCTAACAGTATTACAGTTGTACATATGGAAGTCCCATGCTGCTCTGGACTCTCAAGGATTGCCAAGCTTGCAAAAGAATACGCGGATGTAGAGATACCAATCTACGATTTAGAAGTAAGTGTCGATGGACACATAAAGTAAAGGAGAATACTCATGGATATGTTCTGTTACGAATGTGAACAAGCAGCAAACGGAAAAGGCTGCATGGTAAAAGGTGTTTGCGGAAAATCCCCAGAGGTCGCAAAACTTCAAGACCTTTTAATTCACGCCACAAAGGGGCTTTCTGTCTGGGCTAACCTAGCAAGAGCACACGCAGTCACAAACAAGGATGTCGATTGGCACGTGATTGAATCACTCTTTACAATTGTTACAAATGTTGATTTTGACCCAGAAAGAATTGCTGGAATCTTAAGAGAAACCTACAAACTTAGAGAGTCTCTGAAGGCAAAGGTTGTTCCAATCTTCAAAAAAATCAAAGGGTTCGAACCACCTATTGATGAAGCCTGTGCAAACTGGATTCCTGCTGACAGCCTCTCTGGGCTTATCGCACAGGCAGAAGAGGTTTCTGTCCCAAAGAGACAAGAAAAAGTTGGAGAATCGCTTGCTGGACTTGAGCAATTCACACTTTATGGTCTCATGGGTGCAGCAGCATACATCCATCATGCAGCGGTTCTTGGAGTTTCTGATGATGCTGTTTTTGCAAAGGTTCATCAGGTTTTAAATTTCCTTGCAAACGATAATTCAGTAGATGATGTTCTCAAAACTGCTCTCGAGGTTGGGGAACTCAATCTCAAAGCAATGGAGATGCTTGATAAAGCAAACACTGATACATATGGTCACCCTGAACCAACACAGGCTCGAATGACACCGGTTCCAGGAAAAGCAATCCTTGTCTCCGGTCATGACCTGAAAGACCTCGAACTACTGCTTGCACAGACCGAAGGAAAAGGAATCAATATTTACACCCACTCTGAGATGCTTCCAGCCCTTGCCTATCCAGAACTCAAAAAACACAAACATCTTATCGGAAACTACGGCACCGCTTGGCAGAATCAGCACAAAGAATTTGATGCTTTCCCAGGTGCAATCCTCATGACAACAAACTGCATCCAGGAACCAAGGCAATCTTATAAAGACAGAATCTTTACAACAGGACTTGTTGCATTCCCAGGTGTCACACACATCGATAGCAAAAAAGATTTCGCTCCAGTAATTGAAGCGGCACTTTCTGCTCAAGGTTTTAGTGACATTCCAGATGAGAGAGTTATCCCAATCGGTTTTGCAAGAAATACTGTGATGTCTGTTGCAGATAAGGTAATCGAGGGTGTTAAAGCTGGGGCAATCAAACACTTCTTCCTTGTTGGTGGATGTGATGGTGTCAAATCAGAACGTAGCTACTACACAGAACTTGCGAAACAAATCCCTGACGATTGTGTGATTCTCACACTTGCCTGCGGAAAATATAGGCTCAACCATCTTGACCTTGGAGACATCGGTGGAATCCCAAGACTTCTTGACCTTGGTCAATGTAATGATGCCTACTCAGCAATACAGATTGCAGTCGCTCTCGCAAATGCCTTTGAATGTGGAGTAAACGATCTTCCGCTCTCACTTGTCCTGTCTTGGTACGAACAAAAGGCTGTTGCAATATTACTTACACTCCTTCACCTTGGAATTACAAACATAAGAATTGGCCCATCACTTCCTGCAGCCCTCACACCAGATGTTCTAAAGGTTCTCATCAAAAAATTTGCCGTCAAACCCATAGGTGACCCTGCAGGTGACCTTAAGGACATGCTTGGAAAATAGTCAATAAAACACACTCTTTTCATATTTTTCTAATCCCCTGGTGGAAGGAATACCAGGGGATTTTTTGATGTTACATTCACGAGCTCGCATCAAAGTATTCCCTGCCCATATCGATTTTCAAGAATCAGCCAGTCACAGATTTCAAAAAATCGTACTGATCAAAAGTTAAACTAAGCTTGAGATCGATTAAATAATGGACTTGTTAGGGAAGTCGTTCTGATGATATATTTATTCCAAGGAGGCAGTTTCATGAAAACCAGAAGAATAGTTACATCAGTTCTCGTTTTTGTTCTAGCAAGTATGCTTTTAATGGGGTTTGTGTTCGGGTCAAATACCGCAAAAACAAAAAAGATGGAAATATTTGGTGATTTTACTGTTTTCATCTCAGATGGCGAAGATATTCCATTTATAAAGCATTCAAAAGACAATGGAATCACAGTCTACAAGATGGATTATGATGCAGAAACCTTTGAAATCGAGCCTGTCTATGACGATGAGGGCAATCAGGTTGTTTCTCAATCATCCGATAAAGATTTCATTGAAAATCTGAACAATGTTTTTTGTACGAAAAACGCATGCAATCTAGAGGTCACGAATATCGAAGGTGTCACTGATCTCTTTTTTGGAATTTCTGTTGGAGAGATATCCGGGAAATTCTGCACTGTTACTCTACGAGAAGGTGAACCAGATGAAACAACATTGCAACTATCGCTTCTGACTCCTCGTGAAAAAAGGGAGATGGATAGAGAAGATATCGCAATTGGAAGCATTTTCTTTATGGATGAAGACTTCAATTATGCCTGTTACAAATACACGGGAGATGACCTTGTTCTTTATGAACAGAAAGCCCTCAACCCGGACATTGATTATGGGAATAACCCAGCACTATCAAATAAGACAATCCCTAATGAATGGCATTGGTCAGGAAATACATCAAAAGGGTATCTTTGGGTAAAACCTTTTAGTGATGAGTTTTATGCCGGTGGAGTAAAAGGTCATTTGATTGGCCAATATAAACTTAGAGTGGGTGATGAATACGATCAGATAATCCACCCAAAGAATGAGAATGATCCCATTATGGTTGATGCATCATGGTTTATCAAGATGCTTTATGGAGTTGAGACTTATGACTCAGAACATAGAGAACCAAGAAAATCAAGCCTATATATGCTGAAAGAAGTTGATGACAGAACAATTGAAACAATAAAACTACAGATTGAAGAGGATAACAAAACTGGGTTGATTAACGACGAAATCGAGTATGAATTTTCTAAAACGCCTTATAATCGAGTTTATGCACCCCTTTTTGATCTCTGTGATATATTCAAAATCAACTACCATTACAGACCATTTGACCACAGTGTGCTGATCGAGAGATTTAGATAAGAACCACTACCTTTTTTTGAGTTTTTTACTCATCCCAAAACTTTTCCCTGGACTTGATTTAAGTCCGGGGAACACAAATATTCCTTATTTCAGATAAACAAGCATATCTTTGTCCAAAAAAAATAATCAGATTAATGATTCAAATCCACAGGGGTATTTCAAAAAAACTAAACTCATCTCAAAATTTGCTATTGTTCAGAACTCAAATACAATAATCATGGTGTTTTTTTCGATTGACAGTTAGCTAACATTTGGCATATAAAAAGGAGAGTGCATAATGAGTGAAGAAAGCAAATGTCCCGTAACCGGCATGACCGGTAAAAAAGGAAAGATGCATGGAACAACAAACAAAGATTGGTGGCCTAATCAGCTAAATCTAAAAATCCTGCATCAAAACTCAGACCTTATTAACCCGATGAGAAAAGCTTTTAACTACGCAGAAGAGTTTAAAAAACTAGACCTGAAAGCAATAAAGGAAGATCTCAAAAAACTTATGACAGATTCCCAGGATTGGTGGCCTGCAGATTATGGTCATTATGGTCCACTTTTCATCAGAATGGCTTGGCATAGCGCAGGTACATACAGGATGGGTGACGGTCGAGGAGGAGCAGGTTCAGGAACACAGCGTTTTGCGCCACTAAATAGCTGGCCAGATAATGTGAATCTCGATAAAGCAAGAAGGCTTCTCTGGCCAATCAAACAAAAGTATGGCTCAAAAATCTCATGGGCAGACCTCATGATACTTGCTGGAAATTGCGCACTTGAATCGATGGGTTTTAAAACATTTGGATTTGCAGGCGGAAGAGAAGATGTTTGGGAACCAGAGGAAGATGTCTACTGGGGAGCAGAGGATGAGTGGCTTGGAGACGAAAGGTATACCGGTGAAAGAGACCTTGAAAACCCACTTGCTGCGGTACAAATGGGACTCATTTATGTCAACCCAGAAGGGCCAAATGGAAATCCCGACCCCGTAGCATCAGGCAAAGATGTCCGTGAAACATTTGCAAGAATGGCCATGAATGATGAAGAAACAGTAGCACTTGTCGCAGGTGGTCACACGTTTGGAAAATGTCATGGTGCAGGTGATGCAGCTCTTGTTGGCCCTGAGCCTGAAGCTGCAGATATATGTGAACAAGGACTTGGTTGGATCAGCAAACACGGTAGCGGAAAAGCAGAAGATACAATATCAAGCGGTATAGAAGGTGCTTGGACCCCAAACCCAATCAGATGGACTCACAGTTATTTCAAAGTTTTATTTGATTATGAATGGGAGCTTACAAAAAGCCCAGCGGGAGCACAGCAGTGGATTCCAAAAAATGCCGATGAAGCAAAAATCGTCCCAGATGCACACATTCCATCAAAAAAACACCCTCCAATGATGACGACTGCTGACCTTGCTTTACGATTTGACCCAATATATGAACCAATTTCAAGACGTTTCTATGAAAATCCAGAGGAGTTTGCAGAAGCATTTGCAAGGGCATGGTTCAAGTTGACTCACCGAGATATGGGACCAAGGTCTCGCTATCTTGGCATTGAGGTTCCAAAAGAGGAGCTTATCTGGCAAGACCCTGTGCCAGCAGTTGACCACAAGCTTATCGACTCAAAAGATATATCAGAACTGAAAGAAAAGATTATATCATCAGGGCTTACCGTATCAGAACTTGTTTTTTACGCCTGGGCATCTGCTTCAACCTTCCGAGGTTCAGATAAACGTGGTGGAGCAAACGGTGCCAGAATAAGACTTGCCCCTCAAAACAACTGGGAGGTGAATGAGCCTGAAAAATTGAAAAAGGTTTTAGACATTCTTACGAACATACAAACAGAATTCAATAACAAAGCCACAGATGGAAAAAAGGTTTCCCTTGCCGACATCATTGTTTTAGGAGGGTGCGCGGGAGTAGAAAAGGCAGCAAAAGAAGCTGGTTTTGACGTTGAGGTTCCTTTTGAACCAGGACGCACAGATGCCTCCACCAAACAGACTGATGAGAATTCATTTGCTGTTCTTGAACCAAAAGCAGATGGATTTAGAAACTACGCGAAGTCAAAATTTTCGGTTCCACTTGAGGAGTTACTTATCGACAAAGCACAGCTTCTCACGCTCACAGCACCCGAGATGACTGTCCTTATCGGCGGAATGAGGGTTTTGGATGCAAACTATAAGAATTTACAGCATGGTGTTTTTACAAAAAAACCAGGTGTTTTATCAAATGATTTTTTTGTAAATCTTCTTGATATGGAAACTATCTGGAAACCGTCATCCAAAGAAAGTGATGTATTCGAAGGAACAGATGGAAAGAGTGGTAAACTCAAATGGACTGCAACTAGAGTTGATTTGGTTTTTGGCTCAAACTCACAATTACGTGCTCTGTCTGAGGTTTATGCAAGTGATGACTCCAAAGAAAAATTCATTCATGATTTCATACATGCCTGGAATAAAGTTATGAATGCCGATCGATTTGATTTAGTTTAGAAATTCAATTCCAAAGATTGGGGCAACCTAGATTGCCCCAATTCATATAAAAACTGATAAATTCTATATTTCTTTTAGTACTACAGATTTTTGGAACTATTTATAAGCACTCGTTGTATGTAAAGTAAAAGAAAAGGAAGGAAGGATAAATAAAGTGTATAAGAAATATAAACCATGGATAATTATCGGAGTCGTAGCCATCATGATTTTGTCAGTTGTAATGATGGTTGTTATCGGTCGAAACGGAAATGATTATTATGGATATGATTATGATGAGGGATATTCGGATAATGGTTATTATGAAGAGGATGGAGTAAGGGACGAATGGGGAGCTCAACCGGGAGAAATTAATGATGATATTGAGTCAGCAGCAGGCAGCATGGAAAAAAGAGCCATGAAGGTTGATACAGCCGACATGCTAGCATCAAATAGTCAAGCACCTGCACCATCAGTGGTTGAATATGACCTTGAAAAGAGACCTGTTTATGCTGGTGAAATAATAGAAATGGTGAAAAAGGATGGCACAATAGTCATTTCTGGTGAAAAGCCAGTTGATATCTATTCACAAGCAAAACAAAGAGCATTCTCAGTAGGTGGATCAGTTTCAAACTACAACAGTGAAACAAGTACATATAATGGTATGAAATATCAAACCATTACCTGCACACTTGTTGTCCCAACTTCCGAATTTTCCCAAGTTTTTGATTACGTTTTGACATTAGGAGAAGAGAAGAATTCAAACATTAATGAGGTGAAAGTAACTGAGGAATACTATGGACTCAAAGATGACCTTAACAACAGAAAAAGAGCAATTGCAGAACTTGAAAAAATCTATGCAAAAGCAAAAAATGTTGAAGATTCATTAAGTGTTTATTACCAGATTCAAGATATTCAAAGAGAGGTTGACAGAATCCAAGGAAAGATGAATTACCTCCAGACTGTCAGCTCAGAATCAAGAATCCATATGACAATCACCCAGCCTGATGAAGACTCTGTTACACCTCCAACAACAAGCAGATTCATGAGAGGACTACAGAGACTCTGGAATGATATTCAAGATGGAGTCATCTGGTTAATCGGATTCCTCATCATGTTGGTCTTCATTGGAATAGTTGTATTCCTGCTTGTTCTTCTCGGAATATTCATCTACAGAAAAGTAAAATCATCACTTGGGAACAAACAGATAGAATAACGTGTAGTAGATATGTTACGAAAGTAACAATTGCAAAAAGTAACGATAACTCTCCTTTATCGTGAGTATTTGATCACGAGAGACCCTTTGTCAGCCACCAAAGGGTCTCTTTTTTATGTGGTCGATAAAAAATCTCGATTCCGCATCAATTCAACAGGTTTTTCCAAATTTGCAATTTTTTTGATTCCTCAAGCAGAAGAGAAGTAACCATAAAGGTTAACAAAGAGATTTCTCTGCTATCCCTTCCAAGCATATGAAGAATTATTCCCGATAACTAAGACAAACATAAAATTTTTGTAAATTTTTTTTGTATAAAAAATCCGAATCCGAAAAAAGGAATTTTATCACTGTATACGTACATTATCAACAAAACAAAATAAATATGCATATATGTTTTCAACTGAAAAAAGTTGCAATTATTTAACATACAAGCTAGAATACACTACATCGTTGTACCTTGGAGGTATATGAACATGAAAAACGTGATTAAGCTTACGCTTGTTCTTGCCCTAGCTATTTCGGCTTTGTGGTTTGTGCCAGCTGGACAACCCGAAAATGTTTCCGCATATTTAGGATGGGTTGGTGCAGATGGATCACCATATTTCGGTGGAACATTACCACAGCCATTTGACATAAATGTAAGTAACGATGGTGGAATCTCTGTATCAGGCTTCGATAGAGACCTCGTGCTTGATGCATACAATGATCCACATATTGCATGGTTTAGCAATAGCGCCTCAGGTTCTCAAGAACTATTTGTCTATTACGTGCATTGGGACGATACACAGCAAACATGGCTCTGTGCAAACGGTGACGATTATGCTGTTACCCCAGGAAGTGCAAGAGTCGGCACAAGAACCGCTGATGTTGACGATGATTACGCATCACTCTCACTCGCACTCGACAGCAACAGAAGACCACATCTGGCAATAAGTGGTGTTGATAATGGTGACGGAGATATTGTTTATGTTCGCTGGAATGGAACAGCATGGGTTTCCCTTGATGGAGTAGACTATCTCACAAATCCAGATGCAGCAAACGTAACTGACTCAGCTAATTTCACTGGCGGTGGTCAGCCAGTCATGCAGGGAATTGATGCGTTCCCATCACTTGCTCTTGATGCTGAGAACAACCCAAATCTTGCCTGGCAGCATGATTCAGACGATAACGCCGTAAATCGCAGCTGGGAGATTTATTTCATTCACACAGTACAGAACCAGACAATCTGGAGATCAAGTGGTGCAAACGGTTTCCAGTTCTGGCTAAAAAGTCATTATGACAAATGCCGTGTGAGCAATAATGATGGCGACTCGATTTACCCATCAATGGTCTTAAGTTTCAATGACCCACTTGATACAGCAGGGCTTGGAATGCCACATATCGCTTGGCAGGACGATACCTGGAATGGAAATGAAGAAATTGCTTATCTTCTCTGGCACGGAGACGAAAATGGTGGAAATACCTCACCGTGGTATTGTGTTGATGGAAGTGCTTATGACCCATCAATCGCAGTTAACCCTGTAAACGTCAGCAGGAATACAGGAGACTCCAATAATCCATCACTAGTTGTTGATTCATCAAATAGTCCACTTATTGCATGGGAAGATGAAACAAACGCTGTGAATGGAAATATGGATATTTTCTTCTCCAGATGGAGCACAACCAACACAGATTGGATTTGTGCTGACGGAACACTCTACAATCCAGTAGCAAATCCAAACCCAGTTAATGTTACCAGAAATGTTGGAGATTCAGTTGAGGTCTCACTTGATATGGACTCATCAGAGGAACCACATATTGTATGGTGTGATGATAGCTACACCAGCACATATTCAGATTTCAATTTATTCTACATGGGTTGGGATGGTTCAAATTGGCTCTATGCTGACACAACCTCCTATGATGAGACAGAGGATCCAAACCATTGTAATGTCAGTGAAAATGATTATTTCTCATGGGCACCTTGTCTTGTAATTGATAGTACTGATGTGCCACATATTGCCTGGACAGATGAAACCGGAGCAGGACTTCCTGGTCCATTACCGTTTAGCACACCAACTGGTGGCGAGTACGAAACCCAGGATTGGAATGATGACTACAGCGGATGGAGCACGAGCGAAGTTTACTATGTTACATGGGAAAACTCATTTGACGGCGTACTCAGCCTCGAAAAATCTGTTGATTCAGATAATGACGGACTGTTTGATGATGACGGAGAGCTTGTTGTTTCAAATGGAACTCTGACATATCAGGTTGATTATGAATATGTTTCTGGCAATGACCCAGTTCTTGACGGATATATCTATGACTCAGTCCCAGATGGTACCTATTACATTGGTGGATCGATGTCCCCGATATATGAGTACTCAACAGACAACGGAGTAACATGGATTCCAGGTGAAGCACCAGACGGAAGCCCAGGTGGCACAATGTTTAGGTGGGCACTTGATACAAATAATGGCTGGAGTCCACTCACAATCCTTTTCTCAGTAAGAATAATCAACCCACCACTGGCATGGGTTTTCTGCAACACTGCGTCTCTTGACCATCTCCAGATTGAAGACCCAATGGAATCAAACACTGTCTGCAACACCCTCGATTATCAATTCACAGGCACATTTGAAGTATCAAAAAATGTTGATGTTGACGGTGATGGATTCTATGAAGATAGTGGATATCCAGTTGAACGTGGTGAAGCTCTTTGTTATGAACTGGAGTGGAGCTTTGATAACCCAAATAATGACCCTCTTGCAGCTGCTTATCTTTATGATGTAATCCCTGAAAACACAACATATCTTGCAGGAGCAATACCAGAATATAATCTTTCATACTCCGTAGATGGTGGGACAACCTGGCTTTCAGGCGAACCAACAGTTGGAACAGCCTCTGGAACAATCCTCAGATGGGGACCACTGCCAAGTGGATGGGTCGGTGCAGATGACTCACAGTATATTGGTTCAATGGTAAGTCAGCCAATGGATATTGATGTGAGTAGATCTCTTACCAACTCTTATACTGATGAGGACAGATTCCTTGCACTTGATTCAAACAACTACCCACACATTGCTTGGAGAGAGAGACTTCCAACAGACGAAGACATCTATTATGTAAGATGGGATGGCTCAAACTGGGTAACAGCAAACGGTAGTGTTTATGACCCATTAACAGAAAATGCAAACATAAGCAGAACAACTGCAGAATCAAGAAGTCCATCATTTGCCCTCGATTCAAATGACCTCCCACATATTTCGTGGAGAGAGCTTGACCCACAGGTAACCGGCGGCGGATACGACATTGTATACATCAAGTTTGATGGAACAAACTGGGTTTGTGCGGATGGAACTGTATATGACCCAACAACTACCAATTCAAATGTATCCGATAATGATGGATCATCACAGCACCCATCACTTGTACTTGATTCAAATGATAACCCATGTATCGCATGGTATGATTGGGATCCACCAACCATAAATGGCAATGAATACGACATTTATTTTGTAAGACATGATGGAACAGACTGGGTTAATGCAGATGGTACAAACTACGCTGCAAACCACGCCGGAGCAAATGTCAGTTATAACCCAGGAATCTCAGCAATGGTAAGACTTGCTGTTGATAATAATGATAATCCACATCTTGTGTGGCACGATACAACAACCGCAATAACCGGTGGAGACTTCGATGTTCTCTATGTCAGATGGGATGTAAATCAGTGGGAATGTGCAAATGGAAGCCCATACACTGCCACGGAATCAGATGCAAATGTCAGCAACAATAACGGAGGATCGAATAACCATCCAGCAATTGAGATTGACAGCAACAACCTTCCACATATCGCCTGGTTTGATAATGAATCAACTGCAGTAAACGGTCTTGAAGATATATATTACGTACATTGGGCAGGAAATGCCTGGCTTGCAGCAGATGGGACTCCATACTCAACAGACCACGCATCAGCAAACGTAAGCAGAAATGATGGTAGATCTTACAGACCTTCATTGGCACTCGACAGCAATGATATACCTCATCTTGCCTGGTATGACGAAACTGCATCGATTATTTTTGGTACAGGATCAGATGTTTTATATGTAAGCTGGAATGGAACAAATTGGGTTTCAGCAAGTGGCGATAACTACAGCCCAGCAAATTCAACCTCAAACGTCAGTGTTGATGACGGTGGCACACTGCTCACATGTCTTACACTCGACTCATACGATGAACCCCATCTTGTCTGGGAAGAGTTTTCAAATGGTTCTTATCAAGTTACATACGTTCACTGGGCACCAGTTGAAAGAACATTCAATTTCTGTGTTGAGGTTGCTGATTTTGATTGCTGGGATAATGATGGTGAACCTATCATCCGTTCAATAACAAACAGAGCATACTTCACCCACGCATTTGGTACAGCTCCACAGTACACAAATTATGTGATAAACCCCGTAAAATTCTGCCCAGTCCCCGACGAAGAAAAAGCAGAACTTGCAATCGAGAAAACAGCTCAGAAACTTCAATATAAACTCGGTGATGTAGCGGTATTTAATGTAACCGTCTCAAACACTGGAAATATTGATGTTACCGATGTAGCACTTTCGGATGTCTTCCCAAGAGAACTTGTTTATCTCTCATCAAAACCTGAAGGCTCATCAAGCATAAACGGCTGGAAATACAACATCGGAACTCTAAGAGCCGGCGAAAGCAGACACTTCCAGTTCAGATTCAGAATTGACCCAGCAATCAAACTCGGTGAATCCCCACTCGTCATTGAAAACATCGCCACCGTCACTTGCAACGAGCTTGACGCATTGACAGATTCTGCAGTTATAACTGTTTACAAAAATATCGTAACAGAGCAAATCAATCTTGTTGTTGTTTGGACTGGAATCGACATTGAGACCTCACAGGGTGAATCAGGTAGCGAGATCACACTCGACATGGTTGCATCAGGCGGATCATCACCATATGAAATCTATATCGATTGGGGCAACGAAGATGAAACCGTTATCTCAGAGGTTGTAAGAGAGGCCTCAACAACATACACATACAACTCATCTGGAGAATATAAAGTTGTTATCAAACTCGTGGATAGGTTTGGAAAAACCAAATATGTCGAAAGGGTTCTTTATATCGATTAATCAGATGATCCTCAACATCGCTTAAATGCGTTTTTTACGCTTTTAGGAATAAAACACCCAGGGAATGCACACTCCCCTGGGTGTTTTTTATTGGTCTTTAATTTTTTCTCGGCTCAATGAGCAATCAAAAATGATTAAGTTGAATGATAAACTAACAACAAATATAATTATTCCTGCTTTGAAAACTATGCCAGGAGAACTCACATGAAAAATCTCACAAGATTTATTTTGATTTCGGCACTTATAATATAAACCCTGTGGTTTGCACCAAGTGGTGCACCGGAAAGCGTTTCTGCGTATACCGGCTGGGTTGGTGCTGCCGGTTCTATCTATGATGGAAGCACGATAAATCAGCCTTTCGATATCAATGTTAGTAGTATTTATTCACAAGATTCATCAATGGTGCTTGATGGTAATGGATATCCACATATTACATGGGAGGTCGATACAATCGTCAACTCTGAAATCTACTATGTTCACTGGAATGGCACAAACTGGGAATGTGCAAATGGTGATGATTACAGCACAAACCAAGCAAGTGCGAATGTGAGCAATAATGCTGGACCTTCATGGAGACCGTCCCTAGCACTCGATGATAATGGATATCCACATATTGCATGGAATGATTATACACCCGGAAACGCTGAAGTTCTGTATGTTCATTGGAATGGAACAAACTGGCAGTGTGCAAATGGTGATGATTACAGTGTTAATCCTGGAAGTGCGAATGTGAGCGGCGTCAATAGTGGTTCAGGCTATCTATCCCTTGCAGTTGACAGCAGTGGATATCCACATATTGCATGGCGTAGTAATGTTTCTGGAAGACTTGAGATCCTGTATGTTCACTGGAACGGAACAAACTGGCAGTGTGCAAATGGTGATGATTACAGTGTTAACCCCGCAAGTGCAAATGTGAGTAATAATATCGGGTATTCAGAACACCCGTCTATTATACTCGATGACAATGGATATCCGCATATTGCATGGATCCAAAACACCTCTGGAAATTACGAAACCTACTATGTTCATTGGAATGGTTCAAACTGGGAGTGTGCAAATGGTAATAATTACAGTGTTAATCCAGCAAGTGCGAATGTGAGCGGCGTCAATAGTGGTTCAGGCTATCTATCCCTTGCAGTTGACAGCAGTGGATATCCACATATTGCATGGCGTAGTAATGTTTCTGGAAGACTTGAGATCCTGTATGTTCACTGGAACGGAACAAACTGGCAGTGTGCAAATGGTGATGATTACAGTGTTAATCCCGCAAGCGCAAATGTTAGCATCAATAGCGTGTATTCAGAAAATCCATCCCTGACACTCGATGATAATGGATATCCACATATTGTATGGGATGATACTTCACTCGGGAATTATGAAATCTTGTTTGTCCATTGGAATGGTGGGAGTTGGGAGTGCGGAAATGGTCATGATTACAGTGTTAATCCTGCAAGTGCAAATGTGAGTAATAGTAGTGGGAGCTCGTACAATCCATCTCTAGAACTTGATGGTAATGGATATGCTCATATTGTATGGCGTGATTTCACACCAGGAAGCTCTGAAATCTATTACTTACATTGGAACAGCTTTGAGTCTACTTTTTCTCTTTTAAAATCAGTTGATGTGAATAATGATGGGGTGTATTCTGATGACCACACAGTTATTCAGAATGGTGATGTGCTTACATATCAGATCAATCTTGATAAACAATCAGGTTTTGATCCAGTTTTTGATGGATATGTCTATGACATGATTCCATCTGGGACAGTGTATATTTCTGGTTCTGCGATGCCACTCTCACAGCTTTCCTATTCTGATGATTTTGGTACATCATGGACACCTGGAGAGCCACCAGGTACTGCCCCTGCCAGTACATTGCTCAGGTGGGATGTAATTGACATTCCTCCACTGACAAGCGGAAATCTTATAAACGCATTCTTTTCAGTAACTGTTGTGGATTCAACCATCATGGGCATCAACAATACTTCATATTTTAATCACAGAGATAGCGAACTAACCGGATTCCTTGCATCAAACATCATTTCAAATACAACAGTGGAATGTTCTGGCTGTCCAGACTGTCCTGAATGCCCAGAGTGTCCCGATGACCCAGACGACCCACCCACAAACTCAGCAAATCTTGAGGTAACCAAAACAGCAGGTTCAATGCACTACTACAAGAATGATCTGTTTACATTCAAAGCAAAGGTTGGAAATGTTGGTGACTTAGAGGCAACAAATGTGATGCTTACTGACAACTTCCCAAGAGAGATGGAGATTGTAGGAAGTAGACCAGAAGGTGTCATCTCAAATGGAAAATGGACATACAATGTCGGAAGACTAAACCCTGGTGAGGGCAGACTTTTTGACTTCATCTTCAGACTCAAAGGTGGTGTGAATCTTGGCAGTGAGCCACTCTCACTTACAAATATCATCACAGCAACATCAGATGAAACCGATAAAGCAACTGACAACGCATCGATAGTCATCAGTAGTAAAACAGGAAGTAGTCCTCTTTCACTTGATGTCAAATGGGATGGAATTGATGTCAAAACCTCAACTGGAAAAGCTGGTGAACTCATAACCCTAGCACTTACCCCAGATGGTGGAAGTTCCCCGTATGAAATAGTTGTTGATTGGGGAGATGGGGAAAAGACATTTGCATCGGAAGTAACAAATTCAAAAGAAGTTTTCCACAAGTACACATCATCAGGCAAATACAAAGTCATCATCAAACTTACAGACAACTATGGAAAAACAAAGTATGTAGAGAGGGTTCTTTATATCGATTAATCAGATGAACCTCAATATCGCTTAAACGCGTTTTTTACGCTTTTAGGAATATAACACCCAGGGAATGCACACTCCCCTGGGTGTTTTTTATTGGTCAATTTTTTTCAAAGCCTCAAGGGAAAAAGGAAGCTTAGCCCCACCAACCTCAAGAAAACCATCACCCACACAAACTCCAGGCATTTTCATCACATCAAAACTCAAGTTTGCTGGGGTATTTTCAGGATACCTGTCTTTTATGTTGTAGTTTATCTCAAGGCCATCAAACCGGCAGAAAAGATTTGATTCAGTTTTCTTGGTTTCAAATTCAATCCGTCCACTCCAATTTGCAATATCAGATTTTTTATCAACACCAGAAAAGACCTCAAGAGCAAACCCACAAAAAACGTCATCAACCTTTATTTGACGTGGGTCAAAACTCATTAGTTCAAAGTCAATGATATTGCCCGGAAAAGGAAGGTTTTTCTCAATATGAATTTTTGGTACCATCTGGTCAGAAATAAAAAAAGGCTTCACAAAAACTGAGGTCTCCCCATCAGAAACCGAAAAAGAGTTTTCGTGTGTTTTTATCTCAAGGTGTTTGGGGATGATGAAAGTCTGGGCTATCCGGTTTACGTCTTTTGAGGTATCACCTGAAAAAAGAATATGAGAAAGCTGAATGAGTCTCTTCCCATCATGATTTGTGTAAACTGGAATCCTCAGATGATTGTGACCCGAACCACCACCCAGACTTGGAAGAAGCCAAGGTTTTTTATTAACTGAAATCACAGGTACAAATTGAGAAGAATTAGCATCTTCAGAAGGAAAATCAATCACAACATTTCTATCCTGCGATCCATAACTTCTGCCTGATGTTCCAATCGAAAAATCTCCATCGAAAAAAGTCTGCCTGACCTGCCACGGATCAAATCCCCATCTTGATTCAAATAAAAACGATTCAGGAAGATTATCAACAAATTCTGAAAGCCAGGAAGGCAACTCATGGTCATAATAAAATGGGGTAATATCACCAACATCTGAAATCAAGTCTTTTGACATGTATCCATTTGTAAGCCTCACAAGTTCTTTAATTGTTCCACCAGAACCAGAGAAAACATTGTAGCTTCGGGAGTTAGCACCAGATAAGCTTTTAGTAGATGGATTATAATGGATCAACAAATCAAGAAGGATGAGGTCTACCCAATTTTTTGCGAGGGTTTTCATATCGGAGTCAGATGAATACTTCTCAATCAGATATAGAGCTTGAAGGTCAACTGCCTGATAGGTTGGTGAATTGAACTCATAAATCCCATTTGAAAGAGAATATTTGATGAAAACATCAAAAGCGACTTTTGCAAAAAACTGTCCAACAGGATTATTGGAAATCTCAGACGAAAGAAGAAGATCACACACAAAAAGTAGATGATAGTTAGTGTGAGTGAGTGTCGACTGGTAATCACTAAACCATGTCCTGATAAGTCCTTTTGAGCATGTTTGTAGAGACTCCAAAAGAAGCTCTTTTGTTTCAGGTTCAAGTCTACATGCAAGTTCAAAATATATCTGAAAAATTGTTATCGGCACAAACATATCCCACTCAAGCCCCGACATAGAATCCAGAAGCTCGGGATAATACCACGCCCCATAATAAGGACTTTCAGGATCTTTGACCTGAGAACTTAGATATTTTCTAAGAATCATGTTTCCAAGTTCCTGATGACCTTTATTTTCTGATGAGAGAAGACAAAGAGAAAATCTGAATTCTGATCTGCAGGTTGGGATGTTGCCAACCGACTTGAATCTCAGTTCATCAAAATCATAGATGTCTTTTTCCTGTACAGCATCAATGATGATTAGTGCAGCCTGCTCAACAGAAAGTTCTTCCGAACCAGCACCTGAAGTAATCACAGAGCAGAAAAAGACAAAAGCAAGAAGAATTGAAATGATTCTTTTTCTTATCACATTCTAAATTCTATCAATATCCATTTGAGAAATCCAGAGAATTAAACAACCCACCCCTTGACCTTAAGGAAATCTATCGCATAATATCCGAACTGTCGTGGGTAGTTAGCGAAGTGGTCAAACGCGGCAGACTGTAAATCTGTTGACATAAGTCTTCGGAGGTTCGAATCCTTCACTGCCCACCATTCCCATCCTAAAAATAGTCATTAACTCCTTATACCCAGGCATTTATCAAATTGGTGCAAACTCGACATCCTTTCAATCTGCCACCATAAGTCTTAAGGTTGGAAAGATATTCACTGCCCACCATCTCAAAACATCCCATCATTCTCGACGTATCTGTGTTTCCAGGTATTTATCGAGTAGCCAAAACTCGGCTGCCTGAACATCTGCCACCATAAGTCTTGAAGCTAAGGACTTTTCACTGCCCACCATTCCCATCCTAAAAATAGTCATTAACTCCTTATACCCAGGCATTTATCAAATTGCTACAAACTCGACATCCTTTCAATCTGCCACCATAAGTCTTAAGGTTGGAAAGATATTCACTGCCCACCATCTCAAAATATCCCATCATTCTTGACGTGTCTGTGTTTCCAGGTATTTATCGAGTAGTCAAAACTCAGCTGCCTGAACATCTGCCACCATAAGTCTTGAAGCTAAGGACTTTTCACTGCCCACCATCTCAAAATTCCTTAGCCATTCATTCCAAATTCTTGTGCTGGGCATATCGTGATTGACCTTAACCCTCCCTGATGCCTACGGCATCTTCCCTCCCTGAAAGGGAGGGTTTTTAAAACTCGTCATTCTTGGCTACTCTCCCACCTCATGCCGTGCTTGACCGTGAATCTCACCACCCTTGTCATTCCGTGCTTGACACGGAATCCAGGGTTAGTTTTGAATCACAGATTATTTTGTGATGATTCTTGATGTCGGAAAAATCATTTCACCAGACAAAACAAATACGCTTTTTTATACCCTAGACCCCGGGTCTTCACCCAGGATGACGGAAAGAGGGTGCAGTGTGAAAGGAAAGTACATGGTTTACAGTATTATCAGTGAAAGGCTCAACCCATTCCTCCCTGGTGACTTCGTCACCGTCCTTCACTGATAGGAAGGACATTTTAACCCTTCATTCCAAACTCTTGTATTGAGCACAAAAAAACTATTTATATGCAACAGAACTTTTGGAATTATATTCTCATATCCAATTTTGAGATGTTCGATCAAGCGATGGGCTATCTCAGTTTATTGCCAAAAAAATCCCGTACTCCAAAGCGTACGGGACAGATTTTTTTTTACCAATTCATGTTGAAAAGTTGTTAAGCTTTCCACTCGTATTCAAAAACAGTTCTGCCATGTATTGCCATATTTTCAACCAAGTCGGCTCTTGTTAGAAGTTTGTTATAGAATCTAATAAATCCTTCACCGACTCCTATATGAAAACCTTCATCAAGAGGACTTCTTGTTACTACTCTAATAAAACCATTTTGAAGGGTTTCAATTTTATACTCATCAACATCAGCACCCTTATTATTTTCCTTGTACATCTCTGTGATGATTGTAAACGCCTTGACGACATATTCTGCTTTTGTAAGTGCTCCGGTCATCCCATCGAGCGTTTTTGCAATCTGTTTTCCAACCAGTCTCGGACCAATCTGCCCAACTTTTTGTCTTAATGCTGCCATGTAATTGTTAAACTCTTTATGTGGTACCCAACTGTTTTCAAGCATTGTGAAATCGATACTAGCATTACTCCTACAAAAATCTCTATTTGTTGGTGCAACAAGCGAATCCGCCATCATCAAAAGCTCACCCTTTATATATGCGTCCATTCTGACCTCCTTATACCTTAAATTTAACAAATAATTCATTTGAATGCAAATCTGGATTCTGATTAAAACTAAATGTAAATTTTTATATAAAATTAGATTTCTTTCTCCAGTTTCAGATCATATTAAGAATACTTATTAAAAAATTATCTAACACCGAATTGATTAATTATCTCTTTGATTGACTCTTTAATTATCTATAAAAAAAGGGGTATCTCAAGGATACCCCCAGAGCGTATGAACGAACAAAAAAAACAAGCAACCGCAGTGTTTTCTAGTTAATGCTCAATTCTTTTTTGTGGTAAAACTAGCTTGCTAGGCCATCTTTCCAGGAAACCTCAAAAACTGACTTTCCATCTTTTGCATATGTTTGGGTGATTTCAGCTTTTGTGATCACCTTCTTATAAAACCTAAGTAGACCCTCAAGAAGCCCAAGGTGAAATCTTTCATTTATGTTGCCGGTAAAAGTGAGTTTCATGAATCCATCATTTAGTTCATCGATAATAAACTCACCGGAGTCATTCCCCTTGTTATTTTCTTTGTAAAACTGTGGGATAGGCTTGAAGCCAACTTTTGGATCATTTGACTCAGCAAGCTCGGGCACATTTTGAGAAAGTGCAACACCTGCTTGTCTTCCGGCAATCTGTGGTCCGATGTTCCCAGCTTTTTTAGTTAGTGCATCAAAATACTTATTGAATTCCTGATGGGATACCCATTTGCCAACGAGATCATTAAAATCAACATTTGTATTAGACCTGCAAAATGACTTGTTCTGTGTGCCAACGACCGAATCAACCATCAAGAATATCTCGCCTCTTATGTATGCATCCATATCTCCTCCTTACATAAAAAAATTTACCAACTGTTAACATTAAATACAAGTCAGTTTTGATGTAGATAAGGTTATCTCTTTGAGATGATACACATTTCTTTTATGAAAAAATAACATTTCAAAGGTATAATCTCAAAATTCTCAAAACTGTAAACAAATGGTATCTTTTTGAAGATATATCTAAATATGAAAAACCTACTTAGCAAATTCTTGGGAGAAGTTCACCTGCAGGTGGTTCGAGAATCCTTGATCCACCAATCTCTGTGATGAGATATGTTTTTCTTTTGTGGTCTTTTGTCGCCAGTCCTATAATCGATGATTTTGTTCCATGCTCGGTACTTGAAAGCATCAAAACAACTGCATCAGCTATCTCAGGTTTGACAGCAAGAAGCACTCTTCCCTCGCAAGCAAGTGTGAGAGGGTCTATTCCAAGTGCAGCGCAGATTCCAGAAACATCAGCATCAACAGGAATTCTCTCCTCATGTATTTCAACACCGACATCAGATGAATGGGAGAGTTCTGAGATTATCGCAGCAAGTCCACCGCGCGTGACATCGCGACAGGTTTTTATGTCCTCGCCAAATTTATCAAAAATTGGAACAAGCATCGAAGAAAGATTGGCAACATCAGAAACCAGTTCCGATGAGAAACCAAGCTCTTCGCGTTTCGCCATGATAGCTGCACCATGTCTTCCGATACTTCCCGATACAATAAAAAAGTCTCCTGGCTCAATCCTCGAAGCTGATGGTTTTGCATTTATAAGCTGTGCACCAACTCCGGTTGTAGTAATAAAAATTCCATCGGCACTACCACGTTCTACAACCTTGGTATCACCGGTAACAATGGGTACATCACCGGCGGTTTCTTTTATTGAGTATAAAATTTGTTCAAGATCGGTCTTTGAGAAACCCTCTTCAACAATCAGCGAGAGTGAGAGTGCAAGTGGTCTTGCACCCATGACTGACAAATCATTTATTGTCCCACACACAGCAAGTTTACCAATATCTCCACCTGGGAAAAAAATCGGTTTAACAACAAATCCATCAGTTGTAAATGCAAGTTTTTCATGAGGAAATTTGAGAATTGCAGAATCCTCAAGAGAATTGAGAATCGGATTCCCCAAAATCGCAACAATCGAATCAATCAGATTTCGGGAGTCGATTCCTCCACCGCCGTGTGAAAGTTTTATTTTATCCACAATGTTTATTTCAGATAAATCTCTTCAAATTTTTTTGTAAATTCATCGGGATTATCTTTGAGCATATGCAAAGTGTTGAGGTCGTCTAAATCAGCCCCGCGGTAAATGAAATAATTTATGACGGTTGATGGTTGAAAGCCGCTTGTGCCGGCAACAAATGTTTCATAGACATATTTAATATCATCTTCTGTGAGTTCATTTTGAGGATTTTGTGCCCAGGTTCTTCGCTCTTCTTCGATAATTTTCCACTGCTTGCTGGTTGTCATATTTTTCTTCAAAGACACTGAGGCATCCAAGACTTTTTCGGCTTTCATGAATGTTTCACAGGCAACCCAAAGGGCAGGCTGGTCGGGAGCTTCCTGAAGCTCCCTCTGGTTCTGATTTGTATTTTTCGACTCTGTTGATTGATTTGTTGTATTATCTGTAGATTTGTTTGTGTCCACTGGCTCAACCTTTCCGCCACACGAAACAACAAAAAATGCGACCAACAGGACAGTTATGATTACAGTAAATCTTTTCATATCATTCCTCCAAGCTTTCCTACACAATGAGATAATAAATGGTTTCAATTCTTTATCAAGAGAATAAGGACTGTACTCATAAAAAAAGCTATTGCATATGCACTTTATTTATGTTAAAATCTCCTTCGTGCCACTTCGAATAAAACATATTGAATCAAGCGGGAGATTGATAAGAGCCGAGAAGAAAATGCAAGCAGGGCATTTTGGTTCAGCTCTCAAGGATGTTTCAATCTCATTTTATGCTGCCCTTGGACACTACGGAATTCATCTTGAGTCCAATCCGACAAACATAACAGGCTCTGATCTATTGAGATTCTGGATTCGCAAGTTTGGAGTAGATGCAAAAAAGTTTTCAAAATTCGAAGTTATAGCCCCAAATGTAAAATTCAATTTTGTTCTTCAAAGATTCGAACCCACAAAAGAACAAAAAACATTTTTGCTTTCAAAAAACGAAGTCCAATTCTGTTTTGATTTCGCACTTCAATCAATCCTTCAAATCGAGTCTGAATTTGAAAGATTAATGCGCTGAGTTTTTTGAACTAAATCAAATCTTATTCGTTATATATCATACAGACCGCCATCGGAGGAACTTTGATACTATGACTTCAAAAAAGGCAAAGATAGTTGCAGATGCTTTTCTTATTTTGGTTTTACTGGTTGGAATAAACCCAGCTTTTACCGTAACAACCGATGCACCTGAAAACATCAAGTGGATCAGCAAAACAGTGAATGTTGATGGCAAAGACTACAGACTGAGTTATGTGGAGATTGATGCGAGAAAGGGAGCTGTAGAAATTGGTCTGGCACTTGCATATCAGCAGATGTGGTATCGAGATGACCCTGATAGGATTGCAAGATTTGTGGGAGCAACAGCTGCAATCAATGGACCATTCCACAATGAATCCGGAGGATGGTCACAATACCTTTTTGATTCAACAATTGTAGAAAACGGAAAAGCCATGCATATCTTCAACTCAGGTTCACAATTTTGTGCAACAAAATCTGGAAACTGGTATTTTGGAAAACTTAGGTTCAAGATGATGGGGGCTGTAAAGGAAAACCTGCTTCCACCATCTCTTAAAACAATTTATGTAAGTGGACTTAATCAACCAACTGCAAAAAATTCAACGGTTCTCTACACCGATGACTGGAGAAAGGAAACCCCAAGTGATTCAGTAAACGTCGTCATTCAGGGTGGAGTTGTAACCGATGTTATTACCGGTTCAATCAATATTCCTTGGGGGGCATACGTTCTTTGTTACACTGGAACAAATAGAGAGAGAACCTATAAATCCCGCTGGCCAAAGGGTTACCTGAGAAAAGGTCTTCATATCAATATCTATTGGGCACCAGAGGCTGGAAATGAGGTAAACCTTGGTGCTTGGAGAAATTGTGAAACAATCTTCGGTGGTTCACCAACCCTTGTGAAATACGGAAAACCATATTGGAATCTTGAAGCCGACAACCACCAGAATTATTCAGCTTTGTCATACTCATCAAGGAGAACAGCCTTCGGAATTGATGGGAATGGCAAGGCTTTTTTTGTGAATTTCCTCAATGGTATCAAAGTGCAAGAAATGGGGAAAGTGCTTGTGAAGCTTGGTGTAAACTACGCCTTCAATCTTGATGGTGGATGTTCAACATATCTTTGGTATGACGATGCCGAGAGAATCGAAAACTGCCGAAACCTCCCTGGGGTTATTTATGTGAAACCAAGGGAGTAGCTCCCAAGCAAGAACAATCTTGAGTTTTACAATTATGCAAATTAGAATTTTCGTGTGAGATTTCATAAAAAGCTGTAAATGGTTGTGAGCTTACATACACATTTCCAAGAGAGCTTGAGTTTGTGACATCCAATCCAAAGGTTACTTTTGGTGCAGGAAGTGTGACAGTGCCTGCAGGTACTATTAATCCGGGACAGAGTAGTTATTTTGAGTTTGTGTTTAGGGCAAGGAATATTGGTGTTTCAGGTGACGGAACAGCCATGAGCAACACGGCAACAATATTTGGTGAAGAGATTAATCCACTCTCAGCAACATCCACAGCCGTCTATAAAGAAAAAAGGGTCAGTAGAGAATTACTTGTTGATATTTCCTGGAATGGGATTGAGACAAAGAACAGTTCATGTTCTGTCGGAGATGAAATTGAACTCTCGTTTGATATCTCTGGTGGATCTGCTCCATACCAAATAAAGATTGACTGGGGGGGATGGGGAGAGGTCATTTGTGAGTACTGATAATACAGTGGTGTTATCTCATGTTTGGAATGAGGCTGGGGAGTATGAGGTGATGATTTTTGTGACTGATATGTTTGGGAAAATGAAAAGCATGGAGAGAATTTTACTAGCAGAATAGTAGACCGGAGTTACCTCCACTCATAGTACAATGCGGTTCTACTGCTTGTTATCATGCTTTCTTTAAGCTCAGCAGTTTGTATAAACTTATTGTAAAAACGAATGAAGCCTTCACCGACTCCGAGATGGAATCCCTCGTCTAATGGGCTTGTTGTAATAACATAAACACTGTTGTTTGTGAGGTCTTCGATTCCGAGTTTACCCGAGTTTTTTCCTTTATTGTTTTCAGCATAAATATTTGTCCACGCATGAAGCATATTCTCAACAGAGCCTGCCTTAGAAAGTGACCCAAAGAGCTTTTCAACTGTTGGCCCTATCTGTCGACCAACGATTCGGGGTCCAATATGACCAGCTTTTTGCCTTAAAGCTTGCATATAATTATTGAACTCCATGTGGGGCACCCACGAACCTTCAAGCTTTGTAAAATCCAAAGATGTGTTGTCTCTACAATACTGTCTGTACATTTCAGCAGTAAGAGAGTCAGCCATCAACATATGTTCGCCTCTTATGTATGAATCCATATACCCCTCCTAGGTATCCAAATTTTACCTGAAGTTAACAATTTGTCAAGTGGCAGCAACCCAGAAGATATGAATGTAATTAAAATATTATAGTTATCATTTATGTTGCATAATCCGACATGATCATTTGTAACTTTGAAAAAACAATTTAGCATTTCCTTCAGAACAAGAAAATCCGTTTTGTTGTAAGATTCACCACTAAACCGATAATTATGGCATATGGATACAGATTTTGAGATAAAAGCATTTCTGGGAATCTTCCCTGCTCCTATTCAAGAAGCGCTTCTAAACCACGGTGAAATTGAGAACCTATATGAAGTGGTAATGGATATTGGCAGGAAACCAGAGGCAAGATACAAGGATAAATCGCTGTTCCTTACTGACGGGGTTGTTTCTTTTTTTGATCTCGAGTCAGTGATTTCAAGGGTGGGAGATTTTGACCGGGATAATCGCTCAGGGATTGAGCGTACACTTCATAGAATCTCAGGAATCATGAACAGGAGAGGAAGACCCGTTGGTCTCACATGCAGATTTGGTAGAGCAATCGAGGGAGTAATTGATGCCGTAAAGGACGTATTCGAACGAGGCGAATCGGTTCTTCTACTTGGAAGACCTGGTGTCGGAAAAACAACAATCCTTCGTGAGGCTGCAAGAGTGCTTGCTGACAAGGCTGGGAAGCGAGTAGTTGTCGTCGATACATCAAATGAAATCGCAGGAGATGGGGATATTCCTCATGGTGGAATTGGATTTGCCAGAAGGATGCAGGTTCCAATAGGGGTTGAGCAACACACAATCATGATTCAGGCTGTTGAAAACCACATGCCAGAGGTAATAATCATCGATGAGATTGGGACAGAGCAAGAAGCTGCCGCTTGCAGAACAATAGCAGAGCGTGGTGTTCAGCTTGTGGGGACGGCACATGGTCACAGTCTTCCAAATCTTTTGATGAACCCAACACTCTCTGATCTTCTTGGTGGTGTCAACTCTGTCATCCTATCTGACGAAGAGGCTTACAGGCGAGGTACCCAAAAAACAGTTCTTGAGCGTACTGCTCCACCAACATTTGATGTACTCATTGAGATTGCAGACCGTGGTAAATTCGTCATCTATGACAACATCGCAAACACAGTCGATGAATACCTCAGATATGACAGGCTCAACCCAGAGGTCAGGGTTCGACATTGGGATGGACGAGTTGAAAAAATCAGTAGCCCAGAATCAGTTCCAGAGCCACTTGAGACAAGAAAAAAAGAGCCAACACCAGAAGAGGAAGCAAAGATAAAAATTAAGCCTGTGAATATCTACACCTTTGGTGTTTCAAAGGATTATATCAGGCGTGCAATTCACCACTTCCATATTAATGCCCAGGTTGTTTCAATCCTTGCTGAGGCAGACATGGTTTTGACAACAAGTTCATATGAACAGAAAAAACCAAAATCCATAAAAACCGCTCACAGCCTTGAAATCCCAATATATTCTATCCCAAAAAACACACTCTCACATGTCAAAAGGATAATCAAGGGAATCAAGAGAAATCGCACCCAGCAAGAGGTTGACCAGGCTGCTCTTGATGATGCAATAGAGGTCGTATTTAAAGAAAACAGGTCTGTCAGATTACCCGCTGCACCAGCATCAGTTCGAAGATTTCAACACAAGTTCGGAGAAAGATTCGGGCTGATCACATCATCAATCGGCAGAGAACCAGACAGGTCAGTGGTATACCATCCACCAGATTTTACTGAATTTGAAACGGAGTTTGAAGAAGAAAATGAGAACATCTAAGTTTTTTGCACCAACACTACGCGAAGTACCCGTCGAAGCGGAGGCAGTCAGCCACAAACTGATGCTTCGTGCTGCACTCATCAGGAAGCTTTCAGCCGGAATCTACACCCTGCTTCCACTTGGAAAAAAAGTCCTCGAAAACATCACAAAGATTGTTCGTGATGAGATGGATGACATCGGATGCCAGGAAATCCTTATGCCTGCACTTCTACCATCTGAACCATGGCAGGAATCTGGAAGATGGGATGTTTATGGTGGAGAGATGTTCAGGGTAAACGACCGTAAGGGTCGTGAATTCTGCCTTGGCCCAACACACGAAGAGATTGTCACTCTACATGTCAGAAACGAACTGAAGTCCTACAAACAGATGCCACTCATGCTCTATCAGATTCAGACAAAATACCGCGACGAGAGGCGTCCAAGATTTGGTGTCATTAGAGCCAGAGAATTTTTGATGAAGGACATGTACTCATTTGATGTGGACGAGGAAGCACACGAAAAAAGCTACAAGATTGCATATGACTCATACTGCAGAATCTTTGAAAAATGCGGTGTCTCATATATTCCTGTTGAAGCAGATACTGGTGCTATTGGTGGCTCAGCCTCACACGAGTTTGTTGTTGAGGCAGAAAACGGCGAATGCAGATTTGCTCACTGCAAGGCATGCGGATATTCAGCAAACACTGAGATTGCTAAAGCCGGCAAAAGAACCGACCTACCAAAAAATGAGGAAGTTGAACTCAAACTTGTTGATACTCCAAATGCAAAAACAATCGCAGAGGTAGCATCATTTTTAAGCATTAAACCAAAGAAACTCATCAAAGCAATCATCTACAAGGTAGACAAGGAATTTGTCATGGCGCTTACTCGGGGTGATGATGAAATCTCTGAGGTGAAACTTCAAAAAGCCTTGGGTGCAGGAAGTATTGAGATTGCAACCGAAGAGGACACAGCAAAAGTAACAGGCGCACCTGTCGGATTTGCAGGACCTATTGGGTTTGATGGATTCATTGTTGCTGACAATGAACTCATGGACAGTGCCGGACTTGTTTGTGGTGGAATGGAAAAAGACAAACACTACATGGGTGTTTCACATGGTCGCGACTGGAATCAAAAGGTTTACGCTGACATCCGCGAGGTAAAAGATGGTGATACCTGTCCAAACTGCCCAGAAAAAATGGTCATTTCAACAGGGCTTGAGGTCGGACAAACGTTCACGCTTGGGACAAAATACTCAGCACCAATGAACTGCAATTTCCTTGATCAGAATGGTAAATCCATGCCAATGATCATGGGTTGTTACGGAATCGGAGTCAGCAGAACAATCGCTGGCGTAATCGAACAAAATCATGACGATAAAGGAATCATCTGGCCAGTCAGGATTGCACCATTCAAGGTATGTGTAATCCCTGCAAATGTCAAAGATGAAGCTATCATGGCAGCTGCTGACAAGCTTTATGACCAGCTAAGGGATGCTGGAATCTCCACAATCATTGATGACAGAAAAGATAGACCAGGTGTAAAATTCAATGACGCTGAGCTTATCGGATATCCTGTAAGAGTTGTCATAGGAAAAAAACTTGCCGAAAATTTGGTCGAAGTAACTATTCGTAGGACTTGTGAAACTAAACTTATGGAGCCTGAAAAAGTTTTGGACTTCGTAAAAGATTTCATTAAGGAGAGTCTTTCGACCAATAAATAGATGGATGTTGCAGTAATTATTCCGGTTTACAACGAAGAAATAGGGATTGGTGGCGTTTTAGAGTGTGTGAAAAAAGCCACCATCCCAAATGAAATAATTGTAGTTTCAGATGGGTCAACTGACAAAACTGTAGAGATTGCAAAAAGCTTTGAGGGAGTCAAAGTCTTTGAGCAACACCCAAACCAGGGCAAGGCTGCTGCAATGAGCAGAGGTATCCACGAAACCGAAGCTGAAATCATTCTTTTCCTTGATGGCGACCTCGTAAATCTCAGATCAAAAGATGTCGACGCACTCATCAAACCTGTTTTAAAAGATGAAGCGGATGTCACGATTGGTCTTTTTTCAGGTGGACGCTTTTCAACTGACTGGATTCAAAAAGTTTTCCCGTTTTTGACCGGTCAAAGGTGCATCAGACGTTCGATGTGGGTGAAGGCAAAAATCGATGAGGACATCGGTTTTGGCGTCGAGGTGATGTTGACAAAATACATCGCCGCAAACAACCTTCGTGTTGAAAACGTTCTTCTTAAGGGTGCAACACACCTTCTCAAAGAGGAAAAAGCAGCTGAGGGTAAAGCTGTTAACGGATTTGCAAGAAGAATGAAAATGGCCTGGGAGGTCAGCAAACTCATGCTCACCCCTCCACCCGCCGAATACAAACAAGACAAAAAGAACAACAAAAAGAAGAAAAAGAATGGGAAGAATGGGTTTTGGAATAAAAAGGAAAAGGATAACCCATCCTCAAATTCATAAATTGTTCATTTATTCTTTCATCTATCTGTTGAATAAGCAATAGCAAACAATAAAATAATCTTATCATGGATAAAGCAAATAAGATTGACAAAGTAGTTTTGGGAGTGATTGTTGCACTTATTATAGTTGGGTACACCATACATCATAGAAACCCGATATATCTAGCACCTGGAAGCATGTATTATTCACAAGCTTTTACTCTTCTTGACAGCCAAAAACCACCAAAGGAAGAATTTTCACTTACAACAGACATTCAATACCCCGAAAACTCGATATATAAACCAACCGATGATTTTGAGCTGATAACAAAGGGTTTAAAGCAACCAACTATCTTGTCTACCTATAAATCTGAATACAAGGCAAAAGAAAAAACTCAGAGAGCCTATGAAGAAATTGGTGATCTTGAAAAAGTATGGGAATATGACGCAAGTGATATCTATTTAAGTTTTGAAACATCACTCGTAGAACTTCCAGTTTCGATTGATGATAAGATTTGGGGGTTGCCGAGATATAATAACACTCGTATTTTCATTGACCCTGATACTGGGAAAGAAATTGAGCAATTAAACGAGAATGATTTTTTCAAATACGATCCAGATTTATTGATACTTGAAAATGGTAATATTTTAAAATTCGAAAGATTTTATTCTGGGAAAAATCACAAAAGTATTGGGCTTTATGATAAAGAAAATCGGGTAATTTGGAGCTATAGATTCAAGTATTTCTTTAGTGACCCAATCGAAACCCATTACCCACGGTATATCACGAGCCATAAAGATTCAGCATTTATATTTCATAAGGGCAATCTCTACTGTGTAGATTTATCATCGGGAATTATGAAATGGATACTAAAAAGCATTAATATGTTGGACATTCTTTATTTTGAAAAAGTCAATAATTACTTGTTCCTTCAACTCACTAAGGATTATAAAGATGCTGACCATAAATTTGAAGAATCGAAATTCTATAGATTAGATTTAGAAAATCTGGAGTTAAAAGAATTAGTTTTTGAGCGTGAACTCTTTTATAGAAAGCTTTTCTTCAGAGGTGGCAAGATTTACTCCTATCAAAGATTTAGCCCAGGTCTTGAAATGAAATCTTTTGATTTTAAAAGTGGCGTATTTATCGATTCATTTTCGCGACCAGAGGGAAAAGAATGGGGTAACAGTTACAATGATAATCCATTTTTATTAGAACACTATTCTGATAACCAAGTTGATTATTCGATTTTTGACCCAACAACAAAAAAAGAAACAATGATTAATATCCATCAATACAATTTTGAAAAAGATTTTGATTGTTATATTCAAACAAACTACGAGGTTTATCATGTGTTGGGGAATATGTATGTTGAAGATGAAAATCGATTCTGGGGTTACGACATGGATACACACAAAAAAACATGGTTTATTGAAAAAAATGGGTTTTCAGAAAATACAAAAGTTTTATTAATCGATTCGAATGGAGTACTTGTTTATGACAACAAAAAGCTTATATGCTTCAAGAAATCTGAAAACTGAAATAACTGTCTTATCTGATCTCAAATCTAGATAAAATGACGGGGGAGATTCCCAATCAGGTAGAGAATGACGGGTAGTTGGGAACAACATAGGAGACTGCACAGACGGAGAAGCAACACAGAATGCTGTTGCAACACCCACACAAATATATAAAATACTACACACATGAAGAAATCAAAAAGACGAAAGAAGCTGATTAAGGTTCTTTTCAGGCTCAGTCTGCTTGCGTTTGCCGGAGTGTTTGTTATTTGGGGGCTTTGGGCAGGTGCATCATGTTTGATTGGAAGAAGCAGAACAACCCAGAATGTAAATATCTTTTTGTATGACGATATTATTGGCAAACTTGTTCCCGTGCAAAGAGAGATTCCAAAAGAAAACATCCATGAGGGAATCATCAGGTCACTTATAGCGGGACCCGAAAAAGGTGAGTTTGTTCTACCAACAATCAATCCAGAGGCAAAACTCAGATCAATTAAGGTCACAGAAAGAATCGCAACAGTTGATTTCACAGCAGAGATTAAAGACATTGGTAACATCAATGTTCCCGAAAAAGAGATAGCATATTCGGTCATAAACACTCTTCTTCTGCTGCCAGACATTGATAGCGTCGCGTTCAAAATAGCTGGCGAAAAACCATCATACCTCTCTGAAACGTTTGATATATCCGGTGTTTTTTCAGATATTTCAGAAGATGCTCCGCCATCACATGACTACATCCTCTACTTCCCAGACAAAAGAGGAAGGTTTATTGCTGCAGAAACAACAAAAATCAAAGAAACCGCGGACACAAAGGATGTCGCTTCCTTCCTCGCCAGAAGATATATCCAGGGAACTGAAAACTCAAAATTCTACTGTGCGCTTTCTCCAGAAACAAAGGTTTTAAGTACATCCCTTACACAAACACTTCTGACTGTGAATTTTTCATCAGATATTATCAAATCCAGCCTTTCAGCTGAAGAAGAATCAGACTTTTTGAAGTCATTCATCTGGACAATGACAGAGCTTTCTGGAGTTGAAAGCGTCATGATCGAAATTGAGGGGTCTGTTGTGGATTCAGTTTTTGGACATCACTACTACAAAAATCCATTCACAAGGCTTGATGAAGAGCGAATCGTAGACACAGAGGGAAGTGGACTTCCGGTTTTGATCTATTTTGCTGTCGAAACAGGGGACGAGGAATACCAGCTTGTACCGAGACTTCGGTATATATCAGCAATAAATGATGTGCTTCCACAGGTTGTAAACATTCTGCTTGCGGGACCCGACGGAAGTGAATCTGAAAACACAATTATTTCCTGCATCCCAAAAGATTTTACAGGAAAAGCGACACTTGAGGGTGGGACAGTAAGCATCAATCTAATCCCCGAAAATGATTTCGCAAAACTGAAAAACAAAGCTGTTGAGGAGATGTTTGTCAGACAGATTGTAATGACGCTGACAGAAAACAGGGTCGGAGCAGACCTTGTAAACATCTCAATCGACGGAATGACACAGGAAAAACTCCCATATGGTACATTCCTGTCAGGTGACCTTCAAAGGAATCCATGAAAAAAATATTCATCATCATTCTTGTTATTTCTGTGTTTTTGTCTTTGGGATTGAAACCTGAAGAGTACAGGATTTATGTTGAGTCAGATAACCCTATTGGTGAAGTAGCTTTCCATCTTCTTGATGATGATACATATTATTGTATCTGTGAACCAGAAGAGATTACCCCTGATTCTGTAGTTATCTCAAAGATTGTAAACGGCCAGAAACCAGGACTTTTCCATACCTATGACGAGGTCAATGCTGAGCTTGAAAAACTTGCTACAGATTATCCTGAGAAATGCCAGATGTTGACAGTTGGTTCATCATTTGAGGGAAGAGAGATTAACGCTCTCAGGTTTTATCCTGGAAGCCCCTCCCCAGGATTTTTGTTTGTTGGAACACACCACGCAAGGGAATGGATGAGCACAGAAATCCCACTTGAACTCTGCCATTATCTTTCCAAAAACCCCGACTCCGACCCAAGAGTTGATGAATGGTTATCGAAATTCGATATCTGGATAATTCCAATGCTCAATCCAGATGGTCACCAGTTTACGGTTGACCATGACAGGATGTGGAGAAAAAACAGAAAGCCTGTTGGCATGACTGGTGAGACTGGAGTTGACTTGAACAGAAACTACGGTTACCACTGGGGTGGAGAGGGTGCATCTGGCGATCCAAGTAGCATTGTTTACCACGGAGAAGGTCCTTTCTCAGAGCTTGAAACCCAGGTCATCAAAAAACTTGTGCAAGAATTTCCCATGATTGGATGCCTGACCTACCATACCTTTGGAGAATTGGTGCTTTACCCGTGGTCATATGCCAGTGAACGGGCACCATATGAAGAGCTCATGCAGGAACATGCAATTGGGCTAGCCGAAAAAACAGGTGAACCAGATGATGAAGAGGACAAAAACTCAAAGCACGAGTTTGCTGGAAAATATGACTACCTTCCAATCAAGGCCTCCGAGCTCTACTGTGCATCTGGTGAGATGTGCGATTATCTCTACTCACAACACGGCACGGCATCATTTACAATTGAAGTTGGCTGCAAAAAAGACGGCTTTACACCTGAAGACTCACTCATCGAACCAACAATCGATCAGCTTCTGGACTTGAATTTCTACATGCTTGATGAGATTCCAAAGGATTTTTGCATTGTAGAAGGATTCATCAAAACCGCCATTGGCACAGTGCCTGATGCAAAAATCTATCTTGGCAAGAGCTATTTTGAGATCGAACCCGACCCATTCACCGGTTATTACTTCAGGGTGCTGCCTATCGGAAAACATCTGCTCAAAGCGGAGTGGACAAAAGATGACACCCACCGTGAGATGGTGGAGCTGACAGAAGGCATCAACAGGATTGATCTCACCTGGGTTCGTGAGGATGGACTCACACTTTCAGGGGACATCCTTGATGAAACAGGAGAACCATCAAAAACCCACATCACACTGATCGACTCAAACGGCACCACCGTTTCAGAAGGGTTTTTTGAAGGGGAATATACTTTTTCAAACCTCAACAAGGACGAGTACACCCTGATCGCCAGCCAACCCGAAACCCCACCTGTCAGCTACAATGTTAGCCTTGTCTGGGATCTGTCTGTTCCTGTTATGGTGAAGGGTGTTTTTGGGTATTAGATAAAACGCCCTCCCTCATCAGGGAGGGATGTCACCAAAGGTGACAGGGAGGGTTAATCCCAATCACCTTCATTCCCGCTTTCCCCAACGTCATTCCCGGCTTGACCGGGAATCTTCACCCTCCATCATTCCCACTCTCTCACACGTCATTCCCGCGCAGGCGGGAATCCATGTGTTTTCTGATGCAAACAAAATCTTCGAATCTACATATTTTCATATGTAAAACTTTATAATTTAGAGTTGATAATAACTTAGGATTTGACGTTGTGAGCCTTCCTTATATCATTTCAATATAATTTGAATCCAGTATTGGGAGAAAAAAGGCTTTATGAGTCAAGAATATATAGAAGTTAGCTCAGAGGAATTATGGAATGAAGTTTTTCCAAAAGCAAGTATAGAAAACAAAATAAGGGTAGATCGAGATGGTAAACCAAAAACTGCAATTCTTCTCGGTGCAGGATTTACAAACAAATATATTCCAAACACTTGGGGATATGACAACATATGGGATTATGCCAGCAGATTTGCTTTTGATAATGATGAGAAAGACATTCTAGAGTTAATGGACAATTATTTTAAAGAAATGGGGAACAAGAATTTTGAAAGGTTGATTGCATTATCAAATGAATGTACAGATTTTCTCAATTTAGCAAAAAAACCATTCAAGATTTTTCTAAATAGCAAACAAATTCTGAGAATCAAAGAAGTTTTCATAAATGCTATGCACAATGCTGGAATAGACTCAGAAAAAAGACTATGCAATAACACCCCAGCTAGAGAGATAGGGAGCTTTTTAACAAGATTCGACCAAGTTTTTACAACCAACTACGATCCATTAGTTTATTGGTCAATAATGAAGCACACAAATTCAGACGAAAATCGATATACTATTGGAGATTTTTTTCATCGTGGGGAGTATGCCCCAGAAAATCCAAACTTTGTTAATGCAGTTTTAGAAAGGGATAAAACTCTCGTCTCGTATCTTCATGGAGCTTTTTTTAATACAGACACCGATTCAATATATAAAATATCAACATCTCCTGATTCAGATGAATCCCTAATGAAGTTAGCAAAGAAGCGATATGGCATTCATAATATAAAACCATTGATTGTTACAGACGGTAGTTCTGAACAAAAGATTCTTGCAATTGATCACAATAGGTATCTGAGTGATTCATTGAGCAGACTTAGAAGATTTGACTTAGATTATCTTTGCACAATAGGTTTTGGGTTTACACCACCAGACAAACATATTATTGACTCAATAAGGCATAATAGACCAAGTAAAATTGCTATAGGCTACTATGGCGAAATAGGTAATAATATGAAGAAATTCATCAAAGATATAATGCAATGGAATCCAAAGTGTGAAATTATGGTTTTTAAAACAAATCAGCTTCCTTGTGATGAAACACCCCCGTAGGGAGAACATTCATTTCTTAGGCTTCCTGGATTCCCGCCTGCGCGGGAATGACAGAGAGAAGATGCTGTCATAAGTGCGGAATGAAGGTGTTGCTAGCCAGGTAAACTTTCTTCGCTTATGTCTTTCCAGCGATGCTTTGACAACTCAGCAACCAGCTGGAAACCAAGGTACATAAAAGCGTGTTTTTTTATCTGGTCGGATTGCTTGACCTAGAACAAAACTCTTTACGAAATAGTTAATGTTACAATTCTAACCCTGGATTCCCGGTCGTAGCCGGGAATGACGGGGTGGGGGATTCCGGGTCAAGCCCGGAATGACGGGAAGAGATTGAGGGAGGGCAAAGGGGCTGGATAATCTCCAAAAATCGGCTATCATAAAAAAGCGGAGGTTTGAAATGCCAAAATTCCTGTTTGTAACGGGTGGAGTTCTGAGTTCCCTTGGAAAGGGAATTGTGTGTGCATCGCTTGGAATGCTTTTGAAAGCGAGAGGTTACAAGGTAACCGTTTTGAAGTTTGACCCATACCTGAATGTTGATGCGGGTTCACAAAACCCATTTCAGCATGGTGAGGTTTTTGTGACAAATGATGGTGCAGAGACCGACCTTGACCTTGGTCATTATGAACGCTTTTTAAACCAGCCGCTTGGAAGAATGAACAACGTGACCACAGGCTCTCTTTATCAGTCTGTTCTCGCAAAAGAACGTCGTGGAGACTTCCTTGGTTCAACCGTTCAGATTATTCCACACCTCACACAAGAGATAAAATCACGTATCCTTGCGCTTGCTGATGAAACCGAGTCGGATATTGTGCTTTGCGAGATAGGCGGAACTGTCGGAGACATTGAGTCTCAGCCGTTCCTCGAGGCTATCCGTCAGTTTGGTGCTGAGCGAGCAGAAGACGATGTTCTCTATATCCATCTAACATATGTTCCACATCTGAAGATCACGGGTGAACTCAAAACCAAACCAACACAGCACTCCGTCATTGAGCTCAGACGTTCCGGTATCAAACCAGACATAATCGCCTGCAGGTGTGAAGTCCCAGTTGGTATTGATGTTCAGGAAAAAATCGCAATGTTTTGTGATGTGCCATTTGACCATGTTTACTCAATCCCTGACTTACCAAGTGTCTACCGAGTACCACCGATGATTGATAGCCAGGGCATGGTTGACCAGCTTTCAAAACTTTGGGGAATGCTTCCACGAACAGGTGATTTGACTGAGTGGAACGCAATGCTTGATAAAACTGAAAAGCTTGATGAAAACGTCAAGATTGCGATGATTGGCAAATATTCAAAACTCACGGATGCCTATCTTTCTGTTAATGAATCACTCAAACATGCTGGCATCCACCTTGGTGCAAAGGTCGACATCGAATGGATTGAGGCAGAAGCACTTGAAAAACCAGGCGGAACCGATGTCTTGAAGGACTATCATGGCGTGCTTGTTCCTGGAGGATTTGGTTACCGTGGAGTTGAGGGAAAGATAAACGCTGCAAACTACGCAAGAGTCAACAGTGTTCCATATCTTGGACTCTGCCTTGGTCTTCATATGATGATAATCGAGTTTGCAAGAAATGTCTGCGGACTCGAAGGTGCAAACTCCACAGAATTCCTTCCTGATGGTAAATATCCTGTTATTGATGTCATGGCTGACCAGAAATATGTCACAGAAAAAGGTGGCACAATGAGACTTGGTGCTCAACCTTGTGTGATCGAAGAGGGAACATATACGGGTGAGATTTATAATCAGGCAAAGATTTCAGAACGTCATAGACATCGATTTGAGGTAAACAACAAATACCGTGAACTCATGCAGGATAAAGGTATGGTTTTCTCTGGAATCAATCCAAACCTCGGGCTTGTTGAGATTGGAGAACTTAAGAATCATCCATTTATGATCGGTGTACAGTTCCATCCAGAGTTTGGGAGCAATCCGCTCAAACCACATCCGTTGTTCATGGAGTTTGTAAAAAAAGCACTAAATCTGAAAAGGAACCCAAACCCACCTCAACTGGATATGTAGTATATCATGCCAAGAAAAACAATTTTCATCAAAGGTGCCAGAGAGCACAACCTGAAAAATATTGATTTGACAATCCCAAAACATTCAATGGTGGTTGTCACAGGACTATCTGGTTCTGGAAAATCATCACTTGCCTTTGACACACTTTATGCCGAGGGGCAGAGAAGATATGTTGAGTCACTTTCTGCGTATGCAAGACAGTTTATCGGCATGATGCAAAAACCTGATGTCGACAATATCGAAGGGTTATCTCCTGCAATCTCAATTGATCAGAAGGCTAGTTCAAAAAACCCAAGGTCAACTGTTGGCACCCTCACAGAAATCTATGATTACCTAAGACTTCTGATGGCAAGGGCTGGAATCCCACACTGTCCAAAGTGTGGAAAGGCTATCCAAAGGGTGACCGTTGAACAGATGGTTGACCGTCTCATGGAAGAGCATGAAAATTGGAGATGCACAGTTCTTGGACCAATTGTAAGACAACGCAAAGGTCAACACAAAGACACCATCAGTAAGATGCAGAAGGCTGGATACACAAAACTTCGTGTCGATGGATTCACATATGATATTGATGAGCAGATTGATATTGCAAAAACAAAACGTCACGACATTGATGTTATTGTTGATAGACTTCTTGTAAATGAGGAATCCAAGGGAAGGCTTGCTGATTCACTTGAAACTGCACTCAAACTTGGTGAGGGAGTCCTGAAGGTTCTTGTTGCCAAGTCTCGAGATGATGAACCAATCGAGATGACATTTTCTGAAAACTTCGCCTGCCCTGACTGTGATATTTCAATTGAGGAGATTGAACCAAGATTGTTCTCCTTCAACTCACCATTTGGTGCATGTCCTGAGTGTGATGGTCTCGGCAACAAGCTTGTGGTTTCTGAAGACCTCATGATCCCTGACCAGAGCCTTTCAATCGAAGAAGGAGCAATCAAAGCCCCCGGTTTCAATTCTCCTGATAGCATGAGCAATGGTTTTTTGAAGCAGATTGCAACACATTTTGAAATTGATCTTAAAAAACCCTGGAAGGATATTCCACAGGAGAAAAAAGACAAACTACTATACGGAACTGGCAAGAAAACAATCCGCCTCGAGTGGACAAACAGTGCCGGTGACACCTACAAAAGACGAATATATTTTTCAGGACTAGCAAACACGATTGAGCGAAGATATAAACAGACCACATCACAGGGGATGCGTGAGTGGTACGAGCAGATGATGGAACCAGTCCCTTGCACAACCTGTGGCGGCAAAAGACTCAAACCTGAGGCTCTTGCTGTAACACTAGGCGAGAAAAATATCGCAGAGATAACCGCAATGCCAATCGATGCCTGCTTTGATTTCTTTGAGGGAATCAAGCTGACTGCAAGACAACAGGCAATCGCAAAGCAGGTTTTGATTGAGATAAAATCCAGACTCAGATTTTTGCTTGATGTTGGGCTTTCATACCTGACTCTAAACCGAGCATCAGCAACCCTTGCTGGAGGTGAAGCACAGAGACTGAGACTTGCAACCCAGATTGGCTCAGGGCTTGGTGGAGTTTTATATGTTCTTGATGAACCTTCAATTGGGCTTCACAGCCGTGACAATACAAGGCTTCTTGCCACTTTGAAGCGACTCAGGGATTTGGGTAATACCCTTGTTGTGGTTGAGCATGACGAAGAGACCATAAGAACTGCTGACTTCCTTGTAGACATTGGGCCAGGTGCTGGTGTTCATGGTGGACATGTTGTCGCAACCGGATCACCTGATGATATTGCAGCTGTTCCAGAATCAATCACAGGGCAGTTCATCGCAAAAAAAAGAACGATTGCTGTTCCAGAAAAAAGAAGACGTGGAAACAAACACGCTTTGAAAATCATCAACCCTCAGGAACACAACCTGAAAGGTGGAGAGTTTGAAATTCCCCTTGGTGTGATGTGCGTCGTGACAGGTGTTTCAGGATCAGGTAAGTCCACGCTCATCAACGACATTCTTAACAGATACATTAGCAGAAGATTCTACGGCTCAAGAAAAATGCCAGGCAAGGTTGATAAAATTGAGGGACTTGAACATATCGACAAGATTGTAACAGTCGACCAATCACCAATAGGAAGAACACCACGCTCAAACCCCGCTACATACACAGGAATTTTTACACCAATACGTGAGCTTTTTGCAAAACTACCTAAGTCGAAGGCAAGGGGATATGGCCCCGGAAGGTTTTCCTTTAACGTGAAGGGTGGAAGGTGTGAAGCCTGCAAGGGTGATGGAATGCTCAAAATCGAGATGCAGTTCCTTCCAGATGTCTATGTTCCCTGCGAGGTCTGCAAGGGGAAACGTTTCAACCGGGAAACACTTGAGATTGAATTCAAAGGCAAGTCAATCTCTGATATCCTTGATCTTTCAGTTGAAGAGGGTGAAAAGCTATTTGAGAACTTCCCAGGAATCCACCGCAAACTCAAGATGCTAAATGAAGTTGGGCTTGGTTACATCAAGCTTGGTCAACCTGCAACAACTCTTTCTGGTGGAGAGGCCCAAAGAATAAAACTCACATCAGAACTTGCAAAACGTGGAACAGGAAGAACTCTTTATATCCTTGATGAACCAACAACAGGACTTCACATGGCAGATGTTGACAGACTTATTCAGGTTCTAAATCAGCTCGTGGACATGGGCAATTCTGTTCTCATAATTGAACACAACATGGATGTCATAAAGTCTGCTGATTATATACTCGACCTTGGCCCCGAGGGAGGCGACTGGGGAGGATTGCTTGTCGCTCATGGAGCACCAGAGGAAATCTGCATGGTGGAACAATCCTACACAGGAAAATATCTAAAGGACTACATCAAGAAATCAAGGTGGGGTAAACCAAAATGGAAGGATTATGAATCCCCAATTGATGATGAGAAAGTCAGATCACCAAGACGCAAAGTTCGCCAAAGGAAAGCATCTGAAGAGGAACTTGCCGAGGAGATCATGGAGCAGTTCATCGACTCCATGGATGAGTAGGAAAACACACACTACAACCTCAGAATAAAATCTGTCAGAGCCTCAGCTATCTCTGTGATCCTTTCGAAACTCACAATATCAAGGTTATCCTTTGGTGTATGGGTAATTTCTTGACTATCAATATTTTCTGTAAACCAAGCAGATGATACTGCAACAGCTGGGATTCCACTTTGAATAAAGATGCTATGATCTCCCTGATACCATTTGACACCCTCTTTTATTTTATCAAACTTTTGGAGGGTTTGATTCGCTTTTTTATGGATTTCTTCTGGTAAATCGTAGAATGAAAACGCAGATAACCCATCCTTGTATCCTGCCCCATCGATGTTGATGTTGAGCATTATGTCATCGGTTTTCTTCATGGACTTTTTGATGTATTCCATCTGACCTGAAACTGCATAATAGTCTTCACCGTTTAATGCCACGATCTCGATGAGTTTGTTGCCATCATAGTTTTTCAAAGTTTCTGCAAGGAGAAGCAGAATTGTAACCCCTGTTGCATTATCGATTGCCCCAGGTGTTCCTTTTTTTGCATCGATGTGTGCTGTGATGATTATACGGTTGCCAGAAGGATTACCTGTTTTTGAAATTATATTTTCACCAGTTCCTGGGATTCTCTTTGATCTAGAAACAAGATTTATCTTTTCACCAGCAAAAGCAAGAAGATTCTTGCCATCTTCTTCTGTCATGAAAACTGACGGGATATCAAAGTCTCCATCCTCAATCAATGGGAATGGGTAAACACCACCGGCAAGGGCTGCGTTTCTTCCTGTTGCACAGATGATTGCCGTTGGTTTTTTCTCTTCAAGCAGGGATATGATTTTTTTGTGATGGTCGGGATTATAGAAAACAAAGTTTTTTGGCATGAGCTGTTCAGCCGCAATTCCACCGTGAAGAAGCACAATTTTTCCTGTCAAATCTTTTCTCTCTAGCTCTTTGATATTTGATACTGAGACTAATTCGGCAACCCCATCAAAACCAAGAGAATACGGACTTGGACGGCAGTAAAATGATAATCCTGAAGCGGTTAGTTTTGCGCCATCCTCCCACCAATCGATGGCATCAAATCCTTGGGTTGTGACATCACAACCCAAGGATTTTACTATGCTTTTAAAAAAATCGGTCGCTTCTCTGTTGCCAGGATTTCCAACCGAGCGGTCAGAAATCTCGCTGCAAAACTTTTTCATGTAAGCTTTTCCGTGACTCAAAAGTGTATGCTTCAAGAAAGTGCCTTTCTTGCAAATTCGCAAATCTCAGCCAATGCCTGTTTTGCCTCAGGGAAGAGTGGCGACATGATTGGGAATGCATGCACCATGTTGTCCCACACTGTAAATGTAATATTAACTCCAGCATCGTGCGCTTTTTCAGCCAGATTTCTGCAATCATCGAGGTGTATTTCGTGTGAACCAACACAGATATAAAGTGGTGGAAATCCATCAAAATCCCCAAACTGAGGGGAGAGAATCGGGTCGGTTGGGTCAGAGTCTGCAATATACATCTCTGTCCACACCTTCCAGGAATTCATCGGTGCTATATCATTTTTAGCATTGTATGTGAATGATTCAGCCAAACACCTGAGGTCTGTTACAGGAGAGATAACAAATGCTGCTTTTGGGAGTGGAAGATTCTCACGTTTGACAAGGTGCAAAAGCGAAAGAGTAAGTGTTGCCCCGGCAGACTCTCCACCGACAACAATATCATCTGCTTTATACCCATTTTCAAGTAGCCACCTGTATGCCTTCAAACAGTCCTCCGGTGCTGCAGGGAAGGGGTGTTCTGGTGCTAGTCTGTAGTCAAAAAGAAGGCACTTAAGCCCACTTCCTTTTGCAAACTTTGCAACATGCATGCGGTGTGTGACAATCGAACCAGAGATAAATCCTCCGCCATGGATATAGAGAAGAATCTTACCAGGGATTGGGTTTTCCGGAGTAATCCACTGCCCATTCATTCCGTTTATGTCTACATTTTCTGTATTAACACTTTTTGGAAGCTTCATGCTCCCGACAGCTTTATCGATTTCATCTCGAAATCCCTGCACATCAAAATTCTCATCTACAATCTTTTTTTGCTGTCTGTTTTTCAGAGCCCATAATAGTAGTCTTGATCTAAAGCTTTGCATATTTCATCCTTTCATCGTATCAGTGAACTGACAGAATAGGAAATACCAGGAAGTTTTCTTCCGGTTCATTTCATTCCCAGCCTTTCCCTTTTTCTAGCATAGAAATAGCCTCGGCAAGCCTCTTAAGTTTTGTCTCTTGTTTTTTTGCAGATTGAATCCAACCCAGATATCTTTTTTTATGGCTCTTTGGAATCCCATTAAAATTCTCCCAAGCAACTTTATTACTTTTAAAAACACTCTCAAGCTCAGGTTCAAGCTGGCTTTCAATTTCGGCTATATCATCATAACTTTTCCTGTTTTGAAATTTCAACAACCCAGCCTCGGTCATTTGCCCCTCTTTTATCATTTTCTCAGCAAGACGAATGTTTAAGTCCGACCAGCGGCTATCGGGTCTTCTTGGTGAAAACCTGTGGGTATAGCGAGAATCATCAATCCGCTTTTTGATGCCGTCAATCCAGCCAAAACAAATCGCCTGCTCAACAGACTCTCGATATGAAACAGAGGGTATTCCTGTGTGTTTTTTGAAATAAACCAACCACACCTCGGACTGCTTGTCATGGTTTTCAATTAACCATTCCCTCCACTTGCCCACATCGGTAGCACTGTAGCTCGGTTTCAAATCCATCTTCACCCACACCTTTCAAAACAAGTGTAGTGATTTTTTCAAAAATTCTCAAACCAACCGGAAGATTTTACACAGGTTTACTGTAGACAAACCAATTTGTTTGGTTATAATCAACTCCCTGGATGCCGGGATAGCTCAGTTGGTAGAGCGATAAATTCGTAATTTATAGGTCAGGAGTTCGATTCTCCTTCTCGGCTCCAGTTTAATATTTCCCAGAAAATAATACCTCTTCCTTCATATAAATTCATAATTTATAAGTCATCTACAGTGTAGCTTTGCGATTCTCCCTCTCGGCTCCAAGTCATTCATCCTCCCTTCATTCTTTATCTGATCGAGAATCTAAATTCGAATTTATAGGTCATCTACAATATAGTTTGCGATTCTCCTTCTCGGCTCAAAATAGCATTAACAATGCCTTTTCTTCTACGTCATTCCCGTCCCGCATCAAGTGCGGGATGACGGATCGGGAATCCAGGGTTACTCTTGATACATGAATTCTTTATTCAGTAATTCTTGATGTTGGTCAAATCATTTCAGCAGACAAAAACGAATACGCTTTTTTGTGCCCTAGACCCCGGGTCTTCGCCCGGGGTGACGAAGAGAAGATGCGGGGTGACGAAGGATGATGTCATTCCCGCGAAGGCGGGAATCCAGGAGTTGTCGATTGACCAACAGTTTTATCTCTGTATTATTCAACATATGGGAATCAGCAAAAGTATTTATAATTCAATTTCTAATGAGCATCTGTGGAATAGAGTTTTTCCTGAAAGAGATTTATCAAAAGATTATATCCTGCCTGGAACTCCAATTAAGATAATTCTTTTTGGGAATGGGTTAACATTGAGATTTGATAGAAATTTCCTAAATAAAACGATTGTGTCTTATTCAATGAAGACAGTATTTGAAAAAGAATTCTCTGAAAAATTTGGCACTGACATTCAATATATAATCTTAAAAACTCTTGAATCAGGAATAACATCTTTCGAGGAGATCTTCTTCAAACTTGGTACGGCCTCAAAAGCTCTAAGCCGATTGGGTTTTATACCAAAACAAAATAATTATGATTTGGAAGTTATAATGAAAGCTATAAAGCACATATTAATCATCCATATAAACGGCATAATGAGGAATCCAAAGATTCTAAACTTTAGCCAGATAAGGAATTGGTATCTTAGGTTCAACGGAATTTTTACCCTCAATTATGATATATATACGAACTTAGCGTTAGAAGATGATTTCCGGTCAAAGCTATGCTACAATTTTTTTGAAGAACCAAAAAGAAACAAAGGTAATCCAAGATTTCAAAAAGAAAATAATAAGAACAGACTCTTTTCGGTAAAAAATAAAAATTGTAGTTTTTTTAACTTACATGGATCATTGTTACATTCTCTCAAAGATAAGCACACTTACTACAAACGGACTGATCAATACCTAGAAAAGGATATGCTTATCGACTCAACTGCTGAAACTTGCGTTATAGGTGGAGATGGAGACTCAAAAAGAGAATATATCTCAAAAAATGACTATTTAGCTTTTTGTTTTGATCAATTTTCGACAGTTCTCCAGAATGACTACAAAAAAGACATATTAATCTTTGGTGCAGGCTTAACAAGTTATGATTCGCATATTGTTGATGAGCTTAAAAAAGCAAACAATGCAAAAATCTATTTTCAACATATGGAGGCTGACGAACTTGAAATAAGTGATGAGAAGAGAAACCTATATCACTACATAAATGACAGGGGTAATTCAGAAGCATTTTTTGTGTATATTCCGAGGGATAGAGGATTGCCATTTGAATCAAGTACAAATAGTAACGAAACATAAATTCCTGGATTCCCAGTCCGTCATCCCGCACTTGATGAGGGACGGGAATGACAAGAAAAAGCTCAGGATAACAGGGGGCATGTAGGTATCGTAGAGATTCCAAATCAAAAACCCGGATCCCCGATCGGAGTCGGGGATGACATTCTTCCGAATTTCTTCTTTGAAGAAATGGGAATAATCTCACTTTAAGCAGTATTTCTCCCAGTGCACCTTACTCTCATCATACCTGTGTCTTGGCTCTTTTTGTTCCGCTTTGTAACCAACATAGACGATGCCAAGGGGTGTGACATGCGCAGGGATTTCAAGGATTTCTGTGACTTTGGTGACTCGCTCAGATATTGGATACACACCAAGCCAGACTGTGCCAAGGTTTATGCTAACTGCAGCCACCATGACGTTTTGAATCGCAGCGCTGCAGTCCTGTGGCCACATCTCGCCTTTCACACGTTCCGCAGCAACAGTTTTGTTCGCACAAACTATGATTGCCGCAGGGGCATTGTAATTTCCGTATGTCAGACCCTCACGAATTTTGTCCATCTGGGCTTTTTCTGTGACAACAATAAACTCATATGGACGTGAGTCTTTTGCGGATGGTGCTGCAAACCCAGCCTTGAGTAACCACTCGATTTTTTCTTTTTCAACCGGCTTTTCTTCATATTTTCTGATGCTCCTGCGAGCAAATATTGTGTTTATAGTTTCATTCATTTTTCATGTCCTCCTGATTTCCTCTTTATACACCTATACTTTTTAAAGGTCAATACATCCTATATTCCAGTTTTGCCCTTGAACAGGGTTACTATCGGTTCGCTGATTCATGTTTTGAAATCATTCAGCATCTATGTATAATAACTCCAGAGTAGAAAATCTGTGGAGGAAAAACATGAAAAAACCTGATCAGCTTGTTTATCTTATAGTTACTTTCCTTATTTGTCTTGTGATTTTTGCGGGATGCACGCAAAAAAAAGAGATATGTGAATCAAACTTTGATTCAGAGAATTGGACAGTTTATAACCCAGATGACTATACCGAAAATGACCCATCGATAATCCCAATAACAAAGAATTCTTCCTATACTCCAATATTAAGATTGGATAGTAAAGGTTTTCCACATATTGTTTGGTGTGAGGCTTACCCAGGCACAATCAAATATATAAGATGGAATGGTGAGAATTGGGTATGTGCAGATGGATCAAAGTATGATTCTAGGCTTTCAAAAACTTTGCCGGCAAATGTTAGCAGATCACAGACCGATGCAATCAGGCCATACTTTGAACTCGATTCTAATGATAATCCGCACATATCATGGACTGATTTTCGAATTGGTGGTGATGGATACGTTTATTATACTAAGTGGGATGGTGAGAATTGGGTATGCATTGATAACACGATTTATGACTACAATGACAATGAGTTAAGTAACCCTTCAAACTTAAAGATAAAAAACGTTGACTCTTTTAAATTCACACTAGACAAAACGGACAACCCACACTTTGTTTTTTCAACAGGGTTTAGGAAAAGCGATATATGTTACGTAAGGTGGGATGTAGAAAAGCTGGTTTGTGCCGATGGAACAAAGTTTTCTCAACTTCAAAAGGAATCCTATGAAAGTGCTAATGTTTCCAAAAGAGTATGTTCACTAGAACCATCAATAGTTTTAGATTCAAATGATTACCCACATATTGTGTGGCAGGATACATCAAGAAATGGTTTTTCCATTGGGGATATTTTTTATATTAGATGGAATGGTGAGAAATGGATATGTGCTGATGGAAGTCCTTACGATGAGAGTGATAATTGTTTTTCAAATCCAGCAAACATTAGCAAAACTAAAAATTGGTCAGAAAAACCCGCTATAATGCTGGCTGAAAATGATTTCCCAATTATCCTGTTCAGAACTTATTTTTCGAGTGATGAATCAAATCTTATTTTTTGGGATGGAAATGAGTGGATTTGTTTAGATGGATCACCGTATGTACCTGAGAATTGTAAAACTTCAGAATCTGGTTTTGTTAGAAATTATTTCCAAAAACTTGACAACTTTGAATTTCTTCCACTGCTTTATAAAAAAGAGAAATATATTCACCTTGCTAGAATTAATGATGAATTTGAAGAGGATAAAGGAAAAATTTGTTTTAACACAATTGGCGAAATGGAATTTCTCACAAGCTCTACGAAAAAGAAACCTGATTTTATAACCACTATTGGTATTTGTTGGAATTATGATGAGACAACAATCTCGTATGGATTTGATGAATGTGGATATCCCCACATAGTTTGGCTTGTTGATGGGTGCGATAATGAAGGTGTTCACTACATAAGGTGGGATGGAAAGAATTGGGTGACTCCGAAGTAGATTTGATACTCAATCCTCATGTCATTCACAGCATTAACCAGGAATAACGAATAACAGATCACACTTCAAGTAGCCGAGATGCCCAGTCAAGCTGGGCATGACTTTATTCCCTGGTGACTTCGTCACCATCCCTCCCTATCGGGGAGGCTTTTAATAACCCGCCATCCTCTCCTCCTCGTCATTCCGTGCTTGACGCGGAATCCAAGGTTATTTTTGAATCACAAAATATCTTTTGGGGTATCATTGATGGTAGATTGGTAATTTCTCCCGATAAAAAAATAATACGCTTTTTTGTGCCCTGGTTTCCAGCTTCCGCTGGAAAGTCGTAAAGAAACCACGTCATTCCAGACTTGATCGGGAATCCAGGGTTACTTTTGATACATGAATTCTTTATTCAATAATTCTTGCTGAAAGAGGGATTGTTTCACCAGACAAAAGCAAATACGCTCTTCCATGCCCTAGACCCCCGGTCTTCGCCCGGGGTGACGGAGAGAAAATGCGGGGCAACAGAGAGAGGGTACAGGCAACAGGAAAGCACATGGTTTCGTGCTGGTTGCTGAGTCTGCATAGGTATATGCGAAAGACTTAACCCTCCCTGGTGACTTCGTCACCATCCCTCCCTATCTTTCAATCATCCAAAATCAAAGTAGATGTTAACTCCCCATTTTTCTCCACTACCTCAAGCCCACCATATGTTGCTGATTTGATACAGTGAAAAAGCTCATGCTTTTCTTGCTTATATATTTCCCCAGAGGTTTTGCAGAAAACATCATCCCCCGAAACTTCAATATCACAGGTTTTGGGAATAAAACCGGTGGTTTCAAAAAGAAATATCAGCTCATTGATAAGTAGGACAAGTTTTCCTTCAGGGTTATCCGAGCCAATCTTAAACTCCCTCTCCACATCACAAGAGAGGGAATCTGGGTCTGTAAGAAGTGCTGTGTAACCAAAAACGGCTGACCGCAAAAGCTCCTCCTGGGTTGCACCAGAAAGAGCAAGTGCTAAGTCAGCCGTATGGTCGATTATTTTAAAACTCAAAGTTTAGGGTCTTCTTCTCCATCCCCGTTGTTTCCATTTCTTTCCGGGGTTTCACGGGTGATTGCGTTTACAACATCACCTTCTTTGAGTTTGATGAGTCTGACACCAGTTGCGTATCTGCCGCATTCTCTGATGCTGTCAATTGTGATCTTGATTGTCTGTCCACCCTTTGTGATGATGAAGAGATGATCATCAGGCTGCACAACACGGCAAGTCTGAACTGGGCCAGACTTAACATTGATCTTCATCGCGCGAACGCCTTTTCCGCCACGTTTGATAAGTCTGAATTCATCAAATCCTGTGCGTTTTCCATAACCTTTTTCGGAAACACAAAGCAGTGAACCACCCTCTTCATAGACTTCCATTCCAACAACCATGTCATCAACACCAAGTCTGATACCGATGACTCCGCGTGCTGTTCTCCCCATCGTTCGGACGTCAGCTTCATTGAAGCGGATTCCAAGACCATGTTTTGAGACGATGATGATTTCTGTTTGAGGGTCAACCGCACGGGTTTTTCTGAGCCAGTCATCACCATCGAGAGTGATTGCAATAATACCGGTTCTTCTGACCTTCTGGAATGATTTGAGTGGAAGTTTTTTTACGATTCCCATCGATGTGACCATGAATAAGAATCTTTCATCCCATTCTTGAACAGGAAGGATTGTTGTAACAAACTCTGATGGAGCAAGTGGAAGAAGAGTGGTAATTGGAGTGCCTTTTGCGGCTCGACCAACCTCACCAACATCGTAAACCTTGAATTTGTAAACCTTACCGAGGTTTGTAAATGCAAGCATATCTTGTTTATTGGTGACACTGAAGATATCTTGAGCCTGGTCTTCACCAGCAGTCTGGATACCGGTTACACCAAGTCCACCTCTGCTTTGTGCTCTCCACTCTTCAGGTTTGACACGTTTGATGTAGCCGTCTTTTGTTGTTGCAATGATCATTGGGTCATCACGGATGAGGTCTTCTGCTGTTATGTCGCCTTCTTCAATGTTTCCAACCTGAGTTCTTCTCTCATCGCCAAATTCTTTTTTGAGTTCATTAAACTCTTTTTTGATGAGCTTTTTCATCGCCTCTGGGTTTTCAAGGATTTCACGAAGACGTTTGATTGTTTTGACAAGCTCTGCAATCTCTTTTTCGATCTTACCAACCTCAAGCTTGGTGAGTCTTCCAAGCCTCATTTCAAGGATTGCTTTTGCCTGTTTTTCAGAAAGCTCAAAACGTTTCCTGAGTTGTGCCATCGCCTCAGTGTTGCCTGCGGCATTTCTGATAATCTTGATTGTCTCATCAATATTTGTGATGGCGATATGGATTCCCTCTAGGATATGTTTACGCTCTTCTGCTTTTCTGAGCTGGAATTTTGTTCTTTTGGTAACAGTTTCGCGTCTGAAATCGAGGAAGTTGTTGAGCATTCCGATAAGACCAAGTGTCTTTGGCATGCCGTCAATGATTGAGAGCATGTTTCCGCCAAATGTTGTCTGAAGCTGAGTGTGTTTGAAGAGTTTCTTTTCAATGAATTTCCAGTCAACACCGGACTTCAGCTCAATTACAATCCTCATTCCTTCACGGTCAGATTCGTCTCTGAGGTCTGTAATTCCAACTATCTTTTTGTCTCGAACATGATCGGCAATTGATTTGATGAGGTTTGACTTGTTTACCAGATATGGGATCTCTGTGATGATATATGAGGTTTTTCTTCCTTCTGCCTCAACATGACCAATACCTTGAAGGATTATTGAACCACGTCCAGTTTCAAAAAATGATCTGACACCAGCAGGGGATACAATGCGACCACCTGTCGGGAAGTCTGGACCTGGGATAATCTTCAAGACATCTTCAATATCGGGGTTTGGATTGTCAAGAAGCATAGTCAGACAATCAACAAGCTCTGTGAGGTTGTGTGGCGGAATGTTTGTTGCCATTCCAACACCGATACCAGATGAACCATTTAGAAGCAGGTATGGGAGTTTTGCAGGAAGTGTGAGTGGTTCATCGATTGTATTGTCGAAGTTTTTCTGCCAGTCTACTGTATCCTGTTCTATTTCATCAAGCAGATGGGTTGCAATCTTTGTGAGTCTTACCTCAGTATAACGCATTGCCGCAGCACCATCACCGTCTACACTACCAAAGTTTCCCTGACCATCAACAAGTGGGTAGCGGAAGGTGAATGGTTGAGCCATTCTGACAAGTGAATCGTAGATTGCTGTTTCACCGTGCGGATGGAATTTACCAAGAACATCTCCAACAACCCTTGCTGCTTTTTTATATGGTTTTGAAGGGACATTACCAAGCTCGTGCATCGCAAAAAGGATACGTCTGTGAACTGGTTTCTGTCCATCATATGCAATTGGGATTGATCTACCGATGTTTACAGACATCGCATAATCAAGATAGTAATCCTTCAACTGCTCATTTATCTGGACAATCTTCATGTTTTCGCCAAGATTTTTACCGTTACTCATGTTTCACCTATATATCAAGATTTCTGACTTCGTGCGCATGTTCTTCGATGAACTTACGTCTCGGCTCAACTTTATCACCCATAAGAAGTGAGAAGAGTCTCTCAGTTTCAGCTACATCTTCCATGTCTATCCTTATGATTGTTCTTCTCCATGGGTCGATTGTGGTTTCCCAAAGCTGATTTGCACTCATCTCACCAAGTCCTTTATAGCGCTGGACGTGGCTGCTTTTTCCTATCTCTTCAAGTGCCTGTTTCAAAGCTTTATCTGTGTACACATATTTTGCCTTCTTACCAGAACCAACTTTATAAAGCGGTGGCTGGGCAAGATATATATGTCCATTTTCAATGAGTGGTCTGAAATAGTTATAGAAGAGTGTCAAAAGAAGTGTTGCGATATGAGCACCATCAACATCAGCATCAGCCATAATAATAACTTTGTGATAGCGGAGCTTATCGATGTTGAAATCATCACCAATTCCACAACCAAGTGATGTGATAATTGACCTGATTTCTGCATTTGAGAGAATCTTGTTGAGGTTTGCTTTTTCAACATTGAGGACTTTACCACGGAGTGGAAGGATTGCCTGGAATTTTCTGTCTCTTCCCTGTTTTGCGTTACCTCCAGCAGAGTTACCCTCTACAATGAAAAGCTCACAGCGGGATGCATCTTTTTCAGAGCAATCAGCAAGTTTTCCAGGAAGTACTGATGACTCGAGAAGTGTTTTTCTTCGTACAAGTTCACGAGCTTTTTTGGCTGCCTCTCTTGCTTTTTTGGCCATCAAGCATTTTTCAAGAATAATCTTGAGGGTCGCGGGGTCTCGGTCAAAATAGAAAGCAAGTTTTTCTGCAACAAACCTGTCAACTGCAGACTTCGCAGTCATGTTTCCGAGTCTACCTTTTGTTTGACCTTCAAACTGAGGATCTGCAATACGGATCGAAAGGATTGCAACAAGCCCGTCTCTGGTATCTTCACCTGCGAGTTTCATGTTAGGATCTTTGATGATTCCGTGCATCTGACCACGATCATTTAAAACTCTTGTGAGTGCTGAGTGGAATCCAGTGACATGTGTTCCGCCATCGGTTGTTTGGATTGAGTTGACGAATGAGAAGAGGTCTTCACCATAACCATCAGTGTAGTGCATTGCGAAATCTACAAAGATGTCATCCATCTCGTCGCTAAAACTGATGACCTCTTTATGGAGAGCGTTTTTACCCTCTGAGAGGAACTCTACGAATTCACCAAGTCCGCCTTCAAACTTGAAATCTTCTTTGTTCCCAGAGATTTCGTCAGCTATTGTTATTCGAAGTCCGGAGTTAAGATATGCAAGCTCACGTAGTCTGTTTTTGAGAGTCTCATACTTAAACTCAACTGATTCAAAAATCTCTAAATCTGGTTTGAATGTTACAATTGTTCCGGTCGAGTTTGTCTCACCGGATGTTTCAAGTTCGGTCTCCTGGATACCTCTTCTGAATCGCTGACGATGGATATGTCCATCACGTTTGATTGTTACTGTCAACCACTCTGAAAGAGCGTTTACACAGGAAACACCGACACCATGAAGACCACCGGATACCTTATAGGTATTCTTATCAAATTTACCACCGGCATTCAGTTTTGTAAGTGCTACCGTAACACCAGGGATTCCAAGTTGTGGATGAATATCGATTGGGAAACCTCGACCATCATCTGCAATCGAGATTGAACCATCAAGATGAAGGGTGACATCAATTCTCTTGCAATGACCTGCCATCGCCTCATCGATTGAGTTATCAACAACTTCATACACCAAATGATGGAGACCGCGTATATCGGTTGTTCCGATATACATCGCTGGTCTGAGCCGAACATGCTCAATTCCATCAAGTACTTTTATGTCTTGTGCTGTATATTCTTTGGACATTTCTACTCCTTGAGATTAACCGAATAATTTTAACATCTCTCAACACATAATACAATAAACATGTGGTGGTGTTCACGGAAAAATTTTTCTCCCCATATAAGAGCTAATTCTTTAAAAAATTAATGATTCTCTTCAAATTTTTTAAAATATGAATCAATTTCAGGTCTGAGGGTTTTCCCTGCAACCTCAAAGCATTCAAGGACATCGTCGTATGCCCCGATACCACCAAGAAAATCCCAAAACTCCTCAGCAACTTTCAATTCATTTTCAATATCTAGCATTCCCTTCATTGTCCATCTTTCATACGGTTTTGGATGATATGGATTGTAAGGGATCCCGATATATGTAAAAATATTCCCCGAATCTTGATTCTGCCCTTTATAAATAGCAATCCACTCAAGAAGAGTTCTTTTAAAATCTTTGAAATTGCTCAGATTTGGTTTGGCAGTTTTAATGTCAAACATATGGACATTCCCGTCAAAATCATCGAGAAAAATATCAGCCTTTACGGCTTTTATTTTATCAGTTGAACCCATATCAATTGATTTTAAAATTTGTGAGGTCTCTTTTGGTTTATCTGTGTTCGTACCAGAGCTAAGCTGATTGATAATATGCTGAATTTCTGACTGAGCTTTGTTGGAGATTTCAGAACCCAGTGAGAATTGCTTTTCAACTCTTTTGAACCTACCCTTGGCTATTATCTCTGCTATTGGCTCAAACAATGATGTACCAAAAGTTGTGTTCAATGAGTGGATAAACGAAAACAGATACATCCTGTCTTTGCCAAGTAATCGATAATGAAAAGGCATATGTTTCGACTCAGGGTTATATTTAATAAGCTTCTGCCTAATCGATGCAATTATAGTTTTCTCAATTTCATCCTTTTGTTCTTTTTTAAGCACCCCTAAATCTCCTTCATATGAAAAATGGTTTCTGAATAAAATCCCCTATTCTTTTCAACCCTATTTAACACTGGTCTTTCATATCTATCAACAATCTTTAATCCAGCTTTTTCTGCAATTTTTGGGTACAGGTTGTATTTGTCATTTGCGACCAAGAAAATATTGAAATCTTTTTTCATATAAGGAATAAAATTCAAAAGAACCGTAGAAATCGAAGAAACATATGAAGTCTTTGCTTTCTCACCCTGTCCCTCAAAAAGTGGACCAATTTCAGAGTTATCATTTCTCTTCAAACCAAATAATTCATAAGCGTATGCGTGTTGCTCATGATAATCTATAAGACCAACATACGGTGGGGATGAAAAAATACCAGAAATACCTTCTCTCTTCAACATCTCCGCAAATTTTGGATTTGATTTTTCCAACTCTCTTGTAGTAGAGGTTTTTCTGCTGTCTCCATGAATACAAACCTCCCAAGCACCAGTCTTCAGTTTATCAAACTCCGACAATCGCCTTAAAGTATCAGATGAGTATCTACGCCACCATTTCTCAATTGAAAATAGTGGTTTGCAAATCCTACCATGTTTCTTGCAGTAATAGGGTTTAAGAGTGGGCTTCACTAAAGTACCAAGATCAGAATGTGTCGTTGCTCTACATGATCTTGTTGTACGACTCAAGATGACCATCAAGACATGTCTGATCTTCTCGTCTGAAACCTTGTTTATTTCGCCTTTTAAAAATTCAATCTCTTCCCTAACTGGTTTTGAATACCATCTACCCATAAAGCTATCATCAGATTTTTGTTTTACCTCAAAACTCTCATCAGCGACAAGTTTATCAAAATCATATATCACCTGAGATTCAATTTTTTTTGTATAAGATTTCTCATCTATCTGACCAGACCTAACCCTGTACCTGTACTCAGGCGAAGGGAAATATTTACTGTTATACCCATAAAGAACTTTTTGAAGCTTCTCCTCAAACAAAATGTTTTGCCTGTTTTTTTGAAACTCTGAGAGTTTTTTTGATAAGTCTGATAAAATTCTCGAAAGCTCAAGTAGGTCATGTTCGCCCACTTTTACTTCACAAATTATCTTGTTGAACTGGGAGATATCGATTCCTATCCCGTTTATTCCAAGTTCGTTTGCCTGGATTAGAGTTGTGCCACTCCCGCAAAACGGATCTAGAACAATATCGCCTTTCCCAAAAAAGACTTTCTTCTTGAAATCATCGGTATGGTTATCCAAGAAGTATTCAACAAGCTGTGGAATAAACTTCCCTTTATATGGGTGAAGTCTATGAACATGTTTTGTTCGTTCGAATTCTCGGTACTCTTTAAATGAAAGGTTCCAGTTAATATGCTTGCCATTTGACTTTTGCGCACTTTTGAAGTCAGTATGCTGTTTATCAAAATACTCTTTCAGATCATCTCTAAAGATTATCGGTCTAGACTTGGTTCCATTGTTTTTTACTCTACCATACGAAACCAGGTAGGAGATGTTTGAAATACTAATTTCCTTTTTACAATAACTTGTTGCCCATTCACTTGCCTCTAGGAAACCATGGAATTCCTTTAAATATAGATTCTTTTTCATTCCTTCTCTCATACACCACACCTAAAAAAATGCTCATCGGATAATCCGATTTTAATCAGATAATGAGTTTACACAATAAACATGCACAGATGTTTTTTTGTCCCACAAATGTGTAATAAACCGAAAACTGAAGTGTTACAAACATTAGCAATAATGGTTATAGATTCCTTGATGAGAAATATCTGCCCGAATATCTGATGTGCAATATTTTTACAATTTGTGAAAAATAATAACAACTTTGAAGAGAATATGTATATAATTGAGTTTTTTAACATAGATAAATCCCCTTTTCACTTGACACAAAGGGTCTGTAGTTTATAATGTTTCCTTGGTTGGTGATTGGTGTGTTCGCAGGACGACACCAAACATTGTTATATGGAGAATGATATATCTACATGAACAAGGGCTATGACACCAAAGAAATGAAGGTGATTCCACTAGGTAATAGTGGGAAGCGACCTTTCACGATAAGATGGGGCTACCTCTACGTCGCAACAATTATTTTTGTGATTCTAGGTTCGTTGCTATTCAATTTCACCTTTGTCCTGTACCCAGAAAAAGTAGAATCATACAACCTTGCAACCTCAATTGATACAAGCGAACTCATTTCTAGACTAAGCCAGGTCAGGGCACAGGCCACCCCTGAACTTCGCATATATGATGAATCTTCCAAGCTTGCGCTCGAAAACCTTGAGGTTTTCCATAACTCAAATGTCACACTAAGATCTGATAATGATTTATCCGAGCCAATCCTATCTCCCGCCGATGTAACTGATCCTAGCCTTCACAGTGAAAATGCTTCATTTTCTGATCCATCCGAAATTGCTGGGAAGCTCTCCGCCGAAACATCCGATATGATGGAGAGACAAGAGCTTTTGTCATATGAAATTCCAAAGTTAGAAAGGGATTCTGAGAATATCTCTTGGGTAAAGGCACATACACCTTCAAGATACCCTGTTCCAGACGGTGTCACCAGAGAGATTAGTTCTGATTATGGCTACAGAATTCATCCAGTCTATGGTTATCCAAAATTCCATGAGGGAATCGATATGCACGGTGTTTCTGGTGAAGAGATACTCGCAACAGCAGACGGAACGGTTACAAAAGCCGGATGGTTCGGTGGATACGGTCTCTGTGTAATAATTGTTCACAGAACCGAACCAAAGATAGAATCTAGATATGGTCACCTCATTCGTGGGGGCGTTAAAGTAAAAGTTGGGGATGTTGTAAAAAGGGGAGATGTTATTGGTCTGATGGGGTCAACTGGTGTTTCAACAGGGACTCATGTTCACTATGAAATCAGAGTTGATGGCAAGCACGTAGATCCAAAGGATTACACAATGAAAAATTGGTCATGCGGTGGTTTCCCCTGGGAGGAGGAAGCAAGTGCAGAATAGAAAGTTTTCAATTTTTTTTTCAATTGCGCTTACAGTTATTTTTATTTTTTCAATCATGTTGATTCCACATCAAACAAATCTCAAACCAGCGGGAGAAGCCTGCTATTATGAACCGGTAGATTTTGATTTGATGGATTATATATATGTCGAGAATCTCCCTGAATACACCTGGGAATTCCCACTTTCAAACTTCTCGGAAAGAGAAATTGATCGCGGATATGGTTGGAAAATTCACCCAATACATGATTACCCGAAATTCCACGAGGGAATTGATATTAGAGGTATTGTTGGTGAAGAAATCTATGCAATGAGTTCTGGCACCGTGACAAAGGCCGGTTGGTTCGGTGGATATGGTCTTTGTATTATCATTAAACAAGAAAACGGTGTCGAGACAAGATATGGTCATCTCGCCAGAGGTGGCATCAAGGTAAAAGTTGGAGACATTGTGACAACGGGTCAGCATATTGCGGGCCTTGGGTCAACAGGTATTGCAACAGGTCCACATCTTCATTTCGAAGTAAGGATTAATAGCAAACACATAGATCCAATGGATTACCTAATGAAACTCGGAGGAGGAAACTATGCTCCTATCAAGTAAGAAAAGAACAAACCACATCAGCTTCATGGTGGTTCCACACTATGATGCAAAGGTCAGAACAATAAAGATTCCATACGTTTTGATCTATGGACTTGTAATAGTTTTGGTCATGAGTGGTGTTATGCTCTGGCAGCTCGTCTCAAAGTATGATGCAATGAGCCACGAGATTGCCGTTGCTGAAGAAACCAACAACTCAAGAACAATCGCACTTCTTGAGGAGAGTTTCTACAGGATGAGCAATGAGCTTGAAGGAGAACAGAAGAAGGTTTCCGCAATCTCCGAGTGCATGACAGAAATCGAAAGGCTTGATGATGAAATAATGGCTGCTGCTGGATTTGACATCAAAGCCAATGATTGGGAAGCAAGCCTTATTGCAAACGGAAGAGCCCCAGAACAAACACTTAAGCCAGCGTCCATAAGCCCAGAGGTAACGGACAACATCAATCGTGTTGCAAACTCAATCGTTTCAGAAAGAGACCAGAGAGAACGCTCACTTGCAATCCTCAAAGCCAACTATGAAGAGGCACATGACAGAATGGATGCCACACCATCAGGACTGCCATGTAAAGGAAGAATTCAGGATGGATTCGGATACTATTCATGGCGTGGAAGATTCCACTATGGAATCGACATCATCACCCCAACAGGCACCCCAATTTACGCTCCTGCTGATGGTAAAGTAATCAGAACAGCACCTGGAACATATGGTGCATATGGTAACATGATCGATGTTATGCACGATGGTGGAATCATTACCAGATATGGTCACCTCAGCGCATTCTATTGCGAAGAGGGTGATTATGTCTGTAAGGGTCAGCTTATCGGTGCAGTAGGCAACACCGGAAGATCCGCCGGTTCGCATCTTCACTACGAAATCAGAGTTGGCGCATCCATTTCTGAAAACGGATTCATCCACCAGGGTGAGGCAGTCGATCCACTCAACTTCCCATAGGAGATATTCATCATGCTTAAACGAGTCCCTACAGATATTAGAGACAGGTCAGAATCATATATTAGTTCAACAGTCAGAATTGTCGGAAAATTCATTTGCAACGGTGTTTTAAGGATTGACGGAACACTTGAAGGAGATGTTGAGGGAGAAGGGCATCTTATCGTTGGAAAATCTGGTCATGTCCAGGGTACAGTAAAAATGAGATCTGTCACAAACCTTGGCACAATTGAAGGTGACCTTTTCTGTACCGAACTGATTGAGCTTCTAGAAGGAAGCAAACTCCTTGGTGACGTTTCACTCCAGACCTCCAAATTCCGTATCGAGGAAAACGTCACATTCTCCGGAAAATCAAATACCAACCTGGCAACCAAAAAGAAATAGCTCAAATAAAACAAACAAATCAGTTTGGGAGGGTTTTGTGATGAAAAGGGGTACTTTTTCCTTTGCTTTAATTCTTACTTTTGCTCTCTCATTGGTTTTCATGTCCTGCACCGGTACACCGGACTCTGATTCGCAAAACAGGTTTTCTATTGATATTTCAGATAAATGGGAATGCATTGCTGATAATTGGATTTCACACGAACAATGTCAAAGAATCGATTTTGAACTACATGAAGGTGATTCTGTAAACGGTTTTTTATACATAGAAATCTATCCTGACTGGGCATATTTTGGTGATGGACAGAAGATGAGTTTTAATGATATTGTAGAAGCAACCCACATTGAGCTATCTTTTTTAAACTGCGAAAAATATGACAACATCAAGCTCGGAAGCCATACTTACGGTAGATTTTTTACACCTCCACACAATACTCATGATGATTATTGGCACGACATGTTGACACATGTGACGCTTGTTGGTGATGATATGATCAGAATTCGAACGCTTCTCCCCTCGCTTACAGATGATAATGATAAGCTTTATGATGAGGAGATGCTTCAAATTCTCAAATCACTTAAATTCAAAGATCTGAAAATGAGTGATTTTCAAGATTATTGATTCCTTCAAACCTTGAATAACAATCCATAGACAACGATAATCTACCTGTAAGAAATATCCGGATATTACGGGGGTAGAAACATGAAAAACACAACTGTACAAATCACAAGAACCGCATTATTCATTGCACTCGGAGTTGTCATTCCATTGGTAATTCACACCGTTGGTGCAGGAAGATTTGGAAGAGCACTTCTTCCCATGCACATTCCAATTCTTCTTGCAGGTTTTTATCTTGAACCACTGTATGCAACGTTTGCTGGTCTTGTGACTCCGTTCCTCTCATCAATTTTGACAGGGATGCCACCACTCTACCCAACAATGTATATTATGGTTTTTGAACTCGCAGCATATGCTCTCTGTGTGTGTCTATTCTTTAGACTTTTTTCAAGATATAAAAAGCTCAGAAAGTCAAAACTACATATAATTCTAGCATTAATAATCTCAATGATCATTGGGAGAATTATTTCAAGCGTTGGTTCATGGATACTTGTAGGCAACAACACACTTGGATTTGGAAGCGCAATGACACAAATTTCAATTATTTTTGCTGGTCTTTTTGTGACAGGATTGTTTGGGATAATCATACAACTTATAATCATCCCAACCCTTGTAATCACAACCGAATCATCACTTATAGATTTAAAATGAGCAATAAAAAAGAGAGGCGAACAGAGTTTTTTAATGAGCGTGCTGCCGGGTGGGATGAATATGCGAAACACGATCCGGAAAAAGTCAGATATATCCTTGATAAGCTTTCAATAAAACCTGGACACAAGGTTTTAGATGTGGGTTGCGGAACTGGAATACTAACCACTTTTATAACAGATTTGATTGGAGACACTGGAAACCTAAAAAGTATAGACATCTCAAAAGAGATGATAAAAATCGCAAAATCAAAGTTTTCCATGGAAAATGTCGAATTTGTCTGTGACGATATTGCAACGATAAATATACCAGAAAATCATTTTGATGCAGTTGTTTTCTATTCGGTGTTCCCTCATATTGACGAAAAGGAAGATGTAATCAGAAGGTGTACCGGTTTCCTCAAGCATGGCGGAAAGCTGAGTGTTGCTCACTCTCAATCCAGAAAAGATATCATGGCAATCCACAGCAGAGGTGACGACTCCCCAGTTTCAAATGACTATTTCCCGGAAATGACTGAGATTGAAAAAATGTTTACAGATTCAGGATTATCTGTTATATTCAACCGAGACGATAGTCAGATATTTATAATCACAGGGGAGAAATGATGAAGAAGTTTGGAGCATTCATCGGTAGAATCACAAGAGATGATTTCAGGGTGAATGCTTTTTATGATGTTGGACTCAAGATTCTTATGTTGATTACTGTTGTATTGGAACTTTTTGGTTTATATAGCTTTTTTATCAATAATCCCATTTACACACTTTTTGTCATTGACATCATCATTGCGATTCTGCTGTTTTTCATTCTTTTTGTTATTAATCTTATCAAAAGAAAGAGGAACAAACACACCCAAAACATTTTGAATAGAAATGGGGACATTTCACCACTTCTTTCTACTGCGGGTTCAATTTGCTTTTTGATAGCTATATTTATCAGTCCCAAAAATGCTCCGCTGTTACTGATTTCAATCATTCTTCTCATCGGCTCAATCGCGTTTTATGTTTTAGGGTATAAACAAGCTCAGAAGGATTTACATTATGAAAAAATTGCTTGAACAAATCACGAGAGATACGCAAAAGAATAACTTTTTCTATGACTTGTCATACAGATTTTTTTGGATACTCACCTTAGTATCAGGACTGTATCATTTGACTGACATTATCTCAAACTTTTCTTCACTACTTTTGTTTATCATCCCAGGAATACTGGCTGTCTATTTTGTTTTTTTGATAATGAATCTTTCCAAACGCACAAAAAATAACACAGTAACGAGTGGTTACAAATACTCAGGATTGAACTCATTTCTTTCAATCATCGGAGCAATGATCAATATCCCAAACCTGTTCATGAACAAACACATCGCAATACTCTATATTATCGGATTAGTATTCATGATTGCAGCACTATATTTTACCATCAAGGAATATAGATTCATCAGCAATTCAAATACCTAAAGCCAGTTAGATTTGTGTTGATTATCGAGTAAAAAAGGAATATATTTGCTGTGGAGGGAGATATGAAATCAACCAAAATCATTGTTGCGGTTCTAGCAGTTTTCATTACTGCATCATGCACCGGTTACAAACTTGCGCCGGGGAGTTACAAGGTAGGAAAATTCACATCAACTCTTCCAAAAGAAGAGTATATTCTCACATCACCAACAGAGTTTCCAGAAGGTTCGATCTACTCACACACGGATGATTTTGTACTACAAACCAAAAACCTCCCCAAACCAAAGATAACAAGGGAATATGATGAGTCATTTACCTTCACTCCGTATAAAGATGGAAATTTTGAAAAGAGTGGGGAGCTTGAGGAGGCTTGGAGAGTTGAATTTGTGAAAGATGTCGTCGAACCTTACAATAAAAGGTTTATGATTTATGTTACACCAAAGTCTAAAGATATTTTCAACATAAAACTTTCATATGACCATAGAGATGAAAGAAACAAAGAAAAAAATATTGACCCTAAATCTGGAGAAGAGGCCATAGAGGATAATTCCAAATGGCTAGAAAAAAAGAAGATCTTAAGAAATACTGTTTATAATGTTAATCATGATCATTGCCTAGTCATCGACGAGGATAACTTAAGTCTTGTCAACAGCAGAAATGAAATCCTTTGGCACCAAAAAGTTAAAAACTTCAGTTATTATATTTATAATTTCGATGATCTGATTATGCGAAATAACAATTTAATTTTTCATGATGGGTACAAGATTTATTGTCTGGATTTATCTTGTGGTGAAGTAAAGTGGATTTTATTTAGTGAGAATAGATTGCTATATAGTCATGTCATAAGGTACTCCCCCGATAATATATGGATGCTATTTGCAGATATCTACTCTGAAGACGGGAAAGAGTTAACTCATTGGGAGTATTATAAAACGATGGAGGTTTTTAAGCTTAATCTAGATACATTAGAAATTGTAAATGTGGATGTCCCGAGCAAGAATGAAATAAAGTTTGTTGGTGATTATTTTTATAATGAAAAAGATGATACATTAAGGGAATATTTGATAAACACTGGACAGATGGTTTCAGAGTATACACCTCCTGATGACCTTGAGAATGGGTTTTGGCAATTTGATAGCGCGAATCCGTTCTTTTCATTCTTTATGACGGAGGATAAAGAAAGAGGATTCAAATTCTTTAACAAAAAGAATAACACAGCGCTAGATGTAATCGATTATTATTCGGAAAACTCTGAATACACCGACAATTTGAAAAAGAATGTTCGAATTCAAATGATTTTTTTTGAAAACAAATACTTTGGTTTTGATGACAAAGAATTCTTCGGCTTTGATCCTGAAACAGCCACTAGAACCTGGACTATCAGCAAAGAAAAGACTGGTGATGATGCATACATCACATACATTGGAGAAGATGGAGTTTTTATTGTGGATGGAGCAACGCTTTATTGTTATAGGTAGAGGTATCTGCACAAGACCTACCCGTCATTCTGTGCGATCGCTGAGCTTGTCGTGAATCACCTTAACCCTCCCTGGTGACTTCGTCACCATCCCTCCCTGACAGGGAGGGCTTTTAAAATCACATCATCCTCTCCTCCTCGTCATTCCGTGCTTAACACGGAATCCAGGATTACTTTTGATGTATGGATTCTCTACTTAGCAATTCTTGATATTGGATAGACAATTTCACCCAAAAAAAAGAGTACACCTTTTTATGCCCTGGTTTCCAGCTTTCGCTGGAAAGACTAAAAAAGCTACCTTTCCAAATACCTCATCAAAATAATCTGAGCTTCGATTGAATCTTTTGTCTTACGCATGGATTTGTCTTTTTTGCCAAGGGAGTGGCCAATATTTCGGGCTTCAACAGAACTGAAGCTTTCATCAACAAGCTCAATCTTGATACCTGTTTTTGTAGCAAGGATTTCTGAAAATTCTCTTGCTTTTTTGGCGGATTCTGTTTCATTGCTTTGGTTTCCAACAGGGTAACCAAACACAATGAATTCAACACCTTTATCATCAATTACTTTTTGTATCTCAGCAATAGAATTTTCTATACCTGTATTTAAAATAGACTCCATGGAAAACGCAAAAATGCCATCTGGAGAGTAGGCAAGGCCGATGTTTTTTGTGCCATAATCTATGGCAAGAATCACCATTTAAAAAACGCGAAGGGCAAACGCTGGACAGGCCTGAATGCAGTATGTACAAAGCACACATTCATCCTGATTTATTTTTGCTTTGCCATCGTCACCCATCGAGATCGCATCCTGAGGACAAGCCTCAACACAGTTTCCGCAACCTTCACACCATGGATAAACATGCATCTTTCTTACAATCATGTCGATCTTAGTTTTTGGTTCTTTTCCTTCGAAAAGGTCAGCGTTATAGTCAATCTCTCGAACATCCTTCATTCCGATCGCAACAGAGTGTGCATATGGGAAATCACGTGAATACTCAAGGGCTTCACGGGCACGCTTGATGAGCTTGCCACCACCAAGAGATTTCATCAAATAAACACCAAGTCCGCACTCGTAGTCATCTTTGAGTTCTTTTTCCATGTCGTCACGTGTTCCATCTTTGATGCCGTGACCTTCAATGTTATGCATTGGGAAAATGACCTCAAGTTCTGGAAATTGTCTTACAACTCGAGTGATTTCAACAGTGTGAGTGGAGACACCAACAACCTTGATGAGTCCTTTATGTTTATATTCAAGCAAAACATCAAGTGCAGCTCGATGTCCAGTGAGTGTTAACGCGGTTTCTTGTTCATGAAGAAGATAGATAGGAATAACATCGAGCTTCATCTCACGAAGTGAGTTTTCAACAGAAGCTCTCATTCGCTCTGCTGTATCTGAGTATGATTTTGTTGTGATAACCGCTTCATGACGGATATGTGGAGGGAGCGCCCCAAGATAGGGCTGTGTTCCATAAAGCTCAGCACTATCGTAAAAATTGATGCCTCTTTCCCAGGCATGTTCAACAACTTTGACCGCATCTTGAATCGGAAGTTTGGCTTGTAGTGGTCCAAACGTCATTGTTCCATAACAAAGCTTTGAAACTTCAAGTCCGGTGTTGCCAAATTTTACTTTCTCCACAGTTTAATTATCCTTTCATTTTGTAAGCTGTTCTGCAAGCTCTGATTCGATCGTTGTTAAAACCTGATCAGCACGTGATGGATCGATTCCACCAGCCTGACCCATCTCAGATCTTCCGCCACCTTTGAATCCGACTATTCCACCAACTTTTCCAACAAGTTTACCACAATGGACAACATTTGAGGGAAGACCCTTTGATATAACGACAAGAAGAATTTTGCCAGCGTTTTTTCCAAGCAAAACTGCAACCCCGTGATCAAAAGCATCGAGTGTGAAATCAGCAAGCATTCGAAGTCCTTGCATATCAAAGTTATCCTGTCTTGCAATGACAACGTGTGTTGCTCCAACTTTCCTTGCTTGATCTTTTAAAACCTCTGCTTGATTTTTTGCAATGGTTGTTGTCAGAGACATGATTGTTTTGTTGGCAGTGGAAAGATTTTCAGTCAAAGATTCAGCTTTATCTATTGTCTCTGAAACCGATGAGCCAAGAGCTTTTGCTGTCGATTTGAGTGCATCTTCCTTTTCCTGGAGATACTCAAGGACTTTTTTATTTGTGACAGCTGTGATTCGTCTGAGGTTTGAGCCAATCGATGATTCAGAGGTGATTTTGAAAATCCCGATTTTCGATGTGTTTTCAACATGGCATCCACCGCAAAGCTCCATCGACTCATCACCAACCGTTACAACCCTTACAGTATCACCATATTTTTCACCAAAGAGTGCAACAGCACCTTTTTTCTTTGCATCTTTAATTGACATCTCTTCAGTGTCAACGGTATGACCAGCCCAGATGATACTGTTTACCTGATTTTCGATCCTTTTTATCTGATCATCTGTAAGAGCACCAAGTGTGGTTGTGAAATCAAATCGAAGTTCATCCTCGCCAACCCACGAACCTGCTTGGTTTGCATGGTCTCCAAGTTCAGCCTTTAGAGCTGCGTGAAGAAGATGTGTTGCAGTATGTGCATGTGTTATATTATCTCGTTTTCCACAATTGATTTTGAGAGTAAGAACATCGCCGACCCTCAATTCACCAGAAATAATCTTTGCTTTGTGGAGGATAAGTTCATCAATTGGTGATCTTGTGTCTTCAATTTCAAGTTTGACATGGTCATTGAACGCAGTCCCCTGGTCACCAATCTGACCACCCTTTTCTGGATAGAAAGGTGTAATGTCTGTGTTGAAGTAAACGGTTTCCCCTTCTGTTCCAGTAGACACAGGAAGCTTATCCTTCATGATTCCGACAACTTTTACATCCTTTATTTCAAAGTTTGAAAAACCATCGAAGTTTGATTTACCTGTTTGGTCTCTGAAGGTAAGCAGAGTTGTTGCTCTTTCAAATTCCTTTTGTCCAGAATATGATCTTCTACCACGTTCACGTTGTGCTTCAAGTTCAGCATTGAATCCATCAAAATCAACCGAGATTCCTTTTTCCCTTGAATACTCATCTGTAAGCTCAACCGGGAATCCATAGGTATCATAAAGCTTGAAGGCAGTTTTTCCATCGAGTGTTCCGCCACTGCCTATTTTTGCAAGCTCAGAGTTAATGAGGTCAAGTCCAACCTGAAGAGTAGAGATAAACTGTTTTTCTTCGTTACCAATTATCTTTGTGATGGCATCACGTCTCTCATCAAGGAATGGATACGGTGCCTTGTAGAAATCGATTACACTATTTGCAAGATTTGAAATAAATGCTCCATCAATTCCTAGATTTCTTCCAGCAAGAAGTGATCTTCTGATGAGTCTTTTCATAACATAACCACGACCATCATTTGCTGGGAAGACACCATCACCGATGAGGAAAGTCACAGCTCTTGTATGATCGGCAATCATTCGCTTTCGACCCTTATCATCAGAGTCTGTCAAAGCGTTTATTGCCTTCAAAACCGATCCAAACAGGTCAGTATCGAAACTTGATCTGACTCCCTGTGATACTGCGGTAATTCTTTCAAGCCCTGCACCAGTATCGATATTTTTTCTTGGAAGTGGTTCTTGCGAACCATCTTTTTTCAGATTGAATTGAGTAAAAACAACATTCCAAAGCTCAACAAACCTTGGATGGTCAAGGTCAACTCCGCCATCTTTCATCGGGAATGGAGTATTAACCTCCCAATCAAAATGAATTTCAGAATCAGGTCCACAGGGACCGACATCACCCATTGTCCAGAAATTTGATTTTTCTGGAATAATCTTACCCTCAGGGATGCCGACCTTTTTCCAGAGAGAAACACTTTCCTCATCATCAGGGTAAACTGTTACAACGAGTCTGTCTTTTGGTATACCTACGACTTTGACGAGATATTCAAGTGCCCAAGGGATAGCTTCATTTTTGAAATAGTCACCAATTGAAAAGTTACCAAGCATCTCAAAGAGAGTATGGTGAAAATTTGTTTTCCCAACATTTTCAATGTCGTTTGTCCTGAAGCACCTTTGGCAACTTGTGAGTCTATTTGAAACAGGGGTTCTCTCACCTGTAAAAAATGGTTTCAATGGAAGCATTCCAGCAAGCGTGAAAAGCACAGTTGGGTCTGACGGAATCAGTGATGCACCCTCTAAAACATAGTGGTCATTGCCAGAAAAAAAGGATAGGAAGCTTTCCCTTATCTCGTGTGATTTCATAAAAATTTCCTTACAACTTGTATTTACTCAAACGAACCAAAGTCATTTGAGGATTTTTTGGGTGTATCATCCCACATTCGAAGCTTCTCAGATGAAACTGCGATATTTTTTGTAGCGAAAAGAAAAACGTTTTTTCCGATTTTTTCGACCATACCATCAAGCGCGTAACAAGCACCTGAAACAAAATCAATAAACCTTCTTGCAATTCCAGATTCAGTTTCTTCAAAGTTTGCCATTATAGGTTTTCCATGTTTCAATGAATCAACTGATTTACGGGCTTCTTCAAAGGAAGTTGGATTCATTACAACAACGGTCATTTTAGACAAAGCAGATTTTATTTCAGGGTTAATCTTTCTTTCAGTGCTTTCAACCTCTTCTGCTCCATCATAGAGTTCTCCTCCGTCTTCATCCATACCAACAAGAGACTTAAACCAATCACCTATACCCATAATCTACCTTCCTTCAGAAAACAGCGCCCTTCCAATTCGAACCTGTGTTGCGCCGCATTTTATTGCGAGTTCAAAATCCCCGCTCATTCCATACGATCTTTCTATCTTTCTTCCGAGCGTCTGTTCAAGACCATACGCCAGCTCTGATGCTTTATTATAAATAGTTTCTCTGAATTTGCTAGTAGCATCAATCGGACACATTGTAAAAACTCCTGTGAGCCTCAAATGGTTCAGAGATATGATTCTATCAGATAGTGACGCAAACTCAGTAATACTGCATCCATGTTTGACTTCTTCACCAGAAATGTTTACTTCAATCATCACGTCAACAAGCTTTTCTGAGATGATGTCTATTCTTTCTGCAAGTTTTGTGGTGTCGACAGTATCTATTGAATCAAAAATTGTAAGAGCCGGTCGAACCTTGTTGCGTTGAAGATTTCCAATCATATGGAGTTTTATCGAGTCACGACCTTCATATGTCTTCCATCTTTGTGCATTTGCAACCCTATTTTCGCCAACATGCACAATATCTCCCGCGGTAATAACTGGGATGACATCTGCAAGTTCAGAATATTTTGTAACAGCCATAAGGGCAATAGACTGTGGGTCTCTTCCAACCTTATCTGCTGCCTCCCTTATTCTGTTTTTTATGTTTGAAAGAGAACTAGGCTCCACCAGAGCCTTTCTTTTTCTGCAGGAATGGTGGAATGTCAAGCTCTTTACCAGAGACTAGTTCATCCAGATCACCCCTGTTGATTTTCGGTTTTATTTTAATTCCGGTACTGTCTGCTGATTGTTTGGCTTCAAAACCAGTTGCGATGACAATTACGCGGAGTTCATTTTCAAGGGCTTTATCAATTACAGCACCCCAAACAATATTTGCCTGTGAGTCAACCATCCTGGTGATATATCTTGAAACCTCATTTGCTTCAGATATTTTGAAGTCTTTGCCGCCAATACAGTTGACAAGGAGTCCTTCTGAACCCTTGAGTGAAGCATCAAGAAGTGGTGAGCTGATAGCCTGGTTTGCAGCTTCTTCGGCTCTGTTTTCACCTTTCGCCTGACCAATACCCATCCAGGCAGTTCCAGCGTTACTCATGATTGTGCGGACATCTGCAAAGTCAACATTGACAAGACCAGGAACAGTTATGATTGTTGTGATTCCCTCAACGGCCTGCCTCAAAACATCATCAACCATGAAGAATGCTTCTGTGAGTGGAGTGTTTTTGTTTGTCGCTTCAAACAATCTGTCGTTGCTGATTGTTATCATCGCATCGACTTTTTCCTGGAGTTTTTCAATACCCTTATCGGCAAGGATCATTCTTTTTTCGCCCTCAAAACTGAATGGTCTTGTTACAATGGCGATTGTAAGGGCTCCTAGTTCTTTTGCGATCTCGGCAATGACTGGAATTGCACCTGTGCCTGTTCCTCCGCCCATGCCACATGCAAGGAAAATCAGGTTTGCACCAGAAAGCATTTCTGCGATGATATCTTTGCTCTCCTCTGCAGATTTTTCTCCCAATTCAGGCATAGCACCTGCACCCAAACCTCTTGTTGTTTTCGGTCCAATCTGAACTTTATTTGGAGCAAGAGACATACGTAACGTCTGAGTGTCAGTATTCATTGCAATATATTCAACATTGTCGAGACCGTATTCGATCATACGGTTGACGGCGTTGTTCCCTCCACCACCGATTCCGACAACTTTTATTACGGCGTTTGTGCCTTCCCATACATCAAAAGCATTTGACATACCGAGTTCCTTTCTATATCCTAACCTCTTTCAAGCCAACCATAATAACAGGTAAACATACCAGAATCAACTACCAACCGTACTTTTTCTGGGAACTGTTGTCACCTGATGGGGAATATCGAGTTTAATCATCAGAGGAAGTGTTTCACCTTTACTAAACTCTGTATCCATCAAATGTCCCAGTGCACCAAACTTTGTTTCAAGACCGGTTGATGTTCCAAAATATATAAGCATACCTTGGTTAGTCTCACCAAATAACCCTCTTGCAGTCTCAAGGTTCACTTTATTATAAAAGATTTGTTTTGGTTTTTCGTCAGGATTTGCAGATTTTAAATCATCCGCATCATCTATACTTTCGAGTTGATGTATTTCTCCACCAAACTCAACAAATACAGGGTTTAAATTGTTTACAGCATAGGGAGCAACGAGAATATACTCCCCCCTAATGTTTTGATAAATGAAGTAAGTAGCTTCATTTCTAAGAACCCTAAAAAAATTCAGATTTAACGCTGATCGGTACTGGAGGATCATCCCGATAAGTGGACGAAGATACAAATTCTCACTTGCGTTTTCATCCTCCTTGGATAAATCAAAAGGATACATCGAAGGGCTGGGTTCATTAAAACCTGAAATATTACCAGCGTTTTTTGAGAGTATCTCAAATTCAACTTTCTTTGTGTTGTCCGGGGTTATATCCTCAATGAAGTTTCCTTCAATATCAACTGCGATCCTTCCACTGAGCCTTCCCCAAGCAAGAGCAAAAGTGTCTTGTTTCTCATAAATATTAACGGTTGCCCTAAAAAAGAATCTTGGTTTAATTGTGACTTTTTCCACCAATGGCCCGAGTATGTCCTGTGCATCACTTAGTTTTTTGTTTGATGTCGAAATCAAACCCATATTGGATTTTGCCTCGATGTACCTTTCAACTTTCACAATCTCCAACCTTTGTATCCCCTCATAATCCACTCTCGAAATCGGAATCATGGGCGATGCAAAGGAGAGAAAAACGAAAATCAGGAACAGCGCCAATACCACCAAAAGCAGTACTCGTAGAGGTGAATTCCCCGCCTTCATGACAACAATGTTAATAACTTAATTTCTCATTGTCAATCGGAAAAATCATTTTACAGAGGTGGTTTCTTCAGATGTTACCAAATTGTTTCAATATTATCAATTATTGTTAACAAGCAAAATATATGAACCGCTGGATTACACAGTGTTAGGTCGATTTATATAACCTGATTTTTACAACAACCAAGCTCTCGAATATATGTCGAATACGATTTGTTGATAAATACCGAAAATCTTTTCGGTATAATTTGCTATGGAACTCCAATCGTAATCCTTTTTGTACTGCCGTCCCAAGATACACCTCCACCAATCATTTCAGAGAAAAATCTCGACGGAACATAGGAGGCTCCGTAAATCGATGTAGCAGGCGGGTCACATGTAACAGTTTGTCCATTGATAACACCGATATCTGCTCCGAGCTTTATGCTCGAACTCAACTTACCAAGAGTAACAACTATCTCTCTATTCTCTTCATCCCATGAAACTTCAGCTCCAAAAAAACCAGCAAACTCACGAAGAGGAACCATCGATCTACCTGAAATTATCTTTACAGGATGTGCGAGGCTTCTCGTATCCATGTTTACAAACGCAACTCTATCATCGATTGCTGCTGAAACACTGCAATCCCTAAACACAACAATTCCACTCTCAACATATGTGTCAGAGACCTTTGCCTGTAATGAAATGGAAGTTTTTCCGGCACCAAGAGAGATATTTGAATCGAAATATCCACCGACACAGGGAATTGTTTGTCTGCCAACAGTTGCTCCATCGAGGATTACATCGATGTTTGATATGGACTTATCTGAGATAGAACCTTTTATATAAAGGTTTTCTGATCTGACATGTATCCCTGAGGGTGGGGAATCTATCTTTATCGTCACTTCAAATGTCATAGCAACAAACAATAACGCAGCTATCAACAACAGCAGGGTTTTGTGAACAAAGCATGAATTTTTTGTCATTACTTCCCCCTTCATTTATTTCCTTTTTCCTATATGATAGTTACAAATGAAGAATGTGATAGGTTCAAGTTTTCAAGGTGGATTAAAAGCTCTTGCTGAAACAACACGTCTTAGTATTGTGATTTTACTCTCAAAAAATAAAGAATTATCCGTCAAGAAGATAATGGAGGTACTTGGACTCACACAGGTCAAGGCATCTCAGCACTTAAAAGTCCTAAAATTTCAAGAGATCGTAAACAGCAGAAAAAGCGGTAACAGCACACTTTACTCCATCAATTCAGAGAGGGTACAAGCATTGATTACTGAGTTTCAATCAATATTTGATAACACATCTGATTTTCCATTTAAAGAATGACACCAAATTGAGAAGTCAAAAACCAATTCAATCGAGTCATAATCGAGAGAAATTGAACTTGCTTTTTACTTAAAATGTAGTTATATTGGACTATTGACCCACATGGGGTCAAATGAAATACTTATGTTAAGAAAATGCTCAGAGATGAGATTCAAAGAGCGGAAAGGAGCAAGACAATGAAGAAATTTGCAGTATTTGCACTAGTATTTGTCTTTGCGTTAAGCCTCGTTGCTGCCTCTCTCGCCCTTGCCGGTACATACGGTTGAGGAAGCGGCGGCGGTTGCGTTGCAGCCCCACCACCCCCACCACCAGCAGCGGCTGGAGGAAGCGGAAGTGATGTAGATTTGGCTTCTGACCCAACACCAAGTTCATGGTTCAACAATGTGCTTGATGGTGACACAATCACCACCCCATTCACAATCCTTGGTGAGTATAAAGCTGAAGCTCGAATCGACACAATCCAGGTCTCCCCAGATGGCGGAGAAACATGGCTTACAGCAGAAGTTGACAAAGACACAAGAGAATGGTCACTACACATTGCTTCACCTCCAGGTGAAAATGGTGTTTACCACCTCATTTCTAGAGCAGTTGACAAAAACGGCAGAATGGAAAGAACAGTCAATCCTAACGTCGATGTCAGTCTCAGAAAAAAGCCAGTCGAAGCATATATTGTTAGAGCTGGAGCAGGCAGAGAGTAAAAGTAAAATACTAGCCGCAAACGAAAAAAGCCACCCGATGAGGGGTGGCTTTTTTACATTCTAGAGAGCTTTGGGAGTCTTTTTTCTTATTTGGCACAAAAGAAGCTTCGATCGATTATAGAGGTAGGAACCACACAATAATTGAAGTTAATAATGATTAATTCAATATTCATAATCGATTGATTTTTCCATAATAGGCTGTATACTTGTAGCGTAACTCGAATGTTCTCGTAAACCTTTGTATAAAAAACATAGGAGGTTCTGACATGGATATGAAATATAGCTACGACAAATCGAATAATATCATGTTTGTAAGTTACAACGGTTTGATCAGTACCACTGATGATTTAAAACAAATGAGAGAACTCACCGACCAGATTTATAATGACGTTGCAACAAAAATATGGCTGATTGTTAACATCGCTGAGTACAAGGTGAAAAACCCGATGCTTGTTAAGGAATGGCAAAAGAGCGGCAAAAAGACCATGGACAAATACGTTATCGACGAAGTGATGATTTGTAAGAATCCCATTCAAAAAGCGATGTCTCTTCTCTTCAACACAATTAGAGGCAAAAAGAGTCCTATCTTTAAGTCAAAAGAGGAAGCTGTTGAACACGTTTTAAAGCTACAGGAAACGGTGGGAAAGTCGAAACCTATTATTGATTGAAACATACAAAGCTTCATAGAGCAAAGGTTATCTTTGATAAGATAAAAGGTTTAAATTGTAAGCCCTAAAAACATAGAAAAGGAGTAATCATGGAACATAAAGCAGAATACGATCCAATAAAAAATATCCAATTCTTTGAGTTTATTGGGACACCGAGAGACTCAAATGATATTGATTTTCTAGTCAAAAAAAACATCGAGGCACTCGAAAAACTAACATCAAGGGTTTGGCTTGTCACAAACTTAGGAAGTATGTCAGCCGCAAGCCCCCCATTACTTGCTGAGTTTGGTCAAAAAAGCGTGCCTATGGTTGAGAAATATGGAATAGAAGAATTTGTTCACACACACAAAAGCATCCAGAGACTTATGATTCAGATATACAACAATATCTCTGGTTCAAAAGTCAAGGTATTCAAATCAAAAGAAGAGGCGATAGAATACATACTTGAACGACAAAAAACTGTCGGAGTGATGCTCCCATTCTGATTCCGTATAACATTTAAAATACACAAAACAGCAAAAGAAACTTTGATTCAGAAGATTCTAGTTTCAATGTTTTGAGCTTAAACCAATACTCATTCTCGGAAATTCGTGATTCGATAGAGGTGGGTGTTTTACGTTTGATAACTTATAAATAACAGCTATAATAGCTTGTATGTTGATGGCAGACAAAAGCAGGTGGGGAATTGAGGTTGGTATGGGTAGATACCTTAAACCCGACATGTTTTGTGACTCTAACGCAAAAAATATAAGCAGAATAGTCTCATCATTGGTTGACAAGGACAGACCGTTTACAGAGGCTGTAAAAATCATATACCACTTTGTAAAAAATAATATCTGGTTCTGTGGACCCCCTGGCACATTAATCCCTTCATCTAAAACACTTTCTGCAGGCAAGGGTTGTGCAAACAGCAAATCGGCTCTGCTCGTCTCCATGTTTAGAAGTCTAGGAATACCCGCATATTTTCAGGCATTCCTTATAAGCGGGACTGTCTTTTCAGAATACATCCCCAGTTATCTAAAAAACTATAAGGAAAAATACTATCTTCATCTAAGACCACTCGTTCGAATAAAAAAGAAATGGATTAGTGTTGAGGGTGTAATCCCTGATGATAAGTTTCTTGAAACAATAATGAAAAAGCGTTCACTCTCCCACCCAGCAAAAGGAATTGGAATATCTTCCCAGCATTCACTTAGTAAACTGAAGGCAATTCTTGATTCGTGGGATGGAGAGTCCGAAACTTTCTGTATGGATAGTTCTGTAACAACTTCGCTAGGTGAGGTTATCGATGTTTCAAATCTATACCTGAAATACAGAAAAAACAGCATTGTAAGTAGAATCGTAAGCTCTATGATAGAGAAGAAAATGGAAGCTATCAGAACAAGCTTATGAAAAACAAAGACAATCCAACAAAACCTGAAGGATACAGGTCGGCAACGGCGGTATCAAGCATCTCAGTTCTCCCTTGGGAGGTTTGGTCTCTGCTTACAGACCCAAGTAAACTTTCCGCCATAACAGGCTCTCTTGTAAATATCCCAGTCGATATGGGGGCTGAGGGATTCATTAGATTCAAAAACAACGACACTCAGACCGAGTGGAAGATAAAAACCGAGACAGTCAAAGAAAACGAATTTCTCGATCTGAAAGTTGAAAAAACTGATTGGAGTAACGTTGAAGCTGACCCGAGAATAGAGATTGAGATTTCAGATAAACTCATAATCACATTGTCAGGCTTTGGGCTTACAAGCATGCACGATGCCACATTTTTCAATGCCTGCAATTGGCTCTGGGTTTTCATGCACAGAATAACCGAAAACCTTGGTGGTGACCCAGAAAAATGTCTCGAGCTTCACACAGAGATAGTCTGCTCAAAAGAGATTGAAGGTTCACCGGAAGTAATCAGGGATTTGATTTTGACCCCAGAAAAAGCTGTCACATGGCTAGCAGAAGAGGTCAGCATTGAGACACGTGAGGGTGGAAAGTTTCGGCTCAGATGGGAACGAAACTGGGGAGAGTTTGCCCTCAGGGGAACACTAACCAGATTTGGAGCCGATGAACTCTTCATCAACATCAAAGAGAATCCATTTGATAACAAGAAGAACATGACCATCAGGTTTGGAATCATACAAACAAACGAAGCAAATACTGAGCTTGAGATCTCGGTTACTGGCATCCCCTTTGATGCGAATTCAACCTTTGCAATCCTGCTTGTTTCAGACCTTCTGCTCCAAGCCCTTCTGAGTATTTCGATTGTTGGAGCTGAGATAAAGAAAAATACTGAACATTAGCAAGATGTGATATTTTCTCTTCTTGACTTGACATTTTGATATTCATTGCTAAAATTTCTTTTATTAAAGAGAAAAGTTCTCATGAATAAAAATGCAAGGATGTGGAGAGATGTTGATAAATTTCACTGTTAAAAACTGGAAATCTTTTAAAAATGTAACTTCTCTTTCAATGATCAAAACACGGGAGCAGCAGCACAAAAATCGAATTCCTGAGTCAAAAAACGCAGGTTTAAAGATTTTACCAGCAGCAGCAATTTATGGTGCAAATGCTTCCGGAAAATCGAATCTTTTCGAGGCAATAAGGTTCTCGAGAAAACATATTATTGATGGGGTGGGTGTGGATGAAGAAATAGAGAACAATCCTTTCAAACTCGATAATAAAATGAAAGCTAGCCCAACAGAATTCGAGTATAACGTTCTTATTAACGAGAGACATATTAAATATTTCTTTGCGCTCAATTCAAAAGAAGTTGTTGAAGAGAAATTATCTGAATTCAATTCATCGGGAACGGAAATAGTTTTTTTTCATCGATCAAAACTAAACCAGGGAATTCTTGTTAATGATAAATTTGAAGATAAAAAAGCTTTGGAAAATACATTCGATAGAACAAGGCCACAGATTCTCTTCTTAACAAGAACTATTGAGGATAATTTCAATGAATTCAGATTTTTATATGACTGGTTCAGATACAATCTTTCTATCATATCAGATGATCAAAAATTCAATTTCAAAAGGCTAGAGGATAAAAAATCAAAATCCTTGTTAGAAAAAGTTGGGAAGATACTAAAATTAGCTGATACAGGAATATCAAGTATTGAAATAGTAGAGAAGGATTTGCCAGAGAATCTTGTTGACGATCTAAAAGAAAACTTTAAGAATAGGATCTGGCTTGATCGAATTTTGAATGACTTCCGAAAAGATATTGTAATATATCACACGGATGGTCGAGGTTCTAATATTGGATTTTTTGAAAATGAGGAATCAAAAGGCACAATCAGACTAATGCATTTGTTACCATCAATTCTCAATCTTCAGGAACTAGAAATCTCTACTGGCAAAACAACAATTATTGATGAGATCGATACAAGTCTTCACTCACTCTTAGTAAAAAAACTCATTGAAACATTCTTTGAAAGCAGCGGTGCTGATTCAAGAAACCAGTTAATTTTTACTTCCCACGACAGCTCTCTGCTTGACCAAGATTTGTTCAGAAGAGATGAAATGTGGTTTACGAAGAAGAATGAGTTTGGAGAATCTGAACTATATTCATTAGCTGAGTATGAAGGCGTTAGATATGACATGGATATTAGAAGGAATTACCTAATCGGGAGGTTTGATGGGATTCCAAAGTTTGGTGACATATCAGGTGAAATTGAAAAAATGAAGGAAGAGACGTTGTTCAACCAATAATGAATGAATCTCTAAAAAGAAAGACAAAAACCCGGAAGCTTAAAAAGGTTTTTGTAATTGCGACCGAGGGTGAAAAAACTGAAAAGTGCTATTTTGAGCATGTTCAATCAATAATCCCTTCAAACAATCCAGACATAATTATTGATGTAAAGCCTTCACCAAACGGGTTATCGGCTCCAAATCATGTTCTTGAAAGAATACAAAAATTTCTTACAGATCAAGAAAACAAGACTCTGACAAAAGGAGATGAAGCTTGGATTGTTATTGATAGAGACAAATGGAGAGATGATCAAATCAAACCATGCTATGATTGGTCAAAACTGAGCAAGGAATATGGATTTGCCCTTAGTAATCCCTTGTTTGAATTCTGGCTACTTTTACATTTCTTTTTGCTTGACTATACAAACCCAACAAGTGATGGAGTTCTGCAGGAACTCAAGAAACATATTCCTGGATATAACAAAAATCTTAAGAGATGTTGCTTAGTCAGTCTTTCAAAAGAGAGAATTCAGATTGCTATTGATAACGCTAAAAAACTAGACACTCCACCCTGTAAAGATTGGCCAAAGAAACCTGGTTCAACCATCTACCACCTTGTAGAAAATATTTTGAATTCTGCACAAATCACCGAATAAATAAGAGCTCATCAGACTAATAAATACATATAAACAAGTAAACCCGATTAATTCAACATTTTTAACAATTATTTCTGCAAATCCAGACTTGACAAAACTTGGATTTTGAGTAAAATTATGAAATCTCGTATATAAAGGATAACAAATGAAAATAGATGTAAAAGAGTATCTAACTGGGAAATCCTGCGATTATATCGAAATCAGACTTGAAGACTCAATCAGGACTGAGATTCAAATTGCGGGAAAAGACATTGAAAAATCGATCACAAAAAGAGAATATGGGGGAAATGTCAGAGCCTGCCACAATGGGGGGTGGAGTTTTGTTTCCTTTAATTCACTTGATGATCTTGAAAATCGTGTGAATCTTGCCATCACACAAGCAAAAGAAATTGGCAACCGTTTGGGTGGAAAAACTCAGTTGGCACCAGCTGAGGCAATTGTTGATGATGTGCTGCTTGAGGCAAAAACCGATCTCAGAGAAATCAACATGAAAAAAAAGATGGACACATTACTCGGATACAACGACATCCTTCTTTCAATCTCACCAGAGATCAAAACTACATCAGTCACATATCGCGACGCATACACAGAACTTCTGTTTGCAAACTCCGAAGGCACAAAAATCACACAGCAAAAAATGGACATGGGTTGTAATCTATACGCTATCGCAAACAAAGACGGTCAGACCAAGTATGGCGGAACATCAGTTGGTTCTTCAAATGACTGGGCAGATCTGCTTGGACTCGAAGAAAAGTTGAAAGAAAGAGGAGAACTTGCAGTAAAACTCCTCACTGCCCCACTTCCAAAGAGTGGAAAATACACAGTCATCCTTGACCCAAATCTTGCTGGAACATTTATCCATGAAGCATTTGGTCATCTTTCGGAGGGTGATAATGTTTATGAAAACCCAGAACTCGCTAAAGTCATGACAATGGGTAGACAGTTTGGAAGACCACTACTCAATGTTTACGACACAGGTCGTGACGAAGGTGTAAGAGGATACCTCAAGTATGATGATGAGGGAGTGCCAACCGAAAAAACATGGCTCATCCGTGAAGGAAAGCTTTCCGGAAGACTTCACAGCAGAGAAACTGCAGGCAAGATGGGTGAGCGAGCAACCGGTTCAGCTCGAGCAATCAATTACAAACATCCACCAATCCCACGTATGAGAAACACATGTATCCAGAAGGGTGATACCAAACTTGACGACATGATTGCAGATATCAAAGATGGAATCCTTTGCATGAGTGTCTTTGGTGGTCAGACAAACGGTGAGATGTTCACATTCAAATCCGGATATGCTTATAGAATCAAGGACGGCAAAAAGACAGAGCTTCTCTCTGGCCCAATGCTTCAGGGTAACGTCTTTGATACACTTGGCAATATCACAGCAATCGGTGATGACTACATCGATCCAGATTCGGCAGGCGGATGCGGAAAAGGTGGACAGATGCCACTTCCAACAACACACGGCTCACCATCCATCACCATCCAAGACGTGATTGTTTCAGGAGACTAGGAGGAAATATCATGATAGATAAAATAAAAGAACTCGCTTCAAAGAAATTTGACAGCTTCGAGATTGTCGAAATAAAAACTGAGTCAACTCCTGTCTCATACTCAGCAGGAAAACTTAAATCCGTCAACGCAACAGAAAAACATGGTTTTGCGCTCCGTGCGATAAAAGACGGAAAAATCGCATTTTCATCAACAACAAAACCTGAGGATGCTGAAGGCTTAGTGAATCAGACACTGGCTGCAATTCCATACTCCCCAAAAGCAGAGATTGAATTTGCAGGCGAAACAGGCGCACTTCCAAACCCCTCAATCGAAGACGACAAAATCAAAAAACTTGGAACCGAGGAGATGATTGAGATGGGTGGAATACTTGTCGAAAAACTCAAGCCTCTTCACGAAAAAGGTAAGATTGGTGGTGGAGTTTCAAAAGACAGCTCGACCATGAGAATCGTCACAAGTAATGGATTTGACAAGACTTACAGCAAAGATGAGATGGGAATGGGTGCAGCAATTGGTGTTGTTGATGGCGAGAACATGCTCTCCTGCTGGAATTCAATTGATGGTACAACATACAATGACGACACCAACAGCATCATCAAAAGAGTATCGACATTCTTCAACTGGGGAATGAAAAATGTTCCAGTGAAGTCTGGAAAATACAAAGTTCTCTTCACCCCAAATGCCGTTGGCGACATCATCGGAATCCTTAAGGCAAGCTGGATGGGAACAACAGTTTACAAAAAAGTCAGCCCATGGAAGGATAAAGTAGGACAAAAAATCGCAGACGAGAAACTTACGATATATGATGACGGCACAATCGATGGACTCGGTGTTTCATCACCATTTGACTGCGAAGGAATCCCCTCTCAGAAAACTGCAATCATTGAAAAGGGTGTTTTGAAAGGTTTCATTGCCGACAAAGTTACAGCAAAAAGGCTTGGTATCGATCCAACCGGAAACGGCTTCAAACGCGGTGGTGGATTTGATTCATCAAACAATATCGATGCAACCCCAATAACTGCATCATCAAACAATGTCATCTTGCCTGGAACAAAAAAATCAGACGATATTTTGGCAGGAATGGATGAAGGAATCCTTGTTGATTCACTTCTTGGCACCATGATGGGCAACGCACTTTCAGGGATGCTCTCCGGTAATATCGGTCTCGGTTTCCATGTGAAAGATGGAAAGGTTCTCGGTCGTGTCAAAGACGCAATGCTTACCTTCAATCTCTTTGCAGCTATTCAGGATTCAATTCTTGAGATAAGCTCAGATGTTGAAAACATCACAAGCTGGGCTGGCAACTGCCTCAATCCATGGATGCTCTTTGATAACGGTGTGCTTGCCACAAAGTAAGTAGTTTGTGATTTCTTAGATATGATATTTTCAAAATAGCGACCTGGTTCAGGCTGGGTCGCTATTTTTATTGATATCCATCTGTTTTGCAAATTCCCCAGCTTCCATTAATCCTATTGTGATCATCCCTTGAGCAAGTATTTCAACTGCAGCAGGAATAAAATGTGTCATCACACTCTGTATAAAATCAACTTTGTTTGTTGTTTTTGTAGTGACCTTTGCGAATAGTAGATTATGTTTATGAGCGAATTTTATAAGATTTTCAATGTCTTCATAATGAGTTGCAACTCTATCAGACCATTTAATCTCAGTTGCACTACTCACTTTAAAATCATAATCCCTGGTAACAATATCTATTTCTTTATTCCCATCACGCATATAATAAACTTGTTTTTTTGGATTATGAAAGTGTTGAGCAAAAAGGGCTGTTTCGATCATATTTGACATAAATGGATCATTTTCAGTAATTGGTTTATATTTGGCGGTTCTTACAGCTGAATTCGTAAGATATATCTTAAAATTGCTACGTCTCTGATAGTTTTTTGCGTCAAGATTTACCTTATCTACAATTTTTATTAAAAATGCAGCTTCAAGATACTCCAAATATTTCTTCACTTGTTGCTTGTCGATTTTTGTATCTTGTGATAGATTTTCATACGAAGTCTGCTCACCGGTTCTTATTGCAAGACGTGTAAAAAAGCTATCAAGCTCAAGTGGATTTGATATTCCATAGATACTTGGAAGGTCTTTCATTAAAACCTTATCAACAGCATCTTGAAGAACCAATTTTATATCAGTCTCATTATCCTTGTCAATTGATATTGTTTGTGGAAAACCACCATAATTAATATAATCAACTAGGTGCTTGTTATAGTTTTTTTTGTGGTATTTTTCTGGAAGCTGAACAAGTGCATTTTTACCTAGACTGGGGACAACCTTGAAAGGTTCAACCTCACCAATTAATAACAAATATTCATAAAATGAAAGGGGCGGAAGAAGAAAGTCTCTAAATCTCCCGGCACCAGATTCCTCACTTTTTCTTTTGAGAGCAGCAGCGGCAGAGCCTGATGCGACAATCTTCAACTTTGGATAATTGTCAACAAGCACCTTTATAAATCGTTCCCAATCTTTTAGGTACTGAATCTCGTCAAAAAAAGCAAATACTTTTTCTTTTCTATAATCAATCCCTGTAACTTCTTTATAATATTCAAGAATAACATCTGGAGGCAAAAAGCTTAAATAAGGATTATCATGTGATGCGTAGAGAATATTTTTGGGATTAACCCCATCATCAATCAGCTTTTGAATGGTATGATTAATCAACCATGTTTTGCCGACCCTTCTTGGCCCCATAAGTATTACTGCAAAATTATTATTTTTTATATCTGATACAACATGTGGGTAAAACAAGTTCAGATAAGGTCTCGGCTCCACATCAAGCATTCTATTTTGAATTCTGTACGGAGCTCTCCACCATGGATTTATTTCTGACAACTGAAATAGAATATATTCTTTCTCATCGATAACCATAGAACTCCTTTCAACATATTGAATACTACTATTATATTAAGAATCAGATTAGAGTCAATATGAACTATCTAATAGCACATTTTTCTATTAGATATATAGTAGTAAATCTATAATAAAGTCTATAAAAAACCCAGATTTCTCCGGGTTTTTTTTGGTCATACTAGATAGTAAAAAATGTCAGTGCGTTTGACTACTTTACCTCACTGACAAAAACGTCGCTTTTGAATCCGTTTGGTGTCCATGACTTTTCGTACCAGGCAACAGTCTTATCATGAATCATGAGACCCAATGGGTAGGTATTTTGATCGGCAATTCCCTTGACCATTGTCTCCTGACCGGTTTCAAGATTTCTTTTCATGATGAACTTGAAGGAATTGACAAGTTTGACATAAACAAGGTTTTTGCCATATGTGCAATTGTCAGTAATCTTTGTGCCGCGTGCAATTGTTATAATCTCTTTTGGAGCTTTTTCACCTGGCATGTAAGAGTAAAGCTTGCTTCCACCAGTTCCCCATGCTTCAAAGAGGAGATAATCAGAATCGGGGTTTGAGATAAGTGGATAAACCTCAGAAGTACTTGCTTCCTTGATAATCTTTTTTACAAATCCATCAAGACTCAATGAACAAATATTTGAAAGTCCATCAACATAGAAGATATACTCAGAATTCATTACAACATTTGAGTTTGTCTCGTGTGCGTCACTGCAAGCGACAGAAACAGAACCCTGGTTCAAATCATAATATTTGATCTGACTTGCGTTTGTCCAGACAGCTTTACCATGGAAGAACTGAAGGTTTGCAAATCCATTCTGACCATCATCTGCCTCAAGAAGTTTTGTCGAGCCGACATCTGTCAAATCACAAAAGTATAGACCAGAAGTATTTCCGCTACCTTCAAAAAACTGTGTGAAGACAGCGTAGTTTTTCCAGACACAAACATCAAAACAATCCAGTGCGGCGGGATCACTCACAAGGAATTCATCTCCACCAGATGTTTCACAAGCATAAATCTGTCTAAAGGAATTTCCACCATTGCTGATGCTTCTCTCATCAAACCAGAGAACAAACTCATCGCTCATCCAGTTGCAGTTGAGATATGTCGCGTTTACACTTCCTTCAGAATTGAGGGTTACTTTTTCCTCTGTTTTCCTATCCATTGAGATTATCTTGCTATTTCCACCGTTTGTTCTCCAAATAGCATAGCTATCTGTCAAAACTGGGAAATATGAGCTGTCGATTGAATTTGATAACTGGGAAATTGCAGTCTCAGCGGGAACCTGACTGCTTGCATAAACGGGTGTAAAAACTGAGACAACCATCAAAAACACTATAGCAAATCTAAGGAGTTTCATATTTTTCAACCCCTCCTTTGTTTCTAATTTTTTCATGAACCACATTTGCTAAGTGATGTTATAGGAAAAACCTGATTATTCAAGTATGATTTTAGGTTTTGGAGTGGAGAAATCCTCTCCACTCCGTTATGTAAGTTAACTTGGGTTGATCTTTGCCGAAAATACTTTCGCAAGAAACCATACCAGAATCAGCTGAAAAACAAATCCCACAGTGATATAAAGCCACAGTCTAGGGTCACCTTTTATACAAAAATCAAAGGCAAACATTGACCAATAGGTTGGAACGATGGCAAAAGCATAGTGCCATAAATTAGTGATAAAAAACGCCGCAACTGGTGCCATCGTAAAAAACCCTGATGCCTTCATCATCGCGAATCCTTCAACCTTGTTGCCTGCAAATGATGCTATAAACAGAGCAGTAAAAGGCATGAGAAGTGATGTCATCAAAACGGTGGGGATCATGGAAAGGGAGAATGGCACAAGCCCACACACCGGAATTGCAAGAAGTACAACAACAAATGAGAGCAGGGTGAGGAATGTGAGTCTGAACACAAGATAGGTGCTTGTCTTAAGAGGGGTAACCTTCAATGTTTTAAGAATTCCCTGGTCTCTGTCATCAAGAATGAGAAATCCTCCAGCAGTACCCATCAACATCGGTGACACTATGATTAACATCAAACTCATCAAAAGACCGTATTCAGCTGAAAGTCCACCTGGAACACCCATGTTTTTTTCGATGAAATAAACCATCACACGGAGGATAAGTGCCATGAAAAAAGGACTCACCAACCCAAAGATCACAAACGATTCTCTCCAGATTGTTTTGATGTCCCTCCTAAAAAGTGTCCAAATCATGTTCATGACGATACCCCCCTTCTGACCATATAGGTCTCATATGTTTTTTTGGCAAACAAGAATGCAATAGTTATGGAAATAGCGATGTAACCGAGGCTATACAGTATCTGCCAGGTTTCAATCCCCACAAATGGAGCTTGCATCAGCAGCGCAAATGGCCACACCGGATGAAGGTATATTGTAAATCCTTTCCAGACATCATATATTCCAAGTATTGGTAGATTGAAAAACACAAAATAGAGTGAACCAACAAAGAGATACTTTGTGATATTGTCAATCTTTGCAACACTTATGAACCCAACAAGTGAATAAAAAACAGCTATCAGGAAAAGCCCAACAACTGCCCAGAACATATTTATCCCTCGCCCCCAGACAGAAACAATTGCAATCACTCCACCAGATAGAGCAGTAAGCAAACCCATCGATACTACCTTTGACCAGATATACTCACTTGATTTCAAAGGCGAGACAACAAGTCCTGAAATGACGTTCTGATCTTTTTCAAACAAAACCATTCCGGCCAAGAAGTAGAAACCCATTGTTGATGTATCGGTCAGAAGTATAACGGGCAAAATGTATTCAAGCACGTATTTGTCAGGGAATGATGCAAGTGCAAGTATGAACAAAACCCCCCAGAACACAGTCATGAAAACTGTTGCATTTACAAGGTTGTGCCTGACAAGAAGCCTGAAGTCATTCTTCAGTTGAACAAGTAGTCTGCTCATATCAAACCTCTGCCGGTGACTTTGATGAACACCTCCTCGAGAGTTGGTTCAAGACTATGAATAGTCTGGATGTCACCTTTGATAATCTTCATGAAATCGGAATTGTTACCAAGCCCATCAAGATCAAACTCTTTTGTTTCAGTTTTTGTCTCAACACGGACTCTTCTTTTTCCATACTGAAGCTTCAGGTCGTGTGGAGTGTCTACAACTTTCAACTTACCATCATGGATGAGTCCGATTCTATCACAAAGCTCATCTGCAACATTCATGTTGTGTGTTGTAAGGAAAATTGTCTTGCCTTCATTTTTCTTCTGTAGGATGATGTCCTTTATGAGCCTTGCATTGATTGGGTCAAGCCCAATTGTTGGCTCATCAAGAAAGAAAATCTCAGGATCGTGAAGAAGAGTTCTTGCAAAATTCAACCTCATCTTCATTCCCTTAGAAAAATCTGAAACTTTCTTGTCTGCATCTGCAGCAAGCCCCACCATATCAAGTGCCTCAAGTGGTTTGACCTTCTTTTCTTTGTAGAGACTTGAGAAGAAATCAAGATTTTCCTTTGCCGTCATCCTTAAATAATGTGATGGAAGCTCAAAGCTGACTCCAATATTTTCGAAGTAGTTATTGTCAATCTCTGATAAATCCTTACCCATCACATGCACGCTTCCGGCATAGTTTTTCAGGAGACCGATGAGGATTGAAACAGTTGTTGTTTTTCCAGCACCAGATGGCCCCAAAAAACCGAAGATCTCACCTTTTGAAATCTCAAAAGATACGTCATCAACAGCACGCTTGATGGCAAATGCTTCTGTGACTCCGGGTGGGAGATCGGAAACCGCTACCTTTTTAGCATTTTTGTACGCAAAACCGAGATTCTTTACTTCAATCATTTCACCGCTCCTTTTTTTAGTGATACAGATATGACACTCGATGTTTGATTTTGTTTATGTTTTGAATTAATTATATAGTTTTTGTTCATAATTTTCAATATCTGCAATCACCCTCCTCCGTCATTCCCGGCTTGACCGGGAATCCAGGTCATACGAAACGTTTGCTGAGTTCGGTTTATCCTGTGCAAGTCTTCGGGTCAAAGCATGATTGGCTTCCCCTCTTCGTCATTCCCGGCTTGACCGGGAATCCAGGATCATTGATGGTTCGAAAGTTTTCATTTTATTAATTCTTTTTGATGGACGGGCAATGTCACCTAACAAAAAAAACGCATTTTTGTCCCCTGGTTTCCAGCAGAAGCTGTGAAAGACAATCCATTACTACGTCATTCCCGTCCCGCATCAAGTGCGGGATGACGGATCGGGAATCTCCGATGCTTGGAGTTGAAATCCTTTTTTTCTTGCAAAGCTAATTGAACAAACGCAAAAAAATGATAAGCTGGGAGAGATGCTTTATTTGGGGAGACAGATATGAAAAAGTGGATAGTTATTTCCAGTGTCGTTGTGCTTCTTGGTGGTTTGTTTTTCTTTTTTACATTCAGGCTTGCACCCGGTAGCTATTACACATTTCTTTCATCGAAGAAATCAACCATTCCACAGAAAACTTATGAATTATGCAAAGAATTCAACTATCCGGAAGGTTCCATCTATAAACCAACAGATGATTTTGAATTGATTACCGAGGATTTGCCAAAACCAATAATCAAAAGGGACTATGACCCAGATTTTGAGTTTGAGAAATGGGAAAACACTGGGTATGAAGAATCTGGAAGGCTTCAGAGGGTTTGGGGCTTTGATGCCGCCAAAGAAGGTTTTGAGCTGAATGATGTATACAAATCTTCATCGATTCCTGGCAATATTTGGATGTTTCCAACCACAGATAGGGATAAGAAAAGTTTTAGAATCAAAGATATTTTTTTTGATCCAATAAGTGGGACTTACATGGATAACTACAAACCACCATACTTTATTGATAATTATTGGTACCATCCACGCTCTGGGTTTTGTGATAGAAACGCAGAACTACATCTCGACAACCTAAACAACATGGTCTCCTTAAAAGACAAAAATGGAAGGATTTTTTGGCTTCATAGGTTCAAAAAGGTAAGTGGTGTAAACGATTATAGTCCGCATATTGTCGAAATCATAGAGGAGAAGGCGATTGTTCATTGGCACGACAAATTTTACTGTATAGATATTTCAAGTGGAGATATAAACTGGATTCTCAAGAACAAAATAAAAGATGTTTATAATGGATCAAAAAAAGCTAGTGGATACCTTTGGATATATATGTCAAATGCATTTTATGAAGGAGTAAGTGTTAAACCGATCCCCGCCAGTAAACAATACAGAATTGTTTGTTATAGGATTAGTTTATCAAATCTTGAAGTTATAAAAATTGGAATCGATCCAATTTATTATTCAGATAAATTTGACTTTTTTGGGGACAGTCTCTATTTCAGAGAAAATGATTCCATAATGGAACATGATATAAAGACAGGACTGAATATAAGAATAATAGATGATAAGGACTATGATATTGGTTCTTTAAGCAAAGTCTTTTCAAATGGATCACCATATATCCAATATCGCTCGGAATTATCAAAAGAAGGGGATTATTTAAGAGAAAAATACATCTATACAGATGATGAGTTCCAAGAGAGGTGGGTAATTGCAAAACGTATCAGAAGCATAGAATCTGAGGATGAAAATGTCACAGCTGACGCCAAACTATTTGGGAAAATCAGATTCAGCTCGTACTCTGGTGTAGGGTTTGATGATGATACCGTCTTCGGCATTGACACCACCACAGGTCAAAAAACCTGGTGGATAGATAGATCAGAATTATCTGATGATGCCCTGATTCAGATTGTTGATAGAAATGGAGTTTGTATCTCTGAAGGGTCTGTGATTAGTTGTTATAGGAAACCGTAACCTCCGTCATTTTCAACCTGATTGGGAATCTGAAATAACAGATCATAGCAGGACAGATAATCCAATAGCATCGATACAAGATGAATTCGTCATCATCAATCAAAGATTTGGCGCTAATAATCTGTTAACATTGAAGAAGATAATAAAATTGTAAAAATAATAACAGGTGTTAGACTTGGAAAGTGATGGACAGAATGAGTAGAAAAATTTCTTACATATGCATCTTTTCACTTCTTTTTGGGTTGGCTTTTTTAATTACTCGCGAACAGACATCCACCTCTATTCTCAGAGATATGGATGGTTCAATCAGCTCACTTTAAACAGACTTTTTATTATTCCCTGATCTGATCAACAAAAAGCGGTGCAACGAAAAGAAAAACGACATAGATTGCCATCCATGGTTGGAATGACCAAAAATACCAGCTTAATGAGAACCCTGCAATGGCAACATATGAAACTATATCAAAAATCACAAAAAGTGGAGTCCAGATAAGTGTGATTCTCCTTGCTTCACGTTTTCCATGTTCCATCGAATAGTATTTGAGTGTGAATAAAAAAGAAAAAACGGGCGATATTACCAACTTTACAACCCAGTGTGCAAGCTCCGAACCCGTAAGCAGAAGTATTATGATTGCAATCATGGATGAGAGAACATAGCTTAGAAAAAAGCATTCAATGAGTGTCCACCAGTTTGTGATAAATTTTTTTGCCATGACTTTTATGATGGTTATTTGGATGATTGTTGTCAAGTGAGATAACTCCCATTTTTACGAAGTGAAAATACGGAGGTATGCCATCCTCGCGAACGCGGGGATCTAGGTCGATATTCGAATTCTCCAGAGGAGAATTTCTGGAGAACGTCATTCCGGGCTTGACCCGGGGTCTAGCGCTTTTGGTCGCATAAATTTGTGTTATAGAAATTTGATAGTATCTCGTCCCCGGCCCTTCCGTCATTCCGCACTTGATGCGGAATCTAGGGTTATGTTTGTTTCAATAGACATCACTCAACGTTTCTTAGTACCGGACAATTGATTTCTCCAGACAAAAACACATGCAATGTTTTATGCCCTAGATTCCCGTTTTCACTGGAATGACGTAGAAAAAACAGAAGAAACGCAGAGATAATCCTACATCACTATTTTTGATGGTCACGGAACCAGTCAAAGCATCGCTGGAATGAAGTGGAAACCTACCCCTCCAAACTCACACAAACAACCATACCACCATCCATATCAAGGAAGTAGTATTTTCCTGTTGTTTCGCTGTAGCGTTGCAGGTGGTAAGTATTTGGTAGGTCGATGTATTCACCCGAGGGAACTTTGAAGAAGTATCCACCCATTTCGAGGATTTCAGATCGAGTATTATAATACAGCCTTGTATCTCCGCTATAATATAAACCATTTTTAGAAACCTGATTTTTTAGAATATTGATATCACCTGTCAAAGGTTGACCAAAAATTGATGCAACCTGTTCTCCCGATTTTGCATTGTGTACAATCATACCAGTATCCCAAACAGCTTCATCTCCACATTTTCCATTAATAATATACAACCCATTTCTTGACAAATACCCGTCAAAAGATTCATAAATTGAGAAAATTACTTGGTTCAAACCGGTACATATTTCATTTAATTGATGGTCTTTATTGTTGATATAATCATTTGACACAGGCCTAAGTGGTTTATCAAAAAGAGAGGTATTTAAATAATTCTCAACTCTTTTTGGAGGATTATCTGCAGTAAAAACACCCTTATAAAATGATCCACCAGGTGGATCATAGTGCCCAGAAAAATATGCATATTCATTATTTGAAAAGGAAAAATTCTCAAAATCTAGACACTCTGCCCAGACAACTTCGCCTGTTGAAATCTTTCTGCATTCATAATACCTGCAAAATTCGTGAGAGTAATATGTCTCACCATTATCTGTTCCTGCAATAAGGCATTTATCAGTATCACCAAAAACAGATAAGAAATGAAATGATTCAGTTCTCCAGTCTTCAAGTCCAGTTTCTCCATCCAAACAGCAGAATATATTTTCATTTGTGTCAGAAAATAATTCTAATGGATTCTTTTTGTATTGAACAAACACTTTATCAAAGCTAGTTGAAGCATCTTTCAATTGAAGAGTTTTTATGATTTTATCATAATCAGGATCACCTTTTTTTGGATATTCCCACAAACACAATCCACTTTCAAGATCATAACATTCCAATTTCCTGTTACCCAAATCATCACTTACTAATGCAAAAAGATGATTCCTGGAGTATTGCGTGAAAATACAGTTTTTTGAAGCTTTCCAGTCTATGGATGTTTTGATATTACTTTTGGGTTTCTTGATGATTTCTTTGACTTTCAGATCAGAATTATCAACAAAAGAATCAAAACTCTCGTAAATCTTTGGTTCAAAGCTTTTGATCAACACAGGCAACACTCCGGTTTCACCAATCGCAAGTTCACCTCTTGAGCTTCCAATAAATATGGGCATATCCATTTTGTTTATCACTTTAACGTTTTTTTTAACATACTCATACGGATATCTCTCAATTGTTACAGTATCAGTGCCTGTCTCTTCCCACACGATTTCTAGATATGATTTCTTCCTGACTATGTCAAGTTTCAAGGTTTTTTGTTCTTCCGATTCCTGAACCATCTCAATCTGAGAATCATCATTTTCATCTTTGAGTCTTTTTGCAGAAATTGTGATTTCCTCATGAACCATCGAGTCTTCATCTTTTTTTTCAACATCCCCAAGTCTCGCCCAGATGAGAAATGATTCTGATTTTCCAGGTTTCACAGATAGTGGCTTGATGGCATCTATTGTGATACTTGTGTTTGAAACCTCAAATTCAAAATCGGCCTCTTCTTTTGAATTGTTTTTTACCAACATCTCAAGCTGCTTTGGTTTGTTTTCATAAAGATTCACAACCAAACTATCACTCCCGCTGGCGACCCAACTCACACTCCACCAATCGGCTTCGGTGATGTGAATGGTTAGGGTCTGGAGTTCTCCCTTTGACGGGGTGATTTTGATTTCTGCATCAACCGGGAATTCAACTTCTTCAGGCAGTTTGATGGTCACAGGAACATTGACTGCATCATCTAAGTTTCTGATAAAATCAGATGTGATGGTTGTCATGTCTGAGCGAACCCAACCGGTTCTTCCGTCTTCAAGCTCAATCTCAATCCAGGTTTTATCATCTTCTTCACCTGGGGCTTGAGAAATATAGGTATATTCCTTTTGTTCAGTTGTATTGAGTAATATTTCTGAACTTGTTGTTGGTTTTTTTCTGATGTTTACAAGCACACCAACCATTACAGTGATATTGTGTTCATCTTCTGCTGAGACTATTTCAATTCGGCTGTTTGGAAATGATATGAAATCTGAGTCGGATGTGAGTTTGAAGGTGGACTTTATTCCGGGTGTTTTGTGTTTGTTCCAGATTGTGAAATCCACGGTTTTTTCTTCACCAGGGGACATTTCAAGGGACAGGGTGTTTAGAGGATTTATGTCATCGGTATTATTTATGACTCCCTCAATCTCATGCAGCATATATGAGTTCTCAGAATCTGAGTTATCCCAAAAAACGGAGTAGTCTGCTTTCTCTTCTCCACAGCCAGCCATAAGAAACACTGGGGTAATAAGCAACACACAAACACAGAAAGCAACAATCTTTTTTAGTGGCTTACCCATCATCGACCTCCTAAAAGCTTCACAATAAGTATAGTGATTACAGCATAAAATCAAAATATCACACATCTAGCAGAGTCTTGATATGCATTTTTCTGGGATTTATCGAGAGGTTTAAAACTCAAGCCAGAGGGCAGAAATAGAAAACAAGTTTTCTATTTCTGCAAACTCACACAAACAACCTGTCCACCATCCATATCAAGGAAATAGTATTTTCCTGTTGTTTCGCTGTAGTGTTGCAGGTGGTAAGTATTTGGAAGGTCGATGTATTCTTTTTCTGGGAGCTTGAAGAAATATCCACCCATTTCGAGGATTTCTCCTTCGATGTTGTAGTAGGAAACATTTTTATTGTAATAATAGTTGGATTCCCATTCTCTAAAACTTCCCTCACCAAAATCTATGTCACCATTTTTTGGCATATTTCCAAATGCAGCAATTGTTTCACCGCTATCTTTATCAAAAAGAAACATTTCTGTAGAATAGTAATCACTGATAGCAACAACTAATCCATTTTCTGTAACAAATGTTTGATGTTCAGTTGCAGAACCAAAAAAAGATTCTATGAGTTTATCAAATTCTTTTTTAGACTCCTCAGGCCACTTCATAGTGGTTTCATTCGCAGAAGACACCCAGGGAAATTCACTATGCAGATAAGAACCAGGCCAATAGAGACATGTTTCATGTGTTATTTCTGGTGGAGTATCTGCTGTGATTCTGCCTCCTTTTGTTCCCTCTTCGGAGCTGAAGAAATAGGCATAATCGTTGTCTGCATAACCAAAACTCTCAAGTTCGCTATAGTTTTTTTCCCAAAGAACTTCATTTGTTGTTAATTTTCTACATTCAAAATGTTTGCATTGGTTACCACATTCATCTCTGTACCCACAATCAACGACAAACCTATCAGTGCTCCCAAAAACTGATAAAAAATTATTACCTTTCAAATACCAATCCATCTCTCCGTTTTTCACATCAAGACAAACCGAAACATTTTTTTCAATTTCAGGATACTTGCTCTCTTCAAGATTATATTGCACAATAACTTTGTCAAATGCAGTCGAAACATCTTTCAAAAGCAGAGTTTTAGAAATTATATCATACTCAGGGTGATCTTTCTTTGGGTATACCCACAAGAGTTCACCAGAGATGATATCAAAACATTCGATTTTCCTGTTCCCCATATTATCATTTATAAGTGTGAATAGATTTTTATCAGAATATTGTGTAAAAATACAATTTTTAGATATCTTCCGGTCAGTTTTTGATTTTACATTGCTAACAGGTTTTTTGATGACGTGATTTATCTTTAGAGGAAAACTTCTTCCTGAAATCTCAACTTGTGTTTCTGACTTTGAATTCAGAATTAAGGTTGGAATCAAAAGTGTTTGACTAGCTTCTAACCATTTTGAATTTCCAACATCAATTGTTTGATCAGTATGATTTACAATTTTGATGTTTTTCAAAACAAATTCATATGGAAGAAGCTCAACAGTTATCGTATCTGTTCCAGTCTCATCCCAAAAAACATCCACATCAAGCTTTTTATGTATGGCACTCAGGTGTATCTTTTTAAAATCAGAAGTTTGTTCCTCTTCATCATCCTTGTAATTATCAATTCCTTTGATTGTTATAGTCTCTTTGAATTTTGTGTTTTCATCAATTCCATCCTTATGCAAAGTATATATCGTGGCACAGACTTTAGTCTTTTTTCCTGCTGAAACCTTCACCTTATCTCGGGTATCAATACGTAAGCTTTTATCACTTGTAAAAATATGGAACATTGAAGTTGTGTCTGAATGATTTGTTATTTCAAATTCCACACCAGTACGTTTCCATTCATATAGATCGATCTCTTGTCTAACAGTTCCACTGGCAACCCAATTCACACTCCACCAGTCAGCTTCGGTAATCATAAGATTTAAAATCTGCGATTCTCCGTTTGATGGAGTGATTTTAACTTTTACTTCAACAGGAAGAGTAATTTCTTTTGGAAGCTTGATATTCACTGGGATATCTACAGTATTATCGTCATCTAAATCAAAATCTAGATTTAGTGTTGCTAGATCTGATCGAACCCAACCAGTTCCTCCATCTTCAAGCTCAATCTCAATCCATGTTCTGCTATCATGATCACTAACTTTTTGTGATCTGATCAAAAAACCATAACTTTCAATAGTTTTATATAGTATCTCAGACTCGGTTGTTGGGTTTGATCTTATGTTTACTCCAGATTCAACATATGCAATTCCCGGTTTCCTTTTTTTAGAGATTGTTTCTATTTTGTCTTTTGGAAATGTAACATATTCTGAGTTTGAAGAGATTCTATAAGTTGTCTTTATTCCAGGTGTTTCATGCCTATTCCAGATTTTGAGTATAATTGTTTTTTCAGAATCTGGAGCCACCTCTACATAAGAGTTTTTAAGGAGATTACCGGTTCCTTGGTTTTGATATAAGTTCAAGATCTTATGTGCTTTATGTGGTCCAGGTGACTCTAGCTCCCAAAACGCTAAGTATTCTGCTTTCTCCTCTCCACAACCAGTGACAAAAATTACGGGACATACAAGAATAAAACAGATAACAACTGTTAGAAGCTTTTTTACAGATAAACCCATCACACACCTCCAAAGAAACTAAAGACAAGTGTAATGAAATGAGATGAAAATTGCAAAGGGCTATTTTTGAGATGTTCGATGGATACTGAGCCTATCAAAGCATCAATGGAAAGTCGATCTTTCACTACGTCATTCCCGGCGATCCCCTCGTCGTTCCGGGCTTGACCCGGAATCCAGGGTTACTTTTGATTCATGAATTCTCTATTTTAATAATTCTTGATGTTGGAAATGCAGTTTCACCCGATAAAAAAGCACGCCTTTTTATGCCCTGGTTTCCAGCGTTCGCTGGAAAGACAATCTATTACTACGTTGCTAAGCTTGTCGAAGTATGACCGAGAATCTCTAGTTTTTCAATATATGAGAATTAGGCTGATTCATAAACACAGGAACAACCGAGGTTCGAAACTTCCTGCTACTCATCAAGTGGCTTTTTAATAAGCTCAAGGTTGTACCTGTTTTCATCCTTAAGTGAGGTATCTGAATGGTTCCAACCGTGAGAATCTCTTATCTGTTCTGCTTTCAGGTCGAGACCAAAATAATACCAGATGTCATCACATACGCCAAACGCATGTGTAAAATTGTCCCGCCAAAACTGTCCATGTCGGCACTGCTCAAACCCTGTTCCCTCACGACAGCTTGGATTATAAAGATACAAGGCAATCGCAAGGTCTCGAAGTTTCAGTTTTTCATCAGGATGGACAAAGCTGCTTTTGACCTGTGACAAAAGCACAGAAACCCAGGAAACACCAACCCCAAGACCTTCAAAGTTTCCGAGCCTCTGTTTGTCAAAGCTGAATCCTAAATCATCATTCATAAAATCGATGTGGTAGGAAAACACATCCATCGCATTATTCTGCGGGAGGGATTTTGCGTCCTTTGATGCAGGAGTTCCATTTGTTCGACCTTCACGGCTCTCCCAAATCCAGATTCCAAGTGAGGTGAGAGCAACATCAGACAAAGAAACCTCTTTTTCCCAGAAGCCAGGTTTGGTTTTAATTGGTAAATCCAGGCTTAGTTTGCTACTGGCAACCGATGCCCAAAATCCTGCAACCATGGTGAAATCATCAGGATTGTATTCAAAGCCATCATTCCAATTCGCATTGAATCTTTGTGTCATCTCATCTGTTACCGGATTTCGGTCGAGGTTTTTGATATTTTCAGAAACCGCGATTCCTCTGATGACATGGAAGATAAAACCTGGGATTTCAAGGGCTTCGGCAAAAGATGCGGAGAAGGGTTTGATTGTGGAGAGTTCGGTATCTACTAATTCAGTCTGTCCCCTACAACCAAGACACAATAAAATAAGGCAAATACAAACTATAGTTATTCTTTTAAATTGTGACCAATGTATCACAACGCCTTATACTCTATACCCTTGCCCTCAACCTTGGTTTTTTCAAACAGGAATCTTGTATCAATGAGGAGCGATTTGTCCTTCATTCCCTTAAGGATTTCAACATCATTGAAGGTTCCAGGAAGAAGTGGGTCTTGCCTTGCACCAGTGATGACAATAAAGGCATTTTTCACTGCTTCATCAATTGATTCAATATAATTGAGCTCTACACCAACATGTTTACGATCAACATTATTGTCCCAGACCACAAGCTCTCCGTCATGGTTCTCTTTCAGGTATTTTGCAATTGCAGCTGCCGGTGACCATCTGGCATCGGTGCTATAGTCTTTCATGGCAATGCCGATGATTGCGATTTTTCCATGCTTTATATTATTCTCAGATAACCAATCCACCGCTAGTTTTGCGATGTGTTCTGGTTGATAGAAGTTTGCTTTTCTTGAGGTTTCAATAATTGGGAGGCTAGCCCCGACCTCATCTGCTGCTGGTTTTAGGTAGTACATGGCTTGCGGTAGACAGTGACCACCAACACCTGGACCCGGATGATGAAGGAAACCCACACGCTTGTGTGTGCGAACAAGGTCAAGTACTTCCTTGGTATCGAGGTTGTATGCGGTGCAGAAATTTGCATATTCATTGGCAAGCGCGATGTTTACATCTCGGGCGATGTTTTCAAAAACCTTTGCAGTTTCTACTGCCTCAGGGCAGCTTGCACGGACAACATTACTGACACCCATCTGCTCAAGAAGTGACGCTGCTTTTTCTGTTGCCACGGGTGTGAGTCCAGCAACAGGAGTTGTCATTCCGGTAAGTTCAGCAAATGCTGCACCCTCGGCCATTCGCTCTGATGAGAATGCAAGGTCAAAATCATCGGGCACCTTAAGCCCTGAATATTTTTCAAGTCTTGGTGCAATGAAGTTTCTGGTTTGCCCAACAATGAGTGTCGACCTTGCGATGACCAAAGCACCTTTTTTCAGTCTTGTTCCAAGAGTCTCGAGTGCTGATGAAAGGTCAGCCGGGTCAGCTCTATTGTCAACAAGTGGAATTCCCACTGTAAGAATTATTTTCTGATCATCATAACCCAAGGCTTCATCAGGATTTGTTGTTGGATGATATCTGCCAGTGTCCATTGCTTTTTTCAAGATGCTCTGGATTGATTCACCATCTTTTTCTTCAAACATGGTGACTGTGCCAGACTTGACCTGCTCGATGTAATCTGCTCTAACATCAAGCCCAAACACCTCGAACCCCGCATCAAGAAGGGTGAGTGAGAGCGGTAAACCAACGTATCCAAGACCAATGACTGTTACTTTGTCCATGGGTGGGATTGTAACGCTGTGGGTTTGTTATTCAAGAATGGTTATACTGAAAAAATGTTCATTATAAAAATTGGTGATTTTTTATAATGCAGGCACCTGCGTTATAAAAAGTTTTGCACAATAACGAATATCTTGCTGGTTTATTCTATGTCACTTCAATATAATAGAACTAGATATTATAGTAAATAACAATAATATATAATACTTCCTACTGACTCTCCATTAATCTAATCACATCTAAACAACAGAAAATTTTAGTGTTTCTGATACTTTCAATTTCAGAAACGATTCCCAAATCAAGTAACTTTTTGACAATAATCCTTGTTGTTTGGTAACTCACTTTCGACTCTTCCGATAGATTTTTCCATGAAAAGAAAGGAAGCCCAAGAATAACATTGATTATATCACGATAATTGTTATTAATCTTTACATCATTCTGTTCAAGAAGATTCATCCATTTCAACTTGAGCTCCAAAAGGTTGAAAAGTAACAACATTGATTCATTTGTTTGTAAAGAAACACCTTCAAGAAAAAACTTTATCCATGGTGATAATTCAGATGTTTTTGATGTATGAAGCAATAAATCATAATATTCTTGTCTGTTCTTCTCAAAATAAGATGCAAGGTTTATTTGATATTTAGAACCCAGGAATTCCTGAGAAATCAGCTTTTGGATAATCATCCTTCCGATTCTTCCATTACCATCTCCGAAAGGATGGATTGTCTCAAACTGATAATGTGAGATTGCAATCTTAATAAGCATTGGGGTTCTATCATCAACAATATAATTCAACAGATTATCCATTAACTCATCAATATGTATGAATCTAACTGGAATAAACCGAGCATCTTTCGCTTGGCCACCTCTTTTTCCGATCCAAACATCATGATCCCTGAACTTGCCAGGGTTTTTTTCTACATTTTTTGATGAACTGCACATCAGAATCTCATGGGAATCGAGAATCGATTTTTTACAAAGATCAACATTCAAAAGAAAACTTGAAGCCTGGATATTATCAAATGCTTCCCTGACAGAATCCATTGTTGTTTTTCCTGTAATTACTCCCATAAACTCTGAGTCATCAAGTAAACCCCTTAGATAAATATCTTTTAATGTAACGAAGTTGTTTTCTATTCTCTGGGAACTTGTCACCTCAGCATTAAGAATTGCTCTGGAGGTGAGTGCTAATGACAATTTTGGGAGCTCAGTTCCCTTAAAAAAATAGAGCTCCTTGAGTTTTTGCAAAGCAGTAAGCGCGGAAGTATAGATACTGAGCAAATCAACATCCATTTCAAATGGAATTGGAAGCATTGAAGGCTTAAAAGAATCAAAAAATTCGCCTTGCAATAAAACTTCCTCGAACTCTCCAAGTGGATTCGTAAATTCATTAATATCCATCAGCGCAATAATAAACCATCATGAAACCAATAGCAAGCATAGGTGATGATTTCTTGATCAAAAATAAGCATGATTGCCACAAACCTCTATCAATCTATAAATAACTAGATAGAAAAATTAGAACATCCTTTCATTATCTTGGGACAAAATCTAGAGCATCATAAAGCTCATTAGCTGAGCTGAGTACATCAATATTTTTCTCAAGTGTTCTGGCTTGTTGCTCTAACATTTCAATATGTTTTTCTATTGGTGTCGCCAGATCAACCCCAATATCTAAATTTCTGAGTTTTGGTAGAACACTCTTTAGTCCATCAGCATTCTCCCTGTCAGCCTTGATACACCCTCGCATATTTTTTTCAAGATATGTGGAAATCTCTTTCAGTTTCTCTCTTACCAATTCAGAACTCATAACACCCCCTCACAAGTAATAATAACATATTTCTATGAATTGCAAATTTCTTTTGAGCTTATGTTACTCCTCCCAAACACAATCTTACTCTTCGTATTCTCCTTCACACCTTTCAGAAGCTCCAGTACATCATGGAGTGCTCCTGATGGCAGGCTGACCAAAGCACCGGCGACAAAACACGAAACAAGGTTCAAGTCACCATGTAGCCACCAGAGGAGTGGGGCAAGGGCAAGCCCCGAGAGTGTCGCAAGGATTCTCCTGTCGACATTTGGTAAAAGCCCTTTTACAAGCTCAACAACTCTTTCAGAAATTGGTGTCATAAGTCCAACTACAAGCAAAATTTCACTGATCATTTTTTCCTCCAAAATTTCAAATAATTGTCTTTTTCGTAATTTTCAAATCCCAAAACATTCATCAGCCAGAAAAGTGGTGCAAAAAGGATCCCTTTCCTTTCAATCATCATCTCTGGTAGTTTTCTTGGTTTATCATCTACATGTGCTACATCAGAATCTTTCCAAAACTCAATTTGTCTTGAATCAATTGATGTATAAACATTTGCCAAAGTTTGATGATTATGCCCATCATTTTCAAAAGAAATAACCTGCGAATTGAGGTTATGTCTTGTGCTCAAAATCCTGATAAGTTCAGAAAGTCCGGAATCTTGTGCTCCACAGAAAAGCTCCCCTTGATTATTTCTGACACAACCAATGATGATTTTTTCAGTTTCCTTATCGTCCAAGAATTGAATCCAAGAACCATCAGGTCTTATGACATAATGAAAATGGTTCTTCACAAAATCCTTTTTTGAAGTAAGGTCGCTATTGTTCAGATATTTCAGTACAATTTTTTTCTCAGACATAAAAATTAACCCAATCCAAACTTTAACAGAATCCAAGAAACAAGTACGGAACCAGCAATTGTAAGGGTTGATTTAAGTATCTCCATAATAAATTCCCATCTTCTTTTACCTGCAGTTTTTCCTCTTTCATCCAGACATTTTTCAATTTTTGACATTCTTTTGCTGCAGTCTTCAGGGTTATGCAAAGTTTTTCTGATCTGCCTAAACTCAGCTTGAATTGATTTGCCCATCTGCTCAATCCGATCGGACAAATCAGACATCCACATCCTTAAAGTCTCATCACTCATTTGACCACATCCAGAATGTTTTTTGGAATATCTGATAACTCAGGCCAGCTTTTATTTTTCTCAAATGAAATTGCTAAATCTCTCATATGGATATAACCCTCCTCCCACCTGTGAAACCAGCAGTCAGAGTATTTTGAGGTTTCAGTGTAGAGGCAGGCTACATCAATGTTGAACGCTGAAATCGGTGGCTGGTGGTATGTCCTCCAGATAGTGGTCGCAATCACCGGCACAAGGGCAAAATCTTCATGATTCCACGAATCAACATAAATCCAAACTGTTTCTCTATTGATCTGATTATTTCCTGGAATCTCAGGGTCAAGCACATCAAGAGTGTCCCTCACAGATTTCAGTTTTGTTACCTTTCCATCGGTGATTTTTATGTGCGCAGGATACTTATCACAGACATGCACATATACGCGTCTGATGAGCCTTGGTCTTGCAAACACAAAACCAGAGCAGACAATCAAAACAGCAGCCGTAAACAAAAGTATTATTCTTCTCCCAATTTTCATTCTTCCCCTCCAAAAAAAATTATGGTGCAGTAATGAGTTGAACAGATAAACTCGGTGTTGATAGAGAGTTCCAGAAACACCACACTCCGATGCCAACAGATGGGACAATATGTTTTGCAATCGGAATATTGACACTCCAAATCTCTGTTTCAAGCTGGTTTGGTGATACATAAGTATCTAACCCAAGCTGCCAGGGAGATGCCATCGGTGTTACTGGTTTATCAGACCACCCGTACCAATTTGTATGTGTAAAATCAAACCTGGGTGCGCCAATATCTGTCACAGAATAATATGGTTGATCGGGTTCATACATGGCTGTTGTTAAAACAACAGAACCCATAATTCCAGGATCAGAAGTCGGAGGAACAGGTGGTGTGATTGGGTCTGGCATTGAGGTGATTGAAATTCCATATATCTGAGCGAAACCCATAATTGAGATCACTTTCTGCCACTGCTGACAGATTGTTGTGTTACCCGAGACATTTGGTGTTGGTACATACTCAATTCCATCTACACCAGAGTTTGTACCTTCAATAAAAACTTCTGTCATTTGCTCAACTGAGTTTTTGACCGTTCCTTTTACATTTTGCACCCATGTTGTTGCATGTTCTTCTGCTCCTGCAAATGTTGCAAGCGATAGGTCTTCGACAAATCCAACAAAGTTTTTCAGTTCACCATTTGCAGCTCTGCACTGGGACCACGCCACTATCTCCTGTCCACGCATTATGATTGCCCCTTTTCAAATGAAATTGACTCATGTGGAGTATTTGATTCCCATGCGATTGCGGTTGAATGGAAGATATCTGAGGGTTCTCCCTTCACAAGAAACTGCAATCTTTTTGAGTTTTCCGTGTAACCGTATCTTTCAAAATAGTAGAATTTTCCTGTGGCATGAGATGCCCTTTTGATATCTGTTAAATCAGAGAAAAAATTGTAGGCCTGCCAGAATGGGAATCCGTTTGTGTAAATCATTCCTGGGTTTCCGCTGTGGGCAATCGGCAGGGAATAAAGTGTTTTGTCTCTTGTCTCGATATATTCATTCGTATACATCTTCAACTTCATATCAAGACTCTGGAAATGGTATGAGCCTGATAATCCAATGCAATGTATACGACCTTTATCCTGAAAATACCCTTCGTACGAAAGCTGATTCAACTGATTCGGATGGACTACCTGCCAATCTGCGTTTGATCTCCTGGGAACAGATGCCTGGATATGCAAATACATCGGACTAAAATTTGTATCTGATAGCCCACTTATCTCAGAAACATAGTTATCAATGGCACTTTGAAGTTCATCTAAAAGATCAATCATTTTTAATCCAAAGGCTTGATAGGCATCAGTCATCTTCCATGAGAGGCTGTCTTCATCGGATAAATCAGTGTTTTTCATGCACTCATAATAAAGCCTGTTTGCCTCAGCAAGAATTGCAGAAACCACTGGTGGCATAGACATCAGACCAACCTGCTTTCAATTTCTGTATTTGCGTCAATGACGGTCAAATCTTCAAGAATTACTCTTTCAGATTTTGGTTTACCATCAAGATCAAGCCAGGTCTCAGTTGTCATCACCTTCCAACCAGTAACTGTATCAAACCAGATCTGAATATTTTTTTGTCCCTCATTTTTGTCTGATACCCCAGAAAGATTCAAAAGTTGTGTTACTTGTGGCCAACCGTAATCAGGAATTGTTGAAAGTATCATTGCGGCTGATTCATAAGCTTGAAGTTTTTCTAAAATTGTCATGTTATCCCCTTATTAATTCTAATTAAAGTTGCACAAGCGACGCCCCATCAAACATCGCCACCCCACCATCGGTTGAGTTGATCTGTCCATAAAGTCTCACTTCAATTGGGTTTACTCCACTTGCTGTAACAACAGATACCCTAACCCATTTATTTTTGAATGATGTCATGCAAGAGGAGGCACAATCGAGTGTTGTTGTCACAGATGAGTATCCAGTTGGGATTATCTCAATCATCGCTTTGCTGTCTGTTTTTACCCAACATGAAAATTCAACATATCCACTTGACACACCGGTATATGTCTGTGAATAATAACTCCAATTTGTATCGGGAGTGGTTTCAAGTTGAAGACATGAATCACCGAGAATCCCGCTTCCCTCTGTGGTAACTGATGTACCATCTCCACCTTTTGTCCATCCCTCTGGTTCGCCATTATTCCAGTTGGAAAAAATCGGATTTTTAAGCCTCAGTATACCAGAGCTTTCATCCCTCCTCTCTGAGTAATCGCAAAAACTCGCGGGGAGTAGTGGGGGTTGAGGATTCGAGTTTGCAGGCAAAAACTCATATTTGCTTATGTGCTGTTCAATGTACCTGTATGTGGCTTTTACAACAGGAGAGTTTTCAACAACTATTGCCCCTGCTGTATGTGAATACTCAAGCGATGAAGACAATGTAACTGATCCTGTTGAAACCGATGATACTGTTTTTATTTCATCTTCAAGTGAAGTGTCCCCGGCAACAACAATCAAATCACCCTCTTCAAACCCAGTTTCAGAAACAACAGATATTGTTGATGCTCCGGCTGAAATATCAGATGAAAGTGTCGTATCCCCCTTGATCACTTCATTGAAAACCACCTTGCCATTTACATAATCAATGTAGTAATCGGCAGCAAGGGTTTTCTCCTCACCGTTTACTGTCACATATGGTTCAGGGTCCCTGAGCCAGTCCCCAGTACTTAAACCGTGGCTCCCGTGCACAGACTGGTAGTTTTTGAAATCTGCAGTTTCAAGTATCTCATCCTCAACAAGAAAGGCGTAATAAACATCACTCACAAACTTTGTCTGTTGAGGAAGATATGGGTCAAGCCCATCAAAGATATTGCCTGTTGCAAAACATGTGTTTGGTCCAGTCGATGATTCAATTTTGCCAAATATGTCATAATACCTTATCGTTTCACCCGTCTCTTCATTTGTGATTGAGGTGTCCTGGTAGACATAGGCACCCTCCTCGGATGGCAGGAAGTTTTGAGAGATTATCCCATTGCCCCATCCGCTTGTTATCTGATCTCTTCCAGCTCCACCCTTAACAGGCTGGATTTTTGGTTTTGATGGTAACATTTTTCTTATCCTCCTTATTCCCAGACAATTTCCCAACAAACAGTTTTTGATACTTCATTTGTTTTTGGTTCATTACATTGTGCAATAGAAAAAAGTGTTCCATCTGAAAGGAACAATCCCACTTTTCTCCAGTTAAAATTCATCTCGGGTGTACCCACAAAATTTGTTATAATCAATTTATCACCAACAGGGTCAACCTGCTCAATCACTCTTTTTGATGTGGTTCTTCCAAGCGATGTGTCAAATTGTGTTGGAGTTTCTGTTGATGTTGATGCCCCAAATTTCAAAATCTTGAACCTTGGAACAATGCTTCCATTATGGTTTTTCTGCGGATTTGAGAGAGCAGAAATCACAGCCCTTCTTCCTGCAGATGTTATCAAATTCCTGGTTTCAAAATCATCAATTATCACCTTCCCAAAAAGATGATCTTTGATGAACATATCCATCTGGGTTTCATTCATCCCCTCAGGAATCTTTCCTTTTATCATCATAAGCCAATTCTTCATCAGTTTCCCTCCCATTCGCTTGCACCAAAAAAACTCAAGCTGAATCCATAGTCTTCATCCGGATTGAGATTTCCAATCTCAGCAACTCCATCGCTTACACCCAGACTCGAACTGATTGTTGATATTGAATTTACAAGGTCTCCACCATTGTCTGTATTTTCAAGTTGATGAATCCTCCTCATCACATCTGCCATTAGTGATGAATACAAGTATGGATCGAGTGTAGAATCAGCAAGGATTCTCCAGGATTCAGGTGTTATTTCGTGAGTAACTTTTGTCAGTTTGACATTATTATGTGTGCCAAATCTGCTCAAGTTTATATCAACAAGTTGTCCTGATTTCAGATTTGTACTGTAAACCTCATCACCATTTTTGAACCTATAGACTGTGACCTTGCCCTTAAGTGGTGGATTTTTGTGTTTTTCCAGAAGGTAGTCAGCATATTTATAAAGCACACTCCAGTCAGTGATAGAAGGCCTATTAACCTTCGGAAGGTCAATCTGCACCCCATATTCAGAAACGGATTCTTCAGATACCTCTGTTATATAGGATATCTGCATCTTCCTTTTATATCTTATCATGTAACCAAGAAGGACATCCTCCACTGTGGGTGATTCATCTGGGTCAACCTGATTTCTGAGTCTGTTGCCAATAAACCCGGCATTGGAAGCTACAGCCTGAGATTTCACATAGACATATCCACCATCAGAAAGGTCGTCTGCTTCATCAACATAGATGGCATCAAAATCTGTTATTATGTTGTGACTTGTGATGGCAAGAGTTTTTGACCCAAGGGTTACCCCAGAACTGGTTCCAACTGTGGCTGCTAGACTTTCAGTAGATGAAGCCGCCATCCATACACTCTGCCCTGCAATGTCTTCGCTTTTTCCACAGTCGACCTGAACAATACGACCGTTTTCTAAAACCCCATCACCTCTATCAAAAACCTTGAAAACTTTGACACCATCATTTTTATACCAAATAGGTATCTGCAGTGGATAGTTATCAGAGAAAAACAGCTGCGTTGTTTCTTCAAGATCATCAACTGAAACATACTGCTCTGTGAAATTCTTGGCATCACCGACCCCACCTTCAACCCAGACTCTATTTGCAAGAGTTGTATAGTCCCTTGCAAACGCTGTTGTTTTGCCCTTTGAAGTATCAACCACATCATCCGTGATATCTTCCATGACTTTCTCAATGAAAACCGGGCCAAAATAGTGGTCTCGTTCCGAAGAAACACTCCATGACCAGCCCATTAAATCAGCAAGCGTTGATAGACACTGATTCAAACTTGTTCCATTGAATCTGAGTGTTGCTGTTTCTGTAGTTTCTGTAACTGCATTTACTGTATGTTCTGGCAAATATTTCTGAATAAGCGATTTGTAGATTTCTGAAATCTGCCAGTCTTTGAAATGTTCTTTTACTTGCCTGTATCCGCATTCTATTGACCAATCACGGGCAATGATTTTTTGGCTTGTTCCAGTGAGTTCCTCAGTGTTACCGGGATAACCCTCAACCCTCCCGCCAAAAATCAAAGCGTCTTCCACATCCCTTATCTCAACAACCTCAAAGGCTGGAATCTCAAGTTTTTCACCGACCTTTAAAAAAAGCTGAGCTGTTGTTGCCTCAGAAATCGCATCAATAATCATCACACGCTCAACCCTTGCTGTAACATCAACAGAACCGAGGGTAATGCTTCCTAGTCCGCAAAACATCAGTCCTAAACTCCCCTGAATTCTACAAGCTCAAGAATGGCTTTCTGTGCTTCGATGGCTGCATCCTGGGCAAGTGTGGAAACCAGCTCCTGAATTGAGCCATTGTATCCACCAAGGTCAAGATTGAATGTTTGATTTACTTGGACAGCACCAACCGAGAGACTTGTTGAATCTCCGCCCGAAGTGGTTGGAATTTTATCAGCCCATTTGTTGCTTGAAGCTGGAAGACCCATGCTTGACCTGTCGTATCCCCAATCAGACATCCTCTGTTTTTGTTGGGCAAGCACCGCACTTGTTGGGTCTGTTTCAATCCAGTTTTCATTTTCAGACCTCATCGCATCAGCCATCTCCTGTGGCATGTAGAGGTCATTTCCATACTGGTCTCTTCCGTGGAAGTATTCATATGGACTTTTGTATGTTGAGCTACTTCCCGATGCTCCGGCAAATGTCTGACTGAAACCAAACATTGTGGGTGATGAGAAAGTTGAATTTTCAATCCCACCTGTTCCACCTGAAAATGTTTGTGAAAATCCACTTGACCAATAATTGCTGCTACCTGATAAAATACCACTAGCATAATCACTTGAAAAAGAATCGGTCATTCTAGAAAGAAGACTCACCAAAAGCTTTGCAGACTCATCCTCAGAACTCTGTGTCCACGCTGAATTTGCAAGCTTCCAGGTATCGTAATCTCCACCCTGAATATCTGAAAGTCGCTGTTTTTTCCACTCATCAGCTATTGTTTTTGCGAGAGTTTCAGCTGACTCTTCCTCGCTTCCATTTGTTGTGTTTATAACGGTTTCGAGTCTTTCAAGTAGGCTGAGGTCGAGTTTATCCCAATCTCCGCCCTCCCATGATGCAGCATATCTCTGGTAACCAACCCCTCCACCTTCAGTGAAGGATACACCCAAAACATCGGCAATTTTTGTCAGATGCTCATTTATGTCGTTACCAAACCACCCTCTTGTCTGCCCACCTGAAAATGCTATCTCTTCACCTTGAAGTGATTTTGTAAGATTGAAAATCTTGCCGAAAATATTACCAGCAGAATCGTCATCATCAGCACTATCAAGCATCTTTATTGCTGATTCAATATCCCATTGCCCGGAAAGACCAAGCCTTTCTTGCCAGCTTTCGGGCAGGTCTTCAATACCCATATTTGCAGGAAGATGACCAAAACCAAGTTTTTCAGCACTCTCGATACTCCCCTGTTTTCTAACAAAGGCATCCCACCATTCCGTGTTTACAAGGTCGACAGGAAGCCCTGTTTCTGAATCAATCTCTGAGTCTCTAAGGTTTTGTGCAAGCTCAGTATCTGAATATTGATCAAGGATTTTATTAAGATTTCCCCGATCAACACCATTTGTCCATCCTTCGGGAGATTCCTCTTTGACATAATCAATGTACTGTTTTACAAGCTCTTCAAGATTGTTCCAGTCTCTAAACTCTGATACATTCGACGCCCTTGCATAATCACTCGTTCCCTTGTTGTGACTTTTGAGCCAATTGTCATATTTATCATTTAAAAACTCATCCCAGCTATCGACACCCTCTGCAACATCTGGAGACTGAGACACAGGAATCTCTTTGTTCAACGCTTTCCAGGTACCCTTGTCCTCATTGTATTCCCAGTTTTTTCTCTGGTTGGGATTTTCCTTCAACCACTGTGAGAATTTCTGTGGGTCATTTTCTGCCATACTGTAAACTGACCCCTGGGCAAGCCCAATTCCCGTGTACCACTCCTCAAGATAGCTACTGTAATCAGTGCCTCCAGCAAAAGCTGAATGCACACCACTACCCTCATTTGCTGGTTTTGATTTTGTCATGATGTCTCTGAAAAGCTTGAACTCATCAGCAAGCTTAGAGTCATCCGCCATCTTCAAAATGTTTTCGGACTCCCTATAATCGACTCCAGTGGAACTGTAAAGAGATGAGATTGACCCATCCGCTGTGGTTGGAATTTTCCTGAAAGTTTCAGAGAATCTCTCTGTAACAGATTCAATGTAACTTGTCATTTGTGAGGTATCAGAGATGTCAAACGCTGATACCATCATATTTGATATCTTTGTGAGTTTTTCAGATAATACATCTTCAGCAGATACCAATCCCGATGCAAGCAATGTTACAAGTCTTTTTGTCCAGAGCTGTGGGTCTTCTTTTGATAGTGGTCCCAATCTTGCAGGTGAGTGAAGCTCAAAATATCCTGCCAGAATATCTGAAATCCTGTAAGCAGCTGACTCAATCTCACTTGAACCTTGGGTTAGTCCACTTGCAAACATCGATGCCGCTGTCACTCCCCAGTTGAACATCAAGTCGGGAAGTTCAGTCAGTGATTTGTTTATGGATGATGTGAGTGATGACCCAAAATCAGTTCCAATCTCACTTGCCATCTCTCTCATTTTCAGAGCCGAAAGCTGCAGTGATTTTGTGGTTTCATCAAGTTTTGTTTTGAGCTTTGTTGCTCCGTTTTCAGCAATCTTCCAGGAGGAAACAAGAGTCTTTATTGCGGAAGAATTCTTTTCAATTCCAGCTGATAATTCAGCTACTCCGCTTTCTACCTCTGAAATAATCGCTGTTGCGTTATCTTTTGCTTCGATTTCTATTGATAGTTTTTCTGTCAATTTTTCCTCCTGTATTCAATTACGTAAATTCCTTTTTCAAGGGAGTGACCACCAGTGGTATAGGCGCATCCTATCATTTCTTCATCATTCCCTCGCAGGCGGGAATAAAGGGGATGAAAAAATACATCCTTTTTGTTTGGTTAGATGATTTGACCATCATCAATAATTCCCCACAAAATATTTTGTGAATCAAAAGTAACCCTGGATGCCAGATCAAGTCTGGCATGACGAGGTATTCATCCTGAACTTGATTCAGGATCTGGCAGAAAGAATCGCATCTGATTAGGGTTGAGATTCCCGGTCATAGCCGGGAATGACGTGAAAGTAGGCTGGAATAACGGGTTTTAAATGCCCTCCCTGAAGAGGGAGGGAGATGCCATTGACATCCGGGAGGGTTTTCTCCATTAAAAAAGGCCTCCGGTCACCGGAGGCCTTGATGTTTTTAAGATATCTTGTGTGCTTAGATTATAAATCCAATCGCGATAAGAAGCGACATGGCAACATGCCCCATGACTGTCATTGCACAAGCACCTGTTAGCTTTGATGGTTCTTTGTAGTTTGCCCGAAGCTCAACATTTGATTTCACAAGTATCGGCAGTGCCAAAAATCCAAGTGACGTCCAAGGTGGCATATGAGTAAAAATAAGCCCACAGCCAAGTGCAATAAATGGTGTGAGGATAAGGAAGAAGTGAAGTCTTGCTGCAACGTCTGCACCGAGTCTTACGATCAAATGACGTTTACCTGTAGCTTCATCTGCCACCCTATCTGGGAATTCATTCACATAGAGAATAAGCCCAACAAGGATCGTCATTGGAAGTGTCACAATCACAGGAACCCACGAGAGCATCCCTGTTTGTATGTAGAATGTTGCAAGTGCGACAAGCGCTCCGCATGTGATACCGGTTATCAGTTCACCAAAACCTGTTGAACCAAGCTCAATTGGTTTTGCTGTGTAGAAGTATCCAATCAAAATTCCAAGAGCTCCGATAATAAGTGTCCATATTCCCGAAACAAGATAGAGGTATACACCAATTGCAGCAGAAATAGTAAAGAGGAAGATCGCAAATCTAAGTGCACCCTTTGGGCTGATTGCTCCACTTTGAATGAGTCTGCTTCCACCAGTAAATGGTCTTACTGGAGTTTCATTTTTTTCATCGCAACCGGAGACATGATCCCAATAATCATTTGCAGCATTTGTTGCAAAATTTGCAGTCACAGTTGCAAGAACTGTCAAAATGGCATTTAGCCAATTGAGAGTTCCAAATACACTCCAGATCATGGCACATGTGACGATTACAGTCATTGCTGTTGCTGTGAAAAATTCTGGTCTCATCTCAGCAATCCAAACACCAAATGGTACTTTTTTCTTTTCGGTCATACTACTTTCACCTCGAAGGTTATTTTCAGTTACACATGATAAAAACAACTTCATTAAAAGGAATCAAGATACCCTATGGGAGTTTCCACTCATCTTTTTGACTTGCAAAAGTTTCTGTTTTTTTCTGACATCAGACACAACTTCTGAAACCTTCACGAGCAGATAATCTTGAACCAGAAGTCCTCCAGAGTTTGTCCACAGACCAAGTTTGTTTACACTTTCAATCCACGATAAAACAATTTGAAATTTACGAGGCACGCTTTGAGATATTCCAAAGAGTGCCTCCTCGATTAGTTTTTTTCCGAATTTGTGAAGCTATGAAACTCCATTACCTCGGCCAATAACAAATTGAAATATAGAGCATCAAGTCCGGCAAGAGCTTCCTTTGATACCGACATTTTTTCACCACCCACAGTCAAGCTGTGTGTAGCAAGAGTGACCATCTCAAGGTTTGCATCGTTACCCGACTTAAAACTCTCTGATGAGTTTTCATCACCCTCAATCAAAATCTCCTGGATACGCCTGAAGTCTCCCATGGAGACCCCATGAATTTCAGCTTTATCACCCTTACAACATCTTGAATCAAGGGCGTGAAAATCAATCTTTTTTGATCTGATGTAACTCATCTAGTAGCTCCCATTTACGAGTTCTACTTTGAGTGCAAAACCTTCCTCATCATCATAAACAGCCATTGCATTCCATGATTGAGCAATTCTTCTGCCTATTTCTACTGGCACTGAACATTTTGTCATGTATACATTAGGCATAATAAGTTTTAATGAGTAATTATTCAATTCAGAATTACCAATTGTCTCTCCAGTAGTTGTGATTGTGGCTGCAAATGGGGTTGTTGTCTGTTTGACATCATATTCAGAACCGCTTGCTCCAAGGAATCTCTGAAGGTCTGTGTCTGAATCAAAGATAGCCTCAGCTGAAAAATTCGCAGAAACTCCACCTGGGCTTCCCTTTGTGGTAAAGATTCCTGATTCGAGAGTTCGGTCTGCTCCCTCAAGACCATTTGAGATGTCGATTTTGAGAGACTTTACGATTCCAGTTTTGTTTGTGCTATCAAACTCAACTACGGTGTCTCTTGTGAAAAGAGGCTCAAGGTCTGTGTAGCTTGGAGTGGAATTTGTATTGTGTATGCTCATTTTTGAACCGATGAAACTTGTTGTGGTCATGATGGGTTCCATAGCCTGGTAATCAAGATTCACGGATTTTGCGGTCATTCCTGAGAATTTTGCGGTGCTACTACCTTCTGGTGTTCCAAGGTCGAGTTCCCAAGTGTAGCTTGGAAGTTCACTTGTATCGCTGAAAGTGTGTTTATAGGCAGGTGTTGTGTTTTCATCCACTGCATCACCAAGGTCATGGTCAAACAAAAGTCCATTCCCACTGCCTTCTGCTTCAATCATGAGAGTATTTGTAGAGATGTTTGTGATTTTTGCAAACTCACAGGTTGACCCTGTATCGATTGCGATATAATCACCAACCACAAGTCCTGTGGCATCTGTTACATCAAATACTGTATCTCCTGCGATCACTGCTTCTGCAAGTGTTGTTTGCACGCCACCTGTTGGTCTCTCAGGAAGTGCCGTTGTTGTTTTTGCCCCGAACAACCCATACAGAAGTTCACAGGTTGCATCGGGGTCTGCTTCCATCTTCAGTGAACCACTCTGATTCCAACCACGCTGGACGACCTCTGATGATTGAGCTGATCCACCGATTCTAAATCTTCTTTGCATCTCACGGCCCCAGTCCATGGAGCATGAGAGTACCTTCCAAAAATTATCAGCCGATACTTCGGTTCCGTATGTTGATTCTCTTCCGAAACCAAAATAGCTAGATTCTCCTTTTGGCATAATTATTTCTCCTTTAGTGATTATGAAACTTGAAAACCATCCTTATCTCGAATGGTTTCGATTAAAACCTATATCAAATTTCCTCTTATCTCTCCTGCATTTCTCTACGTCATTCCCGCGCAGGCGGGAATCTAGGGCATAAAAAAACGCACATGTTTTTCTGGCCAGATTATTTGACCGACACAATGAATTCCTCAATAGAAAACTCATGTTTCAAATTAACCCTGGATGCCGTGTCAAGCACGGCATGACGTGGTGGGATTACAAGACGATTGTTTTCCCCACTCCTTTCTGAGGAGAGGGGTTAGGGGTGAGGAGTACTATATCTTCACCTCAACCACGACCATCAGTTGTGACTGTAAAATAAAGCTGTTTTCTGAAAAGATCGGGTTTCCGATAAACTCTGTGGTCACCAAAGATGATGGATTTGAGAGGAAATTTTTGTTCCTTACAACACTTTCAATCTCTGCTGTCAGCTCTGAGAGTTTCAGATAACCATCCTCTTTTCCTGTTAATCCCTGAACCATCACTGTTAAGACAAGAGGAATGAGTATATTTTTCCCACCTGCAAATGTCTCTGGTTTTTCTGTTGTCTTTGCAAGATGCAAACAACATGCGGGATATTTTGGCACAGCTTGCTTGAGGCCAATGAATATGAGCACATCATCCAAAGCTTCAGCCAAATTTGTTTTTGCTTCAAGCAATAACTCTTTATATGGTGTCATTTTCTCCCCCCATCAAAAACCTCAGTAGTATCTCCTTCACCTTATCAACCCATCCTGGAGGCATGTTCATGAATGACCTTTTTGGAATTGTTTTTGAGCCAAACTCGTGGACAGCCGCATATGGGAGCTCAGAAAGTCCTGTGCCAATCTCTGCCCTGTTTCCAGCAATAGTAACTGAGGTTGCTGCATTTTTGAGACTACCAGATTTATGCAAGTTTTTTCCACCAGTCCATTTTGGTCTTCCTCCTGATGTGAAGTTTTGATTGATTTCACTTACCACAAACGCTGATGAATCCTTCAAAGCATCATAAGGATTTGTGATCTTCTCCTTTAAATCCGTGAGGATTTTTGTTACAGAAAATGTTATGCCTAACATATCCAAAGCTCTCCCCATGTCTCTTTTTTTGTGAGTCCTGATTCTATTGTTCCACCCACTATACCCTTCAGAGTTTCAAGACAGCGTTTATATTTTCTGTTTGCTGTCTCAAAAAATCCCCCGTTTTCTTCACTGTAGAGAAACTCCAGAATCAATGAGACAGCAAGTTCAGTGGAAAGTTCATTAATCAAATCGGGTACAGGTTCAGTGATTATGAATGTTTCAGATAGATTTGCATCGATTATACGGTCTGCTTTTGTGATGGCATGTTCAACCGAAAATTCGGTTTCGGATTGATCAGGCACAACCGACGAGTCGATTCCTTTCAATGATTTTCGTACATCAAGAATAGTTGTATACATTGTTACTCCTTTGTTTCTCTGCTTGAATCACATGTTTTCTTTCGACTTTCCAACGAAAGCTGCAATCCAGGATTATTCATGATTCAGGCATTTCTACGGGATAATCTTTGATAAAAGAACAATAGTCTCACCAAACAAAAAGAAGACGATTTTCTTTGCCCTGGTTACCCGTTTTCACGGGAAGACGTAGTAGGGAATATGAGAGTTAGCATTAATTAACGCTGAATTCCTCTACTTCTTCCTCTTCTTTTTGAAGATTTTGAAATCAGGATTTCTTTTCAGATATTCAATTTCATCTGCAGAATTTGTTGAAAACGGAATCCCATTTTCAGCTCTTCTCCACCTTGTTACAACTGATTTTTTACTGCCAGAAAGTACATATCTCGGCATGACTACTTGACCTTCAAGCTATCAAGCACAACAACAGCATCTGGGTTTTCAAGTGCACAATCACATCTGAGAGTAACAACAAAGTATGTAACACCTTCTGTCGCACGGCGTTCGGTTTCAATGTTGATGTCTTGCTGGATTCCAAGGATGAGGTTATTGTAGTCACAAAGCATGGAGAATGTTCCATCAAGTGTGACTTCAACAACTGCTTCACTTGAGTCGTGATCATATTCAAGTGCAGTTTTTAGTGTGAGGTCATTACTTGATTTTGAATCAATCTCTCTTACCTCACGTTTTGCACCAGACCCAATTGTGATTTTGTCACCTGCTGTGAAGTTTGTGCCATCGGCGACAGTGATTACTGTATCAGTTGCACTTGCCGAAGAGCCAAGGGTTGATGTTGCACCAGAGGCAACCGCAACTGGAAGGTCGTTTGGTAGAAGCGCACATGGAGCAAGCGGAATCCTTCCAAATGAAAGTAGTGAACTTCCTGTGATTGCACTATCTCCAAGTGGTGTTGTTCTTGTGCCAATTACCTCTACAAAATCCTGATAAAGATCATCAGAAAGGATGAATCTGAGATTTTCACGATTTCCGCGATATTTGCTTGCAAGTGTTTTGATTGCTCTTGAAAGCTTTTCTTCATCGATGTTTCTATCATCAAATGATGTGCAATCGACAACGTGACCATTTGAAATGGCATCAGTATACCAGCCATCAATCTGCTCCCAGATATGGTTTTTTGTTTCATCACCGGTGTCTTCGCCCATGAGGTAGGCATACTCGAGCTGATTACCAATCTGGTTTGCGACCATCCTCATGAGATGATCTGCAAATGCCTCTCCCTCAATGTTGTCCATCATCGCATCATCTGCAATTGGCACAACAGCCTTCATTGTTTTTGAGGTGAGTGTAATCTGGTCTGTTGTCACACTAACAGAGTTGTCCTGAGTGGAACCATATGTTCCGGGTCTCAAAACCTCTTCACCGATGCCGAGCCTTACAAGCTTTTTGGTATTGCTCCTCATCTTTTCAATTCTTGCGTTGTCTTTGAGGAATGATGCATCGATGATGTAATCGATGAATCTATCTGCATCCTCTGTTGAAAGCCCTATTCGAGTTGCAAAAGTGCTTGATGTTATTGCTGATTTTGAAAGTAATTCTTCGTTTGTTATCATATTTTTTCTCCCAATTATTTTTATGAGATGAGTCTCTGAATTGATTCCCATTTCATGGTTTTCTTGCCCCCAGCCTGACCTTCGACTGATTTTTTGGCTGTCAGTTTTGATTCAATCCCTGCTAACCTTTCTTTCAATGATTCAAAGTTATCATTGAATTTCTCAAAAATCTCGAGAAGGCTTTCAATTGCTCCCTCATTTTTTTTGACTTTTTCTGTAAGCTCCAGTAAAAGCTCCTCAGGAAGCTTATCCTTCTCTTTTTCTTCTTCTGGTTTCATGACTTTTCCTAACCATTTTTCGAACAATTCACTTTCCTCCTTTTTTGTATTTTCTACCCAAATAAATTCAGCTTCGTTGTTTGCGGGTTGGTCAACAACAGAGATTTCTGCAATCGTCATTTTTGTGACAACATTCGCCATCCTGCCATTTACAAATCTGCGGGTTCTGTCATGCACAATTCCACCGATTGAAAATGCTCTGTAATGACGATTTCTAATCATTTCAAGACAGTTTTTATCGGTGATTTCGGCACCCACAAGAAGTCCTCGTCCTGGAATTACAAACAGATACTTTGCTATTCCGACGGTTTTTTGGTGATGCATCTCACGGATATTTCGCCATTTTTTGTAATCACCGATTGCACGACTTACTGCTACTTCAGAGATGATGTCGCCCTCTTTATCGAGTGCATCTGTTGTTGCAAAACCCCAAACAAGACTACTTTTTACATCTGTTTTTTTGACTTCAATATTTACCTCCCAGTTTTTTTAATATTGTCATTTACTACAATTTTTCGCCACTCCCAGTCTCTCTTTGCTTTTCCAGTTGCCCTGCAGTCACCCCGGGCGAAGACCCGGGGTCTATAGCATAAAAAGGCGTGCTCTTTTTTATCAGGTAAAATTGCCCATCCAATATCAAGAATTATAAAAATAGAGAATCCATGCATCAAAAGTAACGCTAGATGCCCGATCTGTCATCCCGCACTTGATGCGGGACGGGCATGACGGGTGGAATAGCCCGGAATGAAGAGTCTAAAAAGCCCTCCCTCATCAGGGAGGGATGGTGACGAAGTCACCAGGGAGGGTTACTCCAAACCCATCCTCTTCCTGACCTCATCAGCCGAAATAACCCCTGCATCAATCAATATCTTGTCAATCTGTGCGAGTCTGAGTTCATCCTCAACATCAAGCTCATTGAAAACAAATCTGACAGATTTTACACCCAAACCCTGATTTATGATGAGTCTTGTGATTCTTTCAGAGAGAAATCTTTGACGTGGTGAGATTATGAGATTTTTGAAGTTTGTAAGTTGTGTTTCACCTGTTCCACCACCAAGATTTCCACTCTCGATTATCCCAAGCAGGTGTGGTGGGACACCATGTGCAACAACCATCAAATCACGATTCATCATTCTATAATCAGCAAATGATGCGTCTTTTGGACTAGCAGAAATTGGTTTCAGTTCGCCCGTTATCCCTTGAGGAAACTGCAAAACCATCGTCTTGTGTGGGTTTCCTTTGAGGTCAGACAGATATCTTGTAAGTTCCTCTTTGTCCTTTGTTGATAAGGTACCACCAGAAATCATGAGGCAATACTGCGGTGTGGCGTTGTTGTCAAAAAAATTCACATTGTAGTCACGTGCCATAAGATCACCCATCAAAGCACCAATTGCAGGAACAGAATCTGGCATCCCGTAAAATGAGGATGCGGGATTATATTTTGCAAGGTGGATGATTTCAGACATCGGGAGATTTGTTGTCTCATCAATTTCAATTGTTTCTGCGCCAAACCTTGCGAACTCTCTTTTTTTACCATTCCTAATCTGCAAAAATCCACCATCCCTCTTCACTCTCACTGTTTGTGCTGGGATGTGGAAAAGCCGACTTATTCTTCCAAGAGAATCACGTGTGACTTCAAGATAGCTGTTGCCAAGACATTCAAGGTCGATCATCACAGAACTTAATAGCTCAGAGAATGAAAGCTCCGGGTTACAAGAACCTAAAAATTCAGAAACCCTTTCTCTATCGATGGGATTTGGTGTAGACCCATTATCAACAAGCCTCCATCCAAGACCAACAGTGTATTGAGCCTTGATGTTTACGGCACGATAATATATCTCACTGCTTCTGTAAAGCTCTAGAAGCCTTTCAAAATCAAGGTACTCTGGTGGGCTTATCACCCCATCAATCCCAGCGAAGGAATCTTCAATCTGTCTTGAATTATCAACCGTCAACTTGTCTATAAAATCCAGTTTTGCTGTTTTAATCATCACCTAGCCCCTTTCTCTTAGAAAAAATCAACCCTTGCGCATCTATTCAAACTTGTACCAAGTCTCACAGCCATCTCGAAAGCATCAATCCTGTCATCATGACTTCCTTTTGGAAACTCCAGAAGCTCATCCCTGAATGCCTTATGACCTTTGCCGATAAAGACTTTACCTTCCTCAAACAAAGGTTGCAAAGTCCTTATTCTTGCTTGCTTTGATACCTTAGTGTGCGAAATTGGCACAATTGGAGTTTCAATCTGTTCTCTCAGTCTTTCAATCATCACTCGCTGATAACCAACATCCTCTATTCCGAGTTTTTCCGGATTCCATTCATTTACTTTCCTGATTATCAATTCTTGTTGAGTCAAAAATGTGAATCTGCCAGAAACCTCATCTAAAAGAAACCAGTTTCCAGCACTGTTCACACCAACCACAACAAGCGAAAAAAGGTCGGCATTTTCAGAATCAGATATTGCAAGATCGCACGCCATATAGACATTCATGTCAGCCCTTTCAGGCTGGTTCATCCAGTGTTTTATCCATTTCTCCTGAAAGATATTCCCGGTCATCCCGGCAGTATCATTCTGCTTTTCTCGGTCAAACATGAGTGATCCTGAAAGCAATCTGTCAACAAGCAACCTGTTTATGTTCCATTCTTTTCCCCAAAGGGTTTTCCATGTACCGGTTTTATCAACTGAAAGTAGCTTCCCTTCAGGTGAAAAGTGAAAGAATCTTTCTATCGGTTCGCCATTTTCAATTGCCTTTTCGAAATTATCTGGGTAGTTGATAATCGCACGCTCAACCTGAACACTCCAAGCGGGATTACCGATAAATTCAGAGGAAACATCCTCAGGATGTTTCCTCGTGCCGAGAACAAGAAGCCTTGTTTTTGGCAATGCAAGCTGAAGTAGCGACCCTTTAAACCATTCAGAAATTTTTGCTCGAGAGGTTTTTGTGCTACTGTTCATCTCATCGATGATGTCATCACAGAGGATAAAGTCGTAGTGCATTCCAGTTATCGATCCACCAACCCCACATGCTGTAATTGATGGCTCTTTGCATATATTTGCCAAAAGCCGCAATTCGGTTTTATTCTTTGGTTTGCCGATTTCAAATTCAGGGTAAGAAGAAAGCTTTGTCTCAATCGTGTTTTTAATCTGGGTAAGAAGTCTTGCTGCAAGTGTTTCTGTTTTTGAGACTATCAAAACCCTTGTTTCCGGATTCATCTTCAGAATCGAAATGATTCCAAGCAGTCCCCATATTGTTGTTTTACCATGTCCACGAGGGGAAAGCTGAAGCCTTCGATCCCAATTGCCATTATACGCTTCAAGCCATTTTTTGTGATGTGCTGCAAGTCGAATATCAAGAATTTCGGCAATCTCAAGTGATGTATCCAAAAGGGAGCAACCCATTTCTCGCCCCCTTTTCATTGATATAGTTTTTTGACATATCATATAGTATCTATAATATATTCACTGTCAAATCAAATAGTACAATTGCTATCCAAATAAGTCCCTAGATACCAGAATCAATTATTGTTATTATACAATAATTTAGATGAGACACATGGTTTTGAAAATGGTGCAGGATGGACTCTAAAAAATGTCGTAAATACAAACAAACCCTTACCAAACATGAATTTTATAAATCGTCGAAACAAGCAAAAATGTCGCTTTTTTCATATCTTGAAAAACATTGACCAAACATGAAAAAACAAGTAACATCATAGCCAAGGAGAATTTACCTAAATGAGAAGATTTCTAATTTTATTTGTAGTTTGTTTGCTTATCGTCCCCACTGTTTTGCTTGCTGACATGAACCTTGAATTCACTGCAGTTGGTCACGGTCCTCTTAAAGGGGAGCTTGGTCTGCCAATAAAGATGTGTCCACTCCCAGATGGCAGATTTGCAGTGCTTGATGGAGCAACAAAGATGGTTTCTGTTTTTTCTGACTCTGGAGAGTTTGAAAAAAACATCAGCCTTCCAAAAACCTTCCAATATGAAGTAATCAAAAATGTTGAAAACTTCGATACAACATCACTCAACTTCTCTTTGACAAATCTCGATATGGTTTCAAATTCTCTTTCTGAAATCTTCTTTTTGACAGAAACAAACATCCTGAAACTGGGTTCTGATGGAACTGTGAAGGACAGGATTGGAGATTTTGAAGTAAAAAGCTCTATGATCACAAAACCAGTCTCATTTGATATCGGCGATGACGGTAATTTCTATGTTCTTGATAAAAACAACTGTGTTGTTGTGGTCGATACCAAAGGCAAACAGCTCAGGAAAATCGGTGAAATTGGCGAGGGAAAACAGAAGGTTTTAAATCCTCTGATGGTTTGGGTTGAAGACGATCTTGTAATCGTGCTTGACGACTCTGGTAAACTGACCGCAAGCCCACAAACAGACGATAATGCGATAACAGTCTGGAAACGTGATGGGACATTTGTCAGAGAGTTTGCTGCATTTTGCGATAGATTCGAACCAGAAGACCATCAGATTTTCCACAGTGTGATCGGTGAGGTATCAGGTGAAGATATTTATCTTCTTGACCTGCACGCATCACTTGGTGGAATGTACTGGACAATCAAACACTTCCAGACAAATGGTGACTATATGAAGGTCATCAAATCACCTGTTGAAGATATGCATCCAGTCGCATCTGTAATTTTTGATATCTATGCAAATGGTGACAAACTCTTCTTCTGTTATCCATTTTTATCAAAAATAGTTTCAGAAGACGGCAAAAATGAAATCGGAAAACCAACTGAAGAAACACTTACCTCACCATATTCTGCTTGTCCAATTTCTGATTCTGAAATGATTATCATGGAAAGCAATCCTCTCAGGCTTCACAAATATGATGAGGACGGCAATCACATCAAGGTCGCCACTCTAAACACAAAAACACACGGTCTTCCCGGACTCGAATACACAGTTGGTGTTGATATTGATTTTGACGGTGAAAACATAATTGTTGCAACAATGGACTCAATTCTCATGGTTGACCCAAAAAACCTCGAGATTGAAGACAGCATAGAGCTTTCAAGAAACATCGACAACCTTGCTCTGACAAAAGCCATGGCAGAATCAAACGGAGTTATCCATGTTCTCGATACTCTCTCACAACTAACCAGCTTTACAAAGGGATTACCAATAACATTCGATTTGAGTGAGTCACTTCCTGATCACAAATTTGTTGACATCGCAACTGATCTGAATGAAAACATTCTTGTTTTATCAACAGAAAAACCAGGCATTGGATGGTTTTCAAAATCTGGTGATTACAGTAATTTTGTGAGTCTTCCAGATGTCAAATCACCTTCATCAATCTGTGTTACAGATAAGGGTTTGATTTTTGTAACATCTCTTGAAGAAAACAAAGTATACAACGTCTCAAAAACTGGAAGTGTCGTGTGGGAGGGTGGAGTATCCGAGTTCATAAGCAAATTTGATACAGCAGAAGATTATGCAGCAACCCCTGACTACATGGTGTACCCTGTAAAGATAAGAACATTTGATAATCAGATTGCAGTACTTGATTTTGGAAACTTCAGAGCTTTGAAACTATCCGAGAAAGAAGAAGCAGCACCAGAGAAAACCCCAGCAAAACTTGTTGTTACTCAGGACTTCATAGACTTTGGTGAAGAGATTTATTACCCCGAAAAAATCAAAAAAATCATCCAGATAAAAAATACCGGTGAATTACCACTTGAAGGAACAGCAAGCACAGATTCAAAATATCTTTCCGTAAGCCCAACCGCAATTGAAAACGATACCCTCATAATCTACGTCACTTGCGAGTTTTCAATTGATGACGCCTGGAAAACAATTTCAGACCAGACTATCAAGATTGAGACAAACGGTGGGACAGAAATTGTTAAGATAAACCCAATGAATGTTGTTGGAAAGATCGTTTATATGGATATTGGTAATCCAATCTTCAGGGTAAAAACAGTTGGTGCCGACCGCGATTTTGAAACAAATCGTGCCCCGATAATTGAAAATAGCAGAACATATGTTCCACTTCGTGCACTTGGTGATGTGCTTGGTGCAAGCGTCGACTGGGATGGTGATGACCGCCGTGTTACATTCAAGCTTGACAGTAACACTGTTGAACTCTGGATTGGGAAAAATGTCGCAAGAGTCAACGGTGCTGAGGTTGAACTGACAGACCTTCCGATTATCGTGAATGATTCAACATATGTTCCCGTAAGGTTTGTCTCAGAGCGTCTTGGTGCGGGTGTTTCATGGATTGCCGCAACCAGGACGGTTGAGATTAAGTATCCGGTTGCTGAATAATTAGTTAACCCTCCCTGATGGGGAGGGCATTTAAACCGGTTATTCTTGGCTACTTCCACGTCATTCCCGTCCCTCCGTCATTCCGGGCTTGACCCGGAATCCAGGATTACTTTTGATACATGAATTATTTATTCAGCGATTCTTGTTGTTTGAAAAATCATTTCACCCAATAAAACAAATACGCTTTTTAATGCCCTAGACCCAAGGTCTTCGCCCGGGGTGACGGAAAAGGGTGCGAAGGTATCACCCACTAACACCTCTGGAATGACAAAGAAAGAACAAGGATATTGTGAAGAGATTCTCAATCCTTCATTCCAAACTCCCTCTCCATTCATTTTGATAGGCTCCTGAGCCTGGTTTATCCAGAGCTTGTCGAAAGGCAAAGCATGATAGGAATTTAGATGTTTGTTTTGTTTATATGCAATATTATTTTTGCTAAAATCCCCTTAGTTGGTTTGGAGGAGATTCATGAAAAAAGCGACCATTTTGAGTGTATCAATTCTTCTTGTTGTAGGCTTTGTGTTACTTTTTGCTTACAATTTTGTCGCCTATGGCGGAGATGAGAAACTCGCTGAGGGAAGCTACCGCACAAAAAACTTCTTCCTGCTTGATGTAAAAAACAAAACTCTTCCAAAAACCGAATACAAACTCAAAACAGACTTTGATTATCCAGAAGATTCAATTTACAAACCAACCAATGATTTTGAGCTGATTACAAAAAATCTTCCAAGACCAAAATATACAAGGGATTATGATCCTGATAAGAAGTTTGAGCCTGTGTTTTTGAATGAATATCAGGGTGAGGGAGAACTTGAAGAGGTTTGGAGAATAAACTATGAAGAATTGATTTACAATCTGGATTGTTTTAAAAATGCAGCATCAAGAGTCTTCCTGTTTGACAATATTTTGGAAGTAAATATAAACGGTAACTATTTTGAAGGTTTTAGATTCACTTATTATTTTGATTTGCTGACTGGAAAAGGTGCTGATTTTAACGGTTTTAAATCTAAAATCTCTGAGTATCAAAGTAAAAATGTTTTTTCCAATACTACTTTTTCTCCTTTTAAAAATGAGTACTTAAGATCAGATTACCCAAAACTTGAATTACTTGATAGATTCGGAAACATAATTTGGCGAATTGAATCTTATGACAATCCGTGTGATTTGTTTGGTGTATTTGATATGGATGGAAATAATTTTTTTTCAACAAAAGACAACGGAATAATATGCACTAACACCCAAACTGCCGAAACAAACTGGATTTTGCAGTGTTCTGATAAAAAAACAATTTTGGATTCTGTATACAAAAATGGATATTTATGGGTAAATACAATCGATATGCCATTTGGTGGATACTTACAGGCCAATAATACTTCGAGGTTTTATCGAATTGATCTAGCAAGTTTAGAGGTTCTTGAGTTAGAAAATAAAGATTTTTATTCTCATAGCTCATTTGCATTTGAAGGCTCAAAACTCGCCATGGAGTCAAAAAAAGGGACATATTTTTTTGAAATCGAGACAGGATCAGAGATCGAAGTAAAGCATAAGCCTGATAGTTTAGATACTTACAACAGAACAGGATACTTCCAAAATTCAAAATTATCCAAGTGGGACAAAGACAGCTCAAGATTCATTGGTATATCAAAGCCAGATATGACACCTGACTGGCAAATAGACACAAGTAATCTTCCCACACATGAAAAGATTTTTGCTTCAGAGGATATTACTGGTGTATATATATCCGGTGAAAGCTTTGTGGCATGCTACAGAAAACCAGAATAAAAATAGCTAACTTCTCTTCAACACCCCACAACCAGCAATAGCATTTGCAAGCTTTACATCCCCTTGATGTGTGATTTTGATGTTTGTTGTCTCACCCGGTACTGTAAGTACTGATATCCCAAACTCAGCCATGATATGTGCTGTGTCGCGGAAACCGCTCAGGTTTCCTTTTAACTTTTCATAAGCAAAACGGAGGGGTTTGAGATATGCAAACTGGGGGGTTTGGGTTACGTATAGACTATCTTTGATACTAGCTGAAACACGCTGGTCGGCACGGATTTTTTTGACAGCACCGTTAATTGGCAAAATCGGCACAATACAACCGGCTTCAGTTTTTCTTGATAACATCAAATCAATCAGTTTTGATGTTGCAAATGGTCTTGCACCGTCATGCACAAAAACCGCATCATAATCATCGGGGATTTTCTGTAGTGCATTGTAAACAGTCTCAGCTCGGGACATCCCTGGCTCTGAAAACTCGATATTTGAGGCAGTAAAGCCCGAGATTTGCTTTTTTGAGTGTTTCTGGTCTGCTATAGCGACAACAACAAAATCGATGCTCTGATGGAGTGAAAGCAGAGAAACCGACCAAGCAAGTACGGACTTGCCAGAAAACTTCAGACCCAGTTTGTCAGAACCGAACCTGCTTGAGTTTCCACCTGCAGCAATTATCCCGGCTATTTTCACAGACTATTTATCCTGCCAAAAACGATCCTTCCCTGTGGGTTTTGTAACAGTGACGTGCATGTAATTGTGACAGTTTTTCCAATTGAATCCTTGCCATCCTCAACAACAACCATCGTCCCGTCATCAAGGAATCCGATTCCCTGTTCACGGTCTTTTCCTTCTTTGATGACTTTTATTTCAATCTTTTCACCAGGGACAATTACGGTCTTTAAGGCTGATGCAAGTTCATTCAGGTTTATCACCATGCCACCCGCAGCACGGATTTCATCAGTGATCTCACGGTCGCAACTGATTATCTTTGCGCCTTCTTTTACAAAACCCATAAGAAGGTCTGTGTGTCTTCCTCTGTTTGGTGAAGGAAGCACCTCAAGTTTTTTTGGGAAAATCTCCTGGAGTTTTTCCATCGCCTTTGTTCCGCGTTTCCCACGATGTGCAAGGATTGGATCAGGTGAATCTGAAATCCTTTGAAGGTCTACGAGTACAAAAGAGGGGACTGCAAATCTACCAGAAAGTGTGTTTGTTTCAAGAAACTCTGTTATTCTTCCATCAATCAGCGATGAACTATCGAGAATATATTTTTCTTTGGTTCCTTTTCCACCACCAGATACACCGATGAAACCTCTGATTGCATCAGTTATTGCGTCCTTTTTTGCAACTCCAATCATCCAAAGAATTATAAAAAGTGTTGGTGTGATCAGCATCGGAACTAGGTCTTTAAGTTTCGTATCATATGAAAGAGCATATCTAAGAATTGGCTCTAAAAAGAGGTAGATTACGGTTGTCAAAATAAGGGCAAAAATCAGGATAATCATATCCGTGAGCGCCCACCTCTTCAAAACTTTTGAGAAAAATTTCTGCAACATCTTCATGAATTTTGTTATTTCAGGATAGATGATATAAAAGATAAAAGCACCAAGGATGCAAGCAAGGAGAATCCACATAAAGAATATGTTTCGATCATTACTTTGTCCAACCAAAGCCCTCAAAAACGAAGAACCTTTAAAGGTATATCCAGCAAGCAGTGCCCCTGCAAGGGAAAAAATCAATCTGTCTAGTATCATTCTCATGTTAATAAATCACCTCAACTAGCTATTGTACTACAAATAATCATAAATTCAAAAAAGGTAGCAAATAAAAAAGGGCAACCCGAAGGCTGCCCTTTTCTTGGTAATCGAACTTTGATTAAAAGCTGATTATTGTTCTCTTGTGAGTGTTACCTCGTATGTTGCTTTGTTACCAGCCTGGTCAACAAACTCGAACATTACCTTAAGGGTATCAAGGTTTGCATTCATGTTGACTTTTACTTCCCATTTGTCGTATGGGCATTTTGCTGGAGCACCGTTTGCGGTGACTGTTGAGAACTGCTCAACTCTACCGGTGATGATAACCTCTGTTTCGTCTGCAGGTACCATAAGTACACCGTCTTTTTCATCGTCAATGATGAAGGTTGGTTTTGTGGTGTCGAGTGTTGTGGCCATTGTGTGGCTAACTCTATTTCCACCAGCGTCAACAGCAACAACATAGATTGCGTTTTCGCCTTCTGCAAGAGCGATTTTTGCACTGAATCTTCCGCTGCTTTCAACCTTGGCTGAAACACCGTTGACTGTGACTTTTGCACCTGGGTCTGTTTTACCAGTTACCTCAAGTGATGGCTCGTTTGTAAATTCTGGAGCTGGGTCAACTTCGAGGATTGGTGGGACTGTGTCTGTTCCGATTCCGATCCAGGTTTTTCCTGGGATGTATTCTTCATGTTCAACATTGATGAAGATTCTGCCGGATTCATTTGGCATGACAACAATCTTTGCCTCACCCTTGGCATTTGTTGTTTTTGGTGTTGCTTCGATTCCTGGTCCTTCAATGTAAACGGTTGCTTCTGCAACTGGAAGACCAGCACCAAGTTCTGTTACAACAATTGTAAGTTCTGTCTCTGTCATTGGTGCAAGGTCTGAGCTTACAACAACAACATCAAGTCCTTTGGCTGAATCAACGTGATAGATGTTTTTAAGTACATAGTACTCTGGGCTGATGAATTTGATATCCATATCGTCGCAGCAATTGATGTCTGGAACGTAGTACATGTTTTTCTGCATGTATGAAAGGTAAACAACTGACTGTCCGTCGCCATCTGGGGTGACGTGGAATGTTGTCTGCTGGACATCATCATCATTTGCGGTTGTTACACCATATGCAACCTGTTCTTCGATGCTACCTGAGACGAAGAGTTTACCATTGTCTCTAAGCTGGACATCGTCACGTGTTGCTGGATAAATCTTGGCAATAACGTGGTTTGGACTTCTGTAAACCATGTCATAGTTGTCAACATTGAGGAGGTCTTTTGTAAGTTCAAGACCGGTCTCGGCATCAAAGAGTTCAACTCTTGGATATGAAACTGGTGCAACTGTGAGTGGGATACCTTCCCAGTCAAGGTAGAATGTTGTGTCGTTTGTAACGCCACCACGGAATCTCTTCCATGTGTAACGTGGGTTTGTTTTGTCTGTGTATGGTGGGTAACCAACAAGGTCGCCTTCTGCTGGAACATTACAGTACTGGTTCTGTCCAACAAGTCCACCAACATAGTAGCAGTCTTCAGCAAACACATAGAAGCTTGTCTGTGCGTTTACGTCGAGTGCAAGTGAATCGTGATAGTCAAGTTTTCCGTCCTGATCAATATCTGTGAAGAGGAATCCACCCCAATATGGGTTGTTGTAGATTGCACCGAGTCCCCATCCCATGTTTCCTGGAGGTGGGAGCATAAGGTTGACCCACTCGACTGACATTCCGGTTGTACCTTCGTTGATGATCTTCCATGTGTGGTCGTATGTGTAGAATTCGTTGATTGTGTTATAGAAGACTTCTCCGACTGCCTGTCTGTTCCAGCATGTGTTTGTGATTGGGCTCAAGTGGAATGAACCGGCTGAGTAGATCTCTTTGTTCTGCCATTCTGGCTGTTCGTTTGCATTGAAATCGAATGCAAAGTGTGGGTAGATAACCTGTGCACATGGAACGTCGTCGCAGGATTCCTGCATGAAGTCGAATGATGATGGTCTTGTTGTAAATGGTGTAAATCTTGCGGTATTTTTGACACCGCCACCGCAAACGCTGACGCCTTTGCTAACACCTTTGACCAATACACCCTGTGCGTTGTAGACGGTTGCTGTAACTTTATAGATTCTGTTATCAGCAGCTGTCATCAAGAAGTCTGGCTGTCCTGGAACTGTGAATACCTGAGAGTTTGGATCATCGTAGTTTACGATTTCATACTCAACTCTTGGGTTTTCAATCTTGACATCAACATATCCTCTGTGTCTTCTGTCTGGGGTGTAGACAAAGACTCTCATCTTGTGATCATCTTCCCAAGCATCTCTGTCTGGGTGATCTTCATCTTTGAGCCAAACGTTGCTGTCGTTGGCACAGAATCCCTTGAAGTAGTATCTTCCGGCTTCGCCATCAGCACTAAATTCGATTGGTTCAAATGCGTGAGTGATTGTTTCTGTGCAATCATTGTCTTCGCTACGTGCTCTTGCACTGTAGAGTTCACGGTTATTTTCTTTGGTTGAGTCGTAGTTGTGAAGGTCGGTTCTGAGGAAGTAGTACTGTGGAAGTTTTGCTTCCTGACCATAGTAGTATGTATTGTCTGGATGTGGATCTTTGAAGAGGAAGTTCCACACATCATCTTCATCAACTGCAACCTCACCATACTGGTCTACAATACCTTCGAGGAGGTTTACTGGGTTTCCATCTTCATCTTTAACGATGAAGGTAAGAGGTGTGTTTACGTCAACAAGTTCTGGTGTGATACCTGATGTAAGTGGGTTTGGAACGTATGTAACGATGAGGTCATCAAATGGCTCAATTGGAACTGCAATCTGACCTGCAAGATAAACCTCGTGTGAGTATCTTGTTCTGTCATATTCGTTCTGATCATCTGTTGTTGAGTAGTATGGATCGAAATCCCACCATGGGCTAAATGATCTGTCGTTATTGTCGTCACCATATTTGTATGCGGTTACATACACTGGGAATGTTTCATTGTCTGAGATGATATGATCTGGTTCGTCACATTCGCCGACCTCACCACCAAAGTCGATTCCGACTTCGTCGACAACAGCGCCTGCTGCCTCAGTGAGTTCGAAGTCATATCTTCCACCGTTTCTCTGGAATGTTCTTGCATCAATAATTCCTGAGATCCATGTGTTTGCGGCCATATCGTATGTTCCGAGGATTTCTGTTTCGAAATCGTTGAAGCTGATATAACCATCATCATTATAATCCTGATCTGGTCTAAACTGTGTTGAGTAATTCTCTGCTCTTGATGATGTTGGTGAAGCTGTAATCCAACCATCACCGGCACCAACTCTAAGTCTTCCGTCTGGATCAGCAATATCTTTGATACCTCTGTCCTGCCAGCAGAACATTACAGCATCGTTACAGTATGATTCGACCTGGATTTCTTCATGCTCTTTAAGAGTGAATGCAAGGTGGTTGTCCTGATCAAGTGTGAGATATTCAACATAGTCGTATGTGTTATCTTCAACTGATGAGTCTGGTCCGTTGATCTGCTGAATTTCAAGTGCTCTTACATCGATACCGTCAACTGGTGGTGATGTACAGCAGTCCTGATACATCTTGAATGTTCCGTCCATGAGTGTGACGTAGATGAGGATCTTGCCATAGTTCCATGGGATAAGTTCATCAACAACAAAGACGTTATCAAGAGAACAGTAGTTGAGACGTTTTGTTCTCTTCATGTAAATGTTCTCATTTGAACCGAAATCAACATTTCCAAGTGCTGACCAATTAAGGAAGTCTCCACCTGGATTGTGCTCAAACTGTGACCAGTTTGTTTCGTCAATTACAATCTTACCTGAGAAGTCATACTGAATTGGAACATTTCTAAGTCCGTTGTAGCAATATTTGTTTTCAACAGTATTTGTGAGAACGTCAACAATCTTTGGTCTTGCAAATGGACCTTCGATGACGATCTGTTTAAGCTGTTTTTCAATATCATCTGATGTGAAGGAAAGGTGGTTGCCTTCACCATCTTTAAGGATGAAGTAAAGTCCATAGTCTGTAAGTGGGAAGAACTCTGTACCAAGCTTAAAGAATTTCTCTGCTTTTGTATCTCTCTGGGTTGTTTCACTCCAGATTGCTGGATATGCGTTCCATCCAAATGCTCCACCATTCTGGTTGAAGTTTGCACCATCAACTCTACCTGTGTGTGTCTGTCCACCAGGATAACATCTGAATCCACCGTGCGATGTTCTAAGAATTGGCCAGTATGGAACCTGAATCTGTGGTGCTGGTGGCTGAAGTGGTGAAAGTGGTGGGTTAGATGATGGGCCAGCTGTGTAGTTAACATTACTGTACTGGAGTGCCTTATCAACGATAAGCCATTCAGCAAAGTTTACATATGGGTCAGCCTGATAAACCTTAAGATCGATAAATCCGGCATAGTCAATTCCGTTAACAGTTTTTCCGAAGGAGAAGATGTTTGGATTTGTTGCCTCAACTCCGAGTGAGTTATCGAATCTAAAGTATGCTCCACCTGTAAATGGGTGAGCTGCTGTTGAGTTATAATCAAAGATTGCGTTTGTAAGATAAACGTGAATCTTGACATGTGTTGAACCATCATTTGGAAGCAATGTGATAAGACATTCGCCGCCTTCGTCTGATTCAGTGATTTCACCATATGGTGTAACGTAGGTTGGAACACCATAGCTCAAAATCCAACCAAATCCACCATCAAAGAGACCGTAGTGGTCTGACTGAGTTGAACCATTGTAATAACCTGTAACGTCACCGATTGGCTTCATACCTTCTGGCATATAGATGTCGCAATTTGCATAGTATCTCTGTGCTGAACAATCTGAATCTGTCCATGTGGAACGATCATCGACCTTGATTGCTTCACGGTTCAAACCGATTGGGCAGTCGTCTGAGAAGTCAGCCCACTGCTCACCAACAATCCAGTCATTAGGATCAATAGCGTTGTAAACCTGTGGTCCGAGTGCTGGGTCGGTGTTGTCTGGTTCATACCAATACCAGTAGTTATATGTACCATCTTCGTTTGCCTGGAAGATAATTTTTTCATGCCAAACGCTTGGATTTGCAAGCTGTGCTACACCAAGCCAGTCAATTCCGCCACCATGTGCGTTGTAAACAGCAACGAGTGGCTGTTCACCAGTCTGGAATGTCCAGTCTGTATTTTCTGGAACTGAGAATGGGATGTTGTAAGGATCGTTTACATCATTGGGGTTGTCCATGTTTCTAAGTTTAAGCTGGACATTTGGGAATCTCTGGTCAAGAGTTGTAATACAAGCAACACTTGCTTCGATCTCAAGTTCTTCTGGAGCAACTGCTGCGTAGGATTCACCATAGCAATCATAATGATCTGAAAGGATTGCAGGGAATGGTGGTGAAGGCATAAGATCTCTGTACCATTTGCTCTCATCTGGAAGCGACATACCTGGAACTCTATAACCGTATTCTCTCTGAGATTTATTCCAGTGTTTCCATAATGGATCTCTGTCATTGATAACTCTGTACCAATCACCTGACCACCACATGTCTCTGTAGTAATGTCTTGTTTCTTGTCTGTAGAGATATGGGTTATCAGCGGTTGGATCATAGTATCCTGGATGCTGGTCTGGTGGGACAACTCTTACATTTGTTCTTCCAGTTCTTCCAGCAAATGTATTAATTTCAGGATTCATCTTGAAGGCCTGTACTCTGTACTGTGCCTCTGTGTCTACACCAAGTACTCCTGGTGTTGGGTTACATGAACCTCTGTACGGGGTAAGTGTAAATGTTGCCTCTGGTGCATTTGGAGTAAGAACCCTGTATGCTGAGTAGAGGTTAAGTGATGCGTCTGCGGTTGAACCATAGTCTACACCAACATTTTCTCTGACCATGACATAAATCTTCTCGTCTGGAATCCAGACTCTGTGATCACCGAGATCTCTCCAGTGTCCTGCTTTTGGTGGAGGATCAACAGAGATTGTGATGTCTGAGGTCTGCTCAACCTTAAGTGGCTTATTAAGCTCAACATTAAGATTGATGTTTCCTGGAATAACTTCCCAATCAAGGAATCTGTGGTCACAGTTAAGTCCAGCTGTGATTCCATATGGTGTTGATGGGAATGCCCAGAAGTCAAATGATGGAACAATTGAACCACACTCATAATATGTGTCGCCAACGTATCCACCTGTAAGTCTTGTAAATCCAGCCTGGACATAAACTTCATCCAGTGTTGTTGGATTAGCAACAACAAAGTCTGCGGTTCCACCACTGAATGTGTCATAAATAATCTCGCCAATATCATATGTTCCATTTGGAGGAACAACCACGTTCGGATTATTTGGATCAACAACAAAATCATCAAAGAACATTGGAAGATGCCACTGTCCCTGAGCAAACTGCTGATAGGTGAATATGTGAAGGTCATTGTTTGCACCAGCAAAGGCATTAACATCGACATCACCATCGTTGACGATTGAAGCAGCTGCGTATTCAATAATGGCGCCGTTTCTGACAATTTTCATGTCATTAAGTCTGACATCACCGCGGCTGATTTCATAATCATCATCCATGTCAACATAGATTGCTTCACCGCAACCATAATAGATACCGTCGCCTGGAGCACCACCCATTGCGGATGGAAGAGAAGAATCTCTAAATCTAATTGGTGGGTCAACAGAGAAGAATGGTGTAAGTTTTCTTCCGACGTCCTTACCGACCATTGAAGCCATGTTGTAACCAGTGGCATAATCATTTGTAAGGACAACTGAATCTGTGAGGTTTGAGATCATGAACATTGGATCTGTTGCGCCAAGGAACATCTCACCAGTTTTTCCTGGTCTGTAATCGTCAGAAAGGTTGTTATAAAGAAGTCTTTCAGTATCAGGAAGAAGTTCGTCTTCATTTGTGTAGTGCTGAACACCAAGGTTGTTGTCAATTCCGTTGTCTACAAATATCTCAACACCCATGTACTGTCTTGATCCAATATAACAATCATGGAATGTTGTTGCAGGAACAGCGAAAGATGTTGGGGTTGGCCCAAGAACTGTTGACTTATTGATTGTCTGAGTTCTCTGAACAACCTCACCAACCTGTGAACGAAGAGTTGCACTGCACTGTGCAGGAATCATTCCTTCCCAGAGGTCTGTTTCGACTGAAAGGTTATAGAAGTCATCATCGTTGCAAACAGCTGTCAATACTTCAGCAAGAACAAGTACATCACCAATCCACATTCCACCAAGAGCATTCTCATTTGTTCCTGTGTATTCTCTTACTGACCATGGGTGTGAGTTACTGTTTACGTTTGAAAGTCTGAGGTCACCGTATTCAACTGTGTCGCCATCGTTTGAAACTCTACCTGTTGTTGTGATTGCATAACCTTTTCTGTAGATGTGTTCATATGGGTCATAGATTGTTGAATTTGACTGTCCGACTGTTGCATTTGAAATATTGTCAGCGTGAAGCTCGTCATCCTCAGTTGGGTTTACACCTGGGTCTGGAACACCAAAGTTGAGGGCTGAGAGGTTAAATCTAATAAGTGGTCTTGGGTCAGGAAGTGGATCTGGGTTTCCATCAGCATCAAGAAGATCCATGTTACCGATGTCATAGTCATCGCCTGGATCCCAGAAACCAATGCTGGTACCAGCAACACCACCAAGTCCTCTATCAATTGGAACTGTTCCTGGTGCATAGTTATATGTGAATCCACCCTGAAGTGATACTCCACCTGATCCTGCAGATGCAACTTTAATATGTACTGAAACAGGTGTAAGTCTAAGGTCACCATATGGCTCAAAGTCATAAACCACAAATGGGTCGTAACCGATAACCACATTGTCACCGCCAGCAATCTGAGAGTGTACCCAACCTGCTCTGTAGATCCATTCACCTGGATCATACTTGCCATTGTAGGAAAGGTTTTCTGCGTGCCACTCTTCTCCCCACTGGAGATCATTATCGTTTGCGTCCACCCAGAATGTTGCATCTGGTCCCTCTGGGTTTCCTGTACCAATACCATCTCTGAATCTGGCAAGTGGCATGTTGAAATCCCAGTCATCCCATCTGTGCTGCCAGAAGTCATCTGCTGGAATTCCAAAACTTGAAGCCTGAGTTACCCAGGTCTCAGCTCTGTAACTACCACCAACGACTGTTGGCCAAAGAGCTCCATCAACTGATGGGTTATATGGATTGTCCTCATTTGAACCTGTAAGGTTAAGTGGGAAGTCTACTCTATCAACCCAACCAATGCGGAAAACTTTTTTGCCTTCTGAGGTGCTTGCTGGCATGAAGTACATTGGAGTTGAACCGAAACCAGTTCTATCAAATGTGCTACCATTTGTGTCGCCAACATTTGCCTGGAAGAAATCAATGTAACCTGGGTTTGGATCTCCAGCCTCAGTTGTTGGAAGGAATGGATATGGTCCCTGTGTGTTGTTTGAGCGGATTGGGTCGACGAGTGCTGATGGGTTTCTTGTGCAATGGTCGAATCTTGAATTGTCGTCCTGAGCATAGAGCATATCCTCTGGATCGGCATAAGCATAGTATCTGCTGTCATGGAAATATCCGTCTGGGTCAAACCAGAGGTTTCCGCCAGAGTCGACAACAACAAACCAGTGATCATCTTCAGTTGATCTTCCACCCTCTGGCTTAACTGTGAGATAAACCTCACACCAGAAACGTGGCTCAACCGATTCTGCAGCGGATGTTGCTGGGACATTATATAGACTTGTTCTTACACCCAATGGCTGCACAACCGCACCAGTTACAGGATCATCAGTGCAAGCTGGCATGAGATAACCTTCTCTACCAAATCCGGTGTAGGTTCCGCCAATCTCAAATGTTCGCTCACGATCTGGGTAAAGCTCCGTTCCAGACCATGAATAGCCAACAGGTGCGAACCTTGTGGCGATGTAAACGGCATTACGACCATCTACTGTAAAGTCATTTTCTGGCTCTTCAGCAAGTGCCACGCCGAAGCCAGCAAACATGGTCGCAACCATCATAATTGCAATTGCAAAGGTAAGTACTCTCTTCATGTACCCTTTCTCCTTTCGAGGTGCATTTGGTCTCGAAGAACACATATCAAAACGAATGGTTCTACGACCCACCAAACGCTAGTATCTAGCAATGTCACCAGACCAAACCTCTTCATCGCTTGTTCCTGCTAAACGAATCTCTCAAATTATAAATAGCCCAAAATTACGGCTCAGACTTGATTCGACTCAAGTCATCCGAAACAGGGCAGAATAAAACTGTGCGCGTAAAAGAACCACGCTACACGCAACCACACTCCCTTTATGCAATTACTGTGCCATGGAATGAATGTTGCTTCCGCTCAAGGTTTTGTAGACATGTTTCTTTCATCCACTAACTATAGCAAATAGATAAATGATGTCAATATTGGGTCAACTGCACACGTGATGGAATAATATTTCACATACTACAAAAAATATATACAGATATGTTACCTCATATTGACATTTTCACGACTCAACCTAGAATGCACTCACAGCGAGGTAAACATGATAGATATAAAAAAATGGCGTGAGGATATAACAGGTCTAAGAAGTGCGATGGAATCAAGAGGACTCGACTCTTCTCCCGCAGATAGAATTGTAGAGCTAGACAAAAGAAGAAGAGATATACTTGTTCAAGTTGAGGATCTCAGATCAAAGAGAAACACTGTTTCAAAAAAGATCGGTGAGTTGATGAAAAAGGGTGAACCGGTTGATGAGATCAAAGCTGAAACAAAAAAGATTGGTGAAGATATAAAAGAGTTTGATGCAGAATTATCTGGAATCGAAGATGAACTCAATATCATCGCACTTTCAATACCCAATGTTCCGATGGAAGATGTTCCGCATGGATTATCTGAGGATGACAATGTAATCATAAAAACAGTTGGGGAGCCAAAAAAATTCACCTTCACACCAAAACCACACTGGGAGATCGGAACCGATCTAGATATATTAGACAATGAACGTGCCGTGAAACTATCTGGTGCAAGGTTCAACATGTTCAAAGGTGATCTTGCAAAACTTCAGCGTTCTCTCATCTCATACATGATTGACACACATATAAAAAATGGATTTCAAGAAGTTTTTGCTCCAGTAATAGTTAATGCAGAAACAGCACTCGGAACAGGTCAACTTCCAAAATTTGCAGGCGATATGTACAAAATTGAGGGCGAAGATCAGTTTTTAATTTCAACAAATGAGATAACGCTCGTAAACTACCATTCAAATGAGACGATTCTCGCAGAAAGTCTTCCCGCAAGATACACAGGATACGCTCTCTGTTTCAGAAAGGAAGCGGGAGCCGCAGGAAGAGATACACGAGGACTCATAAGGGTTCATCAGTTTGAGAAGGTTGAAATGGTAAGCTTCTGCAAACCTGAGGATTCGGATTCAGAATTGAATGCACTAACTGAATATGCAGGGTTTCTACTTGAATCTCTTGGTTTGCCCTATCGAGTGTCACTTATGTGCACAGGTGATATGTCAGGATTTTCAGCAGCAAAATCATTTGACCTCGAAATGTGGTTACCAAGCTATGAAAAATATGTTGAGGTCTCATCATGCAGCAACTGTACAGATTTCCAGGCGAGACGTGCAAGTATCAAATACAAAGAGACACAGGGAAAAAAATCAGAGTTTGTCCATACACTTAATGGATCAGGTTTGGCAATTGGTAGAACAATGGCAGGCATTCTTGAAAATCACCAACTTGAGGATGGAACGGTCGCTGTACCAGAGGTTTTGGTTCCATATATGGGCAAAGAGGTTATCGGACAGTAGAGGTTTAAGTTTCACAATCAATAAAAAGGCACCGAAAATTGGTGCCTTTTTTAATATCAGAGATAACCAAACAACTACTTATATATAATGCTAACTCCTAACAAGTGGGAAGGTCAGATAGAATGTTGCCCCTCCAAGCTCTCCTGGAGATGAGAGCCAGATACTTCCCCCGATTGATTCGATATAGTTTTTAGAGAGATAAAGCCCCAATCCAGAACCACTCTCTTTGCTTGAAGCTCTTCCATATTTTGTAAAAATCTTTGTCTGGTCGCTTCGAGAAACGCCAGGCCCATCATCTGATACCGTAACTCTTACAAATCTTTCATTTAAAGCCTCAGATTTTAAAATCACAAGTCCGTCCTTACCAGTGAATTTTGATGCATTTCCTAAAACATTGATCATTATCTGCTCAAGATTAGTTTTGTTTGCCATCACATCGAGTCTTTCATCAGTTAACTCGGTTCTAAATTCAATTTGAGTATTAAAGAAAATTGGTTTCATAAGGTTGGCAATATCTGATAAAAACTTCGAAATGTCGATATTTGTTTTCTTCGGGTCATCAACTCCTGAATTGAGCATGGACGTATACCCGGTCAATTCCTCAATCAATCTATTCATAAGATCGGCAGATTTCTTTATTGAATCGATGGACTCCTTTTTTTCATCCTCAGAAAGAATATCCATCTGTAAAAGCTCTGAAAAACCGATTATTGAAGTAAGAGGGGTTCTCAAGTCATGATTCACAGCTTCTAAAATATCCGATCTGAATTGATTCAATTTCTCCAATCTCTTTGTTTTATGTTGAAGTTCAATACGGTTTTTCATCTCTCGAAGACCTATCTCAACAACTTTTTTTATATCTGAAACACTGAGTGCGATATCAGACTTCAGAGACTCAAATTGCAAATAAATCGCGTATAAGTCATGATAATCAAGAATAATTGGAATGATCATATCAGTCTCAAAATCACCAGATGAACTCGTAACCTTTATCTCATCAGACTCGCATGACTTTGCAAGAAGGTCAAACCGCAGATCATCAAGGTCATCATCTTGATGCTGATTTTTGTTTGACCACACAATTTCGGGTTTTCCATCAACAATCTGAGCCAAATAAACATTTTTAGCAAAAAGCCCATGTGCAATATCTCCTGCAACAAGAATCAGGGCTGAAAAGACATCAGTTGAGTGAACAAGATAACTCAATATAAGATTATAAAGACTCAAAATACGTTGATCAGATTCAAGTTCTTCGATTGCTTTTATGTATTCAGTAATCTTGATAGCAAATAAAACAACGGCAGGGGCATTATCAAGAGTGATTGTGTACCCCTGAACAGCAAAATCATCAACTTTAAAGTCTTTGTCTTTGATCTTGACCTTGTGATCAAACATCAGACCTTTACTTGTAGATACACTGTTTATGAGTTCTGTAATCCAGTTTTGATCATCCTTATCTGGAAACACTGCCTCAATGTCGCTCGAAAAGCCAGAACCAAGAGCCAGTTGATTAATATTTGTTGTTGGGTTTGTGTAAACAATTCCATCCTTTGAGATAATAAGTGAGGACACGAGTTTCTCATCTAAACACTTAAAAATCCCATGACCATCAGGTGAGCTTTCAAACGAGTGGTGTATATCTATTCCTGTTACAAGAAAAAATGGACTCCCATCAGCAGAATACTTCGTAACAGTCCACTTAATTGTACTCCCCTCACAAGGGCCAGAAGGAACAAGTGTGGTAAAGCTTTTAAGCTCGAAAAACATGTTTTTTATTGAAGAACCTGTGAGTTCGACATTTTTTAGTGTATCAATGAGTCTGTCCCAACCATCTTTTATAAGAAATTCATTATCGGAAGCGTTAATAAGTCTTCTAAGTTTCTTTGTGCTCATCAGAAAGTCGCCATCATTTGAGGCAAAAAATGCGTACAAATCGACATCTCCAATAACATTACTTAAAAGATGAACGTTATCATAAGGAGACGAAAAAATATAAAATGTTTTACCATCGATATCGATCTTTTTTGATAACTTAAGAGGCAAACCAGAGACATCTAGATACGGTTCAGAATTGGAACCAGCTTTAAGGTTGGAGAAAATATTAACTGCATCACTACCCAAAAGGGAATAACCAAAAAGACCATCCGAATAGTCATTTGAAAAGAATACTTTTCCATTCTCATCAACACCAATAATCGGTTTATCAATCTGTAGCAACAACTCTTTCCAGTTCAAAAATCACCTCGAACACTAAGAATAATGTGAAATAAACGGGTCTTCAACATATAAAAATGAAATCAACAGTAAGAAATAAAAAAACAGGACACTTATGGTGTCCTGTTTTGGAGTGTCATATAGATAAAACCAAGATAACTACTCTTTTATCTCTGCAGAATTTAATATCTCCTGAACCTGCTCCATATATGCCATCATCGTCTTTGAACTTCCAACGATACTGATATGAAGCAATGTATCATCAGAAATCATGACCCTTAGGAGTCCCATAGCCACACCTTCATAATCAGAATGTCTTCCTGAAACAGAAACTCTTCTGTCATGAACACCAAATTGGAGATTGTCATCTTTTGTGCTGTTTGTAATCTTTTCAAACTCATCCTGAAATGCAGTTTGTGCAGCTTCAAAATAATCATCCAAATCCTGTTCTAAGGCAAAAGGATGAAATCCGGAAACCATGACATCAACTCTTCCATTTTCGTCTTCAAGCTCAAGGGTTAAAAACTCGGAATCAGATGAGATAACGGAAAAAACGTCGGAGTCATAGGATAATTTGAAACCTTCATTATCCCATAATGTTGACATATCACCACAAGAAACAAATGTGAAGCCGACAATGATAAGAAATAATAAACCCCACACCAAAAAGTGTGGGGTTTTATTTGAATACCTAAACATAATTACTCAAACAATTATGACATTGGCTGGGTTACCATGACTTCCTGGAACATATAGTCAAGGTTTCCGTTTTCCCAAGCATCATTGAATACTTCTTCTTCGGCCTCTGCTGAAAGACAGATTCCGAATCCTGGTCCAAATTCTGTTTCGCTGATTCTGTTTCCGCGGATTGCATAGAACATCTTGCGTCCCATCATGCCATCTTTTTTATATGTCACCCAGAAACCTGTTGCCATTGATTCAGTATGTTTGAATTTACCTGTTTCAATAACTTCACCATCGACATAATCAGTAAGTTTATCTTCAAAGTAGTCAATATCATTCCATCCAAGTCCTTCAATCTCTTCATATTTAACAACAAACTGAAGTTCTGGATTTTTTTCATACTCGAAAGTCTGAACGATTTCTGCATCCCAAGTCTCTTGAGTTCTTGGAACTTCTTTCCAACCCTCAAACATATTTCCAGTTACGTCGAGACCTTTGACCTCATAACATGTCCAGAACATTCTTGGGTGTGGTGGAACCTTAAGTTCGCCAACAAGTTCTTTTTCTTTAACAGGAGTAAGTGTGTTTTCTCTGTCACCAGGATCATTTGTTACAACAATACCCTCATTTGGATTCTTTTCTCCCCAGTCAACAACGGGCTGCCCATTATTGTTATTATTCCCGTTATCATCACCGCCGCCTCCACAAGAAACAAGTGAGACAGAAAGTGCAATTAAAAGTATAAATACTAATGCTTTTCTCATGCTTTCTCCTTTCAAGAAATCGCTAGTCAATCACTAATTATAAGATGTTTGATAGTGTTGTCAAACACTAATCTTCCCATCCATTTTTTGGTGCAAGCAAAAAACTATCCATCATTTCTTTAACTTGGTCACCAAGGATGAAATCGTTTTCAGGATATGTTCCTGTCACAAAAATGGCTTTGATATTTCTTGCGTAAAGGTGTTGGATCACGGTAAATGCCTGACCATTATATTCAGCTGAAAATACAAGCTCATATCTCTGTTCTCTCTGTGCCTGTGGGACAAACTGATACTTATCAGAAATTAGAGTATATCCAAGTTCATCAACAGCTTTCTGGGCATAATCAGTTGTAACTTCATCAATTCTTCCCCATGTAATTTTTGCATCGGTCTGAGATTGAATCTTTAAGTTTGCGGAGGTACCAGTTTCCTCTGGTGAAATAAAGACCTCATAATTAGCAGCATCACCAGTTGTCACACGTTTCCAACCATTGAGGATACCGATTTTGTAGTCGTCACCTTTTACAGTTGTTGCAAATGGGCTTCCACAAGATGACAAAAAGATGACTGTTATAAGGAAAAAAGGAAAGAGCTTTTTCATATGTCCTCCTCTTAAAAGTGAGATAAAACCTGGCAGAAGGTGGGGGATTCGAACCCCCGTGAGCTTTCACCCTCTGCATTTCAAGTGCAGCGCCATAGACCACTCGGCCAACCTTCTGGAAAACATCTTATCCAACATTTCCTTGAGTTTCAAGAAATAAATTAATAATAGCGGACATGAAGGATTTTGATGTAATAATTGTAGGCGCAGGGCATGCTGGACTTGAAGCAGCGATGGCTTCAAACAGAGCCGGTGCAAGAACTTTGGTTATAACGATTAACACTGATGACATTGCTCATATGCCATGTAACCCAGCAATGGGCGGAATGGGCAAATCTCAGGTTATCTCAGAAATACACGCCTTGGGCGGAGTAACGGGTAAAATTTCCGAAGAAACCGCGACAAGCATAAGGCTTCTAGCAACCTCAAAAGGAAAAGCTGTCCAATCATCAAGAGTTCAGGTTGACAGACACATGTACACTTTGGTTGCAGGTAACAGACTTGAGCAGGGTAAAAACATCACAGTTTTGCAAGGCAAGGTTATTAAGCTAACAACTACAAACGATAGTAAAGAAGTTACCGGAGTAATTCTTGAAGATGGAAGAGAGTTTAAAAGCAAAGCTGTTGTTTTGACATGTGGTACATATCTGAGAGGTAGAGTTCATCTCTCAGAAATCAGTCGGGATGGTGGAAAATGGAGTGCTGTAGCGGTTGACTCACTTTCTCCACAACTATCTGAACTTGGGCTTAAGGTTGAAAGATTCAATACAGGAACTACACCAAGAGTTGATAGAAGAAGTCTGGATTATTCAGAGCTTCGAAGACAAGATGGTGATACATTCCCACTTGCTATGGTCTCTGAGCCATACGTATTCAAAAATCAGATTCCAAGCTGGGAAGGAAGAACAAATCAGCAGACTCAAGATGTCATTAAAAAATACATGCACCTTGCACCATCTGCTCAGGGAAGAATGGTCAAAGTGGGACCTCGAACATGTCCATCACTTGAAGAGAAAGTGAAGTGGTTTCCAGACAGAGTAAGTCATACATTCTTCATCGAACCAGAATCCAGATACAGAAACGAAATGTACCTTCAGGGATTATATATGAGCATCCCACCCGAGCTTCAACTTGAGGTTTTAAAAACTCTTCCAGGCATGAAAAACGTCATCATGATCAAACCAGGATATGTTATTGATTATGATTATGTTGACCCACTTGAACTTGAGATAACTCTTGAGACAAAAAAAATCAAAAACCTTTTCCTCGCAGGACAGATAATCGGAACAACCGGATATGATGAGGCAGCTGCAATGGGGTTGATCGCGGGAGCAAATGCTGCACTTTCAGCAACAGGAAACGACCCACTTGAACTAAAAAGAACAGATGGTTATCTGGGTGTAATGGTTGATGACCTTACACACAAAGGAGTAACCGAACCATACAGAATCACACCATCTCATGTAGATACAAGACTTTCAAATCGCGGTGACAATGCCATTTTCAGGCTTGGTCCAATTGCCAGAAAACTTGGACTTCTGTCAAAAGAACGAAGTGAAGAATTCCTTCAAATAGAAAAAGATAGAGAAGAGTTTTACAAGATCATTGAACAGTATCGATACACCCCAAGTAAGAGTACAAATGAGTTTTTGACCTCAATTGGAATTGGAGTTCTTGACGTACCAACAACACTTGAACAATTGATCAGAAGGCCAGAAATGACAATGACGCACATGCACATTCTGGCGCCTGAAATCAAAAATCTTTCTTTCCGAGCAACTCATAGTGCAATGATCGATGTCTCATATGATTCATATTTAAAAAGAGAAGCTACTATAGTCAGAAACATCAACCGTTGGGAGAATCTCAAACTTCCAGAGGATTTGGATTACAAAAATATCGATACACTTTCTACGCTCGCAAGGGAAAGATTAACTGCAGTTCGACCAAAAACTTTGGGTTCAGCGATGAGAGTTGATGGCGTAAAATTCTCTGATATTGAGGCTTTGACACAATATGTTTCACGTGAAACATCCAAGCAATAACTCAGAACTAAAACTTACAAAATAATTGATTCTTAAGCAATATTGGCTATGATTCTTTATCATCTAGGAGGTGAATCTTGTCAATAGGAATTGATGAACTTAAGTCAGCGGTAAACTTAATGGAAGAGGCAATTGCAAGCTCTGCAGATAAGATTCCAAATCGTCCAAATATCGATCCAATTCCAAGAGTTTTGCGAGCAGGTGTTATAAAGATATTTGAAAACACTTTTGACATGGCATCTACATTCATTACCGAATGGCTGAAAGAAAACACTCTTGTAAATGAGTTCAGATTGCTCACATCAAAAGATATTTTTTACTTTGCAGATCAGTCGAATCTCATCAGTCATCCCAATTATTGGAACAAATTTTTTGAGTATAGAAAAATCAGCTCGAAATCATTCAATCAAAATAATGCGGCACAGATTTATAAAATCGCTTTGGAGTTTTTTCCTGAAGTGAAAAGTATGCTCTCAAAGGTGCAATCATAGATTGAATAATTTTGCCGAAAAACTAGAATAGTATTGAGGTGAAAAATGGGTCTAAGCCTATCAAAAATTGAAGATGCGATATTATCACTCAAAGAGATAATTGACTATTCAAAAGATAAGATCAACGAGAGGGATTTGGACATACTGGGGAAAGGACTTCGATCAGCGGTTATCCACAGTTTTGAATACACATATGAACGTACAATTCTGACCCTAAGAAGATGGTTAGACGAAAACTACTTTAGAGGGAAAAGTGCCGGTACATCAAAAATGGAAATACTTAAGCTGTCACTAAGGGAAGAACTGATAGACGACTTAGAGGCTTGGGTTGAATTTGGAAAAGCTAGAAACCTCTCATCTCACACATACAATGAGAATAATGCATCCTACGTTTACAATGTCGCGTTAACATTTCTTCCACGTGCAACATACACACTCGGAAAATTGAAAGAGTCAAATGATTAATCTTCAAAACAAATATTTGCTAGAAATAGAAAAAACAATCAGGAAACATTTTCCAAGATGTAGAATATTGGTTTTTGGATCAAGGTTATCAAAAATTCATAAAAAATATTCAGATATTGACATATCGATAGATTGTGCGAAAAAAATAGATACATCAAAACTGCTTGATCTAAAAGATGAACTTATGGAATCAATGATTCCGATCATCGTCGACATATGCGATTTCAACTCAGTCTCAGAAGAGTTCAGAAAAATAATTCTAGAAAATTACGAAATCCTCGACTAAAATTAAACATATATAGCAATCAAATCATACATATATTTTTGTCAATAGCAAAATAATGCTGAACAGCAAAGGGTCTTTAAAACACAGATTTTTCAATCGAAAAAAACAAGCTAACTTTTAAAGGGTCTTGAATCTACCAAACTCTTTTTTAAAATCTGACGTGATCCAAATTGAGGTGGTGGGTATGAAGCAATTCGTATTTCAGAAATCAAGGGTGAAGGAACTCCTTTCAAACTTGATATCCAATTATCCAAATGTTTATGCGCCCGTTGCGCGTGGTAACAGCCATGTTTTCGACAGGATAACTGATCCGGCAAAAGCTGAATTCAACTATGTCAGATCGATTCTTCCTCCAAAAAAATACCTGATGCCACAGCATGAGAGTCTTGTTTCCTTCAAGCTTGGGGAGAACACTGAATTCTCCGAAGTTATTGAAGCCCCAAAACAGGTTATCGTGGGTGTAAGACCGAGTGACGTCAGAGCAATCAAATTGCTCGACGACGTGATGATTTCGAATAATTGCGACAAAAACTACAAAGCACGTCGCGATAACACAATCATCATCGGTATCGACGGTATTCCTGATGAATACAGCTATGAAGACTCCGTGATGGATCTTCATGTCACGGAAGGGTTTGACCTTTTTCTGACAGACCTTGGAAATGTTGTTCTTGTTGATGTAGCAACGGATGAGGGAATGAACATTCTCAAATCAATTGAACACGAAGAAGCAACAAGTGAACACATTGCAATGAGAGTACAGACCATCAAGTCCCAAAAAGAGATGTTCAAAGCAAAATTTGACATCCCAGTAAAATTGATTCCACTCACACTTGAGGGAAAATGGGATCATCCAGTTTGGGAAAAAATGGGCAAAAAATGTCTCTCATGTGGACAGTGTATTCTTGTCTGCCCAACATGTTACTGCTTCAACGTTACAGATGACATGGCTCTTTCAATGAAGGAAGGCACAAGAACCCGTCATTGGGACGGTTGTCAGCTTTCAGAATTCACAATGGTAGGTCATGGTGAAAACTTCAGAGACGACGCAGGCGCGAGAGTAAGACATCGTTTCTACAGAAAATTCAAATATCACATCGACTCATTCTCAGAGATATTCTGCACAGGTTGTGGTCGTTGCTGGCAGACATGTCCAGCAGACATCAATCTTGTAGAGATTGCAAACATACTAGCAAACGAGGAGGTGGAGTGTGCCTAATATTACAGAAAACTCCTACGTCCCTTTAATTTCCAAAATTAAGGATGTACAAACACTTACACCAACAGAGAAAATCTTCGAAATTGAACTTCCAGATGGAAAGAAACTAAACCATGACCCAGGTCAGTTTGTTCAGCTTCTCATCCCTGGAATCGGTGAAGCACCAATCTCAATCTGCTCATCACCAACTGACAAAAACTTTTTCCTAACGATCAGAAAAGTTGGAGATGTCACAACAGCAGTCCACAACATGAAAGCTGGAGATATTGTTGGAATCCGTGGTTCATTTGGATGGGGATTCCCTGTTGAAAAGATGAAAGGACAAAACGTTCTTATCGTCGCCGGTGGAATCGGACTTGCTCCACTTCGTTCAGTTATAAGATATATTCTTGCAAACCGTGATGATTACAAGGATTTCACAATCCTCCACGGTGCAAGAACACCAACTGATAGGCTCTTCAAAGAGGAACTTGACTCCTGGATGAACAACCCAAGAATCAATCTTCTTGAAACTGTTGACCATGGAGACGACAGCTGGAAGGGCAACACAGGCGTTATCACAACACTGTTCAAACACATCACTGTTGACCCAGAAAACACATATGCACTCGTTTGTGGCCCTCCTGTAATGTATAAGTTTGTCATTCTTGAATGTCAGGGAAAAGGTATCCCAGACGGAAAAATCCTTGTCTCACTTGAAAGACATATGAAATGTGGTCTCGGAAAATGTGGACACTGCCAGATCAATGGGTTATACACCTGCCAGCAGGGTCCAGTATTCTCCTACACTCAGGTCAAAAACCTTGAGGAGGCATTATGAGCAAACCACGCATAGCATTTTTTGACTTTGCATCCTGTGAAGGTTGCCAACTCGAAGCAATCAACTTTGTCGATGAGTTCCTTGCACTTCTTGGTCATGTCGACATTGTACAGTTCAGAGAAGCAATGACTGAGGCAGAATGGGACATCGATGTAGCTTTTGTTGAAGGTTCAATCACGAGAGAACAGGACATCGCAAGACTCGAAAAGATAAGAGAAAACTCAAAGGTTGTCATCGCTCTTGGTGCGTGTGCATGTACCGGTGGTGTCAACGCAATCAAAAACACTCGTCCACTTGAAGATGTCAGAACCGATGTCTACGGAGACAAAAAAGATTGGTATCCAACTTTCCCAACTCGTCCAATCGACCAGGTTGTAAAAGTTGATGGGTACATCTACGGTTGCCCAATCGACAGAAACGACTTCCTAAAAAATGTACAGCTCATTCTCCAGGGCAAAAAAACACTCAGCCACAATGACCCCGTCTGTGTTGAGTGCAGACTCAAAGAGAATGAATGTCTTTTATCAAAAGGAATCCCATGTGTCGGCCCAATCACAAGAGGTGGCTGCGGAGCAATCGACCCAACATACGGCTCAAGCTGCACAGGTTGCCGTGGTTTTGTTGATGAACCCAACAAAAACGGTGCAATGGATGTCCTTGAGAAACACGGTCTGACAGTTGATGACATCAAGTCATACATGACTATTTTCAACTCCTTCAAACCGGAGGATATAAAATGAGCAAAAATATAGATTTACACGTCCATCACGTAACCAGAGTCGAAGGTCACGGAGATGTACTCCTTAATGTAAAAGATGGCAAAGTTGAGCATGTTTCACTGAATATAGTTGAAGCACCAAGATTCTTCGAGGGAATGCTCAAAGGAAGAGCACACTACGAAGTAAGAGAGATCGTCTCACGTATCTGTGGTATCTGTGCTTGTGGACACGCCCTTGCATCAATCCGTGCATCAGAGGCAGCACTTGGAGTTGAACCAAGTGAGCAGGTTGTTGACCTAAGAAAAATGGTACTCCACGGTGAAAACCTCTCATCCCATTTCCTTCACATCTTCTTCCTGGTTGCACCTGACCTCTTTGGTGTCAAATCAGTGATTCCGCTTGCAACATCACACACAGACCTCGTCGTTCGTGCACTCAAGCTCAAAAAGCTTGGTAACAGAGTTTCAGATGTAATCGTTGGAAGACACACACATCCAATCGCAATGCATATAAAGGGTTTCACAAAACTTCCTGAGAAAGCAGAACTTCTTGATGTCCAGAAACAGCTTCGCGAAGCACTTCCAGAGGTTGAAGACACAGTTGATCTTATCGCAAGCATCGCAGATAAGATTCCAAACTTCATCCGTGAAACAGAATATGTTTCGCTAGGTCCAATCGACGGAAGCACAGAATATCCATTCTACGATGGTGTCATCAAATCATCTGAAGGAATCACCTACTATCCAGAGGACTATCAGAAGGTAACAAACGAATTCTGTACTCCAGCATCAACCGCAAAGCACACAAAACACAAACGTGAATCATACATGGTTGGAGCACTTGCAAGATTCAACAACAACTACGATCTTCTCAGACCAGAAGCAAAAGCAGCCGCAGAAAAACTTGGTATCAAAGCACCTTGCCATAATCCTTACATGATCACAGTTGCACAGCTTGTTGAAACCATCCATATCATGCACGATGCAATCGAGCTTATCGACAAGATCGTAAAAAGAGGAATCAAACAAGAAGACTACTCCTATCAGCCAAAAGCAGGAACAGGTGCTGGTGCTGTAGAAGTCCCAAGAGGTATACTTTTCCACAATTACACGTATAATACAAGTGGAAGAGTTGAGCAGGCAGATTGCGTCATCCCAACAACCCAGAATCTTGAAAACATCGACCAGGACTTCAGAAAAATCGCACCAACAATCCTCGATAAAGAAGAGGAAGAGATTTCTCTTTTACTTCAGATGTTGGTCAGAGCATACGATCCATGTATCTCATGCTCAACACATCAGCTTAATGTGAGGTTTAAATAAGTGGGACTTCTTGTTGTTGGACTTGGAAACATCTTGCTTCAAGATGAGGGCGTAGGGGTTCACGTTGTGAATTCTCTTCGCAAGAAACCTCTACCATCGGGAGTTGAACTGATGGACGGAGCAACAATGGGTGTGGATTTATTAAATGACATCCTTGAATCAGACAAGGTGATAATTGTTGATTCAGCCCAAATGGGGCTTGCAGCAGGAGAGATTAGAACATTTGGTATATCTGACATCGATGAAAAAGAGTTTCCAAACTACTCACTGCATGACCTTTCTTTTGCAGAGACAATCGCACTTGGTGGAATAGTTTCCAATCTTCCACCAATCCTAATAATTGGGATTCAGCCTGAGAGCATCGAACCAGGTGATGAACTCACAGAAAACCTAAAAAAGAACTTCAGTGGATACGTAGATCATGTCTACGACACAATACTTGATTTCAATGAGGAGGCCATAAATTGAGCAAAAAGATAATGATTATTGACGATGATGTTGATGTGGTAGAGGCAATGAAGATCGCTCTCGAATCCGTTGGTTATGAAATCGAATACGCTCACGACACCGAAGATGGATTTGAGAAACTTCTGAAGTTTAAACCCAATCTTCTCATCCTTGATGTCATGATGAACACAGACACAGAAGGCTTCAACGCAGCTTGGGATATCAGAAGCAGCGACAAAGATAGCCGTTTCATTGAATTCAAAGACATGCCAATCCTTATGATCTCTGCAGTCTCAGCTGAAAAGAAAATGAGCTTTGATCCGAAAAAAGACAAAGAATTTCTTCCAGTTTCAGACTTTGTCGAAAAACCAATAGCACCAAAGGTACTCATAGAAAAGGTTAGGGAACTCATAGGTTGAGTCCTAAAGGAACCCTGAATTCCATTTGGGGCGATGCAGGAGTATTTTCCAATCCAGAGAGCACTCGCCCCTTAATTATCCTACGTTTTTATGCCGTAGTGGCACTTCTTTTGACCTCAGCGGTTCTTTATTTTGCAAAGCTTGATATTTCATATATCCCTGTTCTAATAATCGCATTATCAGTACTTCTTTATAACTTTTTATTTCTTTTCATTATCCAGAAAAAAATTGAATTTCACGGATTTCTGGTTCTTCAAGTAACAACCGACTGGATGGCGTTGTTTTTTGTAGCCCTGTATACAGGTGGAATAGTCAGTCCAGCAATCTATGTTTTCCCGGTTTATAGTGCGATTGCGGGTTTTCTGCTCTCATCAAGAGCATCACTTATTCTGACAGGTTTTGGCTCATTCCTAATATTGGTCATATTTGCAAATGACGTATCAACGGGTCATATTTCTTCAAAGGGATTGATTTATCATATTGGTGCCTCACTGATTTATATAACAGTTCTTTTCATGATAACACTTCTTTCAATATGGATTTCTGATTTCATGAGGAAGAAAATTGTCACCATTGATGTTTTAAAAAACAAAATAGCGATTGATAATGAGAGGCTGAGAAAATCACACGAGCTTTCAATAAACATGAACGCAGACCTCTCACTTGATCACACACTGAAAGCAATCACAAAAACAATATCAGAATCACCTCGAATCACCGCCTGTGTTATCAGGTTACTCACTGAAGATGGAGAAAACATTGAAATAAAAGACACATCGGGTGTTTCAGAGGAACATGCAGCAAGAGGGTCTGTAAAACTTGCAGATTGCCCGATAGACCTTGAAGCAATCAAAACAAAAAAGCCCGTTTATATTCCGAATGTTCTTCTGTGTGACAGATTCACCTACAAAGAAGATGCAAGGGCTGAGGGGCTGGTTTCAATGATTAGCATCCCTCTCATATCTAGAGACAATCCAGTTGGTGTAATCAGATGTTACACAAACTACGAACATGTATTTTCTGAAAATGATTTAAAATTCCTAAACACAGTTGCAACAAGCTCAGCACTTTCTGTTGCAAATTCACAGCAGTTTCAAAAGCTCGAAAAACTCAACAACACAAGGTCAGCATTTTTGAGACTTGCAACACACGAACTTCGTGCACCAATGGCAGCAGTTCAATCAATATTGAGACTCGTGCTTGACGGTTTCGCAGGCAAAACCACAAAAAAACAGCGTGAACTCTTTGAACGTGCAAACAAGAGAATCGATAGATTACTGCAACTTGTTTCTGAGCTTCTCGAGCTTGAGGGATTTTCTGAAAAAAATATGGAATTTGAAATGGTCAATCTCCATGAGCTTCTCTCTGAGGTTGTTGCAGACATCGCCCCAAAATCAGATGCTAAGGGCATAAAAATGAGAGTCCACATCCCCAGAGGTGACATTCAGATCGAATGTGATCATGATGCAATCTACAGAGTGATTGAAAATCTGATAGACAACGCCGTAAAATATACGATAAGCAATGGTGTCGTGATGGTAATCGTTGATGAGCAGAAGGACAAAATATCAATAGAAATAATTGATAACGGAATTGGAATCTCAGAAGATGACCAGAAAAATCTTTTCAAGGAATTTTTCAGATCAAAAAACGCAAGAAAAATCGAAGTAAACGGTACAGGACTAGGTCTATCAATCTGTAAAAAAATAGTAGAATCCCATAAAGGCACGATTTGTGTTTCCTCGAAACTTGGTGGTGGAACGAGATTTAAAGTCGAACTACCAATAAATCAAGGAAAACAGCAGGGTTGACAACCATATAATTTAATTTAATATTAATAATGTTTGGTAAAGGAGGCAAATATGCGCTACATTCCTGAAGGTAAACCTCAGTATGAGAAACTGCCAACAGTTTTTTTGAACTGGGATGAAATGTCTACCAAATTAAGGTCAGACAAGTTCAGTGGTTACATAGAAATTTCAGGCAAAGATGATGTTGGGTTTATTCTGTTTTCCGAGGGAAGAATCTCTGGTTCACTTTACGTATCTGAAACTGAAGATGACTTGAGAGGACAGAAGGCGCTCTCAAAGATCACCATGACAATCCAGGAGAGAAAGGGTTCACTTTCGATCTATTCTTGTACAACAGAGGTTTGCGAGCTTATCGCATGGTATATCCAAGGAAACAGACTCTACACACCAATGGAATCAGTTTTCATAAACTGGGAAAAGTTCCTCGGTGTTATGAAAGAGAAAAAAATCACAGGTTTCATAAGGATTGCGAACCTTGTCTACACAGAATTCATCAGACTTGACGAAGGAGAGATCAAGGGTCATTTCATTGGCGGAAACGAAGGATTCTCAAATGAAACAGATGAACTGACATCAGTTTTATCTGGAAAAGATGCCGAGATCGAAGTATTCCTCAAAGCAGATCCATCATCTGTGGTTTCAAAACTCGAGCAATCACATGTAACAAAAAAACCAGAGCCTGTAAAACCTGAAAAACCAGATCCAGTGACCTTTGAAAAGAAACCTGAAATCCCAAAAACTGAACCAACACCACCACCAAGGAAAGAAGTCAAACCAATAAGCAGACCAGAACCAACGCCACCAAAGGAAGAAAAAGAGCCATTAATTCCTCCAGATGAAATCCCCGATCCATTTGCTCAGATGGAAAAAGAGGGTGCAGTGCCATTTGAAGGTTTTTCAAAAATGGGACTCGACAAAAAAGATGAGCCTAAACCAGAACCAATAAAAGAAGAAGTCAAAAAAGAAGAACCCTTCAAGATTCCTGAAAAGAAGGTTGACTTTGAGGTTCCAAAAGAAGAAAAGAAATCAAGGAAGACACCGACTGCAGGTGGCGGACAGACAATGGTTTCAAAACCATCAGGAAGAATCGCATTCCTTCTTGACGGCATCAGAAAAGTTGCCCAGAGCAACATCGGCGACGATATTCTTCCATGGCTTGACGGACAGATCAACAGAATCCAATCAGTAAACCCAAAACTTACCAAACATGACCTCAATCTTCTTGTTGATGAAGTTGAAAGATATGTCAGACAGGTAAGACAGAATCCGGGCAAAGCCACGAAGCTTGCGTCACAGTTAAAACACATCATAGATAGTTTTGCATCAGATCTTTGATCTGAAATGAAATAGGAAAAAGCAGCAGCCTCGGTTGCTGCTTTTTTTATGGGAAGAAATAGGAGTGTAAAAATGTTTAAAAAACTTGGATTAATCACATTATCGTTTGTACTTTTTTGTACATTAATAGGTAACCCTTTATATTCGTCAGCAGAAGAGACAAACTCAAAATTCATATGCCTTGCGGCATTTGATGAAAATAAGGTACTACTTTCGTGGGAAGATGTTCCATTTGCAGACTCATACGAAGTACAAAAAAATAATATGTCTCAAATAACTCTAACATCTGAAAAATCATTCTTCTTAGACACAAAAGTTGAAAGAGGGAAAGATTACACCTATAGGATAATTGCAAAAAATAACGATGACATAGTAGTATCTGAAAGCTTAGAAGTTCCAGTCTCAATGAATCATAAAGAGATACACGAAAAAATAAATCTAAAATTCAAACTTGAAGATTACATGTACTGGGTAAATGGCGAAATGAAGGGGCCAATGTCGACTCCGCCAACAATAAAAAACGGTAGATCTTTCCTAGTAATAAGGTATATAACAGAGGTTCTGAATGCTGAGATAATGTGGGAAGGAACAGAAAAAAAGGTAACAATTGCAACAAAAGATGAAAACGTAATTGAACTATGGATAGGTAAACCAGTTGCGAAGGTAAACGGAGAAGAGGTTCAAATCGATGCAGATGATAATGAAGTTGTACCTTTTATATCAGAGGGAAGAACGCTTCTTCCGCTCAGATTTGTTTCAGAATCGCTTGGTGCAAATGATGTCTTGTGGGACGGAACAGAAAGAAGTATCACACTTCTTTGGGAAGAAAAACAAATAGCGCAAACACAGATGGTATTGGGTGTTGAGGATATAAACAATCTTGAAAAAAACATCTTTAAAGATTCTGTCGGCAATAAGTATGCAGTTGAAGGATTTCCAATGGTCTCAGAGCTTACAAAAGATGATTCTATTATTTTTTCATATGGGATTTCTGATCTGGATACGAACTTAGACATGGCAACTATTAAAATAACAGAGTTTTCCAAAGTTGAATCTGAAAAAAAGTTTACCGGAGTAGTTGTTGCAAACGAAAAAGGTGAAACAGTAAATACACTAAAAGTTGAAACAGGCGAAGATATTCAGGTTCTATATTATGACAAGAAGTTTAATAATCTTTGCAATGTAGCCGATCAATCATGGGTCATGGTAGAAATTGACGTTAAAAACGACATTAAAAAATGGGGATATTTGAGAAATCAAATACATGAGGACTGCATAGAAAAATCAGTTGAGTTTACATCAATCGACTATGAAGCAACAGCTACAAAACTAAGCATAAGTCCAGAATACATTTCAAGTGAAAACGTGGACAGGTACTTTATTTTCGAAAATGATGATGAATGGCAGATTGAGAAAAATACCTGTTACAAAATAAACTACAAAACAAATTGGCTTGGGAGAAATATTGTCACATCTATCGAAAACATGGAGTGTCCATGTGAATTTGAAGTTACTCCAATTGAAATAGAATCAGCAGAGATGTTTGGTGGAACAAAAAATAACTTCACATATGAACTTAAAAACACATATTCTCTTGAAAGTAGGATCGAAACGTTTGCGGAGGTAACAGGAGATAAAGAATTTCCTGGAACAATAAAACTAGCGAGGGGATTTGCACTTCTTGAAAAGAATGGATCAATAAAAGAATCGATAATAATATCACCTGACAAGGAAGCAGAAGGGGAATTTATCATCAAATATGGTGCAAGGTGCCGAGAATTTGAAGACACATACACATTACGAATAAATATCACACCCGACAACACGAATTATGAAATAATATTGCCAGAAAAAGTTTATGGTTCCAGAAATAGCTGGGAAGTCAACTTTGAAGGAGAAATAATTAACAACTCCGAAGAAAAAATCGATTTAGAACTTTACTCAAAAAAACTTGCATCTGAAACAGTTATGCTTTCGAAAGAGAAGTTTACAATTGCAGGAAAATCAAAAGAGAAGTTTGAAATAAAGATTGATATCCCCACAAGTCAAAAAACTTCTATAGGTGATATGAAAGAAATTGTTTTATTTTCAAAAGACTATGTTGGTGAAAAAAAATACAAAACTAAGCTTGTATACGACATAGAAAAACATCCAATTGTCGATGTGGAAACCAAGTTAGATAAATCTACTAAAACAGTAACTTTAAATGCAGAGGTAAATTGGGAAGTATTCAAAGCAGATCATATTGAGGTGAAATGGGGTGATGGAAGTGTCACAAAATACGCTGAAGAATTTCCACTTGAACATAAATATAAAAAAGATGGTTTATACAATATAGAAGTAACAGCATACACAACGCTAAGCAAATATAGACTGCCTTGCCAGGGATGGGGCTACAAAACAATTGAGATTGGCAAAACGCCAAGCTACCCAAAATTAGAAGAACTTAACGTGAAAATAAATGAAGATAACCCAACAAAAATAATTCTTACGTGTAACCCCAAACTGTACAAATATACTAAAGGTGATATATTTATACATATCAGATGGGGCGATGGTTACACATGGGGTCAAACATTCGCAAAAGATTTTAACAAGACATATCCACTAATCGATGACGGAAAATTAGAATACCAATATCAGAAATATATCAGACACGAAGATGATAAGCAAAGAATTATTTACGTTCAGATATTCTCAACAGAGGACATGGAAAATCCGGAACTCCTAAGATCATATAAGCTAAAAACAACAATCGAGGGAAGTACAAAATGAGCAAAGGTTTTTTGAAAATAACTCTAGCAATATTGTTGATAGCTACTCTTATTCACATCCCAAAACTTGCAGTTGCCCAAAATGAAATTCCACGCTTTATATGTATGTCATATTCAGACAAATCAAAGATATTGCTTTCATGGGAGAAAGTGGCATATGCTGATTCATACGAAGTGTTGAAGAACAATAAAAAGATCTTCGAGGCAACAGATAAAACAACAGAACTAATTGATGGGAACACATCCCCGGGTATGAACTACAATTATCAGATTGTTGCAAAAAAGGGTGAAGAGATACTTGCATTATCACTTAGAACATCCGCATTCATAGAGGAAAAAGAGGAAAATAAAAGTCTTTCACTAGAATTCAAACTTGATGATTACATGTACAAGATCAATGGTCAGATGGAAGGGCCGATGGATACACCACCAATCATCAAAAACGGAAGATCATTCCTTGTAATCAGATATATAACAGAGGCAGTTGGGGCAGAACTTTCCTGGGATGGCACTGATAAAAAGGTCAGCATAGAGACAAATGATAAAACAATAGACCTTTGGATTGGAAAACCTGTTGCAAAAATAAACGGCGAAGAGATTCAGATAGATTCAGAAGATGATCAGATAGTACCGTTCATTTCTGAAGGAAGGACACTTCTTCCACTAAGGTTTGTATCAGATAATCTTGATGCAAGTGATGTAATCTGGAATGGAGATGAAAGGTCAATCACACTTCTTTGGAATTATAGTCAGAAGATCATACAACCAAGGATTCTTCTTACAAAACAAACCGGTGAATCAAATATCTACAAAGATTCACTAGGCAACAATTACAAACTCAACAATATGAATGAAGAGCCATCATCTGAAGTAATTGCACTAAGCTCGTACGAGATAGACAGATACACGGTCGAGAATAGCTGTGTTGAGCTTTCGACAGAAGAATTTGTAGTGATAGAAAAAGCAGATGCTCAGATTGGGAAGATATTATCAAACAGCTTTAATGGTGAAACTGGAAAACTATCTGTTGAAACTGACGGAAAAAACATCGAATTGTCATACGATAAAACATTTGACAATCTCTCAAGAGCAAGCGATGACTCCTGGATAAAATTAATTTCATCCGATGATTCGATAACGTATTGGGAATATCTGACAAACACTGCTCATGGCGGGACAGAACAACTTGAAATTGAGTTTTTGAATGTTGGACTTAATCCAGAAGAAATGTCGTTGAGTCTCGAGGGGGAAACAATTCTTTCAGGTGAAAGAACTGATGTCCATTTTATTTGGGATTCTTGGGATTATGACAAACTAAAACCAAACACATGTGGTAAAATAACATACACAAAAAACTGGCTTGGGAGGAATATTGTCCTGTCTTTTGAAAGAAACATCTGCCCATGTGAGTTTGAGTTAACAGGTTCCTCCAAAAAAGAGATACTTCTAAGAGGTGAGGATAACAATGACGTCGAGTTCATGGCAAAAAATAACTCATTTGTAGCAAAGGAATTTGAAGTCTTCTGGCAATGTGAAAATGATTTCCCGGGAACAATCAAACCACTTGTAGATACAATCAAGCTTTACCCAGGGGAAGAAGGCAAATGTGGAATCTATATCAAATCGGAGAAAAGTGGGGATGGGTTATTTGAGATTTTCTATGGAGTCAGATGCGGTGATGTTGAGAAGACGGAGAGTGTCGCAGTAGAGTTGATTCCAAATCCAAATGATTATGACGCATACATAAAAGAAGAATTCGTCATCCCAAGAAATCAAAAGGAAGTTGAGTTCACGGCAATTGTGGAGAATAACTCAGAAAAAGCAGTACGTCTTGAAACAAAAGCTATAGAAACAGAAAAATGCAGAATAACCTTTGAAAGAAAAGCAATACTTGTAGAAGGAAACTCAAAAGAAGAGTTTACAGGATTAGTAATATTTAGTGATCAATATGACAGAACACCAGGTACACAGTTTCTAATCAATATTGAAGTTGAAGATAGTTTCACAGTAAAAAGATTCCCTCTGAAGATAAATTTTGACGTCGCAAAGATTCCAATTGTTGATATTGAAGCAACATATGATGAAAAAAAGAAGGAAATCACAGTTAATGGAAATGTTGACTGGAACGGGCTTCCTGAAGGAAAAATTGAAATAAGAAATTCAAACCCAGGAAAAACATTCGCAAATGTTGAACTGCCATACACATTCAAAGCAGAAGACACAACGGCAACAACCATAACAGTCACAGCATATTCAGGGGGCGGAGAAAATGAGGGAGTTGGATATGCTCTTGTGACAAATGATAAATTCAATAAGGAGTTTAGAAAGTACGGTATAAAAGAACCTTACATAATCAAACGTGGAAAAAATGTTACTCTAGATATCGACACATCGTTTAATATTGGAAATTGTCAAATGACACTAAGTGTTTTATGGGGAGATGGAACGGAAAGTCGTGAAACATTCTCAGAAGAAGGGGATCATGTGAATGTAAAGATGGAACACAATTACGGCACCCCAATAAATGAAAAAGATGGAGAGAATTACGTTATCCATATACGCCTGTATTCAAGCCCAAAGGGAATGTCAGAAGTCTTTCTCACCGACGTTCATAAGGTAAAAGTGGAGTTTTAAAACAAGAAAATTGAAACTGCTTTCAGTAATCAGGAGAGGAATAATGAAAAAAACTTTTAGAGTTGCACTTTGTTTGTTGCTGGTAGTTGGGTTTATGTTTACAAACACCATTAATGCAGAAGAAATGATCGAAACCCCAAGGTTTGTGTGCATAGTATACTCAGATCAAAACACAGTTCTATTATCATGGGAAAAGGTTCCTTTCGCGGAAGACTATGTGATCTACAAGGATGGAGAAGAGTACAGCAGAACACACATAACAAACAGCGATTACTTTTCAGAAGTGGACATAGACATAGAAAAGGATACGCCCATATTCTGTGTCGAGGCATATGATGTAGATGGAGAAAAGATTGCTGAGAGTATCGAAGCAAAAATAAATCCAGCACAGCTTTTAGAGCCCGGCGATCCGTTAAATATGAAATTCCAACTAGGAAACAAAACATACTGGATAAATGGTGGAGAAAAAGGAGAGATGGACACAGCACCGATTATCAAAAACGGAAGGTCTTTCCTTGTTATCAGGCACATAACGGAAGAGATCGGTGCATCAATATCATGGAATGGTGATGAAAAGATGGTCACCATAACAACAAAAGATAACAAAACTATCAGGCTTTGGATTGGAAAACCAACGGCTCATGTGGATGGTTACGAGGTTCAAATCGATGAAGACGATGAGATTGTTCCATTCATCTCAGAAGGAAGAACACTTCTCCCTCTAAGATTTGTATCAGATAATCTTGGTGCAGACGAAGTACTTTGGAATGCTGACACGAAAGAGATTGAACTTGTTTGGGAAAACTTTTACAAAAAGTATCTAAGTGAGGTTTTAAAAACTGAAGAGGAAGACGGTAACGTAATACTTTCAAACGGGCATTTTTGGTTGATATTTGTAGGAAAAGACTCGGAGCTTGAGGGTGGGAAATACTATAGAATCGACCTTAAGTTTATTGATCAATCGACGACAAGATTCGAGTCACAGGGAGCAGAGGAAATCCTGATAGATGAAAACAAAAAAATCATGGGTACGGTGATTTCCAACAAAGATAGAAAAATAGAGATCCGAAGTAAAAGTGGTGAAAAGATACCCTTAACATATGCAGAGTTTGACTGTACCGCATATGGTATCTTAGAAAATTCAGTAATATCGGCCTTTTATGACGAAAATAAACAAATCACATATTGGCAGTACATCAGAAACGAAGCCCTCGAATCAGATCCAGCAACTGAAATAAAAGTGATGTTTTCAGGGGATATTGAATCCGATAGAGGATTCATAAAGATTCAACCAGAGCAGACCATTGAGGGTGAAAAGGAAGAGAAGATTCTCTTCATGGGAGATAATGAATTATCGGACTTCGAGAATGGCAAATTATACAAAATCACATATCAAACAAATTGGTTGGGAAGAGACATCGTATTAAAAACAGAAGAACTCGAACTAAAAAGGGAACTTAAACTATATAAATCAGATACGAGCAATCTTGAATTCAGAGAAGAACCGAATGCAGTTTTCGATTTTTCAGTTAAAAATGAATCAGATATAGACTTGGAAGTTGAATACTTTTGCAACGTGCCAGTCGAATTCAAAGGGTCAGTAAAACTCACAGCACAAAGCGAACTGCTCAAAAAGAACCAAGCAAAAAAAATCAAAGTAGTAATATACCCTGAAAACACTCCACCAGGTGAATACACTTTGATATATGGTGGAAAATCAGATGAATTGATCGTTTCGGAGGAAATCAAAATCAGCATTCTAAAAGATGAAACTGACTACGAGATAACATTCCCAGAGAAAATTATAGTTCCATCGAATTTTTCAAGATTTGAGGTTATGTGCAAAGCAAAAAACAATTCAAAAGAAGACGTAACATTTAGATGTATCAGCGACATTGACCCAAACATAACAATTAGCTATCTGAAAAGAAATCTTACAATTGGCGGAAAAAAGGAAGTAGATTTCCCAATAACAGTCGAACTAGGTGAACATTTTAGAAAAAGGACAGGTGAGCAAAAGACCATCTCTGTAGGATGCGAAGATAGTTTCGCGAAAAAAGTATTTGTGGGAAAGGTTCTGTTTGATGCCCCAATATTTCCGCAAACAAAAGTTAAAGTTACTAGCGAAGAAGAAGACTGGATAATCGACGCTGATATCAACTGGAATGGGCTACAACCAGGAGTAATTAATCTAAAAAGAGTAAGTCCTCTGCTAAGAGGGATAAGTGACGAAAAAGCCGAAAACCATTATGATGTTGAGCTCCCACTTAAAATCGAAAAGAATGATAATGCCGGGATAGAAACACTTGTTCTAGAAATAAATTCACATGATAACCAGGTCTCAAGCCAAGCATTCGAAACTGTATATAAAAGCAGTTCAATCAGGAAAATTACAGAGGTTTTATCCGATCCCGATATTTCAATCGATGACAGAGAAGTAATTATTGACTTCGATACTCTTGAAAAGGAATTGAAAAACTTTGAACAACTAGACATGTATATGGATGTTTTTTGGGGAGACAATACAACATCAACTGAAAGTATCCCATACTCAAATCGATATAAAAACTTGGAATTCAAACATAAATATGATGAACCACTTTCAAAAAGAGCAAACGAAAACTTTTACGTTTATGTTAGTTTGTATGCAGGAAGCGAAAACAACAAGTCGATTTTCGACGTAAAGAGGATTGACATCGCATTGGACTAAGAAAAAAAGGGGTAGCTTTATGCTACCCCTCTCATAATTTTATTCAATAATATCAATCGATACCAATTCCAAGCATTTTAACAACGTCATCGATACAGGCAACATCGAAAACATCAGGAATTGGGATATGGTGACCCGGATGACCAGCACGTTTCAAAAGCATATCAAGGTAATCCCATTTGTTATCGTGTGGGATAAATACGGCTTTAACACCCTTTTCATTTGTAGCTTCAATCTTTTCCTTAATCCCACCGACAGCCAAAACACGACCCATGGAGGAGATTTCACCGGTCATTGTGATTTCGCGTGGTAGCGGTTTGCCAGTGTACGCAGAAATCATGGCAAGTGCGATTGGAAGACCTGCAGATGGGCCATCGTACTTTGGATGCCATCCGGGGACATCAACATGCATGACTCTGTCATCTCGAGGCATAAGCCCTTTTTTGGTCAAATACCTGAGGAAGAATTTATAAGCAACTTTGATACTATTAACAAAGGAATCCCCGAGGTTTCCAGTGATTTCATAACCACCTTTTCCCGGAAGATACGATACCTCAATTTTCCCAATAGAACCAATTGAAAAATATCTTTTAGGAACACCTGCGGAATCACCATCAGGACGGAGAATTTGTGGAGCATAAACGGATAAAACCTTAACTTCACCAGGATAGTCGCATGTGCTAGTTCTGTCGAAATTCAGTTCTTTTTTTGGAAGCCCCTCAAGGAGCTTTTGAGATTTTTCTTTTTCTCCCGCTTCCTCATAGAGGTTTGCAAGATATTCGTTTGCCATTGGAACTTTTTTTGAAATATCTTTCAGTTTCTCGGCATACTTAATCGCTGATTCAAGATATTCGGGTGAGGAGAAAAGAAGATTGCTATAAAGTTGGTGGTATGACCTTGAAATCCAGAAATTGGAAAGGTCTCTGTATACACCCTCAGTTTTTGTAGATTTCATAAAAGACCTGATAGCAAGGAGATACTCCTTCTTCATGTAATAAACATGGCTTAGATAGTAGTTTGATTCAATATTTCTTGGGTCTTTCTCAACAGCAATTGCCAGAAGTTCACTTGCCTCATCAAGGGCAAAATCAGAACCAATAATCTTTGCTTCCTTAAGGTATATCTTTGCAAGCTTGACAATTACTCTCAAATCATAAGGGAGAATTGCTTTTGCACTTGCCAAATATTGTTCACCTTCAGCAATCCAGCCAAATTTGATGGCAATTTCTGATGCCTGAATGAGAGCTTCAACAGTATAGTTTGTGTTTACAATACGATCATTGATTATGCTTCTAAAGTGGGAGTATGCCTGAATATTGTCACCCTCTTCCACAAAAGCAAGACCAAGATTCAACTTTGCAAGGTGATTACCAGGATCAAGTTTCAGTGCTTTCTCGTAATAAGATTTTGCATCAGGATGACCATATTTTCCAAGAAGGAAACCCATCTTCAGGTGAGCATCAGCACTGTTTGGAGATGAAGCGAGGTAACGCTTCATGCAGGCAACAGAGGCTGATACAAGCTTTGTATATAGTGTTTCCTTCCGAGCTTCAAACTCTTCTTTCTCGACTGGTTTTAAACCGATCCCAGTTTTACACCTCTGTGCAAGGTCTGAGGCAACATTTGATAAATAGGTTGAAAACTCTGGGGACATCGATACTTGAGGATTATTCCATGAATCATAGATGTATCGAGCCAAACCATAATCATCAAAATCTAAGCACAGTGCGGAAAGAATATCAATGACTGCAGCATCAAGTGGATGGGCTTTCGCACGCATCTTGTTGAAAAGATCATCGCTTGGAAAAAAGATTGTGAATCGAATAAAAAACGACAAAAGAGTATTCATAATCTCAAAGGAACGTTCTTTTTTAAGTGATTCCTCAAGAATATCTCTCAAAGTATCTGGTTTTGGATAGAAGAAATTGCAATACAAAGAAAGAATGTTGAATGCAAACTCATTGTCAGGATATTCTTGGATTGATTTATAGATATTATCCAAGGCCTTGTCACAAGAACGATTTTTTAGGTCATCTGACTGGATATCAAAATAAGCAGCAGCGAGGTACTTGTCTTTATCATCAACATCTGCAAGCTTTTCATGAAGCGGCAGGATATCATCAATCTGATTCTGATGTTTGAAATAATCAGCTCTCATCATAAGAGTTTGTGAAGTAACTCCATATTTGTCTTCATACCTTGCTATCTCTGGGAGTGCTTGGTCAGCCATTTCCTTTTCTCTGAACATGAGAAGTTTGATTCGCAAGTCAGTATCATCAGAAGGTGAAAGTTCAAGTATCTTCTTTGATGTGTCGTCTTTCATCTGAGTATACTTAACAAGGATCGAGGCGTCTTGTTTATCAAAATACTCAGCACTAAGCTGCAAAATCATCTTTGAGTATCTGTTGCAATTAAAGAGGATTTTCAGGCTTTTCGGAAACTTTGTAATAACATCCATACCAACAGCCAAAAACTTCTCATACTGATTCTGAAAACCGGCTAAAAAAGCGATTAGTTCGAGAGCAGACTGCTCATCCTGTTTAATATTATATCGTTCCTCGAGAGTCCCAAATCTTATAAGATTCATTTTATCCATGGATTAATGATATGAACTAAAGGATTAAGATACAAGCGAGAAAAAGCGACGCTAGTCAAGATGGATCGAATTTGAATTGTTATTGTCTACTTTGAAACATCCTTAAATCTGAGGGTATTAAGCATCAAAAGAAGATCATCATTGTAGAATTCACCAGCAACATCTTCACTTGATGTCTCAGTTGTTATGATAAAAAGATCATCACCAACAATGCAGTCATGGACTGTGACGATATAGGATGTTTCACCCCAGGACTCAGGAGATGCCGAGAATCGGGTTCTTGAAAAACTTTTTTTACCAATCTTTAGAGGCTCAAGCTCATCTCTGGAACTAAAAAGCGGCATCATGTTGTCGAGCATCTGGGCAACGGTGATCTCTTCGTCATTTACGATGAATGTTTCAGAATCAGGGTAGATTCGAAATCTTATTTTATCAAAGGTCTGTTTCACAACCTTTTTTTCATAAAACACTTCAAATGAGCCATCATCATATTTACTGTTTCGGGTTAGGTACCAGAACCTTGGAACAGACATCTCAAAGGCGTCATGAGTAAAAACCTTCTCGTTTGGATTAGCATCACCTGAACCACAGGAGACAAAAGAGAACAACATAAGAGCAATTAACGAAGCAGAACATATTTTTTTCATAATTTCATCCACCTATTCACCATCTAAATCAGAATCATCAGATTTTTCAACATCTTTAAAGACCATTGAATTTATCATATTCCAGCCATCCTCTGAGTAATAGTCATGTACGAGATTTTCTTCATGAGTGCCTGTTGCAATAAGAAAAGAATCATCATCAACAACCGCAAAATGAATCACAGACATGGCAAGCTCTTCCTCATTGACATCACGAAGTTCAAGTGTCTTAAACCTTGAAAATTTGTGTCCATCAAGTTCAATTGGAGAGATAATCTCAACATCATCAAAGATTTCCTGAAACTTCGCAAGGATTTTTTCGTCTGTGAAGGGTCCTGGCATATCCCAAATAGTCTCTGCATCGGGGAAGATATTTGTGTAAACCATGTCCATATAAACACCATCTACAAACTTGTCTGCCTGGATGAAATAAAAATCTTCCTTTTTTTCAGTCATGTCCGCGATCACCCAGCGGTTCGGGTAGAGCATCTCAAGACCTTCACCCACAAAATAAGTTTTTCCGTCAACCTCTTTTGTTGTGCTCACAATTTCAAGAGTGTCATCATCTTTCTTGTCGGATTCTTTTTTGAATTTCTCAGCAATTTCGGCGGAATCTAAATCTGAATGCATAGCAATATCATCTTCTTTTTCAATATCTTCTGAAACATTTACCGAATCGGAAACTTCAAAATCTGATTCTTGTTGAGTGTTTCCACAGGCGGAAACACCAACAACAAGTGTCAGAGTGAGTAATAGTATCGAAAATCTCTTCATAACCGTTTATCTCTCCTATAAATGCTCTTTACAACAGAGCCATCAATAACCTCAGTTGAAATATGATTCAGATTCATCATTTTATCAAGACTTCCAAAAAGTGGAATCCCGGATCCAAGCAGAACTGGAATTCGATGAATAATCATCTCATCAATGAGGTCATGGGCTAGAAACGATCGGATCGTTTTGCCTCCATCGATACGAATATTATTGATACCCTCCCACTCAAGTTCCCTTATGATGCCAACCAGGTCTCCGCCTACAATTTCCATCTTTCCATAGAGACGTTCTGGAACGGGGGAGAGAGAATTTGAAAGAACAAAAACTGGAATTTTGTATGGCCAGTTTATCTCTTGCACCAGAACCTCAAAGGTGTTTCTTCCCATAATGATAGCATCTATTCGAGATTCACTTTGTGGAAAAGGAAGTCCTATCCAATCCGTTGAGTAATCAGGGGTTGCAATATATCCATCTAGGCTTTGAAATACTGAACAAAAAAATATGCACACGTTGATTTTGGTGGAAAACTATGGAGAAATCAAGTTTTGCTAAAAAAACAAAATTGGATAACAGAATCAAGGGTGTAGCAAAATAAGCATTCGGTTACGTCTACGGAAGAATAATGGGTCGCATAATCCGAACTTTACAAAAGTTTACAAGTTCATATGTATCAACTAATAGTTAATGAGATAAACAACCAAGAAGAGGAGTGATTTTCCAAAAGCTTGAAACACAAAACAATAAAACATCAGATATATTTCAAATCAAAAGGATAAGGAAACAAGGAAAGAATTATAGTTAAATTACTATATTAGAGAAAACTGAAAAAATGTGGATAACTGTGAAACAACCAGTGAAACAGGGTTATTCAACATGGTTACAATATTGGATAATAAAGAATCCTTTTATAGATGGTGTTTTGTATACATGTCACTTATCCACACTGTTACTAACAGTGTGGATATGGTATGAATGCTAAAAACCCGCTACAGTAGAGGGGCGAGAAAATCCAATTTGCCATCATGTATCATATTTTCAATATTTCTTATATGTGGAGAAATCGGTTCATCGGTATAAAGGAAAGGAACAACGTCCCTGACTGCAAAAAATGCCTTTTTTGTAAGCTCTGATAGACCTTCATTTTCGTTTATTTTGTCTTCCATCGCTCTGAATGTTATCGCTTGACAGGCAGTCAAAATTTCTATTGCTACAACCGAAAGATAATTTTCTGCAATCTCAAGAAGTTTGAAAGCAGAAACAGGTGCCATCGATACATGGTCTTCCTGCCCTTCGCATGTTGGAATAGTATCTACAGACCCCGGAAAACACATCGATTTTGCGTGTGATACAAGGTTTGCTGCCGTATATTGTGCAATCATGAGACCTGATGAAACCCCAGGATCACTTGTCAAAAATGAAGGAAGCCCAGAAAACCTGTTTGTGATAAGTCTAAAAACCCTTCTTTCAGAAATTGATGCGAGGTCAACTGCGGCAACTGAGGCAATATCTGAGGCATGGGCAATTGGTGCGCCATGAAAGTTTCCACCAGAAATCGAATCGAGAGTGTCATCACTTCCTTCAAAAAGAAGTGGGTTATCGGTAGCACTGTTCATCTCAGTTGAAAGTATCTGGTCACTCAGTTTCAAAATATCATAAGCAGAACCTGCAACCTGCGGGAAACACCTGAAAGAATAGGCATCCTGAACACGAGTCTTTTCCGTATCGAGAAATTTGCTACCTGAGATTACTTTTCTGATAACATCAGAAATCAAAGTCTGTCCCGGATGAGGACGAACGTCATGTACTCTGGAATCATAGGCTGATGTATTGCCATTGATAGCTTGAAGTGAAAGACCAAAAGCCAGGAGGGATACGGAAAATGCTTTTTTGATGACATCAAGAGCGTGCCCAGAAACAGAGTTTGAGACCTGGCAACCATTATTTAAAGCCAGGCCTTCTTTAGCCTGAAGTTTTACAGGTTTGAGTCCCTTGAATTTCAAGGCTTCAAAGGACTTCATCTCAGTCCATGTTCCATCAGAAACCTTTACATCAACCATCGGCTGATACTCTGAGTCTCCATCTTCAATCATGGCTAGTGCCATAGCGGAAAGAAGGGCAAGGTCTCCAGATGCACCAACGGAACCATATTTTGGAATCTGAGGATATATGTCATTATTTAGCATATCACGGATAAGATTTGCGATGTCTATCCTTACCCCAGAATGACCAAGAGAAAGGGTATTGAGCCTCAGAATCATTGCACCCCTGACAAACTCAATTGGCAGCAGTTCACCGGTTCCTGCAGTGTGACTTCTAATGAGGTTTTTCTGAAGCTGTTCAAGTTTGTCGGCATCAATTTTGATTTCAGAAAGAGAACCGAAACCGGTGTTGATACCGTAGATCACCCGGTCTCTTTTAAGGGTGTTCTCAAGACCCTCACGGCATTTTTTTATGCGACCTATTGCATCCACCGAAAGCTCGATTTCTATGTCAAAATTTGAGGAAAGATGTGAAAGAATCGAAGTATTTAAATCATGTCCTGTTAATGTGACTTTGTTCATATATTATTCCTTTTTTATACCCATGTTTTTGGTTTATGTATTTTTGTTCCGTCTGGCAAAATAATAGTATTGGGAAACTGAGAGTTAGCAATATCTGTATTTTTCATGGTTATACACTTATTCCCAACTTCATTCATAAGCACTTTGTTCCTTTTGTCAGGAAAAATTAGAAACACATCCTTATTCGGATTTTTAAAAACATGCTTCACTTTTCTTATTGCAGGAGCTAAATCAGTGTCTCCACCAAGAAGATACGCTCTTTTATAATTATTTTTGTATGCATCAACAAGCATCTCACACGCTATATTCACATCGGTCAGTTTTTCTTTGGGTATTGAAAACTTATGATCACAGTATGGGGCGATATTTTTCGGTTTTTTGCATTCCCTGATTTCATTAAAGAAATAACCATAAATCACACTTATCCCCGTTGACTCAAGAGCTGCGACATAAGTCCTATGACGAAGCTCTTTAGAAGCGTTTACGGTTGGGATGCTTGTAAAATATTTTACACCAACAAGTTGTTCATCCGGTCGCAATATCTTTACCAGGTAGTTCTTAATATCGAACCAAATATACTTTCTTTCACACCCTAATTTCTTGAATTTCCGCCTAAGACTAAAATAAAGATTGAACCCGTCAACATAACACAAAACGTTCTTCACAAAAACCACCTACAATTATCGCTTGACTAACATCTAATCCCTCAGTATACTATTATTAGCCTTATTGGTCAATTGGCCAACTCGCCCTCGCTCGGGGGCATTTTTGTTTCAGGCAAAATCTTCCAAGGATCTAAAAAACCCCGCAAAATAACAACCGGCGACCTACTCAGGGTCGCCGGTTGCCAATCAAAAAAAGGAGAATTTTTGTAAAAACTAATGAAGTTTTGCACCACTCCCAGCGCCACCAGCCTCACCAAAGAAATCCTTGGCAGGTCCTGGAAGCATGAGATAGAGAAGAAGGTCGCGGTGGTTGTGGATAAATGGTGGTGGGTTTAATCCATCATCTTCTGTAAGGGGTGCTGATTTCACGTAAAAACCTGATCTCTGGTCGTATCTTTGAGTAGTTTTTGCAACACGGGTTATAAAATCATCGTCAATAATCCCTGGTTTACCATATCTTCCACAGATCATATCTTTAAACTCACGTGAACAAACTGAGTATCTGTCTGCAGTCTCGACATTAAAGGACGCCTGTGCGCCGATAATCTGTGATGATGGGGTAACAAGTGGAGGATAACCGACATCTTTTCGAACCTGTTGAACCTCTTCGAGAATCTTTGGAAGTTTTTCAAGCTGACCAACCGTTGAAAGCTGTGTTCTGAGATTTGAAAGCATCCCACCTGGAACTTGACTCTGAAGCTGAGTTTCATCAGGAACTGGATATCCAAGTGAACTCATAAGTTCAACGGTTTTATCTCTTGCTTCAGTGAATTTTTTATCTTTGACAAGTGAGACAATTATTTCCATCTTATCAGTTACAGTTGGTGGTAGTGGGTATGGAATAGGTTCAGGTACTTCGTCTTTCCATTTGTCAAACTGAGCAAGGGTTTTTCTGATCTCACGCAACTTCTTGGCTGCTTTGTAAACATGGGATAAATCAATATCATGTTCAAATCCCATCAGTTCAGCAAATTTTGCAACAAGCGATACCGGTGGATGACTTGTACCGCCGGCAAATGGACCAATTGCTGTATCTATTCTATCGGCTCCTGCACTCATGGCAACAACGGTGTTAATTGTTGCATATCCACATGTGCAGTGACTGTGAAGTGTGAGTGTTTGTCTACATTTTCCTTGATCTTTGAGATAAGGTTGAAGGCATCAGATGGTGTAAGAAGCCCTGCCATATCCTTGATTGTGATAATGTCTGCACCCATATGAGCCATGTCAATTGCAAGGTCTGAAAATGATTCAGGAGAGTGAACGGGTGATGTTGTGTAACTGAAACACATCTCAGCTGTTCCACCATAGGCCTTGGTTGCAAGCAGTGAAATCATCAGATTTCTTCTGTCATTGAGTGCATCAAACATCCTCATCACACCGATACCTGATTCTATTGCAGACTTGCAGAAAGCAACAACAAGATTGTCGGCAAACGGAGAATAAGCAAAAAGGTTCTGTCCTCTGATGAGCGCTCTTATTTTTGCTCTGCCCATGCACATCTTTTTGTATTCATCGAGCCTGTCCCATGGGTTTTCCTTGAGGAATCTAAGTGGTGCATCGATTGTTGCTCCACCCCAAAGCTCAAGCTCTGTAAATCCAGCCTCTAAAATGTCGGGTAAAACGGAAAAGGCTTGGTCGGAAGTCATTCTTGTGGCAAGAAGACTCTGCTGTCCATCGCGCAATGTTAAGTCACATAGCTGAATCTTTTTCATGGTGGGGATTGTAGCCACTCTTTACCACGTTTCAACATCAAATCGGTTTTTGATGGATTAATTGATATTAAATATTGATTAATTGTGAAGATAGAATGAAGAGAAACTGATAACAACACTTTCGTATAACAGTGTTTTCCTTTACTATTGATTGAAATGAGGAGGAGTGATGAAAAGAAAAAGTATATTTGTCGTTGTCTACCTGGTTGTGATTTGTTTGGTATTTGGTGGGTGTGGAGGAAAGAAAACAAGCAGCACGGATGGAGAGATAAAAAAGAAATCTGAACTCAAATATCACCAAAAGGTTCGACTTTCAAAAATTGCAAAAACTGCACTAACAAAAAGAATAAAGTATATCGAATCAAAGATGTCTGAAGTATCAGAGCAGATTGAAGAACAAAAACCCACAATAGCACCCAATGAACTAAGTGTTGAGGTGGAATACATTGAGATTACTCCTGAAGAATACTATGCGTATGAACCAGGAGTTTCTTCATCAATTCCAGATGATCTTGTGAAGCTATGGGAACATAAAGAAGATCCATTTGATTTTGTTTTTGGTGAATATTTTTTACATGGTGATCAGCTCTATTTCGATGGCACATATAATGATGGACCAGGAGAATCAAGCTATTTTATATTCATCGGTGATATAGAAAAGCTATCAGGAAAAAGAAACTACATGTGTAATGAAAATTTTAAAGGCTTTCTTATCTCACCAAACCGTCTTTCATGTGTCAAAGATGGGTTTTCATATTATACAAAAGATTATGAATATAGCGGGATATCAAAGTTTATATGCGGAAATAGTTGTGGATACACACCACTTGCTATAAATGAATATATTGAAACAAATAATCAAGTTGGAGGAAAATTTATTGCTTGTGATGAAAACACTGGACACTTAGTGCTTGTTCAAGAGTTTGTGGAGTTTAACTATGACATTGATTCGTATGAAGATACGTATTCTGTTTTCTTTTTCAACATTAGCACTGATGAGGTAGATAAAACAATCAGCTTTTCTCCAAATGATAGGTTGATAAAGGACATCAAATATGATGATGGACAATTGAAAGTTTATTATGCCTTGAAAGAAAAAATGTTATTTAAAAGAGGCGAGGATGAGTATGACGACTACAACCTAATTCGAATAATTCATTATGAAGGGTTTTGGTATAAATTTTTTAGAGGCAGCAGGAAACCGAATGTAGAAGTATACGACACGTCAGCAAATCTTATTTCTAAATTTAGTTTTTCGGGAAACTATTTTTTGAAGGGCAATCATCTGTATGCCATAAAAAAAGATGCAGAATCACAAACATCTACATTGTGTTGTTTTGATGCTTCCACTGGGGCAATTGTCTGGGAATCAAAGACTCACATTCTGAATTTCACACAGTTTGAAGATTACCTCTTGGTTTCACATGAAAAAGGTGAAAATATTGAGTTTTCGTCAGTTGATTATCAAACAGGTGAATTTGACAGTTCCCCACTTCCTGATGTTCCAATACAAAAAAATTATCTCACGAGATTTTATGGATATATGAGTTCTGGTTATAAAGTTCAAAAGCTTGGTGACCTAATAATCGTAGGAGATCGAATATGCTACGCACCAAACAACCAAATAGAAAACTCGAATCTTTATGAGGAAGACGAATACTCAACAGATAGAGCATACAGAAATGTTATTATTACAAGGAATGATATTGTGTTTTCCTGGATTGATGATTTTGAGTTTTTTTGGGGAGAAAGTGGTACCTATCAAGGATTCAAAAAATGGGGATTTGAAGCCAGTGATTCATTTGAAATTATAAACAACACGAGTGATGAAAAAAGCTTCAACATTTCATCAAAAGATGAAAGATTGACAATCTCCGATACAGACTTTTCCTTAGCACCAGGTATAAAAAAAGAAGTATTCATATCACAAGCTGTCAGGAAATATGGGGAGGATGTTTTTGATGTGCACAAGGAAATTGAGTTTGATGATATAAGGGTTACATGGGATGATGGTGAAAAAATAATCCCTGTGAGATTTGGATCGGCGTTTGTACCGGTTTTTGAATAGAAAGAAGGAGTTATGAGAAAAAATTTGATTTATACAATTGTCACCTTGATTGTGATTTGTTTGGTATTTGGAGGATGTGGAGGAAAATCACCACAGCCAAATGACTCAAAGACGACTGAAGGAAGAGTTGAGGAAACTATTGATGTTGAATCAGGCAATATCCTGGATGGAATGATTGAAGTCGAAACCACAACACCCGATGAAACAGAAACTTCAGGGGAAATCACAGAGACCGATGTAGTAATTGAGGAGCCAGAAAACCCGATATTTTCAGAGCTTGATAAAAAGTACCAAGACATCAAACCAGAAGACCTTCCAGAGATTGAATATATTGAGATAACCCCCGAAGAAGCCTTTGAAATAAAGGAATCAGAGGTTTATGATATTTCCGGAAAACTCATCAAACTTTGGGAGGTGAAGGATGATGTAGCTGCACAAGGACATTGGTTTGGAGGTATTTTTGAATATGAAGAAGGTTTTTACTTCGATTGGTCAACAATGTACATGGGAGATGTTCCCAAGGGTTATATCGGAAAGGTAAATCTTGAAAATGGTATTCGAGAGTATTGTTTTTACTCGAAAAAAGATATTGTCTCACCGGTCAAGGTTATATTTGAAGGTTTATTTGTTCCCGAATATAAAAGAAATACTTATCTACTTGTTGATCCTTTCAAGTTGTACATTAATTCATATCTGTATGATTTAGCATGCAATGATTACATTACCGTTTTTGAATTCGATAATGAAACAAAAAGGTATAAAGTAAAAGACTACAAAGAGCTTCAAGAGTGTGATTTGCTTGGATGTTCAAGTCAATACCCAGTAAAATACAATCCTGAGAACAACTCTCTCCTTACTTTCGATAAATCCGATGGGTGTTCAGGAGTAACTGACAGAGGCGGAATATACTTGTACGACTTGAGCGAATTCAAAACAGTTTACAGAAAAGCATTTGATTATCCACCATATGAGATTGCTGGATACAAACTCGAAGATGACAAAATAAAGATATACAAGATTAATTATACAGAAGATTATTGGAAATTTTTTTCAAAGGGTTATTACGGTGAGTTTGGAAATTATGAAAAATCAATGATTAAACCATGGTATTATGATGGGTTCTGGTTTCAGACAGAGATGATGTATGGAGAATTGACGGTTCATGATAAAAAATTAAATTATCATTTTGATATTAAATCATCAGGTTACAATGGTAAGTGGCTAATTAAAGATGGAAATGTGATACACCTGAACAAAGGGCATGACACGATTGAAAACGTTACAATAAGCTCCTATGACCTATACACTGGAAATGAAAATTGGAACTTTACCTCATTCTCCGTAAAAGATATTTTGCTTCTTGAGGATTCGATTCTTGCACTAGTATTGAATAAAGAAAGTGGCGGATTTGATTTTCTTGAAATTGATTATGAAACAGGAACATCTAAAGTCACCTACAAGAATGCATTTTTCAAAAACCCAGAAAGAGAGTTTTTCTGGAAATATTACTACAAAAACAAAGGATTTGAAGTATTTGATGACAAAATAATAGTTGATGACAGGATTTGTTATGCAGAAAAATCAAAATATCCAGGAGTAATAATTCCCGATCAAGCGGTGGTTTTTTCAGTGGTCGACATTCCTGACACAGAGGACGAAGGCGGATGGGCATCATTTGAACTCTCTGGTTATCTGGAGGAAGACACCTTCACAATTTTGAACAATACCAAGGAAACCAAAACCTTTGAGATAAGTAACATTGATGAGAGATTGGAGATTTCAGCAGTAAGTTTCACACTTGATCCGGATGAAACAAAAGAAATCGTGGTAAAACAAACGGCACTTGAGCACGGGAAATCACCTAACATTCAGATTACCGATATGAAAGATTTGGTAATAACATGGGATGATGGTGAAAAAATTCTGCCTGTAAGATTCCCCGAAGCACCATATAACCCTGGGGATTGACAAAAAAGGAGGAGGTATATGAAGAAATTGAATCTATTATTGGTTGGGATGTTGGTAGCTGTACTTGTATTTGGTGGGTGTGGTGGAAAATCACAAGAGAATCCAGGTGCAACAGTCACCAACGAAAACCTTGAAAAAAATGTTGAAGCTTTGCCAAAGGAAGATCCAGAAAAGATAACCACAACCGAGGCAAATGAGAACAATAGAAAATTTGAAAAAATCGCCATAAAAGATTTTGAAATAAGCGTTGGCCAAGATACAGAAATCGAAAACCCCGCACTTTTTCACGAACTTGCAAGCAAGTATGAAGAAATAAAAATAGAAGACCTGCCAGAAATTGAAATAATAGAAATCCCATCGTTGATTGCATTTCAAGTAAAAGACTCGAAGAAACACAAAATTTCAGGGGAACTTATAAAATTGTGGAAAACAAACACTTTATTTTATCATGGAGAAAGCAAAGTTGATGAAATATTCCAATATAACGGAGAAACATATTTCTACTGGCATATATATTTTCTAGGAGAAGGCGGAAGAGAAAATCATATCGGAAAAATGAATATTGAAAACGGTGACCGTGAAAACTTCTACACCTTCAAAGAGCCAGCATTTTTCAACACAGAGGATACACATGACTATCCTTCTGACTACAATATTCCACGATGGTCAGTAATTTATGACTACCCCTATAAATACGAAGGAGCATCAATAGATAAGCATAATGATTCAAGTCAGACTTATGAAGACCACGGCTATTTGGGTTTCAATTTTGATTTTAACTACATATTACACTTTAATCCAAAAAACGGACTATTGATTATGACAAATGAGTATGAAAAAGGGATTTATATTTATGACATAAAAACATTCAAACTGATAAGAAATATCAAACTTGAATATGAAGATTATGAAATACACAAGGTTGAGTTTGAGGACAATAGACTGAAGGTATACTTAATCAAATACCCAGAAAATCACTGGAAAATGTTTACGAAATCAGATAAATCAATTCTTGAAAGCAAAAAAACAAAATGGCACACTGAAAGGTATAAAGATTACTGGGTAGTTCGTGACTCACATGATAGCCCTGAATTCCGTATTTATGATAAAAACTATAATTTTTTACACAAACTTCAAACCGGGGATAGCGTATATAAATACTTTTACACCAACGGGAATCTTGTGGTGATGGCACCATATTGGAGAAATCAGGTCCAGTTATTTGATATAAGCACGGGGGAACTAATGTGGGATCCGGTAGATGTATATGATATTGCCATACTTGAAGATTCAATTCTTGCGTTATCAGGCAACGAGGATGAGTATCTCGACTTAATAAAGATTGATTATGAAACAGGGAAAACCGAAATGCTTTACGAAGATATATACTATACCAGATACAGCCAGTGTGATCCAAAAGCAATAGATATAATCGATGGAAAAATAATACTGGATAACGATCAGTGTTTTGTAGAAAAATCAAAATATAAGCAGGTAATCATACCAGAAAACAATCTACTTCTTGTAAGTGTTAATCCACCCACAACAGAGGATGAATACGGGTGGATAACATATGGAAAATCAGGATATGTTGAAGAGGTGTCTTTTTCAATATTCAATAACTCGCAAAATACAAAAAGTTTTGAAATTACAAATATCGATGAAAGATTAGAGGCATCGGAAACAGAATTCACAATTGAACCCAACGAAACAAAAGAAATTAGAATAAAGCAGAACATAATTAAACGGGGAGACCCAGTAAATGTCAATCCAGGTGACAGGTTGGTCGATGATCTAGAGTCAATTGTTATTTCATGGGAAGATGGTGAAAAGGTTATACCAGTGAAATTTGCGGTTGCCCCATATAACGGCGGGGATTGATAAAAAAGGAGGAGAAAAATGAAGAAAATGAATCTATTGTTGGTTGGGATGTTGGTGGTCATAATTATCTTTGGAGGATGTAAGCATGAAGACGTTATTAAAACATCGGCAGAACCTAAATCCATAGAAGAAATAAAAATTACCGACGTTATACCTGAGGCCGATGCGAATGCATATTCTCATGAAGAAGACTTTGAGAGGAGAAGAAAAGAATTTTTCAAGATTATTGAAGATGCAAAAAATAACTTCGAGAATATCGATTTAGAGAATCTACCTGAGGTCAAAACCCAATATATTACAATCGAAGAGGTTCTCACATCTGAGAGCAAGGCAAATCAACCAGACATCAATGGAGATCTGATCAATATTTGGAATCTCACAATTGAATCCTGTGGTTTCGATTTGTTCAACAAAAGGGGTGGTCTGATTTATCAAAATAAAGATTTGTATTATTACCATAACCGCCATGTCTTTCCGCCAACTGAAAAAATTGAGAAAATTGATGATGCTACAGGAATGATTGAATGTGATTTTATTCCTGATGATTATGATTTTGTCATGACACCAACCAAGGAAACTATCCTACATTTCCCATTTTCCATTCGTTACTTTGGAAAAAGGGAAATCTACCGCCCCCTTCTGTATTCATTTTTCTCACTCGAAGAACTTTCAAATTTAAGGGAGAAAGATCCAGAATTACCTGATCTAATCGAATCAAGGGGGTTATATAATAAAAGAGGAAATGAAATTAAACTATCAAGTTTTATTGACTACAACCCAAAAAATGGATTATTGATATCTTTTAATGAACACTATAACAAGATTCTTTTCGTTTCATTTAAGGAAATGAAGATTCTTAAAACCATCGAATTCGATACGGAAGAATTTTACAATGCAGAGTACAGAGATTCAACGCTGTATCTCAACTATATTTCAAGAGATAATGCACTATTCAACTATTATTTTGAGAATGCCAGTGAACGAACTCTTGAAGATTGTTTGAGTCGAGTGAAAACCTATTTTTATTTTTTTGATGGCATATGGGTCTACAAAGAAGATGGTATGAAAGCGATGGACTCAAATTTTAATAGTATTTGGGAAGACCTAAACCTTAATCAGGACTCAAGTATCTCAACAGCAATCAATCCAATATTCTTTGAGGATTCCTGCTATTGTGTAATAAAAGAGGATGGTATATCTTACTTTTCTTCATTTGACTTAAAAACCGGCACAGAAAAATGGAGATTGGAGATTGAATTGCCAATGGATTTGATCTTTTTAAAAAACCACATTCTTATGCTTGTAAAAAAAGACAGTGATTTCCACGATCTAATTTATATCGATTATGAATCTGGGGATACAAAAGTTGCTTGCACCGATTTTTATCCCTTGAGGCAAGGAATTGGTTCAATTGGTGACTCAATTTTTATTGGTGGATATCACCGCTTTATTGAATCCTCCAAATTCGAAGGTGTGAATGTTGCAGAAAGATACGTTTATATAAAATGGCTCGACGAAATACCTATCTATTACGATTTTGAGGAAAAGGTTGACTACGAAGTCGAGTATTGGGATTATTCCGATAAATCATCAATCAATATCAGCAACAACACAGACTCTGAAAAAACATTCAAAGTTTCTTCAAATCATAATAGCTTCACCGTTTCTGATTCACAATTCACTCTTCAACCCGGGGAAAGAAGGACTATTCTTGTAACACAGACATTGAGAAGACACGGTGAGAGAGTGCATGAAAATCCATTCCTAGGAAATTATGATCTCGATGGGTCAGAATCAATCACCGTCAAATGGGATGACGGGGAAAAAACGCTTCCTATTAGATTTGGATATATACCCTACCCGACGGAAATATAACCTACCCGATAACCTCAACGTTCCACTGTTCATCGCCACCCACAACCTATGATTATTCTTTCAATTTCTTCAGGTACTTTGCGGTAGACTTATCAAAATCGGAAATATAGTTTCGATCCTGAAGGATTTTGAACTTCTCATATTCACCTTCAGCAAGGGCTTTTGCAACTTTTTTCTGAACAATTCCAAAGTTTTTTAACACATCAATTGTGTTAAATTCGAGGAAACTATCTAGTTTTGTAACCCAATCAGACATGTTCATGATAACATTGTTTTCTGCTTGAAGCTCAGCAAAATCCAAAAACATTGTCACAATCCGATTTAGTTTTCGAAGCTCTTCGGGAGATAAATAGTTCTTTGATACAGAAACATCTGATTTTAAAATCTTACCACCTGGCGAGTTTTTCCAAGTATAAAGCCCCATGTTTGGAATCTTGGAATTAGCTCTATCTTTGATAATTTCAGTAGATGTTTTACCGGTTATTCCATACAAAAATTTATTTTGAACATGGGCAAAGAATTTCTTTGTTATATCGAGTTTAGGGTCATAATCTGCAGAAAGTGCATAAATGTCAGTAATCTTTTGATAAAACCTTCTTTCGCTTGCTCGAATATCTCGAATCTTTTCGAGTAAATCATCGAAATAGTCTTTGCCAAAATGCCGGCCATTCTTGAGTCTGTTTTCGTCTATCACAAAACCTTTGATAATAAATTCGCGGAGCTTTTCAGTTGCCCAGATACGAAACTGAGTTGCTTTCAATGAATTGACCCTATAACCGACAGAAATAATTGCATCAAGATTGTAATACGTTGTTTTGTAGGTTCTACCATTCTCTCCGATATGTTCCAAAATGGAACATATCGTTTGTTCATTTAATTCACCTTCATTAATGATGTTGGTTAGATGTTTGGTAATTGCAGGTCTTTGAACACCAAACAGGTCAGCCATCATCTTCTGAGTCATCCAAATCGATTCATCCTCAAACCGGACATCAACCTCAACATCACCAGCAGGTGAAGTATAAAGAATAAGTCTTCCGATATTATCGGAATCAGACACTATCCGATAACCTCAACCTTCCACTTTTCATCCTCACCTTCAAACTTGAGTGTTTTTCTGTAGTGAAAGATATCTGGAACAGAATCCTCAAACTTGATCATAAACATATATGTTTTTGTCTTGTTGTTCCTGCTACCCATTGATTTGTCTTCGTCGCGGTAGAGGAATGCTTTAAATTTCTCTTCGCCAAAGGCCAGTTCGAATCCACCTCTTGCTGGGAACCAGTTTTCACGTCCTCTTGGAAGAAGGATATATTTAAATTTTACTTCCTCACCCGATAATTTTTTTTCAAAATCTGCCATAATTGCCTCCTTTATTGAATATACTACTCAGTCTACGTCGTGCCAGACATAATCTGGTGTCCAGGATTATTTGCTATTCAGGAATCTTCTATTCAACAATTTTTGACACGTATCAAAAATCTCTCCTGACAAAAACAAAACGCTCTTCTCTACCCTGGACCCCGTGTCAAGCACGGGATGACGAGGGAGACAAGCATCCCCTGGATTCCAGCCTTCGCTGGAATGACAGAAACAAAGTCACTATTTATAAACCAATTGTTGTAGATATTATAGCAGTTGAAAATAGTTTTGTGAAGTCTTACCCTAAGCCCTGTGGGTTACTTCAAATCAACTGGAATTATTTTTGATACAAAACAGACCGGTGAACACGATAAATATCTGGAATTAATCCTTGAAGACGGGCGAAGGATTTCTGCAAAAATAAGGAAAGCCAGGCATACAAAATCAAAGTGGGGAGCATCGACAGAACCCGTAACTGTAGCAAAATTTGAGCTTTATGAAAAACAGCACAGATTCACAGTAACAGGAATCTCATCTCAAGAGCAGCTCCTTACAATCTCAAACAGTTTTGAGAAGGCAATTGCATCAAAATATGTTGCAGAGATGATAACTGGCACAACCCCATACGACATTTCAGAAACTGGAACATTTGAAATCACTCTCGATGTTTTCAAAAAAATCAATGAATCAAAAAACGTGTTGGTTACAGTTAATGAATTCCTTGCAGAGATAATAAACTCAGCAGGATACCCAATTGAAACAAGGTATTGTCTTGTTTGCGGAGAGGAAATAAAAGGTGATTGCAAGTTCTCAATTACTGAATGCTCGACAATCTGCGAGAACTGTTCAACAATCAACCAGGTGAAATTCCCAGGGTTTGCACGGGAAGGACTTTCAAAAATATGTGGTTGTGAAGGGGACAATTCCGGCATGGATAAAAAACTTCTTCTTGGTCTTCACGAGCTTCTTGAGAGAATCATCTATACACATTTCAACTTCAAACCAAGAACTTCTTTACACCTGCGTAGTTTGTAAATAGAATAGTAGGTCTGTATGCTAAATAAACTTATTCTCTCGGTAAATAAGCTATTCATGAGGGGTGGATATGTTCACCCGCTCACACTAGAAAAAGAGAGTCCAGGCTCATATGCCAAATGGGAATATGATATTGCCAAAAAAACATTTGCATACTTTCCAGAAAATTTCCTAAAACCAGAAAACTTCAAAGGTAAAAAAATCCTTGATCTCTGCTGCGGTGCAGGTGGAAAATCAATTCTTCTTTCAGAGCTTGGTGCAGCTGAGGTTGTTGGTATTGATATAGACGAGCAGTTCATCGACATGGCAAACAAACATGTAAAATCAAAGGGATTTGCAAACTGCAGGTTTGAGGTGGGTGACGCAAGAAACCTCAAATACGCAGATGACACCTTTGATTATGTTTTCTCGTTTGACGCTCTTGAACATGTCAGCCCACCTGATGAGATGGTGGCAAGTGCAAAAAGGGTTTTAAAACCAAGTGGAAAGCTGATCATGTCATTCACAAATTGGGAACGTCATGATGGTCATCATATGACAGATGCTATCAGATTCCCCTGGGTACACTTGCTTGTATCTGAAAAAAGGCTTCTTTCAATATATCGAGGGCTTGTAAATGACCAGATGTATCTGCTTCGAGCAGGGTCACTTGATTCAACAAAAATTGGTTATGTAAACAAGCTCAGATTAAAACAAGCAAGAAAGATAATTAATAGTTCGGGAATGAAAAAAATACATTACAAGGAAATCACCTATGGAGGAATGCTTGGAATAATCGCAAAAATTCCAGGTCTTTCGAAATATTTCACACGTGTAATAACAACAATTCTGGAGGATACGAAATGAAGAGAAAAGATCGCGACATGATCAAGGGGATGAAATCATCAATCAGCGAAAAAGACGCTGAAAGAATCAAGGCAGCAAAACGCACAAAGGATAAGGAAAGAAAAAAAGCAGCAAGAAAAAGAAATCTGATTGTTGTTGCTGGAGTCATTGTAGTCGCAATTATAGCAATCAGTGTTGTGATTCTTGTTAACAGAGCTCCATCATCAGATACAATCCCTGAACCAGACCAAACAGAGACTGCAGCAAATACAGCTGTCCTTGAAACCAGCAAGGGAACAATCCAGATTCAGCTCATGCCAGAGGCAGCACCAGCAACCGTTGCAAACTTCAAAGAAATAGCAGAAGCAGGACATTACATAAACTCTTTCTTCCACAGAATAATAAAAGACACAAGCATGGAATGCGCAATCAATCCAGATTCTCAGAATAGACCAGGATTTGATGACGTTATGCCAATCGAGTTAAGTTCAGCAGGAGCAGGCACCTACACACTCTCAACAGTTCTTCAGCCCGGAGCAGATGGCATGATGAAACAGTGCTTCTTTAAAATAAATAAAGGCATGCCGGATGATAATGGAACAGTTTTTGGAAAAGTAGTTTCTGGACAGGAGATTGTTGATGAGATGCTTGCCATCCCAACAATTAAACATGTCGAAGATAATAACTATGATGTTGATCCAGCTGAGGTCACATATCCAGAAAACCCAGATGATGTAAGGATATTCAATATCAGCTTCCAATAATCCAAATTCATAAAAAAGTGTTATTCACAAAACCCCCTGAAAAAATCAGGGGGTTTTATATTGATAAATATTCATTCGAAAATCAATAGGAGACTTTTAGATTATCCATCTCTTTTTGATATTAACCAAGCTGAGATAAAAAAGAACAAGACAAAAACCGATAAGCACTAAAAGGTCAACATAAAGAGGCATTGTATACGTTCCCTCAATCGCACCATGAAGCATATCAGAGCCATACGTGAGTGGAAAAATATATGAAAGTGGTCTTATGAAAATCGGCAGGTTGGAGATTGGGAAAAAGAGTCCGCATAAAAAAATCATTGGGAATCGGAAAAAGTTTGAGAATGTCTGTGCTTCAAAAACTTCACTTACACCAACAGCGATAAAAAGTCCCAGGAAAGTGGAAGCAATTGAGATCAGGACAATTGCAAAAAACAAAACTAACCAGGAAATACCGGAAAGGTCGACGAAAAATGCAGCCATAATAAGAGGCACCAAAGCGTTAAAGATTCCGAAAAGAATAGCTCCACTTGTCTTGGCAATCATTAAAACCTCAAGCGAAATCGGTGCAAGAAGAAGCCTTTCAAAAGTACGATTCTTTTTTTCAAAGGTAACCGCAACAGCAAGAAGAGATGTCGTTCCAAACATTATTGAAATCGCAATAACTCCTGGAAGAATAGATATCAGACTCTCAAATCCGCTTCCAGATTTGATAAAAAACATTCCAGACCACGCAAAAGGAAAGATTATCCCCCAGCTGATGTTTGGTGGTTTAAGATAATAGGTTTTTACATCCTTTGAAAGGATGCCCAAGAAAGCGATAAAAGTGTTCATACCTTTCCTCCTTTCTTTCTGTCCTTTTTCATTTCAGAAATTGTAACCCCAGTTATCTCACAAAAAACATCTTCAAGGCTTGGAATAATTCTTCTGGCTTCAAAAACATCAACCCCTCGACTTTCAAGAAGACTTGTGACCGGTGATATGTTGATAACTTCTTTGTCTTCAATAACCAACATGTTCTCTTCAAGAAATAGAACCTTTTGAGTTGGAAACATGGAATCAAGCTCTCTTTTTATTGCCGACAAAGCATTCGAACAATGAAATTGAACTATATGTCTGTCTTTGACTGGATTTAAAAGATTTGAAACACTATCTGATTTTACGATATTGCCTGATACGATAAAAGCAATCCTATCGCAGAGTCTTTCCGCTTCCTCAATGTAGTGTGTTGTCAAAAAGATTGTTGTGCCTTTTTTGTGTAGATTATTTACGATCTGTCGAAGTTTTCTTGCACTTGCCACATCTATTCCAGTTGTGGGTTCATCGAGAAAAAGAATCTTTGGTCGATGAATCATTCCAGCAGCAATAGTCAATTTTCGCTTCATTCCCTTGGAGTAGAAAGAAAACTTTCTGCCAGAGGCCTCAGATAATTCAAACTCCTCAAGAAGTTCACTTGCCCGAGACTCCCTCTCTTTTCTTCCAATCCCAAAAAGAGACGCACAAAAGCAAAGGTTTTCGAAACCTGTGAGTTCAGGGTAAAGATTGCTCTCATCAGGAACAATCCCAATCAAGTGCTGTGCTGTTCGGGGTCTTTTAACACAATCAATTCCAGAGATATTAATATCTCCAGAATCAGGCCTTGCAAGCCCTGTCAACATGTTAATTGTTGTTGTTTTCCCAGCACCATTTGGGCCAAGAAATCCGAAAAGCTCACCTTGCATAACATCGAAGCAAACATCATCAACAGCAACAACATCATCAAATGCTTTTCTTAAATTCTGGACACTAATTGCAGTCATGTATCCTCCAATTGATAAAGTTTATACGCATATACTTAAATAAAAATGCAAAAAAATTACTTGAAAAATTCTTTTACAACCGAACACCACTCTTCATAAACGGATTCATTCAAGCTGTAGTGAACAAAATATCCTTTCTTAAGAGCGGTCACGATACCAACATCACGAAGAATTCGAAGGTGTTGAGATGCTGCTGCAGGTGTTATCTCAAGTTCTCTAGAAATAGCGTTTACGCAGCGTGGTCTTTCCTTTAACATCTCAATTATTTCGACTCTAGATTTTATTGAAAGAGCCTTAAAAATCTTCGCCTTCTCTTCCGAATTGGACATTATTACTCCATTTATTTAAGTATCTACGCATATACTTATACGAAAAGAAAGTTCAGTTACAATTAAATGGTCGGACACGAAGCAAACTACTTCAAACAGATGATTGACTCTCGAGTTTGTACGATAAGTTCATCGGCCAAAGAAATAGATGTCACCTCTCTCATCATCCCGTTTACAACAGCAACAAGCTCATAATCTGATTTTCGGTATTGGTAAAGAAACGGTGACCCGTCGGAAAGCACAAAAAGAAACTTGTCGGATTGAACGATAAATTTCGGAATAAGATCGGCTGATATAAAAATCTGTTTTTCAATGTGACCATGTCGAAGATTAACAATTCTTATCTCATCTCCAACAATGTATATAACCTCAGAGCTTGAAATAGACACTGGAACATCAGTAGTTACAGGGTGGTCGGTCTCATCATCCTTGAGGCGATTTGTCCAAAGGTAACTACCATCCTCAATATCAAGACATGTAAACTTGCCAGTTTCAGTTATAAACACATTGTGTTTTGCAATCTGTGGAGGTTTTGAGGCAACTCCGTCAGATATATAACTCCACTTTGTTTCGCCAGAATCGACGTCAATGCAAACTGTCAATGAGTTTCCTTCACCAAGACCAAACCCTGTAAAAATTGCGAGAGAGTCTTTTACAGACACAAACTCATAATCAAACCCCTCAGGGAGTTTGACCTCCCAGTGGGGCATCCCGGTTGATAAAATCAAAGAGAAGGCGTATCCATCGGTACTTGCTGCGAGGATATTATCATCTGAAACAGCCATGCTTTGGATATTTGAAATCCTTGTTTTTTGTGACCAGATGGGATTCATAGAGCAGGTATCAAGAACGATCATTTCAGAATCACAAAGGACGACAAGCCTGTTTGAAACAAGTTCGAGCTGATATTCAATGCTTCTTGGAAGATTTCTAAAAACATTATTTGCAAGCACAGAACCGATTGATTTCCTGATCTTTACAATCTCATGACCACGACCACTATCAATTACAGCATACAAAAACTCTGAATCACAAACGATATTTGACCAAGCCATTGTGTTACCAAGTTTAATATCCCAAACCACTTCTAGCTGTGGTGGAAGCTCAGTTTTTGTGCAAAACAATCTACCTTTTCCACCAAACTTTGTCCAAGATAGAGAAACATCATTCGTAGGAATCAGTCCATTACAACCTAATATTGTGATAATTGCAACCGCACAAACGATGGTTTTAAGCACGTTTCTTCTCATTTGTTGCCATTTTAGCATAAAATATGAATAATTTCATCAAAGTTTTATTCACACTGTGGATAATGGTGTGGATAAGAGTTAATAAATCAATCCAGATATGTTGGTAAAAAAATCATACTCTCACAAATATGAAAATTATGAAAGATAACTTATGCTGCAAAAACCATGACTTCATTTTTTAGAATTGAAAGTGATTCGCACTAAAAAATGTGGATAACTTTGAAAATCGACCATCAAAAATGTCGATTTTTCGTGGAAGTTAGTTATAAAGAGCAGGTTCAAGCTGTTCGATAGTTTGTGGAAGAGTATCAAACCAAACATTCAAAAGCTCGGTTTCGGTATCAACTGCAACAAGAACCTCAAGACCAAGAACTTTCCCAAGGATAAACACGTGGTCAACACCAATGATATTTCTTGTAAAAATACTCTCTGGGATGAAATGGATTGCCCAATTGTGATTCTCTTCTCCAAAAAGAATATTCCAATCTGTTATCTTAAACGATTCATTTCCAATGATTGTTGGTTGAACGTTTGTATTTGAAACAATTACCCAATCTGAAATACAAACAATCTCATTAGGGTTGCTGTTCAGTTTAATCGTTTTATTCTCACCGGTTTCGATCTCGTGTCTTGTTAATTTATCATCATCTAGTACAAAAAAGAAACGATTATCGTATGAAAAAACTGCGCTGTTTCCAGGAAACTCAACTGTAGAGGCAGAAAGTGAAAAAAGTTTTACGATATCTTCAGTTATGACCGCAGCATTTTGTAAATCTGTTGAAACGATTATTTCTCCATCGCTATTTCCAATATTGAAGCTTTTCTCAGGGTTATCGCGATTGATTAGGTTTCCATCCTTTAATATAAATCTAGGGTTATTCATAATTCCGCCCATTGCCTCTGGTTCTTCAGAAAGAAGTGTAAACCAATCGATCCCGGTTAGAGGCTGCCCCAGATATTCAATCTGAGAGTGTGGTGGAAATTGAAGGTTTATCTCTGTTTCTTCGATCTCACCAACTGAATTGACATCAACAAGCATCATTGATGCAGAAACCCCGTCACGAAGTCCGATAAAAAGAGCATTTTCTGGAGTTGTTCCGGTCATCGTCAGATATGTTGAAAGAGTATTGAGTTCAATCTGGGTTGGGGTTGTATCAGACAATATAAGAGGAATAGCATCTTCCGATATTCTGCCATCATAAACAGGAAGCACAAAAACCTTTGCACCAGGGATATGTGTTCCACCAATTGTTCCATGTATTCGCACACCCTGATTATCGAGAGGGTAAATAATCTCGAGATCAGATTTTATTTCGATCTCTTCTTCAATAATCTCATACCCGCCATCTTTTGCAATCTTGATAGTATGTAGTCCATATCCAATCCTTGAGACCCATGGGGTTTGTCCAAGATGCTGACCATCAATGAAAAGCTCAGCTCCTTGAGGGTCTGAGTCAATTACAACGTTATGCAGAATTTGCTCAAGTTTGATTTTGAATTCGGTCTTACCAGAAAGGTCCTCGATTATCTCAAGTGGACTGTATCCATATTTTTCTAGTTTAAGGGTTGTCGGTTTTGATGTATCAAGTCCTCTGAAAACAAACGGGGTTTTGCCAATAAACCTTCCTTCGGCAAAAACACTTACTTCATCAGGAACAGAGGTAAAAATAATCTTTGACTCTCCGCCTTCAAATACGATGCTGATTGATGTGTTTGCAGGAGATACCTCAATCTTTTTCTCCTCTGGTACATAACCACTAATCTCGGCTCTTATCTGATAATCTCCATCCTTCAAAGATTTTGTAAACGGAGTGGTACCGATCTCTTCACCATCAACATAGACAACAGCACCATCAGGGATAGAACTAAAATAAACATCCCTACTTGATGTTTTTGGCATACAGAAAAAGAACACAATCAAAGCTACGACAACAACGATTATTGAAATCAACATCATCCAAACTCTAAACTTTGGATTCTTTGAACTGTATCTATCGGAGCCTTTAAGTTTATCCCTGTCCATCCAGAGAGTCATTCTGGTATTTGACATTAGTGACTTCCGTCCCCCACGATTATATCACAGATTCTAATCAGATCTTCATCTGAAAAGTAGTTTATTGTTATAGCTTTTTCTTTGACTTTGACCTTTGTAGAAAGCACTTCCCTCAAGATTGACTCAACCTGTTTTTGTTCTGGAGATGTGGAAGTTTCAATTATCTTGGGTTTCTTTTTTGTTTCCTTTGCTGCCTCTTTGACAAACTTCTCTGTCTGACGAACTGACATCCTCTCAGCTTTTACACGCTCGAGACTATCAAGAATCAGTTCAGGTGACTTCAAAGAAAGAAGCGCACGCCCATGTCCTTCTGATATCTCACCTTTGAGAATATCTTCTTGAACCTGCTCTGGAAGATCAAGGAGCCTCAACAAGTTTGTTACGTATGGTCTTGATTTTTTTACACTCTCTGCAATTGATTCTTGAGTGTAACCGAAATTTTTCCGAAGATTCTTCATCGCCCTTGCAATATCAATGGGGTTGAGATCTTCTCTTTGTATATTTTCAACAAGTGCAAACTCAGCAGCGTTTTCATCAGAGATCTCACGGATTACAACAGGAATTGTTTCAAATCCTGCAAGCTTTGCTGCACGTATTCGGCGTTCTCCGGCGATTAACTCATACTCTCCGTCAACCTCTCTTACAACAATAGGTTGAATGACACCAGAACGCTTTAGAGACTCAGAGAGTTCTGCAAGTTTTTCAGCTGATAACTGTGTTCTCGGCTGGTAGGGTGAATACTTGATCTCAGAGATTGGAAGTTCAGTTACATTCTTTTCAAATTCTTCTGGAGTATTTTCACCATCTTTGGGAAGAAGAGCTGATAATCCTTTCCCTAAACCAAATTTCTTAGCCATTTCACCCTCCTTTTTTTTACTTTGCAGCCACGCGATCGATTATCTCACACGCCAAGCTCTCATAAGCATGAGACCCCTTACTTGTTGGATCGTATACAGATATTGGTTTACCAAACGATGGAGCCTCAGAAACACGAACATTTCTTGGGATGACAGAATTGAAAAGCTCGGATTCAAAGTATTTTTTTACTTCGGCTGCAACGGATTTTGATAATGTTGTGCGTTCATCAAACATTGTAAGAAGTACTCCAAAGATACCAAGTTCTGGGTTGAGCGTTCCCTTGATGAGTTTGTATGTGTTAATGAGCTGTGAGAGTCCTTCAAGTGCATAGTACTCAGTCTGGATTGGTATGAGGATTGCGTTTGATGCAACAAGTGCGTTGACTGTTAATAAGCCAAGTGATGGTGGACAATCAATGAGTATAAAATCATATTTGTCTTTAACAGATGAGAGTGCGATCTCAAGTCTTCGCTCACGATTATCCATCTCAACAAGCTCAATTTCTGCACCGGCAAGGTCGATATCTGATGGGATTATGTCGAGACCTTCATAATCAGTTTTGAGGATAACATCTGAGGGCTTTTTTCTCTCGATCAAAAGATCATAAACTGAACCTTTCACCTGTTCACGGTCAATGCCAATGCCAGTGGTTGCATTCCCCTGAGGGTCAATGTCACAAATCAAACATCTCTTTTTATTTCTTGAGAGATTGTAGCTGAGATTTACGGTTGTTGTGGTTTTTCCAACACCACCCTTCTGGTTGCTAAGCGCAAGTGTCATCGCCATGGTCGTACTCCTTACTTACCTTCACGGATATCAATTTGTTGTTCTACCTTTTTTATTTCTTTATCAAAATCGCTAATGTAATTCTTATCCTGAATTACCCTAAATTTTTCAAATTCTGCCTCCGCATGCTTTTTTGCATTTTCTGCAGAAATACTGCCGGCATTATCAAGAACTTCTCTTCCATCAAATTTCAAAAAATCATCAATCCAATTTGACCAATCTTTCATTGTCATCGGGATTTTTCGATTTGCTCGGTCTTCGGCAAGATCAAGAGCAGCATTTACAATTCTTCCCATTGATTCAAGTTCATCCTTGGTTAGATAGTTTTTTGCAATGGTTACATCCTTTTTTGAAATCTTACCATCAGGAGAGTTTTTCCAGGTTGTCAAACCCATATTTAGTTCACCGCTATCTACTCTTTCTCTGATGAGTTCAGAGGCAGTGTGACCATGTGTTCCAAAGTGCAACTTATTTTGAACAACCTTGAAAAACATCGAAGCTGTTGGGGCATCATTATTGTAGTCAAGGCTTGTTGCAAAGATATCTGTGAGTTTCTGATAAAACCTTCTCTCAGAGAGTCTGATCTCCCTGATCTGGGCAAGAAGTTCTTCGAAATAATCGTGTCCAAGGAAGTCACCGTTTTCCATTCTTTCACGATTAATGACATATCCTTTTATAGCAAATTGAGTTAAAACCTTCGTTGCCCACTGTCTGAACTCTGTTGCCCGGATTGAATTTACTCGATAACCAACAGAGATAATGGCATCAAGGTCATAATGCTTTGTGTTGTAGGATTTTCCATCATCGGCAGTTATCCGGAAATTCCGGATAACTGAATCTTCGTAAAGCTCCCCTGTTTTGAAGATGTTTTTCAGATGTTCGTTAACAGTTCTGACATCGACATCAAAAAGTTTGGCCATCAGTTTTTGGGTAAGCCAGATTGTCTCATCTTCATATCGAACCTCAAACGTGTCCTTTGAAGATGATGCGAACCTCAGAAACTCGATCGTACTGTTTCTGACAAGTTTTATTTTTTCATTGCCACTTTTTTTCATAAAAATCATGGTGGAGGTGACGGGAATCGAACCCGTGTCCAGCTTAACTCAAGCATCGATGGAATTACAAGCTTCCCCTATTTAGTTATTGCCCAGTGATAACAGGGAAAATCAGTAGGACAAGCGACCTGGTTTGTACTTGAGCGATCTCGAGCAGGCCACCCTAAAACGCCAAGAGTCCGTGTAACGACGGCTCCCCACTACCCAGACTACTCTCGTGGTTCACCGTAGTGCTTCTATTAAGCAGCTAAAGCGTAATTGTTGTCGGCATTTATTTTGCCTGGTGTCTTGTTAACGAGGCTGGCACCATCCTCGGCTTGCCATCAGATTCAATTGTCAAGTGTCGAAGCCAATTCACCCCCGACCAAATATCATACTACTTGAGAGTCATATATGTTCAAGCAAATTTAGGTTGTGAAACATCGTGAAACATCCAAAATAAATATTAAAGAAATGTACTAGTTACAAACTTTTATCCACATTGTGGATAACCGTGAAACTACGTGAAACATCGGATAAATTGACATGTTATTTGAAGTTATCCACACCTATCCACTGAGATTTCCACAAAAGTGGAAAAAATCTTTCAAAAAATGAATCAATATCATTAATCTTGTGAGTTTTTTTGGGAATTGGTACACGCTTCTCAAGAGTTAAAAAAAGACCCCATAAATATGGGGTCATGATGTATAAAAGTAAAAAGAAGACTATTAACTACTTACAAATCTTCTCCATCTCAGATGAAAGTTCATCAAACGTGATTGTTTTTTGTTCCCTTGTATTTGTATCTTTGATTGTAACAGAATTACCAGAAACCTCGTCCTCACCGATAATAACTATAGCTTTAACACCCTTTGAAACAGCATGTTTCATCTGCCATTTCATTTTCTTGTTTCCATATCCGGTGATTACGTTGATTCCGCTCTCTCGAATCTTTGATGCAACCCTCAATGAATACTCAAGTGTGGACTCCCCAAAGTGCAGAATATAAACATCTGCAACAGATAAACAACTACTTGAGATTCCAATTTCTTTCATGGCAGCAAGGATTCTATCAAATCCAAGTGATGCTCCAACAGCGGGAATCTCACGACCAGAAAAGATGCCAACAAGTTTATCATATCTTCCGCCACCGGCAATTGATCCAAACTTGATATCTGTGAGCTTGGCTTCAAAAACCGGACCTGTGTAGTAGCTTTGACCACGTGCAAGAGATGGGTCAAATGTAACCTTAGCACCACCAAGTTTTGCAAGTTTTATAATTCTTGCAACCTGAGCAAGGGCATTTGCTCCGGCTTCATCGCCTGACAAAACTGATGTAAACTTTTCAAGTTTCTCCTCAGATGTTCCCTCAAATGATAACAGATCGATTATCTCTGAACCATTAGAAACACCAATCTTATCAAGCTCTTTTGTCACACCATCGGCACCAATCTTATCAAGTTTATCAATCTCAATAATCACATTTCGCTTTTTATCATCAGCAACAGAAAAATGGGTGAGGATTGCATCAAGGATTTCGCGTGAATTGATGTTTATAACAAAATTTTCAAACCCGATATTTGATAATGCGGAACTTATAACTGTCACAATCTCAGCATCAGCTGTCACATCCTCATCACCAAAGATATCAACATCACACTGATGAAACTCTCGATACCTGCCTTTCTGTGGTCTATCAGCTCTCCAGACCCTTTGAATCTGGTATCTTTTAAATGGCATGGCAATTTCGGGATTTGTTGCGATCATCCTTGATACAGGAACTGTCAAATCATAGATCAATCCAACGTGACGCTTACCCAGATCCTCAAAGTTGTACATCAACATTTCCGAGTCTCCACCCTCTTTTCCAGCAAGTGTAGAGTAGTACTCAAGGGATGGTGTTTCAATTGGGTCGAATCCAAATAATTCAAAGGTTTCACGAATTTTTTCAATCAATCGGTTTCTTTCAATCATATCACTTGGAAGTGAATCTCTAAATCCTGATAAAATCTTTGGTTTATCCATTTCTAAATAATTCCTTTTTTATATTTCACCAACTGGAAGTCTCTATTTATCGGTTGTGATAGTGGAGGAAATCTCTTTCTGATCGAAAATTGCAGTTCTGTAATGTGTTTAGAAAAGTTATTCACAAATCCTCCAATAAGAGTACACACCCAGTGTGAACAATTCTTAGCGATGTGTCACCCATTCTCGCAAGCATTTCTTCATTTGTCAACATATTCACACCCTATACATATAATAACATGAAAGACTTACTTATTATTATATGTATAGTCGGTTAGTATGTATAAAACTCAAAGAAATCATTTCTAATACAGCAATACTCTATCCAGTATGTTGTGTTTATAATATGTTGAAAATGTGGATAAGATCAGCTATCAAGTTTGGAGATGATGTCACCTACTGCTGTATCCATGGCATCATCCTTGTTTCGAAGTTGAGAAATCTTATCTCTTGCATACATAATTGTTGTATGATCTCTTCCCCCAAATTTTTCCCCAATCGCCTTTAATGACAGGTCTGTGAGTTCTCTTGCCAAATACATTGCAACCTGCCTTGGGATAGCAACGTCATTTGTCCTTTTCCTTGTGATAATATCATCTTTAGTAAGCTTGAAATAATTACAGACACTTTCAATGATCTTATCAACAGTAATCCTCTTTGTGGTTTTAGGAATCATATCTTTAAGAACTTCACGGGCAGATGAAAGTGTTAGGTCCATGTTTTGTAGTGATGCTATTGCAACAAGCCTGATGAGTGAGCCTTCAAGTTCACGGATATTACTAAAGCCATGGCTTGCAACATAATTAATAACATCTTGGGGAACCTCAACATGCTCCTGATGTGATTTTTTCTCAAGAATTGCGATTCTTGTTTCAAGGTCAGGCGCTTGGATGTCCGCTTGAAGACCCATTTCAAATCTAGACTTTAATCTATCTGTAACTCCCATGAGTTGTTTTGGTGGTCTATCTGATGTGAAGACTATTTGGCTACCAACATTATATAGTTCATTGAATGTATGGAATAACTCTTCCTGGGTTCTTTCCTTCCCCTTCAAAAACTGGATATCATCAATGAGCAGAACCTTGATGGTTCTATAGAATTTATGAAATTCATCGATTTTATTGTCCTTGATAGCTCTTACAACATCTGCTGTGAAGCTTTCCGTGGTTGTATATATCAAATCAGATGAAGGATGGTTTGAAAGAATCTCGTGTCCGATTGCTTGAAGAAGATGGGTTTTACCAAGACCAACACCCCCATATATAAACAGTGGGTTATAGGCTTTTCCTGGATTTCTTGCGGATGCAAGGCATGCTGCGTGTGCAAATTTGTTGGAATTACCAATTACAAATGAGTCAAATGTGTATTTTGGATTTAGGAGTTGACCGTTTTTGGCAGCAATCGTTGTTTCCTCCTCAGGTGGCGGAGAGTTCAGCTTTTCTTCCTTTGAAACTACGAAAACAACGTCCATCTTTTGAGAGGTAATCTCTTCTGCGATGTCTTTTATCATCCCATAGTATTTAGATTGAATCCAGTCTTTTGCAAAGTCTGTTGCCACTGACACAACAACCCTGCCCTCTGATTCTGACACAAGTTTTGATGATGAAAACCACATTTCATAACTTGGGATAGAAACCTTTTCGCGTAATTTGTCCAACACCTCATTCCAAATATTATTCATAACAACATATGTTATCTAATTGGATAGGCACGTCAACAGGGGATGATGAATTTTATGTATACTTTATTGTATAAAAATAATGTGCTTTGTATATTTTGTACACATGATGCGTGCTAATAACTCATATCAAGCTACAAATTATGGTTTGTCAATTCCGAAGTCTGTGAAATTTCTGAAATATGGCTGTGAATCCAAAGCAGTTTATTTGTGGCACGTTAATTGCATGTATGTCGTGTGGTAAGTAGTGGTGCGTGGATGCACTTGCGGTTTGCACGCTCATTTCTGCCAATTTTACACAGAGATATTTATTCTTAAGTATCGGTTACATGGAGGCATATTGAATCACCTCCCTCTAGGGTGGTAGTTATTGTTATGTGGCCATACTGTGTGATTTATTGTTTTTTGGCATGGCTTATGGTCGGGATGGTAGGCGAACGACCGAAACCGTGCTTGGTTTGCAAATATGAAAGGAGATTGGTGATGAAGAAGTCAATCAGCATTCTCGTGGCAATTTTGATGCTATTTACAGCATTTACCGCCACAACTCAATTCAGCACAGACGATGTGTTGGCAACAGACAATACAAATGCTGTATTTATTGCAGTAAGGTGGGCTCCAAATGGTAGAATTTGGAGTGGTGATCAGATCTACCCACCTGCAGGCGAGTCAGCCATGGAGGCAAGAAACTTTACCTCCGGTGGACACGTCGTTTCCTGGGGAAGACCAGGATTCCAGATGCCCGCAGGCGTACACTGTTGGACAGAATTCTATCTCGATGTTGATGCAAACAGAGGTGAATCTCAGGAAAGCAATCACTGGTATGCAATCGTCGATACAGATGGAAATCTTTGGTTCGACAGAGATGGTCACTTCCATGATTCAAGATACTATACGTATGCTGATCCATGGACCGACAATTACCAGCAAGATCCAGCAAGAACAGACGACAATTGCAAGGATAACCCCTATGCAAGAGTCGACCCAATAACCTCAAACAACACACAGGGACCATACACCTTCCCACAGTACAACATCTCTGGAGCACTTAATCCAAATGATCCATTGGATGAGAATCCAGTGTACTTCATGGACAAAAATGTTGGCAGAACATTCCGTGTTGGATATGCAGATCTTGAAGCTCACAATCCAGGTTCAGTTGTCCAGGCTGATCCATATACCGGACAGAACCCATGGGATTATGGTCTTGATCTTGAGAGATTCCTTGATGGAAGAAATCCACAGAATCCAATGCCACCAGTCATGCAGGAGCCACCATGGGATTATGACGGTGCAGCCGGCCCAGCAATAAACACCTATGATGTCAATGAATATTTCTTTGACGGAGCACTTGACACATGGAACTACGGTGAAGAATGGCACGCAGACAATGCCCCAGGTACCCGTGACACAACCGGACCAAACAACATGCATGAATACCTTTTCGGAGATTTCATCTACAGAAAAGGTACTATTGATGCAGGTAATATTGTTACAGGTATGGACAGAAACGCTGGTGCAGATGCTGACTATCCACATATGTTTGGATGCACAAGGCTTACACCTGTTGTTGTCCCAACATCATGGGGAAGATATGTAAGATACCCAGCTGGCTCAGTCGTAGTTGACTCCAGATCAAATGGTGGAACACCAGGAACAAGAGACCCAGGCGACGACCTTGATGTTGGTCTTGCTGTTTATAGATTCCCACTCTCTGCAGACAACTTTGACCCTGCAGGAAATCCTCCAATGAACCTCAACAATGCTTGGGGAAGCATCGGCTCAACAGTCCATCTTGAAGAGCCATGGGGATATGAAGAGCTTGAGTGGAATGGTGCAAACCCAGAACTCTTTGATTATGCAGTTCAGCAGACACCAAACGGAAACGTTTCACTTTCAGAAGCCATCTACATGAAAGACACTGGCGGCTCCACAATCGACTTTACTGACAGAAGACTCACAAACTGGGGATCTGGACAGATGTTCCTTGACAGAACAGATGTCACAGGATTCATTCAGCCAGGTGATGTTCTTATTCTCTCAGAAGTCCTTCGTGGCGGATGCGCAACACCAACATATGACATCTCTGTTGAAACAGACCTTTGGGAAGGAATGCTTCCATCTGTTACATCAGCAGCTCTCAGATCACCAAATGGTGAGATCACATATAGGGCACAGACAATCCAGAAATCAACAGTTCTTGGACAGGATCCAGATGATTTCGCGGTTCCAGCTTGCACCTTCGAGGGTGTTAAACTTGACTATCGTGAATATCTCGGAGTTGAGATTTGGAAGGATGATGGTGTAAACAACATGCTCGACCTCGGTCAGCTTTTTGCAACCCCATCAACATATGTCGCAACCGAATATAACAACACAGACGACTATCACGAAGGTGAAGTCAGTGAACTCTTTGTTGGTGCACAGGGATCAGAAGTTGATACCGATATTGGTCTTGGTCATGACACCCTCACAATGGGTAGACAGACTGCACCAACCAACATGGTTGTTCTTCCAATGTCAGACTTCTTCCAGCAGACAAGAAGACTCGACTTCAATGCTCCAAATGGTCCAGTGGGAGCCGGAACATATGGTGCAAATGGTCATCCATATTATAACCAGCTTGCTCCAAATGCAGAGCAGTATTTTGAAGTCAATCCAAACGGATTCGGTGCACCAGTAAGATTCTTTGATGTTCAGAATCCTGGTGGATATATGAGCGATGCTCTTGGACAGAATATCTATGGTTGTGGCGAAGCCCTCTATAGAGACATGGACTATCTCCTTCCATCAACAGCTGAAGGTGTTGGTGCATTCGAGATCTCAATGGGTGACATCAGACTTACTGAAGTCACAGTTACCAGAATGGATCCAGCAACAAGCACTTCAACTGTCATCGTTTATCACAGAGACTCAGTTGTTGCCCCAGGTGACCAGGACGTAAACCTCTGGGCAGGATTTGGTGGATGGGATGCCTACAATGATATTCCTTGTGGTAATGACCTCTCACCATTTATGACCAACTATTATGATGGTTATATTATGGCTCACGAAGTTTATCCATGGTCAGCTGGAACAGTCATTTCCGGAAACTTCCAGCCAGTATGGCTTGACTGGGAACATGAAGACCCATACGACAACACAAAAGACATCGGAATGAACTACCGTTATGATGCAGGTGAGTTCATCTATGATGTTGGTTTCCTCTTTAGTAAGAATCAGGAAGACAAAGATCCAACAGACCCAGGTCTTGAATTCCCAGGTGAAGATAACCTCTCATCATGGGCAAACCCATTTGGAACAGTTTCAGAGGGTTGGACAAGACTTACACCTGTCGAATACGGCGGAAGATATTATCAATGTGGAACCCAGACTTCAATCACTGACGAGTGGATCAATACCATTCCAGTGCAGGGTATCACATATGGAAGAAACGGCAACAGACGTTACCTCGACATGGAAGTTATTCCAGGTGACCCAGGAATCGTCGTTGAAACATCATCAAACCTTAAAGTTGAGCAGACAACCGAGTTCAGAGTTTCATTCGAATCAGGTGCTGAGCTTGTTGAGGGACATTGGGACGGTCCATCATGGGTTCCAGATGAAGTTGGATACGTAATCCTCCAGGGTAACGGTATTTTCTACGGTCCAGAAGGTGCAACATATCTTAATAATGTTCTTTATGAACTTACACCTGACAGACCAGAGGCAAGATTCCACTTTACACCATATCGTGGAAACTGTCTCACAAACCCACCAGGTGATCCAGGCGACATGGTCGAACTCTTTGTTATCAGAGAAAAGGGCGGAGTTGTTCCTGCACCACCAGACGGATACTATGCTGACTACTTCTTTGAGAGATGGTACAAGAATGCTAATTATGATCTTGGACAGACACCATATCATTACATCCCAGCACTCGAGATTCCAGATGAGAACAGACTTCCATACCCACCACTTCCAGACAACCTCAAGAACAACTATGACTGCTTCAAGAAAGTCCAGTACCAGGTAGAACCAGAAGAGCTTATCATCGAGTCAAACAAACTCTGTATCACAACACTTGATCAGAGATTCCCAAACCTCGAGTTCACACTCTTTGATGCAGATAATGAGAATGATGTTAATGATCCAGCAAACATCCCATTCTCAATCCCATTTGATAACAACACAATTCAGCAGCCATTCCACACCAATATTGTAAACTACAACTGTCATGGTGGCGGAATTGACTTTATGTGTGTTGCTGCACCAGAAGATCCAACATATGTTAACGACCCATCAAATCACAAGTTCATCATTCAGTACAACCTTGATGGTACATATTTCTACTGGTACTGGTATGAACCAACAAACTCCGCAACAATCAATAACCCACAGATTCCAGGTGCTCTTGATCCAAATGACGTAGTCATCGGTCAGGAATGGAACATGGGCTTCCCAATCGATCCAAACATGGATGTCAAGAGAACTCCAGTTATGGTCGAGGATAGAACCACAATTGATGATGTCGACTGTTCAAATGGCGCAACACTTTGTGATGTTTGTTACATCGATGGCATGAGAGCAATTGGTGACATCACTGGTAAATACCATAACGAACTTCGTTCAGATAAACTTGGTATCTTTGATGGCACATTTGGTCACATCTATCAGTACGGTATCCCAACATATGTAACAGGATACGGACAGCTCACAGATGCAGATCAGGGCGGAACATGTCTTGCTCTTGCAAAACCAACCGATGGTTCAACACACATGGAAGTAAGAATTTATTCTTACATGAACGTGTTTGACTATAACTCAACCATCGCACATCCAGAGCTTACAGATGGCGCTCCATACTTTGTTTATGACAAAATGGGTGGAGAAATGCCGAGCTACGGAATCGACTACTGTGGAACACACGACATGAAGGTTTACCCACCAGATCCATACGTAAACTTCGCAGAATTCCACGTGATCGACCATGGTCTCCAGTTTAGTAAAGTTCATTACACAGCCGGTGCAAACACCGGTGGATATATTGGACCATTATCACCACTTCAGATCCCAACCCCACAGATTATTGCTCCATACGATCCAATCCTTAGATACATCCCAACCGAATTCAGATGTTATCCTGGTGGACAGACCCACGCAGGTAGAGCAACTGGTCAGGTTTGGGGTAATTATGGCGGACCATTTGGTTGGAACGCATATCCAGCAATCTGGTCAAGACAGACAAAGAAAAATCTTCAGTACGAACAGTATGGAAAACTCGGAACTGAGTTCTTCCCACTCACAGACTATATGCTTCTCTTTGTACTCAAAGACGGTTCAGGAAGACATCTTTCCTTCGACCCAGACCATGATCCAGACAGAAGAATCACAAGAATGGTTGTCTCAGGTCCATTTGCAAGACCAAAAGTTCTCAACAACATTACTGGTTCAGTTGTCGCACCATACGAATACAACCAGATGACACAGGTTCCAATCCAGTATGACTTCTCAGGTAAGATTGTTATTGATGAAACAAACTGGACAGATTTCGAAATGGTCGAAGTCACTGAGAACTTCAATGGTGATGCAGCAAACGAACCATATGCAGGTTACGGAAACATTCCAAACGAAAACGATCAGTACAGAGATCCAAACCCATTCATTGAAAAACTTGATAACCTTAACTTCGCATCAATTGGTTACATGAACCCAATCGGTGCAGGTCAGCACGAAAACACAGATAACGTATTCGTAATTGACGAACTTATCCCATGGCAGCCAGGAAAAATCCTTGTTTACGTCACACTCTATGATGGAACATTCAAGATGTACCAGGATTGCTGTACCTCACCACCAACCGATGGTATCGATGTACATGCACTTGGAATTGAATACACAATCTCAGAAGACGAAGAGATCAGACACATTCCACTTGGAATTGACAACAAACTTGAGATCAAACTCACAGAAGAGCAGCCATATCATAATGACATCGCTGAGGCTTCAATATTCTGCAACGACGCATACATTTATGTCTGGCAGGATAGAGGTGTCGCAAGAGCTGGTGAAGACTTCTACACAGGTGCAGGCGATGCTTGGGTAACAAACCCACCAGGTTCATCAAGATTCTACTATGGTAGAGATGATGGAAATGCAGCACAGTATGATGTTACATGGGACGACAACCCAATCGACATCAACGGTAACGGAATCGTTTCATTTGCAGAGCGCGAAACAGAGATCGTTGGATCATACAACATCGCAACAAACACATGGAGCGGTGGACTTGTTGATGCAAGAACATTCCAGAGAAATAATGGTATCTATGTCTTTGAACTTACAGAAGACAACGGTTGCCAGGTAACAGATTCAGGTCTTGACTTTGGTGGTGAAGAGGGTGTTGGTGATGAGCCAGACCATATCATCTCCGATAAAGAACTCCTTCCACTTTATATTACAGCATACAAATACGGTGATGATAACGCAGACCGTGCATTCTCACCATATTGGGATCCAAGCCCACTTCAGGAAACATACCAGTCAGACAACGCTCCTGAAAACCAGATGAGATACTCACACGAAGTTTACCTTGCAGGTCAGATGGCAATTCCAGTAGAGCCAGAAGACACACTTATTGTTAACCTTGCAAGTCCAAACAAACTTACCGCAGGTATCACACCAGAACTTATCTCACCAGATACACCTCTCATGATTGAGGTCAAAGACGAGTTCGGTGCCCCAGTTGACCTTTCATATGGTATCGAAGATATAGATGGTGAATTCATTGTCGAAGATGAAGATATTTGGAAATATCTCTTCAGAGATCCACATCCAGATAACAGATACTACTTCGGACAGGATGCTTCACTTCCACAGTACTACTATCTCAGAACTGACCTTCACAACACAGACGAAACATATGCAAACAACGAAGAGCTTTACTCGGTAAGAACAATTGATTCAGCAACATGTGTTGAGTCAATGGCAATCCCATTCAGACCAATTGAAACAAACTTTAGCAATAAAGAAAACGGACAGTACATCTTCCGTGGATTCTGTGCCAATGACGTCACCGTTTGGAAGGGTGAACCAGGCGATCCAGAAGAAGAAGAATGGCTTAAACAGCATCAGTTTGTTGTCTATGTCTACACACCAGACAGAACCCAGCGTGGAACCCTCGTGATTGATATCGAGTCACCACAGGTTGAGTATGAAATTACAAACGTTGAAAACCTTGAAATGACTCAGATGTCACCAGGCGACCCAGACTTCGTCATGACAGCCGCTGACAACAGAGTTTACAAGATCAGAGCAACCGTTAAGGACGCAGAAGGTAGACTCGTTAAGGGTGTCACCAAGGGCGTTAGTGTTTGTGGTGGTGGTGTTAAGAGTACCGCAAGATTTACACCATTTGTCACAAGACCAGAGAGCTTTGAGTTTGACTTCTCACCATGCGAAGGTGCACCATGTGGCGAAAAAGTTTATCCACACATCGGATTTGACTTCAACGCTTCAGGTAAAACTGCAACACTTATCGATGACATCATCGAACCAGGTAACGAAGAATTCTACCAGATGGGTGGATTCTTCCTTAATTCAGATCTTTCATATCAGATTTGCCGTGACAGAACTGCATCAGGTTATGTTGAATACAACACAACAAACCACTGGTATCAGTTCGACAACACATGGGAAACTGACTATGTCAACCCATCAGATCCATCCCACAAGGGTTGGGCAATCAACATGACACTTCCTCCAAACCTTGAGTTCCTTACAGAAGGAACAACCGAACCAGAGGTTAGAGGCTGGGGACTTGGTTCAATCTATAACTACGAGTGGTACACAGGTGCCCTCTTCACAGATGTTGATAGAAATGGAAACCTTGATTATCACGACTCACTTGGACTTGATGTCAACGCTCAGACAGAGTTCTATCTTTGGGCAGAAGACGTATTCAATGTCGGTGGACTTGTTGGTAGCAACGTTTACTGTAACAACCTCAATGAAGCTGACCTTGCTGGTTATCCACCAAGAGACAGAACAGACCCAAGAGAAATGCACAGAAGATTTAGATACACAGTATCTAATGACCAGACATTCTATCTTGACTGGGAAGCATGGCCAGATCATACAGCAGCAGTTAGAGCTCCATACATTGAAGTAAGACATGCAGACGACATGGATAGACCAGAATACAGCAAAGAAAAATTCTGGAATCCAGAAAACTACGACCTTGTTTACAATGTTCCAAACCACATGGTTTGCTTTGTGTATCCAGCTGACTACAAGACATCTCGCGATGAGTTCAGAGATGTTCCAATGCATAACGACGGAATTGTAATCTTTGTTGGTAACCAGCACGAGACAGTGATCTTTGGTAAGACTCACGACTCAGACTTCGATCCAAATGCAAAAGAGACAACCAGTCACTACACCCCAACCGGAACCGGTGAAGGTACTCTTGAGATGTTCTACATGTCAAAGAACAAGTGGTATGTCCTCAACACCGAAGTTTGCTGCGAAGGCGAAATCAAACTTGATAACCCAGAGTACTACAGTGTTTACGTTCAGGATCTCGATGTCTACAAGGGACTTGCAATTGATGTCAAGACTCTTGAGCCACTCACTCCAAAAGCAACTGTAACACTTTACATCACAGTCACCGAAATGGGTGCAGGATATCCAATCAGTGGAGCAAATGTTAAAGTAAGCGGACAGGGACTTGATATCTCCAAGAGAACAAACTCCGAAGGTAAGGTAGAAATTGAAGTAGCACCAGCATCAACCGGATTCATCACAATCACAGCTGAAAGTGATGCAAACGGATCAGGTGAGGTCAGATTGATGGTCGGATCCGACAAGACCCCACCAATGCTCGTTGTTGACCCACCAGCACCAGTTACCAATAAGAAAGAGATTTCTGTAACAGGTACAACAGATGCAGGTGTCGTTGTTACAATCAACGGCAACAAAGCAACTGTCAAAGCTGATGGAACATTCACAGGCAAAGTTAACCTTCAGCCAGGTAAAAACCCAATCACTGTCGTTGCAAAAGATGGTTCTGGTAACATGACAACAAAGACTGTCTATACAACACTTGATACTGAGCCAGCATCAGTTCTTCTTGAGACAAAAGGTCCATTCTACAATGCAGATCCAGCAGAAGCAGTAACTCTCAAGGGTCGCGTTGAGGAAGGATGCACCGTTGTCCTTAAAGATAGCAGCGGCGGAAAAGTTGCCGACGCTTCAGTTGTTCATGATCATTTTGAAGTAGATGTTAAACTCAAAGCTGCACCAAGCAAAAATGAGTTTGTAATCGAGGCAACTGACCCAGCAGGTAATGTAACATCTTCACCATTTGTCATTGAAAATATCGAGAGAATCGAAATTGCTGTTGTTGCTGGTAAAGCTGGCGTCACAGTCAATGGTGAACTCAAGACACTCCCAGAAGCAGTTCAGACAAACAATGTCGCACCATATCAGCTCTTTGAGTATCTTGGTGCAGTCCCAACCGCAAACAACGCTTCCGGAGTTGTTGAGATTAAACTCAATGGAACAACAATCACTGTTAATGTTGGTTCAACAGAAGCAACAGTTGACGGTAAAACTGTCGATATCGCAATAGCACCAACAAAAGGTAATTCAAGCATTTTGGTTCCAGTAAGAACCATAGCAACTGCCCTCGGCATCACAACATGGATTGGTGACGACGGTACAACTCTCTACCTTAGATACGACAGACACTAATTATTCTTAAGTAAACAATCTTAGGACTTATAAAGCCCGCGGCAGAAATGACCGCGGGCTTTTGTTATATATGGATACATTTTTTTGCTTTTAGGTTTTTTCATAGTTCTTTTAAAGTATCTGCATGTCTTGTATTAACGCTGTGGATTTAAAAATGATTCTCAGTTTGGTTTGCGATAACCATGTGAACAATATTGGTAAAGATTAGAACTTAATAGAATAGAAGAAATATCTCGATGGTCATAACTTTTTTGAGAGAACCCATGCAAGCAGTTGTAGGACTTTTGGCTTAGTTTTTTGAGTGTGTTTTTATTTGTTTTTTGTTGGCACACATATCGCAAGCACAATAACCGTCAAAAATACAATGCCGATCACGATTGGCCATATATATTCAAAAAGCTGGTTGCCGATTGATGTTGCGGTTATCACACCGATGATAAGCCAAAAATATCCAAGTGTCTTGTCAAGCGAAAGAGCAGCCCAAAGCATTATTATGGGGATCGAAAAAAGGATTCCACCCGATAGAAATGACGCAAGGGGAACAATTGAGATAGGAAGATATGCGTAGATGAATAATGAAATTCCACCGACTCCAACAATGGCTGCGATCGAATAGAAACAGGCAAGACTCAGGTCATAGTTTCCAATCTTCCAAAGGAAAATACCAGCAAGAATCAGGAACAAAATGATAAGTCCAAGAAAGAGAAATGGTGGAAGTGTTGGAATGAACTCTGATTCAGTGATGAGAGAATAAAGAGTATAATTCCTGTTGAATGTGAGATTTTTTCTGTTTATGGTGAAGTTGTTGTCATGATAAGTCCAGCTAACGGTTTTATCATTGATACTGAAATCTGTGAGATTTTCTCTGTCTCCTGAGATATTGCCATCTCCTTCAGCCCAGTTTTCAAGATAATAGTAAAGATTCAAATAATCATTTTTGACCCAACTGTCTGGGTTTAGAGCAAAAAAGCCATGAGGACTTACAACAGCAATATTATTTGTGGTAACAAGAATCAATCCTCCCTTGTGAATACCTCTGTCGATACCCACTGCAAGCAGTTTGTCGGTGGTTTTGTTTGATGTTTTCACATCGAAGTGGATATAGAAACCAAATGAGAACGGCGAAATTGATGTTCCCTTTGAGATCATGTAAAACTCGGGGAGGAATTCCTTTTCCTGGAAGACCTTTGAAAAGCTACCAGAAAGACCATCTTTTGGCATACTTGATAATTCGGATATTCCAAATGTTTTTGGTCTTACTGAGAGCATCTTTTCAGAAACGATATGAATCCCGCAAAAAACAACCCCTGCAAGAAGAAGGACTGTAAGAACGATTGCAATAACTAGAAACCCATTAACTCTACTACTTTTCATTTCGCCTCCGTATGGGTTTTATTGTAATAATAAGCCTCATAATTGCAATATTACAGGGGTTTGTAGCACCCATTTTTGGAATTTTTCACCCATTATGTCACATTTCTCCTTCGTCTTTACGGGCTCGACCCGGAAACTCTTCTTCCATGTTGCATCTGTTTGCTTGAGATTCTGAATCGAATTCAGAATGAAGTTGTTCAGATATGCAGTCATAACCTGGTGTATGTTATTCATTGACAAAACAGTGAACCCTCATAGAATTTGATTCGTCTTTTTTGTGCCGAAGTGGCGGAATTGGTAGACGCGGTGGATTCAAAATCCATTGAGCTCAACACTCGTGAGGGTTCGAGTCCCTCCTTCGGTACCACATCAAAAAAACTCCAACATCCAAACTCCACCCACCTCATCACTCGAACGGTTTTCGAGTCCCTCCTTCGGTACCACATCAAAAAAATCTTAAACCTCCAAATGTCCACCTCCCTCAACACCTCGTACGTGTTCCGTCCCTCCTTTGGTGCCACATCATACAAATCTCAAGCCTTCAATCTCCACCTCGCTCTACACTCATTCGGTATCTCCTCCCACCTTCGGTACCAAGGATTCTAGTCGTTCCTTTCGGTTGCTGAACTTGCCTGTGCATGACACGGAATCACTCGCTCGTCATGATGGGCGAAGAAATGGAACCTCCCCACCCTAACCCTCCCCTCATGGAGGGGATTGCTCTCCGGTCATTCCCGACTCCCTATTCCCCGCCATTCCCCGCTTGACTGGGAATCTCCTTCCCAGCACGTCATTCCGGGCTTGACCCGAAATCCAGGGTTACTCTTGATGCATGAATTCTCTGTTTTTATAATTATTGATGTTGGATGGGCGATTTCACCTGACAAAAAAACTTCGATTTTTGATGCCCTGGTTTCCTATTTTCACAGGAAAGACATAGAGAAGGTTTGTTGTCCCAGACCGGCTCCTTCATTTCCGATGGTCACTGAGCTTTATTTACATTAAGTTTATCGAAGTACGATCGGAAATTCCGGGATATTCACGATGCTGTAACCATATCCCCAAATATAAAAAAACACCGGACTCCTTCTCAGGCGCCCGGTGCCGAATCTATATACGCTCAACAGTGTTTCTTATGCCGTTTGAGCGGTGATCCTCTGAGCTTTGTTTTTCCAACCAAACAGATATTTTTCAGAGGCATATGTTAGTGACGCAAAAAGCACCATAATTAAGAAGCTATATAAAACATTTGATGTTGTTGGTGCTCTTTCTCCCCCGTGAGGTCCTCCTCCCTCACCTGTAGCTCCGTAACGGTTTCCGTTCCCTAATCCTTCTCCGTTACTATTTCCGTAACCGTTCCCATTTCCACCTCCTGTTATTTCGCTATCATCGAAACCCTCACCATTTTCGCCTGATTCGATGTTAAATTGGCCATCTGGTCCCCCGTGAAAACCCTTTGAAGCACTTATTGAAGTGGGGTTTACTCTGTTGAAATAATTATACTGAACAATCCCCAAAACTCCCAATGAAAGACAAATAACAACAGTTACGACCGCCAAAATCTCCCCCACTTTTTTTGATGGGCAGAAAAATCTTTTGAAAAATGCACTAATAAATCCTATGTGAAGCCCTATATGAATTCCAATCAATGCGAGGGCTACGTGTGCTGCGAACTTATGCAGTCCTTGATTTATCCCCATGCTCGCTGTCTTTGGACCCACAAAGATTGTTTCTGAAATTTTAATACCTGTTATAATTATTATTGTAACTGCGACAAGAAGAAGAATATCAATAATATAAATAACCTTGGTTCTTGTTGTCATTTTTTTGTTGAAAAGATTTTTTGAAACCTGAATGATCCAGTTGTAGTTTAGAAGATTATGAATCAAGAACAAAACCCCAATTCCAATTCCAAGTAACTCATGTAGGTTCATCCCAGTAAAAGACTTACTGAAGAAGGCGACAAATGTGATTGTCAAAACTACATCTAACACAATTTGCAATGCTGACTTTTTGCTTTTCATCTTTTTCAAACCATCCTTTTTTCATTTACACCTTCTTATACGCCTGGGGGTATAATTTGTTAGTTAAATGATTACTAAGAGTTGTAGTATAAAATTGTAAAAGAGTTGCAATGAGGATTTCTCCGGTCATTTCTGAAGGTCACTGAGCAATCCTTCAGGTCTAAATGTGATCTGGAATATGAAAAAAGGCCGATTATTGAAACCGACCTTCATAAACGTTTCTTATTAGATGAGTTGTTAGCTCTTCTTTCCGTGGTTTATTCGATTTTTTTGCAAATGAGATACCGTTGGCGTCTATCTTCTGATTGCTCTAAAAATTCTGGACACTCGCCTGTATACAGTATATACCCATCCTTTATATCAAAAATATAACCATTAGAGCATTTTGAGTCTAAAGTGATGCTTCCAAGTTCTGAGAAAGTCTCTGGATCAAACCACTGTCCATTATCAATAATGTAGCCATCTAAGGAATATTTTTCTCTATCAAGAATGCTTCTTCTGTGCGTAAATTGATAAAATTCCGTTTTTTCCTCAATTATTTTTGCATCATCAAGATCAAAAAACATTTTCATATATGTTGGAACATATCGGGAATCCTCAATTACAATTTCGATGTATCCATCATAAACAGTTGAACTATAAAGACGCTCAAGTTCAAACTTTTTTGTGTCCATAGTCCATCTCTCTTCACCTGTCTCTATGTTGATTGCAGATATCAAGTTCCCCCTAAAAACAATTATTTGATCTTCATCAAAATACCATTCTCTCCACCTTTTAGTAGAATCTAGTTCATGATCATCTCTATCTTGAATCTTTTTTGTCCAAATAGGTCCAAGAGTTTCTTGGTCGATGTATGAGATATAATCAAGATTCATAAAAGCCATATCGTCATGATAAACTAATGAAGGATATGGGTCGTGTCGGACATTACTAACATCACCAAATTCAATAGTTCCTGATTCAAAGAAAAGATGATTGCCCGAATAAAGAAAGATGGTGATATTGTCAGTCATTATAGATTTTTGTAATTTGCCGTCCAAGGAATACTTCTGAATGTAATGTTCTTTTTCCCAGGTATTTTCATTGCTAGCTAAAGAGTAAGAAACAAAAATCATCTCATCGATTACCTGGAAATCAAAAATTTCATCGTATTGGAGCTCCCATAAATCCTTGTCATCTTTTGCATCATAGATTACTGCAAGTCCGGGGATATTATCTTTGTCAACTCTGATTCTGTAACGGTTTTCGGCAGTTACAGTGTTACTGATGATGAATTCTTTTATCTCCTCACCGGTGTCTGGGAGAATTTCGCCAGTATAAATATTTGCACAGTATTGCGTGGTATTCTGAGGTTGTTTCTCTTCAAAAAAATCTCTTGTCAGATCAATTTTTTCTGTAGAAAAAACAAGTTTGTCATCTATAAACTTGAAATCTGTGATTTTTTCTTCTCCAAAAACATCTTCTGGAATCACCCATATTTCATTACCTGTTTTAAAATCCAAACAAGTAAAGCTGTACCAAGAATCACAGGGTATCCAATAGCCTTCGTTTGAGCAATTAACAAATCTAGTCTGTAAGTATATCTTGTCACTAATTAGTTTTATAATCTGTGTACTACTATCATCATTCGAAGGCAACTCTTTTTCCCACACAAAATTGACTTCAGGTGCATCAATTTTTTCAACAGATACACGTTTTATGAGGTTTTTATTTCCAGCAACACCGGAAATTTCATTTTCTTCATTTTCAAAGCGACACTCACCAAGTACAAGCCAAATGTTGCGTAAATCATTATGACTAACCTGTGCAATTGCTGTTAGTTCTAACGTTTCTCCTGATTTTATCTTAAAGGTTTTTATCAAATTTCCCTCTTTATCCAGGTACTTTGCATAAAAGCTGAATATGAATTCAATATCAAGATCAAATTCGCTTATATTTGTCAACTGAAATGGGTAGCTTAAAATATCTCCCTTATGAGCCGTAATCTTTTCCTCATGCCCTGATGGCCAGTTGTATGACAAGTATTCCTCTGGATTGTTGATATTGATATTTTTTGTAAGGGTTTCATATTTGAGAACCCGTTTTGAGATTTTTTCATCTTTTTTTGGGAACAGATCTTCGAAGGTGTTTTCTTGATTTGTGACTTCAACTTCACCTTGAGTTTCAGGCGGTGTTTTTTCTATGTCCACACCACATGAAACAACCGAGATAACCAATATGATACCGATAATGCTTGTGATAATCTTCTTCATTTTTTTAAGTCTCCCCTTCCCTGTCATCCTGCACGTCACTGAGCCTAAGCGGAGTGTGATGCGGGATCTAGGTTTTAAGTTATTTTATTCCTTCTGACAATCCGGGCAATAGTAAACACTGCCCCTTGCAACAATCTCGTACCTATTCGATTTTTTTGCAAATGAGGTATGTAGTGAATTTATCTTCTAATTCTTCTGTAAGAACAGGGGTGCTACTTTGATAGTAGATATATCCATCTCTGATGTCTATGATTCTATCATAGCAAATCTCATCTTCTGCAATGCTCCCTATAAGTTCAAATGTTTCTGGATCATACCATTCTGTTTTTAAAACTATATATCCATCAGATGAAATCTTTTTTTCAAATCCAAGCTGGTATTTTGGAATAAATTCTGTTTTGTCAGGGAGAATTTCTCCTGTTTTTATCTCATAAAACTCTTTTTTGTAGGGTGGCACTAAATTGTTGTCATCGCTTAGAACTTCAAGATATCCATCGTTTACCTGCGTGTTAGATGTGTTTAGTCTAGTAGAAAGTTCTGGTTCCATCTCCCAGAGAACATCACCATTTGATATGTCGATTGCGGTGATTTTTGAGTTACTAAAAGCGATCATCTCTTCTTTTTCAAAATACCATCTATCCCATATTTTTGAGTTACTACCTGTTAATTCATCGTATTCATGAATCTCCTTTGTCCAGATGGGTTCTAATGTTTCCTTGTTTATTAGTGAAATGTCGTGAACATCAACATAAGCCATATTGATAAAGCCGTATAAAAACTCCATTGATTCGTAAGAGCGGATATCCGCAAAATCAATTCTTCCACTTTCAAAAAAGAGGTTGTTATGTGAATAAACAAATATTGTAATTTCAGGGTTTTCATTTTGCTTTTGAAGCATTCCGTCAAAACTATACTTTGAAACAATATTTCTAATCTTGCCTGAGTGGATGTCAGAATCAGCAAGTGAATACGAAAAATAGATAGCATCATCAGTGATTTGGAAGTCGAACATCTTATCATAAGCAAGTTTCCATATCACTTTGTTTTGCTCTACATCATAAATGGATGCGATGTTTGAGTCTCCTTCTTTGTGCCTGTAAACTTCGAACTTTATTCCGCGATCAAGCTTCTGTTTGTTTACAATTCTTGTGATTTGAGATTTGTCTAAGAAGAGTATTTCTCCGGAGTGCTTATCCGCAAGATATGGGATTTTCAAGGGTTTGTACTCTTTCTTATTAAATGACGCACCTAGGAATTCAAATGAATCAGTATAAAAAACTAGATAGTCTTCAAATTCATAGTAGTCAACTATTTTTTTATCTCCAAAAACATCTTCAGGTATGTTCCAAACCTCTTCACCAGTCTTTGAGTTTATATATGTGAAGCTGTACCAAACATCGTAAAAAACATGGATACCAGCCTCTTCGCTGTTATCATGATAATTGATTAAAAGTATGTAGTCATCAACTTCAATCTCGGGGAGCAACTCAACATGCTGGTTATTTAAGTCTCTTTCCCACGCCACTTTATGATCTGGGGCATCGGTGCGTTTCACGAAAAGGACTTTTATTAATTCTGTTTTGAAAACAGTTGAACCAAAAATCTCATTTTCTGCATTATCAAATCTGAATCCACCACCATAGAGTCGGAATACTTTTCTGTTATCATCGATTTCAAAATTTACTGTCAATTCAAGGGATTCGCTTGAACCCAGCATGGTTTGTTTGATGGTTTCGCCGCTACTGTTTGTGATAGTAACATTCTTCATATATGGAAACTCAATTTCAAAATCGAATTTGCTTATGTTTGTTACTTCAAATGGATAGCTCAAGATATCACCATTTTTGGCAATAATTTTTTCTTCTTGCTCCGTAAACCACTTGTAGCTGATATATTTACTAACATCGACAATATTTCTCTTTGCAGTGAGAGACTCATGGATTGGAATCTGTTCTGTGATTTTGGTTTTTGATTCTTGTTTGGTTTCATTAGCAATATCATCTATTGTCTTTGTGACTTGTTTTGATTGTGATATGTCGGCTTTGTGTTCTGTTCTATCTTTGTCCACCCCACATGAAACAACCGAGATAACCAATATGATACCGATAATGCTTGTGATAATCTTCTTCATTTTTTTAAGTCTCCCCTTCCCTGTCATCCTGCACGTCACTGAGCCTAAGCGGAGTGTGATGCGGGATCTAGGTTTTAAGTTATTTTATTCCTTCTGACAACTTGGACAATAATAAACACTGCCCCCAAGATATGCCTGTTTGATGATGTCCCCTTCGCAAACAGGACATGGGTCTTTGTATGTTTTTGCAGAAAGCAGGGTTTTATATCCACCTGGAGCAAAAATATATCTTTTTTCTACAAAGCTACCTTCCATTTCTTTTCTCTACTCCATATCAAAAAAACTTGGATGATGAAGAGGTCTTTCTTCAGATTCTGATATTACTGAAATCTCAAGGTTTTCATCAATTGCTGCATGACCATAGCTATACTCTTCTTCCTGGTAATATTCAACCCAATTGCCTTTTCTTTTCATTATTGAAAGATAGATTTTGTCATCGACAAATGAGGAAAAATATCCTTTATTTGAATCGATTATGATTGAATCTTCTACTCCAGAGATTTTTTTAAAAATTCCTGTTTCCATTTCAAGTGCATAAATCTCTACAGCATGCCCTGTAATATGATCTTTTGCCAGGTCAAGGCTTTCATATTCATCTACCGACTCTGGATAACTATTTTCAGTCTTTTTCCGATCAATTTCTTTTGTTACTGAACAGATCGCATAAAGTTTTCCATTAAAAATCCCTGATGTATAAACAACGAAAGCTTTTGGATTTGTTATGTTGTTTAAGGATAATATGTCTGGAATATAATATGTTTTGTCGCCTTCAAGATTTGATATCCACATTGTTTGTTCTGGCCTTGGAGTGTGGGTTGGTAAATTCCAATCAGAGTATCCAATTGGTCTTTTATTTGGTGATGCATAACAAACAAGCCCTGTTTTGTGATCAGCATAACTTACCCAAGGGCTTGAAGGTTGGTAGTTGGTTTCTTCCATTTCCATGGTATCTAAAGAAAGCTTAATAATATTTGCGCTTGCATAGGGTGATTCTAATCCCCTATGACCTAATCCTGGGAAGGACTCTTCTTGGCCTCTTCTAAAGTATTTATCTTCTTTTGTCTGCTCGAGAAGATATAGATTGCCATCATCAGTCCATTTGAGTGGGTAGTACCATTTGCCCTCCTCTTTGATGACTTGATCGTTATATTGTGCCCATTCATAGTCTTTACTGCTTTGAATGAGAGATTTTTTATATGTTGTTCCCAAGCAATACTCATTATTTGTTTCTGTATTCTTGATAACGAAATGATTGAACATTATGTAAATAACCTTATCATTTCCATCGACAAAAAGCTTATTGGGGTCAAGCGTCTCGTTGCCTTCCAGTGATTCATACCCAAATTTTATTTGTCTCTGGTAGTCACAAATAACCCATTTTCTATCTGGGGAAATAGCCATTGAGTATATAAAAGGTTCATAAGGCAAAGCATTTGGATGATTCATAACTGAGTTATAATAATTTTCATCAACATCAGATATGTGATACCTGGCTTCTTCAAATAAATTTTCGTCTTGATTGAGATTGTATGATACCAAATGAATTGGATTACCATTGAAAAGTGTATAGGCCATCACATCAGAGGAATTCTGAGCTTGCAATTCAGCTTTTTTATGATATCCATATTTATCGAATATATCTAAAACAAATGGATTTTCATTCTTGCTGCTTAGCGTAATAGAGGTCTGAAACAACTTAGAGTTATTTGACTGAATCTCTCTTTTTACACCATCTTGGTCAGTTAGTGTTACCAAATCTAATTCTTTGTTCGATTCAATTGTTACCACTTGTGACTCATCAACGGTTTTCCTGTCAAAATGGATGACAATATTTGGTTCGCTTATGACTGTGACTGATGTGTATAAAGTGATTGGTTCGCCACCATCTGATGGTACTCCAGTAACAGCAATTTGATATTCATCAAAAAAAGAATCATCAGAAACGGTCAATTTATCAGACCACCGTTTCCCTTCTGGTTTCACCTTGCTGGTCTCTTGTTTGTGTTTGAACCCAAAATTTACTAACTCGATCTCTTTTGAAAACTTTGCACTGACAGGGATCTCTGTTCCCTTGTATGCGTATTTTTGCACCGATACAAATTGACCGAGTTTATCTTCAACTCTATTAAGATCGTTTAGCTCAAAGTCTATTTGATGAAAGTTGTCAATGTCCCCAGAGTTATTATCACTTTCCTTTGTATCTGTGCTTCCGTTTGGGTTACAGGATACAAAAAAGAGTATTGTTAGAACTAGAAATGTTTTCATTAAATTTTTCATTTTTATTCCTTCTGGCAACTTGGACAATAATAAACACTGCCTCCAAGATATGCCTGTTTGATGATGTCTCCTCCGCAAATCGGGCAGGGGTCTTTGTATGTTTTTGCTGAAAGCAGGGTTTTATACCCGCCGGGTTTACCAAAGATGTCCTTTTCGGTATCGCGACCGCCATGTTTTGTTATCTCAGAAAGGATGTTTTTGACAGAATCAAACATGTTTTTCAGCTCAGAATCTGATAAAAACTGAATCTTCCTTTTTGGGTGAATGCGTGCGTTAAAGAGGATGTCTTGAAGGACTCCGTTACCTATGCCTGGAATCCTTTGTTCTGTTGCCAGAAATGCTTTTGCGCTTTTTTTTTCGTTGCCAGTTATCAATGATTTGAAGTATGGATAATCAAAAGCATCGGTAAGAGGCGATGGCTTTTCCTTGGCCATCTGATAATATTTGTTATCAAGAGTACCTCGAACAAAAGCTCCAAGTCCTCCATACATGGCAATTGAGCAGACGATAGATGTGCCGTCATCAAACTCTACCAGTAGTTGGTGTTTTGCTGGTAGCTTGCTCCCACTTTCAAAAAAACGGATGTTTACCCCATCCCCGAAAAGAAACTCAATGTCGCCTGCTGAAATTGAAACAAGAGCACCAAAGCTTTCTGTGCCGTCTATTTTTTTACCGGTCAAAAGATCACTGTATTTTTCCTTGTCTCCATAAAACCAAGCGAGTTTATGTGGGCTTTTTTCTGTGATGACATTATTTATGGTTTTCCCGACAATTGTGCTACCAAGTTGTTTTGCAATGTTTATCGCCTCAGGCATCTCAAGCATTTTTCATGCTCCTTTTCTTTGGATAAAAGACCTCAAAAAGCTCTATGTAGTCAGGGATAAATTCCATTTTAGGTTTTTGAAACCAAAAGGTTGCACCGTTGCACTTTTCTATTCTTCTTCCATCAATGGTATAGATCTTTTGAAACCGGCATGAATTGTCATCCCGACTGTATTTGCAGTGTTTGCATTTGCCAAAATCACCAACAAACACTTCTTTGATATGAGGTTTTGCCTTTTCTATAAACTCTCTGTGTTTATCAACCTTTGAAAAATAGAGTCTCAGAACCAAACCATCATCACGCAGATAAATCCTGGCATATGATTTGTCGCTTTTGACTCCCTTTTTTCGATAGATAATCATGTCATTGCCCCAACAGTGACCCTCAACAGTTTCCCCGCTGCAGGTGTATCCAAGCCTCTCAAATTCTGCATCAATCATATCTATAAATTTTCTGTCAGGATCAGAGATATAGCCAAACTTCTCATCATTAAGCACATCACTTATCATGATTGTAAGTGTAACATATGGTGCAAGAATCTTAACCCTCCCTGCTGACTTCGTCACCATCCCTCCCTCTCAGGGAGGGCATTTTAGACCCGTCATTCCGGGCTTGACCCCGGTGTAAACATGATGGGTGAGAAAATACACCTGGTTCCCATCTGACCTGATATAATCATTTGCGAAAAACCATCATCAGGAGTACAATAGAAACTGAAAAAAGAAAGTGAGGTGTAAAAGTGAAAATAACCAAAAATCTCGTTGTAGCCGTTGTTGTTTTAGTGCTTGGTCTGACCCCGACTCTGTTTGGTTGTGGTGGCCCAGATGTTGTTGATAAAGACATCTCAGGAACAGTCTCAGAAGAGAATTTGACACTTGGAAAAACAGATGGAGTATCTGTCACATTCTCTCCAATGGATATCGACGCTGAAGCCGAAGTGAAAGTAACAAAAGTTGAACTTGAAAACACCTCAGAAGACCCAGATGCAACAGTTACAGCCTATGACGTCACATGCACTGGAAAACACGAATTCATCTCACTTATAGAGATAACAATCCCCTATGATGCAGAAAAAATCGAAAGTGGTGAAAACCCTGCTGATTATGTTGAGGCTTTCTATGTGAATGATGAAACGGGTGTTTTGGAGCCCATTGTTTACGAACTGGATACTGAGAAAAATCTCGCAATCATCACAACAGACCATCTTTCAGAATTTGCTGTTTTTACCTATAGCAAGAAGTACACAAGAAAAACAACAATTTCTGTGAATTCTGCTGCATATATAAACATGATTGGTGGTGATAGAGAAACCTACAAAAAAGTGTTTGAAGAAGTTTTTGCAAATGGCGGAACACCAGGTGACATAACACTTGAAACAGGGTTCAACATTGCAAATGAGGCTTTGGGAATATCTGGTAACGCCCTCACATTTGTCACAGAGGCGATGTATTCGACAGAGCTTCTGGGTAACTTTGGAAATCTTTTCACAGGACTAGGTGTTGCAGCAGCAGCACTTCAGGCTGCATATGACTGGAAAAACTGGGAAAAGGATGATGGACTCGCCTTCAAAACAAACCTCACAAAAAATGTCTCTTATCTTACAGTTTCATTTGTGGGAAGCAGTGCTGCAAAACTTGCATCAGTTGGTGTTTTTGCAATTGATTATTCTCTCAACAAGTTTGGCTCGGAAGCCTGGGCAGGAAGAAACGCCGTTTATCAGAAGGCCTATAACGCTTATTACACCGATATGTATCGTGGTGGAAAACTTGCAAGAACTCTTTATTCAAGGCTTTTGGATGAATACAAAAAACATGCTGGTAGCCCCCAGAGTTTTGATTTGAGTGCTGCAACTAAAAAAGTTGTGATGGATTTTGCAGGAGAATTCTGGGCTGATGATGGCAACCTTCCTGTTTATCTTCAGCAGGTTGGAATCACATTCTCAGGGTACGGTGGACTCAACAAAAATACGATAGAAGAAACAAAAAACTCCTATTATGTTGAGCTTATGCAAACAGTTATGCAGCCCGTATTTGTGAGTCTTCGCAATAAGATTACAAATGACATCAAGCTTGAATACATGAAAAAACTCTATGCTGTCAAAAATGAAATGAACAGAAGAGTACCAATAATCATCACTGAGTCAAAGGAAAATGATGATGCTGAATATAAATATGCAAACCACCAGATAAGGTTTGCACCTCTTGCCCCCGAGGCTGACAAAACATACTGGACTGGAAAACTTAAAAATGATGCGACTGCAAAGTCATATTTTACAGTGATTGGATATATCACAAGTGGGATACCAACAAAGCTTGAAATTTACGCTCCAGATGCTGATCTTGAAACTGCAGAACCCGTGGAGGTTATTGATTTCAAGTTCACGCTTGATATGAAGGAACTTAAGATTGACATAGGTTCAAGCCCACCAACACTTGATGATCTTGTCGGCACCTGGGAGAACAGGAACAACAAACTTACACTTCTTAATGCTGATGCAAACTGGGATGAAATGAAACAAAATCTGCTTGCAGCATCTGAACAAGCAACACAAGAGCTGAAGGAAGAGTATGGCTGTGAAGAGGGGATTGACCTTAGCCCTGAAACAATTGACCAGGTTGAGAGTAGTCTAAAAGCTTATATCGGCACATCACAATATATGATCTTCAATATTGGAAAGGTAAATGAAACAACTGGGAAGATGACGTTTGTTTCATTCCCAGATGCCTCAGAGGGGCAGTGTGATTCAACAGCTGGATTGACTTTTGAATTTACGTATGATGCTGGAAATATGACCGTGCTTTACGGTTCACTTATCGATTTTTTGAAAACATCATCTCAAGAAGGAGTTGATATGGGTGCTGTTCCATTTATCCCGGGAAGTGGCAAACTGACAGCTACATTTGCGAGAAATGCTGATGGAAAAAAGACAATAATAATCGATGGCAACCTTGATTATTCGATGGTTGATACTGGTGAAGAGTTCCCATTTAGAATGTATATCAACTATGGAATACATGGAGAAAAGTAGATAGTAACTGATGCTCCCAAAGATTTCTTTTTTTGGGTACATAATTTCAACATATCCGGTGATGGTGTTTGTTAGCTCCGTCACCGGTTTGTTTTTGCTTGTCTATAATCTTATCAAAGATGATTACAAGTGGTCTTTTGTTTTAAAGATGATACTTGGAATCATCATAGGCTTTTTCACTTTTGCAAGGCTACTGAATGTTTTATTGCATCTTGATTACTACAGGCTTGCACCAAGCCTGATTTTCAGGTTTCAACTGAAGGGTTTTTCTGTTCTTGGTGGGATGATTGGGGCATCTTGTGTGTGTCTGTTTTTGTTGTGGAGAGAAAAGAAGGATTTTAAAAGATTTTTTGATATAACTGTTATCCCCTTTTTCACTGGTTTTTTTCTCATGAAGATTGGCTGTTTTCTAAATGGCTGTTGCGGCGGGAAAATTACAGCAAGCTGTTTGGGTGTATCCTTCCCGACATCCCCTGCTGCCTCTAACCCCATGAAGATGCTTGATTTTGTATCAGGACTTTTGATGATTCCAAAAGCAGTCTTTCCAACACAGCTTTTTGAAAGCTTTGCAGCACTTATCTTTATTCCAGTGGTACTGCTGATAAGAAGAAAAAATCTTGCTACTGGCAAGCTTTTTATAATTTCCGCTATCTATTTTTTGTGTTTTCGGTTGGTCATTCACTTTTTCAGGGATTTCCCCTATCCACCAGTGGTAGTCAACATCATCTATCCTGCTATCTATGTTGCCCTTATTGCAACCCTAGTTTTTTGTTATTTTTGGATATACAGGAAAAGTACTAAGAGTGCTTGAGGAAAAAACCCAAAATATTGAATACTTGTAAGAAAGCAAACATTATTGTATATATTTATATATCAATTTATGGAGTGTGAGAAGATGAAAACAAATTCTGGTTTAGTGAAGGTTTCAGTGATAATTGCGACAGTATTGTTCTTGTCTATTGCGATCTTTCAGATACTTGTACTACTTGGTGTTTTCCCAGTTTCTATGACCTGGGGTGGGCAATTTGAGACTATCACTCCTGTATTGATGATTTCAAATATTATTGCGTTTTTTCTGCTCACTTTTTTTGCCTGTGTGATTTGGATACGTGCCGAGATTTCAAAGGGAAGAACCCCTTCAAAATTCTTTTTTGTTATGTCATGGGTTATTACTGGGCTTATGCTTCTTAATACTCTGGGCAATATCACATCAAAGAGCGCCCTTGAAAAAATGATATTTACTCCAGCGACAATTATTTTATTTGTTACATGTCTTATTGTGTCGCTTTCAAAGACAAAGTAGTTTTTGATACATCTTTGGGTGCATGAAATAATCCTTTATACATGAAGTAATTTCTGATAGTGTTTGTAGTTTTAAAAACTACTTGACATAACAGATACTAATATGTATAGTTTATAAACATACTACTGAAATTTGAATTTATCCACATTGAGAAAAATAATCCCCAGGGGGTGTGCGAATGTTAATAACTTCCGATATATTGAGCGAAGAGACACGTGCAAAAATTGCACAAGAGATTGCAGCAGCTATTGATGTGAATGGTGCAGAAGTTGTTATTGAGGGTATAAATTACGAGTTTAAAAGCGAATCCCTGAATCTCAAAGATGTCACACGCAGAACCCTTATAAAAGCTATTGCAAAATCCCGTGGCAAGATAACTGACTCTGCAACAGCACTTGGTGTAACCAGGAAAACCCTCTATGCGATGATTGAGAGATACGGATTACAGTCAGTAGTAAACATGCATGAGTAATTTTTGAATATATGTGTAATATTTATCCAATACGGGGCTTCTTTACTCAAAATCACCCACTTTCTTCAAATCTTCTGTGGATAACCCTTGGTCTACAGTGAGGGGAAATAGCCTGTATTATTGAAGGTTTGATTCTCTGGCATACAATTTGCATAATGATAGGCGGAGCCGTAGTCATGGTGTCTATGGCTGAGCTATGTATCAGCATAACAATGGGCTGACCAGTGCTTTCTCTGGTTAGTCAAAGTGAACTGAAAGCGTATTGCCTGCGAGCGCAGGTGAAAGGAGACAACGCAATGAAGAAGATCATAGGATTTATGATTGCATTGTTCTTAGTAGCGTCATCACTGGTAGTCCCAGGTATGATGATCGAGACAACATCAGCTGCCGAAACTGATGTTCCAGCAATTTTTATCGCAAACCGCTGGGCACCAGTCGGAGCCAGATGGAATGGTAACAGTCTCGTAGCAGAGAGAACACGTGAATTTGATGGTGTTGGCACCTCATGGGGAACCACCCAGTACAAGATGCCAGGACCAGGTGCAACAATGGAGATTAACCCAATGTCAGCACCAAATGGAGTTGTTATTAACGTAACTCCAGACAGAATCACTGCTCCATTCCCATCTGTTGCAGATGACCAGAGATATTCTATTCCAATGTATTGGACAGAGTTCTATCTCAGAGTCGAACCTGCAATGGGTGAATCACAGGAGTATGAGAGATGGTATGCAGTCGTCGACGACATGGGACAGCTCTGGTTTGACCCAGATGGAAGATTCCATGATGGCAGATACTGCGCAACAGCAGATCCAAACACCGAAGCATATAAATACTTTGGCGGAACTGGTAATGACAATTGCAAAAACAACCCACACACAAAGGTTGACCCAAGCAATGCAAACAATACCCAGGGACCATACCTTTATATGCCAACCACCCTCTATGGTTTCTTCAACTATGGAGTCAGAGTAAGTGAACCAGGTAGCTACACAGATCCAAGCAACTACCCACTTTTCGACACTGACCCAGAGACAGGTGGACTTTTCTTTGTTCCAGATCCAGACCGCACACATGGAACAAAGAGAACATTCCAGGTTGGATACAACGATATGCCAGACTTCCCACTCCTCAGAGATGGTGCATCAACAATTACCCTTGCCGGAATCTCAAGACCAAACATTCCAGCAATCGGAACCAATCTTGTTGACACAGTAGTCGGCGTAACAACAGTTATCAGAGACACAACTGTCTTACCATATGAGACAGATGAGATTGATGACTGGGATGTTTCACTTCCATACGTCAGATTTGTTGATGGTTATGATGCAAGCATTGCTATTCCTCCACTTCCACCAAGCTTCCCACCAGGACCTCCAGGTGCATATGATGACAACCTTATGCCTCCACTCGTAGACCTTAACAACTACTTTGCAGTTGATAATGATCTCTTTGAGTATGGTGAAGAATGGCATTCAGCAAACATCGTTCTCGACCCACCACCAAACCAGGCAGGACAGCCAATGCAGAACTTCACCGGTGTTAGAATGGATATATATGATCCAGGTGAATGGATCTACAGAGCCGGTATGAACTTCATGGCTATTGCGCCAAACTTACAGGCAGTTCATGGTTACGATTACACAAACCCAGTAGAAACATATGACTATGCATACTTTGGTTGTACAAGACTTACACCTGTTTCCATGAGATACAACGGACAGTTCTTCAACTATGCACCAGGTTCAATCGTAAGAGACGCAACCAATGGTGGACAGTATGGAACATACGAAGAAGGCGACGACGTTGACCTTCTCGATCCAGTGACTCTCCAGTCCCCACATCTCCTCTACAGATTCCCACTTGCAGATTCAAACTTCCAGGGACCAGGAACAGGCCCATCAACCCTTCAGCACGAAGCATATGAAACAGTCCATCTTGACAACTACAACTACAACGCAAATGAGAGATGTACTTCAGGTGCAAACTACTACGATCCTTATGAAGGAATCTACATGAAATCCAATCAGAGTGGCGGAGAAACATCAATCCAGCCAGGAGATTGGAGACTTACAAACGTTAACGGTAACTCTTATTCAATCGATGCATGGATGGGTTGGATTGGCAGAGACGGTGGCACACTTCCAGCAGCCGGTGGAACAGAAGAGAGACTCTTCTCACTCGGTGGAATGTGGCACGGTGATGTCCTCGTCCTCTCAGAAATCGTAACTGGTGGATGCGACTCACCAGAGTACAACCTCTCAGTTCAGACAGATGTCTGGGAAGGAATGATCCCATCAGAAACATGTGCAGCACTCAGATCACCTAACGATGATTTTGATAGACTCGCACAGAACGTCCAGAAAAACGCAGTTCTTGACCCAACCGGAACAAACTTCCAGTATCCAACAACTGTTTTCCAGGACATGAAATTTGGTTACAGAGAATTTGTTGGTGTCCAGGTTTGGCACGATGACAACAAAGACTGCAACCTCGGACTCCAGGAAACAGGTCCAGTACCTCCAGGCGAGAACTTATTCATGCTCAACCTCGCAGATGACTATATCCAGGGAAGAACTGGTGAAGCACACATCGGTATGGCTGACGGTTATGCAGCAAAAGATGTTGGCAGAACCCTTTCACAGTTCTGGGCAGAAAACATTGATCCATCATTCAATGGTTATGGTCTTGGTGACAACTGGAACGGACCACTCACACCAGTAGAACCAGGTCCAAGATTCTATGACACCCACAATGCAGGTGGATACACCAACGGTGGTGTTGTAAACCTTAACATGTATGGTGTTGGCGAAGCAATTTATTACGATACAGACGCAAACTACGACATTTCTGCTGGTGACGTCAGAATGAGCGACGTTACAGTACAGCGTGGAAATGGCACATTTGCCGAAATCGTAAAATATAACAAAGGTTCAATTGTTACAGCAGGTGATGCTGATGTTAACATGAGAAACGGCGTTGGCGATGACCTTTCTGAGTTCGTTCCAGTAATGAACCCAGCAGGACAGGTTATCTATTGGCCAATGTACTTCGATGAGAGAATCGAAGACGTAGTAAACCCAGGCAAATATTTCGAAGTAAACGGAAGATTTGACACAGACGAAGCAATCTATGACGCATCCTACACCGGATATGCAGTAGTTGCTCCAGGATTCCAGAGACTTACAGAAATTAACCTTGGTGGAGTTACCTATGCAGCAGGTTCAACCATTGAACAGCCAGACATGTGGCTTTATCAGATGCCTCTCTACGGTATCACAATGGGAAGAAACTGCAAATTCCAGTACACAGACATGATCGTTGCCCCAGGCACAACTGGAATGCAGGTTGAAATCGATAAACCTCTCAAGGTTGAGCAGACCAGCCAGATTGATATTTCTTTCTCCCCACCACCAGCAAAAGAAAGATTTGATGAGTTTGGTAACTATCACCCAGAAGAAGTTATCTATGTAGTAATCGAGAATGTTGGTAGCCCAGGCTACAATGACATTAACGAAATGTATAGGGTGGTTTCAGGCAGACAGCCAACCGCTCGCTTCCAGTTCACACCATATAGAGGTTCATGTCCAAACTCAGGAAACTCAGACTTCGTGAACTACCTCGATGAAGATTCAAACTACTATGTAAGAATCAGATCTTACAGAGACTTGAACCCATCATGTGAGAACCCAATTTGTAACACAGGTGAAGTTGCTGATTGCACAGACCCAAAGAGCAACGTTGCCCCACTCGACAGAAAATATAACGACCCATGGTGGTACAAGAGAACACAGGCTGACCCAACAATGATCGAGGGTAGACCACTCCGCGACTATCAGAAGGGTGTTGAGATTTGTGCTCCATCACCAATGCCACCACTCCCATATGCATTGGAAGATTCATATGACTGTTATGTTGAGAAGAAATATCTCATCTCACCAGAAGACATTGATGTTCTTCCATCAGTTGCCTGTTTGCAGACACTTGACCAGAGATTCCCAAATTTCAGTGTTACACTTACAGACGCTGACAACCCAGACGATGTAAACGATCCAGCAGGAATGAGAATCTCCGTTCCACTTACTGATGATACAAATGTTGATCAGGCATACGGAAGAGAAGATTATCTCATCGCCACATACAATGGACATGGCGGCGGAATCGACTGGATTGGTACTGCAATCGACAACAACGGAACAGCACAGAGAAAGTACATCCTCCAGGCAAACGAAGATGGAACATATCTCTATTGGTACTGGCTTGAGCCAAACCCAATCACCTCCGGTATCGTTGGCGCAGTCAATCCAAATGCAGCACCACAGCTCGAGGGTGTCCTTGATTCAAACGACCTCCTCATTGGTCGTGACTTCACCGGTATTGTTAACTGGACAGTTGTTGATGGAAAATATAAACCATCAATTCCTGCAGACGAGAGAGTTTGCAGAACTCCAGTTCATGTTGATGACAAAGAATACTGGAAAGACAGCGATTGCTCAGCAAAATACACAACATGTTCAGCCTGCTCAATCGAAGGACTTAAACCAATGGGTGAAGTCACAGGTAGACATGCAAACTGGAATGCTTACAGAGACACATTCAACAACCGTGTTTCACACCTCGCAAGTGACTACTATGGACACTTTGATGGTGTAGGACCACTCAACAGCTTCACCAATGCAAGAGCTTGGATTGCCGGTATCAACCCAGCTTATGACATCGGTGGACCAAACCAGATGCTTTGGACAGGTCCATGGGCATCAGGATTTGGTGTACAGACACTCGTAACCTCATACGGACAGACAGAAGACGAAGATCCAGGTGGAGATGCTCTCATCGCCATCCTTCCAAGAGACGGAAGAACACATCTCAACCTTCAGGTTTACACTGTCAACGCAATCTATGACTACAACTCAACAATTCCACATCCAGCAGATGGTACATCACCATACTTCGTAATCGATCCACTCAAAAACGAAGGTATCGACTATTGTGGTACCGCAGACATCAAAGTTTACCAGCCAGACCCATATGTAAACTTTGCAGAATGGCAGATTGTTGACCATGCACTCCAGTATTCAGAAGTTGATTATACAGCTGGAACTGGTGCACTTCACGATCTCAGAGTCCCAACACCACAGATTCAGTCACCATACAATCCAATCCTTAGAACATCCAAGGGTGGATTCAGATGTTACCCAGGTGGACAGACTCATACCGGTAGAGTTACAGGTGGAACATTCGGAGTTGGCGGAGCATTCGGTTGGAACGCATATCCAGCAATCTTCGATAACAAATTCTACAAGCTCGGAACAGAGTTCTTCCCACTTACAGACTATGGTATCTACTTCATCCTTAAAGATGGCGAAGGCAGACATCTTTCCTTCGACCCATGCTGGCCAGTAGACCTTAGAATCAAGAGAATCGAAATCGTTGGACCATTTGCAAGACCAAGAATCTGGGACATCGACGAAAATTCAGTATTACCAAAATACAAACAGTGGGGACTTGAAAACGTACCAATCCAGTATGACTGGTCTGGTGAAATCGTTATCGACTCAAACAACTGGAAAGATTACGAGTACAGAGGAGTCGACAGCAACGGAACAGGACTTCCACTCGACTTTACAAACAGATCACACTTTGGTGACGTAACACTTCCGTCACCAAACCCATGGCTTGTCTACAACGGCAGACTTGACTACACAATGGTCGGAGAATGCTCAGAGCCAAGCTCATATGATAACCTCTTTGTTGTCGACGAAATCATTCCATGGAACTACGGCAAAATCCTTATTTACGTAACTCTTTGGGATGGAACATTCAAGATGTACCAGGATTGCTGTGTATCTCCACCAGTTGATGGTATTGATGTACAGGCACTCGCAATGTCACTCGAGATCGAAGAAGATCCAGAGAGAGACAAAGCATTTATCCAGCTTGATGATGATGGCACAATTATGATGCCACAGCAGACCTTCAATGTAACTCTTGCAGAGCATCATGATCTTGAAAAAGGTCAGAAGCCACAGCCAGAGTGGTTTGACAGCGAAGGTGACGAAGTTTCAGAATGTAACGACGCTCTTATGTACGTATGGCAGGACAGAGGAACAATGAAACGTGGAACCGGCACACTCCTTTATGGTGCAGGTGACGGTTGGGTTTCAATGGCTCCAACATCCTCATTGCTTACATTCCACCCAGAACAGTATGAAGAACCAGACGACATTAATGAAGATGGAAAAATCACATTTAATGACTGGGAAACAGAAATTCTTGGAACATACGACATGGCAACCAATACATGGGCAGCCGGTATCATTGATGCAAGAACCTTCCAGAGAAACGATGGACTCTACAAGTTCAGCCTCAACGAAAACACCGCAATGGTAGATACCGTTGGTCTTGACTTTGGTGGCGAAGTTACAGTTGACGAACAGGACCACTTGATCGCAAGAAACGAAGTCCTTCCACTTTACATCACAGCATACAAATATGGTGATGATGATGTAGACAGAGCATTCACACCAATGTGGGATTATGAACCACAGGCACAGCAGACAGAAACAACAAGACGTTACAGTCATGAAGTTTACCTTGCAGCCCAGATGGCAGTTCCAATTGAACCAGAATGTGACCTTACAGTAACAGTAACACCAGAGAGACTTACAGCTGGTGTCACACCAGAGCTTGTTGACGTTACAAAACCACTCACATTCAACGTCATGAAAGACTCAGCACCAATGAACCTCCTTGAAGGTATCGCAGATGACTGGGGTAACACAGAGGTCAAAGAAGAAGACGCATGGAACCACCTCTTCTATGATCCACATCCAGACAACGAATACTTCTATGGATATGATGCATCACTTCCACAGTACTACTGGGTAAGAACTGACCTCCATAATGACGACGGAACAGAGATTTGTAACTCCGAACTCTATGGTCTCAGAAACGACCCATCAGGTCCAGTTGTTGTTCCATTCAACCCAATCGAAGCAGACTTCAGCAACTCCGCTGAGGGTTCATATGTCTTCAAGGGATTCTGTGCCAACGACAACAACCAGTACATGGAAGACTTCCCGAACTATGACGACAAAACAATGGATCCAAATGTTGAAGATCCAGAGGAATGGTGGAGAGAGAAACACGCATTCTACGTAAGAATCTACTCACCAGACAGAAGACACGCCGGTTGCGTAAACCTTGACGTTTACTCACCAGACGTAACATACCAGATTACAAACTTTGAGAACAAGGGCGAAATCCATGAGTCACCAGGTGACCCAGACTTCGTTATGACAGCAGCAGATAACAGAAGATATATCGTCAAGGTAACAGCAAGAGACGCAATGGGCGTACTCCTTAAAGGTGTTACCAAGGGCGTCAGCGTCTGCGGTGGCGGTGTCAAGAATACCGCAAGATTCCTTCCATTCTCAACAAGACCACAGTCATTCGACTTCACATTCGAACAGTGCATGGCTCCACCATGCTGCACACCAGTTGAGCTTCACATTGGTTATGACATTGTTCCAGATGGCGACATCACAAGAACAGATAAAGAACTCTACCTCCTTTCAGGGTTCTCAATGAATAAGTCAACCAGTGCAACAACATGCTCAGGTTCAGCATCATCAGTCTCCATGGGTTCAATCCGCTACAACACCACCAACAAGTGGTATTGGGGAGACAACAAGTGGGACGTCACAATCGAAGATGGCGACGAAGTAATGCCATGGGTTGCATGGGATCTTCCACCACCAGTCGAAGGCTGGGGCGCAGGTTCAATCTACAACCATTGCTGGTACGGCGGATTCCTCTTCGCAGACTTCAACGAAGACGGAAAACTTTCATACCTCGACGAACTTGGACTTGATGTTAACGCACAGACAGAATTCCACATCTGGGCAGAAGACATCGCATACATCGGTGGACTTGTTGGTGACAACGAATACGTCAACACCCCAGCATATGCTGACCTTGCCGGATTCCCACCATTCAACGACAAAACCGACCCAAGATACACAGAGAAGAGATTCAGAAACATGTATACCAACGACGAAACCTTCTTTGTTGACTGGGAAGCACCACCAAAGAACGTCGCACTCATCGACTCACCACTCATTACCATCCTCAGAGCAGAAGACAGAATGCCACTTGGCAAAGATATGTTCGATCCAGAGAACTACGATCTTACATATGCATTAGACAACCACATCATCGCAGTTGTCAGCCCAGCTGACTACTCTGACGAAGCAATGAAGCCAAATTCAAGAGTTTACATGTCTGGTAACCAGCATGAGACAACAGTCTTTGGACACACAGAAGTTTCAGAAGAGTTCGAAGGTGCAGTTGAAACAACAATCGAATTCAAACCAACTGGTGTAGGAACAGCCGTTGCTGAACTTACATTCATGTCACCAAACGAGAACTATCTCAAGGGTGAACTCCAGTTCGTTGTACCAGAATGGTACTCAGTTAGAAAACATGGTATGAAGAGTGTTGCCGGATACGGTGATGATGCATCCGAGTGGAGAAAACACAGAGACGCAGAAGAAGCCGAAAAGGGATACCCAGAATACTACATGGAAGATTGGAACCCATGGACATTTGACGCAGGCAAAGGACTTACAATTGAGCTCTACAAGGAAGGCGAAATCTTCCCACAGACCAAGGGTAAACTCATTGCAATCGTCAAAGAAGCCGGAACAAACATGCCTGTCCCAGGAGCAAAAGTAGTCTTTACAGGTGCTGGCGTTGATGTCGAAAAAGAGACAAACAACGACGGTGAAGTACTTGTTGAAGTTACTCCAGACGAAATGGGATTCATCAAAGCAAAAGCTTCAAAAACAGAATATCTTGGTTCACCAACAGCAACAATTGCTGTCTCCAGAGATGTTACACCTCCAAGCCTTGTCGTTGATCCGGTGAAAACACCAACCAACAGCAAGACTCAGACACTCACAGGTGTTGCAGAGCCAGGTTCAACCGTTCTTGTCAATGGCAAGAAAGCAACAGTTGGACCAGATGGAAAATGGTCAATTGATGTTGAGCTTAGCGAAGGCGACAATGTATTCTCAATCATCGTCAAAGATGCTGCAGGAAACACAACACAGCAGTCAATAACAGTCAAACTCGACACAACACCTCCAGACATCCTTGTTGAGCCATTCGAGTCTGTACTTGAAGGCACAGAGTATACAATCGTTGGAAGAGTTGAGCCAGGTTCAAAAGTTTGGGTCAATGGAACTGAAGCAGAAGTCGTCAACGACTTCTTCAGAATCACAATCCCACTTAAAGAAGCTCCATCATTCACACCAGTAAACATCACTGCTGAAGATGCAGCTGGTAACAAAGCAGAGCATGAAACGATGAGAATTGAAAATGTTGGTATGCTCAACATGAAGCTTTGGATTGGTGCACCAGACATGGAAGTCAATGGTGAAACTAAAACGCTTGATGTTCCAGCACAGATTGTTTCCGGAAGAACAATGGTTCCACTTAGAGCTGTTGCAGATGGTTTTAACGCTGAGACTGAGTGGGTTGCCGCAACAAAAACTGTTGTAGTTAAATACGGTGACCTAACAATTGAACTCCCAGTTGGCAACAGTACTGCAACTATTAATGGTGTCGCAGTTGAATTGGAAGTTCCAGCACAGATTCTTGATGGAAGAACAATGGTTCCATTTAGATTCATTGCCGAAGCATTTGAAGCTGAAGTTGCATGGCTTGGCGATGAGCGCGCAGTAACAGTTAAAAAAGCAATCTATCCATAATCGGGTAATTACTTTTTGAATGAAGACTTACTGTCTCTAAAGCAGTAACTACAAAGACCCCCAAGAAATTGGGGGTCTTTTTTTATTGGATCGGTTATGATTTGATATTTGGGAAAATATTACACTTTTTTTGACAAACTTTTTTTGAAACTGAATTACCCTTTAAGCTGTATGAATTCACATGAAGAAATCTTCCTTACTTCAAAAAGCTGATACTGGTGTTATCATCTCACACATGATAAGAAAAAAATTTCTTGCCATTATTTGTTTACTGGTTTTCATAAGCCTTTTGTCCTGTGGGCAAAAGATTCGAGTTGATGAGACTGTTACCCGGAAAGATGTTACACTCCCAGCAAGTTTTGAGGTTGTCGATGTGAAAACAGATGGTGCTGAGTTTGTTATTTCTGTTAAGAAAGATGATCTGGTTTACCAGTTTGTGGTAACTGATGATGCAGCGATATACTACAACTCAGGCACGGTTTCAAAGGCTTTACTTAAAAAAGGTCAGGAGGTATATGTTTCGGGTGAGGATGCTGATAGTATTTCCTCGATAATCATTACAAACTGGCCTGGAATGGTAAGCGTTTCTGAGAAACCCATGGTAAAAACTGAATATGTCAATGTTACAGTTCTGCTTTCAAATTACCTTTTTGATAATCATCCAGAGCTTGGTATCATACCCGATTCAAAGTGGATTTTGGATGATTCAATTTCAGTTGATGACCCACCAAACCATGTTGATTTTTATCGGTTTGATAGGCATATTTTGGTTATCAAGTGGCGAGAACACGATTTCCCTGATTACAATATGATGCTTGTTTCGCACCTGGAGGGTGCTGCGTATTGGAGTGGAAGACTAAATGAATATGGAGAGTTTGAGGAGAGTTTTTATGAAGCACAGTAGATTTTTGGTTTTTGTATTGCTTTTAGTGATGACAATTTCTGTTATCGGTTGTGGTGGGGCAGATGACCAAAACAATAATTCAACCGAAGATACTGATTCAACCGATGAAACTTCGAAGGTGGAGAATGTCGTGAACCACAAACTGCCGGTGGAAGGGTTTGTTGGACAGTTTGATGGCGAGAATAACTCCTTTGTGCTTGCAACACTACCAAAAAGTGAAGGCCAAGCACCAGGACAAATCTCAATAAACTTTGACAATGGGATTTCACTTGTTGATTTGGATGGAGTGGATACGACTATAAAAGATTATGATAGAGTAAGGATTGATGAGGGAGAAACTACATCATCTGGAATAACAGCAACAAAGATCACGCTACTTAAGAGCTCAAAGGCGTCTGAATACGCTAAGCTTATTTCGGACAATAAAATATCAACCATGGGTTCAGATGACTACCTTAGTGTACCGTCGATTTTGAAATCATCGATTGGTGCTGATTTACCAAAATCATTCCCAGGTGCTGCTGCATGGACGGTACATCTACCAAAGGATCACCCAACAATTAAAGGTGCAAAAATAATCGAGCTTGTAAGTGGGAATTGGTCGATATATCTGCTTTCAAATCCTGAAACAGAAGAGAAGTATTCAGTGACAATCACAGATCGAAATGAGTTTGAGTGGACTGGAATTATAACAGAGGATGACAAGGTAGAGCAAAGATAGCAGGACAAAAAAATCAACACATATTCTAAGCACACAAATCCCTCGGAAAACTTCGGGGGATTTTTTTGTTCACCTTTTTATCATTTTGACCTTATTTGTATTCCTGTCGATTTTTTTAGTAACTCACCGTATCTCCTCTATCATCTGCACCCTTGCCTTCCTCTGTTATCCCGCACTTTATGGGGGATGGAAATGACCAGATTTTCTTAACGTCTTTCCAGCGAATCCTGGAAACCCGGGTATAGAAAAACGTATTTTTTTGTCTGGAAAATAATTCCTCTTTCATCAAAAATGACTGAATGAGTAATACACGTATCAAAAACAACCCGGGATTTCTGGTCGTAGCCAGGAATGATGTTTTGTGGAATTTATCTTTGATTTCTCTCCCGTTTTACACATAATATAAGCTATAAAGAAAAGCTTGGGAGGTAAGATATGAAACTGAAAAATACTCTTGTTATTGTGGGGATAGTTGTTGTTGCCTGCATAATTGCTTACTTATTGTTCACCAATGTTTATTTGAAAATGCCACATCCAGCGAATGTCAGTCGCGATAAAGACTATTCATATGAACCAATAATGCTTTTGGATTCAGATGATAACCCACACATAATCTGGGAAAGTGATGATGCAGATGGTGATCTTTGGGACTCGGAAATCTATTATACCAAATGGAATGGTGAGAACTGGGTGAATGATAAAGGAGAAATTGTTGATAAATATAGGATAAATCTAAATATAAGTGAAAACTCATTTGATTCAGGATTAGGATATTTTTTCCTGGATTCTAAAAATTACCCGCATGTTCTGTGGTTTGATTCCCGGGTGTTGGGTGGAGGGCATACAGTTTACAGAAAGTGGGATGAAAATGGCTGGGTTGACATCAAAGGTTCTACTGAATCAACCTATTACTCGGATTTTGATAATCCAATCGGCACCTCTGATGTTGTTATGGATAGTGATGACAACTTGCATGTTATTACACATGTATCAGTCCCAAGAGGGGATACTTTTGATTATCGAATAGGGTATCTAAAAAGGATTGATGGAAAATGGATTAATATTTTCGGGGATGAATACTCTAAAGATAATGATTTTCTCGGTATTGTGATTCCATCGATAGTTGATTTAAAGATTCAAGTTGATTCTAGTGGTTATCCCTGCATCCTATGGACGGATGATGACTATGATACCGATGGGTTTATATATTTTATAAGGTGGAATGGTGAAGATTGGGTGAATGTGGCAGGCGAGTCTTGCAATATCGGTTTTGAAAATTCCAGGATTTACGACAAACTTGTAGATATCTTTAGAGTGGATTTCATGCTTGATAGTGACGATAACCCTCATATTTTCATGAATTATTTCTCTGAAAAAATTGAAGAATATGACTATTGTCTTTTGATTTATTATGTGAAATGGGATGGCAAAAAATGGATAAATGAAAAAGGAACCATTAAAAACTCCTTTGATGAAAAAAACTGGTCATTGAAGATGGGATACTCTGATTCCTTGGTATTTTCATTTGACCTGGATTCAAAAAATCAACCACATATATGTTTTTCTAGCTGGGTCGAAAATATCGGTACAAACATCTATTATGCACATCTGGATGGAGATACCTGGAAAACTGCATCCGGTGAATTTTTTGATAAAGATATGAAGAGCGGATCTTTAAGTCAAAATTATTATTCATCATGGCAGCCATCGCTTGCAATTGACTCAGATGATTTTCCCCATATCTGCTGGCGCGATAATCTTAGGTGGGAAACATATGATGAGATAATGTATGTCAAATGGAATGGTGAATCCTGGGTTTGTGCAGATGGCACACCATATAAACCAAGCAGATATAAAGGGGAATAATTGAAATTCATCTGCGCACTCATTGTTGTAGGAAGGTTTATAAAGTGTCTTATTTTTTGAGATATGTATATATCAGATAGGAGGATGAGGCGGAAAAAAATGAAAGAGATTTTTGAAAAAACAAAAAAAATCGTACTTCCAATAGTTGTGGTTGCCGCCATTTTCTTGGTGGGATATCTTGCAAACAAAACTGAAATAGATAAGTTTTTCAAACCTATTGATCACTCAATTATCAGCGAACACAATGAATCTCCAGGTATCCCTTCGATAGATATTGATGGAGAGGATATTTGTGTAGAGTGGGATGTTGTAAATGGTGACAACATAAGAAAAATGCGTGGGAAGATTGATAATGGAAATATTGAAAAATCATATGAAGATGAGAATCCAATAGTTTCTCCACTTGTCAAAGAGAGGCGTTTTCAAGCCTCAGAGGTTTTTGATAAAGATGGAAACCCAAATATTGCCTGGTCTGGAATAGATATTATAGGTTTTTCAAGGTTTGATGGTGGTAAATGGGTAAACATTGAAAATGAAGAAACAGATATTTTAGATAAACATGTTGTAAGTTGGCAGCGTTCAAAAAATCCTTTGTTATTATTGGATGAAAAAGGAATTCCGCATATTCTTTGGGTTGGATATACGGACAATACACCCGGATGTAAATCAGACGTTATGTACACAAAATGGAATGGAAAAAACTGGGTATCTGCAGATGGGGAGGTTTTTAATCCTGATAATAATTCAACTGTAAACATCAGTCTTGATGATGATTATTGTTTGGTGAAAAAGTTTTTGCTTGATGAGAGAGGGTTTCCTGTAGTTATTTGGGGGCGTTTTGATAAACTAAACTTGATAAGATGGGATGGAGAAAATTGGGTGACAATAGGCGGGACATGCTATATTCCAAATTCAGGAAATGCAGTTATAGCTGAGTCTAGTAGAAGCATACATTTGAAAAGAGCATTTTTTGATAAGCACAACAAACTTTGCCTTTTTTGGAAAGAAAGTGATCATGAAACCCATAGTAATAATATTGTTTTTGTAAGATGGGATGGTCGAAAATGGGTGAATTCTGATGGTTCAGATTATGTTGATAGTGAGTCATACATCCTGAAAGATTCTGAACTTTTGCATGATGTTTGTGTAACTCTTAAATTGGATGATGATTCAAACCCACACATCTTGATTGAGTCTGATTTAAAAAAATGGAACTGCACTTATTTGATATATATCAAGTATGATGGAAAAAACTGGGTTTCCGCAGATGGCAATGAAATTGATATAAATACGGAAAACCCAGCGTTTATTTTTTCTGAGGATGATGATGTAGAATTTGATTTTGCGATTGATAAAAATGGAGTCCCGCATATTGTTTGGGGTTCGAATGTAATCCCTGAAGAAAGAAGATATCAGGAATCCTCGCATGCCATAAAATATGTCACTTGGAACGGCGAAGCCTGGGTTTGTGCCGATGGCACACCGTATAAACCAAGCAAATATAAGGGGGAATAAATGAAAAAAGGAAAAAAAGCTTTAATATCTATCACATTCAGTTTTTTTCTAATAAACATTCTGTTGGCTTTATATAGCTTCGGGATAATCAAGTTTGAAAGCCCTGTAAATGTGAGCAGGGATGAACTTCACTCATATTCTCCGGTGATGGTTTTGGATAAGAATGACAATCCTCATATTGTTTGGCGTTCTAGGGGTGATGATTTATTATTGTATTCTGGTGATCTTTTTTATGCGAAATGGGACGGATCAAGCTGGGTTAATGTGAAAGGTGAAAGAGGTGCTGGTTTCAGAATTGAAACGGAGATACCGAAATATGAACCCAAAGAAATATTTATTGATTCGAATGGAAACCCATTAATTGTAACTGGTATAAGTGGATACGCAAATGCAGACTATCTGTGGTGGGATGGCTCAAGCTGGAAGAATCATATAAATGTGTATTCACATGGGTATTTTGAATTATTCACAGAAGATTATGCCAAAATAAAAGCACTTACTCTTGATAGTAACGATAATATCCATTTCTTGCTTGAAAAAAATAACAGGTTGGGATTGTTTCTGTTTGATGGAAAAAGCTTTAAAACAATTGATAGAAGTCAGATAGAATCGATAGATGCTCATTATTATATTAATGGGTGTTTTTCAACAATCAAAAGTTGCGATATAAAGCTTGATAATAAAGGACTCCCACACATATTGATAAATGAAAGAGATGAAAATCTCTACTACATAAGGTGGAACGGAAAAAGCTGGATAACCGTCGACGGGAAAAAGTTTGAAAAAGACTCATCGAAGGCTTTAGTTACATGTGAATCAGGTGAAATTGATGCGGACATGAGGTTGGACGCAGATGATAATCCACATATTCTTTTCAGTGTATATGAAGAAGATGATGTTGGTAACCAAGTTTTTGATCTGAATATACCAGTTTCTTACATTAGGTGGGATTGCAATAACTGGGTTTACTTGGATGGAACAAGATATAATCAGGGCAACCTATCTTCGATTTTAGTTAAAGCTCTGTGGTCTGGAACAAGTTATTCATTTGATGTTGATGATGAAAACCTTTCACATTTAGTGTGGAATCAACCTTTTGATCGTGAACAACTGAATCCTGATTTGTGTCACATCAGATGGGATGGAGAAGGTTGGATAACAGAAAACAAAAAGAGACTTGATGAAACTAAATGTTTTGGTCGAATTGAGAAATCATTAAATAAGTCATTCAGTCCATTTGTTGTTTTGGATTCAAATGGTTACCCAAATATTGTTTGGTGTGATAAAATCCATAAAACAAACAAATATGATATTATGTTTGTCAGGTGGAATGGCGATGAATGGGTTGCTGCAAACGGAAAACGATATAGGTAAGATACGAGAAAAATGGGAAATAAATGAAATTCATCTGCTCATTAATTGTTGTTTCAGACATCAAAAAATCTCGACACCTATTCGAAGGGGTTTTGGGTCAAAAAGTCAAAGCTGACTTCGGAGAGAACATTACCTTTGAGGGAGATTTTGCGATTCACCAGAGAGACCACTTTGAAGGACTGATTGATGGAAGATCTGTAACACCAAAATCAAACTCTTGTGAATTGTATTTTGAAGAGGACAACATCGAATGGGTAGTAGCAAAACTTGAAGCTGAAGGGCTGGAATTTGTACACCCAATGCGAGAGCAACCCTGGAAGCAGAGGGTGGTAAGGTTTTATGATTATGATGGAAATATCATTGAGATTGGAGAGAGTTTGACATCAACTGCCAGAAGGCTTCTTGCAGGTGGCAAGTCAGCAGAAGAGACAGCAAAGATTACATATCTTCCGATTGATGTTGTGAAGAAGCTGGAATTGCAGTAAACATAAAGTAAGGGGTAATTCTAAGGAGATTTTGAAATGAAGTGGAGTGCAAAAATGAAACACGCGAGAGTTATATCAATTATCGTATATTTGTTAATCATGGTGGTTGCTGTGAACATGGGTTGTGGTGGAAAGCCTTCAGAACGGGAAACAGACTCGACTGCTGATATTTCAAAGTCAAATACTGAAACCAAGCCCACAAATGTTAATGGTTGGAAGGGTGCTTGTGATTTTGATTCAGAAAATGTACCTTCCAGCTTGTTTCACTCGGGAAGACATCAAGTAGGTGGCGGAGTTAATTCGCTGAAGATAGATAACCAAGGAAGAGCGAATATCTTGTATCATGATAATTACTCCAGGAAAATGTTCACTCTTATTGCTGATGGAAAAAGGTTTGAACTAAATGGGGACACACAGGATTGTTCTAACTATGACTTCCTGCAATTGCCAATTGGAAATAGTGATGAATATGAAATCAGAATGTGCATTGATAGTTTAGATAGAAAGCATTTTTTGACTTGGGATGATGCTGGCATCTATTATTTTGTTTGGGATGATACAGGCTGGAAGACCATTGATGGTCTTGAGCTTGATTTAGAAAATCTAGCTTGTGGTTTTCTCTTCCCAGCATTATATGAGAATCCCAGCTTTGAGGCATCCTTTGAATTAGACTCAAAAGATAATCCAAGTCTGGCGTTATTTGTGGGACATAATATTCATTATTATCACTGGGATGGTTTGAAATGGATTACATCAAATGGAAGCAAATATGACCATAAAACAAACGATGGGTTGATATATACATCAACCTCTGTAATTAGCCAATTGGAGTTGCTTTTTGATGTTGATGATACACCTCATATTGTTTGGATGGAAAAAAAAGAGTATTGTGATCCGATATGTATCAAAACAATGATTTTTTCTGACAGTAAGTGGCTGAATATAACATCCCCTCTTGGAATCGATTATGATGCTGTTGTTGATCTGAGAGGTAAACATTTATTCATAAACATCTATGATTTCTATACTGTTATTGATGAGAAAGATGTTTTTCATCTGGCATGGGAATACCGTGACACAGACGATTCTCTGTGGGTCTTTTGTTATATGAAAAATGATAATGTTGCCCGAAATACTGGATGGAGAAACATTAATGGTGAGATGGTAGAGAAAGCACAGGACACAAATACTCCTGTTTCAATTGAACACATTGATGAACGCGGATACCTTCATCATATTGGTATTGCAAACTGTGATATTTCAGGCTATCCAGATCCCGACCTTCTCCACACCATGTGGAACGGAAATGAATGGGTCAATGTTAAAGACGAATCAGTTCCAGCGGAAGGTGATGAAAGCTGTTTGTTCTACATTAACTATAATGACAGACCACCTAGTGATTTCATAATAAAAACATTCAAAAACAATGTTTATATAATATGGCACCAATGGTCGAAGACTGTATCGAGAGATATTCACTATATGGAGTGGATTGAAGAATAAGGTTTAGGTTTATGCCAAGTTCGAAATGATATCATCCCACGTTACTCCAGACTTGATACTTTGACCATCATCAAAAATCTTTGACTGAAAAATAGAAGATTCAAATGCAACCCTGGATGTCCGATCCGTCATCCCGCACTGGCATGACGTAGTAAGAGAATGTCTTTCCAGCGAAGGCTGGAAACCAGGGTATAAAAAAGCGTAATCTTTTTTATCTGGTGAGATGGATTTGACCAATATCAATAATTCCCCACGAGATATTTCATGACTCAAGTGTAACCCTGGATTCCGGGTCAAGCCCGGAATGACGAGGGAGTAGTCGGGCATGAAGGGAAATAATCAGGAATGACTAGTGAAGGATTCCTGTACGTCCACCAACAAGAAACGAATTCAACAACTGGACTGAATGATAAGAAATCGCGGTCTAGCATGATTCGGCGCAATTAACGGATACAAACAACTGACCCCCTAATCTAAGGGGGCCAGTTGATGGATAATTTATCGACATTTTTTCATCAAAGCTGTCAGTGTATTCATGCCTGATATTAGGAGTTCTTTTTCCTCACCTGTCAAAACCTTTGTCTTTTCCTCAACATATTGACTATGTAGCTTGTGAATCCCGTCTGTGAGTTTTTTCCCGGCATCAGTCAATTCAAGGAATGAAATCCTTTTATCGTTGGCATCTTTGATCCTGACAATATAACCAAGCTCAATCAGTTTTTTTGCAACTGGGGTGAAAGAACCTTTTTCAAGACTAATTCTCTTGCTGACTTTGTGCATCGGTGTTGACCCTTTGATGGCAAGGTAGTGGAGGGTTCTGATGTGGGTCTGGTTCATCTGATCTGGAATATCCAAATTATCGAGAAATCTCTTGTAAAAAGCAGACATTATCGTGTGTTGCAGTTCGATTATGCTTTTAAAGATATCGTCATTATTTGTCTTCATTTTGCCTCAGAAAACCTTGGTGTAAGACCCGAGATGTGCTGTCTACCTTTTTTGTAACTATCAAAAAGAGCAATGGCTGTGATTATTACAGAGATAACACCCGCAACAGGGGTTGATGCCCACACCCCATTTAAGCCAAAGAATAATGGGAGGATAAGAACTGCTGGAATGAGGAGAAAAATCTGTCTGAGTAGTCCAAGGAAAAATGCCATAAAACCATTTGCAATCGATTGATAGAACCCAACACCTAAAATGTTGATGCAAACAACAGGAAGTGCGAGTACAAAAATCCTGAGTCCATTTATCGCAACACCCATAGTAGCAGATTCCGAGCTGATAAAGATTCCGATAAACATCTGTGGGAAAAGCTCAATCAGTAAGAAAATGAAAGTCGAGAAAATGATTCCAACAAACAGTGCAAGAGTCAAAGTTTTATACACTCTTTCTGTTTGTTTTGCTCCGTGGTTGAACCCGATGATCGGCTGCATTCCCTGACTGATACCCATCAGTGGCATAATAAACAGTGTATATAAGCTATTGATTGCACCCATTGATGTGATGCCTGCCATTCCACCATATTGCACAAGCCCTCGGTTCATAAACATCATTGAAAGGCTTGTACCAATTGTTGTGATAAATGTCGCAAATCCCACTGTGATTATGTTCATCGCAATCTTCATTTTCAGGATGAAGTCTGAAAAAACTGGTGAGAGGATACTCTTTTTTCTGAAATAAAATGACAGCAGTATTGAACAACCGACTAACTGACCAATAATTGTTGCATATGCAGCTCCTTCCACTCCCCAACCAAAAACAACAATGAAGAAATAATCAAGCACGATGTTTGTAAGGGCTGAAGTGATCATTGAAACCATCGAAAAAACCGGATGTCCTTCTGCTCTCACAATGTTGTTTAGTGAAAAGCCTATTGCTTGGAAAATAAATCCAAAGAGGATTATTTTCATGTAGCTGGATGCAATGCCCAATGTCTCAGGTGTTGCTCCGAAGAGCTTCAACACGGGGTTCAGGGTAAGGAGAATGATTGCCGATATTGTAATGGCAATTACTATCGCTAGTCCAATTGTGTTACCAAATATCTTGTTTGCAGATTTTGTGTCCCTTTCTCCAAGTTTTATCGAAAGAAGAGAAGATCCACCAATCCCAGGTAAACCCGCAAACGCAAAGATTATCATCATCACCGGGAAGGCGATTGTAAGCCCTGCAAGGGCTGCCTCTCCTGCGAAGTTTCCGATAAACATCCTGTCAACAACGTTGTAGATTGAGTTTACAATCATGGCAACAATCGCTGGGGCTGAGTATTGAAAGAGGAGTCTGCCAACAGATTTTGTAGCTAGTTCTTTTGTCCTATCCATAATAATTTTCCTTTACCAAATAATTTATGATAGTTAGAATACTAACTGTCCAAATATGAACAATTAAAATAGTAAGAAATCTAACAATACTTGTGATAATTCGTCTCCTGAACACTGTCTACTTGACAGATTAGAGAAATAGTTTAATATTCAACTAGATAGTTCAACCATATGGTTGAAAATATACGAGGAACGGTTATGAAAGAAAAGCAAGTTGAGCAGAACATAATAAATTCAGCAGTGAAGGTTTTCATAGAAAAAGGCAAAGATGGAGCAAGGATGCAAGAGATTGCAGATGGTGCGGGTGTAAACAAAATGCTCCTTCATTATTACTTTAAGGATAAAAACAGTTTGTTCCTCGAGGTCATCAGAAAAGTTTGTGTGGATTTATATGGATCGGTTATTGAAGAAAGCACTAAAACATCAACCTTTAGAGAGTTCCTTTCCGTTTTTATAAAAAGGCACTTTGATTTCTTGAATGAAAAAAAAGATTCATTTCAGTTTCTGTTGTGGGAATTAAGTCGAAATAGATTCAATCTGAAGGAAATACTTTCTAATTCATATATTTTAGATGACATGAATCCTTTCGAGATAATATCGACAGAGATGCAAAAAGCCATATCCAATGGTGAGATTCGACCAGTGGACAAAACCGAATTCATTCTAAATCTCTTCAGTCTCGATTTGTTCATGTTTCTTGCATTACCAGCCATAAAGGGCATATGCCCAATGAATGATTTGGAGGTAGAAGAAATGATTGATCGAAGAAAAAAAGAAGTGTTCAGGTTGCTGTGGAATGACATAAAACTAGATTAGGGGGAACGAAGATGTCTATTGTTATATCAAATCTTAGCAAATCCTTTGGGGAAAGAAGAGTTTTAGACGGAATTTCTCTAAACATAGGGAAACAGAATTTTACACTTCTGGGTCCAAATGGGGCTGGGAAAACCACATTAGTTAATATCATCTGTGGTTTGTTGAAATATGATTCAGGCACAATAAATGTTTGTGGTATCAATCCCCAAACACATATACATGAGGTGCGGAAAAAAATCGGACTTGTTACCCAAGATACCTCAATCTACAACTATCTGACAGCAAGAGAAAACTTAGATTTCCACGCAAACTTCTATGGAGTTCCAAAGAAAAAAGTGAAAAGCAAGGTAAATGAAGCACTTGAGCTAGCACAACTTGAGGAGAGAGCTAATGATCTGGTTGGGACATTCTCCGGAGGAATGAAAAGACGACTTGCGCTTGTCAGGGCAATGCTTCACGATCCTGAAATAATTGTTTTAGATGAGCCAACACTTGGGGTTGATGTGCAAAACAGAAATGAAATCTGGAACAAAATACTTGAAATGAAAGGAAAAAAAACGGTCTTTATAAATACCAACTACATGGACGAGGCAGACAGCCTGTCTGACATTTGTGCGGTGATTGACGGTGGGAAGATCGTAGCTCTGGATACACCTGACAACATGAAAACAAATTACTCCGATGGTGTGCAATTGGAGGCAAAAATCCAAATCAACCAATCTGAATTTGGCAACTTAAAAGCAAAACTGAAAAACTACTCATCCGAAACCATGATTGTGGAGAATAGAACAGAAAAAAATTATCATGTATCCATCCCAGCAAAAAAACAAGCAAATATCTTGCTTGCTGAGGTGGCCGAGATCTTTAATGAAAGTGATGGTGTTGCAATCAAAGATCTTCAGATAAGGGTTCCAACTCTTGATGATGTTTTCCTAAAACTGACAGGCAAAAAACTTCGGGATTAATGAGGCTCAAATGCGAAAAGTCTTAAGTTTAATGATAGCCGATTTGAAGATATGGATAAGGCAGCCGAAGCTTCTAATAATGACTGTAGCACCGCTCCTAATTATTTCGGTTTTTGGAGGTTTTTTTCTTGCAAAAGCTGAGGTGCTTCCACTGGCAATAGTCTTGGAGGATAATGATCCCGCCGCAATAAGGCTCGAAAACTACCTCATAAACTTGAAAAGTGGTTCAGGTGTTACTTGGTTTGATGTAGTTAAAAATGAGAACCTCACTGCACAAGAACAATTTGAAAAAGGAAAAGTTCTTGGGTTAATTACCATTCCAGCGAATTTAACTGATCGAATAAACTCAGAGGAAACAGTTAAAATCCCAATAAAGATCAACAACATCAATGATGACGTGACTAAGAATTTCATCCAAAGGATGCAAAATGCTTTCAATCATTTCAATGATGATCTTGTGGTTGACGATTCCGTTTACAATATGATACGTGCAGATTTCAAAGGAAACACATACCCAGACTTGCCACTGATTAAGTATATTTGTGTGTCTATTCTTGGTCTAGCGATGCTCATGAGTATAAGCCTGGCAATAACTTTCTCAATTGCCAGGGAGTTTGAAGATAGAACTATGAGAGAGCTTGTAATGGCTCCAAATCTTGTCAACATATTGGCTGGCAAACTTCTGTCTGCATTGGCTCAGTCGATACTGGTTGTTGCATTCATACTCCTTGAACAATGGATTATTTTTGGTTATTTTCCACAGAATATGCTTATGCAGGTTGGATTCTTTTTCTGGGGTGCCTTCTTTTCAATTGGGCTATCGATAATTATCGCTACAAAAATCAAGCAGATTCTTCCGGCTGGCATTCTCATAATGGTTATAAATATTGCTAGTTGGTGGGTTTCAGGTGGGCTTGCTCCGGCTGAAGCATGGACGGGTTTATTACGAATAATCGCCGACTATTGGCCTGGAACATATTTCTATCAAGTCTACATAAATGCTTCACTTTTGGGTAAGGAAAGCAGTAATCTATTTTTGCGCAACCTTACAATAACGGGGATATTTGGGACAGTGATGATCTTAATAGCGTTTACAATATTTGCTAGGGAGGTAAGGGAAGTATGAGACCAAAGATCTTTGCTGAAATAAAAAAATCTTTCAAATACTGGAAGAAGAACAAAATGATAGCACTTGTATCAATCTTTCCTCCATTGCTGATCAGTCTGCTTTTTGTTGGTGCATTTAGAACAACAGGCATTGTAAATATTGCAGTTGTTAACAAAGATGCAGTTTCATCTAGTCTTTGGACTGAGAAATTCCTTGATGTAATGGAATTAAAAACAGGCACGATTCCACACTTTAACGTTATCCTAACTGATGAAGAAGCATCAGGCAAAATGTTCGAAATGCACCAAACATTTGCTGTTTTGTATATCCAAGAAGGATTTGGTAAAAGTATTGAGAATGGAAAGCCGATTCCGATAACAGTAAAGTTTACTTCGGTGCATGAAGATATTTCAAAGAATGTCAGACTTGGTATTGAGGCCAGGATATATGATTTTGCAAAACTATATGGATTGGACTCAAATGAGAGACCTGGAATTATCATTGATAAAAAACTTGAAAACTCTTCTCTTTTGAGGTCAGATTATATGATGGCAGGTATTCTCATTTGGACGATGGTATTCTTTGGTTTATTGATAGGAGGTGCTTTAGGGGCAAATGAAAAAGAAGGTGGAACTGATATATACATTGAGATGGCACCAAACGGAAGAATTATCTCCATGATTGGGAAATGGGTAGCGACAATAGCTATTTCTGGTTTGATGATGGTTATTCTAGGTGCCTGTTATGTAATATTCTTTGGAATGAAAATTCCAAATTTGCAGAGCATCTCACTAATATTGCTTGTATTTTTGATGCTTTCGATAGTATTCAGTTTCCCAGGAGTTTTGTACGGTATGAAAGTTGGTGACTTCAGGCTTGTTCCCGCCCCCATGATAATACTGAGCATAACACTGTGGCTTGTCTCCGGTGCCCTGAATCCATTAGAATTCTCGGCAGGATATTCATTTTTTAAGTATTTGCCAACAGCATCTGGAATTAGAATTATTTCATATTCAATGTTTGATCGAGGTGGACAATTTATAACAGAGTCATTTATTGTTTTGGTTCTATGGATTTTTTTGGTCTTTGTGATTTTTTTGCTTGTGATTCTTGTGAATCATAGAAAATGTAAACCAAAACTCTCAAACCAAAACTGATACGCTCTCAAGTCTGAAGATGTTTGAGATTCTAACCCTCTGTCTGGGTCAACAGGCTAAGAGAACCCTCTCTACGAGGGAGGGATGGTGACGAAGCCACCAGGGAGGGTTAAAAGATTTTCACAATTTCAGCTGGAAACCATGTTATAGAAAGGCGTATTCCTTTTTTTAGGTGAAACAGTTTGACCATCATCAACAAATTCCCCACAAAATATCTCATGATTTAAGAGCACCTTGGATTCCCACCCAGCCTTCAACACTCTGGCAAGCTCGGGAATCTCCAAGATGATAATGTGCCTGCATAGATCGATTGATATTGATTAATCATAAATTTTTTGTTATATTAATGCTAAATCAATACCCTAAAAGGAAGGTGTCAGCATGAATAACAGGGCGTTTTTGGTTGGTCTTGTCTGGTTTGTATCTCTTGTCCCAATGTTTTTTATGGGCATGTTCGGTGATTGGATTGAATACTATGTGGGGATCATCCAGCTTCTGGCTGCTTTCCTCACAGTTTATTTCTGTTTTGACACCAGCAGAGCGCTTGATAGTGACGATCCAAACAAAATCGTATGGAACTACATTTCACTTGGTTCCCTCTCATGGGGAATCGGACTTCTGATTCACATAATCACATTAGAGTCAGGTTTAAGAGCACCTGTTCCATTCCCATGGTTTTCAGATGTGTTTTGTTTGATGTTTACAGTGTTTGCAGCATTTGGGCTTTTCTTATTCTGGAAAAAACTTGAAATAAAGATTCCAAAATGGGGATGGATTGTAGCCGGCATATTTTTCGTTTGTGCAGTCGTCTGGTCAATTTTTGTTGCAAACAAAGGTTTCACAGCAAACACAACCAATCTCGCATTCATAGCAACCTATGTGTTCATAATCACCGATGCGATACTCCTTTCATTTGCGATAATGCTTGCATCAGCTCTTATCGGAGGAATGCTTGGTAACCAACTCTGGATTTTGATATTTGGATTTGTTGTTTACTATGCTGGAGAACAACTATACATAAGTGCTGTAAATGCAGGTATACATGGGAATATCGGTCTTGTTGACATCTCCTGGCCGGTCGCATTAGGGTTGATTTCAATCTCAGCAATACTTACAAAAACAGCACTGCAAAAAAGTTTTAATTAGAGAAAAAAGCTAGCAGAATAGTTAATATACCCCCATACGGTTTTATGTCATATTGCCAACTTGAAAAAATGGAGTATGATTGAGTTATGGATAAGGAAGTGAACATAAATTCAACCGTCAGAGTAGGATTAAAATCCCTGCCCAACCGAATCATTATACCCCCCATCGTAAGGTGTAAGGCGACATCTGAAGGTTTTGTCACCGATGAGTTGATCAAAGACTATATAAAACACATAAACTCTGGGGCCTCGATGCTCATTATCGAGGCAAGCACGGTCATGAAAAATGGAAGGATTCTTCCTGGAGAACTTGGAATTTTTTCCGATGATCATATTCACGGACTCAAAAAACTTCGAGACGCTCTAAGAGAAGAAAAGCCAAATGTTCCAGTGCTTATCCAACTTGTTCACGCTGGCAGAATGTCTTGTGATTTTGATGACATTGTCGCTCCTTCACCCATTCCATTTGAAAACAGGAAAACTCCAAGAGAACTTACAACCGAAGAGGTCTATGAGATAAAGGATGCCTTTGTGGCAGCCTCTGAGAGAGCTATTAAAGCTGGGTTTGATGGAGTCGAAATACATTGTGCCCATGGTTATCTTCTCTCTCAATTCATGTCTCCCCTTTCAAACAAACGTGTTGATGAGTTCGGAGGGTCAATCTATAAGAGAGCAGAGCTTCAAATAAGAATAATTCGAGACATAAGACATAGCTTTCAAGGAAAGGGTAAGATCATCTCTGTCAGGCTTGGTGCAAAAGATGCTGGTTTTTCTGGAGGGATGAAACTGGTCGAAGGCAAGCTTATGGCGCTGCTCTATCAAAAATCCGGTGCAGACATGATAAATATGTCTCTGAATATCATCGCATCAAAACTCGGTGGCAGCAGACCAAAAGAGGACATGGCATTTATCAATTACTCAAAAGAGATAAGTGAAGTCCTAAACGTCCCGATAGCAGTTGCTGGCGGTATCAGGAAAAAAGAGCATGCTGAAAAAATAATAAACGAAGGGTTCGCAGATATTGTTGCTGTCTGTAGAGCGGCACTTTCTGATCCCCAGTTTCCAGCAAAGGTTCTTGGAGAAAACCCCGACCCTATAATCCCTTGCATTGTATGTAATGTTTGTGTTCATTATAAGAGTGGGTGTCCGGAGAGGTAAGATTCCAAAGGACTCTAGTAATTACTCTTTAAGTAACTTCACTATAATAATCAAACACTAATCTTGCAACCATTAAGTCATATATGATGGTATTTCTTGTCTTGAGTTCAATCATATTCTTCCTATAATCAGGTTCGTGAAACAGAGACATAAACAAAGCTTGGTCAGGGGAGCAATTATCTCAGGTGTAATAGTTGTTATTCTGGTTGCCTCCTTCCTGTTAATGATATTTTTAAAAGCACCAGCTGGGTCACTTGATGTTGTATTTAATATTGATGCCGGTGTAAACGCTCAGTCTATTCAGATTGCACCTTCCGGTGAGCCAATCTTCCTTGGAGATGCCGAAGGAGAGTTTAAAATCCTTGCCGGAAATGGAAGTGAAACCGCATCAATCTCTCTTGGAAAACCAATCCTTCAAATAGAAATAGATCATCAAGAAAAAATTGTCATTATAAGAACACTTCTCAGGCTCACAGCATACACATTCGATGGTAAGCTTTCATGGGAACTCATGATTCCAGATTATCTTCCCGAAAAAATTCAGATGCTTCCACAGGGAAGAGTTGGTATATATTTTAGGAATGGTCGTGGTGAACAGCCAATGGTTGGCGTATATGATGTGAAATCTGGGGTAGCCGAGCTCTCAATGAAACTTGAAGTTCAACAGACAGACATCAATCCAACCTTCATGCCAAGCGGTCAGTCAATTGTTTTTGAGGTTATCCCAGGCATGGTTGCTGAGGTAGCCCTTAAAGAGGGTCTTCCAATCATCTGGAAAGCACACCTCGACACATACGATAACAGATTCTCACAGCTTGAATCTATCACCACAAACAGCAACTTTGTTGTTTGCTACTTCAAGGTTGACAGCAAACTTGGAATCGATGACAGATTCAGAGAGATATACGCCTTTGACCCAAGCAAGGTAGAAGAGGTGACAGTTGAGGATGAGTCTGCATCACCAGAACTCCCACCCGCTTGGAGAAAAAGGGTTGAAGGAGAAATCGTTCTGCTTGATTCAAACCCATCTCAGGACACGTTCCTTATACAAGCAAGAGATGTCACAATCTTCAACCGAAAGGGTGAGGTAATAGCATCAGAAACAACAAACACAGGTTTCTTCTTCTGTACACTTGGTGATTCAAGATATATGTCATCCTATTTCCTTGAAGCCCCAGCAAGCACAACCTATCAGGTCATGCTTGAGGCAAAAGGAATTGGACGTGAGGGAGTCCTCTGGAGAAGATCTGAAACCATGACAAACATGATCCTCCCTGTTGTAACTCCTGACTGTGAAAAGATTTTGATGGTACTTCCAGAGACAGGAAGAATACTTTTACTGAAAACAAGATTCTAATAACATGAAGAAAAACTGCGGCAAAAAAACAATTATTGCTATCCTCCTGGTGACAATAATTGTCGCATTCAGTTTTCACGGAAGTTCAAGTTATGCCAAACCCAGCGGTGAGAGAATTGTTGTTGATAAAACCCTACACACCCTCACCCACTATGCAGATGATGGTTCTGTTGAACACGTTTTCCCAATCTCCTGTGGTGCCCCGGGATATGATTCTGAAGAGGGCAATTTCAGAGTAGTCTACAAAAGTATGAATCCAAGGTGGTTTCTTGAAAGATGGAAGGAAGAAGACCCAGAAGCAAAACCATACCTCCCATATATCAAAGACCCATCAAACCCACTTGGTACAAGGTTCATGGCATTTAATGGCGACTACGGCATCCACGGCACAAATGAACCGATGGTAATCGGAAGGCATGTCAGCCATGGTTGTATCAGGATGCAGATAACAGATGTTGAAAAGCTCTTTCCGACTGTTGAGGTTGGAACCCCTGTTGAACTCCGCTCAGACCCAGCGATCCCTTGGAGATTGACAAATAACTTCTCTTCGTGGTGGGGTCTGCATGATATTTTGAATCTTGCGAGAAGAACTCGTGACTACAAAGAAAATCCTCCCAAACAGCAGAACTGATTGGGTGTCTAAATAATTGATAACTTGATAATTGAAAGTTTGAAGAAGGTTTTGGTAGAAATCCTTTGCAGTGTGACCATTAAACCTGGAGATGAAACTTAAGTGGCATTTTTTGGTATGGTCATATGTCTGCAAAGGTTAGAAACTAATTTGATTCTCACCGCAGACAAAAATGTGGTGCGAAAGGAGAAAAACATGAATTGGAATGAAAAATTTTCTGAACGCGCCGGAAGAATGAGACCTTCCGCAGTGCGAGAACTCCTGGCTCTCACACAAAGACCTGAGATCATCTCTCTTGCTGGTGGACTTCCAGACCCAGTTCTTTTCCCTGTTGACCTCTTTGCAAAATCCATGGACAAGGTCATCAGAGAAGATGCAAACATTGTTCTCCAGTACGGCGAGACACCAGGTTACAAACCACTTCGAGAGGTGCTTGTTGATCGCTGTAACAAAGAAGGCGAGAACATCACAATCGAAAACCTCATCGTCACAACAGCATCACAGCAGGGAATCGACCTTATCGGTAAGGTTTTCATCGACCCAGGTGATACAGTAATCGTCGAAGGTCCAACCTACCTTGCAGCCATTCAGGCATTTGGAGTTTACGGTGCAGAGTTTGCAACCGTTGACATGGATGACCAGGGAATGAGAATGGACAAATTGGATGAGTGCCTTGCAGACCTTGATAAAAAAGGCATCAAACCAAAATTCATCTATTCAGTTCCAACCTTCCAGAACCCAGCCGGTTACACAATGCCAATCGAAAGAAGAAAACATCTTCTCAAGGTAGCAAAAGAACGTGGTATTCCAATCATTGAAGACAATCCATATGGTGACCTCAGATTTGCTGGTGAAAAAGTGGAATCATTCCAGTCAATGGACAAAGAGAAAGACACCGTCATTTCACTCCGAACATTCAGCAAAATCCTCTGTCCAGGTCTTAGACTTGGTTGGATTGTTGGTCCAGAGCCAGCCGTTGATAAGCTTCTCAAAGCAAAACAAGCATCAGACCTCTGCTCACCAGTAACCACACAGGCAGCAGCCGCTGACTTCATCAAGCAGGGACACCTCGATGCACACATCCCAAAAATCATCGCAGCTTACAAAGAAAAATATGAAAAAATGCGTGACTCAATCGACAAATACTTCCCAAAAATTGATGGACTCACCTACACAAAAGCCGAGGGTGGAATGTTTGTCTGGGTAACACTTCCAGAGAGATACAACACAACCGAGATGTTTAAGAAAGCTCTTGAAAACAAGGTTGCATACATTGTCGGATCAGCATTCTATGCAAACGGCAAAGGACACAACACATTTAGGCTTAACTTCTCATTCCCAACTCTCGATAAAATCGAGGAAGGAATCAAAAGAATCGGAAAACTGCTAGAAAACGAGTAGTAAAGGAAGGATCGATATCGTGGCTAAGAAGAAATACATGCCCATAACGGATGAAGATGTAGCTCCAGAAAAAAAGGTTAGAAAACCAAAAGCATCAGGTGAAGGGTTTAATTATAAAACCTTGTTCTACGTATCTTTGATTTTGGTTGTGCTTCTGATTGCAGTGTTTGTTATCCCTTGGGGTGGCAGCAGTAGCAATGAAACACACGACGAAAAAATCCACACTCTGCTTGGAAGCTCGTATGTGGAGCTTGGAAGAAAAGAGACAGCAACAGACATTGATGATGCCTCAAACAAGGTCGTCTACTGGACTTGGAATGACAGGAATGGTGCCTGGGGATACTGCACAGAGCTACCAATCCCTGGTTACCCAAATGTTTTGCTTGTTGTTGACTCCAATGTAAAGGTTGTCGGAATGATCGAGACAAGCCCAATTGGTGCAGGAATCAAGAGACAGGCAGAGTATAAAGATATTCTTGAAAAATACTCCGGAAAAAGTCTGCTTGATTTCACGTACATTGAGACATCCATTCCAGAGGGTGAGACCTCAAAATTTAGAGGGCTTCTGCGCGATGCTGCTGCAAATGCAATGAAGGTCTTATACATTGAGGTCAATGGTGAATCGATGTTCAGGTCAAACTTCCCACAGGGAATCAAGTTCGCCAAGGTCGGCTCGAAGCTTGAACCATGGAGTGTTGAACTCTATGGTGGTGGCACACTCTCAAGTAACCAGTACAAGGGAAGAAAGTATGCCTTCCTTGCAACCTCATCATGTGGCTCATGTAGAAATACCATCGTCAACATCTCACAGAGACTTCAGAATGAGGGTAGGATGGGAACAGACCAGATCATCATGATCTACACATCCAAAGAAGAAAAACTTGAGTATCTTCAAAAACAGATCACAGACGAACCTGTCATTCTTGATGTCAGCCAGAGGGGCTTTTCAACAAAGATTTCTCTTACCGAGTCAACCCCTTGCATGATGCTTGTTGATGGCAACGGTACAGTTGTTGCAAAAGCCGGTTCACAGATCCTCAGTGATACAAGTTCAATGAACAAGATTCTTGAGGGCTTCTTTTCTGCCCCCTAGATTGGGTGTTTTTTCTGATATCACGATAACAAAATTAAAACCAAAGGCCGAGAGTTTTCTCGGCCTTTTTTGTTTGGTTATATTCTCTTGTCATTCAAGAATTCTCCCCGTCATTCCTAGTGGTTCATGATCTCGTTTCATCCTGAGCCAACTTAAGGGTCAGAGGATGACAAGGAATCTCCCCTTGTAATTCCATTCAGTTACAGTTCAGCAAGAAGAGGTAGAGTTATTGTTCACCAAATTGAGATAATACGCATATTTTGTCTGAGACCCCAGGTTTCCTCCCGGGTGACTGAGAGTAGAAAATAAAAAAGCCGATCCCTACCGGGGGGAGGGAATCGGCTCATTGAGAGATTTCTTTTTTTGTTCGAGTTTTTTTAAAATTTTTCAAAAAAATCTATGTGTCCCAAAGAATGATAAAATTTCAAAGCTTAGACCCCGGATCAAGTCCGGGGTGACGGTTGGTATTTCCTAGTTGCCGCCTAATGATCCGATATCAAGTATCAAACCATTATCGCCACCCATCACAGATGGAAGGATTCCATTCCATTTTTCAATCCATCTGCTCTGGAGGATTGCTGGTGTGAGCGAGACATTGATAAGCTCCTGCTCAATCTTTTTTGCCTCTGCCTGTGTTTTTGCAATCTCTTTCCTTGTTTTTGCCTCTTCGAGTTCACGTTCTGCTTTTTCTACCTTCTGCTGAGCAATTTGTTTGTCTTCGATTGCCTGGGTGTAGGCTTCGGAGTAGCTGATGTTTACAATGTTTACTTCGGCAAAGTTCACAACGTTGTCTAAGAAGTAAAGAATCTCAGAATCTTCAGTTTTTTCAAAAACATAGCAGTTTCTGGTTATCCCATTCCACGTAACAGCTTTTGTTTCTCGGTCAGTGTTTATCATATCTGTTGTGCCAATGCTTCTGAAATCTGCAACTGTCGATCCATTTTTCACTTCAAGAAAGATCGGACTCTTAGTATTTTCCATGAGAGTTTCTTCGCACTGTGATTTGATTTTTTCTCGAGAAACATGGATTGTGGTGGTGTCAAATTGTGATGCAACGGCTTTAATAACCTGGTTAGAACTCGGTCTCACAATTTTTTCCGTGACCCTTTCAACATTACCGTATGTCTCATAGATGTATTTTATATATTCTGGATTCATCGCATAAAGAATGACGATATCCATGTAGACATCCTGCTGTTGCTTAGAGAATGTTTCGGCTTTGAATGAGTATTCAAGCTGTCTCGTCTCCATCAGTTCCACTTTTTCAACAAATGGAATCAGAAGATGCAAACCTGGGTCAATTGTACCTTTGACATCACCAAATCTAAGCACCACACCCTTGTGTCCTGCCGGAACTGTCACAAACCCATTCCAGATAATTATCAGAACAATGGCAACAATCACTCCAATTGTCCATAATCTTGCGGTGTTTCCACCAGAACCCTGCTTCACGTATCTTTCAAATGTCGACATTTCTGCCTCCTTAATTAGTTGTCTGTCGCTTATTATAATAGACACACGACCAAAAGAAAAATTTTTTTGTGGGTGTTAAACTTTTGAGTTTAAGATGCGTAGGTGATTGATTTTTCAAATATAAGGAATACAATTTAGATGGAGGTTTTTAATGGCTTTATCAAAAAAGAGATCGAAGAAAGAGATGCGATGCTGGATAAACTTGCTGAAGCGTTAGAAAATGCCTTCAAGTACTATGACAAACACTTCAGAGGATATGATCATAGAAATTCTGAATTGATTGAAGGACTCAAAGACGTTAGGGACATGGAAGAATATAAAAGCGATACCCATAAACCCTTAAGACGCGTTCTATGTTCGCTTATTGATACACTTGAACATCAGAATAGAGCCTTTAAAGCTGATAGAGAATTACTAGAACCTACATTCGGTATTCTTGAAAGCCTTAGATCAGTTTTAAAGTTTGAACAATAGTCACATTTTACTATACTTATAATTGAGAGGAGGATGTTATGGATAGAGTTGTTACTGTTCTAGATGTTGCTGACTATTTCTTGTACAGAACTGCACATAGCGATGAGGATGACCAAATGACTCATCTTAGATTGCAGAAGCTTGTATACTATGCACAAGGATACCACCTTGCTTATTTTGGAAAACCTTTGTTTGAGGAAAAAATTGAAGCATGGACACATGGTCCAGTTGTTCCTAGATTGTACAGTGAGTATAGAGATCATGGTAGTTGCGCGATAATCCCACTTTTGCCGTTTAACCCTGCAGATATTTTTACACAAGACCAGTTGGATATGCTTGATGATGTCTGGGAGGAATACAGTCAATATTCTGCAATAGGACTTCGAAATCTAACTCACAATGAAAGTCCATGGATTGACACACCCAGGGATTGTGAAATTACTCATGATAAGATGCTTTCTTTTTTCAGCTGTATGATTGATAATGACAAAGAATAGCGGAAAAAATAGAAAATCAAAGATTAAAAAGAGAGACAAGAACGAATTAAAGAATACAACAAATAGTTTACACCCTAGATTTTCTTTTTATTTATCTCATAGAAAGTATTGCCCAAGTGTGTGCTCCGAAAGAACAAAAAAGCTCCTTGTTGATAAATTGGTGTATTTGGGCAAGAATACTTGGAGTCAAATAAATCAGTTCCCTAGAGAAACTGGATTCGAGAAAATTGAAAAAAACAGTATTATACCAGAAGCAACAGAAGGGGCTGAAAAACAGACTTACTATTTGTCCACGAGATTAGACGAAAGAATGAGGATGGTAGGCTTTAGGGAAAAAGAAGTATTTCACATAATTTGGATTGAGGAGGATCAGGGGAAGGTTTATCCACACGGGTAGAGTTACACTTCCAATTTCTCCAGTGCCTCAGAAATAGTGCTGGCAATATGGTCACGTTTGAAGCTCTCGGGGGCAAACATTGAAATCATCAACATAAACATCCCGCTTGCGACAAGACAATAACTCGAAAAACCAGAGGTGAATTTCTCAGTTGCGATATCTACGGCATCCCTTGCAACATCTGTTGGGATGTGTTCCATCTTTGTAATATTTAGAATACATTTCAAGCCCTTGCCGATATATTCCTTTGCCTTGTCCGTAAGTTCGTCAATATCCTCTCTTGCGACATCGCCAATAAGGTTGAATACCACAAGGTTTTTTTCGGTATCAAATTGCGTTTCTAGTTTCATGTACCATTACTTTATATCTTTGTTATTTTTTTTACACAAAAAAATTTATTTTTCCTTTTTGGTTCATATAATGTAGGAAATAGTTTTTGTTTGGAGAGGGGATCTATGCAAGACTTGCAACCTAGAAAAAGCTCATCCCGGAAATGGGTCGGTGTGATTTTGGTGACCATTATCATGACAGTGTTTTTCAAATATGGATTTGTGACAGTTCCAGCGGGATATGTTGGGATTCATCATAGAGCAGGAAAGATAACAGGGGTTCGTTGCTCGGGACTTCATTTCCAGATTCCTTTTATAGATAAAACTGTTCCTTTTGAAACAAGACAGAGGTGTATTGATAAAAAGATTGAGTGTTTTAGTTCTGAGATGATGGATGTAAAACTCGACATCACGCTTCTATATGATATTAATCCTGATATTGTTGAATATGCGTACAAGAAATATGGTACAAATGATGACATTTCCTCAAATCTTGTTAGGCCGATGCTTGAACACACTGTCACATCAATTATTTCAAATCAAAAAATTCGAGGAATTCACCTTGAAAGGGATGAGTTATCAAAAAATATTAAAGATGAATTGATGGACAAAACTAGAAAAATGTTTATTTGGGATTCTTCTGACGGAGGTGCAACTTTTAGTTTGTTGGGAGCTTATGAGCCTGATGGGATAAAGACAAATCCAAACATCGAACCCCAGCCAGTTTTTATGGGTTTAAGGAAGGTTGATGGCTACAAGATTCAATCATATGGTGATTATAGGAAGTTTTACACATATCATTCGATAATAAATGTTTGCACAGTGGATATTCGGAATATTGATTATTCGGAAGAATTTAAAAGGGAACTAACAAGAATCCAAATGGCTGAACAGAAAAGAAAGGCAGAGAATGTGAAGGAGGTGGTTCCATGACTCTAGATCCATTCGAAAGTGAAAGAGTTAGGGACAACAAAAAAATAATCAAAGGTTGGGTTATCTTTGGTGTGTTGTGCATCCTTGTTTTTGCTGGTTACATCTTCTTTCAAAGCGCTGTGGTTATTGATGATGAGCAGCTGGGACATGTGTATAGTGGTGGAGAGTTGGTGGATATTTATGGATCAGGGTTTCACTTCATAAATCCATTTTCTCAAGAACTGAAGTTATATAGCACAAAAATGCAAAACTACTCAACATTAACTGAGTCTTTTTCATCAGATGATCAGGATGTATTTTTGAGTGTGGATGTTTTATATAGATTTTATCCAGATTGCTTCGACGAAATATTAGAAAATAAATCTGAAGAACAAATTGTTTATAAACTGATACACCCTAGCATATCTCAAGTTCTCAAAAAAGTTATATCAAACTATATGGCTTTGGATATTCCAAAATACAGAGATGAAATAGCAAGTATCTGTATAGTCTTATTGAACAAAGAGATAGGAAGGTATAAGACCATCAAAATCGAAGATGTCTTCATAACGAACATCAATTATTCAGGTGATTTTTATAAAAGAATAGAAAAAACTGTGATGCCAAAGGTTTTAGAAGAATATGAACAAAAAAGCTTCGAAAGGACACCATAAAATGGGAAAAGATTTATTCGATCCATTTGAGGATGAAGAGGTCATTGAAGAAACATTGACCGATGATGATAAAAAAGAACAACCAAGAAAGCACTGGGGAAAGATTATCATTGCAGCAGTTATAATCCTGGTCTGTCTGGGGCTTGTTGTAAACTATATCATTGGCAGGGGCACCTTCAGGCAGTCGCAGGTCGGAAGGACAATTTTCAGGACAAATCACACAAAAGATGGCAAGCGATACCTTGTAAACCCTGAGCTTCCCGGTGGATACGAGGTTGTTGACCTTGCTATCAAAGAAACCCAGTTCGAAAAAAGAAGAATATCAAAAGACGGTGTACAGATTGAAATGGTTGTGAGTGTCAGCTACTGGCCAAATCAGAACTATCTCGATTATCAATATAAACATCACAGAGCTACATCAGACGGAAAGTTTGATATAGACAAGATAGCAAGAGACTTTGTTTTGGATAATCTCAGCGCATTTATCTCAAACCACGATTCATCATGGTTGCTTGAAAACTCAAGCGAGATGCAGGAAGAAATCCAGAAACTTTTTGATGAAAAAACAAAAAAGGCTTTTGTGTTTGAATACTTTGGCGCAGGCAGGAATGAGAGACTTGTGGAATATTGTGAGCTTTCCAAGGTTGATATTGTGGATTCTCTTGAAACAAAGATGTTTGAGAGGAACAAGTGGGGCAATCATGCTTACCTGATTGAGAGTACTGATGATTACAAGAAATACTATATTATCGATGATTTTATAAGAATAGGATCAGTAAAAGCCAACAAAATAAAGAGGATAAAATGGTAGAAAAAGCAAACCAAACATTAAAAAACAAAAGAAAAGGTACAGATAGACCTATTGAAAAAATTGCATTGGCGCTTTTTATTGTGTTTCTGATTATTTCAGCACTTCTGTTCATCAGATCAACAGTAATCGAGATAAAAGAAGGTGTAGTTGGCTTGGTGCAATATCACAATGGAAACAGAGAAATCCTTTATACAGGTAGACACTATGTTGGCTCTGAAAAAACCAATATAAGGTTATACTCCACAGAAAAACGGACTCTTGAGACAAGCGTATCAGTTGATAATGGAGATTCAAAGAAGGCTGATATTCTCATAAAAGCATACTACGCTCTTGATTTAGAGTATGTTAAGAGTTTTTATGGCAGATTCAGAGGGATGGAAGAAATTGAGGATTGCCTTCGAGTTAAGCTGGAAACGTTTGTAAAATCATTCTATTTTGATGAAGTTGAAAATGTAGATATTGAATCAAAAAAAGACGAAATATTGAACAAATTCTCAAACGCCCTGAATGAAGATCTCAAACAAATTATCATCCTTGAGAGGTTTGATGATGATGAAAAATTCTCGATGTCGGCATCTGCAATTATCGATAAAGATGACCCTGATATCCCAAAAGTTCTGCAGAAAATAACAACGGAAGTTGATGACGACACGATGGATGTGTTTGTAATTGATGAACATGAGGATGGGTATATCAGCAAGGTAGGTTTCTATGGTGATATCTTCACAATTTTGGATATCAATGTGAATGAAGTATCTGGGAAGTAGGGCTCATGAACAAATACCTAAAAGCAGTAATAATTTTTGTGCTGTGTTTCGTGGCACTCTTTTTGATTTTGAAATTGACATATAGACTTCCGAAGGAGTTTGAAAATATAAGAATCTTTGACAAGCTTGGAGACTCACTTGATGAACTTGAAAACTCAAGCAACCGTGGGTTTGACGGATACGACTTTACTGAAGCACTCAAGGTGCTTGAAGGAATGAATAAAGGAAATGACTGAAGAATTTGACCCATTCGAAAAAACACAAACCGTCAAAAGAAAAAGTGCAACTCAAACATATATCATTCTTGTTGCAATTCTTGTCATTGTTTCATTAGTCACCAGCACTGTTTTTATTGTAAAAATACCGGAGGGTGAGATGGGTTTAATATTAAAAAATGGATATCCCATCTACACAATTGAATCCGGTTCGAGTTTCGTAAATCCATTATATCGAGTAGTTAGATTTGAAGTCGAAACTCAAAGATTTTCATCAAGAATCGTAAAAAAACTGTCTGATGGGACTCAATTGCTATTTGATTTTGATATTGATTACAAAGTAAACACAGAATACTTAGCAGATATTTTTTTAGAAATGGAAAAAGAAAACACTAAAATAGACAGCTATATTGAAGAAGGTTTTGATGAAATATTGGAAAAAGTATTTGATGAGTTTTCAGATGATAATTATGTAAACAGCATCGAAGAAATTGAAAATAGCCTCGAGGAAAGACTGCATGAGTTTTCAAAAAGAGTCGCCAACAAAAGATTTTACTTCATTGATGAACCTTTCTCGATTTCACATCTCTCCAAGCCAAGCGAGACCAATAGAAGTTGCACTGAGAGGATTGTTGAAGTAGATATGTTTGGAAAACTGAGAAAGGCATATGAACTAAGATGTAATAAAAGCACAGCTCAATACTATTATTTTGATTATATAATCAAAGATATCCATGTGAAGATTAATCAAGATTACAGTTTAAATTCCACCCGTTTTTGGAAGAGCCAAAAATGACAAAACCAGGGAATCCTGTTAAAGCAATTGTTATTTGGTCACTAGTGATATTTTTTTGTATTGGTGGATTTATCTATTTCAGTCTTGAGGGAGTCCCAGAGGGATACAGGGGGCTTGTGGTTGCAAAATCAAATGACAGCGTAATAAGGATTCTTGAGCCGGGATTGCATTTTGTGTGGCCATTTGGACGTAATGTTTTTGATGTTGACATGAGAATGAAGAATGATTCATATTCGGTTGTCGCGAAAACAAAAGATAAAGAAGAGATATATGTTACAATTGGGATTAAAAGATCAATCAACCCTAATTATTATGAGTTATACTATCAAAGATATGTTAGCATGGAATCAGCAGAAATCATCTATCATGATGTGTGGTTCAAAATCTCGAATGCTACTGAAAGAGTTTTTAGGAACTATGATTTCAATTTGTTAAGCGACCCACAAATAAAAGAGGAAATTGAAAATAAAATCCTGAAACTCACCAATGAAGAATTTGAATGTGCAATGGTTTTTGTCGATACAAAACATGAAGATGCAAAAGTTGTGCAAGTATTAGATACTGCTGAAGCGAATATCTCAAGGGCAATTTATTCGGACACAAGAGAGATTTTTGGTGAGAGAAAAGAAGCTTACGTGCTTGAAACAATTGGCTCATCTTACGAAAAGTTTTTTGTCTTTGATAATATTGTAATTATCAATGCTGCAGAGATAACCAAGATTGAGCTTTATGATGAGCTGAGAAATAAAACTGGGATTGAGGACTAACATGAACAAATACCTAAAAGCAGTCATAATTTTTGTGCTGTGTTTCGTGGCACTCTTTTTGATTTTGAAGTTGACATACAAGCTTCCGAAGGAGTTTGAAAATATAAGAATCTTTGACAAGCTTGGAGACTCACTTGATGAACTTGAAAACTCAAGCAACACAAGATTTGATGGGTATGATTTTACTGAAGCACTCAAGGTGCTTGAAGGAATGAATAAAGGAAATGACTGAAGAATTTGAACTGTTTGAGGAGGCAGGGAATAAATCTCACACTGGATTGAAGATATTTTTTGTGTTGGTTGTTTTGGTAGTGGCTGTGATTTTTATTGTCTCAATCTTCAAAAATGCGACAGCAACAAAGAATTCTCATCCTTTCGATTATGATTTTACAGAGAGAATCGAAAAAATCTTAGAGGAGTTTGAAAACAAATGAAAATCGAAAAACTAGACATACCAAATCTGACAGAAATCGAATGGCAAGAGCTTTATGATTTTACGGCTGAACTATTTGCTGAGCTCTATCCCCATGAATCTAGTATATCTTTGGATTATGTAAAGAGGATTTTTAGTGAAACCTATGATGATACAGTTTGTGAACAGTATGTCACAAAAAAAGATGATAAGATTATCGCAAAAGTCAGATTTGCTTTCACAAAACCAAATGCACTCACAAAGGAAGGTGATATCGACAATGTTTTTATTGATATAAGAGTTAGAAAAGATTACAGAAGAAAAGGATTTGCCACACATCTTCTTTCATATGTCTTGAAAGAAAAACTTCATGAAAGGCATAAAAAAATATATCTTTCTGCAAGTGGAAGTCCGGGATATGAGTTTTGTGCAAGTTTTGATGGCAATATTTCTGGTGAGAGTTTTTCAAGCAGACTCTTCTTTGATAAAACCGACTGGGAAAATATCGAGAAAATAAACTCTAAATCCAAAGAAAAATCACATGAAATCACGGCTATTGTTACTGATGGAGTAAACAGGGAGTCTGAATCCGAATACTTTGATATTTACTTAGAGATGTTTGAGGAACTGTCAAAATATAGAGAGGATGACCATTTCAATAAAGAACTCACCAGAAAACGGCTCAAGGAGGATAAAGAAAAAGAGAAAAAGGAAGGCATAAAATGTTTTGTGTCCTGGGCAAGAGATGAAAATGGAAACCTTATTGGAATATCAGAACTTTTATTATCTCCTGACAATCCAAAAAAACTTACCACCTCTTTGACAGGTGTTACCAAAAAACATAGAAAAAAAGGTCTCTGTTTGCGCATGAAAACAGACTTACTTCTTTACGCAAAAAAGAATTTGCCTGAAGTAAAATATGTTTGGACATCAAATGACAAAGACAATGCAGTGATGAGGGGGATCAACCACAAGCTTGGGTTCGTAGCAGAAAATCCTTACAGGGCATATGTATATAAAACTGAAGAGATGAAAAAGAAACTGGGAATCTTATGAACATTGAAAAACTAGACATACCAAAACTATCAGAATTAGAATGGCAAGAGCTTTATGATTTTACGGCGGAATTATTTGCTGAGCTTTTCCCGGGCGAGACAAATATAAACCTGGACTATGTAAAACGGGTTTTCAATGATACTCATGATGATTTTGTTAATGACCACTACATAATAAAAGAAGGAAACAAGATTATTGCCAAAGCGAGGTTTTCCTATGCCAAACCAACCTCATTAACAAAAGAAACTGATACCGATAATGTCAACATTGATATCAGGGTCAGAAAACAGTATCGAAGGAAAAAGCTTGCTACAGGGCTACTCTCATATCTGTTGATGAATCAATTTCTCGGAAGACATAAGAGGGTTTATCTTTCTGCAAGTGGAAGTCCTGGATATGAATTTTGTGATAATTTTGATGGCAAGGTAACGTTTGAAAGTTTCGAAAGCAAACTCTTTTTTGACAAAGCTGACTGGGCAAATATTGAAAATCTTAATAGTCAAGCGAAGGAAAAATCAAAAGAGATGACAGTTGAAATCACAGAAGATATAAATCCCGAAAATGAATCTGAATATTTCAATATTTTCTGTGATATGTTTGAGGAGCTCTCAAAAAATCATGTAGACTGGATATTCAATCGAGAGTATACAATGAACAATCTTCGTGAGTCTAGAAAAAAGGAAAAGGCTGATGGTATAAAAACACTTATTGCATGGACAAGAGACAAAAAAGGTAGGTTGATAGGGATTTCCGAGCTTATATTTTCTCAGGATAGAAAAGAAAAGCTTATCACTTCACTTTCTGGTGTTGTGAAGGAACATCGAAAAAAAGGCCTCTGTATGCGTATGAAAACGGATTTGCTTCTTTATGCAACAAAGTATTTGCCTGATGCAAAGTTTGTGTGGACAGAAAATGATAAAGGCAATGATTCTATGAGGGGAATAAATGCTAAACTTGGATTTGTGCCGGATGAGCCATCTAGATCATATCTTTACAAAACTGATGAGCTGAAAAAGAAACTGGGAATCTTATGAACATTGAAAAACTAGATATTCCAAATCTGACTGAAAATGAATGGAATGAGTTGCATGATTTCACAGCTGAATTGTTTGCTGAATTTTATCCACACCAATCAAAAGTGACACTTGAATATGTGAAAGAGATTTTTAAAGAGTCTTCAAAGGACTCTTTTGCTGAACACTTTGTGGTAATGGATGGATACAATAAAATTATTGCCAAAGCGAGGTTTTCATACGCAAAACCAAGCCCTGAAACAAAAGAAAGCGACTTAGATAATGTTTTTATTGATTTCAGGGTGAGGAAACCATACAGAAGGAAGAAGCTTGCAACAGAACTTCTTTCATACCTATTGAAAAATGAGATACTTGAAAGACACACAAGAATTCGACTTTCTGCGGGTGGGAGTCCGGGATATGAGTTTTGTGAAAGCTTTGGTGGCAAGATAACAAGTGAAAAATATGAAAGCAGTTTCTTTTTTGACGAAGCTGATTGGGAAAAAATTGAAAACCTCAACAGTGAAGCAAGAGAGAAATCAAGTGATGTTTCAGTTGTTATCACCGATGGACTTAGTAAAGAGGATGAAGCTGAATATTACGACATCTACCTGAACATGGAAGAAGAGATATTGTCAAAATATGATAAAAGTCGGGTTTTCAATAGAGACCTTATGAAAAAGGAATTTATCGAATCAAAAAAAAGCAAGGAAGCTTTGGGAATAAAATCCCTCATTGCTTGGGCAAGAGATGACTCTGGAAAGCTTGTAGGACTCTCTGAGATTTTTTCCTATCCTGATAACCCCAAGAAATTCTCAACTGATCTTACTGGTGTCATAAAAGAACACAGAAAAAAAGGGTTGTCTATACGTATGAAGACTGAGTTGCTACTTCACGTAAAGAAAAACTTCCCTCATGTAAAGTTTATTGTGACATTCAATGACAAAGACAATGCTGTGATGAGGGGAATAAATACTAAACTTGGATTTGTGCCAGATGAGCCAACCAGATCATTTCTTTACAAAACTGATGAGCTGAAAAAGAAACTGGGGATAATATGAAAATTGAAAAAATAGTACTCGATAAAATGACAGAAAATAAATGGATTGAAATCCATGAATTCACAATAGAGATTTTTTCTGAACTCTGTCCCTATTTGCCTACTCCATCCCTAAGAATAGTCAAAAAGGATATGGGTGGACTTCATGATTCAAAGATGAGTAATCATTTCATAATCAGGGATGATAATGGTGTTGTTGCAAAATCCAGGATTGATTACATGAAGAATTCACCTGATTTGACAGATAATGAGCTTTCATGGGCATCGGTTGATATAAGGGTCAGAAAAGATAGAAGGAGAGAGGGTCTTGCAACCTTTATGCTTTCAGATCTCCTTAAAAACGAAATATTGCCAAGACACAAAGATATATACATCTGGGCAAAGATAGAACCTGGCAGGGCTTTTCAACAGAGTTTGGGCGGAAATATCGAAAGAGAAATTTTATCTAGTCATCTTTTGTTTGATAATATAGATTGGAAAAAGATTTCTGAGATTAATAAAAGTGCTTTTGAGAAATCATCCGATATTTCTGTGAATATCACAGAGGGGATTTCTGAAGGAATTGAATCCGAATATTTAAACCTCTTGGCTGATTTGACTGAGGAACTTTCGAAGTATATGGAGTCATGGGATTTCAATCGAGAGTTATTCATCGCTGAGAATAAGAAATGGATGAAAAAAAGAGCTGAGTTGGGGTTCAAGTCAATTGTTGCCTGGGTAAAAAACCCTGATGGAAAACTTATTGGTTTTTCAGAAGTTACACAAGGAGAAGAATTTCCCGGAAGGGTTGGCACAAGGATGACTGGAGTTTCCAAGGAATATAGGGGCATGGGTTTATGTTTGTGGATGAAAACTGATTTGTTATTTTATCTTAGAGAAAACCACCCAGAGATAACACTCATGGACACAGACAACGATGGTGACAACAAAGCGATCAGAGGCATCAATGACCAGCTAGGTTTCGTACCTGAAAAACCTTCGGTTTCTTATAAATATGATGTCACTGAACTTAGGAAGAGATTGGGTTTGTAAACGAATCTCCAGGCTTTATCCAGCATCTTAATCCAATTGAAATAATCTCATTTATTTATATAATTCTTTTTATATTCAAGGAGGTTGGGAATGGAAAACTTCAAGAAGAGTTTGATTTGTTTCGTGACTTTGATACTTGTTTTTTCGGTTGTTTCTTGCGGTGGCATCGAACATGCAAATACACCTAAATCAGACTCGAAAAATCATACTACGAAAGCTGAAACAAGAACTCTAATTTGCAATGAAATCATATTAGATATGAATAAACAAGTTAGCAAAGTAAATAGTATGGTTTCAAAGAAAAAAAAGGAAATAACAAAACTCATTACTTTCAGCTGGAGCAAAGATGAAGAGGCAACAGAAAAAAGCATAACTTGTGGAGCAGGGAAAAAATTACCAGTGACTTTGTATATAACAAACAACTCAACTTACTTACTTGAATTTTCAGTTACACAGAGTGATCAATCATCCTTTGTCGATGACAAATTTATCCTCGAACCATCGGAGAAAAGGGCTTGTGATATGTATATCACATTTAATCCAGCTGAAATGAGAGGTATTACATTCCCAAAAAAAAGTAATGATGGTAAGTATAATTTCCCACAAATTGAATTCTGTGTGTTAGAAAACAAGCATATCAAAGGAACTCTTGATATTCCCCTTGTTCTCAATATCACAAGAAATGATATTACCGAGTTTCCTATACTATGGGAGAAGGAATTTCAATATCGACCTGACAAATTGTTTTTCTTCGATGATGTATTGGTGGTTGCAGCCGTCTCAGGTGGCTTTGGAGTCTGGGATACCTACACTCTTTTTGGGCTTGATAAAAATAATCATGAGATTCTGTGGCAATATCCAAAGGACAATGAAGAATATGGTGGTCCAGATATTGCTGAGTCAATCAGTATTTCAGGGTTTCACCAAACCAAAGATTTATTATATCTTTCAAGTAATGGGATACATGAAGACTGGTCAACGATTATCAGCCAATGTAATGGTGATTGTGAAGGTGGAAGCAAATATAAAATGATTTCACCAGTTAGTGGTGAGGTTACCTTTGATATAGATGCAAAAGTTTCAAAAGAAATTGCAAAACTGAAATCTGGATTTTTTGGCTTTAGTCATGCAACTATTTTTCTTGAGGACACATCTCGTTGCGAAAATAAACTTGTAATTTTTGATATAAACACAGAAGATATTATTTTCGAACTTGACTTCGGATATACACCTGAGATCAACTATTATAATGGAGAGGAATGTGTAGAACTTGTAGACATGGTGCTTATAGATGATGGCTTTGTAACCCTTGAAGATATCACAACAAATGAACTTGATCCTCTTTATTCAATGAAACTTTTTGATCTTTTAGGTAACATTAAAGCTGAGAAAAAGTTTAAAAAATCTGGTATACTTGATTACCAAAATGGAAATCTTTTATTTTTTGAGGGGGAGCTTTGGTACAGAGAAATTGTCTTTGAAAAAACAGTACTATCAATAACCTATTCAACAATCCATGCTCAGTAAAAAGTCTAAACAAAAAAAATCTTGGACTGGAATGGGAGTATTCTTCTGAGAGAAAAAACTGGGGGTGTGATTTTTCAAAGAATTCAATGTACGCTGACATGGAATCCTGCTATCTTGTGTCTGCTTATAATGTAATCAACATGAAGACAGGGGAAAGCTTGTGGTACAAAGAAGAATCCAAAAATTCAGACAGCTTTGTTGTTGATATGGATAGCAAGGAAATTCACATCTTTACAAAAGGACATAATGAAATCGCTCATGATTTTGTAAATATTGAAACAGGTGAGATTCTAAAAACATTTGCTAATCCATCAAGTGTAGATTACTATTCAGACTATCCAAACTATCATCACTTAATTGGTATTTGCTCAGACGGATATTTGATTAGAGATAACAAGTGGTATGACCCTGAAACATTTTTGCTGCTTGGAACAAATTTTGATGCAGATGGAAACCCATCCATAGTTATCGACATAAAAGATGACCACTTATATTGCATGTATCCTCCTCTGGAAAATGAAGAGAGATATGGATATTCATACCCCTATTCATATCCCAAAAAAGGCAAGCTTGTCTGTAAGAAAATCGAATAATATCCATAGTTTAGATTTCGTATAAATTTCAAAAGTCGTGGATTCATCCCCGGCTTTTTTATGCCCTAGACCCCGGGCGGAGTACTGAGCTCGGATTATACTGAGTCTGCCGAAAGGTTGAAGTGTCAAGCCCCGGGTGACGGAGAGAGGAACCCCTGGTTGCAGCTGCGGCTGTGAAAGACAGGGGAAGGTGCTAGAAAGACTTAACCCTCCCTGATAGGGAGGGCTTTTTTGATTCGTCATTCCGTGCCCACCACGGAATCCCACTACCACGTCATTCCCGACCCCGATCGGGAATCCAGGGTTACTTTTGGTTCGGGAATTCTTATTCAGTAATTTTTGTCGAAAGAGGGATATTTGACCAGACAAAATAAATACGCTCTTTTCTGCCCTGGTTTCCAGCGTTCGCTGGAAAGACATCCTCTTACTACGTCATGCCAAGCTTGACTTGGCATCCAGGGTTACTTTAGAATCATAGATATATTATGCAACCTGCCATATACATTCTCGCAAGCAAAAGAAATGGAACACTCTATATAGGTGTTACAAGCAATCTGGCAAAAAGAATTTGGGAACACAAAAATGATGTTGTCGACGGTTTTTCTAAGAGACATGAAACTCATATCCTCGTATATTTCGAGGTTTCCCCTGACATGGAATCAGCAATCACAAGAGAAAAAAGACTCAAAACATGGAAGAGCTTGGAAACTTGAATTGATTGAAAAAATGAATCCAACTTGGAAGGATTTGTTTGAGGAAGTGATTTAGAATTTATGTACACCAATTAACCCTGGTTTCCAGCTGCAGATGTGAAAGACAGGGGAAAATGCTAGAAAGACTTAACCCTCCCTGGTGACTTCGTCACCATCCCTCCCTATCAGGGAGGGCTTTTTTGATTCGTCATTCCGTGTAGTTACTGAATCAACAGGAACAATAATCTAAAAAGAATTATTTTAAACCTTAATTTCTTCACTACTATACATTAAAAATATTGCCAGTACCCTAGTCATTCAAAGGTGAAAAATCATGGAAAAAACAAGAAGACTCGGAACAAAATCTATCGGTAAACTACTGCTTGAGTACTCTACCCCCGCAATAATCGCAATGATTGTAAACTCTATCTACAATGTTGTAGACAGAATCTTCATAGGCAATTACGCAGGTGAGGCTGCACTTGCAGGTCTCACAATTGCATTCCCAATAATGATGATGATCTTCGCATTTGCTGGACTCATCGGCATGGGTGGAACATCACTCCTCTCAATAAAGCTTGGTGAAGAAAACCTTCACGAAGCAAATAAGACATTTGGCAACATGATCGGTTTGGGCATCATCTTTGCTGTTGTTACATTTGTGGGATTGTTTTTCACTCTTGACCCAACATTGATTCTGTTTGGTGCAAAAGCTGAAACCATAGGCCCTGCAAGTAGCTATATGAGAATAATCATCTTTGGATTCTTTTTCCAGATGATTGGCTTTTCTCTAAACAATGCAATCAGAGCAGAGGGACACCCCTTCCTGCCAATGGTTGCAATGACAACATCAGCCCTCACAAACATCGTGCTTGATTACTTGTTTATTGTTGTATTTGGATGGGGAGTTGAAGGTGCAGCATATGCAACAATCATCGGTCAATTTGTGGGATTCTTAATAATGATCCTGTTCTATCTGCGAGGGAAAAGTATTCTCAGACCAATTCTAGGGGATTTCATCCCGAGACTTAAAACAACACTTCGAATCTTTGTTGTCGGTTTTGCGACATTCATTGGAACAATCGGTGTGAGTTTGGCTCTGACCCTCATAAACCGTGCTCTTGCAAACTATGGTGGTTTGGCAAGCGTCACTTCGATGGGTGCGATAAACAGTATCTTTACACTCTTCATTATGCCTGTAATGGGTATTAGACAGGGAATGCAACCGATCATCGGATACAACCATGGTGCAGGAAACAGCGAGCGAGTCTTCAAAACACTCAGACTTGGACTCACGGTTGCAACAATTTTTGCAGTAGCAATCTTCCTTATGATTCAGCTCTTCCCAGAGGTTTTTGTGAAGATGTTCCTAGACCCGAACTCAGAGACAATAAAGGTCGCAATAAACGGTCTCAGGTTATATTTCCTATCTCTACCAATTATTCCAGTAAGCCTCATGGGTGTTGGATATTATCAATCCACGGGAAACGGTCTCATCTCAATGCTTCTTGGACTTCAGATTCTGATACTTATTCCAGTCATCTCAATTCTTCCACCACTGTTTGGTTTAACAGGTGTATGGATCTCTTATCCGGTTGCAGATGTGATTCTGGTTACAATCACAATCATCTTGCTTACCGGCAGCTATCAGAAGTACAAAAAAGGGTCGCCATTTGTCTCTGTTCCTGCTGGAGGTTGATAATAGCCACGAGTTATAGAGTTAATCATTCCGTCACCCCGCACGGTCGCTGAGCTCGGTTTACACTGAGTTTACCGAAGTGTCGAAGCGTGATGCGGGGTCTTTTGTCCAGTTGTCTGTCCCCATGAGGGGTGTTATAGCACGGAATTTTTGGGTGGGTAGGGTGAAACCCTCCCTGGTGACTTCGTCACCATCCCTCCCTATCAAGGAGGGCTTTTTTAGCTCGTCATTCCGGGCTTGACCCGGAATCCAGGATTATTTTAGAATCATGAAATATCTTGAGGGGAGTTATTGATGAAAGAGGGGTTTATTTCGCCAAAAAAAAGAATGCGGTTTTTTCATACCCTGGATGCCGAATCAAGTGCGGCATGACGGGGGAGAGGTGTGGCATGATGGGGGAGAAGGGTGTGGAATGACGAATAGTGAGTTATTTGGAAACTGAAATCCAGGAACTCTCGACAGCTGTTTTCAAGTCACCCCAGTTATCTTCAAGATTCTTGCGGCTTTCATATCGGCGTGATAAATACCTGCCGTACATTTTCACGATGAATGCTGGGAATTTTGAAATATCTTTACCTTTGTTTATGTGCCCCGCGAGCTCCATTCCAGAATCAAATGCCTGCTGGATTCCAGCACCTGTGAGAGGGTCTGTGAGCCCGGCTGCATCACCAATTAAAACTGTGTGGTCAGCAGCCTCAGGTGTGAGACCATAAAGCGGGATGAGTCCAGCGGAAATCTCTAAACTGTCACCTGTTACAAGGTTTATGTTTTTAAGATGGTTTATGAAAAAATGCAGAGCATCACGAAGATTATCGGTTGCACCTATCCCAACATTTGCAAACTGCCCTTTTGGGAAAAGCCATCCGTAACCTTGCTTTATTTCATCCATAAAAAAGATTTTTGTGAAGTTGTATTCTGCTGTTGCTTTCATCAAGACATTGACTGCCGGAAGAACAGGGGCGACTGGAAGCCCGTGTGATTTCCTGACAATAGACATTGGGCCATCTGCACCAACAATGATGTTACCCCTATAACTCCCTTTTTCTGTGATGACAGAATGCCCATCAATACTCCTGACATTTTCACCAAGGTGGATTGTTGTGTTATCGAGGGATTCAAGAAGTGATTTCTGCCATGATTTGCGGTCAATAATTTTTCCGGGGAATTTCATGTTTGTGCTGACATCACCGTAATGGGTGATCATGGCGGAGGTTTTTGTGATAGCAGTTTCTTTGAAAAGTGCAGGCACCCACTCGGCACAGGAAATCTTGTTGTGGGGTTTATCGTGTCTATCAAGAAGCAGAACCTTCAAGGATTTATCAAGGTTTCCCGCAAGAGAGAGTCCTGCGGGGCCTGCCCCAACTATTATAATATCAAAATCAATCGTCATACTCGTATGTAACAAGCTCGTCTCTGATTGCCTCAATCTCCTCAGGAGTTGGCACAAATGGGAAGTTTCTGAATTCCTCAGATGGTCTTTCATTTGCAAAAGGTCTGTTACAGGCGACTTCGCCGTCATTTCCAACACAACCTGAGGTCATGAATGGTCTTCCAGATTCAACAAATTCCTCAGTGTCTGCACCAAAGTCTGTCACACGGTCACGATCATCAAACTTCATTTTTGTGATGTGAGTTGCTCCCTCATCAATCATATATCTTGCGAGTTGAATTCTTCTGTATGTTGGGATTGTTGGTCTTGGATGATTTCTGAGTGCTGAGCTTGGTTCAGGGTAGAACGAGAAAAGATGTGTTTCCCCACCCATATCCTTTATTTTCTGGATGGATGAGATCATCTCTTTTTCGGTTTCACCAAGTCCAACAACATAGTGGCTTCCGACATTTCCCTCACCAAAGGTTCTAAGTGCTGCTTCAAACAAGTCCCAATACTTCTGCCAGCTGTGTGGGCCACCGACATTTTTACCGCGGTGTTTGACAAAAAGCTCTTCAGTAGCTGTATCGATTGCGATTCCAATTTTATCGATCCCTGCCTCTTTTAGCTTTGGGAAATCTGAATCAAACATGACAGTTGGTGATACAAGACCAGAAACAGGAACATCACTTACTTTTCTGATTCTTTTTGTGATTTCGATTGTGTCTTCAACAGATTTTCTTCTTGTGATCATCGAGATACAGACACGTTTTACGACATCATCTCCCTTTTCGACAATCTTCTGAATTACTTCATCTGTTGAATGCAGAGGCCATGCCACCCTTATGAAGGATTTTTCCTCATATTCTCCCTCTCGCTTTGCCTGCAATCCACAGTATGCACAGTTTGCCGAACATCCTTCTGGATATGTTAGCAGGATATTGATGCAGTAAAGCTTTGCGTCTCTGTAGAAGCTGCCACCCATAAGGTCGAGTGTCATTGCAGCCGCTTGACTCAATCGAACATAATCTGGACTTGATTGGTTGTTACTCATGCAACAGAGTTTGACATAATGGTTTGTTCATTTCAAGGAAGGTTGATATGGTGTGTTTTTATTACGAAAAAATTGATTAATCCAAATTATTCTCATTATTCCAGTCTCTTATCTCCGTTGACATTCTTTCCACAGCAAGTATCTTTTATAAGCATGGTGGTTAATTTCTTTCGACGAAATCTTGCGACACTCCTTGCACTAATTCTCTTAGTGTCGGTCGTGCCAAAAGTTAGTGCTATAAACCCATCCCTTGGAAGTTGGGGGCTTGGTTATGGTCTGCTTGAAAGCCCTGTTGGTATTGCTGCTGGTGGCGGGATGGTTTTTGTCTCAGATGATGAAAAAGACGCAATCATTGTTATGGATACTGAAGGCAATCTCATCACAGAGAAAAATAAGTTTAACGGAAAAGAAATTAAACCAGCTGGTCTGTATTTTTCAAAAGATTCAATTTTGTATGTCACTGACATGCTAAATGACAGATTGTTGATCCTAACTCCGAACCTCGATCTGATTTCTGAGGTATCTGAAAGTGAGATGAAAATCTCCGACCCAGTTGATGTCACTCTCGGAGATAACTCATATATATATGTGTTGTCGTCGGCAGACAGGAAAGTGTCGATTTTGACAAGCCATGGAAAGTATCTTCGTACAATTCTTTCCCCTGGTGTTTTTTCTGGTCAGCTTGCATCCCCCAGAGGGATTGATATCTCTGGAGAGTTGATTGCGATTTCTGATATGGGTGTTGGTAAAGCAAAGATAATTTCAGAATCACGTGGCGAACTCCGAACATATGGGATACCTGGAACTTATCCAAGTTCACTTTCAGCCCCTTCTGATGTATGCATGGATTCTACGGGTAATCTGTATGTTGTTGATAAAAATAATAATGATATTGCAGTTTATCCCAAAAGCGGGTTAGAGCCTTTTTCCTGGGGAAGATACGGTAAGGTTGGCAAGGCTGTTGACTTCTTTTTTTCAGATATTGAGCCCAGAGACTTTTCAGATTCACCAGGCAGACTCTGTAGACCCACCTCAATTTCTATTGATGGTGACTGCGTATACATCGCTGATACGGGAAATTCTCGAATCCTTGTGACATCGCTTTCGGAGATTTGGAGAATCCCAAGAATTTCGCTTGAGTTTTTTTCAAGTCAGAGGCTTGATGTTCCAAGGATGATTGCATCACCAAGTACTCTTCATTTTGGTAATGTCGATGGAACTCTTACAAAATATGTGAATCTCGAGTTGACAAACAATCCAACCTCAATCGGACGTGCTTATATCCGTGGTGACAAATCAATCACCGTTGAACCAGAGATTTTTACTGGTTCTAATGTTAGGTTTAAAGTAACAGTCAACAGCAAGACCACCATAAAGAATATAAATTCAACCCTTGTTATCGAATCTATCACCGATTCAATCGATATTCCCCTTAGTGGAACTCACTCAAAATCTCCCGGTATTTTCTTTTCTTGCAACTCACAGTGTAGAGCTCAGATGAGAGATGAGGGTGCTTATGTTTCACTTGAGCTTGTTTCTCAAAATGGTTTTTCAGGGGATGTGAAGCTTTCCGCAACTCAACCAATTTATTCACCAGTCTGGGCAAGACCGGCAACAGATGTTGAAGATATCAAACTTACAACCGTCGGAATTAACTTCCGTCAGGAGACTATTTCCCTAAGCTCTTCTGAGAAGAAAATGACCTCTCTGTCTGTTTATGAATCGGGAAGACTCAGATCAGGTGTTTATTATTTTTCTGTTTTTGCTGAATCTGCCAATGATCCTTCCATTAAAGCTATCCACTCTATAACACTATATATAGAGAGTGAATCGACTGGTGATGTTCAAGGCACAGTACTCTATGAAACATTTACAGCTCATTGGTGCAGTCCATGTGGTTATCATCGCGAGGCATCCTACAGACTTGCTGAGGAATATGGTCGAAGAAATATTATGCCTATAGCCTTCCATGTGATGGATGAGGATGATGAAACTGGCATGACAACTGATTTGAACTTTTCAAGATTCAAAATGTATGGAGGAACAGGCGTCCCCCTTTCAGTCATGAATGGAAAAACTCTAAATGTTTCTGGCAACGGGGAGGTTGGTTCAAAATTTGCCCCGGATCGAATAAGGGGAAGAAAATACTCTGGAACGACTTTTGAATATTGGAAACTGAGAGCGGAGTATAATTCAATTCCAAGAGTAAATCCTTTGATAATCAAGCTCTCTGCTGAGATTGATGACAAAGGGGAAGGCTCTGTATACCTGAGAGTCGATGAGTCAAAATCCAATAGAGGACGCTTGGCGAGGGTTTATTTTTTAATTGTTGAAGATGGGATTGAATATTATGCCGAAAATGGTGAAATTCAGCACAACTTCGTTGTGAGGGATTTTTTAAAGCCAAATGAGACAGAGTCACCCTATTCAGATATTGTTCTTGGCAAGGAAAGAAATATCAACTTCAGTTTTGAGCTTCCGGATATGAATGAAGGCTTCGAGTTGAATCCCGACAATCTCACGTTGGTTGCTATTGTTGAGGACATAAAAACAAAAAATATTATCGGAAGCCACTGGATGGATTTGTCCGCCCCCGTGATTTGTACATCTGAACTGTTCACGTCTGGTGATACCTCGCTTAATAGGGGTGCACAGTCAAAGGTCTATATTCATATAAGCAACATTGGAAGTTGTACAAAGTCCTTTGGAATCAATGTTTCCTTAGGTAGTGAATATATGGACATGGAATTGACCGATAACTTTTTTGTGATTACTCCAGGCGAGACTAAAACGGCAACATTATATCTTTCGCTTCTAAAGGTGATTGATAATAAAAATGATTTATTTATCGATATTTCTGCCAAAGACAGTGACAATAAAACCTACACAAAAAAGGTAGTTTTTGGTAGTAAATAAGTTACAGATATGTATATATTCATATCACAATGTGTAAATCATGTACAGCATGTGTTACTGGAACTCAAAATTACCCACTTTCATGAATATCCGCGTATAGTATTCTCTAATAAATCCGTGCTTTGGTACAGAATAACAGGCTATCTGTGCTGGCACAGAATTTGCATTATGTAGTCTCGGAAGGTGTACGTGCTACGCCAGACGTGGTTTTTTGTTCTACCCGTCCTGGTGTGTGCGGGTGGCGGTGATGATGCCCGACATCTGTACAAGCGTGCGACTTCTGCGATACGTTTGACCAGCATTTATCTACACACACCTATGTGGTTTGGTGTGTGCTTTGGCTCAAAGTAATGAGTCGGTTTATGTTGTTGTGGTCACTGATGGTCAGGACAGGAAGCTGTTCTGAAGTCCTCTTCCGGGCTTAAACCTATGTGAAGGAGAGCTTAAATGAGAAAATTTGTAACATTTATGGTCGCATTAACACTTGTAGTGGCGGCTCTGGTACCTGCATTCTCTATCGTCAATGCTGACGGAGACAGAATCAGGGAAGGTGAACCAAACACACCTGCAACTATGGCTGCAGTCAGGTGGCATAAGGTCGGTTATGATCATGAAGGTAATATGCTTAACCCAAGCACCCTCGATCATACAGAGGTTGAAAGGGCTGGGCTTGATGGTACCGGGTACAGATTCTTCCCCTGGCAGGATGATGGTGAACAGATTTGGGGAAGGGCATCTGATGATGTGGCTTATGAGATGCCACGTTTATTACCAACTTCTGGAAGTCATGACTGGCTTGGTAGATTTGACGCATCTAACTATGATTTCGACTACGATAATTCAGCTAACAACTATGCGTGGTGGACTGTTTTATACCTCAACATCGAACCAGATTCCGGTAATTCCCAGGAATATAAAAAATGGTATGTAGTAATCGATCGTGATGGAAATGCCTGGTTTGACCCAGACGGAAAATTCCATCGTTGCGAACTCGATTCATCCGCAGACCCAATGTATTATGAGCCAGGTTCACTTACATACGTCGAGGGTTCATGTCGTACAAACCCAAAGGCTCTTCTTGACCCAATCCCAAGCAATAACACACAGGGACCATACAACCTTAAATTCGGTTCAAGAGCTGCTCTCGATAGAATTTATTTCTGGTGGAAGTATGACACAAATGGAAACCTTGTAGACAGAGTATGGAGACTTGGTTGGTCAGACATGGTCGACTACGATCCTGCACCAAACCTTGAGCACGGTGTTTGGGACCCAACAAACTCAGATACATGGTCAGTTGTTTCGTATATTCCAACATATGACCCCTACACAAAAACACATATTCCAGATGCAGATGTAGATTGGGATGCAAAGCTTGACACAATCCCATTCTCACTCTCAGCAGATCCTGTGTGGCCAAATGTCACAGAGGGCGTAGAGTGTTATCATGATGCAAATGGCAACGGTGTCTATGATCCTTATGAGTTCATCTACAGAAAAGGTGCCGGATTCCCAGTAGGTCTCTTCACCTCATCAGTTCAGCCTGGTGATGTGAGAGTCACAAATGTAAGCACAGAAAATGGAATCTTCAAACAGAACCTTAGAGCAGGATCTGTTGTTGGTGGAGATGAGTTTGATGTTGGTGCAGTACTCCTCCCATTCAACCACATGAACCCTCCATCCGGATATCCAACATATGTGCATACACATGGCAAGGGAACAATCGATGGCAGATTTGATGATGGTGAGTTCATCTACTGGAAAGGTGCCGCTTCAACAACATTTGGAAACACATGGCTTGAAGTCCCTGCAGTACCAGGTTCAACCGTTATTGCTGTTGCATCAGTAAACGGATTCGATCTTGCTGATGAAGTTGCCCTTTACGATCCGCTCACTGGAACATACTTCACCTCAACAATCGATGACATTGATACAACTGTAACTCCTCCACTCATCACACTCGATAATGCAGTTACATTCGCATTCCCACTCTACTCATCATTCTTTGAGATTGGTGAAGTAGAGATCGGTGACATCAGACTTACAACTGTCAACGAGAGACACAACAACAATACAAGATCATGGGATTGGCACGGCACATGGTGGACAGATGCACTTATCCTTCTCGAGGTTCTCGAGGGTGGATGTCATACACCACTTTATAACATCACTGTTGAATCAAACCTTTGGATGGGTGGATACCCAACAAATGGTGAATTTGAAAAGGGTGATGTTCCATCTGAGGCAACTGCAGCACTCCACTCACCAAATGGTGACATTGTAGCAGCAGCTCAGAGAATTCAGAAAACAACCGTCCTTGACCCAACAGGTTTCGAGTTCGAAGTCCCAGCAACAACATTTGAGAACATCAAACTTGAGTATAGAGAATATCTTGGACTTGAAATATTCAAAGATGATGGAATCAACAACAACGTTGGTGAACCACAGTTCACAGTAAACTGTGTCCGCGGAGACATTGTTGATGACTATTATGTGTACGACAGCACAGAAGAGTTTGTTGGCGCAGACGATGTCGAAACACAGCTTGACTTTGAATGGTCAAGACAGACACAGTCATTCTCAAACCTTGAGATGTTTGTTGATGTCAGTGGCGAAGGCGCACTTGGTGTTGGAGAGCCAATCTATCTTGATGAAGACCTTTCAAATTCAATCTCAGCAGGCGACCTCAGAATCACTGATGTTGAAGTCGTCAGAGGCGACAGCAACATCATCGCTTATCCATCAGGATCAAGAGTAACTGCCGGTGACGCTGATGTTGATTATTTCACAACCTTCCCAGCAATCGGTACTCCAGAACTCAGCCCAATGCCAGCGGGCGTAGAATACTACGACCAGGCTCATGGATGTGTTCCTCCAAATGATACATATGATATTGGTGAGCCAATCTATTATCAGGCTCCATCAACCGGTATCGCAACACTCTATTCAAACGATTTTAATAACCAGAACAACCCAACAGGAACCGCACCAAACCTTACATTCCATGACAACACAGGTCCTGGTTCTGCTTTAAGTTATCCAGCATATAGCTTCACAAACACCGTTGATAACTGGGGTGAGCTTGACGAAACAAACTCCGGTCTCTTCATTAATGGTGGTGCAGCTACATCAGTTACTGACAGAGAGAATAATGATCCTGGCGGACAGATTGGAAACCCTTCAGCCGGTAATTTCGAAGTCTGTTTCTTTGATGATAATGCTCCTCCAGTTGGTGCAACAAGATGTAGTGAGCTTTATTCCGGTACAATCATCCTTAATCCATCACTTGGCATGGAAGACAACAAGATATTCACAGCTGATGTATTTACAGAACCAAATCCTGCATGTTTGAGTGATTGGTGGCCACCAGCAGTCATCTTCAGATATGATAGCCCAAACAGTTTCTATGCATTAACGCTTGTTCCTTATGACGGCTCATATGTATGGTATGATTACTCCAATGCCGATGGTAGCTTCATTGATAATTTCTATGGTCCAGCCCCAGATACCTATCTTATTAACATCATACATTACGAACCAGCAGACGCTGGAAACACTGGATATACAGGAACATCAATCTTCCAGACAGAGCTCAATTCCTTTGATCTCAATGATTGGATGAATGTTGAAATCAGAGCATATGCAAACCTTGCTGGATTCCTTGATTACACAGATATCCTTATCGGTGGAACACTTATTAGTGGATCATTCCCAAGCTCAATTAATCCAGTAGGTTCACCTCCAGGTGGATTTGGTTTCATGGCAGGAACATATGATTCAACATATGTTGGAGCAGTTAGCCCACTCTATTTTGACAATGTGACCCTCTCAACATATCTTGTTGGGGCAACACTTGACACAGTCAGACTTACCGATGTTTGGGTAGATGGCACAAAATATCCAGCAGGTTCAAAAGTTCTTGCCGGTGACTTCTACAGACTTGAAAACCCAGTTTATGGTGTAACAACAGGTAAAAATACAAATGCCAGATATATGGATATCGAAGTATTACCTGGTGACATCGGACTTAAATATGAAATCGACGGCTTCTCACCAGAAGACGAAGAGTTCAAACCACTTAAGATTGAGAAAACCTCACATATTAAAGTTTCGCTTGATCACGAACTTGAAGGTGTTTATGCAACCGGAAAAGTTATCGGTGACAAGAGAAATAGACTTTATTACAGACCTGATTCCTTCTATGTAAACACAATCCCAGCCGAGTATCAGGTTGTTTACTCATCACCTGCAGAGGCAGAACGCAACTTCTTCCACCCACACACTTCAATTCAGGGTGACAAGGTTTATGTCTCACTCAGAGAGACAGATACAAATATCTCCCCATACTTTGCAACAACATATCTTTCCGAGTATCTTGAGGAAATTATTGATACAACAGCAATTATCGATGCAGAAAATCCAGTGTATGAGTTTGAATTCACACCATACAGAGGAACAATTGTTGATGATATTGGACAGGAATTACCAATTCTCCTCAGAGCCTATATGGATGATGGTGGAATCCAGACATCACCTGATGACAGCAGATTCTCATACTCATTCATGCTCGATAAGAATCTGGCCGACAGAACAGTTGACGCTGGAAGCGTAGCTTATTCAGAATACAACTTCATTGACCCATGGCATATGCAGAAGAAATGGGAGATTGATGAAGCCTATGCAAACTATTGGAACCAGGCATACACAAGAGCCGCAAGATTTATTCCAAACCCATACGAAGTTGAACACATGGCAGAATGTGGTCTCTCAGACAACTACGATTGTTATGGCGTAGAAAAACTTCATGTTGAGCCAGAAGGAATTGAGATTATTCCAAGCTCACCTTGTGTTGACCCACTTTCATACAGATATCCAAACATCAGTCTTAAACTCAAAGCCTATGACAACCCGGACGATGTCAATGACCCAGCAGGTTACACAATGGCATTCCCAACCACCGAAGATTCCGTTGCTATCGCTACATACAACGTAAACGGTGCCGGTATCAGATATATGTGTACAATGAGAGCATGGAACATGAGTCATACTGTTCCAGATGATTTCTATGCCTACTTCATTGTTCAGGTAAATGATGACGGTTCATGGATGGGTTGGAGAATGAATGAAGCAAACCTTCCAGGTATTGTTGACTTCACAGACTCATTCTCAGTGATGCAGTCATATCCATTCCTTCAGAAGATGAATAACCGCGGAAACGATTCTCATGATATTGGCGACTATGATTGTTCAGTTGGCACAGGTGTTGTTGACCTTTGCGGTTCTGGATGGCCACCACTTGGTGATGTCACCATTTATGATACTTACTCAAGTTATTTCTGTGATCCAACTTGGACATATCCAAACATCCCATACTATGGAACAGTTTATCACTATGGTGTAAAAACATACATCACTCCAAAAACTGAAACTGACGAAGGTGGACTTATCTCTATCGTTTGTCAGCCAATGAATACCGAAGAAGATCTTCATATCCGTGTTCATACAAGCAATGTTGAGGTTGACTACAATAGCACAAACCTTAAACACGGTAACAACGCAACATACTTCAGATTTGACAGATCAGGTATCCACCAGGGTAGCACAGGTGGTTCAGATCCTAACCAGTACTATGTTCCAAGCGTTTCAAACGTTCACGACACAAACCCACCAGGAATCAGAAACCTTATGATGGCTGAGACAGTTGATTACTGCGACGTAATCACACTCAAGGTTCTCCCACCAGATACTGATCTTAACTTCAACAATCTCTACATCGTTGACCATGCTCTCCAGTACAGTGATGTCGAATATGCAGGTTCTGCAACAGGTGGAGATCCACTCGTTGTGCTCGATACACCAGAGAGATGGATTAGACCTGATTATAACCCACTCTGCGTCTTCAGACCTCTTTCTGACGATGAAAACACAGATGTAAGATGTTACCCAGGTGGACAGACTCATCTTATGAGAGTCGAGAATTCACTTAGAGGTAATGGTTTCAATGCAACTCCAGCACTTTGGAGAAAACAGTTTAACAAACTCGGAACTGAGTTCTTTGGACTTACCGACTATGGTCTGTATTTTGAGCTTACTAGAGAAGACTCAGGGTACTGGGGTGTTCCAACAACATTCGCAGATGGAATGATCAAGAGAATTGAGATCACCGGACCGTTTATGACTCCACTTGACCTTGATCCTGAATTTGATTCAATCAAGTACAGATCAGGAACAGCAACCGGATCTATTCTCGGATATCAGTATAAAGATCTTAGATATGTTCCAATCAAGTATGATTATTCAGGTAAAATTGTTGTCGACACACTCAATTACATGACCTACGAGCTTGGACCATCAGACTTCTCAACAACAACCAGCCCTGCATGTACAATTCCTGGCGATTTCATTACCTTCTCAGATTACAACATGTATCTTGCTGTCGGAAGAGAACTTGATTATAGATTCGTCGTCAGACCACAGATTAGTGGTATTCAGAGTTCACAGAGAGTAATGGTCTTTGACGAGCTTATTCCAACTGGACCAGGTAGAATTGATATTACTGTCTGGCTTCAGGACGGAACAAAGAAGATTTTCCAGGATTGCTGTGTTAAGCCACCAGCAGATGGTATTGATGTAGCCGGTATCAAGATTGAAGGTATGCCACACTTCGTCACTGTTGATGAAGACAATATGCTCAATCTTAAACTTACAGAAGGTTACGGAATCGAGTCAGTAGGACCACCAGCTGAATACGGTGCAGGAATTCAGGAATATCAAGAGTGTAACGATGCACTTGTTTATGTATGGCAGGATAGAGGAATCTATGATCCAGTGGAAAGACTTTATGATTTCGCTGGTGACGGATACTGCTCAATGGCTCCACAGTCAACAGATATTTCCGAAATTTACTCACCATACACAGAAGATGATGATCTCAACTCTGATGGAAAAATTAGCTTCGAAGATTATGAAACTGAGATCATTGGTACATATGATATTAACACAAACACATGGACAAACGGTCTTATAGATGCAAGAACATTCCATAGACAGAATGGTGAATACTCATTCAATGTTCATACAAATACAGTAGGTATCGACTTTGGTTCCTATGGAACAGAAACCGAACCTGATCACGTTATTGCACCTGATGAAACACTCGATGTAACTGTTACTGCTTACAAGTACGGTGACGACAATAACGACAGAAGCTTCAGACCATTCTGGGGTGGACGTGATACCCTTAATGACTCAGCATTCAGTCATGAGGTTTATCTTGCAGGTAGAGCATCAGCATTTGTTGAAGCAAGAGAAGATCTCACAGCAACCGTAATTCCTGAGCCACTTACAGCTGGATGTACACCAGAGCTTCTTGACCCAACTGCACCTCTCACATTTGAGGTCAAATGGGCAAACGGTCAGCCACTCAACCTCAGGGATGAAGGTGTTCCAGATCCAAAGGGTGGAAACGAAGTCAAGAAAAATGATGCTTGGATGCATCTTTTCAAAGATCCACATCCAGATGATCAGTATTATTATCCAGGTCAGATGCTTCCACAATATTACTGGCTTAGAACCGACCTTCATAACGATGACTGGACCCAGATTGGCAACCAGAGAATGTACGGTTATGACACAGATCCATTCAACCCAATCGAGTTTAGCTGGAATCCAAAAGAGGGTGTTTATGAGTTCGAGGGATTTGTTGCCAACGATAAAGGTAACTTCGAAACGGTCATTTACTCACCAGACAGAAGACATAAAGCAACAGTTAATGTAAACGTTGAGCTTCCAAAAGTTTCTTACGATCTCCTTCCAAGACAATACTCTATTAGAGGGTACGATAATGATTCATCATTCGATCCAAATCTTGTCTTCCATGTAAACGAAAGTGAAGATTTCGTAGCAACTGGTGCTGATCTCAGATACTATGCAACTGTGCTTACATTCAAAAATGCCCAGGGTAAATTGATCCAGGGTCTCGCTGAGTCAACATCAGTTTGTCAGGGTGGAGATGGAATGTACGCAAGATTCACTCCATTCTTTACAAGACCTGAATACTTCAACTGGGTAAGTGCTCCAAACACATCATTACGCTATTTAAGAAGATATCCACAGCATGCTCAGGCATACAACTATTATCTTGGTTCAGATCCAAATGGTGGTCGTGGTGTTATGGTTATGATCGCTGATCTTGATGGTTCTGGGTCTGCCGGTGATATTTGGGAAGAATATATGCAGTTCGGATTCGCATATGCTGATTCAGGATTGAGAGTTGGTGGAGATAGCGGTCCTCGTGCTCCGTATTATCCAACAATAAACTACATGTACGAAGATGGAACATATAATCATTGGCAAGCATGGGATGGACCATATGAAGCTGGTTTCAACTATGCTGAACCTGCTGGATATGGTGTCGGTTGTATTTACAATGAAGAGTATGAAAAACTTTATATGTTCCCAGATACAAATAGAGACTTTACATTCGATTATCAGGATTCATTGAATATTGATAATAGAGGTCAGGGTCTCGTATTCGTTTTCGTTGATGATAAATTGAAATTTGGTGCAACCGTTGGTGTTACAAAACATGCTCTTAAACCAAAATTCAGTGACATCTATGGTGGTACTGATCCATATAATGAATTCTCACCACAGAGAACTGCAACAAGATTTGTTCACGTAAAACAGGGTAATGCCGATTATGGAACAAGTGACGGAGTGTACGCTCTCGACTGGGACGCAATGCCAGACAGAGTTGTAAAAGCTGATTATGTAAATGCTAAGGTTTTCTGGGCGGAAACTAGAGAAGAAGTTGGAAAAGACGTCCTTGATGAGAACAACTACGACCTTGCTTATGGTGTTGAAAACCATCTTTGGGTTGAGTTCACACCTGCTGATCCAAGAGACAATCCTGTTGTCCAGGGTCTCACAGTTACAATTGCTGATAATGACAAAGAACATCCATGGAATGGTACTAAATCCGAGAATTCAATATTCTCAACAATTATTAAGGGTGACGTAAATCCAAACGTGAGAGCTGCTCAGATGTATGTTACACCAACAGGTACTGGTGCCGACATCATGGCTCTTAATAAACGTGGAATCACCTATGGTATATTGTTCGATCACTGTACTTCATACGGAATTGTTAACTTCGACGTAATTATGTCAATTCAGCTTATTGCTGACTCACTTGAGCCACTTAAAGTCGGTGTCCCAGGAACTCTTGTTGTAAGTGCTCTCAAGACTGCCGGTGGCGAGCCAATCGAAGGCGCAACTATCCACATCAAGGGTGCAGGCGTTGAGATGGAGAAGAAGTCAAATGCTGAAGGTAAAGCAGAGTTCAGCATCACTCCAACAGAACGCGGAAGAATCTTGGTTACTGCTGAAGCAGACGAGATGAAGGGAACCTATACAACAGCCTTTGTTGAAAGATACGTTGCACCACCAGTACTCGACCTTGACCCAATCAATTCTGTTACCGGTGAGAACAGTGTGACTGTTAAAGGAAGAACAAACGAAGGTACAAGAATCACAATCAATGGAAGACCTGCAACTGTTGAAAAAGACGGTTCATTCCAGTCAGTTATCAAATTACAGCCTGGAAAGAATTCAATTGTTGTTGTTGCTTCAAATGAGTCATCACAGACAATCACAAAGATTCTTGTTATCGAATCAAGAGTTAATGCCTCAGAGATCATCCTTGATCCAATCGGTGAATATGAAAACGTCACAGAGATCAGACTCCGTGGACATGTTGAACCAGGTACTGTTGTCAAAGTTAAAAACGTGACAATTGGCGAAGAAGTTGATGCTGTTGTTACAAATGATGTATTCGTTGCTGATATTGCAGTCCAGCCAGGAAACAACGATTTTGAGATCGTTGCCATTGATATGCAGACTAACAAAGAAAATACCTTGACTGCTAGCACTTATATCTGGACCAAAACAACAATTCTGCTTGCAAGAAATTCAGACGTTGCTGTTGTTGACGGTACACCACAGAAGATAGCCGTTGCACCAATCGTAAGAGATGGCGTTGTGATGGTTCCGCTTGAAGCAATAGCTCAGATATTTGGAGTTGCTCCTACAGCTGTAGGTGATGCAATAACGCTTACATGGGGTTCAAACACATTGATTATCTCAGCAAATTCAGCTAGTGCTCCTCTAAATGGTGCCCAAGTTGACCTTACAGTTGCCCCAATAGTTGAAAATGGAATTATGATGGTTGCTGCAAGAGATATTGAGTATCTCAAACCAGATAATGGTGCAGTAGAAGTAATGTTCGATGCAAGCGGTGTTGGCATCGTTATTTGTAGAAGAAAGTAAGTAGTACCATAGATTGACATTTATGCTGTACCACCCCGATTAGGGTGGTACAGCCGAGAAAGAACAGATTTATTTATTACGGTTTAAAAAAGATTGAAGATAATGAAGAGATTGATAAAAGAAGCGAGTAAAGAGAGATTGGTTTACCGTGAAGTTTTGGGTGAACCAAAGGTACATGACAAACTTCGATGCGGGGTTTGTCTGTCCGAAGGAGAGGTTACATGAGAAGAACTATAGTGATGCTCGTTGCAGTTACTATGATCATGGGAATATTTGCCCCAGTTCTTGGCTTAGCAAATGTTAATGCTGCGCCAAACAACGAGGTAATTCAGGGTAACGAACATGCCACACATATCATAGCCCAGTGGCATCAGGTTGGGCATGATGAGTATGGCGACCCCCTCCCTGGTGGAAAATCCTTTCCATGGCAGCATGAAGGCACAAGCCTTAATAGCTACTGGGGAAGTGAAGAATATGGAATGCCAAATGCTATTCTTGCAAGGGCAAGTTCTGGTATTGCAAGACGCGTAAGGCAGAATAATGCTGCATCAACAGTACAGCCAATGCTCTGGACAAGAGTGTATCTCACAGTTATGGCTGACAACGGCGCTTCAAGACCCATTGTGGACGATAGGGGTGATTATAAGGGCGTCGGACTCTGGTATGTTGTAATGGACACCGCAGGGCAGGTCTGGTTTGATATGGACGGACACTTCCATGATGGAAGGTATCTTGCTACTGCCGACCCATTCTCACCATATTACCAGTATGAGGTTGATGATTCTGGCAATTCTTACGGTTCATGTCTTATCAACCCAATGGCCAAAGTTGACCCAACTGAAGCAAACAATACTCAGGGCCCATACCAGTTCTCCGAAGAGACTTCCACTGGTGAAGAAAATGAGCTCTATGTTGAACCATGTTATTTCTGGGTGAGACCAAACCTCATTAATAAAGTTAGCTCCCTCGATACAAACACAACTTGCGATGCTTATGCAAATCATACTCTTACAGGTGAGTCAAGGGCATGGCAGCTCGGTATCCTCTCAAGACCAGATTATCTTGGACAGGGTATTTCAAGTCCTCTTGGTAATGTCTCAGATGGTCTTGTAAGATCTGGTGAGTGGGATGTTGGACAGTCAACCATTCCATTCCTTGCAAATGAGCTTTTTGCAGATGCATTTGGCAACCTCAATAGTGCTGGTCCTGCACCAACAAACGGAACATATGATCCAGGCGATCCTATCTATAGAGATGTTGATGGTTCAAACTCCGTTACCGTTGGCGACATAAGACTTTCAAATGTTACTCTCGGTGTTCCTCCCGCAGTTACAACATTCCTCGGTGGAACCATTGTTGCTGCAGGCGACAGAGACATCAACACATTTGGTGGTGCAACAGGTTGGAGCAACAATCTTTACTCAATGCCTCCAGGTTATGTTTACTGTGCCGCTGGCACTGGTGATGGAACAGAGCTTGAGTTCAGACATCTTGGAAATCCAACCACAAATGGCGAGTGGTCAGTTATTACTCCAGCAGGAACGTCATTTATTGCAGTAGAAGATGCTTCTGAAATCACTGCTGGATCCACAGTCAGAGTTGGACCAAACAACCTTGGTCAGAGCCAGATTTGTGTTGTCACAAATGTTTGGAATGCACCACAGGCTGCGACAATGTATAACAACTACAACTCTATAGGTTGTAATGGTTATCACAGATCATGGTATGACTATTACATCCAGGGTTTTAACGTTGGTGATTATGTTTATTTTGGTTCAACCAATGGTGGAGAGATGCTTAGAATTTCTGCTCTCTATTATTATGGTTATATGTATCACTATACTTGGGGATGTAGCGGCTCATCATCCTATACTGCTGTCAGATATACTAGAGAACCACAGTTAAATCATGATCAGTATAGCTATAACGGAAGCAGCTACTGGTATGCTTATGGATATGATGTAATGACAAGAGTAGAACAAGGTCTTCTTCTTGATTGTGTTCTTGGAATCGACTGCGCAGCAGGCACTCCTGTTGTTCCAGTTGGTTACCAGCCAGGTGACTTTGTCTACATGCAGTTGGATCCAACAGCAAATCAGATCCAGGAAGGCGATATCCGACTTTCAAATGTCGATGTTCACAGAGATATTGCTGGAAACGTAATTGGACATGGTGCTTGGGAATTTGACGCTCTTGTTATGATGGAAGTCCTCTTTGCTGATCCAAATGACCCAAGATACCATGGAGCAGTTGGAAACCAGGACTGGAAAACATATTCAAATGATCCTTCATACGATCTTATGGATTCAGACTGGAATGACATCGATCATCCATACGCACATTGCATGCCAACATATGATTTGACAGTTGAGTCAGATTTCTGGCAAGGTGAAAGAGTATGGGTTGATGATCCTGCAAATCCAGGTTCAATGATTTCTGAATGGCAGGGAGTTATCCCATCCGTTACTGCATGTGCTCTCAGATCACCAAACGATGATGTTGACCCAGCACATCACAGAATCGCAAAACAGACAATCCTTGGCGATGAACCAGATGATTTCTTTATTCATAGCGCAACAATTCATGGTGTAACACCTGACTACAGAGAATATCTCGGACTCGAACTCTTTGTCGATAGTGACTATGACAACAACCCAATTCCAAACCTTCCAGCAAACAATCCTGTGGCACTTGACCTTCATGATAACTATCAGCGTGGAGATGTCTGCTCAGCATATGCTGGTGCAACAAGCAGAGCCCCAGACCTTGATCTTTGGAGAGACCTTTCAACCATTGATGACTCCAAAGATTATCCGAAATTTATTGACCTTGATAATCCAGCTGCAATTCCTAATGACCCTGGTATGTATGGTTGCAACGAGCCAATCTACTTTGACCTTGACCAGGATGGAACAGTTTCCCCAGGCGACAGACGTGGTTCAGATATTGATATCAGAACCGGTACAGTAACTGAAGGTTCACTTGATAGCTTTGTTGCAGGCACAATTGTTCAGCCAGGTGATGTTGATGTAGGAAGAATTCTTTCCAGATTCCTTGATCCAACACCGGGCTTAACATACATGCAGCCTGTTTACAAGTGGTATGATATCCCACACGAAATCTCAAGACTTCCATCAGGATCTCTTGATTTAGGCGAACCAATTTATTACGACCACCCTGTTCTTCCAGACTTCCCAGCAGGAAACCAGCAGACAGACCCAGGTGACATTAGACTTAGTGATGTCAATGTCGCATCAGCACAGTATTTCTGTGGTGAGACAATGGGTATTGGTGACGTATTCACAAATGAATACCCACTTTATATGATTTCAATGGGTAAAAATGGTGATTATAACTACATCGACTTCCCAGTACTTCCATTCCCAACAATGGATGTCCAGATTGAAGTTGATAGACCACTTAAGGTTGAGCAGACAAGTAATGTCAAAATCACTGTCAACCCACCACCAAAACCAGGCGAGAGCATCTTTGTTGCACTTCGTGAAACAAAACTTGAAGCAAGACAGCCTGTTGAGCAGATTGATTACTACTCAATGAAAAATGTTGAGGGTGAATGGTTAGAGTGTTCAGACCTTATTTCCCCAACCTATTGGAACGCCAATGCCACTTATGGTGCTGGCATGTATAGAGAAAATGTAAACATTGGATTCGACTTCCCATTCTTTGGACAGATATATAACAGACTTGAGATTGGATGGAATGGTTATGTTAACTTTGGAACCCAGTGGTATTATTATAGTTCCCAGTACACATATTATGGATACTCAGGCTCTTCATACAGATATGCTGTTGTTCGACCATTAGATTATGCAAATAGTCCACCACGTGTTAACGCACTTGGCGGAAGATGGGGATGGCCTCCAAATACCGAAGTTTGTTATGGTCAGGCGATTTGGCCAGCAACAGGCGAGACCGTATTTGTTATCCATTGGAAGGGTGTAAACTACTACAATGACGCAGACTTTGAAGTTGAAGTAATCCTCTTCCAGAATGGTGAGGTCCTAATTCAGTTCCAAAGCACGGCATGCCCAACATACTTCAGTGATATGAACGTTGGTATTACCAATGGTAACGGTGACTACTACGAATGGCTTGAAGGTGGACCATGTGGATTTGGTGATGAAGCAAATGTTCTCTTCTCCCCAGGTTCAATCCCAGCACAACCAGGAAGACCAGCTCTTGACATCGCAGAAGATGATAGATGGATTACTGAAGATAACCCAGAGGCTAATTTTGAATTCACTCCATACAGAGGTACCTGTCTTGAAGACGGAACAAGACAGCCTGTTGAAATCAACCTTTATAGAGATGTAGGTGGAGTCAAAGACCCAGCGGTTGTTCCAAGGAACCCACCACCAAAAACATATCTCACATATAGAGAGCCATCATACAACGTAGATGAACCTTACAACGGAAGAGTAATCGCCGTACAGGATGTTTATGGATATCTTCCAGGCGACTGGATTCTCGTTGGAAATCTCAGAAATACTGAGAGAAGAATGATCACTCAGATTCACACTGGTACTGAAGGTGCTTATACTGAGATGATTGAGACTAACTTTAACTCCTCATCTACCTCTAACAGATCTCATATCCTTCCAGTTAAGAGCATCGATGACTTCTATGTTGGAAACACACTTGTTGTCGGATGGAATACAAGCCCAACACAGGAAACCCATGTTATTACCCATGTCTCAAGAGATATTGGTTATGATAACGGTACAAACCCAGATTTCCATTGGACAAGAGGTGCTGGTAATACTTCACATCCACAAGGTGAGAACGTAGTAATCAGACTTCAGGATGCATCAGGATTTGTCGTTGGTGACTTTATTGGAATGGGTTATTATCAGTGGTGGCCAGATGATCCACAGTGTAGCGGAAGAGCTCTTTATGATGTTGCAAGAATTATCGATATTAATGGTAACGAAGTTACACTTAACAGAACACACCAATATTGGTACTCCTACAATTATTATTACTATGCACATGTAAGAGGTATTGAGGTTAGAGACCCACTCAAGTATCGGCACTATGATGAGTGTGATGCTCAGGATGGAAGAGCAGAACAGGTTCTTACAACCAAGTTCAGCTTCACTCTCCATAGAGGACTTAACTACAACCATATCTTTGGTGAGCCAGTAGTTGGTATCGTTTACTTTGACCCATTCTGGGTAGACAACAAATGGGAAAGATTCGATCTTGACATGTATCCAACACGTCAGTTCTCATCAATCCTTTCACCAGATACAGTTTCACCAGACCTTGATAGCGGATACGATTGTTTCTTCAGAAGCAAGTGGAATATTGAGCCTGAAGAAATAGAAATTGTCAAAGCAAGGGATTGTATTTCACCACTTGATCAGAGATATCCAAACATCCTGCTTACCCTTATGGATGCCGATAACCCCAACGACGTAAACGATCCTGCAGATATTCCAATCTCATGCCCAGCCGGAGTTTCTGGTGTTGACCAGACAATTATCGCAAACGTTAATGTTAATGGTTGCGGAATTGACTATCTCTTTACAGCCGGCCAGGCAAGCCCGAACAGATTCATTGTTCAGGTAAACGATGACGGTACATATGATTGGTGGAGATGGTATGAGCCACTCGTACCAACACAGATTTTTGGTGCCCTTGATTCAAATGACTGGCTTTACACATGGCTTGATGATGACCAGGGTGATGATCTTCTAGCACCTGCAACAAGAACACCAATGCCAACCCATGACAATACCTATGACCTCAGGCTTACTGACAATGACTGCTCACTTGGTGGTGGCGTTTGTGACCCATGCAATGAGGGTTCAAAGTGGCCATGTCTTGGTGATGTGACACTCTATGATGCTTATGGAAGATTTATGAATTCACTCGGAGATCCTTACTCCAACTATCCAAACCCACAGAATCTTCCAGCAAACTATGGAAACATCGAAAACTTCGGTATTCCTTGTGTTATCGACAGATGGACTCTTGGTTCCGATGGTGGACAGATCATGTTCCCAGCAAAACCATTTGAATCAGGCGATCTTCACGTAAGAGTTTACACATATCAGGCCGTATTTGATTACAACTCCTCGAATGTTCACTGGCCAGGACCATACTTCGTGCCAGATACATCACTTGGAATTGACTATTGTGGATATACAACAATTAAGGTCATGGAGCCAGATGCAGATGTAAACTTCTCAGAGTTCAGAATGGTTGACCACGGTCTCCAGAACTCCTTGATCAATTACACAACTGGTGTCAACCCAATCTATCCAATGGCACCTCCAGCTCCAAGAATCCAGGCATACTACAACCCAATTATCTATAACTACAATACAGAAGTTAGATCATACCCAGGTGGACAGACACATACTGGTAGAATTATCGGTGGCGAAAGCGGACATTATTGGAACGCATATCCAGCAATCTGGGAAAACCAGTTTGTCAAACTTGGAACTGAGTTCCTTCCACTTACTGACTATGGTATGTACTTCATTCTTATGAATGGTGAAGGAAACCATCTTGGTTATGGCAGAAGCCCAACACAGGAACCAGACCTTGCTCTCAGATATATGAAGATCACTGGTCCATTCATGAGACCAAAATTCTACAACGAGCAGACTCTTAACTGCATCCTTGGTGGAATGGATAGCCCATATTACGAATACAATAACGTAATCGGTCTTCCAATTGCCTACGACTACAGCGGAGAGATTAACGTAAATAGCTCAAACTTCAGTTCATACTGTGATGCTTATGGAAGTGACTATTCACAGGTTGGTCAGCCACTTTCATCATCAGATAGTGTTGTTTATGAAAATGCTAACACATGGCTTACCAACTGGAGAGACCTTTACTATGGTGGATTCTGGAGTGTTTCAAGAACCAACTTCAATTACCCAGTAGCAGATCCAGTGACTCCATGTTATCCATATGTTTGGGTATTTGATGAGCTTATTCCAATCGGCCCAGGTCAGATTGAAATTGAACTCCAGCTTTATAATGACATCAAGAAGGTTTACCAGGATTGCTGTGCTGCAGGACAGTCTGGAACAAAAGATGGAATTCCAGTACATGGTCTTAAGATTGAAGGCACACCACAGTTTGTAACCGTTCTTGAAGATAACGTTTTTGAGCTCACAGTTACCGAAGACTCTGGAAAAGGAATGATCAACAATGGTGAGTGGCTCAACATCGAATGTAACGATGCAGTCCTCTTTGCATGGCAGGACAGAGGTATAGTCGATCCAGATTCAAACTATTGGTATGGTGCACTTGATGGAATCATCACCAACCCACCACAGTCCTCAACAGTATCCGGACAGGAAACTGCATATGACAAGATTTATGACAGAAACAACGATGGTCTCATAAGATTCAATGATCGTGAAACAGAGATTGTTGGAACATATGATATGGCCACAAATACATGGCTCGGTGGAATGATTGATGCAAGAACATTCCAGAGAGAAAATGGTCAGTACAAGATTGAACTTACTGCTGAAAATGGTGGACTCATTGATGAAGTTGGAATCGATATTGGCGGACGTGATGAAAATAGAAGACCACTTCTTAGAAACCACGTAGACCATATCATTGATCAGTATGAGACATGCCCATTCAACATCACCGCTTACAAGTATGGTGATGACAATAACGATAGAGCATTTACACCACTTCTTTATAACTGGTACTCACACGAAGTCTATCTTTCAGGACAGGTTTCAGTTCCAGTTGAACCAAGACGTGACCTTAACATTACATATAGCCCAGAACCACTCACAGCTGGTGTAATCCCAGAAAAAATTGGTGACCCACTTACATTCCACGTTACTGATTACAATGGTGACCCAGTTGACCTCTTCGCAATTGGTCTCCCAGATGCACATGGTGATGCAGAGATTATCGAAACAGCAGTTCATGACATCCTCTTCAAAGATCCATTACCAGATGATGAATACTTCTATGGTGAAGGCGCAGTCATGCCTCAGTACTACTGGCTCAGAACCGACCTTCACAACGTTGAAGACGAAGAAGGAAAATTTAACTACAACTCAGCAATGTACTATCCAACCTTCCTTCCAATTGATTTCACACATGATTCTGAAAAAGGTGACTACACATTCAGAGGATTCATTGCAAACGATAAAGGTGAATTTGAAGTTTATGTCTATACACCAGACAGAAAACATTCAGGTGTTGTAACTGTTAAAGTTGCCTCACCAAAGGCTTCATATGAAGTTTCAAACAAGGATGAGCCAAACGCAATCTTTGATGTTCCATCAACAACAGGTGACCCAGACTTCGTGCTCACAGGTGGCGATAACAGAATCTACAACGTAACAGTAACATGTAGAAATGCTCAGGATGCACTTCTTAAGGGTGTCGCAAAAGGTGTAAGTGTCTGTTCAGGTGAAGGTGAAGATATTGCAAGATTTACTGTTGCAAACTCCATCCCACATAATTACCTTTGGGGATCAGTTTCATCATCTTCAACTGGTTACTCAGAGACCTATTATCATAACTATGCAGGAATCGATATTAATGATGATGGAAGTCTGACACAGCTTACAATTGATCAGTCCGAATATGCTGAAATTAAATATCAGATTTACAGCAGCAATCCTGTTTACTATAACACTGCAAACACAAGATATACCGATCTTAACTATGAAATTACTTCATGGGGTGGCTGGGGTGCTTGGTACCCAGGTAAATCTGATTATCTTCCAGCTCAGGCAAGCCGTGGATACAGTAAATTCATGGACTACCAGAGAGGTTGGGGTAGAGGTTGTATCTATAATGATAAATATCATGGATCATATCTCTTCCCAGACTTCAATAGTGATAATATTCTCTCTTTCAGAGACTCCTTCTCACTCAATGAACAGGGTAGAACAACATTCTTGTTCTACGCAAACGATGCTTGTTTCTTGACAGGTCTTGTTGGATACAATGATTATTGTAACGTAAATCAGTATGCTGACGTTGCCGGATATATGAACGTTCAGACAAGAATGGATCCGAACTACTCAAGATATAGATTCAACCCAACTTTCGGAATGGGTGCCACACCAGATGGTATCTATCAGCTTGACTGGGAAGCATGGCCAGATAAGAGTCTTGAGGTTGGAACACCAGACATTGAGATTATCAATCCTCTTACAGGTGAAGCCTGGAGAACAAATACAGATGAAGACGACGTGATTGCATTCGGTCACTACGATCTTACATACGGTATTAAAAATCATATGCTCGTTAAGGTTTACCCAGCAGACAGAAGAGACATCCCTGTGCATGGTTATATTCCTGAAGATCATCCATCATACTCAGAGCAGACATATGGTGACAGCCAGTACAACGAAAAAGCTGCGACAATCAGATTCTATTCACCAGAAAAAGATACTACTGAGGGTTGGCCAGCATTTGAACATCACGTAGTAGGAAGACTCACAATCGGAAAAGACGATCCAAATGATCGTGAAGCAAACATCTATGTTGATCCAACTGGTACTGGTTCTGCAACAGCCGGTCTCTATATGAGAGAAAAGAGAGTTGCCGCACAGGAAGTCGGAACTAGCTACACACTTAATGCCGCACTTACAGTGTTCAACGTAATCAAGGGCATCGCAATTGAGCCAGAGGTTGGCGGAGCACTCAAGGTTGGCGTAGAGTCAACACTTAAGGTCAAGGTTGTTGTTGCTGGTGGAGCAGATGAACCAGTCGCAGGCATAAGCGTTAAACTTGATGACAAAGACGGAATTGTTACAGCTCAGACTGCAACAACAAACGATATGGGTATCGCAGAATTTAAGGTTACCCCAACAAAAGCTGGAAAAATTATCATCCGTGCAAGCTCAGATGTCTATGGCGAAGCAACCTCAGCAGTTGGCGTAGAAGTCGAAGTTATCCCACCAATGCTCATTATTGATTCACTTCCATCCACAACAAATGCTTCAAAGATCAAAGTCTCAGGTAAGACATCTGTTGGAGCCGAAGTTAAGATCGGTGCAAACAAAGTTAAGGTTGCAGATGATGGTACATTCAGCCATGAAGTTAACCTTGAAGACGGTTATAACTCAATCGACATTACTGCAAGCAACACAGCAGGAATGTCAACATCACTCACCGTTGGAATCACAAGAGACTCCGTTGCACCAGAGATCATCCTTGATCAGGAAGATCCAAATGTCAAAGTCTTCGGACCAAATGTAACACTCACCGGTAAGGTTGAGCCATACTCCAAGGTTACTATCAACGGAAAAGAAGCAACAGTTGTTTATGACACATGGAGAGTTGAGCTTGAAAACATCGATGCTGGTGAACTTGAGCTTAAGGTAGAGGCTGTTGACCCAGCTGGCAACCAGAACGAAAAGACATTTACAATTACAGTTTACGCAAGAAGAGTTATGGTTATTCAAGATGGTCACACAAACGTGACCGTCAACGATAACCCAGGAACACAGCTCAACAGAGGACCAAAGGTAATTGGCGGCGTATTCTATGCACCACTTACAGTTTTCACCCAGTTCTTTGAAGAGAATACTCCAGTAATAAATGCTGGTACTGTAACTGCAACAATCGATGGAAAAGAATATGTTATGTCTGTTGATCAGAAGACATATACCGTTGATGGCGATGAGTTTACAATGACAAATGCACCTGTTGATGAACTCGGTGAATTCTTTGTTGATGTTGAGTTCTTTGCCGGAATTCTAGGAATCGAAACTAATTGGGATCATGGTAGTGGAAAAATGACCCTGACAATGGAGATTGAATAGGTATAATTGTTCGAATACGAATTTAGTTTGAAACTTTAAAAAGTTATCCTTTCGGGTGCGTGGATGAAACCCGCCCCGAAAGGCGAGAAAGAATTGATTTATAGTTGGTTTGATAAGCAAAAAAATGGACTTCATTACTAGATTTATATCGGTTGAAAAAAAGGTTGAAGTGGCCCAAGATTGGCCCCTTGGTGGCTTAAGTCTAAAAGGAGAGGTCAGATGAAGAGAGTACTAAGTTTGCTCGTAGCAACAATGATGATTATTGGCATGTTTGCTGGTACATTTATTGGTGCAGAGTCTGTAAAAGCTGTTGACGATAGCAAGGTTAAAGATGTAACAATGATCGTTGCAAAATTTAACCGTGTTGGATATGACCGCTATGGCAGACCCCTGAACAATGGTAGAGATACCGAATACGAGGGTGTCATTGTAAATTCATCCACTGGAAGATTCACGGTTGATCCATCTTACACTGGATATCCAACTTACGATGCCCTGGATGGAACATTCTTCCCATGGCAAAATGAAGGTGAAGACCTTTGGGGAAGCCCTCAGTACATGATGCCAAATTGCATTGATGCAATCCAGAACCCTGGAAGTGGCTCCATAACTGCAGCTGTAAACCAGCAGTCAGATGCTTCATGGGCTGTTCTTCCATATCTCTACGCTGAAGTATATCTTACAGTTAAGGCAGAGGGCGGAGAAAGTCAGCTTTATGACAAAAGATACATTGTGATGGATGAACTCGGTCAGCTTTGGATAGACCCAGATGGAAGATTCCATGATTGTAGATATTGGGAACCAGCAAACCCCGAGTCTGTTTATTACAGAAGCTCAACTGTCTACTCTGGTGATGGCTCAATTGACTGGAATGACTGTGACACAAACCCAAAGATGATTGTTGACCCAAGTGGTGACAACAATACTCAGGGACCATACATCATGAATCCAGCATATAACCCAAATGACATGGAGTATCCTGTTCCAAAGTATCACGAGAGAGTTCATTACTGGTGGTATGATGAGGAAAAGGAAATCGATAGAGTTTGGCAGCTTGGTATTGCAGACCAGACTGATTATCTCAGAAAAGATGCAGTTTGTGCTGATGGATATCATTCATCATGGGGTGTTGTTGGTGGACCAAATGGTGTAACTCCAAATGGTTACTACCCAGGAAAGCCAGTTATCTGGAACACCGTGATCTCCGATGACGACACAATCAGATGGTGCCCAAATGATGCAAACATTCTTGGTAATGACTGGGATGTTGGTCTTGCACTCACAAACTTCTCTGGTGGTGAGTATCTCATTGACGTCGATGGAAACGGTACATACACATACGGCGAGCCAATCTTCTCTGATATTGATGGCAACCTTATGTTTAATGATCTCGACCTCAGACTTACTGCTTGGACAATTGTTTGGGGTGGTCAGTCATTCAACTTCCGCAAAAACACACTCGTTGGTCTCACAGATGAAGACTATCAGTGGCAACTTGCAAACAACTATGCAATCATAGATCTTTCAACCCTTCCAACCGTAAAACATAGTGCATCTGGCGGAACAAGTTTCTATGACCAGGTTTATGATGATGCTGATGGCGATGATATGGTTTCTCTCAATGACATCAGACTTACCCACATCAACGGAAGAGTCACTGGTATGGGAACCACATGTGGTGGATTCTTTACTGGCGATGCAATTATCATGCTTGAGACCCTCAAGACAAGCTGTTCATATGAGTATAACATTCATGTAGAATCAGACCTTTGGCAGGTAATGCAGGAAGATACATATGAATATGTTGAGATGTATCCTTCAATGACTGCAGCACAGTTTACTTCACCAAATGGTGACATTGTCAGAATGTCTCAGCTTGTAAACAAAGCAACTGCACTTGATGTCAACGGATCAAATTTCTATGTTCCAACAACAACCTTCTACAATGTTGCTCTCAAGTACAGAGAATATATTGGTCTCCAGCTTTTCCTCGACAATGGTGTTGACAATAACCGTGCTGAAGGTGGAGATTGCTTCCAGCTTTCACTCTCAGACGATCATACAAACTTTGAGGCTGGCGAGCTCTTCATTGGCTGTCAGGACGTCGAAACTGCAATGGACTACGATCTCGACCTCACAGAATTCAACGAAGAGTTCCTTTACTTTGAAACATCCTATGATATGACAAACCCACCTGCAGTTCTTGATGGTGTTCAGTATGGTTGTGGTGAGCCTTTCTACAGAGACATCAAAAAGCTTCCACTCAACCCAGCAATCCCATTCCAGCCAGATCCATTCGATGCTGGATTCAACCCAGGTGTTGTAAACCAGGGCGACCAGAGAATGATTGACATCGAAGTTTATTCAGATGTTGCAACTGGTGATGCCGGAACAATGATTACATACCCAGCAGGTTCATTTGTTGTTGCTGGTGACCTTGATGTTGGAAGACCAATTATCAAGATGGATCCTGGACTTGCATATTTCGACGAATCAAACGGCTGCAACCCTCCAAATGCGAGGTACGATGTTGGCGAACTTATTTATTTTGATCCAGCACTCGCTGCAGGAGCAAGAGCAATCCAGATGGTTGCATGGGATGATATTGGTCCTCACCCATATGGTATTGAAGACTTTGACCCATCACCATACACAGATCCAGTTTCGGGTCTTCCAGTAAACAGATGGGATACCGTTCGTCACGGTGGTAACACTCAGGCCAGACTTTATCCTGGAACCAACAATAACGGTGGTGGTTCATATGGTATGTCTGGATGGATGGGTGGTGTGGTTCCTGGTGCTGGTATGAACTGGTACTATCACCAAAGAGGTGGACTCAGCAGAAACGCTCCAAACACCTATCCAACAAGACCAGTAATTCACAATGCTGGTGTCTCTACAAACAACACTTATTGCTATTATGTTTATTATCCATGGGGATATGAGTATGGATATGAGTATTTACGTACATATCATACTCAGTGTGGTGACCTCCTTGCTCTTCAGAACGTGAATTTCCTTGGTGACTGGAGACTTAGGATTTGGGAAGACACAGAGTATTACATGTCCTCCCTATATACCTGGTTAGGATATGGACCACTCTCATGCGGACCATCCACATACAACGGTAGAAGATATGCGTATGAATATTTTACCAGCAGTCATTCCTCAGCACTTGTTTGGTATAGAGGACTTGACAGCGAAGGAAATGATGTTTGTACAAATGCCGGTGGAATTTGGGATAACTATCAGTTTAATTATGATGTAATGTGCAACAACAGAAGTATGTATACTTCTTCTTCATACCCAAAAATTATCGGTATGGGTTGTGTATATATGGACCATGTTGGTAATGGTTATGGACAGGAATACTTCCATAGTCCATATGCCCAGACCACTTATGGATGGAATTCTGGTACAGACATGTCAGCGATGCATTTCCTTAGATGGGAAGGCGCAACTCACCCAGACACTGGTGGACCATACTCAAGAGCTTATTCAATCGCAATGTTCAACGCGCCTCTTTCAGGCGACCTCATGACGTATGATACTGAACATGAAGTACAAACGACTGTATTTTCTGGATTATGGACGATTAACGCGGAATTCTGGCCAGAAGAGATTCAGGTGAACCTCTCAGGTGCACCAAATACATTTGGTTCAATTGGTTTCAACCACGAAACATCAATGAACTACTACTCATACTACTATGTTGGTTACGATGCATATTTCGATAATGCAAGAGCTTATCACATCGAGCTTATCCCTTCAGCCGGAGACAGAAGAAGACTTCTCCAGGGTGGACATCACATTGGTATGAATGATTATGTCTATAGACTCGATGATGCTGGCGAATACAACACATCATCAGCAACAGCATCAAACCTCAAACCATTTAGCTACTTCTACCCATGCGGCACAAAACTTGCTGCTGGCGAAATCTATGACGTTAAGTCAAAAGTTTCAATGGTTTCAATGGGCAAATGCGGAGATCCAAGATTTATGGATATCCCTGTACTTCCAGGTGAAGTTGACCTTAATGTTTCAATCGATGGAGTCCCACAGGATCCAGATGCAAAATGGCATCTTAAAGTTGAACAGACATCTGACATTCAGGTTTCAGTTGACCCACCACCACAGCCAGGTGAAAAGTATGTTGTCAAGCTCAATGGTGTATATCAGGAAGGAATTCCTGCAAAAGAGGCTTATACTGATTACATCCAGACTCGTGAGACAAACACATTCACAGAGTATTGCACAGGACTCGTTCCAGAATACGCAATCGATAAGGATAGTGACTATAGCGGAACAGGTTGGCTTGACGACACATATGTGACTTCACTCTCACTTCCATTTGACTTCCCACTTTATAATACCGTTTTCCCTGCCGGAAACCCGCTTTATGTCTCAACAAACGGTTACATCGGTTTCCATGAGTCAAATACTATGGGTAGTATTCCATCCACATACAGTTGGATTGGTTGGTATTACAATAATGATTACAGAGACTTCACACTTGTACCGCTTGGAAATGACCAGAACCTCTATTACAGTCCATCTCAGGGTAATGATAACCCAGATCTTCAGATATTCTATTGTCAGCCTTCAGCAGACGAAGTTCGAATCAGATGGCAAACACATGAATATAGTCCAGGTCCATCCGCTGTTTCTCCTCCGACTCTAAACTTTGCTTGTAGCATTAAGAGTGATGGAACAATCAGGTTCATGTATGGTGATTGTGCAGGCGGATATCAGTATCGTACTGCAGTTTGTGGTATCGCTGGTGATATTTCAGGTTCAACAAATCATGATGAGTATCAAGAGGGTTACTATGATGGACTTACAAACCCTGCCTTCGATTACCTTGATGACCTTGTGTTTACAAGATTTGAGTTCCCAGCAGATCCAGGAAGAGCTGGTGGTGGAACAGTTGATGATAACTATATCATCTCAGAAAACGTTGAAACAGCTCACAGTGATGCAATTGGCGGTGCAAGATACAAAGTTGTTGAAATCACTCCAGAGGAGAGAGTTCAGCATATAACATACACACCATACAGAGGTTCAGTACAGGAAGACGGTTCCTGTGACCCACTCAGAATCGAAGTCTTCCTTGAAAGAGGCGGAGTATCATATCCTGTTCCAGTAGATTCTGTACTTTCTGGTGTAAGAGAAGAAAGACCACTTGAAGAGTATGAAGATCAGGAAATCGGTCTTTATAATTACAATATCTACGATCCATACTGGGTTGTAAGACCTTGGACAATCAAGATGTACGAGGGTCGCTATATTGGTGATCATACTCCAAGACCAGTTGCCTCAACTTCAGGACTCATCAGCTCAACTTGTGCTCTTGATCATCAGTATGATTGTTATGGCAGATTTGACTTGATGGTTGAACCTGAGTGGATTGATATTAAGTATGCCGGTACCGGTAATACATGTATTTCACCAGTTGACCAGAGATTCCCAAATCTTATCCTTACAGTTTGGGATGCAGATAACCCACTTGACGTAAACGATCCAGAGGCTATCCCATTCTCAACCATTGGACTTCAGAGTGGTATCAGAGGCAAGATGGTTGCCAATGTCAATGCTCATGGTGCAGGTATCAAATACCTCTGTACCGCACAGAGTCCAGATGATGATACAGCAAAATATATTATTCAGGTCAATGATGATGGTTCCTACACATTCTGGAGATGGTATGAGCCAGCAGAAGATAGGCCAGGCGCAGCATGGGGCGCACTTGACCCAACAGACTGGTTATATTCAGGAAGAACCTATTTCAATGGTATCTATGGTGATATTGGAAGCACATTTACCGCTACAAGACAGCCATGGACTGATACGGATGGATGGCTTCAGGCATTTACCGGAAATGGAAATCTAACAACTGAACTTGATGATTATGATTGTTCAATCGATAAAGGCATCTGTGATGTCTGTCATCTTGGCGCTGGATTCCCAAATCTTGGCGATATTACAATCGAAGACAGAATGGGAAGATTCAATAACAGCGTCTATGACCGTGAACCTCCATTCTTCCAGGGCTACAGTGGTGCAAGATTCGGAAGAATCGTATCATTTGGTATCCCAACAATGGTGACAAATTGGGATAACACTTCTGATGGCGGAGAGATTTATATTCCAATTCAGCCAAAAAACACAAGCACAGATCTTCAGATTAGAGTTTATCTTGCAAACACAATCTATGACTATAATTCAGTGATTTCTGGTTGGTCATTCGATGTTGATTCTCATCCAACATTCCATCCACCATACTTTGTCTATGATGATTCACCTGGAATCGACTATTGTGGTACATTCACAGTAGACGTACAGCCAGCTGACATCATGAACTTTGGTGAGTTCAATCTTGTTGACCATGCTCTCCAGTTCTCAGAGACCGATTATACCGCAGGAGCGGAACCACTTGCTCCAATGGATAGACCATCACCACAGATCAGACATTGGTACAACCCAATCTGTGGAAACTACAAAGAAGACATGAGAGCCTATCCAGGTGGACAGTCACATACCGCAAGAGCAGTTGGTTCAGAGCGTGAAGGTGGATTCAATGCTTATCCAGCAATCAACTCCGAACTCTTTAACAAGCTTGGAACAGAATTCTATCCATTTACAGACTATGGATTCTACTTCACCCTCGTTTCCCCAACTTCAGTTGGAAATGGAAATGATATTATGAGCTACACTGATTGGGATCAGTACACATTCGACCCATATGGAACAATTGCAAGATCATACCCAGCACTCAACTTCAGACTTGTCGAATCGATTGAGGTAACTGGACCATTTATGACTCCTGCACATTATTACAGACCAAATATTATTGGTGCAACCTCAAGTAATGCCGGTTACATTGAAGAAAGACTCGTCAGTGAGTACAATTACAATGGTGTTGATAATGTACCAATAAGATACGACAGATCTGGCTACATTAAGATCGACAGAAGAAATTCACAGTACTACGAAATCATGAATAATCAGGACTTCACAAATGTTGTGAGTCCAGGCTTCAGAGATGACTGGCATTCAGCACTTGGAGATCCACTTCCAACAAACAGATACCTTGAAAGATCAAGAGACCTTGTTTACAGAAGCACAACTCCAGCGATCTATCACAGCTATCCAGGCGTCTACAATAACTATGTTTATGCAATCGATGAGATTATTCCAATCCAGCCTGGTAACATCGAAATCAAGGTTACCCTTGCTGATGGAACTGTAAAAATCTTCCAGGATTGCTGTACAAAACCAATCTCAGATGGAGTTGATGTACACGCACTCGGAATCACACTCGATAATGCCGATGTTGAAGAGCGCGGTGGAATCTTTGTTGATGACACAATCACTCTTGATGTAAGAGTTACAGAAGACGAAAAACCAACAACTGGTGCAAGTGGATTCAACGAATGGGAATTCAGAGAGTGTAACGATGCATTAGTCTTTGCATGGCAGGATACAGGATACTTCGATCCACAGCAGAGTGTATGGATCGGTGCAGGTGATGGTTGGGTAACCAATCCACCAAAGAACTCCAATGTTTACCAGCAGGGAACACAGTACTTGCCAGATGACGACTTCGATGGTGACGGTAAAGTATCATATGCCTCACACGAGACCGAAATCCTTGGTTCATATGATATCGCAACAAATACATGGACAGGCGCATTTATCGATGCAAGAACCTTCCATAGAAATGATGGACTCTATAAACTTGAAGTAGCTCCAGACAGAGTCGGATTTGACTTTGGTGGATTCGGACCTACAGGTGATCCATTACCACCAGGTTACAGAGATCACGTAATCGGATTCGATGAAACACTTCCAGTTTGGATTGTTGCCTACAAGTATGGTGATGATAGTGGCGACAGATCATTCAGACCACTCTTTGATTCACTTCCAGATTCAGTTGGTTCAATGAGCCACGAGGTTTATCTTGCTGGAACAAGAGGATTTGAGGTATTCCCACAGGAAGATCTCAACATGACCTACGGTCCAGAGCCACTTACAGCTGGTATGACTCCAGAGCTCCAGAATCCAGAAAGCCCACTTTACTTCACGTTCACCGATGATAGTGGAGAGCCAGTTGACTTTAGCAAAGGTGTCGAAGATGCTTGGGGCAATGCTGCCGTAATCGATAGAGATATCGCAATGCACTGTTTTGTCGACCCACATCTTGATAACGAGTACTACTACGGAATGGGTGCAAAACTTCCACAGTACTACTGGACAAGAACTGACCTTCACAACTTTGACGGTACACCAATCTGTAACTCAATGATGTACTCACAGCCAAATGATCCGTTCACACCAATCACATTCGAGGTTGTAAGAGATTCGAACGGTGATCCAACTGGTAGATACAACTTCCTTGGATTCACTGCAAATGACCAGGGTGAGTTTGAAGTCTATGGTTACACACCAGATAGAAAGCACAGAGCAAAAGCAACCGTTAAGATTGTCCAGCCAAAAGTCAACTACATATTCGAAAACGAGAAGGGTGATACCTTTGAGCAGAATGATGATGCTGACTTCATGATGACAGCAAACGATGCACGTCTCTACAAGATCACAGCGAAGTGCTGGGATGGTCAGGGCGCACTCATTAAGGGTGTTGCAAAAGAAGTTTCAGTATGTTCAGGTTCAGGATCTGATACAGCAAGATTCACACCATATATCACAAGACCACAGAACTGGGACTTCCAGCTAGCCGACAATGATTATAACATGCTCACTTTCGGAACTGCTCAGTACGGATTCGGAACTGACCTTATCAGAGGACGTTACGACAAGCTCTTCCTCATCGATGAAGGAAATAGATACTATCCATTCCTTGGTATTGATATCACAAATGATGGTATCATTGACCCAATGAACTCAATGAACTCAGAGATCTTTAGGTTCACTGCTATGAGACCATATATGCAGGCTTACTATATCCTCGCAGATACTTGGTATTACACAAACTGGGCAGATCCATGGGTACATTTCAATACAACAAACACAAGATACGATGATTTCAGCTATGTAACTGAAGATTCATGGGATGTCATTCCATACAATAACGCTGGTTGGGGATGGGGTTCTATCTACAACAACCCATACGAAGGTTCATACATCTTCGCAGACTTCGACCTTGACGGAACACTTACATTCGCAGACTCACTTTCATTCAATGAAAATGGTGAAGTAAACTTCTACTTCTGGGCAGATGACATTACCAAGATCGGTGGATTGATTGGAAACAACAACCTCAGTAATGACAGAGACTTCTCAGATGTTATCGGTTATCCAGGTTGGTATGGAAAATATGATCCTAACTACATGTACTACAGATATATTGCCAGAAAATCATACAGAGGATTCTGGTATGGAACCATGGATCACACATTCAAACTTGACTGGGAAGCAATTCCAGACAGAAATGCATGCTCAGCCGCACCAAATGTGACACTCTATGACCCAGAGACTGGCGAAGAAATGGATACCGGACTTCTTGAGGGTGAAGCTGATGAAAACCAGGAAGGTTTGATCCAGGAAGGTACTGATAAAGAGGTCATGAACAGACTCTTTGGTCAGTTCGGATATATCGATAGATTGATTGATGAAGAAGAGTATGACTTCACATATGCAGTAAGAAATCATTTCGTTGTCAAAGTAAGCCCAGCAACCGAAGGTGACCTTGGTGTCTGTGGTTCTAGAGAAAGAAATGAATGGCTTGCCGAACAGGGTGAGGAAATGGAACAGGGATCCATCCTTACTCTTTCAGCCACCTCTCTCCTGTTTACAGGAAACAAGTATGAATCATCGATTAAGGGTAAACTCGGTGTTTCGGACGAGAGTGACACTGCTGAAACCATTATGTACTGGACACCAACTGGAACTGGTAACAACGTTGCCACCTTGAGTCTTTCAAGGGAGTACAATTGGGGCATGAGAATGCACAGTAACGCTGATGTAATAGGTTACGAATATGACTCACCTCTGTATATCGATGGCCTTGAATGGCTTGATGTTGTGACCGGTCTTGAAGTTACAGCGACACCATACAATGGAATTCTCAAGCTTGGTCAGCCAGACTCAGTTGTTGTAGTAGTAAAAGAAGCTTCAACAGAATATCTTGTTGAAGGTGCAAAAGTTACATTCAAATCAGAAGACGGTGAGATTGATCTTTCTGCAACAACAAATGCCATTGGTGAAGCACTCTTCCAGAATGTTACACCAACATCACAGTCAAAGATCATTATTGATGCAACTGCAGAAGGTTACACATCTGGTGACTCAGTACTCTATGTTGACCTCGACCTCACACCACCATCAATTGATGTTGATGACTTCGATTCAATCACAAATAGATCTTCAATGACCCTTACAGGTACTGTTAGCAAGGGCGCAAAACTCGATGTTTCTAAGAAGGATGCAAAAGTCGGAGCAGATGGAAAATGGGAATCACAGGTAACACTCACAGAAGGTGAAAACCTCATTACACTCCATGCTGTTGGTTCAAATGGTGTTGAGGCCGCAATGACAGTCATCATCAACCTTGATACAACAAAACCAAACATCCTCCTCCCAACACAGGCTGATATTGATACCTTTGGTCTTATGGGTGACACCGATGAACTCTGGATTACAGGTAGAGTAACACCTGGCTCAAAGGTTGAAGTAACAGTTGACCAGGATGGAGACCAGAGAACAGTTCCAGTAACCGTTGCAAACGATACTTGGAAAACAGATTGGTTTGAAGTTAAAGCTGGTTCAGAGCTTACAGTAAGCGTCAAAGCAACTGATGCTGCCGGTAACGAGGGTTCCGAAATGGGAACCTACACAATCGTCAAGAAACTTGTTGTTGAGCTTGGACTCAGAAACAGCATTCCAGTAATCAACGGAAACCCAGGAAATGTAATCCAGCCACCAGAACTCGATGCACAGAACAACATCATGGTTCCAATCAAAGACCTTGAAGATCTCTTTGATGGTATGGCAGTGAACCCAGTGGGTAATGCTCTAACAGTTAGCTACAACGGACTTTCAGCTGAAGCAACTGTTGGAAGTACAAACTTTACAATCAATGGAAACTCTGCAACATTTGCAGCACCAATAATGACCGGAAGCAAGATTATGGTTCCAATTGCCTTCCTCCAGCAGGTACTTGAACTTTCAGGCGCAGATGTATCGGTAGATGTCTCCGGTACCACAATTACAATCACCATCATCGGCTGATTGTAGTAGATAGGATTGAAAATTATCACTCTGACCCCAAATGGGGTCAGAGTGCGAGAGAAAAAAAGATTGATTTATTTGATTATGAATTATGATTGGTTACGCGAAACTAGAAGGAACGTTAGATCGCGGTTTCGATCACTCCCAGGGGGGAGAGTCGTGAACCTTCAATTAGGTGAAGGAGAGAGCAAATGAGAAAAGTAATAACTACTCTGCTTAGTTTGGCACTAGTTATGGGGATGCTCGTTAGTATTCCGTTACTAACTCCCAAGGACACAGAAGCAAAGAATGGTAACCAGCCTGCAACAATGGTTGCAAACAGGTTCCATCGTATCGGTTTTGACCGTTACGGACGTGAGTTGCCAGATGGAAAGCAGGTCCCATGGCAGAAGGTAGGAGAAATCTGGTGGGGAAGAGAAGGATTCCCAATGCCATTCGCATTAAGAGCGGTTGACAATCCACCAAACTCCATTCCACTTCCGCCAGCCACAGCGTCATACGCAACAATCGCAACACCCGCAAGTGGCGACATTAACTCACTTACTGGCAGACTTGATGATGAAGCCTTACCATCATCAATCGCCCAGATCCAGGACTTCGGTCTCTGGTCAGAAGTGTGGTTAACTGTTGATGTCACAAGTGGTGAAGATGCAGCCAGTGGAAATGGACTTACTACTTATAAACATCACTGGTATGTTATCCTCGATGAACACGGACAGCTTTGGTTTGATACCGATGGTCGATTCAACGACTGCCGTTATTATGGGTATGCAGACCCTTATGATGTGAATTATCAGCTTGACCCACATGATTACACACATGATAACTGCACAGATAACCCAAGAGCACTTGTCGACCCAATCGTCTCAAACAACACACAGGGACCATACATTCTTGACCCAGACTACAATCCATTCTCAAACTCAGCTGCAAATGATCTTGGTTTCCAGTTCTATAGTCTCAGTTATGACCTTGCAAACCAGGCAGCTCCTGTTTATGAATCAAGGATTTATTTCTGGGATGCTGACAAGACCGGTTACAACACAAAGAGACTCTGGAAACTCGGTTATGCTGATATGACAGATTACCTTGCAGAAAGAGCACTTGGACCAGCTGGTGCAGTTTGTTCTGGTATCGTCTACGAAGAAGGTCCAGATCCAGATACCCTCTCAGCACTTCAAGAAAATCTCTATAAGGGGTATGAAGACTGGGACGTTTCGCTCGGTCTTGAGAGATTCCCAGTAAACCCCAATGGCACCTTCATGGACACAGGCACAGTCCTTCATGCTGAGAACGTCACAGATGCTGCATCATATCCAGATTCTATGACATCCTTCAACATGCAGACACCTGTTGCATACAACTTTGGTGAGTTTATCTACAGAAAAGCCGGTGCACAGTCCTATTACCCAATCCCTGCTGATGTTGCAACTGCACCTTGCTCATTTGTAGACGGCGGCGATGTCAGACTCTCAGATGTTGTTGTCACAAGAAATGGATATATCCAGACTTATCCAGAAGATACAGCAGTATTTGACGCTGGTGTTATAGCTGTTTGGGATCCAGGTGATGACTATGATGTAGGTACATCACTTTGGACATTTGCAAACCCAGCAACTTCACCAACTTTCACCGAATATGAATACTACCATAACCAGAGAGTTGCCGGTGTTGTTAACCCAACCCCTCCAGTTGTAACCTCAAGCTATGACCCAGGTGAATTCATCTACAGAAAAGGCAATGGAAGCAGTGAAAGATTTGTTGAGGCCGGAGACTTCAGACTTACAAACGTCAGAGGTTGGCAGACAGATGACTTCATGCAGCATGATGCTGACAGACCATACCTTATCTTTGATACTGATGGACTTACACGTGCTGGTATCATCGATGGTGACCTTCTTCTTATGGCTGAGGTTATCAATGGTGGTTGCCTTTCACCATATTACAACATCGCAGTTCAGACAGATGCCTGGATTGGATGGCGTGATAATGGTATGTGGATGCCTGTCGATATTGGCTACACAGCAGCAGGAATCAGATCACAGTTTGATACAACAATCAATCACTATAACAGAGTCCAGAAGAATGCAATGCTCTCATCAAAGAGCGAAGGCTTCTTTGTACCATCAACAGTTTTCCATGATGTAAAACTTGAAGAGAGACAGTTTACTGGTTGGTCAATCTGGCTTGATGATGGTGTTGATAACAACATTGGTAGCTATAACTACCAGGCTCTTGCAAATCCAAATATGCCTGTCCGTGATACAATCGCTGCAGCATCACTCAACCTTTCAAACGATCTTGAAGACAAGTTCTTTGTTGAGCAGACCGTTGGTGGTGAGTCTCTTGAAAAATGGGACTTCGATTATGGTCGTGGATCAGCGATGGATGACTTTGGTGAGCTTGTTGCATTTACAGATTCCAAAGTAACAAGTGTGCCAACAGATGTTAACGCAGGTCCTCCATATATGTTCTTTGATGCCGGTGGCGAAGGAATTTTCGGCTGCAACGAGCATATCTACAGAGATATGGATAGATCCGGCGACATCACAGTTGGCGACCTTAGGCTTACAAATGTCACAACTTTCAGAAACCAGGGTACAGGAACAAACTCAGGTGCAATGATTGCTTATCCAGCAGGTTCAAAAGTTGGTGCCGGTGATCTCGATGTTGGTGAGATTCTCACTGCATTCCCTGCAGTTTCCGCTCCTGAAGTTTTCTGTTTCTATGATGTTGCACATCCAGCATCAGGTATCCCAAGAAACTACGAGTATGACCCAGGCGAAGACATCTATCTCCAGCCATCAGACGGTGCCGGAAGTTATATAACAGAAGTTGATTATCGTTCAGTTCGTGCAACAGAAGTTGACATCCAGGGAAAAGTTTATCCTTGTGGTACACCTGTTTCTCTCTCGCAGGCACTTTATGTTGAAAACGAAGTCAACATGATTTCAATGGGACATAACGGTCTTTCTAACTTCATGGATATGGAAGTTATCCCTGGAGATATCCAGGTTAAGGTTGAAGTTGACCAGGAATTCATGGTTGAGCAGACCTCACACGTTAAAGTTGAAGTTACACCTGCCCCAGACGATCCTGATGACAAATATCATGTTCTCCTTGAGAACGTTCCAAGATCGTCATTCAACAATATCGCAGAAACTGTAAGAACAATCGACATGGCACATCCAGAAGCTCACTTTGAAATTACACCATACAGAGGCTCATGTGACCTTACAGGTTTCGTGCAAGATAGAAAGATTTATGTCCACGTAATCAAAGAAGAGAGCGATCTTAACGCATATAGCGGTCTTCTCATGCTTCCACGTGACGGTGAATACTATGATCCGTTCTGGAAGACAGTTTATAGAGACCCAGAACACCGTGCCTATGCAAACTATGCAAGATACGTCTTTGATCCTGTGACGGATCCAAGATATGAGCTTTATGGAGTTCACTACAGAGAACTTTCAAACTCATATGACTGTTATGGAAAATGGGAATCAACAATCCAGCCAGAAGACCTTGACATTACTGCAAACAGAAAATGTCTCACCGTTCTTGAGCAGAGATTCCCGAACCTTATTCTCACACTCACAAACCACGATAACGAGAATGACGTAAATGACCCTGCAGGTATCAGGTTTGCAACACAGTCAATCGCTGACAGACCACATCGTGTTAACTACAACGCACGTGGTGCTGGTGTCAAGTTCCTCTTCACAGCAAACAACATTGATTTCACAAAGAAATACATTGTCCAGGTTAATGATGATGATACATTCATCTGCTGGGAGTGGGATGACTATGAACCACTTAACATGCTCTCACCACTCGATGTTCTTATGTTCAGAGACATTACTCCTGATCAGACTTGGGGCAACGTGCCTTACTCAGTACCAACATCATTTGGTACAAGCGTAACACCTGACCCACGTTATGGTCGTGGAACTACAGGTCAGGCACCAAGACTTCCAGTTGATGCAGAACCAGAATCAGAAGCTGAGAAGTGCTCAGTGACTGATGTTGACTGTTCTGGAAAACAGGCTACATGTGACCTTTGCGGAATCGGTGGCGGAGAAGTCGAAGACTTTATCCCAACCGGTGCTATCACTCTTAATGACACATATGGCAACAGCTATATTGAGTTCATCATCCAGACCTTCGGTGTCCCAGCAATGGTTACCGATTATGGATACCTTTCAACAACTGATCCTGGTGGACAAATGGTTTGTGCAGTTCTTCCAAGAAATGCAAAAACACCTCTTCATATCAGAGTTACAGCAGAACAAACAATCTTCAACTTCAACAGTGTAGACGGACAGCTTTGGCCACCAAATGGACCATCATTCCTCAACGACTACACCGGTGGTGTTGACTATTGCGGAACCATCAGCTTTGATATCACACCTCCAGATCCATACGTAAACTTTGCTGAGCTTACAATGGTTGACCACGCACTACAGTATTCACAGGCCAACTACACAGCTGGTTCAGATTCAGATGGATACCACACAAATCCAACCTCACCTCTTGGAGTACCTGCACCTCAGATTCAGATTCCATACAACCCAATTATCACAGACCTTACAGAAGAAGTCATCTGTTATCCTGGTGGACAGACACATCCATTTAGACTTGATGGACCAAATTCCAATAGAAGATCTGGTTGGAATGCATATCCAGCAATCAACAGTGAATATTACAATGGAACAAGCAAATCTCAGTTTGTAAAACTTGGAACAGAGTTCTTCCCACTTACAGACTACGGATTATTCTTCATCCTCAAAAACCAGCGTGGTGAGCATCTTTCATTTGCTCCAGTAAGTCACTGGATCCAGGATGAGAATGGTAACTATCCAACAAGATATGACCTTCAGCTTAAGAGAGTCCTCATTGAAGGACCATTCATGAGACCAAAATTCATGAATGCTGAAGATACAAACTTCCTCCTCAACAACCATTATAACGGCACAGAATATCTTCCAATCTCATACGACTACAGTGGAAGAATTGAGATTTCAGAAGAAAATGCTGCTTCATTCATCGCAAATTCACTTAGCTATCATGGTGGAGATTTTGCAAACTGCACACAGCCATATATGACTGATTCTGACCCAGTTAGAAACCAGCTTGTTTATCCAGATGATACAAACATCCCAGAGAACGACTATCTCAGACTTCTCGATCGCTCACTCGACTACACTGCAAACCACTTTGCAAACATCGGTGGTAGACCAGGTGGTGCAAATGATGTATTTGCAATCGATGAAATCATCCCAATCAACTATGGTAACATCTCAATTACCGTTGAGCTTCATGATGGAACAAGAAAGATTTATCAGGATTGCTGTGTCAAGCCTCCAGTAGATGGTATTGACGTACATGGTCTTGATATCAAGGGTGCACCATCAGAGATCAAGGTTGACCAGGATAACGTAGTTGAAATTGAACTCTTCGAGTACAACGATATTCAGGTAGTTAACGAATGTAATAATGCACTTGTATTCTGCTGGCAGGATAGAGGTATCAAGCAGATCGGTGCAGACATGAGATTTGGTATCGGTGATGGTTGGATCACAAACCCACCAAGAAACAGCAACAAACAGAATCTTGGTTGGCAGTTCCTTCCTGCAGATGACTTAAACGGTGACAGCAAGATTTCATTCAATGATTTCGAGACCGAAATCCTTGGAACATATGATATGGTTACCAACACATGGAGTGCAGGAATTATTGATGCAAGAACCTACCAGAGAAATGATGGTCAGTATAAGTTTGAACTCACTCAGGACAACGGCTGTATCGTAGATGAAATCGGATTCGACTTCGGTGGCGGTGATGCATCTGGCGGAAGATTTACATTGCCAGATCATATCATTTCACAGAATGAAGAGCTTCCAATTTGGATCACAGCTTACAAGTATGGTGACGACAATAACGATAGAAGCTTCCAGCCATACTATGAGATCCCACCAGAATCATTCTTCGGAAAAGCTGGCTTCTCACATGAAGTTTATCTTGCAGCGACTGCAGCAATTACAGTTACTGGTGAAGATGACCTTGTTGTTGAAACAATTCCAACAGTACTTACTGCTGGTGTAACACCAGAGTATGTTGACCCAGATGAACCATTCACATTCCAGGTTTATCATGAAGATGGTTCAACCCCATTCGACTTTGTTGAAGAGGGTGTTCCAGATTACACCGGTGCATACAGAATCACAGATGATGAGTTTATCGCAAACAACATCTTTGTAGACCCAAGACCAGACAACACATACTACAACGGTTACGATGCTGAGCTTCCACAGTACTACTGGCTCAGATTTGACCTTCAGAACTATGACCCAACATCACAGGGTCAGGGTTGCGATAACCATCATATCTTTGCCTCTGAAATTGAAGCAATCAATTTCATCAAGTATGACTTCACCAAATCTGCAGAAGGTAAGTACTCATTCAGAGACTTTGTCGCAAACGATGAGGGTAGCTTCCCAGTTTATATCTACTCACCAGACAGAAAACATTATGCCGTTCATGATGTTAAAGTTAGACCTCCAAAGGTAGTCTATGAGGTAAGTAACGTCGACGGTGATGGTGCCGAATTTACCGTTCCATCGATTGATGGTGATGCAGACTTCCTTCTTACTGCTGCAAATAACAATATGTATAAAGTAAGAGTTACATGTAAAACTTGGGATGGCGAAAAACTTCTCAAGGGTACTGCGAAGGGTGTAAGTGTTTGCTCAGGATCAGATCAAGATGTCGCAAGATTCACACCAGCATTTACAACCGGTATGTCATTTAACTCATCATATGGTGATCTCTACCTATTTGGAACAAGAGGCGATATTGTTACCTATGATCAACATCCATTAGATCTTGATGTTGCCTATAGAGCAAGAGTTAGACCACGTATTGGAATTGATACAAATGGTAATGGTGTTGTTGAGCCTTCAAATAATGAGTTCTTCCAGGCCGGATCGTTTGAGTATCCATTCTTCAATATCTACAGTTACACATCAGGCTCATATAGCAGATTCTACTTCAGAGAAGTAACTGTAAGTTGGGGTGCAGGCGGCCTTCCACCAGCTTTCTACTACAACACAACTAACCGTACTGACAAAGATATGTATGATGGAAAATTGAAGTACAGCACAGGTTACTTCTGTGATATCGTCCCAAGAGATGATTATGAATGGCAGTGGGGACCTGGTGCGATCTATAACAGTTCTCACCATGGTGGATATATCTTTGCTGATTTCAACGATGACGGTAACCTCTCTTATGCTGACTCACTCTCACTTGATGATAGAGGACAGACAGAGCTCTATATCACAGCAGGTGATATCCAGAGATTTATCGGACTTGTTGGTGACAACCCATGGTCTAACACCAAGTGGGGCGATGTATATGGTGGTAACACACCATACCTTTCAGGAATCACTAACTTCTCTGGTTCAGATCTTACAGTTAACTTTAAGACTGATTCTTATGCTCCAAGAACAATGAAGAGAAGATATGGATTCAGACCAACAGGTTCTTCAAATCCAAGCGCTTTCGTTCCAGCAAGAGACGGTGCGTTTGCACTTGACTGGGAAGCATGGCCAGCAAAAGATAACGCTCTTAAGATTGCTGCACCAAAAGTAGAAGTGTTCTCAGCTGAGACACATTCGATATTTGGATATGAAATCTTCGACTCAAACAATTTCGATATTGTTTATTCAAAAGATAATCACGTCATGATGATCTTCACTCCTGCAGATAGAAGTAATGGTGGTTACGGTGGAATCTGTAGAGATGTCCCACTTATGCCTGGCGCAAAAGTAACCATGTCTCCACTTAACAGTGGTGGAGCTGCTCCAAACTACTCCTATGGTAGAACAGTCAGATTTAATCCAAGTGATGATATCCTTGAGAATTCACCTGACCTCAGCAACAACCATGACAAAGCTACACAGTGCATCTCACTCATCAGACCAACAGGTGTTGGAAGAAGTGTACTCTATATGTACTACACCCAGCAGAATAACAGATTCATCTACCCATATGAGTACTTCATTTGGAGTGACCTTGATGGATATGCCATCTTCCCAGGATTCGATTCAGTGCGTGGACTTCAGGTTATTGCTGACACTGAGTCACTTCTTACCGCTCAGACAACAGGAACCATCAACGTTAAGGTTGTTGAGTATGGAACAAACCATCCAGCTGCAGGAGCCGAGCTTACAATCGAGGGCGCCGGTGTTTCTATCCCAGCTAAATATTGTAACGATAAGGGTGAATCAACTGTGATTGTTACACCAACAGAAACTGGTGTAATCACGATTAAAGCAAGCTTGACAGACCATGTTGACGGAATTGGCAAGATTGTTGTTGGTGCAGATACTCAGCCTCCAACACTCACAATTGAGAAACCAACAAACTTCGAGACAATCAATGACAAGAAGGTTGAGATTGAAGGAGCAACAAGACCAGGTTCAACACTTACAATCAATGGAAACAAGGTTGCTGTTGACCTTAATGGTGAATTCAAATACTCCGCAGCTCTTGAAAATGAAGGTTCAAACACACTTGTTATTAAGTCTATGACACCATCCGGTGCAACAACAATCAGATACGTCACAGTCGTAAGAGACCTTACTGCTCCACAGCTTCTCATCAATGATGACACACAGATTGTTGCTGGCGCAACAACCTATACTCTTACAGGTAAGGTTGAGCCAGGCTCAACAGTCACTGTCAATGGTGAGGAAGCAACAGTAGTCTTTGATGTTTGGACAATCAAAGTAAACCTTGTTCCAGGTGAAAACACATTCAGAGTTGAAGCAATGGATCCTGTTGGAAACGTTGAAACAAAAGAACACACAGTAACAAACTGGAATAAGGTCGAAATCGAGTTTGTTGTCGGAAACACAACAGCATATGTTGATGGACAGCCAAAAAGTATGACAGTTGCCCCAACAACAACCAACGTTTCATCAACACTCATGGTTGATGCAAACTTCTTGTTCTCAGTACTTGGAGATTCAGCAAGTATCTCACCAGATGGAAATTCCTTCACAATCAAACTTGGTGATTCAACCGCAACATTCACAATCGGTTCAGACATACTTAATGTTGACGGAACTCCAAAGAACCTTGCAGAGGCTGTAACACGTGATCCTGCAACAAACCAGGTAATCATTCCTGTTGCAAACATCCTTCAGTATCTCAATGCTGAAACAGATGGAATCCTTGATATTGACTGGAATCCAGCAGCACAGAGAATGACAATTACAAGACTCTGGAAATAATCTTCCAACCTTGTAAGAATTACTCTTGAACTAAAAAAGCCCCGGAGAAATCCGGGGCTTTTTCTTTTGGATTTCACAAAACGTCCTCCGTTTGCTTTTAACTATAAATTAATCATATCCCCCTAAATATTGCAGAATTCTCATTTAAAATTTTAGAACCAGGTTGGGTTGTTTTTCGTTTCTGTTTATAGAAGAAAAAAATAAGGGGGTGTATATGAGAAGACGTTTTGTGACACTGATGTTGGTGGTTTTGCTAGTATTATCTCTTTTCCCATCGATTTCTGTTTTTGCTGAGGAAAAAACCAAACTTGTTTTGAAAGTCGAACTTACAGAAAACTCGAGAATCCTCACATGGAATGAATATCCGGGTGCAGACTCGTACTATGCGTGTATGAGGCTGACCTACAATGTTGAGGGTGAAAAAAGCTACTTTATGCCGATCCATGATTTTCCTCTCACTAAAACATCCATTGAAGATTTTGGAAAAATCACAGGAAGAAAAAAATTCACCTACAAAGTAAAAGCTCTTGATGCTGAGGGTAAGGTGATTGCTGAATCAAACATCGTAACAGTATATATCAAAAACCCCGACTGCCAGTACAAATACACATTTGAGATTGGAAAAAACAGCTATATCAAAAATGGTGTTGAGATTCTTTTCAAGCAAGGCAAGATTATTCTTGAAAACCACAGAATATATATGCCAATCAAGCTTCTGTTCGATGAAATGGAGTATGAATTGACATTTGACTCCAAAGAAAAGAAATCTACTTTCAATCAAAACAATAAAAAGTTTGAATTTTGGCACTCAGGTGAAGACTTTTTTACATACAATGGTGACACATACAAATTCGCAGAAAATGATTCTAGCGTGACTGTAAAGTTGATTGGTGGTGTTTTGTATATGCCCATGTTCCCTGTGGTCAGATTCATGGACGCATATGATGTCAAACTCGATCCAATCAAAATGACTATAGATATGACCTTTGATTGCCCTGAGGAGTATTCACCTCTTGATGAGATGGTCACAAGGAAAGTCTCTCTGACATTAGACAAAGACATTATCATTGTTGACGGGCAGGATTATAAAGTGGGTTGTGGGCTGAGACTGTTTGGTGATTCAACCTATCTGCCTGTTGAGTTTTTGCTCAAAGGTTTTGGACTCAAGGCTGTTTGGGAAGATGAAAATAATCTTCATTTTTTCAAATGGAACTACAAAAATCCAAAAAAGAAATCAGCGAAGTTTGTCACAGTTGTTGTTGGTGACGACAAGATAGATGTTGGTGGCGAATCAAGAAAACTCCGAGCCCCATCAAAAATGGAGGATGGGATTCTATATGTTACCCTTGATTTCATGCAGATTTTTGAAGTGCAGACTGTTTGGGATAGCGCCAGCAAAACAATCAGTTTTGAGATGGATGTCCCGGCTGATGCCATAAATGGGCTTCAGAACACTGAAACCGTAAAAAGGTCTGCTAAGTTTTTTCTGAAAGGGACGCAGCAGGGAGACGATGAGATAATGATGCTTGATGGATTGGAGTATGTTGGAAAACCACTGGTTATCTCAGGAGGATCTACCATGCTTCCAATAAAATATTTTGCCCAGGCTTTTGGTGGGGATTACGCCTGGAAACCTGAAAAAGATGAGATGGTCATAGAGATGAAAAAATCGGCTGGGAATGGTGAGTTTGTGGACATAAGAGCTGTGTTTCACACAGGGGAAAAGGAGTACGAAATTGATGGTGAGGTTTTTGAAATGTTTGCCCCGGCAGAGATTATTGAGGGTGAGTTTTACATCCCGGCAAGACCTGTATTAGATCATTTTGAAGTAGAAGGTACTTGGAATGCCGATGAAAAATCGATGGCTTTCGAGTCAGAGGTTGAACTGGGTCGGAAGATAAAGCTTGAGAGAAATCATTAGCGAGATGAAAAATATGAAAAGGTTTATTATTTTTGCCTTAGTTGGAATACTAGTTGTCAGTTTGTTCGGTGTAAACTCAGCATGGGCGTCAGACAAGGGTTTCCAAGTCAATTGCGAGTTTGAAAACAATGAGGTAATTCTCACCTGGGAAGCAGTCGATGGTGCCTCTTATTATCATGTTTTTAGAGGAGTTTCTGAAAACACTGTTTCAGAAACTCCATTAACAGACTTTCCTATAACCAAAACGAATTATTATGATTCCTGGATGTATCAGGATATAAAAACAGCAGTTTATGTTGTATGTGCATATGATTCAGAAATGGTAATGGTTGCCAAAAGCTCTCCTTTGTATTTTGAAGAAGAATATGGAAAACACGTCAATATAAATATCACATTTAAACTTGGTGAATCAAAATATATTGTAAATGGGATAGAAAAAGAGATGGATGGGGAAGTAAAGTCGTTTGGTGGAAAGGTTTACGTTCCATATAAAGTTTTACCAAATGAATTATCATGCGCTTCAAAATGGGTGTGGACAGAAGATAAAGAGCAGGAATTAATAATAACAAATCACACTGATTATTTTCATATGATTGTTGGCAGCAACATAGCAAAAATAAATGATGATGTGATTCAAATCGATGAAAATGATACAAGGGTTTACCCAAAAGAAATCGATGATATGCTGTATATTCCATTGAGATTTACGGTCACAATTCTTGATGCAAAAGAGATCAAGTTTTTGCCAGCAAATACAGAGATAAAACTTCTGTTTGATAAACCTGCAGATGATCGTGAAGGCTACTACGAAAGAAAAGTGAGAATCCGAAATGACCTTTCTGCAGTTGAGATTGATGATGCACCAACAAATAAAAAAGCTCAAATAATATCTAAAAATGGATCGTATTATCTACCAATTGAGGATATTCTTTTGGCGTTTGGGTTTGATACATCTTGGGAGTGTGATAAAAAACTCGTTTTCTACAAATGGAAATACAAAGACCCAAATAAATCTGTTGTTCAAGCTGGTTATTATATTGATGGTGAGGATTTCTTTGTGGTAGATGGAAGACAGGTTCAGATGTCTGACAGAGCATTTGTTCGTGAAGGTAAAATGTATGTCGCACCAAATGGTTTTTATAAGATTGGTCCGATGACAAATATCCATTGGTCGGCAAGTGACGTGAGATTGTGGCTGTGGGTACCACGACAGTCGCATGCCCTTACAGAACCAAAAAAACCTCACACCAGAGAGGTTTCGATGTGGGCAGTCACAGAGGACAGAAATCAGGATAAAGCCGGACAGATTGCAGTTGATGATGTTCTTTACAAATCACCTTCGGAAATCATGAAACTTGATGGGATTACATGTATCCCTATTGGAACCGTTTTGAATGCCTTTGGTGCTGTGCTTTCCTGGGGTAATGATAAGAAAGTGTTATCAGTTGAATTGGATACGTTCTATTATGATGGTGAAGAAACAACTATAAATGCAAGATTTGAGGTTGGGAACAAGACTCTCAAAATCGATGGACAAGAGTTTGAAATGATAAAAGCCCCAGAGATTGTTAATGAGGAACTCTATGTTCCGATCAGAGTCCTTTCCGAAAGGTTTTCCGTTGAGACTTCAGTGAATTTGGCAAGTGAAAGCGTTATAGACAGAATTTATTGGCAACTTAGGGTTCCAATTGATTCACCAATTAACCTCGAAAAATTCGAGTAAACATAATTCATTTTGAAGTTTTAAGTCACGGGGCAGAATCGGGAGACACTGCCCCTTTTTTAATGGGGATTCTTTTGGGGTGGATTTTTGTTTTCGACTCTGTTATAATGGGCGGGAGTTTATGAAAAAGCTGACAATTGTGATTCTCAGTCTCGTTATTGTTGTGGTGGGTGCAGGTCTGAACCTGGTTTTTGCCACGGACAATAATCCATCTGGAATCACGTACACATACAAAGGTGGGCAGTGGGAAAACCCCACTTCGTGGAACCCGGAGACTGGTGCAGGTGGTCCCGCTGAGGATGATAATGTTGTCATCCCAAAGGGAACAGTGGCTACAATGCCAAATTTCTGCTCTGTTGCGACGGTTTCACTTGAAGGAAATCTTGAAACAGATGGTGAGCTTCGAGTCAATTCGATGACCATTTTTGGTGATGGAAAGCTCACGGTTAAGGGCAAAATCCAGTCAACCGGAAAATTCACAAACAATGGACAGATGAATGTTTATCCAGCAGGAAAGCTCTATGTTCAGAAGTTTGAAAACACCGGTTATGTCAGTACTCGAGAAAATCTCATCATCACATCGATGGATGGGTTTACAAACACTGGTTTTATAACATCTCAGGGGGATATTTTCTTGAGATGTCATGAGCTTGATAACTCTGGAAAAATCACAAGTGTGAAATCAGATGTCTCAATCTTTTCAAACACTGAGATAATAAATAATGGCAGAATAAAAGCCGGAGACTCCGAAGGTACTGCAGGTGGTGGCAGTGTTTATGTCGCATGCTCCACATTCACAGGTGGTGGTGAAGTAACAGCTGGAAACGGCAAAAACGGTAACCCGCCAAGGTCTGCTGGCAAAACATATATCGGCAAAACATTTGATAATGCCGAGTGGACGGCTGCCACTTCCGCAAAACCGACAGGGGTGGTTTCAGATCTTTCTATATGGAACATTCAGATCGCAAAAAACCCCGCAGTTGACGGTGTAGAATACATTGCCAAAGAGAGTCTTCTTGTCATTGAAAAACCATCAAACGGAAGACCAATGCCTGGAAGAAATGGGTACTCGATAATCTGTAAAACCGGCGGAACAACTATTAACACAACCCTCCATTGGAAGGGTGCAGAGGATATAAGAGCCACAGGAAGCACAAGCCTTGGCAGACTCGGTTCATCATATGAAAATATTTCTGCAGGTGGCAAGAAGACAATCAAAATTGTGATTCCACCAGCAAAATCCAGTGAGCGTGAACTCAAAAAAGTAAACATCAAATATACCGTCCCAGGCACAACATATACCGCCAGGTTGACACTCCATGTTTATTATCTTCCATGCCCGGTTATCACAGGTGTTGCTGGCATGAACTGCTGTACAATTGAAGAGGATGATGGAACAATCCGCGACACGGAATTTCCTGTAACACCGATCATTTCTGGTGACAGGCTCATGGTTCCACTTCGCTTTGTTGTGGAATCCTGTGGTGGGGTTGTTAGTTGGGATGAGGGCGAAAGAACTGCTCGAATCGACCTTCCGGGTCGCACTGCAACATTTACCCCCAACATGGATAATTCAAATGTGAATGGTGTCACAGAGGGGCTTTATAAAAGTTCATTCATCAATAACAAGTCTGACAGAATGATGGTCTCTGGTCGCTCCCTTTGCGAGATCATGGGCGCTGATATCAGTTTTGACGATGGGGTTTTTGAGATTACGTATCCTGGGAGTTAGGTAAAACGATTCTTTGTCTTTTCTGATTCTGACCCTTGTCATGCCCAGTCTCACATTCATCATCTCTTTCTTCCCGCCATTTCTGCTTCACCTTCCTACGTCATTCCCAGCTCTTCCCAACGTCTTCCCCGTGTAGACGGGGAACCAGGAAGCATCACCAAATGTGTATTTTATATTGACGCATTAATCCTCGATTTATGGTGAATTTGTGAGTACAGTATCTTTGTGAAGCAGCCTGCAGTCTACATTCTTGCCAGTAAGAAAAACGGAACTCTATACATTGGTGTGACAAGCAACCTGGTAAAAAGAGTTTGGGAACATAAAAATGATGTTGTCCCTGGTTTTTCCAAGCAATATAAAATTCATACCCTGGTTTACTTCGAATTGTTTCCAAGTATGGAATCAGCGATTATAAGAGAGAAAAGACTGAAAAAATGGGAGAGAGCTTGGAAGATAAGGATTATTGAAGAAAAGAATCCGAATTGGAATGATTTGTATGAACAGATTATTCGATAAGCTTAGTTACATCAATAATTTTTGATGTCGACGCAAACCTCCTGGATTCCCGCCTGCGCGGGAATGACGTAAGAACGTTATGGAGTAATGAAGAGTGGCATGTATTTTCAGTCAAGCTGGGTATGACAGAGGCTTAGGAAATGGATTCTACTCCGTCATTCCCAAATATGAGATCCCGGGTCTTCGCCCGGGATGACGGGGGAGATTATCTACATCATCCTCTTTGAAACTCTATCAAACATCCTATCCGAAAGAATCCTTCTGGCGAAAACCGCGGGTTTTGCACCAAAACCAACAAGATACCTTGTTTTTGGGTGTTTTGCAGTCACAGCTTTTCCGATTGTTTTTGAGATGAGGGTTGGCTCAGAAAGTTTACTGCTGCTGTACATCTTTTTCATTGCCTCTGCTTGCTTGGTTGCGGTGGCTTCATATGCCCCACCCTTGCTGGTTTTGATGAGGTTGTCAGCTGCAATTTCGCCCCAGTCGGTTTTGATTGCACCAGGTTCAACAATGATGATATCGATTCCATGAGGGGCAAGCTCCATCCTCATGCAGTCGCTGAGGGCTTCCACTGCAAACTTTGTGGCGTGATACCACCCACCAAAAGGAGAGTGCATTTTCCCGCCCATAGATGTGATGTTTACAATTTTCCCGAAGTGTTTTTTTCTCATCCCCGGTAATACCAGTTGTGTCATTCTCGCAAGCCCAAAAACATTGACATCAAGCTGTCTTCTTGCCTCTTCAAGTGGGACATCCTCAACTGCCCCGTATGATCCATATCCGGCGTTGTTGATGAGAACATCGATGCTTTCTTCATCAGATAAAATTGTGTCAACACAGTTTTTCATGGACTGTTCATCTGTGACATCAAGCTTTATGGTTTTGATTCCCTTGGTCTCGAGGTCTTTCATTTTTTCTACACGTCTTGCGGCACCGTACACCTTAAACCCTCTGTCCATCAGTTCTAATGCTGTGTAATAACCGATCCCACTGCTTGCCCCTGTCACAAGTGCCACTTTTTTGTTTTCCATGAATAAACTCTCCTTTGTCCCTTTACTGTAAAATACTAATATAAAAAACCCAGAATAGGATTAACATCCCTCATTTAGGGTTGAGTTTTTTCAAGCTCTAAAACTAGTTATCAAAAATCAACCAAATAATGCCCATTTGTGAAATATGTTAATTTATGATATAGTCTCCGGGTATGGTGAGTTTAGTAGATTTTTCAGGTGACAATGTGTGAAAGGCAAGACTTCGTAATCTGAGTCTTTTGGTGCAGGCTGATTTTAAAAAGTGTAACCAATAAAATGCAACAGGAAACGATTCGTGATAATAGATTCTCGATTTGAAATAATCAGAAAACTTGGTCAGGGTGGAATGGCTGAAGTCTATCTTGCAAACGATATTAACGATGGCTCTGATGTTGCTCTTAAGATGACGACGCCAAAATCAGAGGCACTGAAAAACCGATTTATTCGGGAGATTAAGATACTGGCAGAGGTTAACCATGAGAATATTGTAAGGTTGATCTCGAGTGGAAGTTTTAATAATAACCTCTGGTACGCAATGGAGTATATTGAGGGCAAACAGTTCACTGACTGGTTTTTTAGTTCGGGGAACATTGATTATATCCAAATCGCAAAAATCGTTTCAAAGATAGCCTCTGCACTCGATATTATTCACAATATTGGAATCATCCATCGCGATTTGAAACCGGAGAATATTCTTGTCCGAAATAATATCCCTATCGTTGTGGATTTTGGTGTTGCACACATAAAGAATAATGACCAGATTACAAAGCTGACCAGAGCGGGTTCCATGGTTGGTACGGTACAATATATGTCTCCCGAGCAGGTCACGGGAAGCAACATTGATGGCCGGTCGGACTTGTATTCACTTGGTGTGATAATGTATCAGATTTTGACAGGGGAGCATCCATCTGAGGCTGATGAGCTTCCGAGGCTTATCATGAGGATTCTTCAAGAAAGACCCATAAGACCAACCGCTATTAATCCCGATATTCCAAAAGACCTTGAACAGATTGTGATGAAGCTCCTTGAGAAAAATCCAGATATAAGGTTCAAATCAGCAAAAGAACTAGAATTCGCACTTCTGCAGTTTGCAGGCGGAATGGGGGTTGAAAAATCTGACCATCAATCTCCATTGAGAAGTGTCGCAAAAGCCGAGATTCCACTGATTGGAAGAAGTCGAGAGTTAAACTCTTTTTCGCTCTTGTTGCATGCGGCAAGAGCAGGGCAGGGACAGGTCGCCCTCGTCTTGGGTGAAAAGGGGTTCGGGAAAACCAGACTTGTTGAAGAATTTAAGCTTGTCGCATTATCCGAGCTTTCGAAATTTTTGACGTGTTCTAAACAACCTGAAGGCAGTTCGAGGCCTGCAATATCAGCGATTCTTGATAGACTTGCTGATTATGATTTTTCCTGTGATCATGACCTTATCAGGAAACATCCACACATGATACGAAGTCTGTCTCCAAAACTAGCAGATGTTTTGGGGATTGAAAAAGATCCTCCAAATATCCAGGATAGAAATGACGTTCCTTTTGTCATCTCTGAGCTACTTGCATCTGCGTTCCCAGAGATTCCATCAATTTTTGCATTTGAGGATGGGCTTGATGAGTTGTCGCTTTCTGTTGCATTTGAGCTTGCAAGAAAAACTACCGATAAAAAGGTTATTGTTTGTCTCATCTCAAAAGAAAAAACTGAGTTGGAGCCATGGACAGAACTTCCGAACTATACTGAGATTCAGTTAAAACCATTCACGGAAAACCAAGTGGAAGAGCTTGCAAACCATGTTTTAGGTCGAAAGCCTTCTGATTCAGAATTGTTAAGGGTAAAAAACACTTCAAAGGGAAGCCCATATCTTGCGATTCAGATTCTTTCAGCGATAAAAAATGAGAGCAAAACAATTTCCACCGCTTCAATCCCGGTTGATATCGAATCAGTTTACAAAGCGAATCTGGAAAAACTCGAAGCAAATTCGAGTGGTCTTTTGCATATTTTGTCTTTGATCTCTAGGCCAATCCCTTTATCCTTGCTCAAACCATTATCAAGGCTTTCAGGAAATGAATTCCAAGACGCATACGAAGTGCTTGATGGATTTGACTTGATAACCGAGAAAAACAGTGGAAGAGGTCTTGAGATTCAGTTAGCTACTGAAACCTTGAAAGATATTATTCTTCCAACAATTGAAGGGCAGTACTTAAAAAAACTCCATCTAATGATTGCAAGTACTCTCGATATTTTTTATTCTGGAACCAAGAACCCAGATGTTTTGGCGAGTATTGGAAGACATTATTATGATGCAGGAGATATTGAAAATTCTGCGAAATACATTGTAAAGTCGGACACAATGCTTCGAGAGCTTGGATACGGTACAAATGTATTGGGAGTAGCGGAATTATTTAGTGATAAACTAGATGAGATTAGAAATATAGATACTTTGGCAGATGTCTTAATTAGGATTATCACAATACTCTCAACGGAATCAAAGCTAGAAGATACAGAAAGAATCATTCATAAGTTTGAAGAGCTTGAACAAAAACGTAGTTTTAGTGAACAACAGTTAGTATTGATTTTCTTTGAAATATCTGAGGCATACAGAAGGTTTTGGTTGATTCCTAAATCAGTAGAGTATCAAAGAAAGATTGAACCACTTCAGGAATTCACAGATGATGATTCGAAGAGGAAGATCATTTCTGTAAAGATGGAGATTGCCATAGATCAGGGTGATATTGAAAAACTTGGAACTCATATTGAAGAATTTCAGGATTTACTCAAAAGGACAAAGGCAGATGAAAATAGCCTGATAATGTTCCATCAGTTTAAGGCAATTTATCATGTAGAAACGGGTGATGGGGATGGAGCGATTGGTGAGTTTTTGAAAGCTCTCGATATTGCTCGCGAGATCAATAAGAAACACAGTGAGATGGGTATCCTTAGTAACATTGGATATGCATATGCCGTGGTTGGAGAACCTGAAAAAAGTGTAGAATATCAGAAGCAAGCCTTAGAGCTTGCGAAAGAACAAAAAGATGAAAGCCAGCAAATACATATTCTGCGGAATGTTAATGGCACATATGTAAGTATGGGTGATGTATCACAGATTAGGCAATCACTAGCCATGTTCCGGGAGTTATTAGAAAAAAGATCATTTTCAGATCACAATCTAGCATGGATTAAACCACATCTTTTTGTGAAGTGTCTCGAGGGGGAATGCGATGGGATTGAGGGTCTTCTTGAGGATTACAAGACGAAGGCTCTTGAACTAAATCAATCATCGTGGCTCAGGCAACTTTATATGCACGAAATGTTTTTCTTGTTCCACAGCAAAAAGCTAAAAAAAGCCAAGATTTTTGGTGAACAAATAAAGTACCTGCTTTCAACTCTAAAAGATGATCCGGTAGATGCTGATATTTTCGATGTAAACCATTATCTGATTGTTTTGAGCATTGAACTTGATGAGAACATTGCTGAGGCGAACAAACTACTTTCGGAAAGCAGAGAGCTTGCGAAGAAAAATAGTTGGCCGGTACGATCATTTATTCTAAAATATCTGAATGCACATATACACTATGCAAAATCGTGTGTAAAACCATTGTTCGGATCTAAAAAAACCTTTGATTCGAATTCGTGGAGGATTGCATATCTGGATATTTTGGATGTCTTTGAAAAAACTAAAGCTAGGGAATTTGTTTTAAGTACTATTCCTACTGATTCGGTGTTCCTCTTTGCAAAGCTCATTGTTCTTAGAATGAATCACGATAAAAAGATGGATAAAGTCGAACGGAGACAGATATTTGAACAAGCTGTAAAACAGATAGAATGGCTTCTGGAAAGATATAGAAAGTATAATTTTAAATATAGGCAGTCCGAGATAATTGACCTGAATAATGAGCTGATAAGGCTTATGTAGGTTTAAGAGTCTCTCTGTTTCGAGGTTATTATCTTTTTTTGTGATAATACACATATGTTAAATCTGATTGCTTTCATAAAGTGTGTTAAATAGTCAATTCTGCTTCTTTCATCATCACAATTAGCCATGTTTCTATGATTATTCCACCGGTTTAAGCAACACAAAAAAAGAACAAACTAGGACTTGAAATTGAAAATTGAAATCATAGACTATCGGCTTGCCCGGTTGAATCTTTTGAAAACACAATTTTGGGGATAGTTCGGGTACCATTGTAGTGTCTATCCCCCTTCCTTTTGTTCATTAACAGATCAGATTATAGATCGATTTGTAGTCTCGCTCCATGCTTTTGAGAACCTTGATGTCTGTAAAGGTGCTGATCTCCTTAACAACAAGCGGAGAGCTTGAACATAACCCTGAAATAGCGTCTGGAACAAGCCCAAACCTACTTTTAAGAATCTCAATTCCACCACTTACACCTGCTGCGTCACTTGCACAAAAAATCAGTTTGTGAATTCTCTTTTGAATATCAGGGTGTGATAAAAGCATAGCAGTTTCACGTTGAAGGATTCCATCAGCGAATTCAAAGACAAGATATTTTTTTGGATTGTTCCCATATTTTTTGTCCACACTGTTGAAGATATTGAGAAGATCATCCATCTCCAGCATGTAGGTTGATGGATATCCAAAATAAGTAAAATCAGCGATGTGCTGGGCACCACAATCCTGCATCAAAAGAATATCTTTCAGGCTTGCAGTCCCTGTTATTTTTGCTGCTCTTACGGTTTTGTCCATAGAGGCTATCGCATAACAACAGGCTGCTGCAGTGTAGCTTTTTCCTGAGTTCATAGATGTTCCAACACAAAGAATCAGCTTCGACCTGTTGGATGTTTTTGTTTTTTCCTTTGGTTTTATGAGTACATGATGGCGGGTGTTTATTGGGTTTCCCTCAACATCACAGATATATCCAAGAACCTTGATCTGTGTTGGAGTAGCGATCAAATCGTTTTGATGTGAAACTTTGCCCACCACTCCGCCTCGTGCTAAAAGGTCAACAACATCAAGATCCTCCTCTGGCACAAAACCCTCATAGTGGTCTGTTGCGTATCTGTTTCCGTACACAAAGACTGCTCTTGTTCGGTCATGAATCATGTGGATTCGTGCGGAGATGCTCTCAAGTGATACGTGAAAACCGAGACTTGCAATTTCACCATAAATCAGGTCTCCGACCTGTGGGACTCGGTCTGGAATCTTTATATAGTTTTTGACTAGCTTCCTCGGAACAGAACAAGCAGCGCTTGGGATAATGCAACTTTGCCTTATCTTCTTTATCATCATTTCACGACCTTCCTGTCTGGGCCACAAAACGCAAAAATTAGTGATGCAATGATATGTAAAGTTGCCTGTTTGTCAATTGCCATTTTTTGCAAAAAAACTGCTTTGAATGTATAATTTAAAAAGACAAAAAAAGACAGGTGGTGCTTCATGAAAGTATCGATGAAAATGATTTTTGTGCTTATCCTAAGTTTCATTTTATTATTGTCGGTGACATCATTTTTGGGATGTGGTGAAGAGAAAAAACCAGAACCTGAAAAAACTACAGAAGTTATTGATGAAAAAAATGAAGAAACAAAATCACCTGTAGAGACTGATGAAACGGTAACAGACGAAACTTCTGACTCTGTGGAAGAAGTTGTCTTAGTGCCTGATGAGGTGACCTCTGGATCATCACCAGATATTGATGTTTTCTGGTTCGACACAGGCACACGAGAGATTGATATAAGCCTTTATCCATGGGAGAAAACGATATTTCCGATCACTCTCATAAATAATTCTGATGACGATGTCGCCCTGGATTTTGACTGTGACAATCTCTGGGTATTTTATAATGGAGTTTCCAGCCTTTTTAATGATCCTCTTATTTTTACACCAGACTTTGAAAACACAATCAATCTGCCGATAAGCTTTTCGATGCAGTCAGATCCATACGGCACCGGCACAGAAACAGTTGAGATTTTGATTTCAAGTTCTGAAAACTCTGAGCCGATTGTTTTATCAGCAAACCTTACCGCAAAAAATACAGACCATATTCCGCTTGCAAGAGAAATCTGGAACATTGAAATTGACGCGGGTGAGGGAGGGATTTATCAGACTTTCGCAGATAATGAAAACCTTATTGTGGTTTTAGATACCGTAAGGGAAAACATGATTCCCGAGGAATATATCTGTTTTGATGCTGAAACTGGCATCCAGAAATGGAAACTCGAAAGAGTTGATGATACTGAAGGTTTTTACGGAGACGAATCCTACGCCTACAAAGCCTTTTACAAACCAGAAGAAGAAAAGCTCATTGTTTTTGAAAGCACCAAGATAATCTGCATAAACACTGGCAGCGGAGAGATGCTTTGGGAAACTGAAAACACCATCAATCATAATCTATTTGAAACAGAGATGTTTGGTAGTGTTGCTGTTATTTCGGATATTAGCTTTGATGAGCAGATGAACATGACAAAAGAACCGGGGCTGATTCTTGAATTCAACCTCGAAACCGGAGAGTACTGGGCGACAGAAGATGTTCCAGAGGGTTATATCTTTGATGAAAAAAATGATGTGATGCTTAATTGGTCTGATGAAAATCAAGATAATCTGGTGATGAATGAAGACTATCTCTCTGTGAATTATGATGGAGTAGACGGACTCAGTTTTGGTTTCCTGGGTAGGTACATGATTCTTGATGACAAACTATACCAGACTGCAGCAACCTTTGAGATGGGGGATTTCTATTATCATACATCATTTGTCTGTTACGATAGGTTTTCTGGTGATGAACTCTACTTCTGGGATTTTGGTGCGGCAGCCCCTCACATGCAGCAGTATCAGATATATTATCCCTGCACAACAACACTCTGGTCATTTGGTGACCGACACCACGTGTTTTGCGGAAACTATATTATGAGCGCGGGGACAGGAGAACTTGAATATCTGCTTGACAGGAGGGAGTACCCAAATCAGCTGAGTGCCTCTGTTTATGCTGATTCAGTTTATAGCTGGGAACAAGCCGATGGTCAGGAATATGGTCTTGGTGGGATACTTATCCTGCGGAAGTTTGGTTTGGAGTAAGGACATCCCATCAAATAACTGATTTGCTTTATTGTTCGGGTGCTGGGTTTGCCTCAGTTTCTTCCTTGTATGGAGTTCCATCAGCACAAACCCACTGTTTGCCGTTCCATTTGATGTATAAAATCTCACCATCAAGGGGGAATTTGTAACTTTTTGTCCACATGAGGTGAAGATTATTGTTGTTATCAAGAGACATTGAGAGATGACCGGAAAAATCATCTTTTTTAGTTAAGTACTGTCTACCAAACCATCTGTTCCATCTTTCTTTATTATGGTTTTCCCAATACTCACCATTCCATTTTATGTATGTGAGCACATCATCGACTTCATCATACCACACTACATGAGGGTTATGGTTTGAATCTAGTACAGCTACTAAATCATCCAGGTTGCAACAATCAAGCCTTTTTTCTGTGAATACTTTTTCATTGTTCTCGGTCTCTTCGTAATACCAAAAATCATATTCCTGATTTTCCCATTTATTATCAACATATTTCGAATGAAACACACCATCACTATATTCAGAATAAAAGAGATTTGGCACGTTGTTTTCATCAAAAAGTAATGAGTAAGAGGTTGCCCTTACCGGAAATCCTTCTTCACCCAAAATAAATTTGTCCATATATTCAAAAGGTAACTTTGTCGAATCATATGGTGACCCATCCATTAACTTCCAGTTCTCACCATCAAAACTTACGATTACTGGACTGTTGTTCCTTCTTCCATAGGTCTTATTATCATGCCAAAAATCTTCTGTCCATGAGACATATGGGATACCATTTCTGTCAAAATCTATTTTTGGGTCTGATACATTGTAGTAAAATGACTCATCAGCTATAAACGAGTTTATAGCTGCATTGTTTGTTTGTGAGTCATATATTTCACCATTTGCATTGACCCAGTTTTGGCCGTCCCAATGAATATATTTAATCCCATCAATTTCTATCTTCCCGAGACGGTCATTGTGCCAAACAATGTGTGGGGAATCATCCTCATCAAGGGTAAATGAAATGTCTAGGGATTCCGACTCAAATGTGTAGCTTGTCATCCTGGCATTTGATGAATCATCAGCCATGATTTCACCCGCTGCTGTTACCCAATTCTCTCCGTCCCATTTTGTATAATAAATATTTTGCACATCTCGGAATGGGGCTCCTCCCTCTTTTGTATCTTGGTCACGCTCTGCTGTCCAGATGATGTGGGGATTGTCTTTTGAATCAATTTTTATTTTTGGATAGAGTTCCCACAAATCGCTCTTTGTCATAAAACCAATGTTTTGACCTCTTTTTTTGATGGGTTCATAGATTTCTCCAGATGCTGTTAGACATGTGTTGTCCACAATCTTTACGTATACAATCTGTCCATCTTCACTCCACACAAGGTGAGGGATACCTTTTGAATCGGTGTCCATCGAGTTACCATATGATCTCAGCAGACCACTACTTATGACACCAGGATTCAATTTGGAGCTCTGGTTGAAACATGAAGCGGATGAAACCATCACTAAAAGCACAACAAAAATTCCCAAGATTTTTCTCATAAATTAAGTTTATTATTTTGTGTATAACTAGTCAATTTCAAAAACATGAGACTTGTTTCTATCTTGTAAAATCTAGCTCTTGACATAATATTCCACTAGTGTTATATTCCAATTATGGAATATAAGCTCACAAGTGTCGAGATGGTTCTTCTGGTTCTGGTTCATGAAAACCCAGGGATAAACGGCTATACAATAAACAAATATGTCAAAGAGCGTGGGTTTTCAGCATGGGCAGGGGTGAAGCAATCCTCTATCTACAACGGTCTCAAAAAGGTTGAAGAACGAGGGTTTGTCACATCAAAAGAGGACATTTCAAAAACCACCAAAGGCCCAAAAGGTAATGTTTTCACCCTCACAAAAAGTGGTGAAGAAGCTCTTTCTGAAACGGTCAAGATTGGACTATCAAAAACTCGAGAAAACAATCCGCTTTTCAATCTCGCACTTTCAGGATTAGATATCCTAACAAAAGATGAGACAATCGATTGTCTTTCAAAAAGGGTGAAATTCCTAGAATCAGAGGCTCAAAGGCTGAGAGGAAAGATAAACTCTGATATTTTGAGGGTCAGGCTTCTCTTCGACAGAGTAATAAGTGCAATAGAGTCAGAGAAAATATGGAGCCAAAAGGCAATAAAGCAAATCAAGGAGGAATCATGATAATAAAAGACTTTAAACCGTTTTCAGGTGTTCACTGCGAGTCAACTGCAACTGGAAATCTACTTCAACATATCGGAATTGAAATCTCTGAGCCGATGATTTTTGGACTGATGGAGGGTATCGGATATGGATATTTCAGCTTTAAAACCATGCCATTTCCATTTATTGGTGGACGGATCAAGCAGTTTGAAACAACAGAAAACCTGTGCCGAAATCTCAACCTTGAGCTTGACACCAAAGAAACATCATCTGTCAAAAAAGCATGGGCAAATGTGGAATCAGAGATTTCTGCTGGCAATCCTGTGGGGCTTCAACTTGATATGTATCATCTGGATTATTTTCCCGAAAAGTTCCATTTTGCTGGACATTTTGTAGCGATGTTTGGGTTTGACAGCACTCATGCCTATCTGGTGGATACAAACAGGGGAGACATGAAAACAAGTCTTGAAAGTCTTGAACTTGCAAGAAATGAAAAAGGGGCGATGGCTGCCAAAAACAGAAGCTACACGATCAAGAAAATCGGTGAGACGAACGACATCAGTAGTGTGATAATCACAGCAATTAAAAGAAATGCCGAAGTTTTTTTGAATCCACCAATCAAAAACCTTGGGTACAAGGGAATTAGCAAAACTGCAAAGGAACTACCAAAATATTTTGATAATAACCCAGACACAAGAGGAATGAACTTCCAAATCATGGGGTCACTCATGGAGGACGCTGGAACCGGTGGCTCGATTTTTAGGAATCTTTACAGAGACTTCCTCAAAGAATCTGCAGAATTACTTTCTAATGACAGGCTCGGGGGAGCATCAGAAGAATATGCAGAAATTGCAAAGAAATGGAAGGAAGTATCTGATCATCTTGTTGAGACAGGAAAAACAGATAATAGAAAACATCTTGAGGATGCTTGTGGAATTCTTGAGGAGTTGTCAGGGCTTGAGAGAGAAAACATGGAGAAATTGTTGGAACTATAATCGATAAGTAAACATTTACAAAAGCCAGAACAAATTGTATATTTAGTCCCATAATCCATCGGGAGGAAAATATAAAGCTACTTGATATTGGGCAGGTACAGGAAATCTGATTTGAAAACTGCAAACTCAAAAAAACATAGAATTTTGGGCAGTTGAGCCATCAAAAGGGATGCGAGAAAAACTGATTGAGAAATGTGGTGATATTAGGGTTATAAGCGGAATGCTTCCAGAATTACCGGAGGTTCCCGAAAAGTTTGGTGTCATTGTCTCAACATACGACATTCACCACGTGAAGCATGAAAACACTGAACATATGGTCGATAACATCTGTAAACATGCAGATGAAAATTGTCTGGTGATATTTGCTGATGTGATGTTTGAATCAAAGGAAGAATATCAGAATCATGTCGCTGATCTTAAAAGAAAAAACATCACAGAGAGGGCTTATGACCTCGAGGATGAGTATTTTCAATACGTTGATGTTTTGAGTGATGTCTTCAAAAAACATGGGTATATTGTGAAAGATGGGAGACAGAATTTCTATACACACATTTTCAAAGCCAAGAAGCAAGACAATTCTAAGTAATCCTGTAAATTTAATCAGAACTATCTTGTAAATACCGTTTACAACTTTATTGTATATCATATGGATAACAAAGACAAACCAGTGATGCCCGTAAGTGTCGCAGCCGAGATGATCGGCGTGTGTGACAGGACATTGCGTCTTTGGGAAAAACATGGATTAATCACACCTGAGCGTAACCCCGAAAATGATCGCAGAATGTACTCATTCTCCGATATTGAAAAGCTCAAATACATTAAACATCTGCTTGATACTGAAGGATTGAATATCAACGGTGTGAAGAAATTCTTGCGTTTTTTTGATAACTGTGTTTCAAAGGGATGCACAAAACTCGAAAAATGCGAGAAATATATGTCCTGCGAGGAGGAAGAATAATGGACACAATCTACCTTGACCACAACGCGACAACCCCGGTTGACCCAAAAGTTGTGGAGAAAATGATACCATATTTTACAGGAGAGTTTGGAAATCCGTCTTCTGCCCACAAAAAGGGATACGAAGCATCAAAAGCAATTGAGATTGCAAGGGCAGAATTTGCAAAACTCATCGGTGCAGACCCTTCTGAGATAATCTTTACATCAGGTGGAACAGAGGCTGACAATATCGCAATTCGTGGGGTTTATTTCAAACTTGCACCTGAAAAAAACCATATCATCACAACAAAAATCGAGCACCCCGCAGTTTTGCAGACTGTGCAGTATCTTGAAAAGCATCACGGTGCAGAGGTAACATACCTTGATGTTGACACCGGCGGCAGAATAAATCTTGATGACCTTATCAGTTCCATCACAGAAAAAACCGCACTTGTCACAATTATGACAGCAAACAATGAAGTCGGCACAATCCAGCCTATAGAAGAGATTGGAAAAATCTGTGCTGAAAAAGGTGTTTTATTTCATACTGATGCTGTTCAGGCTGCAGGCAAGATGCCATTTGATGTGAATAAACTTGGAATCTCACTTGCTGCCTTTTCTGCCCACAAGTTCTATGGACCAAAGGGTGTTGGTGCTCTTTACATCAAAAAAGGTGTCAGGCTTGACCCACAAACTACTGGCGGAGGTCAGGAGAAAAAATTCAGACCAGGAACCCTCAACACTCCAGGAATTGTTGGAATGGGCGAAGCAGCAAGGCTTGCCAGAGAAAACCTTGATTCTCACACAGAACACGTGAAGGGTCTAAGGGACTATTTTGTCAGTAGATTAAAAGAAGAGATTCCACACCTTGTTTTTCATGGAGACCCTAAACATCAGCTTCCACAGGTTGCAAGTGTTGGATTTTCATTTGTCGAAGGTGAAAGCACTTTGATGTTCCTTGATATGGATGGAAATATCCAGGCATCATCAGGCTCGGCTTGCTCTGCCGGTGACCTTCACGCATCACATGTTTTGCTTGCAATGGGTGTAAGCCACGCATCAGCAAATGGAACAATCAGATTTTCATTTGGAAAAGATAACACAAAAGAACAAGTGGATAAGGTTATGGAGGTGCTTCCTCCAATAATAACCAGACTCAGAAAAATGTCGCCACTTGCCCCAAAGGAGGAATAATTATGCCACAATACTCAGAAACGGTAATGGATCACTTTAGAAACCCAAGAAATGTTGGGGAGATTGAAAATGCAGATGGAAAAGGAATGATTGGCAATGCCGTCTGTGGTGACCAGATGCTCTTCAACATAAAAGTCGATGAAAAGGGAATCATAACTGATGTAAAATATAAGACATTCGGTTGTGGTGCAGCAATTGCTGTATCATCCATGATTTCAGAGATGGCCATCGGAAAACACATTGATGAGGCGCTTGATATCACTACAAAACAGGTTGCAGAAGAGCTTGGTGGGCTTCCAGCAAACAAAATGCACTGCTCAAACCTTGGAAGTGCAGCACTTGCAAGAGCAATCAATGACTACAAAAAGAAAAATGGACTTCCTTATGAAGAGGTAGCAGACCCGGAGGAAGAACACGAACACTAAAACACTCACGTCATTCCCGCGCCCCTCTACATCATTCCCGTGCCCCTCTACGTCATTCCCGGCTTGACCGGGAATCCCCTTCCCACGTCATCCCGCACTTGATGCGGGATCCAGGGTTGCTTCTGTTTCCTGACTTACTTAAAGATTAACTCTTGATACTGGGCGAGCAACGTCTCCAGACTTAAAAATTAGGCCTAAAAATCTTAGCAGTTTTTAATATAGAAATTTTTTATAACCCACAGGGTTCTCTCATCCTGTGGGTTTTTTGGTGGACTCTTCTTATAAAAACTTCATGTTTTGTTATTTTTAATTTCTAGCATACAATATCATTAATGAATGGCATCGACAGAAAATTCTGGCTAGCGTTTAAAAATGAAGAAAAAGACAAATCATTTATGCATCTTCACCTAACGCGAAAGAACGGAAAACTAAGATTTTGTGTGGGAGAAGCTACATTATTGATATGGTTTTTTGGTGCGCTGCTAGCAATTATCATATAACTTTTGGTTTATATCAATGACAACATGAACCAGATGATTGAGCGACTACATAATGAGGTGATAAATAGTGTTGATAACAATAACGGGATTTAATAACCAAAAACTTTTTATGGGTGTCTAATATTTAAAGGAGAGAAATGAGAAATAGATTAACGACATTATCTGTTTTGGTAGTTACGAGTTTGGTTTTATATTTTGCTTTATCGGGATTTATATGTGAAATTCCATTTAACCCGCAGGAGGCAAATGCAGGGATTACTTCCTGCACCATAAGTATCAAAAACCTCGATATGAAAATGGACTCTTTTGGGTTTCCACATATTTGTTACCTTGATAAGGCTGATAATGACAAAATTGGTATTTTTTATCTCAAATGGAATGGAAGGAATTGGAAAACTCTTACTGGGAAGAATCTAACGGATTTAGAAAATCTTGAGCCTATACAAACATTTACAGATATAAGATTCCTCAATTTTGACTTAGACACTGCAAACAAGCCTCATTTCGCCTGGTTTGATGGTGATAGATCTATAATATATTCAAAATGGGTCAAGAATGAGCTATCAAGTGACCCAGCAAATTCTATAGATATTTCAGTCAAAAATCCTGATGGGGAGGCCAGAGAGTTAAGAGAATTGTCATTTTCTCTTGATAATCACGGGATTCCTTATATTGCTTGGGTTGAATCAACTGCAATTGATAACATCTTTCTTCTAAAAAAAGTTAATCGCTCATGGATTGGTTATGAGGGAAGCACACCAAAGAACTTGTTGCCATTATTTGTGAGGGAAAACCTTTGGGAGGAGAGGGATTTTAGAATCTCAGACATTGAGATTCATTTTGATTGTCTCAATCATCTTTTTCTCTTCTATTTGGATGATCACATCCCAGCATACATTAAGATTTTTGGTGACGAACTGTTTTTTCCGATTCAATTCCTAAGTAGAAATACTGACTATGAGTACGAAGATGAGGTTATCTCAAGAGATTCAAAACTTGCATGTGCAATCAATCAAGTTGGAAACCCACATGTAATGTATGAAGCACAGACAAGGTATGAACCGACATTGTTCAATATGATGATTTTAATTGTGGATAATGGAAAAGATTTTATAAGCCCAAACCCGAGTGACCCCATTTTGCAAGAAAATGAAAACCAGATAATGAACACTTTCTACACCACAAAATTCAAAGATGGTGAGGTTTTTGAGGATGAGATCGCCAAAATATCAGATATTGCTACTGATAATCATGGAACTACTCACATTGTTTGGAGTAAAAGGGGTTTGGATTCTGGTAGAATTCCTGAGATTGGATATGCAAAAACAAAGGGGGAGCAAGTGGTTTGTTTTGATGGAAGCAAATGGGACTCAAAGAAGGTTAACATTTCAAAATCAAAAACAACAATCTCTATAAACCCAAAGATAGAACTTGATAAGGCTGGATATCCAAACATATGTTGGATTGAAAAACCAAAAAATGCGAGACTTAGTTCGAGTGAAAAATACAGAAGCACCTTATGCTTCATGAGATGGAATGGCAAGGGTTGGGTTGTCCTTTCAGGAAAATAGCAATCCAACTCATTGAAAACATCCAAAAACAATATAGAATAACTCTGGTGAAAAAATGGGGAAAATAAAAAGAATAACTATATTGGTGATTGTTTTTGTAGTATTAGTCATGCCGATTTCTTTGAGGGAAGACAGTTTTGCAATGAAGATGGCGAAATTGACACCAGGCAATGCAAACATCACACACAACAAACTCAACCAGGGAGAGTATTCATTTGCACTTGACAGCAAAGGTTTCCCACATGTTGTCTGGATAAATGGGATTCCTGAAAACATGGAAGAATACCTGACTGTAAGATACATCAGGTGGGATGGAGAAAACTGGGTTTGTATTGATGGCAGCCCATATGTCCCCGGTATCTCTGAGGAAAATGACAGGTCAATTGTAAATAATATTGAGAAAAACTGTATTGACCCACAGATAGTTATTGATGCGGATGATAATCCACATCTGACTTGGGCTGAGCCTTGTAAAAACCTGGAACTGGAAACTTATACGTGGAATATTATCTATGTAAAGGGGTTTGGCAACCAATGGGTTTGTATGGATGGAAGTATCTTTGACCCCGATGATATGACAACTGATAATCCATCTGTTGTAAGTGTCCATAATGAAATAGCCTTTGAACCCAGATTAAAAATTGATAATGAAGGTAACCCACATATCCTATGGAAAAGTTATGGAGATTTTGATAAAGAATACACACATTTCCCTGTCGGTTTGATGTATGTTAAACAAAAGAAATCGAGATGGGTTACAGTAAATGGAGAAGAATACAAAAGCCCAAATGTTGTCGCTGGAAATCCTGCTGTTGTCTGTGTTGGATTGTATTCGTCATATTGGCTTGATGTTGACCACCATTTTTGTCTGGATAGCAAAAACAGACCACATATCTGCTGGGATAACGGGTTGCCACAAAAGGAATGTAAGGATGGATACTGCTATTATACCTGGGTTCCAGATGTGTTTTATTCACACTGGGATGGAAAAGATTGGGTTGATGCTGGAGGCATCAAATATGATAAAAGCAGTACTGAAAGGGGGAACGTGAGCAAGAATGATACCCCTTCATGTAGCCCGTTCGTAACACTTGATGAAGATGATAACGCCCATCTTGTTTGGTATGATTATGTTTCTGAGGGCAGAATAGTTATTGCTTATGCGAAATGGAACGGGAAAAAATGGGTAACCACAATCAATACAAAATTCAGTGGGAATAACCTTTTTGATGGAAGTCCATCTGTAATTGACAAAACAAAATATTCAAAAAAACCTAGTCTATGCATCGATTCTACAAATAATCCTGTGGTTTCATGGGTTGGAAAAAACGAAGAAGAATCATATGAGGATTTTTATCTGATCAGATGGAATGGAAAAAAATGGGAAGATATCAACAGAGAAATATATGAAAAAAATGATTTAACATCAGATCCATCAAACATCAGCAGAAGTTACAACATTCAACTTGAGACAAATTTCTGTCTCGATCAAAGTGATAATCCTCATTGCCTCTGGCTCGAGGGTGCTTCTTCCAAGTCTAGTAGTTGCTATGGGATTTACGGGGATCTCTACTACATCCGCTGGGATGGAGAGAATTGGGTGAATGCGTCTGGAGATGTTTATGAGCCGGTGGTTGAGGAATAGAGAAGCTTATATCTTTCCCGTCACACCGCACCCTCTCTCCGTCACCCCGGGCGAAGACCCGGGGTCTAGGGTATAAAAGATCGTATTTGTTTTTGTCTGGTGAAGTAGTCCCTCTCTCAGTAAAAATTATTGAATAAATAATTCATACATCAAGAGTAACCCTGGATTTCGGGTCAAGCCCGGAATGACAAAGGGTGTGGGATTGCATTCCTGTAAAACTTTTTTGAAACAAAACCCCCATCTCTTCTGTAATACTAGCATACCATTTACTGGAGGAGAGATGAGAAACAAACTGGGGATTACTCTTGTGCTTGTTTTATGTGTTGTGGCTGGGTTTTTTGTGGGGTGTGATATCGAAGAAACATCCCAAGTAAAAGATGTGAAAATGATTGTGGCTAAGTTCAATCGAGTTGGTTACGACAGATATGGAAGACCGCTTTCGGGAGATAATACTAACACGATTAATGGTGTATTAGCCAATGATGAGATAAACAAATATGATAAATCCACGACAAAGGATGGTCACTATCCAATAGCAATTATTGACGAAAACGGAAACATCTATTTTGTTGATGAAAAGGACACAACAACTTTTTGGGGAAAGGTCGAAGACACCTTTTTATACAGAAAATTCAAAGAAAAATCTTTTTGGGGAGAGGGTGTTGTAAGGATAAACACCTTAGATAAACCATGGATCAAGAATGGTCGATATATCCAAGGAGTATTTCATCACAAAATTGTAGATTCAGTTGAAAACTCCGAGTGGATAGAGGTTGAAAATCCAAATAATGAGTTAATATTCGTATTTATGAACCGGAAGAAAACTCGACAGATGAGGAGCAAGAAGGTGGAATCTTCTTCCCTTGGCAAAAGGATGGAGAAGAAATCTGGGGAAGAGCAGATGGGGAAGAGTCTTCAAAAATTGAACTCAAAGATGGCATATTCTTCCCTTGGCAGAATGATGGCGAATCCTTGTGGCATGAGGAGGGTGATGACAAGAAATCCTCAAAGATTGAAAAATATATCGCAACAAGGTTCGCACCAGTCGGATATAGTTCGAGTGACATGGAACAATATCCAGATAAAGAAAGGACATTTGAAGCGGGAGGGACATATACGGGTTTTGGTCGAAGTGTTTCTGTTCCTCCTTATAATTTGATTTTTAGAGATAAAAACTTCAACCATATCATAAAGAACTCCAAAGGTGATGTTTTCTGGACTGAACCAAAACAAGTACACATATCACCTGAGGAAGAGCTCTATTGGGTGACCTTTGAAATTGATAGAAACAAAAGAGACCACGTCACAGAAATTCATTCATTTCAAAATGTTGATAAGCAGTTAGAATTTTTTATTGCTGGTATCAGATGTATCATCTACCCAAGAGATTCGTATGGAGAGAAAGAACATCCACCTTTTATTACAGAAATAAGCAAAGAAACTGCAAATGAATGTAACTTTGCCTCAATCAATATTGAATATATTGAATCATTTGAGATCGATGGGGGCACTATTAAATTTAAGGAGTGTTTCTCAACTGGTGACATGACACCATTTCCATCCTTTTATAAGGTTGATTAGAGATTGCTATGAAGTGGTATAAAAATAGACAAAACATTTTGCTTTTGCTGGTTGCTTTGATTCTTCTTACCTCTGGATTATTTACAGCTCATGAAAATCAAGATAATGATGATGCAGTTTTTGTCACTGTGAGATGGGCGCAAAACGGTAAAATCTGGAATGGAGACCAGATATTATATCCTGATCCACGGGGCGATCCGTGGTCCCAGGAGAATAAATCAGGTGTAAAGCCTGTGGAACCGATTATTTTTGAGGAAACAGATCACAAAGTTGAGATAAATGGAGTAATGTTTTCATTTTGGGAGGATGAGAATGGCTATATGTGGTTCAGAAAAGCAAGCCAAATGTACCCGACTCACGAACACCAGGATTCCAAATCAAGCCCGGAATAACGGGTTTAAAAACCCTCCCTGACAGGGAGGGATGGTGACGAAGTCACCAGGGAGGGTTAAAAGATTTTCTGAGAACCAGGTCTTTCCTGTTCCCCGCACACTCTCTCTGTCGCCCCACACCCTCCCTCCGTCACCCCGGGCGAAGACCCGGGGTCTAGGGCACAAAAAAGCGTATTTGTTTTTGTCTGGTAAAATGATTTGACCAACATCAATAATTGCTGAATAAAAATTCATACATCAAAAGCAACCCTGGATTCCCGATCAAGTCGGGAATGACGAGGGATGGGATTCCGGGTCACACTTCGGCACGTAGGTAAACTCAGTGTAAACCGAGCTCAGTGACCGCCCGGAATGATGGATCGGGAGTTTAACATGATATTATCGTGTGGATAAATGGGGTGGAAAAATGTCGCAATTCTTTACGTATTCACCTCAGTTGGATAATATCTCATTTCAGCGTATGTGTGTTTGAAACCCATTCTCTCATAGAGCCTTTTTGCGGGGTTGTTTTCCTCAACATGCAAGTAAACATCACCCTTTGTTATCTCAAGGGCATGATTCATTATTTGTTGTCCGATGCCTGCACCTCTCTCTGAACTATCAACACCAATAAAAAGAAGGCAATAACCGGGGATGTAGTTTTTCATTCCAGTTGCAAGCATGACAAGTGCACCAACAATCTGCCCATCATTTTTAGCTAAGATTATGAACCCACCCTTGTCAGGTTTTCCAGTTAATGAATCCTTGATTCCCTGTTTGGTATAATCAGTCGAATCATCAAATGGTTCCATGTGTTCACAAAGAAATTTTGCAAGCTCATCAGAAGAGATATGTTTTTCGAGTTGAGAAAGTGATTCCACCTTAACAAGCTCAATATCAGTTTTCTCTGGTCTTAAAACCCTGTTTATGTCTGTTTCTGGTGTTGGTTCGGGTTCCGTGATATCACCGGTTGCAATGATTGGAGCAGCCCTAATATCCTCTGCTTCAATCAAATTGTTCATCCGTTGAAATGAAGCCAAAATCATATTTTTTTGCCATTCATCAACGCTTTTTAGTTCTTCAAGCAAAATGTTTTGTAAAAGTGCAGGGTTGTTAGAAAGAATCTCATATCCAGCCTCTGCCAGTGAAACGATTCTGTCAGATTCAAGCTCTGACCCTTCCTCTATTTTTAAGATATCAATCCGGACTAATCTGTCTATAATTTCTCTGACAACCTTTTTCGAAAGATCAAGCCGATTGCCGATAACTGATTCCTTCAAGGTTTCTTCATTTTTCAGCTCTTGCAATACAACAAGCTGAGCAACAGTTACTCCGTGCTTTTCTGCCAGTTTTGTTGAGTGTTTATCAACTGCCCGAATGAATCTTCGGATCTCAATTAATAAATCTGTTTCCTGGTCGTCGATGGATTCAATGCTCATAGTAAGTCCCCCTAACTACGGGATCACATTGTAACACATTAAAAACACTGTTTATTAAACTATCTTAAATTCAATATTTTTTGGGGTTGTGGGTCTTGCCAGCACCATTCTCCCATCATCATTCCCAGTTCCTCCCCGTCATCCGGTCTTTCCTCCCTTGTTATTCCCAGCTTGACCGGGAATCTCTATCCCTCGTCATCCCAGGGATTGCTGAGTGTGCCGAAGTATGATTGGACGTCTCCCTCCCCCGTCATTCCTGCCTTTACCTCCCCGTCATTTCCGTCTCCTTCCCCCCGTCATTCCGCACTTGATGCGGAATCCAGGGTTTATAAATGTCGCATTAGACAATGGGTGGGGTTTGTTATAGAATGGTTGCTTGAGAGTTTGGAGTATAAATAAGGAGGAATGATGGAGAATCATGATGAAAAGGTAGAAAAAACTTTACCAAAGCTAGATCTAGGTACTGATATATTTGAAGCCTTTACCTCTTTACCCAATCTTATTGCTGTTGGAAAAAAAGCTTTTGATATTGGTACAAAAGTAAAAGAATGGCGAGAATATAGAAATATCCAAGGATTGTTGTCGCAAACAACAATCGCTTCGGAGAGAGCAAAAACTTGTTTTAAGGAAAAACTCAAAGATCCAAAGTTTGTCGAAAAAACAATGTGTAGGCTTTTAGTGATTGTTAAGGGTTTTGACCAAGACGAAAAATCGATTTTTTGTGGAAAGGTATTTATTCACTATCTTGAGGAAAAGATAAACATTGATGATTTTTGGGAAATTATTTATGCACTTGAAAAATGTTACTTTGATGATCTGAGATTGTTGAATGAAAACACAAATGAAAAATTCCAACCTGATTGGGAAAAATTTAATAGACAAAATCAACAAGTATATTCAAGGCTTGTCGGTGCTGGAATTTTTGGTGTGAATGTATACGATGGATCAATGTCTAGAATAGGCTCTAGAATAATTCACATTATGAGAGACGTTCTATAGCCTTTCATCTCCAAACTCCTGGATTCCCGATCAAGTCGGGAATGACAAGATGGAGAGTGTGAGGAATGCGTAAAGAAGAGTAGGAATGATCGTGGGAGATACCCAGGAGGACAAGACATGACTGAGGAGTGCTACGCAAGCTGGAGTAGTTACCTCAACTCCGGAATCTCCTGCGGCAGATTAATCTTTACAAACCTTCCCTTGCTCTTTGCAACCAGATTTTCGCCATCATCAAGATCAACAATCTCTGCTTCAGTTTCAATAACCCTGCCACGTTCAGAAACAATTTTTCCTGTGATTTTGATATTTCTGCCAACCCTTAAAGGTGCTACAAATCTGACAGTCATCTCGGCTGTCACAACAGTTGCATCTCGGTGTCTGAAGATTGCGTGAGACATAGCCTCATCAAGCATTGTTGAGACTATCCCACCGTGGATGATGTCATCCCACCCCTGGTGTTTTTTTTCTGTGACAAAGAGTGCCTCAACAGAATCATCAAGCGTTGCAAACCTTAGGTGAAGTCCGTCTTTGTTTTGCTCACCACATGCAAAACAGTTTGAGTCAGTTCCAGTATAATTTTTATCCATTTTATTTGTTCTTTATCTGAAGGCCAATGTGTACAACATGAATGCACTCATCTGTCACAAGGTCGATTCCGGCTTCTTTGATCTCCCTCTCAACCTCTTCATTATGAATCTCAAGCTGAAGCCAAACACATTTTGGTTTTACAGCCAAAGTTTCAGGCAGGATTTCGGGCAAGAAAGCTGATGCACGGAAGACATCTAAAATGTCAATTTTCTCAGGCACATCACTTATGCTTGCAACGATTTCTTGTCCGCCAATCTCCTTACCGGCATACATCTTGTTGACTGGATAAACTGTATATCCCTTTTCAATAAGGTGTTTCGTGATTATATGGCTTGTGCGCTCTGGGTTTGTGGATGCACCATAAACGGCGATCACCTTTGCGTCTGTCAAAATTCTTCTTAAGTCTTCTTTTTCCATGATGTCCTATGTAATACCCTTCTTTAGGAAAATTTCAAGCAACTTTGATAGGAAGTTCCTTGAAAAACATTTCAACATCTGTAATTTCATGTGATGAAATGAAACTCGAAGAACTGAAATCGCCTGCGCAGTTGAAGGAAATAACAAATGGGAAACTTGACTCGCTGGCAAAAGAGATAAGACAAAAAATAATTAAGACAGTTGCAGAAACCGGTGGTCATCTTGCAAGCAACCTCGGCATCACAGAATTAACAATAGCACTTCACAAGGTTTATGATTCACCGGCCGATAAGTTCATATTTGATGTTGGACATCAATGTTATCCACACAAACTTCTGACCGGAAGATATGAGATGTTTGATACTCTCAGGAAAACCGGTGGGATGTCAGGATACCCACATCCATCAGAGTCTCCCCATGACCACTACCATACAGGACACGCCTCAACCGCACTCTCGCTTGCAGCAGGCGAGGTCTTGGGTAGGAAGCTTAAGGGTAAAAATCACCATGTTGTTGGTATTGTTGGTGATGGCAGTTTGACTGGAGGCGAGAGCTTTGAAGCTCTCAATCATCTTGGTTCACTTGGCGAAAATGTGCTTGTGATTCTCAATGATAATCAGATGTCGATTTCACCTTCTGTTGGTGCATTGTCGCTTCTGACAAATAAATTCAGGGCGTCACTGACATATCGAGCTGTCAGCAGAAATATTGGCAATTTCCTCTCAAAATTGGGCGGATTTGGTGAGTGGGTTGTTGGAGTCGGAATCAGAATAAAATCTGCTCTCAAGCGAATCCTTATGAAAAACCAATATTTTGAGCAACTTGGTTTCAGATATTATGGGCCGATTGATGGTCACAACATTGGTCTGATGGTCGCCTTCCTAAAAAGAATAAAAAAAATGAAGGGGCCAATTCTTCTTCATATCATCACAAAAAAAGGCAAAGGTTACAAATACGCTGAGGATGGTCCAACAGAGTTCCATGGCACACCTCCATTTGAAAAAGGCAATGGTCACAAAGCAAAAAGCTCAAGAAGCTATTCAAAAGTTTTTGGCGAATCACTGGCTGCTCTTATGGAAAAAGATGACAGGATTGTTGCGATTTCATCAGCCATGGTTGAGGGAACTGGACTATCTATTCCTAAATCAAAATTCCCAAAAAGAGTAATAGATGTTGGAATAGCCGAACCCCACTCTGTCTCGCTTGCCTGTGGACTTGCAAGCGCCGGCATGAAACCGGTTGTTGCACTCTATAGCACGTTTCTCCAGCGATCATTTGACCAGATTATTCATGACGTGTCGCTCATGAAACAGCCTGTTGTTTTTGCAATTGATAGGGCGGGTGTTGTGCCAGCTGATGGCCCAACACATCAGGGAATCTTTGACCTATCGTATCTTTCGATGATTCCAGACATGACCATCATGGCACCATCAACAAGCTCTGAGCTCGATGAGATGTTGAAACTCGCATTTTCACTTGGAAGCCCCGTAGCAATCCGCTATCCAAAAGACAAATCCAATGAGGCAGATGAACCTGCAGAAGTCAGACTCTTTAAAGCAAAAAAAGAGCGAAGTGGTGAAAACGTTTTGGTTTGCTACATCGGTGCTGTCAGCCTGCAGGTGCATGCAGCAGCGTTACTTCTTTCACAAATCGGAATCGAGTGCGAGGTTTTAAATCTCAGATTTGCAAAACCGATTGACTGGGAATCCGTGAAAAATTCAGCCGAAGGGAAAAAGCTTGTGATCACCGTTGAAGATGGCATCATCAGCGGCGGAGTTGGCGAAAAAATCAAAGCAGAACTAACAGACACAAAGGTCGTAAACATAGGTGTTAATGACGAAATCCCTCCTGTTGGCACACGAGCTGAGCTTCTTGCAAGATATAACCTTGATTCCGCTGGGATTGCTAAGGTTATTCAGGAGAATGTTTAGAGAACATCCCCGTCATGCCAGACGGTTCCTGGGCCTGTCGAAGGTCGAAGCATGACCGGGCATTCTCTCTCCCCGTCATTCCAGACGGGTGCTGAGCTTGTCGAAGCATGACCCGGAATCCAGGTCTTGATAATGAGATGCAAATAATACTCTAATCCACACAGCTTTTGAACATGTTGTTCGGGCTTAAATCTATTAATTCAAAGTTTATAAAAACTTAGAATTTGACGTTCTGAGCTGTTCTTATATCATTTTGACAGAGGTATACCCAACTATAAGGGGGGTAGAAAAAGAATATGAAGAAATATCGAATAAATATGTTTTTCATCGTATTAATTGCAGTTATCTGTTTGTCATCTGGGCTAATTTCATGTAGGCAGAAATCATATCAAGAGGTTAACGACATTGATTATGATGTAAGTATTCTTATTCCAGATGGAATGACTGAGGAAGAGTGGATGGATTCAACTTTGTTTGTTGAGTATGAAATTCCTTATACGGGTCAAAACTATTACTCAGAATCAAAGGGCGAAGCGATAAGCACAACCGAATATTTGTTTGTACACAAAGTGCTTAAATACACAGGAAAAGAACTCAAAGAAACAATTAAACAGTATGATTATCTTTCAAAGCTAATATTTAAATGGCAATGCCAGTTTGATGTATTAAACGACAAAGTACTCTCATACTGTAGCCACGAATATATTGACCAATGGGTTGAATACTTTTTTTCAGAAATCAGAAAAGTTGCCACAGATTTTGATATCACTAGCTTTGAAGATCTTGAATTATCAATTCGATATTCATATTTTGATGTTCCACCAATGGATTCAGATTTTTGGAGAAAATAAGAAAACCAATCTACCCCTGGCAGGTGTTGAACAAACGCAAAAGGGAGCGGCTCTGGACAGCCCTATCATATGAGATAACATCAGAGAAGATATTATTTTTTAGGGAAGAGCTGCAGAGAAAAACAGCAGAGTTCATAGGCTCAAGCAAAGACTGCCTCATGGAGAATCTTGAGCGTGAGATGCTCCGTACTCATTGGCACAGAACACTCGAGATTCTTGAGTTTGTACTTACTTCTGAACCCAGAATCGACCCAGAGATTTTTAATAAAATCCTTGAGGAAGAGGATTCACACTTCAGGTTTTATCCGCAAGAGGGGATTTTCAGGGAGCTCAAAAATACATATGATGATGGGAAAATCGAGGCAGCTCTAAGTGAGACAAAACACAAGCTTCCTGAGATTCATGATAGAATAATTACATCATTGAAGCTATACGCTGACCGAAAAAACCCAGACAGGAAAGCAGCGATCATCACAGCATTTTCTGCGGTTGAGGACATGCTTGATAAAGTCACTGGAAAGAAACCCACAAGAGCCCAAATTGAAGAGGTCTACAGTAGCATTGTCCCTGGTGATGGTGATTTGAGGAAAGTGTCACTTCTGACTCTGCTTGAGCATGTGGAGCGGGAACGTGGAATCCACAAATGCTACCGTCAAAAGAAACTCAGCAAATCAAAGCTTTACACATTTTCATTTATTTCTGCTTGTTGTAGGGTAATTTCTGATTTGATTGAGAGTTTAGATTCCTAGATCCCGCATCAAGTGCGGGATGACGGGGTGGGAGTGCGGGATGACGGGGTGGGAGTGCGGGATGACGGGGTGGGAGTGCGGGATGACGAAGGAGTAGATGAGAATGACGAGAAAAATCCCCAGTTAATCTAAAATCTCACAAACCTCAACCTAATCGCATTTAAAACAACCATGATGGATGAAAGTGCCATAGCACCAGATGCAATCATTGGATTCAAAAGAATGCCCTGAGGATAAAGGATTCCTGCTGCAACAGGAATGGTCAAAACATTATAAAAGAACGCCCAGAAAAGGCTCCATTTGACATTCCTGTTTGTGGCTTTTGCGATTTTCATCGCATCAATGACAAGGGATAAATCCTCTCTCATCAAAGTGATTGAAGAGGCATCAAGAGCAAGCCCTGTTCCGCCAGATTACATATTCAATAATCCAGTTATGTATTCTAGATTAAATGAATCTTCTTTTAACTTATTTTACATAACATGCTTTCATATACATATATGGTTTTAGAGTCATAATTTTGTATAACTTAACTATTAATTACTCTTTTGACTATAACTCATAAAATTAACATCAAGTTATTATAATATAATCTTATGTTAATTCAATTTTAGTTTTAATTACTGCCCTAATAACCACAATTTGAGCACTTAAACAAAGGAGGCTTTTGGATGAGAGAAAACATTGGCGGAGTAAACTTGTCACTTTCAAGTAGAATACTAATTTCGATTATGTTGTTGATTTTTATTTCCACAATTTTCATTATTGGGTATATGCAAAACTGGTTTGTGGGATCAATTAGTTTGTGGAACACTCTCTGGCCAGGGTTATTGTTTGTTTGTGGCCTTGGGTTGGTGTTTCTCTTCGCAGATTACCATGAAAGTGTTCAAATTCGAATAACAGGATTGTTTTGTATAGTCATAAGCATATTCAGGACTCTATTTAACTTTGGATCAGTTAATAGCTCTGTTTGGTTTTGGGTTTGGGTTATCTCAGTAGGTATTATTGCTATTTCACTCGTTTTCGTTCGATTTAAGAACTTAGATTTAAAGCTTGATTTTGAGCACGATCTATAGTCTCACAAACCTCAACCTAATCGCATTTAAAACAACCATTATGGATGAAAGTGCCATCGCACCGGATGCAATCATTGGATTCAAAAGAATTCCCTGAGGGTATAAAATTCCTGCTGCAACAGGAATGGTCAAAACATTATAAAAGAACGCCCAGAAAAGGCTCCATTTGACATTCCTGTTTGTGGCTTTTGCGATTTTCATCGCATCAATGACAAGGGATAAATCCTCTCTCATCAAAGTGATTGAAGAGGCATCAAGAGCAAGCCCAGTTCCCCCAGATGGAGCAATCGAAACATCAGCTGTGGCAAGTGCAGGGGCATCATTTACACCATCACCCATCATTGCTGTTTTGCTATCTTCTGAAAGCTTTTTTAATACATCAAGCTTTTCATCGGGCAGTACCTGTGAATAAACTTGTTTTATTCCAAGTTTTTCTGCAACCGACTCACAGACCTCTTTTCTGTCACCAGAAAGAAGCACCGGGTGGATTCCAGCCTCTTTGATGAAATCGATAAGCTCTTTTGCACCATCCCTGATTTTATCAAGCAAACCAAAACCACCCAAAATCTCAGAATCAGAAATCACATAAAAAACCGCCTCATCTTCATCAAACCCACCAGCTAGCGAAAGTGGAATGTCAAGCCCCAATTTTTGGAGTAAACGTGGGCCACCAACATGGATGGTTTTCCCATCAACATTTGCCTTTACACCAAGCCCAGGAAGAGCTTCAAAATTTTGGGCTGGAAGAGGATTTATGCTTTTTTCATTTGAGTATTTTCTGATAGCCTCTGCAAGTGAATGCTCAGAGCCGGTTTCAGCAGATACTGCAAGTTGAACCATCTCTTTTTTTGTACCTGAAACCACAAGAACACTGTTTACTTCAGGTCTTCCAACTGTCAGTGTTCCAGTTTTATCAAACACGAAATTCTTCACTGAAAGAAGTGTCTCAAAGGCAACCGCATCCTTTATCAAGATTCCTTTTCTTGATGCAATACCGAGTGCAACAGAAAGTGCCGTCGGAGTTGCAAGTCCAAGCGCACATGGGCATGAAATAACAAGCACAGAGATCGATGTCAAAACTGCAAGGTGAGGATTTCCAAGCAACCACCAGATATTGAAAGTGGCGATAGCCACTGTAAAAACTGATGGGACAAATATTGCCGCAATCTTATCAACCATCTCCTGGATTTTTGGTTTTGAAGACAATGCGGAAGAAACCATCTCAACAACCCTCGAAACAACAGTTTCAGAGCCAGTTTTTTCACATCGCACTCTGATTGTCCCAAAACCGGTTGTTGCACCTGCAAAAACCTTGTCCCCTGCTTTTACTGGTACAGGAATAGATTCCCCAGTGATGCTTGCATTGTTTATCTCTGTCTCACCCGAGATCACCACACCATCTGCTGGGATTCTTTCAGCAGCTCTTACAATAACTTCATTTCCGGTTTTAAGTTCGGAAGGATTTATGTCATTTATCAGTTCACCAACTGCAATGTGTGCGACCTCAGGAAGTAGACTTGCGACATCAAAAACATCTTTCATTGCAGTTAGTTCTGATTTTAGTCTGATGTAATGACCAAGGGATACGAGCATCACGATCATTACTGCACCTTCGATGTAGAGGATTCCACCCGTTACATTTGGATTTAGAAGTGACACTAGAGAAAAGGAGATTGAGGCGGCCACACCAAGCGATACGAGTGTGCTCATGTTTGTTTGTCTGTTTATTGCCTGCTTTACCGTTTCTATAAAGAAATGTCTGCCAGGAACAGCAACAACAAAAACCGCCAAACCAAACAATACCCAATTGACCCAATCTGGGAATGGAATAACAAACATCTGATACATCGAAAGAAAAATCACGAGAATTGAGGGGATTACGCCCATGAGCAGATTTTTCCCAGTTTGCCTAAAATCTCTTATTTTCAGCTCTCTTGCGGCATTCAGGATATTTTCTCCTGAAGCTACTTTTCTTGGTTTATATCCTGCTTTTTCAATTGCTTTTGAAATCTCACCAATGCTGACTTTTTTTGCATCATATTCTAGTTTTGCCGTGCCCGATATGTAGGAGACCGAAACATTTTTCACGCCGGGAAGATTTTCTAAAACTCGAGTAACACTACCTGAGCAACCACTACACATCATTCCTTCAACAGAAAGTCTGATTTCTTGGTTATTGCTAGTCGAATCAATTGCATACTTTGTTTTTCCTGGTCTGAAAAAAACCCAGATAAAAATCACTATAAAAACACTAAAAAAAACTAGATACATCCAGCAACCCCCTGCTTGACGAATCATCAATCTCGATATAGAATTAACCTGTTATGAGATCCAGAGTTAACATTGTATTGGTTTGCTTGCTTATTGCAAGCATGCTGTTCGTTCCGACTACCAGTGAAGCCGTTTCCTTGTGGAGTGAAGTTGGACTTTATGACTACGGTCCGGGTAATTATATATTTGGAAATCCTGGCTTTTCGGCATCACCCGACCTTTTCTATTATGAGAATGATTCGACTATTCAATCCGGATGGATTGACACATATGACGATGGGTTATTCTTACCGGCATATGCCAGATTTAACGGATATTCATGGAGAAACTCTGACTACGAGGACACCTACGCTGTAAATGCTGCTCCCCCTTCGATAACTGAATACGTTGCTGGATCTGGAGTCGTAACATATGATGCAGGCTCGGTAACTCAGGTAAAAATCGCCCCAAAAAGAGATACATACGGTGGTGGGCTAGAGCCTCACCCGATTATGATATGTGGCTGGATATTCCAAACATCAAAATTCACAGGGACAGAGCTGTACTACTGTGACTTAAATGAATCTTCAAGTTTAAGAGTGTGGAAACCTGTTTCTTTCACAAAGAATCATAAAAAAGATTTTGATGTTTGTTTTGATGATGGATATATTTTCCTTACCTGGCTCGAATGGGATAGCACTTCCAGATGCTACCAGGTAATGGTCTCAAGATACTCTTATGAACTTGGCAGATGGATGCCTTTACAAAATGATCCTCAACCAATTCATGATTTGATTCTTCGAGAAAGAGCAACACAGGTAACCACGTCAATTGGATCAAAATACACCCCAAAAGTTCAAAGTGTCAAAGGACCTTCAGGATTTCAAGAAATACCTATCATTTGTTGGGATGAAGACGACGAGATACTTATGGGTAAATGGGATCCAACAACCAACCCCAATCCATCTCCTCATATAAAAGGTTGGGTTGATCTCGAAGGTGAAGAAAATAGAACCACAAACGTTTCAAACACGCCAAACAGAGGTTCTCATGAGCCGGATTTCGCACTTGATCCAAATAACAACAATTATCCAGTAGCCGTCTGGAGTGAGTGCAACAACTTCGGAAAATATGATGCAGTTGGGTCAAAGTGGGACGGTGCAGCTTGGAAGGTTTTGGAAAACATTCCAAATCCTGGTCACACGGTTATTGGAGAGACAGTAACAATTGGTGATGCCGGAATCCCAAGAATCGCTCTTCTTGATGACAGCTCACCCGTAATTACCTGGCAACATTATTATGGAGATACCAAAAGGTCTTTCATTACCATCAAAGACGGTAATGATTTCTACGGGATTGACGGAAACCCTGGTTATTCTGAGATAAACCCTGCCCAGACAAGTGCATTTGACGTAACCCCATATGTAATCTCAAATGGAACTGAGGACGATGAGATTGCTATAAATGGAATAACGTACCCGAAATCGAGGTTTTTTGGAAGCCAACAGACAAATATATTTTATCAAAAAATAACAAAAGAGCCTGCCCCAGATGATATTGAATATGAAGTAAGAATTGTGACTCCGGGCAGAGAAACAGGCTGGAATGAGGGATGGTTCCCAATAACAAAGCTTACGGATGATCCTGAGTTTGTAGAGTACAAAATCACCCTTAGAAACCTTCATGAAAATCAACAGAATAGATTTTTCTATATGCACTTCAATTCGATTGTAAGGTTTTTGAGTTTCAATGTTAATGAGGTATCCTTCTCGAGTGTACCTCATCCTCTAATTGGTCCTAACTATCCAATAATCGGATCTAAGCTCAATTCGTATGAATCATCCTATGTTTATTTGGAACATAACCCAACTCCGGTTACAGCTCCAAGTTATCCATATGAATCCTATAGAAGACCAATGAAATGGTTTCAACTCTTTCACGGAAATGATTATACAAAGATCGATGAGATAACTTTCATTTTGAAAGTCGAGTACCCAAATTCATTCTCTTGCCCTTATTTGCTCATGGCACCTGGTGATAAAAACTTTATGCCAATGGATGACCCACAATTCTACTATACGCATATGTACACAAAAGAATTTTCAGATTATGCATCACCTCCATGCCCTTATCCAAACGGTTATGACAGTACTCAATTCCACAACTTTGTTGGATTCAATACACCTTACAAATACAACAACCTTGTTGTCGTTCCCGACTACAACGATCTCAATGCATGCAAACCAGCTGAGGCTTTTACTGTGACACTGCTTTCTCCTTGGGGCGATAATGTCGATTTCCTTTATGACCTTTATATTGAAAACAGGCAAGAGCTCTCCGGAATCAATCTATGGTTTAAAAACCCCTCTGGGGAGAGTAGAAGCGGAAGGGTTGTTACATTGTTGTATGCAATTGCCGACTGCTCCGCACCTGCAAATTGGTTTACACCTAGAGTTAAAGCTCGGTTTACAAGAAAAGACGATCAGAGGGTTATTCAATACGACACAAAAGATATTGAGATTCTGGTAAGAAGACCGCATCTTTACGGTAGCAAAACCGCAAACACATCGATGGCCGCTGTTGGCGATGTTGTTAATTACACTATAACGGTTGGGAATGACGGAGCCGGCTCTGCCTATGATGTTGAAATTACAGACATCATGCCTCATGATCTAGAATTTTTAAATAGTAGTATTGCTGGGAAAAAAAACGGAAATAATGTCAGTTTTGTTTTTGAAGAAATTGGTCCAGGTGAAGAATACAAAATCAAGATCGCTTGTAGAATCAGAACTGACGCACACATCAAATCTGGAGATGTCATCACAAATACTGCGAGAATATCTGGACTAGAAAAAGACCTTTCAACAAACATGGGCATTACAGTGCGTGGGACGGTACCAGGATGCGAAATGCCTCAGGTTGAAATGGTTATCGACAAACATAAACTTGGTGAATCAATCAAGGCTGGTGAAGAGTTTGATTGCAAGATGCTTATTCACAGGGGATGCAATCCATTTGATGTTATCATTTTCTGGGATGATAATGGAAACTCTGACAGATTTGAAATCGGTGAGTCCATGGAGCACAATTTCACTCACACCTATGATGAACCTGGAGAGTATCTCGTAAGAGTATCTGTTGCAGACGAGTACGGGAAAATGGTGAATCTTTATAAGCACATTCACGTAAAGAGCAAATAAAAACTACTCTGGTAGTTTATCTCATAACAAACAAAAACCCCCGAGGATTAATCGGGGGTTTTTGTTATATACATGCAATTGGGCTGAACTGTCTACTCAGTCATCTCTTCCTGTGTCATCGGTCTTCCGCCTATATCGAACCTTTTGATAAGACCCGCAACTGAGACCACAAAGATTTTGTCATTCAAAATTGCAGGGCTGCTGACAAACAGATGCTCCTCTCTTGCCTCTTTTAGACCAAACCTATTATGCCAAACCCACTGTCCATTTGAGGTTGAGCCAACATAAAACCTTCCATCACCAGCCCCAAAATAGACATAGTCATTCCCAATCAAAACTGGTGCTTTAATCGGGAATGTTACGCCAAGCGACCACAAAAATGAAAGCCCATTTACACTGTCTGTAAGAGCAATCACGTTGCCATGCTCTGTTGTTGTACAGATAATGTTCATGTAAACTGAGGCTCCAGTTATCAGCTTTGCACCATATTCTGTTGAATCAACAATCTCACCCGATGGAGTTGGTGCATTGTATGAGTAACTCTCGAGAACATCTCCGTTTTTATCATCGATTTTGTAAAGATTTCCATCAACCGCAAAAATACTGCTCCTCTGACAAGAAACGGGGGCAATTAAATCATCTTTCAAATACAGACTCCAGGCTTCAACCAAATCATAATCATTGAATGCTATCAGCTGCTTTCCGGCAACAAGATACAGATATTTCTGCAGGGTTGGTGCCTGTGTGAAAGTATGCTTATCATAGTCCTTGTGGAAAACCTGACCGCCTTTTGATTCTTCCAGGCAGTAAAGATCGTGTTCAGTTACAAACCAAAGTTTTCCACCATCATTGAGCGGATATCCGACAACCTCTCCCTCGAGCTCAGATTCCCAAATTGAATTACCATCTGAGATATTCAAAGCCAACATTTTGTTATCAACACCCAGGTAAACCATGTTTGCACCAATGATTGGCTGTGAAATATTGTTACCCAGTTTTTTGCTCCAAACAACCTCGCCAGTTTCTGTTGAAAGGCAGTATATATTACCGTTGTCATCTGGAATCACCAAAGCACCACCGGCAACAACAGGAGAAAAACTTGTTTTGTTGGGGAGAGTTTTTTCCCAAGTGACAGCAAATGAGGGACTCGGTGAAAAGGGTGAAGTACCACTGTTGTAGATTGAGCCGAGAGGATATTTCCAAGTAGCATTACCATCCTCAGTGTTGATTACAACTTTTCCCGCTCCACACCCGGAAATCAAAGTTACAAATAGCAAAATGGCAAGACAAGATGATAAATGTTTTCTCATATACGACTCTACTCCTGATTATAGTTTCGAAAACAGTATAGGCAAAAACAGAAAATTGTTCCAGAAATCTACTTTTCTGATGTGATCCTGTCAACAGAAGTACCCAGGTACTCAACATCAGAAACGGTATTTAAAAAGCCAAGACCAACCCTGATTACTCCCTCTGGATGAAGTTTGATCGCTTTACAAGCGCCCGGGTTTCCAAACATCCCATGTCCAACAACAATCCCAAACCGCTCTTCAAGCATTCCTGCAATTGTGTTTGGCATATGTTTGTTGACGGTAAAACTCAGAATCGAGGAAGAGGAAGAGCCTGGAGGGGTTATGATTTCAACCCTTCTGCACATCTCAAGCACACCCTGCAAAACAGTTCCGAGACCTTTGATATGGTTTTTTATTCGCTCAGGGTTTTCAGCCAAAACAAAGTCTACCCCCGCTGCAACAGACACTATGCCAAGAATGTTTTCTGAGGAATAAAAATCCATCAGATCAAGGTTTTTAAACTTGTTCTTCAGGCTTGGATTGATGTAAAGCCCAGCAATTCCACCCACTCCATAAAGATGTTTGTGAGTTGAGAAATAAGCAATGTCTACGCCAAGCTCAGTAATATCTATAGGCATTGAACCAATTGAATCAGAAAGATCACAAACAATAACGGTTTTCTTCTCTTTACAATGAGCAGCAATTCTGGATATTGGAAGTCTTATTCCAGTGATTGAGTTAACATGTGAGATAGCTAAAAGCTTCACATCATTAACTCTTGCAAGCTGGGGAACTTTCAAACTGAATCTTTTATCCACAGGGATCTTTACGATATCAACCCCTCTGCCGGATGTAATATTTATGAGGTTTGAGTTGGCAAGTTCATCACCAGATGAAACAACCATCCTGTCACCCGCAGCTAAAAATTCTCCAATAATCTTGTCTTGGATGAATGAAACATTCGGAGCAAAATAAATATCATCAGGATGAACTGAAAGGAGCTTTGCAAGACCATTTCTGGCATCACTGATTTTAGATGAGGTTATCTTGGTAAAACTGTTTGATTCACCTGTAGTTTTGATAACTCCTGTGTCCTTCATGTATCCAGACACAGCTGCCTGAACCGATGGCACCTTTGGAAAAGTTGATGAGTTATTGTTTAGATATACCGGCATCTACCTAATCACCATACTCACAATAAACATTACCATCGAAGCGGAAAGACCAAGAACTACAAGGGTGTTTGTGACTGATTGGACGATATGTGTTTGAATCACAGCATCTGGAAAAGTTCGAGGTAAAAGAGTGAGCAATCTCTTTGAATCATCATATTCTCTAGAATCGATGACACCACCACTTGGGAATTTTATCTGAAATCTCGCTTCTTTATCTGTACCAAATCTCATGATGTTGATTTCAGTCGGAGTATCAATCTTTTTCCCGTCAATGAATAATTCACCATTATCAGAGTCGATTTCAATTCCTCTATGCTCAGTATCCGATTTTATTTTCGGTAAGAGATAAAACGCACAGATAATCAGCGTTCCTACACCAATATAGGTCGGAAACATCGTGCCGGGTTTAAAGATTGAAAAGAGTAAATTTGATAGTGTTGTTATCAACAAAAAGACAGTTCCTGCAAGAAAAACGGGCTCAATAATTGCCACACTCGACCTGATGTACTGAAATCTCTTTTTCATGTGGATGTTAATCTAGCATAATAAATGAAAATCTTCAACTATTGAAAGTTCGGCAGATGACACTATTATGTTCCAAGTGTCTATTGAGTCAGTGACAATAAAAGGGTTTAAAACCTTTGCAAAATCTGTAAAATTCAAACTCTCGGATCGATTGACGGGTGTTGTTGGGCCAAACGGTTCTGGAAAAAGCAACCTTGTTGATGCAATCAGATGGGGTATTGGTGAAAAAGCCCTAAACCTTCTGCGTGTAGGTAAACCTTCGGATATTATCTACGCTGGGATTGCTGAAAGAAAGCCCCTTTCAATGGCAGAAGTCTCAATAAGGTTGGACAACAAAAGTGGTCTTTATCCAATTGAAGCAGATGAGGTTTTGATAACCCGTCGAATCTTCAAGGACGGCGAAACCGAATTTGTAATAAACGACAAGTCATGCAGACTCAAGGATATAGGTGATCTCTTCCGAGGGACAGGTCTTGGAAAACAAACCTATTCGGTTGTCGGGCAGGGTGAGGTTGACCTCGTTCTTTCTGCAACTCCAGGTGAAAGACTTCGAACAATGGAGGAGCTTGCAGGTGTTGATATTCTGCGTGGCACAAAAAGAAGCGTCGAGAGAAAGCTTGAAAATGCTGGTGTTGAAATGGGTAGAATCAGTGCCAGTCTTTCTGAACAAAAGCATAACTACGAGAGGCTTCGTGTTCAAAGTGAGGTTCTCTCAAAATACAAAACAATCAGCGATAGGGTAACTCATCTCAAACTTCAGCTTTTGCTCATTGAAATAAAAGAAATCAACATAGAGCTTGAGTCACTGACATCTAGATACAAAATTATCGGTATCAAACAGAAGGAAAGTGACGATGAGCTTGAAAGTCTCGAGACAAGTTCCGAAATAAAGACACAGATTGCAAAACTTGACGAGGAACGCGAGAAGGTTGTCGAAGAGCGTGAAGCCGCACTTGTTGTCAAAACCAGAAAACAATCTGAACTCGAACATAAACGTGAGAGAATAAAATATCTTGTGGATCAAATCCAAAAACAAATCCTTGAGCTTGAGTCAGGAAAAAAGGACATAATCTCAAAAGAGAATTCGATAAAGAAACTTACAGAAGAGATTGATGTTGCAAAAAACGAGGTTGAAAGACTCAAGGCTGAACGTGAAAAAATTGAAAAACCAAAAATCGATGAGGGTGATGACAGGAAACAGAGAAATGAAATCACCGGAAGACTCGACCAGAACAAGAAAAATGCAAATAAGATTCGAGGGGACATCTCGTCGTGTGAATCGGTTCTAACTGTAACTCGGGAAAGAATCAGACAGACAACCGCGGCAATTGCCGAACTCGAAAACATCACATACGAAGAAATCAAAGACGAAAATACCGAAGAGAATATCAGAAAAATCAATGATGAGATAAGAAAACTGAATGAATCACAAGCAGAACTTTCGGATAAAAAAGATAAAATAGGTGAAAAGATAGCACACCTAAACGCTGAGATAAAATCCACAGAAAAACAGCTTGCAAAAAACAAAAAATTACTCGACAGTCTCTCTTTCCTCCCATCGAAAACCGGAAAACCTGTGTTGCCATCGGAACTTGATCTTAGCGAATTCAGCGATGAGGAAAAGACGTTTATCAAAAACAATCTGGATTGGATAGTCGCAGGAGATGATGCCCCAGAAATCATGGCAAACATCCCTGAAAACTCTGGTGTAACCGTTGTTCTTGGTGTGCCTACTTTTAAACTCACAGAAAACATCAAGTCAGCTCTTACAAATTCACAGAGTGTCCAACTCACAAAAGATGGATTCATAGTGATTGAAGGAAAATATATCCTTCAGAAATCGGCTGGGATAAGCGAGATTTCAATAGAAACCGAGATTTCTGAAAATACAAAAACAATTGCCGACCATAAGTTGGAAACTGGAAAACTTGAATCTGAGATTTCTACAATTGTTTCTGAAATTGAAAAAACAAAACAGGAAGTTGTTGGAAAAAACCAAGAAAAATCTGAACTCGTAAGAATTCAAACTGAGATAAAAACTAAAAAAGAACAACAAGAAAGACTTAAGGAAAAGAATAAGCTTGAGCTTGAGAGGAAGAAATCTGGACTCTCAGACTTCAAAAAAACTGAGGATGAAAAAACTGATGAACTCTCAGAGCTTCAAAAAAACCTTGCAAAGGCTGTCTCTTCAATCCGAGAGGTAGGAGATGAGCTTTCCGACTTCGATTCAAAACGCCTGAGTCGTGAAAAGGAAAGAGCTGAGTTTGAAAGGGTTTACGCTGCTGCAACCCGAGAGGTTGATGTAGCTGCAAATACACTCAAAGAAACAGAGCAAAATCTTGAGCGAACAAAGAAAGAGTTAACCGAACAAACACAGTATCTGGCAGACCTTGAGAGTAGCTCAAAGAGCATGGAGAAGGAATCCAAGCTTCTGACAGAAAACATCATCGAAACAGAGCGTGAGTTGAACACTGCAAACATGACAATTGTCAGAACTGAACGACTCGAAAAAGAATCAATTGAAAAAAGGGAAGCACTCAAAGCAGACGATCTGGAACGTGAAAACAAGATAAAAACAGTACGCGCAAGAATCGGAAGATATTCTGCTGAAAAACATAAAATCGAACTGAAACAGGTTGAATTCAGAACCAAAAGAGACCGCCTTGTAACTGACATCAGTGAACTTGGGGGGGACCCAGATGCCAGAATCGAAGAGGTGGATGTTGACGAGATGAAGGCTGAACTCTCCAGCAAAACCAGACAGCTTGCTGAATACGGTGCAGTCAACATGAAAGCTGAAGAGGAGGCAAAATCAGCCTCTGAAAGGCTTCACTTTATCGAAGGTCAACTCAATGACCTTGCACAGACTGAGGCAAACCTTCGCACATCACTTGCGGAGCTTGAAGCAAAAATCAAAGAGAATTTCGAGACGATCTACCGCTCAGTTGAAAAGGAATTCAGGAGATTGGCAGATGTTCTTTTCCCTGGAGCAATTGGAAACTTGAAACGTGTTAAGGATGAAAACGATGAAACCATCGGTGTTCAGGTTGAGTTCATGTTGCCGGGAAGACGTATGAAAAGCCTTCACGCACTTTCTGGTGGCGAAAAAACACTTGGAGCATTGGCCCTTCTTTTTGCATTCTTCAGAACAAAAAGCTCTCCATTTTGTGTGCTTGATGAGGTTGATGCAGCACTCGATGACAACAATATTGAGAGATTTACAAGACTGCTTCGAACAGAAGCCAAAGATACACAATTTGTCGTAATCACACACAACAAGGAAACAATGAGATGGTGCGACACTTTATATGGAATCACCATGGATGCAACAGGAACCTCAATGGTGGTTGGAGTACAACTTGATGAGAAAGATAAACAGACAGCAACTGATTGATGAGATAGCAAAACTCTGCATCAAAGCAAATAGAGAGTTGCCAGATCATCAAATCGAATTACTAAAAAAAGCAAGAGAAAATGAAGAAACAGAACTTCATAGAGAGCTTCTGGGTCAGGTTCTTGAAAATGCTGAGCTTGCAAGAAACACAGAACTCCCAATCTGCCAGGATTGCGGGATGGCTGTTGTAATTCTCAAAGTTGGCCGTGAATGCTTCCTGGATTTTGATATTGATCAGGTCATTAATGTTGGTGTAGCAAAAGGTTATACCGAAGGTTACCTTCGAGCTTCAATGCTTTTTTCTCCTTTGGATAGAAGAAACACTGAAAACAATACAAAAGCAATCATTCATACTGAACTTGTTGCTGGTGATAAGGTTGAAGTTATTGTTTGCCCAAAGGGTGGCGGTTCTGAAAACGCTAGTCGTGTAAAGATGCTCACACCCGCAGATGGCCGACAGGGAATAGTTGATTTTGTTGTTGATGCTGTCAAAAACAAAGGTGCATCCGCTTGTCCTCCGCTGACACTTGGTGTTGGAATTGGTGGAACAATTGAGCATGTGGCAAGACTAGCAAAATTCGCACTTCTTGAAGAAAAACCAAGTGATGAGTTCGCCGATCTCGAAGCAGAAATCACAGAAAAATGTAACCAGTTAGGAATTGGCGTTGGTGGATTTGGTGGCAAATCAACAGTACTTGCTACTCACGTTTTGAGTCACAGTTGTCATATTGCGACCCTTCCTGTTGCTGTCAACATTCAATGTCATGCTGCACGCCACGCGAGGGGGATTATATGAAGACAATCAAACTGACAACCCCAATAAACAGAGAAGATTTCAAAAAAATGGAGAAGGGTGACCTTGTTCTTATAACCGGTGAGATATATACCGCAAGAGATACAGCCCACAAAATAATCACATGTGATGGAAATGTCCCATTTGACTTGAATGATAAAATCATCTATTACGCAGGCCCTGCCCCTGCTCCTCCCGGTAGACCAATCGGTTCAATAGGACCCACAACATCAAGCAGGATGGATGTTTATACCGAAAGAATGCTTCAACTTGGGGTTGCCATAAAAATTGGCAAAGGCCCTCGAAGCCCCGAAACCGAAAAGGTTTTTAAGGATAACAATGCAATCTATCTTTCAGCACTTGGTGGAGCTGGCGCACTGCTTGCGACAAAGGTAAAAAAAGCTGAGCTGGTCGCATTCCCGCACCTTGGCCCAGAGGCAATCTACAGGCTTGAGGTCGAGGACTTTCCTGCGATTGTGGTGGTTGATACAACTCCATCATGCTGAACTGAGATTGTTCCCAATTTTGCGATAGCAAAAATTCGGAAGAATGTCATTCCAGACTTGATCGGGAATCCAGGATTACTTTTGGTTAATACGTTTGAATTCGACAAGACAATTTGTTTGATGTAAAATAAACCCCGCTATTAAGAAATCATTGGTTGGAGTGAAAAATGAGAAAAAACAAAATCTTCTTGAAAACCATAGTAATACTTTTCGCTATTACCATGTTTGCATCCTGTGTACATACAGAATCTCTAAAAGTTGTGAAGGTATCTGATTCAAAAATTGATGGAGATTTTGTCGGATATTTTTCAGGAAATCTCGGGAAAGACGTTAGATTTCCTGTGTTTGCTGATAAAAACATCCTCAGAATTCAAAGTGACATTGACCCAACCCAAACAAAGAAAGAAATTGAATTTGATGGAAAGATTCTGAGCTTCTGTAACCAAATATTCCTGGATTATTATGATGAGAATTCAAAAGATGCGTTTTGTGTAGTAATAGAACATGAAAATGGAAATGAAATCATTGGATACAAATTACCAACTTCAGATTCTGATCATATTTCAGATGAAATATTTGGACATGAAAAAGCTGAAAAAGTAAGAGAGCTTGAGGAATACAACAACATCGAAATCTCATTTAGAATTAAAAATACAAGAATCGCAAATATCATCTATATTGATTCTGAAAACAGAGAGATTGTTGGCTCTGACCAAAATAGTAAAAGCTTGATAACAAGAAAAATAGACTTCACCGAAATAGCTGACAGTATCAGTTTTAGGAGTGTATTTTTTGACCCATTAGGTGTAACAAAGGATTACATTATTGGTCTTGAAGAAGAAACATACTATATAATCGACAAAATTAAGAAAACCATTATTGATAAGGTTTCTGTCGAGAAATTGAATGAAGCGAACAATATTTCAAAATTTCATGGGAAAATAGAACCTTATTTTCTCAACCATAAAGTTTTTGAAAATGTCCTTTTTCAAATTGGTGACTCCATGTTCCTGTTCCTTGATGATTATGGTTATGGACAATCCGATCTTTCCAAAAAAACCTACAAAAATAGATTAAATAACTCATCTCAAACTCCAGTTATTTCAACATCAAAAGGCATTTTTCTAACATCCAATGATCTTAAAGAAAGCAAAAAATTAGCTGCAGGCTCGAACTATAACCATATTTCTTCATACTCCAATCTTCCTCTTTCAGAAACCACTACCGATGTTTTCGAATCATATGATGACAAAAAAGACAAAACACAAATACTATTGATAATTAATCAAAATGACCACATTTTGAAAAAAACTACAATTAAAAAATCAAAGCTTATTGAGGGAAATATTCAAGATTCATTTTTTGTGGCTAGTTATCTCCCATACAAACTATATTTGGAAACAAGTGAAGGTTTGTACTATATTGATTTGTGAGACTCTAGGGATTGAACCTTTATCTCATGCTTCCTTCGGTGCGAGCCACTTCCGATCCCGCATCAAGTGGGGGATGATGGATCGGGCATCTAAATCTCGTCATTCCGGGCTTGACCCGGAATCCCATCCCCCCTCGTCATTCCCGACTTGATCGGGAATCCAGGATTGCTTTTGATTCATGAAATATTTTGTGGGGAATTTGTTGATGATGGTCAAACAATTTCACCATACAAATTGGTTACACTTTCTTATGCCCTGGTTTCCAGCGTTCGCTGGAAAGACGTGGGAAGGTACTGAAAAGACGTAAAGAAGAGATGGAAATACTTTAACCCTCCCTGGCGACTTCGTCACCATCCCTCCCTGAAAGGGAGGGCTTTTAAACCCATCATTCTTGGCTACTCTCCCACTTCATGCCAAGCGGTTACTGAGCCCATCGAAGCGTGATGCGAAACGGGAATGACAGTGGTGTTTTGAAATTTTACCCCCTTTGTGTTAAACTCGTTAAAGTCGATTGTGAACCGTGAAGAAAAATTATAAGTATTGTTTTTGAAGTTCGCATTCACCTTCGACTACGAGACATCATGGACAGAGCCACAGAAAAGAAAGTAATTATTCGAGCAAAGAAGGGGGATGCTGAAGCCTTCGAGCAGCTTTACAGTGCATTCAGGCTAGAGCTTTACCGCTCAGCACTCTTGATCATGAGGCATCCGGCGGATGCCGAGGATGCGGTAGCAGAGGCGTTTATAAAGACCTTCAGGTCAATTGACCGCTTCGATACTAAGTATCCAATGAGACCTTGGATTCACAGAATCCTTCGGAACGAGTGCAACAACATCTTCAAGAAAAGAAGAGCAGGAACGGTAAAACTTGACGATTTTGCAACCGATTGGAAGGACATCATGTCCGACAAGGATGCAAAGGAATCATCCCAGATCGTAATCGAATCTGATGAGGACAAGAGGATGGTTGAACTCATCGACACTCTCTCTGACACTCACCGAGAGGTTCTCATTCTTCACTACTTCGATAATCTCGATCTCACACAGATTTCTGAAGTCCTTGGTATTCCAGTTGGCACCGTAAAATCACGCCTGTTTCACGCGAGAAAACAACTTTCAAGAGCCATTGAAGGGGATGAACAGATTACAAAGAGTACGGAATAGAAAATGAAACACTTAACAGACGAGAAAATTTTAGAGCTAGCCAGCAAAAAGAAACTCAGCTTCACAGATAGACTGAGATATGGTCTGCATCTTGCCACATGCAAAATTTGCCGAAAAAAACTATCACAGGAGAGAAATTTTGCAAAGGACGCGGGTCTTAAACTAAGGAAAATCACATCACATGCACATCCATCAAAGAACATGGATAACCGCGTGTATGCAGCAATCAGTCAGATTGCAACTCAGGCTGTAGTCAAGGCTCCCATCATGGCAAGATGGGTGACCTCATTAATTCTCGTTGTTGTTATGATAAGTTCGTCATATGGTATTTTCTTTTATGCACCACTTGTAGGTGCTGCACATGAAACCCCCGCAGAGGCATATGTTTCATCAAGACTCATGCCAGTAATGGCAAGCACAGACGAGGTCATTCCTGAACCAGGACATTACCTTAAGAGCGAAGCTTTCCTGAATGTCTGGTGCGACAGACTCATGGTCTGTGCATCAGAATATACCCGCATGGTTTATCTTGAGGGAAACAATATCAGTGATGTTTTCAAGGCAAGCATCCTTGGTCACGAGGCAGGAGTCTCAACAGAATCCGTTCTTTCTCTTCTCAGGTCTGGAAAAACCTGGGGACAGATTCTCTCAGAACTCGACATATCATTTACAAGCCAACTTTCGATTCACAAAAAGATTGCCGATGAGATTGCAGCTACCACGAAGGAGATTGGTGAGAAGGCAACACTTGAAGTCACAGCCTACAAACATGAAGATGGACATATCTCATCACCTGTCCCAATCCCAGAGGAAGTTGCAGAAAAACTTCAAGTTGGAGAATCAAAGGTTGAAGTAACAGATGATGGATTCACAACCGGAAAGATTGAACCAAATCCAACTCCATCACTCTATACCGGTGTTGTAACAAAGATTGCTGCCGGTAACTCAGCATTCACTCTCAAGACCGCCGATGATGCCTTTACTGTGAGAATCACATACAAAACTGAAATGCTCAGATATAATGACTATTTTGTTCCAAGTCAGCTTATGGTTGGACACATCTGCACTATTGATGGGGAATGGGTCGATGGTGAACTCATTGCGAAATTCCTCGATGCAAAAGAACCCATAAGAGAGACTGAAGCCTTTGGAACAGTTCTTGATTTTGATGAAGAAACAATTACCGTTGCTGGGTTTGGTTCAGCACTTTATGTTGGAAATGATTCAGAGATCAAGGGTGAACTCGAGGTTGGAGCAAAGGTAGTCTTCACAGCATCAGGCAATGAGATTGAAGGATTCACAGTAGATACTCTCACATCAACCCCAAGACCAGAGCCAAAACCAACCCCAGAAGAACCAAAGGCTGAATTTACCGGTGTTGTTGTGGGTGTTGACATCAATGAAAAACTCATCCTCCTTCATGACGGTTCATCTGTTTTCTATAATAAAAACACAACATTTGCAAACGGAATGACACCATCTGTTGGTCAAAAGATAACAAGCACAGCACTCTCATCAAACACACTCAAGGAAGAGAAATTCCAGGATCAGGCAATAATGGTTGCAGTTGATGATAACCCTGATCTTACAGACAGATTTGAAGTGGCGGGAGAATTCACCGATCACAAATGTCTCAACGGCTGTAACTGGATTAAACCAGAGGGTGTAACAGAGGTTGAACTTGATCATGAAAAAACATCCACATATCTGATTATTCCAATGACCGAAGGACATTCAGTAATCACCCCAAGCTACAAGGGTATGACTGTTATCATGGAGGGATTCAGAGCAAGTGGTGTGAATCTTGTTACAAAGGTCACCGTTGTTGACCCACGTGAAGTAAAGACTCATTCAGGAATCATCACCGACATATCAGAAAAAAATATCCTCACTCTTGATGATGGAACAGAGATTGCTATCAGACCATACACAAAAAGCTCAAACCCAATAACAACTGGTGCAAAATTCCAGTTCTCATACTGGGAAGATAAATCAGGGAACAAAAAAGCTCTTGAGATTACCGCTTACAGAGAAGAGAAAAAAATCATCAAAACAGACTGGCTCATTGTTGTAGTCTTTGATGGAGAAAAGCTTGAGCTTTCAGATGGAACGGTCATCATGGTTGATGAAAACACAGCCATCAAGGAAGCAATCCTCGGAACAAAGCTTGATGAAACGGCAGTCAAAGCGGGACTCAAAGTTCTTTGCGAATATGAAATAAAGGGGGGTATAAACACTGCACTCGAGATTTCAGTGTTTGTAAACCCATAATGAAAAAAACTCTCTGCCTTATCATAGCACTGCTTCTTTTTGCAGGAATCCCTGCCTTTTATTCGGCGGGGGTTACTGATTTATGGCTGAGTATTGAACCACAAACAGCAAGCCTGAGGGTAGAGATAACAATAAACGTCAAACTTGATGTTGAAATAGACACTGAATCTGAAGTACTTGTAATCTTTCCAGAGCAGATGGTTTTGCCATCAGAAATTGCTGATGGACTTGTAACAGTAAATGACCTGCCGGTTTCAGATGCTCAAGTTGACCCTGAGACCTCAGAAATAACATTTATTACACCAGCAGAAATTGATGATCTTTTGAATCTAACAGTATTTTTTCCGGTATCGGTTGGAATAAAAAATCCGTTCAAGGGCGGTACATACGGGATTGAAGTCTGGATTGATGGCAACTCCTTTGAGCGAGATTTTGAAATAAAAAGCATCCTTGAGGATTTGCCAATTGTATCTGTTTCACCAGACCTGGTGGGAAAACCAGTTTCAGTTAGTGTGCAGATTCCAGCGTGCCCGGAGCTTGATGTTCCTAAAGGTTCAACATTAAAGCTTATTTTCCCAGAAGAATTTGCCCTTCCTGAGTTTCCTGAGATGGACTATCTTTCTGTAAATGGTGCAACACCACCGGTTATCTCCATTGAGGAGAATTATTTTCAGATCGTAATCGGTGAAGATATTGATACCAACAAACCAATTCTTATTACTATCTCTCCAGAATTTGGAATACTCTCTCCAAACTGGCCAGACACGTTCACTCTCACAGTTGAGATTATTGACATCCTTGAAGAAACCGAAAGCGAGCCTTTCCAGTTACAACCTTTAAAATCAACCACAAGCATCTCTTTTACACCAGATATTCCTGAAAGTGGATGGTTTTCAGAGTACCCCGAGATCGAGTTTTCAAGTACTGCTGAGCGCGAAATCTATTACTTCCTGGGTTCAAGTGCAAAAAAATTATTCACCGAACCTTTAAGCATTGAATCAGAAGGAACAATGGTCATAAGTTTCCTTGGTCGTATAAAAAACGGTGGATGGGAAGCTCCAAAAAAGGTCACAGTAAACATTGATACGGAACCACCAGTCTTTCCAGAGCTTGGTGATACCGCCTTTACGAACCAGGAAGAATACACCTTCACGTACTCTGTTTCTGACACATCACCTGTTGAATCGGGAATTGCTGGGGTAGAAGTAGAAGCCCTCGGATCAAACAGATTTGAAGCGACCGTCACACTTTCCCCCGGGAAAAATGACTTTGTTTTTTACGCTACCGATTCCTGTGGCAGAGAGGTTGAAGTCACAAAAACAATAACACTAGATGTGACACCTCCATCACTTGAAATCTTTATTCCGGAAAGGGCATCAGTTCTTTGTGGTAGAATGGTAAATATCGAGGGAATAACTGAGCCTGGTGCAAAGATAATGGTCGCTGGAAACCCAGCAAATGTTGATGAAACTGGAAGATTTTGGGCAGTCACATCACCTGCTGAGGAAGGTCCTATAAACATTGAAGTTACATCAACAGATCCTGCCGGAAACACGACAACAATCATTGTCCCAATAATCTATATTTCGGGTACATCAATCACGATGAAACTTGATTCAAAGAAAGCAAAATTTGCTGGCATTGAAACTGAACTTCCAATCGCCCCATACAAAGATTTTGAAATAACCTATATACCTCTTGAAAGAATTGCTGAGGCTCTTGACTTCACTCTTGAAAAAGATGATGAAAGCGAAGATAAATGGATTTTAAAAGACGACATTGAAGACAGTGAAATATTCTTTGGTGTTGGCGAAAATAAACTTTTCATCCATCGCGAAGGAAGCGTTTTTGAGGTTGACCTTTCAAACTCACCGGAAAAAAAGGATGATGTTGTCTGTATCCCACTTGAGTTTGTTGGCAAAGTTTTTGGAAAAACTGCAACTGAATTCGCCGATGGTCAGATAATTATTAGATTTTGTCCGAGGTGACCAAAATGATTAGAAGAATCATAATAATGTTGATTCTTTTCGCTTTAATTATTCCTGTGGGCGGAGTAAACGCCGCCTGCGATATAAGTATCTATGACATAATGGTCAATCCTCCAATTGCACAATCAGAGGCATGCATCAGCATCCTCTTTATTTCGTCATGTGATTATGGAGAGGGAGAATATCTCACAATCGGACTTCCGCTTGGTTCAGAGCTTCCATATGGATGCAGAAATTGTGGGGCAAACATTGATGGGAGGAGCGACAGAGTAACATACAGCGGAAATACAATCACAATCCAGCTCAATTCAATGTTAAACTCCGGAAGACACAGGTTTTATATCTGTAATGTAACAAACCCACCAAGCAAAGGCCCACACTTTGTCACAATCACAACAAGGGACGGTGTCTTTACATCATCACCATTTGATTTTTCTGATACCTCAATAAGGGCAGCAGAAGTTGACGTTGACCCAGACTATGTTGAGGCGTGCGCGGAATATGAAATCACATTTAAGACATCAGCAACAGAAAGCTCAACATGCGGATGCAAAAAGAAAACATCAATAACAATTCAATTCCCAAAAGGATTTGTATTGCCACAGGAGATTGATCCTCAATTTGTTTTGGTAAACGGCAGACCGGTTGCCTATGTCGGTGTAAGCGGTACTACAATCACAATCACCCCGCAGAGTAACCTTGATGCAAATCAGACTGTTCGGGTAAAAATCCTCTCTGGTGCAGGGATAATAAACCCAAAAACCCCCGGGTGGTACAAACTGAAAATCCATACATCAGCAGACAGAATTCCTGCCGAAAGTGAATCTTTCTACATTAGACCATCAACTGTGACAAGAGCAAAGGTCAAGATTGATGACCCATTCACATGTGCAAAGGGGTCATTTACAATAGATTTTAAAACTGGTCCATATGGCGAGATCAAAAAAGGTCAGGAGATACATATCATCTTCCCGCCAGGCTTTACCATACCTGAAGAGATTGGTGAAGGAAGTGTCGCAATAAACAATGTTCCCGTTACAAACATTCCAAAATATGGGGTTGATAATATCGATGGCTGGAAAAGAATAATGATTGATTCACCGGTAGATGTTGCCGCGGAATCAGATATTCAGATCATTATCTTCGAATCAGCCGGCATAGTGTTACCTGAAAACCCGGGAAGTGATTACCAACTCGACATAAGAACCTCGTCTGAGTTTTACCGTGTGCCATCATGGAGTTTCTCAATCTCAAACTCCAGACTCAGGAATGTCACTCTCGAAATATCTCCAGTATTTGTGAGTCTTCCATCTGTCACCAAGGTCACTTTCAAACTTGGCGGATGTGGAAACCTTAAACCTGGATATGACACAATAAATGTTTCTTTTGGAACCGATTTCTGGTTTCCAGAAACCACACTCATGACAGACATCACCGTAAATGGAGTACCAGTTGATAAGCTGGTTATAGTTGATGGACATAAAATAACTCTATCGCCTCCAGAAGAAATCGCAGGTGGTGAATGGGTGACCATTGTTTTTGGTGAAAAATGTGGAATAAGAAATCCGTCAAAAGCAGGAGTTGCCCACAAAGTCAGGGTATGGACAAACCGTGAACCTGAGCCTTCCCCGTCAACTGTTGTGATTTTTGCGACCACAAAAATCAGCGGTGTCCATGTGGAACTTGATAAACACATGACCACAAAATGGACTGGTGGAAAAATCAGCTTTGTTCTTGGAAAAGCAGGGGCTTTAAAATCCGGCTCTGAAATCAAGGTTGTTTTCCCAGAAGATTTTGATTTTAAAGGTTCTGTTTCGACCAGAACAATCACAATAAATGGTGAAAAACCGAAGAGAGTTTCCTGGAGCAGTCCAATTCTAATTTTAAGTAACAATAATGATATTGAAGCAGGCTCAGCAGTTGAGATTGGCATCAATGAAGCAGCGAACCTCAGAAACCCAGAGACTGCTGGTTACTACAGTATTTTTGTTTCAACATCTGCCGAACCTGAACCAATTCCATCGGTTGAATTCGGTGTTAATGACCCGATGAATATCATCTGCAAGCTCACACCGGAAGAGCCTGATGGACTCGATGGTTGGTATGCAACTCAGCCCACTCTTGAGATAATCGCAGATAATTCTCTCGATGATTACCCGCAGATATACTGCGATATTAATTTTGAGGTGATGCCATACACGGCACCGATGCTTCTTGAGGATGGATTTACAGTCATCACAATCACAGCAAAAGATAAGTTTGGTAACACAGCAGAACACAGCCTTAGTCTTGAGATTGACTCACATCCGCCAACATTTGAACCCGAATCAGGGAGAATTTATTCCAGATCAAAAAGCCATCGCGAGTCTGTGGAAGTTGCTGAAGAAAACAAGTTTACGGTTGATTACGATGAAGGAGCTGATTTTGATATCGAAGTAACCAGGTCTGGAATGGTCTTCATCACAACCCGATGCCAGGAAGAAAAGACGATCAAAACAAGTTTCACAGCAACAGATGAGGCTGGAAACTCAGCCACATGGGAGCGTGAAATAGTTTTTGACTGGACAGAACCGGTGCTTGAGCTTCCAAAAACAATAGAAACAAAAACAAGTGTGTGCGAAATATCTGGAAAAACTGAACCCGGAAGCACACTCATGTGCACATATGAAAAAGGTTTCATCATCAATGTCGATGATGATGGCAGCTTCAGATTCGAGATAAGGGTAAAAGATGGCTTCAACAAGATCAGTTTCACATCCACTGATTCTGCTGGAAACAGAACAGAAGGATCAGTTTCCGTTTACGCCAACCTTAAAAGCACAGTTGTAATTGAGATTGGTAAAACTGAGGCAACTGTAAACGGAGAGTCAACAAATCTCTCTCATGCCCCGTACCTCAAAGATGGCAATACTATGATCCCACTAAGATTTGTCAGCAGCTCACTTGGTGCTGAGATCGGGTATGATGCCCAAACAAAGAAGATCACTGTCAAGCTTGCAAAGAGAATGGTTGAGATGATAATCGGCAATAAAACAGCTCTAGTAAACGGAGAAGCCCTCGAAATGCCCGTTGAGCCAGAACTTGTCTCGGGGTCAACCTTTGTGCCACTCAGATTTCTTTGCGAAAATCTGAACATGAAGATAAGTGTTTCTGGCAAAAAGATTACGATTTCATATGTTGCGGAGTAAGCCTCCGAATAAGGTGATTCTATAATTCGCTTGCATCATCTTTCGGGTCTGATCCCCACGCCATTCCAGGCAGTTTCTGAGTTCAGTTTACACTGAGTTTACCTACGTGCCAAGGGGTGACCCGGAATTTCTCCCCTCGTCATTCCCGTCCCGCATCATGCTTCGGCTAAGCTCAGCAACCGTGCGGGATGACTGATCGGGAATCCAGGGTTACTTTTGACGTATGAATTCTCTATTCGATAACTCTTGATGTTGGAAAAATCATTTCACCAGACAAAAACAAATTTGCTTTTTTATGCCCTAGACCCCGGTCTTCACCCCTTAGCCTTGACATACAATCATGAAATGTTGAATGATGAGCATTATAGCATCTCTACACAGTCTATACTTTTTAATTTGTGACAAAACCTTAGACATAACCAGACGATTCACAACTTCATTTTTATGAAACAAAAACATTAGAAACTAATTTGCATTAACAAGATTTTAGCATTATTATTCCCATATCCTAAATTCCTGGGGGTATGTAAAATGCCAAAGAATGTAAAGCTGACTATTGCGATATTTGTTGCCGTTTTCTTGATTATTCCGATTACTGCTTTTCTGATAAACAAATCAAATTCTGAAGCAATATTTTTAAAAACTGGCTCAAAACACTCATCAAGGCCAACAATTGTATTAGACTCAAATGATAACCCTCATCTCTCGTGGCTTTCGAGTAGGCTTCATAACAGTTATTCATATGATGATTTCTCAATAAACTACATCAAAAAGGTTGACGGGGAATGGGTTAACATTTCTGGCGAAAAACTCGAAAATAAAAACTCAGTAGTCATAAACAATATAGGATATGCTCGGAATGAAAACCTTATTCTGGATAAAGATGACAATCCACACTTTGTCTGGACAAATGAACATTACAATAGTCATGACGGATATACAGACATAAAATACATTATTGGAAAAAACGATAAATGGTTGCTTGCAGATGGTCAAAAAAATCACTCTGAATCAGGGGAGATGACAAAAGGGCTGATTGGTCAGGCACCAGTTTTAGCTGTGGATAATAATTGTAATCCTCATGTAATCTATTTTGGTGGTTTGGATGAAATGGACAGTAGTTTAAAGTATTCCAAGTGGGATGACATAGGCTGGGTTACGGCTGAGGGTAAAGTTTTATCCGAAGAAAATATCAAAGATATTCCAATCTATCCAAGTTGGGAAAATTCATCAACAGCGATAAAAATAGACAAAAAAGGGAATCCTTGTGTCTCATGGATCAGCAGAGGTAAACATGAACCATGGGGAGACCCACAAAAAAGGGCAGCATTTTTCATGAAATGGGATGGAAAAGATTGGTGCAATGCAGGTGGCCAAAAATACGATGCAACTGAGAATCTTGAAATGTTCAAAATCGCTGTCATTGATTGCTACGGTGGTTTTCACGATCTTGAGCTGGATAGTAACGACAACCCTCATATTGCCTGGTATGGAGATGCAGAAGAATATGGATTTTCACTGGAATATGGAAAATTATTTTACGCTAAATGGAATGGTGACGAATGGGTTGATATTAACGGAATTGACCAGAGCAATCAACGCATTAATCCATTCATATCAGGTCTAGGAAGATGGGGAATTGACAGCACATCATTTGTACTTGATTCTAATAACAACCCTCATTTTTTGTGGACACATGAAGGCAAAGAACTCCACTACTCGAAATGGGATGGTTCAAAATGGGTCAATATTAAAAAAGAAGAAAATACTAGAGAGAACACAAATATCACAAAGTCAAAATACTATGTATGTAGCATTTCATTTGATTTGGATTCGAAAGATGATCCTTTCATAGTTTGGGGAATAAATGATTCTGTTCCAAATCTCAACAAGATCTGTTATCTGGAATGGAACGGCAAAAACTGGGTAACGGCAAATGGGAAGGTCTACAGATGATAAAAAATTTCAGCATTGAAAAGATTTCGATTAAACCGCTGGCAATTGGAGCAATTGTTTTCTTTTTAACCACTGTGATTGTTTACTTCACCATGGTCAACAACATTTTTGTCCCAGATGACCCTGCATATGTGAGTGATGAAATTCACAGTGCAAAAGATCCAAGAATAACACTCGATAGCTCTGATGTTCCATATATCTCATGGAATCAGGGGAATCCTGAAGAAACTGTTTATATCAGAAAAGATGGCAACAAATGGGTGGATGCTCCGGGAGAAATTGTTCCAGACCCAAACGGCAATGGTGTTTTTCATCTCCTGAGAACTGAGAATAAAAATTCCAATATCAGTTATGATTATAAAAATCACAAACTAGAAACCCAATTTGAAAAAGACGGAAAAACCCAACATTTGTTCATCAATACTAACCAAGATTTCATTATCACAGAGGCTATTGCAGTTGATTCGAATGAAAACCCACATGTAGTCTGGATTGAGTCATTAACAAAGAATCTTGATATCATTAAGCTAATCTATATAAAGTGGGACGGTAACGACTGGGTATATGGAGATGGTCAGAAATTTGATCCAGAAAACAAAAAATATCTAATAGATACTATAATGACACGACATGGAAATCTTGAAATAATAATCGATCCAACTGATAAACCACACATTGTTTATGATGGAAATTACAGGGATCAAGACTCTGAATATGATTATGAATCCTATAACTCAATTTATTATCTCAGATGGAATGGTCAGGACTGGGTAACGGCAGACGGAAAATCAATTGAAAATGGTATCGATAAAGGCTCTCTTATCATCAATGATACAGGAATTGAACAGGTCGATTTTGCACTCGATTCAAGCAATTTCCCTCACATTGTCTGGGGCAGCTGGGTATATAACAAAGACCCGATATACGAGATAGGATTTGGCAGCAGGATTAAGTATGTCTTCTGGAATGGCAAAAACTGGGTGACAGCAAAGGGGAAGGGGTATTAAGAGATGAAGAAATTAATTGGTATTGCTGTTTTGGCAATCCTTATTTTGTCTGTTGGGTGCGGAATGCCAAAATATTACCAAGAAGGCAGCATAAAATTTTTTGTAGATTTTGCAGTTCATGGAGTATTTAGTCAGTATTCACAGATGGAGGAGCAAGAAATATACGAACATATCCAGTTAATTGGTCAAAAATCTGATGAATTCTTGTTAACATTGCTCGATTCTGGCTCTACTATACCTAATGATCCCAAAATGTTAGGGAAATATGCCTGGATAACAATCTTAAGAAGCTGTTTGGATTTCGAGCAAGATAATGGATTTGGTTCAAGTTTTGAAAATCCTGGAATATTTGGAGTATTCACAAGAGAGCTTGAAATAAAGTCAATTAATCGAGTGGTCGAATTAGGATATCTTCGGTATACTCCTGCTGAAAAAATTTTCGAGGAAGAAAGTGAACTAGATGAGATTTTGAGAATGTTTATCCCGTATGATAGGTCAAATTTTCCGGTATGGGAGGATGAATCCTTTCGGGAAAAATGGGACATCTACACAAGCAATGAGTATTATGACGAAACAAAGAAAAAATCAGGGGAGCTTGCCGAAAAACTCTTGTCTGAAAAGGTTTTAAACTATAATGGCAGCGAAAAAATGAACAAAGATGAGGAGATTGAGTTTTTTCATGCACTCATCTTCAGATGGCAGTATGAGTTTGATAAATTCAATGAATCTTTTGTCCCATTTGATAGTAATGGTCTTATCAATAAGTGGCAGGATTTCCTTATCAATGAGTTTAGAGATCGAGAAAACACGATTGAGATAAGAGATATTGAATCCCTGAAGGCTTCCGTTGATTTGGTTTATGGATTAGATGTCCAGAGAGATACAATCAGAATTGATGAGAAGTAGTAATCCCTGAAAACTAAATTCAACTTTGATTTCAGCTCAAGTCGCGTATGAGGTAAAGGACGAGTCAGGAATATTTGTTTAATAAACCTTTTTTCTCACAGAAGGTACCCGCCCAAGGATTGTTCAAGAAATTGGTAATCTGCTCTTCCTTTTTATTTTGTGAGAGGTTTATTTCGAATTCATCATATTCATTCAAGTCAAAATTCTCTCCGACTATTCTTGGGCTGGCTTCATCTTGTACAATATCATAGTATTGATTAAGTGAATCGAATGAACTTAAACCCCATCCTCCCACAATTGAACCATAAAAGAATGTATCAACCACATCGAGGATTGTTCCAAGAATGTATTCCCCATCAAAGTTATTCAAAACATATTCTAAAGTATAAGAGGTATATGTGCATATCTCTCCAATATTCTGGAAGGTTGTGCCTCCTGATTTACTGAATCTCCAAATCAAACCTTCTGCTTTATTCATTTCATCAAACATCTTTGGGCTTAGACCACTTTCAATATCGATTCTTATTGAGTGAATAAATTTTGAGGGATCCTTGTTTGTTTCAATTTCTTCTTGCAATTCATAAATCTTTTCTGCCACAAACATGTTTGCCTCAATCTGATCTATGATACCAGCCTTATCATATAACCCCTGCTTTTCCTTAATAGACACAAAAGGATGATTTAAACTGAAACTTTCTCCATCACACCTCATATTCCAATAGCAAGTCCAGAATCCAGCATCCATAGCTACCTCAAAAAAACTGGTTTCATCAGAGTTATTGATACATTTATATCCTACATCAGGCAATGATCTTGCGGTCAGATACCCCAGAGATGCACAGAACATAAACCTCTCTTTAGTTTCACCTGGAATCATATTTCTAAATCTTTTGAGGTTTTGTTTAGCAAATTTGTCAATCTGGTTTTTATAGTCGTTGATAGTGTCTTTTTCTGAAAAATCTAGTTGTGATTCTTCAACAAAAACCTTAAGTGAATCATTTAAAGCATTTACTACATCAATATTTTCATCAAGAGACACAAATATATTTTTTTCTGTATCAAAGGACAAATCATCTGGTAAACTAGCTTGTTCAGAACAGCCAGACAAAATCAAGATAACTGCCAACGCCATTATAGTTATTCTTTTCAACATCCCAACCTCCTTGACTGCCGACTATTGTAATCCAAACGACCACAAAAACAACAATTAAAAATCATTAAGAGCCGATATGAACCAAATGGGGTGCTTATACGTTTAACTGTTAAGGAGGCAGGAATGAATACTAGACTTTGCTTTGTTTTATCATTGATTATTGTTTTATTGGTGTGTGTTTCTTGTACTTCAGTTGCTGGGGAGTCGGCGGGTGGAATTGCAAGTATTGAAATCCCCGAATCTGACATGGAACTTATGAATGAGTTATTCAGAGAAATTGACAACATTGATTTGAACTACAACCCAGGAAAGTATAAAGAAGCAGGTAAGCTTGAGAAACGCTGGGAAATTGATGGATGCCCAACCTATGTTAATGCTGTGTATGGTGACTATATCATACCACGAAAAGAGGGATGGATTTTTTCGACATGGGACGACATTGATAACTACAATACTGGGGAATCAGAGCATCTAGCATTCATCACAAACCCTGAAAACGGTGAAAGATATGGTGATGATATTACAAAGTTTTTTGGATTGATATGCAATTCTGGAAATAAGGAAGGATGTTTGAATTTCAATAAAAAACTCATTGAAAGCATTAATGACAAATATTATCTCATTCACCTCAAAAAAACCTATCTGGTAGATAAAAAAACAAAAGAGATCAAGGCATCATTTAATCCGGGTGATAGAATAACTGTTTCACCAAAAAACAATCTTTATTCACACAATTTTGCGGTAGCCAAAAAAATGAATCTGGACTTTCCAGATAAAAATGGAGAGATGCCTGGATTTTATGACGACATCTTCATGATTGATTCGAATATCTGGCTACACTATGGAAACGGTGCCTTGGGTCTGCTTGATGAAGATCTAAATTTGGTAACCAAACGTGAGTACCCAGACTCAATGGTTGACCTTGAAATTCCACACGACCTCAACAATATCCCAACAATCCAGCTATTTAAAAACGGTGTCTATGAAGATTTCATCCTTGGTCGAGTTGTCAACTATGATGAGCTTCAGGAAAAATATGGAATAAATGTTCTATATTCTTATGAGTTTGAATACTCTTTATCAAATATGTATCCAATAGAAAACAAATTCGATATTCAAGAGTTTGTGCTCATCAACCCAAATACTCCTGATGTGAGCTACAGACTTGATAATGAAATATTGGGTGACCCAAACACCGTTTCAATCAAGTTGAAGAATCGTCACTTCATTGTTGAAAATGATGAAGTCCTCAAGTGCATTGACCCATTTGAGGGGGAAGACATCTGGTGGGTCAGTCGAGATGATGTTGGAGAAAAGGCAAAGGTTATTTGGGCAGATGAAAGAGGAGTGTTGGTTTATTCTCAGACAAATGGGAAGCTTTACTGTTTTGAATAATCAAGCTATACTATACCTAACAGGAGGGAATGCAAAATGAATAGAAAACTGTATGTGGGACTCGTCGTATCACTTATACTTGTGTGTCTTGCCGGATGTGGGATTGTCGCCAGCGAAAAACCAAAATACATCGGAATAGAAAAACCGGGATTCACACCTGATTATCAAGAGCTAGTTGATACAATCATGGATGAAATAAACGTGGATGATTATAAATACTCTGAAACCACCTATTCCAAAACAGGAGCTTTATCTCAAAGATGGGTTATAGATGTGTCAGACGAGAAGGAAAGTGATTTAAATAAATTCAGTGCCCACCCATGCAAAAATGGCTGGGTTTTATATAACGGATACAGGGGAACAACAACACTTATTGACCCCCTTGATGCAAACAACAAAACAGAAAACCCAGACAAATTCACAGACATTAGACCAGCCTATTTAGGTGAAGAAAAGACTGGGTTTACTATGGTAAAACCGATTATCAATGTTTTTGATTCATATCTATTTTATCATATTGGTTATAACACCTATATCTACAACACAGAAACAAAAGATTTGCTTTACGTTATGGCAAATATCAGAATCACTCGGACTAAGTTTTTTGTATATGAAGATAAACTATATCTAGTAAATGGACTGGATGATATCAGGGAATATTCAGTGATTGATTTAAAAGATGGAAGCACAGCGACAATAGATAATGTGAAACCACATGACAGCATCTACAACATCAGTGGAAATATCTGGATAAAAACACGTGATAATAACCTCATCAAAATTGATACAGAAAACAATACCTTCTCAAATATTATCATGTCACTGGATGGGACAGAAAGCGTATTCGAAGATGTGCTTGCAAAGCTGTTTGATGCTGAACAATATGGAGACTATATCCTTGGCTGCACGTACACTCCGCTTGAACATGAATATGATGACAGATGGTTTCATAGAGGTGCGCACTTCAATAGATTTGTTGAATACAATGACAAATACATCCCAAAAACAATTCAGACCTATTTCCTCATGAATCCAGAACACTGGAAGATTTATCATCTTGATGAAACTGTTCTTGGGCAAATGGATGCAAGAGTCAATGTTGTTGGTTCCCATTTCATCATTGAAAATGACGATGTTCTTAAGTGCATTGACCCATTCAAATTCGAGAAAAAGGAAATCTGGTGGATTGATAGAAGTGATGTTGGAGATGATGCAACCATACTTTGGGCAGATGAGCGTGGAGTATTGGTTTATAGTTTTTCAAACCAAAAACTTTATTGTTTTGAGTAACAAGAAAAAGCTGTAACCTTAACAAAAAATAAATCATAAAATGCTTTATCCGAGCTTGGCTGCATGATAGGCTCAACTATGGTAATCAAAGTGCGAAGGGGGAGTTAGATGAAAAAGTTTGGTATCTCGGTTTTAGTAGCTGTTTTTTTGGTGAGTTTCCTTTTTTATAGTGGGAACATTGTTCTTTCAACTGAAAACAGTGATGTAGAAAATATCAAAGCGCCGTTTTCTTCATTCACAATTGCGTATCAGGTTGACCCAGATAATCCCGATCCAAAGAGGGATAATGTCCCAATGATAGAGTATGACCCCAGTACTGGTTGGAGATTCTATAGAGTTGAATGGGTCAACAACGACAAAATTCAAATAACGCTAGACAAAAACGATAATAGGATTCAGCTCTCACCTCAAGAAGATGATTATCTGAAACAGCTAAACATGATTTTTCAAAAGAATGTTAGACTTCAATCAACCACTGATATTGAGGCAGATAGTTTCAGTATTGTCTATTTTTGTGAACCTGAAAAAGGTGGGGGATGTGGATTCGACTCGCTACGTCGGCAACAATCCATAGGTTTTTCTAAAAGTGATGATGGAAAATTCTTTGGCGGTTCTGGCTCAACATCATGTATGGAAAATAGTTACTATATTTTTGATCCACAGGTTGGAACTCTACAGATTTATGATGACAGTCTTCAATTCGAACAATGGAAACTTGGTAATCACAGACATGTGCTTGATGTTAGAGAAGCTATTAATCCAGACATCAGAGACATCGGAAGGATACATCAAATGCAAAACCATACACATGGTGTCTCAGTGGTTTCCGGTACAACTGCCTACAAAGGTTATATTGAATACTTTATAGATGAAGACTATTTCATCCTGAATGGTCAAAAATATAACTTCAGAGTTGATGATAGACTCAAAGAAATGGAGATTCCGAATTATAATTGTTGCAAACTCTACAAAGGTGAAGTGTTTGTTCCATTACGCTCATTTGCAGATTTAATGGGATTCGAATTTTCCTCAGGAGAATGGGGCAAAGACCAACCGTACATTGAATTCGATGTTTTTAGAAGCATTGACCAGAGAATCAAATTTGACTTGAATAGCAATCTAGTCAAAACAAGATACGGAGATGATTTTGAATTGCCACTTAAACCATTCATAAAACCGGATGATCCAGAGGCTCAATATGGATTATTTCAATTCATGGTTCCTCTCTATGCTCTGCTTGATAATCTTCCAAGGCATTATGGAAAAGGCTACTGGTACAGACCAATGAACAACTCAATTCTTATAAGCAGACTAATTGACCATGATGAATACAGAGATGAGAGGATACCAGTCCCTCTGCTTGATTAATTCTTTTGACTCAAAGAGGCAACTCATGTTGCCTCTTTTTTTAAGCCCTCAATATTTTTCTTTTTTCCCTTTTGCTAAAAATCATCTAAGCAGCTATACTAAAAACAAATGAAAAAAGCTCCGCACAAAAAAACCAGGAGAGAAGATAGCTGATGCTTGCCACCCTCTATACCCTTGCAATCTTTGCATATATCTACTCCTTTGTGCTTTTCATCAGGTTTTTCATCTGGCGGAGGCTTTCGTGGGCAAAACACTGGAAGAGCAAGGTCAAAGTCACCCTCGACCAGGTGAAATCAATTGCAAGAAGTCGAGGTCAGTCGCTACCATTTTTCACGGTCATGGTTCCGGCAAGAGATGAATCAAAAGTAATCGGAAGGACAATCGAAAACCTCACAAAAATTGATTATCCCAAAAATCACTTCCAGATAATGGTTGTCACAGATGAAAAAGAGCGTATTGCAAGAACAGAGAGCAAAGATGAGGTCATCACAGAGCTTTCAGGGATTCTTGCTGGTAACCCTGCCGATCAGGTTTCAGCTTCGGCAAGGGAGCTTTTGATAGCCTGGATAATTGACATTCTTCCTCTGGGCAAGTTAACACATACCGTGCTTTCGCTTGATTCAAAAGTAAAAAGGGATGAATTCACATATGAATTCAAGCAATTCCTTTTCCAGTTCATGACAACGATCACCGAAGGAAAACCCACTGACATCAGCAATATCCTTTACTTCCTCAGACGCTCAATGGTTGGCAAGTCTGATAGAGACCTGTCCGACCCAACAGTTGAGATAATCATGCTTTCAAGGCTTGTCGCAAGAGGGGTTCTGTTGATTCTTGGGGAGAGTGAAAAGTACCTCACGATAAAAACTCAAAATATAAGCACCCAAATCAAAAGTTTTCCAAAAAAAGATACGATGAACCGTATTTCAGAATTAGACTCTGTGGTGTCTTCGGAAAGAACAAAAAACAATGATTTGAAGTCTCTCTACACCCGATATTTCCTCACTACCCAGCAGGTGGTTGAGCAGAGCATCAAACGCTATGGAGGAGAAGGATTCCAGATAACCCATGCTGAGGTGCCGTTTGATTTTGATGGAAAGTTTGGCGGAGTCTGCACAGGAGAGCCTGTCCGCTCCACAAAGGGAAGGGCATTAAACTACGCCTTTGGTCTTGTTAATCCGCAGTGTGAGATGGTTTGTTTCTATGATGCAGAGTCCCACCCCGATCATGATGTGATGATTCACCTTGCAAGGTGGCTTCTTCGAGATAATACACCAGATATTTTGCAAGGACCACTTTTCCAGGTCAGGAACTATTACAGGATGGGAGTTCTTTCAAGAATCGGTGGTCTATACAAAGCGATTGCCCACGACTGGTATCTTCCGCTCATGTTTACAAGCCTTCCTTTTGTTGGTGGCACAAACCTCCATATCAGCTGGGATCTGCTCAAGAAGATGAAAGGTTTTGATGATACCTCGCTTACTGAAGACCTAGAGTTTGGATGCCGTGCGTACCTCAACTACGGTATAAAACTGGATTTCTTAACTGTTGTTTCAACTGAACAAACCCCGCCCACCATGGGGCAATATTTCCGTCAGCGTCTTCGCTGGGCTTCTGGTCATCTTCAAATCATCCGTCGAATCAGAGAATACCCAAGAGAAAAAGATGCAGCAGGAGACAAGCGTGATTTTGTAAACCGTGCAAACCAGCTTTTCAGAAACCTTATCACAGTCGGTCCACTCGAATGGATTATCTATCAGCTCTCAACCCTTGTCGTGCTTGCCATGAACCTCATCCTCATCATAAACCTGTTTGGTACCGGCATCCCTGGCCCATATTTTGCCGAAAACGAAATTCTCAGATGGATTCTGATCGGGCTGAATGTGCCATATCTGGCGTTTACTTTCTACTGTTACCTCCGCTATGATGAGGTTTTCGACAGCACCTTCCGCCCCGCTGGCAGATTTTCTGGCATCATCGACTTTGCAAAACTACTGATTGCAAGTTTCATTGTTTTCCTTCTTCCCGCCCCCTACACATGGTCAGTTGTGCTTGCAATGATCGGCAAAGCCCCAAAGACCTGGGTAAAAACGCCTAGGACGAGTGAGTAGGGCTCTCATTATAATTGTCTTTAATGATATTGCCCCAAAATCCTCGATTGCAGGGCCTCGGGTTTGTGAACACAACTTTCATTTTTGGTTGAGTATCCAGTGCTTCTAAAGCCAACATAGCAATGAGTTTTTCCTCAAAAAAAATAGGGTGTTCAACTCCGTTTATGGTAACTCTGTTTTTAGTTCTAATACTTTTTGTGAGTTTTAAAACAATAGAATTCTCGCTTCTACTGAAAACAATAGAGTTTATCAAATCATACCTTGATTTATCTATATCTCCAGCTGATTTATCAATCGTTTGATATGTTGTGAATTTAACTAATAGCATTTTGAAAATATTACATGCAACCGAAAACAACTTATCTTTTCTTTCATCGGAAAAAAGATTTTTTAAAAATAATACATGCAAAAGCCTATTAAGCGATCGGAAAATACTTTTGAAATTTAAATGATTATTGTCTCTTATCTTTGAGTTGAGATATCTTAAAAAGTAAACCATTGAATCAATAGGTAAAGTGCAATCATTAACCACATCTCTTATACTATTCATCTCAAAGATTTTAAGTATGGTGGTATCACTAAACCCGATGCAAAACCCAGTATCCTTTTCTAACAGTTTTATTAGGTTAGCTCTACTTCTAAGACTTACTAAAGTATTTTTGTCGTAAAGTGTTCCGAAGTAAAAAGGGAAATTCATTAGATTATCTGGTCTGTAGAATTCATATGAGTTATCCAGTTTTTCTGAAAATAACATTTCTTCAACCCTTACAATACTGTTAAATTTATTGAATAATACAACTGTGGCATAAATCAAGAATTTTATTTTTGGAATACTAAGCAGTGATTCTATGAATTCTTGCTCAGTTTCGACTGGATTTGTTATAAACGATTTGTATTCATTGTTAAGAAACTCAAAAAAATTATTTCTAAACCGCACTTTGCTTCGATTTGAATCTGAAAGCAGTTTTTCTATATTATTCTTTAAAAAATCAAACCAATCTGAATCAACATGCTTCATCATTGTGATAAGAAAAAAATCGTGCTTATTCACCCCAGATTTTACTGCATAATAATCAATAATCAGTTTGTTGAGCATCCTTTTTAGTTCTCTCGGTGTTTTTATTCTTATGCATTCAAAACTGATACCTCGTAAATAATTGTTGAATACTTTGGACTTATCTTCAATTGATTCAGGAGTTATTGAGATAAACTTATCATATAATTTATCAACTTCTTCACTGCTTTTAATCTCTTTTATAGGTATTTCGACTTGAATTATCTTATCAAGGAAATCTTTTCCATAATTTTCATTTTGTCCATGAAGCATTTTGCAAATATGTTTTTTATCATAGGCAACAACAAAATATGTGTTTTTAAAATCACATGCTGTCTTTAGAAGTCTTAGAACAACATTTAATTCTTCTTTATTCAATCGGTCAAGATTGTCTACAAAAACTATAATAGGTTCGACATCCGATTTTAATACATCATTGATCTTCTTTTTAAGATGTTCTGCACAATCACAGAAATCATCAACAACTTTCGAAAGTTTTAGAGACAAGTTTTTCCCTAAAGATATTGAGTCAAAGATAAATCGATAATTCTTGAAAGCTCTTTTTATAGCTTTCAGCTTTCTCTTTGTTTGAAAAAACTCTTTCGAGCTTTTCCAGGTTGTGGTTTCACTTTTCTCTCGTGCGATTAATCTGTAGTGATTCATCACAACTTTTTGAAAATTACTGAAAAAATAATTAGTTATCTGATCGATGCTTTTTACCATCCAAGGATCAAAATTCACAATTATTGGTTCGGGTTTTTTATCTGATAGTTGCTCTTTAACAAGATTCAAAAGAGATGTCTTACCAGAACCCCACTCTCCCTCAATCCCAAAAACCGCACTATCTTTGATTGGGTTACCATCATAATCAACCTGTTTTGTAGTATTTATAATGATTTCTTTTATATATTTTGCATAATCAGTGAATTCATATCTGTCTTCTGATTTTGTTTTTATAGCCGAGTCATGATCGGCTGCACCATCTCTATACTGGTTCATTTATCCTCCCAAATCGCACTTGTGTTCTCACAAACACCGATTGTATTCCAGACTCACAAAGATTTCAATTCGATTTGAAAGAATAAATGTCGCTTTTGAAAACCCGTCATTCCCGATCAAGTCGGGAATGACGGGGAGTGACATTCCGGGTCAAGCCCGGAATGACGGGGAGAGAGAATGCCGGTCATGCTTCGACCCTTCGGCACGTAGGTAAACTCAGTGTAAACCGAGCTCAGAAACCGTCAGGCATGACGTAGCAAGAGAATATCTTTCTACGCATAATGACATCTTTTTCTCTATGTCTCTCCAGCGGAAGCTGGAAACCAGGGCATAGAAAGGCGTATTTGTTTTGTCCGGTGAAATAGTTTGACCATCATCAACAAATTCCCACAAAATATTTCATGCATCAAGAGTAACCCTAGATTCCGGGTCAAGCCCGGAATGACGGGGGAGAGTATCCTCGATTACCCTTCAGTGCTTTGATAAACTCAGTGTAAACTGAGTTCAGGAACCGTGCGGAATGACAGAAGAAAAAGCACTGGAAAAACCAGTGCTTTGAGATTGTTTTTAGATTCTGAACCAAAAATCCTAGATGCCGCATCAAGTGCGGCATGACAGGGAGTGTTGTGCGGGATGATGTGTTTGGAATGAAGTGACAAGCTTTAACCCTCCCTCTTCAGGGAGGGCATTTATGGGTTATCCTTCCGTATGCAACAACTCCACCCCATTGCTTTTCAGCACATCTTTGACAATCTCACTGTGGGGATAATCATCTCTGAAATAGAGACGCTCAAGGTTTGGGAAGGTGTTTGCAATGACCTTCGCGCAGTGGTAACAGGGAAGGCATGTCACATAGATTTCTGTTATATCCTTCCTGCGTCCCTCATATCGGGAGATTGCATTGATCTCGGCATGAATGACAGGGCATTCCCAAAGCTCTGAACCAGAGGCAGTAAGTTCGCGGTTACAGGTTTCGCAATGTGGGGCACCAGAGACAACGCCATTGTATCCAGTCGATTTGATGTTTTTGTCAGAATCAACAAGTATGCAGCCAACCTGACGACGAAGACAGGTAGACCTGGATGCGACCATCTCGGTGATTTTCATGAAATATGTTACTTTATCGGGTCTGTCTGTCATGATTTTGGATACCTCACAAGGATTGTTTTTGTAGCTGAATACCACTCAACACTTGCTCCGAGGTTATCGGTGATGAAGCGAACTGGAACAAGGGTTGAACCACTGATGATCTGTGGTGGAGGGTCAACCGTGACTGATTTACCATTTACCTTTGCAACCTTTTGGCCGATCCACATCTCAACAATCTTTCCCTCAAGTTCGTATGTGACCTTGTAGGCGTTTCCGTCCCAGCCGATTTTTGCACCCAAAGATTCACCCAAAAATCTGAAAGGAACCAACGAGCGACCATCTACAATTGTGGGCGGAACAGGCATTGCGTCTTTCACATATTGGCCATTTATTGTGGCATCCTTGAATCCAACTGTCATGATGATTGTTGTAACCGGTGCGAAATTGATGCTGAAGCGGTAAGAGTATGTGTTGTCTGGATTTGGATTGACAATTGGGTCTGTGATTGGGTCAACACAAACAATATCGATTGGGTTGACACCATTTTTAAGCATCACGCCATGAGTGAATGTGCCATCTGGATTGAGTGGAACCGGCTGACCATTGATTACAAGAGAGGAATTTGGTTCAACTTTGCCGGTTATCTCAAAATACTGTTTCCTTGTTACCTGTCCATCTTCAATATTGAAACTTGGTTCAATGAGGTTTGGCAACACTTTCACTTCAGCTGATGCATCTGATTCGATTCCGTTCTGGTCAACTGCTTTGATGATGTAGTAATATGTGATTCCATTTTGCACGTTCGGGTCTGTGTACTGCATCCCTGAAACAAAGAAATCTGTGATTGCCATGTCTGAGTAACCATCTGGATATGTTGCACGGTAGATATTGTATCCAACAACTGGCATACCACCAGATACAGCAACAACAGGATCCCAGAAAAGATGGACTTTGTTATTTCCGGGGTATGCAAAGAATGTCTCAACCTGTGGTGGTGGAGCAGAACTTGCAAGTACTGTCATTTTTACGGTGACATTTATAACCTTCTTGACAGGGTCAGGGTCATTTGAAGAGACGATGATTGTTGCATAATAATCACCAGGTTTGAGGGTGGAGGCATCAACAAGCACGACAGTTGCTGTGCTTTTCCCGCCGTCAACCATTCCGTTTGCTGGGTCAAAGCTGAGCCAATCCTTGATGTTTGATGTTGCGACCTGAAGAAGGATTGGAACCTGCTGCATTCCTGCATTTGATGAGAGGATAACATTGCCTCTGTAGAGCTGTCCCTGCACAAGATCATTGAGATTGATTGTTACAAGCACTGTTACAACGTCTTTACTGACGTTCTGAACCTGTGTTGAAATCCAGCCCTGGTCACCAGTTGCTGCAATCTGAAGGTATTCTTCGCCAGTTACTGTACATGTGATTGTCCTTGTGAGACTGCCTCTGTTTGGAACGGTGCCAAAATCAAGATATGGCGGGTCAACAAGCATCTTTCCATTTGCTGCATATTTTCCTTCTGTGAGGGCTGATGTTTCCGGGGCATCTTGATAGGTTTTTGACAGTGCAAACATTAATTTACCAATTCCTCTGTTGTATATACCGAGGTTTTGGCTTGACTGAGTCCCCTGTTTTACAAAAAACACCATCTCAGTTGCTGTCAGTTCTATGTTGCAGTCATCTGCCGCTGCCGTTGTGCCTGGAATAGTGGCAATAAGCATTATGGCGACTATTAGAATGATCAGTGGCTTTTTCATACTCCACCTCCTATTGCTATTTTTCAATTTTTTCACACCTTACATTTTCTATACCGATTAACGCTTGTATTAGTTTATTCGTTTTTTCAAGATTTCCAGATGTGAAGAATTTCAGTTTACCGGTTTCACCAGTTTTGGGCAAATCCTTTGCAAGCGTTTCGATGCGGTTGCAAACAGCGATGCTTGTGTCGATAATGTTTATACTATCTGGAAGGATTTTTCTGATACAATCATAAAGAAATGGGAAGTGTGTACATCCGAGGACTATCTGGTCAACGTCAGCAGTGATTACAGGATCAAGGATTTCAGAAAGTCTTGCCTCTTTGCAGAAGCTAAGACTGATTGAATCATTTTCGACCCAATCAACAAGTTCTGGTGCTGGTATCACAATCACTTTTCCATGGTGACCATATTTTTCTTTTGTGTTTAAAAACTTTTCACCACGACTTGTGGCACGTGTTGCAAGCACTGCAACCCTACCTTTTTTTGTGGCAAGAAGAGCAGGTTTAACACCAGGTTCAACACCAACAAAGGGAATATCGGGATACTTTTCTCTGAGTTTTTCGATGGTATTTACACTTGCACTGTTACAAGCGACTACAATCATTTTTGCGCCTTTTCCAAGCAGAAACTCGGTGATTCTACTTGCCCGATTTAAAATGAACTCATCAGATTTTTCGCCCCATGGGCAGTTTGCTGAATCCGCAACATAGAGAAAATCAAAGTCGGGAAGCCTTTTTATAGCGTGTCTGAATATTGAAAGTCCACCAACGCCTGAATCAAAAAAACCAATTGACACCTTATTCTATATCCTTGTCGTCAATGTGTCCTTCTGCTATTCGCTCATGGCTGTGTTCCATTTTTTCAGACATATCATGTGTTACTTTATCTATTTCATTGTCGGTGAATTTTGAACCGAGCTTTTGTGTGAGCATGGAGATTGCAAATGGGCCACTGACAAGAATATCCATGTGGAAATCAAGGATTCGATATACAAGCAGGAATGAGCCAACAACGGCACCATCGACACCTGCGATTCCGCTGAAGAAAACTGCAGTTCCAACCTCAACTCCGCCGACAGCACCTGGTGTTGGAACCCATGCTGTTGAAAGCTGGGCGATAACACCCATTGCGATTACTGCAAGCACGTTTGGGAATATTCCCAGAGCAACCAACACAAAATATGGCATGAGTTTTAAGATTGTCCATGTGATGATTGAATTGATGACTGCAAACGCGACAGCCCACTTGTTCCCTGAGAGCATTTTTCTTGCAGAATATCGGACTTCGTTTAGAACCTGCTTGCCTTTTTTGTAAAACTCGGTTGGAGTTTTTGAGTTTGTCCATTTCCTCAAAAGTCTGAATCTGGCAAGGAATTTGAACAGGAATGAAAACCATACTGGATTCATGATGATTATGAATCCACCAACGACCAAAAGAAGGAATCCAAAAACTGTTACCAAAAACACAACATACTGGGCGGTCTCAAGATTAAGATTGAAACCGAATGGAATCATTGCAAAGATTATCACAACATAGATGATTCTGACAAGTACTGAGATAAGACCCTTTACAGTGACAAGTACCGTCCCTTCAGCAACTGAATATCCCTCATCGGTAAGAAACCACACCTGCATTGGCTGACCACCGGATGTTGATGGAGTCGTGTACTCGAAAAATAGACCCAGAAAGTATATCCTCATCATTCGCCAGTAGCTTGTGAACTTGCCCATCGCACGTGCTAAAAACCAGTGTTGGAAAGTCTCAAGCACAAATGATAGGATGTTTGTCAATCCAGCAATTATGATCAACCACCACTTGGCATTTTTTATTGTCTCCCATGCCTCAGTCAGGTCAAACCCCGATGTGTAGACAAGAATAATAAAAATAACAACAAATGAGGCGATTCCGGCAAGAATCGACATAATCATAATGTTTTTGCGTTTATATTGCTTTGCCATAAATTGCTTTCTTTTATAAGTGCTTGAAATCGGATTACTCGATTCTAGTCGCACACATGAATTGCATTTTACACACAATTGTTCTCAATTACAAATTCATGAGACAAACTTCGGTGAGTTTTGTTTCATTTAAGTATTCTCCATCCTAATTTGCATGCTCAGTATGTGGATACAGAGTGATGGGAGAAGTGGTTGAAAACTACATACTTCTTCAGTGCTTCCTCTGCCCTTTTAGGTCTTTCCAGCGTTCGCTGGAATCTAGGGCGTTAAAGAGCGAGTGTGTCAATGTCAAAAAAACAAATCAGTAAACAACAAGAATTGATGAATAGAATAATAATCTCTGACCCAAAAGTAATAGATTTTATGATTTGACACTTTAACGAGGTTTTTTGGTAATCAAATAATGACAATTGAACCAAACAATAATTTTAATCGTTTCAATTATTGAATACAGAACTTATTTCACGGAGGGATTCGATGAATTTAAAAAGATTTTTGGCGGTTGTTTTGTGTGTTTTGATTGTTGCGTCATTATTCAGCATAAGCATCTCTGCAAACGAAGAGGGAATCGAAAGCGCTCTTGCTGGTGATTTTACGGCTGAAGCGTTTTATAATTTTTGCGATGATACTAAAAACAAAGTTACTTTTGATCCTATTCCTATTATAACGTTCAAACATGATCAAGTATTGATTACAAAAGTTGAGGAAACATCAGATGAAAATGGAAAATATCACAAGCCGGTTACAAAAGATGGTAAGCCTGTGTACATAAAACCTAGTGATGATTACTACTATGAAAATATGATGGAAATTCTGCAAAGTAACCTAACTGCAATTGTGGAATCTGATGCTCGAATCAATAACTTATTCATAGCAATGAAATTGAAAAATGAATCAGGTAGAGGTCACCACTTTACTGCAGCGAAGATGATTAAGAGTCAAAAAAACGAGCTTTACAAAAAATATAGTTACAGTGATTATATATTTGAAGAACATCCATTGTTTGGATTATCACCTGGATCAATAATCATTTACGACTCAAATCTAAACTTCAATGTTTATGATGTGAAAACTGGTGAATTCAGGCTTGTAGAATCAGGATGTGTTAACCCTGATATTTACAGAGATAAAGAAACATTGCATCTTCAGTATCCTGAACTTCTTTGGTTCCTTGATGAGATGTATTTACCTCCAAATTATGGTTACCTAGAATTGTTTGATGGAGAGAGGAATATCATAACCGATGGAGAGGGAACAAGATCAGACATCAATTTCAAGGTAATTGATGGTATTCCAACAATTGAAAACTACTATACATTAGCAAGTATCCTAGATATGAGAGCTTCATTGCCAGATGATAATGGAGTGATTAGGTTCTACAAATTGTTAGATGATCCATCAGGAGATGATTTCTATAGGATACTTGAAATACAGGAAAACTCAAAAGAAGCTAAGATAATCACAGCAGATGGTGAAAAAGAATTTGAGCTTTCCTTTGCACCATATCCAAAAGATGAAAAGAAGAAATGGTCAACTCACATTTACCCTCTTCTTGATATCCTAAATGCACTTCAAATCACATACCATTACCCCCGATGTGATGGAAGTATTCTTATTTCTTTGAATAAAGGATGGTAGTACAAAATTCTGTTGAATGAAAAACACTGTATTCCGGGTCATCCTTCGACAGGCTCAGGAACCGCTGGGAATGAAAGTAGGAAATCTTCATGCTGAATCGAGTTCAACATGAAAACCTGGGGAGGTTACCTTCCACAACTCTGATTTCTGATTATGAAAACCTCGTCATCCTCTCTGATTCTTATCTCTGAAACTGGGTTTAATGAGGTTTCATCGTTTCTGATGAGTGCGATTGGCAGAAAACCCATTGTAGATTTGACATAAGAGGAGTACTCACCATAGGTTTTCCCAATGAACTCTTTTGGGATGGGACTTCGGTCAAGTTGATTGTCCCCAGAACTTGTCAGAAGTTTTCTGATGAGGTTTGCTGTACCGGGGTTTCTCACGGTTCTTGATATAACATCCCCTGCAACAGATGACCTTACGATAACCTCGTCTGCCCCTGCTCCCTCAAGATACTCAAGGTCTTCAGCAGAGATTACCTCACAGATAATTCTGATGTTTTTCTCTGTGATACGTCTGAGAGCCATGGTTGTAAGAATAACTCTGGAGTCCATGTCTGATGTGCCAGATGATTGGTCAGCAAGTACAACTGCAACCTTTGCTTTGCTTGGAGCGACTTTCTTGAGAGAGTCGAGTCTTGTTGAATCACCAGAAACAAAAATGATGTTTGGAGGAAGGTCAGGTGCACGCTCTCTATCGGCAAGCACGACGATTGTCTCACCAGACTTGTTGCATTGGTCAATCAGTTCGGTAATTATTCTCAATCCATTTTCATTCCATCCGCAGATGAGAATGTGGTCTGAAAGCTTGCCAACAACTCTTTTTCCGATTCTTGTTACCACCCTTTCAACAACCTTTCCCACAATTGTTGCGGTCATCACAGCCACAAACAGGATGCCAATGAGTATGGCAATGGTTCCAACTATCTTGCCAGCAGTGGTCACAGGGACAAGATTCCCGTAACCCAGCGTTGACATCGTCACGATTATCCACCAAACAGCGTCTCCGAAGGTTCTTATTGTGGCATCAGCGCCTGCCTGACTTTCAAAGAAAAGTGCAAGATAGGAAAGCGCAATTATTGGTGTCAGGATGATCAGTAACCACCTGAACACCAATGTTGCGTTATCTTTTAAGTTACGATAATTTTGCGCCACAACCTGGACAGAAACTTGCTCCCGATGGGATTTCTTCACCACATTTTGCGCATCTTCCGGTTTGAAGATTAGCTCCACAGCTTGGGCAGAATTTGGCATCCGCAGGGTGAGGTTTTCCGCAGTTTGGACAATGTGGTTCATTTGATGCTGGTTCAGATTTTTTTCCTGAGAATCCATCGCCCATTTCAGATACTATCTTTGCACCCATCATGATTCCGGCACCAGCTTGTGCTGCAGTTCCTGCAAGTCCTCCGCCTCCATTTTTATCCATTGACTTGGCGGCTTTGTATGCTAGATACTTGTTCATATCAGAGATTGCGTTCATGCCTGCTCTTTCATCAACTGCTTTTTCAACTTCCTCTGGGAGTGAAATTGACATGATGTATGCATCTGAGCATTTGAGACCGTACTGGGAAAGCTCTTTTGATGCTGATGCAGCAAGGGCATCCCCAAGCTCTTCATAAACACTTGGAAGATCAAAAACAGTGCCAACTGTTTCACCCAAAGCGTCTGTAAATCTTGAGCTTATAATTGATCTGAATTTATCCTCGATGCGGTCGCGAGTCATGAATCCGCGTGTACCGACAAAATCAGCGATGAAGCGTTTTGGCTCTTCAACTTGGAGTGTGTAGTTACCAAAGGCTTTAACTCTTACTATTCCAAGCTCTTTGTCGCGGAATGGGATTGGCTCTGGTGTGCCAAATTTGAAATCAGGGTGAAGAGTTGTTGAGATGAAGAGTACCTCGGATCTGAATGGGGATTTGAATCCATAGGGAAGCGAGAGGAGTTTTGTAACAATTGGGATGTTTTCTGTTGAAAGCGTGTATTTTCCAGGACCAAACATGTCGGCAAGTTTGCCATCGGAAATAAACATTGCGATTTGTCCATCACGAACGATGAGCTGTGCACCCATCTTGATGTCTGCTGAACCCTGTGGTGGTTCACGGTGCATCAATTCAACACCAAATTTGTCTAACCATTCAATAATCTCGAGGTATACACCCATCTAAATCTCCTTTTTTCTAAGTTGTGGGAACATCAAGACTTCTCTGATACTGACTTGATTTGTAAGCAGCATTACGAGTCTATCAATTCCGATTCCAAGTCCTCCTGTAGGTGGCATTCCAACACCAAGTGCTTCAACGTAGTCTGTATCAATTTCGTGTGACTCATCGTCACCGGATTTTTTAAGTCTGCTCTGAGAGGTGAATCTTTCAAGCTGATCGACTGGGTCGTTAAGCTCTGAGAAGGCGTTTCCAATCTCGAGTCCATTGATAATAAATTGGAACCTCTCAACGTATTTATCAGAACCGGGGATGAGTTTTGCAAGTGGTGACATCTCGATTGGATAGTCATAGATAAATGTTGGCTGGATGAGATTTACTACAACCTTCTTCTTGAAGACTTCATCACAGTAGCCCTTGAAGTTCAAGGCCTTTTCCATCTTGATGCCTTCTTTCTTGATGTAGTCCATTGCAAATTTCTCATCTCTCAGGTCTTCAATACTTATACCCGCAAACTGCTTGAATGATTCCTCCATGGTGATTCGCTTCCATGGGGACGCGAAGTTGATTTCTTTGTCCTGGTAGGTTACCGATTCTTTGCCAGTTACACTCTTTACAACCGATGAGACAAGCTGCTCTGAAATATCCATCATTCCATGGTAGTCAGACCATGCCTCGTAGAGTTCGAGCATTGTGAATTCTGGGTTGTGGAACAGGGAAATACCTTCATTTCTGAAGCATTTGCCTACTTCAAAAATCTTCGTCATTCCACCAACAATCAGTCTTTTCAGGTAAAGCTCAGGAGCGATTCTCATGTACAGATCCATATCGAGAGTGTTGTGATGGGTTTCAAATGGTTTTGCTAAAGCTCCACCATAAAGTGGCTGAAGGATGGGGGTTTCTACCTCTTCGTAATCTTTGCTCCAGAGGAATTCTCTTACCGCCTTGACAACAAGACCTCTTGTTTTGAATCTTGAAAGAACATCGGGGTCTGAGATCATGTCCATATGACGTTTTCTGTATCTAATCTCAGAATCTGTAAGTCCGTGGAATTTTTCAGGAAGTGGGATGAGTGCCTTGTTTGCCCACTGGAATTTTGTCACTTCAACTGAAATCTCTTCAGTTCTAGTTTTAAAAAGTGTTCCTGATGCAACAACGATGTCACCTATATCGAGACCTTTTTTTATAAGCTCATATTCTTCTTCGCCAACGGCGTCAACCCTGACATAAATCTGAATTTCACCGACACCGTCACGGAGTACAATAAACCTTGCCTTGCCGTGTCCTCGAATAGCCATGACTCTTCCGCCGACAGCAACAACTGTTTTGTTTTCTGACAGATTTTCAAAATCCGCTTTCAGGTCTGTGGAAAGCGAAAGCTCCATATCAACTCGTGGTGGATACGGAGCAACTCCTCGACTTACCAAGAAATCGAGCTTGTCCTTCATTGATTCGTTAAACATATATATTATGCCCTTCTGACTTTAATTATCCTGTATTTTTTAACAGCTTTTGGAGACTTGACCATAACAATGTCTCCGGTTTTTTTACCGAGAAGCATTGCTCCGATTGGGGATTTGTTGCTGATGTGACCTTTTTCTGGGTCTGATTCGTAGCTACCAACAATCTTGTATGTGATCTCTTTGTTTACAACAAGATCAATCATGGTGACCTTGCATCCAATTCCGATCTCGTTTACATCAACATCTGATTTTTCAACAATCTCACAATCATTAAGGATTGCCTCAAGGTGCTGGATTCTGCCCTCAATAAAAGACTGGTCTCTTCTTGCTTCTTCGTACTCAGCGTTTTCTGAGAGGTCGCCGTGCTGTTTCGCGGTTCTGATTCTATCGGCAATCTCTGGTCTCTTATTTTCTTTAAGATCAGTAAGCTCGGCAACGAGTTTATCGTGACCCTCTTTTGTGAGGATATACGCAGTTTTATCACTATAATCCATTTTAGTCCTCCTTGGTAAGGTCGATTATGTTTGGTTTGAAATCGAGTTTACCAATTATTTCTTTGTATTCATCTTCTGTGGTTTCCTGAGGAGTTTTCCCAAGGATACCACATATCATCGCTTCAATAACATTTGCGCCAAATGTTCTTCCATTCATGTCTGGTGTCACTGTGGCAAGGGTTTTTACACCACGCTTTTTGAACTCGGCTCTATTTTTCTCAGTTGTTGTATTTGTGACAACAATTTTTCCGTTCATATCCGGTGGCATGTTTTTCCAGATATAGTGAAGGTCTCCCGCGATAACATCTGCCCAGGCAAAGAATCTGTTCTTTTTTGTACCTGGGTCATTTTGTTTTGAGCCGAGTGGATAAAGCCAGGAATATGGAAGCTTCACGATTATTGGCATAAGAACTGCTGCAAGGAAGTTTACCATTTTGAGACTTCTGATTGCGGCAGGGATTCCTAGAGAAAATGCCAGATCCCCATATGTTGTTTTGCATCCATGATCAGAGAAGACCTTTGCAAGGTAATATCTGTCAACTGCTGTCATGACGAGTACTTTCTGGTCTGAGTTCAAAATCCCAGAATCAAAAAGCTGATCAACTATCATCGGTTCAAGCACGGCTTTTAGGAATGCACCATCACAAACTGGTTTTTCTGGTGCTGCTTTTGACCATTTGTATGGTTCACCCATGATGTATGTTTTACCGGCGGGACGCATGTAGATGTCCCCACCTCCCATACCAAATGCCGAAACCTCTGAATCAAGTTCAGCAAAAAGCTCCATCATTTTCTTTGGGTCTCCGTCTGTTCCGATCCTGCTTATTTCAAACTTTTCACCCAACAGCTCTGTCTCGTATGAATGGTTTCTTTTAGATGACCCCAAACTGACAGATACGATCTTCTTCATTCCATCTTCCTTCTTTCCTATTTGTGCCTTATCACTTCAAATCTTTTGATTGTGATTTTCTCACCATCGTGAATTCCGGCTTTTGCTCTTGCTATTCTGAGTTGTTCTGCAACCGTGTCAACCCCTTCAAGGTCAGGTAACAGTAACCCCTTTCTCATTCCAAGGCTGACAATCACGCCGTAAATCTTTGGATCAAGTTCTGCGATGTCATTTACCAGTTCAGGTTCAGTCAATACATCAACATTGATATCAATGTCATCCAACTCAGCTTTTGTGACAGGAGGGAATCTGGGGTCTTCAGTTGATGATGCAATCGCCATGTTTATTATTTCCTGTGCGATAGAATCTGACATTGGGGCAAATGTTCCAATGCATCCTCTGAGTCTGCCAAATTTGTGCAAGGATACGAACACCCCCGCTCTTGATTTCATATCTTCTGGCAATGGGCTTGGGGGAGAAATCTCCTTGCCTGTTGTTATATAGACTGAAATCGTTTTCCTGGCAAGCTCAGTGAATGCGTCTGGCATTTATGAGAACCTCTCCACGTGAATGATGTTTAGCTTGCCCATGTGCATTGGAAGTTTTGCTGATGTCAGGTAGTATTTTACCTTCTTCTTTTCGGCGACAATGAGAGCACGCGATGCCTCTGGGAATATCCCGTATTCATCTGACAGTTTATCTGCTTTTTTCGCATCTTTGCCCATGACAGTCACTTTTTCGAGCCTATGGTCATTTAAAAGTTCCTCGGGCAGGAAGATTGATGCAGTATGGCTGATATAGATTTTATTAAACAGATGAATCAATCCATCGTGATGAAGTCTCACAATCGCACCAGCATCTGCAACAACGCCACCGATATTCAGCTTGTTTGCAAGTTCCTGTTGGGCCGAGGTTACCGCAGGAGTTTCATTGTCAATTTTGGCAACAGCAGGAATATCAGAATCGGTGTTTGGGATAGCAACCGGCTTGATTATCTTTGATTCTCTTTTTGGAGTTTGTGGAATTGGTTTTTGTGGCTCTGGATTATATTCAGGTTCGGGTTCAGGCTCTGTGGTAATGATCTCTGGTTCTGGGGCGATGGCTTTTTCAGTAATCTGCTCGTCTATTTTTTCTTCTTCAGTCACAGAATCAAAAAGTGACGATTTTTCAATTGCTGGTTCAGGGAAGAGCTGTTCCTGCTCCTGATTCCGGATTGGTTCTGGCTCTGGTTCAGGTTTTTTTACCTGTGGATCTTCCACAATTTCAGGTGGTTTTGGTTTTTCAACTGGAGGCTTGAGAATCTCAGGTTCTGTTTTTGGCTTTGATTCCTGTGCAGGTTTTTTGTTCATGAATTGGGTTATGTCTGGCGGTCGAAGTCTTGGTGTCCTGAATGTTCCTGTCTTTCTTGTTTGTTTTGGTATGACCCTTTTTTCTGTTTCTGGTTTTTTTTCAACCTGTTTTGGTTTTTGTGGCTCTGGTTGAGGTTTTTTAACTGGTTCTGTTGTTAATGGTTCAACCTTTTCAGTCTCTACCTGTTCAAATTCTTCCTCGATTGTAGGTTGAGGTTCTTCCACAATTTCTGGCTCTTCTTCAAACTCTGGTTTATGTGAAAGTGTTGGTTCTTGTTTGTCTACAATTGGGATTTCTTCCTCTGTGTAAACGACTTCTTCCTTTTTGAAATTGCCGAGTTTATCAAGTGGTCTTTCTTCGCTATCGAAATCAGTCTTGAGGAATTCGTCATCATCCCCTTTTCCGGAGAATTTCACAAATAATGCAACGATTCCGAGGATTATCAGGAAGATAAAGAAAAGAGTAGCAAGAAAAACAAAAAGATATTTTTGCGGGTTTTTAAAAGCCTTAGGAATATCCCTGAAGAAATTTCCTATCGAGTATCCAGTTGTTTTGTCTTCAGGCTTCTCTGGTTCTGGTTCGGGATCTACCATGGGAGCATCGTCAGGGGCACCCTCTGGTGTCCAGCCGGCAACACCAGATGCCTTCTGTGGGTTTCCGATCGTTCTTGAAACTGATAGATCAAGTGATGATGGAACCTGGAAAAATCCAGCTTTCTTGCCTGGGTCTCCATCAAGAAGAAGCATTGTTTCAGTAACTGAGAAATTCGCTTTTGAATGAGAACCTTTTGCTAAAGCCTCCGTTGTTTGAACAGCTTTTCCGGTTACCTCAAAAAACAAACTTCCAGTTTCTTTGACTTCACCACTGGAAAATGGTTCCATCAACCAAAGTTTTCTGTTTCCGCCTTCAGTATCTGATGGACCAGTAAATGTATTCCATGTGTCACCCATATTATTTGCGGTGATTGATGGGAGAAAGGTCGCACCGTTGTCTGCTGACTCAGACCCCATCGCAAGTACTGTTATTGGTCTAGTAGAAACAATCGTTGTTGCATTCATGAATTCAGATTTTTCGGGAAGACCGTTTGCAAATATCTTTTTTTCACCTGCATTCATGACAAAAGTTTCAGGATTTTTGCTTTTGTCAGACCAGATGACATCGATTTTTGTGTCGTCAAATGTTGCACCAATGAGAACCTTGCCAATTGGCATATATGAATACTTCAGTCCCTTCTGAGGAACTGAAAAAACAGATGTTCTTGGGGATGAGCCGTATTGAATCACACAGTTTTTGTCGGTGTCTACTGTACAGAAAGTTTGTGAAAGTTCATCAATATAGAGGGTCTGACCTTTTGATAAAACTTCGCTTTTATATTGACTTCCCCTGGCACTTACTCTTACGGTGTTCTGGTCGTGAAGAGATGTTATTGCAAGAATGTCTGGGACATAGATATGACAGAAAGAGCTGTTGGGTATAAAAGCTGTCATGTCCCCATTTTTTGAGCTGAAATTGCCAACCGCAACTGAGCACATTCCGGTTTCGCTGTATATCTTCAGTGTGGTTGGTTCTTTGAGTGAGAATTGCCTGAGTGATCCTGGGCCATAAACCTCTGCTGCAACGGTTCTCCCAGTTTTTGCATCCTTGATGAAGTTTCCCTCTGAATCTTCGATTGTGATCTTGTTATCTTTTGAATAGGAACTGATTTTGACATCACCCCAGGCATATGTCACAAAAAACTTGCCAAGGTATCTTTCAACACCAGCATGGGTCTGAAGAGGTTTATTTGCGTCAGGATTGCCGTAATAGATGTAATAATCCTCTGTGCCATTTGCAGGGATATCGGCACCGATGCGAATTTTAATGAGGTTTCCTGCCGGATTTTTTGAGGTGATCTGGAATGGGATGATGTTTCCCTTGCTGTCTGTGACCCTGATATCAGAACCGTCCTGGTTCATGTGTTCCATGGATAGTTGAATGTCAATTGGGTGTGAAAGTCTTGGGATTCCCGCCTTTTCATTTACCGTAACAATAGATCGGTACTCCCAGTATTTGGACTTAGTATCTGCTTTGGTGGAGATTGCAAATATCCCAAAGGTAAGAAGTATGATTAGTAAGGAGATTAGTCCTTTTTTCATCTATTCGTCCTGTTTTCTAACTCTCGTTGTACAGAATGGACAAACCTTCCATTCGGTTTCAAGAAGCCTTCCACAGCTTGGGCAGCTCATCTTGAGTTGCTTAAAGCAGTTTGGGCAAACCTGATAATCATCAGAAATTGGAGTTCCGCAAACAGGACAGATATGTTTTTCTTTTGATAAAACGTACTGATAATAATCACTTTCAATCTTTCGAAGTCTTGCATCAGACTCAATGATTTTTTGCTCCTCGGTCGTAAGAACCGGTCTCCAGAGAAGGTATATGATCCATGGGATAATAAGAAGAGACGCAATCCCCCAGACCCAACCGTAGTTTGTTCTTCTGTCCGCATCAAAGTAGACCCAGAGAGCGATGAAGACAACGGTCATAATAAGAATCCATGGGAGAAGTCTTGCAAAAAGACTTAGGAAATTATTGATGCTTGTGAGAAGGTCGGGTGGACTTCCAGGGTCAGTTAATGCGACTTCGGGGGTGCTTGTAACTTCAGTCACAGTTTCAGTAACATCTTCAGCATCTGCAACAATCATGGTGGAATCATAGTTAATCTCTGCAGCAACCACGGTTATTACTGGCATCAGTACGATAACAAATACAACAATCAGCAGTGCAAATCTCTTCACAGCATACCTCCGTTCGTCAATTCTAGTCAGCATGTCGATGTTTGCAAGGATTTTTGGAAAGAAAAAAGCCCCTCATGTTTCAAGGGGCTTATACTTAAAATGATTTTCAAAACAGCTTTTATTATTCTGGATGAATGATCTTATCAATCATCACAAGTTTTTCGTTTGCATCATACTGCACGCTCGCATCAAAAGTTTCTGCTACAAACCTTAACGGTACCATGGTTCTTCCATTTATGATGGTGGCAGGTGGATCGATAGCTGATTCCTTGCCGTCTATTGTGACGATGGGGCTGCCAATTGGCATTAAGACTCTGGTTTTTCCATATATGAACACAACAGTCCTGGTTTCTGAAACCCACTCTGTTGTCGCACTGAAACTGTCTGCAACAGCTCTAAAAGGTATCATTGTCCTGTCACGAAGGATGGTGGCCGGAGTATCCAGTTTGATCATTTCTCCATTTACTTCCATCTCATCACGACCAATCCACACCCTCATGTTCAGATAGTCACAGTTTTCATAATCAATATCCCTTGTTTCAAGGATTTCTCCATCAGCGTCGAAAACCTCAACTTTTATCGGGGTAAATGATGGCTCTTTATTGAGTGCTACTTCATGGTCGAATTGATGGTATATCTTGGATTCCTTTGAGTTTACGGAAACGAATGTTTCGTAGGGGATTTCACCAAAGATTTCGTATTGTGTCTGGTTAAATATTTTGGGGTTTGGTGTATCCAGCTTGAGAATGTCTTCAGGTGGAAAGTCGTTTTGGGGTTCATCTGGTTCTGGTACTGTCTCTTGTATGATTACAAAATCTTCGCCATTGGTATCGCCAACTTTGAAGTCGAATGCCTGCAGGATGAAGGGCAGATGAACCATGATTTGGTTGTCAATCATTGATGGTGCAGCTTCCATTTGGAATGTTTCACCGTTAATAGTCGCCCATGTTGATCCAACTGTTAAAACCGCGACATGAGAACCAAGAGTAATTGTAGCTGAAGATCCTACAGGAGTTACTGCAACGCCGTCAAAACCTTCATATAATAATTGAAGCGGTACCATTGTGTAATCATTTATCAACTGTGGGGCGACATCAAGCTCAATCCTTTTTCCACTTGCATAAATCGTTTTTTTATCTAAATAAATTGATAATTCTCTTCTAAAAATATTTTTTAACTGGAAATCAAATGACTTTATAACCTCCCCATCTTTATCTGTTACCTCAATGTTTGCAGTGGTTATCGATGGTGCCTTATCAAGATACACAGTGTGTCTGAATTTCCTTTTTACTTCTGCATCTTCGCCATTTACTTTGACGTTTGTGCTCTCCCAAACTTTGCCAGAGATTGTGACACTCTCAGCTTTGATCGATGAGAGTTCAGAATTCAAAATCACAAGCGTTGGGATTTCAGCAGATACAATCCCTCCTCCAAAAACCAATCCCACAATCAATATTAAAGTTACCAGTTTTCTCATTTTGTTTCTCCCATCATGGATAAATTTTTTGTCTTATCACAATTGCTTTCTCATCAGCAATCCACTCAAGTTCTGCGTTAAAGGCTTCTACGACAAACCTCAATGGTACCATTATACTACCGTTTACAACCTGTGCAGGAACATCAAGCTCAATCTCTTGGTCATTATATTTTGCAGTTTTTGACCCGAGTTTTAATTCGATTCTTGTTTCTCCACCGGCGTTGTTGACCCGTATTTTAACAGTTTTTATTGCATCAATCCATTCTAGCTCTGCTCCAAATACCTCGGTAATTGATCTAAATGGAACCAAGGTTGAGCCGTCAATTACTTGTGGGGGTGCGTATAATTCATATGGAGTTCCATTCACCATCATTTCAGTTTTATCAACCCAAAGTTGGATTACAAGCTCGCTGGCATTCACAAACAGTTCCGTTTTAAAATTAATTGGTTCTCCCTCTGGATCTTCAGATTCAATGTTTATTACAGTAAATGACGGAGCTTCTTTGACCGGCATTGTTATCCTGAATTTCTTGAAGATTTCTGCTTCAAGCCCATTTACAAATACTGATGATCCCGCTGGCACTTCACCCTCAATCATGTAGTGTTCTGCTTCTAAAACTGAAGGTTCCCAGTCATCAAGGATGAGGTTTCCAGTATTTTTCACCTTTGGGGTTTTGAAATCTGGTGCGGGATTAGACTCTCTCTTTATTATGATTGATTGGTTAGCTCCATCCCAAAAAACCTTAGCACCAAATGTTTCTGCTACGAATCTTATTGGTACAAACGTATGGCCATCTACAAGTTTTGCAGGCGCATCAAGTTTGAGCTCCTCCCCATTTATTATTGCAACTGTTTTGTCAAGTGAAAGCTCCAGCTTTATTTTGTCTCCTGTCATTAGGATTGTTTTTGTTTCTTGAACCCAAGCAACTTCAGCTCCAAGATTTTCTGCAATACTCCTAAATGGGAGCATTGTTCTCCAGTTTTTTGTGTCAATAAATGGTGCTGCTGAGATTTCTTGTTTTATGCCATTTACTTCCATGACGGTGCTGTTTATCTGGTATTTCAGTTCTATCATAGACTTGTTTGCAACCTGGAGTGTGTAACTCTCAATATTCTCACCGGCCTCATTTTTTACAACAATTCCTGCAGGAGTATATGAAGGTGCTTTGTCGAGGGGAACTGAGATTCTGAATTTTGTAAATACCTCCGCTTCACTTCCATTCACCCAGATTTTTTCTAAATCGTATGGAATCTCCCCTTCAAGATAGTATTCAGTTAATTTAAAACCCGATAGTTCCGGGTCATCCAAGATAATAACCGGCTCATCAGCCCAAATTATCCCAGCACCAAAAACCAACCCTATGATTACAAGCAATGCAATAAACTTCTTCATTTCTACTTCCTCCTATTTCCTGATTTCTATTGATCTTTCAGCTGCAAACCATGTTATTTCTGCATCAAAGGCTTCGATAATAAACCTTATGGGTACCAATGCTCTCCCATTGATAACTTGTGCTGCGACATCCAGTGTGACATCTTGACCATTTACGGTTGATATTTTGCTGCCCAGAGGCAAAAGAATTCTTGTTGAGCCAAACTCGATAATGATGGTTTTTGTTTCATTAATCCATGTTGTTTCTGCATCAAATCCATCGGCAATTGCTCTGATTGGCACCATTGTCCTGTCATAGACAATTTGCGGAGGAACATCAATTGGTACCATTTCTCTTTTAACCTGCATCTCAGATTTGCCAAGCCAAAGTTTGATATAGATGCCATCAAATCCGTTTATCATTTCTTCTTTTGTTTCAAGGATTTTTCCGTCTTTACCAAAAGCTTCAATTCTAACAGGAGTCATTGTGGGTTCATTTTTAAGAGACACAGTGGTTCTGAACTTTTGAATTAATTCCAAATCTTTCCCATCAACCATGATTATTGTTTTGTCTGGAATTTCTCCCTTTATGCCTAACTCCGGTTCACTGATTAGTGATGTTCTGAACCCATCAAAATCAATGACTGAATTCTCATTTTCCTCAGATACCTCAAAATCTTTTTCTGGATGGAATTCTTTTACATATTCAACAGTGTTTTTGTCGTTGCTCCAAGGTCTTGTGCAATCAAGAGCGTCTTCTGGGAACCAATGTGGAACAAAGGTTTTGTTATCCACTCTAAATGGTCTGTGTTGGAAAAGCTTTTTCTTTTCACCGTTAACATAGTAATATTTTGAATCAAACGGGATGCTGACATCATACCCTCCACCACTAAATGTCTCGGTTTGTGTTTCTTCATCCCAGGTTGAGCCTTTGCCGTAGAATGCTTTGCAAACATCATCAAATGGAACGTAGAGGTAAATCCCGGATTTTCTAGCAGGAGCATCAATTTCAATCTCATCACCGTTGATCAGCATTGTGTTTTTGTCGAGAGTGAAAACAACTTCAGTTTTATAATAGTTTTCAATATGAAGAGTTTGATTTTCAATTATGTTGTTATCTTCGTCAAAAGCTTCAACTTTGATGTGTGTATATGAGGGTGCAGGATTGAGTGGCACCACTGATTCGAACCTTCTAAACATTTCAACATCAGCACCATTTACCTTAACAGATGTCCCAAGTGGGACAGTCCCCTCAAGGTGATATTCAGTTGCAACGTATGCTTTTAACTCCGGATCATCCAGGATGATTACAGATTCAGTTGCCCAAATAATCCCAGCACTAACAACCAACCCCATAACCAAAAGCAATGCGATAAACTTCTTCATTTCTACTCCCTCCTATTTCGTAACCTTCACAATTTTTTCAGCAGCAATCCATTCAACACATAATCCCAAAGCCTCGACTATTGCTCTAAGTGGAACTGTGGCTTGGTTATCAATTATAACAACCGATGGTGCAGATGTTGCTGCTATTATACCATTTACAATGAAGAAACACTCATCTTGCGGTAACTCGATTTTGACCTGGCCATTCCTAATGACATATGTCTTTGATTCTCCAAGGTAAGAGCTTTCCAAGTCAAAAGCCTCAATTATGGCTTCAATTGGTACAATTGAGCTTCCATTAATAATATATGGAGACACTCCGTAAGCTTTGACTTTCCCGTTTATAAGCATATTTGGTTTATCGATCCAAGTCATCATGAGTACTTCATCATCCGATAAATCAATGTTCTTGCTTTCAACAAACTCATCATTTTCATCAAAAACCTCAATGAAAACTGGATTGTCTGCTGGTTTTTCGATTATGTTTATGGTCTTCCTGAATTTCTGATATATCTCAGCTGTTTCTCCATTTAATTTCACGCTATATTCATTTGGGATATTTCCCTTAAGGTCAATCGTTTGTTTGTCGATCACAGATTTTTGTAGTTTGACAAATTCGATGGCTGATTCTGGGTTTGGTATCATTTCCTCAAAATCTTTTTCTGGATGAAATTCTTTTTCAAAAATAATTGTGTTTGAATACCTGCCTCCTGGATTTTTGCAGTCAAATGCTTCTTCTGGTAACCACTTGGGAACAAGTGTCTCTCCTCCAGCACGAATTGGCTCGTGCTGAAAAAACTTCTTTTTTTCTCCATTAACATAGAAATATTCAGAGTCAAGCGGAATGCTGACGTCATATCCTCCGCCACTGAATGTCTCAATTTGACTCTCTTCATCCCAGGTTGAACTTTTCCCAAAAAAACCTTCGCAAATGTACTTAAAAGGGACATACATATGGATCCCAACTTTTTGTGGAAGAACATCTATTGCAGTAGTGCAGCCATTAACTGTCATAGTCAACCCATTTGTGTAGAAAATAATTTCGGTTTTCCTATAGTTTTCGATTTGCAAGGCTTGACTTTCTATCAAGTTTTTATTTTCATCCAACACCTCGATTTTGATGCGTGTGTATGATGGAGCAGGATTGAGTGGAACCGTAGATTCGAATCTTCGGAACATCTCTGCATCTTTACCATTCACTTTTACGATTGACTCAAGTGGGGCTGTTCCTTCAAGATTGTAGAATGCAGAACTTAGGTATTTCAGTTCAGGATCATCGAGGATGATTACAGACTCGGTTGCCGATATCGGTGATATTGAGAGAATCAAGCAAAATACTAAAAGTAGTGTAGTTACTTTTCTCATTTATCTCCTATTTTGTGATAACGATCCAGCCTTCATCCCCATTCCATTCGGTTGTTGCCCCAAACTCTTCTGCGATATGGTTTATCGGTGACATTGCTCGACCCTCAATTATTTGAGTTTTGGTTTTCATTTTCTTTTCTACACCATTAACTCTCATGATGTCACTGTCAACTGGAAGTTCGATTGTTATATCATCTTTTTCCATTGTGAAGGTTCTTGTCTGACCATCCCAATCTGGTTCTGCATCTAAAAAATCGGAGATGAGGAGGGTTGGAACCATCATGCACTCAGATATTATGATGGGGTTGCAACCCAGGTCGAATGTGCCACCGTTTAGGAATATCTCCGGATTGTTCTTCCAAATCTTTAGGTAAAGTGTTTTGTTGAAGATGACAATTTCCTCGCTAAATGCCAAATTACCCTCTTCATTATAGACTGCAATAATCACTGGGTTTTCAGATGGGTGACTATCCACAAGGATCTCTGCTCTGAATTTGTTGGATGTTTCGGCTTCTATCCCGTTGATCTTAACCGCCGCTCCCATGGGGATTTCACCCTCAAGCTTATATGTTTTTCCGTTTGCGACAGATGAATTTAAATCATCAAGGATGAGGTTTTTTTCATCATTTAATTTTGAATCAGTTTGGGTAGGATTTGGGTGGTATTGCCTTGTGATTATGGCTGTTTTTTCAATCAGGTTCCATGACACTTTTGTGTCTGTGAAAGCACTCTCGACCAATCTGAATGGGACAAAAATTGTATCGCTGAATGATATTATTTCTGCACCAATGGATACCTTTTCCTCATTAATTGTCACAAAATCATCCCCGACTTTCAGTTCGGTCAGTTTAGATTTCGTAAAAATTGTCGCTGTTTGTGATTCTTCATCCCAGGAGAATTCACCATCAAGAGCCTCTGCGACGTCTTTTATTGGAATCATGAAGCTTCCAGAAACGATCATTGCTCCTACAGAGATTTCAACTTCCTCCCCATCAACTTTCATTGAGTCGTCCATCATGACAAGCTTTACAGTCTTTTCTTTATAGTTTTCAATATTGAGGGTATATGATTCAAGTTCATTTCCATCTTTGTCTGTTATCTCGATTATGGCAGGTGTAAATGATGGTGCGTCATTTAACACAACAGATGTTTTGAATTTCTGGAAAATCTCGGCTTCAACATAGTTTGCATTTAATGTGTGTCCAGCTGGAATTGTTCCCTCAAGGTGATAGGTTTCTGCTTTGTAAGTTGTAAAAGTCGGGTCGTCGTATGCTAATGTGAATTCATCTTCAATTACTTCTTTTGGTTCATCTTTTAGCTTTTCGGGATATATCCATTTTTTTATGTCAACTGATCTGTCATCAGAGTTCCAGATGACCTCAGCACCAAATGCCTCACCGACGAATCTGAGTGGCACAAGAGTTGAGCCATTGATGATTGTTGCAGCAGTTGTGAGTTCAACTTCAATACCATTAAGAACCGCAATCTTGCTATCTATTGTGAGGTCGAGGGAAGTTTTCCCTGTTGTCTCATGGAGTGTCATCCTTACAGTTCTTGTTGCTGCAATCCATTCAACCTCGGCGCCAAATGCCTCAGCAATTGCCCTGAATGGAAGTAACATACTTCCACCAACATTTGTTGGGGGAACTGAAAGAGTATCGTTGATATAATTGACCATCCAGGTTGGATTGTTCTGCTGTAACCACATTGTCAGTTCACCAACGTTTTCGATTGCGATTTTTCTTGATTCAACCTTTTTCCCTTTTGAATCGAACACTTCCAGTTTGACACGAGTATAGGATGGATGCTCTTCAAGCTTTACTTCAGTCCTGAATTTATGGAAAATCTCAGCATCAACTCCGTCAACTGTGACTGTCGCTCCCATGGGGATTTCTCCCTCAATCATGTATTCTGTTCCAAGAAGTACTGATGGTTCTGGGTCATCGAGGATGAGGTTGTTTGAGCCATTGAGTGTTGATTTTTCGAAGTTTACATCTGCTCCAAACTCCATTCGAATTGTCACCGATCTGTCATCACCATGCCAGACAACTTCTGCTCCGAAGGCCTCGGCTATAAATCTAAATGGAACCAACAGGGTATCCTCGACCACCTCCGCAGGAGCAGTTAGTCTTATTTTTTCACTGCCGACCATAGCAAATTCTTCACCTGCTGCAATTGTTATTATGGTTGAACCATTTGTGATTGTCATAAATTCTTTTTGTGGATGATTTGAAACCTTTGCCCTTAATGCCATTGCGACATCCCTCAGTGGCACCATTGCACTACCCCGAATAATGTGCATTGGGACTTCAAGCGGAAACTTCTCTCCATTAATCTCAATTGTTGGGTCTCTTAGAACAAGCTTAAGATTTATCTCCCCGCGGTTTTCAATGTGGTGGGTGTAATTTTCCAATTCATTTCCAGCCTCATCCTTCACCACAATTTCTACTGGGGTGTATGTTTCGGGTTTATCAAGTGGGATAGTTATCCGAAATTTCCTGAAAACCTCAGCCTTTTCCCCATCAACCTCAACTGTGTTCCCAATTGGAAGCTCACCCTCCAGGTGATAAGTTTCAGCCTTGAAGGTGGAAAGCTCAGGATCATCAAAAATCAGTTTTGATTCAGAAGCGTCTGTTAAAGCTCCATTAAATGAAAATCCAACCAATACAAACACTAACGTAAGAACCAAAAAGCATCGCAAATTCCTCATTCGAACCCCCTTAGAGTATATTATGTGTATATGTATTTAAACGAACAAGGAGGATGTTTGGTTCAAATATTACTCGGGTTTAATCTCCCTAACTATTTGAATAATTTTTAAGCCTTTATTGAATGTGCAGTTTGTTTTGAAAATAAGTGGAATTGAAGTGTAGGATAAGTACATCTCTTCATTGATTATTCTCGGAAGAATGGGGATACGTATTAAGCTTTTATCGGTTTCTACGAATCGATTATCTTCGGTTATTTTGAAATTCTTTCCCATGTATTCAAAGTTTATTGTTTTTCGATCTTCAGTGTAAACTACATCAAAATAAAATATTTCAGAAAGTGTAGATATTGGAATCATTGGAATTTCATCTACAATCTTTACTGGTGTTTTAAGTTCAACTGTTTCTCCACCTACATCCATCTCTGGTTTTGAAACAAACAATCTGTAAACGATGAGTTCTATGTTTTCTATTTCAACTGTTTTTGTTTCAACCACATCTAAGTTTGAGTCATAGAGCCTAATCTCAATAACGGTAAATGATGGTGGCTCATTCAAAGTGCCTAGGCACGAAAATGATATTTTAAGCGGGACTGGTTTGCCATCAACATATACTTTGTGGTTGTTTGGAATATCTGCTGAGATTGGAACGTAGTATTTCCCTTCGATCAAAGAGATTTCCCCTATCTGAAAATTCTTGTAAAATGGACCAAATACGTAAGGTTTTTTTCCGTAAAGAAATGGCTCAAATTCTTTTCGGATGTTTATCTCTTTATTATCTTCATTCCAGGTAACTTCAGCTCCAAAGCTTTCAGCGATGAATCTTAATGGGACAACTGTTGATCCGTTAATCACTGTTGGTGCAACATCAAGCTCAACTTTCTCTCCGTTTATCTTGCCATTCTTTTTGTCAATTTGGATTTCAATTCTGGTATCCTCAAAATCTATTCCCACAGTTTTTGTTGCAGGGATCCATTCTACATTTGCTCCAAAAGCCTCAGCTATAGCTCTAAAAGGAACCATTGTTCTGTTCTCGATTATTAGAGGTGGGATGGCTAAACGATCTTTCACAGAGTTAACCTCCCATTCCCCGTTATCAATCCAAAGCTTCATAACCAACTCTGAAAACAATATGAATGAATGAGATTCCATTATGTATCCGGGTTTACTCTTGAGTATAAGTGTGGTTTTTTTGTTGCCATATCCATCTTCAAAAACCAGGTTTGTTTCAAACCTTGCGGAAGTCTTTGCTTTTTTTCCATTTACAATTATGCTCTCGGAGTCTTCGGGAATTATGCCTTTCAACTCGAATGTTGTTTTGTTTTTGTACGAAAGTGTCGATTCATCAATTACAATCAATGATTCTTTGGCATTAACTCTAAAAGGAAATATTGGAGTAATCAAAATCACTGCCATCAGGACATGGATTAGCTTTTTTATCATAAACTCTCCTCCTCAAATCCTTACACGAAAATGAGTGGGAGATGGTTCATTTTTTATTGTGGGTGAATCTCTTTTATAATCTGTATGGTTTTTATTCCCCGAAGATATTTTGTTTCCACGCCAAACAGTGGCTCGACAGAGTCTGAACTGATCATTAATTCTTCATCAACAAATTGTGGTTTGTGCGGAAGAATAACGGTTTCTGAGTCTATCTTTGCTGTTACATCGTGGACAGATAACTCAATGGTTTGGTCTTCATGTTTGATGGTCAATGTTTCATTGTCATTTGACCAACTGCTTTCAAAACCAAATATCTCCTTGAGAGTGGATATTGGAATGATTGGAATTTCATCTACAATCTTTACTGGTGTTTTAAGTTCAACTGTTTCTCCATCTACATCCATCTCTGGTTTTGAAACAAACAATCTGTAAACGATGAGTTTTATGTTTTCGATTTTCAAGGGTTTTTCTTCAATGGTTTTGCCATCTTTATCAAATAGTTCCAGTTTTATGTCTGTGAACGATGGCGCTGGATTGAGCTTGCCCTTGAAATTAAAGGTTGAGTAGCCTGTGATTTTTTCACCATTTAGCTTTACATAAGAATCATCTGGGATTTCTGCATAAATATGACAGGATTCTTTGATGTCATGTGTTGGTTCGATTCTGATGTTTTTGAACTTTGAGTCATCAAACATAAGATCATCGCTATCAATGTATTGTTCAGAATTCTTCTCAATGATGAATGTTTGTTCATTTGAGTCGAGTCCAATCTCAAAATCTAAAACATCCTGAAAAAATCTGATTGGCATCATGACTCTTCCATCAATTATTATTGCTGGTGTCTCGAGTTTTATCTTTTCACCGTTAACTATGGCATAATTTCCACCAATAACTTGAAGTTCAACTTTAATGTTTTCTGATTCAACAATAACTGTTCTAGTTTCAGCAATCCAACATACATCCATTCCAAATACTTCTACCATATCCCTTATTGGAATCCTTATTTTGTTTTCAATAAAAACAGGCGGAGTACTAATGCTGTAGAATTTTCCGTTTATCTCCATTTTTGTTTCATTCTCTTTGAGTTTTACCTGAATCTTTTTGTGAATCTTGATCTCTCTTGATTCAATGAGATTTTCTGTGCTGTCGAAAAGTTCTAGTTTGATTAACTCCCAATAATTCCCGTCACCGTTCAGCTCAAAGTCCTCGTCAAAGATGCTTGTTGTTTTTTGAGTTTCACCGTTTATTTTTAATAGAGTAAAGGCTGGAATTTGTCCCTGGAGAGTAAACTCGTTTTTTTGATTATATGAAAGAGGGTTTTTGTCTGTTGAAATCAACGATTCAGAGGCGTTCAATTTGATCAAAACGACACAGAAAATAAGAATAAATGTTAACAAACAGGTGACCAGCTTTTTCATTTGCACCCTCCTTACAAATGTATTACGAATAAAAGTCTGCCTTGGTTCTAATCTTCTTCCTCAAAAATCCAGCGGTTTTTCTTCAAAACCTCTCGAACTTCTTTATCCCCCACAGCATCAAACATTCTGTAATATGATGAAACCGCAAAAACCCTTGTTTCGGATTCAACAATCTGTGTTATGCCGTCAATGTCTTTTGAAAGAAATGTTGAGGCTGTTTTGTGAACTACAGGGGCTGCAACATAAATGTTTTCTGCACCAGATTTTTTCAGGTCTTTGACTGCCCCAAGTGCTGTAAAACCAGTTGCAAGACCATCGTCAATTATAAGAATATTTTTCCCGGTGACATCCTCTGCTTCAAGGTTTTTTTCAGACAAAATATTTCCCTGACGGCGTTTTAGAAATGACAATCTCTCTCTTGTGATTTTTTGTAAATCCATGAACGAGAGACCAATTTTTCTATATAACCCTTCGTTGGTGAGAACCTTACCCGAAACTGCAACAACTCCGATCGCGGTTTCAGGATTCCAGGGAAGTGGAAGTTTTGAAACAAAAGCGACATCAAGCCTTTTTTTTAAGTATGTGGAAACCTCGGATGCAACGATGACTCCACCGTTTGCGATTCCATAAATGGTGTCTATTTTCCAGTCCTCGGGGATGATTTTTGCAAGCTTTTTCCCAGCAGAGATTCTGTCGTTAAATTTCATGTCATCAATTCCTCTCTGCCATCATGGGATGATATAAATCCTTTTTCTGATGACTTTTTGTCTTCCAAGAGAATCAGTTATCCTGCAGACAATATTGTATTCACCTTTTTTGCTGAAGGTGTGAGAAAGCTCGATTTTCCCCTCAAAAAGAAGTCCACCGCTGTTTTGTTCTCCTGGTTCATCCCAGTAGACGTTGTATTCATAAGGGGGATATCCACCCTCAATTATCAGGTCGTAATCAATTCTGGTTCGCTCTCTTGCAGTTTCTTTAAGTTGAGCTTCAATCAATGGATATTTTGATGGAGTCCAAAGTAGGACTGCTGCTTGTTTCTTTGCTGTGGCTTTGTTCCCGTTCCCGTGTGAGATTGTGCATTCTGTGAGCATTGCAAAACCAAGTTTTGTTTCAGTTGTATTCACTTTGAGCTTTATCTTTACGCTATAACTCGTTCCGGGGGATAGCTCCGGTGTTGTGAAGCTCACAACGTCTCCGAGAATGGTCAATGATGGCTCAGTAGATATGATCTCCAAGTCCTTGCAAACTTTGAATGTGACATATCCTTTTTCAAGATCAGTGTTAGTATTGTTTTTGTAAAGAATTGTAAAAGTTACCTTAGATTTGTTTGGGCAAAAAAATCTGTTCGGAGTGACGAACAATTTCCCTGTCTGGTTTTCTGTGCATTCCGCAGTCTTTGCACCAATCTGTGCAAAAACGATTGTAATTGCTAGAATCACCAGAAGGAATTTTTTCATCGATTATTAGTCTCTGTTCCTTGCATATTTTTCCCAGATTTTTTCAGTACTTCTGACCATGTGTTCTGTTGTGAATTCTTCCTCAACTCGTGCTCTGCCATTTATTGAAAGAGACTTTGCAAGCTCTTTATTTTTCATGATTTTGATGATTCCGTCAGCAAGTGTTTTTGGGTCTTTTGGTGGAGTTAAGATTCCAAATTTTTCAGATGTAATGACCTCAGGAATCCCGCAGACGTTTGTTGCAACAACCGGAACATCAAGTGCCATAAACTCAAGGAGTGCAAGCCCGATTGCCTCTGCAAGTGATGGGAATACTCCCACTTCACAAGCAGCCATTATATCAAACGGAGGAGTGATTCGTCCGGGGAGGAAGACCCTGTCAGTGAGCCTCATCTCTTCAGCCTGTTTTCTTAGTGGCTCAAGGCATCTGCCGTCACCAACGATTATCACACCCGCATCAGGGATTTTTTGTAAAATCATGGGGAGGGCAGAAACAAGGTCATCATGACCTTTAACTTCAACAAGTCTTCCAACTGTTCCAATGAGTCTGATGTGTTCAGGAACGCCAAGGTTTTTCTTGGCCTCAGCCGCTAATATATTTGATTTTACCGCATCGAGGTTGATGCCGTTTCTGACAGTATGAATTTTATCTCTTGGAATGCCACGACTTGCGAGTTTATCTGACATGTCGTCTGAAACTCCGATGAACCCATCTGCCCAGCTGTTTAACATGTTATCGATAAACCAAACCGCACGTTCTTTGAGCCTTGTTTTGTAGTCAAGTCTTGAGTCGCTGTGCATAGTGCAGATTGATGGGATGCCTGTGAGTTTTGATGCGATTCGACCTGTGAAATTCGCCCTTACGCCGTGAGTGTGTATAAGGTCAAGGTCGAGTTTCCTTATGAGTTTTGCAATTTCAAATGGATTTTGTCTTGTAACATATGGCTCAATGCCAGCTTCTCTTGCCTCTTTTGTTGTCATTCCCTCAAGAGGGTGAATGTGGTAAACTTTGAATTTTTCAGGGTTTGCAAGTTTTGCAAGGTCTATTGTGTAGCCTTTTGCTCCTGCTACATCAGTTCCTGTGATTACCTGTGCTAGTTTGATTATTTTTCCCATAGTGATAATAGCTCCTGAGAAAATCTTTGAGTTCGGTTGCTCCAAGTATTCTCAGATACAAATTCAGAAATTGCTTTCTGGTCTGGCTCTGAGCTTGTAATTTTTTTTATGGCTTTTATGAACTCATCTGTGGTGTTTGCTTTAATGACAACAGAATCATGGAATGATTCAAGTTCACTCATTGGAACTGAAACTGTTGGTAAACCCATTGAAGCGTATTCATATAGTTTGAGTGGGGAGACAGATTTTGTAAGTTCAACTTGCTTAAATGGTATTATTCCACATGAAGACCCACTCATCAGTGACGGTAACTCTTCTTGAGGTTTTCTTCCGAGGAAGTGGACATTCGGCAGACTTCTGAGGTTCGTCCCATTCTTTCCGAGTTCGCTTCCTCTTTCTCCACCGATGATTATGAAAGAAATATCAGACAAAGCCTTCGAGATGCTGTAGAGCAATTCAGAATCAAACCACCATCTGAGTGCTCCAGCATAAACAACCCTTGGTTTTTTTATATCCCTTACAGCATCCGATTCGTCAGTTTTTTTAAACAGGTTCTCATCAACTGCATTTGGCAGATATATTGCGTTATCATTATGTTTCTTCAGGTTGTCAGTGAGGAATTTTGCGGTTGCAAACACTGCATCACATGATTTTGCAAGTTCGCCTTCAACTCTGTCCAGGAATTTAACACATTGGGTACCGCCATATCCTGTGTGGTCGTCAACACAATCATAAACCGCAACCTTTGGGTTGATGGATTTCAGAATTGGATTCATCCAGGGCAGGTAAAACAAGGCTATGAATTCATCTGGAAAATCTGTCTTTTCCATCACATGATTCACGAACTTTGTGAGTTTGTCGCATGCAGCTTTCTGCATGGTTTTATATCTTCCGTAGAATGGCATAATAGGTGGTGGAGATGCAACCCAGAGGTTATCTCTCACCTTCTCTATTTGTCCGGATTTTTTTACCTTCAGGTTATAGGACTTGTCTGCGTATCTGGAAAGATATGTGAATGGTGCCTCAACAAAAAGAACCGGATTCCCATTTTCAGCAAATGCTTTGGCGAATCTGTGTTTCCTTGTCGGGAGATCGTCCCAGTCCTGAGATGAAAAAATCAGAAGAGGTGTTTTCATGGATTATATGTTGGCTCCAGTTCTGCAATCAGTTCTCTTATCTCTTTACGGTCAACTCGTTCTGCAGCATCGATTAATCTCTTCAGATTCATATCAAAATCATCTGGATGGTCATCGATTGCTGGAATGATAAAAATTCCATTGAGTTTCTTCTGTCTTGCCATCTCAGCTTTTGTAACCAACTCTTCAGACATTTTTTCACCTGGTCTTGGTTTCGTGTACACTATTTCAAAATCTTTCCCCTCAGCGTATCCCATGACCTTTCCAATTGTTGAAGCAAGTGTTGAAATATTGATTGGGGGGCCGGCATCTGGTACAAAAACCTCACCATTTTCTGCGAGGTTTGATGCTCTGATAATGAAAAGTGATGCGTGGTCTCGGGTGATGAAGTATCTATCCATCTTTGGTGAGGTGACTGTCAACTTGCTGCCACGTCTGAGCTGTCTGAGGAATGTGTATACAACATTTCCCCTAGAATCAAGAACGTTTTCGAACCTGACAATACATCGTTTCATTAAAGGTCTGTTATATCTTTGAATGATACGTTCTGCGATCCTTTTTGTGGCACCCATTATGTTTGCTGGGTCTGCAGCCTTGTCGGTAGAAATGAATGTGAATCTTTCTGCACCAACTCGATCTGCCTCTTCAAGTACAATCATTGTTCCGTTTATATTTGTTGTTACTGCCTCTTCAGGGTACATCTCCATCAATGGAACGTGTTTTCTCGCAGCGATATGGAAAACGATATCTGGTTTTACATATTCCATTATCGAGCGAACTCGAGATCTGTTTCTGATATCAGAAACTATTGGAGTTTTATCAGCGAAACCATCAATTGACATCTCAAGGTCTATTTCGTAAACACCATTTTCGGTGTTATCAACAAGTGCAATGTGTGATGGATTAAACCTTAAAAGCTTTCTTGCAAGGTCAGATCCAATTGAACCACCAGCTCCTGTAATCAGTACCCTTTTCCCGTTGATAAATGCCCCTTCCCCATCTGTACATTTTGTTTGTTCGCGGATAAGCCCTGTTGCAATGAGTCTTTCTATGAGTTTGTCATCATTGATATAATGGGTGGTGGAACTTCCGTTTGGGATGATCTGCACTGGGATTCCTTCATCGATAAATGATAGCATCAATTCTTTGTATCCATCAAAACTCGAATCGATAAATACAATATCTGTACTTTCTTTATTTATGTCCGTTTTTTTGTCGCCAAAACAGCTTACTACCAGAGTTCCGCTAGAGTTGATGTCTGACTTTAAGGTTTCACACCATTTCTTGTTGCCTATAAGTCCAACTCTCTTCATTAAAGAATCTCCTTGAGCTTTTCTGCGTTCTCATGTGCAGCAATAATTGTGGATGAGACTGCCTTTATCTGAGCATCTGACATCGAACCAAAAAGTGGAGGACAGATCATTTCGTGTGAGAGTCTTGTGGCGTTTGGACAACTATCTTCTTCGGTATCGGACTTAAAGTATTCGTGGCTATGAACTGGTGGATAGAAGTATGTTTTACATTCAATGTTTTCTGCATCCATTACTTTGATAAGTTGATCGCGAGTTAGTCCAAACTTTTCAGCGTCGATTCTGATACCAAAATCTTTGTATGAGCATCTATCATCATCAGCGATGCATTGGTAAGAAAGACCACCTACACCAGAGAGTTTGTCTTTGTATTTCTTTACGAAATGGTTTCTCGCTTCAGCTTCTTTTTCAACTTGAGTGAGTCCCCATCTGCCAATGATTGCGTGGATTTCAGACATTCTTCCATTAAGACCGGGGAAGACAGTGTCATGTGCTCCTGGCTTCGTGCCGTACTCTCTTAAGATTCTTATGTTGAGTGCCATCTGCTCATCATTTGTTGTTATGAATCCACCTTCACCAGAGGTTAGAAGTTTTGTAGGTGTCATTGAGAACGATGAACCGAGACCCTGGCTACCGACGGGTTTTCCACTGTGAAGGATACCAAATCCATGTGCTGAATCGAAAACAACGGGGATGTCACGTTTTTTCGCTGCGCTTAAAACCTGATCAATTCCTGATGGCGAACCAAAGACATGAGTAAATATTATTGCTGAAATGTCATTGTTTTCGTCAAGTTTTTTTTCTAGGTCTGAAACGATGACATTATATGTTCTTAGGTCTGAGTCTACGAAAATTGGGTCATAACCAGCCCACATAGAGGCGGTTGCGGTTGCCAGAAATGTAAAACTTGGAACGAGGATTTTCTCACGCTTTTCGAGTCTTACACCTCTTGCCATCTTGTGGGCGGCGAGAATCAACGCTAAACCAACTGTGCAACTTGAAACGCCAAAAGCAAACTCAACACCCATTGTGTCTGCAACCTCTGCTTCAAATGCTGCGAGTTCTGTGCCTTTTGTTAAGATTCCGCTGCTGAGAGTTGCAGTTAACCTTTCGGTGATGTTTGAAAGTTCGGGAAGCGGTGGTTTGCAAAGCTGAATTCTTCCAGGGTAAAATCCCGGTCCACCAAGTATCCTAAGTCGTGACATTGTTGTCCTCCATATCTGGATTTGTTACACCATCGAGTCTGCTTATTGGGTCGTCGGGTTCAACATCTGCATAAACATTAGGTTTAAGCAGTATTCGAGGTGTATCAAAGATTATCTTCATATCGAGTTTAAAGGAAAAATTCTCCGTATACCAAACATCAAGGTCTATCTTTTCAGGCCAGGAGAGCTCATTTCTACCATTGATCTGTGCCCATCCAGTGATGCCTGGTTTTACAAGAAGCCTCTTTTTTTGATGTTCGTCGTACCTTTTGCATTGGTAGATAAGTGATGGTCGTGGTCCAACGATACTCATGCTTCCCGTTATGACATTGAAAATCTGTGGAAGTTCGTCGATGAATGACCTGAGTTTTTTACCAACTCTTGTGATTCGGGGATCGTTTTCACTTGTCCAGATTCCTGTGCCGATATTGGAAGCATTCTTAACCATTGTCCTGAATTTCACACAGTTAAAAACTTTGCTGTCTCTTCCAACTCTTTTTTGGATGAAGAAAACTGGAAATCCGTCATCAATAACAATAAGAATAGAAATAATAAAAAGAACAGGTGATAGAATCACCAGAGCCAAAAGACCAAAAACGAGGTCAAATGCTCTTTTCCAGAAAGGATTATAAACCTTTTTTGCTTTCAAAGTTATTCATTCCTCCAGTTGCATCGATAGATCGGGAAAAAACCAATCGATGTTGGATCAAAATCGAGTCTCCCCTGAGTATGCTCAAATTCGGTTTTAATTTCAATGATACGTTTGTAAGTTTCGGGATCATGAAGTCGATCAAAGATATAGAAGTCCTTTTCAAGACTTGAAAAATTCAGTTTGAATCTGTACGTTCCGTCATTACCTGCTGCTCCACCACCAAGCACAAAATACTTCAAACCCATCTGTTTGCATTTCCCCAACATCTTCCAGAAGAGGAAATTATTCGGGCGATAGTTTTGAAACTCTCTGTTTGTTGCAGAAAGGTATGAGTATCCAACTTCTCCACCCGTAAGAACAATCACGCTTGAAACAAGCTGCTCTTCAACGAATGCCCCCATGACAAAACAAAACTCCTCGGGGGTTTTCATCATGTTTTCAAAGAATATATCTGGATAGAGGTATCGTTCATTTGCCAGATGATGTTCCATTGTTTCTCTATAGAGAGGAATAAAATCTGTAAAACCATCAGGCGGAAGCAGTTTAACTTCAACCCCTCTGCTTTCAGCCTGTCGAAGTTTTTTTCTGCCTTCTTTTGATACTTCAGACAGAAGTTCCTCTTCAGATTTGGTCAGATCAACCCAAACAATTTGCCCAACCCTTCGAACGTTGTATCCCGAACCTAACACTATGTTGTTTTGAATTGGTTGGACTCTTCCAAATTCGGTTATGATTTTTTTTTCTTTGCACCACGCACCAAACTCAGCGTTGAATTTTGAAATTATATCAAATGACAACTCATCACCAGTGCTATTTACAAAACCACCGTATTCGGGGGTCGTGATGTCAAAAACCTCACCAAACTCAGAGGCGATTTTTTCACCAAATGGAAGTTCTGTAAGTGGTCTTATTAAAAAGGTGTAGAGAATGGTAACTCCATCATACTCACCCCAAACCCCTTCAAACCTATATGGATATGAGCCTTCCCAGATTGTTCCAAAATGTGGAGAACAATAGCAGTCAGCCCCAGATACTTTTTTTAGTACCTCTAACCATTCAGATTTATTTTGGGTTGTAAGGTGATGTAACATATTATTTCAGGAAATCAGACTTAAGTAACCCCATAATGATTACATCAACGAACTGGTTGTTTCTGAAATTATGCTCTCTGAGCTTTCCTTCTCTTATAAATCCTAGCCTTTCAAAGTGTTTTTGTGAGGGGATGTTTGTATCGAGTATATATACCCAAACCCGATTCATTCCGATTTCAGAAAAGGTGAAGTTAAGAAGGGAATGCGATGCATCATTTGCATACCCTTGCCCTCTATAGTTTTTGTCACCAATAAAAAGACCAAAACCACATTGTCTGTTTATCCAATCTATATCATATACTCCAATGTTGCCAATGTGTCTTCCGTCGTCGGCTTCAATTGCAAATCGTTTATTAACTTGGTCGTTTCTTATCGCATGAAGCCAGTCTTCTTCGTTTGTGTGTGATGTTGGCCAGTGCCATCCGATCAACTGTTCCTGGATTTCCCAGTCGTTTCTCCATGCAGTCAATCTATCTCTGTCGCCCTTTTCAAGAGCTCTTATACGTGTTTTTTTCCCTGAAATCATTGGATAATCTCCTATAACCTATCCAATGTATCGGAATTTGACATTATCGCAAGTCTTTCCTTGTCAATATGCTAGCATATTGACGTCTTATAGCCCTCTTGGTGACCTTGTTGATTTTGGTGGTTTTGTAAAAAGTGTTCTTATGATGTGCCTTATCGCACTTAGTGGGTGTACCCAGATCATTCGTGGTCCGGCATAACGCATAACCCGCCGAACTAGTTCTCGTTTTTCTGGTTCAAAACAATGGATGGGGCATTTTTTACAAACAGGTTTCCTCGTACCAAATACGCAATTCTCTATCTTTTTTGAGGCATATGAGAAAAGCTCGTTGCATTTTTTGCAAATGTCGTCATTTTTTCGGTGAAACGAACTACAATAAATTTTAACCATTTGATAAATGGTATCTATTTCTCTTTTCATGAATATTTCTTTGGATTTTTTTCTCATTTTGTTTAGATCGTACTCTTTTGGATCAGATCGTCAAGATTTCCATCCAAAATTTTCTGAAAAACCAGATACTTTTTCCAAAAAATCACAAAGTATTGTGGATAACGCAGGATTTATTGTGGATAAATTGACGCAATTTTTTGCCGGAAGTTTTGTTAAACCATTTTTTGGAATTCTTGTTAAATGAGTTGGGGATTATCCAAAATAATCCCCATGAATAAATAAAAAATCGGATTTAATTTTGAAATAAAATCGGTGCTTGACATTAGCGGCTGGTTTGATATATTTGTCATTCGTCTCGAGGGGGAAATATGTTCTTCTCTCAAGACTGCAAGAGTGGTACCTTGAAAACTATGTAGAAGATATTAAGAAATTAGCAAGTAGCTATTTCAGATAGAAAAAAATTAGGTTGCTAAGCGAATAAGGGCATACGGTGGATGCCTTGGCGTATGAGGCCGAAGAAGGACGCAGTAAGCCAGCGAAAGTGATCGGTGAGGAGCAAGCATCCATAGACCCGATCGTATCCGAATGGGGAAACCCAGTAGGATTTAATCCTACTATCCCATGTTGAACACATAGGCATGGGAAGGCAAGCGGGGGAACTGAAACATCTTAGTACCCCGAGTAGAAGAAAACAAATAGTGATTCCCTTAGTAGTGGCGAGCGAAACGGGAAGAGCCTAAACCGTATATACATGTGGATTACAGTCTTAGTATATGCGGGGTAGTGAGGCACTTCAGGGTTAGCTGTAACTGGCCCAGAGAGTTACAAATGTTTTGGTTAGTTGAATGATGTGGAAAAATCAACCATAGAGGGTGACAGTCCCGTAAGTGAAAACCAAACACTCTCGAGGTGTTCTCGAGTACCACGAGGCACGAGAAATCTTGTGGGAATCTGGGAGGACCATCTCCTAAGGCTAAACACCTCAACGACCGATAGTGAACATAGTACCGCGAGGGAAAGGTGAAAAGAACCCCGGAAGGGGAGTGAAATAGAATCTGAAACCGTATGCTTACAATCAGTGGGAGCACTATGTTGGCTTGTCCAACAGTGTGACCGCGTGCCTATTGAAGAATGAGCCAGCGAGTTATCTTATCATGCAAGGTTAAGGGAGCACCCGGAGCCGTAGGGAAACCGAGTCTTAATAGGGCGTATTAGTATGATGAGATAGACCCGAAGCCGTTGTGACCTACCCTTGGTCAGGTTGAAGTGAGGTTAACCCCTCATGGAGGACCGAACGGGTTGTGGGAAAAAACACATCCGATGAACTGTGGGTAGCGGAGAAATTCCAATCGAACACGGCGATATCTGGTTCTCCCCGAAATGCATTTAGGTGCAGCCTCGACTAAATTGTCACATGGGGGTAGAGCACTGGAAAGGCTAGGGCCCTCACCAGGGTACCACCCCTTACCAAACTCCGAATACCATGTGATCTACGTCGGGAGTGACTCAGTGAGAGATAAATCCCATTGGGAAGAGGGAAACAGCCCAGACCACCAGCTAAGGTCCCTAATATAAGCTAAGTGAACCGAAGGAAGTAGGATTACTCAGACAGCTAGGATGTTGGCTCAGAAGCAGCCACCATTTAAAGAGTGCGTAATAGCTCACTAGTCAAGTGATTCCGCGCCGAAGATTCACGGGTCTAAGCTTATAACCGAAGCTGTGGAATATGGTCTACCATATTGGTAGGGGAGCGTTCTTGTTGGAGTGAAGGTATACCGTAAGGAGTGCTGGACTGGCAAGAAGTGAGAATGCTGGCTTAAGTAGCGCAAAGCAAAGTGAGAATCTTTGCCGCCGAAAATCTAAGGTTTCCTGGGGAAGGTTCGTCCGCCCAGGGTTAGTCGGGCCTAAGCTCAGGCCGAAAGGCGTAGGCGAAGGATAAGCAGGTTAATATTCCTGCACCATTTGATTATCGTTATCAGTGATGGAGTGACGGAGAAAGGTAAGTCAACCCCGGTTTTGGTTGTCTGGGGCCTGTACCGTAGGTTGTCCGGGATGGCAAATCCACCTGGATATAACTGAGGGTATGAGGGTAGCCGCAAGGTGAAGTGACCCAACTACGCTTCCAAGAAAAGCTTCTAGCGAGATAATCATTGTCCGTACCGCAATCCAACACAGGTAGATGGGGAGAAGACTCCTAAGGCGTGCGAAAGAACTCTGGCTAAGGAATTAGGCAAATTAGCTCCGTAACTTCGGAAGAAGGAGCGCCCGAGGGGAGCACAAAGGTCTCTTTGTGTTTCTAGCATAGGGTCACAGGAAATTGGATCAGGCGACTGTTTAACAAAAACATAGGTCTGTGCTTAAGTCGTAAGACAACGTATACAGGCTGACACCTGCCCAGTGCTGGAAGGTTAAGAGGAGAGGTTAGCGAATGCGAAGCTTTGAATTGAAGCCCCAGTGAACGGCGGCCGTAACTCTAACGGTCCTAAGGTAGCGAAATACCTTGTCGGGTAAGTTCCGACGTGCATGAAAGGTGCAACGATCTGATCACTGTCTCGGCCAGAGATTCGGTGAAATAGCAGTGCCCGTGAAGATGCGGGCTACTTGTGGCAGGACGGAAAGACCCCGTAGAGCTTTACTGTACCCTGGCATTGGAATTAGGTATAGTTCGTGCAGAATAGGTGGGAGGCTTTGAAGCCTGGACGTCAGTCTGGGTGGAGCCATCGTTGAGATACCACTCTTTCTATATTTGGTTTCTAACCTCATGCCCTGAATCGGGCTGAGGGACCATGTCAGGCGGGCAGTTTGACTGGGGTGGTCGCCTCCTAAAAGGTAACGGAGGCGTACAAAGGTTCACTCAGCGTGTTTGGAAATCACGCAGAGAGTGCAAAGGCATAAGTGAGCTTAACTGCATAGGTTGACGGACCAAGCAGATGCGAAAGCAGGTCTTAGTGACCCGACGGTTGCGTATGGAAGCGCCGGAGCTCAACGGATAAAAGTTACCTCGGGGATAACAGGCTTATTCCTCCCAAGCGTCCGCAGCGACGGGGGAGTTTGGCACCTCGATGTCGGCTCGTCTCATCCTGGGGCTGAAGCAGGTCCCAAGGGTTGGTCTGTTCGCCCATTAAAGAGGCACGCGAGCTGGGTTCAGAACGTCGTGAGACAGTTCGGTCCTTATCCGCCACAAGCGTTAGAGAATTGAGGGAAACTGTCCCTAGTACGAGAGGACCGGGATGGAGGAACCGCTGATGTACCTGTTGTCGTACCAACGGCAGGAGCAGGGTAGTTATGTTCCGTTAGATAAGTACTGAAGGCATCTAAGTACGAAGCTATCCCCAAGATGATTTCTCTTGGTCCCTTTGAGGACATAAGACCTCCGGAAGACTACCGGGTTAATAGGCGCAAGGTGTAAGTGCAGTAATGCATTCAGCTGATGCGTACTAATAGGTCGAAGGCTTAGCTTTAATCTAATTTTTTCTATCTAAAAGTACTTCTACATAGTTTTCTTGGGATCGCTCCCAAGTTGAAATTGATATTTAATCAACTGATTAAAGGGTTTTGGTGACGATGCAGTCCAGGAAACACCCGTTCTCATTCCGAACACGGCAGTTAAGCTGGACATGGCCGATGGTACTGTGAGGGAAGCTTTATGGAAGAGTAGGATGTCGCCAAACCCTTTTTTCTATTTCTAGAGAAAATATCAGAAAACTTGAAACCTCAACTCCGGTTGGGGCTTTTTTTATTTTTGGGCAAATCTTATTTCTATTTTTCTATCCCACTTCAAGTTTGTATTTCTCCAATTTATCTATATCTTATAACTGTTGGATAGTGTTAGTTTGGAGGAGCAGACAGGTGAGAAAATCTTTAAAGATAGCGGTTGTAATAGTATTATTTTTCGGACTTTTGTTTAGTGTGATCGGTGCTTTTTCTTTCGGGATGATAGTATCTGATACTCTTCCAGAGGATTATGGTAAATACAATATCCTCCAAAAGACTATTACCTTTTACAATAAAGGGATTGAAATAATTAATGTTCCAATTGCAAGAAATGATGGGTTTATTTATTTTGCTGAAAGAGATAGGAAATCAAACTCAATTCACATAAAATGTCATGATGAGATAATGCTTAAAGAAGTTTGGAGCACCGATATAGGAGATGCTGATGTGTTCTCGATTACAGTTCATGATTTTTATCTCTTTTGTGTCGATCTGAATAGTGGTTTAATAATTTTAGGAAATAGAGATGGCGAAGTAATAAAGAATATTAATCTATGTGATGAGCTTGGAATAGATAATAAAAATGATGATTTTAAAGGGATCATATGTACTCCTGTTCCCGTAAGCAGCAAAATCTATTGTAAATATGTACTTACCGATTCAAATGAGAATTCAACAATTGGGGTTGCATGTTTTTCCCAAGGTGATTTTTCAACCTTTTTTATTGAAGAATACCTCACTTCAGCAAACATCAGGAATTTCTCACCAACATTGTTTACAGATGGTGAATTTGCATATGGAATTTTTGAAACAACCAGAAATGATAACAAGCTCATCAGGATAAATCCGTATGGTGGAACAACAGAAATTATTATTGATGAGGATATTGAAGAACCTTTTTTCTACGGTGATTCTTTGCAGATAAAAGATAAGCATATTTATATTGTGATGAGAGATTTAATGTGTTATCTGCTTGATTACGATTTGGAAAGTGGAACTGCAAAAATATCGAGTACTTCATATATGGAGCTTGAAGAAGCGGAAACAAACGTTACAGATAAAAACGTTATCATTACAACATGCGGAGACATTTCTGTTTATAGCAGGGAAAGCCTTAAGTTAATCCGAAAAATCTCAAATGTGAATTTTGATTTTTCTCCTAGGACTTTTATTAATAACACATATATTTATGTTCCTACAATTGATATGACACTAAATCGTAATACATTTATTTCTAAAATTGAAATTGAGACCGGAGAGATTTTATTTGTGGATACTGGTGTGGAGATTACTAATCCAGAATTGTTTCTAATTGGCAAAAATGGTGTTTTCATCATCGAAGATAGTTATGAGAAAGGCTCTATTGTTTCAAATATCATCTCAAAATATAGCTATATTGAAGATTATGATTTAATTGCTGATATTTCGTCTGGCATACTTGACGGTGAGGTGAATGATCTCTGTGCCCATGAAATGAAACTCCAAATCGGTAATAGATACTGGGCAACAAATGGATATATGATTGAAAAACCACTTGATATGGCACCGGTGGTAAGACATGACAGAACATTTATTGAGATAAGGTCTGTCACAGAAAAAGTTGGGGCTGAGATTTCATGGATTGCAAATGAACGTGCAGTTGTGATAAAAGGGCTAAAGGGCGAGGACATAAAGCTTAAAATCGGAAATCCTGTTGCCACGGTCAATGGTGAAGAGGTGCAGATCGATGAGGCTGGAATCATACCTTTCATCGAAAATGGAAGAACCATGCTTCCGCTTCGCTTTGTGTCAGAATCACTTGGGCTTGTTGTAGGTTGGGATGCAAAGAAAAAGATAATAACTCTGCATTATGAAAATCCTGCTTGCAATCCTTGTAGTGTGAAGTTGAAAGGATTTGATGGAGAAACGTACAATACCTGCGAATTTCTGGGGGAACCAGTTTTGTTGAACTTTATTGCTGGATGGTGCGAACCCTGCATTAAATCATTTCCTGCATTGAATAACATTTTTGATAAATATGGAGATGATATCCGTGTGATTTCCGTGGATATCGACAGCTGGGAAGAAATCGTGGAGATGACAAATGAACATGAAATCCCTTGGTTGCTGCTTGTTGATGACAATAGGGAGCTAGCAAAAACAATGGGAATCACAGCTATCCCAACATTTATTTTGTACGATTTGGAGGGCGAGGTGGTTTTCAAGGATGTTGGACTCAAGCCTGACACTGAGAAAATACTATCCGATGAAATCGAAAAACTCCTGAATCCGTGACTCCAGATTGACTGTAAATTTTATCAGACATATAATAAAAACACTTAAGAAAAGGAGGTAGATTTATGATTGATAGTCCAGTTAAGTTTGATATTGAGTATCCCGAGAAGTTATCGAGAGGAATCCTGCTTTTAAAGACATTCTTGGGGCAGGTTTATGTTGGAATCCCGCATATGTTCTGTTTGATGTTTTATGCAATTGCAATTGCATTTGTGCAGATTTACGTTTGGTTTGCCATTTTGTTTACTGGTAAATATCCAGAGAAGTCTTTCCATTTCATCCTCGGTTATTACAGGTGGTTATTCAGGGTGCTGGCATATTGGACACTCATGATGACTGACAAATATCCTCCTTTCACAAACAAAGAAATCCCCGGTGACCCAGTAACATTCAACATTGAGTATCCAACAAACCTTTCAAAAGGAATCCTTCTTCTAAAGACTTTCTTTGGGTTCATCTATGTTGGAATCCCTCATATGTTCTGCATCATGTTTTATGCTATTGCAGTCATGTTTGTGCAGATTTATGTCTGGTTCTATATCTTGTTCAAAGGCAAATATCCAGAGAGTTCATTTGAATTTGTTAAAGGTCTGTATAGGTGGACAATGAGGGTCAATGCTTATTGGTCTCTCATGATGACTGATGTTTATCCACCATTTACGGGTAAGGTTTAGACTGAAATAAAGTTAGATAGTTAAGGATTTGTAGAGAGATGCCTGGTGAGGCTGGGCATCTCATCCCATGTTTTGCCGTGTAGGAGTCTTCCATTTTTCTTTTTATTGAAACCACCCCATTGTTTAAAGAAGAAATCTGTGTTGCTTCGGTGGCAAGCGACTTGTATTTCATCAATCCATTCTGTTTTAATGGGTCGTGATTTATAACCTGATTCTCCCCCAACAATAGCCCAGTCAATTCCATCAAGATTGGGATTTTCTACTCTCCCTATTAATGGTTCAAATGAAATAAACTTTACTTTTGCATCTGTGTTTTTTAGATGATCTAATCTGAATTTGTAATCATCGTTTTCGATACTTACTCCCATCCAGATGTTTTTTGACCAAGGAAGTTTCTTTGATAATTTTACAAGCCTTTCAGTTCTTTTGGTGAGCACTTGGAAAATATGTTGTTTTGCAAGATTCATTGTAACAAATACTCGTAAAATATACTCAAATGGAATATCCTTGTGAAACAAATCGCTCATCGAATTTACAAAAAAGATTGAGGGCTTTTTTCTTTTTAGAGGATAATCAAGAAGCTGCTCTTGAAGGGTTACTTCAAACCCATTTCTGTAGCTTGGGTTTCCCATAGCTTTAAGTCTTTTTGCCATTTTCTCAGCATAACAATTATCGCAGCCAGGGCTAATTTTTGTGCAACCTGTCACGGGGTTCCAGCTGTTTTCTGTCCATTCGATTGTTGTTTTCGCCATTTACCCCACCTATTTAAATGTGATTATCCTTTTATCACCCATTGTGTTTTTTGGTCGTTTTTCTAAAGGTTTATCAACCTCTATCTTACCATCTTTTTCCAGTAGTATAAGGGCATCCTTATAATTTCTTGGAATATACCAGGTTCCAATGTTATGCATTTCAAAAATTTCTTTTGTTGTGAGTGTTTGACCTTTAAACTTTGTCACTAAGTCATTCATCAACTCATCTAATGGTTTTGATGTTTCAAACAATTGAGGAATGTTTCTTGAGTCTGGTTTAAATTTAAAGCTTGCGACTCCTTGAGTGATTTTATGACTAAACTTTGCCATAACCTCTTTCATGATCTTGTAACCAGTTTTATTTTTTGAAATAAAGAACAAATAATGGCTTGTTTTATCTTTGTCTTTATGTTCAAAGGAAAACGGTAAAATGAAATCTGAATCTAGTTTTTCTTTTATAGATTTTTGAAAAGTTTTTATTATGGTTGATTCTCTTTCTTGAACATCCATGTTGTGTATTTCTTTACGTAAAAAGTCAGCGTTTTCCTTCCCAAAAATGCTGTCAATGTGTTCAGAAACTATGGGATTTGTGATTGCCATATTGATTCGGTTATAATTAAAAAATAGAATGCATTCCGATCCATATGATTCTGTTAGTAGAGTAATAGCTTCAAGCGTTAACCCTTTGTATCCCCATGGATCTAAGAAGCTAAGTTTTGGGCATTTGTATTTGGAAATCAAATCAATAATCAGTTCTCTAGAAACTTCATTATTTTCAATAATAGGTTTATGCTTTAATGTGTTTATACCGTTAATCTCAAAAATATTCTGTTTTAGCTCCTCTACGTATGTTTGATCAACATCATTAAAAAATGAATCAAAGCAATTTCTGAAATTAGAATCAGCAATAACTTTATTGATAACCAATAGGGGAGTAGAATTTGATCCATCATCAAACTTACCTTTACCAGAAAATAGGTCTATATAACAAAACCTTTTATGCTTTTTCATTACGTTAGCCCAAGCATTGAAGTATTTCTCAACAATAATTGATTTGATTAAAGAGTGCGGATCTTGTTCAATGAAGAATTCATTCATTTGATGTTACCCTCCACCTATGTGGTTTATAAATATAGTATATCACAAATATATTCAACTTGCTGATCCAAGCCAAAAATAAAATGTCGCTTTTACTTGATCATCTCCCCCAACCCCTCACCCGGAACCACATACCTAAACGTAGCATTATCATACGGTGAATAGTCCGGGGTAAGGAAGAATTCCCCAGGTATTGTGCCGGTCACACCAGAATAGCACATGCTGATGGTTGTAAATGGTTCAACAGACCAATCGGTGGTGTTCATGATGCCTACTGAATGGCAATCAGAGCTTATCGCTACAAGCTGTTCGGGAATCTCAAAAACCTCACAAATTGGCATCCAGTCCGACTCAATTTTCTGATATGTGACGATGTTATCGAAAAAGCCGATCTCATCTTCGAACTTCACAAAAACTCTGTTTCCAGCGTGTATCGTCTCAAGAACTTTTTTGACTGGGGTTTGGGCTGTGCCGATGACCTCGCCGGTCATCTTATTGATGGTTGATACTTGATAGGTATTTCCTGTTACTCTCCATGCCCAGAAATAATCCTTGTTTTCAGCAAGTACAACTTTCCAGCCTGCAGGCGGTGCATCCCACGGAATTCTCCAAAGGTGATTACCGTCAACTGCAGAGATCCCATCAATCCAATAGCTTCCGCCTGACTCGGTTGGGATTATCAAAGCCTCAGACTCGAATCTTGGAGCTGGCATGCTGAGGATGCCGCTATAGTCGGAGTCAACAATCTTCCAAAGGGTCTTGGAATCAAGTGCAGAAAGAGCAAGAAGTGTGACTGGGTTTTTGTCGTAATCACTGTATTGGTCATAAGCAAGAATCAGGTTTTCACCGACTTTTCCGGCAATCCAGACTGATGACCCTGAAGGTGCTCTCCAGCCCCAGAGAAGCTCGCCGTCTTCGATGTTTACTCTTAAAATCAGGTGGTTATCGCCCTCGATAAAATATGAGTCCTCAATACATGTCCATCTCGGTCTTCTCGCACCCTGAATCTCTCTTTCCCAGACAACATCTCCAAAACCATCAAGAAGCCCGTATGTATCCTGTGCTGAGTATAGTGTGTATCCCCATGCGATCGGGATGAGCTGGGTTCTGTTTGTCTTTTTCCAAACCATCTGAGGAGTGGTATCATCACATGAGATAAAGCTGATGAGAACAATCAAAGCCATGAGCAGGGTCAAAGTTTTTTTCATTTTGTCAGTTCTTTCAAATTATAGGTTTTTTCTGGTTCAGAGTCATACACATTTCCGAGCTGGATGATGTTTCCGATTCCAGAAACGATTGTCTCGCCTTCTATGTCTGAAACCTTGTTATAGCCTGTCCAGGGTTCGATTTTTTTCTTCTCGGTAATTTTTCCGTCACTGTCAATCTCAAGTAGCATCCCGTCCTCATAGATTATCAAGAGTTTATCATCAATTGTGGAAAGGTGTTTGATTGGCTGGTTTTCTCTTGGGGTAATGAATCTGTCTTCTTTCCAGGGCATATCAACCGGAAAAACACGATCATAATCTGCAAACCAGGTAACATCTTGTTCTGTGCAAACTGCTGATGAGAAAAACCTTACATAATCAAGTCCTGTGAAACTTCCTGACATATCGTCCCTATACTCAACATCAAGTTTTTCCCCTGTGAAGAAATATCTGTCCCCATGCGAGTTTTTAAAAACTGTGACACCCTCAAGATCCTCATCAATCATTGAATCCATCGACTTGTAGTCTGAACCAAAAACAGTTTTTGTCTCCTCTTTCAGATCATAGATGGTCAACTCGCCATCAACAAAGTCTATTCCGTCTATTGATGTATTACCGATAGATAGAGTTTGTAATAGAATGTCTTTATTAGTATCAATAATAAATATATTTTTTTTATTAGTTGCAACGACTTTACCTTGCTTCTGGAAATATTCGATATGTTCTATTGATGAGAAGGGTTTAGGTACGACGAAAAAAACAATGACCACGATGATAAATAAAACAATTACGGAAACCCAAAGCCCTCTCGCTTTCCCTTCGAGACTCGCAACAAAGTTGGATTTATCAACCAGTTTTGCATCATGCCAGAGTTCCTGCTCTGTCCTTGTTTCATCTTTTTTTATCTCTTGCTCCATTTTTTACCTCAAAAGTCATTCTACAAAGAAATATATAAAAATCCATTGAATAATGTTTCTAAGCAAGCTTGAAATCAAATGATAAAAATGTGATACTTCAACCCATGAGAAAAGAAGCCCCAGACACAGTTGCAGTAAAACTAGAAAACGTCACATTTGCACCAAATGGCAAGACTGTTCTTGATAACATAAATCTTGAGATAAAATCGGAGAGGATCTTCACGCTCATTGGTCGAACTGGTTCTGGAAAATCCACAGTTTTAAGGATGATAAACAGGCTTTCAGACCCTGATTCCGGTGATGTTTTTGTGAATGGAAAAAATATCAAAAAGTGGGATGTCAGGATGCTTCGAAGGGTTGCCAGTTTGATTCCTCAGTCATACTCTCTTCCAAACATTGAAATCTCTGAGATTTTAAAATACGCCTGCCAAATTCTGTGCATCAAATATGATGAGGAACAGATGATAAAGATGCTTTCAGATGTCGAGCTTCCAGCTGAAGTCTTATTAAAAAAATCTGGAAATCTTTCCGGTGGTGAAAGGCAGCGTGTTGCGATTTGCAGGACTTTACTTGCAGACCCAAAGATTCTTCTTGCAGATGAACCAACCGCAAACCTCGACCCTGCATCTGCCCTCATGGTTGCTAAGCTTCTTCATGATTTTTCACATGATGGAAAAACCGTTGTGTGGGTGACACACGACCCAATCCTTGCCTCAAAATTTACTGACTCTGGAGTGTTGCTTGCTGCTGGGAAGATTGTGGCAGAAGGGGATTTGAAGGAGCTTGCTGAGAGGGAGGAGTATCGGAGATAAGCCTTTCTTTTTATGTTCCAGGTGAATCCTTTTTCTTCAGAGAATCTCCTAAATTACTGCACTTAGTGTAAATTGATGGCAAAGACCTCCCGAGCTTCTCGGCGATTTGTCTTGTAGTTTTTTGCTGTTTGCGCATTTTTTCTAGTTTATTCAGCTCTTTTTCTGTCCATCGCTTGTTGCTATTCTTTGGTTTACTTGTTATTCAGCTCTCCAGTGAAGAAGTGTAAGTGAGCTGTTAACAAAGTCAAATTTAAGACTATCATAAAACGACATTTTATCTGGAAAAGCAGCAAATTATTGTCGTTTTTTGAGGTATAATCATGTTAGTCAATCGAAGGAGGAGATCATGCCAAAAACAACACCATGGTACTCGAAAAAAACGAAGAATGTTCACCATAACAATTCAAAATGTGAGGTGGGCAACAATATTGAGCCGGAAAATAGGGCGACGGGAACAGGTGGATTACCTTTGTGTAGCAGATGCAAAGAGTTGAACGCCCAGGGGAAATAGTCTTTCTGAAAATGACCCCTCTTTCCTTGCGAAAGGAGGAGTTATTCTCATGCTTTCAAATTAATCCCGACTTGATCATAAATCCAAGGCTTGACACCCAACCCCCACCAACACAAAATATCACCCATGAATAGCACACAGAAAAGAGCCTGCAGATGAACACCGATTACATTGACCTCTCATATCTGAACCTTGCGTTGACGTTGCTTTTTGTTTCTGTGGCGATCATTTTTTCTGTTGTTGAAAAACTCAAAGAAGAGCTGAACATCATCATTGCAACGGTAAGGACTGCTGCACAATTGCTTGCTGTTGGGTTTATCCTTGGGTATATTTTCTATTCAAAAATCTGGTGGGTTGTCATGGGAACACTTGTCATCATGAACATCTTTGCTGGATTTGATGCGGCAAGAAAAATTGGGAATTTCAAATCATTTTGGATTGTAACACTCACAATCACGACAACCGCAACAATCACTTTGTCGGTTTTGATATTTCTTGTGATAAGACCCACCCCTTGGTTTGAACCAGCATACATGATAGCGCTTGGCGGAATGGTGCTTGGTAACACCATGAACGCTTGCTCGATATTCCTTGGACACATGAAAGAAGACCTTGTAAACAGAAAGAGTGAAGTTGAGGGGTTGCTTGCAATCGGAGCAACCGCAAGGCAGGCTGGGATAATGAGCATCAGAACAGCACTCAAACAAGCAATCACACCGGTCATGAATTCTATGATGGTTGTGGGAATTGTGTTTTTACCAGGGATGATGGTTGGACAACTGAGTGTTCAGGGGATTCTCCCGCTTCAGGCTGCAAAATATCAAATAATGGTGATGTATATGCTTCTTGGTGCGACCTCAATTTCTGTCTGGGTTTTATCATATTTTGGTGTGAGACTTTTTTTCAATGACAGATTGCAGCTGGTTATCCCAGAGAAGTAAAAAATACCCATTCTTTACATTCCGCAAATTTGGGAATAATCTTAGATCAAATGAAGCTAAAAAAGGTAGTGTCCCATCGGGAGGAACATAGAAAATGAGTGTGCCAGAAAAAATCCACGAGCTTGTTGAAAGATTCCATAACCATATCGATGAATACAAAAACAAAGACTACAAAGAAGCTGTTCTCTGCACAGATTTTCTAAACCCGATGTTTGAATCCCTTGGGTGGGATGTTGACAACAAAGCAGGATATGCCGAAAGATTCAGAGATGTTGTTCAGCAATACAGTCAACATTCAGATACAGGCGGGACAAAACAACCAGACTATCTTTTCAGAATAGGCGGAGCTCCAGCTTTTTTCCTGGAAGCAAAGAAGCCAGCGGTTGATATTTTGAATGATAAAAAACCGGCCTATCAACTCAGACGTTACGGCTGGAACAGAAAAGACATTGATGTTTCGGTGCTTTCGGACTTTGAAAATCTCTGTCTTTATGATGTTAGGATTCAACCAAAGGAAATTGACCATCCATATGCCGCAAGACTCGTGATGTATGGCTATCAGGATTACATCAAAAAATGGGATGAGATTGAAGGCTATCTAGGGCGTGAAAATGTATCAAAAGGTTCACTTGATAGAATGCTCAAAGACTTTGGTCACATGGTCAAAGGAACAAGAGAACCAGTTGATGAATCACTTCTCAAAATGATAGAGGTCTGGAGAGAAAAGCTGGCAAAAAACATTGCCCTTCGCAATGAACTTGATATTCATCTTCTAAACAGTGCCGTACAGAAAACTATCGACAGGATATTGTTTTTAAGGATTGCCGAAGACAGAGGCATCGAACCCATCAAAACTCTTCAGGCTGCAACAAATGGAGCAAATGTATATAACCGTTTGTTTGACTTGTTCAAAAAAGCAGACATCAGATACAACTCGGGATTATTCCATTTCAGCCCCGAAAAAGGAAGACCAGAGGAATACGACAGTTTTACAGCAGGGCTGAAAATTGATGATAAGATTCTCAAAGAAATTGTCGGTAATCTCTATCCCCCAAACTATCCTTTTGATTTTTCGGTATTGCCTGTTGATATTTTGGGTCATGTCTATGAAAAATTCCTTGGTAAGGTCATCAGTCTGACAGACTCACACAAAGCAAAGGTTGAAGAAAAACCAGAGGTCAGAAAAGCAGGTGGTGTCTATTATACTCCAAAATATATTGTTGATTATATTGTCAGCAACACTGTTGGAAAACTTGTTGAGGACAAAAAACCGGAACAGGTTGCGAAGCTGAAGATTCTTGACCCTGCCTGTGGTTCCGGGTCATTTTTGCTTGGAGCTTACCAGTTTCTGCTCGACTGGCATCTTGACTGGTATATGGGCAATGATCCTGAAAAACACGCAAAGAAAAAGAATCCGCCAATCTTTGAAGTAAAAAACGGCTGGAAATTGACAACAGAAAAAAGAAAAGAAATCCTTCTCAACAATATCTATGGTGTAGACATCGATACCCAGGCTGTAGAGGTTGCAAAGCTCAACCTGCTTTTAAAGGTGCTTGAGCAGGAGAATACTCCGGGTCTTTTTGAGCGCACAAGAAGGGCGCTTCCCGATCTTGGAAAAAACATCAAGTGCGGGAACAGCCTCATTGAGAATGACTTTTATGATGACCATCCCGACATGATTTGTGATATTGAAGCCAGCAGGAAGATAAATGCTTTTGACTGGGACAGGGAGTTTCCGGAGATTATCAAGTGGAAAGACTCTACCCTTCCTGAACCCCCCCTACCCCCCCTGAAAGGGGGGGCTGAATTGGATAGCCCCCCTCTTCGAGGGGGGAAGGGAAGCGAAGCTTCCCAGGGGGGTTTAAGATATTTAGACAAAAACTATCTAGACCAAAGGCTTAAGCAATTCAATTTTGTATACAATGGCAAACACCTCCCATACAGGGATGACCTTAAAGAGCTAGCAAGAGACCTTCGCAAAAATCAAACAAAAGCAGAGAAAAAACTCTGGTATGAATACCTGTCAAAATCTGAATTCAAGTTCAAAAGGCAACACCCAATTGACAACTTCATTGTCGATTTTTATTCATCAAAACTTGGTCTTGTAATCGAGATTGATGGTGACTCTCATCATGAAGATGAGCAATATAAGCTGGATGCGAAGAGAACATATATCCTTGAAAACTATGGTTTGAAGGTTATCAGGTTTAGCAATGAGCAGGTGTTGAATGAGTTTGAAGGTGTTTGTGAAGTGATTGGAAATGAAACCCTCCCTGACTCACTCCGTGAGTCTTCCCTCCCTGAAAGGGAGGGCAATAGCCCCTTCCCTCAAGAAGGGTCGGAGAAGCCCCCCTCTTCGAGGGGGGAAGATTTGACGAAGTCAAATCAGGGGGGTTCAAAAGTTCGCCAGCTTGAAAAGGGATATGGTTTTGATGCCGTGATTGGCAATCCGCCTTATATCAGAATTCAAACTATAAGGGAGTGGAATCCGCTTTCAGTTGATTATTACAAAGAAAACTATAAAAGTGCAGGAAAAGGCAACTATGACATCTATGTTGTGTTTGTCGAAAGAGGGTTTGAATTCCTGAACAAAGAAGGTAGATTGGGATATATTCTTCCTCATAAATTCTTCAACTCTAAGTATGGTGAATCTTTAAGAGAGGTTGTATCATTAGGTAATCATCTCAGTAATGTTGTTCATTTTGGTGATGAACAAATATTTGATGGTGCAACAACCTATACCTGTTTGATGTTTCTTGATAAAAAGCCGGTGAAAAATCTTGACTTCACAAAAGTAACTAATATTTCAGAGTGGAGAAACAGTGGAATTGCAGAAACTGGTCTGATCAACTCAGAAAAAATTACATCATCAGAGTGGAATTTTGTTGTCGGAAAAGGTGCAAAACTTTTCGAGAAACTTGATACCATGTCTGTGAAGTTGGGAGATGTTTCAAAGATTTTTGTAGGATTACAGACAAGTGCAGATAAAGTGTTTGTTTTGAATAACATCAAGAAGGTTAATGACAAAGTCGTTGGGTTCTCAAAAGCCATAGATAGTGATGTTGAGATTGAAAAAGGAATCTTAAAAAAACTACATATGGGTCAAGATATTGGTAGGTTTTCAAGTACATCATCAAAGATGATTATCTATCCATATAAGATTGAGAATGGAAAGCCAGTCTTGTATTCATCTGATGAGATAAAAGATAGGTTTCCAAAATGCTGGAAATATCTCAATAAATGCAGTCAATTCCTTAAAGATAGAGAAGGAGGTAAATGGAATATTGAGGAGTGGTGGCAATACGGAAGAAATCAAAACATTGCTGAGATGGGAACAGAAAAGATAATTCTTCAGGTTTTATCAAAGTACGGATCGTATGATTATGATCCAGATGCAAGCTGTGCAATTGTTGGCGGCGGAAATGCTGGAGGGTATGGTATATCGCTTACAAAAGGTGGAATCGGATACTTGTACCTTCTAGGATTATTGAATTCAAAGGTTTTGAATTATTTTGTTAGACAAGTATCAACAACATTTAGAGGAGGGTTCTATTCTTATGCGAAAAGATTTATAGAAAAACTCCCTATCAATACCCCCAAAGACAAAGCAAAACATGACAAAATGGTGCTGCTCGTAGAAACCATGCTGGAGCTGAACAAACAGCTCGCGCAGTCACAGTCAGCACACGACAAAAAGCTCATCAAAAGGCGGATTGAAGATACAGACAGCAAAATTGATATGCTTGTTTATGACCTCTACGACCTGACTCCAGAGGAAATCAAAATAGTCGAAGACTCCATGAGAGGTAGCTAATGGTACCTCATAGCAAGCACTATATTTACACTGATGAGAGCTATATCAAAGATGGAAGATATATGCTGATTGGTGGCTTGTGGATTGCAAAAGAAAATATCATAGAAACAAAGACTTTTGTTGATGTATTCAAAACTGAAAACAGTATGACAAATGAGTTGAAATGGACAAAGGTTTCAAATGGCAGAATAATTGAATACAAGAGATTTGTTGATATTTTTTTCCAGTCAAAGATGAAATTCAATTGTATTGTTGTTGATAAACACATTGTTGATCACACAACCTTTAATGATGGTGACAAAGAACTGGGATTCTATAAGTTTTACTATCAACTGATATCGAGAAACTGTGCTTTTAATTGTCATTATAACCTATACCTTGATCAAATGAACAATAAAAAGAAATCTAGATACTCTGAGTTGAAAGAAAGACTAAACAGATACTTGGTTTCTCAGAACTCAAAATGCATACATATCGAACCTGTTGACTCGAAAAAGGAATCGATGATTCAGCTTGTGGATGTTTTGTTGGGTGCTGTTGGCTATTCGTGGAACTTGAATAATTCTAGCCCTGCAAAACTTAGATTGATTGAGTATATTCAGTCAAAACTAGGGAGAAGACTTACTCACCCAACATCATTACACGAAAACAAGTTTAATATTTGGAATTTTAGGCTAAGAAAAACGCGTCCTGGTTCCTAGCTCCAACCCTTATGGGCGGCTAATCCTACGCTTGGTAGGGGTTTCGGTGACCAGTGACGCTTACCTATATTATCGTACAAAAACTGATTTTGTCAACCACTTCATGAAAAAGAAGGGTCTTATCAAAAGACAGATAGAAAACACCGACAAAAAATTGATGAGCTGGTTTATGACCTCTACGACCTGACTCCAGAGGAAATCAAAATAGTCGAAGACTCAATGAAATAACCCTCCCTGGCATCTCCGATGCCTTCCCTCCCTGAAAGGGAGGGCAAAACTCCTTCGTTATGCCGGGCTCCGATTGGGCATCCTACCTTTTCGTCATTCCGGGCTTGACCCGGAATCCAGGGTTAGGCTTGGTAAAGTGATAATAAAATGAGTAATTTCTAGTATCAGTAAAGGTGATTTCTCCAAATCAAATAAATGTGATTTTCTGTGTCCTGGATTCCCGCCTGCGCGGGAATGTCGTTTGGGGATGTTGGGAACGATATGGTTTGACACTACTCCGGATAAGATATTCTTTTAATTTATCCATGTGTACGTATACTGAAATTTAGTGAAGCCAGAAAGAGTTGTCGAAATTGCAGTCCAAGTTTCCATGGGCAATAATGATTCCTTTGCAGAAATTGTGGAGGAGTATCAGGATTTTGTCTACAACTTCTCCCTGCGATTGACGGGAAATCGTGAGTGGGCTTGGGATTTGACATCTGATGTTTTCATGAGGGTGCTTGCAAAACTTGATAAATATAGCCCCGAGTATCCTTTCAAGTCTTGGATTGGAAGGGTGACATATACCCTTGGATTAAACTTCATCAGGAAAAACAAAAGATCGGTTCAACTAGAGTCCCTTGGTGGAGAGATCAATTTTGAGGTGCCTGACAAGTCTGAAACTCCCGACATAGAGACAGATAGGCGAATGACTGTTGAACAGGTCAATCAGGCCATTCACGAACTAAAACCTGATTTCAAGGCAATTATTAATATTTGTGATATCGAAGAGATGAGCTACAAGGAGGCAGCCGATATTCTGAAAATCCCTCTGGGGACAGTGAGATCTAGACTTTTCAGAGCAAGGGCTGAACTGAAAGAAATTCTTAACGGAACAAAAAAGGATTAGGCTGGTATGGAAGGTAACATGAGGCAGTTTAATGACGAAAATCTAAAAAACATGCTACGCGGCATGGGCGCAAAGGCACCAGACGGACTGAAAAGTTCGATCATGCAGAGGGTCATGGTCTACAAGCCAAGAAGATCACCAATTTTTTGGTTGATGCCGGCTACTGGTGTTTTAGGACTCGCTCTTGTTTTGGTAATTTCAATGGGTGTTTTTAGTAGCAGTGGTAGTAATGGTGTTCCTGTTGCCTCAAATGATAACATACCAGCTGCAGAGATTCTGACGATGGATACTAGTGGTGGGGAGGAATCCGGAATCTTTGCAGCTAGAGCCGCTTTACCAGACGAAGAGGACACATCTGCTGGTAATGGAATGGAGCTTGCTGAATCAGAGCCTTCCACTCTTGGGGCAAAAGCTGTTTATGCAAGGGAAGAGGTTCCAATTGGTGGTGTCGTTGCTACCTCTCCAAGTGGCTACTCAACTGTAAATCTATCAACAAAAATTCAAAATAGTCAGAGCCAGACTGTTATGCTTCTCAGTGGTCTTCATGATAATGATCATTGGAAGGGAATCTTAACAGAACTAGATAAAATCAGTGACCCATTTATCAGAACAGATAACTATGGAAACTTCATGGTCGATGTTGGAATCTTTGAGGAATCAATAGAAATATTTGACGAAAAGGTTTCTTCTCAGCTTTGTTACCCAGAGGATGCTGATCAGGGTTCAGTTCTTTTCAGGGTTCAAGTATACAAATAAAAAAAACCGAAAGAATTTTCCTTTTTTTGATTTGTTCAATCGTATCTTTGTTTATGAGTGTTTATTTGACTTGCTGACATACTAATACTAAAATCCTTTGGTTGGGTGGATAATCACCCTAAATACGCACACCGCATGTATTCCTTCGGTGAGGGTCTAAAAGATGCGGTGGAGGTGAAAACCGAGAGGAGAAATATGGGCGTAGTAAGTATGAAGCAGTTGCTTGAGGCTGGAGTTCATTTCGGACATCAGACAAAGCGTTGGAACCCGAAGATGAGACAGTTCATCTTCACAGCAAGAAATGGTATCCACATAGTTGATCTTAGAATTACCGCAGAAAAAGCAGAAAATGCCTATGCTGCAGTAAAGAAGATCGCTCAGGGTGGCGGAAACATTATCTTTGTTGGAACAAAAAAACAGGCTCAAGATCTTGTTGCAGAAGAAGCAAAAAGATGCGGCGCACATTATGTTAACCAGAGATGGTTTGGTGGAACACTCACTAACTTTGTAACAATCCATCAGAGAATTCTCAAACTTCGTGAACTTGAAGAAAAAGAGATCACAGGAGAGCTTAGCAGACTTTCAGTAAGAGATCAGGCAAAACAGAAGAAGCTTAAAGAGAAACTCTCAAAATTTATCGGCGGACTTAAGCACATGGATGTTCTACCTGAGGCAATTTTTGTAACAGACACAATCAAAGACCACGCAGCTGTAACAGAGGCAAACAAACTTGGAATTCCTGTAGTTGCAATCGTTGATACAAATTGCAATCCAGAGCCAGTTGACCTGCCAATCCCAGGAAACGACGATGCAATTAGATCAATCAGATTCTTCACACATCTCATTTCAAGCGCAATGGTAGAAGGAAGAGAAGGTGTTGACCTCGAGGCTCCAAAAACTGAAGCCGAGAGTTCTGAAGAGACACCAGAGGTTGTTGAAGCAACTGAAGCCAGTATTGAAGAGATTGTTGATGAAGCTGTAACTTCAATCGCTGAGGAAAACTCAGAAGAAACAAATAAGGAGAATGAATAATAATGGGTCTTCTTGAAAACATAAAAACACTTAGGGAGCGTACACAGGCTCCAATGATGGATTGTAAAAAAGCTTTAGCAGAAGCCGGCAATGATGTCGAAAAAGCAATCGACATTTTGAGAGAAAAAGGAATTGCAAAAGCTTCAAAAAAAGCAGGTCGTGAAACAACCGAAGGAAGAATCGGTCTTGCAGTAGCTCCAGATCTCAAAAAAGCAGTTCTTGTAAAGCTTGCATGCGAAACAGACTTTGTTGCCAAAAATGAAGATTTTGTAAATCTTTCAGAAGAGCTTTCAAAGCTTGCCCTTGAAAAGGGAGTTGCTTCAACAGAAGAACTTATGAGTGCAGACATCAATGGTGAAACCGTTGAGCAGTATGTCAAAGCAGCCATTGGCAAAGTTGGCGAAAATATCAATGTTGCTGGTGTTGAAGTCTTCAATGCTGACAAAGGTGTCATTGATGCATATAGACATATGGGCAGCAAATTAGTTGTAATGGTTGAGGTAGCATCAGATTCAGACAGCAAAGACAAACTCACCTCTCTTGGTCACGAACTTGCGATGCAGATTGCAATCGACAACCCAGATTACATCCATTCAGATGAGATTCCTGCAGATGTTGTTGAGCGTGAGAGAAAAGTTATCTCAGAATCAGAGGAGCTTGCAGGAAAGCCAGAGAATGTTAAAGAAAGAATTGTCGATGGAAAAATCAAGGCATTCTTTAAAACCTGCTGTCTTCTTGACCTCCCATACATGAGAGAGTCAAAGAAGCTCATCTCAGAGGTTGTTGCCGACCTCGAAAAAGAACTTGGAAACAAAGTTGATGTTGTCAAGTTCAAAAGAGTTTCAATAGGTAAGTAATTATGGATCAAACGGGTGAGGGTGGTAGGCGTAAGTTTAAGCGGATTCTACTGAAACTTTCTGGGGAGTCACTTCTCGGAAACAAAGACTTCGGTGTTGATGTAGAGTTCATAACTTCGATTGCGAAAGTCCTCACCCGACTTAGCAGTGACGGTACCGAGATTGCTGTTGTTGTTGGTGGTGGTAATATATGGCGCGGTGCAAATGGTGTCGCCCTTGGAATGGATCAGGTCACCGCAGACTATATGGGTATGATTGCAACCATTATGAATGGTCTTGCTCTTCAAACAGCAATCGAAACTCAGGGTGTACCAACAAGGCTTCAAACAGCGATTGCAATGCATGAGGTCGCAGAACCCTATATTCAGAGAAAAGCGATCAGACATCTTGAGAAAGGTCGAATCGTAATCTTCTCTGCAGGTACTGGTAACCCATTTTTCACAACAGACACAGCAGCAGCGTTGAGGGCTGCTGAAATTGGGGCAGACTGTCTTTTGAAAGCCACAAAAACAGATGGTGTCTATACCGGTGACCCGGAAAAAGACCCAAATTCAAAGCTCATTAAAAATCTCACTTACACAGAGGTGTTATCAAAGAATTTAAGAGTGATTGATGGAGCTGCAGTTTCAATTTGTAGGGACAACGAAATCCCAATCATAGTTTTCTCAATTACTGACCCTGGAAATATTATCAAGGTTTGTAATGGCGAAGACATTGGATCACTCGTAGAAGGAGGAAAAAATGGATAAGAATAAAATTAAGACAAGAATGGAAAAAACATTATCTTCACTTCAGGAACAGCTGATGGGTTTAAGAGCTGGAAATGTCACCCCTTCACTTGTGAACAAGGTTGTGGTTGATGCCTATGGCTCAAAAATGCCCCTTAATCAGCTTGCAAATATTGGAGCAACAGCTGATGGAAAAACCATCATGGTTGACCCGTGGGACAAAACTGTACTAAAAGACATCATGAAAGCACTTCAGAGTGCAAACCTTGGTGCAAACCCAATTTCTGATGGTGCACTCATCAGACTTCCTTTCCCTCCACTTTCTGCAGAACGCAGAAATGAGCTTGTAAAGATGGTTGAAAAGTTTGGTGAAGAAGGAAAGATCTCAATCAGAAATATCCGTCGTGATGAAATCACAGCAGAAAAAAAACTTGAAAAAGACGGTGAGATTTCTGAGGATGACCTCAAGAAAAACCAGTCAGTAATTCAAGACATCACCGATGAGTACACAAAAAAAATTGACAGTGTGATTACTGCCAAGAAGAAGGATATCTTAGATTCTTGACAGAGACTGAGCGAACCATTCCAAAGCATATTGCCATCATCATGGATGGTAATGGAAGGTGGGCAAAAAAAAGAGGTTTACCACGTGTTGAGGGTCACAGACGTGGTGTTACGAGTGTCAGAAAAACTGTTGAGGAGTGTGCGAGGCTTGGTGTTGAGGTCTTGACCCTCTATGCTTTTTCAACTGAGAATTGGAAACGGCCATCTTTTGAGGTGAGGTTTCTAATGGATACTTTTCTTTCAACCCTTTTTTCAGAACGACCATTGATAATGGATAATAATATCAGGTTTAAGCTCATTGGGGAACGTGAAGGACTTGAAAGAAAGCTTGTTATCACCTCAAAAAAACTTGAAGAAGATTCAAGTGGAAATACTGGGATGTGGTTGGTTTTGGCAATCAACTACGGTGGTCGATCTGAGTTGACATATGCTTTTAAGAAAATGGTTGAAGATGGGATAAAACCCGAGGAGATCACACAGGAGAGAATCACAGAAAATCTTTACACAAAAGACCTACCAGATCCAGATATGATTGTGAGAACATCTGGCGAAAGTCGTCTTTCTAATTTTCTGATTTGGCAATCTGCGTATTCTGAATTAATATTTATTGATAAGTATTGGCCAGATTTCAGAGAGAGCGATTTGATGGAAGTGATCGATATTTTTAACAACAGAACAAGAAGATTTGGAGGAATAAAATGAATTTAAAGCGTGTGATAGCAGCGGTTATTTTGATTCCGATTGTGCTTCTTGTGACAATTTTTGGATCTGTTAATCACTATCCATGGTTATTTTTAGTGTTTCTGATTTTAATTTCAACAGTTGGTGTTCTTGAAGGAGTTAAGATTGCAAAAAAGGCTGGATATAAAACAAACGTTTTGATACTAGTTTTATCAAACATAACACTCCAAGTATTCATGTATTTTCCACATTTGAGAGCAGAAATACTTTTCCTTATATTTGCATTGTTCATGGTACTTTTTGTTCTCGAGATTTTCAGAGGAAAACCTTCTGGTGCCATTGGAAGAATTGGTGCGTCTCTACTGATATTTGGAATCGGTGGATTGTTTTCGCTTTTTACGTTATTACAAAAAACCCAGATTGTTGATGATGGCACAATCAACATTGGATTCAGGTTATTGATAACTCTTTTTGCTGGTGTGTGGTCGTTTGATATTTTCTCATATTATGGCGGAAAATTCGCCGGCAGACACAAACTCGCACCATCTGTTTCACCAGGTAAAACCTGGGAAGGACTTATTATTGGAACAATAATCGGGTGGGTTGTTTTTGTTATTGCCGGACAATATTTGATTTTGAACTTCCTTGATGATGTAACTCTGGCTCACACAAAACTGAGCCTTGTTCATATGATAATTGCCGGTGGAGTTGTTGTGTTGTTCTCGCTGCTTGGTGATCTGTCCGAGTCGATCTTAAAAAGATCGGCTAGTGTAAAGGATTCATCAAAGCTTATTATGGGACATGGTGGAATTTTAGATAGAATGGACTCATTGCTTTTTGCAGTCCCCGCTTTTTTATTCTATCTTATGTTCTTTATCGATAAGCTGTTCATCGTATGAAGCGCATAGCAATAATCGGTTCAACGGGTTCAATTGGAACCCAGACGCTTGAGATTGTCAGGAAAAATTTCTCTGACTTTAGGATTATTGCACTTGCAGCTGGATCAAATTTTGTGGCACTATCTAAACAGGCGGAAGAGTTTGGCGTAAAAACAGTATGCTTACACGACCCTGAAGCAGCTGCAAAAATGAGAATAATCGCATCTGATGTCACAGTTCTTGCAGGTGATGATGGGCTTTCTGAGATTGCTGCTATGGATATCGATCTTTTGCTTGTTGCAGGCAACGGCATTGCGACTGTCCCTCCCGTTTACATAGCACTTTCACGTGGCATAAAAGTTGCGCTTGCAACAAAAGAAGCGGTGGTTTGTGCAGCACACATCATGCCCGAAAACTCAATGTCTGAGCTTGTTATCCCGGTTGACTCAGAGCCGTCTGCAATTTATCAGTGTTTAGTTGGTGAAGATAAATTCAGAATCCGCGAGTTGATTCTAACTGCATCTGGTGGCCCATTTTTTTCAAAGGGTGCGACCTGGTCACAGCTTGTAAATGTCAGACCAAATGATGCCCTGAAGCATCCCAGATGGAATATGGGGAAAAAGGTCAGCATTGATTCAGCTACTCTTGTTAACAAAGGGCTTGAACTCATCGAGATTTCAAAAATGTTTGATATTGACCCAGACAAGATTCGAGTGATGTTGCATCCCCAGGCGTTGATTCACTCCGGTGTGGTATTTGTTGATGGGTCTACAAAATTTCAAGTAAGTCAGCCAAACATGAAGTATCCAATATCATATGCGCTTTACCATCCATCAAGGCATATGAATGATATGCCGGGCGTCAAATTTCCAGCCCAGTTCCAGATGGATGACATACCTGAGAAGGTAAGCAGACCAATAATGCTTGCAAGAGCGGCTGTTAAAAAAGGTGCAGCTGCCCAGATTGCTTATGCTGCAGCTGATGAATGGGCAGTAAGGGCATTCCTGAATATGGAGATTCCATTTCATCTGATACCTGAGGTGATTGCAAAGACAATGAATATCATGTCTGAACATACTGATGTTTCATCTGTAGGTAGAGTGATGGAATTTTACAATAACTGTTATAAAGAAGCGGGATTGATTGGAAGGAGAATATGGTAATTATTTCGACAATTTTGAACATTATCTACGCGATTTTGATTTTGGGTGTTTTAGTTTTGGTTCATGAGCTTGGACATTTTATTGCAGCAAGATCAATAGGATTACCAGTAATAACTTTTTCTGTTGGTATGGGGCCAGCAGTCAAAAAATGGAAATGGGCAAGATTTGGAGACACAGAGTTTAGAATTTCAGCAGTTCCATTTGGTGGTTATTGTATGGTCTTGGGTGAAGAGGAAGATGTTGCCGAGGGAGACACATTCTGGGGTAAAACTCCTTGGCAGAGAATATGGTACACATCCGCTGGAGTCTTGTTCAACTTTATCCTTGCGATCATAGTTTTTATGGGAGTTTTTGCAACAGTTGGACCAAGTTATCCGGTAATGGAAACAAACCAGATAAAGTTCGCATATCCCCAGATGCCTGCAGATAAAGCTGGAATCAAAGATGCTGATAGGATTTTGATGGTAGATGATCAGTATATTTTCGAATATAGTCAAATGGCAACCATTGTAAACGATAGCGCAGGAGAAGAACTTGATTTTGTTGTTGGATCAAGAGTAAAAGAAAAAACTGAAGTAAGTGTTAACCAAAGTGATATCGTTACCATCAATCTTGATGATGAGATGTTGGTTTCTGAACTTGAACTTGGCGTGGATACAACACGTGCATTTATAGTTGAAATTGATGGCAAGCTATATCCTCTTGAAAAATTGGATATAGTTAACGGAGAAAAAGTCCCAAGATTAGATGACGACCTGAAAAGTATCAACTGGGTTGAAGTTGACTCAATTTTTGCTGATAGTAACGAGCTAAGCCTTGTGTTTTCGGAATCAATTGAGATAAGAGATGTAAAGATTACTCCGAAAGAATCTATCCAACAAAAGCCTGATGGAACAGAGCAAAAAGTTGGTCTTGTTGGTGTCAATCCTTGGTCGGTAAGAGTAAGGGTTGGAATCCTCGATGCTATCAAGCTTGCTTTTGTTGGTTTCTGGAATCTTATGCTTGCCCTTTGGGGTTTTATTGTTGGACTCTTTAAAGGAAGAACCGATGGGGTTGGTGGACCTGTTGCAATCTTTAAGATGACAAGCACCATGGTAAGATACGGTCTTGCAGATGTTTTGGAGTTTGCAGCACTTCTTTCCGTAAATCTTGGATTTATCAATCTGCTACCATTCCCAGGGCTTGATGGAGCGCATATCCTGACAGGGCTGTTTGAAGGGATCACAGGCATCAAAATTAATCGAAATGCGCTTAACGTTGTAAATTATGTTGGCTTCTTGCTTCTGATGGGCCTGATGGTTTTGATTGTCGTAAGAGATGTGCTCAACTTCTTCTGATATTAAGATTAAAGTAAACATTGGTGGCGTGGTAATCGGGGGTGGAGCCCCGGTTGCCGTGCAGTCAATGACCAATACAGATACACATGATGTAAAAGCAACGCTTTCGCAGATTCATAGGTTGGTTGATGTTGGCTGTGAGATTGTCAGGTGTGCGGTACCTGACATGGAGGCGATTCCATCCTTAAAGGAGATTGTTAAAGAGTCGCCCATACCTGTGGTTGCAGATGTTCATTTTGATGCTAGAATTGCTCTTGCATCGATCGAGGCTGGTTGTGCGAAACTTCGTATAAACCCCGGAAACATCAAAGATCGTGCAAAGATAAAAGAGATAGCCGAGGAGGCTCGAAGTGAGAATGTTACTGTAAGAGTTGGTGCAAATTCAGGGTCACTTGGTAGTGGCACGGAAAGCATGGCAGAACGGTTGGTGGATTCTGCACTCAAACAGGCGCAAATTCTCATGGATTGTGGGTTATCTCAAGTTGTCCTATCAGTCAAATCATCAGACATAAATGACACAATCTCGGCGAATAGAATTTTGGCGAAGAAAACAAAATTCCCGATACATTTGGGTCTTACAGAATCCGGTTCCCTGGTTTCAGGACTTGTCCGTTCTACCACAGCTCTTGCTCCACTCCTTTCGGATGGAATAGGAGATACGCTTCGAGTATCACTTACAGCTGACCCTGTGCTTGAGGTAAAGGCTGCCTGGTCTATCCTTGAGGTGGCAGGAAGAAGAAAAGAGTTCCCAACAATAATATCCTGCCCTACATGTGGTAGGACACATGGGGATCTACTTGCTGTCCTTGAGAAAGTTGAGAAAGCACTTGCAGGAATTACGGGAATTACTGTTGCCGTGATGGGGTGTGAAGTCAACGGACCAGGTGAGGCAAAGTCTGCTGATTGTGGTTTGGCGCTTGGAGCGAGTAAAGTTGTTGTCTTTGCAAAAGGCGAACTCATAGGTGCTTATAAAACTGAGGAAGAAGCAGTGGACATACTTGCAGATTATGCAAGGAGGAATTTTGAACAAAAAAGAGAAATTATACATAGTGGGCGCGAAACTGCAGGAGGACGACCAGAGAGAGGCTCTTGAGTCGTTTAAGGAGTTATCGGGGTTAATTGCAACTCTAGGTGCAGATGTTGTTGGCAGGAATTTCCAAGTCATAAAAAAGGTCTCGAAATCACATCTTTTTGGTAAGGGAAAAGTTGAGGAGATAAAGGAAAAGGCGAGTGAGACAAAAGCTGATCGAATTGTTTTTGATTATTATCTGACTCCACTCCAAAGCCGAAATCTTGAAGAATCACTTAAAAGACCGGTTATTGATAGAGCCGGAATAATCATTGAAGTGTTTGCAAAACATGCAAGCACAAGCGAGGGCAAGCTTCAAGTAGAACTTGCCCAGTTGAAGTATAAACTACCAAGACTTACTGACAGAAATATGAGATATGACCAGCAAACTGGAGGTGGCGGTTCTGCTTACCTCAGAGGTGCTGGTGAAACCAAAAAAGAACTTCTATATAGGAGAATCAGACAGAATATCAGAAACCTCAGAAAAAGGCTTGATAAGATAAAAAAGCACAGACAGACTCAGGCAAAGCTTAGGGACAGGTTAAAAATGCCTATTGTTTCTCTGGTTGGGTACACAAATGCTGGTAAATCAACACTTCTTTCTGCTCTTACTGGTGCTGACATCTTGATTCAGAATAAGCTCTTTTCAACTCTGGATACAACGGTTAGAAAAAGGTATTATGATGGACAGAACATCCTTTTTGCTGACACGGTAGGTTTTATCAGAAATCTCCCTGTTGAGCTTGTAGCAGCGTTCAGATCAACGCTTGAAGAGGTGCTTTCGGGCTGGCTTCTTCTGGTTGTTTTCGATGTGAGTAATCCAGATTGGAAAAAACATCTTGAGGTTGTTGAAATAATCCTTGATGATCTTGGAGCAACACACATACCTAAATTGTATGTAGGTAATAAGGTTGATAAAGTAGATGATGAGGTAAAAAACGAGATACTTGAGGAAATTCCTGATGTGAGGTTCATCAGTGCTAGCGATAAGATCGGGACGGATGAACTTCTCGAGGGTATTTCAGAGACTTTAAGAAATCTTTAGTCAAATGGTATCTTTGCTGTGATTGAAAACATCGGTTACAGCGTGTACATTTGTACTAAATGAGGTGGAAATTATGAAAAAAATTTGTACGTGGACATTAATTTTTGTTTTGGTGTTTGGGCTGTTTGTCTTTGCCCCTGTGGAGGCCAAGGAGATATTCAAGACAAGGGAGACCCAGGATTCATATGAGGCAAGGGTATCACTGAATCTTCAGGAAAAACTTGATGCTACACCTGTTGGTGAGACGGTTTCTGTAATGATATGGACAAATGCTCCAATCGATCTTGTTTTACAGAATCTGAAATCATCAAAACAGGTTGATGAGTTTACTTCCTTTGAGAGATTCGGATGTTATTCTGCACAGATCACACCAAATGGAATTGAGAAACTTAGAAGTCTAAAATGGGTTGACAGAATTGAAGAAGACTATGTTTTGACTCTCCCAGATATTTCTGTTGAAGATGAAATCAACATCGAAGAGGAAAACTGGGGTCTTAATGATCTTGGTGTTTCCAAACTCTGGGATAAGGGAATTGATGGCGAGGGAGCAATCATAGGTATTCTTGATTCGGGAATTGATGGTGAACATCCTGAACTTGAAGGTAGAATTGAAAAATTCGCAGCATTCGATATGGGTGGTAACATTGACACTGAGGTTGAACCATTTGACCTTTATGGGCATGGCACACATGTTGCCGGAATTGTTTGTGGCAAAACAGCAGGCGTTGCCCCAAAGGCGAAAGTTATTATGGGTTCTGTTATGCCAACAGGTTCTGGAACAATCACTCAGGTTATCGCTGGAATGGAATGGATGCTTGATCCTGACCAAGACCCAGAAACAGATGATTCACCAACGGTTGTTTCAATGTCACTTGGTGGTTCTGTTGCTGAGGATATGGTTGAGATTGCAGATGTTTTTGAAAGAGCCGGTATCCTGCTTGTTGCATCAATCGGTAACGATGGAGCAGGTGCATCAGGTTCACCCGGAAATATACCATCAGTTCTCTCCGTTGGAGCATATGATATTGATCGAGACATTGCATTGTTTTCTTCTGGGCAGGAGCTTGATTGGGAATATGATCCATACCATCTTACAGTTATGAAGCCAGATGTCGCAGCACCTGGAGTTGCTATCTATTCAAGTCTTCCTGGCGGTGAGTACTCACCAGCCAGCGGAACATCAATGGCAGCCCCACATGTTGCCGGTGTTGCTGCTCTTCTTCTTTCAGCTAATCCAGACCTCTCAAATATCTCAGTCCGAGAAACTCTCATAAATACAGCTACCGATTATGGTGAAGAAGGTTGGGACAGAAGGTATGGGAATGGAATAGTCAATCCCGAAAAAGCTGTTGAGCTGGTTAAAAACTCATCTGAGATAAAAGTTGACCTTAGCGGAGATTTTGGTGATGAACCGGTCAATCTGAGTTTTGGTGAAAGAGTATACCGAATTGAGAGTGATACATCCTTCATCTCGGAAGCTGGAAAAACCATGCCAATCGAGTTGTCCTGTTTTGGTTATGAAAAACTGAACAGCGAAATTGCCACAAAAACAAATAGCTCAGAACTTGTAAGGTATGTGGCAAATAAATTACCGGTGAAAAAATACTCTGGATTGATTATTTCAGAAAACGGTAACCCTGCACCAGGTGTTGTAAAATTCATCGATACACCTGTAGAAGTCAAAACCGACGATAGCGGTTTCTTTGAAGCAGAGGTACCAGTTGATGTCTATGATGTTGAGTTCTGGGGGATTGGATGTGAGCCTTCTACAAAAACGATTGATATCAGCGATCCGATGACTCGAATTGTGCTTAATGAGACAGATGTTCTTGTTGCGATACCACAGTTTAAAACACCTTCACAGTATCACGCACAGAAATACGATAAATTCTGCTACAGGGCTTTAGATGAGACAAATCTTTCATATTGCCCGGTAAACCCGTTCAATTATGATCTGAAGGTAGAAGACCTTTTGAAGTTTGATAGGGTGTATTGGTTTGGTGGTCCATCAGATATGTATGGAGAGCACTCAGACCTTCTTGCAGAATATCTTGATAGAGGCGGAAAGCTTTTGCTTTCTGCAAGCAACCTTATGCTTTACGATGCATATAGAGGATACTCTGACTCTGACCCACTTTTTGTTCAGGAATATTTTGGATTGAAGTCAATCAGACAGGGTTATATGACAACAACTCTTGTTGGTATGGAGGATACTGACCTTGGCGAAGGGCTTGTACTCGCACTCAGTGGTGGAGATGGTGCGTCAACCCAGATTGGTTTTGATGCTCTTGGAATAAACAGTAGGTCAGATAAACATCCAAAACCTTTCCTCCATTATTACGGTCCTCAGAGTGTTTCAGTTGAAGAGCTTGGTTATGCTGGAGTGTCCGTTGAGTCGGGCAGCTATGCAGGAATCTATCTTTCGTTTGGTTTTGAGGTTGTCAATAATGCAAAAGATAGAACCGAGCTTCTGACCAGAATCGAGGATTGGTTTGACCAGTTCGGCGGAATTGATATGGCTTTCGTAAATGACGCTGGAACGCCAATCTACTCCAGGGTAACTGTTGCCGGAGTTGTCGATAGTGTTGAAAGTGATGAGGACAATCATGTCAGACTCAACAGTCTGAGAGCAGGTGTATACAATATCTCAGTAAGCTCGCTAGGTTTTAAAGGGCAAAACTTTGAAATTGAGATTGTCGAAGGAAAACAAACAAAAGCTGAACTCACACTATCTGACCCTGCAAACATAACATTTTCTGGGCAGGTCAAAGATGGTGATTCTGGCGAGGGGATTGAATGTAGTTTTAAAATCACAGGCAAAGAAACAAAGACATACAAAACCGACAAAGACGGAAATTTTGAGGTAAACCTCCCATTGTTTGAGTATGATCTTAAGTTCTTCAAGAAAAGGTATCTTCATCATTACATGGAGCTAACCAGAGATTCAAGTTTTTCTGATGAAAAGCCTATAGACATTAGCCTTTACAGGTATAAAGATAAATTTGCTGTTGTTGAACAAGTTCATCCTACATGGGCAACTATCCCATCTGGTGGGTGGTTCTTCCAGGGGCTTGCTCAAAACTACGATGCGATGTTCGCCAAAGCTGGTTACAAACCAACAAAACTAATCATACCACCAGAAGGGAAAGCTTCACTCGAAGATATTGACCAGTTTGGAACCGTATTCTGGTTGACTGGTTATAATGATGAGCTAACCGACGAATGGTGGCAGGATTTGGTGGCGGACTACGTCAGTGGTGGTGGAAACCTTGTCATGATAGGAAACGATGTTCCAATCTACCTTGCGAAAAACCCAGAGCTATCAAAGATGCTTGGTTTTGAACTTGAGTCTGGAAACTCGTTTATCTTTACAATTCAAGGTGTAGCTGATGACCCAATAGGTGATGGAATATTGATTTCAAAGTATCACCCATATATCAGGAACAGACTACTCTCGTATCAGCCAGCAATGAAACCTGTTGGTGATGGTGTTTCATGTTTTGATCTTGTTGGTGGCAATGGTACATCAGCAGGCGTCTGGGTGAAGAACAATAAGCAAAAAACAGTTGTCCTGGGATTCGATATGTTTGACATATTCGATGACACCGAAACACACATAGAGATTACACAAAGAATAATCAACTTTTTTGAGTAATTTTTACTAATAAAGAATAAAAGGCGGGGTCTTTTTTAAAGATTCCGCCTTTTTTATTTTTAGACATAAAATGTCGCAATTACCTTTTAAATATGGCAATTTGGTTGCTATAATATCGGGTATGACGATTGGGATGACAATTGATATAATGTTACGCAAGATTGGTAAAACTCAATCCTGGCTCGCATCCGAGCTTGGAGTTTCAAGATCGACGGTTTGGAGGATTTGCAGTGGGAGAATAAGTCCTGGGGATGAGTTAACTTCAAATATCTCAAAAATCTTCTTGCGAGAGGGAGTCTGCCTGAAGGAAAATGATTTGATAGAGGTTTGTGACTTTAATATCCATATTACCCTAGCAACTCTGAAGAAAATCATGGGGAACCCAAATACGAGTCCTGATGCAAGAAAAAAAATTGGGATTGTGATAAATATGATTTCTGCAATGTAGTAAAACAAGATAGACAACCTTTAAGTCCTTGCAGAATAGATATTTACTTGTAGTCTCTCAGATGTTATGAAGACAAGAAGAGATGACTTAAGAAATATTGCTATAATTGCGCACGTTGACCACGGCAAGACCACTCTGGTGGATGGAATGCTTAGGCAGGCTCAGGTATTCCATGAAAATCAGAAAATTGTTGATCGTGTCATGGATTCAAATGACCTTGAGAGAGAACGTGGAATCACGATCCTTTCGAAAAATACGGCTATCAAAATCATCAATCCTTCAACTGGTGAGAAGGTCAAAATAAACATTGTTGATACTCCCGGACATGCTGATTTTGGTGGGGAAGTTGAAAGAGTTTTGAATATGGTCGATGGTGTTCTTCTGCTTATTGATGCAGCCGAAGGACCAAAACCTCAAACAAGATTTGTTCTTAAAAAGGCTCTTGGCATGGGGCACAAGGCGATTGTTGTTATCAACAAGATTGACAGAAAAGATGCTGACCCAGACAGGGTTCTAAACGAAACATTCGATCTTTTTGTAGAGCTTGGTGCAACAGACGAACAGGCTGACTTTCCGTTGGTGTATGCTATTGCAAAGGAACAGAGGGCGGGTTTGACACCTGAGCTTTCAAAAGACCTTCAGCCACTCTTTAAAACAATTCTTGAAGAGATTCCAGTCCCAGAGGTTGAACTAGAAACTCCATTGCAGATGCTTGTCACAAACCTTGATTATGACCAGTACAAAGGACTGACAGCCGTTGGGCGAATCTTTGCTGGACACATGAAGCAGGGCGAAAAAATCGCAAGGATCGGTCTTGATGGAAAAATAAATCCAGAGATAATCAAGTTTTTATATGTCTATGATGGACTAAAAAGAGTAGAGGTATCTGAAGCAAAAGCTGGAGATATTGTTGCGATCTCCGGGCTTGAAAGTGTGGCTATTGGCGAAACTCTTGCAAGCTTTGAGAGTCCTCTCGCACTTCCAGCAATCACAATAGAAGAGCCAACTGTAAGGATGACATTTGGAGTCAATACTTCTCCGTTCGCTGGAAAAGAAGGAAAATGGAGTACTTCGAGAAAGCTTCGCGAAAGATTGATTTCTGAACTCAAAAACAATGTTGCACTCAGAGTCACTGAAACCGAAAGCCCAGATAATTTCATAGTTTCAGGAAGAGGAGAGCTTCACCTTGCAATTCTTATTGAGACCATGAGACGTGAAGGTTATGAGTTCCAGGTTTCAAGACCTGAGGTAATTCTCAAGAAGAACAAAGAAGGAAAAACTGAGGAACCATACGAAGAAGTTCATATCGAAACAAGCCAAGAATCAGCAGGAACTGTCATTGGAATGATGGGTAAACGTCAGGGGAATATGCAGAGCATGGTTGAAAATGACTCAGGTTCTGTTGAATTGACATTCATAGTTCCTTCTCGTGGAATCCTTGGTTTCAGGTATAAATTCCTGACTGCAACACGTGGTCTTGGAATCATGAACTCAATCCTTCAGGGATACGGACCAATGGCTGGAAAAGTCGAATCTCGTTCAAAGGGTTCACTTGTTGCGTGGGAACAGGGAAAAGCAACCCCATTTGGGCTCAAAAATGCTGAGGATCGCGGGATATTGTTTATACACCCCGGAATTGATGTTTATGCTGGAATGGTTGTTGGTGAGCATCAGAGACCAGGTGATCTTGATGTAAACATCTGTAAAACCAAACATCTAACAAACATGCGTTCAGCCAGCAAAGATATTGAAGTCAAACTTGCAGTTCCAAGAGATATGAGTCTTGATGAGTGTATTGAGTATCTTGCAGATGATGAGCTTCTTGAGGTGACACCTGAGAGTCTTCGTATTAGGAAACGTGAGCTGGATAAAAACGTCAGACATCGTGCTCTCAAAAAAGAGAAGAAGGATTCCTAAGCAAAAATCGATAAGGTAATTTTTCTAAGCCCTCCAAAATTGGAGGGCTTTTTTGTTTATTACCAATTACTCTTTCGTCTTTCCGGACGGTCACTGAGCCTGCATGCGCATGACACGGCATCCCATTTCCCCGTCATTCCGTGCTTGACACGGAATCCAGGATTGTTTTTGAATCACGAAATATTTCGAGGGGAATTCTTGATATTGGATGGGCAATTTCACCGAATAAAAAATGATACGCCTTTCCATGCCCTGGTTTCCAGCGTTCGCTGGAAAGACGTAAAGAAAACCTCGTCATACCACACTCGATGCGGCATCTATGTTTTCAGTGTCGCATGAGTCATGCCATATCAAAACTAAAAAATGTCGTTTTTTTATCCAGAATTTATTCTCACCACTTTTTCTCTCCAATCCTTTATTAAATATTTATCAAAGCCTTGACGGGGGGGGCATTTGATTATAATTCTTAACAACTTAACCAAAAAATTGAGCTGACATCTCCATATTTTGGATTAAACCTTGGTTATGTCGGAGTTTTTTGTGTGCAAACATCACAAAAAAGATGAAAAATCAGAAGGTTAACTTTTGGTAATTACCGGTGACAAACAGGTGTCACAGGTGGTGTGATAGAATGGGAATGTCGAAATGACAGAAAAGGAGAGTGTGTATGAGCTTATTATCAGGTCTACTTGGAAATGCAGGAGTCGTTAAAACAGAAGAGTTGGTTGAAAAGTATGGAAAACTCTTGACTGAAGGTGAAGAGATTGAAATTGGATTCAAGGTAATTCGAGATACATTCATGTTTACCAACAAGAGACTTATTCTTGTTGACGTTCAGGGATTAACTGGCAAGAAACAGGAGTTTTTGTCGATTCCTTATAAGTCAATTACCGCATTCTCTGTTGAAACTGCAGGGAGCTTGGATTTGGATGCTGATTTGAAAATTTGGGCTAGAGGACTTCCTCTGATCCAGAAGAAGTTTAATAAGAAGGTAAACATCTATGACCTACAAAGCTTACTTTCCAAGCATGTGCTGGGTCTTTGATAATCGGAGATTCGAATGAAAATTATAAAAAATCTGTTGGTTGTGGTTCTTGTTTTAGGCTTAAGTTTTGGTGGGTTTGTTGGTTGTAACAACAGTTCAAATAGTGAGGAGATAAAAGAGGCAACCGTATATTTATCCCAATTGTGGTCAATGATTGATGCAGCAATTGATCTCCCGAACTATAATCCTGAAGTTGCGACCCGATGGATACTTAATGTATGTAGTGAGTATAAAACCTCAAATCAACATATAAGAACATCCGTAGCAGATGTTGCTGAAGTATTTTCCAAATCTCGAGATCCAGAAAAAACAAACAATAAGTTATCAGAAATTGGTGAAAGCTATTTAAAAAAGTGGACCGAATTCGACGAAAATGATCCGGCTATTAAGAGATATTGGGTTGAAAAGACTTTTATGTTTGCATCGGAACACCTTGAACCGATTTTAAACATTCGAAGTGAACCTGAACTGAAGTTTTTTGCAATAGTCTATTTTGCATATCCGGCACTCTTTGTTGATTATGTACCATACAAATTAGTTGCAACCCCAATTGCAGAGTTTCTTGAAAAAAATGATACTTTTTTTGCTTATTCGGAAGATCCTGACATGAATACAATGCTTTATGCTCTAATCGGAAGTGATCTGAAAGATTTATTATCAGATATAAAACTTAACACACTTAAGGAAGCCGTGGAATAAAATCCAGCAGTTTTTTGAAAGGAGAAAAAATATGTTTGGAGTAACTGACATAGATATCGCAACAATATGGCTTTCTGTGATAACTATTGTTGTTTCGATAGTGATAATTGTAGTTCTTGTAAATCTCTCTAGTAAAATCAACAGAGTAAGAGAGAAGATGCTTGAAATGAAAGCTATGATTGGTGTTTTGAAGAATAAGCTCGATGAGTAATAGGGAGATACATACATGAAAATCATAAAGAGTTTTTTGGTTGGAATGCTTGTGATTGGGCTGGTTTTTGGTGGACTTGTTGGGTGTGGGGGAGATGAATCTGTTAACACAGAAAAAAATAATGCTCCTACCACAGAAAACACCAGCAAAAAGTATGAGGTTGGCAATGAGATATCGTTTACGATGTCTGCTGAATTACTGAAAGATTTTTCAGGTAGTGAAAACTCAAAAATAAAGCTTGAGAAGTACACAATCGTCAAGATAACTGATGTTTTACCAGGAGAAAAATATTACAAAGTTGAAGTAGTAGAGCCAAAAAGTTTGTTTGGAATCAAAGGTTGGGTGGAAGAAAGAACTGTTGAAGTTAAATCTCATATTTGTACATCAGAAGATTATGAGAAAGCAAAAAAAGAATTTTCAATTGAAGTACAAATTGCTGATTCTAAACCTGCTCCTAAAACAACTCAAAACAAAACTTCTAAGACAACTTCAAAACCCGCTGAGACTACAAAACCAAAAGTGACTTCTAATTATTACAGTGATAAAATTATTAGCTGTAATCTCCCAGCGAATTGGGAAGGTGATTTTTTGGATTGTTATGAATATGTTTGTGAATCGGAGCTGTCGACGCCACCAGGAACAGTTGATTTTGATGTGGCAATAGGAATATACAACAACAAAGACTTGTTAGATTATGGATCAATTGAAGCTGCAATAATTGTTGATTATAATGAAGGACAAGGGTATGAAGCATATGATGCCGATGGGTGTTATATAAAAGACTTAAAATATGGGAATAACAACTACAAAGGTCTTTTTAGTGATTACTCAGGCAATACAATCTACCACTACTACAAAGCATCCGGGAATGATTTCTATTACATCCAGATTTGGATAGAAGACCAATCAAAAGTTGATGAAGTTAAAGAAGTTCTAGCAAATCTCAAATTTAAAGATTTGTGATTTAGGCTGAAACTCTTTGTCATAGACTCCGCATTAAGCGTGGGATGACGGGGATTGGTAGGAGGAGAGAATCGAACCAAGACCCTCCCTGGCATCTTCGATGCCTTCCCTTTCCCTAAAAAAGGGAAGGCAATAAAAAAAGACCCTCTTACAAAGAGGGTCTTTGTGGTTTCTAACGAGTCTGTTTTATCAAAGATATTCAATAAGTGCTGGAAGTATTTCCATGCAATCTCCAACAACACCAAAATCAGCTATTTTGAAGATTGGGGCATCAGGGTCGCGATTAATTGCGACGATGATGTCTGACTGTCTCATGCCTGCTAAATGTTGGTCAGCGCCACTTATGCCACATGCAATGTAAAGTCTGGGTGAGACGACCTTGCCAGTGAGACCAACCTGGTGGGATGAGTGAATCCATTCGGCATCAACGATGGCACGTGATGCACCAAGTGCAGCACCAAGTTTTCTTGCGAGTTGTTTGCCAAGAACGAGGTTTTCTTTTTTTTGAAGTCCACGTCCACATGAGACGATGATTTTAGAATCCGCAATTGATGGACCATCTTCGTCGCTTGGCTCAATGTGGTCAAGTGCTTTTTTGATTTCTGATGCCATTGTTGCTGGCTCAAGCATCTCAACGGTTGTTGTGATGTCAGCAGATCTTGGTGTGTCAAAAACCCCAGGGTGAACTGTTAAAACCGAGCTACTTGGAGTCCAGACTTTTGAGAGAATCTGTCCACCAAAAACATATTTTTCAACAACGAACCCATCATCTTTGGCAGAAATTGATTGAACATCTGTGACCAGTGGATTTCTTGTTCGGGCAGAGATTTTTGCTGCAACTTCAAGACCCCATTGGTTGTGAGGAGTGATTATAAGTTCAGGCTTCCTTTTTGCTGCGAGGTCAGCGACTTCTCTTCCAACGATCTCAGTGTCTCTGTTTTTGAGGTTTTCAGATTCAATGAGGATGGTCATTGGTTGACCCATTCTGCCGAGGGTTGGTGCTCTCATGCGAAGGTCAGAGCCGACAAGAACGACTGCCACTTCGGCAAGCTGGTCAACAGCAAGTTCGTGAAGTGAGCCGAGGAGTTCAGAAGAAGCCTTAGTTACTTGACTACCAACGAGTTGTCCGACAATCCAGAAATGCTTCATGAAAGGACTCCTTTCATCTTAATCGCTGTGATTAATTTGTTTGCAATCTCGTCGGCAGACTCACCCTTGATAAATTCTATCTGGGATTGTGTTGAAACTGGGGTGTGTTCAAGGAGTTTTGGTTTTGAGTCTGGAAGCTCAAGATCAAGATCATCCGCTGTATATTCGGTGATTGGAATCTTCATCGCCTTGTTCATTCCGCGAAGTGAAGGAAGCCTTGGTGTGTTGATGTTTTTTGTAACAGAAACTACACATGGCAGATTAACTTTCCAAACGTTTGTTCCGTTTTCAGATGGGACAGAAACATAAGCATTGTTGCCTTCAACTCTGACTTTTTCGGCACCGAGAACGGATGGGATGTTAAGGATGTCGGCAATCATTGCTGGAAGAATGCCCATCTCGGCATCTGTTGATTTTGCTCCGCAAACTATCATGTCAAATTCGCCATGTTTCTTCATTGCTGATGCAAGAGTTATTGCGGTCGAGAGAAGGTCTGAGCCTTCTAGTTCTGGGTCGTTTACAAGTACTGCATTTCCAATACCCATCGCGAGGGCTTCCCTGAGAGTTTCCTTAACACTCTCCGGTCCCATCGAAAATGCTGTAACATCTTCTGGGACATTTGAGAGATTCAATGCAAGCTCACAAGCGTTTTTATCAAGTGGGTTTGTGGCTTTTGGGAAACTGTCTCTTGCAAGTCTTCCAGCCGCGTTGAATTGTCCGACTGGAAACTTCTCGGGATCTGGAACCTGTTTTATACAAACATTTATCTTCATCGTTCCTCCATTACTGACAATCAATTATCATTTAGCCAGCAATGATAACAGGGATTCATAGAGATGATACCCCTGAACAATTATCATTGTTAGATATTTGTTAACATTTTATCCAGAAATATCATTTGGTCAACACAAACTTGGCTATTTTTTTCATCAAAAAAAGGAAACTTATCTTGGTATTTTGTGTGTTTTTTCGATGCTTCTGAAAAAACGAAATGTAAAAGACCTTGACTTCTTTACCAAACAGAATAAATAGATGGTGAAAAACAATTCAGGAGAGATTCCTGATCAGAATAATAAGGAGGACGAGCAATGTCCGAAAAAGGTTTTAATGCTTTTAAGATGGCGCAGGAGCAGTTTGATGGAGTGGCTTCTCAGTTGAATCTTGATGAGGGTACAAAAGAACTTCTCAGATGGCCAAGAAGAGAGTACAGATTCAGAATCCCAGTGAAGATGGATGACGGCTCAACAAAGGTTTTTGAGGGTTTCAGAGTACAACATAATGACTCACGTGGACCATGCAAAGGTGGAATCAGGTTCCATCCACAGGAAACAGTTGACACAGTAAGAGCGCTTGCAACATGGATGACATGGAAGTGTGCAGTTGTTGACATCCCACTTGGTGGCGGAAAAGGTGGAGTTATCTGTGACCCACACAATCTTTCAATGGGTGAGCAGGAAAGACTTTGCAGAGGTTGGGTAAGACAGGTCGGAAGAGACATCGGTCCACTCAAAGATGTACCAGCACCAGACGTAATGACATCTGGTCAGCACATGCTCTGGATGATGGATGAGTATGAAGCAATCCATGGTGGTAACAAATTCCCAGGTATGATCACAGGAAAGCCAGTTGGTTCCGGCGGTTCACTCGGCAGAACCGAAGCAACAGGTTATGGAGTTATTTACACAGTTCGCGAAGCTCTCAAGAATATGGGAATTGATCCAAAGAATACAAAAGCCTCAGTTCAGGGTTTTGGAAATGTTGCACAGTATGCCGTAGAGCTTTACAATAAGCTCGGTGGAACAGTCACATGCGTTTCCTGCTGGTGTCAGAGTGAAGGAAAAGCATATACAGTCAAGAAGGCTTCAGGTATTGACCTTAAAGAACTTCTTGGAATCACAGATAGATTTGGCGGTATTGAACTCGATAAGGCAAGAAGCCTTGGGTATGAAGTTCTCGATGCAATGGCATGGCTTGAAGAGGAAGTTGATATCCTCATGCCAAGTGCACTTGAGAATCAGATTACAGGTGAAAATGCTGGTAAGATCAAGAGTTCAGTAAAGATTATTGCTGAAGGTGCTAATGGCCCAACAACCCCAGAAGCAGATAAAATTATTGAAGAGCGCGGAATATTCGTAATTCCAGACTTCCTTGCAAACGCAGGTGGAGTCACATGCAGCTACTTCGAGCAGGTTCAGTGTAATATGAACTATTTCTGGGAAAAGGATGAGGTCCTCGAAAAGCTTGACAAGCAGATGACAAGCGCTTTCCATGCTGTTGCTGATCTTTCAAAGAGAAAGAATATTTACATGAGAGATGCAGCATACATGATTGCAATCGACAGGGTTGCAAAAGCATGTAAAGCTAGAGGTTGGGTATAACTAACTTAGCACATTTCTTCTAATTGTTTATTTGTGTAAAAGGTCAGAGCTGGAACCTCTGGCCTTTTATTTATTTTTCTGGTAATCTTATTTTTATGCCAGAAGCTTTCAAAAACTATCTGAATGAAAAAGTAATTGATCTGTTTGCATCGGTTTTTAAGAAAAATTATTCAGAGTTTGATTCCAAAAGTTTTAAAAAAAATGTATTTGACGAAGGCTGGAAAAATCTTGAATTGATGGAAAGAATCCATCATATCACAAAAACTCTCAGAGAGTTTTTGCCCGAAGATTACCTTAAAGCTCTGGAGATTTTGAGAAATGCTTATGCCAATTTTTCCGGTATGGGCACAACAATATTTCCAGATTTTGTTTCGATGTATGGTCTTGATTATTTTGATGAATCAGTTGCTGCAATTGATTACTTTACAAGGAATTCCACATCTGAGTTTGCAGTAAGACCTTTCATCCAAAAATATGGTATGAGGATGATGAAGGTGATGGAGAAGTGGGCTGAATCAGATAATGAGGATGTCAGGAGACTCGCATCAGAAGGGTGTAGACCGAGGCTTCCATGGGGGATCAGACTGCATGGGTTTGTAAAAGACCCTCTACCAATATTGCCAATTCTTACGAAACTGATGAATGATGAATCTGAATATGTGAGAAATTCAGTCGCGAACAATCTTAATGATATTTCAAAAGATAATCCAAAACTTGTGCTTGAGTTTGCGAAGAAGTGGATTGGTAAGAATAACGAAACAGATTGGATAATCAAACACGCTTGTAGGACTCTTCTTAAAAATGGCGACCCTGAGACATTACAATTATTTGGTTATGTAGACCCAGACCACATCAGGCTTGATAATTTTTCTGTTTCAGAGTCTGTAAAAATGGGAGATGATTTGAAATTTTCATTTTCACTTTGCTCAGATGATTGCAGTCTTGGAAAAATTCGGGTTGAGTATGGCATTCACTTTCTTAGAAAAAATGGAAAATTGAACAGAAAAGTTTTCAAAATCTCTGAATTTCAATGTGAAAAATCTAGTGTTTCTTATGATAAAAAATATTCATTCAAAAAAATCACAACCAGGAAGTATTATCCTGGGGAGCTAATGATTGAGATCATTGTAAATGGAAGATCGTTTGGGGAAAAGAGATTCGAGCTTCAATAAACTGTTGATGTAAAAGAATAAACAGTTAGAATAGCCTCCATGGGTGAGAATATCTCTTTTGTAAATGAATATGTTAACCAGGTTTCAAACAAATTTGGGACGGAGTATGCACAGGAACATGCTTACAGGATTCCGCTTGAAAAGCTTTTGAAATCTCTTGTACAAGATATAAAAGTAATCAATGACCCAAAACAGGTTGCAAAATCAATCAGACCAGATTTTATTATTTTCACCGGGAAGAACCATGATGTACTGGGTGGATATATTGAAGCAAAAGATCTTGATAAAAATCTAGATGAAATCGAAAAAACAGATCAGTTAGCCAAGAAGTATCTACCAGCACTGTCCGATCTGGTTCTTACAAACTATCTAGAATTTAGACGATATGTGAATGGTGAAAAAGTTGAAACCATTGAGATTGGTCGTCTCGATAAGAAATCGAAAAAAATTGAGTTTTTTGAAGATAGATTTTCAGCACTTACGAATCTTTTGATCGACTTTATAAACCAACCTGCAGACAAAGTTGTTGAATCCGCGGATATGTTATCTTCAAGATTGGCATCAAAGTGCTTACTTCTAAAAGAACAGATAGTCATTGCCAAAAATCACGAACGTGAAGTTTTTGAAAATGAAAATCCCAACATAAATTCGATGAAGACGGCAGCAAAAGTTGGTCCACTTTTTGATTTTTATAAATCATACAGAAAGATGCTATCGGGAGACATCAAGGATGAGGAGTATGGTGATAACCTTGCACAAACCTTTATATACAGCTTGTTTTCAGCGAGACTTCTTGTACCTGATTCCGAGCTTTCTGACTTTAGCTTCAAAACAGCTCTAGAGTACCTTCCTACAACAGTTCCTTTCCTCCATAGTTTGTATGCCAAAATGCAGGAATTTCGGAGGATGGGTAACATTGAAAATATTGAGTGGGTTTTATCTGATCTCACTTCAATTCTGAGACAAGCAGACATGGAGTCGGTGCTTTCTGACTTTGGAAGATTGAATAAAAATGAAGACCCAATTGTTCATTTCTACGAGGGATTCCTAAAAGCCTATGATGAGGGGCTGAGAAAGGACAGAGGTGTTTGGTATACACCAAAACCGGTAGTCAAATACATTGTTGATTCAATCGATGATATCTTGAAAACAAGATTTGGCAAAAAAATGGGTTTTGCTGACAAAGATGTCATCATCCTTGACCCTGCCTGTGGAACAGGAACTTTCCTCTCACAGGTTGTAGAGAAATGCAAGGAGAAAATCGATGAGGGTGTCTGGTACAAATTTGTGAATGAGAATCTGGTTGAAAGACTGTTTGGATTTGAAATCATGGTTGCCCCATATGCAATCTCTCACCTGAAATTGGCTCTTTCACTTTCGCATTATAATGAGGGTGCTTACCAGCTTGACACTTTAAAAAAATATCTTCCAAAGGAAAGAATAAATATCGTTCTCACAAACACTCTCGAAGAGCCAAGTCACAAGCTAGATCTTACAACCGACAATCCGCTTGAAAAAGAGGCATTGCTTGCAGACTCTGTCAAACGAGATAAAAAGGTTATGGTTATTCTTGGGAATCCTCCATATTCTGTCAGCACACAGAACAAAAATGAGTGGATAGACAATGTTTTGATGGAGGAGTACAAAAAAGAAGTCAAGAGTGAAAGAAATATTCAACCACTTTCTGATGACTACATCAAGTTTATCAGGTTTGCTCATTGGAGAATAGAAAACACTGGTCATGGCGTGGTTGGAATGATTACAAATAATAGTTACTTATCTGGGCTTATTCACCGGGGGATGAGAAAGAGCCTACTCAAGGACTATGATCAGATTCATATTCTTGACCTTCATGGAAATTCACTTCTTAAAGAAACTACGCCAGAGGGGAATCCTGATCAAAATGTTTTTGATATCAGACAGGGTGTAAGCATTTCGATATGTGAGAGATTCAAGAATCATGATGATAACATTGAAGCGGGTGTTTATCATGGCGACCTTTGGGGTAAGAGGAAAGAAAAATATGAATACCTCAGGACGATGAATTTGAAGAAATCCACTGAAAAAGGTGAGTTTGAAAGATTGCCTCTTTCCTCTGCAAATAAGTTTTTTGTGAAGAAGGATTTTTCAAAACTTGAGGAGTATGAGAGGTATGTTTCGATAAGAGATATTGTTCCAGAGAGTGCTGCTGGGATTGCAACCCACAGAGATAATCTTTTAGTGTCATTTGAAAGAGATGAGCTTTCAAAAAGAATCAATGAGATAAGAAGAAATGATGATATTCGATACCTAAAATCAAAATTCAAAATCAAAGAAACAAAATACTGGAATCTAACTGACGCTCAAAAAGCTATGCGTGAAACTGAACCTGATGTTTTGATTACTGGGGTAGCATATAGGCCATTTGACAAGAGATGTGTCTACTATGAGAACAGAGTTGTTGAGAGAGCAAGATTTTCCCTTATGAAGCATTTGTTTATACCAAATATTTCTTTGAATACGGTTAGACAACTTTCAACGTATACCTTTGCTCATTCCGTTGTTTCTGATATTATTACAGAGAGATGTTATGTATCACTAGCATCAAGAGAAGTTGGTATCTCGTTTCCCCTCTACCTCTACCTCGACAAACATTCAAACTCTTCCTGGGAAAAAACAGAGCTAGAGGTTGAGGTTTCATATGGATTACCAAAACCTAAAAAACAAACAGTTTACCGTGTACCAAATCTAAACCCAGAGATTGTGGAGAGGTTTGAAGGTGCGCTGGGTCTAGAGTTTGTATCAGATGGAAAGGGCAATCTTAAGAAAACATTTGGACCTGAGGATTTGTATGCCTATATCTATGCGGTTTTACACTCACCGACATATCGAACAAGATACGAAGAATTCTTGAAAATTGACTTCCCAAAAATCCCTTTGCTAGACAATGTTGACGCGTTTTCTGAGCTTGTAAAAACTGGTGAAGAGCTTATCGAACTTCATTTGATGAAAGCAGACCTTCCGCTTGAAACACAAAGGAATGTTACTTTCAAAGGGCAAGTTGAAGAAAAAGAAAAAGACTGTCTTGTTGAAAAAATTAGTTTCGAAAAGAATCGTGTTTGCATAAATAAAGTTCAGTATTTTGAGCCAGTATCAGAACCTACTTGGAGCTTTATGATTGGTGGATATCAGGTTCTTCACAAGTGGTTAAAGGATAGAAAAGGAAGAAAGCACGATGATGGCAGAGACTGGCCGTTATCCTTTGAAGAGATTAACCATTACAAGTACATAATCTATGCCCTTGAGCAAACACAATTTCTGATGTCGATGATTGATGGGCTGATTTCAAAACATAAAGTTTTTAAATAGGAAACTTCATTTCAAAAACTATCTATTTCCATTAGAATTATCAATATGGCAAACGGTAACAAAAAAAGGATCAGACCTGAATGGCGAGTTATAATCGACACTCTTCGAATCACAAACAATGCCCAATACAAGAGAGTTTGTAGAAGGTTGCTTTATGTTTTGTACCGCAAGGGTGCAAAGGGAGCTGAGAAACTTATTCAGGAGTTTAATCAAACAAAAGTTAGAATTGGTTTTGAAACCGAGGTTGGTGAAAACGTTCCGTTACCGATGACAAAAGCGGCTCATCTTGACCAGATTAGAAATGAGACAATTGGTCTTGCGGATAAGTATTTGGATAATGCAGAGATACTGAGTCTTGTCCTTGGTTGGATCAAAGAAGATAATGTGAGTTTTTTGACAACGACAATCAACGATCCGACAACACCGTTCAATGAGATTGAGTCAACTCTTGATAGGTATTTCGGTTTGCCGAAATATGAACAACACCTGACACATGAGCAATATAAAGGACTGAGAGTCTCTCTGATTCAGAGATTTTTGAGCGATTCACTTGATTTTGCTCGTGTCGCTTGTGGGTTTGTAACAGTAAGGGATTTTCATGAAATCCTCTCCAGGATGATAGGCACAAGAACAGGTGTTGGTAAAACCGGTGGTAAGGGAGCTGGAATTTTCATTGCTCACAGGGTCATCGAAAAGGCAAAAAAAACAAATCCACTGCTTGAAAATATTAGAGTTCCAAATACATGGTATCTTCTCTCAGATGTCATCACAGATTTCATTCACTACAACTCTTTGGAAGAGGTGATGAACTTTAAATATAAAGAGATCAATGAGATCAGACAGGAGTTTCATTATTTTGAACAGCTTTTCAAAAACTCCCAGTTTAACAGAAGCATTGTTAAAGGACTCTCTTTTGCCTTAAAGGATATTGGCAATAGACCAATTATTATCCGGAGTTCCTCTCTTCTAGAGGATAGTTTTGAAGCGTCATTTGCCGGAAAATACAAAAGCCTCTTCCTCGCAAATACTGGCACAGTAAAGGATAGACTCATCAGATTGACCGACGCTATCGCTGAGGTTTTCGCATCAGTCCTGAATCCGGATGCGATTGAATACCGAAAAGAGCGTGGTCTCATTTACTTCCAAGAGGAAATGGGTTGTCTTCTTCAAAGTGTTATTGGAAAAAAGATTGGAAAATATTTCTTCCCGGCGTTTGCGGGTGTGGCTTTCAGCAACAATGAAATTAGGTGGTCATCAAGGATCAAGCGCGAAGACGGTGTTGTGAGACTTGTTGCGGGACTTGGCACAAGAGCGGTCGACAGGGTTGCGGGGGACTATCCAACTCTTGCCTCTCCTGGTCAACCTAAAATAAGGGTTAATACAATTCCATCTGAGATTGAAAAGTACTCACAGAAATATATTGACGTAATAAATATTGAAACTGGGGAGTTTGAAACCCTTGAGATAAAGCAGCTTTTAAAAGAGGTTGGAGATAAATATCCACAAATATACAATATCTTCTCATCATACAGCGATGGATTTTTAAAGCAGATAAATCCTTTGACTGATATAGAAAATGAAGACTTGGTTGTAACTTTTGATGGATTATTCAACAACACTCCTTTTTTAAAACAGATAAAACTGGTACTTGATATCCTCGAAGAGAGTCTACAAACACCGGTTGATGTTGAGTTTGCATCTGATGGAACAAATCTTTATATACTTCAGTGTCGTCCGCAGTATGTCAAACAGAGTCTTGGGAAAATTGAGATACCAAAGAACATTCCTCGTGAAGACATCATTTTTGATGCAGTCAAAAGCATTAGCGAGGGGATATGCAATAACATAGAGTATGTTGTTTATATTGACCCCATGGATTACGAGGCGATCGAAAGTAGAGAAAAAATGCTAAAGGTTGGTCAGATTGTAAGTGATTTGAATTCAAGCCTTCCTGAAAATAGGTTTATTCTCATGGGACCGGGAAGATGGGGTAGCAGAGGGGACATCAAACTTGGTGTGAGTATCACCTATTCTGGAATCTCAAAAACCGCAGCATTGATCGAGATAGCAAGAAAAAAACAATCGTATGTTCCCGAGGTATCATTTGGCACTCATTTCTTCCAGGATCTTGTCGAGTCTGATATATCATATTTGCCACTTTACCCGGATGATGTTGGCAGAGTCTTCAATCAAGATTTCCTCCGAAATTCAGAAAATCAGCTTCTCAAATATGTGCCATTAGCGAAAGATTTTGTCGATATTGTAAGGGTTATCGATGTAAAAAAAGTAACCGGTGGTAGAAAAATGAAGTTGATAATGGATGCTGATGAGAACTACGCTGTTGCTTTTTTGACGGATGATGAGCAATAGAAAAAATCCAGTTACTGATTACCTGATATTGGTTGCCGGTGTTCTTGGTATTTGTTTTGCCCCATCCCTGATTAAGATTGCACGGTCTCACGGGGTATCAGTTTTTGCAACGGCCTTCTGGCGAATTGCAGTTGGTGCTGTTTTTGTGACATTTATCGGCAAACCATGGCAAATCAAAGCAAGCAGAAAAGCGGTTCTTTTTGCAGTTGCCAGTGGAATTTTTATGGCACTTCATTTTGTGGTTTGGGTGTGGTCTTTTGATTATGTTAGTGTTGCTGTTTCGGTTGTGCTTGTTACAACGGTTCCAATCTTTGCCGTAGCATTTGAATATCTTTTTCTGAAAAACAAACCAACTTCTAAAACTGTCTTTGGAGTTGCTTTGGCTATGGTTGGAGCAATCATTGTTTCTGCAACAGGGCTTTCATCTGGTTTTGGGCAAATCTTAGGGTCACTTCTTGCTCTTGCTGGTGCTCTTAATGCTGCCTGTTTCTTTTTTCTATCGAAACTCGCTCAGCAGGAGATGACATCATGGCAGACCATATCAGTTATGTTTGTAGCTGCTGCACTTGTTATGTTGATTTTTCTTCCATTTATCGGGGTCAGTTTGGTTGGATTTGATAAAACTGGATGGTTTGCGGTGATAATGATGGGTCTTCTTTCTCAGCTTATCGGACAGTCGGCGCTAAATATTTCAGTTACTAGGCTTTCAACAACAATCACAACAACTGCAGTCTTGTTTGAGCCTGTTGGTTCGTCGATTCTGGCTTGGTTCATGTTTGGTGAAATTATAACTCCACTGGTTTTTGTGGGTGGTGTTGTGATTATTTTTGGTGTGTGGTTGACAAATAAAAAAGATAAATTGTCAAAATGACAAAAAGTTAAATCCTTAACCATAGTGTGACAAAGGGGTGTCACACATGATTTTATACCATTGTGCCATGAAAAAACTAAGCGATATTACTTCATGGGCAACTGAGCTTGATAAACGTTTACCAGAATCTGCGTTAAGACTTTTTTCAGATGGATTACTTATTGACCCTCTTGATAAAGTGAAGCTTTCGGCATCTGAATGGATTATCAACCATATATCTCCTGCTCCATACAACTATTCGACTAGACAGAACAATATTATTGACACTGATAAGTCAAGATGGGGTAAGGTTTTCTGCAGGAAATACATGAATTGGGATGTAAGGGCAAGAATAAGCCAGACAAAAGGCATTGAGCTTACAAGAGCACAGTTTCGCAACAGACTGGTCATTAGAAATCATCAGATGGTTCCATACACATATCTTCTTCGGAGAGCCAGGTGCAGATTTGGTCCATTTGCATGTACCTTTGGTGATGGTTTTGTTGTTGGAGCACTCTACTGTCTTGCTGGCGGAGAGAGCGTTTTGCAACTCTTTTGGTTTAAAGAAGATGGTAGGGCAACATCTCAACTCCTTCAAACAAGAGAAATATTTGGAAGCTTTGCTTTCACATTCAAAATCCTCGCTGAGAAGCTAATATACAAAGACAAAAATAATATCTTAAAAGAAGCACTCAATTTTCCAAAATGCGTTGATTCGATAGATATCGGCTCAAAAGATAAAATCATCTGTGTCAACTCATCTGAGAGAAACAACTGTTGGTTCAGCTTCAATGATCCTCAGAAGTACAGATGTACATTCGTAGAATCAATCTGCAGAAAAACAAAATTGTTTGAATTCGGGATTTGTTTTGAAGTGCAGGGTGATTATTATGCCAAGGTCATTGACGGACCAACACTCGAGGTTTCTCAGTTAAGATCATTCAATGGTGATGGACTCAAAAGGAAAACATAACCTGACAAATAATCAGTATAGGTCTTTGAATCCTCTGGCATGTTCTCAATCAATAACTTTTCATTGTCGATTGTGTATGAGGTAAACTCACCGGTATCCAGATCGAGAAGCTGATTCGAGAAAATCCTGTATTTTTTGATTTTTCCAGTTGCAAAGAAAATATATGGGACAACCTCATGATTTTTTCCAGTTTCAATCAGAAGTTCCCCACTTATTTTTTTAAATGCCGGGAGCCCTTTTGGGTCAACCTCAATTTTGGCAAGAAAGCCATCATTTTCTTCACTAATTGATTTTATACTTATGCCTTTACCTTTAATGGCTACCCTCGGAAAGTTGTCAGTTTTAATGAATACAGAGTGAATTGATGATTCTGATATGTTGCCAAGATTCAGGATTCTTGGCCATACTTCAACTTCAGGTTTTCTTGAAGTGAGCGTCAGGGAGAGACATTCTTCGTTTGTAAGAACAAAAAGCTGTTCACCTGCAACAGCCATATCAAGTGGTAGCTTTTTTGTTATCTCAAACTGGAATTTCTCCTGCCCCCAAAGGGTGTGACCTGAAAGAAGTCCATTATCCCAAATAATAAGAATTGTTTCGTTTTCCCAAAGTGTGAAATCAATTGGGTAGGATTGTTTGTTTTTGACAATTTTTCCAGTTAGCTCCAAATCCTTTGAAAAAGTGTAAACCCAATTCTTAGGGGAATGATTAGAAGTGCTTTGCATCAATGCAAAAACTGAGTCTTCAGTTTGAATTATCTTTGTTGGAACAAGGAATGGGTCGAAATTATCTCTTGATGATAACCCGTCTGTCTCTGTGTTTTTGATTCTTCCGTCATCGGTGATTTGATAGATTTCTGTGTTCTTCTTGATTTTGGTTTTCTCGACCATTGTTTCGATACGTTTTTCAAAATCAGAGAACTTAAAGCAGATGTTTCCATCAATTTCAATTATTTCTCCCGAGGATGTCCTTTCTAACTGCTTTACAGGAGTAAATTCAATCTTTGTGTTTTTTACCTCGTAACCCCAAGAGTTTTTGAAAGTGGCAACTTTCTCTCCAGAAAATTTCAAAAAGAGTGTACCGTCTAATTCTCCAGCAAAAAGTATTTCAGGTTTTGGCCATGAAAGCCCTTCTGGAAGTCTGTCTGAGAAATTACCATTTGGATACCCTATGTTTTCCCAGCCTTCGTCTTTTCTCTGAAAAATTGAATTCTGCGAGATTTTATAGTTTTCTGATTCAAAGATAATATCAGAGATTGGATTATCAATTTGCCATGTTTTCTCAACCTTCACTCTTACTGGCATGTTACTATCTGGAATTACAAAAGCATATATTGCAGCAAACACTACAAGACCACACAAAACCCATAATAAACTTTTTTTCATAAAAGACCCCCAAGATAACAAATTCCACCAGATAAAATTAGATGAATGATTATCAGAGAGATTAGCTTCAGAGTAGATGAATCATTTTCGGTGGCGATCATCCAAAGGAGAATGTATCTAAATAAAACAAGTATCAACGCTGGGTAAAGTAGAAGAATAGCCTCAAAAATAGCGTTAGCGGTCAACCCCGAAAAAGGAAGTATTTTATAAAGGTTCCAGAAAATCTCGTGATACAGGAAACCAATCAAAGCCAGACCAAAACAGCAGAGCTGGATGAGCGTAAAATTATTTATGTATCCGTTTATCCCTTTTTTCCCATACACAATAAACATTGGAAGAAATATTGAGAATATCTGTGTTCCAAGAGAAAAAAGGAAGAGTGGAAAGAGTTTTAGTTCCGGGGTTGGAAAGAGAGTTATCCCAAAGATGCTTGGGGAAAGTGAATTTGAAAGAAGAAGTAAAAATGAAGCAAGGATGATAAATGCTCCAGCAAGGATCGATTGCCAAATTGGTATCTGCATCCCAATTGCTTCCCTTGGGGAGATAAAAAGCATTTTGATTTGAAGGAAAACTTTTTTCATCCACCTACCACCGAGAGAAGAAAGTTAACAAAGTCTGGTAAAAGGTCTGTTCTTTGGGTGATAATAAGAACTGAAAAAACGGCTGTAACAAGAGCAAAAGACCATCCAACCGCTGATTGAATTGGATGTGCTCTGTTGTACGATCCAATATTTTCAAGGGCAACCCGCAGCTTTGGGATGAAACTTTCACTTAGAATTGTTCCTGGTTTTGCTTGATTTATTTTATTATCTATTTCTTTCATTTGAGTTCCCTGACAAAATGCTTTTCATTTTTTCCTTTGCGTGAAAAATTCTTGACTTCACAGTCCCAATTGGAATCTTTAGAAGCTTAGAAATCTCTCCCATTGTAAGTCCTTCATAAAAATCCAGAAGAAGCGGGAGCCTGAATTTTTCTGGTAGATTCATAATCTCTCTTCTAACATCAAGCACAACGGCATCATCATTTGGGTCTCCCCAGTCAATCTCAATATCAAGCGGAAGTTTTCGCTTGTTTTTTCTGTAGAAATCAATTGCAAGATTTTTTGCGATTCTGATAACCCAGTTTTCAAAAGGAATACCGGGTTTAAGTGAGTGAATCTTTGTGAAAGCTTTAAGGAAAGCCTCCTGTGTGATTTCCTCGGCGATTGCCTTGTTCCCTGTAACATACAAACAAACCCTCGCAACTTTTTCCATGCAAGTTTTTGTGAGAGAAATAAACGCTTCCTTATCGCCATTTCTCGCATCCTCTGTGAGTTTACTCGTTGTTTCCAGTTCATCTGACATGTCATTTTGTACTACTTATCAAACGAACAGAACCATGTGATGGTTCAAAATTATTCATCACCCCAGTTTCCAGCTCCACCCTCTCTGGCAAGCACTTCAAATCTGGTGTACTGGTTAAGGAATTTGAGACCGATCATTCCAACTGGACCGTTTCTCTGCTTGGCAAGAATCAGGTTGATGATTCCTTGACCTCGTTCCTGTTCTGAGGCAGGACGGGATAGGAACATGACCACATCTGCGTCTTGCTCAATTGAGCCACTCTCTCTCAAGTCTGAAAGCACCGGTCTGTGGTCTTGCCTCTGCTCAACTGACCTTGAAAGCTGCGACTGGACAATAATTGGAACTGAAAGCTCTCTGGCAAGTCCTTTAAGTGACCTTGTGATATGGGAGACTTCTTGAGTCCTGTTTTCTGTTTTTGTTTTTGTGTGAAGAAGCTGGAGGTAGTCAATGATTATCATCTTGATGTCTTTGTCCATGGCAAGCTTTCGGGCTTTTGCACGAAGCTCAAGCACGGTCATGTCAGCTGAGTCGTCAATATAGATTGGTAGTTGATTTATATCACCCAGCTTTTTTGCCATTCTCTCCCAGGCATCTTCGGAGAGTTTTCCTCGCCTCATGTCTTGAGAATTGATCCTCGCCTCAGAACTTATGATTCTTTGGGCAAGTGACTCTTTTGACATTTCGAGAGAAAATATTGCAACACCATCGCCTTTTCTTGCAATATTGCAAGCAACATTGATTCCAAGAGCAGATTTTCCAACAGATGGCCTTGCTGCGAGAATGATGAGGTCTGATGATTGGAAACCTGCTGTCATCTTATCAAGATCAGCAAATCCTGATGCAACACCGGTAATTCCTGTTCCAGCCTGATGGATTTCCTCAAGTCTATCAATTACGGGATTCAGTAGTTTGTTGAGAGCTGTGAAACCTGCAGATTTTTTCCTGAGTGAGATTTCAAATATTTTTTTTTCGGCAGTATCGAGTGCTGCGTTGGAATCAATATCATCAAGATAACCCATTCCAGCAATCTCTTCACCAACTCTGATGATGTTTCGAAGGATTGATTTTTGGGAAACGATTGTTGCATAATAGTTGAGGTTTGCGGATGTTGGAGTGGCGTTTGTTAAATCCATCAGATAACCCATCCCACCAGACTGATCGAGTATCTTTTGTTGTTTCAGTTCCTCTGAGACTGTGAGCATGTCCACAGGACGTGATGTTTCATAGAGCCTTTCGATTGACTCGAAAATCATTTTGTGGCGAGGCTCATAGAAATCATCCGCTGTGATTTTAACTTCGAGTTTAGCAAATCCATCGGGGTCGATGAGGATTCCACCAAGAGTCGCCTGCTCTGCCTCAATTGAAAATGGGGGGATTCTTGTTTCCATATTGTGCCATATATTAGCCTGTAATTTTACAAAGGGCAAGCAATAAACCAAAATAGAAATTGAAACTTTTACAAATTATGTTATAGTCTTCCTGTGGACTGGACTGAAAGCTATTTTGATTCATTTTATGCGGATGCCTTTTTGTCAGAAATTGACGAAAAAAGAACAAGGGCTCAGGTAGATATAATTCTTGCCAATCTTGGTCTCGATACTCCGGCAATGATTGCAGATATTGGCTGCGGACTGGGAAGGCATACAATTGAGCTTGCGAAACGTGGCTATGTTGTACAGGGATTCGATTCCAATGCTGAGTATCTGAAACGTGCGACTGAATCTGCTGCAAGACAAAACGCAAAAAACGCTTTTTTTGTTCACATGGACATGAGGGATTTTTTATTCAAGGAAGAGTTTGATGCACTGATTTCTGTGTGGGTTTCATTTGGATATTTTGATGATGAAACAAATGCAGATGTGTTTGCAAGGATGATCAAAAGTGTAAAACCGGGTGGCAACGTTTTTATTGATGTTGAAAACCGTGAATATATCCTTCAGCATTTTCAGCCACAGTCTTGGAAAATGAAGGGCGACACTCTGATTCTTGAACGAAGCAGCTTTGACCACAATAGATCAATGAATGTCTGCAAAAGAATGATTTTGAGAAAAGGTCAAAAAACCACAACAAAAAGAGAAATCAGATTATATTCAGCTCATGAGCTGATGGCTCTTGCCCATGCAAACGATCTTTATGATATTAAACTGCTTGGTGATTGGGAAGGAACACCATACAGTGTTAGAAGTCCAAGACTTATCCTTACCGCTCGAGTTGGTTTGTAGGAGTTATTTATGCGAAAACTGACAATCTTTCTTACTGTTCTCACAATAATTTTTTCTTTGGGTGTTACTTATGCGGAGTATGAAAACCCGGATCATCATGGTGTATGGATTGAGGCAGAGACTGCAACATTAATTGGTTGTAAAGAAGCCTACACCGAAAATTTCCTAGAGTATAATTATTCAGCAAGCAAAGAGGGCTTTTTGAGATTAAATCTCTCACCGACTGATGAGCTTGCATCAAAAAATAGCATTTCACTTGAATGGGTTATCAGAGAAAAATATGGAATAGATTTTAGAAGCCTTTGGGTTTCTGCTACTAACTTTGGAAATTCCATGCCAGAAATCTCTTTTACTGCTGAGAATATTGAAGGTTTTAATATTATTAGCCTTTCAGGTGATGCTGTTATGATAGAGAAGGGCTCATCATATGGGGATTTCACCTGGTTGAAGTATGAAATTCCTTTCAATCTAAAATATGGTCAGCCTACAACCTATAAACTCACAATGAGTATTCAAACAGACTCTCCTTTTGATATTGGCTTAGATGCGATTTATATATCTGACGACAAATATACTCCATATTCAAAGTCCTCTCCACTGGCTGATGCAACATTCCAATATGCGTCAAAAAAACTTCAGATAATTAATCCCCCACTGACAACTGATTTCACTGACAAACTGATTGTAAAACCTGATGACTTAGTAGATGAAATCTCATCAAAAACACCAGCTGGTGTGAAGCATTCTTTTGTGATCGGAATAAATGGTGGAGTCGACCTTGGTGATGTCCAGCTTATTAATAATTTTCCTTTGGAAAACGATAACGGAGACAAACTTCCTGAGATCGATTTTTCAATTGTTTCTTATATGAGAAAAAGATTTGCATGGACAGGGAGTGTAAAGGATGTTGTGACATCTCCCGAGTATCTTACGCCTGGAAATTCAGCCCCTATCAGGGAAGGAAAAACAGAGTTCTTTTGGTTGAGTGTTGATATTCCGGTAGATACAAAACCTGGAATCTACAAAACTCGATTACTGATTGATACAGAGCCTGTGGAAGATTTGATGTTCCCCATAAATATTGAGGTTTTGCCATACAAGGTTGACATTAATGACTTCCCAGAAAAGCTTGAAGTTTCAAAGCTTGGTTCAGTAAAAGTAACCGACAGAATAATCTTCCAGTCGATTCCTCATACTGATGAGGCGGTTGATAAGAAGATAACGATGGATGAAGCCTGGAAAAGGTGGGAAGCTGATCTTGAGGAAATCTCATCCCATGGTTTCAATTGCCTTGTTTTCAAACTTCCAACAATCAAAAGTCCAGTCTATTTTCCGGATACTGAAAAATTGGAAAAGATTTCAACCCTTGCCAAACAAAACAAATTTAAAAGATTGTTTGTAGATATTACAGGGGCAACAGAAGATTGTTTCGAGGTTGAGGGAAGATACTTCCTGGAGGAATACCCAAGGGAACTTGAAAAAATTGCAAAAACTGTCTCAGATGCTGGAGTTGAGACTGTTTTGTATTATGATTTCGAAAAATTTGAAACTGAGCAAACATCTCTTCTTCACGAAGCCTTTGATTTGATGGAGAGTAAACCTCTCATATCAGCAAGCTATTCTGAAGTAAATACAGGTTTTTCAAAGGTTGATATTCCACTTTATCCTCATGACGAAATTGACTGGATTAGGGAATCTAAAAAACTTTCAAATGGAAATTGGATTTTCGAACCGAAAGTCCATCATGGTAGACACAAAGAGATGAGACTCCTTTCTGGGCTTTATTCTCTTTCGTCAAAATCTCCAATCTGTGGAATCAGTATTTTCAATGTTCCATATGGAAATTCGGAAAATGATTTTGATATCATGCTTGATGCTGTTCGTTATACTCCAGGTGATTACATGATGGTCTACACAAAAGAAGGCTACGAGATGTATCCTTCCTTGAAATGGGAATGTTTTTATGAGGGGCTTGTCGACCGGGCTCTGATGGATATTCTCCTTGAAAAAATTGCCAATAACACGAAGAGTGAATCATCAGTTGCTGCGATGGAATTTCTGAAATTTATTGCTCCAATGAATGCCACTTTTAAGGATGTTTCAAATTCATTTTCACCTGAGGAATTAAGGCTTATAAGAGATAGATTGATCGATTACATAATCTGGCGAGATGGTGGAGAAAAGGTTGAAAACCCATGCGTAAGAAGGGACGTAATTTTCAAAATCGGTTCAAAGATATTTAGATCAAACGGCGTTGAATCCGAGATGACAGTTGAACCTGTGATCATTGATGGGTCAACATTTATTCCTGCAAGATATTTGGTTGAACCACTTGGTGGAACTGCATCCTGGGAAGGTTCAACTCGAACTGTAATCCTTGAAGCACTTGGACACAAAGTTGAATTAGTGATAGATAAGGCTGATGCAAAAAGTGATGGCGAAAATGTCACCTTGTCAAAGCCACCAACAATAGTAAATGGAAGAACGCTTATCCCTTTCAGAGCAGCAAGCACATTACTTGGCGCAGAGGTTTCATGGAATGCACAAACAAGAGAGGCAATCTGTGATTTTGACCTCGGAAAAAGACTTTTGATGGAGATTGAATGAAGCAGTTGATAGATGCTGTTTCAGATATAGACACCAATTTATCCAGGTATAAATATTCCAAGAAATTAATCGAAAAACTTTCTGATTATTTGCATTTTCCTTCGGCAATGCTTATCGATTCAGAGGGTGATTCAAATATTGTTGCGGCACACAATATGACTGAGACTCAAAGCAAGGGAATCCTTGACTTGATTTCAAGATCAGGAATATCCTCTATGGTTGCGCACATCAATGAGACTCTTCCTCCACCATGGGGTGATATTTCTAAGTTTCATTTCAGATCTCTCATATCTATACCACTTAAATATAATAAGAATAGAGTTGGATATATTGTACTTCTCTCCCCAAAAAAACATGAGATATCAGAAGAAGATTTTGGTTATCTGAATACAATCTCCAGGATTGTATCCAATGGATATTCTGTTAATAAACTAAACTCGTCAGGTTTTCGAGGGGAGTGTTTTGCAACTATTGATAAAACTTTCCTGGATCAACTGAAGAGTGGTTTTTTGTCATATGATGCTGGTGGGAATATTGAATATATCAATCCGACACTTGTGGCGATGCTCGGGTCTCCTAACCCCGAAGAATCCAAAAAAATAAATTTGTTTACATTCCAGGGTTTGGTGGATGCTGGTTTATCTGAATCTTTTAAACGAGCTGTGAAAACTGGAAATAAAGTTTTTTCAACGCATACATACGTTTCAAAGTGGGGCGTTGAGAGCTATTTTCATCTGAATATCAACCCTGTAAAGGATGAAAACGGTCAGATTGTAGGTGCTCATGCCTATGTACATGATATTACCGATAAGGTAAAAACAAATTCTCTATTGACGGCGATAAATCGGACAAAAAAAGACCTTTTTGGGAAAAGAAATCTGAGTCTTGCGGTAAAACAAGTTTCAAAAGAGATTTTTGAGTTCATGGATGTTGATGATATGTTGATCTGTGAATTTGTTTTAGGGATGGATTATGGTGTTTGCAAGATAAAGTCTGAAATATCTAAAAAAGACCTGCCCAAACTAACAACAAAACAAACTATCGATACCCATGAGATTGGTATTGATGAGCAGAGACTTGAACAGCTTATTGCAGGTGAATCGATAACAATTGATTTTTCAAAAGAATATGAAACAACATCAATCAGGTCAGATTTTACACAGCTTCATGTGACACCAATCGGTTCACAAAATGAGCTTTTTGGGCTTATTGTGCTTTTCCAAAGAACTGGCAGAAGGATTTGGTCACAAGAGATTTCAATGCTAATGAGTGTTTATTCTAACTATCTACTCGCTGCGATAACTCAGCAAAAAGATTTGCAGAAACTTGAAACAAAGGTGATTCAAAAAGCTGAGGCCACAGCTTTGGATAATTACCAGTTGCTTATTGAGACCTCACCCTTTTCGATTATTTTCTTTTCAGAGTCGGGAAAGATTAATGAGATAAATCACGTCGGACATGAGCTTATTTCTGATTTTATTGAATCTGATAAAACGGGTATCGATTATCTTCCAAAAAAATTTCTGAAGATTTTTTCAAAATACTTTGATTCATGTGATGACATCTCAAAAATTGTCTCCAGAACTGAAACCATCACTTTAAGTGATGGTGAAATTAAATACATACGGTTCTACTTGAGGTTGTTGCCTGGACCAGGGCATAAAAAATATCTTTTGATCATCGAAGATACGACGATGGTTGAAGAGTCATCAAGCCTTTTATCAGATGAGATGAAAAGGGTTGAGATTGCAAATAGGTCAAAAAGTGAATTTCTGGCAAACATGTCTCATGAGATAAGAACACCATTGAATGCTCTACTTGGGTTCTCAGAGTTAATGCGAAATGAGAAGCTGAGCGGAAAAGCATCTGAGTATCTGGAGGCAATATATACTGCAGGTGAAACACTTGACTATCTGACGTCTGATTTGTTAGACATTACAAGAATCGAAGCAGGTAAGTTGTCAGTTTATCCGGATGCAAATGATCTGAAATTGACAATAGATCAAGTTATTCAAATGCTTCGCTCGAAGATTGAGGAAAAGAACCTTGAGATTGTAAAGGTTTATCCTGACACTCCAAAAACCTTACACCTCTTTGATAAATCTAGAATCAAACAGGTTTTGATAAATCTGTTGGGTAATGCGATAAAGTTTACTGATAACGGTAGTATTGTCATAGGGTATAGTATTAGGTTCTCAGATGATTTTGATGATGAGATAATAGTTTTTGTTGATGACTCTGGAATCGGAATCCCATCTGAGATGAGGGAATCTATTTTCTCTGTATTTACTCAAATCAACAGTTCTGATACAAAAAGACATGCTGGGGCTGGACTTGGTCTTTCGATTGTCAAAGGAATTGTCGCCTCAATTGACGGGAAAATTCGTATTGTTGAAAAGAACTCTCCAGGAACCAGGTTTGAAATTGACCTCACTCTTGAAAGAGTAAATGAAAATGATAATGGTGAGCTTATTGCAACAACCGAGGATATATACGATAGAATCAGAAAACCTCTGGAAAATGCTTCATATAGGGTGAGGGTTGGAGGACTACAATCAGCAACAATTATTGTTATTGAGAGTGGAATCGATGAGATAACAAGGATGCTTACAATCAATCCATCTCTAAAAGTGGTTTCAATTGGAACAGAGGGCAAAGGTAATGGGTGGATTGGAATCAAAGAAAATTTCTCTTCCACAGAGCTGATTGATGCAATCAAAGAAGTTGCAAGCCAAGAGAAGAACGAACAAGGTGATGTTGGTATTCTCAATGGATTAAAAATCCTGGTTGTTGAGGATAATCCCTTGAATATCAAATTGATAACAGAAATTCTCAATAATTATGGTAGTGAGGTAACAGTCTCCAAAACAGGTGTTAGTGGTGTAAGCACAGCATCAGAAGGAGCTTTCGATGTTTGTCTGATGGATATACAGATGCCTGACATCTCTGGACTCGATGCAACCATGCAGATTCGATACAACGAAGAAAAGTTCGGTAAAAGAAGATTGCCAATAATTGCCCTTACTGCATATGCGTCAGTCACAGATAGAGACAGATGCCTTACAGCAGGGATGGATGGGTATGTTTCAAAACCCATAAAAATCCCAGAGCTCATAAAAGCCGTTGAGGTTGCAATGGGTAAGAAAAAAACTTCAATCATTGAGAGACTATCTGAACAACTTCTGATTGCACCATTGAAACTGAAAGATATTCTTGAGGAATATGTCACAAAGAGTCTAGAGGGGATTATCGAGATAAAAGACTTTGTAGAGGCTGGCGAGTATAAGAAAGCCAGTGATGTTTGCCATAGACTCAAGGGAATGGCTTATTTTGAGCCACTTCTCTCAAAGATCATCAAACTCAGTGGGTCAATCAAGGCAAACAGCGATGAAGATATTTCTGAGCAGTTGACTGACCTTGAATGTGAATTCAATCGAATCCAAGAAGAGCTTGAAAAAGTATAGTTTGCAGTTATCCTTCAATTACTGCATAATTCCTGTTTTCTATGAGCCCAACACGCTTTGAAATCTCAACATATTTTTTGAGTAGTTGTGCAATCTCAGATTTTGTTTTTATACAAAAAGGTTCTGAGATTGCACCTTTTTTCTCAAATGCTGTTGCTGCACATCCTCCTCCACATATAGGTACAATTGGACAATTTGAATCTATACATTTCTTCACTCGAATAAAACCACTTTCCAACCAATGTGTTTCACCATTATCTTTGTAAAAACCGTTTGAGTTCACATTTCCAACCGAATGACTTTCATTGCCAACAAAACTCCAGCATCTACCTATGTTTCCATCAGGATCAATAACGTAGTTATGGAATGAATGAGAGCTACACGGGGAAGTTATAAAGGTTTGTAAATACCTTTTTTTGAGTTCAAAAATATCTTTTATGAAACCATATTTATCCAATTCTTCTAGCCATTTTGTCATAAAGCCATAGCGTTTTGGTTGTGGAATACAATTACATTCATATGAGGTGCTATCACCAGTCAATGACTGTATGAATGATGGGTGAATAGAAATTTTTTCATTTTCCAGAAGCCCGTGTTGCCTTAAATCTGAAATCACTTCAGGAAGTGAGTCAGCATTTTTTGTGTCGAGATTAATCCTCAGTGCAATATGAGTTTTAGGTATCGTTTCCAATGCAGCTTTGATCCCCTCTATTATCAAGTCATATGAAGGTTTTCCACTTATGTATGTTCTTTGTTTGTCGTGGAATCTTCTCGAACCATGTAAAGTCACTTGAATGTTTTTTAGAGGAAGATGTTTAAAATAATGTATATTACTTGTTAACAGTGATCCATTTGTAACCATCATCATATTTGTATTGGTGTTTGGATGATTTTTTGAGATGTATTCGAAAGTTTCTGTAAAAAAATGTGGTTGTAGTAAAGGTTCTCCACCATAACACCCAAGCAAAACCTCATAAATATCATATTTTGCTATTCGTGATGAAATAAACCGCTTTAGATTTTCAAATGTACCCGTTGTCATCACTTTAGAATTTCTATGTTCATAGCAATATGGACATGCAAAGTTGCAATTTAGTGTTGGAGCAAGAAGTATTCCCATTCTTTTTCCATCTTTTCCCCAGATATTTCTGAAGAAACCTAAAATCTTATCATCATTAGTGCTTTTATCATCAACCATAAAGCACGTTTTCAAAAGGTCTTTTGCAAGTGATGAGCTTTCTTCAATCAACTCAGGTTTTTCTATTATCCATGAGGGGAAGACTGCAATTGACCTTGTTATTGATGAAAGTGCGACATATTCATTCTCATTTATTTTTTCATAAAAAACATACTTAGAGAGGCGGAGACTCATTGATTCTTCCTTTTTTATTCAGGTTCAGAAATTGGACAGCAATATGTTGCCTGACAGTATATATCACATAGAGAAACGATGTTCATAATATTCGGATCAAATGTAACTTTATCTATCCAGCAGACTGATTTTGTTGGCACGATCTCCATTTTTGATAAATCAACTCTATTGCTGTCAATAACTATTTTTATTGAATTTTCATTATGTTGATAAGTCATTAAACTTTCTCCTATGTTGCTTCATTGTAGCCTTCACAAAACGTTTGAGCACAAAGTGGCTGACAACATGTAACAATATTCATATATCTTGGATCGTAGTTATTTGTATCTATCCAACAGACTGTTTTTGTAGGTACTTCTTGCATAGTTTGTGGATTGACTAGATTTGAGTTAATTGTAATTGCCAAAGAATTCTCATCTTTTATATATCCCATATATCCTCCTTAACACATGTCATTGTAATTGCCAGAACAGTATGTTGAATGACAATATGTGGCAACGCAGGAAACAACCGGAAGATGCATATTCGCATCATAATTTGAGAAATCGAGCCAACATACTTTTAAAATCGGAATTTCTTCCATTGTGTTTGGGTTAAATTGGTTCGGATTGATTGTAACACGGATAGAATTTTCATTATGCTGATATGACACTCATTCACCTCCTAACTGATGTTTCCCTTTGAGTCACAAAAACCAATGTTGCAGAAATTACTTTGACAGTATCCAACAACTTCCATAGTATTTTGATCAAAATTACTCTTATCTATCCAAACGACGATTTTATTGTTATCAATCTCCATGATTCCAGTATCAACTAATGTTGAGTTGATACCAATTCTTAAAGAGTCTTGATCATGTATATACGGCATAAAGCACTCCTTCCATAAGTTTCCACCCCTCACTAATTCACAATATAGAGGGGCTGTGACAGTGTACAATTAAACTTCCTTAACTGAAATAGCGACATTCTTAGCATTAATATTGCTAATATATCATTTCTTAATGTAAGTTTATATTATTTCCAGAATTATGAATGACTTCTGTTAGATAGGTATAAATTGATAAAATCCATGATTATGACAAAAACAAAGTTGACCAACCCCCATTTTTTTGATAAAAAATAAGCATGAGAAAATTCTTAGTTCCAGTTTTACTTCTTGTTGTTTTTGTTGCTTGTTCATGTGGGAAACCAATGCCAAACCAAAAACATCTCGACTCGTTTTCGATGCTTCCTGATTTTGTTGTCACAAAGTCAAGTGAATCGGGAAACAGTGTGACACTGTATTCCTTTGATATGGAGGCAATCAGGGCAAACATCCAGATTGATAAAGAAAAACCACATACAGGTCAGGTCAATAATCTTGGAATAGCTGTAAGCAGAAACTATGAGAAAAATGCGGAACTTGGAATACTCGATCTTGAAAAAATGAAATATATAGCGACTTGCCCATATTGGAATGTCCAAGCATTTACACCTGCTGGTGGGCTTTTGGAAAAAATATCTGATGCCGGATTTATTGAAGAGATCATTGGTGATGGGTATCTTCTGACGAAGGATTTTGAAGACAACATCACAGCCGAACTTGCGCCAGTTAACTGTTTTGTTGATGATACAATTGTTCAGGTCACAACAACAGCAAAACTTCAAAAAGAGGCAGTAACTTTGATGCTAATGGAGGAAGGCAACAGAGTTGATAAATTCCCCGCAATTTCTGAGATATTAAAATTGATGCCAGAATACCAAGCAGTTTGCCTTGTTTTCAGTTTTGATAGATACAGTGTGCTTGCTGAAGATGGTAGCATTCCTGGCTTCTTTGATGCTGCTGAGCAGTATGACATGATTCCGAGATTTGAAACATGGGGAAGACCTGATTCATACAGGATGGGTGCGGTCGGATCGTCCGTTGTTGATGGGGTAGAGCATTCAACAATTGTGCTTCTCTATGATTCTGAAAAGTCGGCGAAAGATGACAAACTGAATGTTGATAAAGCATTGCTTTCTGTTCCAAGCATGGTTGATGGAAATCCTTGGATGAAACACATGAACTTTGGGAAACCAATCGTCAAGGTTCAAAAAAATGCGATACTAATCGATTTTGATATTGAGAATCGAAAAAAAGAAGATGGACTCTTTTCAATGCAGATGTTGAAGTTTATGGATAAAACTGGAGATTGGGGGGTATTTTGGAGAAAATAACAAAGTCAATTCTTGCTCTTGTACTTGTTTGTTTGCTTAGTGTTTCCTGTGGCGGGGACGGAGTAGACGAAGTTGTCAAGATTTCTGAGCCAAATCCGACAAACCCAATACAGCAGGCTTTATCAAAAATGCCTGTTTCAATCATGAATCTTCCTGGAAGAGATCTCAAAATGAAAGCCTTTATCTTCAACAATATCGAATTAACCGTAAGGAGTAGAAACCTTGCAAATTATATGTTGGTGAATGAAAACGAGCAGATTTCATGGCTTTTTAAGATGGGTCATAATGTCACGTCGTCAATGAATTCAGTTATCGATTTTGGCAAATGGCATCATACAGATTTTATGAATCAAACAACCTGGAAGATGAATATCTTTGACTACACAAGAGACCATGAGGTTGTTTTCTCAAAATCTGATAAAGAAGAATTCCTCACCTGGATGCTCAGACACAATTTTGAAGTATACAAATCTGAGCCAGCATTGACCCTGAAACCAGGTAGTGTTTATCATAGGGATGCTTATGTTTTTGGTGCCGGTATTGTTCAGGGTGAAGATGGGGCAACATTCATTTGTCGTGAGCTTCCAACAGATGGTACAGTTGATGATGCGTTGGCAATTTATGAAGGTACGATGGGTTCCCTTCTTTCTGATCCAGAGATTTATGAAATTTCATCAAGGATTCCAGAGGGTGCTTTCTCTTCAATGATCTGTAAACTTGATACATCATATGCAAAACACAATCAGGTCACAACTGCCGATACAACAGGTTTTTCTGGTGTTCCTTTAACTGATGAACAGACCGTTTGGGTTTCAGTTTATGGAAGACCAAAGGAATTGACTTGGTTTTCAGCTTCACACATCACAAAAGATGGTCATCACGGACTTCTTTGGGAGTTCCAGTATGAAACACCTGAGGCAGCAGAGGCTGACTTGACTCCACTTACTGATGCAATTACTGAGGCAAAGGGCAGATTCACAGAAAAGAATTGGTGGGATGAAGACCTTCATCTTGAATCCCCTGAGATTTCTGTTGAGGACAATATCATATCAATCTGGTCAGAGTGGATAATCCCCAGGGATGAAAAAAAGAAGATTGAATCTGGTATCATGACCGACGAAGAGAAGGAAACTCTCTGGTTTGAATATGTCCGAAGCATCTTTGATCTGTTTGACAAATTCGAACGCCAGGATTACGGTCCACTTTGGCAGGGGTATTGAGTTAGATATTTTCAGGTTTCAATTCAAATTGAATTTGATACGTCATTAACTTTATGTTTTGTGATGCCTTAAGAGCGTACTTGAGCTTTTCTGAATAGTCGCCTGCAATGATTAATCCCTCAACTTGGTTGTCTGATGATGCAAGATTCTCAGATACCCAGCCAATGTATCTTTGAATCTGACCAAGTGTTTCATCAGATGTTTTGTCTTTTTTAAGTTCGATGACCAACCACCTATCTTCGGTTTTATGGGATGCAAGAATGTCTATTCTACCTATATTTCCAGCAATATATTCAACTCCAACGGTTGCACCATCTTCCTTGTGAATCTCCCATTGCCCAAATTCTTTCAGGTTATCCCAATTGCCGGCTAAGAAATCTTGTAGATGTTTTTCTAATTCAAAGTTGCCGTTGTTTGTGAGAGAACTGCTGGAATAGCCAGAATTTGTAAAATCAACTTCATTTGATTTTTGTATTTCTTCTCGGTAGATAAATTCAAACAAGGCGTTGAGAGTCCATTTGTCAATTACCAGTTCTTCTGAAAGAGATCCAAGCATCAGGTTTACCAAAATATGTTTCAATAACACTGTATCTCCACCATCTGGCCATAAATCAAACTCTTTTATAACGTATTCAGCTGAAGCACTCCATATGCCATACTTATCTGGTTCCGTTATTTGTAGGATGGTGGTCAATACGTTTTTGTCTAGTCCCTTTATTTTTTGTTTTTCATTTGGGAATGCATATTCAAACCTATCGAACCGATTTTTTGATCTATCAAGAAACCCTTTGAATACTTGCCGAAGCTCATATATATCTTTTGTTATTTCCTTGGCTAGTTTGTCATAACTCTTCAATTGCTTGTTGTTTTCAAACTTCAAGAATTCACAAAAAACTTTTCTGTCAAGTTTTCTTATATTTTCATATTGGAATATTGGTTGGTACTTTGCGATTACTTCATCTTTTGAGGAAACAACCATTTGAAACTCAGCATCTTTTTTTGCTCTATCTAGTGCTTCTTTGAGTGCAATAATTGCATCATCAAAAGCTTCTTTTGCCATTACTTCCCCCTAAGCTGTTTTACCGCTTCCCACAAAACTCTCATCAAAGTTTTTATCCTGACATCATCCCTTGTCCCGGTGAAGACTTCCCTGATTACAGATACACCATTCGGTGTGGAAATTCCCATATAGACAAGTCCAACTGGTTTTTCTGCTGTCCCACCTGTCGGACCTGCGATTCCAGTTGTCGATATCGTTACATCAGTTTTAAAGACCCTTTTTGCTCCCTGTGCCATCTCCTTTGCAACCTGTGATGAAACAGCTCCAAAACTAGAAAGTGATTCTTCAGATACACCGAGAATGTCCATTTTTGCTTGGTTTGAATACGTTACGGCCGAACCCATAAACACATCAGAAGCCCCGGAAATATCTGTCAGCGTTTTTGCAATCAGTCCACCTGTGCATGACTCTGCTGTTGCAATTGACCACCCTTTTTCTCTCAGGATTTTAAGTAAGGTTTCTGGTGCAGGATGGTCGAAAATATGATCCTTCAAAAGTCTTTTGATTTGACCGATAGAGTTACTCGATTTCTCATCAAACTCTTTTTCATCACTTGCTAATGTTGAAACTCTCAATCTTATCTGCCCAAGCCCAGCGTATGGGGCAACTGAGATTGGATTTTCTGTATTGAGGATGTTCCCCAGAATGTCTGCCATTTTTGATTCAGGTAATCCAAGAACATAAAAATCTCTATGGAATTCTTTTGTATTGGTTTCAAGTGTTGGTAGAACGTGGTTATTCCACATCGGCTCAAGCTCTCTTGGTGGGCCAGGAAGAAGGATTATTATCTTTCTGTCTTTTTCGATCTTTATTCCTGGTGCTGTGCCAAAAGAGTTTTGAAGGATAATCGAGTTCTTTGGGATGTGTGCCTGATTGAGATTTGATTTTGGCATCTCAATTCCTCTATTTTTAAAAAAATCTTTAATGGTGTGTTCAACCTTGTCCGAAAAAACCATCGGTAAGGAGAGGAATTCAGCGACCGCAGATTTGGTCAAATCATCAGGTGTTGGGCCAAGTCCACCCGTCAAAATAATCAGTTCAGATTCATCAAATAGAACCCTCAGGACTTTTTGAATTTCTGCCTTTAGATCTGGAACAACAGCAGTCATTTTTGGAGAAAAGCCGATTGAGACCAGAGAATTTACTAACCACTTGGTAGTAGTATTGTTGATGCTACCAGACAAAACCTCGTTACCTACTGCGATAATCGAAAATCTCATAGGTTTATTGTGGATTTGAAATCTAGTATGTCAATTATTCTGATAACTGTTTTCTATGTTTCTCAATGTCAAAAGGTTCGAGATATGCAAAATCAGCTCTCCATTCGTTTTCTTCAAAAACGAAATCCGCTTTAACAATTGCTTTTTGTTCTGATGTTTCTGGGTCACCGATTGCGATCGTAGCAAATACAAATCCCTTCATCGTTTTATCATCATCGATGTATTCTGGTTCTGTAGAAAATGCTGGTCCAATCATGATTACATACTCTTCCTCACGGGGAGTTTTCCCGGAAACGGTTTTTATTGCAAGCTGTTTGTATTCAGCAATTGTATACTCTTCATGAATCCTTTTACTCGATTTGTCCCAAAGTTTTTCGGTATTTGCATCAAGCATCCAGTCAAAGAAATCGAGCGACTCACCTCTGAGTTTGTCTGTTATATAGAAGCCCTTATAGTCCTCAGATTGTTGCTCAGCAACAACATTTGCAACCCACCACTGTTCATCATCAAGGATCATCGGCAATCTGAAGTCTTGTTCCTGGTCGTCAATTGTCAAAAGTCCGTAAACTGAGGCAGTCTCTCCATCTCGAAAAACTCTGCTATTGTAAACATCAAAATGGATTCCAGTATCTGAAATAGAAACATTTGTTTCAGGGTTGATCATATAATCATTGAAAACATCCATGTTCATGTTTTCTCGCATTGCAGGGGTAAGATAGCTATAGGCCGCTTCGAACTCTCCTTGTTCAATAAGACTCAGATATTCCTTTGCCCTTTGTGACACAATATCTGTGCCACAAGAAACGAATAAAACCAATCCCAACAATAACGATACTATCCCTAAAACTCTTTTACTCATGACATTAAGAATATTTTGAATTCCAAATGATTCAACTGCTATAATAGGTGTCAGAAATAAATGAAAAGAGGAAAATCATGAAACTTGAAGAGCTATATAAGTTAGCAGTTGAAGTTGGAATAAAAAATGACCCCAGAGGAACAGAGGAACCAAACAAGCTTCTTTCAAAGATGAAGAAGAAATTTGAAAAAATGGATGAAAAGGACAAGCCATTCTTTGACCAAGACAAGCTTTGGAATCCATACGCGGACACTAGAATCCAAAATGGTCCAAACGATGCCGAGGTAAAGAAGATACTTGTTGGTGTAGACATAGACACCTCAGAGGTACTTCTTGCTGATCAGCTCAACGAAAGAGGAGCAAAAATTGATGCTGTTGTGTCCCATCATCCAGGTGGTCAGGGATCAATTGGTTTGTCACAGTTGATGCTTATCCAGACAGGGCTTTTACAAGCATCAGGAGTTTCAGTAAATGTCGCAGAAGACCTTGTTATCCCACGTGCTGCCGAGGTCGGAGACAGGATTTATTCTGGAAACCACTACAAAACAGCAAATGCTGCAAGACTTCTTAAAATGCCTTTGATGTCCGTCCATTCTCCTGCGGATAACTGTGTCCAGTCATATTTACAGAAAGAACTAGACAAGGAAAAACCAGAAACCCTGGGTGACCTTGTGGATTTTATCCATACAATCCCAGAATATCATCTTGCAAGGCTCAAACAGCTTCCTGCAAAGATTGAAAATGGAAACAGAGACAGACTCTGTGGAAAAATCAGAGTTTCAATGACCGGTGGAACAACGGGAAACATCGGAATCTACAAGGAACTCAAAGAGCAGGGTGTGGGGACATGGGTTGTAATGCACATTCCACCAGATCATGTTACTGAGGCCAAAAAACACCATATTAATGTTGTAAACGTAGGACATATGGCGTCAGATTCTGTTGGTATGAACTTTATCCTCGATGCGTTTGAAGCAGCAGGCGTCGAGATTGTTCCAGCATCCGGAATTATCAGGGTATCGGCAGAATACAGAAAAAACTTCAAAGCAGGAGAGACCCCTCCACCTGAGATGTACTAAAGGTATTTGTTAGAATACATAAATCCCCACAATTTTGTGGGGATTTACTATTTTTCCGGATTATCAAGTCTTTGTCCGATCTTTTTGATTTGAAAGCTAAGTATTGTTATCACCACACACAAAATCCCTAAACTCATCGTTAAAACACCCATCGGCACATTGGAAATAGTCTATTTTCCTATAATCTCTGTTTCGTGAATCAATCTTTCTCGAAACACTCTATGTTCATCATCTGCTCTATGTTTTCTTTCAAAACCCGCCTGCAAAAAAGCTAACAACACAACAATTATACAACCAGTAAGTATAACTGAATACCACATACTTTCCTCCGTTATCAAACTATACTAACTATCAGAACGCTTCAGATAGTTGATAATGGATGCATCCATCAAATCTATTATGGCTGGCTGATTGTGATTGTTGCAGATCGGGTCAATGAATCCCAACCAACCTCTGCTCCCAGCGCCTCTGTTACGAATCGGAGTGGAACATATGTTCTTCCCTCTCGAATCATCGGACCTGCGTCAAGTTCAACCATCTTGCCATCGACGTCTGCAATCTTAGACCCAATTGTGAGAATTATGATTTTTCCACCCATGATGTATGAAACGGTTTCAACTCCACCATCCTCTCCAGTCGTGTATCCAACCTCGGCACCAATTGATTCACCCAGAAATCTGAAAGGAACCATTGAGCGACCAGCAGAGCTTACAAATGGAGTTCCCTTGCAATCCATCTCGATTCCATTGACTTTTGCTGTTGCTTTACCGATTGTAAAGACTACAACTGTTTTTTCTGGTCTGAGGTCAGCTTTTACTGTTAAACTCTTGCCTTTCTCACCATCACGTTCGGGATAGACCTCATATTTATTCAACCCATTTCGAACAAACTCGGAGTCGATATAATAGGTATCTTTTACTTTTGCAATCTCAACACCATTTCTCAAAATGATGTAATGTGTTCCTTCTTGTTTTCCTTGCCAATAGAGCATGATTGAGTTTTCGGCGACATCTGTTTTTAGTTCAGTTATTTCAACTATCGGTGGTGCAAGATTAACAACAATTTGGGTTGCTTCGCTTTCCACTCCTCCTATTTTTGCTGTGATACTGTATGCCAATTTTTGTTTTGGGGCTGAGTTATCTTTGTAGTATTTTTCAGTCGTTTCCTCTAAAAATTCATCATTTCTGCTAATTTCATATGTAGCATTATCATCATGATCCCAGATGAGCATCACAGAATCCCCAATCATCTCATATCTGAGATTGGTTACAGGGTTTACCTTGTCTGGTTTGTTTTCAAAGATCACAAACGCCTCAGGACCGATTTCATCACCATTAAGTGGAAATACCTTATAAATGAGTTGTGTCCTTGGTGGATTTTCGTGGGTATATGTTTTTTCAGATGTCTTGCCAGTTTCTTCCCCATTGCACTCAATCTTGAATTCAACATCCTGCTCAGATTCCCAAGTAAGAATTATGTCACCGTCTTTTTTCTCTGCCTTCAAGTTTGTAACAGCCTTGAGTTTGAGTGGGATTGTGATGCTTACAGGATCGCTCATATCCGAATAAAGTTGATCTTTTGCAATTGCGACAACTGCGTAGTTATATGTTTTCCCCGGTTCAACATCAGAGTCCTTCAGATTTGTTTCCTTTACCATTGATTTATTCATCTCGGTATTTGGGAGAGGGGTATCCTGACCAATGCTTTTAAAGACATTGTAGCCAACAGTTTCAGCACCTTCTTCGGATTTTTTCCAGTTGAGTTCAACATGGTCATAAACCCAAACGGCAGTCAAATCTGTTGGTGGATTTGGTGGTTCAGGCTGAGGTTCTTCTGGTTCCTCCTCTGTCACGGTTATGTTTGCAGTTACAAACCCAAGTGTTCTGTGTCCGTATTCTCCGTCCATGATAAAGATTTCCAGTTGACCTGAGTAATTTCCTGGTCTGTTGTTTCCTGCTTTTATTTTCACTCTGATTGTTGTTTCTTCCCCTGCAGGGAGAGGCAACACTTCAACTGTTGGTTCCATAAGGGATCCGCCGTCAAAGAGAAGCTCAAGGTCAACCTTACCTTCATTGCTTAGTCTGACCTGTCTTGTGGTTTCACCTCTCCATGGGATGCTCACGTTGAAACTTTTGTCTTTGATGAGAAGCTTTGGTTCCTGATCTTTCGGCCTTGGTTGTTTTCCATAACAAAAAACCGTTCTGGTTCGATATTTTTCGTTGCTTCCAAACTCGACAAACATTCGTTTCCAAGCAACTACCGGTTGATATACATACTCAGCCTCTTCACCAAAAAGAACCTTGTCGATTATCTCACCAGTATCGGGTGAAACGATGTATACACCAGCAATTTCAGCATCTGAACTGGCAACTGGAACAAGCAATTTATCATCCATCACAGTTAAGGCATCAGTGACCTTTCCAGGCATATCTACATCCCAGATGATGTCACCATTTATCTTGAATCTGACAAGGCGCCCTCTGTCATTTCCAATCACAAGGCTGTCCCCATAAACAGATGGCCCGTGGAAACACCATGAACCTACATCAATTATCTCTTCAGAGCTTGCACCAGCTGGTTTTGGTAATGCGATAATCTCACCACCTGCAGCTGTATAGATCATGTATTTATCAAAAGCAACGGTCGGTGCCCAGAATTGAGTTGAGATTTCATATGATTCTTTGATTCCACCATATCCTTCTGCAAGAAGTTTCAGATCATAGTGACCAGCCATCCCGACCGTGCTTGCAACATCATTTACACCGGGGGCTGCAACTACTGCTCTTTCATGTCCGATTCTCCAGCCTGATTTTGGGGTGTCGAGTCTTACTCTATGTACCGCACCTGTTTGTGAGTAGGAGGAAAAATATCCGTAGATTTCTTCGTTTTTTAGGAGTGCTGCAACAGAAGACATGTGGCTGTCCCCGCTTGATGCGTACCATACAATCTCACCTGTTGCCATGGATAGAGCAAGATATCTTGATTGAAGGGGTACTATGACAGTATCGCCAAGGATCGTGCAAGATTCTGTGCAAGCCTCAGAAAGTTCAAGACTCCACATCTGACTTCCAGAGATAACATCGATACATCTGACATAATATGTATCACCGATGACCATCATTCCGTTTCCGATGACAGGATTTCTGTTCCATCCCCTGTTGGTTTTCAGTTTCAGCTCCCAGGCGACATCATGATAGGTTTCGTAGTCCCAGGTATCAAAGGAATTTGAGGTGTGAGCGGCATTGCAGGCGTACTGTGGCCATGGTTTGGGGATATTCTCTTCACCAAATATTATCTCATCATCGGCAGAAACTGGGTTTAAAAACCCGCCTATGGCAAGGAACAGAACAAGAGCAATTCTAACTAAAGATTTCATTAGCTCCTCCTTTATCATCAAATAAAGTATAACGGCAAATGATGTTCAAGTGAAGCGGACGCCTTTTTGCGGTTATGTGTTAATAGAATGATGAAGTAAGAATCGATATGATTGATGTGTTAAACTTTGAATAATGACAACGAGTGCTGTAATGGAATCAAGAATGCTTATGTTTGGTGGAGGAAAGTAATAAATGAAGAACTTATTAAAATATTGGATAGGTATTATAGTGATAGGGGTTGTGATCATTTTGATCTCTACCATTTTTTTGTTGAAGCAGAGTAGAACCGAACATTTTTTGGAGTATACCAAATTAGATACTCTGACAATTGAAGGTGATATGATCAATACAAAGAGTTACCAATCAACTGGTCCATATTTGTATAGCTTATCAAAAAACAATCTATATCGTTATTTTGCTGATTTGGATACTCATGAAATCTCAAAGATTGAGCTCCAATTTGATGCAGAATCTTCATATATTGAACATCAAGTTATTTCAGGAGTTAATACTGTTACTGATGTCGTATTCCTAATCGGAGAATCTGAAGGTAAAAGGTATCTTACCATTGTGCGTAGAGAAGATGACGAATCCCATGATTTCAAGATAATCAATACTTTCCCTGTGAGTGTTTCAAAGCTGGTGCATGTTTCAAGAAATATTGGTGGACACATAATCGGTGTTGAAGATGATAACCAAACGATTGTGAAATATTCAGAAGATGGAAACGGGTTATTGAGAAAAAAACTTCCTACCCAATATATTTTCCCTGAGTATATCAGTCAATATTGTTTGTATGCATGTGGCACAAAAGATCTCATTTTTATCGACCCAGAAACTCTAGAGATAATGGACAAGTATCCACTTAAAAAAGAAGTAGAATTAAATAAGATTATCCCCCCAAAATCTTTTATAGAAGATTTCATTGTTGATAATGAAATCTACGAAATAGTGCTTGAATGTCTCGAAAGAGAAACCAAAATTAGAAATGTTGAAAAACTATCATATTCCCCAAAAGCTTCAATATGGGGGCATAAAATCAAAAGTGAGAATTCAATTGATTATGGAGATGGCACGATAATTACTCTTGATGAAGGGTTTAAATATCTGAGATCACTGAACATCTTTGATGCACCTAGAGATGGGTTTAGGACATCTGATGTTTTCATAAAACAAAATAAACTGGATGTTCGTACAGAGATTGTTCTTATTTGTAGATTTAAAGGAATAAAAAATAAGTCGAGTTTTGTGAACTACCATATTGTAAAAGTTGAGCCATTTAACGATATAATCAACGATGTTTTCGAAGATAGATACAAAGCAGACAACATATATTTCATAGGCGAAAACAGCACTTACAAATCAATTCATCCGAAGCACTGGAAGTACATAAACAAAGTGGAGACTGTTAAGTCAAAAAACTAATAGATAATAGGTGCGTATCTAATTCGAATTATTATACCAGAGTAGCTTGGAGCTACTCTGGATTACTTACCCACTATCCCTGGCTCATCATTCCCCAAAGCTCTAATCTAATGCCATTTGGGGTTTTAAATATTCCACGAAGCATGGGTGAACCTTCCATGTCTGGTGCTGGTTTTCTTTCAAACTCAATCTCTCTTTTTTCGAGTGCTTCAGTTACTTCCTCAATGTTTTCAACCATCAGACAGAGCTTGATAGCATTTCCCGGAGTTGCAATTTTTTCCTTGCCGTCTGCTTTATAGAAACTGAAATAGAAAAACTTGTCAGGATTTGTGACAGAACAATACCCCATGTTTCCATCAGCAACAAAGGTATCAAAGCCTAAGATGTCAGTCATAAACCCAACTTCGGCTTCGAAGTCATCAACATAATACTCGATCATGTGAGTCCAACATGGGCCAAGTTTGTAGATGAATTCATTTTCATTTGCTGGCCACTTTGTTTGCCAATCTTCGGGTGTTTTCAGACTTGCTGCGATCTCAATTCTCTTTTTTCCAAACTCTCTACATTTTTCAATTAGTTCACTCATTATTACACTCCTATTCTTTCATTCCCCACAATTCAATTGGTATTTTGTTTGGTGTTTCAAGTTTGCAGACCAAAAGGGGATCATTATTTTTTGGATAACCTTTTGGTTTATGGAAAAACTGCACTCCTCTTTCTTCAAGCTCTCTGTACTTTTTTTCAATTTCATCAATCAGGAATCCAATTGTGATCGACTCAGGTTGAGTTTGCCTCTTTATTTCTGAATCTTTCCAAAACCCAAAAAAGAAATCATTTTTTGGGTTTGATAAAACCGCATAATTCTCACTTATTGCATTTGGGATCAAACCAAGAATATCCACAAAAAATCCAAGCTCTGCTTCAAAACTCTTTACAACATACTCAATCCAGAACGGTCTTGCGGGGTTCAGGGAAAAAGGATATTCATTTTCTGATTTCCACCAATCGATTCTATCATCGGGATTAAGCCTGTTATGAATGACAGTTTCAATTCGCTTTTTCCCGAAATTCTCGCAGAGTTTGTTGAAATCTGACATATGTTCTAATCCATTGTGGTGTCGCCCCAGATTTGGATCACGACTCCATTTGGACTGATTATTTTTCCTTGGTGGAATGTTGCTCCATCTTGAACTGGTTTGATTTCATCGATAAACTCAATACCTCGTTCAGTTAGAGTTTTTGCAACCTCTACAGGGTTTTTTACCCAAAACATCATTCTGAGTGCACCCTTTGGGGTCGCTGGAACCTTGTCATCCGATGCCCAGAAACCGAAAAAGAATTCATCCCCGGGTGACTTGAACATGATATACTCTTCATCAAATCCTTTAATTTGAAGCCCCATCATATCTGTAAAAAATCCAACCTCAGAAAGGAAATCCTCAACATAATACTCGAAATTTACATCCCAACATCTTGAAAGGTCATTGCAAAACTCAATTGGAAACTTTGGAGTACTTGTAGCAAATTTCTGAAAATCCTCACTTGACTCGATCTTTTCAGCCTCTGCCCATCTTTTTTCTCCGAGTTCCCTGCATTTTTCTTTGAAGTCCATTTTGTTTTCTCCTATAGTTTTTCAATATTGAATTCATAAACTGGTTCATCTGGAACTGTATCGAAAAAGATAATGTTCCCATCAGGGTCTTCCATTGTGGCACAATCGCCACCATTTTTGCCAGCCCTGAAATCTTTTTGGAATTCGTATCCTGCAGCCTTCATGTCGTCAACATTTTGTTTGACATCAGAACCTCTGAAATTAAGAACCCATTTCTTTTGCATGTTGATGTCACCATGTCTGAAGAGTGCAATGATTCCGTTGTTGTGTTTGAGAATCGCCCAACCTTCTTCATCTGGGCTTCCGTCGATAAGGTCAAATCCCAGCCTAACATAGAAGTCAAGCGTTTCCTCGAAATCCATACAATCAAGGCACATTTCGAATCTACCAAGTTTGAATCGTTTGTTTTCAGGTAGCTTTTTTATCCCAAATTTGATTTCAGGTTCATCAGCGGCTGTATTGAAATATATGACGTTTCCCTCGGGGTCGATTATCTCCATTGAAGGACTTCCATCGCACTCCTCAATATGCGCTTTTGTGTTTGTGATTATATCGTTTTTTTCGAGTTCTTTCTCAATATGGAATGGGTCCTTCCCTCTGAAGTGAAGAAGGTTTTTGTCAATGTGCCCCTGGAAAAGTCCCATTATGCAATTGCTGTGTTTCAGGATTGACCATCCCTGCTCAGGGTCACCACCGATTCTGTCAAATCCAAGCTGGTTGTAAAAATCAATTGACTCTTTTAGATTAGCGACATTCAGACAGATTTCGAATCTTCCAAGATTCAAATCAACATTTCTTTTTGAGTCCATTGCTTTATTCTTCCCAGATTCTATTTTCTGGTCTTTCTTTTGGAACTGCATAGACCTCAACAGTGTAACCCATTGGGTCACGGACAGGGAACGCCCAATATGAATCCTGACACCATATTGGATTCGGGAAAAGTAGTTGAGCTCCTTCTTCTTTTAGTTTTTTTACAACTTCAGGGAAGACATCTGTTGGAAGTTGAATCCCCCATGAAGCCTCTTCTACCTCTCCACCCTCAAAACCTGGCAGGTCTACCCATTTCTCCCTCTTTGGAAGATTTTCCTTCTCAGTTTTGAACCACATCATGCTCATTTTGTCGGCCGTCATACCACAAAAAACATTGTCTGGCATACCAAAATCATGTTCGCCCATTCCAATGATTTCTTTGTAGAAATGCCTGATCTCATGAACATCATTACAATATAAATATAAAACGTTGATTGATGCCTTAATTTCATTTTTTTCTTCCATGTGTTACTCCCATTCCTTTCTTTCAGGTGTTTTTTCAGGGACACAAAACACCTCAACTGTGTAACCCATTGGGTCGGAAACTGGGTAAGACCAGTATGAATCAGATATAAATCTTGGTTTCTCAAAAACTGCTGGTGTTTTTTCAGCCATCAGTTTTCTTACGGTTTCTCGGAATAAATCCTCTGGATATTGAATTCCCCATGAAGCCTCTTCGATGCTACCAAAATCAGTTCCTGGAATATCTGCCCAGGGTTTTCTGAGGGGGAGTGAGACATATTCTGATTTGGCCCACATCATTGTTATCCCGTCTGATGTCTGACCGCAATATAATTTTTCTGGGTCTCCAATTTTCTCATCACCGAGACCAATTATGTCTTTGTAGAAATGCCTTATAGAGTGAATATCGTTGCAATGAAGATAAAGCACGTTGATCGTGATTTTTGGTTTTTTTTCATCCACTTGTCACCCCTTTCAGACAATTTCCAATTCTACGGAAAAAATTTGAAGTGACAATATGTGTATATATACTTATGCTAACTATTATTATCGTTACTTTGATTGGTAATCACAAAATTCAACAATCTTGCAAATATCACAATTTGGTCTTATAGGTTTACATACTTCTTGACCAAGTCTGACAAGCAGTTCATTAGAAATAATCCAGAGGTCTTTAGGGAGAAGCTCCATCAAAGCCTTCTCTGTCTGATCGGGTGTTTTTGTGTTTACCCATCCAACTCGATTTGAAATTCTATGGACGTGTGAGTCAACAGTGATTCCTGGGATTCCGTACCCAAGGGTCAAGACCAGATTGGCTATCTTCCTGCCAATCCCTTTGAGACTTGTTAAGTCCTTCATATTATCCGGTGTTTTGCCGTTGAATCTGCTACAAATTTCTGATGCAAGGTTTACGAGTGTTTCACCTTTTGTTTTATAAAATCCTGCAGGATAAATGATTTTTGCAACATCTTCCGGGTCGGCTTCAGAAAGCTCAGAAGTGGATTTCCACTTTTCAAAAAGCCTTATTGTTGCGGGATATGTTACCTCGTCTTTTGTTCGGGCTGAAATCACTCCAGAAACCAGAATCCTGAATGGGTCATGCTTATTGAGCCTCTGAAAATCCATGCCGTCCCGATCTTTTGCAAGGGTTAGGATTGCCTTCTCGGCATTAGTTTTTTGAGACATATAAAACAGCTTCTGCCAAATCTTCGTCTTGATGATCAAAAACTGTCCTCACGTCAAGAATTACTTTGTCATCAATGATGTGACCGATTACTGGAGTGTCTGCATTTCTTAATTTTGCAAGCATTGTTTGAGCAGAACCCTCAGGTGTGAGTTCTATTGCCCATGATTCAAAGTCGATATCTGGAAGTGAGCCTCCACCCATCTGTCCAGTGACTGGAATAACTTTTGGTGAGAACTTCTTAGTTTTAGATACTATCATTGAGTAAAGTTTATCAGCATGTAGTTTTAGTTCATCTGTTTCAATTGTTATCATTCTCATGACAGGATTTCTTTTTATGACTTCTGAGTCAGGAAGTAACCATAGTCTGAGAGTTTCTTCAATCATGCAGATGTGTGCTTTTGATAATCTATATGATCTCATGAGCGGATGTTTACCAATCCTGCTGAGATATTCCTCTCGACCGATAATGAATCCAGCTTGAGTTCCGCCAAGAAGTTTGTCCCCAGAAAAAAGCACAATGTCTGCACCTTTTTCAAGTGACTCTCTGCAGTTCGGCTCTTCTCTGAAATATTTGTGAGAGAGTGGTTTAAGAAGCCCTGAGCCAATATCATGTGCAAAAGGAGTACTATGTCTTTTTGCAAGTTCTGCTAATTCATCTTCTGCTGGGACTGATGAAAAACCCCGGATTGCATAGTTTGAGGGATGAATTTTGAGGATTAACGCGGTGTTTTCATTTATTGCTTCCTCGTAGTCTCTCAGGTGAGTTCTATTTGTTGTTCCAACCTCACGAAGGATTGCACCTGATTGTCTCATGATATCGGGGATTCTAAATGATCCACCCAGTTCGATGAGTTCTCCTCTTGAAACAATTACTTCACGACCTTCAGCGAGAACTTTCAACATTAGAAGGACTCCTGCAGCATTGTTGTTTACAAGAACGCCAGCCTCTGCACCTGTTACGAGTTTGATTAGCTCCTTAACGTGTGAACCACGTTTGCCACGTTTTCCTGTTTCAAGGTCAAATTCGAGATTGCTGTAGTTGCAGGAGATTTGCTGGAGTCTGAGATTTTCTGCCATTGGAGCTCTTCCAAGGTTTGTGTGAAGAACAATTCCGGTTGCATTTATGATTGGTTTAAGTGAACTTTTCTTTAGGATTCCGAGATTTTTATCGAGAGCATTCAAGATTGCTTTTGGGATATTTTCTTTTATCTTGCCAGAACCAATCTCTTTTCTGACCTCATCAATTGATTTTTTGACAAGTCTTGAAACAATTTCTGGATTGAATCTCTCAAATTCTCTTTTGAAATCCGGATCGTCAATTATTGAAGAAATCTGTGGAATTTCTTTAAAAAGCTCGTTACTCATAAACCCAACCTCCAATCACCTATGATATTAAAAGGATAATCATGAAATGACAAGATTTGCATTTTTAGATGACTTTTTTCTACCAACTCTCGTATAAGTTGAAAAGGAAAAACTGGAAAGGAGAAGTTGCCATGAATAAGAGCCAGTCTAATGTTTTAATTTTTGTGATTGTTGGTGTACTTTTGGTTTCACTCATACCGATAGGTTTTGCAGAATCACATTCTTTTATGGTTTTGGTTGGAGAAGGTTACAATATTGTTGATACAAATCAGGTAAATTGTTATGACAACAGTGGGATAATGAATAATCCCTCAAAAAGTTCCAATTTTTATGGTCAGGATGCTCAGCATGATGGGAATCAGCCAAGATATGAGTTAATTGATGATGATATTGTGCTTGACCTTGTAACAGGTCTTATGTGGCAGCGTGATCCTGATGAAAAGATGAGTTTTGATGATGCTGTTTCTGATGCTGATGATTTTGAGCTTGGTGGTTTTGATGACTGGAGACTTCCATCTATCAAAGAATTGTACTCACTGATTGATTTTTCGGGCTATTGTGGACGTTCTGCGTCGGAATCAAAACCTTTTATTGATACAGATTATTTTGTGTTTGAGTTTGGTGATGAGAGCAAAGGTGAAAGACACATTGATTCACAGTATTGGTCATCAACTGAATATCTTTCTACCACAATGGGAGGGAACAAAACAACATTCGGCGTTAATTTTGCTGATGGTCGAATAAAGGGATATCCGCAATCAGCACCGCAAGGAGCACCAGGAGGGGGTCAACCAGGTGGAGGTGGAGCTAGACCTAATTCGACTTCTGCCACAAAGAAACTCAATTTTGTAATGTATGTCCGAGGCAATATAGATTATGGAATCAATGATTTCAGAGATAATGATGACAGTACTATCACTGATAGAGCAACAGGTCTCATGTGGACAAAGGATGATAGCGGAAAAGGAATGATTTGGAAAGACGCACTTGCCTGGGTTCAGAAGAAAAACAAAGAGAACTATTTAGGCCATGATGACTGGAGGCTTCCAAATATCAAGGAGCTTCAAAGCATTGTTGACTATTCAAGATGTCCTGCTGTAACAGACAGTGCGGCTATCGACCCAGTGTTTGACATCACAAAAGTCGGAGATAACTACCCTTATTTCTGGTCAAGCACAACACATCTTGATGGCCCAAAAGATAAGCAAGGGTCAACTGCTTGTTACATTGCTTTTGGCGAGGCAAGAGGATATATGGGGCCGCCAAATGGCGGAGACAAAAAGCTGATGGATGTTCATGGCGCAGGTGCTCAAAGGAGTGACCCAAAGACCGGTGATCCCGATGATTATCCAGAAGGACATGGCCCTCAGGGTGATGTCATTAATATCTATAATTTTGTAAGACTCGTAAGGGATGTTGACTGACTAGACCTCCAAAGCTAGCAACGATCCCCCACTTCTTTATGTTAGGAGTCCCTGACGCCCCCTAGTCGGGGACTTACCTTTTTTGCTACTCTTCAAAGATCTTTTCAAAATCACTTCTATTCAATCCGCCCTATGTTGGACTTTTTGCGCCTTTTGATCGATAGAGATTGACATAAGAGCCTCGAATCATAAAATATGTAGGTATTAGGTTGTCGGGTTTAAATGATTTTGTAGCTGGTTTATACAGGAGGAACATTATGGGTGTGAAGTACATTGTTTTTGATTTGTCAAATGCCACATCTGATGATTATAGATTGATCAAAAAGAGAATAGACAAATTTTATCCGGACAATATTCATCCGTTAAATACAACTTATTATGTAGCAACTGACGATTCTTGCAGAGATGTTTTTTTCAATATCGAGGAAGCATTCATGGGTGCTGATTACAAATTAATTGTTGGTGTACATGCAGGGAGTTATTCATCAGACAACTTAGATGTTGCTTCTTGGCTGAAAAAGCATAGGTAAGCGATTTCTTTTAATAAGTGTCTATTTTGGGTCGATGTCTTTGACCATATCCAGCTGGACTTTTTGAATCTCCATTAACATTTGCCAGTTGTTTTTTATAAAGCTATCGAGTTTTTCATGTAACATTCTTATCTCAAGTTCAGCTTTCAGGTTTATTTTGTAATCGTTTACAGATCTGATTCTATCCCTTTTTTCTTGCCTGTTTTGACTCATCATGATTATTGGAGCTTGCAGGGCTGCAATACATGAGAGAGCGAGGTTTAACAGTATAAATGGGTATGGATCGAATCTTCCGAAAATCAAGAAAATAGAATTGCTGATAATCCACAGCAAGATGATGCTACAGAAAATTATTATGAATTTCCAGCTTCCTGCAAATGTTGCCAACTTATCTGAAACCATGTCGGCAAAAGTTCTATTTTCGTCTATATCCTCATCAATGTTTTCTGAAATGAGACCTTTTTCCTGTATGCTTTCTATTACATCTATGACATCTTTGTTATCACCATCGGTATGTTTTTCTAGAAGCCCCTTTATGTATTTTGCCCTATATTCATTTAGATCTTCTGCACAAATATAATCATAATCCTCGATGTTGGGGTAATCCTTTTTTATGACATCAAGAATTTGAATGCTGACGAAAGATAGAGGGAAGAGCCTCTGCTTTGGTTTTCTTGGGTCACAATTGCATATTATATTCTTTTGTTTTTCCATTTATACCTCCATTTATGTGATCCCCTTATTGTAATTAAGAAACTAGTGCAGTAAAATTATAGTATGAGTCAGTATGAAAGAGTTGTTGACATCGTAAAAGAGCTCAAAAAAGGTCTCAAGTCAAATGATTTAGATGAAAATCAGTTGGGACATCGATTGAATGAAATTTTGCTCGAACTCGAATCGCAAGATGTGAAAGAAGATAGTCTGATGGTTTTTGTCCAGAAAATATTGAAAAATCAGTCTGATATTATTGGAAGAATAGAAAAAATTGAGAGAAGTATCAAATCCAATCGAGACTTGATAGATGAAGTCAATGAAAGAGCTGATAAATATTCTGAACTACTTCTCTCCTTATTTAAAAAGCAGAACAAATAAGATAGTGGGTTTTTGAAAGTCTCCCAAGTTTTTTCTGTTGGCTACTGTTACTCTTCAAAGATCTTTTCAAAATCACTTTAGTCAATCCTCCCCATGTAGGGCTTTTTTTGTCACCCTTCCATTTGGTGATAAGAGTTTTTCTGTATGCTTCAAATGTTGGTAGGTTTTTGTATGGTGTACAGTTGTGGAAATCATGTTCCTCAAGAACCCAATCCCCCGATTGAATTGATTTGAATCTTTCCTCTGTTTTGTGTAGTTTGCAGTTTGGGAAACGAGTTTTTCGTTCATCACACAAAGCCTTCAAATAATCAACTGTCCAGAAGTAGTGCATTCTGCTTTTGAGAAGCCACTTTACAAGTGGATGATTAACATGCGTTGGTTTATATGGTTTATCAATCAACTCAGGATACGCTGTAGACAGAAGCTGTGCAGACTCAACAATGATTTTATTCAACCTCAAATCATCCAGGTGTTTTGCACAAATCTTTGGGTTTATGTTTGTTATAAAAAGCTGCATATATTAAAAAAACACACCTCTTTTTCAAAAGAGGTGTGTTTTTAGACAGTATTTTTTACTTGTCCGTAAACGGGATTATTACAGCAATGATACCTATTACGACCTTCGCAACTGCGTGCCACATTGGCTCAGAGCCTATAGCAAGCGAGGGAATAAGTGCCATTACACCCATAATAACCAAGATGATTCCAACAATGACCAGTGATACCTTAGATAAACTCACAGAATTACCCCCTTTGTCTCTTGATGTTGTAATTATAGCAAGAAAGCCTGTATGTGTCAAACATTGTTGTGTTTGTTACGCTTGATTTAACGCTGCTTAGCTTACAGAAAACTCTTAGATATGGACAATCATTTATCGGTAAGTGGGATTATGATCACAACAAAACCGATCATGATCTTTGCGATGGCATGCCACACTGGTTCAAAACCCAGTGCAAGTGAAGGAATTAGACCCATTATGCCCATTATTACTAAAATGATTCCAACGATAACAAGCGTTACTTTAGGTAAACTCATAGAATTGCCTTCTTTATTTTTTAGTAGCTTGATTATAGGTTGAAATGCGGGATTTGTCAAAAATTTATCAGTTAGTTATAATCGATACAAAGGGGTAACATCTATGATAAAAAATATGTGGTACGCTGTTTTGGACTCAAAAGAAGTGCCAAAAGGGAAAATAGTTGGTGTCAAAAGATTGGGTCAAAAACTGGCGTTTTGGAGAAAAAATAACGGGCAGATCGCCTGTATTATTGATAAGTGCTGTCACAGAGGTGCATCGATTAGTAAAGGAAAGATTGTCTCTGAACGTGCTCAGTGCCCATTTCATGGATTTGAATATGATTCAGATGGAAGGGTGAAGGTGATCCCGGCAAATGGAAGAACAGCTCAAGTTCCAGAAAGATTTAGAGTTGATGCCTATCCTGTAAAAGAAAAATATGGATTCATCTGGGTATTTTGGGGAATACCATCCGGTGAACTGCAGGAGATCCCATTCTTTGATGATCTGAAAGAAGGGTTTTATTATTCTCAGCTAAAAGATAAGTGGAGTGTCGATTACACAAGGTGCATCGAAAACCAGATGGATGTAGTCCATGTTCCCTTTGTCCACTACAACACCATTGGCAAATCTGGTAAAACTGTTGTTTATGGCCCAAGGACAAAATGGGACGATAACAAACTGACATGGTATGTCAAGAATGTTGTTGATGATTGCAAGGTTAAAGCAAAACCAGCAGATGAGATGGGGGATGAAAAAGACCTCTTTTCTTTGGAATTTGTTATGCCAAATATATGGCACAACATAATTGCTGATAAAGTCAGAGTCTTTGCTGCATTTGCTCCGATTGATGATGAAAACACAATGATCTATCTGCGTTTCTATCAGTCATTCATGCCTATATGGGGTTTAAGGCACATAGTAGGATTTTTCGGAAGGATTTCCAGCAAAATCATCCTCAGACAAGACAAAAGAGTTGTTGTCACTCAACTACCAAAAAAAAGCTTTATGAAAATGGACGAAAAGCTCATTCCAGGTGACAGACCCATTGCCGAGTTCAGAAGAAAAAGGGATGAGATGATAAAAGAGAATGAATAGATAATTCAAATCCTTAAAAAGGTGACAGTTAATGATATTGTGGAGGGATTGTAAATCTAGTTTGAGCAAAACTTTGTAATATTTGACTCCCAGATACTTTCTCCAGGTTCAGCGAATATTTATTAGTTATTTTTTATTTTCGATATTAACTTGTCTACAAGCAATGGATCATCTGACATTAAGGCTACAATATTTGATAAGCTCAGACAAAATTCTTTGACCTGATTCTTATTGACATTATGCCATATTGGAAGAATAAGATTTTCATCACTATCAATATTTTTTGCGAAAATTGATTCGAATTCTGCTTCTCCCCAGCCTTTGTTGTTGAGGAAATTTGGTGAAAGAACCAAAATACAATACTTGGTTTCTCTTAAGCCTTTTTCAATGCTTTTCCTTAGATTATCTCCAACTCCAAGCGAGAAGTCATCGTACCATACTGGGCAAAACCTCTGGGTTAGTTTTAATGCTAAATCGCTTACCAAGACCTCTTTGTCACGAGAGTCGTGAGATATAAAAGCAAGCGGACTTCGATCTTTTGTTGTTGCATCCAAGTAGTTTTTGTCTCTGATAACTGGGTATAAACCTGCCTTTTGGCCTAATTCTAAAAGAAAGTCTCTTTTGTTTTTTTCAATATATTTCTCAACATAGATGAACACTCTTTTGTTAAATTGGGTATCAGATAGTTTTTGATGATCACCAAATCCTTGATGGCCAGAAAGTACATCAAAACCACCATCGGGAGAGTTTAATTCCAGAGGCTTTTCTAGTCCAATCCCCTCTACTCTAATCTTTTTTCTTCTAGAAATATCATCTTTTCCCAAATCACATTTTTGCACATAATCTGTTTTGTATATTAGGTCGATGTACTCAGCATAGTGTGGGGTTTCGGGTATATATGACTTAACTAGTCTTGTATTATTATTTATATCGAAACACACTTTTAAAATTGCTGAGGGCAAAGGATTTTTGTTGTTGTCATTGAAGTTGAGTATTAATCCTTGGGTAAAAAAATTGCTTAAATCTCTTTCAAACAAATCTTTAACAGTATTCATGCTCCTCCAATATCAATCAAGTATTACTCCCTAATCTTCCCCAGAAGTTTTGGAATATCTTGATATTCTTCCACCCACAAAACATTCAAACCCAGCTCATTAAAGTCCTGGGTTTCGAGGTTTTTGGAAATCTCAAAGACCTCTCCTGAAATGTCCGCGGAGTTTTTGTCTTTCATGATGAGATAATGTTTCTTTTCGTGGTTGATGTTTTTCCTGTTTGAAACATCAAGAAGTCTTCTGAGGTTTGGGTCTGTCAGACTGAGACCAAGGAAAAGACAGGTGTTTTGGCTGTATTTGATGAGCTGAATGATGTTTGACCAGCTATAAACATCCATTGTTTTGTTGTGATATGAGTCCTCGGAAAAAACAAGTTCTGTATCTTCTGGAATCTCACCTGTTCGAGGAAGGTACCCGTGAACATGATAGATAGGGAGTTCATTCGGGTTGAAACGTACTCCATCATTGTAGATTGGTTTGAAATCAACCCTCAATTTTTGAAGCTCCTCCTCAATTAAGCCATCAAAATTGAAAGTGATTATTGAATCAAGTGAACAACCGTTTCTCCTGCTTGGTTTTGAGAGCATCGCAATCTCTCTGATGAGGTCACATGTGCCGTTACCACCCTTATATAGTGCAGCTCGAAGCTCCTCATTGAAAAAACTACCGAAATGGTTTTTAAGACTTTTGCCAAGGATGATTGGGGATTGGTTGTAATAGCTCAGGAAATCAGAGGCTTTTATTGGATTTTCTATGTTTAGGGCAAGTTGAGAGATCATCCGGTCGAGAAGGTCTTCTATCAGGTTGTTCCAGGTGGGAATTCCTGCGCTAACAGAAACCCCAGCTCCACATACAAGCGACAAAGCACCATCATGGAAGGCATCTTGAAGATTTTCAATATATAGGTCATTGATGTTGTCTGGTCTTTTGATGAGTATTTCAGGTGGTGGACTTGCTTGTTCTCCACTTTCGAGTTTGCTTGCAAATTTGGCGAATGTTTCAAGCTGTTTATCAAAGTTTTCAGATAGGTCGATATAGACATTTGAAAACATCATCGGTGGAATCTCTGACATATCGATTTTATCAAACGTCAGAACATAAAGCTTCCTTGAATCAAATGTTCCGCCGAAATAATTGAGATATGTCAACCATACCTCTTTTGTGTTCATGTGCATTGTCTCGGCACTCAGAACAAGAAGCACCATCTCTGCTTTTTCATAAACATCAAGAATCTCAGATGGTGTTTCCTCGTCTGGGTTTACATCAGAGACCTTAAAAACAGTATGCCCAAAGGCCTGGAGTTTTTCGGCTACTTGGTCAACCCTGGCTTCGTCCTTGTGACCGTATTCAATGAATATATTCATGTATTCATTTTAGTCACTTGAACATACAATCGCAAATGTCAGCGATTGGTTTATATCCAATTTTTTGGTAGATGCTATTTGATGTGGGGTTTGCAAGGTCTGTAAAGAGTGTACAGAATTTTTTCCCACTTTTTAAGATTTCTTTTGATAGTTCTGAGACAACCGCTGTTGCGTAACCTTTTCCTCTTTCATCAGGCGGAGTATAAACTGATGCGACACATTCGCTGTTTGGTGTTGGTCTTGTCCTTGCTGCCATTGAGACCGGTTTATCCTTTTCCCAGAGATAAAAGAAACCTGACTTTATCTTGTCTTCAAGGTGATTTGAATCATCGGGAGTATTGTTACTATTTTCTCCAAAGCAATCGATCATGAATTTCTTTGTCCAATCAAGACACAGGTCAAAGTCATCCATGGTTGCGACACGAAAATTCCCTTCTGGATAATCACGTTTTGCAACCTCTGTGAGTTTGAATATTCTCATACTCATGACAATTTTTAATTTTCTGCCAGTTTTTTCACAGTAGTTTTTTGCAAAAGTTTCTGCAATATTTTTTTCTGCAATCACTCCTGGGACATACCAGTTTGAGTTTCCGATATTTTTTGTGAGTGTTTCAACTGCTTCTAATGAATTATTTCCACATGCAATGATCTGGATTTTAAATGGTGGAGTCATCATAACAACAAGCTCAATTCCTGAACTTGAAGATACTGTTGCCAGTAAAGGTTTTGTTCCGTAGTAGTTGGGATCAGCTTTAAGAAGTTCTGCAATTCCAAGCATCAAGCCGTTTTCCGCTTCACTTGCAAGAAGGATTTCTCTAGTAGTATCTAAAAAATTATTTATATTATTGTATTCTTTATACTCCATGTTTTATTCCACCTTTTCTACATTGTCTGCCGGGAATAAGTCTGGGGTAGACAGATATCTCTCACCTGTATCATACATGAAACAAACTATTGTTTTTCCAACAAATTCTGGTCTTTCTGAAATCTGTCCCGCAACCCAAACAGATGCTCCTGATGTTGGCCCAACAAGAATACCCTCTTTTCTTGCAATTAATCTTGCTGTTTCAAAGGCGACATCATTTTCTACAAGGATGATTTCATCAAGATTTTGTCTTGATCTTTTGAAGTTGTCTGTAATAAATCCTGGGCCAATACCGATAAGTTTGTGAGGAGCTTGAGCTCCACCTGAATAGACTGGACTTGCTGCAGGCTCAAAACCAATGATTTTTATGTTTGGGTTTTTGCTTTTGAGAAATCTTGATAGACCATCAAATGTCCCGCTTGTTCCAAGACCAATTATTGCAACATCGATGTTGCCGTTAGTTTGTTCCCAAATCTCTGGTCCTGTTGTTGTTTCGTGTGCTTTTCCGTTGTTTTGGTTTCCGTGTTGATTGAGGAAAAATGTCGTATTTGGATTTTTATCACAATACTTTATAGCTCTTTCTCTTGCACCTTTTGTGTGTTCAGCAGCGGGGGTAAGCATTACTTTTGCGCCATATGCACAAAGGATTTGCTGCCTCTCGACACTGCAAAGCTCACTCATGAAGATACGAGTTTTATAATCTAGCATCGCTCCCAAGCTTGCAATCGCAATTGCAGTATTACCACTGCTTGCCTCAACAACCTCTGTTTCTGAGGTTATTTTGCCCTCAGCCATCACTGTTTTTATCATTGATCTGACAGCTCTATCCTTTACTGATGTTGGATTGCAGCGTTCCATTTTAGCAAGGATTCTTGCTTTAGGATCAACAAAAACTTTTGTCAGTTCAAAAAGTGGAGTATTTCCAATCAAGTCACATGCATCAGTAATGATATTCATAAAGCTCTCCTTATTTTTTTGTAATTGGGAGAAGAGTCTAATGATAAAATGTCAAAATGCAAGCGGAATGGGCTGGTTTACAAATTCATATATTTTTATATACTTCTTCCTGGTATGGAATCCTCTGACAATTTGATAAAACTAGCTTTTTCAATGCAATCAAACAAGGGCGTTTATGCTCTCCTTCTTGGTTCTGGGATTTCAATTTCGGCAGGTATCCCAACAGGTTGGGGAGTTGTTTGCGACCTTATAAATAAACTCGCAAGACTGCATGGTGAAAACCCTGGCGAGAAGTGTTGGGAATGGTACGAAAAAAAGTTTGATAAACCAGCAGACTATTCAGATCTCCTTGATTTCCTGGCAGATACTCCCACCCAAAGGGCGAAACTTCTAACATCATATTTTGAGCCAAATGATGAAGAAAAAAAGTCAGGTAAAAAACTTCCAACACCTGCACATAAGGCGATTGCAAAGCTAATTGAACAGAAGTTTGTGAAGGTCATTATTACAACAAATTTCGATAGACTTCTTGAAAAAGCACTTTCTGATTTGAATATCAATCCAAGAGTTGTTTCGTCTTCAGATGATATTGAAGGTCTACCATCTCTTGTTCATATGGAAAGACCACTAATAATCAAAGTAAACGGTGATTATCTTGATTCAAGAATAAAAAATACTCCAGAGGAGCTTGAAAACTATACTTCTGAAATGAACCAACTTTTGACTGAGATTTTTTCAGAGTATGGATTGATAATATCTGGTTGGTCAGCAAGATATGATTCAGCCTTAATTGAGTGTTATGAGCAGGCTAAAAACACTGATTTTATAACGTGTTGGATAGATCCATTTGATTTATCAGAGCCAGCTTTGAAGCTTTTGTCATTGAGAAATGGAAGATTTATCAAAGAAAAAGCAGATATCTTTTTCCCAGAACTTGCAAAAAAGTTACGCTGCATTTATGAAAGATCAGATAAACTAGATGTTCCGAACAACCTTCCTGAGGGTCTTTCATCTTTTATTGGAAGAGAAAAAGAGATTTCTGAAATCCTTGAGCTTGAAAAAAAACATAGGATGATAACTCTTGTTGGACCTGCAGGGGTTGGTAAAACAAGATTGGCAATTGAGATCGCAAAAAGACTTTCAAGCTCAAGCTATTCTAAAATATGGTTTATCAATCTTTCACTCGTTTCTGAAAAAATCCAAGTATATCAAATAATCTTTGAGGCATTGGGTATTCGATTAGATTATACTGAGTCTTCTATTGATGCTATCATCAATGCAATAAAAAACACAAAGTGTTTGATAATTTTCGATAACTGTGAACAGGTAATAAACATTGTCTCACAGATTGCAAAAAAGCTTTTAAATGAAACAAAACAGCTAAAGATAATTGCAACAAGCAGGGAGACTCTAAACATTGAGATCGAAGCTAGGTGGTACACTCCTGTTATGGAATTCCCAGAACGATCTGATGAGGAATTCTCAAAAATTCTTGAATACTCAAGTATAAAGCTATTTTATGAACGAGCAAAAACTGTATCATCAGATTTTGTCTTAGATGAAAACAATATCCGAAGTGTTGTCAATATTTGTATCAAACTTGATGGCTTACCGCTTGCAATCGAACTTGCATCAGCAAGAACAAAAGTTCTTTCTGTAAAACAAATTGAGAAAAAACTTGCAAGAAGATTCAAGCTATTAACAAAAAGTTTTAGTAGAGTCCCGGATAGACAAAAAACTCTTAAAGGTGCAATCGATTGGAGTTTTGATTTGTTATCTGATGATGAAAAAAAACTTCTTACTAGAGTATCTGTTTTTACTGGAGGATTTTCTCTGGAATCATCAGTTGCTGTTTTTACGGGAAGAATTTATAAGGGTGATACTGGGACAGATAAATATTTTGAATTTGATGAATTTGAAGTACTTGATCTGATACAGCAATTAGTATCAAAATCTTTGATCATTTCAAAAAAATCAGTTGATGGGAATATCAGGTATAGCCTTCTCGAATCAATAAAGAAATATGGAATGGAAAAGCTAGAAACCTTTGGTGAAATGGTCTTGATCCATGACAGGCATTCCCGATGGTTTGATTTTTGGATAAACTCACACACAGAGAAACTCAGAACCAGTGAACAATTCCTTTGGCAAAAGAAGATTGAATTTGAAAATGAAAACATCTTAGCGGCTCTGGATTACTTGTATGAGACAAAACGATTGACTAGATGTGCAAGGATAATAAGTGGAGTTTCAATTTTCTGGGATTTGGTGTATTACAATGAACTTGGATACACTTGGACAAAAAAGGTTATTGAAACAGATCTTATTGATGATGATGGACTTCTTGGTTTGATGTATAATTGTAATGGGGCTTTTTTGTTCAACTTAGGAAGGGACAATGAGGCAATTAGTTCTCATGAAAAAGCATTAAAGCTATTTGAAAAAACAGGAAATAAGGAAAGAATTTCGATGGTTTCACAAAATCTTGCACTTTCCTATAAAAAAGTTGGAAAGATTTCAAAATGCGTTCCTTTGTTAGAAAAAGCAATAAAGGCAAGTATTGATGCAGAAAATGATTATTTCTTAGCTGTAAACAGAATGAATCTTGGCGATGTATATTTTTTCCAAGGTGACTTTGAGAAATCAATGGAACAATTTGAAAAGTCTATATCGATTTTTAGGAAGCTTTCAGATCAAAGAATGATTTTAATGGTTCAGAATAATTTTGCATCTGCATACTATAACCTTCTAAATCTACCGAAGATGAAAGAAGTTCTTGATGAGATGTACCCGCTTGCTAAGTCAATCAGTTATACTGAATATGTTGATGTTTTGAGGCTGTTGTGTGATTATTATCTCATATTGGGAGAGTATGATAAAGCAACGAATCAATATAAACTGATGGAAAAGCTGAGAAAAGAAAATCCAACACAATACATTATCGAGCCGATCGAATATTCTTACTCTGCAATAATGATGGAAAAGGGTAATTTCGATGATGCATATGAAATATATGTAAATGCTGGACTTTTTGATATGACAAAAGATTTCAGTATCAAAGAACTAATGCTGATGCTCTATTATTCAATTTCTATGAAGGATAAAAAGTTAATAGGTGAAATTATTGAAAAAATATCAACCGATAAGAAAATAATCCCATCAAAACTAGATTTAATAAGGTTTGTTGGTTACAAAGCGACCTTTAATTATCTAGATGGAAAACTGTCTGAAGCGCTAGTTACCCTAAAAAAAGTAATCTTTGACTTTTATAAAATTGAGGCATATTTTGATCTTATCAAAATACTCGAGATGACGTCAATTGTTTTTTGTGAATTGGGTGATTTTTCGGTTTCTGCAATGATTCTTGGAAAAATGAAACAATTAAGATCTTTTTTCGGAACCCCACTTTCTCCAGCGAGGAAACCAGATATTGAAAAGTTAAAAGCTGATTTGAACCATGAAATCGGAGATGATTTTGAAAAAATGATGGTCAAAGGTTCAAAGCTTACGACTGAGGAAATAATTAAAGTTGTAGGTTGTGATTTAGTGAACTGATAAAAAACCAAGTCAGTTTACTTTTTTCTACATTTTCATATACTCTCACCTAGTATGGAAGTCTCTGATAATACTATAAAACTAGCATTTTCTATGCAATCGAATAAGGGTGTGTATGCTCTTCTGCTTGGTTCAGGAATATCAATATCAGCAGGCATCCCAACAGGTTGGGGAGTTGTTTGTGACCTTATAAATAAACTCGCAAGGCTGCATGGTGAAAACCCTGGCGAGAAATGCTGGGAATGGTACGAAAAAAAGTTTGACAAACCCGCAGACTATTCAGACCTCCTTGATTTCTTGGCAGATACTCCCACCCAAAGAGCAAAACTACTGACTTCATACTTTGAGCCAAATGATGAAGAAAAAAAGTCAGGCAAAAAACTTCCAACACCTGCACACAAGGCGATTGCAAAACTTATTGAGCAGAAGTTTGTGAAGGTCATTATTACAACAAATTTCGATAGGCTTCTTGAAAAAGCACTTTCTGATTTAAATATCAATCCAAGAGTTGTTTCGTCTTCAGATGATATTGAAGGTCTGCCATCTCTTGTTCATATGGAAAGACCACTAATAATCAAAGTAAACGGTGATTATCTTGATTCAAGAATAAAAAATACTCCAGAGGAGCTTGAAAACTATACTTCTGAAATGAACCAACTTTTGACTGAGATTTTTTTAAAGTATGGGTTGATACTCTCTGGATGGTCAGGCAAATATGATACTGCACTCATTGAGTGTTATAAAAATGGTATCAATAAAGAGTTTTCAACCTATTGGGTTGACCCTGGTGGATTATCAGACTCTGCAAGTGAACTTTTGTCTTTGAGGGATGGAAAGTTTGTAAAAGCAACATCAGATGAGTTTTTCTCTGATCTTGAACATAAGCTCATGAATAATGAGGTTCAAGAGACAAAAGAGACCTATGAGGTTCGAAATAATCTACCTGAAGACCTTTCATCATTCATTGGACGAAAAAAAGAGATTGATGAGATTAAATCTATTCTTGAAGATAAAAGACTGATCACAATCCTTGGTATCGGTGGTTCTGGAAAAACAAGACTTGTAATTGAGGCCGCAAAAAGAAACACTGATAAATTCACAGATGGTATCTGTTTTGTTAGTCTTTCTGATATTTCTGAAAAAATCCAGTTGGTTCAATCTATTTCTACATTTTTGAATGTTCAAGGTGACTCCGAAAAATCTCCGACTGAATTGATAATTGATCATATTTCAGATAAAAAAATGCTTTTAATCCTTGATAGTTGTGAGCTTGTTTCATCTTCGCTTGCAAAGATTTCAGAAAGGTTTTTGGAGAATTGCCCAAACTTGAGAATTATTGCTACAACAACTGAATCACTCGAGATCAAAGGTGAAGAGGTTTGGAGAATTCCATCACTTGTAGTTCCACAATCGAATTCAATTAAACTTGATGATTTTGAAAAATTTTCAGCAGTAAAATTATTTGTTGAAAGAGCAAGATCTGTTGCAACTGATTTTACCCTTTCAGAAGAAAATTCGGACGCAGTTTGTGATATTGTGAGAAGACTCGATGGTTTACCGCTAGCAATTGAACTTGCTGCTGCAAGGGTGAAGGTTCTTTCACCAGACCAGATAAACCAAAAATTGAATAAAAGATTTAAGCTTTTGACAAAGGGTTCAAGAGATGCAACCGATAGACAGAAAACCCTTCGGAAAACAATTGATTGGAGTTATGATCTCCTCTCTTCTGATGAGAGAACATTGCTCAATAGGATGTCAGTTTTTTCTGAAGGATTCACATTAGAGTCTTCAACCGCTATTGCCACAGGTGACTTTGAGTTCAAGTTAGATGACAAAGTACTCGCTGATTCAATTTCTGAAGATGCTGAAACTTTTGATGATGATTTTTGTGAATTTGATGAGTTTGAAATCCTTGACCTTATTGATGGGCTTCACTCAAAATCACTTATTGTTACAAATAAAACTGCTAAAGGTGAAACAAGATATTATCTCCTAAACACGATAAGAGAATATGCAAAAGAAAAGCTTGTTGAGTCAGGCGAGTATGAATTTATAAGAAAAAGATACCTTAGGTGGTTCGCCACATGGGTAAACACCAATAGAAATAATCTGAGAGGTAAAGACCAAGCACTTTGGTTAGCAAGGTTTGAGTCAGAAAATAAAAATGTTCTTTCTGCAATTGATTTTGCCTTCGAGTCAAATCAAGATGGATACTTGATAATCCTGACTTCCTCGATGTGCATTTTTTGGAATGTTATGGGTTATCATAGATTGGGTTTGGAAAAGACAAAGCAGGCGATTGAAAGAATCAATATCAAATCAAAAACAGCGGGTTCGCTTTGTTTGAATTCAGGTGTGTTTGCACATTGGCTTGGCGATTTTGATGAGGCTATCAGGGTTACAAATAAATCAATTGGAATACTTGAAGAAATTGATGCTCAGGATTCATTACTTTTTTCCTATCAGAATTTGGCAATCTATTATCAGGGGAATGGAAATATAGATAAGAGCTTTGAGTTATATGAAAAAACAATAAAGCTCAGCACAGAATTGAAACAATACCATATGCTTGCGACAAGTCAGATGAATCTTGGTTTGAGTTATTTTGATGTTGGAAGATATGATGATGCCTTGAGAGAATTGAAGACCTCTCTTGCTTCATTTGAAAAGATCTCCGACTATAGGATGATTTGTTGGACAAATAGATTAATATCATCGATCCATATTGACAGATTGAATCTCAAAGAAGCTGAAAGGTTTATTTCCGAGGCTATGAAATATGGTGGAAAGTCTGGGGTTAACCTCGAGATAATTCTAACTTTGAGGAAAAAGGCTCAGTTTAATGTTCTGATTGGGAAATATGATGAAGCGATTGAATGCAATAATAAAATAAAACAGCTTTCAAAAAAACAGCTTCAAGATCTTGGAATGGATTATTATTATGATAGCTCAATCGAGATTTACATGTCGATGAATGATATGGAAAAAACAAAGTATTATTTAGAAAAACTTGGTCATCTGAAAGAAGATGAAAAGTTTGGTTACAGAGAAAATGATATTAGCATATTGCTTACACTTGCCAAATATTACATTTTCAATCGAGAGCTAAATAACGCAAAACTTATTTTCGATAAAATTGATGAAAGAAAAAAAGTTCTTACAAAATCGTCTTTCATAAATAGATATATGTTATATAAGGGGATGTATCTCCATTTGAAAAATGATTTTATGGAATCGACAGAATGCCTGCTAGGTGTTTTAAAAAACCATATGGAGTCGAAATCCATGTTACAGGTAATTGTTTCGCTGGAATTTCTATCCATGAGCTTTGGAAATATGAAGAAATATAAGGAAGCATCGCTTATTATCGGCAAAGCAATTCAATTGAGAAATAAGTTTGGTGTCCCAAATGACCCCCTTATTAAACCTTACATTGATGAAATTATTGCCAACTTAAGCGAGTTTTCCGGAGCAACTTTTGAAAAATATGGAGATCGCGGAGCAAACATGTCCCTTGATGAGATTATCGAGTTTATATCTCAATAATTGATTCTGGAAATCTTTTTAAATCTGACCTGTGATATTACAACTCCTGAAAGAACAACAACAATTCCAACCATATTAAAAATTGTCAGTTTTTCACCAAGCACTATGAATGCCGCAATTGCAGTAAAAATCGGGATTGTATTTGTGAAAAGGTTTGCGGTTGACATCCCAAGTTCCTGGATTGCAGAAATGAAGAAGATATAGGCAAGTGATGAGCCGAGAACCGCCAGTAGAAGAAATGGCATGATGGTACCTGAAACAAATCCAATTTTAAGAATATGTCTCAGATCAGTTACCAGGAATAGTGGAATGAACATTATTGAACCGATAAGATTCTGCCAGAAGAGGATTGAAAAAACATTGTATCGATCCTTGAGTTTATATATGAGTACGGTGTAGATAATTGCTGAAAGAATAGCCAAGAATAAAAGAAAAACACCAAATGGGTGTGCTGAAAATGAAAGATCATTCTTCATGACTACCATCAAAACCCCGAAAAATGAGATTATCATTCCCAAAACAAAAAATCTTGTGAGTTTTTCTTTGAAGAAAATATGTCCCGCAATTGGCGTAAAAAGCGGAATCATTGCGATGATTACTGCTGTGACAGTTGTGGAGACATACATCAATCCGTAGTTTTCGCAGATGAAATATAAAAATGGTTGGAAGAGTGACAAAAGCACGAACTGCCAAAAATCTTCTTTTCGAATCTTTTGCAGTTGTTTTAGAAACAGATTGAATATAAACATGAAAAAAACTGAAATGATGAGTCTTACAGTTATGATTGTGATCGGATTGTAGAACTCAAGAATCTGTTTTGTCCAAATAAAGGTGAGTCCCCAGAAAACCATTGCCAGAGAAAGATTTATGTATACAAGAGCTTTTTTCATGTTTTATTACTTGTGACTATTGTTTTGTCTTGAGGTTCTCGATTACCTTTAGGGCTTCCTCTTTTGATGAAACTACATGAACTATCTCTTTTCGAAATGTTCCAACGAGTTTCATACCTGATTTTTGAAGCAGACTTTTTACAATTGAAATTGACGCAAGCCATGAGCCATGAAGTGAACTTGAGAGTTTGCTGTATTTTATTGCAGGACCCGATTTTGGAAAAAGCTCGGTTACGTCAGAGATAAACCAGCATTTCTTCCCAATACTGGAAACATTGACCCTGATCTTCTCAAAAACTTCAACAGCGTCTTTATCGGTGTCCATATTCCCGACAAGTTTTGCAAGCAGGATGTTCTCCTGCTCATCGTATTCAAAATTTACGTCTACTGGCATATAACCTCCGCCATCATTCTAAATTGCGATAGTAGTATGTCAAACCTATGAATTGCCTTTTTCAGAATGTTTCTTTACGATTTCCATTGCTGACTCTAGGTCGAATGCAGTGTAGAAATTGACTCTTCTGTAATATCTCAAAAGGTTTATTCCAGTCTTTCTGATAACATCCTGAAGAATAAAGACTGTCCCGTGTCTTTTTGCGTCCAAACCCATCATCCCTTTTGCAAAATACTGAACCAAAGTAATGCTTTCTATCATAAAATCTGAAATATCAGAAATTATCCAGAACTTTTTGTCAAACTCTGAATCGATTTTTTTGAATTCCGCAACAAGCTCATCTATCTGAACTCTCGTATTCAAATGCCCTATAGGCTTAACAAAAACTGTATTAATATCGGGGAAGTATCTTTTTTCCATTGTTAACACCATAACTATGCGGAGCAAGATGTTATAGCATTTGCGTACACTGACAATACCAGTAATTGTTAAGAAATCTTCTGTTTAATTATGTTTGTTATCAGTTTTTGCCTAAAGTCCACTTTCATCAGCAAGGGTTAGATCGACTGCACCGATTGCAGTTATCAAGAAACTGAAGACGAAGAGGATGTGTATTACCCCAAATTCACCCATGTTTCCAAACAATCTTGCCCAGACAATGTAATTGAATAGGAACATCGTCAGGCTTCCGATAGCGATCAGAAGGAACGGTCTTCCAATTCTTCCACCAGCAAAAACCATCGTGCATCTGAGAGCAGATGCAAACACAAAAAGCGTCAAAGTCGGATATATTATTTGGATTATTAGATTCAAGGTTGTGAGATTCTCAGACTTATTTACAAAGAAGATTATAATTGTGATTATAAGAACAGCCAAAAGCGAAAGAAGAAACCACTTTCTTTGTGAGTTTCGGAGTGTAATATCAAGGCTCTTTGGAAATGCGAAAAGTGCCCACGCAACAAGGATTCCACCGATAAGATAGAGAACCGATGCCTGAATCAAAGAGCTAGCAAGCTCATGATGAAGGACAAAAACGCGAACGAAGAATTCATATCCATATCCAAATGCGATTGCCCATATACCAAAACCAATCATTATGACGTAGCTTTTTACGGTCTGAAGGATTCTGCCAAAAAAACCTTGATAAAGAAGTATTCCGCCAGCAACAAAGGCAGACAAAAACTTGAGAACGCCAATCCAATGTAACCCAAGTAGCTTGAAAACACCCATTGATGGTGTGGTAACAGGGGTTCCACCTTTGTGAGTAAGAAGCAATATAGATACTAGTATTGAAAGAAAAACTGCGGAAATAACACTGATTTTTGTCTTGTCCATTTCCATCTTTCCTTTTATCACCCGTTTATCGAGTCTGAGAGTGTCATATCAAATGCTCCAAGAGCGGTGATAAGAAAACAGAATACCCATAGTGTATGAATTGGATGGAATGCATTGATTCTTGGTGTAAACGGAAGCCATGTGTAATAGACATTGGTAAAGATTGCCAAACCACCGATGGCGATGAATAAAAATGGTCTACCGATTCGACCTTCTGCAAAAACCATTGTGCATCTTAGAGCGCCAATGAATATCGAAAGAGTCAAGACAGCGTACAATATTTGAGATATAATACTAAGAGGGTCTGGAGATTTGATCGATAATCTGATCATAAAAGCAATAGTCAGAATTGTCGTTACACCTACTGCAGTAAAAAACCATGGTCTCTGAGTTGCTTTCAATCGAGCTTCAAGTCTTGCTGGGAAGTCAAACAGTGCCCAAACTACAAGAACAGCTCCAACAACAAAAAATGCAGTGTATGCCCCAAATGCAACCGTATCTAGCTTCAGAAATGCTCTCTGATACACCTCGAATGCAAAACCGATTGCGATACTCAATACTCCAAAACCGATAACCTTTACGGTTGGTCTTACAGTTGAAAGGATGTTACCGACAAATCCTTGATAAAGCAGTATGAGTCCTGCAAAAAGTGGAGTAATGACCTTTGCAAGCTCAACCCAGAGTGCCCAGGAAACCTGACCATCAGCTACTCTGTTTTCCCAAACAATTTTCACAGCGCCAACTTCGAATATCGATAATATCAAAAATATAAGACAGATAGCAACGATAACCAACAAACTGATTCGAATCTTATCCATGATGGATACTCCTAACTGATATTTTGTTTGAAAAAATCAAGCTTTTTTCTCGTCAATCACTGGTAAAAATAATACAAAAAAATAATCAAAAAAGCAAGTGATTTTTTTTATTTTCAGATATTGTTTTTTAAAAGAGGGTGACAATCAGAAAAACTTGCTGATTGTATGTTTTGCTTGTAAAATGCATCTGATGAAGAAAGTAATGGTTTTAGCATTGTCAGTTATGTTGTTGTTTTTAGGATCAGGAGTAAGTGGATTCGAATATGCGAATTTTGTTTCAAAACCCACAAGATTCCGTGTAAAAGTGAATTCTTCTTTAGCTGTAGGAAGAATCTCTTTTGATGCATGGAATAATCCTGAGATGCCACAGCTTCAAAGGATGCCAAGGATCAAAGTTGGTTTTGCACCGATTGTTAATGGAACTGAGGTATGGGGAACCAATCTTTCGAGACTTCTTACGAATGATGGTTTTTCTGAATACATCGCAAGAAACTATCCAAACTTGAAAACGATAGAATTTGGGGAACAGTACGAACAGTTTATGGGTGGGGAGCTTATCACCACTTCAAAGATGTATAATGCTATTACAAATACCGGTATGTCGAAATCTACTGCAGAACAGCTTGCATTTGAAGCGATTGAAAATGAAGTTGATTGGACGATCCCTGGTACAGAGGATAATTTTGAAAAGATTGATGTTTATCCTGGTTACGAAAACAGGGTAAACCTTGGTGATATTTTTGGTTCTGAGCTCGACAGAAAGAATGGTCGAGCTCTGACTGCAATTTCCCAGGGATTTATTCCAGATTATGGTGTCGCTGAGGAACCTTTGGATTTTACAATATGCAATCCGTATACTTCAATCCCTGTGGTGTACGCTGAAGATCAGTACATGGATTTCTTTTTTAGACCGATTGGAACAATTTTTGAACAAGATGGTGGAACTGTTGTAACAAAACCAAGTACTGAAACAGCTTGTTTTGTAAAGTTCAAGTATCACGATACAACAGTTAGAAATATCCCATACACAAAATCAGATGATGGAATTGATGAGGCAGAGATTGATTTGAATGTCAGATATACTGGTGAATACAGGTTTGATTTTGCAATTGACCCTCCTCAGATTGGTGGTCAGGCAAATCTTCCACTAATTACTACAGGTATTGGTGAGGCTTCAATGTTTGATGGAGAAGGTACGCAACACCTTGTGCAAAGCTTTCCATCACTTCGAAAGTTCTACGGTTGGCTTCCCCATACAGACCCCGGATATATCAACCAGAGGCTGTTGATTACTCCTGCGGTAAGAAAAAAATGTTTCTATGAATCGCGTCTTTGGGAGCTTTCCCATTTCAGGATTTTTTATCCTGTAGCAAGATTTGAGGATGACCTTCAAATTGTAACCGAAGAATCTGTGGATGTCTCTCCGATGTTTTTTGAAGAGATATCAATGGGCGAAATTGGATATTTCAAATTTACGAATCTTCCTTGGCTTGAGGGTGATGAAAATACTCACTATATCTACTCAGTTGATAGACCAATGAGGATTGTTGCCGTATATGAGCCGGGTGATCTTACGCCACGTGGAAAAGATGTGAGGGTTGAGTCGACCAGAATCACTCTTAACTGGGCTGTCACAACTGAAATGAAAAAGCTTGCAGAAATCAAAAAGAGGGAATGGGGAGAGAATTGGTGGGAGAAATATTTCCCGACCTTTTACACCATTAAGGTGGTTGGAGAAAATGGCTACAACAAGACATTCAAAAAAATCAACCCACTCACAGATACTTTAGTTATCGAAGAACTTGAACCAGGTAGTGAGTATTCATGGGAACTAGAAACTTGGGTTTCTGATGATAATGGATCATCTTCCCTGATGAATACTTGGACTTCTGAAAAAATCAGAACAATTCCTCTTCCTAAACTTGTTGGTCATTGTGCAAAGGCTGATGCGATAAAACTTGAAACAGAGGTTAATGATGAAGGTTTTGAGGTTTGGAAGATAACCACCCCAATGAAGTATAAGCTTGGCTCAGCAGAACTTCAGCCGATGAGTTTTGAAGCTCGTCCAAGCGCAAGAATGTCACCTGTGAGATTGAATCAACTTGATATGGTTGATGTCAGTTCTGAGGTCTCAGGTTCTACAAACTTGATTGCTAGAGTAAAGATTATCGATTTCACAGATAGTTTTGAAAAAAATGACGAGGGTGAAAACATCATCCATGTTTTCTTCAGACCGCTTCGTGTGCAGGTGAAAGGGGTTGCGGTAGACGAGGTCTTCAAGCCTATTGGTGCTGAGGTAGGTGGTCAACTTAACCAATGGTGGCCTGCTGCAGATGGTTTGCTTACTGAATCTCCTAACAGGATGGTGACAGCTCCATTGATGTTTAAGGGAAAAAAGATGTGGAGCTTTAAAGAGTGGAAATGGAATGGGAAGATTCATGCCACAAAAGCCCCTTTTAAAGATCATATTAATGGAACAAGCGTCATTATGGTCAAAGGTTTCGGTTGTCAGGATGACCCTGAAAATCCTGTTGAGCTTACGATGTATGCTGTCTATGAAGAAGTTGAAGTTGATTGCTTCAACATTTCTGTTGATTTTTCTGTAAGATGGAATCTTGTTGATGTGAACTACAAAATTCCGATTTCTCCAAAGGGAGATTGCCCTGGAGACGAAAAAAAATTCATGACCGGCACCAAAGTTTCGATTGGACCGGTTCCAAATGTGATTGAAGTTGATGATCTTGAGTATAAATTTGTCGGATGGATCGTTGGTGACCAGACCTATACCGGTTTATCAACGCTATCGCTTACAATGGATTCAGATAAAAGAGTGCTTGCAAACTACCAACCTTCAGACAGTAGATTTGAACTGAAATTCTATGCGATACTCGGAAGCAGAAATGTTAAACTCGATACGAAGATATTCCCTGATCCTGATCGTGAAGGCTACTATAAGGCAGGTGAGACTGTAGAGATTGGACCAGTTCCGATGTCTTTAAACAATGGTGAATACGTGTTTTCAGGTTGGTCTGTTGACGGAGCAGTTCAGGCTCCATCTGAAAAGCATAACATGTACAGCATCGTGATGGATGGAAATCATAGAGTAGCGGCAGTGTACGAGTTGGCCCAGAAGAACCGGCGTTAATTGATCTGAGTTGATTTTAAGTCGTATCTTGTGTTTTCGACAAATCTAGGCTTGAGATCACTTTTTTCTCCACCTTTGTCGTGCATAAACTCTGAATATGACTTTTTGTTTTTTACACTTGGGATGAGTTCATCTGGCCTGTAGAACTGTTGCATGTAGGCTTCAAGTAGGTCAATTGTTACCTTGGGGCTATTGAAGAAAATCCAACTTGGCTCAGAAAGATTTTTGCTTATGAATTCCTTCTCCCAGACTGGGATTGCAGGATCAAGGTATATGAGGTATTTTTCAAAATATCCAAGAAGATCATCCATCAAAGTGTTGATCTCAATGAATGTGTAGTTTCTCACTTTCCAAGGGATGAGTGGGATTGGGTTGTATCTGAGAAACTGAAGTAGACAGACATAACTTGTGAAAAACGATAACCCCTTGTGTTCGGAGCTGCCAATGTGATATTTGATCATGAATCTTGCTTGATACTCGAGTTTCTTCCATATCCCATGAACATATTGTTGTGCTGTTGAAAGTTTTGAGTATCTGAAATGTGAGAAGCAGGCAACAAGGAAAAATAGGGCAACAGATATTTTTTGATGGAATTGGTGTTCAGATGTCGAGAGGGAATGGATCTGCTCGATAAGGATATCAATGAGGCTGTGGCATCTCTTAACGATTGGTTCATCTTCTCCAGTGTCTTGCAAGTAAAATTGGAGTTTATCAATCCTTCCAATACAGATTCTTATTATTGATGAGTAGGCGATCAACTTAAGATTTATATTTTTGTCTTCATTCAGATTGATTTTGAGGAAATGAAGCGATTTGTCCATTCTGTCCTGAATCCACTCAATTATTGAAATGTCATTCAGAACATTCCCGATAAATAGTGTATTGTTTATGTTTTCATGGTTTCTTAAAAGGGTTGTGTAAATCATTCTGAAGGATGAGGAGATAAAGTCATAATCAATTGTCGCAATTGATTTGATGAGAAGTACCTCAAGAACTCTGTATCCATGTAGAACTTCCCACTCATGCTCTCTGTTGTCTGCGACAATATCCCAGTTGTCTGATTGTTTCAGAAGATTGTTGCAGGAATGGATCAAATCGTGTAGAAGTTGTCTTATTATCTCGATGTTCTTGTCGTTTTTTTCAAGGGTAGTGGGATGATAAACAGCTATCTTGCATGCAGCCTCGATTGCTTTAATCATACCGGTTCTGTCGGTCACATTGAGGTCTCTTAGATAGTGGTTCATATCTTGTGAAAAAAATATTATTCTGTCATTTGTTTGTCTGAATTCCTTGAGAAGTTTCTCAGAAAGAAGAGTTTTTTCTCTCTTTGTTTTTGGTGCAACTATCTCATCATCTATGTTTGTCCAAATATTGCAGATTGATTTTCTAAGAACTGGATAATGGGTTGGGTACTTCAAAAGATTGTCAAAAGTTGCATCTCGCAATTTGCTTGAGAGTTTTTCGCCCTCAAGAAGAAGAATTCCTTGTTTGTAGATGTAGAAAATCATGATCAGTGAAACGGCAAATAAAGTAGCAGAAAAAACTCCTGAGATTTGTAGCGAGTTAATAATTAACTTCATCCCAAGTGTGATAAGACCAATTAAACCAAGTGAGATTACATGTGCCACAAACGTTGCCGATGTTTTTATGAAAGACACAAATACTTTTGAATTTCCTGAGATCACAAGACTTGTAGAAATCCCAACAATGAAAGTGATTATAAAAAAAGTACTTGGTATTGTTGGATTGATTCTATCAATTATCCCGAGCATTGATTGGCTGTGGAGGAGAGTGGTTATCATAGAAAGCGAAAAAACAATTGTCAAAAAGAATAGGAAATGGTGAAGGATAATGCTGCTTGAATTTGTTTGAGGATCCCAAAGTCTCTTTTTGTAAAGGGCAATAGCTAGTCCAACAGCGATTATCGCTAGAAAAACTGTAATAAAGATTGCCCAAGGGTTCATGTGTATAAGTGTACCAATTTGTAAAGGAATTGCAAGCAATTGGAACAAATAAATATCTCCAATTTATGAAGGTTTTACTATGTTGAATATAGGGATTTCTGGTGCTAGAATCGAGGTGATGAATAATGTGAAAAAAAGTGTTTTTTTGTGGGTAATTGCTCTTCTTCTGATAATAAGTTCCTATATGACAACAGCGTTTTTTATTGGCACTTGGCCTTTTGAAAAACAAGTGGAAACAAATATCACAGATGAGACTATTGAATTTCTCGATGGGTTGGGCGAAGAGAACTACAAAATTTCAAATGGTGGAAGGCTTATTTTTGAGGATTTTTCCATTGTTTATCCAGAAGGATGGATAATGATGGACGTTGGCGTGGAAGGCTCAGTGGTAGGGGTTGACTCACTAGATCCGAACACAAGTGTTTCTGTTTCAAAAATTGATTTTGGTGAATCAAATATTGATGACATCGCGTATCTTCTTGGTGAAAGAATTGATACTTGGTACAAAACTGCTGAGAGTAAAGATGTTCTCTTTTTAGAGAAAAATTGTACTCTTTTTTCGGGAATAATTGAAAAGATTGATAAGAGTGAGGGTATGTTGGTGCTGGCAGTTCCATCAGGTGATGTGTATTTTCTTTTGACGGGAGTATTTGAGATGGAGAAAAAAAGTCAAGAAAAGATAGAAAGTATCTTTGAAACATTCCGTTTAAGTGACTCGTAATGCTTCAGATAATCAGGCTACTTCAACTAATAAATGAGTTAAACAAGAATGATTTTGTCTCGTCAAAAGACTTAGCCTCAAAACTTGAGACATCAAGAAGAACAGTTATGAGAGACATCCAGGTTTTAAAAGATGCAGGATGCAGTATCAAATCTGATCGAAACGGATATTTTCTGGAGAGCAAGGAAAAGTCTCAATTTTCGCTTTCTCTTTCTGGAGAAGAGAAGTTTACAATAATTGCCGGTTTACAAATGCTTTATGACACAAAGGACCCTTCACTCCAGATAATCTCAGCAAGACTTGTTGAAAAGCTTTTTGGTGGGGATTTTATGAGTGATTTTTTAAAGACCCCCAGTCTATTGAAAGAAAGCACAATTGAGCCAAATACATCGAAGATTGTTAGAAGGATAAGAGCAGCAGTTGATAACAGAAAGGTTATAAAATTTAGGTATTTAAAACCAGGGGAGATATCAAAACCAAAACTACGCAAGGCCAATCCTTTAGCGGTTTTCTTTCGGAGACATGCGTATTATATGATTGCGTTTTGTCATAAAAGAAATCAGATTCGAATGTTTAGGGTAAGCAGGATTTGTGACCTTATAATGACAAGAGAAACATTCAAATCGACAGACTTCAACCTCAATGATTTTTTAGAGCCAGCATTTGAACTAAACCCAAGCGGTCAGATTTCAGAAGTTGAGCTTAGATTCACGCCAAAGGTCGCACCTTTTATTGGTGAACTTATTTGGCATCCAAGCCAGAGAATATCGAAAAACTCTGATGGCTCAGTAACCCTTATGATGAAGGTTGCGATAAATGAGGAACTAGCGAGGTGGGTGCTTAGTTATGGTTCTGAATGTACAATTGTTAGTCCAGTTTTATTGATAGATATAGTGAAGAATCATTTATACTCTCTAAAACAGTATTATAATATATAAGTAGATATATAAATCTAGTTATAGACATTATACAATATACTTGGACTGATTAATATCTGAATATTTACATATAGATAGTATACAAATAAATAATTGATATAAGACTATTTATAGAGTCTATTAATTATAAAAATATACTTAGCAGTATAATATAATAGAAAAAATAATATATCATATCTATAGAATATTTTTATGATATATAATATATAAATATATATTATTACATATTTTTATCAACATAATAGACTGAAAAGAAATGATAAATAATGAAGAGATATCTATAAATAGATTATCTATATAAATATATTCCAAAATATAACTAGCTTGACAAAATAAGCTTTTCATGGTATTTACTTCTGATGTGTATTTAAATTTGGTATAGTGCTGGGATTTCTATGAGATTCAGTTTTGCGCTGAACCATTTGGATTTAAAAAACGTATAGTTAAATAGTAATGAGGAGGCATGAGATGAAAAAAATTGCAGTCCTTTTGTTAGTTTTAGTATTGATAATACCAACTGTCCTTATTAATGCTTCATCGCCAATCTGTGAAACACCAGATTTTGAAAAGTTTGAAGGAAATCCAATTCTTCAACCAACAAAACCAGGTGTTGATGGGAAAAAATACTTTGATGCATCAGCGGTCACTGACCCATGCGTTGTGTATGCCGATGGCCAGTATCACATGTTCTATACTGGGTGGTATACCTGGCTAAATGGCGAGGGAAGCCAGGGATATATCGGATACGCAATCTCAGCAGATGGTAAAAACTTCCAGAAAATTGAGGGCAGTGCCGGTGGAGTAGAGGCACCTGGTGCAGTTCTTGGCCCAGGAGATAACACTGAGTTTGATGGAAAATCTGTGTTTGCCCCATCCGTTGTTTACCAAAATGGAATCTTTTGGATGTTCTATGTTGGTGAAGACATGGATGGCAATACATCAATCGGTCTTGCAAGAGCCAGTGGAAACAGCAATCCGGTGTATTGGCAAAAGCTTGGTCAAACAATGAAACCAACGTTGGAAAGCTCTTTTGATGGCTACCAGATCGGTTCATGTACTGTAATCTATGATGAAAAATGGAAGATGTGGTATGCGGGTCAGTCAAAAACTGATTCAAGATGGAGAATAGGATATGCCTATACACCAGAGGCGGTACCAACAACCTGGACAAAATCAAACGGTAACAAGACCCAGGGTGCAGTTCTTGACATAGGTTCAAAAGTAACAGATTTCGATAGCCTCTGTGTAAGAAACCCATCGGTTGTCAAGCAGGGAAACTGTTACTACATGGCATATGATACCTCGATGAGGAATGAAAAATCTTCCCAGATTGGTTTAGCGGTTTCTGAAAATGGAATCGATTGGGAAAAAAGAGGGATTGTGCTTGACATGGGTACAGTTGGAGAGTTTGATGCCCTTATCGTTGCAACCCCATGTTTGATTAAGACAGGGTTGGTTTTCAAACTCTATTATTGCAACTTCTCCGATATGAACTCTGGAATAGGACTTGCGACGACTGGCGATATGCCAACAAACATCGGCTCAGGAATCTTCAAAGCTGATTGCAAACTTGGTGATGGTTTTGATTTCTCAAGAGGAAACAAAACAACAGATCCAACTCAAGCTGACCTGATCTTTGATTGTGGATATGGAACACCGAGGATGTGTGGAAGATTCATAAAAATGGATACAGACTTTGCCGATGCAGAGTGTGTTCCACATGAAGGATACCCAGCGATAAGCTCTATTAAAGAGAATTGCACAGAAATCAAAGCTGGCGAAACATACGCATTTAAGACAATAAATGATGAAAACTATGCGATTGCAAAAATCACCAACCTTTGGCAAGACCCACTTGACCCAACACATTGGGAAATTACGATCAAATGGAAATATCAGGCAAACGGCTCAAACTGCTTTATCGCTGGATCAAATGATCCTCCAAGCAGACCATATAATGTGTACTGTCAAGCGGGAGATATGAACGTAAAGATCACCTGGACGTGTGCATTTGCAGCACCAGATAAAGAGATTAGATACTATGTCTATAGAGCCGATGAAGAGGGCGAGGCAAAAAATGCCACAATGCCAATTCATGACTTCCCAGTCTCTGAGTGCCAGTTTTCTGACTATGGTCTCGAAAATGGAAAAACATACTATTACATCGTAAGAACTGTTGACCAGTATGGAAACCTTTCAGAGGCTTCTGGCGAATGCTTCTGTACACCACAGGCAGTTCACCCTCCATCATTCCCAATGCCGCCATCACCTGGAATTGAAGGTGCTGGAACAGCGGACAATCCATTTATTGTTGAAGAGAACCCATACACATTTGACTGGTGTGGATTCCCACCACAGTCGATGGTCATCATTCAGGGAGTGCAGTATATTGCAGACGGTTCAGGTTGTATTCATGTTAGTCTTGAACTGAAAGACGGACTCAATGCAATTGATTACACTGTTATCACACCAACAGGTGAGGTCTTTAATGATACTGTTTACTTTGAGATTAAGGATACCTCTATTCATGTTGAGATGCGAATAGGATCAAAGGTTATCAAGAAGAATGATGAAGAAATTCTCGTTGATGCAGCTCCATATCTAGATGATAAAGTTTGGAGAACAATGGTTCCAATTAGGCATATCACTGAGGTTCTTGGTGCCCATGTCGAGTGGGATGGAACACAGAGAAAAGTAACTGTGACCACATATTGTGGAACAGAGATACTCAATAAAATGGAAATGTGGATTGATAAAAAGACGTATCTTATTAATGGTCAGCCAGGAGTCATGGACGTTGCGCCGATTATTCATCCGACTCTTAATAGGACATATGTGCCATTTAGGTTTGTTGCCGAGGTTATGGGGGCATCAGTTGACTGGATACAGGATACTCAGACTGTTGTTTATGACTACACCCCGCCATCCAACTGCCCATAATTTTGATTAAATAAAATGAGAGATGGATAGCCCCCAGATTTTACCGGGGGCTATTTTTATTTGGTGGGTAATGATTTTGTTATTGTTTTACTGATTTGTAACCCGTTTACATATAAGGTGTCAAAACATTACAGGTAAAGATGATGGGTGAAAATATATATCATGAATTAAAATCTGTTTTGAAGCTACACAAACCACCGGTTGACCTGAAGCGTAGCCTTATTTCCAAATGGAAAAAAAAGGATCTTGAGCAGAGGGTTGCAAAGGTTTTGGCGGGTGGAGTCGCTTGGTTTGTGTGTGCATCAACCCTTGCGTCTTTGCTCTTAAGGAGATCCAATGGAGCTTGATTCAGTAGCTATAAAGAAGATATTGCCGCATAGGTATCCATTCCAGATGATCGACAAGATTCTTTCTGTGGAACCTGGAGTGAGTGCTGTGGGTATAAAAGCTGTGACAAGTACAGAGCCACATTTCCAAGGGCACTTTCCAGATTTGCCCGTGATGCCAGGAGTTTTGATTGTTGAGGCTATGGCTCAAACAGGAGCAATCTGTGGTTTGCTAATGCCAGAGTATAAGGGTGCAATTACCTTCTTTGGTGGAATCGAAAACATGAAGTTTAAGCATCCTGTTGTACCAGGCGATGTCATGAGAATTGAGATGAACGTTCTTAAGATGAAGATGGGTATCTTTAAGTTCAGCGCAACAGCAACAGTTGATGGAAAAGAAGTGGCATCAGGTGTTATGAATGCCGCACTTAGAAAGGTTGAAAAGTAAATGCCAAGAGCAGGAATTTTGAGTCTTTCAAGTTATACCCCTGAGAAAGTTTTGACAAACCATGATCTTGAAAAGATGGTTGATACCACCGATGAATGGATCGTAACAAGAACTGGAATCAAACAGAGACATATTGTTGCAGATGGTCAGGCAACATCTGATATCTCAGTGCTTGCTGCAAAAAAAGCACTCGACAAAATCGGACTTACACCTGAGGATATTGATTGTTATATCCTTGCAACAGCAACTCCGGATATGCTCTTTCCATCCACTGCCTGTCTTGTGACCGCCAAACTCGGAATCGATAAGATTGACGGTCCTCCTGCAATGGATATTGCTGCTGGATGCACAGGTTTTGTATATGGATTGCAGATTGCAAAATCGTTTGTTGAATCAGGTACGTACAAAAAAGTCATGGTCATCGGTGCAGAGGCACTCTCTCGAATTCTTGACTGGCAGGATAGAAATACCTGTGTTCTGTTTGGTGATGGGGCTGGATGTGCTGTTGTCGGAGAGGTTGAGTCTGGTGGAATCCTTGACACATATCTTGGGTCATGGGGAGCCGGTGGACTTCACCTTACACTTCCTGCTGGCGGGTCACTTAATCCTGCATCGGCAGAGACTGTTGAAAAAAGAATGCACTATGTTCATATGGATGGCTCAGATGTATTCAAGTTTGCTGTTCGAGCAATGGGAATCGGATGCAAAAAAGTCTTGGAAAGAACAGGACTAACTTCTGATGATATTGATTGGTTTGTTCCACATCAGGCAAACATCAGAATCATCGAATCTGCCTCAAAGAGACTTGGTATTCCAATGGAAAGAGTATTGATTAGTCTTGATAAGATTGGAAATACATCAGCAGCGTCCGTTCCAATGACGATTGATTACGCAATGGCTGAAAACAAAATCAAGAAGGGAGATAGGCTCTTGATGGTGGCATTTGGTGCAGGACTTACTTGGGGAGCCTCAGTAGTAGAATGGTAGATAAACCACTTACCGGAAAAGTTGCTCTTGTAACAGGAGCATCGAGAGGAATTGGCAGAGATATTGCTCTTAAGCTTGCTGAGGATGGTGCGTCTGTCGTAGTCAACTATCCTTTCAGCGGAGAACTTGAGAACGCAAAAGAAACAAAAAAAATGATCGAAGAGGTAGGAGCAAAAGCAATCCTCGTTGAAGCTGATGTCTCTACTCTTGAGTCATGTGAGGAAATGGTCAACGAGGTTGTTGGACAGTTCGGGTCTCTTGATATCCTCGTTAATAATGCTGGAATCACAATTGATAAACTCATCCTTAGAATGAAAGAAGACGACTGGAAAAAAGTTATCGACGTAAATCTTTCCGGTTGTTTTAATTGCACAAAAGCCTCCCTTAAGGCTCTGATGAAGAGCAGAGGCAGAATTATTAATATTTCATCTGTTATTGGTATCATGGGTAATCCTGGGCAAGCAAACTATGCAGCATCAAAGGCCGGAATTATTGCACTTTCAAAATCCGTTGCCAAAGAGATGGGTAGCAGAGGAATCACCTGCAATGCAATTGCACCTGGATTTATTGAAACTCCAATGACTGATACCTTGACAGAAGAGGTAAGAAATGATTATCTATCTAGGATTCCGCTTAAGCGTTTCGGAACTTCTAGTGATATAGCAAATGCCGTAGCTTTCCTTGCAGGGCCATCCGGAGGCTACATCAGTGGTTCAGTAATTACAATCGATGGCGGACTAACCTAATAATAAGGAGAATTGGTAAAATGACAGACAATGAAATTTTAGATCAGATGAAAGAAATTATCGCAGACAAACTTGGTGTTGATGCAGGAAAAGTCTCACCAGAGTCAAGATTCATGGAAGACCTTGGAGCAGATTCACTCGGTTTGGTTGATGTAACAATGGAGCTTGAAGACAAGTTTGATGTGACGATTCCAGATGAGGATCTTCCAAAAATCACAACAGTCCAGGCTGCAATTGACTACGTCAAAGAGAAAATCGCATAAGAGAAGATATCATCATGAAAAGAATTGTCGTAACCGGGATTGGAGTGCTTTCTCCAATAGGAATCGGTAAGGACGAATTTTGGAATTCATTGACAACTGGCAAATCTGGCGTTGCTTTACTTGAGGGATTTGATACTGATGATCTTAAGGTGAAGATTGGTGCCCAGGTAAAAAACTTCGACCCGAAAGATTACATCGATTCGAAGGAAATCCCAAAGATTGACCCAGTAACTCAGTTTGCTCTTGCAGCCTCTGACTTGGCTGTTGCGGATGCAAATTTGAAATGGGATGAAATCGATAGGGATCGCGTTGGAACTCTGATTTCAACCGGAATTGGTGGCCTGCAGACCATCGAGAAAAATATTATTGCAATGGATAAAAAGGGTGCGAGAAGGGTTTCCCCCTACTTTATCCCAATGATGATTGGTAATATGCCAAGTGCTCAGGTTGCAATAAGATATCATCTCAGAGGGCCATCCTCAAATGTCGTCACGGCTTGCGCAACATCCAATTATGCAATTGGTGAGGCTGCCGAGATCATCAGAAGAGGCGATGCCGATATGATGTTTGCTGGTGGTGCCGAGGCTTCACTCATTCCGCTTGGAATTGCCGGATTTGCAAACATGAGAGCATTGTCAACAAGAAATGACGAACCTGAAAAAGCATCGAGACCATTTGACAAAGACCGCGATGGTTTTGTGATGGGTGAAGGTGGAGTTGTTCTTGTTCTTGAAGATTATGAGCTTGCAAAAAAACGCGGCGCAACTATCTATTGCGAGATCAAATCGGTTGGTTATTCAACCGATGCGTATCACATTACTGCACCTGACCCAGATGGGTGGGGAGCAAAAAAATGTATGAACATTGCAATGGATAAAGCTGGCATCACAACTGCAGATGTCGATTACATCAATGCACACGGAACTTCCACTCCGCTTAATGATAAAGGTGAGGCGATCGCGATTTCTGATGTTTTTGCATCAAGGATTAATGATGTTGCTGTTAATTCCACCAAGTCAATGGTTGGACATCTTCTTGGGGCTGCTGGTGCTGTTGAGGCAGCAGCTGTTGCTCTACAGATCAAAAATGAGACTTTGCACCCATCGCTGAACTTTGTTGAGGGCGAAGAAGGCTTCAATCTTAATATTGTCACCAAAACCGAATCCAGAAAAATCAGAAATGCACTTTCTAATTCATTTGGATTTGGCGGACATAACTGTTGTTTGGCATTCGGAAAGGTTGACTGATGAGCTCAGAAAAAACTGCGGATAAACCTGAAATGGTAAAATGCAAGGCTTGTGGAAAACTTACTGATCCACAAACCTATAAAGAGAACCTTTATGTTTGTCCAAAGTGTGGCAACCATGGCAGGATGCCTGTTCGTGAAAGAATCGACCTGATGACTGATGAAGGTGGATTCGAAGAACTTTGGGGTGATTTGGTTTCGAAAGACCTGATTGGTTTTTCCGATGCAATGCCTTACTCCGAAAGGATAGAAAAGTATCGTGCTAAGACTGGTGAAAACGATGCACTTGTTACAGGAAGAGCAAAGATTCATGGAATCGATGTTGCTCTTGGAGTAATGAATTTCGATTTCATTGGCGGTTCGATGGGTGTTGTTGTTGGTGAAAAAGTTCTCAGACTTGCCGAATATGCAAAAGATGAGAAGGTTCCAATGATAATTCTTTCACAGTCGGGTGGAGCAAGAATGCAGGAATCAGTATTTGCCCTGATGCAGCTTGCTCGACTTTCAGGAGCTATCAAGAGATTCCAGGACGATGGTGGTCTCTTCATCTCTGCAATTGCCCATCCATGTACAGGTGGTGTTTCTGCCTCGTTTGCAATGCAGGGTGATTTAATTGTTTCTGAGAGTGGTGCATTGATAGGTTTTGCGGGACCTCGTGTAATTGAGCAGACGATTAAACAAAAACTCCCAAAAAATTTCCAAAAAGCTGAATTCCTTCTGGAAAAGGGCTTCGTTGACAAGGTTGTGGATAGAAAAAATCTGAAGTGGATGCTTGGGAAGCTTCTTTCCTTGTATAAGGGTATTCCCCTCAAGGAGGAAAACTGATGATCTACTTAGACTTTGAGAAACCAATCGTTGAGCTTGAAGCAAAGCTAGAGGATTTTAGAAAACAAGCCATAAGCCGTTCAATGGACTTAAGCAGTTCCATAGCGACAGTTAGGGAAGAGATCGAATCAAAGCTTAAGGATATTTACAGTAAACTTACCCCATATCAGATAGTTCAGGTCGCAAGACATGTTTCCAGACCAAAGCTCATTGACCATGTCAGATTCCTTACCCCGGATTACATTACTATTCATGGTGATAGAAGATTTGGTGATGATAAAGCAATGTGGACATCAGTTGGTTCACTTGATGGTCAAACAGTATTTATTATTGGTCAGAGCCGTGGCAGAAATGCCAAGGAAAACCTCGAAAATAATTTCGGTATGGCATCCCCTGAAGGTTACAGGAAAGCTATGCGTGTGATGGAGCTTGCAGATAAATATAATGCTCCAATCATAACTATGCTTGATACTCCAGGCGCCTATCCTGGAATTGGTGCCGAGGAACGTGGACAAGCCGAGGCAATTGCAGTAAATATTCGAGATATGTTCGGTATCAATGTCCCAATAGTAACTGTTGTAATTGGTGAAGGTGGCTCTGGTGGAGCACTCGGAATTGGTGTTGGAGACAAGGTTCTCATGATGCAGAATTCCATGTATTCTGTCATTTCACCAGAAGGTTGTGCATCAATTCTCTTCAGAGATGGAATGAGATTTAGAGAAACATCTGAAATGTTGAAGCTTACTGCAAAAGACCTCATTGGTCTTGGTCTCATTGATGAGATTATTGAAGAGCCAATAGGTGGTGCTCATAGGTCACCTGTTGCCGCGATGCAGTTTGTGAAAAATGCAATAACAAAAAGCTTTAAAGAGCTTTCAGAGATTTCTGAACCGATTGCGGAATATAGATATAATAAGTACAAAAACCTTCCACCAAAACTAGATTAGTATTTTGTTGATTCAGACTTCAACCGGCAAACCTTTTGGTTTGCCGGTTTTTTTATTATCTTTTATTAGGGTAATATTTGTGTATAGATTAGATATTACGGTGTATTATTTTAGAATGAACGATAATGAATTAAACTCTTTATCCATCAAATTATAATATTTTATTACTAAACATCCTATTAATGACTGTTTGTAGTATTACTGTAAGAAATACACTATAAATGGGCTTTTATTTGCAATCAAATAAATGACAGTTATAAACTCAATCCTAATCAAAACAAATGTATAGTATTATTAGGAGTATTATTATCACAATTAGTAAGATATACTTCAGTAAACATTTTAATTATATATAAAGTATAGAATCTATACAGTGTGAAATGTGGACACGCTATGTGTGTTCGCCTATGTATGCCCTTATAATTCTGAATATTTTTGTGTCAAGATTTAAGAGATTCCCTTTAGATGGGAACTAGTTTCACAACAAAGAAATATTGATTAACACGATATTTCTTGCAAAATGTGAATTTTAGACATGAGCTGATTCTACACAAATTTTTGGAAAAGGGCTTGACAATTATGTTAATGCTTGTTAGAATTCGGTCGATATGGACTATAAAAAACCTAACCTGGTAGGGGTGCATGGTAGCAAAGAAGCGAACAGTACTTATAGCAGATGACGAAGAGGGAATAAGAGACCTTCTCGGCGAGATCTGTGAGGATGAAGGCTGGCGCGTTATTCTTGCCTCCGATGGTAAGGAAGCGTTGGCAACGGCCAAAAAGGAACATCCCGATGCCGTTGTAATGGATGTCAGGATGCCTGAAATGGACGGCATTACAACATTTGCGAAAATGAAGGCAGCGGGGATAGATGTTCCTGTTATCTTAATGACAGCATATGGCTCGTCCGATGTTGCAATTGAGGCAATGAAGCAGGGTGCATACGACTATATCACCAAGCCTTTTGATATAGAGGAGATGAGGCTCCAGATCAGAAAAGCCCTCAAGCTTCGAGAGCTTACAACAGAAGTCTTTACTCTTAAAACAGGACTTACCGCAAGCTACAGACTTGAAGAGCTAATTGGAAGTTCATCTGCGATGCAGCAGGTATACAAATCAATAGGAAGGATCGCTGCATCTGATGCAACAGTTCTGATTCGAGGTGAATCGGGAACTGGTAAAGAAGTTGTTGCAAGAGCGATCTTTATGAATTCCGATAGACGTGATAAGCCGTTTGTTGCTATCAACTGTGCCGCAATCCCAGAGGGTCTTCTTGAATCAGAGCTTTTTGGTCATGAAAAGGGAGCATTCACAGATGCTGTTTCTCAACACAAAGGAAAGTTTGAGCAAGCCGCTGATGGCACAATTTTCCTTGATGAAATTGGAGATATGGCTCTTTCTCTTCAATCAAAGGTGTTAAGGGTGCTGCAGGATAAATCCTTTGAGCGCGTTGGTGGCAAACAGATGTTAACATCTGAGGCAAGGGTGCTTGCTGCAACCAACCAAGACCTCGAGATGCTTGTCAAAAATAAACAATTCAGGGAAGACCTTTATTATAGATTAAACGTAATGACTATTACTCTTCCACCGCTTCGTGAGCGTAAGGATGACCTTGAGGATTTGATTGACCATTTCGTCAAAAAATATTGTAAAAAATACGATAAGGTTATTGCGGGTATTTCACCACAGGCGATTAAAATGCTCAAGAGTTACGACTGGCCAGGAAATGTCAGGGAACTTGAAAACGCTGTTGCAAGGGCTGTTATTATTGCAAACTCTCCGCTTATACTTCCCGAATATTTACCTCATACAATCGTTAGCTATAAAGCAAGAGACCCGATGTTTGAAAGAAAAGGGGAACTCCCAAAGCTTCATGATGCAGTTGGAGAACTTGAGGCGGGACTCATAAGAAGAGCTTTAAAAGAGACAAAAGGAAATAGAACAAAGGCCGCGCAAATGCTTGGTATTCCAAGGCGTTCTTTGTATACGAAGATACAAGAATATAGCATTGATTTGAAGGAGCTTGAACCAGGACATGAGATTTAATGTAGTTTCAAGCGATAATAAAGAGCAATTAAGATTTGCGACACGGGGTGTCGCTATTATGAAAGGAGCAAGTAACATGAAACGCTTACTTGTAATCGTTCTTGTTTTTTGTTTGATAGTGCCAATGGTTATGGTGCAGAATACAAATGCTGATGTAAAGAGCATTAAAGTTATTCCATACCCAAAAAAAGCAGGTAAAATGGCCTCCTATCATATCTCGTTTAATGTCAACAGAGAGCTTGAGGCTAACAAAGACAGTATAACGGTAACTCTTCCACAGGAAACATTGGTTCCAGAATTTGTTTCCTCATCGGTTATCTCTGTTAATCCTCAAAAACTCATTGGTGCTGACTACAAACTCACCTATGAAACAGGAGATATTGACTTTACCGATCCACTTCGCGAAGGAGATATGATTCGTGCATCATACACATACGAGGCAAGTCCAGACTATACGATGATGCCAATTCAGTCAAATGTTAAGTTTTTTGATAGAACATTTGATTACCTCAGGCTAAGCACTGACCCAAGCGACCCCAGAAGCAATAATGGACAGTTTGATCCAGGTGAATGGGTGTATGAAGACAGAGACAGTGATGGTCGTATCTCACCAGGTGATAGAAGATTGATGGTCATCCACGGTGTTTTGGGTGGAGACTCAACTGTTGATCCTTTCACTCTTGGAAGTGATGCAAAACAGAATTCAATCGTTGCACCAGGTGACCTCGACTGCAACAATTGTACAGGTGGCGGTGTTGGTGTTCCGACTCCTTTGAATCCACTTGTGCCTCTTTCACTCGTAAGACTCGTCATGCTCGATGTTAATCATGATGGAATCTACAATGAAGGTGACTATCTTCTTGATGACAGAGACATGTCAGATACTGTCACTCAGAACGACCTCATGATTACAGGTATCGTACATTATCCACCAAACTCAATTGTTTCATTCAATGATCCAGACTATAGAGACAGAATGGAGAATCTTGAGGGTGGTATGGTGACTGTACCTCCACTTCAGATTTATTCATTTGACCAGACAACAAATACTACACCAGCTTATGTGTGGAGACATGCAGATGACGGTCCAACCATTGGAAAATATGATCCAGGCGAGGCAATCTATCGTGACGGTTATGATGCTACACTCCCATTCCCACCAGGACCAGATCCAACAGGTGGTCCATCAACATATAGTGTTGATGCTGGTGATACTCGTGCAACATCAATCACAGTGATTCAAAGTGGAATCACTTTCTTCTATCCCGCAGGTTCTGTTGTTGATCAGACTGATAAAGATGTTGGCACAAGGCTTATCAGTTTCCAGACAGCAACTGGTGAAGAAGAGGGATTCCTTGATGTAAACCAGAGCCAGGGAGTTGGATACTTTGACCCAGGCGAACCAATCTACAGAAATAACAATGGTAGAGCTGGATTCCTGTACGATGTTGCAACCGGTGGTGTACAGATAAATGCTATGCCACAGCCAGGCGATGTCAGACTTTCTGCATATGCAATCTCTGCTTATGCTCAGGGTTCTGTTGTGCAAACCACACATGCTGACAATGGCAATCAGCTTGTTGACTTCAATAAAGCTCCAACACAGACACCAGAGCTTATGGTTGTCGATATTGAAGGACAAACAGATTTCTTCCCGGTTCCTCAGAGATTCCCAATGGAAATGACAAGCAATACCCTTTTCGCTGGATATGCAGGTGGACAGTTTACACCAGCATACGACGGCTCCTCAAATGCAACATCTCCAAACCCAACCCAGATCACGAATAAGTATTACTATAACAGATCAAGAGGCTCTTCAACCTCGGATGATAATTATGTTTTTGGTTCATGGCTCTATAGAGACAATGACCAGTCGGGTTCAGTTACAGTAAATGACACAAGACTCACCGAGGTAAATATTGCAGTTGGTCAGCAGCATGTCATTTACTCAGCAGGATCAACTGTAAAAGATGGTGAGCTCGATGTAAGATCGATTAGCACTCCTCAGGGACCACTTATGCTTGCAGAACCTGCCCTTTGTAATACTGGAACAGGTATTGATGGTATGGCAGTTGACGCTTCAAATAACCCTGCACCAGTTTTTGCAGAACAATATTTTGAAATCAAACACACTGAAAATATTGCAGTAAACAATAAATTTGATCCAGGCGAATTCCTCTATCTTGATTTGACTCCAGCAAGTGGTGGTGTGATTGGCGATGGTGTTGTCGATGGTTCAATAAATGGTCCTGGAGCATCTGGTCCAGTTCTAGATCAGTCAGACTGTAGACTTGTACCTGTTGGTGTTACTTCATTTGGTAACAAACCAATCAGCACAAACTTCCCACTTATCGGTTCAACTCTTACAAAAGGTTGGGCAAGGATTGAAAATAAGGTTATCGTTCCATACGCAACAGCAGGAACAACTACCGCAAAACTTGATAAAACGGATGTAAAAATCCTCCCAACACTTGAGCCTCCAATGCCACCATCATATTTGAGTGCAAGTACCCTTACAATCCCAGGTGGAAATACTCCACTTTCAGGTTCAGGTGAATGGTGGATAAAAGTTACAGCAATCAATGAATATGGCGAAGGTGAGTTCTCAGAATCAATCAAGATCAACTTTGTATCTGGACAAGCTCAAAATGCTGTGAAGATTGACTGGACTCCAGTCCCATATGCAAAATCATACAAAATCTACAAATCCAGAAATGAAACATACTTCCCACATTCAGCACTTCTTGCTGAGGTGAAAGCTCCGATAACAGAGTACATTGATAGAGGAACAACAATTACCGAGGGAACACTTCCATACCCATACAAAGCGTCATTTGTGACACTATGGAGATCAAGAAGTGGTGTTGAAAGTGAACTTGTTGAATTCAAGTGTGCTGATTATGAAATCAATCTTGATACTGGTATGATCTCATTTAGAAGAGATCTTAAACCATATGAGATCGTGCTTGCCAACTACAAATATGCTGAAGACAAGTCTCAGACAAGTGTAAGTGGTGATCCATGTGATACTGTTGGACATCAGGATGAAAATGTTTATATCGATGTTCAGCATGGAACAGGAAAACTCCTCCATGCACCAGCAGTTGACCCAACAATCGATCCACTTCATTATTGCTTCAGATTATGGAGAGCACCAACCATTGATCCAAATAACCCATATCTCCTAAGACCAGGCGTCGATTACACAATTGATTATGAAACTGGTGAAATTAAATTCTCCTCACACGTTATTACTGAGGGTGATATAATCACTGTTGATTATGATTCTTACGAAGAGGTCATGGGTGAATCACTTGTTGAAGCTGTTTCAACAGGTGTCAACACTGCAAGATGTCAGGCTCCAGTTCTTCCAGAAAGCTATACAATCAGTAAAGCTGTTGCCCTTACATCTTCACCACAGATCAAAATCACAAGTGGTGCAAATGGTCACCAGTTGATATTTACAACCCCAGTTGACATTTTTGTTGATCCAGATAACGACCAGTCAACACCAGATGTTGTAATGACTCTCAACAGGCCTGGAAGACAGTTTAACACATATGACAAGGGTGCTGTCAGAAACCCACAGGTAGCAGGAAGCTATCAGCTCTGGGTTTCAACTTCACAGGAACAGACCCCAATCCTTTCTGAGCCATACGAGATAACTGCAGATACCACAAGCGAGAACATGAAACTCAAGGTCATCTCACCACAGGTTCCAGAACAGGCAGATACTGACCCAGCATGTGATTGCAAAGAAGCAGCCGGAACATCAGGACAGGTCATGTCACTTGCAGTACAGTTGACCGATGGCTCAAATGGTATCCAGGGCGTTTACGTAAGATTTGCGATTGAAGATACCGTTAGCCCACCATCAACATTCAGCTCAGCAGACCTTGTCCAGACAAACGATCAGGGTCTTGCATCAGTTGTTCTTAATATGTCTGCAACACCAGGTGTCACCAGAGTGAAAGTTTACCTGCAGGATGACCCATCAATCTGTAGATGTGTTGAAATAAACACTGGTCCTCCAGTCGAAGTTTCTTCAATTGTTTTGACACCAGGACCAACACTTGCTCTTTCACCTGGAACAATGCAGCAGTTCACAGCAAAAGCCTTCAAGGCAAATGGTGCGCAGATAACGGGTGTAGAATTTACTTGGGCAGCCGATTGTGGAACCATCTCTCAGGCTGGTGTCTACACAGCACCACTTGATGCTGGTGGAACATGCCATGTTTATGCAAGAGCACATGGTGTCGAAGGACAGACAACAGTTTCGATTGTTTCAAGACCATCAAGAATCACTGTAACCCCACCATCAGCAATTGTTGCAACAGGTTCACAGAAACAGTTCACAGCCCAGGCGTATGATGACATGGGTAACCCGATGAACATTCCAATAACCTGGACAATTGAACCAGCTGGACTTGGTTCTTTTGCATCAGATGGAACATTCACAGCAGGAAATATCTCAGGAACTGGAACAGTCAAGGCATGTTCAGCAGGTGTTTGTGGAACAGCAACTGTAACCGTACAGTCAACCGGAAATATCAGCTCTCTTGTTGTTAGCCCAGATAAGGCAACGATGAAGATAGGTCAGACTCAGCAGTTTACAGCAAAAGTTCTTGATACTAACGGATTTGAAATAACCGGTGCAAATGTCACATGGACAGTTAACCCATCAACCATGGGAACAATCAGTTCAAATGGACTCTTCATCGCTTCAAGCCCAGGTACTGCAATCATTATCGCACAGTCTGGTGCTGTTACTGGAATGGCGATTGTAAATGTTGTTGAGATTGCAAGGATTGAGCTCAACCCAACCGGAACTGTCACTGTGCCAACAGGAAAAACACAGACCTTCACAGCGGTTGCCTACAATACCGCTGGTGCTGCAATTCCTGGAATGGATTTCACATGGACATTGAGTCCAACAAGTGTCGGAGTACTATCGCCTTCTGGTTCAACCGCAATCTTCACAGCAACTGGAATGACTGGTCAATCGGGTGTTGTGATGGTACAGGCCGCGGGACTTTCTGCAACGACACAGGTTGTTATTGGTGCTCTGGACACAACAAAACCAACTGTAACCGCATCAGCTGATTCTGGAATCAAAAATGGTGAGACAACTCTCGCAGGAACTGGTCAGATCAAGGTAGCAGTCTCTGATCCTGAAGGAATCGCCTCTGTTACAGTTAATGGTATACCAGCAACTCCAGATGGAACAGGCAATTGGGTTGCAACAGTTAATGTAAACAACGGTCAGAACCAGTTTGTTGTTAAGGCAATTGACAACAATGGCAATGAAACCACTGAAACAATCACAGCTTATGGTTCTAGTATGAAGGAGATGATATTAAATATTGATACAACTCAACCGTATGGAACATTGATTTTAAACGGTGTGCCAACAACTGTTGGTCTTACCTCTGTTCCAGAAATTGGATACGGAACAGGAAGCACATTTGTTGGACTTCGAGACCTTGGAGAACAGCTTTTCGGGGGTACAGTGGATTATGAGGCTGCAACTAAGAAGATTACAATTACGATTCCAAGATCAAATGGTGACAAAGATATTCTGGTTACCGTAGTCGGTCAAAAGGACTTCAGAATAACAACCTATAAGGCAAACGGAACCCAGGAAGTCAAAGATTATACTCTCACATATGCTCCGTATATTGGCTCATCAGCGACACAATCAAAATCGTACAATTATGATAGAACACTTGTCCCAATGAGAGAGCTTGTACAGGCTGTTGTAAATAGTCAAACATCCGGAACAAACCTTCCAGTTCCTGGCGCGACTGAGAATTCCGTTGATTTCAATTCAACAACCAGAGACGCAACTTTCCGCTTCCTCCCATAATTCACTATTTACGAAGCTTTCAGTTCTTTGAATATAAACCCCCGGCATTATTGCCGGGGGTTTAATAATTTCTGGGGTTTTATGTGTGACCAAGGAAATAGCGGTAATAGGGTCTCGATACACACTCAAGTGCTTGTTAAAAATTGAGTTCTTTTAAGTAAAGAAGAAAACTAACTAAAAAACTGGTTCTTGATTTGAAAGCTTTGCAATCTGGGTGATTACATCCTTCAAGATTTTTTCATAAAACTCTGAATCAGGTTTTGTTTCTTCCCTGTTCCAGATGATTGGTTCACCAACGTTGACTGTGACTTTTGATTTTCTTGGTAGTTTTGCGCCAACTGGAAGCACGTCGTGACCACCTATTATCCCTGCAGGGATGAGTGCAGCCCCAGTTTTGTGAGCAAATTGGATGGCACCAGTATGATATTTACCGGTAAGTTTGGAAGTCTTTGATCTTGTGCCTTCTGGGAAGATTGTCAGAAGCATGTTTTGTTTTAAGGCTGAATAGACAGCTCTGACCATCTCTTTCCCAACTCCGCCACGTTTGACAGGGATTGCACCATAACCCTTCACACATGACCTTATAACGGGGATTTTGAAAAGCTCTTCTTTTGCAATATAACTGCCCATTCGAGGCAAAGCCAAACCGACAAAGAAAACATCAAGTAATGACGTGTGGTTTGCAACAACAATTGCAGGACCAGTTGCCGGGATATTCCCTTTACCAAATATTTCAATTTTGAAAAGCCATTTGGCAAGGTTTCTTGCGACAAAGTGTGAGAATCTCCACCATTTTGAGATGTGTACAGTTCTTAGATATTCTACTGCAAGCTCCAATATTTGATTCTTGACCTGACCAATTGAGAGGTTAGTTGAGTCTATAACCACCGCATCATCTGATGGTTTAAGAGGTGCAATCTCTCTTTTGCTGTCGCGTTCATCTCGTTTGATGAGTGCTGCAAGAATTTCTTCCTCTGAAAGTCTTCCCTTTTCGTCAATAAATCTTCTGTGAGCACGTACTTTCGGGTCGGCAGTAAGGAATATTTTCACGTGTGAATTTGGTAATACTACTGTTCCAATATCGCGACCGGCAACCACAATTGAATCATTTATCGCAAGCTCTTTTATCGTTTTGTTGACCCACTCTCTTAATATGGGTTGTTTTGATAATACTGAGGCTCTCTCGCCACATTCGGTTTTATTGAGTTTTTTTGTGACATCGATTCCATCGAGAAAGAACTTTTCCCCTCGAAGCTCAAAGTTTATTTTGGACAGAAGCTTTCCCAGATTCAGGTCTTTTCCGAGTGAGTGATATGCAACCACTCTATAAAGTCTTCCCGAGTCAAGAAACTTTACCTTGAGTTTCCTTGCAATCATCCTTCCTATGGTTGTTTTACCAGAGGCAACAGGTCCATCGATTGCAATTATGATGTGTCTTATCATTTGGTGATAATTGTTCCTGCAGTTCCAGCAAGTGCTTTGTTTATATGGTTTGGGTCAGTGATTATTGCTTTTGTTCCGCCATTGCTCAGGAAATGGATACAGGCTTCGATTTTTGGAAGCATGGAGCCTTTTGCAAAATGACCCTCTTCCATGTATTTTTTTAGTTCAGATACTGTGACATTTTTCAGAGTTACTTGATCAGGTTTACCAAAGTTCAGACAAACATTTGGAACAGCAGTTGAGATCAAAAGGATGTCAGCAGAAAGCTCTCCTGCAAGTACGGATGATGCCCTGTCTTTATCTATGACCGCTTCAACCCCCTCGAGTCCTTCTGCAGTTTTTTTAACTGGGATTCCACCACCGCCACATGCAATGACAAGTGTGCCTGAAGAAACCAATTGCTTAATTATGTCTTTCTCGATAATCGACTGAGGCCAAGGGGAGGCGACAACTCTTCTCCATCCTCTTCCCGCATCTTCGACAACCTTCCAGCCGAGTTTGAGTTCACGGTCTTTTGCGGTTTTTTCATCCATGAAACTACCGATTGGCTTGCTTGGGTCAGCAAATCCTGGGTCTTTTGATGAAACCTCTACCTGTGTGACAATTGAGCAAACTGGAAGTTTGACCCCTCGTTTATCAAGTTCTTCTGAAAGTGCCTGCTGAAGCTGGTAGCCGATTCCGCCCTGTGTTTCTGCAACTGCGTAATCAAGTACTGTCTCGGGCACTTCAGACTTGGAGAGCTCTGACCTTCTCATAATTTGACCAACCTGTGGGCCATTTCCATGAGTGACAACGAGTTTATACCCAGATGCTGCTAGTGCAGAGAGGTGAAAAGAAGTCTCCCAGACGGCAGCCCTTTGATTCTCAACCGACATTGGTGATCCTGGTAATAACAATGAATTTCCGCCAACGGCAATTACAATGGTTTCCATCTATCCGATTCTAATGACAGATAAGCCCTTCTCAAGGAAAAAATGATGACCCTTTTTTCAATTTGGATGATTTGAGAAAATGCAATGCAAATGCTATTGAATTGAAACATCTAAAAGATACAATACCCGTGAAATCTAAAGAATTGGAACTAATTTACACCTTAAGGAGGTTTTCGGTGGATAAAGAATATACTGTAAAAAGAGGATTGGCTGACATGCTCAAGGGTGGAGTTATTATGGATGTTGTAACTCCAGACCAGGCAAAGATCGCAGAAGACGCAGGTGCAGTTGCAGTCATGGCACTTGAGAGAGTTCCAGCAGACATCAGAAAAGATGGAGGAGTTGCAAGAATGTCAGACCCTGATATGGTGCTTTCCATCATGGAGTCAGTAAGCATCCCCGTCATGGCAAAATGTCGTATTGGTCACACACTTGAAGCTAGAATCCTTGAACAGATTGGAATCGATTACATCGATGAATCCGAGGTTTTAACCCCTGCTGATGAAGAATATCATGTTGACAAATGGGCATACAAAGTTCCATTTGTTTGTGGATGCAGAAACCTTGGAGAAGCACTCCGAAGAATTGGTGAGGGTGCTGCAATGATCCGAACCAAGGGTGAAGCAGGAACTGGAAATGTTGTTGAGGCTGTCCGTCACCAGAGAAAAGTCATGCGTGACATCAGAAGAGTGCAGTCAGCAGATGATGATGAGCTTGTAACAATTGCAAAAGAAATTGGTGCCCCTGTTGAGCTTCTTCGAATCGTCAAAAAAGAGGGAAGACTTCCGGTTGTAAACTTTGCAGCAGGCGGAGTCGCAACTCCAGCTGATGCAGCTCTCATGATGCATCTAGGTTCAGATGGTGTCTTTGTAGGTTCAGGAATCTTCAAGTCTGGTGATCCTGCAAAAAGAGCAAAAGCGATTGTAAAAGCAGTTGCCCACTGGCAAGAACCAGAGGTGCTTGTTGAAGTATCAAAAAATCTTGGCGAGGCAATGGTAGGAATCAACATCTCAACTCTTCCCGATGAAGAAAAAATGGCGGGTAGAGGTTGGTAAAAGTCGGTATCTTTGCCTTGCAGGGTGATGTTTCTGAACATGCAAATATGGTCAAACGTCTTGGTTATGAGGTGGTGTATGTCAGAAATCCTGAGGACATGAATTCAGTTGAAAGATTCATTATCCCGGGTGGAGAGTCAACCGTTTTTGCAAAGCTTTCAGCTCAAAATGGGCTTGATGCAGAAATCATAAATCGAGTAAAAAGTGGGATGCCGGTTTTTGGAACATGTGCCGGCATGATACTTTTATCAAGTGGAGTTGAGCAGTATCCAAACCAGCCAACCTGGAATCTCATGAATATCAAAGTCAGAAGAAATGCCTATGGAAGACAACTTCAATCTGAGATCACAGATATTCAAGTTGAGGATATTGGTGTGATGAGTGTGGCATTTATTAGGGCGCCAATAATTACTGAAGCCGGGGAAAATGTGAAAATACTTGCTTATGATGATAAAAGCAATATTATTTTAGCAAGGGAAAAAAATATCCTTGCTGGAGCGTTTCACCCAGAGATAACTGGTGATACTAGACTCCACGAATATTTCATGAAGATGTAAGGTTTGAAAGGAATGATATGTCAGGACATAGTAAGTGGCACAATATTCAAGCAAAGAAGTCAGTAACTGATGCAAAGCGCGGAAAGATTTTTACAAAACTCGCAAGAGAGATAATTGTTGCAGCAAAAGAGGGTGGTGGTGACCCTACAAGCAACTTCAGACTAAGAGCAGCACTAGATAAAGCAAATGCTGCATCAATGCCAAAGGCAAATATTCAAAAAGCAATCAAGCGTGGTACTGGCGAAATTGAAGGCGCATCATATGATGATGTTTTATATGAAGGATATGGCCCAGGTGGAACTGCAGTAATCATTGAGGGTTCAACTGACAATCGTAATCGTACTGTTGCTGAACTCAAAAAAATCTTCACAAAAAATGATGGCTCAATGGGCGAGCAAGGCTGTGTTTCATGGAATTTCACAAAACGTGGAGAGCTTCAAGTGACATCTGAGGGAAAAGACCTCGATGAACTCTTCATGGTTGCAGCAGATGCTGGTGCGGAAGATGTAATCGATGAAGAGGAGTACTTCCTTGTTGTCACACCCCCAGACAAGCTTCATGCAGTATCTGAGGTTGTCAAAGAAAATGGGTATGAAATCAAGTCAGCAGAACTTGTCTATACTCCAAATAGCACAGTCAAAGTTGAAGGAAAAGACGCTGAAAAGGTACTCAAACTTCAAGATGCACTCGACGACCATGATGATGTTGCAAATGTTTATTCCAATTTCGAGATGACCGAAGAGGAAATGGAACGTATTGCGAACATCCCTCCAATGATGTAGAGGGGCATGAGAGTACTAGCATTCGACCCTGGTATTGCTAGGGTCGGATATGCAATAGTTGATGGTGACTGTGACTCTCAGGAGATGGTTGAATGTGGTCTCATTGAAACTGAGGCAAAAACACCATTCCCCGAGAGGTTATGCCGGATTCATCAAGATGCTCTTGATATTGCAGATGAGTTTTCGCCAGACCTTGTTGCTGTTGAGAAGCTCTTTTTTTCAAAAAACACAAAAACAGCCATGGATGTTGCGCACGCCCGAGGTGTGCTGCTCATGGTTTCTTATCACAGAAATATCCCCATCTTTGAGTATTCACCTGCTGAAATAAAAGTTGCTGTTACAGGCTCAGGTTCCGCCGATAAATATCAAGTCGGTGAGATGGTCAAGATGCTCCTAAAACTCCAAGCGGTGCCAAAACCTGATGATGTTGCTGATGCGGTTGCGTTGGGGTTGTGTCATTTGTTTAGCGTGAAGTAGACTCCAATCTACGATTCCCCTGCTTCCCCCCAGATTCTCCTGCGAAAGCAGGAGTCCAGGGTTACTTTTGAATCCTGAATCTTTTTATTTGACAATTTTTGATGAGAGAGGGGCTATCTCATCAGGCAAAAATAAAGGAGCATTTCTTTGCCCTGGATTCCGTGTCAAGCACGGAATGACGAGGGACAGGCCGAAGCCTGACGATGTTGCAGATGTGGTTGCATTGGGGTTGTGTCATTTGTTTTCAGTTAGATAACACTTCTTTATTCCAAACTGTGATTATTCCTAGTTCCATTTTGTGGGATTTCGGAAGAATGTCACCGACTCCGATCAGGGATACAAGTTTTTGATCTGGAATCTAGGATTTAGTATTCAAAAGGGTGGCAAATCAATGCCACCCTTTTTTTGATTTCATTTTTCGAGTAAAATGAAGATGGGAATGAAGATAATTGTAAGCATAATAATTGCCGTGTTAACTCTCTCTGGTGGTTCATATGAGACAGGTGAGATATCTCAGTGGAGCAATCCAAATGCAACCATTTATCAAAACAATTGCATAGACTATAAAACAGAGATAAATATTTCAGAATTTGAGGTACTTTGGTCGAAGAAAACTGTTTCCGAGAAACAGAATAGGCTTGTCAGTAACATTGTCTCAGATGGTGCAAACATATTCTTCAACCAACATGGTAACATTTATTGTGTCAATATCTCTTCGGGTGAATCAGAATGGGTAGCATCATATGGAAAACCAAATTACGATCATTCAATCCGTTTTCCAAAGATGTTTTGTTACGATGAAGCTATATTTTATATAGATGGATATAATGACTTATACAAAATATCAAAAGAAGATGGTTCTCTAATATGGAGTGTTCTTTGCGAGGACTTTGATAATCTCTATAATTTTGGCACTCTGGCAGTTTATGAGAACTATGTCATCTGTAATGTAGATTATGGTATGATTTGTATCGATAATGATTCTGGAAAAATAAAGTGGAGAAATACAAAAACTGGTAGCTCTTATGGGATTCCGGTTATCTATGAAAATAAGGTCATATTTGCAGGCCTATTCTTTCTAGATTGGCTTTCTTTGTCCTCGGGTAAGATTCTCGAAAGTTATGATTTGGATAATGATCCAAGTTTTACAAATATATCAAAATCACAGCCAAGGATTGGTATTTCAGAGGTCATAATCGATGATAGGTGCGGTTTTCAAATATATGATGCATCTAAGATGAAACACATCAATTCAGTAGTTATTGTAGAAGAATGTGATTTCTATGGAAGAGTGCATGTTGCAACAAATGGAGAACATAATGTTTTCTTTAACCCTTTGCTAGCATGCTACAGTAATGATGGAGAAGTCTTGTGGTCATTTGCTTCTGAAAAAGAATATAAAACTCTTCCATGGACTAACCCTATCATCATTGATGAGAGTGTGTATATCCTGAAATCCAAACTAATTGATTATAACTTAGGCACATACAAACATAAGCTGTACAAAATCAACCTTCAAACTGGAAATTGGTCTGAGAAGATCTTGTTTCAAGAGGATATCGGTAGTGTCTCATCGGTTATCTTCTCCTCCGGCAAGTTCTTTGTTGTTGTAGATAATACAATCTACTGTATTGGAGAACCAAAATAATTATTTCTGATCCATCTTAACTTGCAAAAATTCTTATGTATAATCTACATCATAGCTCATGAAAAAATCATTTTTCCTAATTGATTGCGATTCGTTCTACGCATCGTGTGAAAAGGTCTTCAGACCAGACATAAAGGACAAACCTGTGGTTGTCCTTAGTAATAATGATGGATTTATAGTTGCAGCAGACAGAAAAGCAAAAGCCCTTGGAATCAAGACGATTTCTGATCCATACTTCAAGATGGAACCAATCATCAAAAAATTTGGGATTGAGGTTTTTTCTGCAAATTTTGAGCTTTATGGAGACATGTCAGAACGTGTCATGAAAATACTTGCCAGGTTTTCCCCAGAGATTGAAATATATTCAATCGATGAAGCATTTTTGCTGATGAATCATGGCGAAGAACGACTTACAAACATTGGCAGAAAAATCAAAGAATTGGTTTGGAAAAGTGTCGGTATCCCAGTTTCTGTTGGAATTGGCCCAACAAAGACGCTTGCAAAAATAGCAAGCAGGTTGGCTAAAAAAAACCCTGGACTTGGTGGAGTTTTTGACATTGGTGAACAAGAGGATATGGATGCATTCCTTAGAAAAATCAAGGTTGAAGATATCTGGGGAGTCGGAAGAGCGCACTCAAAGCTTCTTTATGAATGCGGAATAAACACCGCTTATGACTTGAAAAGATTGTCATATAATGTTGCAAAAAAACAGATGACAATTGTCGGACTCAAGACCGTAAAAGAGCTTGGAGGAATCCCTTGTTTTGCACTTTCTGACACCCCTCCTCACCAAAAAAGCATTATGCGCTCAAGGTCTTTTGGTCACCTTGTTGAGACTCTGCCAGCGCTTACCGAGGCTGTCGCATCATATACAACAAGGGCATGTGAAAAACTTAGAGAGCAACATTCTCTCGCTTGGGTGGTGCACGTTTTCATTGCCACCCACCCACACAAAAAAGAACCACAGTACTCTGGCAAAGAAAGCTTCAAACTCTCAATGCCAACAGCAGACACCCCAACAATCATCAAAGCAGCCCTTTCTTGTCTTAAAAAAATCTATAGACCAAGATATCGATACCTCAGATGTGGAGTGGTTCTCACAAATCTGATTCCAGAACATGATGACCCAGGACACCTCTTTAAAACTCCATTCCCAAGTTCCCAGAACAAGGATTTGATGGTTGCAGTTGATAAGATAAACAGATACATGGGTACAGATTTTGCGAGGTTTGGCTCAGTTGGGATTGAGAACAAACCCTGGAAAATGAGACAAGCCAGAAGAAGCCAGAGATACTCAACTCGCTGGGAAGAAATCCCAACAGTTTATGCAAAATAAAAAATCTGTATAATTGATGATATGACCGAGAAGGAAACAAAAGTCACAAACATTTTTGGTTTTGAGAAAAAGAAAACCGTTGATCTTCCTTATTATGTTGAGGGGGTAAGGGCTGGTTTTCTTTTCCCAGCCGATGATTTTTCTGAATATAAACTTGACCTGAATGAGTATCTAATAAAACATCCATCAGCAACTTTTTTTGTAAAGGTTGAGGGTGAATCAATGGTTGATGCTGGAATCCACACCGGTGATATTCTGATTGTTGATCGTTCAATTACACCTGTTGATGGAAAAATTGTGATTGCCGCAGTTGATGGGGAGTTTGTTGTTAAAAGATTGAAACACATTGAAGGAAAACCCTTCCTTATCTCTGAAAATCCAGATTATAAACCAATCGAGATGGAAGAGGGGATGGAGCTTACAATTTGGGGTGTCGTTAAAAACGTGATTCACGAATTCTAAACATCAGAGACCATTTTCTTTGATATTTAACGGATTTCGAAATAGAATGAAGGATAAGCCTGAAAGCAGAGGGGGATGTTATGGATTTCAAAAAGGTCGCTATTTTTGCGTTGAGTTTTGTTATGGTGTTTGGGGTTTTGTATGTTAACCATTCTAACAAGGTATCGGCTGAAGCATCCATTTTCTATGAGATGTGGATTGAAGAAAATGAGCTTGAAGTGAGTGAATCAACATTATTATACATATATATTCAATATCTCCCAGATACCGAAGAAGAAATGGAAGTCGAGTGTTACATCAAAGAACCGTTTTATGCTAAACTCGAGCTTATTAAAGATTTAAAATGGGTATCGGATGATGGTGCTAAACGTATACAACAAGAGTACAAAATCACAGGAATGAGCCCCGGGAAAACCGAGCTTATTGTAAATGTTACTGGTGCACAACCACACAAAATGCCAATAACTATTGGACAAATTAAAAAAGTTTCAAAAATCACCCTGTCCCCGGAAAGCCCAACTATTTTTGTGGGTGAGGAACTCCAGTTAGAAGCAAAAGCATATGATGAAGAAGGAAATGTGATTCCAAATACTCCGATGAAGTGGGAGAATCTTGATCCCGAAATAGCTGAGCTCACTCCAGATGGACTGCTTAGAGCGTTTGAATCCGGGGCATGTAAAATTAAGGCATCACATGGATCAGTTGAATCAGAAACAATAGTGACAATTGTCAAAGAGATTCAACCAGCAAAAATCTCTATAAGCACAGACCTGATAGCGTTTCCAGCAGCCAGAAAAGGCGAAAAGGTAAGCACTTCTAGTGAGATCAAAAACATCGGTGATGAGACTGCCAATGCGGAAATAAAATGCGATGAAGAATGGTTAACTTTTGTGCCTGAAAAAATCAGTCTCGAACCACAAGAATCAACAATCATTACGTTTACTGCAAACACTGAAAATCTTGAAGCAAACTCGATGGAAAGCGCAAAAATTACATTTACACTTGGTAATGGAGACGAAACCGTTATTGATGCGATAATTAAGGTTGATCCCAGCTGCTCAATTATTGTCGAACCCGAAGTAATCGATTTTGGAAAAATCTCTAAGGGTGGAGAAATCAGCAAAATTCTCAAAATAACACTTCCCGAGGGAACTCACATCTGGATAAGACCAGTCGAATCATGGATTGACATTTCAAAAATCGAAGGTTCTGAGAATGAATTCATGGTCATGATTGATACATCCAAACTTCCAGATGATATGGAAACATTTGTAGGGTCGTTAAACATCATCCCAACCGATATTCTTTGTGATATTGTCAGCGTGAAAGTGATAGGAGAGTTTGGGGATTAAAAAAAGGGTGAGAGAGTCTTTAGCTTTTAAAGACAGAAAGCATTCAGAATCATAACAAAACCCCCGCCATTTCTGGCGGGGGTTTTGATTATCTGATTAAGCCCTAAATCTTAGAGCACGTCTTTTGCAATATTTGATGCAATGACAACTCTCTGAATCTGGTTTGTTCCTTCATATATCTGTGTGATTTTTGCATCACGCATCATTTTTTCAACTGGATATTCCTTCATGTAACCATATCCACCAAAGATCTGGACAGCATCAGTTGTGACTCTCATTGCAAGGTCAGTGCAGTAGCATTTTGCCATGGATGATTCTTTGCTGTATTTTTTCACTCCACCATCAATCATTCTGGCAGTGGAGTAAACAAGAGCTCTTCCTGCCTCGATATCTTTTGCCATGTCGGCAAGCATGAATGCGATTGCCTGGTTATCAAAGATTGGTTTACCAAACTGGACTCTTTCTTTTGAGTACTTGAGTGCTTCTTCATATGCACCCTGGGCAATTCCAAGTCCCTGTGCTGCAATTCCTGGTCTTGATTTGTCAAGTGTGCGAAGAGCTGCGTGGATTCCCTGTCCTTCTTTTCCAAGACGGTTTTCAACTGGAACTTTGCAGTCCTGGAAGACGAGTTCTGATGTGACGGATGATCTGATACCCATCTTGTTTTCGTCTTTTCCATAACCAAATCCTGGTGTTCCCTTTTCAACAACGAGTGCAACAAGCCCTCTTGTGCCTTTTGATTTGTCGGTCTGTGCGATTACGGTTGTGATGTCTGCGACCCTTCCGTTTGTGATGAACTGTTTTGTTCCATTAAGGGTGTAGTATTTTCCGTCGTCAGAAAGCACTGCTGTTGTCTCAATGTTTGAAGCATCTGAACCTGCATTTGCCTCGGTGAGTGCGAAAGCTGTGAGGTATTCACCAGATGCGGCTTTGGTGAGGAAACGCTTTTTCTGCTCTTCATTACCCATGATTACGATTGGGAATGAACCAAGTGCGTTTACTGCGTATGAAACAGCAACGCCACCGTCGATTCTTGCAAGCTCTTCGATGATTGTGCAAAGTTCAAGAACGCCGAGACCAAGCCCATCATATTCCTCTGGAATATATGTTCTCATGAGGTCTGCTCTTGCCATTTCGGCAATGATATCTTTTGGGAATTCTCCCTTTTCGTCGAGTTCACCTCTTACTGGTTTGATTCTCTCTTCGGCAATCTTTCTGGCAAGTTCTTTTACCTGTTTCTGCTGGTCTGTTAAGAAATAATCCATGTTCTTCTTCCTCCTTGTCAAGTACTTTCGACAACTGTATCCTTAAGATGTTACAGTGTCTGGAACAAATTTTGAATAAAGAAACTATGGAGTATATCATGAAGAAAAATTCAATAATCGGTATTTTGGCTGTTGCAATAGTAATCGTACTAGTTTTAATCTTTGTTTTTGTAGATTGTGATGGTGGTGAGAAGGTGCGAAACGTGGATATTCCAGAAGTTATTCCAGATGAAAAAGTAGTTGATAATTCAAATAACGGCACCTCAGAGGCTGTCACAAAGGATGCTGAGCTAGGCACACCTGACACAATCCCAGCAGAAGATGAAGTAACAGGCAATGGTTCATCCTCCTCTGCCTACACCATGACCGATTCAATGGAAGAGCCACCATTCCCAGAGGCAACCCCTGCAACTGAATGGAGAATGTTCAGACGTACCCCTGATAACATGGGTCTGGTCTCATCTGACATAAAGCTCCCACTTGGAAAAGAGTGGAATGAGGGTGACAATCCAGAATACAGACAGGTTTCTTTTGGTGCTCCCGCTGCAAACTATATCTATGGTTCACCTGCCATTGTAAATGGTCATATATTTTTTGGCGTGAAGCTTGGGTATGTTCAGGCACACACATTTAAAACAGGTGGATATCAGTGGAGAAATACAGAAACAATCAAGGGCAGTGTTACAACCTCAATTGCGGCTGATGATAAAAATATATATTTTGGAACAGCAGGCACAGGAAAGATGATGTGTTTTGACCAGAAAGGTAAACTTGATGTTGATGAAGAAGGGAATGAAATCCTTATTGATGTAAAGGTTTGGGAATTTCAGACTGGCCAAAACATCAGCGTTCCACCAGGAACAACAGATGAAAGATATAAAAACCCAGTCATCATGAGCAGCCCAAAAATCCTTGATGGAAAGCTCTATTTTGGTGCATTTGATGGCAAGATGTACTGCCTCAACACAAAAGATGGCAGCAAGGTCTGGGAATATCAGACCTCATCAAAGGTCTATGCATCTCCGGCTATTGCTGCTGGAAGGCTCTACTTTACAAACTACGATGGAAATGTTTTCTGTCTTGATGCTGCTTCAGGTAAACTCATCTGGAAAACTGCGCTTCCAAAAAACACAGTCGCATCTCCAGTTGTTTTTGGACCACGTGTCTGGATTGGTTGCAAAAACGCAAAGATGTACTGCCTGAAGGCATATGATGGTGAGATTCTTTGGGACTATCAAGCACTAGACTCTGATTTTGGAATTGAGGCATGCCCTGCAATCGACAAAGACAACATCTACTTTGGCGACAGCTCAGGTCACTTCCAGGCTCTAAACCGTATCACAGGTGAAGAGGTCTGGCAGGTGAAGGTTTCAGACAACGCCGATGCCCCTGCTGTCAACAGCTCCCCGATTATCACAGACGACAAGATTTTTGTTGGTGCACACGACAAACATCTCTATGTGCTTGATAAAAAGACAGGTGAAACCCTTGACCAGTTCCTGACCCAGGGAAGCATACTCGCATCCCCCGTCATCATCGGTCGCGAGGTGCTTGCACCAAGCTATGATGCGTATGTTTATATTCTCAGAGAGAGAGGGTCAGCTAAGCCGGAGTAATCCTTCCGTCATGCCCGACTTGATCGGGCATCTCCTCACCGTCATCCCGGGCTTGACCCGGGTTCCAGGGTTTCTTTTGACTCATCACTCCCATCATCAATTGATGGGAGTTTTTTAAGACATACATCTATTAGGGCTAGCATTCTGAAAAATAAATAATTCTCTGTATCTTTATCTTTTATTGGTTTTACAGACTTTTTGCCTGCATCAAAATGTCTGATTTCATAATTATTACCAACATAAGTTAGGAACTTAAATTCTTTATTTATATCATCAAATTCAAGGTCTGTTGAGATTTCATTAACAAGCCCTTCGGCAGAACTTTTCTTATCTAAATCTGGATTGTAAAGAGTTTTTATTCTTTCAAACACGCTCCAGATTTTCTCTAAAGCTGTTTTTCGGTCACCATTCCAAAACTTATTTTTTGCTTCAATGATTCTATCATTCAACCTTTGATCTTCAGTGTTTGGCTGAATTGAAGTCAACAATTCATTATTCATGCTGATATCTAGAATATCTGATAAATTGAGTGTTTTTGATGCACTGCATGAGTCGTCAATGAATTTCTGGAATTCCTTTTTAGCTTCTAAGATAAACTCTTCTGCACTAAGATGTTCATTTTTCTTTGTTCTGTATTTTTTATCTCTGAAGTATTTTACCTTAAACACTCCAGATTCAATTACCTGGGAGATTGTCAAAACCGAATACTCCAACAAAGTTTTTTTAATGTTGTAAATTTCTCCTTTTGGATACCCGTCATACTTATGGTTTAAAGCAAGATCATAAAAAAACTTGCTAATATCGTTATGTGTTGGAAACTTTTCATCCTTGCCACAAATAATTTCTGCAAGTTCTTCTTCAAAATCTAAGTTGTTTTCCCTGGCCTCAAGAAGTTTTTTTATCTGAGCTTTGTCTATTTGAGTTTGAACTTCAAGTTTGGTAATAAAATCACGAATTATTGCTTGTGCCTCTCTAAAGATATCAAGCTGGAAAAAGTATTCTCCATCAAAAAATGAATAAAATTCCAATCGGTCAAACCGTAATTGATATGATCCTGCTAGCTCATTAGATACACTATCTCTCCAAGAATCAAAACCAACATCATCGAAATTGTATTTGCTTAGCTCAAAATCATATATCTGGGTGTAAAGATCCTGAAGCAGTTTAATTTTGTCCATGTTTTTTACTACCTCCCCGAGGTTTTTTGAATTTTCGAGTTATATGACCAATTTAATATATAGATACTCTAGATTGCACATGAGCGATAGCTTTCTAAAATCGCCCAACCATCCCACAAACAACCCTCCACTGCTCTTCTGTGATCTTAAAGTTTGTGGCTTGGCTGAACTTGAAGATGTCGAGTTCAGAGAGTACCGGGTCGTCCTGGATTTCAGCTTTCAGCAGGGGTTTATCTGACAAATCCTTCACCATAGAAAGGTCGGCAGCCACCATCTTGCTGGGGTATTCAAGAGAGAGGGCATATTCATCCTTCTCACCATCTGTTTCTATTATATATGGGTCTGAATCAATCTTCATGATGGCGTATATTCCAGCATTTTTTCCAGACATCCAGATTATTGCATTATGCCCTTTTTTGATTTTGTTTTTGTATCGTGTGACTCTCCAGCAATCGAGAGCATCATCAGCTATTGCATCAAGAATCCTGTACTTTTTTGGATTTGCCTGGAAAATCCAAGTTTTGATTTCGTCTTTCATTTCATCTTCCTTTTTTTCTATCCCACTCAAAGCTTCCTTTGCTTCAGTCAATAATTTCTGATAAGGTCTGCCCCTCTTCCCATCGGTATTTTTTATCACATCCTCAAGGATCGTTTTGTGGCAGTGTGTAAGGGCTTCATCTGCTGGGGTTTCTATGTCTGGGGTGACACCACAGCCCTCCCAGTTTGTTTCTGTGATTGGGTTTATTGCTCTTCCGCGGGGGATGAAAATCTCGAAATGATCATGGATTTTGAATGGTGAACCGGGGTGTGCTCCACCTGCAGTACGCTCTCCGATGATGGTAGCCCGATTCAGGGCTTGGAGATTATAGGCAAACTCTTCACCGCCAGAAAAAGTAGTCCCACTTGTCAAAACATATATCGGTGTATCTGGTAACAATGTCCCCTTAACGTTAACTGTCCAGAATTCCTCGGTTTTTTCTTCCTCTCGGCAGTATATGGAATTGAGATGAACCGGCTCTTCATCAAAAAGGAAACTTGAGACAAATGTTACAGTGTGGGGGTTTCCACCCTTGCAATTCCTGAGGTCAAAAATGATATAGTCAGTGTTTGCAAGATAATTCATTGCAAAACTCAGTGTTTCTTTGCTTCCCCAGTTTGTATCAAAAAAATATCTGATGTCGATATATCCAACATTTCCAGCCAATCTTTCAAGTTTGTAAACCCCAAAAGCATTTTGGCTTGCAATCAGCTTCATCTCTTCAAGCTTTTCTTTGTTTTTGAGCAGTGACCTTTTACTATCTGGAATTTTTTTCTCAAACCAGAGAACAGCAAGATGTTTGTCATTTGAAATCTTTTGGATGTGAGTGGTTAACTCAGTTGCGAGTACCTCGGGGTCTTTGATGTTACCGTATTTTTTTATGTTTTCCTTGTGTGTCAAAATATCTTTTATTTTTTTCGCTACATCTAGGAAAATATAGTGTTTTTCAAGCTTTTCTGTTAGGTTGTTAATCAGTTCTTCTATCATTTTCACTCCCAACTATCCCGCACCACATCTTTCCACCTGGGCATGTGTCATTATAGCTACATTTCCCGCATTGAGAAGACATAAACAAAAGAAAGTGAGCGATGATGAGGACAAAATAGACCACAAGATAAACCCAGCCGAACATGTACACCCAATAGACTGGGAAAAGGATGGTGACAAAGAGAATACTCTCACCAAAGGTTGCGTTGATCTTGAAAAACTTTGGGTCGTGTTCCCTCCGGTTTTTGTAAAGAACTGTTGAAAGGAGATTTCCAAGATATACCCCGCAAAGAGCAGGACAATAGCGACCGCGATATGGGCAACCAATGCAACACCCAGCTTGAAAGAAATTCACCAGAATGTAGAGTGCAAAAAGTGTGATCATCAGCCATATTGAAAATGTGTAGAGGATGTAGGAAGTCAGGGCAAAAACAGCGATGAGAGGTAGCAGAGAAACTGAATATAAGACCTTATCTTTTACTGTCCATTCGTAACACTTCTTTTTTGTCATTACAATCTCTCCTCGTAGCTTTTGCCAAATGTGGGGAAGTTTTCAAAAAATGTTTTTCGAACCGCGGGTGGGGTTCGGTTCAGTGGACATGAGATTTGGTAGCACCTTGTGCATCTTTTGGTTATAAGCAAAGAGAAACCTATAATTACGGATAGCGATGTCAAAGTGAGTATTAGCCATTGTGAGCTGATGATGAAAAAAGGGACAAACCAGAGGAAGAGGATCGCAACATAAACAATCCAAAAGACTTTTTCCCACGTGGCAAGCGGTTTTGGGTCATACTTTGGAATTTTTGGAAGACCCCAGTTTGCATGGCATGTCAGAGTTTTCCCAGGTTCTGCATAGTGTGGGCAATGACGACAGAGAACAAGTGCCTCGAAGTAAATGAAGAAACTTGCAGCAAGCCCGATCCATATTATTAACCAGAGGTAGAATTTTCCTATGATCATTCCTGTTATGAAGAAGATAAAAAACCAGACACCACCAAGGAAAAACCCAAGAAGATCTTTTTTTGTGTGGGTACACATCAGTTTCCCTTCAATCTTACATCCATCACATGTAGAATTCTTGCACTCAGAAGCAGCTTTTTTGCCCATTTTCTGTCCCCCTTCTAATAACAAAATCTTGCTCTCCGGTACTTGCTCTTTCAATTAACCTGGAATTAGAATAATTGCCTTTATTTCTGATTGCTTCTTAACTTCGAATCTGTTATATTATACCCATGAGGGGTATATGGATTCTGATTTTAACAGTATTTCTTGCACTGGGGTGTTCATCTGGTGCAGATACTCTTCCTGTGATTTCCTCTTGTGACTATTGTATTTCTGTTGTTTCTGGCATTGGTGAAAAATTTCGAGATTTTACAGAGTTTAGCTATACTAGATTTGATAACTCTATTGTTGATTATAAACCCGAAAATAACAATCTTTTGATTTTTTGGCGATATGGTTGCGAAAGCTGCAGGTCTGAGCTTGATTATATTGAGGATTTCGTGGCAAAATATGACACAGAATTGTTGGTGATTTGCATAAATGATGTTGATTCCCTGCCAATTGTCATGGATGTCTTGCATGAACTAGATCCATCATTTGAGATTGTTTTTGATCCTTCTGGTGCCCTTCGGGTTCCATATCAAGTTTCCTCGGTGCCTGATTCGATTTATTTTTCCAGTAATGGTGATATAATAGAAAGAAGGAGAGCTTCCATTGACGAATTAACGCTACCCAGACTGATTGGAGAAAACAGATGACAATAACATCTTTGTCACTTAAAGGGCTACTGAGGAAACCAGCTGGATTTATTGCCTCAGTGCTAACGGTTTCTGTGGCTGCTTTTGTTGCCTGCCTATCTTTTGGTTTGTGGGTTGGATATGATTCAGCTTTGAGAGATGATATTGGTGGTATGGGTGCAGAGATTCTTGCTATCCCAAAAGGTTGCCCATATGAGGCAACGGGTGCAATTCTTTCTGGTTCTGCGATTGGCTACTCAATCGATACTGGTTTGATGGAGCAGGCTCGAGAAACCATTGGTGTGGCTGAGGTTTCTGGGGTCATTATGGGACAGCGTGGAGCTGGTAAAAACAATAAAGTCATTGTTTTTAATGGCATCGATGAAAACTTTTTTACCTTAAAACCACAGTTTGGATTTGATGGGGTTGTAGAAAAGGGAGAGGTCATTCTTGGTTATCACACTTCGAAACTTCTTGAGGTAGGAGTTGGGGATACTCTTCAAATTGCAAAAAGAGATTTTGAAGTCACACATGTTTTTGATGAATTCGGAAGCAATGATGACCTGCTTGTTTTGATGGAAATATCTGATGCCTGGGAATTGCTTAATGTTGACTCGAAACTCTCATCGGTTTTGATAAAACTTGATGACCCAGATGATGCTGAGATTGTCTCTGCTAGATTGATGGAGATTCCAGACCTGCAGGTTATTACTGTCAATGAGTTTTATGAAACTGTTTCAGGATTTATTGATGGTGCAAAAATGGCTGTGAGTGCTGTTCTTTTAATTGTACTTCTCATAGCATTTATCGGGATAATTCTTGCTCAAACAAGCTCCACCATCCAACGCAGAGGAGAGATTGGCATGATGAGGGCAATTGGTGCCTCAAAAACTCATATGGTTTTTGTATCACTTATTTCTGCAGGTTTCCTTGGTTTGATTGGGAGTTTGGTTGGGGCATCTCTTGGGTCTGTTTTTTCTGGGTCGATTGAAAACCTCATACGTACAACCCTTCCACAAGTACCAAATGGTTCAATTATTCAGATAAACGTTCAGATAATGTTGATTACAGTTCTTTTGATGGCTGTGGTTTCAGTTTTAGCAGGATTAGTACCCACACTTCAAATTGTGAAAATTCGTCCAGTGGAGGCGATAAGTGAATAAAATAGCGATAAAAACAGATTTACTTTCGAAGTTTTATAGTCGAGGAAGCGAAAAAATAAAAGCTGTGAATGAGGTCTCAATTGAGATAAAAAAAGGTGAGATGGTGGCGGTTATTGGAAGATCTGGTGCCGGCAAAACAACCCTGCTTTCCTGCATGGGTTTGCTCGAAGGATTTGACTCTGGAAAGCTGTTTATTAATGGCACTGATTTGACTGGAACCACCGAATCAAAGAGAACAAAATTGAGACTCAAATATCTTGGTTTTATTTTTCAGAGATTTTATCTCCTTCCAACCATGAACAGTTTTGAAAACATCTCGATTCCATTTTTGTTTTCTGGGAGGAAAGCCCCAAAAGGTCGAATTGATGAACTGCTCGAGATGGTTGGTTTGACCGAGAGAAAGCTTCACAGACCATATGAGCTTTCAGGTGGCGAGATGCAAAGAGTCGCTGTTGCAAGGGCTTTGGCACTTGACCCTGACATAATCATTGCCGATGAGCCGACAGGGAACTTAGATAGCGGAAATGCAAACAGAATTTTTTCCCTTCTGAAGAATTTGGCGAATAATGGAAAAACAATTATAATTGCAACACATAGCGGAGAGCTTGCGGGAAGTTGTGATCGAATAATAGAAATGCTTGACGGAAAGGTGGTAAATTCATGAAGAAAATGATTTCGCTTGTGGTTGTTTTGTTGCTTGCTGTTGTCATTATGACAGCTTGCGGAGCTGGAGAGTCTACATTTGGGCCAGAACTTGATCCCAACATTGATTATGTAAAATCAACTGTTGGAGAGATATTTGTCGATCCAGAACTTTTTGATACTAATGTTGTCCTCGAGGTTGAACTTGTTGAAATTTGCCCTGCCGGTTGTTGGTTATACATTGCTGACCCAGATGATACAAACAATATCACGCTTTATGTCACAAGACTCAAAGACAGCTTCACCGTTCCAATGGAGGTTGAGGGAAAAATCGCAAAAGTCTGGGGCAAGGTGACCGCAAACAATCGAGGTGAAATTCTCGAGGGTCACAGGGTAGAAGTCATCGAATAGAAATGAACTGGCTTCTATTTGCATTCAGAGGAATAACAGCAAGAAAAGGCTCATGGATACTTTCCGCTGTGTCCATCGCCTTTTCTTTGATGCTTGTGCTTCTTCTTTTCTCTTTCTACTCGGGATACAAGATTGCCATGGAATCAGAACTTTCAACACTTGGGGTTCAGGTCATGGCAGTACCAAAGGGCTGTCCATATGCCTCAACTGCTCTGCTTCTTCATGGTGGACATATCGAAGGTGAACTCCCCGAAAACTCTGTATCTGAAATCTCAGAATTGGACGGTGTGAAGAGGGCTGAGGGGGTTGTGATGGGTCAGCTTCATCTTGATTCTGGCAAAAAGATAATTCTTTTTGGAACAACTCCAGGATTTTCTGAACTTAAAACTCTGTGGGAAATTGATGGTGAGTATCCGGCTGATTCTGATTTTGTGGTACTGGGTTCGAGCATGGCTGAACAACTGGGACTAAAAATTCGTGACAGCTTCAATCTTGGCGAAAATGAGGTTTCAGTTTCTGGAATCTTGAAACCAACGGGCTCATCAGATGACAGCTTTATTTTTCCAACCATTGAGCTAGCAAGAGAGCTACTCGGACTTTCAGGTTTTACGGCGGTTTTTGCAGATGTAGAGTCAGGGATGTTAACAGACGTCAGTTCGGGGATTGAGGAATTAACAGATGCACAACCGGTAACTGTGAATCAGGTGGCAACAACAATCGGTGGACTTGTTGATTCAGCTGGCACAATTTTATTTGCTGTTATTCTGGTTGCTATTTTTGCGAGTGCTGCGGTTGTCGCTGGAAGCTCACTTCTTGGCATAATTGAGCAATCAAAACTCATTGGTATTCAGAGGTCAATTGGGGCATCACCACTGCAGGTTTCCTTTGGAGTGATTCTGCAAACACTCATCACCACAGTTTTTGGAGGAGTCGCTGGAATACTTCTGGTATTTCTTCTGAAAACTCCACTTGAAAACCTGCTTCGCGTCTTGATTCCAAATGCACCACTTACTGACCTTGTTCTTATCTCCCCATCCATGATCTTCATCACTTTTGGGGTAGCCGTGGCTTTGGGTTTGGTGTCTGCTATTCCGTCACTTTTTGCAACACTCAGGAGTTCACCACTTACTATGGCTGGCGGGGCTTAGAGGTTTATTTCTTCTGAATTGGCATAAATTACTTGTTCGGCAATTGCCTTGACTAGAAAAACTTCCCTCTCGATTATACCATCATCAATGAACGGAGTGTAGTACACTTTTTTGTCATTTGACTCTTTTCCATGCACAATAGAGTTTCTAATTTGGTATATTCTTTCACTGAGATTTGAATATACTGACTCAGAGTGCGTAAAATTTATTGGAACTCCGATTTGTCCTTTTTTTAGATTCACTTTCTGTTTTTTATAATACTCTAACAAGTCTTCATGTATCATTTTTAGCTTGCTCTGAAGGTGATCAACATCAACAAATTCTTCTAAACATTTTCGAAGGGATAATTTCTCATTTGATCGCTCACTGTTTGAAATATTATTAAACTCGTTCACAGTATTAATAATATCAGTAATAGCATCTGTATTGTTATGTGAAAATCTTGGGTCAGCAACCCTTTTACTAATAGCAGTTACTAAAAACTTATTTGTGATTGAGATGAAAAAAAACTCAATAATGTTGTAATAATACAAGTACTCAGTGACTGGGTTTCCGCTACTAGATGCAAATATATATCGATCTATGAGTTTATCATTATATAGTTTTTGAGGCTTGGAAACATCCCTTCTTGAGTCATAGAAATGGCTTTTTTGATAATTTATGTTGGCAATAACTGGATCGTATCCACAACAATGTAAGTTATATATGAATCCCTTTGCAAGCGAAATGAGTCTTTCTTTTGGTATGTTTCTTTTGGTTTTAACACTAAGCTCCCTAAACCGATAGTTATCTGCAAACCAGTCCAATAAATCTATTTCCTTTTCTGATTTATATCTTGGGCCTCCATAGTATAAAATCTCGTTTTCTGAGTTTCTAAGAATAAACCAAAGAATGTGCTCTCTGCTGAGTTTATCAATACTATATGTGATTCCATTTTCTTCATCGACTTTAGTGATTGGTCTTTTATCAAGTGAATAAGTTCTGGAGATCAACATCTTTAAAGAGTCTTTCTTGTAAATATAGTTTTCCTCACCGTGATACTTGTTCAACTCTTCCAATGTGGGTTTTAGTGTGTTGGTATCTAGAATAACATTCTGTTCCTTGGTCAACAGTAGATGGTTTTTTTCGTGTAGTTCTAAGTAAATTTTACTCTCATTTGTTTTTGAGATATTGGAGAAAGATTTACATGAGTTAATTACATCGTCAAGAATATATTCCAAGTTAACCACCAATCTTATTATAAGCCAGCTCGATGTATTTCTTTATATCTTCAAACTCCTCTTGGTTAGAGATTGTGAATTGGGAATTCCCAGTACCCCAATGCCCAATATTTGTGACATCTTTGTAATACTTTATATTGTTTGTATTTTCCGTGAAATCCCCAGGATTAAGTTTGAGAAACAATTTAATATTATTTGTGTGTGGGCTTACACAAGCTATGTTTTGTGATGCCTTATAAGCAATGTATAACTTTTTGGGCACTTCTTCGATTGAATCATCAAGATTAAGTATGAATTCCCTTATTGATTCAATAAGATCGCATATTTTTTGAGATTTTCCGTTTACATGTTGCTCAAATGTGTATTCCCCAGTTGCTCTGGTAATTGCAGCTTTCTTCCCGGCTTCGACCATTACGGGATTTTTTCCAGTACTATTGCTTGAAGATACCGAACTTACCTTTGATTTTTGATATACAACTTCGAGCAAAAGGGAATTGTTTGCAAATTTCCTGTATTTCCATAGTTCAATGTTTGCTCCCATCATCTAAACTGCCAACAAATCATATTTTCTGTAATTAGGAGCAATACATATTACTCGAATATCAGACCAATCGACTTCAATCCCATTGCCAAGTTTTTTCTGAACTGCAATTTCAAAATCACCTTTATGGTCAGCAATCCAATTGAGATAAAATAAGCTTTGGTTGATCAATTCAGAGGATTCAACTTTCTTGTACTCAATGATCACAGGGTTGTCTTCTTCGGAGAGTGCGAGTGAATCGATTCTTCCAGCATGTTTTGCGCCAGTTGAAAATTCGGTTGCTACAAATCTGCAATTGAAAACAGTTTGAAGGTTTTTCTCAATCAAATTTTGTAGTTCCTTTTCCGTACTAAAGTTCTTTTGTTCGATATGTTTGAGTTTTTCTCCTATGATTTCAAATATGGGCATTTCTTCCTCCTGATTTTCCACAGAGATTCTATCACTTACTCTTCCTTTGGTCAAAGTTAATGTGTAAGTATGATAGGTTTATATCGTGAGATACGAACTTGCAGCAACAACTTTTATTTTCAACGGAAATAGGTTTGCCATACACTTTCATGAAAAAGTCAAAAAGTGGCTCCCACCAGGGGGACATGTCGAGGTGGATGAACTCCCACACGAGGCAGCAGTCCGCGAGGTGATGGAGGAGGCCGGAGTTCCCCCAAGGCTTGTAGTTGCTGGTGGAGAAGACCTTGCAATCCAGACTGTGCCGATGCCAATTGCGATTCTTGTTGAGGACATTGACCAGCAACACAAACACATCGATATGATCTATGTGGCGACAACCGAAACTGAAAAACTGTCAGATGAGTTTCGCTGGGTGACTGTGCAGGAAGCACAAAAGCTCCCCGCACCAGAAGATGTCATACGTTTAGCCCAAAAAGGGCTTGATATTTTAGGGTTGACTGAGTAACTTAATCATCCTTAGGATCAACATTTTTTCCAGGGTCGTTGTTCCCCTTAATTCTTTTCTTAACAGTCATATTCTGACTGTTGTTTTTCAAGTAGAAGATTTTGTAGTTGAATTTATCATCAGCCGAATCATCCATCCAAACAATATGTGCCATTCCTTTTGAATCGAGCGCTATGACTGGGTCAGATGAATGTCCTTCATTTGTGCTGACATTATAATTTTGGAGTTCATTATTCACAGTTTGGCCAATTGAGTTAACCCATCTGTAATCATTTTCAAGCCATTTTGTTTGATTTGGGGCTCTTGTTCCCTTCATTCTGATATACTGAATATCATCTGCCCCGCTCCAAGTTATGTGTGGGTTATCCAGATAATCTAAAGCAAGGCATGAATAATATGCGCTTGATGTTGAGAAAGAACCGTTTCCATTTATTGGATTATATAGCTCACCGTTTGAGCAAACCCAACAAGTACCATCCCATCTTGCGAATATCGACCCTTTTCCTGAGTAACTGTAGTCCATCCAGGCAATATTGGGATATCCTCTTGAGTCAACCGCAATTGATGGATGGAATGATTGATCTGTGTTCCGGCTGACATTCGCATCAAACCTGGTATTGTCATATTTTAAACCGTTTGCCGTAACCCAATCTGACCCATCCCATCTGAGATAAAAGACTTCTGTTGTTACATCTGCACTAAAATCATCCCATGCAATATGTGGCATGTCATTAAAATCAAGAGCAATAGATGGATCTCTTGAATTGCCTCTGTTCCTGCTGATATTTGCATTTTCTGAATTTGGATCATACTTTTCGCCATTTGCGCATATCCAAGACTGCCCATTCCATTTGATGTAGAAGATTTCAGCGTTATCGTTACCTTCATCGTTCCAGGTTATATGAGGATAATCATTCGAGTCTAATGCGATATCTGGCAATTGCGAAGAATTGTTATTTCTACTGATGTTTGCGTTACCTGTTTTCGGGTCATATACTTCGTCATTTGCGCATACCCAGTTTTTTCCGTCCCATTTCACATACATAATTTCCGAGTTTTCTCCATAATTCCAATCATGCCATACGATGTGTGGGTTGTCTTTTGAATCAAGAACCATCACTGATTCAGATGAACTGGTTCCGTTTCTGCTGACGTTTGCATTGTTTGACTTGTAATCAAAAATCTCATCATCGGCTGTTACCCAATCCGTCCCGTTCCATTTTATATAGAAAATCTCCCAACCTAAAATCTCACCAACGCTTTCTCGCCATGCGATATGAGGTTTATCTTTTGAGTCAATATCAATTGTTGGACACCATGAATTTATCCCATCTGGACAGGGTATAATGTCTTTTGGGAATGAGTTTGAGTCGGGTTTATATTCTGAACCATTTGCACCAACCCAGTCCGAGTCCGTAAAAATATTCATTCTTAGTCGCTGAGATTCACCATTTTTTCCAGTTATATCTATCACATAAATTCTTGGTAGAAACGGGACATCTTCAGGAAGATTAATATAGCAATAAGCGGTTGTAATGTTTTCAATCCCTTCTGATGATGTTGGAACCGTTATTTTGTCTTCCTGGAATGTAATCCAATCTTCGTATGATGTGAGTTTGAATGATGTTTTTGAACCAGTGTTCCAGATTTTAAATGAAAGAGTTTTTATCTCGCCTGGATTAGTTTTTACAACTAACTCCTTCACTGATTGTGTAGTTTCTTCTTTCTTACCTGCTTCAAGTTTTGTTTCATGAAAAATTCTATTCAGTTCATCCAAAGAATAGGATTCGTCTGGAGATTTTGATTGGTCTTTGCTCCAAAAAACCTTGAAATTCGATAAATTTGTTTCCCCATTATTCTCAGTTTGGAAATTGTTGCATCCAATAATAGGGATCAAAATCAAAAAAACCAAGGTGTAAATCCCTATTCGAAATCTATTTCTCATTCTTCCTCCTCCAATAAAAGACTTTCTTAAAACAACGGATTTTCTGCAGAAACCTTCCAGTCATCGCCTTCTGGCACAAGAAGAACCTTGCTGTTTACACCCATTCGATAGTCATCAATGATTAATTTCTGGAGTTCTGTGAGGTTGCTCTGGTCAATGCTCTCGAGATCTAAAAGCACATAAAGATTCACTCCCCACCTGTAGTTAATCCCATGAATAGAGGGCTCAAAAACGATTTGACCAATGATTGGCTCAATGTTTGCTTGGGATGCAAATTCAGATATATTCTGCCCGTCTTCAGTATCCCAGTCACTAGCAATCTGCTCTTTTGGGGTGACTTCTGTGATGGCGGAAGGTGTGAAGTCGTAAATTCTGCTCCATTCTTTGTTTATGATTATTGAAATGTAATCTTGGTATGCTTTCATTGCATCATCAATTGGAAGGATTTCTGGTCCAATTGAGGGGAGGAATTTTGAGTTTCCCTGCTCATCCCTTATCATTACGGTCACATTATCGCGATCATCAATCAGGTCTGCAAATACCTTTTCTTCACTAGTGAGAGTCTCAGTATATTCAAATTCAAATGCTATTATGTAGGCGTTTTTATACGTTTGACCGTAGATTCCCCATTCTGGCTGTTTGGAACACTGGGTAAATTTGACTTTTGACTTGGAAAGAAGTGATGAGAATGCTGGGTAGCTTGACCTCATCTCGATATATCTTTCTTCTATAAGTGATGGCCAGAGAATCATATCCTCGTACTCGAATGTTTTTTCGTATTCACCTTTAGACATTAACTTGAGATAATTAGAGTAATCCTCACAAACAGATTTTTCTTCTCCCTCAAAGGGTATATCAAAAGAGATGCTCGTGCCGGCTGAACATCCAGCGAAAAGCAAGATGGTTAGTAATACTAAAACAAAATTTCTCATCAGTTTTCCTTCCTGATTTGTGAATATGCAATCCACAGCTTACCATAATCATCCTCAACAATATAAGCCAGCTCTTTGTAAATCTGGTCATTACCATAGCTGAGAGTGGACTTAATCTCTGTGGTGTTTCGGTAGAATGTTTTGTTCTCAAAAATCCATTTATCCAGTTTTTTTGATTCTACCGAGATAATCTCCTCGCTTTTGACAGACTCACCAAGTTCTTTTCTGACAAACTCTCTTTTGGCTTTCACGTTTTCAATTGTCTGTTCATCAAGGAGATTTGGATAATAGAAATCGAGGAATTCATATCCATTCGAATTCCAAGAGTTTCTGAAATCCTCATAGAATTTGACTTTTGGATCAATATCTTTACGGCATGAAACCAGTGAAAGAGCTATAATCAAAATAAGAAGAATCAGACTATAGCTGTGCTTCATTCGTCCTCCGTGTGAAAAGTGTGACAATGATGAGTGTTAGAAATGATAGAGGAACAGCGATTAATGATGGGTCCATATACTTCATCCATGAATTTGAAGCGATACAATCCACTCCAAAGATTAGTTTACAAACACCGATTCCACTTGATTCTCTCAGATGTACAAAGATATACATGAGTCCACTGCTTAAAAAGCCAACAATTATGGAAGATATTACTGCAGGACGTGTACAGCGTTTCCAAAAGATTGCCCCAATAAGAGCAGGAAGGAATGTTGCACCTGCGATACCAAAGAAAATCGCGGTTGCGATTGCGATTATGTTTGTTGGAAGCTTGTAAGCCACAAAGAGAATGTAACCAAGAGCAACAAAGGCACTTATTCTGATTGCCTTTAGTTCCCAATTCTTCTTCTCTTTGCTTTTGCCGTTTTTGTTGTTTGTGTTAATGACATCATGACCAAGAGACGTTGCCATTGCATGAACTTGAGCTGTTGATGCAGATATTGAGGCGAGGATGAGAGTAAACAAGATGAGGTATACAAACCAACTTGGAGTAAAGTTTTGTACCGTGAAAGGGATTACAGAATCAACATTGCCAAGATAAGCAAATGTTGGTTGTCCAAATTTTTGTACAGTCAGAACATTTGAGAGTGCACCAGAAAAAATAGCCCCACCATTTGCAATGATAATAAACACTGCACCAAATCCGACAGCTCTCTTTATGTCTAGTTTTGATTTGAGAGTCATGAATCTTACAGAAAGCTGAGGTTGAGCAAGAATCCCGAAACCAACTCCAACAAGAAGAGACGTAACAAGTAGCCACCAGAGCTGTGAGCCACCGGCTGGCATTTTTGTGAAACTGACCATTCCTTCTGCAGCCAGATCGGCTGGAATCTTGATGGCTGATAAAGCTTTTATTGATGAGAACCATCCAGTTTGGGCAAGGACGAAAATGGCAAGCCCTGCCATTGCGACAAACTTAAGAATTCCAAGAACAGCATCTGCATAAATCATTCCTTTAAGACCACCGATTGCGACGTATATGGCAATAATCGAACCATAAATCAGTAGGGCTGTACCAAATGGGATTCCTAGGATGAGTTCAATTAGTCTGCAGACGCCAACAAGAACAGCTCCTGCATAAAGTGGCATGAAAATGAAGTTGATGATACCTGTTGCACCTTGAATGAATGTTGAGTTGAAGCGTCTTCCAAGCAACTCCGGCATTGTTTTTGCTTCAAGCTTATGACCAATTTCTCTGATTCTTGGGCCAATAACGATATAGGCTATCAAAACACCAACACCTATATTGAGAGTTACAATCCAGAACATGCCAAGCCCTACCTTGCTTGCCATTCCGCCAAATCCAATGATGGATGCACTTGAGATAAAAACTGAGCCATATGAGACTGCCATTAGCCATGGCGGAACACTTCTTCCAGCCAACATGAAATCTTCGCCATCTCTAGTGTGTTTGTAACCCATCCATCCAAGATATGCAAGCACGATGAGAAAAACCCCGAGAAAGGGGTACAATATTGCTGTGTTGATGTTCATTATTTATTGTTGTTCCAGTTTCTGATTGTATAGAAAACCGCGTATAGCGTGAAAATAATCGCAAGTGTTATTGATAAGAATACGAATGTTCCCATGATTACTGCCTTTATCTCTGATTTTCACCGAGAATTATTTCTATTTTTGGTATAAATGAGCCTAGATTATCGGTTGACTGTGAGAGAAGTCTTAGAATTGCGTTGGCTTTGTTTGGGTTGTCGCTTTTACTCGCGTCAATAGCAATATCAAGCCAAAGATTGATTTTTTCTTCCTCAGTATTCATTGATGAAAGAAGAGCTTTTAATACGGGTTTGGATCTTGGATATTGTGAGAAGAGCTCTGTTAGCTCAGTTGTATTATTTTCATGAGATTGAAGTTTTGCCCACAGCTCAACTGGGGTTGAGCTTTTTCCTTCAAATTCATCATTTATCTGTTGTTTTAATCTGACTTTGTCAAGCAGTATTGACCTTAATGTCTTTGATAACTCCATATTATCAGATAGATTCTCGCTTATTTTTGTTGTTATTGAGTTTATCGTTCTTGAGAAGTCAAGTTCCAATATTGCCTTCAGGTCAGAATCATTGAGAAGCTCTTTTGGGGGTGTAATGTTGTCAAAGGGTGAAGAGTTCAGTCCAAGTTTCTCACGAAGCTCTCTTGCTCTTTTTATCAATCTTTCCGATTTTGTATCAAGAAGTAGCTGAAGTTCAGTATAATAAAGAGCTTTTTTTGTGTTGCCTTTTCTTGTGTGCAAATCGGCTAATTCTGCCAAAGACTCGTGAACAAGGTCGAAGTTTGTTGAGTTGAGTGCAAGTCTGTACTTTGCAAGTAGAAACTGTGGTTTATCTGGGTAAAGCCTTGAACACTCCATCACAAAAGAATCTAAACCATCAGAGCCTTTTAAAAGATCGATCAATTTTTCCCTGATTTCAATCGCCTGTTCTTTTTGACCAATTTCTTCATAGATATCAAGAGAGTATCTATATGAGTCGATGTTTTCCGGATTTCTCCTCAGATGTTCGGGGATCAACCCAACAACAGACTCAGGTCTATATTTTTTCGATGATTTGAGTAGCAGTGCCACAGCTTCATCAAAATCTGGGTTTTCTTCAATCAATGACTTAAGTTTTGCAATACCTACCGGAATATCACCTGAGTCTGTTACGCAGGTAGCAATTTCGAATTTCAGACTCAGATCATCTGGTGAAAGCATTCTCGCAGTTCCGAATGATTTCATTGCAGAATCAAAGTCTCCAGCATTTCTTTGGATCGCCCCTAGTTTTCTGAGGTTTTTTTCACATTTGTCTTTTTCGCCAGTGATGAAATAGTATCCGGATTTCTGTGAGAGAAGCATGATTTCCGAATCTCTTGAGATTGTATCTGATTTCAATTCTGGACTTTCTAGTAGTTCACATGTTTCTTTGAAGTTTCCAGAGTTAAACTCTATATGGGATCTTTTTATAACATCGGTGACATATTCGTCGCTGATTGGTTTTTCAGTGCTGGCGTTTTCACTCATTACCTTTTCACCTCCACCGATTTGAGGACTTGTTTGAGATGGAAACCCATGTCAGATTCGACTGGTTTTGCCGTGACAATTGATAATGAATTGTCGGTTAATGGAATTAAGTAGAGTGTCTCATCAACCTTGATTTTTCCAATCTTTGCGCTTGTTGTAAATGTATCAACTTTTTCACCATTAATTTCGGCAGTTCCAGCTTTTACAGGATTTCTACCTGTTAACACCGCCTGATTTGTTATCCATGTTTCAAAATTTGTTGGAGTTGGAACTGGCTTGAAGGTCACAAAGAGGTGCTCTTCATCGATGTTGATTAATTTGATGGTTCCGTCGTTTATCTTTTCGTATTTCCATCCAGTTAAAAGATCAAAAGAACCCCATGGCATCTCGATTGTCTCTTTTATTGATACATTTTTTTCAGCACCACAGGAAACAAAAAGAAGTACAGTGACTAAGAGAATTGGAATTATTTTCTTCAAGGAATCTCCTCCAAATTTGGAATTTTTTCAAAGGTAAAACTGAGCTTGTTCCCTTTGGACTTTAAGTCTACATCTTTTTTTATGGTTTTGTATCCATTAAGCGAAAGTTCAAAGGTATGAGTTGTCATCTCCAGCCCTTCAACATAACAAGGAGTTCTTCCGACAATTATTCCATCAACTAGAACCTGAGCATCCTGTGGATTTGATTCAATGAAAAGACTATGTGTCGAATCAAAGTCAAGAAGAATGTTTTCAGTTGTCTCAGTTGTATCAATGATATGTCTGACAGACGGATAATTGGCTAGATCAAGTATCAATTCATGTTTACCTTCACTGAGGTTGGAAATTCTGCAAGGAGTTATATTTTCTTGAACCTTGCCATCAATTGTGACAGTTGCTCCTGCCGGATTTGACCTAATAACAAACGAGTATAGGGGTTCGAGGGTATAGTTGGTCATGGTTTTTTTGAACCTTCCAACGTACAGATTGGAAGTTATCCCCTTGTAGGATATACCTTCATCATCTGCTGCAACCTTTCCGATTTCAAGCTTGTAGTGCCTTGGTGTTATGAAAGCAAGGTACATCGGTGAGTGACCGATAAAGTTGCCATCCAGGAAGAGCGTTGAGCCCTCAGGTTCTACCTCAATTCCAAGGTAACCAACAGGCGCAAATAATGCGGTTGTAAGAATCAAAAGAAGACATTCAATCACTATTAAGCCGAACATCTTTTTGTTCATTCAGATGTTTCCTCCATCTCAGGTCTTAACCTCCCGAACCACACAACATCTCTGTATTGCCCTTCCGAGAATATGTGGCTTTTCAATGTCGCCTCTTCTTCAAATCCAAGTTCAGAGGCGATGGATGTTAATGGATTATCAGCAATGATTCTTGTATGTACTCTATTAAGGTTTTGTGTATAGAAGCAGTATTCACAAACATTATCAAGTGCAACTTTCAGATATTCTTCTTTTCCATTTTCTGCTACGACAAATAATTCGGTGTGTCTTGATTTATAGTCTGTATTATTGATTCCTATGAGCGCAACAACTGCTTCATCCTCATCCTCAATGATCCAAATCATGTTACAAACCTTGAAGGAATGAGCAAACTGTTCATCGATTTTCTCCTCTTCTGGGAGTGGTCTAATCGATGTGCATGGATGAGAGTAATCAAAATCTGTAACCCAAATTGGTAAGTTTCTTGTGTCCCCGCTTTCATTCATGTAAAGGATAATAAGCCAACAAAGCCTGTTTAGCAAGTAATGTTGACCTATTCGGGCTATCAATCTATAATCCGGTTGCTATGGAAAACAATATTGATAATAATGCTGTCGAAATAAGTAAAGAAGAAAAACCAATTGTCACCAAAGAAAAGAAAGGTTTTTTTGCAAACCTGTCTGAGAGTGGAAAAGAGCTTGTTGCAGAAACTGGAATTTTATTTTTAGCAGGTTTAATGTTTATTGTTCCAGTTGTTATGTGGGCTATAAACAGTGGTTTTTTTGGTGAGATTCTTTTATCTGGTAGGGGACATTTCTCACCATTTTTTGATAGATTACTTCTTTTATCCGTTATGTTCTTCACACTATATGTTGTTTCGTGGATCAAACCGGAAATGAAGTACAGAGCGTTGAAAGTCTTTGGTGTAATGGCGCTTCTTGCTCTTCTTTCGGTTGTGGCAATTCAGTTTGATAATGTGCTTGTTACAACAAGATCAGATGTAGCACCTCTTATGAACAGGTGGTTTTTCACGACTCCTGCGTATATTGTCACAAGCTTGACCGCCGTATTTACATCAGAGTTTCTCTATATTGGGTGGCAGTTTTTTGCTACACTTGCTGCTTTTCTGATCATTTCAGGAGTGTTGCTTTGGGACATTAAGGTTGAACTTGCTGGGACATGGAAAAAAGCAATCCAGATGTGGATTTTGTTTGAAGTAATCTACCTGATTTTGTTCTGGTTAATTATTCAGTTCCTTGGTTGGCCGATGTTCCCACCTGTTGCAATCTAGTCCGAGCAAGCACGAATAATTGCAGAAAAACTTTCAGTAGAAAGTGATGCTCCGCCGACAAGGAATCCGTCTACTTTTGACTCTCTGAGACCGAGAACATTTGATTCCTTTACAGATCCACCATATAGAACTGTGAAGATCGTGTTTTTCTGTAGACGTTTTGCTATATCTTTGATAGCAGATACTGTGTCTCTGATTTCAATTGGATCAGCAGTCACTCCAGTTCCAATAGCCCAGATAGGTTCGTAGGCTATTATGAAGTTGTTACCTAGTTTCAATCCTTCAAGTGATCTCATGAGTTGGGATGAAAGGATACCAAATGTCCTTCCTGAATTTCTTTGTTCTAAGGTTTCCCCGATACAAAGGATTGGTTTGATGTTGTGTCTGAGAAGTGCGACAATTTTCCTTCTGATTGTCTCATCACTTTCACAGAAAAGCTGCCTTCTTTCAGAATGACCAACTAGACACCATTTACAACCTAAGTCCTTCAGTTGCGTTGGTGAAGTTTCACCTGTAAATGCTCCATTGTCCTCATAATAGCAATTCTGAGCACCCACATCGATTTTTGTTCCCTGAGTTTTCTCGATGACCCTTGAAAGCGATACATGAGAAGGAATCACACCAGTACTTATATTTTGCGGTAGTTTTATCTTTGCAAGATGTTCCACGAGATCAATAGCCTCGGTTGTTGTGAGGCTCATTTTCCAATTACCTAAGATTAGCATACACCTCTCCTATGATGGATATTTGTAACTATTGTAATCCCAAAGGAGTATTTTTACAAATTAATCTTCTTGGTCACCTGGAATCTCTTTATTTACCATAACCCTGACTTTTGTGATTCTGAATTTCTTGATCTTGTCTATGATGAAGGTTATGTCATCCTCAACAACTCTTTCCTTCAGTTTTCCAAGGTGTCCGAGTTTGTCGTTGATGAATCCGGCGATTGTGTCATATTCTTCATCAGAGATTTCAGTTCCTAAGAAATCATTCAGATCTTCAATCTCGGTGTCACCGGGGAAAATGTAGGTATTTTTGTTGACTTTGATGATGCCGTCCATCTCTTTGTCGTATTCATCCTGAATCTCACCAACGAGTTCCTCAAGAAGATCTTCAAGGGTTACCAGTCCCGAAACACCACCATATTCATCAACGACAATCGCAAGGTGGACATGAGTCAGTTGCATTTCGCTGAACAGTTCAGAAATATGCTTGGTTTCATGAACAAATTTTGTTTTTCTTATTATTCCAGGGATGCTGAAGTTGTTTTCCCCAGATGCAATGTAAGGTATGAGGTCTTTTATGTGGACAACACCTTTTATGTTGTCAGTTGATTCCTCAAAAATAGGTATTCTGGAAAACCCTGTTTCTCTGAATGTCTGGATGAGCTGAGCAAGATTACTTTCAATTGGAAGAACAGTCATGTCAACCCTTGCAACCATGACATCTCGAACGGTTGTGTCTCCAAACTCAAAAACCCTTTCGATCATCTCGCGTTCACCCTTGGGGATTATCCCCTCACGGTGTGAGACATCAAGCATTGCCTCAAGTTCTTGCTCTGATACAACTGATTGATCTCCTGGATCTTCTTTTACATGTAAAATCCAGAGCATTCCTGATGTGAACTTCTGGAAGAGCCACACGATTGGAAAACAAATAAATGTTGAAAAAAGTACTGGGTAATAAACGATTTTTGAAACTGCGAAGGGCTTTCTTGTGGCAGCAGTTTTGGGAAGCATTTCACCAAATAGGACAATTACTGCTGTCATTATTGGTGTAACCCAAACAACAAATGAGCCAGCATGTGCTGCCATTGCAGGGGCTTTTGTACCAGCTTCAGCTGCAGCTTCAGCAGCTTTTTGTAAGGATAAAGACAGCTTTAATGCTATGTCCGTTGCAAGTACCGTTGCTCCAATGTTTACTAGGTTATTGACAATGAGTATTGTTGTGAGGGTTGTTTCTCTTTTCAGTCTCAGTTTGAGAATGCTCCCTGCCAGGGCAACTCCCTTGTCTGCCATTTCTTTAAGCTGAATCTTGTTTGATGAGATCAGCGCTGTTTCAGATGCTGAAAAAATTGCCGATAAAATTAATAATCCAATTAATGCTAAAATGCTACTACTTTGAGGGTCCATATTTCTCCATTATTACCCATAGTGTGGGTGTGATTATTATTGATACTAGGAGCACCCCGGGGGAACTCCAAGCGTAATTTGTAAAGATTATTAGACCAACTATTGCTGATCCTATTGAGATCACAAGTACAGCAGATGCTGAAACATCAAGGGCTGCTCTTGGATTTTTGTGTCCCTCAGCGAGTCTTTCGATTGCAGTGTTGAAAAGCTCAGCACAAAGCACTGAAAAAATGCACATAAGAATTATCGCAATGTGTGTAAGTGAGGGTTGGTAATAAATCATACAAAGAATAACAATCGCCATCGATGCAAGATGTCTTCTGAAATTGGGTTCTTTCCAGCCAACAGAAAAACCTATGAATGCACGTTTGAAAGATCTCTTAAGAGTGTGATTCATTGTACTCCCTCAAAATCTTCTCCCCAATCTCAATTACGTTTTCTCTCTCGTCTTCTGTTTCATGGTGAGTTCCAGAGAGGTGTAGGAGTCCGTGAGAAATTAGGAACAGAATGTATTGTTCAAGTGATCTGTCGTCTTTGGTTCGTTCTGCATATGGGACGCTGACCGCTATCTCTCCTGCATGAAAGATTCCATCAGGTGAGATGAATCCATCTTCAAACGATAGAACATCAGTTGGGGCATCAACATTACGAAACTCATTATTTAGTTTCTGAATCTCGTTGTCGTCTGTTAGCAAGATGCTGACAGATACAGGGTTAGTGACAGAAAAGAATTTTGGAATTACTGATAAGACAAAGTTTTGGATGCTACTTTGATAAGGACCAGACTCAGGTCCTGAGACATCACAACTGTCGCTACTTTGCTTTTCCATTACTCTTTCAATTCCTTATCCGTCGGGTATGGAACCCTTTCGTGTCTTGTTGACGCAATCTGATTTGTCAGGGCAACTTTTACTTTGCTAAGTTCATCCAAACTGATTGGACAATCAGAAAGCTGTCCATCATTTATACGGTCTTTTATAATACTGTCTACCAAATCTTCAATCTTGCTTCGCTCAGGTTTTCTTGCCCTGGCTGCTGATTCAGCAGCATCAGAGATCATTACGACTGCCTCTTCAATTGTTTTTGGTTTTTCACCTTTGTATCTAAAATCGGTTTTTCTGCAAAGTGGGTCAGTCTCTTTTGCTTTCATGTAGAAATATTGTACCACAGTGGTTCCATGATGTGATGATATGAAGTTTGTTACCTCAGGAGGAAGTCCATAACTACTAGCGATGTCATGACCCTCTTTGATGTGTTTAGTGATAATAAGCGTTGACATCGTTGGAGTGATTTCCTCGTGGGGATTTGCACCAGTCTGGTTTTCGATGAAGAATTCTGGATGTTTTAGTTTTCCAATATCGTGGTAGTATCCACCCACTCTTGCAAGAAGTGAATTTGCACCGATTGCCTCACAGGCAGCAGATGAAATATTTCCGACAAGAAGTGAGTGTTGGTAGGTACCAGGAGCTTCAAGCATGAGTCTTTTCATAAGAGGTGAATTGAGGTCTGAAAGCTCAAGCAGATGGAATACAGTCGACTCGTTTGTGATTCGCTCAAGAAGTGGAGTTAGACCAAAACCAAGGGCGATTTGAACAGCGGTCGAGAATGCGGCATATCCGCCCATAATGAAGATATGTGTGAGGTCGGTTGTAAAAAGCCAGTAGAAGATGAAGAGAATTACTGCTCCAAGCATGCTGTACCCGGCAACAAGAAAGAAATCAGAAAATCTTTTGACTCGGTCAAGGTGCAAACAAGTGAGTAATGCCAGTACACCATATCCGATTATGAGGGCGATGATTCCATGGCTTTCTGTGAACCCAATTCTTGAATAGATTGCCATAATGGGGGCAAGGAACAGAAGGGTTGGTATGGAAATCTTTGTTCCCAGGAATATCGACATGATAAATGCTATGAATGGGATTGGAACAAGGAATGGATTTATTGGAACAAGGAATCTTGAGGATACGATGAAGAGAGTAATGATTATTGTAAAGAGAACCATTCGTTGTCTGTCGATAAACACTTTTGGATCAAACCAGAAAAGAAGGAAGTATAAACCAAGTATCACGATAAACGGAAGAACAAAGATGATTGCCCATTTTCTTGGGTCGTCAACTCTTGATGATATCCCAAGTTTTTCAATTGTTTCAATGTCCTCGGAAGAGATAATCTCACCCTCATCAATTAGGATTTGATTTTCTTTTATCTCCTTCATAATAGGGGTTACTTGGTTTCTGACATCCTCCCTGGCTTCTTTGGTTGCCTCGATGTCTTCTTGAAGATTTACCTCAACCAACTGGATACAAACCTCTAGCATCGATTCATGGTAGATGGGTGGGATATCTGATTGTTTGAGTGCGAAGTCTAGCGACTTATCTCTGCTTTCGTATCTTTCTTGTGTTACGCCTTCATTCATAATATCGGAGACAATAGTTTGAATTGTGTCTTTGATTTCATTGAACTCAAGCCTGTTTAGACCCGCAAAGGTGAGAAGCGTTTGATCTTTTAGTTTGATGTTCAGATCAGGGTTTTCTGACATTCGAAGCTTGATTCTGACGGCTCTTTCTCTGTCAGTTACAAAATCTTCATCCGATTCATAGTTAACGTTTTCGATTATCGGAAAAAGCTGTTCAAAAGAGTTTTCAGAATGTTTTGTTACCGATGTGATCTTCTTGTATATCGTGTCAACCTTTTCGGCAGCTTCTTCCTGTGCGTTTTTTGTTGCTTCCTCATCAACAATCGAGGCATCTTTCGGTGAGACAATAACTTGTGGGGCAACATTTCCGGCTCTCAATACAAAAGAAAAACCCGGATAGAAAAGGGACATCAAACATAAACTAAGAGATATATATACTAACGCGGCAGAAACCCAAACGATCGGGTTTTGCAGCGGACCATTTTTTTTGTGTTTTTTCTTTCTCATGATGTGGGGGTCAAGCCCAGAAAGACCCCCAATTATCTTCCTTTACTTCCTACTTTTTTTTACTTTTCTTGCTCTTTTTTTCTTACGTAAGATTGATGGAGGGATAAAGTATTCTCTTTTTCTGATCTCGGTAAACAGTTTATCTTTAAGACAAATCTGCTGGAATCTACGTAACAATCCGTCGAAACCTTCGTTATCTTTCTTTTTGACTTCTTTCATTTTGCTCTATCACCCCCTTTCATTCGGCCGACTTACAGTCATGGCCAGCTCAACTCTTGTCCGCCAAGGATGTGAATATGGATATGGAAAACAGTCTGCCCAACACCAGCACCGGTATTGATGACAGTTCTATAATCATTTCCCACACCCAGTTTCTGGGCAATTTTGGGGACAACAAGCAGAAGCTTGCCAGCCAGCTCGGAATCATTAAGCTCGTTCAAACTAGAAATATGCTTTTTAGGTATAACAAGAACGTGGGTTTTGGCTACAGGATTAATATCCCTGAAAGCCAAAACATCATCGTCCTCATACACTTTTGTAGATGGTAATTCGTTATTTATGATTTTGCAGAAAATACAGTCTTCCAAATTTATTGCTCCTGATTTTCTGGGTTGCTTTCAATTTCTGGTTCAGGTTCTGATTCAGCAAGCTTATCAGTGTTATCGGTTTCTTCTTCATCAGATGGAAATGCAATTGAGGCTGCAGGCCAGAATGCGAGCATCACGGATGCAGGAAGTGACCAGGTGAGTCTCTTTGTGAAAACGTATTCTGCAACGATTGCAATAATCGAAACACCCAACCAGCCAATAACCGATGAGAGAAGTGGAGATTTTGTTTTTTTGAGTGTTGTTGAATAAATGACGTAACCGATTGGCCAGAAAACACATGCTGGTGCAAGCAAAGTTGACCATGTAAGTGTTCCTGTCTGGAGAAAATTGGTCAAGAGAAGCATGAGTGCAAGGATAGATGCTCCGGTGATGTGCCTTAAAAAACTATCTGGAAGGTATGTAAAAACGACTGTCTCAAGTGGCCATACTGCAAAAAGTGTTATTGTTCCCCAGAACCATGTGAGTTCACCCATAGTTTCTGCTCTATTCATATAGAATGAAATAGCAACAAGTACCACAAAACCAACAATCGAAAACCATATCGAAGCGTTATTTTTTTTCAAACCTTTTCTCCAATCAAGATGTTTCCTTCGATTCCTATTATCTTGCAGACAACCAATTCCCCCTGAGCAACTTCACCGTTTATCCTCACACGATTGTAAGAACCTGTGAATCCACCAGAGTCTTTTTCTACAAGGACAGAAACCCGACTGCCTATGTTATCACAAAGTGCTTTTAAAGCAAGGGTGTTTGCTAAATCTCTGGCTTTTTTTGCACGATTTGTGACTGTCTCGCTGTGAACGGGTTTCATATTAAATGCATCAGTATTTGGTCTTGGTGAAAACGGGAAAACATGGCATTTTGAAAATCTGGCTTTCTCCATTATGTTGAGAGTTTCATTGAAATCATCCTCTGATTCACCTGGGAAGCCGATGATTATGTCTGTAGTAATTCCGACATCTGGGTTTGTTTTTTTTGCCGATATGACAAGAGACATGAAGTGTTTACTTGTATATCCTCTCCTCATTTTCTTTAGGATGTTATTTGAACCAGATTGTATTGGCAGATGAAGATGTGGGGCAACCTTTGGAAACTTTAGAATTTCGGATACAAGTTCTGGTGTAAGATGTCTGGGATTGAAAGATGACAAGCGAATTCTTTTGATGTCTGTTTTTGAGAGTTTTGAAAGCAACTTCGTCATCTCATTAAAATGACCAATCTCTGTACCACATAGTACAACCTCGGGGTGCCCATTTTCAGCAAGTTTTTCAACTTCATGAACGATCTCTGAAAGTTCTCTATTTCTGGGTTTCCCTCGAAGTGTTGGGACAATGCAGTATGAACAATAATTTGAGCATCCATATTGAATCGCTACCATTGCCCTTGTGTGTCCGCTGAAATTTGAAATCATCTTGAGTGTTTTTCCATCAAACCCAACTAAGCTGGGAAGCATTTCAAGATTGTTTGGAGGGAGTTTTGCAACTGTTGTCTCAGAGTTTTTTGAACCGGCACATCCAGCTGCGATGATTGTTTTTTCGTTCCTATATTTCTCAATCAGTCTAAAACACTCAGCCTGAGCTCTTTGAGTTACAAGACATCCAACAACAAATAAAATCTCGGAATCATCAATTTCTGTTTCAATGCCACCAAAACTGATCATCGACTCCCGAATAATTTGAGCCTGATACTGGTTTACTTTGCACCCAAAAGGGACTATCGAGAAATTCACTTTTTCCCTTCGATGAGTGCAAGAATTTGTGAGAATGTTACGATGGATGCAAGTTGAGTTCGTAGTATCCTTGGTCCAAGTGTTATTGGTTTAAATCCGTTCTTGAGGGCAAAAGCGATTTCATCATGTGCAAGCCCTCCCTCTGGACCAATGACAACGGTTATTGTTTCCTGGTCACCTGCAAGTGTGGATGATATATAGTTGTCTCTTTCAAGCTCCCAGGGGATGAGTTTCTCTCCTGAGCTTGCAAGTATTGCTTCATCAAATGGAAGCGGAGGAGCAATTTTTGGAATGATCTCTCGACCCGAAAGTCCTGCTGAGGATTCGGCGACTTTTTTTAGATGCTCGAGTTTTCTGTTGAGTCTTTCTCCACGCATCTTGTGTTGAATTCTGCTTGACTCTGCAAGCTGAATTTCAGAAACACCGAGTTGTGTACAAGTTTCAACAATTCCACTTAGTTTGTCAGGTCTTGTAACACATTGAACCAGAATCAGTTTTTTGGGAAGTTCAACTGAAAGTTCAACCCTTGAAATGACCTCTAGACCAACAACTCTTGCCTCAGAATCAATCGAGTCTATTTTTGCAAGAAATCTTCTTCCAAGTCCTTGAATGACTTCGATTTCATCACCAGTTTTTAGCCTTAAAACGTTGATCGCATGATGATAGTTGTCGTTTTCGAGAAAATAGTCTTCCACGTAGAATCTGTGCATTTTTATTCTCCCAACAGAGCCGATTCCAATACCTTCGAAAGGTAGTTCAGAGCCTCGAAACTTCTCTCATAGTTCATTCGAAGAGGTCCGATCAGGGACAATACACCTATGGCATCATCAACTTGATATGGTTTTCCAATATACACAGCGTTTGTTAGTTCAGGAATCCTGCTTTCAGAACCAATCACAATATCGAGGTCACCCTTTGTGATTGTATCAAGAAGCAACTCCTGAATTGTTTCTTTAACAGATATTATCTCAAGCAGTTGGTGTATATGTTCGGTAGAACCACCAAATGAAGGATTTCCAAACAATCTGTGTGTTCCCTCTTGAAGAATTCTTATGACTTCACGAGAGGTAACCTCTCTGATGAGCTGAAGAACATTTAGGATGATATCTTTGTGGGCTTCGAAGTCTGTTCTTTCTCTTACGAGGTGTGAAAAAATTTGAATCGGTGTCCAGCTTGGGTTTGATTTGATACTTGTGAGAATCGCTGATGATATTGCATTTAGAATATTCTGGTTAGGAGTTGATTTGATTGTCAACATGAATTCTCTTATGTCGTCAGCGTTAACAACCATCACTAGCAACACTTTGTTAGGTGGCACCGAAACTAGATGGATTGACTTGAGTTTCAATCTCTGTGCGAGAGGGAAAAGTACTATTGAAACGGTCTGGGTGTACTCAGATAGAGAGCTTGATGCCGACCGAAGGATTGAATTGAGATTATGTCTTTCAGGTATCTCAAAAGGAATCTCACTTGCCGCAGGATTTTTGTTTTGCAGTAGATTGTTGATGTATTTTCTATATCCTCTGTAGCTTGGAATCCTGCCTGAAGAGATGTGGGGTCTTATGACCAGACCTTCTGATTCGAGTCTTGCAAGCTCAGACCTTATTGTGGCTGACGAGACAGAGTATGGCATTTTGCTCGCGATTTCCTCTGATGAAATCGGTTCACCATTTTTTATGTAGCTTGAAATCAAAATCTTCAAAACAAGCCATGTTCTGTTCTCGCTATTTTCAGTAGTCATTACTAGACATATTATCTCACATAAGCTTTGGTTCATCAAGTGTTTTTACCTTTCCTATTGACTAATACTCACAATCGTGAGACAATTACCGAGGTTTTTTAAGTGAAAGGTAGGATTATCCATGGAAAAAGAGAGACTTTTTTATTCTGAAGATTATGATGACAGTAACGATGAGTCAAAAAATGATGAAATCACAAAACTCATTGCTGCTGATAATGCAAGAACCCAGTACTCACAATGCACCTCTGAAATCAGAAGAATGATAACTCTTTCTAATGTCTATTCGTTTGGATATGTGGTTTTGTTTGCACTTTTCCTGTGGCTTTCCTTTGCTGTTTTCCCGCAGCATAGATTTGCTTTTAACTTTGGCAACAGTACCTACTCTCCAGTTCTTGTGCCATCATTGCTTTCCGTGATTATGTCAATTGTTGTTCTTTCACTAAATCTTGTTATCCAATTTTTTGGATTTTTGAATGAGAGAAAAAACATAGCAAAACTTGATAAGCTCATCAGGCTAAACAAAAGGCTTGAACTCAAAGACTTGATGCTCAATTCAAATCTTTACAATACACCCGACATCAGATCAAAGGCAATCTTTCATTTTGTAATGATTGTTGCGGGTCTGGTTGCTCTGATTTCATATATTGCAATTTATTTCTAATTTTAGCTGTCTTGACTGTAACTGTACTAGGAGTTAACTGAATACTGTCTCGAAAGAGAAAATATCGGGGTGCCGGAAGGCTGAGAGGAAACATATGTTTCCAACCCGCAGAACCTGATCTGGATAATGCCAGCGAAGGGAATGCAAGTTTGTCCCAAATTTTTGGGATACCTTCCAACCCCTCCAGACTTAAGGAGGAAGACGTATGGTTAATTACCTAAATTTAGCCGCATCGCTACTTATTGCTGCAGGATTTATCTGGTTTGTTATTGCTACAAGGAAGATCGCATGGAAACCTATGGTTATTGCTGAAGTTGCAATTGCAGCAGGTCTATCACTAGTTTTTGGATTTCTAAAAATTGGGCAACTTCCACAAGGTGGGTCAATCACATTGGCAATTCTCCCGGTGCTTGTTATAGCCTTTAGAAGAGGTTTGGTGCCAGGTGTTGTAACAGGAGTTCTTGCTGGATTTTTACAGATGATATGTGACCCATTTTTTGTGCATCCACTACAGATTGCACTCGACTATCCATTCGCATGGGGAGCTTTAGGTCTTGCAGGGGTTGTTGTGAAAGATACCAGCAGAAAAAAATTCGTCTGGATTATCGGAATTGCGACACTAATTGTGGTTGTTGGGTTTATTTCAACTTTTTTCATCCAGTCAGGAACTATTGTTTGGGATAGGTACGTGATGCTTGCGATATTGGTCATCTTCTTAGGCGCATCACTTTTCATATCTGGGAACGGATTCAAAGGTAAGATTGGAGCAGTTGCTCTTGGAAGTCTGGGAAGATTTATATTTCATTTTGTTTCCGGGGTTTTCTTTTTCGCTCAGTATGCTCTACCTGGATACAGCGTGGTTGGATATGTTGCCTTGTATATCTTCTCGCATCTTTTTTTCGAGGCGATCTTGTCAGCAATCGTTATAATCCCACTTCAAAGATCATCGAACTTGATGGAGTACCAAGAATCAGATAAAGTATCTGTGTGACAGAGGAATATACGGTAAACCAAATATCAGAAGGATATTATGAGGATAGGAAGTCGGAGTTTTATGGAGTCTTGACTCCGACTTCTACGCCCGATGAATTCAAAGAATTTACTGACTCTCTCAGAAAAGAACATCGAGAGATGTGTCATTTTTGTTCAGCATTCCGTATTAGAAACCAGATATTAACTGAGAAGGCGAGTGATGATGGTGAACCAAGCGGAACTGCTGGAAAACCAATTCTTGGAGCCTTGCAGAGAAAAAACCTAATGAATTGTGGTATTGTTGTTTACCGCAAGTTTGGTGGAACAAAGCTTGGTACTGGAGGTCTTGTTAAAGCATATGGGACAGCCGCAAGACTTGCCATAGAATCAGCCAAAATTGGTCAAATCATAGATATGCAAGGATTCTCATTTTCAGTTGATTATTCACTTTGGTCAAAACTTGAAAAAGAGATAAGAAATTATGACTCAAATCCTTTTTTAGACTATTCTGACTCTGTTGGAATTTCTTTGTTTGTGACTCCTGATCATATTGATCAGTTTTTATCATCATTGAAAGAAATGACTGCTGGAAAAATAACACCACAAAAAACTGAAATAAAACCAGTTTTCAGACTCGCTGGAGGAAAATAAATGGCATTATTTGATAACTTCGCATCAGATTATGATAGTTTCTTTAACACGTCTTTGGGTAGAGCGGTTTTGGAAACAGAAAAAAACCTTATCATGAAAATGATTTCTCCAGAAGCAGGACTTTCGGCTCTTGATGCGGGTTGCGGAACAGGTGTGTTTTCTGAGTTTTTGGTTAGAGCTGGAATGGATGTCACAGGCTTTGACGAGTCTCCAGAGATGCTTGGTATTGCAAGCAAAAAGAAGTCTTTAAAAACTGTCAGGATGGTGAGAGGGGATATTAATAAGCTGCCATTTGATTCAGATTGTTTTGACCGTGTACTTTGTGCGTTTGTGATTGAATTTATTCCCGATGCAAAACAGGTCATATCTGAACTGAAAAGGGTTTTAAAACCTGGTGGAATACTTGTTGTTGCGACTCTTAATTCTGATGGAGCCTGGGCGCAGTCAAGAAAAGATGATGAATTTTGGAATAATGCAACTTTCAGAAACGAAAAAGCTTTGAAGGAAATTGGACTCGAAGACGCAGAGTTTGAGCAGTGTCTGTTTTTCCCACCAAATACAAAAAGATTTTTCAAGTTAGCAGATTGGTCGGCACGGATTAAAAATGTTCCCGGTGCTGTTGTTTTTTCCAGGTGGGAAAAATGAAGGTGTCTGCTCAACTGAGCCTTTATCCGCTTGAAACCTGTGAGATGAATGACGCCGTCATGAAGGGTATTTCTGCACTTGATGACTTTGATGTGACAGTTGATGTAGGTTCCATGTCAACGGTTATTATTGGGCAGATGCCTGAAGTAATGTCTGCAATATCAAAGCTTTTTGAAGCAACTGCAAAAACGCACAAAACTGTTTTGAATATAACTCTTTCAAATTCTTGTGGCTGTGATTTATGATTGAAATTGAATTACACTTCTTTTTTTGTAAAATTTTTTGTCGAGGTGAAAAATGATCGCACATCTTAAGGGTACTGTTGAACATGTTGAGGATGAATTTTTGGTGCTTGATGTCCATGGTGTTGGATACAGGGTTTTTCATGCTGTGATTCCTGAACTTGCAGTTGGTAAAGAGCTGAAGATTCATATCGTTCATCAACAAAAAGAAGATAGTGTCACCCTTTTTGGATTCAATACTGCTCAAGAGGCAACACTCATGAGAACGATTCAAGGTCGAGTTTCAGGGGTTGGTGGAAAAACCGCAATGATGATAATGCGTTCACTCACACCGGGGCAGATCGCAGATGCAGTTATGAATGAGAGACCAGATGTTTTTAAAACTGTTCCAGGCATTGGCAAAAAAACTGCTGAGCGAATTGTGCTTGAGCTTCGAGATATTATGAGCAAACTTCCCGTTGTGCCTGGACAACTTCCAGCATCAGGAAGTATTGATGATGCAAGGGCTGCACTTCGAGCTCTTGGTTTCACAATTGGTGAGGTCGAAAAATCTCTTGCGGGAATTGATAGGGAGTTATCATCTGAGGACATAATCCGCCTTGCCCTTGAAAAATTGGGTTGATTAAGAACTAAAAACATCCTTTCGAGGTACTATTTCTAAAGACTAATTGGAGGTTTTTGACATGAAAAACCTGAAGATACTTCTTGTTATTTTGCTATTTTTTTCAATGTTTTCTGGAGTGGTCGATATTTCTGCGGAGGAATCTTTTCAATATGTCAGCAGGATAATCGTTTTATCTGAAATTTCTGATTTTTTTAGTGCCGAAAATCTCCAAAATCAAACAATAAAATCTCAATCAGATGTTATCTCAATTCTAGAGGAACTTGCGCAAACGGGAGATGTTATAGATTTTCAACCCTTCTGGATACAAAACTGGATATCGGTAACCTGCAAGACGTCTGCTCTGAACACTATCTATTCTGCCTCGGGAGTTGAGTCAATTATCCCAAACATCAGAGTGTATGCGGATAAAATGACATCATCCAAGTCAGTGGTCTCAGACAATGAGACATGGAATCTTGAAATGATTGGTGCAGATAAAATCTGGGAGAAGGGTGTTACTGGTGAGGGTGCTGTAATCGGTGTTCTCGATTCGGGTTGTGATTCAACTCATCCCGAGCTTGCAGGGAAAATTCTTCAATATGGATATATCGATGGTTATGGCAGGAAAACAAGCCAAAAGGTTGCAACAGATTCTGATGGTCATGGAACAAGCGTTTGTTCTGTAATTGCTGGTGAAACAACAGGTGTGGCACCCGATGCAAAACTGATTGTGGGTGCTGTAATTCCTGGTGGGTCAGGATCAATGACCCAGATACTTGGTGGAATGCAGTGGATTTTAAATCCAGATGGAGACTACAAAACTGATGATGCTCCAAAGGTTGTAAACATGTCATTTGGTGCACCAGGTGCTTTGAAATATCTTGAATCGGGTATTTCAAATATGATAAAGATTGGTATATTGCCAATTGCATCTGCTGGAAATGACGGCGAGGGAAGTACGAGTAATCCTGGAAACTTCCCTGATGTTATATCTGTCGGGGCGGTCGATTTTACCGAGACAATCACCGATTTCTCAGGTGGTGCTGATGTTTTGTGGGAGGATGTTGATACTGTAGAAACAGTTACAAAACCTGATCTTGTCGCCCCCGGTGAGAGTATCAGGGTGGCAACCCCGCACAGAACATACGATCTTACAGATGGAACAAGTTCGGCATCCCCACATGTTTCCGGACTATGTGCTTTGTTGTTATCAGAAAACCCTGAAATGGCCTCCGAGGATTTGAAGTATGCACTGATGGATAATGCAAAAGACCTCGGAAAACCTGGAAAAGATAGAAGATATGGGGTAGGTCTTGTTCAGGGAGAAGAGAGCTTCAACAGTACCCTCGAAAGAGAACCAAAAAATCTGAGTATTTCCTGGGGCAATAATACTCTTTGGGGTGATATAGAGGTGAAAACCTCAGACAGAACATACACTGTTTCACGAGATTTGGCAGATGACTTCTCATTTTTAGCACTGCCTGGAACTGATATCTCAGTATCATCTTTTGGATTTGAAGAGACATATGTAACAGGTGATGAGGTCACCCTTAACGCGCTTCCATCATTTACACTCGATTTGTCAGCATATTCTCCTGAGCTTAATGCGATGTCTCCCTGTACGGTGAGATTTCCTGAAACCCCTCTTCCTGTTTTTGAGGGTGCAGATGGTCATGTAGAAATTACCCTTCCAGTTGGAAAACATAATGTAAGAGTTTATTCTTTTGGACACTCGGATGAAGAGATTGAACTTGAAATATCTGATGATCTGGAAATTGAAGTTGAGCTTACAACTGCAAAAATTGCATTTATTGATGACAGGAAATCTGTATTTGGCACTCCACCCGAACCGATTCAGGGGAAGATGAGAAGGTCACTTGATTCAACAGAACTTCCATATTTTATCTGGACAACACGTGATGGCAGAGTAACAGCTTCTCAGCTATCAAGATTTGAATATGTCATCTGGAATCTTGGGGGCTCCCCAACTGATAAGATTATCAAGGTCTTGAGGGGCTATATGGATTTGGGCGGAAAGCTTATCTTGACCTCTGATTTTTACGGCGCAAGTTACTTAGGCGAGAGCGATTCTACAGTTTTTCTTGCCTCTTATTTTGATTGTTATCCAACCGATGGTGGAGGTTCCGCAATTAAACATTGGGATGGAGAGAATTGGAATACTGTCGCAATCGAAACGCCATCATTCCTCAGAAGCACAGAACTTGTCCCTCTTGGTGATAAAGCTGAACCTATCTTTTACTACTCTGGGTTTGTGAAACAAACTGTGGCAGGGATAAAAGTATCATCAATCCACAACCAAGGTGTGGTTCTAGGGTTTACAGTTCCTGTTATCAGTTCTGATGAGAAAAGATCATGGCTTTTGAATTATCTGCTTAATTCCTTTGATGATACATCAACTTTTAGAACAAGGATTGAATCTGGTGGGGTTGGTTTAAGTGGAATTGCTATTGTTGATGGTGAACAGGTAGAATTTACTGATGGTGATTTGTTCATCCCGCATGTCCCAAAAAATCCTGTTAGTGCGAGGATTATCAGTTATGGGTATGATGAAAAAAGCATTAGCTTGGATATGTCTAATACTCCTGAAGTAATATCTCTTGAAAAATCGAAAATTTCTGAATTAAAAGTAAACACAAATACAGATGGATACATAATTTTTCATGATGTTCCGATTGACCCAATAAAAAGCACCAGAAACCAGATACTCAAATTACCTGAAGGTGATTATGAGTTAACCTTTGTTTCAAAAGGATTTGTGCCTCAGAAATTAAGTGTTTCTGTACCGGGACAATTGAATGCGAGTCTTGTGAATGCCCCAGATTATGTTCTTCTCCCTGAAGGTTATACCCAGATTGCAAATAGCTTGTCGTCACTAGGGCTTGCACATTCCAGTAAAGATTTCATAAAAGCAGAAGATATCGTTTCATCTACAGTTTTCCTTTGGAGCAGTTCAGGTAAGGTAAAACAGAGCGATAGAGAGCTGATCTCAGAGATAAAAACTGCCCTAAAATGCGGTGCTTCTGTTATTGTTGCGGGTCCCGAGGTTGTAAAATCCTTTGGCGATCCTGTTGAAATCGATTCAATCGCCTCACAGATTTTTGCTGTAATCGGTAAGGGAAAACTGGATAATATCTTGATTTCGATCAACAAAGCGACAAAAAGGTATGGAATGACGATTCCTGTTCTTGCTGGTGGTGATACACTTGCAAGTTTTGTAGGTGGAGAATCAGCGATTGTAAGATATGACAATCTCATCATATCTGCTTTTGAGTTTGAAAAGATCGACCTTGATATTGTGGCAAAGGAAGTAATTCGGCTTCTCCTTTCAGAATTTGGGATTGATGAATCGAATCTTCCTATGCCAAAGATTACAACACCTGCATCACCCACAAATATGAATCCGCTTGTTGTAACAGGATTTGTTGCCCCAGATTCTGATTCTGTGATAGTGATAAGTGATGCTGAGTATGATTTAAATACTGATCTTGAAGGTTTTTTTGTGTTTGAATCTAATCTTCCAGAGGGTTCATATACTGTTCAGTTAAAGTCAAAAAAGAATGGTAAGAGTTCTGAAAGTGTAAAAACTCCCCTTGTGATCGATAGAACTCCTCCGGAAGTTATTGTACTCTCACCAAAAGATGGTTATTGCATAAATCAAGAGGTTGAGGTCATAGCGTCGTGTGTTGGTGCAAAAGAAGCACGAATTGATGGGGTTGAAGTAAAGATTTCAGGTGATCAGATTTCAAAGAAAGTATCGGCTACAAACGGAACAATAATGCTTGAAGCTGTTGATGCTACGGGAAACAAAAATCTTCAAATTCTCAACTACAAACCAAATATGAATATCGCAATTGACGCAAAGTCATCCGATGCATTCTTCGAGATTTCCCAGGTTTATGCTGCAAATGTGTTTGATGATGAATCATTCCGTCCATTCCAGGTTTCCACCAAGGGAGAGGTTGCCACATATCTTACTAAGGCATTGGGATTATCACCAAAACCTGGGAAATGCCCATATAAAGATGTTTCCAAGAGCGATCCAGCCGAACCATATATTGGTGCACTGTATGAAGCGAATGTTCTTTCCGGTGTTGGAGAGTTTAAATCAAATTCAAATTCGACGATGGAATTCTTGCTTCAGATGATTGCTAATCGATACGGATTATCGTATTCCCCACCCACACCTACATTTTCTGATTTGAATAACAGTAGCCTTTGGTATGGTGGGGTTGAAGGTTGTGTAAAAGCAAAGATTCTCAATCCAAAGGATATTAGATTGTTTACCGGTGAAAGTTTTAACCCAGGCTCAGGTGTAAAGAGAGAAGAAGTTGCAATAATAATTTATTGGTTGTTGAAATATAGAGCTAGAAATGGAGGGAAATAAAGTGGAAGATATTCTTGAAAAACTCCGTAGAAATGGCTATAGGATCACGAAACCTAGGGAAGAGATTTTAAAACTTTTCATCGAAGCAGAAGGTGAAAACCTGGATGCAAGCGAAATAATGGAAAGACTCATCAAAGCAAAAGTCGATATTGATATGGCGACACTCTATAGAAATCTCGAGCTTTTGTTTTCGCTTAAGATTATTCATAAAAGTAATTTCACACACCAGCATGCTCATTATGGGTTGACAACGGACAGAGAAATACACTTTGTTTGCAAAGAGTGTGGTTCGATTACCGAAACCTCAATAGATGAAAACTCAGAAATAATAAAAACAATAAATGAAATAGGTGATAATTTTGTAGTTGAAAGTGTCTCAATAGAAGCCTACGGCACCTGTAAAAGATGCCGTAGGAACGATACCTAATTAATTATAAGTATTCTTTGTGGTCTAAAATAATAATCAGTCTGTGATTGCTCTGACAGCTGATGCCTGTTTGCCTTTGTCGCCGTCAATTATTTCAAACTCAACCTGCTGGTCTTCTCTAAGTGTTTTGAAGCCATCAACACCCTGAATAGAGGAGAAATGTACAAATACTTCCTCGTCACTACCGTCTACCTTGATAAAACCGTAACCTTTTTTGTTGTCAAACCAGAGTACTTTACCCTTCGAAATCATCTAATCAAACCTTCCTATCTTGCGCTCTCGCGCTATTTCTTTCTGACAGAATCCAATGACACCAGAATTTTTGTGTCAGGAATCTGTCTAGTAACTATTCTTACTTAAATCTAAAGTTTGCAATCTTGCCGTGATTAATCCAGACAAGTTCTGCGCCGAGTGAATCTCCAACAGCTTTTACAGGAACAAATGTTCTGCTGTTTACAATCTCTGGTGCTGAAACAAGATCATAGTCTTTGCCGTTGACCTTGGCGTTTTGTTTACCGATCCACATCTGACCAACAAGTTTGCCGCTCTTCTTGATGTCGACTCTTCTCTCGTTGCCGTCCCAACCAACTTCTCCACCAAGGTTCTCGATTCCTGCTCTAAGCGGAACCATGGATTTTTCCTTTTTGGAGATATAGCAAGGTGCGTCGATTTCAACCTGTTCACCATTGCCAATAATATACTGCCTTGCATCACCATCATCTTCATTGCTGAGGATGAAAGAAACACATTTGCTATATTTTTTCTTTGGGTTGCTCATGAAATCACCAGGGTTATATCCTGCTTCGATTTCCTGTATGTTGGTGTATCCATCGGCATCCACGTCATCGTTTTCAAATGCTGGGAAGTCGCCATCCATAAGGACTTCGTACTGTACGCCGTAAAGGTTTCTTGGTGTGTCACCATTTTCATGGAAGTGACAAAGCCAACAGTCGGCACCCTTTAGTTTAGTATCTTTTGCACTGAAATCTGGGTAGAAATATAAAAATTCCTCTGAATAATCTTCCTGACCGAGAACCACCATGAAAGAAGCCACGAACATGATTGCTACAACAACTGCAACGATTGATAATCTCTTCATAAACTAGACCTCCTGTAGTCTTGATGTCATTTTATGTCTCGTTTTATTAAATACAACTATTTCGTAGTATAAGGTTTTCTGAGTTTTACTGATTTTTTTAACCAAAGTTTTGATTTCTATCCCTGGCAGAAAAAGCTTGAAAGAGTTGTTATTCAGGAAATCCCTGTCCCCAGAGGAAACGTATGATTCTTTCAGCATCCTCATCGCTTATATGATTTGGATCTTTTTGAACCATTCTTTTTACTATCGGTTCCCAATCATTCCTTGCCTTTGTCTCAGGAGCTGGAAGATTGTGGCATTTGCTGCATTTTTCTTCAAAAAGATTTTTCCCAATGTTCGGTTCTGGAAGTGATTGGTTTTCATTAAGCTTTGGACTAATGAAGAAAAGCGACCCATTATTGATCTCTGCTGTTACATCAAAATTATTGTTGATGAATGAGAGTGGAATCAAGAGTTTGCTTTTTGAGATAAAAACGTTTGGAATAATCTCAAATGTTTTTGCATCTTTGTGAGCCATTGATGTGTCCGGAAACACTTTTACTAATGAGTTATTATTTGATACTGCAGCACTTCTTTCAGTTTCATCCCAAAAAACATCATAACCGAAGCTTTCGAAGATTGGTCGAAGTTCGACAAAATAATGCCCATCAATGAGCTCTGGTTTGTTTTTTAAACCGATATTTTCACCAGATCTGCTGTATATTACAAAACTGTTTGGATTTGCGGTCAAAAGTTTTTGTTCGGGTAGTGTGGTTGCATTTCTTAGCGTGAAAAGGTAAACACCGTCTTTGTCAAACTTGTGAAGTAGCACCTCATTGTCAACGATTTCAGCGGCATAACATCCTGCGTCGAGATAATCACAAATAACAGTAAGTGGATCTGTTAAAACTGATTCGCCACAGCTAAACAGGTACTCAAGTTCACGTGAAAACACATGAAGACTGCCTGTTCCTCGGTCTGCGACCCAAACCCTTCTGTCGTTATCCTCTGAGGTTGCGACATCTGAGGGATTCTCAAGTATTCCATCACCACACTCCCCAATGACTCGACCCCACTCGTCTGTTTTGACGATTCTTTTATTTTCGGGGTCGGCTATGAAGACCTGTTTGATGAAATCCATGTAGGTGCCAGCAATTTTGCCGAAAGGTTTTTCGGGGTAGTTTTTGAACTCTCCATCGATTTCTCCTGGAGGTGCAACATGAAATGCTTTTCCATCCATCGTCCCGAGGATCAGATGTTCATAATTAGAATCCTGACAGATTGCGAGGCTTGAAGAGTTTGAGTACTTCAGTTCAGGTATTGTGTTGTCTTTTTTCCACAAAATGCTTCCTGAAAAATCAACCACCCAAATGGTTTCTGTAACTGGATCGAGAAGCCCAATGCCTCCACCACAAGAGCAAACACTTACGTCCGTAAAGCTTTCTGCGCCAAGATTTGATGCAGAATCAAACTCCCCAAGGTATATTCCTGTTTCTGAATCAATATGATGAATTATGCCTGTTTCAAAATCGAGAAGATAAAGGTCTTTGTACTTATCGACACCGAGAGATAATCCCTGAAGTTTGGAACCAATATTTGTAGGAAACGTCATCGCACACAAACAGACAACGAACACCACTAAAAAAACTTTTTTCATAAATCAAAAAATCTAGTGGAATTCGATCCTGGTGTCAGTGATCACGTAGACAAGACCACGTTTGGTGAGTGTCCCGAATATTGTTGCTTTTCTACCCACTCTTGATGGAAGAAGAAGTCCGTACGAAGAGTTGTCTTCAATCAAAATCTCGCCGGTTTCGTCTTTCAAAAAGAAGTCACAACATTGAGCCTCGTCGCGAGTGATTATGCCACAAACCTCCACCGTCGATTGGTTTCTGTTTTCACAATATCTATCGATGGCATCAGAGATACAGCATCTCATATTAGTCCTGTTGGAGTCACTTGTTGCGACTGGTGAAAGAGTCAACCAGCCAGATATGTAGAAGGTTGTGAAAGCGATTAAAAGCACAAGCACAAAAACAATATACGGAATAAATCCGACCGCTACACCGTCCTTATTTTTAGTTTTTTTTGAAAGAATCATATTCCCTTCTTGAAACCTAAAAACAACTTCCTATTTACTCGCTCCAAAGCTTATAACGTCGATGATCTTCTTATCTTTAATTATGGCAACTTCGATACCTTCAGCTGTTGTGTAAGCTTTTGCGTCGATACCTGTTTCACCTGTCTGTGAAGTATAATAGCTAATTGCCTCTGCTTCAAGTCTCTCAAAGTCAACATTTGAAGTAGCAGATGATCCACAACTGCTTGCCGATCCACATCCACCTGCGGTGCTTCCGCATCCGCCAGAAACAGTGGCGCTGCTACAACTTGCCTGTTCTGCGGGTGAACATCCACCTTCGATTCCCGAACATGATCCCCCACTAACATAATTTGTTAGGTTTCCACCGGATGATGCAAATGCATTAATCCCAAGGGCGACAAGAATCACCACACAAACAACGATTATCGAAACCATCAAAATATTCTTTTTATCCACAATAATACTCCTTGGTCAATCTTTAGCCGTAATGATACACCCCCGGGGGTATACATCAAGGGAATGCAATTAAAGCTAAGTAAATATTGGTTTAATCCTGTCAATAGCAACGATTCTTACTCACTTCTGTGGTGTTCTTGAAAAGTGCCTGCACACTGCTATAATCACGTTTCCGGAGGTGTCTCTATGAAACTTAATGTAAAAAAAGCCGATGTTTTTGGAGCGGTGTCAGCTGTTGCAACAGTTATCCCAAGAAATCCATCGATTCAACTTCTTGGAAATATTTTATTTGAAGCTCGTGACGGTAAGGTATTTTTTACAGGAACCGACATGGAAACATGGGTTCGAATCGAAGTTTCGGCAGAGATTACAGAAGAAGGAGAGATTACAGTCCCTTCAAGAATCTTTACCGATCTTATTTCAAGCCTTCCCGGTGAAGATATAACCATAACTCTTGAAGAGGGTCAGATGAAGATTGAAGCTGGTGACTCTCACTCGACTCTTAACTGTATGCCAAGCCACGAATACCCAACCATTCCAGAGATTACTTCTGGTGAATCGGTCATATTGGATAGAGACGTACTCCTTGATATTGTCGGTAAGGTTACGCCATCGATCTCAGATAGACTCGAGGATAAAAGAGAGCAGCTTGGTGCACTCATCTCTGTTGAAGATGGAAACTTGAATCTCGTTGCAACTGATAACTACAGGCTTGCAATTTGCAAAGAACCAGTTAATACATCTGCAAACATTAGCGCAATTGTTGCAGGAACAGTTTGGAAAAACCTTTTCAAACTTGTTGGTTCAGGTGAATCTTCAGAAATAAAACTTATTTTCACACCATCCCAGGTTGGGTTCAAGTTCGGGGATGTTGAACTTGTAAGCAGACTCATTGATGGAGAGTTCCCGCCATATAAACACGTCATTCCAACAAACTTTGATAAAACTGCAATCATTCCTTCCGATGAATTCCTTGCAGCACTCAATCGTGTAAATATCATTGTCAAACAGGGAAACAGAAAAGTAACCCTTGTCTTCTCTGAAAATAAGCTCGTTTGCAAGGGAATCGCTCCAGAGTATGGTGAAGTTGAGGAGACACTCGAAATTGAAACTGGTGCTGCAGAGCTAGAAGTTTCAATGAATCTTAAAAAGCTTGTTGATGGAATCAGATGTGCAGATAGTCCAAAGGTGCAGATCAACACAAATGGAGTCATGCAGCCAATCCTTCTTCAACCAGAGGGTTCTGATTCATTCATCTATGTGCTAGTAACCCAAAGATAGCCTTTGATTAAAACACTTGAGACTTCAGGATTTAGGATTTTCGATGACCTAAAGGTGGAGCTGAAGCCGGGTTTAAACATAATTTCTGGTGAAAATGCCACAGGTAAAACCTCTGCTCTTGAGGCTGTTGGTTATTGTCTCCGAGGTAAATCAATTCTCTCATCAAAAGATTTTGATGTAGTCACCTTCGGTAAAGACTACTTCAGAATAATGCTCGAATTTGAGAGATCATTCAAAGAGACGATCACGGTTTTTTGGGATGGAAGAAAAAGAATTTCGATTGGAGAGAAACCAGTTCGTTCTGCCAGGGAGCTGATGAGAAGATTCAAGGTTGTTTTTGTTGGGCCAAAATCGGTTGACATCGCTCTTGGTTCGCCATCTCTTCGTAGAGGATTTCTCGATGAAACAGCAAGTCAGATGAATCCTGAGTGGGCTGAGACAATCTCTGAGTATCGGGCAACCGTGAAGGATAGAAATTCACTTCTTAGCAATGAGTTTATTGATTATGATCTTCTTGAAGTTTTGACGAGACAGATTATAAAGATCGGCACAGATCTTCGTGCAATCAGGAGAGCGGTTGCAGAAGATATTAACTCAAAAGTAACCGCTGACGATATCGAGGTACTCATAGATGATTCAAAGGAGCTTTCAAAAGAGACTTTCGGTGAAAAGCTGTATCTTGAGAAAATCAGGAAGTCAACATTGATTGGACCACATCGAGACGACTGCTATTTTGTTTACAGAGGTAATAGAGTTGAAAAGTTTGCATCAACGGGTGAAGCACGTAGAATCACGATGGTTTTAAAACTTGCGAGCGCAAATATGATCTCAGAAAAAAGTGGTATTGAACCGGTGATTTTGGCGGATGACCTTCTTGCTGAACTCGATGAAAAGAATTCACTTCTGGCACTTGAGAAACTGAGAGAGTTTTCTCAGGTAATACTGACAAATGCAGGAAGCAACCCACCAGGTGATTATAATTTGATAAGGACTGAAGAATGGCAAAACCGGTAGCATTAATAGAGGTAATCAAGGGAATAAAAAAGAAATTCCCAGTATCAATCAATGCTACTGCAGTTGTCCCCATCTGGAAACTGGTGGTCGGTGAAAAACTTGCAAATCACTGCAAACCGGTGGGTTACAAGGGTGGAAAACTTCAGGTCATCTGTTCCAGTGCTTTGTGGGCATCTGTACTCATGAGCAGTGAAACGATGATAATTGAGAAAATCAAAATCAAAACGGGTTCAGATTTGATTCAGGGATTTTCAACAGTAATCAGGGATGTTAAACAAGAACCGGGTAAAGAAACAAAAAAGATTCCGTTGAAGCCGTTGACGGAAGAAATGGTTGTAAGGTCGGAGGAGTTATCTGAATCTCTACCAGATGAACTAAAGGAATCATTTCAGAGGGCATATATAACACAAAAAAGATCACCATTGTAGGTGTAAAAAATTACTGGGGGTGCAGTGTGAAGAAGATTGGTTTGGTGTTGGTTTGCTTGGTTATTCTTACGGTTCTTGCTGGGTGTCAAAAAGGGGATATGATCGATTTTCTAAGTTCCAATTACGAAGTTTTTGATTATCGACTTCTATCTGATGAAATTCCAGACGTTCCAAAGTGTGATAAGGTTTGGACTCCGAAAGGATTTATGGGGTTTGGGCAACTTCAACAAAAGTGGGTGAATGAAATTGATTATGGCGACAGATGGGAAGGAATAAGTGATGTAGATGTTTACCCTGACTCCTGGGGTCAACTTGATCCGGAAACTGGGAAATATCTTGGGTCACCTTCCCAACAGGCTAATGGGAGTATTGTTGATGGTGTTATCGATGAATTTTCATTTAGCCAAGGTTTCACTGACGAAAAGTATAAAATTGAAAAAACGTATGGTGGGCACATGAGTACCATTGCCATGGTTGTCAAAGATTACGAAACAAACGAGATTCTTTGGAGAAAAAGTATTGGAACCGATTTTGAATCTCTTGTTGTTTCGAATTCTTTGATTTTTATTAAAACTGATTTGGGAGGTGGTTATATCGCAAGGTTGAATCCAGAGACTGGCGAAGAGATTTGGTCACTGAATCTGCAGATTTTTCAATCAATCGATGCCCAGATATTTGATGATAAAATTGTTTTTGTGCTTGGTGCCCCAAACCTTGACAAAACCATTATTTGTTTGATTGATCCTGAAACTGGTTCATATATGGAAAAAGAAGTAAGTTTTTCAAATATTGAATCATTCATCTGTTTAGATAATAAAATATGGCTTTTCGATGCTTGTTCAAATTATTGCATCTTTGATATGCATGATGAAAGCATTTTAACCGGAGACCTGGGGTTTGAAACGGATTTCATGTTGGCAAATGATAAACATGAAAGAATCAAAGTTATCGATAATTTATTGCTCATAAAGCTTTTGAAACCAGATGAGTACGATTCATATTATATGCTTTTTGACACAAAATCGAAAAAACGAGAATTCCTCGAATATGAATATGTGGATGTTGTAAATGGTGCTCTTGTTGCTTGCAATGAAGAGACGATTTTTGAGCTAAGTCCTGATTCTTTGAGCAGAATTTGGTGGGTAAAAAGAACCGATGAAATGGATTTTAATCCGAATCCACAATACTATGACTCAAAACCTTCGGTTCTCTGGTGTGATGATAGAGGAGTACTTATTGTTGGTGGGGGCAAGCTCTTTTGCTATGATCAAGAGGACTCTCTGTCAAAAGTTATTAGCCAGAATGAAAATGGTCTTGTTGCGACATTCCCCGAAGGGTGGAGTTTTTCAAGTGATTCTGATGAGATAGATGACAAGATAATCAGGCTTCAAGAAATTGTCCCAAACTCAGAAAAACTCGAAATTTATGTACCAGAAAAGTTTGATGGTGAAGGGGTGCTTTCAAAAAAATGGGAGATAGATTTGGGTACTGGTAAACATTTTGTTGAAGATATGTTCGGTTCTCAGAAATTTGATTTCCTAGCTCTTAATGATACCTGGTGTTTCAAAAAAGATTACTTGGATAAAGAGGGAGACTGGGAAAGCAGGAAAGAACTAAGTTTTGCAATTAACCCCGAAACAGGGGACTATAAAGAAACCCAAACAAGATACGGAATAACAGATGGGAAAACTGTTTGGGTGGATGATTATTGTGGTGGATGCCTTGAAAGAACACTTTGTTGGAAACCTGATGTTGGAGATATTTGGGTTGGCAAGGAGTTTGATGAAGGAGAAGGGCTTTTTAATCGCGATGATTTTTACATTGTCTCTGGAAAACTACTCTTTGTTGGAAAAAAGACTTGGAATGGATTACGTTCAGAAAAAATATCATTAATGGATCCATGGACAGGTAAAAGGGAATGGGAGTTCTCGACATCAAATGAGATTCTTAGGGTGTTTTCTCTCCCTTTAAGTAATTCAATACTCTTGGAGACGGGATATGCAGAAAATATAGGTATTGGCGAACATACTTATATCTATGAATATTTTGTTTTAGATATTAATAATCTTATTATGAAAAAAGTTTTTGATGGTGAGAATTTTTTTGTCTTTAAAGTTGATGATGATGTTTTTGCAATGACCAATGGTGAATTATTCAGGTTTTCAAATGACTTCGAAAAACTTGAAAAAATCACTGATTATGACCAGGATTTTAGACCCATCACTGATAGAAGAAAATTCTGGAATAATGCAGCAGGAACGTATATCTTGGTTGAAAGCTGGAAGAATCAAACTCTTCCACCTGAACTTATGAATACTGAAACAGGTGAAAAAAAGCCCCTGGGTTTTTCAAGCCAAATGATTATCAATGGGTGTCTTGTTGCAAGTGATGGCAGGAGATTGTTCTCGCTTAACCCAGAGAACCTCAATCCAGTTTGGAAGATAGAATGTGATAACCTTGGTAAAAATCCTGAAGTCATTTGGCAGGATGAACGTGGAGTTCTTATCATGAGTGATAGTAAACTCACTTGCTTTGGTGGAAATTAGGGGAGGTGTAAAATGAAAAATACTGTAATTTTAAGCATTTGTTTTATGATGTTGTTTTCATTGATTGGGTGTGGCGGAATCCAGGAGAAAGCTGGCGAAACTGTAGTTAAGATAAGCATTCCGGAGAGTGAAAACGAATCTGGCAATGAGATTGATTCAGATACTTCACTTTCAGGGAGATGGTATGGAACTGGTGAACGAGAAAACATATTTAGTTATGGAAGATCATGGATTCGTGATATAGAAATTGATAAGTATGGAAGAGCACATCTTTTGTATGAGTTATCCACAAAAATATATCCCATCAAGAATACATTGGTTTATGCTGTAAAGAACGGATTGGATTGGGTCTCCTTGGATGATGAACTCATAAATGAAATAGCCTACCCACACTTTATTAGTGAGAACTTCAGCGAAAACCAAGATTTTCCTGGAAGAATGAGACTTGATAGTAAAGGACGAACCCATTTTTTCGATGGTTCATTATATCTGATTTGGAATGGACTTGGTTGGGAAAGACTTGATGGAACAAGGGCTTACTCGAGCAATGTGATAAAACCATTTATTTCTATCCCAAGTGAAATCTTTTGGGAGTTAGATTCAAAAGATCATCCGCATGTTATTTATCAAAGCGAAAAAGCAATTCACTACGTAAGGTGGAATGGAAAAAACTGGGTCACCTCAGACAACAATCTGTACGATGAGGAATCCAATAATGGATTCATTCTTGAACCAAAAGGCAAAATCTATGATTTGAAATTCTATCTTGATGATGATACTCCAAAACTTCTCTGGAAAGTCTCAGGTTATGACAAGCCTGGAGTTCTTTGTGGAATAAAAAAATCTGAATCAGATTGGGTGAACATGTATGGTGCTGACCCTCAGGATTTTGAAATTTTTGATTATTCAGGGGAAAACCTGTTAGGATGGCAGGGAGTTTGGTGCTGGCTTGATTCAGAAAATAATCTTCATCTTTCTTGGGGTAGAGAAGCAGATGAAAATGAAGAGTTTCCGGTGGAGTACTGCTACGCAAAATATGATGGAACAAGTTTTGAAAACTATCTTGGTGAGAAGTTGGATGAGAATTATGTGAATGCAGATGTTCCAGTTCACATTGACCATGTTGATGAAAGGGGTTTTCTATATCATGTTGAATATAAATACTGCGGAGAGACAGAAGCCTCTGGTTCTGACCTTGCACTGACAATCTGGAATGGAGAAAAATGGGTACGGGTTGATGGTATAGAGACTACTCCTGAGGGTGATGATAGTTGTATTTTTTATCGTAACTATGAAGGTGGTAGGGTTCCCACAGATTTGATAATAAAAACAAAGGGAAATAATTTCTATGTTGCTTGGCTACAATGGTCAAATAGTATTGGGGTGAATTATAATCTGCATTTTATGGAGTGGATCGAGGAAGGATCTATTCCAAAAGATTTATATCCGAGAGAAAAGGAAATCGAAGAGAATTTAGAAGAATTATCTGCCTTTGGTGACTGGAAAGCAAAACAATTTACCGGAAAAGGGGAACTCAAGCAAAAATGGGAGATTGAGGCACATTCAAAACCGACTGAAAGGTATTACGGTGTGATGAGTGTTCCTGGAGGATGGTATATGGATACAAACAGATATTCTGTACTTGATGATAGATCATTAAAGAGAGTATTTATCGATCCGGAGACGGGTGAAACCATGGAACCTATTCATGGAGACGTTCCAATGCCTGGAGTCACAGATGGCAGATATGTTTATGAGGATAGATGCCCTATTTGTGGATTTGGTATGGAATGTTGGGACTTGGCGGATGGCAGTTCTGTTTGGAGTTATGATTATGCAACCCTTTTAGGCGGAAGATTCTACGAATCCTATCTAGTAAACGAAATGCTGTTTGGCTTGGCTGTACCCGGTTCAATTATCCCAACTTTTGCAAGAATTGATAGAAAAACAGGGGAGATTGTTTGGAAGTATTCGTTTGATGGAAAAAAACTGATTGATTATTCATTCTCAAAAAAATATATGTTCCTTCTTTTTGATGATTCAAAAATTGTAAAAATAAATCTTGAAACTAGTGACTTAGAGGATGTAGAAACAAATACTTCGAATATTGCCGCTATAAATGGTGACAGGAATATTTTGTATACTCTCGATACAATCGGCAATCTAAAACAGTTTTTTGATGATGATATTCGAGAATCTAGGATTGTGGAGGGAACTATAGAAAAATCTGAACTGTGGCAGGTATTCATCAAACAACATGGGATAATAAATGAAACAAGTATTGATCCTATAGGTGATTCACATCTTTTGGTGACAATCGAAAGAAGTGATCATAGTCTCAATTATTTCGTTGTGCCAACAAACACACTCGAGCCGATTATGCTGGAAGGTACCGTAATAAAGGTTGGCGATCAAATGGTCGTGTATGCTCCAGAGATAATTTCTGCAGTTGATCCTGAAACATTGGAGCCGATTTGGTGGATTCAAAGGTCTGAAGAAATGGGAATTGATCCAAAGGTAATATTGACTGATAATTACGGAGTTCTTATTCTAACAGAAAAGAAACTCATCTGTTTCGATTCTGAATAACCACATGCTTTACTCATCTTCAGTTTTATGCTAAAAACTAGATATGGAATTTGAAAACAAAAACGTAAACTTCGTTTTGAATAATACTGGCTGGATTTCAATTGGGCTTGGTCTTGCTTCAATCCTCCTCTGGCATCTGCTCAAAATTGTCCCGTTTATGGGTATACTGACTCTTATAATTGCAGGGATTGGTCTGCTGTTTGGAGTTTTTGGACTTGGAAACAAAGATAAAAGATCACTTTCAATTGCAGGTATTGCGACATGTATTATTGCTGGAATAATACATTTTGGATCAATTTGGCTATTGCTCTTGCTTGCGGTGTCAGCTTTTTTTGTTTTCTTTAGAAAACCCAGCAAAAAGCAGTCAGACCCAAATGAAATCTACGATACTCAAGATGGAAGGTATTTGGATTAGTTCTTTTTCACCTTTTTTGATTTAAAAAATACCTGAGAGTATCCACTGACGCAGACCGAACCACCAGGTAAGACAAAAACCTGGTCTATGTCTGGGTTTAGGTATCTATCTGAATTAAACTCAAAGTCCAAATCATAAAGCTCAAGTTTGTATGGCTTCAAGATTGCGTATCCATCATCTGCAACACCTATGTCTGTTATTTTTCCGATGATTTCAAGCTCGTTTGTGGCAAGACCTTCTTTGTCAACCTTTTTAATTATATTGTTCTCGGCAAAAATCATGCCATCAATAGTATCTCTTATCATTGTTGTCGGGTAGAATTCTTTTTCCCAGATTGCCGCTCCCGTTTCATAGTCAAGTGCGAGAATGGAGTCTTTTGCCATTAAACACAGACACCATGTGAGATCAAAAAGCTGAAAGTAGCTTTTTTCATTGTGGGTTTCATACTCCCATACAAGCTGACCTTTCAAGTCCCTTGCTTGGATGACACCGTCTGTTGTTTGTGAAAATACCTTCCCATTTTTGTGAACAAATTCTGGGTAAGAATCTGGAATCTCAATGTCAATTCCGTCACCAAAGAATTTGTTTGTCGTCATTCTCCACCATCTGTCTTCAATCCAGATGGGAGCAGATGCCTCAATTTCACTCTTTGTGATTTGAAGAACCTGTTTATCCCTGCTGAGCCTTACAACCATTTCTATTCCTTCGGCTTCAAATCCACAGAGAAATTGGTTATTTCCGCCGGCAATCCATGTTGAATTCCAGGCTTTATCAACAGTTGTTGAATATCTCCAGTTTGGTTTCCCATCATCTGTGTTGATGGTAATCACGCTATCATATACAGGAATAGCCAGAAGATTTTCATAAATAATAGATTTTCCCGTTGCATGGTAACCGGTGCTAGAAAGAGTCTCCAGGCTCAGAATGCTTGATTTTGGAATCTCATCGGTTTTTCCACCACAACCAGATGCAAAGATAACAATGGAAACCAGAACAATAACAACATTTTTGAAAGTCTTCATGAAATGGATTTTATTGAGTAAAAACACTTATGCAAGAGTATTGACCAAACCCAGTATATTTCTTAACGGGATGTTTTTTGGGGGCTATTACTCTTTCTTTTTTTGCCTTTGAATTTTCGAGCCTGGGCAATAGGTGGGAGTTTGGTTTTCATTTTTATTGTGCCACCAGAGCCACTATCTTTTCTCTTCTTGCCTTGATTGTTTCTTTTTTGTGATGGAGATTTTGTTTTTGTTTGCCAGTTTCCAAAGCCGATTTTTGGCGTTTCTGTGAGTTGACCAGGTTTCCAGTTATGAATGTCAGGTTGAGCGGACTGGGGTTTATTTGCTCTTGCAGATGGTGCTTTTGTCTTTCCGGGTGTAAAGTTTTTTTGATGCCAAGTAAACATTGATGTGGACGAGGAAAAATCTGATGGAGGTTCATCAAGATCAAGATCAGGATTTGAAACATCAAAAAAGTATGGTGGACCAGAGAGTTTATTTATGCCAGTTTCATTAAGTATTATTCTGTTATCTTCTACCTGCTCAGCCCATCCCTGCGATACACAGTACTCCGCAAGCATTCTCCCGAGGCTCTCAAAATCAAGTTCAATAATTTTCTTCACGCCACTAAGATTAACACCCCTTGCAACTTATTCAAGGTCGACAGCTAAAATATCTTGTAGAAATGATATTTTTTTACATTAATGAACAAATACACAAGTTAGATTGTAGTATGTGAAAACGGAAGCTTATAAAGGAGGCAACCATAAATGAAGAAAAATACGCTTATTTTGACAGTAGCCATAATCGTGGGATCGATTCTAGTGGGAACGCTGGGAGCATTTGGAGTGGCAGGAGCAGCAAGTACACCTGAGGATAATGATTGTGATTCACCAAGAATTATCTCTGTAAATGGAACTGGTGTTGTGACAGTAAAACCTGATAAATTCACAATCAGTTTTACTTTTTGGACACAGACAAAGTCGGCAAGGGATGCACAGCAGACAAATGATAAGAAAGCAAATGATCTGATCGATGCACTCAAAGATGCTGGTGTTAAAGAGGATGACATGGTGACTTCCGGTTACAGACTTGATACCGCCTATGAGTGGAATCAGGACACAAGAAAGAATGAACTTGTGGGATACAGAGCCAGTTACACTCTTGTTGTGACAACCTATGATCTTGCAGACATGGGAGAGATGATCGACCTTGCAACATCAAATGGTGTCAACAACATCGGATCAATCCAGTATGGTGTAAAAGACAGAGAAGCACTAGCAACTGAAGCTCTCAAGCTTGCAATGCAGGATGCAAAAGCAAAAGCAAACCTCGCACTTGGTGAGTATGATCTTGAAGTGCTCAAGGTTAGAAACATTTATCTTAATACTTATGAACCAATCGGTGGTACATATGAAGAAAACAGTAAAATGAGAGGCGTCGCTGCTGAGGATTCCTCAGTTGCTCCAACAATCATTTCTGGTGATCTCACCCATTCAGTAAATGTTTCAGTAGAGTTTGAATTTTAATCGATAGTTTTTAAATTTTATCACTCTCTTTTATTAAAAGGGGCACAGGTTTTGTCTGTGCCCCTTTTTTATGTCCTTCCTCTCCCTCCGTTATCCCGTACTCCCTCCCGTCATTCCGTGCTTGACACAGAATCCAGGGCATATGTTTTCCCTATGTCTTTCCCGTGAAAACGGGAAACCAGGAAAATGAGAAGCGCATTTTTTCTCTGTTGACATTGCCTCTTCATGTTCAAAATAGCCCTATAGAAATTCCTGATTCAAGAACAATCCTGGATTCCAGATCAAGTCGGGAATGACGTGAATGATAAGCGGAATTACTGAGGAAGTAGGTTTTAACTTTTTATTAGGCTTTTTTCTCTTTGATTGTTCTCCCCCTCATCTACTATTGAAATATGTTTGGGAAAATAGTCGCAACAATAATATCATTACTCTTACTGGGCGGAGGGCTTCCAAAGGAAACCATCCCTCAAAAACCAGACGGAAACTGGACATGTTTCCAAGCTGATTGTCAGCACACAGGTTGGATGCCACAGGAATCTTTGTCTGATCCGACCAAGATAAAGCTTGCTTGGAAAACAGAATCAAAATCAACAAGTGGAAAACCAGTCATCGTAGATGACAAAGTTTATCTTGGAGATCTGGAAGGCTTGAAGTGTTATGCGCTAGAGGATGGTGAGATAATTTGGAAAATGGACTACAAGGGGGCAATCTGCAGACAACCAGTGTGGTATGAGGGGAAGATTTTTGTAAACTCCTGAACAACTTTTAAAATGCTGTGCCTGTCAGGCACAGATGGTGAGATTCTATGGGAGGTTGATAAAGGTGTTCCTGTTTATGAGCCAACCCTTGCAGATGGTAGGGTCTATGTTGGCGAAAGATGTTATTCATTTGATGGGAATATATTGAGGAGGAATGATAAATTAAATGGTGGACATACTGGTGAATCTACATGTTTCTATGATGACAAGCTATATCTTGATTTGGATAGATCTCCTGGATGTTTCGATGCAAATACTGGAGAAATTATTTGGGAATATGAAAAAAGAGGGAATGAAAAGTTTTCAAGTTCGATGGTTGCGGGATTTGGAAAGGTTTTTATAACAGGATATAAAAATACATATTGTTTAGATCATGTGAATGGAAACATTGTTTGGGTAGCACCTTTTAGTACAAGGTGGAAAAAAATCCCAGACAAAAGAATAAATGGCGTCTATAACGGTGGTGGGATTGCAATTTCTGATACAAAGGTAGTTGTTTCTGGTGGTGGCGGAACTGCTTGTATGGACATTGATACAGGAGAGATTCTTTGGGAATCGGATGTGAAGGGGTGTCTCCCCGTAATTGTTGGAGACGAACATGTTTGGACAGCAATTGGTGGCACATTGAGCTGCCTTTCCCTTGAGACTGGTAAAACAATTATTCAAAAGAAATATTACACCAGAGGGACTAATGGGCTTGGTTACTCCCAAGTTGCAGTCGCAAAAGGAAGGGTGTTTGTAAGTAACTGTTGGCAAGGGCAGCTTCACTGTTTTGAGATGGAAGACTAAATAAATATAGAATATTTATATATTTGGTGGGGTTGACAAATCCTGTATCCTATCTAAAATGTTCTCATTGTTGGAAGAATTCTAAGTAAGGAGGTGTGGTTGATGATTATGACAAGAAGAGATGTAGCGTGGTTTGTTTACGCACCATACCTCTGGGCTAGAAACAACAAGAATAGACATTAACCAAAAAGTCTCATTCTAGCAAATCTGGCTCGGGGGAACCCGGGCAAAATCATTTCAAATACATCCTATTTGTTTTTGTTTGGGTTACACGTACACATTTATCGAATTTCTGTATGCAAGTAAGGGGGTACCAAATGAGAATAATAAAAATGACACAAGAAACTTTGATCCGAATCGAGAATATGGAAATATGTAGGAGACAAAAATGACAGGTACAGTAACAAGAAAAACTCACGGAATATATACAGTAAAAAATAATGAAGGTGAATTCCTTTGCAGGATAAGCAACAAACTAAGGAAAGATTTGGTCTACCCAATTGCCAGCAACAGAAGTCTTAGAAAAAGAGTTGTTGAGGTTAGGGATATAAAAAAGATTGACCCTGTTGCGATTGGTGATAATGTGAATTTCAAACTTGGGGGAGATGAAGAGGGTCGCGGGATGATTGATGAAGTCCTCCCAAGAAGAAACAGCATGAGTAGGCTGGGAGCAGGAAGAAAACCAATTGAACAGGTTATAGTTTCCAACATAGACCAAGCTGTGATTGTCGCAAGTGTGACATATCCAAAAACAAATCTTTTCTCAATTGATAGGTATTTGGCAGATGCTGAAATTTCAGAAATTCCGGCTGTGATCATAGCAACGAAAACAGACCTGCTAGAGGTAGATGACATCAAGAAAGAATATGGAATCTATCAAAGCATTGGTTACCCAGTGGTATATACCAGTTCAAAAGATGGCGTAGGAATTGAAGAGGCAAAAGAAGTACTGAGAAATAAAAGGTCTGTCCTTTTGGGTAGGTCTGGTGTTGGCAAGAGTTCACTCCTGAATGCCATGCAACCTGACTTGGGTCTGAAGGTTCGAGAGGTATACAACAAAACCGGAGAGGGGATGCACACCACAACCCATCTTGAGATGTTTGAGCTTGAGTTTGGTGGAGAGATTGTTGATACACCAGGTATGAGAGAGTTTGGTGTCTGGCGTGGTCGCGATATGGATTGGGCAACACTTTTTCCAGAGATGAGACCATTTTTGGGTGGTTGTAAATTCGGAGAGGGGTGCAAACATCTCACCGAACCTGGATGTAAAATAACTGAAGCAGTCTCGGCAGGACAGATTGCCGTCAGCAGATATAGGAGTTATTGCAAGCTTGCTGGAAATTCCGAAACTGCTGTTCGCAACATCAAAGAAGGTCGAAAGATTGAAACGGGTCTTATGAGAAGGAACAGAGGAGCTGACCTTGAAAGCGAATACTAGAAACACTCATATTGCCAATAAAAAAGGAGTACAAAAATGAGTATTTATGACCACAGAATCGTGGCACAGATATATGACAAAATATATAATGACAACGAAGACATCAACCTTATTTCTGACATCATTGGTGATCACAGATGGAAAATCTTGGAGCCGATGTGTGGAACGGGAAGGATAATTAAAGAGCTTGCCAGAAAGGGACACAGAGTTTTTGGAATTGAAAAATCGACTGAGATGATTGAGGAGGCAAGAAAAAACCTTGCAGAAACAAATGCTGAATGGAAGCTTGTTAATAAGTCTGCTCTTGATGGTAGCTGGGGTGAAGAGTATGACCTCATCATCCTTGGTTACGATGCTTTGGTGGAACTTGAAACCGCAAGAGAGCAGGAAATGATGTTTGATTTTGCAAAAACATCACTCAAGGATAACGGTCGTATTTTCATTGATACCCTTGTTTTCAAAGAAGAAGATACTATTCCATACCTTTGTCTGAGTTTTGAAGGCGAGAACGATTATGGGACCAAGGCAATTTGCAGAGTTAGTAATCAGAAAAACTTGAAGAATCAGCAGGTGAAAGTTTCTCAGAAACTCATTTCAAAAACCGTTGATGGTCATAGGTTTGATACTGTTTATCAAAGGATTTCACATATCCCAAGTGCAAGACAGATTAGAAATTGGTTGATCGACAGGAATTTCCAGATTGTTCATACATATGGTGATTATGAGGGAAGAAACTTGGATGATCACCACGAGAGGGCAATTTTCTGGGCACAAAAGACTGTAAATGATCGCGAAGAGTAGTTAGTTTTTTCTGGGTTATCTGGTAAAACAGATAACCCAGATTCTCATATCCATCCAATTCCTTGATAATTTCCTGTCTTTTTGGCTCACTGAGATTGATATTTAAAACACATTTAGCCAAAATAAAATGTTATTTCGTTGAAAGAACATTCAAAGTTGGGTAGAATGCCTGGACAACTATAAAGAGGTGGTAAACATGAAAAGAGCATTCAAACTTGCTTTGTTCTCAGTTTTGATTCTTTCACTCGTGCTTGCAACATTTGTTTTCAATATCCCAGCAGGCACAGAGGCTGAAGAGGGTGTAGAGATATTTGGTGTTGCATCAAACTCCTTTGGGTACTACATTTATGTAGCAGATTCTAAGCACGACAGAGTTCTCAAGTATGACCTCAATGGAAACTTCCTAAATGACTTTATCAAACATGACCCAAATGGCGATTGCCCAAGCTGGGACTATGAAGGTTTGATTGCAGTTTCAGTTTGTAGAGTTACAGATGTTTTTGCTGTCACAGACTACAAATTGAGAAAAGTTTTTACCTTCAATCCAGATTCAGTTCCACATCATCCAATTGGTGATCCATCCAAGAACGAACTCCTCACACCATGGCATGCATCCGAGACCGAAATCTATGACGACATTGGTAACTATGTTGTAGATAAAGATGGAAATAAGTTCAACAGGTACGATCCTCCAAGTATTGATTTCGACAAAGCTGCTGTTGAATGCGATGTTTATGGTGTTCTCAGATTCACGGTTCCAACTGGGTATGAAAATGAACCAGCCCCAAAGGGAAGTGGTCCAAGTGAATTTGACAGCCCTGAGGGTATTGCTGTTGACAGACGTGGATATATTCTTATCGCTGATACGGGTAATAATAGAGTCCAGAAATTCAGAAGAAATGGCGACTATGTAATGGAGTGGGATGGTACCGATGATGGCACAAAATATGATAAGCCCGTCTATATCATTCCAGACTTCAATGACGACTCACCAAACAGATACTATATTGTTGACCAGGGCAATAATCGTATTGTCATGACTGACGAATATGGTGAACTTATTGATGAGTTTGAGCCAAAAGATGAAGATGGCAAACCGCTTGAGCATATGGTCGCTTGTGCAATTGATATGGAGTACAACATTTGGGTAGCCGATGCAAAGAATGAATGCATCTATAAATATGGCGCATATGAGGGAGACAAAGAATTTGAGCTTATCCTTCAGGTGAACCAGGTTCTTGACCCACCACCACTTTTCACTCATGTTACAAGAATCATCATCAAAAAATTCTTTGGCTATGTTGATGAAGCAACTGTTCCAATCAAACCATACGCACAGATCAAGAATTCAAGAACACTCCTTCCACTCAGATGGGTTGGTGAAAATGCTCTTACTCAGAGCGATCCAGATCATGGTGTAACATATGAATGTGCCGTTGATTGGGATGCAAATGAAAGAAAAGCAACCTTCACCCTTCCAGAGATCAAGTTTAGTGACAAACTTACATACAACAAAACTGTTGTTGAGCTTTGGCTTGGAAAACCAACCGCAAAAATCAACGGTGTCGACACTCCAATTGATAAGAATAACGCAAGTGTTATGCCAGAGATTATTGATGAGAGAATGTTTGTTCCTGTAAGGTTTATTGCTGAGGCCTTTGGTGCTGAAGTTATCTGGAAAGACAAGAGCGAAATCCCATATACAAAATATGGTGAAGTAATTATCAATATGCCAGATACTCAGAAGGTCAAAGAGGTCTACGGAATCAAGTAAATGAAAAAAATCGCAACTGCGATACAAACATGGTTTAGCAATATCTGGGCCAGGGGACGATGGACTGTCATCGTCTCGCTGGCTCTTGTTTTATTGATTGCTACTGCTGGTCTTTGGTTTCCGGTGAAGTTGAAGTGGAAACTCGTCAGATCGTTTAGGAACTTTTGGCGTGGCGTAACTGAAGACTGGGATGACAAGTGGGACACAATCGAAGATATGCTTGGTATAAATGGTGTCGGTGATGGAGCAAAGATCGCTGCTGCCTGTGCTGATTGTGATGTGTGTCTCGTTGCTCAGACAAGATTTTTCCATAAGTATAATGTCGCTGATGTAAAAGAGATTATCAGGGAGGGGGGAGTTACGATTCTTGAGGATGTCCCTCCTCTTTTCATAGATATCCGAACAGAAGAAGATTACATCAAAGGACATATTCCTGAAGCGATAAACATGCCACTTGCTGAACTCAAAACTGACATCTGGCCAAGTAGGCGTGACACTCCACTTGTTATTATTGGTTATGCTGAAACCGATTATATAGAGCTTGGTAAAGATCTTGTTGATAATTGGTGTTTTTACAATGCAGGTTACCTTGTTGGTGGCATGGATGTTTGGGATGGGGAGATAGAATCTTTTGAATAATAATTTTGATACACCAAATATTACACAGATAGCACAGTCTAACAAAAAGGACATTAGAAATAAAAGACTTTTGATCTTTTTTGGTATATTGTTGGCAGCTTTGGTCGTTGTTTTCTCAGTTTACTTAGCCATGAGGGGAACGGGAAGCATTTTTTCATCATTTACCTTTTGGGTTTCATCGGTATTTTTTTCCATTAAAAATAACCCACTTGTGTGGTCGATGGGTACTCTTCTTGTTCTTGTAACCCTGGCATTTATTGTCTTTTTACCAAAACGGAAGACAAAAGATAAAACACCGATGACAACTGCACGAATCGCCGAAATCGGTGTCGTGACGGCTGCTGTTGCTGTTGTTTATCTTACAACAGCTTGGCTTATCGATGCACTTCTTCCATATATTGGATGTGTCGCGAGAACAATTGCTGTTGCAGTATTTCTTTCGGGTGTCAGGCACTACAAATGGTGGGAGCTTTTCTTAATAACAACACTTGCTCTTGTGATCACCCTCATCATTATTCCATGCCCAATCAATACGATCGCAATCCCGATTTCAATGGGGTTTGTTTTGGTGTATGGGCTTTTGAGAAGATATGTCCCAGTCTGGCTTGCAATTTCTTTGGGAACTATTGTTGCATATATAGTTATGATTGCATCGATTGCATTTATCAACCCGTCAGAATTCTTGCATAATTTTAAAGCTGCACTTAGGTTCTCAATATTTCTCCCGATTGTAGTTGCGTTGATTATTATGTGGAGAACTAGTAAGAATAAAGATGTCAGTTGTCAGGGTTGTGACAAGGATTGTGACCATTTCAGTTTAGGAAAGAACTAAGTGTTCATTCCCATTGACAGAAACAGCTCTGAAACAATTACAGAACAGATAGTCAAAGGGATTAAAAATCTTATTGCTGATGGATATTTAAAAAAAGGCTCAAAACTACCTTCGACAAGAGAGCTTGCAAACTCTCTTTCAGTCAACAGAAATACCGTTGTTGCCTCGTACGACTTGCTGATTGACGCAGGTATTATTGAGTCACAGGTGGGGATGGGCACCGTTGTCGTCAAAAAACTTCCAAGAAGAAAAGTGACCTCAATTGGTCACAGATTTCCTTGGGCAGATTCTTTTGTTGGAAATTCCTATCCTGTGATTAACTCCTGGGTTTCTAATGTTATTGATGACTCTGACAAACCAATTTCTTTTCTAAGGGCGTATGGTGGTAATGATGAGCTGAAGAAAGAGTATATTCGGATTTTAACAAGATTGAGCAGAAATATTGGTTTAAAATCTCTTTCTATGACTTTAAATACTGGATATGTCCCTTTGATTAATGAACTTAAAAAAAGAATAGCTCTTTCAGGTGTTGATATGCGGGAGCGAAGTTTGATGATAACCCCAGGGGGAACTCCTGCCAATACGCTTGTTTTGTCCCTTCTTGTAAAACCTGGTTCGGCGGTTGTTATTGAGCGTCCAACATATTTCCAGACAATAAGATGGTTGAGATGGAATAACTGTCGAATAATTGAAGTTCCAATGACAGAGTATGGGATGGATTTGGAATCTCTTTCAAACGTGCTTAGTAGAGGCGATGTCCAACTTATCTACACACAGCCAAACTGCCATAACCCCACGGGTGTGACCACTGATTCAAATCACAAAAAGAAGTTGTTGGAAATTGCAAACGACAAACATGTTCCAATCCTTGAAGATAATTACTTATTTTCACATTCTTTTGTAAACAATAGAAACCCTTCTCTGTGTGTTTGGGATAAGTATGGATCTGTTATTTCAACTTCGAGTATTTCAAAGTTTATTGGACAGAGCGCTAGATTGGGTTTTATTTCTGCTCCAGAAAGAGTGATTGCCCAATTAGAGCATCTAATGTGTTTTCATTTTGGCCCATCAAATGCACTTGCACAGATGGCACTCTATGAACTGATTACGTCAAAGCCATTCTCGAAATCTCTTGAGAGATGGACAAAGAAGATAAACAAATTTAAATCGTTAATGATTGATTCTCTTAAGAAGAATGTCGGAGAGATTTGTAATATTTGGACTCCGGATTCTCTTTCGATATGGATTGAGACACCTGGAATTTCTGGTGAGGTTATTGCTGCTAGATGCGCAAAAGAGAACGTCCATGTGCTTCAAGGTTCATGTTTTGTACCTGAAAGCCACGGACTCAACGCAATCAGATTATCGCTTACTGAGGTTGAAAGTGAGAAGGACATAATAAAGGGTGCAAGCGTAATTTCAAAGGCAATCCTTTCTGGGCCAGAATCAATTATGGAAACTGGATTCTAATTTTCTAGTGTTCATCCTCAAGGTAGAAAAATAATTTATCTGGGAGATTCGGATCGACCGTCATTCCGTCAATTGTTGGGTGAGGAAGCAGTCCTGATGGGGTGTCAATGTAATCAACGAGATAATACGAATCATCCTTATCTGAGTAACATGGCACTTTTTTGTTCAGAATAGTTTTCCAGCTTGGAGCTGGCATTATTCCTTTTCTCATCTGTAATTCTTTTAGCTCAATCTCTTCTTTTGCAAATCTAGTTTTTGAATAAGTCTTTGGATCAAGTTCTGCTCTTTCCATCTTTGCATCAACCTCGGTTTTTGATGGTAGAAAAAAGATCGATTTTCTGATCATATCGAGATTGTATTTGTTGTCTTCCCAGTCTGTTGTTGTCGATTCGCTCATAAGAACAAATCCCATGCTTGCAGCTTTATTTCTCTCTGACTCTCTTACATCGAACCAGTATATCCAGATTTCACCAGTGACTTCTATGTCTTCATTTTCTGTTCGAGTATACATGGCAGAGGCGAAGGTTGCCTCGCTATGTGTTATATCTTCTTCCCCCGGAAACGGTGTAAAGATTGGGCCATCGAATGTTTCAAGAATGAAATCGGAGCTTGCCATCGTATCATCTTTAATTACCCTGTCAAAATATAGGATTGCATCAGAATGCCCTTTGAAGTTTACAAGTGAGAACTGAAATCTTGCATATGAAGAATCTTTGTTTACCGAAAGTGCACCATTGGAATCGAATGAATCTGTGTTAACAGCATAACCTTCTGGGACATGAATTCCGATCGGCCAAATTGATGAATTTTCAGGGATGATAAATCTGTAGTTAAGATGATTTGATTTGACAACAGATGAAACCTCTGTGTCATGTGAAACATCTTCTGTTTGATCAGTTTGTTCAATATCTTTTCCACCACATCCAGCAACAAAAAATACCCCAATCAACAAAGTGATAATAATTTTTCTCATGTAAAAATCCTATTTGAAAATTGCCTTTTTTCAAGATGTTGTGGATTTATCAAATACCCTTTTGTTTTTGTATAGTTTATTGGCTATATTTCTTCGTACCCGATAAATTGTTGATTTGGATAGTTTGAGCTTTTGAGCAATCTCCCTTTTCGGTAGCTTTTTCATATACCAGAGGTCAACAAACAACTCTTCATGTTTGGTTAGAACCATGAAGAGATCTGAAAAATCAAGGATCTTGTCCTCCAGATAAGAACTTCTTTTCTCTAATTTGTCTCGGTTGATTTTGATAACTGATTTAGAATTTGCAGATTTTCGTGAGATTAACTCGATGTATCTTTCCATTTTTTCATCTAACCAGGTTGTTTTTGACATTTCGCTCCTCGGTATTGTATTTATACTATATAGTATAAATACGATACCAGTTGTCAAGCTTGAATGAAATATTTTATCAGATAGAATAATTTGAGTGATAAAGATGGATTCAAAGAAAAGAAATATTGTAAAGATAATAGCAGCGGTTATTGTATTTCTGCTCCTGTTTATTTGGGCACTCTTATATTCTCCCTCACATTGGAGTTCATCGGAATTCTATTTTGATGGAGATGCTGAAGATGCCATTTTTTCACTCATAAGAAATGCTGATCATCAAATCCTTATTCAGATGTTTTCTTTCACTCATAAGGGTGTAATAAATGAGCTTGAAAAGGCGAAGAGCAGAGGAGTTGATGTTCGTGTTATTGCAGAAGACAAGGAAGAAAACGAAGAACTTTTGCATACGAATTTTGATGTTAGATGGGATGATTCTTCAAGACTATTTCATCGTAAACTTGCAATATTTGATGCAAAATGGATATGGATTGGCTCAACAAATTGGACATACTCAGGCTTAAGACATAATGCCGAGGTTGACATGCTTCTCTCCTCAACTGATCATGCTCTTGATCTTGTAAGCCAGTTTGAGAAAGAATGGCGTAATTCTGTTGAAAGGAATTGGTTTGATGAGTAAAAAATACCTTGTAATCGGAAGCGGAGGAAGAGAACATGCGATTGCCTGGGCATTGAGCCGTGATTCTGAATCATACGTGCTTCCTGGAAACCCTGGAATGGTTCAAGATGCTCAAATAATTTCTGGAAATCCAAATGATTTTGAGTTTGTCGCAAAAAAGGCAAAAGAACTTGAGGTTGATGCCGTGGTCATAGGACCAGAAGCCCCACTTTGCGTAGGAATAACAGATGTTCTTGAGGAACATGGTTTAAAGGTTTTCGGGCCAAAAAAATCTGCAGCCAAACTTGAGGGCTCAAAGGTTTTTGCGAAAGAATTTATGAAAAAACATGGAGTGCCAACTGCAAACTCAGAGGTTTTTTCAAATGAAGAAGATGCTGTTGCATTCATAAAAAAACTCAGTTTTCCTGTTGTAATAAAGGTTGATGGTTTGGCAGCTGGGAAAGGCGTGCAGATTGTTTATAACATGTTTGATGCCGAATCGGTTCTTCATGGGATTTTTTCAGATGGAAAATTTGGGGCATCCGGGGAGCAGGTTGTGGTTGAAGAGTTTCTTGTAGGAAAAGAGTTATCGATCCTTGGTGTCACAGATGGAAATGTAATAAAACCACTTCCTCATTCAAGAGACCATAAACAACTATTAGATGGAAATAGGGGACCTATGACTGGCGGAATGGGTGCATTCTGTCCGGTACCTGGAATTAGTAGTGAGTTATTTGAGACAATTAGAACCACAATCCTTGAGAAAACTCTAGAGGGACTCAAGAAAGATGGTATTCCGTATAAAGGTGTAATCTTCTTTGGGCTGATGCTTACAGATGATGGTCCAAAGGTGCTTGAATATAATTGTAGATTTGGTGACCCAGAAACACAGGTGGTTTTGATGCAGATAGAAACCCCACTATCTGAAATTGTTGATGCAGTTGTTGATGGGAAGCTGGCTGATCTTGAAATAAATGTAAAAAAAGGTTTTTCTGCAGCAGTTGTTCTGGCATCGGAAGGTTATCCCGGAAGTGCCAAAAAGGGATTTGAAATTACTGGTGTAACAAATGCAAGAAATGAGCAGCATAGTAAAGTATTCTTTGCTGGTGTCTCAGAAACTGATGGCAAACTTGTAAATTCTGGCGGAAGAGTGCTTGCATGTGCCGGTAGTGGAACTACACTCAAACAAGCGTTGGGTAGAGCCTACAGGCTCACATCAATAATAAGCTTTAAAGGAAATCAAATGAGAGGTGATATAGGAGGTCGCTATGCCAGAAGACGTAAAAGTATCTTTAATTTTAGGCTCAAAATCGGATCTAGAAGCTGCAAAAAAGGCAACTGAGGTTTTTGACACACTTGGAATAAGTTATGAAGTAAAGGTTTCATCCGCACACAGGACACCTGAGCGAACAGCAGAGATTGCAAAGGGACTAGAGGGTCGTGGAATACAGGCAGTCATCTGTTTAGCTGGATATGCTGCACACCTTCCAGGTGTAGTTTCAGCATATACAAATATCCCTGTGATTGCTGTTCCACTTGCAGGATCACCACTTGGTGGGCTTGATGCACTTTATGCTCAGATGATGCCTGGCGGAGTCCCTGTCGCGACTATGACAGTTGGTCCAGCCGGTGCAAAAAACTCAGCAATCTTCACTGCAAGAATGCTTGCCCTTCATGATGAAAAAGTGAAAAAATCTCTTGAAGATTATGTCGAGAATATGCGCGCAAAATCTCTTGAGGGTGCGGATAATTTAGGGATATAAGAGGAAATAAAATACACATGTGGGATTTGAAAACCTCTCACATGTGTATTACAGATATATGAAAGATAATTTTCAAAATGGGAGAAAAAATGTTTTATTTGGAATAATCTTCCTCTGTTCTTTGGTGCTAATTTCCGGAGTTTTTCTTTCCTGCAAAGTAGACATCCAACCAAAAGAACCCCTTCTAGGTAAAGGTCTTTTCATCTGGCAGCTTTGGAATTTGCCTGTGAGCACCAACTTTGATACTGCAGTTGAACTGACTTGGGAAAATGATAAAGGTGAAGATGAGGCACATGTTGTTTTGTGTTTTGATTCACTCAAGAGGAAGTTGATGCAATCGGGTGTGTCATGGATTGCCGTTAAAATGGGTGACAGCAATTCATTTTGGCTTCGCGATAATGCTTTGATTCCAAGGTGGCTTGAAAAAAATAATCTTACGTTTGATGATTTTTTGGATGAATTGCATGAGATTGATGTGAAGGTTTTTGGATGGAGTTTCGTTTATGGTGGCTCAAAGTGGAACTCTGAGCCTAATGAGGTAAAGGTTTGGTTGCAAAAAAGATCATTAATTCCGGTGTTGATGGTTTTATCGTGAATGCTGAAATCCATCTTGAATTGATTGGCAACCCTGTTGCTTACACAAGAAATTATTTTACAAGCTTGAAGAATTATTCTCCTGATACCTTCCTGGGGTATACAACATTTGCCCAGACCATAAAACATTTGAGATTTCCGTATTCAGAGTTTGCAAAGTATTGCGATGTTTTTATGCCTCAAAACTATTGGGTTGATAGGAATTCAAATTGTGATGAATTTATCAGTCCAGAAACCGAAATTGAGGTCTTTTACAAAGAGCTGAAGATGATTGAAAAACTAGGAGTCAGATTCACAAAAACGGGTGTAGTTACCGGTAGTATTTCATATGACAATATCATTCCAATTGGTAGTGTCGAATCTGAGCTTTGCAAGCTTGAAGATAGCAAACGCGGCAAGCATATTGAATTATCAGAGATAAATGAGTTTTGGCGGGTATCAAAAAATCATTTTCCTTCGGGATTTTCATTGTGGTCAGCAGATTGGATGAACAATGGCGATTGGAATGCTTTTGGTGAAATGGAAGTAAATCCAAAATAAAATGAGTAACGATGATAAACCAATAGCACTTGATGGATATAATAAGATGGCAAAGCTCTTTCACGAGCAAGCAGACACAAAACCACATAATGCTTATTATGAGAGACCTGCAACACTATCACTATTGCCAGATGTGAATGGTTTATCAGTTCTCGATGCAGCTTGTGGTCCCGGTTGGTATTCAAAATGGTTGATTGACCATGGTGCAAAAGTCACAAGTCTAGATGCAAGCCCAGAAATGATAAAATATGCGAAGGATAGATTGAGTGGTCACGAATCTTCGATTATTTGTGCTGACTTAGATAAAGAGCTTCCCTTTAGTGAGGGAACATTTGATATCGTTCTCCTGCCACTTGCAATATCATATCTGAAAGATTTGGATTCTACTTTGGCGGAGTTTAACAGGATACTGAAAAAGTCCGGTTTATTCATTTTTTCAGACGGGCATCCATTCTTTGATTTTAATCATAGAAGCTCAAAATCTGACAACTATTTTGGTAGTGAACTTATTAAAATCACATGGCAGGGGTTTGGAGTTCCTATTGAGATACCATTTTTTCGAAGACCATTATCAAAAGTGACTGACGCTCTTTGGGGGAATGGATTTATAATTGAGAGAATATTAGAACCAAAACCAACAAAAGATTTCAAAAAAGCTGATCCAGAAGGTTATGAAAAGTTAATGAAATTTCCCGGATTCATTTGTTTCAGATGCAAAAAAGTCTAATCATTTGACTATTTTGCTGTATTCTATTATCATATAGATGTCCGATCTCCTCGTGCTTGATTTAACTTGACAAAAAAAATTTGTAAAGTACTATAATAGCAAATACCCCAGGGGGGTATAGATAGGAGAAGAAAATGACTGAAAAAGCGACGATAGTGTTGTTCTCAGGTGAGTTAGATAAGGCGATGGCTGCATTTATTATTGCAACCGGTATGGCTGCGCAAGGTATGGATGTCACAATTTTTTTCACTTTCTGGGGTTTGAATGTCATCAAAAAAGACAAAGGTAAAATTGTGGGTGCAAAAAACTGGATGCAAAAAATGTTTTCAAAGTTAAATCGAGGTGGAGTTTCCAGGTTGCCACTTTCAAAATTTAATATGGGTGGTATGGGTAAATCGATGCTCCAAAAGATCATGAAGAAAGAAAAAGTATCCTCTCTACCAGCATTGATGGAAATGGCACAAGACCTTGATGTTAAGTTTTGGCCTTGCAAAATGAGCATGGATGTGATGGGGATTGCAAAAGAAGATTTGATTGATGGTGTTGAAAAAGTAGTTGGTGTTGCTGCATATGCAGCGGAAGCTGCGAATGCGAAAGTGAATCTATTTATATAAAAAAGATTTGAAAAGGAGAAACGATTATGGATTTTGATGTTGAATTAGATACATTAGGGCTTCAGTGTCCAGTGCCAATTGTAAAAACAGCAAAGAAAATGAAAGAACTGGAGTCTGGTCAGGTTTTAAAGGTCATCTCCGATGATGAGGGTATCCAGGAAGACATGCCGGCATGGGCAAGCTCAACAGGCAATGAATTCCTGGGGATAGAAGAAGTAGACGGGGCATACCACGTCTATGTAAAGAAAGCGTAATTCTCATGAAAATTGGTTTTCTTGTTCTTATGACTCCATATACATACCAGAATATGGACACTGCTCTCTCTCTTATTGAGGCTTCACTTGATAAGGGTCATGAGTGCCAGCTTTATCTCTATATGGATGGTGTCATTGCTACATCTGGTCTCATCAAACCAGGAAACGACAGATCGATTCCGGATCGAATCCAGAAAGTGATTGAGCGTGGGGTAAAGGTTATTCCTTGTAGTGTTTGTTGTAACTACAGAGGAATTCCAAAATCTGGAACTGCAGAGAATATCAAGCAAGCAGGACTTGCAGCACTTGGTCGAATGGTTGACGAATACGATCGAGTCATCACACTGGGGGCGTAACCATGGCTAAAAAAGTAGCGATTGTTGTATCAAAACCACCATATGGAACAGCCTTCATGGGTGAGGGCTTCAGGGCGGCTATGGGGCTTCCTGCGGTTGGACTCGAAACAAATGTAATTCTTGAGGGTGATGCGGTTTTTGCGCTCATCAAAAAAGCTGATCCAAAATCAAGTCTTGATATGGAAAGCTTAGCTGATGCTTTCGCAGCCTTTGAAGATTTTGGTTTCAACCTTTATGTCCATGGTCCATCTGTCAGGGCAAGGGGTCTTAAGTGTGAAGAGCTTATAGCTTGTCAGCCACTTGAAGATTACGAATTCAAGACGATGCTTCGTGATCAAGATACGATATTGAGGTTTTAGTAATATGTATAAGCCAAGAAAAAAAATGTTGATAATGCTTCTTAAATCTCCGTGGGCATGTGACCTTGAGACTCTAAGAGTCCAAAATGCTCTTCCTGGTGATGCAATTGTTCTAACTCAAGATTCAGTATTGGGAGTCACAAATCCACCAGAAAAGTTTAAAAAAATAATTGAAGAAAAAATTAGTGAAGGTGTGAATGTTTATGCGTCAAAGGCAGATTGCGTAGCTCGTGGAATCACTCCGATTGAAGGAGTTACCATGATTGATTATCCTGAGATTGTCGACATCATCTGCGAGTGTGATCTGTCGTATTGATTTGAATATTTCAGTTTGTTTTCTATATTCCATAACAAAACCCCCAGGATATTCCTGGGGGTTTTGTATTTGATTTGGAAATATAACTGTTACCAATCGAGGTTTTTCTTCTCATTCTCTGGAAGGATCGGGTTTTCTTTTCCTTCGATTTCTGCAAGCAACTCTGTAGCGTGCATGTAGAGTGGATAATCGATGAATGTGTTGAAGAGCATTGTGATATAGAGATTTAGGATAAGCATTACATAGAAATTCATTCCTGTAAGCTGAAGTAAGAATGTAACAATTGCCTGAAGGATTACAAAACCAAGGAGAGGACCATATACGAGTTTTACTTTTTTGAATGACTCACCAATTGTCGCGGTAATTGGGGTATCGGTAAGAATTGCTTCGTTGAGCATAAACATAAAGAAGACTATTATAAACAACATTCCTATTGCAATAATAAGTGCAAAGAAATATGTGGCAATAAGATTTCCATCCATCATTGCATTTACCATTAATGAACCAAATATTAAACCAAGGATAGCTCCTGCAACGAGTGCGACCACAAAAACTATGACAACCTGAAGAAGGTTTGCTCCAAGAGCCCTGCCGAATTTTGCAGCTGCGCCATTGAAAAATATCGTGTACGGACTTTCGTTACTGTTTCTTGTGTTGATGTAGGTATAGTAACCTGCCATTACATATGACTGGACAACAACCGAAAACAGCATCAGGAGTAGTGACATTCCGATAATGGTTCCAGCTGAATCTGCATAGGAAATTCCACCGCCACCTTGAAATAACCCGTAAGAGTTTGGCATTGGGATTCCTGCTGTTGTTCCGCTGATAAGTGCGATAATAATCCCAGGAAGCATCATAAGTCCAATTGCAATGTGGTTAATCAGAATAAATGCACTTGGATTGCTGTTAAAAATCTACATAACGTTGTTTATATGTTTTCTCATGTTTGATAATTGTAGTATCAGCTTGTTTATTGTCAAACTTTAAGACTCCCGAGAAAAACACTTTTCTGAAGGCAGAAAATCTTTTCTATTTGGATTGTTTTTAAAGATAATTTCTCGAAAAAACCGCTATGAATATATTGAACATCACATTTATTCAATTAGAATGTAATCATGAGAAAATTCGTGTGTTTGGGTCTTGTTCTTGTTTTTATGTTTGTCGGAGTAAACTCCTCTATGCTTTTTTCCGCATCAGCCTTTGGTTGGTCTCAACCGTGGCCTGATGCAAGAGGTAACGCTCACATGGATGTTGTTCTGCCTTCGGGTGAACCACAAATAGCATGGAGTCAAGAAATAAAAGACACGACAGCCCCGATTGTATCTGGTGATGAATTGTATTTTGGTGCAGGATCTCAAGCTGTTTGCATGGATCTTTTGACAGGGGATAAAAAATGGGTAACTCCTGTTCCTGGCAAGATCCTTGCCTCTCCAGTTTTTACAGCAGGAAGACTAATTTTTTGTGATGAACTGGGTTCAGTTGTTTCAATTGATATGAAAACAGGACAGATAATGGATAAATTTGGTGCCGGTGCAAGGATAGAAACACCTCCGGTAGTCATTAAGGGTGGAGCGGGTGATGTGCTTGTTGCATGTACATCTGGATACCTTCACAGATTGTCACCTGATCTGAGGGAACAATACAAGGTGAATATGAACTCAGCTCTTAAGGTTTCTCCAATAATTACGAGCCAGGGAATTATCCAGCTTGGGGCAAACGGTAAACTTGCATATATCGACCCAGAAACAGGGAAAATCCAAAAAAGCGAGGTGACAGTCATTCAGGATGGTGCTCTTCAGCCTTGCCAGAATAACGGTCTGATAAATCTCATCAAAGATTCAAAACTCATAAGAAAGATGAGCAGTCAGGATTTCGAAGTTGACTTGAAATCAACTGCCAGCATTCAAACATCACTTACATCTGGAGAGCTTTTGGTTGGTATCAGTAACGGATTGGTGCTTGTTGACAGCACCGAGATCAAATGGAAGGTCGACACAAAAGAAGCAGTGACTGCAATCTCCACAAATGATTCAATCGCTTTTTTTGGTACAAATGATGGTGAGCATGGAGCAGTTGAAATTGCAACAGGAAAGGTGCTTTGGAAAGATTACACTGCAGGAAAAGTAAGACATCCAATAGTACTACTTCAATCTGGTATCTTGATGTCAACAGGGCATGGAATCAGTTACAGGCAGCTCTGGAGTCTTTCACCTGAACCAGATGAAATAGATTTTGGGCATGTCCCAACTGGAGAAACCCACCAAAAAACATTCCAGATGGAAAACCCATCTGATTCACCAGGAACAGTGAAAGTGGTTGCAAGGTCTGAGAGCGACTTGATAACAGTTGAGCCTGCTGAAGTTGACATTGCCCCAGGTGAAACAGCAACATTCACAATTTATCTTGAGAGCAAAGGTATCAAAGAAGGCAGGTTTTACACAAGTGTTGTGCTTGAAACCCCAACTTCCTCATATCATGTGAGCATTTCGTACTACATTGTTCCTCAACCGTTTGTTGCAAATATCCAGATTGGAAATGAGGTTATGAAGATGGACAGGGGTACTGCAAGCTGGGACGTCACTCTAGACCATCCGCCATATATCAAAAACGACAGGACGATGGTTCCTCTTCGCGCAATCTCTGAGTCATTTGGCCCCCGAGTTGAATATGTTCAGGGAGGCTGCAGCAATGGAAAAAACCAGGTCATAATAACACTTGGTGATACAATCATTCATCATTGTATCGGAGAGAATACTCTGCAGATGAGTGTTGCTGGTTCTGTGATGACTACCCTCACGTTTGACACAGCGTCAGAAATAAAAAACGACAGAACATTTGTGCCAATCAGGTTTATTGCTGAAGCCTTCCAAGCAGAGGTCGGCTGGATTGCGGAGACAAAGACTGTAACGATTACTTATCATGAGAGGTAATGAGAATAGGGAGGGTTAATGAAAAAAATCATCGTGATTATTATTTTGCTGTTGCTTATTATTTTGCCATTTAACCAGCTTTGTTTCAGCCAGGAAGTTGAAAGCAGTTGTAGAAGTTGGTCTGCAGGAGAGTTTAAGCATTACATTGGGAGCAACAACGGGATTTCCTTGTTTGCTGAATTTGAAAATGAGATGTATCCATTCGAGGGTGATATCAGTATAATGGCTTTTATCTCGTCAAATGGATTCAAAATATGGGATAGCCCCATTGTTTTTCAAAACTATCAGTTTTCACATATCCAAACCATATTCGTTGTCCAAAACAAGCTAATCATTTTTGACGACAAGAGTGCTAATTCTGATTTTAGGAAAGAAGCATCTTTGACGTGTTATGATTTATCCAAAAAAAATCTTTGGGAAAAGAAATTTTATAGTGCTGAAAACAAACCTGAAAAGATACAGCTTGTTGGAGAGAAATTATATGTAGTAACAGAAAAACCTGAGTTTCTCATTTTTGACATAAATTCAGGGAAAATTGAATCAGAAATTGATGTATCCGAATATGGTAGCTATTTTGGCAATTATACTGTGATGACAGTGTTAGATGACTTTGTTATAATACGAGGCTCATTTACCTCATGTTATCAGATTTACGATGGTGAAATCGAGTTTCTTTGGGATACTCAGTATTTACTCGGAGAGCATCATGTTAGAAACCAAATAACATATTTTCCAGATCCAATACTACTAGATGGTAATTTACTCGTATGTGATAATGATATTGAGATTTCTTACAACACAAACTTTTACCTCCTGGATATTTCAACAGGAAAACCCATTTGGGAAAGAGAATACACCCCTGATATATACAAAGTTATTGATGGTCAGTTAGTTGTTCTCGAATCTACCTATGGTAGTGATCTTTTATTAAGGAGAATTTCGATAGAAGATGGCAAAGAAACAGGTGTCCTGTTTTCATGTGAAAGACTCAATTATCCACGTTTTATTATCGATAAGGATAAGTACTTGATTACAGGGTACAATGACGATTATAATGAATTTATTGTTCATGAAATCGAGAAAGATTTCTCTGAATCAAAAACATCAACAATCAAAGAACAGTCATCTGAAATATTCACTTTTTTTGATTATCTCCATAGTTATTATGAAGGTCGAATAATAATTTCTGGGAACGTCATGCCCCTAGAAAGTTGTTCTTCATCCTATCAAGTTTTGAATTATAAAATAGATTCAACAGAAATGAGATACAACGGAGTCCTGACCCCAATAATGGACGTCTCTCCTGTAATACAAAATAGTCGCACCCTTCTCCCAGCGCGCTTTGTAACAGAACCTCTTGGGGGTTTTGTTACTTGGGATGGTAATGAGAAAAAGGTTGTTTGTACCCTCTCTGACAAAACAGTTGAATTCTGGATAGATAAACCCACAGCCAAAGTGAATGGTCAAGAAGTCCAAATAGACCCAGACAACCCAGATGTGGTACCAACCATCATCAATGACAGAACAATGGTGCCAATGAGATTCCTTGCAGAAAGCCTGGGTTGTGAAGTTGAATGGATTGCGGAGACAAAGACTGTAACGATTACTTATCATGAGAGGTAAGAACCTCATCGGTTTATGCCTAACATTGTTGCTGGTATCGAGTTTCCTTTTTGTAAATTTGATATACTCAAAAGAAATCTCACAATGTAACGATATTGTGTTTTCAAACCCTGCTGATGGGGCAGAGATAATAATACCCAATATTGAAACCTGGAAACTGAAATACATAATCTCTGATAAGGTGTTAGATGCGGTTGTTGTGCTGGCCAGAGAAAACAGGAAGATACCTTCAAGCTACAATAATACTGATGATTGTGCCAGAGAGTATGTTCGACAAAATCTTGTTTTTGCAACCTGGGGCAAAGATTGTGATGGCAACATCTGGATTCAAAGTTACAGGCTGGGTAACGGGCTGGTGCAAATAATCTGGGGACCAGATAGTCCTCATGAAGAGCTGATTGGGAAGAAATATCTTCCTGAACAGATATTAACTGAATCTGATGGGTCTAAACAGCATTATTTTTTTGGAGATACATGACTTTTTGATTGCTGGACTGGAGGTTCAGACAATGGCAGAATCCCAAATACCTGCAAAGAAATGGGAACGTATAATACCACGGGTGAAAGAATAGAATTATTTCTGACAACAAGCGATAATGACTATGTGGGAAGAGGAGTTTTTTCATTAGAGATTGCTCCGGGTATTAATAATTATCAAAATGATTATATATTGGGGGCAAACAAAAAAAGAGGTTTTGCATTCATTGGCACATCAGAAACAAATGGGACGGGTGGAAATTCCCTTTTTTCTGCTGGCACGATGCATGTTTCTGGGGGAGTGGTTTGGGGACAAGGTTTGACAGGCAGTGTTGGTAAATATAAAAGCAAAACACTGTACACAAACAAATTAGAAAGAGATATTTGGTTTGGACTATTTTGGCTTAAATTCATGTGGATATTGCCTTTGTTGCCATAAGTTATTTTGAAAATGAATCAAGATAGTGACAAATCGTTTATTTTTTCCGAGGTCTGCTGTACAATATGAAAGATATGAGGAGAATAGTTACAATATGGGAGAAAAAATGAGAAAATGTTTGTCGATTGTATGTTTATTTGTGGTGTTAATTCTAAGCTCATCTTTGTTTGTATCTGCAGATGAGGCAAAAAAATATATCACACCTGCGTCTAACCCCTGGATTTGCTCAACAGAATCTCCAGGCAAACATGTTAGAAAACTTTGGGAGATAGAAGGAATAAGAGAAACTGTATCACCTGGTTGTTTTGACAGTGTGTTTTACGCTTCAGAAAATGAATTATTCTTTATAACAGATACGAATAAGCTTGCAATACTTGATATTGAAACTGGCAAAATAAAGAACACATGGTCTAACTTCAAATATCTGAGTGTTTTTTATAAGGTTGATGATGCATTGTTGGTCATGATTGAGAAAAGTAGTAGTGAAAATACGATTGTTGCACTTGATTATAACACGAAGAAGAAAATATGGGAATATTCATTTACCATAAACCCTGAAAGTTTTAGTGAATCAAGTTTTTTCTATAATCATATTGTTTCAAGTGGAGATTATTCGATCTTTTATGAGAATCGGGAAACTAAAGTCTGTTTTGAGACAAAAACTGGAAAAGTACTTTGGAAGATTGTTGATAATAATGACATAGAGCTTGGTGCCGGTTTTCTTGTAGATGATAAATTTTATCATGTAATTGATAGAAGAAGACCCAAACCTAAATTCTCATGTTTTGATATTCTTGAGAAGAAAACAATATGGACTATTGATGAGCCTCGATGTTTGAAAAACAAGGACAAAGTTGAACCTGGTGAAAAGCAAAATTTTTCAATTAGGGGGATTGAGTTTAGAGAAGACTTCTATTATGTTCTGATTGACAATTTTGAGTCTACGTATTATGTGATATGTCTTGATTCGAAAAACGGTTCAAAAAAGTGGGAGTTTGAAACAAAAACCCTAATATCGTATATTGAACAAATCCCGTACCACAATAAAATATTGGTGTATGACTATGATGGCACAATCTTTATGTGTCTAGACAAAGACACAGGAACTCAGCTGTGGCAAAAAGAAATAACTAGTGGGGCAGATTCCTTCCTACCTACAGAAAAATACATCTATGCCTTCAATAGTTCTGAGTTCTACACCATAGATGTTGATACAGGTGAAAGACATATATCTATTGAAGAATTTACATGGCCATCAGGTTTTGAAATGGCTATAATCGACAGAAGATTATTCTTGTTTAGTAATGATAAACCCTCCATTACTTGTTATGATGGATACACAGAAATCAACTATAGAGTAGATCGAAAATCCTACTATATTGGTGAAAGCAGAACATCTATGGACTCATCACCTATCATACAAAACGATAGAACACTACTACCTGCAAGATATGTGCTTGACCCATTAGATGGAGAGATCACATGGGATGGAGATGAAAGAAAAGTCATATGTAAGCTACTGACACCAAGAGAATTCACAGATGACTTGTCTCATGTAACAACAGTAGAATTGTGGATTGACAATCCAGTTGCAAGGGTAAATGGAATGGAAACTCAGATAGATGAAACCAATCCAGATGTTACTCCAACAATAGTTGACGGTAGAACAATGGTTCCGATGAGATTTTTAGCTGAGTCACTAGGCTGCAAAATAGAATGGATTGCAGACAAGAAAGAGATAAATCTATCGTATTTGCCTTGATATGCTGCCCGATAATACTTGAAGAGCAAAACAAAAACAGTGACAATTGCGTACAATGATAGTGATGGATAAACGAACTTTGAAGGGTTGTATTTCATGAAATTTTTTAGAATTCTTGCCGCTTGCTTGCTGGTTTGTGTCTTGATTTCTACACCAAATCTGAAAGCAGAGTCAGAACCTGAAATCATCGAGGTTGCCAAGATTTGGCAGTTGGACAGTGAGTATTCTATTTTAGGGTATTATGATGTTTTTGTGTTCCTATCTACTCCTACTGATAATGGGATAATTCTATCAAAAATGGATGTTAGGTCAGGTGAATTGGTCTGGGAAACTGAGACTGAGTATACCAATTATAAACCAGTCTTTTCCCAAAATGGATATGTGGTTTTGTTTGATGAAGATTCTAAGCTGGTTTGTTTTGATGATAATGGTGCAGAGATTTGGAAGTCTGAGATCATTGATACTCAATATAAATATGAATCAGGAATATCCATGAAAATAATTGAGGATGAAATCTTTATTTCAAAGTATGGAAAAGAATCTCACAAAGAAGGCAGCATTATTGAATCGAACCTCTATGCAATTGATATTTTTACAGGAGAACATGTTTGGTCAAAGGTTTCTGATAAGCCAATTACCGAATGTTTTGCTAAAACCTCTGAATATACCTTCTGGGGTGGAGGAAAAACCCTTTACTCATTTGGTGAGGGTGGCGAGACAGCTTGGGAGGATTATAAGCATTGTGATGTAGTTTCAAATACTCCAGACAATTGTGTGAGAGGTGATTACCTATTTTTTGGTTCATTCACCTGAAAACCCGGAGAATACAAATTAACAGTTGTTAATTATAAAAATGGAGAAAAGATTGCTGAGTATAGGCATTTGCCGACATCATTCCCATACCGATATAGTGGTGATTACATCTTTATTGATACTGGCCCGAATAGGCTTGCGGTTCTAGATTCAGAAACTTTTAATGAGATACATAGTCTTGAATATAAAAGGTCGACATACTCTACCTTCCAAGCTTTAGATGACATGTTGTATATGACCAATAAAAGGGCTGACTCCCCTGGGGCGATTGCAAAAGTAGATCCCGAATCAGGTGAGATCGATTCTCTGATTTTGATTGATAAAAAGATAAAAGACTTTGAGATAAGCAATTCTGATGATTGTTTGTATCTTGTTGTCACCACTAAGGATGGGATTTTTGCATACAAACAAAAACCCGCGGATGTTTTATCGGAACCAGTTTTATATGAGTATTCAGACGAACCATTTGGCTTTCATCCAGCATTGATCAGGGATGCTAACATTGGTTATTCTGAAGCTGAGAATATTGGTGTTTGCTGGACTAGACCTTCCCTTTATGCTTATCAGTTTATCATTCAACCTGATATAACCAAAGAGGTTTATGATTTCAGAATGCATGACCGATTATATGGAGAAACGCCTGATAATATATCAATCCTCGGAAATATCTCTCCAGATATTTCAGGCAAGGGGGCAAGGGAGAAAGATCATCCTGATTACATGAAAAAGGGTTCCTATGAACCAGTTGATGTTTCTGCATACGAAAAGTTTGTAAGAGCAACAGTCGAAAGATATGATGGGGATGGTATAAATGATATGCCAGGACTTACAAATCCTGTAAAATACTGGCAGGTTGACAATGAGCCACCAAGAGATGGCAAGGATGATTTTGCTGTCTTGCAAGAAATCACCTACAAAGCTATCAAAGAATCCTGCCCAGACTGCCAGGTGATGATCGGTGGTGCAACAGGATTCCCGGATGTCTTTGATGATAATTTCAAAGCGTATTCAAAGATTTTAAAAGACCTAAATGGTGAATATATCGACATCTTTGATTTTCACTGGTACGGGGATGCTTTTGGAGATTATCGAGAGCTTGGTTTGTCGCTTGAGCTTATCAGAAAAACTTTGAATGAAACTGGATTCTCTGATATTCCAATCTGGATTACTGAGATGGGTGCATATTCTGGAAGCCCAAGAAGCTTTTTGAAGCTTGAGTCTCCCCCTCAAACTGAGCAGATGCAGGCTGTAGATTACTTCAAAAAATTTATCTATCCAATCTCTCAGGGAGTTGAAAAAGTCTTCCCTGCCTTTGGGCTTATTGAAGGCTTCAAACAGGATAATGGGTATTTTGATCATACTGGTTTGATCTATGACGGAAAATTGCCTGATGACCTTGGTAAGGGTGTAAAGAAACTTGGTTATTGGACATATAAATATATGACGGAAAGACTCACCGGTTCTGATTGGGATACATTATCTGAGATCTATTCAGAAGATGGTGTCTATGGATACAAGATAATAAAAGATGATAATCCTCTTTGGATTTTCTGGTGGGATTGGTTTGAAGACTCATCGCTTGAAACAAAAGAGACCTCTGTAAATATTGATAATATCTCTGGAACTGTTGAATTAGTGGAGGTTGTACCAAGCACGCAAACAGGCAAAGAGCTCCAAGACTCCGACTATCCGAACTTTTTTGCATCGAGTCAAAAGGAAATTAACAACGGGGAGTTGAACCTGGAACTTGGAATGAACCCTGTGATAATCGAGATAACTGATTTGAAAGAGATCATCGAAATCAAATATCAAATTGACAAATATTCCTATTTGGTGGATGGGGTGGATTACCCAATCGATACTCCACCTGTTGTAAAAGATGGAAGAACCCTCCTCCCCGCAAGGTTTGTAACAGAACCACTTGGAGGGGATGTAGGTTGGGAATCCACAGAAAAGAAGGTCATCTGCACTCTTGGTGAAGTGGCTGTAGAAATGTGGATTGGAAAACCAATTGCCAAAGTAAATGGCCAAGAAGTTCAGATTGACCCAGACAACCCTGATGTTGTCCCAACAATAATCAACGACAGGACAATGGTTCCAATGAGATTCCTCGCAGAAAGCCTTGGTTGTGAGGTTGAATGGGTAGCAGAAACTAGGGAGATAATCCTACAATACAAATAGGTCTTCACAAATAAGTAACTTGTTTCAGCCTTTATTTAGGTTAGTATTTTCATGGAGGAAATAATGAAAAGAGTGCTTGTTGTTTTGTCTGTTGTGTCGGTTTTAGTGCTGTCGACAAATGTTACTGGAAACACAATTAGATCATTACCATATAACATATTAGACATAGGGCCAAAATACTACCCTCATATTGATATGATGTATGAAGAGACCGAAGTCTTTGTCGACACTCCACCATCAGAATACCCAAAACTAGTCAAAATTGGGGATTCATCAAACCCAAACATTGTTGAGTGGTTTCCAGATGAGCCGGAATTTACTGGTCAATTGGATATAAAATGGACAACAGACATTCCATACAAATACAGACAAAATAATACTTTCTTTAACAACACTCCAGAAGGATGGTTATTCATTGAACCGGATATAAAGCCAGATGAAGATGATATTGTAAGAGGTGAAAACTATACAAACCATCTTCTAAACCCTGAAGATGGTGAAGATAAAATATTACCACCAAAGTTTTCATTGTTTAGCTACTTAAACACTGTACCAAAAATATGTAACCCACCAGTATCACACCTTGATGGTGATGATGAGTATGAAACAGACATCAGATGTTATGACATATCAAAGAATGAGATTATATGGCATATAAAAGATGATAGGGTTGGCACTCATGATTGTGCACCATATCTTCCAGTTGATCTCAGAGATGGAAAGCTTTATTACCTGATTGATGGGGTAACATGTATAAACCCAAAAACAGGAGTCGTTGATTGGTCATATTCATATAAAGCAGAAAAGCCTTTAGAGAAGTTCTATTCACCAGTTAATACATCAAGATATCATATACGGATGTATAGACCGTTTGATTATTATGAGGATCGACAGGCTCAAACTTATTTCTACTTTTTTGACCTGAATAAGGATTATAAACTGCTCGTATCATATTATATTGTCGGGACTCTTAGCTTTAAGCTATTACCTGACAATTCCAGAAATGTTGATGTATATAACCAGATGGATGAAAATGGAGAGTCATGGTATACACTTAGCGTATATCCTGAGCACCGATGGGCTGGTTGGAGGAACTTTGGTTTAAAACTATCAGTCATATTTTTCACCCTCCACCCGGAACTCCTTGGCAAAGGATATATAGTTTCTGATATTGGACTTATGGAAGACAAACGAATGGTCACATTCTGTTCAGGTTGTGAAGAGTTTCCTGATTATGGAAAGAAAGAATACTACACAAAAGAAAGAGTTCCTGACTATGTCAATGAAAAGTACAACTTCTTAATTGATAGATATGAACCAAAAGAACTCATAGAAATCCCATCTGTTCTCTTCGACACAAAAAGCACACATGCACAGGTTGTTGATAATGAACTTGTCATCCAAACAAAGGACAAGATATTCGGAGTAGACACAGAATCCTTATCAATCAAATGGCAGATAGACAAATCAGATTATGATAATCCAGAAAATGCTATAGTGTGTGCAGTAGACTGGCGTGGTGTACTTGTACTGGAAGATATCATCCTTGAAGAAGATAATAAGATTGCAAGATTCAGATGTTACAATATTGTCCCTGATGAACCAGAACCTGAGCCTATACCTGAGCCCGACCCCGAACCTGACCCAGATCCTTCCCCAATCCCTGAACCAGTTGTTCTAGACCCTGTGATACTTGAGTTCCAGATAGACAGAGAATCATACATTATTGATGGTAGCGAAAGACTGATCGATGCAGCACCAGTAATCCAAAATGGCAGAACTCTCCTCCCCGCAAGGTTTGTAACTGAACCACTTGGTGGTGATGTCTCTTGGAACGCAACAGATAAAGCAGTTGTTTGTTCACTTGGAGAAATCACAGTCGAATTCTGGATTGGCAAACCAATTGCCAAGATTAATGGAGAAGAAGTACAAATTGACCCAGACAATCCAGATGTAGTCCCAACAATAATCAATGACAGGACAATGGTTCCAATGAGATTTCTAGCAGAAAGCCTTGGTTGTGAGGTTGAGTGGGTAGCGGATACTAAGGAGATCATACTGACATACACTCCATTAACTCAGTAACAGCAACAGATGAAATAAACTTTCAAAGGTAGTTTGATAGTCTGTTTGATGATGATTATCAAGCTACCTTTTGGAATATAAATCACGAAATTATGGATTCTAAAGAATCTTTCAGTTTTGTTTTAGATAATATTTATATTAACCTACATGTTTAATAATAGTGTTAGACTTCATAATGGAGGAAGCAATGAGAAAAACTCTGGTTATGCTTTTAGCGCTACTTGTTTTTGTATCTGTTTCAAATCATGATGGATACAGCTATAGTTCTTTACTTGTCGAATCGTCAGATTGGGAGATCGTAGAGAGTTCTGATTATCCTGAGGTCAGAAAAAATGAAAACTCAGAAGAAGTTACCGTTTCAAAATGGTCTCCAGAACCATTTAATGGAAGAGGAGAGCTTATAAAAAAATGGGAAAAGGAAATTGGTTATATTGACGAAAGCCAATTCAATATCCAACCAACAAAAAATGGATGGATCTATATATCTCCAGACCAAGAAATATCAGATGATTCATTTGGATATCTAGGTGGGGAAAACTATACAAATATTTTAATTGATCCAGAAACTGGCGAATCAAAAACACTGACTCCAAAATTCCTGATGCAAAGTCGCTACTATCGAACCGATAAGCTTGTTTGCTCACCTCCATATACTCCAAAAGCCAGCGGAGAACCAATTGATATCCGATGTTACGATCTTGAAAATGATAAGGTTATTTGGTCAATTCATGATGAAAGAGTTGGTCGAATTTGGGCAAGTCCAAATGTTCCATTGTTTCATTCAAATGGAAGATACTTCTATATTCATAGCGGAATAACTGAGTTTGATATCAATACTGGTGAGATTCTTTGGTCATCAAACCTGATCGAGTCAGATACTGAAAAGAGTTTTGATGGATATGTTTTCCCAGGAATTGCACATGTTCATGTTCTTGACGATTTTGTTTTGATTACAACTGGAAGTCGCAACTATTATTGGTACTACAAAATTGATATGAAGAATAAAACTATTGATAAGGTAGTTCGATCAATTAATCATGAACAGAGATATATTTTAGATGAAAAAGAGTTATGGATGACATCAGAGGATGATAAATTTATTCTTAAATATAACCTAGACTCAATGATGGTTGAAAAGAAATATGGAATCAAACTATCACTTAAAAGTAGAATCGATAAATCTTACAGTGATACTGAAACATATTATTCAATAGATGCACCAATAGGAAGATTTACTCCAATTAGAGTTTTTATCGCATCTGAAAAGCAAATCCTAAAATGTGACTCTTGTCCTGGAGAGTATTTTGTAAGCAACACTTTTTCGCGTGGATATCAATCAATTCTCCCTTGTTACAAGTACAAGACATACGACTTTTTATTCGATAAGGATAATCCGTATGAGTTAATCGAAGTTCTTCCAGAAATAGCTTCAAACAAAGAAACATATATACAGTATTTTGACAATCAAATAATTGTTCACACAAGAGATTCTATTACAAGTTATGATTTTAAGACAAATGAAGAGTTGTGGTCGATAGACAAAAGTAAATTCAGCAGTCCAGAAAAAGCAAAAGTACTAGCTTCTGATTCACATGGAATTTTGGTTCAAGACTATAGCAACAATAAGAAAGCACTCTTTTATTGTTATGATGCAATTATTGAAATCCCCGAACCTGAACCAGAACCCGAACCAGAACCAACTCCAGAGCCGGAACCCGATCCAGACCCCTCCCCAATCCCTGAACCAGTGGTTCCTGATCCAATAAAAATAGAATTCCAGATAGACAGAGAATCATACATCATTGACGGTAGCGAGAGGGTTATCGATGCTGCACCAGTAATCCAAAATGGCAGAACTCTCCTCCCCGCAAGGTTTGTAACTGAACCACTTGGAGGGGATGTAGGTTGGGAAGCCACAGACAAGAAGGTAGTTTGCACACTTGGTGAAACAACAGTTGAAATGTGGATTGGAAAACCAATTGCCAAAGTAAATGACGAAGAAGTTCAAATTGACCCAGACAATCCAGATGTAGTGCCAACAATTATCAATGATAGGACAATGGTACCAATGAGATTCCTTGCAGAAACCTTTGGCTGTGAGGTTGAGTGGGTGGCTGAAATAAAGGAGATAATATTGACATATGAACCATAGAGATCATCAATCAAACTCAAAAAGTTCATTCCAATCTGCAGATAAATCGCAAACCCAGAAAAAAGAGTTGAGATGATGGAGAAACCGAACACAAAATTACCTAATATAAAGGAGAAATAATGAAAATAAAAAATATTCCAAGAAAAAGAATAATAATGTTTGTTTGTGTTGCGGTTGTAATTTCTGCATCGATCATCGCTTGCTCAACAAATGAAGACAAATCTTCTGGTTCTTTAGATATTCATCCTTTTCTTCAAGATGGTGAAACAATCATAAACATGAAAGATGTTACTCCTGATCTGATTCCAGATGGTTACGATGAAAACACACTTTTGCGCACAACAAATGATTTTTTAATTTGCACTTTTGAGCTGGAATTTAAGACATTCTCAAAGAAGAAAATTGATTCCTTCACAGCCGATAACGAAATCAGTTTTATTGAAGGTAACAAGCAGCTAAAGGAAGTATGGAGCTGGAGCGGACAGTGGAATAATCCGACAAAAGCAGGACGTTTTTGCAATTTAGGAGAATCTAACTTTGGAAGATTCTGGAAAATAGAAGTTAGAGGTGAAACAAAGTACCTAAACACAAAAACATTTAAAGAGATTAAGATGAAAAAAGACCTCCCTGAGATGATGTTCATTGACAAAAAGCAGGGTCTAGCTATAGGGAAACAGGACAGTGATGTAAGATCCTCTGAAGATATATCTTTATTTGATATGACTGGAAAAAAATATTGGGAGTTTACAGAAAGAGATGCTTCAACATTTCATTTAATTGGAAATTATCTTATATATTCAAGACGGGATCTTACTGGTTATTTTATTGTAGATATTACAAGTAAAAAACCTATTGCAAGAATGAGAACAAGGGCAAGAGGTAAGATGTCATCAATAAATGGTAGCCCAGTTTTTTCTGATAAATACTTCTGGTCAATTGGCTCAAACACAATGAGAGATGAAACAAACCTGTATAGGATTGACCCTGAATCCTTTGAAGTATTTACATACGATATCAAAAATCCTGATCGAGTTTTTTACATTGATGAGAAGCTGTATGTTGTTGATGAGACACAAACAAATCTATATGTGATTGACCCGGATTCTGGAATTACAGAAAGTGTCTATTCTGTGAATGAGCTTTTTACGGATACAAAGTTCACCATATTTACAAATTCTTATCATCCTTTTGTGTGTTCAGATGAAATGTATATACAAGCAGCTATTGAGTTCCGTGAAGAAAATGATGAACTACCACCAGAAACACCTTTTACATACTCTTCTTACAAATCTACAAATGATATATCTGATTATATCTTTAATCCAGCTATCCCAGAAAACTCCTTCGAGATTGAAACCTTTATTGCAGAATCTAACTACAACAATGGAAGGTGGCTTGGTTGGAAAAACTATTGGTCAGCAATTGATGGAGAAAAGATTTATGGAATCGATACATTCACAGGAGAACACTTATGGTGGATTGATATTGATGAGTTAGGTTCATATCCCGAGGTTCTCCTTGCAGATGAGCACGGTGTTCTTATTGCTCATGGGAACACGATATCAGCATATGCTCCAACTGAGTAATATTGAAAAGACAAGTGGAAACAAGTTGATAAACAATAATTTAATTGGCTACAGGTCTTTAGGATATTTGAAATTGATGTGGTTACATAGATTGGAGTTGTTCTAATTCATCCCGAAAAATAAAAAGGCATCCAGAAATGTATGCCTTCGAGTATAGGGATGATTTTATTTATCTAGATTTCGAGTTCTTTTTCGATTGAAAGCCTAGCGTTACAACCTAGTGCAAGAATGCCAACCGCAACAATGAAAAGTGGTGTGTTAACGACCATGGTTGTTGGCAAAATGGGTATACCCTTGAGACTTGTGAATATAAGCTGAATATGAGCGCCAACAAGCAAAACAAATCCGATTGCAATCACAACGTATGATCTTGCAAATTTTCCACCCCAGGTGAGTGATGCATTCATCCAGGAAAGATATAGCATTAAAGCATCAAACAGCACAAAGATAGCAAAGCTCACTGTCATTCCAATTCCAAAAGTGCTAGTTGAATACATTCTAAACAGGAAGAACAAAATAAAGGCTGAAATAATTGAGATAACAATTATTGGAATCAATGTATTTGTTTTCTTCTCTCCTTTGAAATACCTGAGTGAGAAAATGAAACCGATTATCATACATAAGTAACAAGCAACAGACAATATCTGTGATAGAAGAGCAAATGATTGAGGTAGTGTTGGGATAAGTGTTCGGAATAATGAGGTTGTAGACAGCAGAAAGCAGGCAATGCTGCCAGCAAAGATGAATATCCAGGTCTTACTCTCGGCAACTTTTCTTGATCTTGTTGCAACATAAACTTGGTATGAAACAATCACAAGAAGTGCAGAAAGAATAAAGAATCCAATTGCCACAATCCCTATTCCACCAATCACTGGTACCTCACCAAGGAAGAGTCTTAAAAAAGCAACAATCAATGTTACCGCAATAATGATATATCCTGTGGTGCTAAGCTTCATTTTTCACCTTCTTTCACAATTAGTTTTTGAGAAGTTACTATAACACCTTTTTTTTCAAAATGGAAATGATCATCAATTGAATTATTGAATCAACTTATGCAAGTAATTGAAAAAATTTCGGAATCGCCTATAATCTCAATGTTTGAAGCATTCATGAATCTGGGGGCAAGAAATGAAACTAAACAGAATGTATGATGAATTTGCCGACCTCTGTATGCTTATTTCAAAACCTGAGGGTTACGCAAATGAAGCAAGTTACTGGAAGAAATCAATAATAAAACATCTTGGTGAGAAAAGACATTCTATTCTCGAGCTTGGTGTAGGTGGTGGAAGCAATCTCTCTCATCTTACTCCATTTTTTGAAACAACTGCAGTTGACCTTTCTCCCAAAATGCTTGAATACTCAAAAAAACTCAACCCAAATACAAGGCATTTCGTTGGAGATATGAGAATGGTACGGCTTGGAGAGACATTTGACGCTGTATTGATTCATGATGCGATAACATATATGACAACACTCGATGACCTTGAGGCAGCATTTAAAACTGCTTGGGAACACCTTAAACCTGGGGGAGTTTTGATTACAGCCCCTGACTTTGTCAAAGAAACCTTCAAAGAAAACCTTCTTGATGAAAGCATCACTGAGTCAGATGAAAAAACCATGTTGACTTACACTGAGTATTTTTATGACCCAGACCCAAACGACACGACATATGAAGGAAGATATGTTTTCTTCATCAGGGATTTGGCAACGAACAATCTCAAGATTAGGTTAGATCAACACGTCTTTGGACTTTTCCCAAAAGCTGATTGGATAGCCACAATGGAGAAAGTTGGCTTCAAGGTCACTCTTGATGATTATCCTGTTTTTGAAAATGGGAATGAAGGATGGTTGTTTGTTGGGAGGAAGTAATTATACTATTATCGAGAAGCTATAATTGAAAATTTGAAGTGGTCTATAGAAAGTGTAGAATTTTGTGAATATCAAATTGATTAAAAGAACATGTTTAATAGTCTTTGTTTTTGTAATCTTGTTTTCGATTGTTTTATATCAGTCGATTCCAGCTTGTGAATTGTTAGGAGGGGAAGAACGTTTTTACAATTCTGTTGAATACCATTGTTCGAATGGGCGATATTTTACGACAAGATGGCAAAAAAGATTGAAAACAGAAATCATGTCTCCATTGTTTCCGGCATTTTATGATGAAAAGATGTATTATGCCGATGATGGTAAGATTTTTATTGCTGACCTTATAACAGGAGAGATTCTAAACATACTCGATGATCAGGAATATCTTGATGGCATTACAACCATAACAAACAATTTATTGATGGTGCATTCAAAGGTTGATGATAAGACACAGCTGATGAGAGCTATTGATATCAACACACTTCAAACTGAATGGACATTCGAGTATCCATTGTTAGACCTTCGTTTAACACCATTTGGGTCAAAGAGTTTTGTGCTAGTTCTCTATAGAGTGGGAGGAGAACTTGTATGTTTAGATGCATTGACAGGTGAAAAGAGATGGACAAGAAAAGATATCCACAATCTGGCGGTCTTCGATGATACTGTCATCTTGGTCTTCGATGATTATATTAGATGCTACAAAAATGATAACCTGGAGCTAATTTGGGAGATAAAAACAGATGACTTCGATTACTCAATAAGAAATGCAGTCTTGATTGAAGATCGATATTATGTTCTGTCCGCAGAATCAATAATTGAAGAAGGAAGATTTTTGACATCATCATATCTTTATTCAGTTGATGTAAAGTCAGGTGATATTTTGTGGCAAACAGAGAAGCATGAGTCATTTAGTAGCAGAGGTCCTGATATAGTTGCAGATAAATTATCAATTTATTTATATTATGATAATAAGATCTACAAATATGATAAAAGTGACGGCAAGATAATATGGAATTATTCTTCTACAGATGTTGTAGATTTCCAAAATCTTATATCAACAGAGAGAGTTCTTCACTTAATAGATGTTGATAAGATTTATACAATAAGCACTTTTGATGCTAAACCAATCTGTACCTCAAAATCAGAACTGAATCTCTGCTGTGGTCGTTTTTACATATCCAATAGACACGTACTATTCTGCTCAGATTTTGGGAATTTGATATGTTTTGATGGTACAGCAAAAGCAAGATACCAAATTGATAAAAATGGATATAGTGTAAATGGTAATAATTATGATTCCGACACATCTCCACTAATTATGAATGATAGAACACTTCTTTCAGCAAGATATGTTGTTGAGCCATTTGGTGGCGATATTGAATGGGATCCTATTGAGAAAAAGGTCACCTGCAAACTTCTTAAACCCAGTGAACTTACAGACGATTTAACAGATATGAATGTCGTAGAATTATGGATAAACAAACCAACAGCAAAAATCAATGGCATTGAAGTCCAAATAGATCCCGATAATCCAGATGTAGTTCCCACAATAATCAATGATAGAACAATGGTACCAATGAGATTCCTGGCAGAGAGTCTTGGTTGTGAGGTCGAATGGATGCCAGAAACTAAAGAGATTATTCTTACTTATACTCCTTAGTTGCTTCACTTTCCAATCATCGCAAGGAATGAATCAATCCTGAGTCTGAGTTGTCCAGTATCAGATGGTGAATAGTCAGTTTCGATTTTGAGGAATGGAAGGTTGTGTTTTTCCTGGATGTGTTTTTTGAGAAGCTCTGATTCAATATTGTAGGTGTGGCATGCTTGCCATATAAGGTCAACAATTCCGTCTGGTTTGTGTTTTTCAATCATCTGGTCAAGTAGATCGAATCTTCCCTGGTTTGGCATCATGACAGAGCATGGGAGCTTGAAGTATTTTCTGGCGAGATTTTCAAAAAGATCACCTTCTGTTGAAATGTTATCAACAAGTGGTTTGATTCCGGTGCAGTTTTCCTGAACACAGACAACAGCTCCCGCCTCTTCGATGATGTCTAAAACTTTTTCGGCACCATGGGGTTGTGGTACACCGGTCATCAGAATCTTTGGTTTGTGAGCATGTTTTGGATTTTCTTTTTCGGCCTCAGAGATTATATCTTCATACGCCTTGTGGTCACATGGGATTCCAGAGATGAGACTTTTTGCATCAAGCACCTCTTTGCCTGTAAGCACTGTTCCGCCAAACTCAGATATTTTTAATCGAAGTTCTCTTTCTTTGTTCATGAGATTGATTGCAGAAAGCAACCTCTCATTTGTCATTTTGTTTCCAGTGAGTTCTTCGAGTTTTTTTACTAGCAATTTGATTTCAGTAAACCAGTGCTGGAAAGCTGATTCCTCATCTGGTTTCTGGGTGAGTTCAAGGATGTGCATTGGTTTGTCTTTTGAAAGCAGTTCATACATCTTCTTTTTGCCATCACATGTTGTTTCAGCGATAACAAGGTCTGACATCTCGAATATTGGGTTTGCTTTTTCAAGAGCAAATCCATATGAAGATTTGATGAGTGGGCAGAGGTTTGATGGCAAATCTTTTTCCGATGCAGTTGCCATATTATGGCTTCCACCACAGGCACAAACAGGGACAGCACCAACAGCCATGATGAGTTCCCTTGGAGTATATTCACAAAACATCGAAACAACTTTTTTACCCATATTTTTCATCATCTGAGCTGTATCGATGCAGTTGCTTACCATTCGGTCAAAGTGACCCAGAGCTGGAACGGAGTGGGTTATGTTTGAGCCACTACTATCACAACATGAAGTTTTTGGCTCTTCCTCTCCACAGCAAGATGATGGTTCAGATTCCGAATTACAGCATGGTGAAGGAGATGATGCTGTTTCAGCACAACATGGAGATGGAGCTGGTTCATCACAGCAGGCAGACTTTTGCTCTTCTGATTCGCAACAAGAAGAAGCGGGTTTCCATTCGCAGCATGGGTTTTTATTCTCATTGCTTTCACAGCAAACATCCTTTATTGGTTTTGAGTCACTGCAGCAACACTCATCTTTTTTGGTATTATCTTCATTGCAACATTTATCAATGTTCATCTCTTCACACTCCTTGTGGCAGGTTATATCTGTGTTCAGCTCTCCAGGCATAATCTTTATCCCCATCTGTTTGGCAGAAATCAGTGCTGCCCCAAGTGCGCCGGTAACTCTTGGATCAATAGGGATAATAAGTCTTTCCTTCAGTTCATTGCCTAAGAAAATCCTCATAGCATTATTGAGGGCGACTCCTCCGGTAAATGCAATTGGTGCGGTTATGTTCCCACGCATTATCATGCTTGCAATTCTTCTTGCTATGGCAACATGAATTCCTGCTGCAATATCTTCTCTGGGAGTGTCTTTTGCTAGAAGTCCAATCACTTCGCTTTCTGCAAAGACCACACACATTGAGCTTATTTCTGTTTGATTGCCCGTATTCATTGCAAGTTCTGAGATACCATGAGAATCTGTCTCAAGTATTTTTGAAACGACTTCAAAAAATCTACCAGTACCTGCTGCACACCTATCGTTCATGATAAAATCTTTTATTTGACCATGATCATCAAGAAATATTGCTTTTGAATCCTGTCCTCCTATATCAATGATTGTTCTTACATCGGGGATGAGTGTTTTTACACCCAATGCGTGACATGTGATTTCTGTTGCAATCTTATCACTGAAATCAGGTGAATATCTCCCGTAGCCGGTTGTTGTTACGAATCCAACATCGCATTTTGTGATTCTGGCTTTCTCAAGAAGGTCAGAGTAAATTGATTCAGCAACACATTTTGGATTTGTTCCAGCGTCTGCAAAACTTCTTGCAACCAATTTTTTTTTCGAGGTATCAATTAAAGCTCCCTTTACAGCACGGCTTCCAAGGTCAATGCCTACCACAAAATTTTTCATTTCTCTCTCCTTGCTTTTATTATCTCGATGAATGCTGAAATTCTTGTCGATAGTTGCCCTAAACTTGAATCAGCAAGTGGGGGGATGGTGATATTTAATACCGGAATATCAAATCTTTTTTGCACTTCTTCCCTTATGACGTGACCTTCAGTTGCACAGTGAGATGCACCCGGAATATCACTTATCAATACTCCCTCAGAACCGTATTTCTCTATCTCATCACATATGAGTTTTGCACGGTATCTTGAGCTTCCAATCATTGGGTCACAAAGTGCTATCATTGCCAGAGCTTTTGTTGGTCGGGTATCCTCTGGGATTTGTGTTAGAGAATGACTAAAAAGATATTCAGAGCCAGCAACTCTTCCACCCAAGTCTTCAAAAATATTCATGATTCTAAGGTCTGCAACCGGATTTACCCAGAGAGTTTTTGCGTTTTCTGCGGGAAGAACCCCGATATTGTTATCTACCCGGTCTGCAACCATCTGTTCAACAAACTCAATTACATCTATTCCCTCTTCCAAGTCAGAGCAGTAGTGGAGGGCAAACATCTCACAGATTTGAGCTTCAAGTGAGGGTAAGGGAGCGGGTGATATTCCGTATGTCATGTCTCTGATGTTTGCCAGAGATTTCCTGAGTCTGTTTGCATTTTTGATGCTTTCAGTCAACATTAAATCCGTGATTTCTAAATCCAAATGGTTTTTGATTTCTTGGATAATTGTTTTGAATTGTTCTTCTACAAAGTCGATCAGATGGTTTTCTATTCTTATTCCAGTTGGAAGCTCAGTTGTGTTGACCTTTGAATTTGTTTCCCTTCTGTATGGCAATTCCCACCACGACAACTTCACATCAGTTCTGCTGATTCTGGACATCACGGTAGAAAAATCGTCACAGCATGAACCAACCGCACCAATTAAAAGCTCAGGCATCGGGAAATGAGCACGATTCAAGAAAGCAGATAATGCAACCCTTGCGGGACAATACTCCTCACCAAGTCCCGCACCATCTGCAATCTTTAGAAGACCTGCATTCATCTCCATTACGCAAGGAATCCACCATGCGCCATCTGGATAGAATGAAATGATTTCAGGGTGGGCATATGCGATGATTGGGATTGTTCCCAAGTCCTTCATTGCCCCGATAATTTTCTTGCCAGCTTTTCTTGATTTGTGAAGTCTCTGCTCTTCAGAAAGTAGCATTGACCATAATCTTATTGATGCAAGTGAATTATCAAATTTCAGACTTGCAAGTCTTGTGTCTCCCTCAAGTTCCGAAAAACATGCTGGACTTGCCATGTATGAGTATTCCTCGGAAGTTCCAGTCAGGGCGGTGAATCCCTTTTTTATCTTATCTGGAATCTCTCTATGAATTCGGTTGAACTCATTCAAGTCGACTTTTTCTGGGTGTTTGTCTTTATAATTTTTATATGTCATAGATTTTCTAAAAATGCTTCTATTCGAGTTTTTATTCGATGTGAACCAATGTCTGAGTATGAATAATCGAGTCCAAGAACTGGTGCTTTAAGCAGTTCTTTCGCTGTTTTTATCTCTGAATTCCAGAGATCACAACCGCGAAGTGTTTTCCAAATAACACCATCAATTTCTAAATCAGTTATTTTTTTGTTCATCCATGAGAAGAAATCATCATTTGGTCTTGCCCTGATACATGGAGTCTGATTGAAATATGCTGATGCAGCTGCTTCAAATGGGTCGATATTTGCATCAATCTCTATTTCTAAAAATCTATCTCCCGTGCATGTTGCATCAAACACAATTTCCGCTGGGAACTTTTCAATTTCACAAAGCAACTTGATTTCTTCTTTTGCTGTTGGAGACCCTGCAATGGCAATCCTCGGCAATATTTTCTTTCGTTGGGTTGTTTTTATTTCTGGGATTTCCAAGTTTTGAAAAACTGAATGAACTAAGGAAACAAAATCAGAATCTGATAAACTAGGTCTTTGTTTTCGAATCTCTTTTCTGAGTTTGTTGCTTTTTTCAATTTCTTTACTCAATAAATTCTTATCAAACTTTTTTCCTGATAAATCTTCAAGTTTCTCAGTCAGAACCGATAGTTCTGACTTAAATAATTCAAAAGTACCTTTGTTTCTGGTTGCAGGCATATGTGATACAAAACTTTTGCAACTACCTGAAACATCCAGTGTATCTAAAGTCCTAGACATCTGATCACATGTACAACTTCCAAAATGAAATACATCCTTATTTTTCTTTTCGCCAATTAATGACTTGCACCAGGAGCAAATCCCAGGGTGTAGTTCACCATTTGACTCATCAGAGATTTTTCCCGATGATACAAATCTTTTTGGCATAAAACCAAAACTTTTTATGAGCTCAATCGGAATGAATGAACAATGGATCAAGATATCTAGGTTATTCATATCTGTTTTATTTTTTTATTGCGATGAATCTTCCTCTTGTCATCTTGTTTGCGTGGGCAAGTTCACTCATGTTCATCATTTCTCCGCCCATTGCCTGGAATAATTCCATGTCGTTACCAATAATTCTGAGAGCATCTGATGTGAGTTGTTTTGTGAGCATCTGGATGTAAAGGTCAACATACTCTGCAAAATCAATCTGGTTTGCTTCCTTTATCTCGAATCCGTTTTCCTCAAGGAGCTTTTTGTATCCCGAAATTGATTCCATGTATGGGAATTTCATGAAGGTATTGACTCTATCGGCTTCGTCATCTGTCATTCCAGCGGGTCCCTCAACCCAATCTGTAAATGCTATGGTGCCACCTGGTTTTAAAACTCTTGCAGCCTCTGAGATGAGCCTTTCTTTGTCTTCGACATAACACCAAGCATCCTCACCCCAGACAAAATCAAATTTTTCGTCTTCAATTGGGATGTCAGTGACGTCACCCTTTACAAAATTGACTTTATCAGCAAGTCCTCTTGCTTCATTTCTTGCTTTGCCTGTTTCGATAACCTTGTCTGTTGCATCAACACCTGTCATCTCGGTTTTAAAGTTTTCGGCTAAAAATCTCATTCCTGCACCATTGCAGCAGCAAAGATCACAACCATGCATACCTTCTTTGATTCCCGCATTTTTTGCAAGTTCCATGCTTGAATTCATTCCACCAACATGGATCTGTTCACCCATGATGAGTTCCCATAAAGTTCCTTCTGCACCACTGTAAACTGCCTGAACATCACTTAGTTTTTTGTCTGTCCTTTTCATGACACTACCAACCTTTCGTTTGGAAATATTGCATGACAACAAATATTAATTGGATTTCTTGTCGTCATGGTCTCCCGTGACCAGTTGGTAGACTGCAACAGATGAGATTAACTAGAAAGATATACCCAATGGAAACGGGTTTTGACCAATATTTTTCTGAAGTCGAACCGACTTCAAATCTTCGAATCAAACACAATTCATCAAAGAACCACCCCTTTCCACTGATATGTTCAAAATATCCGACGTGTTGGACTATTTTTCAATAGTCCAATTGTGTCGAAATTTTATTATTTTTGTTTTATGTGTTTATGGGTAATATGTCACACCAATATATTTAGCACAGATGAGAACATCTTCTAGTGTCACTTCTCCGTCTTCATTTACATCGAATCGACTGTCTTTTTCATCACGATCCAATGATTCAAAGATTTTCTCAATGTCTGCTGAATCAATTTTTCCATCATAGTTTGTATCGATTTGCGCAATTACGTTTTCCAACATAATTACCTTTGAAAACTTGTCACCCTCATACTCAAAATATATGGCGATTGGAATATCCCTGCATTTGAAATTATCATCTGGGATTCTTAAATTTGCAAAGAAAGAGTATTTTTCTCCTGGAGGAAGAGTAATCTCATCTGCGAGGTAATCGCTACTGACTTTTAACTCCCGGTCAAGTGGGTTTTCGATTTCAATTCTTACTTTTCTGTCATGAAGAAAGCCAGCTTTGACCATATCAGGAGCAGTTATTTCAATATGTTCCCTTGGTTCAATTGTTATTCTAACATTTACTCCAGAGCTGTCTTCTGATATAACCTCAACCGTTATGTTCTCTGTGTTATCACCAAACTTTGCGTTTGTGCTTGGGTTTGTTTCTGGACTGATTATTGAAATACCATCAGAAGTGTAGCAGGGGTTTGTATGCCATACATCATCTCGGGGGTTGAAAAGAATTGCATATTGCTCTCCGGTGTCGTCCCAATCGGTATTATTCCAATAATTTGTTCTTTCATTTATTCTGTATGCAATTAATCCCTCTGATGGAATCCCACCCCAAAATGCGTCTATTCCATCTTTTATTCGGTATTCAAGAGCTAAAATCTCTTTTGTTCCAGCAATTGGTATTTTTACATAGGCATCTTTTTCGTTTGTGATGACAGGAGGAATCTTGATTTCATGAACTCCAACTCCCGTTACTTCTGTTGGTTCGAGCCACCCGAATTTTTCTCTATGAAGACCTGTAAGACCCAGTCCACCATGCCTTGCTACCATAATATCATAGTATGTGAATGGATATGTACAGTTGCCCATAGATGGCCCACCACAATGATAATCATAGAGGTCAGCAAGCCCTAAAACATGACCGACTTCATGAGTGGAAACCAATGCTCCGTCGCCGTAAAAACTCATGTCTTCTGTGACAAGAACCATATCAATCATGATGACCCTATCGTCACCTTCTTTTGAGTGTCTTATCTTTCCGCGACATGGCCAGAAAGCGTCATCTCTCGGATAATTTGTATATCCTTCTGCTGGACCTGCGACCACAACAACGATCACAAGGTCATTTAAAAACCAAAAATGATTATATCCTGGGTATGAAAACCCATTCTCATAATCAATTTCAAGACCATCAGAAATTGCTTTTTCCAGAGCCCAGTTGAGGACTTCATTCCTTCGGATATCGAAATCTTCTTCAGTATCTTTCGCGTAATATCTTAGCTCCTTTGGGGCTCTGTACCACCCATTTGGCACAAAATCACCAGGTAAAATCTCCTGCTTTCCTGAAGAGGCGAGATTCCAAAACGTTCGAACAGTTTCACCCTCAACACTAAAGAATTCATCGCTGATCTCAGAATAATCTCTCATATGTGGTTGATCTGAAAAATCGACTGTCAACAATGTGAGTTTACATTCGTCAACTTCTTCAGAGTTTGCTAATGTTCCTGGGTAAGCCAACCCGAGAGCCATGAAAAGTACTACAAAAACAATTATTGATTTTCTAATTTTCCCCATATTTGAAATGATATGTCCCAACTAGCTTTGGTCAACTCCAACTTATCGTCACAAAAATTAACAATGATTTAATAGGATTCTCAATTCAGTGCTAATGGGGAATGAAATAAAGAAGGATTCTAGCTAATTCTGTCGTCTTCATTTACTTGACAATACTGTTACCTTAGAATCAGTGTGTTTTCAAAAGAAGCGAAAGGGGGTATGCATAAGGTGTATACCATAATCTCTAAAGTAGACCTGGCCGATCGTATCTGCAAGTATGTCTTTCTAGCTCCTCAGATTGCAAAAAAAGCAAAACCCGGACAATTCGTGATGATTCGTGTTGATGATGAAGGTGAAAGAATCCCGCTTACGGTTGCAGACACTGACCCTGAAAAAGGAACTGTGACAATTGTTGTTCAATCTGTAGGTACAACCACAAAAAAGCTCCATTGTAAATGCGAAGGTGAGAGCATTAATGATTTGGTTGGACCACTTGGAACGCCAACTCATCTTGAGGGACACAAGAATGCTGTTTGTGTCGCTGGAGGTGTTGGAATTGCGGAAATTCATCCAATTGCCAGAGGCCTCAAAAATGCCGGTGCCCATGTGACATCGATTATTGGATCAAGAAATCATGATCTTCTGTTTTTTGAGGAAGAGATGAAAAAAGCTTCGGATGAGCTCATTGTTACAACAGATGATGGAAGTTATGGAATTAAAGGGCTTGTTCTCAATCCTCTTAAGGAAATGATGGATGCTGGAAAACAGATTGATATAGTGTTCTGTGTTGGTCCAGTTATCATGATGAGAGAGGTTTCAAAAGCAACAAAACCTTATGGGATTCCAACATTTGTTTCACTTAACCCATTGATGGTTGATGGAACAGGAATGTGCGGAGCATGCCGTGTTACTGTTGGCGGAGAAACAAAATTTGCCTGTGTTGATGGTCCAGATTTCAATGGACACGACGTGGATTTTGATGAACTAATGGGTAGATTGGTTGCCTTCAAAAATGACGAAGGTGCATCACTTGAACATTGGGAAAATCATGTTTGCAAATGCCATGGTAAAGAAGGAGAATGCACATGCCAAGAGAAATAAAAAAGGTTAGAATTCCAACAGCAGAGCTTCCACCAAAAGAAAGAGCAAGAACCTTCGATGAGGTGAACTGTGGATATACCCACGAGCAGGCAATTGAAGAAGCAAGCAGATGTATCCAGTGTAAAAATGAGCCATGTGTAAAGGGTTGTCCTGTTGAAGTTCCAATTAGGGATTTCATCGCCTTTATTGCTGAAGGTGATATGGCAAGCGCAATTGCAAAAAATAAGGAAAAGAACAATCTGCCAGGAATCTGCGGCAGAGTTTGTCCCCAGGAAAGTCAGTGTGAATCAGTATGTACGATGGCAAAGATGGGTGATGCAATAAATATCGGTAAACTCGAAAGATATATCGCAGACTGGGAGTTAAAGAATAAAAATGGTGATGCTTGTGCGGTTGGCTCCCCAAAATGTGAACCAAGCAAGGGTAAAAAAATTGCTGTTGTTGGTGCTGGTCCTGCCGGACTTACATGTGCTGGAGACCTTGCAAGAATGGGTTATGATGTCACGATTTTTGAAGCTCTCCATAAACCAGGTGGTGTACTTGCATATGGAATTCCTCCATTTAGACTTCCAAGACCAACGATTGCAGCTGAGGTAGATTATGTAAAAAGCCTTGGAGTTGAAATCAGATATAACCAGGTAATTGGAAAGATCCAAACACTCGAAGAGCTTTTTAATGATGGTTATAAAGCAGTTTTCCTTGGAACTGGTGCTGGCCTTCCATCGTTCCTCAGGGTTCCTGGTGTGAACGCTAATGGAGTTTTCTCCGCAAATGAATACCTTACCAGAATCAATCTCATGAATGCAAAAGCATTCCCAGACACAGATACCCCTGTTTGGAAAGGTAAAAGAGTTGCCGTTGTTGGTTGTGGTAATGTTGCTATGGATGCTGTCCGTTCTGCCCTCAGACTTGGTGCCGATAAAGCAATGATTATCTATAGAAGAACAATCAAAGAGATGACAGCAAGAGAAGAAGAATATCACCATGCTCACGAAGAGGGTGTTGAGTTCAATTGGTTGACAAATCCTGTTGAAATAATTCCAGATGAAAAGAACTTCGTTAAAGCAATCAAACTCATGAAAATGGAACTTGGTGAACCAGATGATTCTGGCAGAAGAAGACCTGTTCCTATTGAAGGTTCAGAGTATGTTGAAGAAGTTGATACAGTAATTATTGCTCTTGGAACCTCACCAAACCCACTCATCCCATCTGTTACCCCAAAACTCAAGACAACCAAATGGGGCAACTATGAGGCAGATGACAAACTCATGACAACCTATCCTGGAGTATTCACAGGTGGTGATGCGCTAACAGGTGCAGCAACTGTAATTGAAGCTATGGGTGCTGGAAAAATTGCCGCAAGATCAATTGCTGAGTACGTAGGTGAATAGGTAAGAATTTAGGTAATTGCCACAGATTGGTTTGTGGGATATAATTTAGTCTCATGAAAAAAGCTGAGTTGTGGTTAACAGAAGGAAGAAAAGGTATCAGATGCACCGCTTGTGTTAAGCGGTGCATCATTCCTGTTGGGAGAACGGGATATTGTGGTACAAGGGAAAATGTTGATGGAGAGCTTTTCTTAAACACCTGGGGTCATATTGCTGGTAGTGGGTCGATGGACAATATTGAAAAGAAACCCCTCTATCATTTTTACCCCGGAACCCTCGTGTATTCTATTGGAGGATGGGGGTGTAATTTTAGGTGTGGAATGTGTCAAAATCATCATATAGCACATATTGTTCCACATTTGTCAGATGGGGACATTGTCACACCAAAGCAACTTGTTGAAGAGGCAATCAACAAGAAGGCAAGAGGAATTGCTTTTACCTATAACGAACCTGCAATCTGGACTGAATACATAAGGGAGACATTCAAGTTAGCCAAACAATATGATCTCTATACCGTTACAGTTACAAATGGAACATTTACAAAAGAGGCACTTGATTACATTGGTGAGTTTACTGATGCGAGTGCAGTTGATATTAAGGGGATGTCAGATATCACGCTCTCACATGTCGGCGTTGAGGGGATTGATCCAGATGATATTCTTGAAAACACTATGTATGCAAGGGATAGGTGGGGTATCCATGTTGAGTGTATCACAAATGTTATCCCCACCGTAAACGATCCAGATGATGAACTAATCTCAATTGCAACCTGGATAAGGGATAATCTTGGACCAAGAGTACCGTGGCATGTAACAAGATTTTTCCCAGCCTTAAGGTTCAATCACCTGATGCCAACTGACCTGGCGGTTTTGAATAGAGCTTATAGAATTGGCCTAGATGTCGGTTTGAGTTTTGTTTATGTGGGAAATATTATGGGTGGCACTGGAACATCAACAATATGCCCCAATTGTAGGTCGATTGTTGTTGAGAGGGATGGGAATAAAATCAAGGAAAAACGAACTGTTGCCGGTAGATGTTCCAAATGTGGTGAACCTTTGGGGATCATTGAAGATACATAATATAGATGGAAAAAAATAAAAACGCAAAAATTATTCTTGCTTCAAAATCCCCGCGAAGGGTTAAGCTGCTTGAGCTTTTGGGGATTGAGTTTGATGTTTGTACAGCGTATTTCAAAGAAAAGGAACTAGAAACCGCAGAAAAGACGGTTATCTACAACGCAGAAGGAAAGGCAAACATTATTTCTGAGATGCTTCCTGGAAACGTTGTTTTAGCTGGGGATACGGTAATTGATGTTGATGGAGAGCAGATCGGAAAACCTGCAGATATTTATACTGCAAGAAAAGTATTGGAGTTTTTGTCTGGTAAGACTCATCGTGTGATTTCTGCTGTATCGATGAAGATAACCGACTATGATATTGTGACCGAGCTGTCAGAAACTCATATTTCATTTGATACGCTCTCAAAAAAAATGATCGATGACTATATAAGGAAAGTGAGTGTCACAGATAAGGCCGGGGCTTATGGAATTCAGGAGTATGGGTATATGTTAATAAATGGCGTTTCAGGGGAGATTTCTAATGTAATGGGATTACCACTTACTGCAACCTTCAAGCTGCTAAGGCTTGCAAGGAAACTTGGTTTTATATAGAATTGGGAACATGGCAAGAGTTAAGACACCTGAGTCGGCGATCTCTATTAAGGGAGGAATCAACGGGGCTATTATTCATCTAGACGATAGCTACCGATTATCGACGCTTTTTAATATGCTTGAGAAAAAAGTCAGACAAAATAAGCAGTTTTTTTCTCATGGGACAATTACGATAAACCTTAAGAATAGACTGTTTACTAAGTTGGAACTTGGGTATCTCAAGAATCTTCTGATGTTTAAGTATGGAGTTGAAATCCGAACCGATTCAGCTCCCGATTCTGTGAATGCAGAAAATTCTGTCCCAACACCGGTCAAAGCACCCGAGAAAGCTAATGATGATGGTTGCAAAGTTATTAAACATACCTTGAGAGCTGGACAATATGTTGAATCGAAGGGTGATATTGTAATCATAGGTGATGTTAACCCTGGTGCTGAGGTGAAAGCTGGCAAGAATGTTTTTGTATACGGCATTCTCAGAGGTCGGGTTGAAGCCGGTGCAAATGGTGACTCTTCAGCATATATCGTGGCACTCGATTTTGAACCTGTGCAATTGAAGATTGGCGACAAGATTGCAACATCTCCAGCAGAAGGATTCAAAAGGGAACTTAGACCTCAAAAAGCGTTTGTCCATGATGGCTCGATTGTCGTCGAATTTCTAAGATAAAAAACCAGAAGATTTGCCTTTTTTATGATTTAGTTTTATCATGAGGGCATGAGAAAACTGCTTGTTTTTGTTGTTGTTTTGGGTTTAGTGCTTCCTATCTTAACATTGAACGCTGAGCAAATCGGGATATCCCTTCAGATCGGAAACGAATATGCGACAGTAAATGGTGAAAAAGTAAAGCTTGATTCGCCACCAGTCATTGTTAATGGGAGAACGATGGTTCCATTACGTTTTATTTCTGAAAGTATTGGAGCTGAGATTAGCTGGCAAGCTGAAACTAAATCAATACATATTACCCAGGAAAAACCTGAGATTATCAAACTTGAACGTTTTTATGATTTTGTTTCAACCCTATTTGATGAGGCAGAGGGTACTATTGATTTTTTCATAAACATTGAGAGATTGGTTGAGATTAAAGATATTTTCAAAGGGAAAACAAATAATGATTTGAAGGTGAGAATCATAGCCATTTGTTCAAAACCTTATTCTGATGCTTCTAAATTGGATGATGAGCTAGAAAATAATGGATGCAGATTGTTATGGTATAACACAGAAGATCCAATGTATGGCTATATTATCCGCGATGGAGCTGATGTTCTCTTGATTGATGAGAAGCTTTTGGTCTATATGTCAGATAAAGATCAGGCAGACGAATTGATAGTTAGCTTTGATTCCTATTGGAATTCTAGTGAAGTAGTTGACAAACCAACTCTTGTTGAGTTGAAACCACCCGAAGGTTTTATAAAAGTTCCAGCAAATCCAAAATTTGGAATTTCAGAACCTTTTTATGTTTCAAAGTATGAGATGAAAATCAAAGGCGAGGATAATGGTGAGAAGGGATACAAGGAATCATATGTTGCAGAGTGCAGGGCAAGTGGGACTCCTTGGATAGGTCTTACCCAGGTTGAAGCAAAGAAAGCATGTGAAGTGCTCGGTGATGGATATTCGCTTATCACAAACGATGAGTGGATGACAATAGCACACAGCATTGAATCAAACCCAAAAAACTGGAGCGATAATGAAACCCACCTGGTTGGGCAGAATACAGCAAAACTAAATGTTGGAAACGTTTGCAGATATGGTAATCGTGGAACTGGTGCAAGAATAAGTGTTGGTCAGAAGAAACCATATTACGGAGAAGGAGTATTGTCCGCATCTGAGAATGATGAACTCGGATGTTTCGGGTTCGAAGAGTTCTCGGCTGGAAGTTTTGGTATTGTTGAAAAACCTGAACTAAACTCAAATGGTTGGAATATGTATAGAAGAACTCACTATCTTTCAAACGATGAAGTCATATGGGATTTTTCAGGGAATGTTTGGGAATGGACAGACTGGTATATCGAGTGGTCAAAAGATAGAGCAAGAATTGATGACAATTTTGATGAGAATTATCTTGAGATAAATGCCTGTAATACTTTCAGTTCGAAGATGAAAGCAGAAGATATCCAGAGTTTGAATCCTGATATAACCGATTCTTCAAGGTACACAGGAGATAACTATTATCCAAACGGTGAAGACACTTATGGGATAACTGCTGACAAATATACAAATTTCAATTTGCTTGGAAGATTTCACCCAACTAGCAGGGATAGAACTGCAGGTGTTGCTATGCGTGGATGTAGTTTGATGCACGGAGATTCAACTGCTGGAATATATTCGATTGCAATGGGATATGGACCTGATCCTGATCATATCCAGTGTAAAGTTGGATTTAGATGTGTATGGAGACCTGTAAAATAGGTACTTTTTTAAAGTTAAAAGCCGGTAAGTAACTTTTCTATACTAGCAGGCGTAGTAATATTTATAACCAGAAAAGGAGGTTATAAAGTGAAAAAAGTTTTAGTACTAGCATTAGTAGGAATCATGTTGATAGGTGCAGGAGCTGTTGTTTTTGCAGCACAGACAGAAATCTGGGGGAGAGTCGAAAGTATTGATGGTAATGTAATTACTGCTTCCAATAACAGACTAGGTGAAATCACAATCACAGTTGATAGCTCATCAGAGATTACAATTGATGGAGAAAGTGCATCAATCAGTGATATTGTGGTTCCATCTGGATTCAGAGGAACCGTTGAAGAAGTCAGTGAAAGCAACTATAAAGCAGTTGAGCTTGATTTCAAAGCAAGTTGTGCAGGTGGGGACCCAGGCAGCGGGGGACCAGGTAATGGTGGACCACCAGATGGTGTGGAGCCAGGTTCATTTGTCGGTGGATTTGTTGTTAGTGTTAACGAGTCAACAAGAACAATTGTTATCAACAACAGAAGAGATGACACAGATTATACTGTAAAGCTTACATCGGATGCAGTAATCACAAAGGATGATGTTGAGGTAGCTCTCTCGGAAATCAGTGTTGATGACCACTTGATGTTTGATGCCGAAAAGCAGGATGACGGAACATATCTTGCAACCTCAGGGAGAATTGATGACATGCCAAGAGGCGGCGGAGCTGGTAACGGCGGCGGCACACCACCAGAAGATGGAAACAATGGTGGCAGAAAAGGTGGAAGAGGTGGACAGTCCGGAAGTGGCGGAAAAGGTGGAAGAGGAGGTAACTAAAAACCAACCTTTCTAAACTTCTCTTTGAAAAGGGCAACATGAGTTGCCCTTTTTTTAAGAAACATATTCACTGCATTTGTGTCAAAGCTAGCGCAAGAAAAAATCAAATTTTGTTGTATCAAAATTTTGAGCGAAAACTAAGCTGTTAATAAACCCGAGCTCACAGATTGCTAACAAAGTTGTGTTATTTATTGGTTAGATATTGATAGTTGATTTTTTAAAGGAATATAGAAATGGAAAAAGTAGAGCACAGTTCACGGTCAATACTTTTAGGTGTTATCAAAGAGGAACTATTGGACAAATCAGCCAATCAGATCAGCAGATTTGATTTGAGAGATGGGATGACTGTAGTTGATTACACTTGTTGTTCGGGGAAGAATTTGAAGGCTTTATCAGATATGGTGGGTGTAGATGGGGAAGTGATTGCGGTGGATATTGACCCACGAGGCATAAAAACTCAAAAGAAAATAGCCTCACGACATAAACTTAAAAATGTAGAGATTTGTTATGGAACTGAGTATGATTCGACTCTGCCTGACGATATTGCAGATGTTGTTATTGTTTCTGATTTGTTTTGCAAAACCAGGAGACCAGGTTTGATGCTTTCTGAGTTTAGAAGGATTTTGAAAAACACTGGAACTGTCTATGTTGATGTTAATGATAAATCAATGGAAGAGGCAATAAAAAGATTTGAAGAATCGAGCATCTGGACGATTGTTTCAAGACATAAAAGTTACATAGTTTGCAAATAGAAGGAACTTGATCGATAACCGATTGTAAGATTTTGTGAATCACTTGAATGAAAGGTTTTGGATATCTAGAATCAGTTTATGAATAAAAAGATATTTGCTTTTTTGACTCTTGTTGCCTTCTTTGTAGCGACACAACTTACTTTTGGTTATCAGAAACCAGAGATGAGTATGCCGCAAAGGGCATTGAATAGCTATAATTCGGGTTGTCTTGATTGGGAAATTTCTGCAAATCTGACCTGTGAAAAACCAATTCCATTAAATGAAATGGTTCATGGGATGGCAACATGGGGAGACCTGATATATGCGACAGGCACAAATGGGTCAATTTTTTGTATCACAAAGTTCGGTGCTTTGGTTTTTGCAGAACGTGTTCCTGAAAAACCAGTTGGGATTCCTTGTATTGATGAACTCGAAGTTCATGTGATGACTGAAAAAGGCTCTCTTTTCACATTCGATAGAGTTACGGGAGAGAAAAAATCAACAGTAAGAATTGCACCAGATGGGGTAACTGATATAGCAAGGTATGGGAATTACGCAGTTGTTGGTTCAAGCACGGGTTTACATTGTATAAAGATAAACAATGGTCTAAGAAAATGGAATGTTAGTTTATCAGGGCAACCACAGCCTGTTGCGATTTTTGATAATAGGGTTGTTGTCAATTACAATAGCGGATTGATGTGTATTAGCCTTTTGACTGGTGATATTCTTTGGGAGAAAGAGGTTGAACCCGGAATAGATAAACCATTTTTCCTTGGTGTACCTGTGATTCATTTTGATAGGATTTTTATACCTTTGTCTGATGGAAAATTGGATTGTTATGGTCTTTACAATGGTGAAAAAATTTGGGAGGCAAAACACGGCTTTTCAAGGGCACCTCCAACAACAGATGGTGGGAAGCTTTGGATCCCTGGTGGAAATCAGATATATTGTCATGATATAAAATCAGGAAAAATCCTTTGGCAGAAAGAAGTCGTTGGTAGTTGGGTGTTGTTTACGCAAGCCTTAAAAAGTGGAGATAAACTTTTTTGTGCTGGGCAAGGTGACGAGGTAGTTGTTGTTTCAGCTAAAAATGGTGAAGTTATCAACAGGCTTAAGTATATTGTTGGAACAACACAAGAGATTGCAGCTGGCAAAGACTTTATTGCGGTTGTCAATAACGGTGGCAAAAATAATATCTACGTTTATCACCAATAAATAGTCCTCTATATGAAAAAGCCCCCCAAAGCAGTTATTTCTTGGGGGGCTTTTTTGATTTCCTAGTTCTTATAGCTCGGTATTTATTTCAACCGCACTTTGACCCTCTTCTGGGGCGTCAATTTTGAAGATGATGTTTATGTTTGAAAGTCTGAAATGTGTAAATGTCTTGATTTTACGAACACTTTCAAAAGCAGAGACGGAAAGGTCAACAGGAACATTTAGCAGATCACCTTCTTCAATACAAATTGAAGCCGTCAATTCAATCAGCAATTGTTGCTCAATTTCCTCTTCACCGACTTTTACTTTGTTGGGCACAACAGTTAGTGTTTTCAATCTTCGGGTTTTTCTTCCACCAACCATAAACTCACCAAAGTCTCTGACATAGTTAGAAGCCTCGAGTGCGAGATTGGCTCTTCCTACGGCATAATCGATGCTATTGAATACATCTTCAAAACCCTGATGCTTTCTTTCATTGTTGAGGAAATAACCGTCTCCGTAGTCGATCCATTGCTTGTCGCCAAGCTGAATGCAGTACTGAGGTGGTCTTGCACTGCCTTCAGTGCTTCCATCAGATGTAGGTGATTCTCTGCTGTAGTTTGTACTTAGTTTGAACTGGAATTTGTCTGGTGCAAGGAAGCTTCCCTCTTCTTTTACAGTGATCATATTCTCAGAAACACCGTGCTCAATATTGAAATCGAATGACTCGAGATGATCTATTCTGATCTGCTTGATTGGTGAAGGTTTTGGATTTGTGATTCCGAGAAGTTTCAGGTTTATCTCGACATTAGAGGATGGATAGACTGCGAGCACATCCTGATAAAACGGTTCATAATGTTCAGTTGTGCAACTGAGTCTATATTCTCTTCCCTTGTCAAGCTGGGTGAAGAAAAATCTTCCATCAGTCTGTGTCACAAAAGAATCATCATCAAGATAAACCGTGACTCCTTCAAGTGGTGATCCTGTTGCTTCATCTCGGACATACCCATCTATGTATGTCACATCCTCTGGATCCTCAACGTTGCCATTGCCACATGCGGCAAACATGGGTATGATACCCACAATCAAAACAAAACTAATCAAGTAAATAGCTATTTTTTTCACAGTTAAACCTCCGACTGTTTTTTTGGTTCTAAACGTCAATACACACTCTAGCATAAAAAATTCACTTTAATAGATGCTTAACATGAACTTGTATCTTTGCTGATGGTTTGTGATTTAACTGAATTTTATCTAATGAATATATCTTCCTTACTTGAACAGATGTCATCAATAGATAGACTGGCAGGGTGCATTTGTATATGAATGAACATAAGGAGAGAATGATGAAAAAAATCCTGACTACAGCAGTGGTTGTCTTACTTACAATCGGAATGCTCTACACTTCTATTGGCACAGCATTCGCAGAGGTTGGACCAGTTCACGTTGAGATGAATATCACCGGCGAAAGACTTGGTTCTGCAAGAGCAAACACAGTAACAGCCTTCAAAATTTATATGAGACTCAATGTGAACATTGAAGTTCACGATTGGATCAAAATGTGGTTTCCAATCGATGAAAAATCGTGTGATCCAGCGGATATTTGTGGTGAAGAGCTTACCATAAAGGGTCAGAAAGAAAGCCCAAGATTTGTTCCAAACGATGAGTACTTCAAAAAATATAATAACGAAGAAGAAGAGAAGCTTGGAAAGATTTATGAAATCCTTGATGAGCACGAAGTAAATACTCGATTTGGTGAATGCCAGAAGTGCGAAGAGCCAGAAGGCAATTGTCGTATTGTTGAAGATCCTTCAGGTCTTGGTTGCTGGCTTATGGGTACAGTACTTCCTGCAATCCCAAGAGATCAGTCAGACAGAAAAGAAAGAACAGCACAGATTATTCATACAACCTCAATTGGATACTCACCATGTAGTGAGTGCCAGGGTTACCCACTCATCATTCAGAACTGCAACGAAAGATCATATCAGGTAAACTCTCCAGTCGGAGTTGAGGCATGGAGACAGGGATACAATCCAATCGATATCAATACTTCAAAAGCAACTGGAATTGTTACACCTGCAACCCCAGGCAGATATAGACTCAAGATTGCAACTGCTGGCGAACCAACAGCTGTTGAGTCAGATTCATTTGTTCTTCCATGTTCAGATATTATGAATCTTACGGCTGAGCTTTCACCAACCGACCTTTCAGCTGATACAAAACTCACATTCGACTTTGATGTAGGCGAAGGTGGAGCTCTTGATGCTGGTAACTCACTTATCATGATCCAGTTCCCAGAGGGATTTGAGCTTCCAAGAAGAATTAATCCAAGATATGTCAAAGTAAATGGTATTCCACTTAAGACCAATCCACAGGTTGCTCTTCAGTCAAGCAGGGTAACAATCGTTTCATCTGCAAACGTTGATAATACAGAACATGTTACAATTGAATTTGATACAAAAGCAGGAATCGTTAACCCATCAAGATCAGGTCAGTTTGAATTCTGTCTTTCAACAAGTTCAGAGCCAGAAAACATTTGTACAAATGTTTTTGTTGGTACAAAACCAAGTGTTACAGTCACTCCTCCATTTGAAGGAACACCATCAGCTTGGAGCGCGGTTGGACTCGTTAGTGATGGAGTAACAGTCTCAGGTGGTAGCGATGTTGTTATTATCTTCCCAAGTGGAACAGTTATTCCAAAAACAATCGATCCAAAAACAATCAAACTTAACAAAAAAGAGTACTCAGGAAGTGTTTCAGTCAATGCAACGGAGCTTACACTCAAAGCCGCAGAAGACTTTGAAGGAGCATTAAGAATCGAAATCTCAGAGGCAGCAGGAATTCAGAACCCACCAAAAGGTGACTATGAACTCAAGTTCAGAGTAGCTGACAAAGAGCATGTCTTTGAATCATTTACAATTCAGGCTTCAATTGCTCGAGTAATCAATCTTTCACTCACAGAAACTCAGGGTTATGAGCCAACAGAATACAAATTTACATACGTCCCATCAGTAAATGGTGCAATCGCCCCAGGTGAAACTGTAACTATTTCCTTCCCAGACTCCACAATTATGCCAGAGTCAATCGATACATCAAAAATCACAGTTGCAGGCGTCGCTGTAAAAGATGCAAAAATTGATGGAACAACTATTACATTAACAGTTGATGCTGATATTCCAGCAATCACCGGTGCCGAGATTGTTTTTGCCGAAGATTCTGGTGTACTTACACCACAGATGGCAGGAACCCATAAACTCATTGTTTCAACTGACAAAGATGAACCAGCAGAGTCAGAAGGATTTGGTATCACACAGCCAAAACTTCTCACCGAACTCAAATTCCTCGACCCTGACTCCCCAGATGGATGCAACGGTTGGTACAAGACGCCACCAGTACTTTCACTCAAATGCAGAAACCCAGACGCAAAAATCAGACTTTGGTACGATAAAGACCCAGTAGAAAAAGCAATTATGTACTCAGGAGAAAAGAGACTTGCACCAGGTTCACAAAGACCAATTATTCACTTCCAGGCTATGTTTGGAGATGAGCTTGAAGAACCAAAGAGTGCTCAGCTCTTCCTTGATACAGTTGTTCCAGCACTTGAAATCAAAGAGCCATCATCAGAAAGTCTTGTTACAAAAGAAGACAAGTTTGTTGTCAAAGGTGAAAGATACTTCATCGAGATGCTTACAGACGGTGGCCCATCTCACCAGGTTGCAGATGGAGTACTCATCAAGGTTAATGATGGAGAATACACACAGATAATTGAACCAGAAATCTTTGCAGTTGCTGACAGAGACAGTGTTGAGTCAGAATGGGAACATGAGATAAAACTTGTTGAAGGTGAAAACATTGTCACAATTCTTGGTCGTGACCAGGCATGTAATGAAGAGACATGGGTCAGAACAATCATCAGAGACAATACACCACCAGCAATCAAGATTGTTGAACCAGCAGATGGTGCATCATTCCCAGAATATGAAATCGTAACTGTCAAAGTTGAAACAGAAGCAAAAGCCTCAGTCTTCATTAATGGTGCAATCGCATCAGTTGTTGAAGAAAAAGGTGATACAGCAATCTTTGCAGCTGACGTTGACCTTGAAGACACCGACATGAAGGTTGTTGTTGAGGCAAAAGACGTTGCAGGTAACAGTAGCAAAGAAGAGATCACACTCAAGGTTGCTGCCCCAACAACAAGACTCAAACTCTGGGTCAATACAGCCAAGTTTGTTGTTAATAATAAACAGGTTGCAGACTTTGATCCAATGCCAACAACTCAGTCACCACCACTTCCAGCAAAACTTGCAGGTAACACATACATGCCAGTAAGAGCAGTCTTTGAAGCACTTGGTGCAACAATTGGCTGGGATGGAGACGAAAGAAGAGTTGATGTTACTCTCGGTGATATTTTCCTTCAGTTATGGGTGAACAACTCTGTTGCAAAAATTAATGGAAAAGAAGTCACAATTAAAAGTGTTGACGGTAAGACTCTGCTTTATCCAGCAATCGTTGCGGATAGAACAATGCTTCCACTTAGATTTGCATGTGAATCAGTAGGTGCAGACGTTAACTGGATTGCTGATGAACAGGCAATTGAGATTGTTTATCCATCAGAAAAGTAGTTTTTAAGTAAGAATTTTCGATATATCAAACCCCCTGGAATTTCCAGGGGGGTTTTTCTTTTTGTGATTTTACTTTTATGTCCCCTTCTATCTATTGCTTAGAGGTCTTGTTCTGAAGATAATGGTTTTATGTGAGAGGGGGTAGTTTTATGAACAGAAACTCAAAAAAGCTTTTTATAACAATAGTTGCAATGTTATTAGTTTTTTCATTCTTATGGATTGATACCACTAGTGCTGTTTTAGGGCCTGTCACTGTTGAGCTTAACTCCCATAGAAACTTCAGTTCTCGAGCAAACTCATTGAATGATTTTACTATTAGGTTCCGATTCAATGAGGATATAAAAAAGGGTGACTGGTTAAAGGTCTGGTTTCCAGTCTCTGAGGCTGGGTCATCCGCTGATTCAATTTGTGATGATATAGGTAAGGAATTTGAGTACGGGAATACGTCAAGACTTGTAACCGATAACACCTTTTACAAAATCACAAATAAAGAAACCGCTGAGATTGAATATCTGACTTCATCTGGTTGTGAAGAATCAGAAAGTAGGTTAAAAAATATCCTAGAGGTCGATAAGAAAAAATATCTACTTGGGACAGTTCTGCCAGATATGCCAATAGATGAAAAGGATCGCCAATTTATTCTTTCTGCTACTCACCAGTTTTTTATCGGGTATAGCGGCTGCTGGTGCGGCTATGATGTTTATCCTATCGTCACCCAGACATGTGATGAGAGATCAATAAAACACTTTAGTCCATATCATTTAGAGTCTTGGAGACAAGGGTACAATCCAATGGATTTCAGTATTTCTAAGTTTTTTGGGGTAATTTTTCCGGCGACTCCGGGAAGATATCGAGTTAAATTTGCAACTGAAGCCGAACCAACTCCAGTTGAATCTGATTCTTTTGTGCTCCCATGTTCAGAGATATCTAAACCCAATTTCTTTTATTATTTGAATGATGAAGGCGAGATTACAAAATATAATGTTGAATTCAATGTCGGTGAGGGTGGTGCTCTTGATAAAGATTCATCAAAAATAATCATCGATTTCCCAAATTGTTTTGAGGTTGCAAAAAAATATACGTTATCAAAATACTTCACAGTAAACGGAGTCCAGGGGATTCGTGAGGATTCGAACTTTGAATTGGACAAAAAGAACAATATCATTTCATTTGTTAGCCCCGTTGATGTCAATAACAATGGTCATGTAGAGATAGAAATCGATGGGAAGCTTTTTGAAAACAAGTGTGAAGAGCCATTTTCTGTTTTTGTATCAACAACTTCTGAACCAGAATTCATCGAATCAGAAGCCCTTGAGGTAAAAGAAAGGGAGATTGAAACAACTCTCAAAATTATTGATGAAGAAGAAAAACTTGGTTGCGATGGGTGGTACAACGAGCCAATAGAGATAGAGCTAGCTTGTAATAATCCAGATGTGAAAGTCTATTACTACTTTGAGGGCGGTGAAAATGACCCCCACGAATATTTAAAACCAATTTTTATTGATGATGAGTGTAGCATCATTGATTTTTACTACTACTCAGAAACCGATGGAACAAAAGAAAGCCCAAACCATAAAAGAATTATGATTGATACCTCAAAACCCGAAGCATCTATTACCTATCCAACAGAGAATCGAGTGTATACAAACAAAAAAGTATTTACATTCAGAGGTGAAATCTTTGCAGAAAACATAGAAGAAAACGGAGAAATCAAGAATCAATACTTTGATTCCGTGACAATCGCTCAGAATGGCTCATCAAGAATAAGTGTTATTTCAAAGGGAGAAATGACATCTTTTTATGAAGATAAGATGGCAAAAGAATGGGAATACAAAGTTGAATTGATAGACGGAACAAGTGTTTTTGATCTTAAATATACGGATCAAGCTTGTAACTTAAGTTTTACTCCAGTATTTAAAATTACCTATGATATTACTCCGCCAGAGTTTGTGGTTCTTGAACCAAATGAAAACACTATTATTAGGGAATTTGAAGCTTTTAGGGTGAAAATTGAAACCGAGCCTGATGCAAGAGTTTTTATCAATGGAGAAGAAGCTGATGAGCTTGTCGACACATCCACAGAATTAGCTTGGTTTTATAGGGATATTGAGATGACAGGGATTGAGATGGTTATCGATATTAAGGTTGTTGATAGGGCTGGGAATTCAGAAATAAAAGAATATATGTTGCAAGAGTCTGATACCCGGACAAGACTCAAACTCTGGGTAAATACCCCAAGATTTAAAAAAAATGGTGAAGAGATGCCTGAACTTGACCCAAAACCAGTCAACACTTCTCCCCCACTCCCTCACGATCTTCATAACAATACCTATATGCCAGTAAGAGCTGTTTATGAAGCACTTGGGGCAACAATTGGTTGGGATGGAGACGAAAGAAGAGTTGATGCAACACTTGGTGACATCAAAGTTCAGCTTTGGATTGATAACCCTGTTGCAAAAATAAATGGTGTCGAGAAAAAGATTATTGGTGCCGATGGTACTACAGTTCTCTATCCAACGATTGTTAAGGGAAGAACAATGCTTCCACTCAGATTCGCATGTGAATCAGTTGGTGCCGATGTTAACTGGATTGCTGATGAAGGTGCGATCGAGATTGTTTACCCAACGGAAAGATAAAAAATCCCCTCACAGATTTGTGAGGGGATTGAAATTTAGTTCTTATTCGCAGTCAACAATTGTAAATTCATCAAGAATTACGAGTGGTGACCCGGGAACTGATGCCGTTCCACAAACCCTAACACATGTGCCTTCCACTAAATCAGAACAGATGATACCGAGTTCTGCAGGAATATAGACCATTTTTCTGTTACCTGCACTAATTCTAATTACAAGCATTGTGCCTGCATCTCCAGCACCAATTCCACACTGGATAAACTCAATCTCTCCTGTGAAGCACTCTCTTTCAGGTTCAGCGCACGGGCATTCTACTTCCTCCGATGAGATCATGTAGAATTCATTGCCCATGATTATTCTAGTCTCATCACCTGCGTCGATTGGGGTTCTAAATCCACAGAATCTCCAGCATTCTCCAACCTCTATATCTGGATTTAAAATTGAGTCTCCATTTGCCATCATTACCGACCATGTATGCCCAGTCCTATCAAACCCTCTAATTCTACTACCAGTGGATGTGATTGTGATACAGAGACAACCGGGAATCCTTATCTCGCATGGTTCTTCGCGTTCGGTCATCTCCATGACTCGAATTTCAGTTTCACCCGTTCGATACATTGCAATAGTTCCACAAACCTCCCAGAACTGGCCTTCCGCGATTTCTTCATAGCTTGTGGGTTCCATGTCTTCAAGATTGAGAGTAATTGGTATCGGAATCCCATATGTTCCAGAAACAGCATTTACGGTTGGCGGAGTTGTTGATGTGTCTACGGTATCTATTTCAAGACAAAGGCATGTGTAAGGTGGAAGCTCAACACATTCCACAGGTGTAACAGAGATAACATCCATCTCCTCTTCACCACTGATTCTAACCTCGTATTCTCCAGGGCTGGTTCTGTTTCCACAAACTGTGTAGCAGTTTCCAGGAACAAGGCTGTCAACGAGGGTTGGGTCGTCATCAAAGTGAAGTGTCCATCTGGTATAGCTAAGGTCATGTCCTGTTGCGAAACTTTCTGTTGGATCCTCAAGAGTTGTTATGTTATCAATTTGGATATAGGTGCACATGGCTGTGCATGGAGAATCAAGCGGTAAAGCTGATTCGACTGCGATATGTGGGATAGCTGTACTATCCGGTCCTCTTGTGTATGTGAATTCGCCACATACTTCCCAATATGAACCTTCAGTAAATCTTTCACAGAAGGTAGTCCTATCAGCTTCAAATGTCAAAAATACATCATTCCTGTAGATATCAACTGCATTTACAGTGAGTGGGTCAGAAGTACAATCGGATGATACCACCTGAATACACATGCAACCGGTGATCGTGTCAGATGGTGGGCATGTTATGATTCTGATGTTTTTAGTTTGGATAACAGTTCTGTCCTCTGTTTCTTCTGTTATGAATCCACAGGCAGAGATGCACATCCCTTCAGATAATTCTTCACATAAAGTTGGGTCTGTCAGGTTGAGTCTGTAAACATCTTCTTCATTTGAGGTACTTGTTCCGTAAACGACAGGAAGTGCTGAATCACAATTTACTCGCTCAATTGTTATTTCAACACAAGTTGAATCTGGGCAACAATCTTCATCTTCGATCCTCCACATCCGGATTGTTTTATCATCTTCTTCAAGACAGAAAGATGCACATCCGGTGTATGTTTCAATTGTCTGTGTTCTTCCTATGTCATAGTGGTTATTTCGTGTAGTCAGTATTCTGTCCCAACCACCGCATTCTGAGATGAAAACGGAAGTGTAACTTCCAGTTTTACTCATGGTTGCGTTTATTTCACCTTTGATCCAGTTGCAATTTGTTTCACATGGCTCTTCTTGCGGAGTGACTGATGTGACCTGCATTGATATTCCTGTTAAACCCAAACCTTCATGTGTTATGCGGGTTACTTCTCCACAGAATTCATAAAATCTGCCGATTTCAATTTCATCACATAAATCTGGGTTTTCTGAAAATCCGAGATTCCACATTTTCCCCTCAGGGTCAATTCCATTGAAGTTCCTGCAATCACCTCTTACGATTTCAAGACAAATACACTCAATAATTCTCTCTGGTGGAGGGGGTTCTTCGTCAGAACAGCAATCCGCAAGGTCAGGTAGAGCAATCCATCTGACAATTACTCCATCCTGATTGATACAAATGTTTGCACATCCTTCAAAATCACTAATCTCGATTCCTTCGAGCATGTCAGTCATATTTGATGATGCAGAATATGTCTGGGGGCCGTCTTCACAGGTTTCCACAGATACAGCATATATCCTCATTGAACCAGTCACGAAACTCTGAACATCTGTTATCTCTCCAATTATCCAGGTGCATCCCTCGCAGGGACAAGGGCAGTCTACTTCTGTGAAGCTTTCTGCTGGCAGTAGTTTTCGATCAGCAAGAGTAAAAGTCATAACCCCGCAGAACTCGTAACATCTTCCGACTTGGATTTGCGAGCATGTATCAGAATCTGTCTGGGGAAGACTGACAACATAATCAATTCCAGTACAGGTTTTACCCATCACCAGAATTCCCTCATCAGAACACTCTTTATTTTCAACCTGGATACAGACACAAACCTGTTCTGGCATGATTTCTTCTTCACAAATATCCTCATCTTGTGGAAAAGCTTCCCACTTTGCAAGATCTCCAGATTCTCTGAAACAGAAATTCGCATTCCCTGAATAAGCACTCAACATATCTTTTGAGTTTTCCGCTTTCAGGTCGTCTTTCAGGTAGATAATCCTTTTCTTTCCACCGCAAAGCTCGACAAAAACATCAAAAAAGCTATCCTGAGTAACTGATGCTAGGTAATAGGTCTTCTCTTTCTCTAGAACTCTTCCCGCAATCCACTCACATTTTCCACATTCTGGATCATCAAACCTAAGCTCAACAGTCTTAGTATCCCCATACCATCTAATATCATCTGGTCCTGTTGCACCTAAGTTCTCTGCAACAAACCTCATTGGTAATAGTGTTCTTCCATTCTCAATAAATGGAACTACCTCTGGATTATTAGGGTCAATCTGTATAACCTCACCATTTATCTTTGCATCCTTATTACCAATCTGCAGTTCTATTCTTGTACCGTCTCTTGTTGTAACAACAACAGTCTTAGAAGTACCAACCCATTCAAGCATTGTCCCTGGAATCTCTTCTGTAACATATCTTACAACAAGGAATAGTCTTGAATTAACATTAACAGGAGGAGTATCCATTGGCCCCTTCTGTTCCCCATTTGCAAAATACATCACATTATCCTGCTGATACCTAAGCACTAACTTACACTCATCAGGGTCAGGTTCAGTATAACAAGACGGAACAGCACATGCTTCATTGCTCCTTGCAAATTCAGCAGCATCAGCTCCTAAAGCAGTCACATAGTAACAATACTCCTGACCATCTTTTATGTTAATCTCATCCTTAAAAGAGGTCTCCATTATAGGAAAATCAAGTAGTGGTGTCTCAAACTCTTCACCTGCACCAAACCCCCTATAGATGAAATACTGTGTAGCACCAGCAACCTCATCCCAAGAAAGCATGTTAAACCCACAGCCTGGTGTTACCTCCAGGTTGAAGGATGACTCCTGGGCGTTCATCCCGCCAATTCCGAGCATTGAAAAAACCAAGACCAGACCAGTAAGAACCGATAAAAGTTTCCTTTTCATTATTTCCTCCAACTAGATTGCTTGGAAATACTCAGAGCTTGCAGTTTCTTTTGTTGGTTCTGTTATCGTGACTCTGAGAGTTAGCTGTATTTCTCGAACATCTTCTGGAACTCCATACATCTCACAGCAATGACAGTCGTTTAATGTATAATTGATGGTAGCCTCATGGGTGCCAATCATTGATTTTGGGTTATCAGGACTTCCTGTAAATCTTATATAGACATTTTTATCATCGGTCTTTTTGGTTATTGGGGAGACTTCCTTTTCAATAATCGAGAATCTTGATTTTATGAGGGATTCTTTATCTTCAGGCAGTTTAATACTTACGCTGCCCCATTCTATTCTTTTTTCAGCCACTGGTTCATAACAAGCGTTTTGAACCGTGTCTCGCAAGTCAAACCCAATATCAAGATGGTCGAGAGGATTATATCTTGTGCCATCAGGTAATAGTTCGTATGCATCAGTTTGAATTTCGAGAGAGATTTGACCATTTGAATTTGGGGTAGCAATTACATCTGGGTTAACATTTCTAAGTTCCGGGATCAATATTGGTTTGTGATTATTGTTGATCGTTACAAAAACGTCTTCAGCAGCTTTCCTGATGTTTTCTACATAATATCTAAGTTCGAATGTCATTCCCTTTGTTCGAATGTTTATGTTTGCATCGTAACTTCGAGTGTATGTTTCATCATCAGTTTCTACGGTTGCAACAGCTTGGATTGGAACTTCAACAAATGCTGGGAGCCCACCTTCAGTTAACATGTATCCATTTGCGTCCAAAGGTTGTTTTCTAAGACCAAATGCAGATACGGCGGTATAAACTTCCACTTCTTCAAATGGGTCTAAATCAACGGTTAGAGTTTCATATGTTCTCGCTCCTGATTCAGAAAATTTGCTGAATTTTACATGTTTTCTTTCACCGCATTTATCGAGTGATGACTCATCATCGCAGGATAATCTTATTTGTGTTGGGTGTATGCTAAAATTCTTGACTTTCAGTTTTCTGTAATAATCGTTTTCAAAATCAATATGTTGACAATTACAGAAATCGTATATCAATTCAGAAGCATCTAGCCCAACAGCCACAGGATTTAGCCTTATTAAGTCTGGGTCAACTATCTCCTCCCCATCCTCTCCTGGAATCAAAACCTCATACCCAGGTAAAATAGCCATCATGTCTGATGATCTCCAGTACTGAGGGAATGATTGATGATATGTCTGAGAACCGTCATCATGGTCTTTCCAAAATCCTGCTGCAGCCCAGTCATTTGCAAGGGCGTAATCATATGCGGTTTTCCAAGAATAGTTTCCTGGTGTTGCAGTCAGTTGGTCTCTTAGGCTGATATTGAATGGGGTAGAAAAAGAACCTCCCGTTTCTTCGCCATATGTATCATAATGGGCATATCTCCAGCTTCCCCATCCATTTCCAACATCATTAGATGCCGTAGCAAGACAGACAGCATCAAGACCAGTTGTTTTAAGCTCATCATTGAAATCATCGACAAATTCACCAGCATGACAGGTTCCAAGCATCACTCTGATTGTTGGTTTTTGTTGCCAACCACAGGCTGCATTGATTCTTTTTACCTGGGCAGTAAACCATGTATCATCAAGCCAATTCCCGCTGTATGAACAGATATATCCGGGAACGTTGTCATCTTCAGATGCCTCTGCACCAAATCTTGAACCGTGATCAGAAACCAGAATGTATATCTCTGGGTCAACATCAGGATGGGCTTCAATGTCGGCAACTATTGCATCAATTGCGTTCTCAAAGTTTGCTTTTGTTGCTGCTTTAACCCTCCAGGTTTCGCCAACCCTCCACTTATCCTGTGCCTGATTCTCCATCAGAGTTCGATAAAGTGCATCAGTCCAGTCGAAATTAAATGGATTTCCATCGCCATCATCTGCACTGATGAGGTCAATCTCATTGTCTCCTCTTCCAAAAAGAACATGTATGTTCAATTTGCAAATACCAAGTGAGAGCAAAGTATCATAACCTCTTATTGAATCAGCGACAAAATCTGCTCTTAATCTCTCATATGAATACTCAACACCATTGTTTTCAGCATGTTGTGCGTTTGTGCCACCTGTAAACATTATTCCATATTTTCCGCCACAAATTATGTCTGCAATACTTCTTTCTGGTGCAAGCACCATCTCCGGCATTTTCGCGATTTCTATCTTTTGAATTATGCTGAAATCTTTCAATTTAAGAACTGGTGTGATATCTGTCGATTTTTCCTTTTCAACTTTGCAAGAGATGTATGTTCCTGTTTCTATGAATGTATCTTTTGGAAGTTTTATATGAACTGTAGTTCCGGCAGGAGGGGCTTGTCTTTCGAAAATCTGCCAGTAATCAGAAAACAACATTGGGTATGGTTCATGTGTAAAGAATCCTTGAATGGTCTCTTCATCGTCCTCTTTCAATTTTGACAAATCCAACTCTGTGATTCTCTTTATTCCCTCGAGTGGGGTGAGGAGTGGTCCAAAGAGTCCTTCCTCTGGAAGTCTTTCTTGAGTTTTATCGGCTTCAAATGCATAGAAATACATAATACCTGGATCAAGTTCTAGTACCCATGAGAATTTTGTTGCTGTTCCATTTTCTGGAGCAAGTACTGTGACAACTGGTTTACCTGCTTCGATATTATAGAAGTTATCTCCAAGGATAGCTCCGCCACGTTTTCCAGAAATAGATATGTCTTTTGAGCCTTGTTTTTTTGAAAGCAACAGGTCAACGGTTGGAATAGATTCACCTGACGAACTGTAATACGTTGCTGAAATCCTGAATCTACCGTCAGGAAGTTCCTCAGCAACTGGGTCAAGAATACCATTTTTATCACACATCGGATCATCAAACCTAAGCTCAACAGTCTTAGTATCCCCATACCATCTAATATCATCTGGTCCTGTTGCACCTAAGTTCTCTGCAACAAACCTCATTGGTAATAGTGTTCTTCCATTCTCAATAAATGGAACTACCTCTGGATTATTAGGGTCAATCTGTATAACCTCACCATTTATCTTTGCATCCTTATTACCAATCTGCAGTTCTATTCTTGTACCGTCTCTTGTTGTAACAACAACAGTCTTAGAAGTACCAACCCATTCAAGCATTGTCCCTGGAATCTCTTCTGTAACATATCTTACAACAAGGAATAGTCTTGAATTAACATTAACAGGAGGAGTATCCATTGGCCCCTTCTGTTCCCCATTTGCAAAATACATCACATTATCCTGCTGATACCTAAGCACTAACTTACACTCATCAGGGTCAGGTTCAGTATAACAAGACGGAACAGCACATGCTTCATTGCTCCTTGCAAATTCAGCAGCATCAGCTCCTAAAGCAGTCACATAGTAACAATACTCCTGACCATCTTTTATGTTAATCTCATCCTTAAAAGAGGTCTCCATTATAGGAAAATCAAGTAGTGGTGTCTCAAACTCTTCACCTGCACCAAACCCCCTATAAATGAAGTACTGTGTAGCACCAGCAACCTCATCCCAAGTAAGCATATTAAACCCACAGCCTGGTGTAACCTCCAGGTTGAAGGATTTTTCTTGGGCATCAATACTGAATCCAAAGCTAAACACCAAAATCAGTGCAAGCACCAAAGTTGCAAATCTTCTCATATGCACCCCCTTATTGTGCGGTGACTTTTTAGAAAATGTGTTGAGGATATCCAGACAACTCTATTGTGTATTTGACATTACCAGGATTAATGATGAGTCTCTTGAATTTTTGCATACCTCACCTCACATATTCTTTGGCTACTATTGTAGCACAGATTTGTCGATTTTGGTCGTGTAGTAGTTGACAAATAGTTGATAATGCTTAAAAGGCTTTATTTTGTTGCCTTGATGGAAAATACCAATGGTATCGGGTCTCCTTCTGCTCGATATTCCCTGTCAGCAACTTTTTTCAAAAACTTGTGACTATTATATCCGATATAGTCGTATTCTTTGAATTCTTTTATGGTGAGACCAGCTTTTATGAGAGAATTGATAATATCTCCAAGGGTGTGAACCCACTCGTATGATCTGGAATTTTTAATAATCGTTCCATCAGCATATGATCTGTCATCATCATATCCTTGAGGTGTCCCATCAGAAAAATACTTGTATTTGACTTTCATTTCACCTGATTCACCATCAAACAGGTAACCAAATGGATGGAATTCAACAATGAAGAATGTTCCACCAGGTCTTAAAAAGTGGCTCACAATCTCTCCCCATTTGTCAATATCTTTCAGCCAACAAAGAACACCGTATGAGGTGAAAACATAGTCAAACTTTCCAGTCAGATTTTCTTTCAAATCAAAGATATTGCTCTGCACAAAGTTTGCAGGAATGGATAATTCTTTTGATAATGACCTTGCAAGGGTTATCGCTTTGTCGGAAAAATCGACTCCTGTAACTTCTGCACCCATTCTTGCAAAGCTCAATGTGCTCATTCCAAAATGACACTGAAGGTGGAGCAGGCTTTTATCTGCAACATCTCCAAATGCGTTTTTTTCAATCTTATCAAGTGCAAGATATTCGGAATTGCTTTTGAATTCTGGGAGGTTGTACATCTTTGATCTGCTGTTTGCATCAACAAGTTCATTCCATCTTTTAAGGTTTGTTTTTTCTTCGAGTGTGGTTGTGTTTGATGTGTTAAAAGGATCAAAGCTATTTACGCTAACATCTTCTGTTTTTGATGCTCTAGTTTTTTCAAATTCTTTTAGTGCCTGGAAAGTTTCAAAAATAAAATTTGGAAATGGATCCACTGTTCTTGATGTAAGCATAAAAGGTGGGATATCTGGATTAATGTCGACTCCCTTTATTTTTTGATAGTCGTCAATTCTTTCAACAAAGAGGTATTCTGTATCATCAAATCTATCTTGGTCTCTATGGAGGATGATTAAGCATAAGCAGAAAAAGAGCTGAGCTCCTCTTCCGCCTCTTGCCTGGATATATCCATAAAATTCAAAATTTTTTCCATCAAACATCTTCTCTTTATTTTTGAATATTTTGAGTCCTGTTAAGCTTTGAATCTCAAATCTCATTTCTTTGCAGGATGTTGTTCCGCCAATCGCATAGGCAACGGCATAAATTGCGAGACAACCAAATATTATACCAATAAAAACAAGAGGAATTGAGTCTGAATCTATACTCTCAAATCCTCGAAAAATGAATACCAGAAGGGCAATAAAAACAACAATAGCAAATGACCAGATGAAAGCGTTTTTTATTCTTTCATCCTCAAAAATGATTTTCCCCTCAAATTTTTGCATGCTCATTAATATACAAAAAAATCTTTCTTTTGAAACTTTATTCTTCAAATGGATTATCAGATTTTTTATTAATCTGGCTTCCTGGCTGATTGCTCCATTCTAAAAGTGTGTTGTATGCTTCAAACACAAATGATGGGTGCTGTTCTAGTGTTTTTGCGGTTATTCCCTCAAGTATGTTTGTTTCACTGCTTTCGATATTTGAAATATTTGTCCCAGGTTTTATTTCTTCTGAATATGAATACTCATTTCCTTTTTCATCGAAAACTCGCAGAGTAAAAAATGATGATACCTTTGTACTTTTGTAGGCACTGAAATTAGCCAATACTCCTTCAAAAAGAAAATTATCACTATTGAATAATTCATTATCTGCGTGGTGTATTATAAGTTTTTTCTTTATGAAATCAAAATTGAATGTAACTGTTCGGATCGATTTATTCCTGTAAAAAAGAAGACTGAATGAAATAGAAATCAAAGCAACCATGGAAAGAAGCCAAATAACGGTTTTGAAAGTTGGTGTTTTTTGAGGTGTAAAGTTTGTAATTCCAATAATTGATCCAAGAATAATTATAGCAATAAAGAAGATAAATATTGCCAGATATTCCTTTTCACTGACAAAGTCCATTTTTCCCTCAAACTTTTTTATCATTTTTCCCTCCTTTGAGGTTTTTGACACAATGGATAGATTTTTGGTTATTAATTTTTGAAGGTTTTGCTATACTTTTAAATATGAAAAAATCACTCCCGAGCAAAAATGGAATCTCCGAAGATTTTGACAAGATTGCAAAGAAATACGATCTTACAAATCGAGTGATCTCGCTTGGTTTCGATATTTCCTGGCGAAAAAAACTCTTGAAACTGATTGATGCAAAATATAATGCGAAGATTATTGACCTTGCCTGTGGGACGGGTGATGTTTCATTCATGCTTTTTGATAAGTTCCCTCAAAGTGAAATCATCGGCGCTGATTTATCTGAGGGAATGCTTGCAGTTGCAAAACACAAAGCCGCAAAACGCGGAATAAAAGATATTGAATTTGTCAAAGCTGATATTTTGGATATGCCGTTTGATGACACCCGATTTGATGTCTCCACGATGGTTTTTGGTCTCAGAAACCTTCCTGATCTTGAAGCTGGATTAAAAGAAATTAGCCGTGTCATGAAACCTTCTGGGAGGTGCTATTTTATGGAGTTTTCAGTCCCAAGAAATCCCATCATGAGACTCCTTCACAGGATTTATATTGAAGCATTCATCCCTGTTATTGGTTCATATTTGACCGGAGATGTTGACATGTATCAGTATCTTGGAACAACAATCAAAGAGCTTCCACAACCAGAGCAGATTGTAGAGATGATGAAAAAACACTTCACAGGGGCAGAGTTTAAGAGAATCTTTATGGGGATGGTTACTATTTATTTATTGGTGAAGTAGGAGGTTGACAAAGTATAAAAATATGGTACCATATGGGTAATCCAGTTGATCTGGAGGTGGGTGGCGGTTGCCATCGGACGTCCTCTTTGAAGGGCGTTTTTTTATAGCATCTTTTTTCCGTAAGTGTAACCATTATTTTTATCGTATTTATCATTCATAATTGAGAATAATTTCTTTGAAAAATCTGTTATTTTTCCATGTGTATGGTTCTGTTCTGATAAGATTTGTTTTCTACTATCGTGAACTAAAATATCTGCAATTTGTAGTCCTGTAAGATTTTTATCTTTTTTACTCATTTTCAGTTCTATAGAGGATAGAGAATTTTGCACGACCATTGGTGACAAATACTCTGTGCCTGTTAAAATCATATGTTTGTAAGACTCCTTTAAGCCTTTGTCTTCTGGTTTTCCTCTTGATTCCGCGAGTATATCACCGGTAGTATTCTCCCTTTTCAGGAAATAAATATATTTTTCGCTCAACACTCGCATTGAGTATTCGTATGCGTTGTAGGCAAAACTTTTGTAAGTGTCGAGATGTCTTTTTTTGTCAATACAAACTGAAATTAATGTGTAATCAGTTTCTGTTAGGAAATTCAAGAGATCGTTATCAAATCTCGATTTAATATCTGCATCAAGTAGAGTAGAGAAATGACCTTTTGCTTTCTGTATCTCTTTTCTATGAAAGATTATTTTTTTAGAATGACTATTTTGAAAGTATTTAGTTTTCAATTCTTCAAGTGCAGGTGTAACAATCTTTTTTTCATATTCAAGATTCAAAATAACTCCTGATAAGCAAAGGAATCTTTCGTTCTGGTCTAGGTTTGGTTTAAGAGATGAATTTCCTGATTCATCAACATACATTCTGTATTCAGGTTTTTTCGCATTACCGTACACATTTACTCCCCATCAAAAAAGGGTGAGAATTTCTCTCACCCTTTTGTTATCTTAAAACCAGTTTATTCGGCGGATTCTTCTTTAGCCGGCTTCTCTTTTTTAGGAAGCTGCTTTGCAACAAGCTCAATGATGTCTTGAGACTTGAGGTTAACCCCTGCTCTTTTGGCTGTATCTTTAAGCTGCTTCTTGCAGGCTGGGCATGCTGTCATTACAACCTCAGCGTACTCTGCAAGGCTTGCAGCACGCTTCTGACCTATGCTTTCTGCCATCTCGGCATTGGTCATGAGCATGTCACCACCAGCACCACAGCAGTTGGATTTCTCACGACTTTCTGGGTGTTCAACAAATGTGATGCCCGGAATCATCTTGATGACATTCCTTGGGGCATCATATACACCGGCGTTTCTTCCAAGGTCGCAACCATCATGGTATGTGACGGTCTCTTCCTTTTTAGCTGGTTCGAGTTTGACTTTTCCACTCTTGAGGATCTCTTCAACATATTCTGTTGCATGTTTGACCTCAAATGGCAATTCTTCATGAAGATAATGAGAGTATTCATCTCTCCAGGTTTTCATACACGCTGGACAAGCCGAAACCATCAATTTCGCACCGTATTTTTTAATGACATCCAGGTTGTGTCGCATCAGGGAAACAGCATCTTTTACTTTACCAGCAGAGAGAAGTGGGAAACCACAACAGTATTCATCTTCACCCATGATGGCGAATTTGATACCGGCTGCTTCCATGACCTGAGCAAATGATCTTACCATTGGCTGAGATTGTGGGTAGTATGCACCCATACACCCAACAAAAAGCACTACATCGGCTTTTTCAACCTTTGATGGGTCGAAATCAAGTTTTGCTTTTTTGAGCCAAACATTTCTTTCTTCATTTGGTTGGTCGGCAACATTTTTCTTTTCTGAGATTGTTTTTCCGACCATCTCAACAACGTCAATCTTTACACCAGAGTCCATGCACATTTCTCTGAGGTCTATCCAGACTTCTGGGAAGTTGATGTCTGTGATACACTCAACACCACATCTTCCACACATTGTGCATTCAAAAACTCTTTTGCTGTATTCTTCAGTTATCTTTGGTCTTGACCATGGCCTTGCATACAGAATGTCTCTTGCGTGTAAAACCTTTGACCTTGCGGATGCTGAAAGCCATCCGGATTCTGTTGCTGTTGGGCAGTTTACACGGCATGAACCGCACTGGATGCACTTTCTAATCTGTTCTCTCAGGAGTTTGTACTTATTTTTTGCGATTGCCATAGTTACCACCTCCTCTTGATTCCGCCTGTTAACCAGCAGACAGGTTCAAGACATTTCATTGCAGAGAAATAAAGCGATGGTCTTAGGAAGAATGGTGGGTCTGTCCATTTCCCAGGATTGAGGATCCATGCCTCATCAAGGGATTCCTTCCTACTTATAAAGGCATCTCGATCTTCCTTTGTGCGAAGGGAATAGACGTATGGGGTGTTAAGCAGTCCAATTCCACCATTTGGAGCTCCGCCATATTTAAGAGCCCGAAGGATGATCTCCATCTGATATGGGGCGGTTGACATAAATTTTACAAGTGAAAGCTCGTTACCCAAAACCATGAAGAACATAATTCCAGCCTGATCTGGAGAGAGGAGTTCTCCCTTGTAACCCATTTTAAACTTGAGCTTCATTGTGTTTGTGAGGAATGCATCGAGGCTTTCAACTGGAACTGAAATGTCGGCAGGTGTCACAGAGCTGAATGCGTTTTTGATTCTGAAGTAATCAAGTCTTTCTTCGTATTCTTCATCAGCCGTTTCTTCTGGAAGAACCTTGATTTCAGGGTCTTCTGTAACTATCGCTTTGATATGTTCTGAGCCAAGTCCGACTTCTTTTGCAGTTCCTTCAAGCCTGATTACGACACTGATGTTTTCTTCAGTGTGTTCAGGTGCGTGGAAACCGGCCTGTTCAAGAAGATCAAGATATGCACCGTTTACAAACTCAACAAAATAGATTCCATCAAGCATCGCAAGCTTTTTGGCATACATGGAGAAATGTGTGTGGTTTTTGAAAAGTAGAAGATGTGTTTTTGTGGCTTCTGGATTTTTTCGAATCTCAAGAATAACACTTGTGATTATTGCCATCATTCCTTCAGAATGGAAGAAGTCATCGAATTCTATGAGTTTGCCATCCTCTGTTTTCGCTGATTTTCCAGCTTTTACATTGACAATCTCACCAGATGGCAATACTGCCTCAACTTCATGGATGAGTTTTTTGATGTGTCCAAAGGCGATGCTTCCGATTCCATAACCCTCAGTTTGCATCCAGCCAGCAACGGTTGATGATCTGTAGGATGTTGGATATGTTTTGAGGCAGTAGCCGTGTTTTTTAAGCTCGAATTCAATCTGAGACCAGATAGCACCTGCTTCAACCTTTACGGTACAATTCTTCTCGTTGATTTCGCCAACCTTGTCCATAGCAAGCATTTCACAGGATATACCGGCACGTCTTGGAACTGCCTGAAAATATCCAGCTGTTCCACCACCTCTTGGTGTAACTGGAACTTTGTTTTTGGTTGCCCAGGAAAGAAGAGACGAGATCTGTTCAGCTGTCTCTGGTCTTACAACAACCTGCGGGATGTGTCCTTTGAAAGCCCAGTAGGCCTCTCCTGGAAGCGGAGTTACATCGAATCCGTAAAACCGTCTCTCATAGGGACTTGAGGTAACTTTGATGCCCATTTCGGCAATCTTCTCATGAATAAGCTTGGTTTTCACTTATACCGTCTCCTTTCCATCAAATCATCGGCGTTTTGCTTTTGATTATTTTCCAATAAGTTTTTCGATTAATCTTCGAAGGGTTTCAACTTTTTCGTCTTTGATTTTTACATCAACGCACTCAGCAAGTTTGTTTTCAATCAGCAGATAACCGATTTTGCCAATCCCAGCTCTTACTGCAGACACCTGATGTGCTATCTCTTCGCATGGTCTGTCCTCTCTTACCATACGCGAAAGACCTCTCACCTGTCCTTCGATTTTTGCAAGTCTTGTAATTAGACTTTTTTGGAATTCTTCACTTCTCATACTTTAACCCATTATGCCAGGGCAAGGAGATTTAGACAAGTCAGTTTTTAAATAAATATTATTAAAATCAAGAATTCTGACTCTCAATATCGAGAAGACGTGTTTTCATGTTCATGCCATATTTGTAGTTACCGCCATGATTTTTTGCAACAACTCTGTGGCAGGGGATAATTATTATGATTGGAATTTTCTTAAGGGCACTTCCGACCGCTCTGCTTGCTCTCGGGTGACCGGCGATTTCTGCAATATCCGAATAGGTGACTGTTTCACCATACTCAACCTCTTCAAAAACTGTTAACCAGACTTTCTTTTGAAACTCAGTCCCATCAAGATCAAGTTTCACATCAAACCTTTTTCTTTCACCTGATAGATATTCATTCATCTGGGTTCTAATATTTTTTGCAAAATAGGAAAGGGATTCTTCTTCGGTTAAATCTTGTTCTGTCGGCAAAAAACCCGACAATTTCCCGTCAGATTCGATCAACAGGAAATTGCCAAGTTCGGTTTTTATAACGAATTCAAGCGACATTATTCGGTTGGCGATTCCCATTTTTCGAGTGTCAATGTGAGTGTCATTTTTGGAGTCTCGAGTGTTCCAGCTTCAAGCCTTTGGGCACCGGGATGAGACATATATCCCTGATCCTGCTCGTATTTTATCATTCTTCCAGTATCTTTTTCGTACCATAATCTCTGGGCGTATTCATTGGCATAGATTCCAGCGGCATATGTATGATATACGTTATTGTTGATCATGATATCATGCTCTTCGCCTAACCAAATCATTCCCTGAAGTGGTGTTCCAGACTTGTTTGTGAAATATGTAAAGTATTTTTTGAAATCTGGCTTATAAGGAATTGTTGGAGTGTGCCAAACGACTTCGTCACCATCAAGATATTCCTCGCCTTCGAATGTTTCGATGAATTTAATATCGTTGGATCTTGATCCTGCAGGTGTTTCCTCAGTCCAGCTTACCATTCCATTCCCATAATTTGAATTTGTTTTGTGCCATCCGGAGACATCTCCATCCCATGATAGTTCATAGCTAGATGTAAGAGGTTTCCAGTCCTCAAACCTGACTGCAGTTTCTCCAATGCTTTCAATATTTTGAGTGAGTCCCCACGCACTATCTTGATATTGGGTTGTTGACTCGTTTTTTATCTTTAAAACCTTCTGCCCATCAATTTCATCATGTGTAAATGTGTAGGTCACTTTACCGATGTAAATGTTGTCGGCAAACATGTTGTATGTCGCCTTTGTGCCATCTAAGTAAAGATTTTCGTTGACGGATGTTTCAACTGTTGGTGTTCTTTGTTCACACCCAATAGAAACTATCATAACCACTGCAAGACAAAGGATAAAATATTTCTTCATAATATCTGATGTTATTTCCTGCTTTGTTTTTTTCAAGGTTTTCATATCTGTATTACTCATTGGTCATTGATTTTGTTTCATGATATTGACGGTTTTAATGATCTTAATTCAAAGTTGATAATAACTTAGAATTTGACCTGCTGAACCATTTACATAGAATATAGTATTCGTTTTTGAGACGATTTATTAGATGTGAAGAAGCAAAGAAATGCTCATGAAAAGGGCATTAACCGACAGGGGTGAAGATGAAAGAGCCTGCAGTTACAAAGAACGCTTTAGCTGTTTTGAACAAGAGGTATTTGAAGAAGGATAAAGAGGGCAATCCGATTGAAAAACCAATTGATATGTTCATGCGGGTTGCAAGAACTGTAGCTGAGCCTGACAAACTATATGGTGCTGATGATGGTCGAGTTGAAAGAACCTACAAGCAATTTCTAGATGTCATGCTTGACCTGGATTTCCTGCCAAACTCACCAACTCTTATGAATGCAGGAAGAGAGCTTGGTCAACTTTCGGCTTGTTTTGTTCTTCCTGTTGACGATTCAATTGAATCAATTTTTGATGCGATCAAGTATACTGCGATAATTCATAAAAGTGGTGGTGGAACTGGATTTTCATTCTCAAGACTAAGACCAAATCTTGATAAAGTTGGCTCAACAGGTGGCGTTTCATCTGGTCCTGTTTCGTTTATGAAGGTTTTTGATGCCTCGACTGAGGCTATCAAGCAGGGTGGCACACGTCGCGGAGCAAATATGGGTATCCTCAGGGTAGATCATCCCGATATCCTTGAATTTATCAAATGTAAAAGTGTTGATGGAGAAATAAGTAATTTCAATATTTCTGTAGGATTGACCGCAGAGTTTATGAGGGCAGTTGAGCATGATCAGGAATACCCACTCATTAATCCTAGAGATGGTAAGGAAGTCTCAAGGATCAGGGCAAAGGAAGTATTTGATCTGATCGTAGATATGGCCTGGAAGAATGGTGAGCCGGGAATCGTGTTCCTCGACAGACTAAATGCCGATAACCCAACACCTTCTATTGGTGAGATTGAATCGACCAATCCTTGTGGAGAACAACCACTCTTGCCTTATGAAGCTTGCAACCTTGGTTCAATAAACCTTGCTCATTTTGTAAAAGATGGCGAAGTTGATTGGACTAGATTAGAGAAAGTAACAAAGATAGCAACTCATTTCCTTGATAATGTTATTGATGCAAACAAATACCCACTTCCTCAGATTACGGAGATGTGTCAAGCCAATAGAAAAATTGGTCTTGGAGTTATGGGTTGGGCAGATATGCTTTTCCTACTAAGAGTTCCATATAACTCCGAAGAAGCGGTTTCTTTGGCTGAAAAGGTGATGGGTTTCATCCTTGAAAAGGCGAGAGAAAAATCGAAAGAAATAGCCGAACTTAGGGGGCCATTTCCAAACTACAAGATTTCGACCTTTGCAAATGCTGGAGAACCTCCAATTAGAAATGCCACAATAACAACGATTGCACCAACCGGAACAATTTCGATGGTTGCAAACGCTTCATCCGGAGTTGAGCCTGTTTTTTCACTTGCCTATATAAGAAATATTATGGGTGGAAAAAAGTTCTTTGAGGTCAATTCTGTTTTTGAGGAGGAGATGAAAAAGACTGGGTTCTATAGTGATGAGCTTCTCGAAAAGGTCGCATCAGAGGGAACTCTCCATGGAAATCCAGATATCCCGAATGATGTAGCTGATGTCTACAAATGTGCTCATGATATTGATCCAGTTTGGCACATAAAAATGCAAGCGGCTTTCCAAAAATATGTTGATAATGCGGTTTCAAAAACGATCAACTTCCCAAACTCTGCAACAAAGGATGATGTAAGGGGAGCTTATGAACTTGCGTATAAACTTGGTTGCAAAGGAATAACTATATACCGAGATGGTTCAAGGAATGAACAGGTCTTGCAGCTCACAAAAAAAGAAGAGCAACCAACCTCTGAAGAAAAACCAACAAAAAAACTACCTGTTGAACCGAGACATAGACCGACAGAAACAATTGGTTCTACATACAGAATAAGAACGGGTTGCGGAAACCTTTTTGTAACGATTAATTCAGATGCTGAAGGTGTTTGTGAAGTTTTTGCAACAATGGGAAAATCTGGTGGATGTTCAGCAGCACAATCAGATGGTATCGCCAGATTGATTTCACTAGCCCTCAGAGCAGGTGTCGACACTAAAGCAATTGTAAGCCAGATAAGGGGACTTAGATGCCCAGCCCCAGCTTGGGGAGAACATGGTTCTGTCTTATCTTGTCCTGATGCAATAGCACAAGCATTGGAAGGACATATCAGGAAAGTAGCAGGAAAAAGCATTGATTTAGACGCAATTCATGAAGAACCACAAAAAAAAAGTCATGATCCGGTCAATGTAGTGGATGAATCCGATGCCCCTACTGATAATGTTTTCGGTCATAATCCACAGTGTCCTGATTGCGGTTCGATGCTTGAATTTGCAGAGGGATGTGTTATCTGCAGGTCATGTGGTTATTCCAAATGCGGTTGATTTGCAAAAAGATTTCTTTGAAAGTTAACTTTCTATGAAACAGTAATACTTGGAATTTAATAGAATTTATCTGTGCTAGAAGTTAGTCTTATAGGTGAAGAAGTATCTAGTTTTTACAGTGAAAGTGCTCTATAATGAATAGAGGAGGCAATGAATGAGAAAGTATGTAGTTTTATTTTGTGTCCTGGCTTTGATTATGTTGGGAATGCCAATGTCGGGAACTGATGCTATGGCAAAACTTGATCCTGCACTTGTAGATTTTTCAGGTCTTGATCCAATTCATCAGGATAGCGATATGATTCCAGTCATAATAAGGCTTCAAGGAAATGGCGTTATCACTGAGATGACAATGGATGGCAAGTTTTTTACAAATACAAACGAACTTAATGGTTCATCTAATCTGACCAGAGTTGCTTCACTCTCAAAAGTTCTTACAGAGCAGGGATATGCAATAAGCAATATAAGCAATCTTATCGATGGAATCGAGATTATTAATTCTTATCAATTGACAACTAATGCAATTAGAGCTTTAGTTCCACGTTCAAAAATTATGGATCTTGCTGAGATGGATTTTGTGAAAAACGTTTGGTACGAAGCACCACAAGAACTTCACAGATGGCATAGCAGAACACCAATGAATTGCTGGCCCGTATATAACCAAGAAACAGATCTTGATGGTGATGTTTGTCTTGACCCAAAAGGAAGACCAATCGATGGAACGGGAATAGTCTGTTCTGTTACAGATACGGGTCTTGATTACACACACGTAGACTTTGGAAAACAGTCAAAACCTGAAGGTGCCAAAGTTGTTATTTCGCATGATTTTGCTGATACCGATGAAGATTGCCAAGAAGAAGAGGGGCAGACTCATGGTACTTGCTGTGCTGGAATTATTGCAGGTGATGGTCCAGACGAGCAAGAAAAAGGTATTGCTCCGAAGGCAAAACTTGCTGGGTATAAGATAGCAAACTCACGCGGGTATCTCGTTGGTGATATCGGTGCAACTTGGGAGATGATGGTCAAAGAAGGAATAGATGTTTCAAATAATTCTTGGGGAAGACCTGGTGGATGGTCATCGTTCCATGAGCAGGAAAACAATGCTGTTCTTGCTGGCGTTAGTGTTATTGCCTCACAGGGAAACAATGGACCTCCTGGACCAAGCTTGCCGGTCCCTTGTGGTTCAACTTCTTCACCAGAAAATGTCATCGGAGTAGGTGCAACTTTAGATTACGCCTATTTCTCAAAATCTATCATCACCGATGCTCCAGATATTGATGACATTGGAAAAGAATATAAAGGTATTTGGGGTGTTACAACCCACGACTTCACAGATTATGGAAGACCAATTCAAGTTTTAGATTGTGGATGGGGCAGAGAAGGTGATTTTGCAGGTCTTGATCTGAATGGTAAAATCGCTCTTATCCAGAGAGGTCCTAAAACAGAAGATCAAGATAAATATGGTCCTGCATTGAACTTCTCAACGAAAGTTGCACGCGCAAAACAAAATGGCGCGATTGCCATAATGCTTTATAATCACTCCGCAGGGTTTATTCAGTCTTTCTATCTGAATGTCCCTTCAGATCAGCTCGTTCCTTCTTTTGAGATGCTAAATTCCCAGGGGCTTGAATTTGTTGAGATGCTACATGCCGGAAATGATTGGGATTTGGGAAATGTCGACAGAAATCAGAATGATGTTTTTGTAAAATTTACAGAACCACAGGGTTATGGAAATATAACAGGATTCACATCCTCTGGCCCAACTCAATATGGAAGTTTAAAACCCGATGTTTGTGCGCCTGGAGAAAAAATCAGAACAGCTGCAGCAACCTGGTCAATTGGTAAGACGCTTTATGGTGAGAAAATGGGTAATCCACCATATACGAATGTTTTTAATGGTACATCTGCTGCTGGTCCGTTTGTCTGTGGAGCCGCTTGTCTTGTGAGACAGGCAAGACCAGAGTGGGGACCTTTGGAAGTAAAAAGATCACTCATGAATACTGCAAATCTTCTTAGAAGATACAAAGATGATAACTATGTACCATTCCTTTCTCAGGGAATGGGAAGAGTGGATGGTTTCAATGCTTGTATGACAGACATTCTTATTCAGCCACCATCAGCCCTCATTGTTGTGGAAAGTGAATATGTAAAAATAGACGATCCACCAGAAGAATGGGAAGATAGAAACAAAAAGGCGAAACTCCCTGCTGACATTAAGAGATCCCTTATTGCCTTTAAGGTATACAATTACAGTTCCGAAAACACTCATAATCTTGAGATGAGCTACGAGGTTAACTCAAGACAGGCTGACGAGATAAAGGTTAATTTCACAACCGACACCGTAACCATCGAAGATGGATCTGGTGATCAGCCCAGTTCTTCATGGGTAGGACTAGATATTGAATGGCCGGTCAAACTTACTGGTGGAACAAATGATATTGTTATTTGGTTCACTGACAAAAAAACTGGTCAGAAATGGCATACTGGAATCACCCTTTTCAATAACAACCCAACAGTTCAGGGTGCAAGATACTCTTACGCAAGTTTTCTTGAGTACACAAATCATGGGCTTCCTCCAACATCAACACCAAATGGTGATGGGATTACCGATGGTTTGGATGTGAACTACACTTTGACAAATGGATCTTATAGTAGTTATTCAGGCGAGTATGATAACTATGCGGATGGTGTATCATTTATGGTCAAAGATTATAATGAAAAAACCTGGCAAATTATTCATTCTGAATCAATTCTAGAGCTTGGTGAACATGAATTTTCTTGGGATGGTTTAGATGGTGCCGGAGAGTATTTGTTACCAGATGGAGAATGGTATCTTGGTATGCGGATTATGAACAAGACAGTTGATTGGAGTATTCCAGCGTATGTTTCTGTTCCTTATGAGTTGACATACTTCAAGTGGCCATTCCAAGTTGATGATAGTGTTGTGCCTCCGTTGCCTCTTGTTTCAGCTTATCCGATCCCGTCAACACCGGGAAAAGGAAGTGAGTTTGAGCTTGGAATATATATCCAGTACGCAACAAACATTAAGAGTATCCAATTTGACATAATATTGCCTGGACTTTCTGATATTGCCAAGTACATGGGAAACAGAAAAGGCGATTTCATGTTTAGGGATGCTTCGTATACGGCCAACGATGCTGGAAATACAGCTTTTAATTACTATAGTGTTGAACAAATGGGTGAAGACAAATTTAGAGTTGACATACAAAGACCACTTGATGGAGTGTCAGGTGAAGGTTGGCTTACATACCTTAAGCTTCTCCCTATCGCATCAAATTATCTTGACGTAACATTTGATAATCTCAATATCTCCTATATCAACGAAGAAACTATGGCTGAGGAATACAAGTTTGCATTCTATAAGACTTCCTCAATCACAATTGATAAAGAGTACTATGATCCAGAGGACTTCAACCACGACGGAAATATCGATGAAGATGATCTTGATATTCTGACTGCTGCCCTTGGAAGCACTAGAGGTGAGAGCAGATATACATGGAGATGTGATCTTGATTACAATGGTATCATTGATATGAATGACATGGTAATCTTTGCTCAGGCATACGAAGACTAGAATTTTTACCAAAATAAGATTTTCAAAAAGGGTGAGTTTTTTGACTCACCCTTTTTTCATTGTTATGCTGTTTTTTGAAGGATTATGAAAAAAAGAGAATTCGAACAGATTGGTATTAGTTATATTCGGAAAAACAAACTTCTTGAGAGAGGAGATTCAGTTTTGGTCGGATGCTCTGGAGGGGCTGATTCAATCTGCTTAGCTATTTTTTTAAAAAGAGTCTGTGCGTTGTTTTCATGTAAAATTAGTTTGGCTCATATTAACCATAATTTGAGGGAGGGAAGCAAAAATGATGAGGATTTTGTCCGAGATTTTGCAACTGAAAACTCTCTTGACTTACATGTTGTATCTTTAAAAATCGGTAATCACAAGGGCACACTTGAGGAAAAAGCTAGAAACATAAGGCATGCTGCCTTGCGTAAAATTGCAAAAAAATCCGGAGCAAATAAAGTTGCCTTGGGACACACATCAAGTGATCGAGCAGAAACAGTGATACATAATTTGGCAAGAGGCTCTGGTTTGTTTGGTGTAGGAACAATGAAGCCTGTGAATGGAAGCATAATCAGACCGATTTTATTTTCTACAAGAGATGAAGTTTTAGATTATCTTTTTTACAATAATCAATCCTTTATCGAAGACGAGTCAAATCTTGATCTGAATTTTTCAAGAAACAGAATCAGACATAATGTTATTCCCGAACTAAAACAGATTTTTTCTGGAACAGAGAAATCTATATCGAGGTTTGCAAGTATTTCTGCGACCGAATCCGAATATTTAAACAAAATTGCTAAACAGCTGTATGAAAGATGTGTCAAAGAAGAATGTGGAAAATATATTATCGACATCGAAGAAATTGGAAAAATCGATCTGGTGATAAGAAGAAGAATTTTAAGGATGACAATGATGAATGGTCTTGTTCCACCGACACTCGAAGTTGTTGATAAGGTGATTGCTGTTCTTGAATCAAATAGCAAAAGGAATGAGACCTTCGGTAGTTTTTCCTTGAAAAAGGATAAAAAAACACTGATAATTTCGACCTTGAGGGATTAGGGCTAGTATTTATAATGAAGACAATGGATTATGAACTTGGAGACATCCTTATTTCAAAGGATGCAATAAAAAAGAGAGTCTCTGAACTTGCATGTGAAATTATCGACACTATGCGCGAACCATTTGTTTTTTTATCGATTTTAAATGGCTCATTTATCTTTACAGCAGATTTAATAAGAGAATTCCCACTTTCACCTGAAGTTCAGTTTTTGAAGGCAAGTTCATATGGATCAGGAACTGTCAGTAGCGGGAGAATAAATATATATGGGAAAGAAGAAATAAAAATAAAAGACAAAAATGTGATTTTGGTGGAGGATATTGTCGATACTGGGCTCACAATCACAGAGCTTGTGAGAAATCTCGATGCTTTTGAGCCAAAAACCATAAAAGCTGTAACATTGCTTGATAAGCCTGATCGAAGAAAATATGAGTTTAATCCAGATTTCGTCGGTTTTAGAATACCCGATTTTTTTGTTGTTGGGTATGGGCTGGATTATAATCAAAAATATCGGGGGCTTCCCGATATTTGGAATATGGAATTAAGTGAGGAAAAATGAAACCTAAATCTTCTGGAAACTACAGATCCTTCTTACCGATATTGGTAATCGTTATTGTTGGATTAATACTATATTTTACTTTTGCCGGCGAGCTTGGCAAACAAGGTGTTGAGACCCTTACATATGATCAATTTGTACAGGCAGTTGAAAATGATTATATCCTTGAGGTAACAATATCACCTATAACATACGAAGCAAAAGGTTTGATGATAAAAGGTGGTGACAACGTTAACTTTGTTACCTCTGTTCCACCTGAGCTTGTTAAGGATATCACCGATTTGTTGCTTGAGAGAGAATCAATCGAAGTTACATTCGATGCGCCATCTGAAAACATATTTCTTGTTATCATTACAAATCTTGCACCATTTCTGCTAATCATATTCTTCTGGTTATTCATGATGAGAAGCATGCAGGGCGGCGGCGGTCAGGTCATGAATTTTGGAAAATCCAAAGCAAAGCTCTTCCTGGATGATAGACCAAGGATTTCCTTTAAAGATGTTGCTGGAGTTGAGGAAATAAAAGAAGAGCTTCAGGAGGTTATCGACTTCCTGAAAAAACCAAAGAAATTTAGAGCAATGGGTGCAAAAGTCCCGCGCGGAGTTCTTCTTGTTGGTCCTCCTGGCTGTGGAAAAACATATATCTCAAGGGCGGTTGCAGGTGAAGCAAAAGTCCCATTTTTTTCGGTTTCTGGTTCTGAGTTTGTTGAGATGTTTGTTGGTGTAGGTGCATCAAGAGTGCGAGATATGTTCAATCAGGCAAAAAAATATGCTCCAGCACTTATATTCATTGATGAAATAGATGCTGTTGGAAGACAGCGTGGTGCTGGTCTTGGTGGCGGACATGATGAAAGAGAACAGACATTAAACCAGCTTCTTGTTGAGATGGATGGGTTCGATCCAAACATCGGTGTTATTATTATCGCTGCCACAAACAGACCAGATATACTTGATTCAGCACTCCTTCGCCCTGGAAGATTTGACAGAAGAGTTACGGTTGATATGCCAACGCAGATCGAGCGTGAAGCAATTCTAAGATACCACGGTCGAAATAAACCAATCGACAAAGAAATAGACGTAAAACAGGTTGCAGGAAGAACTGCAGGTTTTACGGGTGCAGACCTTGAAAATCTTCTTAACGAAGCTGCAATTATAGCAACACGCAGAGAAAAAAAATTCATTGAAAAAGATGACCTTGAAGAAGCTATCGACAGGGTTCTTGCTGGACCTCAGAAAAGATCAAGAGTTTTGGCGGCAGATGAGAAGAAAAAAGTTGCCTATCATGAAAGCGGACACGCCCTTGTAATGCACTACCTTGGTCCAGAGCCAGTTCACAGGATTTCCATTGTTTCAAGAGGTCAGGCACTTGGATATACAAGTCCGCTCCCTACTGAGGATAAGTACCTTAGAGCAGAAAGTGAATTGAGAAACACAATTGCTGGGCTTCTTGGTGGAACCGTCGCCGAAAGGCTTGTTTATGGTGAGGTTTCGACTGGAGCATCAAACGACATAAGCAGGGCAACCGAGATTGCAAAAAAAATGGTTCGAGAACTCGGAATGTCAAAAATGGGACCAATTGCTTATGGTGCCGCATCTACCCAGGTATTTTTGGGCAGGGATATGTCAGCAACACCTGATTATTCAGATGAAACAGGAAAACTGATTGATTCTGAAATTCAGGCAATTGTCCTCTCATCAATGAAGCTTGCAGAAGATGTATTATCAAAACATCGAGACAAACTGGATAGGCTTGTTGAGGTGTTGATGGATGTTGAAACCATTGATGACATAGAGTTAAAGAGAGTATTAGAAGGCTAGCTGTTAATATGAGTTGGTTTTACTGGGATACTGGGGTCAATGATGGTGTTACAAATATGTCAATTGATGAGGCTACACTTGAGTATGCCCCTTCTGGCTCAGTTGTTTTAAGAACATATACTTGGGATCCTGGATGTCTATCACTTGGTTGTTTCCAAAAATATTCAGATATTAACCTAGAGAAACTTTCTTCGTATGGTTTTGATGCGGTAAGACGAGCAACCGGAGGTCGTGCAGTCCTTCATCATAAAGAATTGACATATTCTATTGTCATCACTTATCCTCACGAAATGCTGACTAAGTCAATACTTGAATCGTATTATGATATGTGCAGGGCAATTGTAGATATGCTGAAAGATGTTGGTTTAGATGCAATTTTGAAGAGAAGTGACGATAACTCTTTGTCTACGGCATCATGCTTTACTGCTCCAACATTTGGTGACATTGAGGTTTCTGGGAAAAAGATAGTTGGATCAGCTCAAATGAGAACTGATAGAGGGCTTCTTCAGCATGGCTCTATTATCAATTCGCTTGATCGATCTGCATTGTTTGATATTTTGACTGACTCACAAGAAAAGTCTGAGAAACTCAATAGGCTTTCAAGAAACAAGATGACTTCAATTGAGGATGAGCTTGGAAGACCAGAAGAGATTAATGTTCTAAGCTCAAAGTTGTTGAATAGTTTCAAAAAGGTCTATAATATTGAGGCAAGAAAATATGAACCATCGGGAGAGTTTTGGAATACTGTAGAAGAGTTAAAACTCAACAAATATGGTTCAAAAGAGTGGACTGAAAAGAGGTAGGAAATGAATAAGAGAATTACGATCCTCCTGGTAGTGTTTTTGCTCGCGTCTATCGTTTTACCTGTTACTGCGTCAAACAATTACTTGACAGATTGGGTATGTTTCCAGCGAGATGAATATAGAAGAGGACAAACAGATAACAGACAATATATAACAGCAGCACAAGAAGTTCAGTGGACTGCTGATATTGGTGGAACTCCCGCAAGAACGATCATCGTTGGTAAAAATATCGCTGTTGTTGGGACAACAGATGGAAAAGTATCAGGTTTTAATCTTTCATCAGGTGAGAGACTTTGGACAAACGATCTGAAGATAAATATTGCATCAGACTTAGCACTTTCAAACGAATTTGTTTGTGTTCCACTTGAAGGTGGAAAGGTTGTAGGTCTCGATCTGTACACCGGCGGAGTTTTCTGGGAGATGAATGATGATGATTCTAGCGTCATTTCTCCACTGCCAACCTATAGTCAGTTTTTCACAGTGACTGAAGATGGAACCGTCAGATCTCTTCAGTCTGCAGATGGTAAAAGCTACTGGAAACATAATCTTGAAACAAAGGTTGTTGCTCCACCATCAATGCTAACAAGCGGAATCACAAATGTTAGCCAGATGGTTATTCCTGTTGAGGGAAACAAGATTTTGATTTTCAATTATCAAGAACAAACAATAGATTGGGAATATTCTCTTGATGGTCCAAGCTCTCATCCAGTGATTCCAACCGGCGAAAGTTTAATTGTGACCGAGGATTCAGGAAGAGTCTTTTGTCTGGATTCCAGATCAAAACAGTTGTACTGGAATCATCAAATTGATGAGAATATTACAATTGAATCTACCCCAACAATATTTAACTCGTATGGGTTTTATGCATGTGCATCAACCGACGGTAAGGTTTACGCTTACAGAATTGGTGACGGTTACAAATTATGGTTCACCGACACAAAAAGTAGCATCACTCAGCCTTTGATTGGTGTCGGTCAATCAGTAATAGTCTGCACTGATGATGGGCATATCAAAGGGTTCCATGCACAAGATGGGTCATTGGTATTTGATGTATCACTTGAAGAGAAGATATCAAGCGCACCGAGTTTTTCATCAGGTGTGATTGTTGTTGCAACAGAATCTGGAAAGCTATATGGAATAAGTGCAGTTGGTGGTGGTTCAAAGTTAAGCCTCGATCCAGAAATTGTCGTTATAAACCCAGGTGGAGAGGTAGACGTAAAGATTAAGCTTGATGGTAGCGAAGAGATAGCAGAAGAGAAATTTTATCTTACACCAAGAGGATTCCCTTGCAGATGCAAAATTACAAGGGATATCAAACCAGATAATATCATTAAGGTTAACGAGGAAAAAACTCTCCATTTAACGGCTGATGATAAGGCTCCATCATATGCCTATGATTACAATATCCTCTGCAAATCATATAACCCATCAATTCCTGAAATGGTTGTAAACGGGGTGATACTTGTTGCTACGGAATCTTCAATGATGAAGGTTTTCATGAACCCAACGGTTGAAGACAAGATGCACAAAGTCGGGGTTGAGTTTGAAGGAGCCAGCTTCCTCAAATCATTCTGCTCAGTTATTAGCTATGATCCAGAAGTACTTGAGCCAGTGTCTGTAACAAAAACAATGCCACTTGCAAAAAACCTTTATTGGGATTTCGGAACCCCTGGAAAAGCAAGAGTTTTTGTCTCCTTTACAGAAAGTGAACCATACAATGGTGACGGATCCCCATTTGAGGTTATGTTTAAAGGTATAGCCACCGGAACTGATACCCTAAAAATGGATATTTTTGCCCGATCTAATTCCGGAACAATTATTCCTGCAAGATCAGTCGAAGCTGAGGTAAATGTTGAAAAATCTACAACAAAACATGTTGTCTCACTCCAGATAAATAATCCAGTTGCAAAAATTGATGATACTGAGGTTACACTTGATGTTGCTCCATACATCAAGGCAGGAAGAACAATGGTTCCACTTAGATTTGTTGGTGAGGCGATGGGTGCAGGTGTAGAATGGATAGATTCTGAAAGAGCTGTTGTGTACACAAACACACTCGAAACAGGAGCACGCTCAATCAAGGTTTGGATTGGAAAAACAACAGCTTTGGTTGATGGAGCTGAGATGGAAATGGATGCCGCACCAGAAATTAATAATGGTAGAACTTGTGTTGGTGTATCGTTTGTTTCAAAGAACTTTGGTGTTGAAACTGGCTGGGACGGAACAACAAAAACAGTAACTTTAAGTTACGAAAACTAGTTTTATTATAAAACATTTCATAGGTAAATTAAAATCCCCCTGAAAATCAGGGGGATTTTTTTATTGAACCAAATCAATCTTTATTGAGTAGTTTGAAATAGATGAAAAGTGGAGGAGCTCACGTGAAAAGAGTGTCGTCGTTTTTTCTTGTTCTAGTAATGGTTTGTTTTGTCTTTAGTCCGTTCCCAATTGATGCGCATGATGGATATCTTCATGCAAAAGGGGAGATGATAACAGTTTATGAATCCAATACTTCATGGGCTTTGAACCCAAGGATGAGTGGAGACAAGCTCTTTTTTATGGTGAGGATGAATAACAATGTAAGTAACAAAAATCAGCAGTGTGTTGTTTATGACGCTGAAAACATGAGTTACACAATTATCCATAATACAGTTCCGAACACATCTATTAAAGGTGGTTATTCATGGAAAGCATGTGCTCATGGTGATTATATGTTTTGGCAGTTATGGGAAACAGATCCTGAAACTGAGGAGCGGATTGTTCATGGAAACCTCACAAACCTAGAAACACTTGAAAATACCAGATTTGAAATTGCCGATCTTGATCCTAGAGTTGGGATAAATGATGACGGGCTTTATATTTTTGAGAGGAACGATGAGAGGAATTTCTCAACTCTTTACAAATACTCTTTGGAAAATCCAAATTCGATGAAGAAAAAAATCTCAGCTCTGATAGATTATTCTAATCAAGATACTCCTCAGACATCAGGCAACAGAGTTGCGTTTTCAAAAACAAATTCTGATAAATCAGTAGATATTTTTATCTACGACTCAAAAACTGAAAAGATAATTCAGGTAACGAATGAAGATAGAAAAACATATTCTGAACAATATTCACTTCAGGGAGACTATCTTTATTACTATAGTGGAGAAACTGAAATTACATGTTTCGAGATTAAGACAGGTAATTATAAAGTGGCATATTCATTCGAAAAGAAATCGAAACGTGATGAAGTCAGAATGCGTGCAAATCCTGGTTCAAACTATCTTTTATTGGATATTTCTGAGGGAACAGATGACCCGTTTGAAAACGCAAAATTTAAAAACTACCTCAGGCTTTACGACCCCAGGGATGAGTCAATATCAGGAATTCATATCTCAAATACATACGAACCAATGGGTGTTTTTGGTGTAACGATGCCTTCCTGCAGGTTTTCGGATGGTTCAAAAGTAGTGTTTCAAAAACCTAATGATGAAAACTATTTCTATATATTTGATGGGGAAACTGGTCAAATTTCACGAATTGAAATAGGTTTAGAACTAAACTGGCATGTAGACGACTATTATCTTTATGGTAAAACTATCGTCTGGACACAGAGATGCCACTATAAGAGAGCGGATGGAAGCAGCCCAAGGCAGCTCAAAGTGTTCAGGCTTGAGGAATGATGGACGCTACAGTAAATGCCAGAGGTTCTGACGTTATATTTGCTGATAGAAAGGGTGAATTGGGGAGGAATAGGGTGTGAGAAATTTATCAATAGGTTTCATCGTTTTAGTTTTGGTTGTGTGTTTTGCTCTAAACCCATTCCCGATCGATGCTCAAAATGAGTATCCACATGCAAAAGGGGAGATGAGAACAATTTATGATTGTGAACACTCATGGGCTTTAAATCCAAGAATCAGTGGAGATAAGTTGTTTTTCATGACAAAAATGAATAATAATTTTGATCCAAGGATTTCAAATTGTTTCATATACGATATGGAAAACGAGGAATATTCAATAATTCACAGCACTGAACCTGATACTTCTATTGCAGGAGGATATTCCTGGAAAGCATGTATAAATGAAGATTATGTTTTTTGGCAACTTTGGCATCGAAACCCTGAAACAGACGAACGGACTGTTTATGGGAATCTGACTAATCTAGAAACGATGGAAAATGAAAGGTTTGAATTTCCCACGCTTGATCCTCGAATTGGTATTGGAAGCGACGGATTATATGTTTTCGACAGGAGCATTGAAAATGCTTATATAACACTCTTTGAATATGATTTAAGAAAACCCGGAGAAGAGAAGAAACGGATAGATAACGGGATCAACCACTTAAGTGCACAAACACCTGTGGCATCAGGAAGCAGAATTGCCTTTATTCGAGATGGCGAGGTTTATATTTATGATTCTGAATCAGAAGAAACAATTCAAGTGACTGATGAGGATAATAGAAGTTACTTTTTTAAATATTCTTTGCAGGGAGATTATTTTTTCTATTTCTCAAGCGAGACAGAAGTATCGTGTTTTGATGTTATAACCAGAGAAAGAAAGGTTGTTTTTACTCATAAAAGAGAAAATGTAAGGGATGTTGTCAGACTGATTGTAAACCCAAACAGTGATTATTTGTTGTTGGATGTCACAAAAGCGAAGTCAGATATATGTGCTGATGGCAATTTCGAAAACTACTTGTTTCTCTATGATCCAATCAGGGACAAATCGAAGAAAATATTTGTCTCGGATACATATGAACTGATGGGGATTTATGGTTTGACTTCCACAAATAGAAGGTTGAGTGATGGAAAGAAGGTTGTCTATAAAAAACCTGGTGAGTATGGATGTATTTATGTTTATGATGGAGACAAAGATTCAATCTCACGAATTGATATAGATAGGAAATATAGATGGCATATCGATGACTATAATATCTACGGAAATACAATTGTCTGGGCAGAACGTTTTCACGGGAAAAGACCTGATGGAAGCTACCCTCAAAGATTGAAGATTTTTAGATTATCAGACTAAGCTTTAGTTCTTTACAGAATAAGAAGTATTACAAGGATAACGTTCCTGACGTCTTTTTCTGCTTGTTTCGATGGTCGAAGCTTTGGCGGGTTTTGCAAGACCTTTGCCACATATATAAACAGATCCAGTGTTTCCATATTTTTTGTTTGTAAGGTGGTCACATTCAGCGCAAAGAGTTAAACTTACCTTATCAACATTAAATATGGATGACATTGTTGAGCTGTCTTTAATTTTCACCCTCCCTGTGAGTGAACCTATAATAACACTTGCAACAATGATTATTATTACTGCTCCGCTTATGATTATTAACCATGTTGTGCTTGATAACATATCATTATTATGAGTTAACTTATCTTCTTTTTCAACCTGCTTGATGTGGCACTTTTTTTATTTTATAATGGACATCTGACATTTAAGAAATGGAAAGAGGTGTATATGAGTGGTAAACCGATAAGGAGTACACTCTCCAAGTGGATTTTTCTCCCATTTTTAATTATTTTAGTCGCTATGATGTTGTTTGGTATCTATGGCAAAAAACTTGTTGTTGCACCCGAACAGACGCAGGGAAAATACTCTGCAACCGGTCAAATTTCAAATCTGGATACCGCTAATAAAACATTTACTCTCACGATCCCTGAAGATGCTGAAATTTCAGAAGGTGAACCCCTTGTTTGGGAAGTAGATTTTGAAAAAGCAAAAGAATTCCATGTGATTGTTGAAGAAGGGGTTGAAGCTCCTACCAAGGTCACTGACAGACATGAAATTGATGGTCTCGAATTCGAGCATGACAAAGTTATTCTCGAAGATGGAACATCAATGATGGAAGATGGAATGACAATGACCGTTGCCGGAAGCAAAAAGGCAAAAAAAGGAACAATGTCTGCATCAGTCCTTCATCTTGGTGGAATCTTTAACGAGCCAGAATATCACCAAAGACATGAACCAAGAGAGATTTACAAGACTGCAGTTATTTTATGTATTGCCTGTGTTGGTCTTGGTGAATCAAACTTCTTCTGGTTTTATCTGATTCTTGGATCAATCGTTCTTGTTTTATTGCTGTGGTTAATGATGAGAATCATTCAGAAGAGAGGAGCATCAGCATGACAGAAGAAGTAGCAAAAAAAGCACCAAAAAAGAAACGCAAACTTCCACCAGGTGAATTCAGAATCCAGGTAAGAATCTGGGTTCAGTGGGCATTCTTTGCTCTTGCAACCGGTCCTCTTTTTATTATTGCTCCAGTTTTGAAACAGATTCCAGCCCCATGGTATATCTGCTGGTCTGACCCTCTTGCATCTGGTGCATGTTCCCTTGGAACAATTCAGCATTTCACAGGACATGGAGTTTTCACATGGTTTACCATTGGGTTCCTTGGAACAATCGGTATTTTAATCGGTCGCGCAACCTGTGGATGGGTCTGCCCGATGGGCTTTATGCAGGAAATGCTCTTTAAAGCAAAAAAATACGGTTCATATGTATTTGGTGGAATCATTTTTGTGACAACATGGTTCCTCGCCTGGTTTACACCATTCCTTGCGGTATATGGTGCAGGAAGAGTTGCAACTGAAAACACATATGGTCTTGGTATGATGCTTAAAACTGGCAATATGTCAGCCTTTATCATGTGGACAGTTATTTATCTTGTACTGTCTCTTATCCTCTCCCTTCCATTCTTTCTCTTCCATAAAAAATTCACACTGCCAAACTCACTTGCCACATATCTCAGATGGTTCTTCTTCCTTGTACCATTTATTGGATTTGTAATTCTTACAAGATATAACTTCAATACTGGAACATGGGGAATTGGTGAGGTCTGGTGGTGTAAAATCTGTCCAATTGGCACAATCACCGCCGGATTCCCACAGATGTGGTTGCAGCTGATTCCAGAAACCGCATTCCCACTCTTTGGTCTTTCGTCAACTGCGTTTATCGGAGTTTCTTCTTATCAGGGAATCTTTGGTGAAGCTCAGCTTATGTATTTCTTCAAATGGGTTATGACATCTGGACTCATGTGGGTCATGATCAATTCAAAGAGATTCTTCTGTAAGGGTGTTTGCCCACTTGGAACAATCTTCAATGTTTTCAACTGGTTCTCAGCCAACCAGATTTCAGTTGACCAGGAGAATTGCCGCGGTGCATCTTGTAACTGGTGTTTGAATCATTGTCCGATGGATATTGCCATTTACGATCCAACGGCACAGTGGCATTGTATCAGATGTCTCGATTGCCTTGGATGTCCATTCGGTGTCGTTAAACATGAAGTTTCACCAATTATGAGTTGGCTTGTGAAACAACCACCCGAAAAGAAGATTCCACCTCTTAAAACTCCAAACCCACCAAACAATCCAACGTTCATGCAGTGGGCAGGATTTGTTGATTATATCCCACCACAGGCAAGAAAATAGTTCGAGTTTTTCTATCATTTCAAGGGTAGACCTTTTTTGGTCTACCCTTTTTTTTATTTTTTGCTAAAATTCCTATTCGGAGGAACATATGAAAAAAGGAACAATTCTTGTTCTTGCACTCTTTATGTTGATTTCTTTTGTATCTTGCGGAGAAAGTCCTGAGCTTGAAGAGTCGAGATGTGGGAGACCAACAGATTTTGAGCTGAGTCTGGTCAAACCTTATATTCCACAAGGGTTTGAGTTACAAAACAGCAGACGAGTTGATCTTTCTAACCCATATATCTTTGTTTCATATTCAAACTCAGAAACTAGAAATATCGGAATTTCGGTTTTTGTCCTTCAGGGGAATCATATAAAGAAGTATTATCAGATGCCTCCAATCTTTGGGGAGGAGATTTATTTCGGGCTTTCAAGGGAAGAGGACTATTGGGGCAATGATGAAATAATTTACGGCTCATACGTTTGTCCTGTTGAGTTTTCTCTTGGTGGCAATATGTGGTCTAATAATTTTGTAAAAATACTCACAGTAAACGATTTAGAGCTCAAGGAAATAAACATTAGTCTTGAGCCATGGACGATCATCATGGATATTATCGATGAAAAAGGTGAGAAGATAATAAGAGTACTAGATACAAGACTCGAATACTTCTCGGATATGATTCATGCTGCAGCACCCTCGAGGGTTTATTTTTATGCGCTCAGAGGTGATGAGTTTGTCGATGTAACCAGGGAACATATTGATTATGTTCGTGAAAGGGTACACAGCTCAATAATTCAATACAAACAAAACAAGGGTGATGATAAAGCCCATTATCGAATCGGTTATGGGATTGAGGCGTATCTTTATGCGGAGGCTGGTGGAATCACAGATGAGTATATCGGAGATATCCTGGATATGCTTGACCCCGTGGCTTTTGATGGGGATGATGCATCTCTTGCTGCTGAAGCCAGGAATCTTGTAAATATGGCATATGAACAGAAAAAGCCCATCATAAATCTTAGGGGTTTTAATGTGGATTTTGATGATGACAATAGATGGGGAGTTTTGAAATTCAATGAGTTTGAGGTAGCAAAATGAAATCAAAAATTATTATATGTTTCTTGGCATTATTAATGCTTGTTTCTTGTGGAACTCCAGTAGCCGATGAACCTGAAAACATAGTTGATGAGAATATAGCGAGTAAACATGAGTATACTCCTGAAGATTTTGCTGAATTCCTTCCTGAGGGATACAGTGTTTATGATTGGAAAGATGCCGGTAATGGTTTGGTTTTCGCGGTTGCCAAAGAATCAGAAACCTCAAAAAGGCAGATTATTTTGTTGAGAAAAGGTGCTTTGGTTAAGGTCTCAGAGCCATTTCCTGCAGCAGCGGTTGAATTTGGCTCAGGAAAAAGCTGGGGTGTGAAGCTGGATGAAAGTACGCTTGGCTATGCAGTTGCTTTTGACCTTGGTACAGGTGACATCCCCGGATATTTCGTAAAAGTGTTTTCTGACAAAACATATGAAGAGATTCCGTGCGACCTTGGGCCGGGATATGTTGCAAGGGATTTTTATGATCTCGATGGAACAGGGTTTGCAAATCTTTTGATGATAAACATAAAATGGGCGGATGTTTCAAGTGAAATCATCGCTGGTCAACCCTTTACACAAGCTGTCTGTAGATATGAAAATGGAAGATTCGTCGATGATACACCGAATCATCCAAATCAGATGGAACCTGGTCTAGACCAGTTTAAGGCTGGCATTCAAGGTACTGATAATGAAGCTGATGCACTTTATTATGCGATATGCCTTATGATAACCATGGATGCAATGGGAAACAGAGATGAAGCGGTTGAAGGTTTCTCGACTGTTCCACAGCGTATTTTAGACAAAGATCGAAGAGCGGTTGCTCAAAAAATTGCTGACCATGTTTCAAACCTCAAATCGTATGAAATGATGAATCCGCCCTGGTTTAACCCAGTTCTTGAGCCAGCCTGGGAACTGCTTAAATTTAACACCATCCAGGTTAAGTGATAACCTAAAGATTCCTTGACTTAAACGAGTATTTAGATATAAATATAACTTCGTTGGCGAATGGTGGAATTGGTAACACGTCTGACTCTGGATCAGAAGACTCTAGGTTCGAGTCCTAGTTCGCCAGCCAGTTTCTAGTTTCCTTTTTTGGTGGGCGCTATAGTATAATGGTTAGTACATGGGGCTCTCAATCCCAAGATAGGAGTTCAATTCTCCTTAGCGCTACCAGTCTTCCTTATTAAATTCTTGATATTTTTTAGTATGTCGATTACAATCCTCCCCAAGGGGGAGTGATGCTTAGCAGAATCAATTGCATTGAGAACGTGGGTATTTTTAAGGATTATAATCCAGATGATCCTCCGCAGTTTAAAAAACTCACTTTGATCTATGGGGAAAATGGAAGTGGGAAGTCTACTCTCTCAGAGATTTTGTACTCGCTTAATACTAATAATCCTGATATTATTACATCAAAGAAAACTCTTGGAAAAGGTGAGGACTGTACTCAATCAATTCTGTTGAAAATCAATGGTAGCAATTATGAGTTTTCAAATTGTGAATGGAATAATAAATTTGGGAATATTGAGATATTCGATTCCAGGTTTATTGAGAGAAATGTTTACTCGGGATTTGATATAACTTCTGATCAAAGGAAAAATTTTGGAAAAGTTCTTTTGGGGGAAGATGCAATTATACATCAAAAAAGACTGGATAAACTTGGAGAAGAAAAGAAAGAGAATACGGATCGCCTAAATCATTTAGAAAATGAGCTTGGAGAATCATTAATCCAGGAAAACATCTTATCCTCCGATATTGATTTAGAAATTGATAATAAGATTTCATCAATCTCTACCCAGATTAATGAAGCAGAACAATCTGAGAGTATATCATCAAAAACCGAATTTCTAATGTTATCATTAATTGATGTAAGTACCATAGAAAAACTATCTATTCTAAAAAAATCTATTGATGATATTGAAGAAGCCGCAGTTGAGAAGGTAGAAACGCATATCAAAGAAAGACTGGGGACAGAAGGAGAAAGCTGGCTAAAAAAGGGAACCTCATTTTTGAGAAATAATGATATTTGCCCATTTTGTGCGCAAAAGCTTTCCCAAGACAGTATCAAATTGATCAAGGCATACAGTGCCTTTTTTAGTGAATCATACATTGGGTTCCAGGAAGTAATAACAGAGAGTAAAAACCTCGTATTGAGCACATTTGAAAAAGCAAAATTGAATACTGTTAGTGTTATTGAGAAAAACAAAGGATTGCTAGAGTTTTGGGAACAGTATGTTGACACTGAAAAACTGAAGAATTCAAATTGTTCAGAGCTAATGGTGGAGTTATTTGATAGGCTGATCAAGAATTGTGAATTATTGTTTGAAAATAAAGAGAAGAAACCTCTTCAAGAGATCAAAAAAGATATTATTGAGAGTATTATTCAATCAGTTTCAAAAAGAATTGAAGCTGAAAATACTCTAATTGAAGAAATCAATCAGAAGATATATTCAAAAAAAAGAAGAATATCAAACTATGATATCGAAGTATTAAAAAAAGCAAAGAGAATTTTTGAGCTTAAAAAGCTTAGACATTTTGCAAAAAAGAAAGAATGCAATGATTATATCAAGAATAATGGTGAATCTAAAAGAATTGCTGAAGAGATAAAAAGAGAAAAAAATGATTTAAAAATAAAATCAGAAGAAATCTTGAATAACTATTGCGAGGGAGTAAATGAGTACTTACGATCATTTGGGGCTGGATTCGAAATATCAGATGTGAAGGGAGACACTGCAACAAAGGAGGTTAGTGTCGATTATTCTATCTGTATAAATGATGTTCAAGTTTCTGTTAAAAGTAAGAAGAAAGACTGCCCACATTTTGGAAATATTTTGAGCGATGGAGACAAAAGATCGCTTGCTTTGGCTTTTTTCTTTGCTAGGCTCGACAAGATAGATGATCTAGATAAAAAAATTATTGTTTTTGACGATCCATTTTCTAGTTTAGATAAAAATAGAGAAAGATACACTGTAGATCATATTGTCAATAAATTGAAATTATGCAAACAGGGAATTGTAATGTCTCATAATCTTTTGTTCCTTAGATTTATATTACAACGAAGAGATATAAATCTTAACACGACTTCTGTTTCTGTATGTGAGGGTGAGTGTTATGAGTTTGATATTTACAAGAATTTGCTTTCTAGTCTTATAAGTGAAAAAATATTGAGACTCAGAGAGTGTATTAACAACCCAAGATTCGATATTGTGATCTTAAAAGATGCAATTGCGAATCTAAGAGATATCCTAGAGTGGCATTTTAAAGCTACATATCCTAGATTAATAAAAGATGATGCGACTCTTGGGGATATATCAACAAAATTAGCTGAGGTTCAAAATGGCAATGATTTACACTCCCCGCTTTATATTGAATGCAGTAATATTGAAGATATTCGAATAATCAATAGATATTCGAACACAAGAGGAAAGCATGTTAATGGACTGGAGTCGTATGACCCACTTCCAAGCAAGCAAGAATTTACGACAATTGCTTCGAGGGTGTTAGAGGTCTACTTTCCTACTCTATGACCTCAAACGGCAACTCCGATGTAATTCTATCCCCAGATATACCATCCTCAACTATTACCTCAATTGAATATTGTCCTGGCGGGGTTTCAAGTTTTACCTGTGAAGGAAGTCTGTAGTCAACTACCTCTTCATCATTATCAATTATGTCTTTAAAGGGCTGCTGTGTGTTGAGTAGTTTGCCATTTTCATCTCTCAGCTTGAGAGTCATGATTGGCCAGGATGAGTATTTGTCTCCAGATTTTTCTGAGATGAATCCTTCAACGACTGCAACAACATAAACAACCTGATTCTTTTTGAATGTTGTATCCTCAATTTTTGTGAAATTTCCGAATTTTGTTACACTGTTTGCAAACTGGACAGAGTCAAGTTTAAGATTTCCGCCACCACAACCGACCAATAAAACAATAAGAATTGATGTAATAAATAGACTAGTTTTCTTTAGCATTTTTCTCTCCTCTGTTCCACATTTCTTGCCATATGTTTTACAATCTCGGCTCCCCAAGTCAAATAAAAACTCAGTGAATATGGTCTTCTATTCATGTATGTGAGCTGGGATAACTGAATATGTCTTTTGATTATGCCCATCATTATAAGCTCAATCGCCCTATTAACCTCATATATCTCCGGAAGTTCCTCAAATGATTCTCTTTGCTCCCGTCTCTTTTTGAGGAGTTCATCCCGTCGAGTCACAAGGGATTCGAGTTTGTCCGCAGTTACTTTATTCAATACTTGGCTTATCCCAGAGACATTTCCAAGTTTTTGAAGTTTTTTTGGAAGACTCTCGGGAAGATTCTTGTTGTATTCCAACAAAGTATATCTTGCAAGGGTTCGAAGTTGACCTGGATGATAGACCATATTTTCAAGAATTTCAGAGGCTTTTTTTGCTTCGTTCTCCCAATTAATGGAAATCCATTCTGCGGACGTTTTCTCTCCCCAGAAACAGGATAAAAACTTTGGCAAGATCACTTCACTGTTCCCAAGAATTTTTAGGCTAGCAAGCGACCTAGCACCTAGTCTTAAAATGCTTCCGCTATCAAACTCTATACCCCTCTTTTTCAGTTCGTTTGTAAGATGAAAAACCATAGGTGTATATTTTGACCCCAGTTCTGGTAGTGCCAGTATTCTTGGTGGTCTTGTCAATTCTGTTACAAGTGGTCCGGCTTTTCCAATCAGAGTTGGGTTTTTGCAGATTGATAAAAATGCTTTTTTGACCTCTTCGAGGGTTGCATTTTTGGGAAGTGTTATCTCTTTTGAGTATCCCTTAATTGGATAGATGAGTCTGAATGTGATGTTGTCATCACCAAAAATCGCCCTAATTCTCCATCTTACGAGTGTCCCACACTCAAGTTTGCACTCCATGAAAAATGGAAACTCGATCTCATTGTTGCTGTATCTGATTCTCTTCAATGGGAGCTTTGCTTGATTTAATGCTTCATTGTATGACTCAGCAAATTCCTTTGGGTGTGAAAGTGCAATAAGAAAAACCTTTTGTGGTATCTCCTGTTTTTTCAGTTCAAACAGTTCTGATACCCTTATGGTTTTTGGTGCATCGATTTCAAATAAAACTTTCCATCCAACCTTCCAGAAAAACTCCTGGAGGTCAGAAACCGTTTTATTGTCTGAGTCTTTCAGAAATTCTTGTGAAAGTGACAATAGCTGCCTTCCACGTTTCAGGATTTCTTTTCGGTTGTCTTTGGGTGATGCTTTCAATGATCCTTTCAGGGCGTACAAAAATAGCAACCAATACTTTTCTTTTAATTCGTTGTTTAAAGGTACTGATGAAATTGACCTTTGAGAAAATCTTGTAGGAACAATACCCGTATAACAAGTGCTTTCGGTGAGAGCCTTGATTATGTCTCCATTTTCAATTTGTATACCCAAATCTGAAAGAATTTTTTTCAGATTGAATTCTTCTACCACTTTAAGGTATTTTTCATCAATATATTTTAGGTGAACTCCAAGTTTTTTCCACGTTTTTGGTTCAACTGCGGGTGTATAAAATGGGCCACTTGAAATATCTTGATGAATCCACACTGCGCCTGTGAGATTATTGCAGTAGTCTGACGTTATCATGAAATCATGATTTTCGTCTTTTATTCGATAATCTGCAGTTCCGAGTTTTTCATCAACAATAAAATATGTTGGATGGATACCCGAATTGTAAAGAGCATATCCATAAGGAAGGGCGTCCCATAAAACATTTTGATCACCTTTATAAAATAATGAACCCATAGGGGGTATTCTACCATAAAATGAGATTTGTTACCATAAAACACTTTGAATATCAGTTTTTGTGTGCTAGAATCTGCCAACAATGAAGAGATTTAAAAATATAATTATTGTTTTAGTCGTGATAGTAATGGTGACACTTTTTGTTTCGTGCGGGGAAAAGGTAACCGAAACAAATCCTGATGACACAACAGATAATGTTGGACAGGTAATAAAAGTTCCTGGTCCAGAGGGTGTGATTGCAACCGTTGGTCAGGTTGAAATTCCGATAGACGATTATGTTGAACTTCTCAACTCTACAAGAATTGCATTGATCGATGAGGGAATTGACATCGACGCAGAGGAAAATGCAGAAATCAAAATCTCAACACAGGACGAGATTATTGAGGGGCTCATCGATACGGCGGTATATGTTAATTATGCAAAAGAAAATGATTTGATGCCTTCGATGAAAGAAATTGAGGATGCTGTTTCAAGAGAGGTTAATGAGCAGGCTGTAAAAGTTGGCTCATATGATTTACTTGAGCAAACCCTAAAAGATGAGGGTGGTGTAAAAGAACTTAAGAAAATCCTCAGATCCGATCCTAAGTTTATTGAAAAAATCACTAAAGAAAAAGTCATCGAACATATCAGAAACCAGGTCGTCATAACCGATGCTGATATCGAAGAGTTTTATGAGTCGAGGCTTTTGGGGTTATCGGAAATCGTCATCTACTTCTACCCAGATATTCACACAGATGAAGACATCGACAAAGCAAGAAGATATACTGAGGCTGTAAAGAAAAAAATTGGAACTGAGCTGACTTTTAGTGAAACAGCTGAGAAGTTTTCAATGGAGCCAACAACAGCTATTGATGGTGGAAGATATTCCGAGCTTATTCCAAGAGGAGTTTTACTTGAAGAGCTCGAAGACGCAGCATTTGCCCTCAAGATTGGTGAGGTATCAGATATCATCAGAACAAAGGATTCTTTTAGGATCCTGAAACTTGAATATGAAACATATGTTTGGGATTATTTCTTCACCGAAGACGGCACAAAACCAAAACCAGAACTGTCTACAGTAAAAGATCAGGTTGAAGCCAGACTTAGAATGATCAGGGAGTATGAAGCAGAACAGATGTGGTATGATGAATACAGAGACTCCCTAGATATAAAGGTTTATCTTGAGCTCGTTTACCCAGAAGGGGAAACAGAAACTGATCAAACCACATCTGTGGATGACATCGAGGAATAATTAAATATTCTTTCTGATTTTTTTAACAGCCACCTACAAGGTCATCAAAAACATCTTTTACTCTTTGGATTTTGTTGATTCTGTGGGCGTTTGCTCCAGCAAAAACAAATCCATGCTCAAGGTTCCCACATTGTGCGTGCATTAGGGCATCGGCGATACAGAATGGACTGTCCTGTACTTTGCATGTTCTAATACAGTGGTATGGGCATTTATATGGCTTCTTTAATCCACTCTCCACATCGTCGATAAACCTGTTTGAAATTACACGACCAGGTAGACCTACGGGACTTTGGATTATTTTTATGTCGGCTTCCTTGCAGTCGATATAAGATTGTTTGAACTCATCTGATACTTCACATTCCTCGGTCGCAACAAATCTTGTACCGAGTTGAACGCCGCTTGCACCCATCTCGATGAATTTTTCCATATCTTCTTTGGTGTATATCCCGCCAGCGGCAATAACAGGGATTGTTTTTCCTGATGTCTCTTTTACAACTTTCAGAACTTCAGGCAGAACTTTTTCGAGTTTCTTGCTCGAGTCGCTAATCTCCTCTTTTTTGAATCCGAGATGTCCACCAGCTTCTGTTCCTTCAAGGACAATTGCATCTGGGATATAATTAAACCTTTTCATCCAACGCTTTATCATCAAATATGCAGCTTTTGATGATGAAACTATTGGAACAAGTGCAGTTCTAGAGTTGCTGGTTAAATACTTAGGAAGTTCGAATGGTAACCCTGCTCCTGAGAATATTATATCGATTTTTTCAGAGATCGCTGTTTGAATGATTTGAGAAAAGTTGTTTAAAACTGACAATGCGTTAATGCCAATTATCCCTCTGGTTTTTTTCCTGGCTCTTTTGATTTCTTTAATCAGTGCTCGTTCTGATGCACCGTGAAAATTGCTGTTGAAGTCTGGTTCGGAAATCCCAATGCCAGTTGCAGCAATTACTCCGATTCCGCCACAGTTTGCAACCGAAGAGGCCAGATTTGACAGCGAAACTCTTATTCCCATTCCACCCTGTATTATTGGATGTTTTGGGATATAGTCACCTATACGTAATCTATCAGTACCCATAATGATACTCCTTTGTCGTTTTGGAGTTTGTGCGACCTGAAACAAACTTAAGAATTTACTCGTGGACCAAACACGGCTCCCTTTCACGATCAATCCGCAATGAAACTTTTTTCACAAATTAATGAATCAATTTAAGTGACTATGTCCGAAATCTTAGATACTAATCGTACCCAAAACAAGTACACTTTGTTTTTAACATTTAAGAAATGTTTTTTGTGGGTTCATTTGAAGCATTGGATTGTGTAAATGTATCCACTCTTTTCGATATTATTTAAACACGGAGTAAATCTCAGTCATATTGACTACCAATAAAAAAACTGGCAAACTGTCGACATTGTATTTGAATAGGTAACATCAGGAGGATGGTATGAGCGTTGAAATGGATAAGTCTTATAATCCGGCATCAGTTGAGGATAGAATCTATAATTTATGGATAAATGGTGGATGGTTTCACTCAGAGCCAGATGATAATAAAGAACCGTTTGTTGTTATGATGCCGCTTCCTAATGTTACAGGAATCCTTCATACAGGACATGCATTAAACAATGGAATTCAGGATTTGGTAATCAGATTCCAGAGAATGCGTGGAAAAAATGCAATGTGGATGCCTGGTGAAGACCACGCAGGGATTGCAACACAGATTGTTGTTGACCGCGATCTTTATGAAAAAGAGGGAAAATCAAGGTTTGACATTGGTCGAGAGGCTTTTTCAAAAAGAGTTTGGGAATGGAAAGAAAAGCACGGCGACATAATCATTAATCAGCTCAAAAAACTTGGTGTTTCTTGTGACTGGGACAGATTCACATTCACAATGGATGAGAATTATCAGGTTGCTGTCCGCGAGGCATTCTGCCACTACTTCGAAAAAGGTTACATCTACAAAGGAAATAGAGTAATCAATTGGTGCCCGTACTGCCAGACTGCAATCTCTGACATTGAAGTTGAACATGAAGATTCAGCAGGACATCTTTGGCATATCAAATATCCATTTAAGGATGGTTCAGATGATGGTGTTGTGATTGCAACAACAAGACCAGAGACAATGCTTGGAGATACTGCGGTTGCTGTTAATCCATCTGATGAAAGATATAAACATCTAAAGGGAAAAACTGTTTTCCTACCGGTAGCCTGCAAAGAAATCCCAGTTATTGAAGATGATTATGTCGATCTTGAGTTTGGAACAGGTGTTGTGAAAATAACCCCTGCCCATGACCCAAATGATTTTGAAGTTGGAACAAGACACGAACTTCCAATGCCGATCATCATGGGGCCAGATGGCAAGCTCAATAAAAAAGTACCAGAGCGCTATCAGGGACTTACAATGCTTGAAGCAAGAAAAAAGATTGTTGACGAGCTTGAAGAAAAGGGATTGCTTGTAAAGATTGAAGACCACAAACATGCTGTTGGTCACCATGACAAATGTAAAACAAGGGTTGAACCACTCCTCTCAAAACAGTGGTTCATGAGAATGGATGAGCTTGTAAAACCTGCAATTCAGGTTGTCAAAGATAAAAAAGTCCAATTCATACCAGAGCGTTGGAGCAAGGTTTATTTCGATTGGATGGAAAATATTCAGGATTGGTGTCTCTCAAGACAGAGTTGGTGGGGACACAGAATTCCAATCTACTACTGTGATGATTGTGATGAAATCTTTGTGTCTCGCGATGAGCCGTCTGCTTGTCCAAAATGTGGAAGCAAATCAATTCGACAGGAAGAAGACTCTCTTGATACGTGGTTCTCATCTGCCCTTTGGCCGTTTGCGACACTCGGCTGGCCAGAAAAAACAAAAGACCTTGAATACTATCATCCAGGAAATGTCTTGATAACTGGATATGACATCATATTCTACTGGGTGGCAAGAATGATCTTCTCAAGCCTTGAATTCATGGGTGATATACCATTCAAGTATGCATATATGACTGGTCTTATCAGAGATGAGCAGGGTCGCAAGATGAGTAAGTCTCTCAAAAATGCAATCAATCCAATGGAGGTTATCGATAAGTTTGGAACAGATGCGATGAGATTCACCCTCATGTTCCTCTCAACTCAGGGGGGGCAGGACATCAAGCTTGGTGAAACTGTGCTAACAGAGGGAAGGAATTTTATCAATAAACTCTGGAATGCCTCAAGATTCACACTCATGAATCTGGAGGATATGAAGCCAGGAAAACCAGAGAACCTTCAGTTCATTGACAAATGGATTCTCTCAAAACTTGGTGAAACTGTGAAAGCTGTAACAGATGCTTTTGAGGAATATGACATTGCAAAGGGTGCAAGGGCAATATACGATTTCTTCTGGACAGATTTCTGTGATTGGTATATTGAACTTTCAAAGATGCCAATAATGAATGGTGGAGAAGAAAAGACCCGAACACAGCAGGTTCTTTACCTTTGTCTTGATACAATCCTTAAGATTTTACACCCAATTGCACCATATGTCACAGAGGAAATCTGGCAGAAACTCCCACATAAAACTGGTGATACAATCATGATTGCTGATTGGCCAAACCATGTTGATTTTGTTTTTGATGAAGAAGCAACCTCTGAGATGGTCAAGGTACAGTCAGCAATCAGAGCAATCAGAAATCTGAAAGCAAAACTCAGAATTCATCAGGGGATTATAGGTTGCAAATTCAATGCACCAAAGGAAACAGTTGAGCTTCTGAATCGTGAAAAACAGCAGATTGAAAAACAGGCAAGAGTTGAAGGGTTTGAGTTTGCAGAAAACCAACCAGATGGAAGCGTGACAGCAGTTTCTACCGACATGAAATTCTACCTTGATGTTGCTGGAAAAATCGATATTGCCGAAGAGCTCAAAAGAATTGAAACTAGCAAGAACAAAACTGAGGCAGAGCTTCAAAAAATTGAGAAACTCCTTGGAAATGAAGGTTTTGTAAAGAGTGCGCCTCCTGCAGTTGTTGAAAAAAATAAAGTGAAAATGGAAGAACTTAAATCAGAACTTGAAAATCTGAGGGAACTTTCAGATACCCTTTCAAATTGATTTTTGAATATACTTTTTAAAGCCCCTGAATGTGAATATATTTAGGGGCTTTTTATTATCCCCATCTGCTTGAGAAGAACTTCTTTTCTTTTTTCACCGTTTATAGGGATTCTATTTTTCTCGTTTAGTTCAAAAAAAATTTCAAGAGTGACAGTGGTCTTTTTACCAAGGTTTTGGATTTGATTCAGAATCCCTTTGAGGTCGGTTTCTTTAATGAAGCCAAGATGATCATGTCCGTTTCTTGCGTCATGCAGGTGAATATGTTCCAGATTTTTTGCCAACCCGAAAAATTTATCCAATTCGTTTCTTCCAATAAGGAGTGCGTGGCCGGTATCGAGAGTTACTCCAATTTCCGGGAGTTTGTCAAACATCATTTCAAAAATGTTTGCTCCTCTGAAATCTCCTTTTTCAACGTTTTCAACACATAGAAGAATGTCTTTTGCAAGACAGTAATCGTTGTAGTGCTTGATTGCGTTGATGTTTTTATACATGGAAAAGATTGAAGATGGATGAATCGTGATTTTCTTGCATCCAAGCTTTTCAAATATATCGATTGACTTGATTATCTTTTGGTTAGTCACACCGTTTTCTAATAATTCATATTCCCAGTGGATATGACCCAGAACCGGGAATCCTAATAGACGCTCTTGAATCTTTTGAACGAAATCAGTTGAATATATCTCTAGGTCTTTGTCAAGCGTTATTTCTACGAAATCAAAGTGTTTTTTTGCAAACAAGATTTCTCCAAAAAAATCATCCTCAAAGCTTGGCATAAATCCAAAAATCAAATTATCATACATGGTTTTATTATTATATTGATTTGTCAAGTATTGAGTTACACTCTGTTTTCCAGTTTCTAATAAAATTCTAACAAATCATATATACTATCTGAGTCATCAAATACCTGATATTCAGGAGGATAAAGAAAAAATGAAGAAAACAATGCTTGCTTTGACAGTTTTGATGGTTGCCTTGATGGCATTCACAATGATTGGTTGTGGTGGCGGAGAAGATACAAAACCAGTTGATAACGGAAACACAACTACCAAAAATGAGACAATCACAATCAAAGGTTCAGACACAATGCTTCACATCAACACAGCACTTGCAGAGGCATACATGAACAAACATTCAGATGTTGAAGTTACAGTTGCTGGCGGTGGATCTGGTACTGGAATCTCAGCCATGATGAACGGTACAACAGACATTGCAGCTGCTTCAAGAAAAATGAAAGATTCAGAAAAAGATGCAATCATCGGAAATGGATCAGAATCAGTTGAGCACATCATCGCAAGAGATGGTATCGCAGTAGTCGTTCACCCATCAAACCCAATTTCAGAACTTACAGTAGCTCAGATTGGTGACATCTACACAGGTAAAATTACGAATTGGAAAGAACTTGGTGGAAATGATTCTAAGATCGTTGCTCTCTCAAGAGACAACTCATCCGGAACATATGCCTTCTTCCAGGAAAAAGTCCTTGAGAAAGCTGACTATAGAGCAGATGCCAAACTCATGGCTTCAAACTCAGCAATCATAGCAGAAGCTCGACAGAATCCAAATGCAATTGGTTATGTTGGACTCGGTTATGTTGCATCAGCAGGTGAGAAGGTAAAGGCACTTGCTGTTTCAGAAGATGGCAGTAATTACGTTGTTCCATCACAGGAAACTGTCGCATCAGGTGATTACTCGGTCGCAAGACCCCTTCACCTCTATGTTCTTAAATCGGCAGGAAGCAAAGTCACAAACTTTATCGAGTTCTGCTTCTCAGATGAAGGACAGAGAATTGTTGAAGAAATCGGTTTTATCCCTGTGGGTTCAGCAAAATCAGCTGGTGGACTTATCACAATCAAAGGTTCAGACACAATGCTTCACATCAACACAGCACTTGCAGAGGCATACATGAACAGATACCCTAACGTTGAAGTTACAGTTGCTGGCGGTGGATCTGGTACTGGAATCTCAGCCATGATGAACGGTACAACAGACATTGCAGCTGCTTCAAGAAAAATGAAAGATTCAGAAAAAGATGCAATCATCGGAAATGGATCAGAATCAGTTGAGCACATCATCGCAAGAGATGGTATCGCAGTAGTCGTTCACCCATCAAACCCAATTTCAGAACTTACAGTAGCTCAGATTGGTGACATCTACACAGGTAAAATTACGAATTGGAAAGAACTTGGCGGAAATGATTCGAAGATCGTTGCTCTCTCAAGAGACAACTCATCAGGAACATATGCCTTCTTCCAGGAGAAAGTTCTTGAGAAAGCTGACTATAGAGCAGATGCAAAACTCATGGCTTCAAACTCAGCAATCATCGCAGAAACTGGACAGAATCCAAACGCAATTGGTTACGTTGGACTCGGTTATGTTGCATCAGCAGGTGAGAAGGTAAAGGCACTTGCTGTTTCAGAAGATGGCAGTAATTACGTTGTTCCATCACAGGAAACAGTAGCATCAGGTGATTACTCGGTCGCAAGACCCCTTCACCTCTATGTTCTTAAATCCGCAGGAAGCAATATAGTCGATTTTATTGATTTCTGTTTCTCATCTGCGGGACAGAAAATTGTTGAGGAGATTGGTTTTATACCAGTAAAGTAGTGAACAAACATGTCAGTTACCTCCCAGAAAAACATCAAAACTGAATCCAAAAAAGGAGGGTTGCTAGGATTCCTGGCAGCCTTCCCTCTTTTTGGAAGATGGATTGCGAGTCTCCATAAAAGATATAGCGAAGGAACTATAAAGTTTTTTTTCCTTCTTATGGCATCGACAAGTATTTTGGTCGTAGTCCTTATTTTTATCTTCCTTGGTAAAGAGGGCATTCCATTCTTTTGGAAGCATGACCCGGCAAATTTAATAACTACGCAGTGGGTTCCTGTAAGACCAGAGGGTATTACTCCTAGTTTTGGTATGCTCCCTCTTCTCACAGGTTCTCTACTTGTTACTATTGTCGCAACGATCATGTGTGTACCAATAGGGGTTCTGTCTGCAGTTTATATTGCAGAGATCGCAGGTAAAATTGAAAAAGAAATCTTAAAACCTTTCCTCGAATTGCTCGCAACTATTCCATCAGTTGTTTTTGGCTTTTTCGCTCTTGTGACAATTGTACCGTTTATTCAAAGAGTATTTGGATTGTCAACTGGAATGACTGCATTTACTGGTTCAATAATCCTCACAATAATGGCACTCCCAACAATTATAACAATATCTGAGGATGCCATTAATTCCGTTCCAAGCTCATATAGGCAAGCATCACTTGCGCTTGGAGCAACTGAACTTCAAACAACCTGGAAGGCGATTGTCCCATCTGCGCTCTCTGGAATTGTTGCTGCTGTTATGCTTGGAATCGGTCGTGTTATCGGTGAAACTATGGCTGTTTTGATGGTCACTGGTAACTCTCGAGCATTAACCTTCAACCCAATGGAATCTGTAAGGACAATGACTGCAACAGTTGCTGCTGAGATGGGTGAGGTTGTTTACGGTGATGTCCACTATAATGCACTCTTCCTCGTTGGTATTGTTCTTTTGCTTTTTACATTTGGACTTAATATGATTGCTCAGAGATACCTGAGAGTAAATGAGGTGAAGTCATAATGCGAAGGGGTAGAGAAGAATTAGTCAAATGGATTCTCAGAATTGTGACTTACTCAATTGTTGCCATAACACTTTATCTTGTAATAGATATTATTATTGGTGGTGCGGGGACAATAAGCTGGGAGTTTTTAACGGCCACTCCATCAAAAGCAGGTGTTGAAGGTGGAATTGGACCCGTTATTCTCGGTACATTTTATCTTATTTCCGCAACAATCATGATAGCAGTTCCACTCGGGATTGCATCTGCGATATATCTTGCCGAGTATGCAAAACCATCCAGGTTTACAAGATTGATAAGGCTTGCGATTATTACACTTGCTGGTGTACCATCAATTGTTTTTGGTTTGTTTGGACTTGGTCTTTTTGTACTTGTTTTTGGTTTTGGAACCTCTGTTATTGCGGGATCTCTGACGCTTGCATGTCTGATTATGCCGACAATTATTGTTGCATCAGAAGAGGCAATTAAGGCTGTTCCACAGTCATTCAGACAGGGATCACTTGCACTTGGTGCAACAAAGTGGCAGATGATAAAATCTCAGGTACTTCCATATTCAATACCAGGTATGATGACTGGTTCAATTCTTGGAATTGGAAGAGCAGCCGGTGAGACCGCACCGATCATGTTTACTGCAGCGGTTTTTTATTCGAGGTCGATTCCTACGATTACAAAACCTGTAATGGCTTTGCCTTTCCATCTTTTTACACTCTCTACGCAGGTTCCAGATTTTGAAAAAGTTAGACCAATGCAGTATGGTACAGCATTAGTTTTGGTTTTTCTTGTGTTAATTTTTGCATCGATCGCAATTCTTGTCAGGTCTTATTACAGGAGTAGGTATAAATGGTAAACGAAGAAGCTATTGTCAATATCGAAAAGCTGAATTTCTTTTATGGGAATCACCAGGCACTTATTGACATCAATATGAAAATCCCAAAAAGAAAAGTGACCGCTCTGATTGGTCCTTCTGGTTGTGGAAAGTCAACATTTCTTAGAACTCTCAATAGAATGAATGATATTATTGATGATACAAGAGTCGAAGGTCTTGTAAAAATTGAAGGTAAAGACATCTACGAGAGACATACTGATGTCGTAGCAATCAGAAAAAAAGTAGGAATGGTCTTTCAAAAACCAAATCCTTTCCCAAAATCTGTCTTTGATAACATTGCATATGGCCCGAGAATTCATGGCGTAAAAAGTCGCCAGAAGCTGACTGAGATTGTCGAGAAAAGTTTGAAGATGGCAGCTCTTTGGGACGAGGTCAAATATAATCTCAACAAACGCGGAACCGACCTTTCAGGTGGACAGCAGCAGAGACTTTGTATTGCACGAACGCTTGCTATTGACCCAGAGATTGTTCTTATGGATGAGCCAACATCTGCACTTGACCCACAGGCGACATCAAAAATTGAGGCACTTATCACTCAATTATCAACCAAGTATACGATTGTAATAGTTACTCATAATATGCAACAGGCTGCAAGAATATCCGACTACACTGCATTTTTCTACAAAGGTAAGCTAATCGAGTTTGATAAAACAAAACAGATATTTACAGTGCCAAAAGAAAAAAAGACCGAGGAATACCTAACTGGAAAATTCAGTTAAGGGAGGGGTAATTATGACAATGCACATAAGAAAAGCAATGGATGATCTCCAAAAAATGTTTTTGGAGCTTGCAACAATCGTTGAAGAAAGCGTTCCAAGAGCTATAAAAGCTATTCAGAAACGTGATAAAGTCTTAGCTGATATTATCAGGAAAGAAGACAATAAGATTGATAAACTTGAAGTTGAACTTGAGGAAGAATGCTTGAAGATAATGGCACTTTACCAGCCTGTAGCTGTTGATTTGAGGGTTCTTGTTGCAGTTTTGAAGATTAACAACGATATGGAAAGAATTGCTGACCTTGCATCAAATATTGCCAAGGCAGGCTCAGCAATCTCACCCGAATTTAAGATTCCATTTGATTATGTTTCAATGAGCTCCAAAGTGGAAGATATGTTAAGACTATCTTTAAATGCCATTGTTGAACTAGATCCTTTCCAGGCAAGAAAGGTTTGTTCACTTGATGATGAGGTTGATACTTTGAAAGATAATGTTTTAAGCTTGATTTCTGAAGAACTGTCGAAAACTAATTCGAATATCAACGATCTGCTCTTCTCGCTAAATATCGCAAGACACCTTGAGCGAATCGCTGATCTTGCGACAAATATTGCTGAAGAGGTTGTCTACATTGCTGAAGGAAAGATCATCAGACACGGATTAGAATAATATCATAGCGTACAATCTTATTTATTTTGTTTGTTTAATTTTTTAATATTATGAATTTTATTTACAAATAATGCTTGGTTGTCTTTACTACACCCGTCAAGATGATCAAGCATTATTGCTCATATATAGCCAAGAGAATCCATATTTAATCAAATATCAATCTGTTAGTTAATATTTGAAAACTGATTTGACAATTTAGGAATATTTACTAAAATAATCTTATGGGTGTAGAAATTGGAAAGTTGTCTGATATTGGCTTGAGCGTCTTGTTAGATAAGCTTTCTCGTACAGGCAAGACAGGGTTTTTAAAACTCTATAAGGACGATGAATGCGCCTCTATAGAGGTCTATAAGGGTTGTGTTGTCGATTGTCTTTTTTACAATAGTGTTGGACCAAACGCTTTGATCGCAGCGATTGTTTATCAGTTTGATATGTATTCTTTCATTTGCGATGATCGGATTTCTCTAAAACCGCCCATTGCCAGAAATATTGAATCTCTTTTTATTAAGGCATATCTATTAATCGATGAAATCTCACATCTTAAGAAGTATAATGGTCTGGTTATTGCAAAATCAAATGGATACATCCCTCTTAATAATTTTGAGAAAAAAGTTTGTAACTTTATTGAAAAACCTGTTCCTTTTGATGAGGCAGTCGATACTTTTATTTTGGATATTTATATGTTTGTTGAATTTATAAAAAAACTGAATGCCTCTAAAGATGTTTTGTGGTTGAACAAAAAAAGTCATTGAATTGACATGCAAATGTACTAAAAAAACAGAATTAGACTATGAAGGACTGAAAGGAGACACTTTATGGTTGATAAAATCGATAAGAGAGCCGTGAATGCTATTTTGTATGGAGTAAGTGCTTCTGTCCGAAAATTATTTGGTGCCGGAGCCGATGCTGTTATGAGGATTGCAGGTCCAATGGTACTGGAGGAATTCGAAAAACAGGGAATCAAATTCGAAGGTAAAACATCTTCAGAAATCTCAGATGAGTTAAAAAAAGCGATGCTTGAAAGTGGCATGTGTGATGAGATCAGTATTGAGGAAACAGACACACATTATAACGTTAATATAAAAGGATGCTCCTTCTGGGAAACAACCATGTCCCTAAGAGAATTAGGAATCAGTCCTTTCGCATGCCCATTTGCAAATCTCGCAATGACATTGCTCGAAAAAAACACCGGTCAGGTGACAACGATTGAAAAGATCGAACCTGCTGGTGATGCTGCCTCACTTGTTTCTTTGAAGAAAGTATAAAGGAGTGCATAAAGATGATAGGTGATTTTTTAAAGAAAGTTGTCAATGTTGAGGGTATCCAAGGTTGCCTTGTCGTTTCAAGAGATGGATTGATCCTTGATAATGTAGGTCAGATCGATGCAAGTTTAACTTCAATGGCTGCAATCTCTGCAACTGCACTTGGTTCTGCAGAGGTGATGGGTGAGACAATGAAGTTTGGAACCCTGCAGCAGCAGGTTCTAGAGTTTGATGATGGGAAAGCCGTTGTTCAACAGATAAGCTCAGATCTTCTTCTGCTTGTTGTTGCAACTCACAAAGCCAACCTAGGGATGATCAGACACACAATCAATAACACTATTGACGATCTGAGAAAATCTTTGACTTAATAAAAAATAGGCATCCTTTTTTGAGGATGCCTATGGTCGGTTCCTAGTTTTACCTATTAAAATACCAACTGAAACGATTGCCGAGATTATGAATATCCCGGCAATCGCAAGTCTGATGATGTCAATCCAGCTTAAGTGGGAAATCATTTTATCTTACTGTAAATGTTACCTGTGGAATCGAATAATTAAGGTTACCTCTTACATCTCTTGCCCAGAGTCTAAAGGTATGTTTTCCTTCAGGAAGGTCTTCAAGAACAGTTTTTGTTCCAGTTTTGAAAGATGTTCTGGGTTGCCCATCAATTGACCAGCTGTACTCAATATCCTTGTAGAAGGCAGAATCATCTCTTCCTTCCCATTCAATTTCAATTTCTTCACCATAGAAATAGCTTGATTTAAGTTCTGAAACTGTTACAACAGGTGCTTCAAGTTCTCCTCTGAAATCGTTGATAATATGTCTTTGCATTACAATCTTGTCATCTGTGGAGTCAATGATTAAATGGTCATCTGCAAACTCTTCACCTCTGAGTAGATCGATTTCAATTTCGAACTCACCCTCAGGAACATATATTCTTGTCGCAGGTTCATTAAAGACGATTGGATTCTTGATGTTGTAGGTAATATAGAATTCAGTGTTTGACTCTCCTTTGAATACAACCTTGTTTCCAGTTGTTTCAATTTTATTTGTAGTGAAGTCAAAAAGATCAACGATGAGTGGTTCAGGTGCAGTCCAGTATTCTTTACCTTTTTTGTGGACATAACCTCTCATTACGCCACCGGTCTCGGGTGACTGATAGTAGAAATCTTCAATCAATTCTATTGATTTAAATTTCCCGTCAGAATAGAAAAACTCATCTTGAATGATTCCTCTCCATGGATTCATTGGATTTGGGAAGCAAACTGTACCCTCAGGAAGATCTGCCCCAGGGAACATTGGCCCCGTTGTTCGTGTCCAGTTTGTAGACCAGAATGGTACTCCTGGCATAATTCTGTCATATGCAAGAAGAGCGTTGCATCCAGTGCAGCCAACCATAATAAGATTCATGTCTACGAGTTCACCTTGGTCAATGTCGGAATCAAGCACAATTGGCACCTCGACATTGAATTTGTCTTTGATCATCTCCTGGATAAATACTGCTCTTCCGTGAGCCTTTTTTGATCTATCCTCATTACCCTGCCAGGTTCCCTCAACAATTGTGAAATCATCAAGGTAATAGAAGTTTTTAAGTGATCCCTCAAGAAGGGTGTTGACCTTCGAAAACTCTGTAAGCATGTAGCCTTCTGGGTTATGTATTCTTGCACCGATTGGTTCGATTTCTGATTCAAATATTTTTTCAAGCTCGAGATCATTTGCCGCCCATTCGATCTTTTGGATGCTCTTATCAGCCATTATTACATCGATTGTAAATGGCATTCTCATTGCGCCTGTTGCCTCGAGTCTGATTTTGTATCTGTAAGGGTCTTGACCGGGAAGTTTTGTGAAGTCAATTTCATACGTGAGTCTTCCAGCTTGTAGAAGCCACTGCTCGAAGAACCATGAAAGGTTTTTTCCAGCAGCCTTGCTCATCTCTGCTTCAAAGTCTTCAATTGTTGCAAATTTTCCAGAGAACCTGGAGGCATAGTTTTTGAGTCCTTTGAAAAACGCTGCATCTCCAATCACCTGTCTGAGCATATGATGAACGATGAGACCTTTTCCTCTGAAGTAGACATCAAGAAGAGTCTTTTCGGCAACTGAAACGAGTGGAACTTCATCCTCAACTTCAATTTCTGTAAAGTATTTGTCCCTTGCATCACCAAGCATCTCGAGAAGCTTCTTTTCACCTTCGAGGTCAACCATATAGAGAAGTCCTGAGTATGCTGAAAGTGATGTGGAAAGGAACTCTGATTCTGGTCCGATACCGTAAACTGCTCCACCCCACCAAGATGATGCTACTTTTTCTGCGAGATATTCTGGATCAGTGTACCCAACACTGTCATCGTCGTCATCTTTTTCTTCAAGAGATTCGCTCTCAGTTTTCAAAACTGAACTTGGGATGAACATTTGAGCTCTGTCTGCTACAAGGGCGACAAATTTATCTGGCATCTGGATTACAGAATATTCGAGTGGTGCGGGTGTGCCGAATTTATCTTCGAAATACTTAAGAGCACCAAAGATTTCTGTAGTGAATATGTCTCCGATTTCAAAGTAATCTTTTTCTCCATAGAACACAACTTTTGAAACCACATTCGATGGGTCTTCTGTAATCTTTTTCTGATATGGGCCTGCAACAATATGGTAGAAGAAGGCAGGATCTCTTGTTTCAATTTTAACGGTTTTTATCGATTTGTCTCCGCTGAGTGTCTCAGATGAAATATCGCTTGAACATACAATCCAGTCTCCTGGAAGCATTAGTTCAGCTTTGACTGTAACAATCTCTGAGAATCCATTTGCGATTGTGTGAAGAGTGACAGGATACCACCATTGGTAGAGGTAAACCCCATCATCATTTACATAATTCCACTGTCTGCCTGGGTAATCACGACCCTTCAAGTGTGTTGTGTAATGAAAAACGAACTTTTCCTTCGAGCCCTTTTTCATTGCGGAGTTGATTGTTATCACATCAACATCTTGCTCATAGCTTTGCACACCCTCGATATTTTTGAGATTCCAGATGGGATCCATGTAGAAATTTAAAAATTCTATATCTCTTGAAGCTTCTACAGTTACTTCACATTCGATTGTATAAGTTCTTTCGGTGATGTTTGGTTTTACAACGATATTGTATTCAGTAATCGAATAATTGGCTTTTACGGGATATGTCAAACCTGTTGTTTTTGGCATGGCTGGAATTAGAGTGAAAACTAATCCAACAACAAGCGTGAGTAAAAGAAATGGCTTGAATCTGCTTATTCTTCTCATTTAAGGGATACCTTTCATATGTCAAGTGTACTCAAGAAAATTATAGGCTTTAGAGGGTGTGAGTCAATATAAATCTAAGTTTTAAAACATCAGCAATATAAGAGCACAGAATGTCAAGAATTACTTTCATTTTTTGTTACAATAGCTTTCATGAGAAAAAAATCTAGAATCGTCCGCATAAATGAAGCGATTGATTTTATCGAAGATAATCTAGATAGACCTCTATCATTGAAAACAATCTCTGATATTGCGGGTTTTTCATTATTTTATTTTCACAGGATTTTCGCATGTTCTACGGGGTATACTCTTGCTGAATATATAAGAAAAAGAAGGTTGGCAGAGGCTTCAATTGAGATTACGGAAACTGACAAGAAGATAATTGATATTGCTTTTGATTTCCAGTTTGAGAGTCAAGAATCATTTACAAGAGCATTTAAAAAAGAATTTAACGTCACACCCGCATATTACAGAAAGTGGCGACCACATATTCCGCAACTTGTGCCGGCAAGGTTGAATATAAAAACATCCTATGAAGGAGGAGAATTGATGGAACCTGTGATAAGAGAGATAGGTGAACTTAAACTGGTTGGTATAAAACATTTTGGAGTTGACAAAGATATTCCTGAGGTTTGGGAGAAAATGGGACCATATTATGGCAACATAAAGTATCAAGCTAAACCCGAAGTAGGAATTGAATATAGTTATGGCGATCCTGCAAAAAATGATGGGAAGTATTGGATTATGGCAGCATCTCTTGTTGAAAAGATTGAAGATGTTCCAGATGGGCTTGAGTCAGCAGTAATTCCTGCTCAAAAATATGCTGTTTTTACACACAAAGGTGTGATTGGGACAATTGGGAAAACATTTGTTTATATCTACAAGGAGTGGCTTCCAAATTCAAAACTGGAACTTGCATCTGATTTCAATCTTCAGTGGTACGATGAGCGTTTCACTGTAAAAGGTGAGATGGGTCAGAGCGAAGACTGTGAAGTGGATATTTTAATCCCAATCAAGTAGAATGTAGAAAAACTCTGGGAGCGATAAAAGTCGCTCCCATCTTTTGGGTGGTGTGAATGGCTGAATATGAATACATAAATGTGACATTGGAAAATATTGAAACAGAACACATCTGTTGTGCCTTTGCGAGCTCTAAAAACCATCAGGGAATGCTTGATAAAAAATCTTGGATGAAGGATAGATTGAGAGAAGGAATGGTTTTCAGGAAGCTTAATGAAAAGGCAAAAGTTTTTATTGAGTATATCCCCGCCGAATTTGCCTGGAAACCCGTTATTGCTCCTGGATATCTCTTTATCCACTGTCTTTGGGTTTCTGGTAGATACAAAGGGCATGGTCACTCAAAAGATTTGATGAAATATTGTCTCGAGGATTCGAAAAGTTATCATGGTGTTTGTGTCACCTCTGGAGAAAAAGCGTTTTTAACCAGTAGCAAATTCTACAAGCATTTTGGGTTTGAGGTTGCAGATACTGCACCACCTCATTTTGATTTGATGTATATCAGACACAATCCAGATGCACCACTTCCGAAATTTCCAGAAAATACTAAAAAAGCAAGAATCAATAAAAAAGGTCTGGTAATACAATATACTGACCAGTGTCCGTTTGGAAGGCATTATGTCATGGAGATGAAAGAAACTGCACAGCAAGAATTTGGGCTTGATGTTTATCTCGAAAGAATCGAGACCGGAGAGCAGGCAAGAAACTCCTCATCTGCGTATGGTACTTTTGGGATGTTCCTTGATGGAGAGTTTCTCACCTACCAACCACTCAGCTCAAAAGGTTTTATAAAGCTGATGAATAAGGTTTTGCATTAATCATCGTAGTAACTGATTGTCACCTTCTTTGTTTCTGAATCCCATTTGATGTCTGCCCCAAAAACCTCCGAGATGAACCTGATTGGGACAAATGTTCTTCCACTTTTTATTTCAGCGGGAACGTCGAGTTTCACTTCCTCATTATCAATTAATGCTCTATTTTGACCGATGAAAAGCGTAATGAATTTAGTCCCTTTCGTGATGTAGATTTCTTCAACAGCGACATGTTTTGGATAGAAATCCACGATACATCCAAATGCCTCTGCAATAAATCTTGCAGGAACCATTGTTGTTCCATTGTTGATGTATGGTGGCCAGTCAAGATCATGTGGCTCACCATTTACTTTTGCTTGTTTTGAGCCAATCCAAAGTTCAATCGTCCTTTTTTGGCGTTCGGTCAAAACGACTACAACACCGACCTCATCATCTCCACCGTTGCTGGTGACAATAATTTTTCCAGTGTATGAAGTTCCTTTTGTCATCCCTTCAGTATCAACCCTAACCCTGATTTTAAGTGGAGCGCTTTGAATAGCAAAATCCTGTTGACCAATCTTTAGCCATGGACAATCAGAGCTTATTGTTACGTCTCCTGAGAGAATCCCGTTACCGATATTAGAAATCGTAAGGATTTCCTCGTAATACTCATCAGGTACACAATTATTGAAAAATAGTGTTGGTGGAGTAATTTTTAATATTGGTGGTCTTGGTTTGATTTGAATCGAAACATTCACAATCCTGTTTCCACCATTGCTCTTAACAAGAATTTCAGCGGTTGTTGTTTCGTTTTCCGGAAGTTTTGTTGTGTCAATCTTGACGATATAGTTTTCTGGTTCATCGGTTATTGAGAAAGAATCGTCTGATAATTCTAGCCATTCTTCGCTTGGTTCTAAAACACCCTCAAGTGTCAATATTCCAGCATTATCGATTGCAAATGTTCCTGTTATCTGGTCTCCCCATGTGACATCTGTGAAGATTAATTCAGTTGGATAAACTCGTAGTTTCGGTCCCTCCTGTTTGATTTTAATCTTGACGACAACCTTTGCAGTCCCACCATTGCTTTCAAAGAATATGTTTGCCTTATATTCGCGATTGAAATCAAGCATTGTGGTATCTGCTGTTACAATCAGTTTTTTGTGGTTACCTTCCCATTTCACATATTCAATTACACACCAGCTCGAATCAGATGTTATCTGCCCTTTGAGGGTACCCTCGCCAACGTTGTCGATAAAACAGTCTTCTTCAGAGTAAGTCCCTCTTTCAACTTCACCAAAGTCAATTTCTATTGGGGTTACTTCGAGTTTAGGTTGACCTGTGACAGTAAAGGTAATGATAACAGTTTCTTGTTCACCAGTTGTTGAGCAATCTACAAGTATCGGGATATTGTATGTTTGTCCAACAGTTAGAGTTGTTGTATCAATATTACAGATAAAGGTTTTTGGATCACTCTGTTGCATAAATTGATCAGACGAAATTGTCATATACGGCCTGTCAAACTTGACTTTACCAACAATATAACCAGCTCCGCCGTTCCAGACCTTGAACTGAGTAGCCTCTTTTTTTCCCTTTGGAATCTCCCCAAGGTTAATCTCAACAGGATCAACCATCAGTTTCGCCTCTTCACCCCTTGTGAAGCAATATAAATTATCTTTGTCAAATGTGTATACGTATTGATCAAAAATTGTAACACCGCATTGTCCAGGAGCAGAAAGGTTGTAGTTCCACAGTTCGTTCCCATTTTCTATATCAATAATTTTGAACCTTGCTCTGCAAGAGCTACAATTCGGTGGCGTATCTCCTGTGTTAAGATAAATATAGTTGTTGCTTGCAGCCATGCAAAGCCTGACACCTTGGGGTCCGTTACTGCCTTGGGCTAATTGGTATTCCCAGTTTTTTAATGGATTGCTTTTATTGTAGGCATAAACCATCCCTTGGTCTGAGCCAACGATAATCCAGTCACCCGAAACAATTGGATTGTGTGCATATATTTCTGTTTTTAATCCTGATCGAGATTCGTATATTCTTGGGTATTTTCTCCAGATAATTGAGAAATCATCTGGATCAATTCTCATTATATGATTTGTGGGTTTTTCTTCTGTGAATCGAAACTTCTGACCTGAACCGGGTGGGAACTCCCTTATTACAGTATAGAATGAACTGGTCAATCCAGAAATAATTATCTCATCATCGTGAAGAATTGGAAACATGTCCATTCGCATATTGCCATAATCAACAGTCCGAATAAGTTTTCCGTCTGATTCATTGTGTATTGTCCACACGGATCCATAATGATATGCTCCAAGCCATCTGCCATCATATGATCCATTCTTTAGATTTGAACAAGTTACAAGAACTTTATCATCATACACAAGTGGAGATGTGTTATGAGGAGCATTTGGTAACTCGTTTTTCCAATCGATAGTTCCGGTTTCCGCATCAATTCTGTAAAGAAATCCACCATAAGATTCTCCACGTCTGTAAAGTTCTGTCCCTATGTATATTTTTCCGTTCTTAACTGAGGGGCTGTTCCCACATGAGTCCCCGTCAAGTTTCCTTTTCCATTGAATATTTTTCTCTAAGTCAATGCAGTGAAGTATTATATCTCCAGAATCTCCTGCAAGTGGTGTGCTTACGAAAAGAAGGTTCTTGTTTCCATTTTTCCTTTCAAAGATAACTGGGGAAGCCTTAAGATATTCATTGAAGTTATCGTATTTCCAAATAATTTTCCCAGTAGAAGGTTCTAAGCAAACTAGTTCAGATTCAAGTTCTGGCGATCTCGGGTCATCAGTGTTTGCAAAAACGGTGAATAGTTTTGGGGTTTCACCATCCCAACAAGCAACAACATTGCCATTAGGAGGAGACCCAGATTCCTTATTCCATAAAAGCTTAAGCGGTGGTGGTAGTTCGTGGCTGGAGTAACCTGTATGATTTGCGTCACCATGCATGTGTGTCCAGTCCGGTGTTTTGATCCCTGCACCGTATAAAACTGAAGATGACATCAAAAGTAATACTACAACAAGAAAAACTATAGTCTTTTTCATTATTTTTACCTCTTTCCTAAATTACAAAAATTCGCATGTTATGGTTCATGCCTTGACATTAACTCTTCAGTTACGATAATCTAGAAAACCTGGGCGGTTAGTTCAGAGGTAGAACGCTACCTTGACACGGTAGAGGTCAGTGGTTCGATTCCACTACCGCCCACCATTTCAACACCAAAATGACATCAAAGTCCAAGTTACTCCGAATTTTACTCAGACCAATAAGAATCCTTTTTGAAGCGATTCTTTCTTTTGGTGAGGACTCAGGTCTGGTATTGTCTTCATCAGTTACTTTTTACTTTTTGTTGGCGTTTGTTCCTGTGATTCTCTTTGCACTCTCATTGCTTGGTATGCTTCTTTCTCAACAACACTATTCTGATCAACTTGCAGAAATACTCAAGATTTTTGTTGCAAATCCAAATACAATATCCGCTTTTACAAGAATTGTTAATCCAATAATTGAGAATGCTTCTTCAATGACATTTATCGGTTCAATAACTCTTCTTATTGTTTCCAGTGGAATGTTTAGAAGTATGGAATACGCAATGAACAGAGTTTTTGCAGCAAAACCAAGGGGGCTTTTAAGGTCTTATGGAATTGGAATAGTCTTTTCTCTGATTATCAACCTTTTACTTATTGTAGGACTTGTGATGTCTCCTGTGCTTGGATATGCCGCAATTGCGGATATTCCACTTGTTGAATCATTGGTTGAGTGGATTCCAGGACTTGCATTTGTGATTCAAAATATCTTCACATGGTTTGTGTTTGGTTTGATATGCGTGATTATTTATTTTGTACTCCCAAACACAAAAAAAAGATTTCGAGATGTTCTCTATGGTGCTCTCGCGTCGGCTATTTTGTGGAATATTTTGAGGTATTTCTTTGGAATTTATCTTAAATACTTCTCTACGATAGAGTTTGTATATGGTGCTCTTGGTACCATCATCGGTGCCATCCTTTGGTTGTTTCTTTCAGTTATTATTATCATCTTTGGAGCTGAAATCACAAAGATTTTAAACCTCAGAGCAAAGGGTATGCCTGCACCATCGTTTACCACGCTCATTCATCGGGCTACCAATTCATTTTCTCCTCAAGCAAAAGAGAGGATTTCAACAGAACTAGAGAAATACAAAACAAAGGTCAACTTGAGAATTGATCCTTCGGAGATCGAGGATAATAACCCATCAGAATAGTTTTCTGTTAGCCTGATTATCAGAAAAAATCTCATCAGCTGATGCAAAAAATCTTTTTATTCTCTCATCGATGAACACATGACTTTTCCTGATTTTGGTTTTTAAAACCAATCCTTTTAGACTCACACATCTACTCAGTGCAACATATGTTTGGCCTGGCGCAAAAACTCCACTGCTCAGATCGAGCACAACATTTTCAAAGGTTTTTCCCTGAGCCTTGTGAATTGTTACCGCCCAGGCAAGTTTGACTGGGTACTGTGTGAAAGAACCAACACTCTCAGAGTTTATCTGTTTTTCTTTATCATCATAAAGAAATCTGAAGATGTCCCATTTATAAGGGTCAACATCAACGGTCATTCCATTTTGAAGTTTCACTCTCAGTTTGTCGTCATCTTCACCGGGAACGATTTCTTCGAGTGTGCCAACTGAACCGTTTACCCATCTTCCATCTGAGTCATTGTTCAGTAACATCAATTGTGAACCGATTTTCAGTCTCAGGTTTTCTTCTGTTGGAAAGCTGTTTTTTGTGAAACTTCCAGAGACTTTTGCGGGGTACTCAAATAGCCTCCCCTTAATATTCGCAAGTTGAGTATTGTTTATGAATTCAGCCTTTTTGTTGATTGTTGTGAGACTGACATAGTTTTTGTTTTTTGCTTCAATAAAACTTGGGTCAAATCTTTTGTTGAGGATATCGAGGTCTTCGAATGTGATTGTTTTATTTCTTATTCTGCCAAGAATATCAATAAATTCATCATCCTTCTGTCTGTAAACCTTTTCAAGTTCAACCATGTTGAAGATTGATTCCTTAAAACATAATGAACTGAAGAAGAACGGTGTACTGTATGTGTTAAAAAAAATTGCCCTTTCATCATTTCTGATGATTGGAGGAAGCTGATAAAGGTCACCAAAGAGAATCATCTGAACTCCACCAAATGGCTGATCATGATTTTTCCTGTTCAACTTAAGAGCTTTATCGATGAAGTCGAAAAGGTCAGCTCTCACCATCGAAACCTCATCAATGATAAGAGCATCAAGTTTTTCGATTACTTTCTTCTTTTCGCCCTTTTGGGGTTTGATTTTTTCGTAAGTAATATCGGGTTTGAACCCAAAAAAAGAATGAATTGTTTGTCCTTCAACATTCACTGCTGAAACACCCGTGGGTGCAACAACCGCTATGTTTTTGCTTGTGATATTTCTGAAATACTTGAGTAGCGTCGATTTTCCAGTTCCTGCTTTTCCGGTGATGAAGACATTTTGATTTGTGTCGTTCATCAACTTTATAGCGTTCTCAAATTTTTCGTTTATCTCAAGTTTCATATTATTTAGATAGTTTTAGATGCTTTAAGAGGCTAATAATTAGTAATACTAGCTTTTAGTTTCTTTCTTTCGTTTTGGGTATCCTTCTTTTGCTGTGCCGAATTTCTTTTCTCTTCTCTGTCTTCTGTTTTCTTTGGGTTTGTCAGAGCTGTTGGATTTCTGTCTTGATCTGTAGCTAGCCCTTTCTTTTCTGGGACTGTCATCCTTCTTTTTGCTCCAGCTACCGCTTTTGTTGTTTCTTGGGCCATTATTCCAGCGTCCGCTACCCTCACTTCGTTCCCTGGATTTCTTTGCGTGTGTGATAAGTGGCTTCTGACCCTTTTCTTTGAAGCTGGATATTACTTTTTCGGCTTTTGCAAACGGAACTGTGACAAATGAGAAATCTTCCATAACGGCAACATCGTCAATCTCTTTTGATTTTATGTTGACCTTGCTTATAACCAGATCAACAAGCTTTTTCGGGTTAAACCCATCTTTTTTACCCAAAGCAACAAACAACCTTGCTTTTCCACTTCCGTCGAGTTCTCTTTCGATATTTCGATCACTTCTTTCGCGAGGCTTTGTTTCTTTGATTGTTCCGTAAACATCAGGGTTTAGGGAATCTTCAAAACTATAGGCGAGGAGTGCTGCGAGAATGTTTGTTGAGTTGTTAGATTCCAGTAGATTTTTTGCCCATCCATAGTATTTTTGATCAACTTGGTCAGAGAGGATAGAAATCAGATCCTGTTCAATCTTTTTCTTTTTGGCATCAATAATCTCATGCACTTCAGGGAGCTGAGATTTCTTGATGTCAGTTTTTGCAAATCTTTGAATGTACATCAGTTTCTTGTATTCACTTGGTGTGATGAATGTTATTGCTGTTCCTTCATTTCCTGCTCTTCCTGTCCTCCCAATTCTATGGACATACGATTCAGCATCTTGGGGAAGGGCGTAGTTGATGACATGTGAAAGGTTGTTGACGTCAATTCCTCTTGCGGCAACATCGGTTGCAACGAGGATGTTCACCCTTTTCTTTTTGAATTTATCAAGAGTTCGCTCTCTTTGTGATTGTGAAATATCGCCATGGATGCACTCAGCATCATATCCTCTCTCCATGAGATGTGAAACAAGGGAATCAACGTCACTTTTTGTACGACAAAAAATCAAACCATAAAAATCTTCTGCAATATCTACAATTCGACAGAGAGCCTCAAACTTATCTGATGCTTTTACTTCGTAATAGATTTGCTCTGTAAGGGTTGTAGTCAACTGTTTTCTCTCAACAGACAACATTTGATAATCACCCATGTAATTTGTTGCCAGTTGTTTGATTCTTTCAGGTATTGTTGCAGAGAAAAGAAGTGTGCGCTTATCTTCATTTGTGTGCTTCATTATCTCTTCGATGTCTTCGATGAATCCCATGTTCAGCATCTCGTCGGCTTCATCAAGAATCAGATGGTCAATCGCTTCAACGTTCAAAGTTTTTCTTTTCAGATGATCGATGATTCTGCCTGGAGTTCCAACAACAATGTGAACACCTTTTTTGAGTCTTCGAAGCTGTTGGTCAATTGATTGACCTCCATAAATTGGGATTACCTTTATCTTTGTATTCCCCCGAAGAGAGTGTATCTCCTCGGAAACCTGAATCGCTAATTCCCTTGTTGGTGCAAGAATCAATGCTTGAACACGATCTTCTTCTTCGTCAATCATTTGGATTAACGGTAATCCAAATGCTGCTGTTTTTCCTGTTCCAGTTTGAGCCTGGGCGATTATGTTGTCTTCGTCTTGAAGCATGACAGGAATTGTGAGTGCCTGAATTGCTGTTGGTTCCTCGAACCCTTTTTTATTTATTGCCTCGATCAGAATCTCTGATAAACCGAGGTCATCAAATGTTTTTTTATCTTCCATTTCCACCTATTTTCCACCTTCTTTTTTTGAAGGTCATCCAGACCTTACTCCATAAACGAATTCAACATAGAAAAATAGTTCTAAACAATATCCTTGCGATATTGATGAAAGGATTAAACATTTGACATAGCTAATTGACCATATCTTTCCGTTGCATATAATTAACTTTTACAGTTATACTGGGTTTGTTCCTACTGCCTCCCAGTTCCTTTGCTTGGGGAATAGCTGTATTTGGAGGAAGGTTTAGAAATAGGAAGTGAGATTGAGGTATTAGTGAGAAAAATAATCCTTGTGTCAGTCGTGGCAGTTCTGCTTTTTTCGAGTTTAGGTGTTGTTTACTCTGAAGAAAAGCTTGATCTTGAAGAGCTGGTTTTGGTGACGGGTGGAATGGAAGTCGATTGGATTTACGACTTGCCAGAATCTGTAAGTGGCAAAATAACTGGAAAACTTTTGCATGATAGCTCCACCGACAAACAAATATGGGCAGGACAAGGGTGTATTAATGACTACTGTTTCATGGATGAGGGTGGTCCCGTTTCAGAGCTTGATGATGAGGACATAACGTGTCATTTAAGAGTTTTTATCCCCAGTGAGTTGGAGATTGGTTCTGTTGCTAGTTTAGGAATGGATGTTTTCCATAACGGGAAAGAGTTTTATAACTCAAAACTTCATCTCCTTTCAATTCAACCGATTGAAGCAAATTTCACTATGGATAAAGAGGTTGTAAGAATTAAAGAGAAAGCAACCACAGGGTGTATCCCGATGGAAACTACAAGCGAAGAAAAAATCGTTTCTCCAGCAGCTCCTCAGATCAGAAATGGCAGGATGATGATACCGTTTAGACTTCTTGGTGAGGTTATCGGAGCTGAGGTTTCTTGGAATGCAACTACACAGGAAGCATCATATCAGCTTGGGCCAAAGAGAGTAATTTTGAAGAAGGGAATCCCAACAGCAAGAATTATCATGACATCAACTGATTCAAAAGTTGAGATGGAAACCGCCCCTGATATTATAAATGGAAGCACAATGATTCCGCTGAGATTTGTAACCGATATTCTTGGAGGAGATGTAACCTGGGATGATCCTACTAAAACAGCGATCATCAATTTCCCTGGATGTGGTGGTAAATAGGGAATAAAGTATTGAAATGAAAAAGCTGTTTGTTAACGAAAAAAACAGGATGACGAAACAGAAGAGACTAATTTTGGAGATTCTTCGGGGCACAGATACTCATCCTACAGCCGATTGGATTTATTCAAAAGCCGTTTTGCAGATGGACACAATAAGTAGGTCGACAGTTTATAGAAATCTTAACTCTTTGTTCGAATCAGGTTTGATTCAAAAGATCAATGTGGGTGATTCAGAAACCAGATTTGATGGTTCTACCCATGACCATGTTCATTTGGTTTGTGATGTATGTGGTAGAGTAATCGATCTTCCCTATGAGAAGATAAGAATTAGCAAATCTAGAGTTGAGAAAGATACAGGTTATCTTATCTCTTGCGTTGAGGTTGTACTTCATGGTGTGTGTGATGAATGCAACGAAGGGTTAGAATAACCCTTCTTATTCAATTTGGTCTAATATTGTTTAATCAAAAAGTATTGTATACTTCTTCATGTGAAAAAGAAGATTCTTATCATTGAAGACGATAGAGATATTGCTGAGCTTGAGTCGTTATATCTGGTCAAGGCAAATTTTGAAGTACATGTCTGTCCTGATGGAAACCATGCAATTACAGAGTGTAAGAAAACTAACCCTAATCTTATTATTCTTGATTTGATGTTGCCTTTTGTGGATGGTCTGACAATTTGCAAACAACTGAAGTACGACGATGAGTTAAGTAGCATACCAATTGTTATTGTATCTGCGAAAGGGGAAGAAGGTGACATAGTCAAAGGATTGGATCTAGGTGCAGATGATTATGTTACCAAACCTTTTTCCCCTTTGGAGTTAACTGCGAGAGTTAGATCTGTTTTAAGAAGGACTTATGATACGGATTGTTATGATGGAATCGAACTAAGACGCGAATCTCTTATTTTAAACCCCAGAAGCAGAGAATTTAGGTTGGATGGCGAAAAGGTTGAATTGAGTGTCTCTGAGTTTGATACTCTAATGATGTTGATGAAGAGTCCGAATCGAGTTTTTACACGTAATCAGATCATCGACAACATCCATGGTGAAGACTACATCGCAACCGATAGATCAGTTGATGTTTTGATTTCAGGGCTTCGGAAGAAGCTCGGTGATTCAAGGAAACTTATCAGAACCATCTGGGGAGTTGGATACAGATTTGGAGCTCATGATGAATAGATTTTTCTGGAAACTTTTTTTGCCAACCTTCTTGGTTACTCTTGTTTCGATACTTGGAGTTTTGTGGTTTGCGTTGGCTGTTGTTTCTGATTACCAGATCAGAAATACTCAATCCACTCTTTCTCAAAAGTCTGCTTTGATTTTTGATGAAGTTTCAAAAATGGTAAAATATCACGATCCCGAGTTACAATTTTTTTGTGCGAAAAAGGGGATAAAATCTGGCACAAGGATAACAGTGATTTTAGCTGATGGAAGAGTTATTGCTGATTCTGAAAAAAACCCATTGGAGATGGAAAACCATATCAATAGAGTGGAAGTTGGACCCGCACTAACTGGTAGGGCTGCATCATCGTCAAGATACAGTAAGACATTAAAGAAATATATGGTTTATTACGCCGTCCCGATTCTTGATGAAATGGGAGAGGTGATAGCTATTCTGAGGCTTTCTTTTGCTCAATCAACGATATGGCAATCGATTTCGATTCTAAAGCTTCAGATACTCATCGCAGGTCTTGTTATTATTATTCTAATAACACTTGTTAGCTTGTTTCAGAGTAGAAGATTTACTAAACCACTGCTTGAGATTCGGGAGGGAGTAAAAAAAATTAGTAATGGGCATCTCAATGAAAAGATACCATTTTCAGGTATTTCAGAGTATGATGACCTCATTAGTTCAATCTCCTCGATGTCAAGCAGGATTAAACATTTGAATAAAGGTACAGATGAACAGGCTCAAGAACTCTCAGCGGTTATATCTAGTATGGGCGAGGGATTGATTGCAATTGACCATGAAGATAAGATTTTTTATTCAAATGATCATGCTCTATCAATCTTTGAAATCACTGATTCAAATCCTGCTGGAAAACTCCTTGTAAAAGTGTTTAGAAATAAGCAGTTGATTGAAGTTGCAAAAAAAGTAAAAATAGAAAAAGATCCTGTTGTGCTGATGTCTGAAGTCCGAGATGGGAAGTATATCCAAATTAGAGGAACAGGGTTTGATAAAGGCATACTAATAGTTATCACTGATGTAACCGAAATCAACAGACTCAACAGAATCAGAAGTGAGTTTATCGCAAACGCCTCACACGAATTGAGAACCCCAATAACTGCTATAAAAGGTTTTTCTGAGGTTTTAAAAACAGAAGCATTAGATAAAGAGAAGTTCGATCACTTTCTTGATAGGATTTCACATAATTCGAACAAGCTCCAATCCCTCATAGATGATATGCTCAAACTTTCAGAGATTGAGAAGTGTGAACAAAAAAAGGATATTGGGACAACACGAGTAAATCTAAATCAAATTCTTGAATCATCCATTCTTTCACAAAAAACCCATGCTGAGAAAAAAGGCATCAAGATTTTAACTGATACTCCTGATGATTTCTTCCTTGAGGCAAATCCATTATTGATTGGAATTGTGTTTACAAATCTTATAGATAATGCGGTTAAATATGGTGGAGATGGGGGCGAAGTAAAGATAAAAACAGACAAGTTGCCAAATTCCAGAGTGAAAGTGTCTATTAAAGATTTTGGCGGTGGAATCCCCGTCGATGAGATGGAAAAGATATTTGAAAGATTCTATAGGATGAACAAACATAGGAAAATTCAAGGAACTGGTCTTGGATTATCAATTGTTAAGCACATTGTCATGTTGCATGGTGGAGAAATCGAGATTGATACCTCGGTTTCAAAAGGTACAACATTCTCTGTGATTTTAAGGACTGTGTAGATTTTATGTTTTTATAGGCTCTTTGGTTCTTCTGACTATTGAGAGTAGTCTTAGCCCTGAAAAGCTTCCAGCACCGAAAAGTGATCCATACAGAAGAAATATTGTCCATGGTGCGGAAAGAACTGATGCAATGAAGCCAACAAGAAGATCGCCAAATGGTCTCAACCCCATCATTGCAATCGAGAAGAAGCCCATAACTCTTCCCGCATATTTTCTGTTTACAAGGAGTGGCAATATACTCCTTCCAAGACTATTTTGAGTTGCTATTGTAAAGCCAAACATGGCTAAAGCGATAATTGTAAGAGGAATTATTCCCAACCAGAGAGAAACTCCTACAAGTAAACCTATTATTGGAAGCACAATTGCTGAGGTTGAAAATATTCTAACAGGGATGCCAAACCCCGCTTTTGTAGCAAGAAGGATTGCAGCAATAAGAGCTCCAACACCGATTGCTGATACCAAAAGCCCATACCCACTTGGGCCGAGATGAAGAATATCCTTTGCAATTCCTGGTAGTAAAACCTCAACACCATAACCAAGGATCGCTGCAGCTGAAATTATACTTAAAATCAGAACAGGTCTTGGTCTTCTGAACACATATTTTGCACCCTCCCTAAACTGTTTAAAAACATTGCCTTTTGCGGGTTGTCTTATTTGAGTTGTTTTAAGGAAACTCAGAACAATGAGGAATGGCACAGAAAGTAAGAATGCCACGATAAAAGCCCAAGCTGGACCAAACGAAAGAAACCAACCGGCAACAGCCGGACCTATTATTCGCCCGACATTCATAACGACTGATGCAAATCCACCTGCACTAACCATTTTCTCAGGACCAACTAAATCCATTAGTAATGTTAGTTTTGATGGGAATTGCATCGCAACAGCGGCACTCTCTATCATGCCAATAATTACAAGAATTGGGAAGCTAAGTGTTTTTGTCCAGATAAGAATTGAAAGAATCGGGTAAACTGATATTCGAATCGCTTGAAAATACAGAACGGTTTTTCTTCTTGTAAAAGCATCAGAAATTGATGTTGCAAATGGTGATAAAATGAGGAACGGGAGGGTTGAAAAAAAGCTTAGAATTCCGAGGCTCTCGTATGTCCCAGTGATGTCAAAACACAACCACTTGATCGAGGTGCCAAATATCCATGCACCAGGTATCCAGATTGCCTGACCAATGATATAGAGCCTATAATTAGGTTCCTTTAGCGCAGGAATCCAGTCCTTTACATTACTTACAAACTTCTGAAGCCCAAGTGTTTTTGGCATGCAATCTAATATACACCTGGGGGTATCCTATTAAAAGGATAGTTATCTATTCCAGAAGAGATCTTCTCCATTCGGCGGAGGTTGCAAGGAACCCAAGTCCAAACGCAAGAATTATTCCGCCACCAAATCTAAACGGATCTCCACCATTCATTGAAATGAATGTGAAGTAAAGGTGATATCCAACAAGGATTATTGTGCCGATACTCCAAAGTAGCCATGGTAATGATAATCTTCCGCCCCACATTCTAATTGAGATCGCAAGAGCACCAGTAAACATGAAAAAGTCACCAACCAGGAAAAGCAAGGTGAAAATCTTTTCGGTTAGACCGCTATCTGCTGACCAGAGGTCGAGTACAATCACGAAAACAAGAATAACAACAAAAATGATTACTATTATTGCCAGAAGAACTCTTATGTTGGTTCCGATCTTTGTTTCAATTATTCCCTGCTGATACCAGAATCCCCAAACGAGGAACATAAAACAGATCAAAATAAACGGGAAGGGGAGCACGCTTAAAAACTCGGCTGGATTTGGGATGAATACGAGTATTGCTCTAAGTATTTCTGCAATAACAAGTGATGATGCACCAAGAGTAAAAAGCACCCATGTTTTTCTTTCAGGATTCCCAGTAGAAAATGTTCTGACAATCATTATTCCCGAAACCCATGCAAAAATTGATGGTACAAACAAAATCAAAGATTTTGCCCACATGCCGGAAACACTAGAATCCTTTGTTACCAAAACAAACGCTGAAAGGGCGAGAATCACTACCCAAATCGATATAATCCATCCTGTTCTAAGCTTCATAAAACACCTCTCTACACATAGATATTGGATGAAATTATCATTTATTCAAGTAATGATCTGCGCATCTCACAAGCTGTTGCCATGATCGCGAGTCCAACCGCAAGCACGATGCCTGTGTATGATGCGAGAATGCTTTTTTGATAAATAAGGACATATGATGAATACATATGGAACCCGATGATAAAAAGAGTGCCAATTGACCATACAAGCCATGGTTTTGCTAATCTGCCACCCCACATTCTAAACGAGATCGCAAGAGCGCCTGAAAACATAAGAAGGTCTCCGATTACAAATATGAGCATGAAAACTTTGAATGCGGTGTTTTTCTCTGAAACCAAAACCGGAGAAACGATTGCAAAATATAGGACAACTGCGAATACTCCAATAATTATCAAAAGCAGGATTTGGATGTTTTTTCCAACTGTTGTCTCGATTGTGGTTTGTTGATTCCAGAATCCCCAAATAAGATATATGAAACAAATCAGTATAAATATATAAGGTACATAACCAATAATTGTATTGTCGGAAAGAGCTGGGATAAGATGAATGAGTCCCCTAAAAATCTCAGCAATAACCAAACTCAATGCACCAATAAATATTAGTTTCCATGTTTTTTTCTCAGGATTTTTAGTTTTAAATATTGAGTAGGTAGAATAGCTAGTTATTGATGCAAGAACCGCTGGAATTAAGAATAAAAGAGCTTCTGCCCACAATGCCAAATTTGGTGTCAGCTTAAGAAGTGCAAGTACACATAAAAAAACGACTACCGACCAAATAACAACCAACCATCCATATCGCAACTTCATAGTGCTCCTCATCCTGCTCATACTAAAAATGAAAGGTCGCACTTCACATTCATGTAAAACAACATTTGTCTTCAGGTGTATACGAGTTAGTACTAAGCTTTGTAATTTCTTCGGTCATTTTAATCGGAATTTGTTTTCGCACAATAAGAAAAAAATTTACATTTTGTAAGTCACTTCACCCTTGGTTTTAAAAGGATTGTATTGAATATGTCATATTTAATTTAACCTAAATGTGTTTTTTCTTCCAGCAAACTTTATATAATGTATTTGTGAGAGCCTATGATGCCGGAGGATTGCCGGCTGTAATTGTTACAGATTGGCGAAAAGTGCTTTTCTCCAATTCGATTTTTCCTGAGCTAACAGGATTGGATGAAGTTGTCCTTATTTCTGATGATTTTCATAATTTCTTCGATTGTGATATTGATTGGAAAAGCATAAAAAAAATTGGGAGAGCGTCTCTAAAGTTTTACAACATCTTGGGTCAAAAAAAGTTTTTTGATGTTTATTGTAACGAATCCAATGGCTCTTATGTTTTGACACTTTTTGAATCTGGATTGGATAAAAAAACGACTCAAAGTGAAAATCAGGGAATTGAAGAGTGTGGTAAGTTTTTGGAACTCGCACCGATCGGATTGTATAGAGCTACACCTGATGGAAGATTGATTTCAGCCAATGAGACACTTGCAAAGATGCTAGGGTATGAGTCATCTGACAGGATGAATGTTGAGTTAAAATCTCTTGGTGCCCATATCGACCCAGCTCTTTTGGGTGAACGGGTAAAAAAATGGAAGAATATAAAGGAATTTGGCAAACCATTCGAATTCCAAGTCAGACGCTTAGATGGTAGCACAATCTGGCTTCGAGATCAGGGGAATCTTGAGTTTGACGAGAATGGTGAAATTGCCGTTATTGAGGGAATGCTTACAGATGTTACAGCCGAACACGAAATCCGTGAGCTGCTCTGGAATGTAAAAAGCAATCTTGAAGATACTGTTGAAGAAAAAGATAAGAAACTCATAAATGCTACGAGGAGGGAGAGAATTGTAGCTCGAAGGCTTAAAACAATTCTCGATAGCATTCCCGATGTTGCGTGGCTAAAAGACAAGAACTTCAATGTTATTGCTGCCAATCAATCCTATGTTAATCTTGCGGGTTTCTCATCACCTGACGATTGCCTTGGAAAAAATGATTTTGATATCTGGCCTGAAGAAATTGCAATGGTTTATCGGGGGAATGATATTGAGGTAGTTGAAAGTCGAAAGAAAATAGTTTTTGAAGAACCCATAATCACACCCGAAAAAAAGGTCTTATTCTATGAAACAATAAAACTGCCAGTCTTTGATGATCTTAACGAAATTATTGGGATTGCCGGTATTTCAAGAGATGTTACATCAAGAAAAAGACAACAGGAAGAACTTGAAATCCTTGTTGCTGAAAGAACCAGAGACCTTGAAAGAATAAATGAGCAGCTTCTTGAGGAGATAGAAGAACATAAGAGGTTGGAGGTTGCCTTAGATGAGAGCAATCAGAGGTTTAAAAATCTAATAAGGCTTTCACCTGATGTGATAATGGTTATTGATAAAGGTGGGCATATTCTCAGTTTCCAAAATGGACAAGGATATTTTCTCGATACCAATACGACAGAGATTCTGGATACTAAAAAAATTGAAGACTTCCCTTTCAAAAATGGTGCTGACGATTTAAATAGAGCTATTGATTCGATAGAAAAAGCAATTGAGTCAGGCAGACTTCAGTCCTTTGAATTTAGTGGTGTATTTGAAGATATTTGTAGGCATTACCAAGCCAGAATCGTAAAAAAAGATGCTGATTCGGTTGTTGTTTTTGCTAGAGATATAACCGTTCTGAAAAATGCCCACATTAAAATCGAGGATTCTGAGAGAAAATTTAGAGACCTCTTCAATTTTTCTCCTGAACCGATGATAATTACTGGAATTGATTCAAGAAAAATTGTTGATGTTAATGAAGCGATGTTGGATTTCATAGACAAGGATTCCGACGAAATAATTGGCTTGACTCTGTTAGAGTTTGTTGATAAGTGCAGTATCTTTTTGACTGAAGAGTCGCTTGATGCACTAAAAAATGCTCCTGAGAAAACGTCAAATCTTGAGATTGATTTTATCTATGGTGATTCTGGTGTGAAACACTCATTATATAGCAGCAGTGTTGTTTCTATAAATGGTGAATCCTGTATCATATCTGTTTTCAGAGATATAACGGAGAGAAAGCAGCAGCAGATCTTGCTGAATCAATCAAACATATTCTTGGATACAATGGTTTCAACTCTTCACGAGGTTGTTTTTGTAAAAGACTTAGAGGGTAGATATACTTATTACCGATGGCCTGAATATGAAGGTCATCCTTCTTTTGATGTCTCAAAGCTTATTGGAAAAAAGATAGAAGAGATAGAAGTTAAACCTGACAGGATTGCTGAATCAAATAAGGCATTCAATGATGTGATTGAATCAGGTTGCCCAGTTACATATTACACGAATCTCAAATTGAGTATCTCTGAATCCAATGAAGTGATGGAAGTCACCCTTTCTCCAATGAAAGATGCCGATGGGAACATAACAAGCGTTGTTGGTGTTGCGAAATCAATTACTGAAAAAGTTGTAGCAGAGCAACGTGTAAAGGTTTCTGAGGAAAGGTACAAAAAACTTTCTGAAGGCGTTAACTCTCCAATCTTTGTTCATGATGGTGAAAGATTTGTTTACTTTAATGCAGCTTTTTCAAAAGCTATTGGGTATTCCAGAGATGAGCTTGAGGAAATGGAGATATATAAAATCTTGCATCCTGATATGGTAGATCGAATGAAGGAACAGTTTAAAAAAAGGGTCGCAGGAGAGAGTGTTCCCATAAAGGGGCTTGTAAATATCATAACAAAATCAGGAGAGGAGCTGATTTGGGAACTTTTGATTTCTGGGACAGAGCTTGATGGCAAAAAATGCTCACTGATCTCAGCAACCGATATAACAAAACTGAAGAAAAAAGAAAAAGCACTAATCGAAAGCAGAAATAATTATGCACAGCTTGTAAATGCTGTTCCGGATTTGATCTTTACAATCTCTGCTGAAGGGCGATATATTGAGTACAGGGCTATTGATGAATCTGACTTATACATCCCAAGTGATGAAATCATTGGAAAAACTGTTTTTGACACTCTGCCTGAAAGTATTGCATCAGAAGTAATTGGAAAGATTAGAACCGTTCTTAACACAAAAGAATTTGTTGATTTTGAGTACAGCCTGGACTTTGGTGAGAAAACTCGCTACTTCCAAGCAAGAATTGGTTACAGAGACGAAGATTCAGTTATTTCGGTTATCAGGGATATTTCCGACATAAAGAGGGCTCAAAACAAACTAAGATCAAGCAACGAGTTTTTAAATAGTGTTGTGACATCAATGTACGAGGTTGTGTGGGCAAAGGATTTAGAGGGAAGATATACATATTACAGGTGGCCAGAACTAGAAAAAAATGGGGCTTTTGACCCAAAAGAATATGTTGGAGGCAAGGCTGAAGACTTCATATCCCAACAGGCACACATCCAACTTACCAACCAGATGTTTGAAAAGGTCATAAAAACTGGTGAAGATGTCTCTTACAGAACAGAAGTCTTTGTGGAGTCTCTTGAAAGAACTGAAATAATGAATATTTCTCTTACTCCACTTCTAGACAATGATGGAAAGATAGTTGGTGTTATAGGGGTTGGAAAATCAATAACCCAACAATTCCTCGCAGAGGAAAAAGCAAGATATTTTGAAAAGAGATATGCTGGTATTGTTGAGGCGGTTGAAGACCTGATTTTTGAGATAAGAAATGAAATTGTGATGTTTGTCTCCCCGTCACTCAAAAAATTAGTTGGTGTTGATCCCAAGACCCTTGTTGGGAAAAGCATATATGATGTTGCTGATGAATGGCAAATAACCTCAGCAGATGACTTGACTCTTAGCAAGAAATTCTTTGAGTTTTGTGTGGTTGATAAACGTGGAAAAACAAGATATTTCGATACTCGAATGAGTAAAGTCGGTAGTTCTCTTTTTGGTGTGGCAAGAGAGATAACAAGAAAAAAATATCTAGAGCAGGCAAAAGAAAAATACTACTCTAGCTTGATGCATGAACTGAAAAACCCTCTTGTTCTGATACAGGGATATTCTGAGATGCTTGAACCAAAGCTTGATGGTGATGAGCTTGATATGCTGAAAATCATTCAAGAGTCAGCAAAAAGGCAAGACCGAAGGTTAACAGAGTTAAGCACAAAAAATGCCTCGGGAAGAAACTACAAGTTCATGCAAGTAAACGCTTATGAGTCTATTAAGAAAAGTGTTGATTATCTTGCAAAACTCTTCCCGATGCTCTCAAACAAACACCATGGACACGATACCTCTGTGTTTTCCAGCAACATAGATGAAAGACTCAAAAAAGTGCAGCTCCTTATCGATGTTGAGAGTCTAGATGAAGTCTTTGAGAATCTCGTCTCAAACGCGGTCAAATATAGCCCCGGTGATAGGGTGCATGTGAGTCTTGTTGCCAAAAAACTCGATAACGCCAGGGTAGAGGTTTCAGTAACCGACAAGGGATATGGAATCCCAGAGGACGAACTAAAAAAGATTTTCAAACCTTTCTACAGGATTGATAACGATAACACTCTTGAGATCGAAGGCACAGGTATAGGGCTTGCAAACTCAAAACTCCATGTTGAAGTAAATGATGGAGAGATCTTTGTTGAGTCTACCCCTGGTGAAGGCTCAACATTTAGAGTCGTGCTGCCGATATATTCGTATCTGACAGACGATTCTGAGCAATACAACCCACTTCTGGACTAAACTTTTTTTGAGATAATCCAAATACCCCGTCCCCCGCACGGTTGCTGAGCCTGTCGAAGCATGATGCGGGGTCTAAGGTTGCTCTAGCTACGGTAAGTATTCTAATTGTTTCCTTTTACAAAATCGACATAAATCTCTTTCCCTCCGTCATCCCGGGCTTGGCCCGGGATCCAGGGTATTAAATTTGTTCTTATTTGAGTCTGAGCATTTTTTTATAAAAACGACATAAATTCTCAATAATCAAGATTGACCCATCTGAAATTAGTTAGATAATTGAGGTATGGGAAAAAATGATAATCAAAGACCTGGAAGCAAATGGAGAAAACTCTGGTCTTACAAACACCATAGTGATAATTTCAAGTGGGTTGTCTATTGTGTGTTGTATTTGCTATTTTGTGTGGTTTTATGGCACTTAGCCTTAATAAAAATTCCAATGTCATATATAACGCAAGACCATTTCAAAACACCTGCACTGTATTTCTTCAGTGCTGTTGCCCAGACAATGGGTGCATTGCTGGCAATTACTTTCACAGTTTTTTATATTTCAGTCCAGAATTTCTATAAGAGAGATATTCAAAAAGTAAATGACAAAGAAAATAAAACTATTCAATACTTGAGAGAAGTTGCATTTGAGCCATTAAAAAGAATTATGCTTAACGACAAACACCTAATAGTCGGAATTTCTTCTGGAGTTTTATCTATCTTTTTGTCAATAGTGGGTATACTTGTTATTTATATCCATTATTTCAACCCAAGAACTTTTTTGTTTGTAATTGTAGTATTATCACCAGTTGTTTTTTTAGGTATAGTTTCTTCTTTGTCGAATACAATGAAGTTTATTCGAAACCGGTTTGGGTATTATACGAATCCGATTACATATATACTCACAAAAGATGTGGAGGAGCGAAGAAATATCTTTTCGAGCAGAGATTTTGTTAATGAGTTTGAGATCGCCATATTGACAAATGTATTAAACGGTGAGAGCAAGGGACAATCCAAGAATCTGATTGTATGCTCAATGGAGGAGATAAAAAATGATCAAGAATCGTATTCGATAATTGCCAAAAACATAGCATCGGATATTGGAAAGATTATTCTAAACTACAATGAAAGAAGTGAGGTGTCTAAAGAGATTATTGAAAGATTATTTGCTGAGGTTGAAAGCTTTGGCTATCAAACAAAAGAAGTAAATACCGCAAATGGGGCGACATTTGATCACTATTATATTTTTGAATATTTTTCAAGATTGATTGTTAATGTATGTCGAGGTTCTGATACTTTTCCTGAAAACCATAAGACTCTAAAGGAGAGGACTGAGGAGATAACTTTGCAAGATGAAAACAAGCCTAGTAATAAGCCTTATCCGTATCTTTTCAAATACCATATTCTAAAGAATTTTGGAGTTCAGCCTTATAAACTCATCCGAATAGATGAAATCCTTCCAAAATATAGTTTGGGAGTTATCGATATGGTTATTGGAGGGAAATTTGATTTAGAAAATATTACTCGAAATGATAAGATTGATTTTTGCTGTATTTTTTTGCAGGATATTTTCTTAAGTTATTTTCGCCAGTTAACCTCTAGAATATCTGATGCAAATGTAGCTTTTAATTTTCAAAAAACCTTACTACCTGATATTACCGAGATAAAGAAAATAAAGAAAAATTACAAGGAATGCTATAAAAAATATAACTTAGACATTTTTGAAAAATATATTAATCCGATAAAATTTTCAATTCTCGCCTATGTATCGTCAACTTCAATGCATATCAGAGGATGGATTCTCCCATACATTGATGCAATCTTTTTCTTCGTCACTGGAGTCGATATTAGACTCTCGCAAATGGACTTGAGAATGCTACATCTTGAAAAGAAAAACATTGACTCTCAGAATTATAAAATCCCGGAAATACTGACATTTTTAAATGAGTATATTAATCAAGACTAACCCCCACACCTCATCTTCCCCTTAGTCCCTAGCGAATCCAACGCCTCTTCTGGGCAGTGGTTGATACACCCATAACAAGCAGAACACGGAGCTTTGATTTTTGGAAATGGGTCAAGTGTGATACACCCTGTTGGGCATACGCTAGCGCACACTCCGCACTTTGTGCATTTGTTTTTGTCGACCTTTACCCTAAACCATGTCCAAAGCCAGGTGCGAGTATAAAATGGCACGATGAGGTCATGCCAACTGAAGTTGGATTCTGGCGCTGGTTTTTTCTCTGTTTTTCCGCTTGCAATTTTTAGGGTTTTTGTGGCAAAATTCATTGGGTCATTTGAAACTTTTTTCTTTTGTTTCTCAGCAATTTCTGCCAGCTTTTCTGGAGTCCTTAAAACTGTCCAGGTTTCCTCAGCAACACCCATCCCCCAGTTTCTGACATCAAACCCTTTTTTGGTCATGAGCCTGAAGGTTCTTGTGATAGCATTTGCAACCTTACCTGCGTATGTCACATAGATAAATGCTTTCTTGCTGTTTTGTTTCTGAAGTCTTTTTATCCAGTGGGTTATCATCCACGGGGCAGCCCAGGCATATACAGGGAAACAAACCCCGACTATATCAAAACTATCTATGGCTAGGTCGCCACTAACTGGGATGATTTCCGAACTAGCCCCAAGCTGATTGAAGCTGTCAGAGATTTCACGGGCGAACTTTTTTGTGTTGCCCGTTCCTGAAAAATAAACTATGCCTATTTTCACTTTTTCTGACTTTCCATGATTTTTTTGATGGTTTTTTTGAAGATTTTTGGTGTGAGATTTTTGAATGGGAATCTCACAATGAGGAATGATCTGAGTCTGTTTCGCCAGTTTGGCATGCAGATGACTTTCTTTGATTTCAGATTTTTCAGTGAGTAATCAACAACAAACTCAACCGAATCAATATGCATTTTTAAGATATTTTCGTCTTCATTCTCGGTGTGTTCCCTGAGAAGCTCTGTATCGGTTGGCCCTGGGCAGAATGCCTGGACTTTGATGCCGAGGTCGCCATATTCAAAATGCAGTGCTTCAGAGAATGCAACCATGAAGTTTTTTGTTGTGGAGTAAACCACGTCAATCGTTGCATTTCTCATGAATGCTGCCGTTGATGCGACATTGATTATTGTTCCAGATTTCTGCTGTATCATGTGCGGAAGCGCTTTGTGGGTCAATCTCACAGGGACTTCACAATGAAGTTGAACCTTGTTCTTTTGGCTTAAAATGTCTAACTCATCAAATCTTCCGAATGCTCCAAAACCTGCATTGTTGATGAGAAAATCGACTCCAGATTCCGTGATTTTTTCTTCAACTTTTGTTATGTCTTCTTCACAAGTAAGATTAGCAACAAGGATTTCAGCATTTTTGATTTTGCTTGCCACACCTTCAAGTCTGTCTTTTCTTCTTGCGACCAGGATTATTTTATATCCAAGCTTATCGAGCTGATAAGCATATTCTTCACCAATTCCACTTGATGCACCTGTTATTAATGCTGTTTTCATTTTTGTTCTCCCTTATCTTTTTTGATTTATGATGTCGGCAGTACTTGTGCCTGCAAACTTATACTGAGGGTTGCTCTCTGTTTTTTTATTTCTGTGGATCGCGTTTTGCGGACAGAAATGAAGGCAGGCAAGGCACTCTTGGCAATTACCGTTCCAACTTGGTTTTTCATTATTGAAACTAATGTTTGCAACTGGACAAATCTTTTCACATATTTTGCATGAGTTGCAAGAATCAAGAACATAAAACTTTTTATTCACTTCTGGAAGGTTCTTCCTCCATTTTTTGTACATCCCACCGATAAACCATGAAAGGAGCGGATTTCCGTTTTCGATTCCCTTTTCTTCTGCAAGAACTTTGAGTCCTATTGTATCAACTTTTTTCATCGCAGATTCATTGATTACTAGTTGTTTTTCCATCGGAGGGATTTTGAGCATTACTGAATAGTTGTCAACGAATCTGACATTGTAACCTGCATCAAGCGTATTTCCGTTTTTCTCCAATGTTGTTTTCAGTTGATTCAAAACCATCTTAGTGTTGGAGATTGGGTTTCCAATTGTTACTACACCAAAGGTGTATTTGGTTTTTGAAAGATCAAGCTTTGAGACAAAATCTTCAACAATTTTTGGGAGTCCCATGAAATAGATTGGGAATACAATGCCAAGCCGATATGCCCCGGGTGTGATTTTGTCTTGGTTTACTAGTCCTGCGATTCCCTGGAGTTCACAGTCTTCACCAAGGTTTTTTGCAAGTCTTCTTGCAGTCGCAAGAGAGTTACCAGTTCCTGTAAAATAATAAATTGTCGTTTTCATATAAAATCTCCTTATTTTGTGGCAAGATTCAATCCGACAACCCCAATTATTATCAGAGCAAGTGAGAGCATTTTGAATGTTGTTGCTGGTTCTTTGAAAACAAACATCCCAATGATTGCAATTGATGCTGTTCCCACACCAGACCAGATCGCGTATGCCACTGCAATATCTATCTCTTTTAAAGCCATCACAAGAGTGACGATGCTTATCGCATAGAAAACAAAAACAAGAATCGATGGAGTGAGTTTTGTAAAACCCTCTGAAAGCTTCATCATCGTCGTTCCAGTTACTTCAAAAGCAATTGCAAGTGTTAGATATATCCAGTTCATTATTTGATCCTTTTGTTTCGGAGATTTTGACACTGGAGTTAGATTATTGTTTTATTTATGTTTACACAAATAAAAAGGACTAGCGAAAGTCGCTAGTCCTTCGAAAATCTTGGATTGTTTCAATTCTATAGATTGAAGTTTGCTTTGATTTTTGCTTCGAGCATTGGTTTTGGAACAGCACCTATGAGTGTATCGACTCTTTTGCCGTCCTTGTAGAAAAGGATTGTTGGAATTGATGTAACTCCGTTTGCTCCTGCGAGTCTCTGCTGCTCATCCACGTTGATTTTTGCAAATGTGATTTTGCCATCATATTGACCTGCGAGCTCCTCGATGACTGGACCAATCATTTTGCAAGGGCCACACCATGGTGCCCAAAAGTCAACAACTATTGCTTCTCCAGCTACGATTTTTGCCTCGAGCTGGTCATCTGTCATATTCAATTTTTCACTCATTTTTTCCTCCTGTATCTCTTTGAGACCTTGACAAAAAATTTTAGTCAAGACCTTTCAGATTTCAATAAATAAATTATTAAGCTTGTCTATATCACCAAAAATTATGGGTTGTACTCAATCCTGTCCGCTGGAATTTTGTCTTTTATTGCTTCGAAAAAATCTTTGTGGTTTATGATTGAAAAGCCTCCGATCTTGTTTTCCTTCCAATCGATTTCTACAAAATACCCAGTCTTTGCACTATACAGAGTCCTTTTTGAAAAATGAATTTGAAAATGATTTCTTTTTATAAACCGGATTGTCTTTATGTCATCGAAGTCGATAGTTTGAGAAAAAACTCCATCTTTTTGATCGAACCCGTAATGCAGGTTTTCATTGATTTTTATAAACAGATTGAAAACTCTTGTTTTATATTTCCATACTTGGTAAAGCATAACCAATAAAACCCATAATATGAAGAATAATGTCGCAATCCAGAAATAGCTAAAATTTGATTTATTGTAGGTAAGTGTGATTATTAGAAATATAAACTCAAAAAATAATACAATCTGCAAGTGTTTTATTAAGCTCAAAAAGAAGACAAACTTATATGAAATTTTCTGCTCCTCGAAAAAACTGTTTTCCATTTTTTACTTAACCTCCTTCTGAATGAATTCTGGTGCAATTGTGAATTTGTCGCCTACGTAATCTCTAAAAACACGAGAAAGTTCCTCATGATTTCTAATCGAAAAACCATGTTTTTTGTTGTCCCCCCAGTCCACTTCGACCATGCGACCAATCTTTGCAATATAGTTCCACCTGCCGCCTCGCCCTAGCCTGATGCCGAGTCCTCCAGCCCTCCAAAGACCGTACTCTACGAGACGAGCTGATTTGATTTGGTCAAATGGGATCGATACGATGAATGGTCTGAAGCCGAATTCAAGTTTTTCCTCGTCAGCTCTGACATAGAGAAATCTGAAAAAATAGGTCAAAACAAAAATTATCACAATATCTATTGTGAGAACAAATGGGATTACTACCTTTAGTTCTGAAATATCCTCTGGTACAAAAATAAAAGGGATGACTACAGCAGCAATTGTAATTGCAAGAATAAGGATAATAACCCACACAAACCCAGCCATCTGTTGTTTTTCTTCAAATAACCACATGTTTGTATTTTATATGGTTTTTTGATTTTTGACAAGCATAAAAAAAGACCATCCTTGCTAGGATGGTCTTTTGAATATATATCTAGTTTGATATGCTTTACTCTTCGTCTGAATCTTTGTTTGATGTGATCTCAGATACTATCTCGTGTTCACGATTGAGCTTGATTGCAACAACAGAACCAGCAGGAAGTGATGGTGCTTCAACCTCATATTTTTCAAGGACATTGTGCTCAATAAGACCATTTAAGAAGTCAAATTTTGCCGCGAGTTCATGACCTACGAGTGAATCTGGGAGCATTGTTTTTGCTACTTTTGAAAGCCCAATGTAGCTCATTGAACTCTTTTCCCATCTGTTCATGAGTTTTACAAAGGTTTTGACTGCAATTTCTGGGTCAGCAGTTTCTGTTGGTACAAAACCAAGAACCTGTTCGATATCAATGAAGCTTGTTGCAGCTGTAATTATTTCAGAACCTGTTGATGATTCTATGCCCATCAAATGAACTTCTTTTCCCATCCTGGTTAGTTTATAAACAAGATCGGTGAAATTATTATTCCCGGTAAGGAGGTAGAAATGTTCGACATCTGGGTGGTTGAGAGCAAACTCAATGCCGTCCATACTCATGATAAGGTCGGTGGTTGATTCTTTATTGTCTCCACCATAACGTCTTCTTTTATGAGCGAATCTTATTTCGAGACCAAGATTGTGGATTTTTGCCATCAGATCAACAAATTCAACCCAGTCCGCATATGATGTAGCCATGTATATCCTGTGTTTTGCTCTGATGTGATCAAAAAGATTTGGTAAAAATAATTTTAGATCAAGATCCTGATGATAGGCGTTTTTGAAACTATACCAGATATTTTCAAAATCCATCATTATTGCGCAGCCACTCTTAGATTCAAACATTAGTTTGGTCTCCTTAATTAATTTTAAGTTTATTACATCAATCTGGGGATAACATTCCAGCTCAATCTCTCATTCTAGCATAAATCTCAGGCAATGCAATACCTGATTTCAAGGGAATTACATAGTCAGCAAAATCATCAAGCTCGGATTCTTCAGGGTTTATGAGTATCACAGTTGCCCCACTTTGTTTTGCGATGACGGCAAGGTCAGCAGCAGGTCTTACCATTCCGCTTGTTCCAATTACCATGTACACTTCACAATTGATCGCGGCGTGAACCGATTCATTCCATTCCTTTTGTGGTAAGGGTTCACCAAACCAGACAACATCTGGTCTAATCATTCCGCCACAATATGGACATACTGGTGGTTTTGGGGTTTCCTCTTCCAAAACAAATCCGATTCCGCAGTCAAGACATTTGTTTCTGAAGATATTTCCGTGGAGCTCAAGAACCTTTTTAGAGCCGGCCTTGATGTGTAGATCGTCGATGTTCTGGGTTGAGATTATTATTGACTCAAGGTGTCTTTCCAATTTTGAAAGTGTAAGATGTGATGGGTTAGGTTTGACCCCTCTAATTCGTTTTCTCCGTGACTCATACCACTTCCAGACCTTTTCAGGCTGTGATTTAAATCCGTTTACGGTTGCCCATTCCATTGGGTTTAAGTTTGCCCACACCCCATCATTTTCTCTGAAAGTTGGAATACCAGATTCCGCAGAGATCCCAGCTCCTGTTAGACAGGCAACCCTTCTTACCGTGGATAAGCACTCAGCAACCTCATAGAACAATTCATTGTACATATTTGTAGGTTATTCTATATGTTAACTTAATATTTTGCAAGTTGATGTTTTGTAGATGAGTTATTTTTTATACTTTTGAATCACTTGAAAAACTTTCTCTGCGTCAGTAAATTTTAGATATGACAATCAATTCATCGGAAGAAATCTATGGAGATTTAGGCAAAAAACTCATCCTTGAAAATCTCTTGGAGTTTTATCGTCTAACATATTCGGATTTCCCGGGTGTCAGGCTTGTTGATATTCCTGATTATTTCTATTACGAAAGCATTTCTCCAGAGCTTGAAAACTATTCTTTTAACAGGGTCGTTTTCTGTAACACAATCGAAGAAAAAATTCGAACTTTGTTGGATAGGTTTAGTAATGTTCCGTCTGCATTTTGGACACCTCCAGAGAGTAAACCAAAAGATATAAGAAGTATTCTTGTCGAGTATGGGTATGAGCTATTGCAAGATTGTCCGGGTATGATTATGGATTTGAGTGATGATAGAGATAAGTTTTTTATTGAATCAGATTTGGTTATCAAAAAGGTTGTTGATTTAAAAACGTCAGGTGACTTTATCAAAGTCGACAAGGTGAAATACAACAGAAAACCAATAACAGGTGAATCCATAGGCAGAAGGTTTGAGGTTCTTATGTCTGTAGCATCACCTTGGGAAAGATGGGTAGGATATTTTGATGATGTTCCGGTTGCAACTGCTGCATCCTTTACATTCAATGGAATTACCGGTCTTTATTCAGTCTCAACTCTTGAAGAGTTTAGAGGGCATGGTTTTGGAACAGCAATAACTGTGCAACCGATTCTAAATGCTATTAAAAAAGGAATCAATCGATTTGTTCTTCAGGCTACTGATAAATCTGTCAGAATCTACAGAAAGCTAGGATTTATTGAAATTTGCAAATATGGATTTTGGAGTAGCAAAAAATAAATTTACAATACTACATGACTATTCCTTATTTGATGGGGAATAACTCATACAAGACTTAAAAACGCTTTTTGGTTTTAATGAAATGTAAATGAATTGATATATTGACAAGTGTCTGTACCTCCGAATAATGGGAGTGTGAGGAAGGGTACTGCTATTTCATTTTTCTTGGTACTGATGTTTTTGATTAGCATCACTAGCAGTGGTATGATCTTTGGAATACAAAGTATTTATGATTATCGTTGGTTGACTAGTCGTGGTGGATATGAGAGGAAAACTTATTGTAAAAAAACTATCCATTTCCCGTATAGTGCTTTATGGAATGCTGTTATACCACAAACACACTCAATCCTTGCCTATAAAGATTATTTGATCGTCATAAGACCAACAGAGGCAATTGTTTTTCAGCATGAGACGAAATCAGAATTACACACTGTAGAGTTCGATGGTAAGTGCCTTCCTGTTGTCTACAACGGATTTTTGATGACAGTTAACAATAATGTTCTTGAGGGACATAATCTTTCCGATGGACTGTTAGAATTTGAATACAATATTGATCAAGGAGACCCTCTTTTTTTACTTCCCTACGATGACTTTATTATTATTGTTACAGATTCGAATTATCTTATAAAGGTTTCTGATAGTAATGTAGTTAGTAAACTTCTTCCAAATGAAATATCTACTTCGCCTGTTATTTCAGGTGATAAAGTTGTTGTCGCATGCAATGATTATAATATCTATTTCTATGATTTTGATTTGAATCAAGTTGCTGTCAGCTCTCCAATTGGTGAGGTGACAGATTTGGTGGGTTTTGACGGCAAAAGTGTTGTTGCAGTAAGAAAGGGTGGTGGTTCTGTAGCTCTTGCCTTAGAAGATGGGAAAAGAATATGGAGTAATCTTTATCCAAAGGGGAGAAATCTACACGCAGTTTCAGATGGCTCGAAAATGTACCTTTTGGGAAGCGATAGTGGAATCGTTGCAATAAGACCAGATGGAAGGACAATTTGGACTAATCGTAAGATATCTCCATCATATAGCGGAATATCTGGAAGATTGATATTGGTTTGCACCCGCGATGGATTACTTCATCCTATTCAAACATCAACTGGACAATCCCACATGTTGTACGCTACACCTGGTAATGTTACATCAACTCCAACTATCTTAGACGATAAAGCCTTTTTGATATGCGGACCAAATATTGTAGAGCTCTCAACATCTCCATATAATAAGTACCTTGGTTTTGAGTGCAACTTGGATTTTGATTTGCTTTGTCCAGAGAAGGTCTACAAAAGAGATATTTTTGTAAAAAATATTTCAGATAACATCGTAAATGCTAGAATCTACTGTATGGTCAAAAATGCTTCTGTTTCAGAAGAATCATTGAAGTTGGTTCCTGGTCAAACCGCCAACATTGAGCTTACAGTAAAAACATTTGGAGAGATAAAGCTTCAAGAATGGGGAGAGCTGATTATCGATACTTCATCTTACAGATATAGACTGGGTGTGAGATACGTTGTTGAGCAAATCCCTGGCGATTGTAACCTAGATTGCAAGGTTGACGCAACAGATTTGATAATAATTGCAACATGCATGGGAAAAAGGTCATACCATCAAGGGTACAAAAAAGCATATGATTTCGATGAGAATGGTATAATTGATAATCTTGATGTAGAGATTTTGATTCAAAATTTTGGCGTTGACAGAAACTAAAAAAGAGGCTCAAAATTTTTGAGCCTCTTTTTGTTTTAGGTTTTAGATTAAAAGATGTTAGGGGTATTGCTCGCCAGTATCTGTCTTGATCATCAATCTGTGAATATTCATTTTCCCACCGATGATGAAGAAATCTAGATGATCTGGATTCTTGTCATCTGTCCATGATACGTTTATAATTTTTTTCTCCTCAGGATCAAGCTTGAAGATATCCTCATCAATTTCAACGTCTCCACCTTTTGGTGTTTCAATGAAGACGGGTCGATCTAGTTTATTTGTTATCGCAATTGGTCCTGGTCCTGTGAGTTCCTTTGGGTTGAAATCAACTCCAGATGAAATGTTTACGGTTACTGGAACGATTGCGCTTGCTTGTGCGCCAGAAGATTCCTCAAGTGAATTGATAAATATTCTGCTATTCCATACCCCGCCTGTAGTTGCAACAGAGCTTGTCCTAACATAAAAAATTCCAACTCCACCTGGAGCTATTATTTGGGATTCAGGACTGATATATAACCACGGCTCAATTGAGAAAGCTGCTACATTAATTGACTGTGACATTGGGTTGATAACAAAAACTTGCTGCAACTGTCCTTGCTGCATCTCAAGTGATCTTGGGATTGTTATCAGTTCAGGTGTTTCGTTAGAGACGTTTACGATAACCTCGACCTGCGATAAAACCTGTGATTTTTCACCAGATAAAACTTCAACCACGTCGACCTTTGCTCTGTATTTTCCAACTTCAAGATTGCTTCCATCAATCGTTATTTCAATTTCATCATTCAAGTCCGGACCAACGATGCCTTTTGAAGGGTTTACTTCGAGCCAATCGGAGTCTTCCTCAACCAAGAACCTCTGATAGTACTCAGTTGCCCCCAAGACCTCAATTTTTTTTGTGTGAGTTTCCCCGGGTGGAATCGTTATTTCGAAAGAACTTGGATTCAATACGAAACCCGCTCCCGCAAAAAGAGGTGCGCCTAATCCTATCATAAGGATAGTAACTAACGTAACAATTGAGATAACCTTAATAACTTTCATGTTTATATTATATATCAACATGCAGAAAGGTTCACAAGTCTCATGATGTAAACTCTTAACTGCTTTTATCAAAAGTAAATATATTAACAAATTGTCAACTCCTTTGAAAAATATATGGTTTTATATTGATAATTATTTGCTACAATCATAAGCTGTATGTGTTATTGGAGGTAAATGTGTACAAAAAAGTCGTATCAGTCTTGGTTTCTTTGATCATTGTTTTTTCTATTGTTGCAATTGGTGATGTAAATTCTGAAGAAAAACCGCTACAAAAGTTTCTTTTGTCCTCAATTGGCTTGTGTAGATCCGCATTCCTCTCGTGGGAGAAGGTGCCAGATTCTCTAACATATATCGTTAAAAGGGACAATATTGAAGTAGCAAAGTTGTCATCAGAGGTTAACTATTATGTCGATTATGATGAAACCTTAAAAGAAGGCACTACACATGTTTATAAGGTGATTTCGGTTGATGCCAACGAAGAGCCAATTGCAGAATCTTTAAGCTCTAAAACTGAAAACATGTGCTTTAGTGAAGATGATTGTTACAAGAAACTTGAATATACGATTGATTCCTATATGTACAAAGTTGATGGGGAAATGTTTGGTCCTATGGATGCTCCACCACAGATAATTGGTGGCAGAACTTTTTTGGTTATCAGATATGTTACTGAATCCATAGGCGCAGAAATTGCGTGGGATGGTGCTGAAAGAAAGGTAACAATAACCACAAAGGCAGGAAAGGTAATTGACTTGTGGCTTGGTAAGTCAACTGCAGAAATATATGGCGAAAAAGTAGAAATTGATCCAAATAATTCTGATGTTGTGCCTGTTATCGTAAATGGTCGAACACTTCTCCCGCTTAGGTTTGTTGGGGAGCAACTTGGTGCAGATGGAGAAAATGGAATAATCTGGCATCCGGAAGAAAAAAGAGTTGAGATGAATGTTTTTGATGAAACTTGCATACCGCCTTTTGAATGGAGACTGACGGTTGTTGGTGTTGATTCTGTTATGGGTACATTGGTTTGTGAGAACAGTTTTGGGATTGAATTTGATCTTGTTATGGATACATCATTTCCCATTGGTGTTGCTGAAGGTTCAAGAGTAGTTGTAAACGGTAGTGTTAGCCAAACTAGACTTGGGGAGAGACCTGAGATTACTTGTAGCAAGATAGTTATAATAGATAAACCCGATCAGACTGATTCTTATAAGTGTAAGATTGTGTCGATTGAATGTGGTGACAGAGATTCAACTATTGTTATAAAGAGGGATGATGGAGGAGAAGAGACCTTAAAGGTTGATGGAAAATCCATGTGTGGTTTGCAAACAGATACATGGGTTACGATTGATATTGGTGAAGACGGAGTTGTTTTTGATTGGGACTTCATAATTGATGAAATTGTTGAGGAAGAGAGCGAAGAGTTTGGTCCGGAAATGGTGAAAATTCTTTCGGTTGACTTTGACCAGAAAATAATCAGATGCAACAAGCCTGATGATTTTTATAAGGATTGGAGACGAGCGGAAGAGATTCAGTATCGATTCAGAGATGAGTTGTTGGTTTCAGAGGTTGAAGACCATAGGTGTTACAATATCTGGTACACAAGAAACCAGCTCAACAAAGAATTTCTCACAAAAATTGAACGAATTCCATGTCCACCACAATTTATAATCGACTATGTGAATGTTCCTGAAGCTGCAACAAGTGGAATGGGGAATAAGATAAAAATAAAAATCACAAATCATAATGAATTCCCCAGGATATATGAGCCAATATTTAGATCAGACGAATTTAATGGGTATTTTCAACCAGATAATGAGGAGATTGAAGTATACCCTGGTGAGTCGGGTTACTTCTCGATGAATTTTGTTTCTAGTTTCGACTTTGAAGGTGTAATGATATTTGAGGTTGGAGCGGTTTGTGATGGTGTAGAACAGATTGAAGAGTTTGAGATTCTATTTGAAAAACCACAAATTGAAATTGAAAAAATACCATATGTTGTGAAAATAAGAAAAGGAAAATCTGACTATTTTGAGTTCAAAATCTTCAACAATGGAACTGAGAAGATAAAAGTTGAGACTTATGTTGAAGGGTATGATTTTCCTGGAAGAGTTTATATCAGTTCTGATACTTGTTGGGTGAAACCGGGTATTCCAAAAGAATGTAAAGTTAGGGTAGAATGGGACATGGATACTCCTATTGGAACCCAATATCCGATCGAATACGGAGCATCGATCGGTGATTATACAGAGAAAACAAATGTGATGGTACAGTGTATTAGTGATTTGGCTCCTGAGATTGAAGGAAAGTTTTATTATTTGGGCTCAAATGAGGTGAGATTTGAAGGTGAAATCGATTGGAAAGGTTTAGAACCTTTGAGTCTTGCTTTCGAATGGGATGATTATGTTGACTGGGATGAGGACAGATTAATAGTATGGGATGACTCATATGATGATTTCCCTGTAACTCATAAATTCAACTTGGTTGGCCATCACATTGTTTTAGCAAAAGCTGAGGCTAAAACCGGCGAAGTGGGTTTTGCTTGGGCATGGGTTGAGTTAGATGGTAAATACCCAGTGTCCTATATCACTGATGTAATATGGAGAGAGAGTGAACCGAGGAAATTCTGGCTCGATGGGTTTATAAACTGGAATAAGCTTGAAAAGGGCAATATGGCAATCTATTGGGATGATGACGTCGTAACGTATGGATTACCATGTGAATATATATCAAAGATGATTTCGTTTATTCATATCGGTTCCTCAATAACAAAAGCGACATCTGGCGAACAATCATACAAGAATTTTGGATTAATAGGTTTTACTCCCTCAGTTAAATCCAATCCTCGCTTTGCTATCAATAACGATTTAAATAAAAACCAATCGATGCAAATTTTGAAAAATGTTGCATATGGAAGGATTATGAAACGTGAAAAAGTCTGTTATCCTGGTATTAGTTTTTTGTCTTGTGTTGATGACATTTCAAGCTCAATTCCTATCGGCAGGAGAACTGGGGGTTACCACACCGAGTGATCAAAGTGAAGTAAGAAGCTTTGCTCTTTCAGTGCTTCCGGGCTGTGGGGATATCGTCCTCTCCTGGCAGGATGTTTATGGTGTTTCAACATTCAAAGTTATGAGAGATGGCAAACAGGTTGCCATGCTCTATAATAATGAGACTGTTTGGGTTGACTTAGTACCTGAGGATGGAATAAATGAGTATCAGATTATAGGGCTCGACGATGAAAGAAATACAATATGTGAGTCATGGAAGATCGAAGCCAAAACGAGTTGTTTTGATACAGAGCTTTGCAAGACTGTCCTCAAATACAAACTTGACTCAACAGATTATTGGGTGGATGGCACAAAAAAAGGACCAATGGATACCCCACCAGAGATAAACCTCGGTAGAATGTTTTTAGTTATCAGGTATGTAACTCAAGAATTGGGAGCAGAACTCTCTTGGGAAGGCACAGAAAAAAAGATAACAATCACAACAAAAACCGGAAAGATTATTGATCTGTGGGTTGGGAGACCTCTTGCGATGGTTGATGGGGCATCTGTTATGATTGATTCAGATAATATGGCTGTTGTTCCCTATATAAAAGAAGGAAGAACACTTTTACCGATGAGGTTTGTAGCTGAACAGCTTGGCGCAACGGGTGATGAAGATGTTATTTGGGATGGTGCTACAAAAACTGTTACTCTTAAGGTTAGAGACGAGGATTGCCCTGAACCAGATATAATGTACTTTACTGTTTCAGAGATTGATTCTGCTAAGTGGTTAGTTAAATGCAGAGATTCAATGAGGAATGATGTTTATGTAAATCTGAATCAGGAGTATGCAATATTTAGCGCAACTTTAGAACCAGGACAAAAAATAAGAACTGCTGGAAAAGTTAGTATTGAGGACAGAAAACGGATTTCGATTGAAGCAAGATGGATAAAACTTGTTGATGAATCAAGTGTCGATGAGGTGATCTGTAAGCCTGTTAGTTGTGATGAAAAGAAATTGATCTACATGGGAAAAGTTGCGTCTGATGAAGAAGATGGCGTGACCAAAGAAGAGATTGAGTTAAATTATACCAGATCATTTGAAGAGCTTGAAAGCTCTGAGAATCGTTATTGTGTCAGACTTCTTGTGGATGAAAAAAAGAATATTATCTGGTGGGAGCCAGCAGTATTTATTTCAAGCAATGAACAAATAATAACGCACTCAATTGATTTGTTGGATGTTGATAAAGAACAGAAACGTATCAAAGTAGAATATGATGATGGTGAACTTGAATACACCGATTGGATTTATTTCCCAATTGATTTTGAGTTTGACAAGTATGATGATGGCGGATGTTATAAGGTTGATTATCAGATAAACGATGCTGGCAATAGAATATCAAAATCAAATCTTGAAGAGTATGACTGCACAGCTGCCTTTACAATCACAAGTCAATCAGATGGAATTGAAGTTTATCCTGGGGCTGAATTTGTTGGCAAGTTTGTTCTCAGAAATATTGACACTGAAGATTCAACATTCAAAACGGTTGCAGTTATTTCAATTGATGGGGAGGAAACTCAACTTGGTAGAGACACTCACGATATAAAATCCAGGTATAACAAAAAAATATCAGAAAGATTTACTGCTCCAAATGCTGAAGGAAGTTTCAAGTTCGGTATAAGGGTTATTTCTGGTTCAACAAGTCGAACGTGCTGGGCAGAGGGCATATGTGTTCCGTTGGAGTTTGAGTTAAGCATTCCAAAAAAGGAGTATGAATTCCATCTCAATGAACCGGTCTATATTTCGGCATCTGTTTCTCATGAACATGATTCTCCGCTTCATATAGTACCTTTTGTTGAAATTCCATCAGAAGCTCTTCAGAGAGCAGAAAATAGTGTTCTTGGAGGATTAGACGTCAGATCGGGAGTGGAAAAACCAGTAAATCTTGTGCTTGACTGGATTTATACGAATGCTGTGGCTGGAGAATCTTACGAGGTTACAATTGGTGTAAGGTGCAAAGGTGTTTCTAAAACAGAGACTGTCGTTATAAAGGCTCTTGACTATATTCCACCAGAGGTTTTTGTTTCGAGTATTGAAAATGATGACTATAAAAAAACAACTATTTATGGAAGTATAAACTGGAATAATCTTACACCTGATAGGATTGAGGTTGATTGGGGTGATGGAATAATCACTGATGGTGATATTTCCTTCCCATTATCACACGTGTATGAGGATTGGGGAGTGTACAAAATAAAAGTGAAAGTCATTTCTGTTGAGGGTGCATTTGCAGAAACTTCTGAAGAATATGTTTGTGAGGATCCTCCTCCACCTCCTCCTTTAATTTCAAGTGTTGATTTTGGAGATAAGTTGCTAGACGATTACACGATTGGTTTGGATATTGAAGTTAATTGGCGTGATTATGTAAAAGGAAAGATTCATATTGATTGGGGGGATGGTGAGAAAAGTGAATCATCAAGGACAGTTTATAAGCACAAATATCCAGAAGAGGACTTTTCTTCGTATATCTTAACAATTAAAGCGGTTTCAAGAGAAGGATATGAATCACCAACAAGAAAATTTGAGATATACGTCCTTTTCGGATGGTATATGCTTATAGGTGAAATTAGATAATTATTCAGAAAATGGTGGTGCAGGGATTTTTGAATTCCTGCACCACTTCGATTCTATATTTTGCCGCTTTTCCTTTTTGAGTAGTATGAGATTTCGGTGTGTTTCTTGTATCCAAGATTTTCAAATAGACTCATTGATTTTGTGTTATATCCTTCAATTAATGAAGCAACAATATAGATGTCCATTTCACCCAGTCTTATTTCAATCTCGGAGATAAGTTGTTTTGCAATACCTTTGCCTCTGTGCTCAGGGTGAACTGCTAGTCTGTTTATCCATCCTTTTCTTCCATCATGTGTTCCGAGAGCAACACCTATCATTTTGCCCTCGTCATCAGTGGCTTTTAAAAAGATTGATTGTTCACCATTTAACTCTTTATAGAGATGTGCTATCGAATCTCTTCCATCTGGTTTTATAGGTAAACCAGAGTCTTTCCAAAGCTTATGAAGATTCTCTATGTCTTTCTTCGTCAGGGGTTTTATTTTCACTCTTTTTTATTCCCAATAATGAATAAGTGATATTTGTACAGTGGTCACCAACTCGCTCAAGATTAGAAGCAATATCAAGATAATAAACTCCGGATTCGGGTTTGCATTGTTCAAGTTTTATTCGCTCAAAATGTTTTTCTCGTATCTCTTCTGTTCTGTCGTCAATTTCTTGTTCAAGTTTATTCATGCCCGATATCAAGCTGGTATCATAGTTTTCAAGAGCATCATTTGCAATTTTGCAGGCTTTATCAGTAAGAGCGAAAAGCTCCATGAGTTCAGCCTCGCCATCTTTTGTAAACTCTACTCTGTGGTCTATGTATCCTTCAGCAAGTTCAGCAATATTTGTTGCGTGGTCTCCAATTCTTTCGATGTCGTGAACGACATGCAGGAGTGAAATCGACCTTTCTGCCTGATCTAACGAGAGTGATTTTTGAGTTAGTTTTGCGAGGAAAACAGTGATTTTGTTTTGCAACGTATTAACTGTTCTTTCGGATTGCATGACATCATGCATAATTTTGGCTTTTTTTGATGAGATCATCATCCTGGTTGTATCAACCATATTTCTTGCTATGTCAAGCATCCTTGTTAATTCTTGGGTAACTTGGGCAAGTGCAAATGATGGTGTTGCAAGAAGGTTATCGGTAATAAACCTGATTCCGTCCTCATGATCTTTTTCGCTTTCCGGCATTATCTTGTTTATCAATTTAATGAAAAGACCGGTGAACGGAAGAATCAATACCGTCATCGAGATGTTAAAGAATGTGTGGTAGTTTGCTACCTGTCGCTTGAGTTCGGTGGATGTCATTGCGATAAGGTTTGATGTTGGGGTAAGTAGCAGAAGGAAGATAACTGCTCCCAAAACATTGAACAGTACATGAGCTAGTGCAACTTTTTTAGCTCCTCGATTAGATGTGTTTAGGGATGCGATGTAGGCCGTAACGCAGGTACCAATATTTGCACCAATAATCAATGCGATTGCACCGGTGAAGTTGAATCCTGGTACACCCATTGCTGAAAGTGCTATTACGACACCTGTTGTTGCAGAAGATGATTGTATGATGGCGGTAAATACGGCACCAGCAAGCACACCAAGAATTGGAACCGCTGAAAGGTCTGCAAGGAACATCTGAATTCCTACATCTTTTTTTATAAAAATAAATGCGTCTTTCATGATGTCCATTCCGAGGAAAAGGATACCAAAACCTAGAAGAACCTCTCCGATAAAACGAATCTGCTTCCTGGAGCCAAACATCCTGAGTGCGACACCGATGGCGATTGATAACCAAATAGCCCAATCCATGAAATCAAGTGTGACAAGTTGAGCTGTTATTGTTGTACCAATATTTGCACCAAAAATGACTCCTACTGCATGTGAGAAAGTCATTATTCCAGCATTCACAAAACCAACGACCATAACAGTGGTGGCGGATGAGGATTGGATTATTGCCGTAATGAATGCTCCGACACCAACTCCGTATATCGGTTTACTAGTCAGTCTTCTGAGAATGTCTCTGAGTTTTTCACCAGCGACCTTTTGAAGACCGTCACCCATTATCTGCATTCCAAGGACGAACAGAGCAAGACCTGCGAGAGCTTTTACAATATCAAACAAATAATCCATAGATGTTTATCTCCGATAACGTAGTCAACCTGATTCTAATAATTTCCGAATCCATAGCAAGTAGAATTAGAAGGTACATATGGATAAAAAAATATCCCTGCCTAAGGGCTATATTTTAGAATGATCTTTCTCTCTTCACCAATCCATTCGATTTCAGCCGAAACCACCTCAGAAAAAAACCTTATTGGAACCATTGTCCTTCCATCAATTATTGTCGGTGGAGGGTCAGTTGTATAAGTTTTAACCTCACCACCATCTTTTACTTTGACGGATTTTTCTCCAGTTTTAAGAGTTATCTCGAGAGTATCTTTTTTGAGAGTGATTTCTTTTGTGTCACCATTCCAGATCACTTCAAAACCAAATGTTTCAGTGATAAACCTTAGCGGGACCACAGTTCTTCCATTTATGATTGTGGGAGCTTTTTCTAATTCTACATGGTTTTCGTCAACAAGTGCAGCATCAGAATCGATTACAAGTTCGATTCTCATCTGATTTGAATCATAAACTGTTGCTCCATCAATTTTGACAATTACACGTGCATCTGCAAGTATATGAAGGAAATCCAGGGGCGCATATATTTTATCATCAATTCCTCTAGTAATAGAGTTTGATAAAGCTTTTGGGTGTCCATCGCAATTTATTATTCTTGAGCCAACCGTCATTGTATAGCTAAATTGAGTTGATTGAATCGAATAAACACTACCTGTTTGTTCGAGTTCTACATCATCGTAAAATAGTTTACACGCAGTAGGTACTTCAATAAATGGAGTTCCTACAACAAAGAGCTTGATACTTTCATCGATAAATAGTGTCCCCCCATTTATTTTGGTTTCCTTCGAATCAGATCTAAACTCAATCGTATATTCTCCGGGTTTTGGTTTGATGCTTGAATCACCAGAGATTTTAATGTCAATATTCATATTATACATTCGATATACGAATTCAAAAGGTAGGTAGATATCTCCACGTATGATCTCTACCGGGTGAGGCATTATCTGAGGGCTTTCTAGTCCAGTTTTATACTTGATAAGTGCAACCTGATTTCCTATCCTAAAAACCGATTCCATTTCCAAATTTTTGTTGTAGAGTGTAATTTCTTTATCTTCTATTTTGATCTCAACTACAAGACCAAGAATCTTAGGAATTGAATTTATTTCAATCATTAAGGTTCCCAAATTGGTTGTCCACGGAATCTCATTCATCTCAACAATCTCTCCGCCTACAACCGCAAGTTTTGAACCATACATCAATTCAACGTTGATTGTTTTTTTTGGGATAGTTACTGTCACTTCAACAGTTTTTTCTCCACCATTGGATTCAAAGATTATTTGCCCAACGTTTTCGCCGACATCAAGATCATCTGCTTGAATACCCACAGAGATTTCAGAGTTTCCATCAAACTCATCTTTATCAATCTTAATCCAATCCTTTGTTGTCTTGATTGTGCCAAAAAGCTCGGCTTGTCCATCGTTTTCAAGTATTATAGTCTGTTTTTCATCCAGGTTTTCTTCTGAAAAAACAAGAGCTTCTGGTGTAACTTTTAAAACCGCTGCAATCATCGGAATAGACAGTTTGAGTCCGATTTTTGCATCACCACCGTCGCTATTGATGATTATTGTGCAAGTATGTTCTGTCCCGGCATCAAGTCTCGAAAGATCAACAAATCCATGAGCAACAAATTCATTATCTGTAACTTCTGAAAATGTTGACGCATCAAAGCTGATCCAGTCGCAATCGGTGTTGATGTTACCTGAAAGAGGTTCACCTCCTTTATTTGTTATTATGAACTCAAACTCTGGATATGAGTTTTTGCTAACCTCTCCAAGGTCAATTCCGAGAGTTGAAACAGAGAGTTCGGCTGGAGTCGTTGGTGGAGGTTCAGGTGTAGGGTCTTTTCCGATTTGAAAATACATGAATGCAGGTGATTGGAGGAATGTAGAGGATGTGCCAAGGCTTTCGGTGCCAGAATGAATATAAACGCAGTATTTACTTCCATAAGGAAGAGGGGATGCTGGTTTAATGGTAAGAGTCTGGTCAACCATTTTCCCGGTTGTTGGATAAACAAGTCCATTTTGATCAATCAAATCCCATTTTGGAATGTTTGTGTATTTGTAATCAGAAAACGTGATTTTAAGTTCTTCTGGGGATTCTTCAAAAAAACTGCCAAGTGGGGTATCAAAATTTTCAACCTGGAACTGGTTTCTTCGCCAAATACCAGCCTGGTATATCTCATAGTTGTCAAAGGATTCAATTAGGAATATCCCGTAAACTTTTTTGTAGTCAACATTTGATGGGATATTCCAGTTCAATTCAAACTTCATCGCAGAGTGCTCATCAATTTGAAATGATTGTCCCGTTGGTTCTGGTTTTACATCTCTGCAAACCCAACTGTATCTTCTGCCTGAGGCTTTAGCGTCATCCTCGCAGATTATGAATGTGAAATTTGTTTCAGCAGGAATTGCATTCCAACCCAAAACATACGAAGTAAGTTTTAAATGGTCTTCTTGAATATCTCCTGTCAAATGTACCAGGAATGGACTTTTTTTGTTGATGTGGTAATCAATCATCTGGTCGTATTTTTCCTGAGTTTGTGTATCTCCACCTTGTACGAATGTGTTCCCGTTAAAAATTGATGTTGGTGTTGCGACAACTCCGTAAGCTTTGATTCTTGCCGTGCTATTTACTTGTGACAATGAATCGTTGTAATGATGAGAGATTATCCCCAACCTGTCTTCTGGATACTCATAAGAAAGGTTTGAAAGTGCCTTTTCGGCAATTGGGCAGTAACCGCACCACGATGCTGTCTCGAGTTCTACAATGCATGTTCGCGGAAATCCATGTACAGTTTTACTAATTGCCCCAAATGTGGCAATATCTGGGAGAATCCCAAAAACAAGTGCAAAAACCAAAAGAAAAACAAAATAATTCCTAGCTTTCATGCACTCAATATACAATAAATTCTCAATTTGTTCAATCGATAACAGAACAATTGCATGAAGAGGTTGTATGAAAGCTGTTGACCCAAAATTCTTGAAGGGATTGAAAACTCTTATAAAATGCGAGATATGAAGAAATTTGTAATTGCTTTTGTTTCACTGTTGCTTGTTGTTTCGATGGTTGTTTCGTGCGGGGAGGAGAAAACTCCTGAAGAAATGGTCGAATATCTTGAGCAATGGCAGGTGGGAGGGATAGTAATCCCAACGGACGATTACCAGCTTTTTACAAAACTATCCATTTTGTCACAGAAGACTGAGGAAGTTTTTAAAGCTGAAATCACAAAAAAGCCTGATGGAATAGAAGTTGCCAAAAAGGAAAACATCACTTTTAACAAACACTACTACGATTTCTATGTTAAAGCAAAAGAGGATCAGGTGGGTATCTATCCATTTGAAATTACTCTTTCGTCCGATAATAATACTCATGTGATAAAAGGAGAGATCGAGATTCTTGCCCAAACCGAGAAGTTAGATAATCTATTTGGTGGGGCAAACAGGTCAAACGTGCTAACTGGGTTTGATTTTGACGGCAAGGATGTTGTGAAAAACCACTCAATTACTGATGATCTTATAACCGGACCAGTATCAGATGGAAATAGTATTTTTATAGGAACAAAAGATGGAGATTTGATAAAACTTGACTCTGATTTAAATGAGTTTTCTAATATAAATATAATCGATGCTTCAATCGATAAAATTCAAATCTGTGGTGATTATATTTTTATTGCTGATGTTAATGGTGTTGCTTATATTTTTGAGAAATCTGATACCGATAATTCATCAATGAAACCTATCTCAAAGCTTGATCTGGGAAGTAGACTATCTGTCACTCCTTCTGTCGTTTCTGAAAAAAATCTTATTGTTGGGACAAAGGGCGGAGCAATAATTTCATTGGCATATCCAAAGCTTAAAAAGAATTGGGACTATAAGACTGGTGGAGAAGTGATTTCGCTTGCGGCATCATCAGGAGTTTCAAAAAAAGGTGACCGAAAAGGGACAATTGTTGCTGCATGTGATGATAGGAATGTATATTTTGTTGGTCTTGATGGAAAACTTGTAACTATGGAGTCAAATGTAAATGATTTTGTGAAACATGTTTCAATAAAAGACGGAAAGGTCGTTTTAATTTCCGAGACCAATAAAATCTTTTTGAGAAATCTCAGTGACCTATTAATCTACGACATGTTTACTGAAAAAAACATAGATAGTGGGGCAGCTTTTAATGGTGATTATGTAGTGACTGTCAGTAGAAATAACTTGAATGTTCATGGTATCGATGATGGTTACTTACAGTTGGAGATGCAACTTGATGCAGAGGTGGTTTACGATCCAATTATTTTGGATGATAAAGTTCTCTTGTTTTTAGAAGATGGTACTTTTAGAGTGATGGATTTCATGGATGGCACTGAACACTGTAGACACAATTTCTCAGGAAAACCTTTAGGATGGCCAATAATAATCGACGAAAAACTCGTTTTAATGAATGAAGATGGTTACATTTCAACATGGGGAGAAAGAGAAAGGGTTGAATTGAGCGGAGCCGTTGATATTTCAAGTGTGAAGTATTTTGGTGGAAGAGGAGACCTCAGGCATTCGGGGTCTTTTGATTTTTCTGTTCCAGAGAATCCTTCTGTCATTCTTGAAATTCCGGGTAATTTTGCTCCACCGATTATTTCTAATAAATACATTTTTTTGTATGATATGGATCGTGAAGAGTTCAGTTTGAGGTCACAAGAAGATGGTGGAATAGTTTGGTATATCCCTGAAAAAGCAGCACACGGGTTGTTCACTGGTGCGGGACTAAATGCTGGTCCTCACGAATCTCCGATGTTTATTACGCAAGATGGATTATTTATTGCAACCGAATCAGGTCTTTGGCTTGTAGATGAGAATACTGGAGAAATAATACAAAAAACTAACTACATCGGTATCCCTCAGATTGATGAGCAGGTGATTGTTTTGACATCTGAAGCTGGTGTTGTGTGCCTTGACAGGAATATGAATCATTTATGGACAAAGAGTTTAATTGGAGTCACATCTGGTCAACTGTGTATTGATGACGACGAGATATATGTTTTTGATAGGAACGGTGATGATTCAAAAATATACGTTTTTGAAAAGTTGAGTGGAAATACCCTTTTTGAAGAAACCGATTCGATATTACAATATGGGACAAAATTAGTTCTCTCAAGCAAGATGGCCGCAACAGGAACAATAGCAGGGATGTGGCTTATGGGTAGAGAACCATATATGGTTTTTGGAGCGGTAAATGGTACAAATAGGGCTTTGAACCCATTTGTTATTGATGGTGTTATTGGCTCAATGCAAGAGGGAATCGGATTGATAAAAAAGATTGATTCTGTAAGAGATTTTGCGGAGATAAATTACTTTGATATTAGAGGGATTAAAGATGAAGATTCAGTCTTCTACAACTTTTTTACAGGCAACGATTTTTTGACGTTTGATAGATTGGTATCACTTACTGCAAAAGAGGAGCTAAAGGCAAATACTGATGAATCTATAAAACCTCCACCTGAGGTGTATGTAACAATTAGAAAAAAAATAAACGGAGAGATTCTTTCAGAAATTTTTGTTAATAGCACAGGAGTTGCGGATTATGCGATGACAGCAACTGATAATTTAATTGCTGTCTGTCAGCAGGGACCATCACCAAAACTCCTTCTGATTGGCGAGAAGTAGAAATCTTATTTAGTACCCACGGAAAAAAGGCAGGCTTGAAAGCCTGCCTTTTTTATTTGTAACTGGTTGTTATGGGCAACAGTCTCCCCAACCCTTATAAACCCAGCTGATGATGTATATCCCTGATGATTCTTTTGTGTATGTCACCTGGATACAGCTTCCAGGAGGAAGTGTTTTGAATGAGTACAATCCAGATTCATCGCGAAGTCCTGGTTGTACCATAAGGCTCATACCCTTCATCTCATATTCATCACATGCTCTGTAATCAAGTGTCAGAATTGCGCCTTCACCGTCAATATTTGCATCATTTGTAAACCCATTAAATTCAATATTTGCCCAGTCATAATTATCAACACAACACTCGGTATATTTCATTGATTGCCACGCAACAACTCGATTTCTGTTTGTGAAGAATCTTACGCAATGCTTGTATTTTGCAGTGTATTCTTCAAATGTGAACTGCCCATGAATATCTTTCATTTTGGGGTCAATAAAGAATTGAGTATTATAATCATCGCATAGCTTGATTGTTACAAAAACATCTCCGTTTTTGTCTTTTTCGCTAACATTTTCTATCAGTCCGTCATATATTACTGAGCAACAGTCTTTGTCCTGGTCAAGTGCTGTCCATGAGATAATTTCTGTTCCTTTAACTTTCAGAATGACACATTTTCCTTCCCCATACTTTTGGAAGGTGTATTTTCTTGTTGTGTCCATAAGTGTTTTTTTTGCATTGTAACCAAGTCTTACATTTTCGTTAAGGTCCGGGCACTCACTAACCCAAACTGTTAGACTATCTCCATCATCATCAATTCCTCCAATTTTTCCAACAACGATTTTAGGTGGAGTGATTTTTGTGCAACAATCACCATCTGTAGAAACAAGTGTCCATGAGTCAACACTCAATACATTGCTTCCACCGCTAATACTAACACAGAAGGTTCCGCATACACCTTTTTTTATATCCTTGATGTGCATCTTTCCAGTTGTATCCATTAAGTCTGGATCAGCGGCCAACATTACACCCATCCCAGATGCTGGATTCAAACATTCTTTTATAAAAATCATATCTGAGTAACCTTCGCCACCAGGATTTCTGTTTGTTACTGTCCCAAAAATCTTTTTGCCTTCACAGACCTTGCTTTCTGGTGTTGGGTCAGGCTGCTCTTGGTTACCGCAGCAATCTTTTACAAGAGGAAGTGCAATCCATGAAACAATCCTTTTGTTTACAACACAAATCTTCGCACACCCTTTATAGTCAAAGATTTTGTAATTTCCAGATTTATCAATTCTGATATCATCTGATCCCGTATACTCATCAAAAACTGAAAACTCTCCACCACAAATCTTGATTGAAACCTTCCAAGGAAGGTCGCTTGTTCCTGTACGTTCTGCAGAGAATATTTCAACTGGATACCAAGTGCAATCTTCTGGTGGTGGCTGGTCGCCTTTGCAACAATTTCCGCCATTTCTGATCATGGTTGGATAGATTTCCTTGTAGGGAAGTGCATCTTCATAGATGGGGTTTTCTTTCGCTTCACCGCAGACGATCCAGCATTGCCCCTCTCTTATCTCAGCACACTGATCAGCTGAAAGGTAAACCCTCCATGCAGTATTATTCTTGTCGTACCCGTCAAAATTAGGTTCATCATCGTCACAATTTACGACTTCAACTGAAACGCAGAAACAATTCGAATCATTACCACAGCAGTCTTCCAAAAATGCCTCTGTCACTCTCATTGATTTTCCAACAGGTGTTCCAGTTGTTTCGTCTTGAACAACAACAATCCCACAAACCTTCCAGCATTCGCCAATCTGCATGTCAGATGCTAGATTTCTGTCAACTACAAGACCCCAAGTTGTATCAGCTGTATCACCGGTCATTATGAATAGGTTATCATTGAGTGTAACTTTTGTTTTTATGGTCACACAAACACATTCTGCTTCTGGTTCTCCGCAGCAGTCTTCTTTTGTAGCCTCTTCGACCTTCATGCCAAAATTTATACCAGGGGTTGGTGTTCCGATTTCTCCAGTGTCTTCCTGCTCAACGATTTCACCGCAGACTTTCCAACACTCTCCATCATTCATTGAGTATGCAATGTCTCTTGGGATAAGCAGACCCAAAACTGTGCCATCTTCCTTTGTTCCGGTTGCGACAAAGAAGTCGTCATTAATTCTGGTTTTTCCATCGATGATTACACAAACACACTCAACCACAGGTGGGTTATTATCGCAGCAGGTTCCTTCGCTAATCTGTGTGACTTCAAATCCTGGGAATCCGTGTTTTCCTTCAACGAGGTTTCCCTCAACATTGATGCAACTTCCTTCCATAAACTCAGCTTGAAGTGTTGGTGCTTTGAATAGAACCCATTTGACTCCCCATTCATCAGTTACGTATGCTTCACCTCTTCCAACCTCTTCAACATGAACACAAAGTCCGCACGAACCACCACCATCATTATTGTCGTCTGGTTCACATGGGCATTCTACGCCTCGAATGCTTGTAACCCTGAAAACACTTACAGTTTGTACATTTGTGCCTGGGAGTGGGGTTGTGATTGGGTCTTCTGTTTCTGAGCTTTGTGGATATCCGCAGATTTCATAACATTTGTTCACTTCAAGTTTGTAAGCAAGTGATGTCGAATTCCCCTCAAACATCAGATTCCAAGTTTTTCCATTTCCATCAACAGCTGTTGCTGTTGGGATTTCAGAAGTTGTGTTCAGAGATGCAATTGTCATGCATGTGCATTCGCGGCATTCTGGGTCATCAAAATAAAGAACAACGGTGCTTGTGTCTGAAAACCACTTGATGTCGTTTGGACCAGTAGCACCAAGATTTTCTGCAACAAATCTCATTGGAAGAAGCGTTCTTCCGTTTACAACATACCCAACAACAGATGGGTTATTGGGGTCAATCTGAACAGGCTGACCGTTTACAGCAGCAGTTGGTTTTCCAATCCAGATTTCAATGACATTGTGGTCGGTTGTTGTGATGATGATTTTTTTCTCGGCTGCGACATAATCAACAGTTGCACCCATTTCCTCAGCAACATATCTGATGAGAAGGAACATTCTTGACTGATTGATTACTGGTGCTGCCTCCATTGGCCCCTTTTCGCCATCGTCAACCCAATACATGGTGTTTCCAACCTGATACTTGAGGATTCTTACACAATCATCTTCTTCCTCGTCTGGTGGGCAGGTTGGGGTCGCACAGTCCTCAATCGACTGAGCAAACTCATTTGCACCACTATCAACAGCGCGAACATAGTAGCAATAGAGCTGATCGTTCTGGATGTTGATTGTGTCTCTGAAATATGTTTCCTCAATTGGGAAATCAGTAAGAGGAGTTGCATACTCCATGCCAACTCCTGGTCCCCTGTAAATCCAGTAGTGGGCAGCATTTGGGACAGCATCCCAAACCAAGTCGTTATAACCACAACCAGGTGTGACTGTCAGATTAAATCCATCCTGAGCAACAGCTGGTGTGTTGGGTGGAATAATGCTCAAAATCATGAGCACAGCAATAGCAAACGTTATAAGTCTAGCCTTCATTTTCTAGACCTCCTTATAGAATCTTTGACTCCAATTGTAGCAGAAAAAAGTCGTTTTTTTGCTGTAGTTCGTACACAATTTAGCAATATTTATTAAACTGGTTGTTATTGTTTGTAATCCAGAGTACTAGCGTTGCAATTGCTGTTGACACAATATATCATCTTAACAAATGGAAGAGATAATTTTCAAACCTGTTGGATATGCAGAAACCCCTTGGAAGACTCGTGAAGGAACTCCAATCAGTCCACGTGCAGCAAAGGGAACTCGCGGAATCATCAAGCTAAAACCTGAATTTGAAGAGTGCCTTCATGATGTTGATGGATTCTCACACGTGCGTGTGATTTTCAACTTTCATCTTTCAGATAGCTACAAATGCAAGGTTGTGCCTTTCATGGACACAGTTGAACGTGGTGTTTTTGCAACCCACGCACCAAGACGTCCAAATCAGATTGGTGCATCTGTTTTGAAGGTGGTATCTGTCGAGGGTTGCAATCTCACAGTTGAGGATGTCGACCTGCTAGATGGAACCCCTATTCTGGACATCAAACCCTACTTTGCCTCATTTGAACAAGGCGAGGAAAAGGTGGAGTTTCGATATGGTTGGCTTGAGAGGTTGGAGAAAAAGTCAGAGAGTAAGAAAGCGGATGAGAGGTTTAGTTAGTCAGATTACTCATATTCAATAGTTTCCGCTATTTCATCAATGAACTCAGGTTTTATATATTTCATTATGTCTTTGATTTTCTCGATACCATTGAGTAATGATTCATATGATATATAACTGCATATATCTGGTAGTGGTGGATCAAGATGGGAAAAGGTAGGTCTAATAATCTGATTAAAAACCTTTTCTCTTTTTTCAATTGGGGCAACAATGTAAAGATTTATGTTGATATTTGGTTGAAGACTTATTAGGTCAGACATTCTTAGTAAGCCAGAATATATAGATGTTGTGTGTTCGATTTCAAATGCAGAAATAATCGATTTTCCCTTTAGCCACAATACATCTATTAGCTCAATAGTTTTTTTCGTACTTTCGTGAAAGTTTATCGGTAATTCGTCAAGAAGTCCTGGAAGATTTGAAATAATACCATTTTTACTTTCCCTATTTCTATCGTTTTTGGGTACCCAAGTTTTTAATCCCAGATCATATCCTAATTTAGATAAAGCAAATTGAATATCAGTATGTGATAACAAGTCGTTAGTGAGTTTAATGTCATTGATGTCTTCATCAACTGGAATTGAAATTATCTTACCACTTGCAGTCTCATCAAGTTTTGGTGTATTCTTATTCGTGAGCCACTTTTTATCGATTTCCTTTTTTATTGGATTTTCCTTGGCATTTTTAATAGCTGATAGCACTAATTCCCCATCTGCTGTTTTCCACTTCATTGGAGATGATCTAACAAAAGATGTCCAGTAATGTTTTGGTTTATCTTCTTTGTTGAAAAATGATAGCTCCTTAATTTCTTTGATAGGGACTCCATATTCAAAATCAATTTCGTCGATTATCTTTACCTTCATTCTTGATGGGAAAGGATCTGCAGAAAAAATCTTTTGCTTGTCATCTTCGAATGGTTCTGAGACAACCTCCAGAACTCCAACAAATCTAGATATCCCGATTATATAACAGAGCAAATAATCTCCTGGTTTGATTTTTTGAACAATATTCCACCTAGATTTTCTGAATCCGGATACTTCTCCCCCAGCTTCTTTAAACTCAGTCCAACTTTTGATCGAGAAAAGGTCTAACCAGTATGTTCTTTTTTTGTTTCCCATATTACAAATGGTATTTTCAATATATGTAATGTCAAATTATTCATTTTGAGTATCTGAAACTTCTTTTCTCATCACCTCAACCACCCAATATGTTGCCTTACCCATCTGGTCTCTTGCGCCAATCTGGATGATTGTTTTGTATTCATCAGCAAACTTGACCTCAACGCTTCCAGTTGGGTGAACTGAACTTGCGGGGTTATATTTCCAGGAGCATGTCTCAATTCCAGTTTTGATGTCATAAACATGAATCTCTTCACCACCTGCGACCATGACGGCGTTTACACCCACTCGCTCCATGTACATTCCGCCAGGTCTTGACCATGCCATCTCGCCATCTGCCCCAAAAGCCAAAACTCCTTCGTTGATACCCTCTCTACCTGGGAAGTTTAGGTCGTGGTTATCAATCATCTCAAGTGGGTTATCAAGCACAAACTCATCAAGAACCATGGATGATAATCCCTGCCTTATATCAACATACATTGTGCAAGCCTTGCCGTCTGTGAAGAAAACTATGTCATCTTTGACATGAATCATCTCGGTTGCTGGTCTGTCGACCTGCAGCGCCCACATGAAATCCTCACTGTTTACTGATAATTCATATCCGGTGAGGAACTCACCATCATACATCAGACCGATTCCGTCATGAAAGAAATCGTATTTGTTTCTAATAATCCCTGAGTCCTGGGTTCTGAAATTGAAAATATTACCGCTATCAGAGATCAGTAAATCTCCAGTGATTATTGTGAAATCTATTCCCTCTGTTGTGTTCAAAACTTCAACCTTACCTTCGGCTGTGATGAAGACATATTTTCCACTCTCGGTTTTGTATATGATTTCTCCAAGCTCTGTCACGTGGTTGAACCCGAGTCTGTCCGGTGTCAGGTTTTCATCAAGAGCTATGACATGAGAATTTACTCCGTTGAATGTTGTGAATTGCTTGGTTTTTTCATTGTATGTCACCAACGAATTATTGGTTTTTCCGAAAAACATTCCTTCAAATTTTTGGATGTCAATGCCCGTGAATCTGCCACTTGGAGCGATTGAGTTTGTTCCTGGTCTGACATCTTGAGCTCCCCAGTATCCTTGAATCAAACCCTTCCCGCTTAAAACCCTTGTCTGGATGTCTTCAATGACAAGTGTTGCTTGCTCTTCAAGATTGATTGCAAGTGGGATTCTTCCCTCAGAAAGTTCCTTTTCGCCGTCAAAAACCCTGACCCTTATACCATCGGTTCCTCTGATGAGGGTGTTTGAATCAAAGCTGACGAGATTTACAGATCCTGCTTTTACGTATATTGGTTTTTTGCTTTGCCCAACTCCACCAACCCTGTACGTTCTGCTGCTGTTTACTGGGGCGATGAAAACAACCGGAACCCTACCGATAACAGAATTGTTTGATGAAAGCTCAAGCCCTGACTCATCTGCAACCACCACTGTAAACAATTCATCACTTAAAGGCAGAATCCATTTTCTATCCTTGGAAAGTGCAAGATGGAGATTGCAATCATAATCCATTCCAAGGTGTTTGATTTTGACAAGTAAATCAGCCCCTCGGTTGTCGGTAGAGATTACCTCGACTGATTGTTTACCAGGGATATTAAGATTTGGGATTGAAGGCATTTTGTCAGATGATATATACCAGATCACCCCAATAATCAGTATCACACAAATTGCACTAACTGTAACAAGAACCGTGTTTTTTCGCATGACATAGATTATAACAAAAAAGCTTTAAATGGAAATTACGATTATTTATTACAGTTGTTCCAGTTGAATCTTCCAAGGGCTGTTCGAAGCTCTGCAACAAGATAAAGCGAACCACAAACAAGAACACAACCATCTTCTGGTGTTTTTTCGATTGCTCTTACGAGTGCAAGTGCTGGGTCAGGTTGCACCTCTGTTTCGAAAAATCTTCTCTCAAATTTCTTTGCGAGTTTTGACGGGTCAAATGCTCTCTGGTTATCGACTTTTGTTGTTACAACAGAGCTGCTGATTGTTGATAATGCCCTGATGAATCTTCTGGTGTCTTTGTCTTTCATCATTCCAACAACAAGAGTTACTTTCTTGCCGTTAAAATGCCGTTTGATTGTTCTTGAAAGTGCGTCAGCTGATCTTCCGTTATGAGCGCCATCGAGAATGATGAGTCTTCCATCTTTTATCTTTTCTGCTCTTCCTGGCCAGCAAACCTTCGAGAGTCCATTTTTTATTGTGTCTGGTGTGATTTTTTTGAACCCAGAATCATTTAGAATTAATGATGCTTTTATTGCAAGAGAGGCGTTCTGGAATTGATGGAGTCCGAGTAGAGGAGTAAAAATATCCTCTATTTTATGGTCTTTATCAAAAAAATCCATGACCTGTCCCCCATCAACGATACCTTTATCTTGGTAATCAAAATCGAATGATTGTCGGTGGATTTTTACATCGAGCTTATTTGCAACTTCTTCGATTGAGACAAATGCATTGTGTCTCTGTTTTGATGTAACAAGGGGTACTCCATGCTTTAAAATCCCGGCTTTTTCCCTGGCAATTTTTCCGAGAGTATTTCCAAGAATTTTTATGTGGTCATGCGAAATTGAAGTGATAACTGTGCAAGCAGGTTTTTCAATGACATTAGTTGCATCGAGTCTTCCACCAAGTCCAACCTCAAAAACTGCAACATCAACATTTTGTTCCATGAAATGGAGGAATGAAATGATAGCAATAACTTCAAAAAAGGTTGCCTTGCCAAATTCATGTTCGTGTTTTTTGTTAACTTCTGAAACTCTTTTGATGAGGTCAGCGAATTCACCGGTTGATACGATTTGTCCATTAACCTGAATCCGTTCACGGATTCCCTGCAGATGTGGGCTTGTAAATAAACCAACTTTGTAGCCACTTGCCTGAAGAATCTCAGCTGTCATTCGAGATGTTGAACCTTTACCCTTGGTGCCGGCGATGTGGACAATTGGGTAGGCAGTATGAGGTGAACCCAAATCTTTAAGGATTGGGTAGAGTCTATCAAGACCTAGTTTTGAGCCTAAGTAGCGGATGCTTCCGAGGTAGTCGAGTGCTTCACAGTAGTTCATTTTGAATTCATGTTATCCATTTAAACTGTTTTGTTAATCAAATGTATATAGAAAAAAGGCAGGAGTTTTTCCTGCCTTTTTAACGTTTCGGTTCGATGTGAATTTAGATTGCGTCCCGGATTTCTTTGTCGAGCATTGGGAACTGTGCAATCCAGGCTTTTCGTTCTTCTCTGAGTTTTTCGTTTTTCTCGAGCCATTCTTGCTCTGTGAAGTATTTTCTTGGGTCGAGTTTTTCTGCATCAATTTCATCACATTTGTCAATTATGTCGTAACCCCAGAAATCATCCTTTTTCCAACTGATTTTTCCAGCAGCAATTGCTTTTAATATGCCTACTGAATGTCTGATGGAGATTTTTTCAGAGTTTCCAATTTTTCCCGTATTTAAAAGGATACATTCCATGTGTGGATTCTTCTTAAGAAGATCCATGATGTAGTTTCCTTCATCATCTTTTGGGCCAACAATAAATGGGTTCGTTCCAACGCATCGTTTTGCCTGACCAGCTTTTGTTGGGTCTCCAGCTGATGTCTCAATCGATTCACCAAGCATGAAAAATGCTGCTGCCTGTGCTGGAGAAAGCTTGGCAACTGGTGGGATAATGTCATCACGTCTTGTGATGAGAACCATTATATCAGTGTGTGGAAGATCAACTGTGTTATCGGTGTATTTGACATCTTTTCTCTGCACGATACATCTTCCGTTGGTTGTATATCGGTAATTGAGGAAATCAACTTTTCCAGAACCAGTTACGTAAACATTTTCAAAAATCGCTGATTCGCTTGTTGCTGCTTTGTAAAGAACTGGCTGATGAACCCCTTCTAGCCCCTCGGTTTTGATGAAATATCCATGTTCGGTTCCAATACACCTTGTGTCAGGTGTGATGACCAACATATCATCCTGTCTAATTGCGACTCCCTCTTCACCCTCGAGGAAGTGATGATGACATGTGAGAGTTGTTTTGCCAGTTCCAGAAAGACCAAAAAGAATGATTCCTTTTTCAACGAGTTTGCCATCTTTATTCTTGACTCTGATGAGTTTTGAACCTGCATGGAGACCAAGGTTACCCTCAGTTTTTGCTCTGTAGATTGCCATCCTGAGGAAGGATTTTTTGACTTCACCAAAGTAATCTGTTCCAAGCGTAACCGTTACACCATCAACTGCATCAACCAGAACTTTTCTTTCTGGCCATTCAGGGATTGCTATCGTTTTGATCGGCGTTTTTTTATTCTCCGGATTTTTTGGGAAGAAAAGGTTTGACCACATGAATGCGAGTCTTGCAAATGGTTTGGTTGTGTAAAATTCACATGGAATCTGGAACTCTGGATTTTCCATGACGGACATTTCAGTTTTGATGACTTCTTTGTCTTTGAGATATTCTCTGACTTTTAAAAGAAGTTCTGTCTGTTCTTTGGTTGGTTCTATACCCACAACCTCCGTGAAAGCAGCTGATCTGTTTCTGATCCTTGAAACATATGACGGTGAGTTGAATTCGCTGGTAATTTCATCGTTCTCAGCCATCTTTCGAAGTTCATCGGGTGACGAACACTCGATAAGTTTTCCAACTTCAAGTGGTTTGGTGAAAATGTCCATTTTGCACTCTCCTATGAATTGATATCAACTTTTACGTTATCTTTGATGAATTCAATTATTTCTTTGGTTGGTGTCCCTGGTCCAAAAACAGCTTTTGCGCCGATTTGTTTCAGTTTTTCTGCATCAGCAGGTGGTATGATTCCACCAACGAAAACCGCTCTTTCTGAAAGTCCAGCTTCCTTCAGCTTGCTGATAATCTTTGGAACGAGTGTCAGGTGGGCTCCACTGAGAATTGAAAGACCTATTACGTCGACATCTTCTTGTAGTGCTGCGTTTACAATCATGTCTGCTGTTTGATGTAATCCTGTGTATATAACTTCCATTCCTGCATCGCGCAGCGCCTGTGAAACCACCTTTGCGCCTCTATCATGTCCGTCAAGTCCTGGTTTTGCCATGAGAACTTTAATCATTTTTCCTCCAATTTGGTTTGCCATATTTCCTCGGCAAGTTGCCATGGGGCGATCCCCTCAATAATGGCTCTATTAATTCTGCTTTCTTTAAGTGTCTTATAATCACCGTTAAACAGTTTTGTCTGAAGCCAGTAGCTGACCTCAGAATCAAATCTCTCAAACTTTTTCTTGTCGCCGTAACCGTTTGATCTGACATACTCTCTGTGTCTTAATACTTCATCAAACAATTCCGAGATTCCATTGTTCCTAATTGCTGTTGTTGGAAGTATCGGAGGTTTCCATTCAAACTCTGAAAGTGAAAGCCCAAATTCAAGATCAGCGATTAGATTGTCTCCACCAGGTCTATCATATTTGTTCACACAGAAAATGTTTGCTCCCTCAAGAAGCCCAGCCTTCATCATTTGAATTGAGTCCCCTGATTCGGGAGTTAAAACAACAACAACAGTATCTGCTTTCAGTGCCACATCTACCTCGGTTTGTCCAACCCCAACGGTTTCGATCAATATGAATGGGTATGAGCAAAGGTCAAGGAAATCTGCAACGATGGATGTTGTAGGTGCGAGTCCTCCAAGGTGTCCCCTTGATGCCATTGATCTGATGAATACTCCTGGATCAGTGAAATGATCAGTCATTCTTGTTCTGTCGCCAAGCAATGCCCCTTGAGTGTAGGGGGAACTTGGATCGCATGCCACAACAGCACACTGATGACCCTCCTGTCTTATTTTACCAATGAGCTTTGAGACTAGAGTGCTTTTGCCTGCACCAGGAGGACCAGTGATTCCTATTCTCCACGAAGAGCCAATTTTTGGATATTTGTCCCCGAAAATTACACTGGGATTGTTACCTTTTTCAAGATATGAGATAATTTTTGCTTGAGCCTGCTGACTTCCCTTATAGGCTTTTTGTACTGTTTCAGTGTTCAATGCCTTTTCTTGCATTCAGCCCTTCACTTTTATAGTAGTGTTTTACTTCTCTCATCTCAGTAACAAGGTCTGCACATTCGAGGATGTCTTCCTTAGCCATTCTTCCTGTAAGCACAAGCTCTGTTTCTGGATGCTTCGAGTGAATCATATTTAATACTTTTTCTAATTCTATTAAACCAAAACCAAGTGCAACATTGATTTCATCGGCGATAATGATATCCCATTTTCCAGATGATGCTGAATTAGAAACATCTTCTAGGGCTTTTTCTGCCTCTTCTATATCGATCCTGAGTGGATTTTTTATATCAACAAAGTCGGGTCTACCATATTGGGTGACATGCACGCCAAGTTTTTTTAGAGACTTGAGTTCACCGTAGGAAACAGAACCTTTCATGAACTGAATTATCTTGACCTTCATGTTATGCCCGGCTGCCCTTAAAGCCAGACCCAACGAAGCGGTTGTTTTACCTTTGCCGTTTCCTGTGTAAACCTGAACTTTTCCTAAATTCATTGCGGATTATATTAGGTGATGTAGTACGTATGTCAACTGACTTGATTAACATTTATAATTTATTACATTGAATTTCGTGGAGAAACGCAAAAGAAAAAACAGAAAGCGATTAGTCGCTCGTGTGTTGCTCTTTCTTTTGTTTATGGTCATTTTTTATTTTTTAGTTAGACCATTTGCAAAGATCGATTTTCAGCTTGCCAATTTGAAACTTGAATCGGTACAACTTGACAATCAGATCGCAAAACTCCAAGAAGATTTGAGTTATGAAAAATCAAAGCTCTCTGAGTTTTACTCGGGACATGGGATTTCAAGTATTGCGAGGGAAAGATTCAGAATGGTTTATCCTGGGGAAACTCTGTATATGTGTGTTAATACTGAAGGTAGAGGGACATACCAAATACACGAACCCGAATACAGGAAGCTTTCAAAAGATTTTAAGAAGAAAAGTCCTATTGCTACCGCGTGGGATATGTTCCTGTCTCTTTTCAGATAATATCCCTTGACCATCGTTATTTTTTTATGTAGAGTCATAGTTCTTTCATGGCGGGGTAGCTCAGTGGTTAGAGCACACGGCTCATACCCGTGGCGTCGTGGGTTCGAATCCCACCCCCGCCACCAATTATTTCCCATAGGTTAAATGAAAATTTTTTCTGTAGGTTTTTTCGGTATCTTTAGCGTTTTTTATTTGTAAAAATTGTTACCAGATGGTGGGTTGCGTTTCTGGACTTTTTTTATATAATATTACTAAAATTTAGCAAAGGAGATGATGTAAAAATGGGCGAAACTTTAGGCGAATTTCTCAATTCCAAAAGACTTAGCAAAAAGATCACATTTGCTCAGCTTGCGCAGAAATGTAAGATGGCAACTCCTACGATCTGGAAGGTGATCAAAGATAAAGCTAGGCCAAAAGATTTGACACTTCAAGCACTATCTGAATCCCTTGATATTCCACTTTCTGAACTATTTTCAAAAAGAGACAACACTCACTATCCTTCCAGCAAAAGAAGACCAGGCAGACCAAAAAAGATTAGTGATGAAGTTCCTGAGGTTGAAGAGATTACAAAAGAAAAATTAATCTCTTTTATTGAAGACACAAAACTATCTGATCAATCAATCGAAGCGTTATATTACATGGCTCAGGTGATCAGATAATTCTAGACTAGTACTACCTTGATTATTTGAATATTGTATAATCCGACCTTGGAAAAAGAGCGTGGTTTGAATTCCTCTGAAAACTGAGATATGTGGGAAAGTGGTGCCAAGAGACGGACTTGAACCGCCGACACGAGGATTTTCAGTCCACTGCTCTACCAACTGAGCTATCTTGGCACGTAAGGGATAGGTTATCTAATCGTATGTTATCTGTCAAGTAAAGAAAACTTCCCATGCTTTTTTTGTAAAAAGTTAACAGATTACCTATTCTCCTATCCATCCTTCGGGTCGATATAGATTGGGATAAAATATATCGATGCTTCTTTTTTCTCCGTTCCATTTAACTTCTGAATCGAAGGCTTCAGATACAAATCTCAAAGGAACAAGAGTCCTTCCGTCTTTTATTGTTGCAGGTGGTTCGATTTCAACTTCGTTATCATCTATGGACGCAGTACTTTTTCCTATTGGTATTCTGATTGTCTTCCTACCTTTTTTAAAAATAGCTGTTTTTGTCTCGGCTTCATAGCTTACATCAGCATTAAGTGCCTCCCCTAAAAATCTAAACGGCACAACAGTTCTTCCGGATATTATAGTCGGTTCGACATCCAGACTCGTTGATTCACCGTTTACGGTGGCTGACTTTGAACCAATTGTCATGGAAATCCAGATCGGTGATGGAAGTGGATTTATACTGACTTTTCTAGGAACACCTTCTCCAGATTTGTATATTGGAACGACTGAATAGCTGAATTCTGATTCAGAAAAAATACCCTCATCTTTAAAGTCTGTTTCAGTTGATGATAACTCAATATATTCAAAATCATCGTAAATTTTGCCACCGTATTGCTCAGTTTTCCTGATAACGTATTTCAACAGTTTCTCATGGTTATATGTTGGGGGATTCCATTTGAGATAGATTCCATTGATTTCAGGTGTAGCGATAAGGCTTCTAACGAATTTCGTCTGGGTGCTTGATTTAGGAACAATAACATTTACTGGGACTTTGCCGATAAAGATTCCACCAATGTCTGTCAGCATAACGTTTGTTTGATAGGTTCCTGCAATTAGGTTGTCAGCAATTTTAACCTCAATTTCGATCAACCCACCTACTCCAATTGAGATATCATTTTCAGACAAGTCGATCCAATCAGCATCACAACTTAACAATCCTTCAAAAACGATGTTTCCGTCATTTTTTATCTTCAGTTTTTTTGTCTCACCAAATGGGTATAGTCTTGAACCAAAGTCTAAGGTCTTGGGGTCAAAGTGAATAATTGCCTTATCTAGTTTTTCTTTTGGTTTTCCGGTAACGATATTTGAAATTTCACCTTCAGAACCATTTTCGCAGATAACTGTTATATAATATTTGTAGGTATTATTATTCATCGCATCAGGGTCAATGAATTCTACTTCAGTTGGAATCAAAGGTTCAGGATTTATCTTTATAAATTCTTCATCATTTTCTGTTCTATAAACGTTTATCCCCAGTATCTTCTCTTCAATTGGTTTCCAGGAAAGCTTTACCATGTTGTCCAAGTCGTATGACACCAGGTGAGGTGGAGCGATATTGCATCTTTCAAGGATTTCTTCCCCCGTCAATGAATACACAAGACCAAACTCTGTTCTGTCTTCGGTTTCTGGAACCTCGGGGCACATTGTGTGTACAAAAAATCTTATTCCCTCAGGGTTGTTTAAGTCTTCGAGTTTCACAGAAAGCTCTAGAATGTCACCATCAGAAAAAAGCTCAATATCTGCAATTTTTTCATCTTCTTCGTCTTCTTTTAATTCAATCAGCTCTCCGAATGATTCTGCCTTGGAAGTAAGAATACTTATAAGATGATCTTCTCCACCGTAGTTGTCTGCAGTTTTTTTTATCCCGGTTTTTGCATCAAGATCCGAATCAATTACAATGTGTATCAGTCCGAAATCTTCTGGGTTTAGTAAATTGTGAATAACAAGGGTTTTAAAATAGAGTTTTTCATCATCGTGAGCACAAAAAACCTTTATGATGTCTAGACAAGCTTCGTCCATTCCATCATCCACAATCTCTACGTATTCTATGTTTTCTTTCGCTTGAGCAATGTTATTTGCAGAGATTCTGCTGCCAACTGATGCAAGAAGAATCATACCTGCCAAAAAAATCGAAAGTATTTTGTTTAGTCTGTTCATTTTTTCCTCCAGAACTAAGTATATTACAGACACAGTTTGTCAATCGTTCACAGGCTTATTTTTGAAACAAACCGCTGACTTTTTTTGATTTCTCATCGTAGTATTATCAAAAGAAAGGTTGGCAGATACAATGAAAAAGATGGTTGCTTTGATAATAGTGGTGTGTCTTATGTTTCCGATTACTCAAATCTCAGCAGAGGTAAAAGCAGAGATTAAAAATCCAAGTTTTGAAAATGGGAAGAATTACTGGGATATTTTTGCCATCGGAAGAGAACCTTCAGAATTGGAAGTGAGTGAAATAGAATCTGTTGAGGGTGATAAATCAGCAAAGATCAACCCAGGAGAAAAGGGAGTAACTGGTATCTCTCAAACACTGTCTGTTTCTGAAATGGGTAATGTCAATATCTCTGTGTGGACAAAAACATTGGGTGAGTCTTGGCTTGAGGTTGTTCAGTTAAAAAACGACAAACCGGTTGGTGAGTATTTGTTTTTGCAATCACCACACGCGAGAAAAAATGGTGACTGGGAAAAAAATTAGTCTTGCTCTTGATGTTTTAGAGGTGACTGAGGAATTAGAAATTCATCTACTTTGCAAACAAGGTGTAACATATTTTGATAATGTAAGGTTATCACCTAATCTTGAAGAAAGCTCATCAATTTTTTCTGAAGTGATTGATCCCATCTCTTGCAAACTCGGGTACAAAACTTCATCTCTCGTTCGTGTGTCATGTTGAACCAAATAGGCAGTATAATCATGAGAATTACACAAATGACAGACTCAAAGGGCTTGATGATTTTATATCGATGCTAGAGTCTTTTGGAGCGAAACTAACTCTTCAGGTTCAGCAACCATTTACAACAACACTCAAGAAAATGGATCTGAATCCATTTACTGACCTTGAGTTTTCAGGTCATGAGGTTTGCACACATTACCATGAAGATACATATGCTCCGAATAACGCCCCGTATGATGTAAGAAAAAAAGCTCTGCAGGAATTGAAGGATGATGTCGATAGTTTTGGTATATCAAATCTTACTCTCTGCGGTGGATGGCAGCAGGCGGATATTGTCAAGATTGCTGGTGAAGTTGGATATAAGTATTTGGATAATTATAAATATGCTCCAACTCAGCAGGGTTCTGAGGCTGGATTATCAGTAAATCCATATCGACCGGCAGAGAACAATATTGAAGAAGTTGATGAAAAATGGTAAATGCCTTTATCTGCCTGAAGGACCATGGGATATGGTCACAAAACCTGCCTCAATTAAGCATAACGCAACACCTGAAATGTTTGATGCTTTGACTGAGATGATAAATTCAGCACTACCAATGCTTGAGCTTGGAAGGGTCAACTGTGCAAATGTCGTGATGCATTTGAATGATTTTGGACCGGGTAATGAAAAAAACCCTTGAGCTTTACAGAAAATATTTTGAAGAGATTTTATCTCCCTCTGCTGAAACTGGGTTGATTGAGTTTGCAACAATTTCTGAGGTTGGCAGACTTTATGAAGAAACTGAAGAAAAGGGAATCTCGATGCTTCCTCAAATAATCACAGTTGTGAATGGGAATTATTTTGATGATGATACTGAGGCTGAGAAGGCTGTTTCAAATCTCAGGAAACAGATAGAAATTTGCGAAAAATGTTCAGTTGATACTGAACATTATTTCACACCCTTTTCCTGGACTCAGACAAATGAGTTGGACGGAGGATACTATAGTTGGGTTTCATCGAAGGATGGAGTTGATATCCACTGTCATGGTGAGAACAGAAATCCCCCCGATCCTTCTCTAATTGGCAGAATGAACAATAATGATTGGGAACGAGACTATAACCTTGCTTTTGACTTTCAAACACATGTTGTTGAGATTGAAACAGGCAAAATAACTGATGACGAAGGTGGAGCAAAAACTGTTTTGGAAAGTTCGGGTATCGATGTAGTTTCATGTGGTAGAGCTGTAAAAGGTGCTATTTTGAAAGCAAACAAAGATATTGGTTTTAATGTCGGTGTTGGTTTTGGTGATAGCATGGGAGTACCTTCAAATAGATGTTTTATGATGGATGTTCTTGGGAGACCTGATGATATTTTCATTCATCCTAATGATGAATTTCTGCCTTGGGTAAAGGGAAGATATGATCTGAAAAGTGAGGTTTTGGAAGAAATCAGAAAGCTTGATTATTTTGAGCCCAGGTATCTGATGTTCGTGATTCATGATTGGGACATGTTCAGATATGTTGATGAAACCAAAGCTTGGGAGCATTACGAAGAGGTTCTCAGGTGGTTAACAGAAGATATTGGTTGTGAGGGTTCATCGATTGAAGAGATGTATGAACACGCCAATCATAGAGGAGTAGTCGAACAAGAGTGGATTGATTACGCTGCAAATGAATTGATTGAAGACATAAAAAATGATGGAGAATTGAATAACTATTATGGCTCAGATGGTAAGGAAGTTACACTTTCTGAACTTTTTCAGGGATGTTTGCTGGATAGAGAATTTAAACCAAAAGATATTATTGGACCTACAGAGATTTTTGGTGATGAAAAAGAAATGGTTCTATCAAAAAAGGAATTTGAGTCCTTGATTGAGAAGATGCAATCTGAAATAACTGACTGGCAGTCTATTCCCGAGTCATTTGCCATCAATAATAAAACAATTTCAGCAGGACAGATGCTTTATGTTTTATGCCAAAAAAAGACAGATGACGTTGATGGCATAATTGAGATTCCGCCAATATCCAATAATCCTGAGCAGGCATATTCACTGAGATTTGATTTTGACAAACTCCAGCTTTGGACGCATAGACCTGCATATTATAGTTATTGAAAAATGAGTTATTCTTTGTAGACTCTCATTTGTTAGGGGGTAAGACATGGCAAAAATTAATCTATCAAGATTCATAAAAGGAGAAAAAGGTTTTTGGTTTGATCCAGATAAAGCATTTGCAGTTCGAACTATGAAGGGTTATAGAGCGATGTTTCTATATTCGACGATGTACATAAGCATAAATTTTAAAAAAAGTGATTTAAGAGTAGATGAATTTGTTGAGTATGTAACATCTGGAAACGTAGATATTAGTAGTTTTGAGGATTCTATCCAGAGTGTGAAAGCTGGGCATACAATTTATTAGGTGAGAAATCTCTCATCCAGATTATGATTTGGATTTAGGCATCCTGTTTTCATTTCTTCCTGAATACCTCTCAAATTTGTTTTTCTCGATTGCTCCCAGTTTTATCCGCTTGAAAGCTGAGAGTGTGATTAGAACAAATGAGAATATAAGAATGTAGCTCCCAAGGCTCTCAGCAAAAATGTTCATTCCCGATTTTCTGATAATTGCTGGTTTTATAAATATAAAACAAACTTGGATTAGCACAATGTATGTTGCAGATGTTGCCATCCATAGTTCGATTCTTGATTTGAGATAGGATTTTATGAATTTGATGTGTAGCATGACTGTGTTTGTTAGAGGGAATAACAGGAATATCCCAAGGAAAACAAGTGCAAATATGGCGACTATAAAGTTATAGACCGGATTTGATGTAGTTTGATTTAAAGGTGGAGAGAATTTGAGGAAGTAAACCAGATACGCAATCGCAAAACTGATTACTGATAAAGCAATTATTGATCGAGTTTTTTTAGGAATTGATGTCTCGATATGACTCTGAAAAAACAAAGCACAAAACCCTATTCCAACTGCGTAGATTATCATTGAGTAATCGTTGATATTGGGAGTTTTTGTGAGAATCATAATCATTGTGTTGATGAAAGAGAGAACGAAAATTGTCAGCAATGTGATCCAAAGACTCAGCCAGAAAATCTTGTCTTCATCAGAGCTTCCGCATCTCTTCCAAGCTACAAAAGTCATGATAATAGTCAAGAATAAAAGGCTCTCTCGAAGAATTAGTTTGGCATTGATGTTGCCTACAAAATGGAACAAAACCACAACAAACACAGATGCGATAATTGAAACAAGTAGATATGTTGTTTTTGACATATTCCCCCCAATAAAAGAAAAAAGGGGTAGATTCAATATCTACCCCTTTAGAGACCAGGCTTACTTGGTTTCAGCCTTCTTTTCGTCAATCGTTTTTGGTTCTTCAAGATTCTTTTTTGCAACATAACCTTTCAAGAACTCTTCAAGGTCGATTCCTGTTGCTGCTTTCATCTGTTCCATAAACTTTACAAGTGCACCGGGTGCTGCATTCATGAGCCTGCTTACAGAACCACCATCTTTTCCACCTGCTCCATCGATTGCAACGACCTTATCAAATTTGATCTGACCAAGAGCATCTGCTCCACGTGCTGCAACGTTTTTGTATGTATCAAGAATAAGGTTGAGTTTTGCAGCCTCACCATATTCGTTCCAAGCCTTGGCTTTAGCTTCAAGTCCAGCAGCCTCAGCAAGGGCAATCTTTTTGATACCTTCAGCCTCAGCTTCTTTAACACGGAGAATTCTTGCTGCTTCACCCTCAGCTCTCAAGATATGAGACTGTTTCTCAGCGTCTGCCGGGATGATGACTTCGGCTCTATATCTCTGTTCCTCAGCTTTTGCTTTTGCAGTTTCAACTGCTTCCCTTGCCTTTTGTTCTTGGGCAAGCACGTCCTGCTCAGCAACAACAACTTCTTTTCTTGCATTTGCCTCAGCAAGCGGACCTCTCTGGTCTGCAAATTTTTCGGCCGCAAGTGTTTCACCACGGAAGTTCTGTTTTGCAACATCACGCTCTTTCTGAGCTTCAGCAATGAGTTTCTCCTGATTCGCTTTGACAGATTCACCTTCCTGTCTCGCCGTTTCGGATTCGATCATCGCATCTCTTTGTGCGTGAGCCGTACCAATTGCTGCGTCTCTTTTTACCTGTGCAGTTCTTTTTTCACCAAGTGCTTCAAGATAACCCTTTTCATCACGAATGTCCTGAATGTTGATGATATCTATTATGACACCGATCTTTGAAAGCTCTTCACCTGTTTGGTCAAGTGTTTTTTGGACAAACATATCACGTTCCTGGTAGAGCTGCTCAACTGTAAGAACACCAATGATATCTCTGAGCTGTCCTTCAAGGGTCTCCTTGATAACCTGCTTTATATGGTTTTTGTTCGACCCAAGGAATCTCTCAACCGCACGTGCAAGCATGTTTTCTTCAGAACTGATTTTTACATTTGCAACTGCATCAATCGTGATTGGGACACCTTCTTTTGAGTAAGCATTAACAACTCTGACATCAGAGAGGTTCATAAGCTCAAGTGTAATTCTATCAATCTTTTCGATAATCGGAATCTTAAGGGTAGCTCCGCCAACTACAGCTCTCCATCCTCTCCTCACAACTCTTTGACCATGCTCATCCTTAACAATGGATTTATGTCTTCTACCGGTTAAAATAACCGCTTCGTTAGGTCCTGCTTTTATGTAGTTTGCTACAAACAGTGCGATTATTATGATAAACCCAATAATTGATGAGACTACAACTATTCCAATCGTCATTCCTTCCATCTTCTTTCCCCTTTCTTAATGCAAATCAATTTCTGCAGAAATTACCCTGGCAATATCTCCTGTAATTGATTTGACAATAACCACTTCGTTCTTTTCGAACTCCTCACCTTCAAGGTATGATCTTGCGATCATATATGAGGTGAGTCCTGTTCCAATATCTGTTACCTTTATTTCTCCAACTTTTCCTGATTTAATGGCAATTGATACAGATGCTTTTCTGCCCTCAAGGGAGAGGTGATTGATCTGTGTGGATGCTTGCTGTTTGTATAGCAGTCTGAGAAGTAGATAGACAAGATAGTAAATTGCAAGACCACCGATGATTCCACAAATCCAGTGTGGGATAATCCAACCGTATGCGAGGGATAGAAATCCACCAAGCCCAAAGCCGATGATAAATGCCATTATCAATCTCAGGCTTATTATTCCTGGGCCATCAGCGAAGTCGCCTATTTCCAAACCACCGTCAATATCGACATCGAAGTCCGCACCAATATCTGCATCAATGTCTGCCCCTGAATCAAGTCCGAGAAACAACATGAAAGCAAGCAAGACTGTTGGAACAACAACCATCAGCAAGTAAATAATCTGTAATGTTTCCATCTTCCTCTCTCCTTTCTGGGGTAATTATAGTGTGCTGTGTGCTCTAGAGATACACATTAACTTAGACACGTTTTGTTTGTTTTTGTTTCTTTTGTTTGCAGCCTAAAGAAAACTTTTGTGTAGTTATGTAAAAACCTCTTTTCTTTTTCTTAATTCGATCAGTAACCTCATTATATCCCGAGACAAGCATTGCAGCTGGCAAAGCTATTATACCGATTGATAGGATGGAAATCAAAGCGGTCAGAATTCTACCGAGAGTTGTTATTGGAACCAAATCACCATAACCAATAGTTGTTAGAGTACATACTGCCCACCACATGGTCTCTGGAATGCTTTTGAAGACCTCAGGCTGAGCTGTATGTTCAACATAAAAGAGCATTGATGCAGAAAGGATTATCAACACGACAACAATTGAAATAGCAATTGCTAGATCCGATAGTTTCTCCTTGAAGACCATCCCAAGTACCTTAAGTGAACTGGAATACCTGCCAAGTTTGAGTATTCTTACCAGTCTGAATAATCTGAAAATCCGTATGAACCTGAGGTCAAGGAAACCGCCTACCACAATCTCGATATAAAATGGAGCAATTGCTAAAAGATCAACTAGTGCTCCAACTGTTCCTGCGTATCTGAAAACACCAAAGGAGAAATTTCTGTACTTTGGGTTACATGTTGCTGTCCATAGTCTCAAGATGTATTCTGTCGAGAAAACAACAATTGAGAATATCTCAAATATCTGAAAAACCATTTGAATCTGGGGATGGATGTTTTGCATCGTTTCGACTATGACAGTTACAATGCTTAATGTGATAAGGATTATTATGAACCAATCAAAGGCGATACTTACTCTGTCGCCGGGTTTCCCCTGTTCAATGATTTCAAAAACACGGTATCTGATTTTTTGGATCTTTGAATCCATGATAAAAATCCTACAAGAAAAGTAATTTTTTTCAACCGATTCATACTTATTTTGTTTTTGAAAGTTAACATAAAATAATTAACTTTTTAATAACACAGCTTGAATATCTTTAGATGGTGTGTGATAATCTTATCAGGGATGGAGGATGGATTATGCAAAACAAGAGAATGATTCAGAAGTTCAGCTTTTTTGTTGTTATTGCCATGGTTTTTGTTATTGCCAGCACAGGTATAACTGCGACAAACCAAGATAGCCCGGTGTTTGTCGGGTGGGAGAGCATCTCGGGAGAACCCTATCCTAAAAATGAAAATGATAACATAAGCAGGACAAATGAAGAATCCATCTCCCCTGACTTTGTGGTTGATTCAAAGGGTAATATTCATGTCGTTTGGTCAGAAGAGATTGATGGTGAGAATTATGATATTTTCTATGTTTGGAATGATGGGGAAAACTGGTTAACTGTTGATGGAGCACCATATGATTCAAAGAATGGAAATATCACAAATAATCCTGGATTATCAATAAATCCTCAAATCTTGCTGGATTCTAAAGATATACCACACATTGCTTGGATGGATGATTCTTACTCTTACTATGGGGATATCTTTTGCGTGAAAGCTTCAGAAAAAAGGCTTTTGAATGTTGAGGATGTTGTTTGGGATGCAGAAAAAGGTAACGCAAAAATTGCTAGGATTAAAAATGATTTGAATTACTACAGGTTTTCGATTGATTTAACTGATAATCTTCACTTTTTTTGGACTGAAGTGGTTGATCAAGTTCGATCAGAGATATTTTATTCAAAATGGGATGGATTGAGTTGGAAAAGTATAGATGGACAAGAACTAGATAGATACAACAAAAACAAAGCAATCTTTGGGGTAGACTTCCGTAACTTGTTTTTTGACTTTGACATGTTTGAAGGGAATCCTTATCTTGTTTGGCTTGGAACTGGAAAGGATGATGCAAGTATAATCTGTTTGATCAGATGGACTGGATTATTTTGGGGAAACATTGAAAGAGAAAAATCTGATTCAGATTTCAGTAATTGTGTTCTAATCAAATTAAACTATTTTCCAGAGTGGATTCCTCAAATCAGGATTGATAGTTCAGGTTGTGCCCATATTGTATGGCATCAATTCGAATGGGGTAGCGTTAATCCACCTATTGTTAGCTACATAAAATGGGATGGAGATGGGTGGATAACAGCAGATGGATCAAGATTTAATCCAGATGAGGCAAATTCTTGGATCGATATCGATGGAATTAAGGGAAAGGTTTTGTATCAATTTTTGCTTCAAGATGATGAACCTGTTTTGATTTGGAGTAATGCTCTAAGGGAGCCCTTCGATTTATTTTTCACAAAGCTTGAAGAAGGTGATTGGGTCAATATGTTTGGTTCTGAATTTGACCCATTCGATAGTAGGATTCATTTTGGTGCAAGTGGTTCTCAAACCACTTATCCGGAAGTAAAGATTTTTGAAAATGGCGAAATCTTCTTTATTAGATCAGATTACAGTTATGAGAACCCAGAGGTTATTCTTACAAAAGTTAGTGATGGGCAAGAATACTTGTTGAGCGGTGAGGTTTATGATTCTGAGGCAGGGAACATAAATATTACTCGGTGTGATGATTTTTTTTATGAAGATTTTTCTTTTGAAATGTGTGCTGAAGCCGCTTATTTAGTTTGGAATGATTTTAATTGTCCAAATTTTGTTAAATGGGATGGTTTTAATTGGGTCAACTCGGATGGAGAAAAATGGGATAACAGAGCTTGGAATGCAAATCTTACCAGTTATGATGAAAGTTATTCTTGGAATCCTACAGTTGCTACTGGCAATGATGGTAACCCTCATATCATGTGGTTTGAGAAAAGTATCGGTGATGATTACAGTGAAACATTTTTGCTTCACTATATCCGGTGGCATGATGATTTCTGGGTGAATGTTTATGGAGAAAAGTGGGGAAATAGGAATTCGGCACTCCCTGATTTTTGGGAGTATTCTTGGAATTTCAGTTTCGATATAGACGCGAATAATCTTCCACATATTTTGTGGCTTGATGATGGTTTCATTAATTATATTAGGTTTGATGGTGATAAATGGCTGATAACAAATGGAGATGAATATGGATTGAAGTATGGTGATGAAGCTATAATGGATGATGTATCATCAAGAGCAAACAATCTAGATTTAACTATTGATAAAAATAATTGTATCCATGCTTCTTGGGACGATTTAAACAATAATACTCGGTCGAAAAAATATTATCTTCAAAGAAAAGCTGATGATCATTTTTGGAATACACTTACTGGAGAAGTATTTGATATTGATGCGGATAATTCATGTGTAATTGAAGGAATAAAGTCTGATCTATCAATAGAAGTGGATTATGATAATTTTGGAAACCCACACTTTTGTTGGACAGATTTCGATGAAGGTGTTGTTTATTTGAAGTATTGTTATTGGGATGGAGAGGTATTTAAGGATGTATCAGGAGAAAAGGTTGATTTGAAGTCAAATGATTATGTTTTTATTTCTTCTCTGATTATCGAGGATGAATATGATGAGTGGTACATCTCTCCATCACTCGTGCTTGATTCAAATGGAATCCCACATGTTGCTTGGAAACAGACAGTAGATGTAAAGAATTGGAGAGGAGTCAACACTTTTATTAATACCGACACATTTTATTCCAGATGGGATGGTACGGCTTGGGTAAATCTGTTTGGGGAACAACTAGAATATGAAGCAAAAAATGCAAAGATAACAAATAGCCCAACTGGGGCTGACATAAAAAAATGGGAAATTGGGCTTTCTGGGTGGGATGATCAAGTCCAAATTGGTTTATCAAGCGAGGATATCCCTTATATTTTGTGGTCAGATTCTTGTTATTCTTTTGGAAGTTCAGATATTCTAGGTCTAAAAGGTGTATTGAAAAAAATAGACAAATAGACAAAATCAAATCATTTCTCGTAGTAGATATTAAAGAAATATCGAAGGAGAAAATGTTTGATGAAATTGGTTCTGTCAATTCTTATATCTGTTGCTTTGCTTTCCTCTCCAGCTTCCGGAGCTTCTAGTAATACTGAATTCTATGAAGGATACACATTGTTTTCTCCAAATTCTTCAAGAATAACGTATTTAATCGATATGGATGGGGATGTGGTTCACACATGGGAGAGCGAATCAACACCTGGGAACAGTGTTTATCTTCTGGAAGATGGAAATCTGCTTCGAACCGAAAGCTTTCAAACAAAGGAAAGCAGAGATTTTCCAAAAGGCGGTGCAGGTGGTAGGGTCAAGATTATAGATTGGGATAGCAACACCCTTTGGCAATATGAGCTTTCCGACAAAAATGAGAGGCTTCATCATGATGTTGAGTACATGCCAAATGGAAATGTTTTGATGATTGTCTGGGAAAGATTTTCTGGTGATGATGTTGTTAAAATGGGAAGAGATCCGAAAAAAGCTCCTGAAAATATGTTTATCGATAAAATAATTGAAGTAAAACCAGACTTTGAAACCGGAGGAGCAGAGATTGTTTGGCAGTGGAGGTTTGCCGATCATCTTATTCAGGATTTTGATAAATCAAAAGATAACTTCGGCACTGTTTCCGAAAACCCGGGAAGAATTGATATCAACCTTATGAATAATAATCCAAAAACTAATTCTCTCGATTGGACACACATAAACGCCGTTGATTACAATGAAAAACTTGACCAGATTATAATCAGTTCCCCGACAATGAGTGAAATCTATATCATAAACCACAATATAACAACAGAAGAAGCAGTAGGGGAAAAGGGTGATTTTATGTTTCGGTGGGGTAACCCTGTCAATTACGATAAGGGCACAATAAAGGACAGAAAGCTATTTTTTCAACATGATGCACAGTGGATTACAGATGACTGCCCTGGAACTGGAAACATATTGGTGTTTAATAATGGAATCAGGAACATCCGTGAGTATTCAACAGTTGACGAAATAAAATTAGAGATAACCGATGATGGTTCATATGAAACAACAAACGGTAGATTTCTTCCTGAGAATTCCGTTTGGTCATATTCTGCTGATGATAAATCTGAGTTTTATTCTGACCATATTTCTGGTGCTCAGAGGTTGCCAAATGGAAATACCCTTATTTGTTCAGGTGCTCAAGGGTGGTTTTTTGAGGTAACAGAAGAAGGAAAGATTGTTTGGGAGTATGTTAACACCTTTGGAAAATCCCCGCCATCTCAAAAACCTCGACCAAATGATATTGATTTAAACGCCATCGATTCACCAAAGGAAGTATTTAGATGCACAAGGTATCCGGTCGACTATCCAGGATTATGACTTAACTAGCTCTTTTCGAAATTTCTGAAATCGCTTCAATGATTTTCTCGATCTCTTCAATCTTTGTGTGATTTCCTGGAGACAATCTCACAGTTCCTTCTGGATATGTTCCAAATGTTTTATGTGCAAGTTGCGCTTGATGTAGTCCTGCACGGCAGCAGATTCCGTAATCTTTATCAAGTATTTCAGCAACTTTTATTGGGTTCATTCCCTCAATTGTAAATGATACAATTGCTGTTGATTTTTCAGGCTCTGAGTGACCATAAACCTTTACTTTATCAATTGTTGATAATCCGACTCTGAGCCTTGACTTTAGTTTGTTTTGGTGGTTTTGGATTGAAGATAATCCTTGCTCTTTGATTTCGTCTATCGCGGTACTAAGCCCGATAATCCCTGGTGAATTAAATGTTCCTGCGTGAAATTTTTTTATATCATCTTCGACATCCATATCTTCGCCAATCGCACCAAGGATCAGAGGTTGAAGTCTTCTGATATCAAAACTCTCATTAACTATTAACCCTCCTATTCCAGGTGGTCCGTGAAGACTTTTGTGACCGGTGAACGCTAAAAGGTCGATACCCATTTTGAAGGCATCAATCTCGATTTGCCCTGCAGTTTGGGCTGCATCAATAAGTATATGAGATCCTGCATCATGGACAATTTTTGAAATCTCTTCTATGTTTTGAATTGTTCCATTCACATTGTTTGCATGGGTTACAATAACAAGTTTTGTCTTCTTCTGAAGTTTTCTCACCAAATCATCAATATCCAGAATACCGTTTCCACCACATTTAGCATATTCAATTTGTATTGAATCCCCAATTGATAAAACAGGTCTTAACACGGAATTGTGTTCAACCCCGCTTATGATGACCCTGTCTCCCTTGTTCAGGAAACCTCTGATAACTGTGTTTAAGGCTGTTGTTGCGTTTTGCATGAAGATCAACTGCTTTGGAGCCGAGAGACCAAAAAATGAGGCGATGTTTTCTCTTGCAGAAATTACTTTTTGGTAAGCCTGAACAGATAACCTGTGTCCAATTTTTGAAGGATTTCCCCCATCGTACTTCAGAAAATCTGTCATTGCCTGAAGCACTTTTTCTGATTTTGGCCATGAGGTGGCACCGTAATCAAGATATATCATCTGTTTCACAAACCTCTTTCTTTGATACACGTGATTATACGTCGTATTTCCATTTTCTCAATCACATCAAGAAAAATATGAAATAGGTTAAAATAGTATATCTTATTGGGAACAGTTCTTGATAATGTTCGGTCATTTTTTTGTTCAATTATCCAAAAAAAGTGTTATTTTAAAGCAATAATTCTGAATTGACAAATCATTTATGTCAAGGTCTTGACAAAAAAGATTTTTGTTCTATTATGGTATTGACAAAAAAGTAATAGGAGGTGTCTATGGCAATAGAAAGATATGATAGATTTGCGGATCCAAGAGAGTTTGCATCTGAAATTAGAAAAAGTATTTTCAATGGTTTATTCCACTCGGGAGACGATTACTGGAGACCATTTTTTGATGTTACAGAAACTGAAGATGAATACCGAATGAAGATTTCAATTCCAGGTGTAAACAAGGACGATGTTGAGATTGAGATCAGAGATGATGTTGTTACGATCTCTGGGGAAAGAAAAGAGACAAAAAAGGAAGATAAAGAAGAGTATCACATCAGGGAGATTGTCTCAGGAAGATTCTCAAGGTCTTTGAAGCTTCCAGCACCAATCGATCCAGATGGTGTAGTTGCAAAATTCAAAGATGGTTTGCTCTGCGTAACTCTTCCAAAGAGTGAAAGAACAAAACCGAGAAAAATTGAGATTGAGGAATAATCTGTTGTTTGAACTGACCCCATAATTATGGGGTCAGTTCTAGAAAAGAGGATATTTTGGCCAAATTTATAATTCTTAAACCATTACATCTCTATCCGATTGAGATTCTTGACCTCTCACATCGAGTGAATACCAGACTTAAAGAAAAAGGTGTAGCGACACTTTCCGATCTTGCGAAGTACGATGATGATGAACTTCTTGGTATTTATCATTTTGGTCAAAAATCACTTGCTCAAATAAAAAAACGTTTGCAGATGTTGAATGAATGTGCATCAGCTCATGGAAAACCATCCCAAGAAATAATTGAATGTATGAGGCTCAGGCTTGATAAAGATGACAAACTAATTGAGGAGATCGTTAATTCTGTTATTGGTTCAGCACGTGAGCAAACGATAAGCTACTATATTTCTCAGATTCCGCTTAGACCCGCTTATGTCTTGATTGAAAGATTTGGAATGAAGCATGAGAAAAGAAGGACTCTTCAAGAGATTGCAAACATCATGGATTTGACTCGAGAGAGAGTAAGACAGCTTCAAGTCAGAGGAATTAAGTGGATGTTGAAATATACTGACTCTGATAACACTCTTGAAAACTGGGAGGAAACTCTTACAGCATGTGCAAATGAGCCACCTATCAATGAGGCGTTATTTTTACAGCGTGTCGAAGACTCAGGTATAAGCGGTGAATCGAGTCCTGTTGGATTTGTTATTCTTGCAACAAATATGATTTTGAGAACTCCAATTCCCACGTTGCTTAAAGCATCAAGAATGCTAAAATTACATAGGTTTTGGAAAAAAAATAAAGTAAAAAAGCAGATTGCATAAAATCAAAATAGGAGATGCCATATGTCAAAAGACAACAAAGAGAACGTCGAAAAGTGTAATAAGTATTTTGGTCCAAACCTTTTTAATGCAACATGGGATTTGATTGATAAAGGTGATAAGAGAACCGAAGAAGATGAGTTAATGATGATTCATACTGCCCATGCCTCAGCTTATCACTGGAGACAGGTTGGAAAACCCATCAATTTCGCAAGGAGTGAATGGCAGCTTTCAAGAGTATACTCTATTCTAAAAAGAGCCCAGCAAGCAATGTATCATGCCCAAAACTGTCTCAATATCTGTAAAGAGTGCAAGAAAAATAACGATGAGATTGCTGATTGGGATATTCCATTTGCATTTGAAGCCTTGGCAAGGGCAAGCCTTGTATCCGGAGCAAATGAAACTGCTGAAAAATTCCTCAAACTAGCAAAAACAGAGGGCGAAAAAATCTCTGGAGATGGCGATAAGAAATACTTTTTTTCAGAGATTGAGACAATAAAAATAGATTAGTTAATCACATAATCTTTCGCGATTTTGTAAGAGTCATCGAACACGTCTGACACATGCGGCTTGAGTTCGATGACTTTATTTTTTAGTTTTTCAAATTCGATTGAATTGGTTTCGGAAGTGTATTTAAAACCATCTATTTCATTTGCCAAATAAACTATAGTTGAAATACATTCTAGTTCTTTTCCGGATGCTCTTGCTAATTCATTTGCATTTTTATCAAGTACAGTGTTTTCAAGACCAAAAAGTTCTTCTGAGCTAGGAAAATCCCTTTCAGTCTCTAAATCTATATTCACAGTGTATTTCCAAGGAGAGTATTCTCCTATTGGTTCCTCTTCAGATAAGTAGGAGGTCTCATCAGACAAATAGGTAACATTTTTTGCAAGGGTTTTTGAAAAAACCCCATAGTTATAAAAATCAAAATCAAAATTGAATCCAGGTTTTGATTCTGGATTGTGTTTAATAGATAGTTGTTTTATTAAGTATACCATTTTTTGAAGGTGGATTCTTCCATATATTGTACCACTGTTTATTGTGTGAAGCATTTTAAGAATCCTTACCAGATCATTTATTGGCATTATCGCCATTACTGTCCTCCGTTGAAGTCATTTCTTCTATTTTATCTCTATCTTCTTTTGAGACATAGTACTTTGTCTCAGGTTTTACTCCAGTAAGTTTTCTTGCTATCTCCGAAAACTCTGAAATATCTTGAATTTCATCTGATTTATCAAAATTGGGGTCAAACACCAAGATCAGCTCTTTTACTTTTTTCATCAATTCAAATTTTTTTTCGTCTTCTTTTAGAGCGCACCCGTACTTAATCAATGTCTTTACTTCATTGTATGATTCCTTATTGAATTTATAAAGATCTTTCTCTTCGGGGGTGTCTGTAAGAGGTTTGAAACGCGAGAATACTTTTTTAATTTGATTCTCATTGAGATTTTCAAAGGATATCTGTTTTAGTAGATCTCGGCTCAAGAATTGATCTGCTTCATCAATCAAGTCTGCAGAACCTTCAATTTTAGAAATAACACTCGAATCGCTTTGATTTAGAAACCAATTTAGGTCAAAATCCTCATCCTCTTTTTTGATTAACTCAGAATATTTATTCGAATTGTTAGTAGGTTTAAATTCAGGAATTTTCTTTATTATTGATTCATAAAGAACTTCTACGCTCCTTGTTGTTTTGTGGTATGCTATGTTTTTGTAGTGAAAAACTCTTGATAAAAGGAACTGTTCAATTGTCGGTATGCACTTCTTTTCATATACTATTCTAAGCCGTTCTTCTGGTTTGAGCCCGAATATGCTTAACATAGGTACTGATTTAACCAGCATAGACCTAAACATAAAGTCAATATCCACATATACAGGTGTTCCACAAAAGTATGTATCTCTGAGGAGATAATCTAGTCTATCGCAATCTAGTTGAGATTTTATTAATGATGATATTATGTATAATTTTGATACTTTGCCATTTTTCTTTGGTTCCTTTGATAGAATCTTGCTATCAAATGGAGTTACTCCTGTGATTAACTCGGAAATGTCATCTTTGATTGTGATGGGGTATTCTTTGGATTTAACTCCATCGTCTAAGATTTTTGAAATAGCAGTTTTTTCATTGATCACCTTTGTGGAAGTGTCTTCATGATCAAATCCAGGGCAGATTTTGCTAAATGTATGGGAAAAGGGTCCATGACCAATATCATGAAGAAGGCCTGCACATGACATGATATCAATGATTTGTTCCTCATCTTTGTACTGTTTGTTTTTATCTTGCTCTTTGCTAATAAAGTCGCTTAATTTAATTTGACCTTTCTCGAACAGCTTTCTGACAGCTTTTGAGACTAACCATGCTACCCCTATGCTGTGAGAAAATCTAGTATGTGTTGCCCCTGGATATGTAAAATCCGAAAATCCTAATTGTTTAATTCTTCTTAATCTCTGGAATTCCTTTGTATCAATTAGCTTCTTTACAAGACTATCTTTGGGGAAAGTGATCATTCCATGAATTGGGTCTCTAATAGTTAAATCTGAATTATTCTTGCTCACGATATTATTATAAATTCTACAAAAAATTAGTCAATCATTAGAAACTTGAAATCCTACACCAAGTGTAGTAGTCTCTTTTTCTGTGAAGACCGGAATTAATTTAAAAAAAGACGAAGTTTCGTATTTAGTAGACATCGTCCTCGCTATAATCTTTGGTCTTGCAGCAGCTATCGCTGTCCGTATATTTGATTGGGTTGTTGATTTTTCAGAACTATTTAACCCCGAAAAGTTGAACTGGTTTTTTGTGATACTGATTCCAACCGCTGGTGGATTTGTTGTTGGACTTGTTGCTTTTATTTCAAAAATGAGGGCAAGCGGGGGAGTTGTCGATGTTATTGCTCATATATTCACAAGAAAACATATCATTTCAAAACCAAAAGCATTACTTAAACCTGTTTTGTCTGCAGTCTCAATAATATCTGGAAATCCTGTTGGCTCTGAGGCTCCGGTTGTTATGTTGGGTGCTCAGATAGCATCTTTTTCAAGTAACGTCTTTAAGCTTCCAAGAGCGAGGAAACGAATGCTTATCGCCTGTGGATCAGCAGCAGGTATCGCATCAGCATTCCTCTCCCCTCTTGCGGCAATTGCTTTTGCTCTTGAGATAATCCTTATGGAATTTACGATGTATGAGTTTGGAATGTTGGCATTGTCAACTGGCTCTGCATACATCGGTGCAAACTTACTCAAATCTCACCCGATAATAGATGTTCCACCTATGGAAGTTTTGCAGTGGACAAACCTGTGGCTCTTTATTCTTCTTGGAATAATATGCGCCATTGTTGCCGTTTTCTGGACAAAAATCCTTCACTTTTTAGAACATTTCGCAGACAAATATCCAAAGTCAATTTTCTGGGGACCAATAATTGCTGGTTTTTCAGCAGGATTGATCGCGATATTCGTTCCACAAATCTGGGGACCTGGTTATCACCAGATGTCTGCTATGTTTGTAACAAAAATGCCATTTTATGCTGCTCTTGGAATTGTATTTGCAAAACTCATTGGAACGTCGATGGTTCTTGGTCTTGGTGGTGCCGGAGGTGACCTTGCACCCGGAATGTTTATTGGTGCTGGTATCGGAGTTGCAGTTGGTGCTCTTTACCCACCAGCTTTACCGATGCTTGTGCTTGCTGGAATATGTGCTCAGCTTGCATCAACAATGCATGCACCACTTTCTGGAATTCTTTTATCCATCGAGTTATCAAGGCAGGTAACCGAGGTTCTACCAGTGATGGTTGCAGTATCTATTGCATCTCTTCTTGCGCTTCGAATAATGCCTAGGTCAATCTATGCACAGAAGGCTCACAAGAGCGGAATTATTCAGGATAAAACTCAGTTCCAGGATCCGATGAACACATCTGTTGGTGAGATTATGACGACACACTTGATCACAATTCCATCTATGGAGCGTGTTGCAAAAGCGATTAAAACCATGCACAAGCACAATCTTTCCGCTTTACCTGTTATGGAGGGAAATCTTCTTCGTGGAATCCTTACACTTCAAGACCTAAGAAGAAGGGTCGCCCCGGGAGAGCTTGATAAACGTGTTGACCTTGTAACAACTAAGAATCCTATTGTCTGCACCCCAGATATAACAATTAAGGCCGCGTGGTGTCTTCTTAAAGAAAACCAGATTGGAAGATTGCTTGTTGTCTCCCAAAACGACTCAAAAAAACTTCTTGGTATTGTCACAAAAAAAGACCTTCTTGAGGCTGCGACAAGAAGGTACTCAAAGCTGAATATTTGATCGCTATTCTTTCAAGTAGTTGGAAAGATCAAAAGACTCAAAAACCTCAATTGCTTCATTGTATCTCTCTGCATACCTATCAGGATCAATCATATATATGTCTGTGAAAACAGATGTAATATACTCAAAGAAGTTTGGTATTGGTCTTATAGTTTCATCGGAGAACATTCTTTTGATAATTTCTCCGGGAGGTGTTTCCATGGCTTTGACAATATCTTTATATAAAAATGTTATTAGTAAATATTCATTTTCATCAGAATTTGGAGAAATTCGTTTGGCATTTTCTTGTTTAATGGCAAGATTTTCTTCAATATCCATCAAATGTTCATAGATAATGTTAAAGAGAATGTCTCTTTGTCCCACAGAAATAGATTCGATAGTGCTTTCAGCGATTCTACACTCCTTTTCATTCAAGTCGTAGAATTTCTTATAGCTATCAAAATAATCAGTTCTGAATTCTTTTTTCGATGAGGAAGAATGATTATATCTGATGCCAACATGATAATTGTGGATATTTACAATTCCATTACCAATAAAACTCAAAGCAACAAAAACAATCACAAGAGTTATTAGTCCATTGAAGTTTTTATTCCACTTCATCAGAAATCCTCCACTGTTCTTCCATAAACTCATCACCAAAGAAGATTTCTGGTTTTTGGAGTCTTTCAAGAGTGTTTCTTGACATGTTGACTAATTCATCATCGAGTGTGGATTGTTCAATCTGTTCCCGGATAAGCTCTGATACAAGATCAAACCCTTGAAATATATCCTTTGTTTTTGAGTAATCTTCCATGAACTTATGATATTCAGCTGGAATTACTGGGAAGGGATATTTGACAATATTCCATATGAATCTTTGGTAATATAAGTAGCTTCTAGTCTTTGAATTGTAACTGATTTCACTATTAAGCAATGCTTCAATTGCAACAAGATTATTAGTTATTATCCTTTTCTTTTCGCTATTGGTGAATTTCACAAATGGTTTTGATGGTTGTTCTTGAAGGTAAACCATTATTGAATCTGCACATTCTCTTTGTGATGCTTTAAAATCAATTTTTTTCAGGGTATTTGAGTATGATTCCACACTTGATTGATGAATGGATACGTATGCAAACGATAACCCATAAAAAACGATTGAAACCAGTAGTACTATGCTACTGGTTTTTATAAAATTGTTTTTGAAAAATTCTCGAAGTTTCATATGGACATAGTATTCATTATATCGAGGTTTGCAATGTTTTGAGTCATACCTATTTTGAATATCTCAATACAATCTCCTTAGTGTCTGGTACCCATTCAACCTCACAACCAAGACTTTCAGCTAGAAATCTCATTGGAACCATTGTTCTACCGTCGATTATGGTTGGAATAACTTCTGGATTGTCAGGGTCAATTTGAGTTTCAACCCCATCAATTCTAGCAGTTGGTTTTCCAATCCAAAGCTCAATGGTTTTATCACCAAGCGTGCAGATAACCTTTCTTTCCGTTCCATCCCAGGAAACGCTTCCGCCTAGTGGCTCTGTTACATATCTTGCAGACAAAAGGGTGCGGTCGTTTACTATTGCGGGGGCAATATCTGAGTCATGTTCGATATTATCAACAGAGTAGCTTTTTTTATCAATCTTGTACTTGACCACTATTGTCCCAGCTTTTCCAAAACAAGTCAGTATTCCATTAGCATTATCGTAATGAAAAAGTTTCCTGTTCGCTATTTCAATATCAATAAAAAAGGAGTATGGTTTTTTCTCATCGAAGGAATTCAAAACTGAACCTGTATTGGCATCAAGAATATAAAAAACCTTTCCATTCGAAAAAAAGAGGTTTTCATTATCTGATACAACGCCATTTAAGAAACCATCATTTTTATGTTTCCATTTAAGTTTTCCGTTTTTTGGATTATAACAATATAGGGTTTGTGAGGCAGTGATATAAAGATTATTTTCGTCAACTGTTATTTCTGGATAACCCAAACTATCATACCAAATTGAATCTTCCCAGACGACTTTCCCATCATTTATTGAGATACACACTAATTTTGCATCACCAGATGCAGGATGTTTGTAGTACGCTCCAAAACAAAATTGCTCATTTGAAGACAAGACACTATAGCCCCTGTCTTCAAAATCTATTTCCCACTGTTTGGAGAATTTGGTGATATCAGAGCAGACAAGTTTAGTGTTGAGCTGAAAAATCAATTTATTATTTGATATAATTGGAAAACCGACAAATTCTCCCTCTATATAAGTCGTTTTATCATCTGATTTCAAATCTACTTTTTCCATCTTTTTCCAATCAATTGATTGATAAAAACTATTGTTTTTAAATGTACACAAAGAAATTCCATCTTTTGTTCGAGGATCTTTTCTTGACCATATCTTTTCTAGAGAATTAACATCAAAACTAGAAGTGATTCTGTAGTTTTCTGAAAGACCGTACACGATTAACTGATCGTTATGGATGCCATATAAACAGGTATTTTTGAGTTTTTTTCCTTCTTCAAAAACTTCAAAATCCATCAATATTTCACCATTATTAGAATCAATTAACAAAATTGAATCATTTGAGTTAGCTACATAAACTATATCGTCATGACAAAAAAAGGCTAAACCTTCATCTCCTTCACTCAGGTGACTCCCTGGAGCTTCCGTTTCCCAAATCCTTTTAAGATATCTTCCCGGAGAACATTCTCGAGGTACCGAATTAGAAAATGTTGAATCATAATCTTCATGGCACCAGTTGCAATTATTATTTTCGGCAATGATGTTATGCGGAACAATGCAGAGTATTACAAGCGATACTGAAAGTATAAGTGATATATATTTCATAATCTATTTCCTTTGGGTTCCATGATTATGGCGTCCCTCCATAATAAATGCACTCCCATCTCCAATAATTAGGCGAATCTTTTGGGTTGTCTGGATCTCCATAATAAAACCATATTTTATAACCATCCGTTCCTAGACCTATAGCTTCCAAACAGTTATAAGATCCCTGATTTGCTCTCTCAAAAACTGTAACTGCGTAACCCGGTTTATAGTTTCCATCCATCTTCCAGGAGAATGTGGTATCATCTGCGCCCAAGAATATCTTAGTAACTGGGGTTACTGAGCCGTTTGTTACCTTAATGACGTTACGAGTAGTAGGTACCATCTAATGTTTCTTCTTCATCATAGTTCATACCTTACCCTTACCCATTCAAAGGGTAATTGTCCAGGAATGAGGGATAAAACAATGCCCTCCTTGAATACTTCTTTCACAAGTATTTTATATTATGGTGAATGTGTAAGAATGATCTCTTTCGTCTCCGCAATCCACTCAACTTCACAACCAAGACTTTCAGCTAGAAATCTCATTGGTACCATTGTTCGACCGTCGATTATGGTTGGAACAACTTCTGGATTGTTAGGGTCAATTTGAGTTTCAACCCCATCAATTCTAGCAGTTGGTTTTCCAATCCAAAGCTCAATGGTTTTATCACCTAGTGTACAGATAACCTTTCTTTCTGTTCCATCCCAGGAAACGTTTCCGCCTAGTGGCTCCGTTACATATCTTGCAGGAAGCAGAGTTCTTCCACCAATTACCTGCGGGACAACGTCCATTTTTTGTGCACTTTCATCAATATAGTATGTATCTGATCCAAGCTGATATTTGACGCTTATTGTGGTTGGTTCTTCCGTTATAATATCATCTTCGTTCTTGCCACCATTTGAAGGTGGTGGGGCTGGTTTGTCTCTGTAGGTTTTGTAACAGAAAAGATCTTTTCCAACTGTTGTGTATATTGCTCCATCTGCAATGGCAATTTTATTTGCAGCGAGATTTGTTTCGATTATCTCTGGTTTTTCTCCGTGTATATCAATTATCTGAAGCATGCTTCCTTTGGAGAGGAATACATAACCTCCATGAACTGCAAACCCATTTCCGAGGTCGTATTCATCTCTGACTCTCCATTTCAGTTCACTAGTGTTTGCATCTACTGCAAATATCTGATTGCTTGAAAGGATTATGAGGTCACCTTTATAATAGTGCAGGAAATCGTCTGGGACAGTTGTGTTTTTTTCCATCCTGTAGTGCCATTTGAGTTCACCGGAAACAGCTTTATAGCAGTACATCCTTCGCCCCTTGGCTCTTGCAAAAACCTTTTCATCATAAACTATGGGTTGGCCGAACGAGATATTCTCCGGAGTGATCCACATTAACTCTCCAGTATAGAGCGACAAGCAAAGTATTCTGTTGTCTTTATCAAGTGTGTAAATCATTCCATTTTGAGAAACCGGTTGGATTTCGGGATTAACATCATCTCTTCTCCAAAGTACGTCACCAGTAATTGGGTCTATGCAATGGAGTCTGTTGATTGCAAGCATTGTAGATACATATTTTGAAACAAATAGAACCCTATTTTTTGCAACAAATGGTGATGTTATGAATTTTGGATGATAGTGGTAACCAAATTTCCAGGTTTCTGAGCCGTCTTTTCTTGAAATTGAGTGGAACATCCCGTCATTGCCGCCTGTATAGACAGCATTATTTGAAAGAGCAAGTTCGCTCAGTTCTGTACCTTCTATTTCGCTGCTATATTTGACTTCTCCATTTTCACTGTCGATTGCAAGCAACATACTTTTGTCTAATCGTGTTATTTTTGATGTGATATATGCAGTGCCATTTGCAACAACTGGTTGGGTGGGGACAAATGAGTTTTCAAGTTTCCAGTAGAGTTCTAGATTTGAAATATCAATTTCGCAATCTGATTCCTCTCGAAGATAATCTTCTTTTATGAATCCCCTGGCCATATACCAACCACAAGGATCATTGTCCTCAAATATCTCTTCCTCCGGTAGTTCTGATGGCGGGTTTGGATCGGTTGGTGGAAGTGGCTCTGGGTCAGGGTCAGGAACAGGATCAAATATCCAATCATCTTCTGATCTTGGTGAAAGAGCATAGCAGTAAAGACAGTTTTCTCCCTGGATATAAAAAACCTTACCGTCAATTACACTGTAATACTTGTCGTCATCAATTAACATCCTCGTTGCTGGTTCATGAACAAGGAACATCCAAAGCGTTTTTCCAGTTTCCGGTTCAACTGCGATGACATAACTTTTCTCACCTTTTGTGCCTGTAAAATAGTAAGTGTCACCAGATAGTTGTTTGAATCTATAACCTTTACGGATGTTAAATTTACCCTTCTCGATCCTCCATCTTTCTTCCTTTGTTTCCAAATCAATCCCAACAATATCAACAAATTCTGAGTTCTCTTGAAACTCCTCAAAGATAAGTGTGTTGTTGTATCTTGCCAGAGAATCCACGTACCCCTTTGAATCAAAACTCCATAATAGATCTCCAGTGTATCTATTTACACAATTGATAATATCAATTTTATGTCCCTTGGATGCTACAAGAAGTTTGTTGTCCCAAATTGTTGGATTTCCTGAAACATTATGTGAAAGAGAATCAAATCTCCATATTGGTTTTCCGGTAAGCTTATCAGTGCAATTGAGCTCAGTACTTACCCAGTACAGGTAGTCTCCTCCATATGCTCCTAGAAAGTTGGGGTAATCAAATGGATAATCAAGTTTTGTACTCCATCTGACGTTGCCATCAGTCGAGTTTAGGCAAAAAAGTTCACCATTACAGTTACCGAGGTAGACTCCACCATCATATTCTTGAATGTGAACAGGACAGTTGGGTGTTCTGTATCCATGGACCTGGTCTTTGCTCATCCAATCTCTTGTTTGAGTTCTTACATCATACTTCCAAATTGTTTGATAGGAATTGTGATCACCAAGAGCAGCACAGTAAAGCTTTCCTCTATTTGAATAGTATTGATATCCATATGTGTCTTCAAGATCAAGCCCTATGTAGACTACTTTTTCCCAGAGTTCTTTCCCAGTTTTTTTATCTAAGTAGTTAAGAAAAACGTTTGCATGCCTATTCTGTGGGTCTGGAACTTGTTTATATTCAACAAAGACATTGCCGTAATATGTTGCTACTGCCTTATAGTTGCATCTCCTCCAGACAAGGTTGATATTGCTTCCGTGCATTGTTATTTCATCACCCTCCATTGGGGGATCAGGTTCTGGCACAGGCTCTTTCCCTGGTTTTGCCTTGGCTGAAAGACAATAAATTTCTCCATCGAAACTATTAACAAAGATTTTTCCGTATCCGATAGATGGTGTGGATCGGAATGTTTTCTCGAGATTCTTCTCGAGCAAAATATTTCCTTTGTTTGCTAGATCTAGTACGAATAGCTTGCCCTTATCATTAATAACTATTATTTTTGTTCCGACTATCACAGGAGAATTGCTTACTCCATCTACTTCCAGATTTTTCTCCCAAATCCTTATGCCATCTTTTTTTCTTATGCAATGGATACTCCCGTCAGTTGCTGCTGCGATAACAAGAGCATCTGTAACTGCAGCTGAGGTATCAAAGCTGTCATCAAATCGTTTAAACCAGTTGACATATTCCCCATTGCTGCTACTGATGCAGGCTATAGACCCATCATCAAAAGTGAAATATAGATATTTATCTGAATAGCTTGGTGCTGTTGCAATCTGGTTGCTGAAACGCCTGCTCCAAATAACAGTACCATTGTCCTTATCAAGACAGTATACTTGTTTATTGCTATCAGAAAAAACTATCCCTGTATCTGTTTCACAAGGAGATGTAACAATCATTTCTTCAGCAACTCTTGACCATATCATGGAACCATCAGAAAGATCAAGACAAGCAATGACAGCCAACTCAGTGGCTATATAGATTTTCTCATCGATTATAATTGGTGAGGAGGAGACTGGTCCTTTCATTTTCTTAGTCCAGATGATTCCTCCAGTTTCGTTATCGAGACAAAAAACTTTTCCATCCTCAGAATACGTTGGAACAATAATCTTGCTTTCATTTGTGCATGGTGTTGCGACGATTTCTGCTTCAAGATTTTTTCTCCATACCATTGTGCTGGATGAAATATCAAATCTGTTGACCATGCCTGAATTACTCGTCGTATAGATTGAGTCAAATGTTACAAGTGGTGAAGTTGAAAAGCCTGACTCAATTTTCCTATTCCAGAAGATGCCAAAATCTGTGAAATCAATATCACATGAGTCTTTGATAAATTGAGTTCTTGCGTTGTTCCCGCCCCAGCAAAACCAGTTACAATCACTGGATGCATCAGCATTTTCAGTGTGTATCCCTGGTAAGATCATTGTAGATATCAATAAGATTGCCAAAAGGATTCTTTTCATTTTTGCCTCCATAGAGCCATTCTATCCACAAGAAACCGCTCATTCTACTAACAATCAAGAGAAGAAGAGTTAAAAATCAAGTTTTATTCTAATATGACACTGACGGATAAACAATCTCAATTGCCTGTTCATCAGCAATCCAGTTAACTTCTGCACCAACTGATTCACATGCGAATCTGAGTGGAAGCATTGTTCTTCCCTTAACAATCGTTGGATAGAGAACTGTAGTACCATCGGCACCAATAATCTTTTTCTCGACACCATTTATTTTTGCAACAGGGTTATCAATCCAAAGCTGAACTTTGATGTCACCAAGTGTTGCATCAACTCTTCTTTCGTCTCCATCCCAACCAATTGTTGCCCCAAGTGCTTCATAAACAGCTCTTACTGGCATATAGGTATTGTTATGAAGATCGTGAGGGAGTGGGGGAGAAGTGTTGACTGGTTTTGGGTCAAGTTCAGGCATCTCTTCACCATTTTTTTTAAATCTTGGGGTATTTACCCAGAGTTTGAGTCTTGTCCGGGTATCAGACTCTTGCAACATATATTCTTTTATTTCTGAATTCCCAGCCCTATCAACAACCTTAATATCGATAACCATCTCAATCCCTGTCATCTCAATATCCCTATAAAACCAAGCTAATTCTGTGGATGTGTCGACAAGCTCATCAGCTTCTTCTCCATTGATAAAAACTCTTGCATCAGGCTCGGTTTCAATTTTCACCCTAAAAGCTTCAAATTCCCTAATAATAGTGTTTTCATTTGGTTCAAGAACCACAAACTCTGGCGGAGTAATATCATAGGTAATTTTAAATACTGGAGTAAAACTTAAGTTACAAGCTTGATCCGTATATTTAAGATCAAAAACACTTGTTCCGTCTATCAATTCAACTTTGTATTCCCATTCTTTTGCCATCTTATCTTCATAAAAAGATGTCATTTCTCCCTTTGAAATAACACTTATTCTTGATGAGCCATTCTGAGCGATTGTCACGGAATCAAAGTATTGATTCTTGATTTCTCCGTTTTCTTCTATGTTTTCTGCAAAGATTTCACCTCTGAATGTAAATACTTTTTTGTTTGTATACACTCGATTCTCTGTTGGATAGGTAATAGATGCTTCGGGTTTTGAGGTATCAATCATAATTCTTTTATGGTTTGGGCTTTCTTTTGTTCCATCGGTTTCTGAGTAGTAGTAAAAATCAATGATGCTACACTCATCATCAATAAAAATTGGTTTTAAATATTCGTGGGGGTCATTTTCACCGCCCTCAAAGTAGTAATAGACTTTCACATCTGGATTATTACAAGCTAGCTCTATCTCTATTGGCTCGTTGTACCACCCATCGCAACCAAGTTTTTCTTCTTCATCAATAATTTTGAGAGTTGTTTCAATCTCCCTTTCTTTTACCTCAAGGGCTTCTGATTCGATGAATTCTGGTTCAGAAGTTGTTGATACAAAAACAGAAAATGGCTCTTCACACTTGTTTTCAAAAAGCTTCCCATCGATTTCTATCTCTACATGACCATTGTTATTGACATCAACGGGGCTAACAAATGAAATGATATTGTTCTTTTTGTCCAATTCAAAGTTCGAATCCTCACGAATCCCCTGGACTCCGTTTACTGTGAAGTATTTTGATAACGTATATTTTTTTGCAACCTCAAAACAATTTGGGAAATCGATGATTATTTTTGATGAATCTTTATCAAGAGCACCACCCTCACCGACATTGAATTCAACATTATATTTTGTAATCTCGCCTTCATCATTCAAATAATAAAAGAAATTGGGTTTAGATATCTCTGAACATGGGAGCACAAAAGAATCAGATTCAACTGGAGTTGGTTCGGCTTTTGTTGCAACTCTTAATCTATATCTTCCAGGTGTTGCGGGAGAGATGATTCCTGTTTTAGCGGAAACACCTAAGGCAATTGGATTGTATCCTTGCCTCCAAGTTTCAATCCCATAGCTTGTCAAAAATTTTATTGATCTCTCGGTGCAGGTTTGAGTGATTTCTGGATAATACCACCACCTGCATGGGTCATATCCAACCATTAATAAATCATCGAATTTTGACAAGAATTGTTCTCTATCTTCATCATCTTCTGGAATAGATGGAAAAACTGTTCCGAGAAGATACTCTTTGTCATCAAAATTAATAACACTTTTTAGCTCTCGATTCGAAGAAGTTTCACAATCACCTATGTCAATATACTTTACTTCCGGTATTTCATCCATACCTGAAGTTTTATAAATCTTATTTTTTGTAATAAGTCTACAATTTTTTGATTCCAGATATGCAAGATTGTATTCCTGGTCAATTTCACCACAAATTTCTTTAGGATCTGAATCTGCTTCTGTTACTGGAAACCATATTTTAAACCAGTCATGTGGATCCAAATCGATATTCAACAACACATGTATAGTAAAGTTATTCAACGAGTTTGCTCTTGCTCGTCCTGGCTCTTTATCACCCCAACTGGTATTTAACTCCACACGAACTGGCCCTAAAACAGCACCTGTGGTATCAATCCATAAGAATGAAAAAACTAATAACACTACAACTATTGTTATAAAAAGCTTTTTTGAGTTTCTGTTCATAAAACTACCCCCTCTCACATAAAACCATTATCTTCAGAACAAGACCCCTAAGCAATAGATAGAAGGGGATATAAAAGTAAAATCACACAAAAAGAAAAACCCCCTGGAATTTCCAGGGGGTTCGCTATATCAAAAATTCTTACTTAAAAACTACTTTTCTGACGGATAAACAATCTCGATTGCTTGTTCGTCGGCAATCCAGTTGACATCTGCTTTGAGTGCTTCGCAGGCAAACCTGAGTGGGAGCATTGTTCTTCCACCAACGATTGTTGGATAAAGAACTGTTGTCCCGTCAGCACCAAGAATCTTTACCTCGCTACCACTGATCTTTGCGGTTGAGTTGTCAATCCAGAGCTGAAGGACAGTGCTTCCAAGAGTTGCATCAACTCTTCTTTCGTCCCCATCCCAACCAACTGTTGCTCCAAGTGCTTCAAAGATTGCACGAACTGGCATATATGTGTTTCCTGCAAGTGCTGCTGGAAGTGGTGGTGACTGTGTTGTTGGCATTGGGTCAAGGTCGTCAACCTGTTTGTCGTTGATAACAAATTTTGCTGTATTTACCCAAAGCTTGAGTCTTGTTCTTGTGACGGCACCCTGAGTGTATGTGATTTTGTAGTTGCTTGTTCTGCAATTATTGTAGCTGTCGCAGGTCTTGACTTCGATTTCGTTCAAGCCGCTATTAAGGGCAATAGTTTTTGTGAAGAACCATGTTTCATCAACATTTTCTGCAAACGGGTCTTCTTGAATTTTTACTGTTTCACCATTGATTGTGAGTTTTGCATTCTCTTCAGTGAAGCCCATAAATTCGATTGCACTTTCACCTGTTATCATGGAATTATCCAATGAAAGAAGGTTTTCGCTTGGTTTTGTAACAGTCAAAAATGGTGGTTCATTATCAAGATAAACAACTAGAGTAATTGCGTCACTTTCGCCTGTGAAGTTTCTTGCGATAATAACGATGTTGTTGAATCCAGCTTTAAGGTCATATGGGTATTTGAATGAGCCATCGTTGTTGATTTTGATAACATTTCCATCGATGAAGAGAGTAACTTGTGAAAGACCTTCATCTGATTTTATTTTTCCTGAGAGCTCGATGTTTGATTCATTTGTTTTGATGTCTGAATAATTGTAGTCTTGCTCTTCTCTTCTTCTCTGTGCTTCTTCAATTGTTGGCCAAGGAGATGTGTGTTTGATTGGTGCTGAGAGTTCAACTACAGGTGGTTCTGCATTCTGTCTGATTGCAAGAGTGGTATCGTGTGCAATTGCAATGATATTATTTCCGCTTGCATCCATGAGACTTACATTCTCGATACCGATTCTGATTCCATCCTTTTGAATCTTGTCACCTTTTGCTTTAAGGGTAAATGTCACAACGATGTTTTCATCGCGGTCTGCATAAACACCAGACTGCTCTCTGCTAATGCTTACTGAGATTCTTCCTGGAGTGTGATCGTAATCCCATGATGGCTGCTCTCCGCCTCTTGTGAGGAATCCTCCAAGTGAGATATGTGTTACATCGAGGTACTGGTCATCATAAACAAAATCAAGCATTGCACCCATAACCTCGAGACCGCCCTTAAGATTAACCTTTACTTCAGTCTGTTTACATATGTCGTTGATTGCACAAGATGTAATGATGTGTCTTTCGGGGATAAGTTCGACATCAAGCTTTTTTGCTTTTGCCTTTATTTCAAGAACCTTATCAAATGGTTCGCCACGTGAATTTGAGCCTGTTCCTTTGATGGATACTTTGTATCCATCTTCAATATAAGCCATGTCCTGATTTGCTTTGAGTGAAACAATGCTTTCAAATGGTGGAACTCCAAATGCTGGGTTGAATGTTGCTGTGAAAAACTCTGATGACTCTTCACCAAGTACGAGGTTTACTGGGTTATCGTATTCGTTGATTGAATCAACCGAAAGCTTGAAGTCAGTTACCTGCCCAGGGGCAACATCAATGATCGCTTTGCCTATTGGCTCCATTTCAAATGATGGTGGCTTGGCTGGTTCGATAAGCATACTAAGGTCAAACTTCTCAACAGTTCCTGAAGCAGTTTCTGAGACCTTAAGTAGATAGTTACTTTCCGTTCCTTCTGGGCTTTCAACAGGGACATCCATTGACACACCAATAACGACTGATTCCATTGGGTGGAGGCTTAATTCTGCACCACTTGCCGTTGGCACGGAGTCGATCATTATCATTGTTTCCCATGCTTCGCCTGAGACGTGATTCATGTCTACAGTGAAATCTAATGGGATGTTGCCAAGATTTGTAAGCACGTATGACTGTTCAGGTCTTGAGCCAGCCTGGACGCTGAAATCTGATTCTGACTGTGTGAGGCTGTATTTTCTAAAGAGTGGCTGCTTGAGATCGCACATTGTTGACTGAAGGATTTCTTTTGTGGTGTTATCCTGAATCCAAGCAACGATGAAACAGTTTTTGTAGAGAGTTGTCCAATCGTATTCGGTACCAGTTGTTGGAAGTTTGAATTTCATGTCGTAGTATGTTGTTCCGACAGGAAGTGAGATTGGATCACCAAGGTGACCCTTGTCTTCAGCTGGTTCTTCTCCGTAGTGATGGAGCATCTTCATGACTGTGAGTGAGTGTTCTTCCTCACCATTATCGGCTGAGAATTCAACATTGTTTTCAACGAGAGTGAAGTACACATTGAGATCTCTATAGCTGCTTACATCCTGATATGTTTTGATTTCAAGGTTTGCAAAACCAACTGATTTTCCAATTGTTCCCTGGAGGAACAGTTTGATTGGAGAGCGCTGCTCTTTGTAATCAACAACTCTCTGGTAGAATCTCCAGTAACTATAGGAGCTACCAGACATTTTTCTGTCGGGGAGAATATCAGGAGCTTTGTCCTGTCTTTCGTGAGGTCCGTCACCTTCTGAGAAGTTCTGAAGCCCATTATACATCGTGGTTGGAAGACCTTCTTTTGTGTACCATCTGTATCTGTAATGGTGTTCTTCCTGCGTCATACCTGAGTTATCTTTTGGGGCGTCAGCATAGTAAGCAATAGGGATAATTTCTGCATACCCGTATTCTTCCGCCATTCTGTATTGTGATTCTCTGTGATATGGACAATACTGACACCAAACGGCTGTGAAAGTCTCAGTTAGAAGTGTTCTTGGAACATATCCAGTGCTTTCCGTTGGTGGATTGACAAGGAGGGCAACTGTGAATGCGACCTCTTTGTTCTGGGCAGTCGATGACTTCATTACAATTTCGATTTCGTAGATACCCGGAATGAGTTCGCCTCTGGATTTGAAAGTTACGGTTGTTTTTGTTGCGCCATCTTTAACTCTGATTGTGCTTGGATCAAAGCTTATATTTAGTGCGGTAAGAGCAAATCCTGAGCAGTCGACATTTTTAACATCAAGGTGAGGATGTTTGTTTTCCGATCCATTTGGAACAACACAGAGTTTTGCAGGTTTTTTGTATGTCAAGCTAACATTTCCATCAAAACCATTCTGAGGAAGAACCTCAAGTTCAAGTGTTCCGGGTGTGTCGCTATCAAGTTCTACAAAAAGAACTGTGTCTGGGCTTAAAGTAAATCCATAGCTATCTGAAACAAGAACTTTTACGGGAACCTTTATGGTGCCTTTGTTTGTTTTGATATTGAGAACTGCTTCAATTGTTTCACCTGCAGCCATACCTGTTGTGTCAACTTTGACATTGACCATGATGGTGTCACCGACGAAATTCTTTGGTTCAACTGAAACAAAATTAAGATCCTGCTCGATATCGATACTTCCTGAAAGCATTCCACCAGACCAGTTTCTGATCTCTATTCTTTTCTGAAGTGTCTGACCAACACCCATTACACCGAAGTCAAGAATATTTGGTGCAACAGTAAAATATACATTGTAATCTGGTTGTGAAACAAATGTTGCAGTATCGATTCTTGGAAGATTAAAGACGGTGCTGTATGGGATAACCTGAAGTCTGTGGTTTCTTGTATCAGCAACAACTATTCCTTGGTCATTGCATGCGATTGCCTCAGGATACATGAAAAAGCCTTTTGCCTCTTTATATTCATCGCCTTCCTGCATTGCGTTTTCCCAGCCAGCTTTTGAGAAGAATATTGCTCTTCCTGGACCACCAGTTTTACCATAATCCCAGGATCTTGTTGAGTTGTTGTCAAAAACAACAAGTCTGTCGTTGAATGTATCTGCGGCAAAAATCATACCTGATTCATCATATGAACAATCGGATGGGAAGAAGAGCATTCCTTCACCTCTACCTTTGTGCCCATACTGTCTGATTGGGTTGCCGTCCATGTCAAACTCTTGAAGTCTGCAGTTTGCTGCGTCGGCTACAAGGAGTTTTCTGCCATCTGTTGTAATGCTTTTTGGAAGATTAAACTGTCCAGGTGATGAGCCAAATCCGCCAAACTGACCAAGGAATTCGCCACCAATTGAGAAAGTCTGAACAAGGTTGTTTCCGGTGTCTGCAACAAATATCTTTCCAAGTGATGAGGAAACTGCAATATCTGATGGTGAGTTAAGTTTGCCATTTCCGTAACCAAATGAGCCTATTGTGTTCTGGTATTTGCCGTTTCCTGAGAAAACTTTAACACAATGGTTTCCGCTGTCTGCGACATATATGTTTCCATCTTTGTCAAAATCAAGCCCTTCAGGTGTGAGAAGTTCGTTTGTGCCTGTACCTTTTTTCCCGAATTCAGATGAAAATCCATTTTCGTTGAAAAGAAGGATTTTTGAACGAGCTGAGTCTGCAACGGCATATGTGCCGTTTGAGATTGAAAGACCAACAGGGAGTCCAAATGAACCAGAACATGCATTATCATCCTCAGGAAGAGAAGAAACATATTTGCCATCTGGGTTGAAAATGTCTACTCTGTTGTTTTTGTAAGAGGAGACGTAGATTTTTCCGTCTAGAACTGTGATTCCCATTGGACCATTGATCTGTCCTCTGCCATTTCCAGGGGATCCGAACGAATTTATTGTTGTACCATCAAGAGAATAAACGAGGATTGAGTTTTCTGAATAGTCTGTGACATAAACTCTGTTGTCAAAAATAGTTATTCCGTATGGAGCTTTTGCTTCGCCAAAAGCATTAATGAAGCTTCCGTCGATTCCAAATATAAATATTTTTCCAGCTGATGGGTCAGTGACAAAGATTTTTCCTTCAGTGACAGCAATTCCTGTTGGTTTTTCGAGTGTATAGTTTTCGCCGTCTGTTGTTGGAATTGTGAGTGCAAGATTGTCTTTAAGGTCAACTGCGATGATGTTTTTTGCACCAGTATTTGCGATATATAAGAGACCGTTGAATGCAAAAATATCACTTGGATGAACCATGTATGATTCACCTGTTTGTGGATTTATAGCGTGAAGCTCTTTTTCTATTTCGTCGTCTGATCTGTTTCCGCGAACGAGGATTTTTCCATAAAATCTATCCAACCAGTAAATCTTGTTTTGGAAACATGTGATTCCACCTGGATCTGAGTTAAGGAATTCATGGCTACCTAGAAGTCCGTATGCGTACTGAGGTGTCCCATCTTTCAAGATGGCTTGAACTCTGGTGTTGATACTGTCAACAATGTAGACTCTGTTACCTTCATTAGCGAGCCATGTGGGGCCAACAAAAGAGCCAATAGCACATTCATTTCCGACGAGTTTTACCCCGAAATCAGATAAACGATTTTTATGCTCTTCGTTTGCTAAAACACTTCCAATGACTGGTAGATAAGATAGTACCAATAACAATCCTAGTGCCAATGAGATGGCTTTCTTTTGTAAACTTGCGAAACTCATGCAAGCCCCCTTCCTAAGCTTTAAGTCGATAGCATTATAGGGAGGCTTGGATTAAACTCAACACAAAACAGACAATATTTGATTTAAATATTGGTGTAGTCAAAATTTTGCAATAAGAATACTTATACTGAATTCCTTTTGTAAGTTTAGAATTAATTGGTATATTTTGGTCAAATGTTAAAAACATTTATTTATGGTAAATACAAGGAAATTCGCTGCATGAAGCGCAGTTTTTTATCTGTTTTTTTGCAACACACATTCTGATTCTACATTCTTGACAATATGTAAACAGAACCTCTGAATCTGATTGACACCCATCACAACTAATGCCATCAATGTCAGACGAGCACTTTATTTCCAATCCCCATTTCTTGGAAACCCTTATTTTGTCAGAATATGTTTTCGCGTTAAAGACATCACATTTAGAACAGTCAAATCCGCAACAAGCGGTATGAGGATTACGGCTTTGATTTTCTGAATTTTTCAAGGTTTTCTTTTGCTTCAGGGGGAAGGTATTTGAAGAAGTTGTTGATTCTCTCACAGAGATATTCATCACAATTCGCACAAGAAACTGTTTTCTTCTCAATTCCGCATGCTCTTACTTCACACTGAGAACAATGACCAATTTTCGGTTCGCCTTCTTCCATGCATCCAATGCAGTTGATGCTTTCTGGTTTAATATCTGCTGAGTACCATTCTGACCATAGTTTGGCAGTTTTTATTCTCAACTCTCCATCATCAGTCTTGTGGGCGATAAACGCTGGACACTCTGAACATTTCAGGCCACACACTCCAAAAATCTCTTCCATGGGTTCACCTTCCTTTTGTTTAACTACATTGTATGATTTTTTGCATCTTTGACAAATTCGATTTCAGATATATAACTAGGATTATGGATTTAAAAGAAATAGCTGGTATTAGCGCTGTTTTGGATATTGATGGTTCGCTGTCGTTTCCTGATGTTCCCGAAGGTGTAAAAGCTACTGAAAGACTTTTTTCAGCAGCCAAGGATTATTACTATGATGAAACGAGCAATAATAACAAGGTTCTATATAGGGTTTATAGAGATGTATGTTTACCTGAACATAAAGAACTGATTTCATCAAACAATCTTCGGTATGACATGGTTTCAATCTCACCTGGAAAAATTGGTAGGGAGTTTATAAAAACAATTGGTCACTACCATCCAAAGGCTGATGGGAATGAAGCTTATCCTGAGATATATGAGGTACTTCATGGTTCTGCTATTCTTTTACTTCAAGATGAGAATATTGCAGATGCGATTGTGGTACATGCAGAGGTAGGAGCAAAAGTACTTATCCCTCCTGGATATGGTCACATAACAATCAACCCTGGAAATGAATACCTGGTTTTTTCAAACATCATTTCGAATACATTCACATCTGTTTATGGTCTTGTTGAGAAAAATCATGGCGGAGTTTATTACTATATTGAAGAAAATGGCGTGAAGAGATGGATGAAAAATCCATTCTATATCAAACATCCGGAACTCAAAACACTTGAACCTGGGCAGATGCCAATGATTGTTGGGCTTTCTGGTCCGCTTTATCAAAATCTGATTGAGGATCCCTTCAGATTTGTGTGTATGAACAATCCTCAGCTTTGTCCAAGCTTTTAGAAATCTGATGTTTTTGGTATCTGGAATGAGAAACTACATCTTTCAGCTCCACTGATGATCGTTTCGTCTACGTTCACGTGAATGCTTTTCTGAAAGATTCCTTCCCATAATTGCCTGACCCATCCCGCACTACAATTGCAGAATGAGTGAGGAATCTCCTCTGGGTTGTGTTTGACAATTGGACAGAAACAATATGCCATGATCTTTTCTTCTTTGGTTTTTGCAGCAGTATACAATTTCGGGTTGGCTGGGTTTTTCCAGGTTATAATTTTATCCCCTTCTCTTTTGATATTTCCGTACCAGCCAGATTGCTTTTTCATGAAAGAGATAAGATCATCAATATCAGGATTCGATTCAAACTGTTTTCGTGCCTTTTTTGTAAGGTCAACAGGAAATACGTGGGCGCATTTTGAGACAACTTCATAACGGCATTTTTCATCAGTTATTTTTTCAAGTTTTGATGTAGCCTCTTTTATCCATTTAAATCGATCTATTATAGACGAAAACACATCGACTGATTTCAAGTTTGAGATAATTTTTTCTGTTTTGGATTTGTCAACATTGCTTTCGAGGTTTGTCAAAAACAAATGATGCCAGTTGTGAAGAGGAATCTGGATTTCGATATCACCATTCTCGTGCCATACTTCAATATAATATTCATCAACAATGAATTTATTCTCCGATGTATATTTATATGTTTCTCGAATAGAGGTGATTAATGATTCAAGTCCATTTATGTGGATGTGCGAGATGACATTGATTTCTGGAATTATCCTTGTTTGCAACGTTTCTGATTCAAACCCTTTTGGTGCTGGAAACCCTATTTCAACATCAAGCCCCTCATTCATTGTTCCATATCTGTAGATACAAATAACATCTTCAGTTGTTTCAGAACCAAACAAATCTTTTACTTCATTGATTTTCTTTTTGATCTCTGATTTTTCTGAAAGATGAAATCTCTTGCTTACAAATTGTACGGGTTTAATAGTTTTATGACCATATCTAGTGCCTTTTTCCATGCGGGTATAATAGTTGAAAAGCTTTGGGTGGTCAATTCTGTGGGGGATCTATCTCAGAAGCCACTTTTTGTTTTTTGCTTTTACGAGTATCCCTGTTATTACTATCATAACTGCAACAGTTATCCCGTAAGTGAAAGGAGAAATAAAAGTTTTTTCGTTTGAGAGTGCTGCAACAGGGTATAGACCAATGTGTGCAAAAATGAAATTCATGAATGCATGGGTAATTGTTGTGACGATTACTGAGCCTGTCGTCTCAAAAAGCAATCCCATGAAAATTCCAAAGAGGAAAGTAAAGAAGATGTATCCTGCAAAATCAAAAAGTGATCCATTGTATCCGATGATATAATTGATGTGGTACAGACCAAATAGAGTTGCTTGAATCATCAAAGCTCTGAAAAAACCAAATCTTTTAAGTTTTGTTTGAATGTATCCTCTGAAAATAATCTCTTCTGCAAAGTTGCCAAGTAAAAAGAAAACCAAAGCGATTATCGATGAGGATCCAAAAGGAGTTATGTTTAATGTGTATGATTCAACAGAAAGACTTAAAAAGACCGGGATGAGGATTGCCAAAAGTGCATAGATACCCCAAACACTTAATACTGAGATGAGTGACCACAATAACTGACTACCAAGATATTTTATTGAAAGACCGTAGTCTACTAGTTTGTTTCTGTCGATGTATGATACCAACATAAAGAAAAGTATTATCATGCCAGCTTTTTCCCACACACCTCTTGTGATTGCATAGATTGGTAGCCTTAAGGCTATTATGAGTCCAAAAACAATTAATGATTTTATAAGTTCTGATTTAAAAGTGCTCTCCACAAAAGAGACCAAACTCACTTTCAAAGAAGTATGAAAGGAGAAAACAATAGAGATTATTAGTGTGAGGAGGATGAAGGTAACACCGATTATATCACTTCTTGAAAATGAAATAATTGTTGCGGTTACACATACAAGTAAGTATATTCCGATTGTGAATAGGTATCGAATGTGTTCGGATTTCATTTTTTCTTCCCTACAGGAATCTGCTTAAACCGTATCCCATAAACAATACTAAAAAACAATAAGACAATTAATGAGAAAACAGATGCAAGCAAAATCAGCCAAGTTTTTCTATTGTTTGAGTTTTTCCAGGAATAATAATCATCGATCACAGCCAGGGTTGACTCAATCTGATTTTTGTCATGTTCTTTTGCAATTTGGAAAATTGCCTGATAAAGAGTCATGTTTGGTCTCATTCTTATTTGGAAATCATAATCTGAGGAGAATTGTGGGAGGTCTTTCCAAAGCCCCAATCTTTGCTCTTCAATTTTTTGAAGAAGTATTTTTGTTTGTTCAGTTGGCTCTGTTTTTACCATAACTTCATCTTTTTCAACCTCGTATCTGAGGCTTCTGATGAATGTCGAAAACTCTATCCCAAAATATCTTTTGATAGAATTGTCAATCCCAAACCTGCAAGAATATAGAAAGTTTTTGAAAAGCTCTGGTTCGGTTTCGTTTTCAAACTGGTAGATTCTTGATGCAGCAAGTAGTATCGTGTTTGTGTTTGATGAGCTGAGCGTATGGTTTTTATCTGGGTCTTTTGTTAGAGGTATTTCTGAATATGCATATCTGATTTCTGTCGCAAGCTGAATTGGGTCAATTTCCAAGTATTTTGTGGCAAGGTAGAATGAGAGAATATCGATTGTCGACAGAGGACAATTTGGCCAGATATGTAAAAGAATAGAACTGAAAATTGGGTTTATATGTCCGATTGAACCTTCAAAGTTTTTTGAAATAATTAAATTTAGTGTCCCATTGCCTTTTCTTTTGTTAGCAAGGTATGATTGGTTTTCACAAGGGAAAATTCTGAATTTGGTATTATTTTCTAGTTCGATGTCAAATGTTTTTTCAAAAATCTCAATCTGAGACAAGATATCGACTTCTACTTTGCTTCTAAAAACTAAATCTTCTGAGAAATTATCCAAAAAAACAAACTCAAATCCTAAGTGATCAGGATTTGAGTTTGCAAAAACACCCATCATTGGGTGTAATAAAATCAAAGTTGTTATTACATAAACTACAAGTTTTTTCACTGACTACCAATTTTTGTAACTAGATTTATCATCCAGTTAGCAGTTTGTTCTAGATGTTCAATTTTAATATACTCGTCAAGTCCGTGAGGATTGGTCATTCCGGTGCTCACAACAACAGCGGTTTTTCCTCCAGCATTGAAGACATTTCCAACTGATCCACCACCGCTTATATCGAATCTAGTCTCGATTCCCGCATCCTTTGCTGCAGATGCGACAAGTGATGGGAGTCTGTCTTCAGGCTTGAATCTAAAGCCCTTCAGATAATTCACGGTTTCAAGTTCAAATGATGCACCGACTTCATTGCAGGCTCTTTCTATTTCTGAGATAATGTGTTCTCGGTGTGAGATAAAGGTTTCCTCAGAAATTGATCTTACCTCAAATTGGAATGAGCAGAAATCTGGAACGATGTTGAATGACTTTCCGCCCTCAATTGTACCAACGTTTGATGTAGTTTCTTTGTCGATCCTTCCAAGCCTCATGTTTGAAATTGCTTTTGATGCTGCAATAATTGCAGATACACCTTTTTCAGGAGCAATCCCTGCATGAGATGCTTTTCCCATGATATTTACTCTTGTAACCTTCATGTGTGGTGCTGCAAGAATAACGATTCCGGGTGCACCATTTGTATCAAGTACTATTGTGTAGTCACTCTCGAGTTTGCTTGTATCAAACTGGGATGCACCTCTTAGTCCGACTTCTTCTTGAACATCAAATACGACTTCAATCTGTGGTCTTGGTTTGTCTTTAAAGTATTCAAGGGTTTCAAGGATTGCAGCCACACCGGATTTATCATCTGCACCAAGGATGGTTGTCCCATCGCTGGTTATGATACCATCTTTTATCTGAGGTTTTACACCTTTTCCTGGAACAACAGTATCCATGTGGGCAGAAAGTGCTATCGATCCGGGAAGAGTACCCTTCATTTTAGCGGATAGATTTCCAACATCTGAACCAATCTTTGCTCCGGTATCGTCAATTTCATACTCCATGCCCAGATTTGAAAGACGGGTCACGAGGTAATCAGCTACCGCCTTTTCGTGACCCGATTCAGAATCTATCTGGACTAGCTGGAGAAAAGTCTCAAGCAGTCTCTCTTTGTTCATTTATCCCTCGAAGTTATATCCGGCCTCTAATGCTTTTATGTTGACATCAAAGAATTTGGCTTTTTTCTCGCCAAGATAATCTTTAATCGCCTGTTTTGTCGATTCAAGTGTTGCAGCTTTTGATTTTGCCATGAGTGCACCGAGAAGAACAACATTTGTTGCTTTTGACATAGCTACTTCTTCTGCTATCTCACTTGCATTGATATAGACAACGTTGATGTCTGTTCGGTTACTCTTCTCTTTGATGAGTGATGAGTTGATAATGAGTGTTCCACCTGGCTTTACGAGTGGCTCGAACATTGAGTATGATGGGGCATTGAAAACAACAACATTTTCTGGATTAGGTAAAACTGGGGATCCGATTTCTTCATCAGAGGTAATGACTGTACAGTTTGCGGTACCACCACGCATAGCAGGACCGTATGATGGAAGGAATGTCGCGTATTTTCCTTCGATTACACCACTGTCTGCGAAGAGTTTACCAAGCATCATGACACCCTGTCCGCCGAAACCAGCAGCAATAAGTTCACTTTTTGCCATTATTCCAATCCCTCCACGACCTTAAACTCACCTGTTGGGTAATACTTGATTGTTTCTTCTTTTACTCTCTTGATTGAGTCGACCGGAGTCATACCCCAGTTTGTTGGACAAGTAGAAAGAACTTCAACGAGTGAGTATCCAAGCCCATTCATCTGAGCAGTGAAAGCCTTCTTGATAGCTTTCTTTGTCTTTTTGATTCCTGGGATTGTGGTTGCATCTGTTCTTGCGATGTATGCAGGACCATTGAGTTGTGAAAGCATCTCACAAACTTTAAGAGGGAAACCGTGGGTATCTGCGTTTCTTCCAAATGGTGATGTTGTTGCTTTGTGACCCATGAGAGTACATGGAGACATCTGACCACCGGTCATTCCGTAGATTCCATTGTTGACCATAATTGAGGTGATTTTCTCGCCTCTGGCAGCAGCATGAACCATCTCGGCAGCACCGATTGATGCAAAGTCACCATCACCCTGATATGTGAAGACAACTCTATCTGGGAGAGCTCTTTTTGCACCAGTTGCAACTGCACATGCTCTTCCATGGGCAGCCTGCATTGTGTCAAAGTTGAAAGTATTGTTCGTTGCGAGAGTTGAGCATCCTACTGGAAGAACGATGATCGATTTTTCCATGATGTCCATCTCTTCAATAACCTCAGAAACGAGTCTATGGATAATTCCGTGTGGACAACCAGGGCAGTATGGGATTGGATTTTCGCTAAGTGGTTTTGGGTAATGTGTTATCTGTTCCATCATACACCTCCTGTTGGAACATCTTCACCGTTAATGTGTCTGGTCATGATGTCTTCAAGCTCATCTGATGATGGGACAACTCCACCCTGTCTTCCGTAGAATTTGACTGGTTTTTTGCAACTTGTTGAAAGCTTGACATCTTCAAGCATCTGACCAAATGAGAGCTCAACATCTAGGAAGAACTTCACTGAGTCCTTGTTTGCAAGATCTGAAAGAACCTTTGTTGGGAATGGCCAAAGTGTGATTGGTCTTACGAGTCCGACTTTGTGTCCTTTTTCTCTCATGGATTTCATTACGGTCTTGATGATTCTGGCAACTGTTCCGTATGCAACAAAAATGTATTCTGCATCTTCAGTACCAATTTCTTCAACCATGACTTCTTTATCAATGTCCACAAATTTGTCCATCATCCTGTGGTTCATCTTCTCAAGTTCTTCTGGAAGAATCTCAAATGAATTGATGACGTTCTTTTTCCTCTTGCCCATCATTCCGTTTGCAGCCCATGGTTTCTCTGGGAGACTTGCTGGATCGATCATTTCTGGAAGTTCGATTGCTTCCATCATTTGACCAAGAAGCCCGTCTGAAAGAACGATTACAGGGTTTCTGTATTTGTCAGCAAGATCAAATGCATTCTTCATGACATCAACATTTTCCTGGATTGTGGATGGTGCAAGAACTATGGTCTTGTAATCACCATGACCACCACCTTTTACTGCCTGGAAATAGTCACCCTGTGCTGGTGCAATGTCGCCAAGTCCTGGTCCTCCACGGACAACGTTGACGATGACGCATGGGAGTTCTGCTCCTGCGATGTAGGAAATTGCTTCGGTCATAAGTGAAATACCCGGTGATGAAGAGGTAGTGATAACTCTTTTACCAGCACCTGCGCATCCATAAAGCATGTTACTTGCGGCTACTTCTGACTCAGCTTGTGTAAATGAACCACCAACTTCTGGCAACCTTCTTGCCATGTATTCTGGTGCTTCGTTCTGGGGTGTGATTGGGTAACCGAAGAAATGACGACACCCTGCTCTGATAGCAGCTTCAGCAATCGCCTCGGCTCCCTTCATAAGTACCTTTTCGCCCATTATTACTCCTCTCTATTTTCCAGCAAATTCAAGTGTTGCTGGTTTCTCAGTGTATATATGCCCCTCACCCATCTGGTTATCAAATACTGACAGATGGAAGAGATAGTATGCATCTTCTTTTGGGTCATGAGCGAACTGTACCTGTCTTGCATCATTTGTGACAAGAGCTCTGCTCATTTCAACTGTCCACATCTTTGTGTCTTCATCGTAGGTTGCCATACATTTGATGTCTGGTGTTCCTTCAAGCTGAATGTAATATGGTGCAGTTGTTTCCACTGGCAATGAATTTAAGTTCTCTGGAACTGGCTTCATTGTTTCAAATGTTCCAACCTGCTGAGGAACTGCCAATGGGATGTAAAGTGGGGATGCTACGTCTTTTTTGTTTGGAAGAAGTGAACCTGGAAGATAGATTATTGCAGACTTAGTATCAAAAGTGTCTGCCTGATCATCAATTCCTGATCCAAGTGGACCAACGATGTGGTTTGTTGCAGCACCTGTGATAAATGTCTCGTGAGCATACCATGTCCAGACATCAAGAAGCTCGCCCATATTTACGGAAGCCATGTAGTTTGGGCCACTGTGGCAAAGATTGTTGCAGCCTTCAGCATCGAATCCTTCGATTGGAGTAACTTCAAATCCGATGGAGAGCATGTCCTGTCTTGGAAGTTTTGAACCGAATTTCCAGCTCTTGTTACCGTCTCGCTCTCTCATTTCCCACATTGTTCCAGCGAGATCCATTTTCTCGTCAGTCCATGTGAAAAGGAAGTATGCGTTGAAATCATCATATCCTGCTTTTGCAGTTATGACCATCTCTTCGTCCTCACTTGCAGCAGTTAATTCAATTGGGACTGCATCTAACCAGATGTCCTCAAGCTCTGAGGCGATTCCATCAATCTGGGGGGCAAGTGGTGCATAGTCTGCTGTTAATAACTCGGATGTTGGGGGTGCATCAAGTCTAGATGGAACATAGGAGCGAGAAGCTGGGAGTTTTACTCCACCACATCCAGCAATCAAACCCACAACCACAACAATAGAGACAAAAGTAAGCAACGTTTTTTTCATTTTCTCTCCTTCTCTAGTCATATGAATTTTTATTATTTTCTGCCAAATTAAATCTCAGATTGACGTTATTTATGCTTGAAAGGCTCACAGAGAGAATGTAACACTTGCTGTTTTTCTAGTCAAGGAATTTCGTTGCTTGATATTGTTAATAAAAAATTGTAGAAATCTAATTTTTATCCTGTTAAACTTACAGCTATTATGGAGGTTAAACATATGAGAAAAACAGTTCTTGTTCTTTTAGTTTTGTTTTTAGGTGTATCCTTTTTTGGATGCGGAGAAGAAAAACAAATCACAACAACAGAAAGCAGTATTTGGAGTTTTGCTGGAAAAGACTCACTCAGATCAGGAAGAGCTGTTGGTGAGATTTTACCTCCTTTTGGAGCATTGTGGACAAAAAGGTTGGATGGATTGGGAATATCTTCATCATCAATATTAAAAGTAAAGATTGATGAGAGTGAAAGTGCAAGAAGAGAAGTTGTTTTTGTTTCAGGAGGAGAAAAAACAACTGCTGCGATGGTTGTTGAAACGGGCGAAACCCTTTGGCAGATAAATCTCCCTTCAAGGCCGCTTGCCCCTGTTGCCTCCGAAAACTCTGTTGTTTTTGTGACGATGGATGGTGTCATTCAGTGTGTCGATGCTGAAACGGGAAATCAGAATTGGGCGTTAAGGTATACAACCGAAGGAGAAAAGATTTCCTATGAGGTTGCTCAACCTGTTATATCTGGTGACAACGTTTTTTTTGGGTTTGGAAATGGATTGGTGCTTGGTCTAAACATCTCTGATGGAAAAGAGGTATGGAGAAAAAATCTAGGCGACAGGATTAACTCCTCACCAATTGTTGTTTCTGGAAAACTTATCGTCGCTGACTACTCAAAGGAAGTTGCAGCTTTCAGGTCATACAACGGTGAAGAAGTTTGGAAAACTGAGCTTTCAGAACCAGTCATTGCTCAGCTAGCATCTGATGGAAAAACTGTTTTTGTATCGGGAGTTTTTGGGACAATCTATGCAGTTGACGTTGAAATTGGAACAATTGTTTGGCAATCAAATATAGAAGATTCCGTTGTTAATGGATCGTGTCTTGTGGGAGATAGTCTTTTTGTTCCAACAACTTCTGGAAAAATTGTAAACGTAAATAAGCTGACAGGTGAAGTTATAAACAGTGTTCAATCTGATGTCCCATCAACAGGGGTTGTGAGTGCTGGAGACAATCTCCTTTTTGCTACAGAGACTGGAAAGCTGATGGTTGTAGACATCAAAGGTAACCAAATTTCAGAAGCATACAAGTTTGAAACATGGAAAGAAAATGTTTCTGGTCAGAGTTTTGGAGATATTTCTATATCTTCAGGAAAGGTGTTTGTCTCAGATGGGCAGAGCAAATTCTTCTGTTTGGTTCCAAAGGACATTGCAATAAACGCTCATTCTGTTGATAAATAGACAGCTTTAAGATTTACTCTCTAAGTTTAGTCAACTGTTCGATTTTCTGTCTATCTCCCATTGCGATAAGCAGGTCTTCATCCCGAAGGGGTTCGTATGGGTCAGGAGGGACGATTACCTCTCCATCTCTTCTGATTGCCAGAATCTGGATTTGATGAATCTTTCTAAGGTCTAGTTCAGAGATACTTTTCCCTTTGAATTCACCTGGTATGATGAATTCAGAAATGGCATATTCATCTGATATTTCAATATATTCAAGGAATCCTGAGCCAGTAATTCGCCCAGCAATTCTTGTTGCCATATCTTCCTCTGGAGAAAAAATATCATTTGCTCCAAGTTTTTCTAAAACTCTTGCATGAACAGCGTTTTCAGCCCTTGAGATTATGTGAGAAATCCCCATTTCTCCAAGCATCTGGGTGATGAGAATGTTTGCCTCAAGGTTTCTTGCAAAACCCACAACAGCGACCTCACATTGTCCAACAAGGGTATCCCTAAGTCCTGTTTCATCAAGTGATCTCTGAAGTGAAACCTGTGTGGCAACTCCCTCCATCGCTTTTACTTTTGCAGGATCAGTGTCTATTGCAAGAACAGAATAACCTTCCGCTTCGAGCTCTTCGCACAAAGCTCTCCCAAATCTTCCCAATCCAAACACTGCAACATCAAGACTCATCTTATTCTCCTCCTTGACTGTTTACATCATCCATCTAAGATAATGACTCAATGAATCTAATTTTCAAGGAGAAACCATGATTAGAGTAGTTATTAAAAAACCTAGAAAATGCGAAATCGATGATGAAAAGTGTCGTGAATGTCAGACACCATGCAAGTCTGCTGCAAAAACTGCAAACACAATTGGCAACCAATCCTGTGAAGAAAAACAGGAAGAAACACGCTGGATATTATAAACTTTAAAAGACCTGGTATCATTCATGTTTTTACCGTGAATGATACCAGTTTACTCTATGATACCTCAACTGGCTCACTTTTAGAGCTGGATGAGCATACAGCGATATCTGCAGAAAATATTAGAAGTAGCACGGATTTAGCAAAAATTAATAACCCAAACATTCAAGCAGATTTTAAGTTGTTGTTTGATGATGGGGTTATTCTGTCGGATATTATTTTTCCAAAACCTCAAAAACTGAGACCAAAATCCCTTTGCTTAATTGTTTCACATGCCTGTGATATGAACTGTACATACTGCAGTTTGGCGGGAATTACAGGTGAAGACAAACTGATGAAACCTGAGGTCGCAAAAAAGGCTTTATCCTGGCTTGTTGATGCTTCACCTGGAAGAAAAATCGATATTGATTTCTTTGGGGGAGAACCCTTGCTTGCATGGGAAACCGTTGAACAAACAGTTTTGTTTGGTGAAAAACTCATGCAAGATAATGACAAACTCATCAGATGGTCACTTTCTACAAACTGTCTTGGTCTTGATGATGAAAAGATAAAGTTTTGCAAAGACCATTATGTTTCATTGATCATGAGTCTTGATGGCACAAAAGAAAATCATGATAAGTATCGAAAGCTGAAAAATGGGGATGGCTCGTTTGACAAGATTTTTCCTACAATAAAAAAGATCACAGAAAACTGGAATCAGGGATTTTATGTGCGCGGCACTTATACAAAGGAAACCATTAATTTCTCAGATACGATCGTCGCTCTTCATAAGTTGGGGATAAAAAACCTCGCTTTTGAGCCGGTTGTCACTGGTGATAAAGAAATCGGATTTACATTAGATGATTTGCCAAGAATCCGTAATGAATATGAAAAACTCGCAAAATACTATGTCTCATGCAAGAGGAACAGCATTCCAATAAGGTTTTATCATTTTGAACTTAATCTCGATGGAGGGGTTTGTTCAAGAAAAAGTGCCGGTGGGTGTGGTGCTGGATGTGAATACATCTCAATTTCTCCAGAGGGTTCAATGTGGGTTTGTCATCAACTTGATGGAATTGATGAATATAAAATAGGCAGCCTTGATAATCCTCCGACAGAAAAGGTTTTTGATAGACTAAGTGAGATTAATCACATCACGAATAAGAATGAGTGTCCCGATTGTTGGGCAAGTTATTTGTGTGCGGGTGGGTGTATTGCAAGCAATGTTTTGTATGAAGGTGATTTCGCAAGCCCATACAGAATTGGTTGCGAGATTCAAAAAATAAGACTCGAAACCGCTTTGTGGATTCAGTCGGAGTTATCAAAGGAATAGTTTTTGGAGGTAATCGATGGCGGTTTATCCGACTGATGATGAGATTATTCAAAAGTATTCTAAGGATTTATGTTTTGAGGACAGGAAATTGTTTATCGCTGAGTTTGAGTTACTAAAAAAATCAAATATTGTATACCTTGTTCTGATACTTTTTTTGGGAGGTCTTGGGATACATAAGTTTTACCTTGAACAAACTGGACTTGGAGTCCTTTATTTGCTGACAGGAGGAGTCTTAGGTTTTGGAACATTGTTTGACCTGTTTACATTTCTTTCTGCGACATATCACCATAATGATGCTCTTGCTTACAAGATTTCACAGAAGTATACAGCAACTCTTCCATCTTCTGAGTATTCTCCCTGGGTTTAAAACTATTTGTCTATTGCCACTTAAAATAGAATTCTGAGTATGGGCTCTCCGGTCTTTTTTTTGTTCTTTCTGATTTTGTTGGCCAGTGTCCGTATCCTGCGATTATAGATTCGATGACACCCATCACATAAAAATCATTCATAAGATTTGTTGATCGGATAATAATCTCGTTGTTTTCAGATTTGATAAGCTCAACTTTACCATGGGATTCTTCGTTTGGGTTTCCAGAGTTTCCAAACATATGTTCGACTACTCCTATACCCTTTTCAAGACTCTTATCATACCCCTTCACAAGATCAATTGCGTTTCCTTCGCCTTGCCAGCTTCGTTGCCATACTTTTCTGCCAAGTACCTTAATTCCAATCTCTCCAACGAAGCTTTCTAGTTTGTCGATATACGGAGTCATGCTTGTTTTGACAAATACTTCTTCGTCGTCTCTAAGTGTTTCGAAATCAAGACCCGATGCCTCTCTGCAAGCTTTCCTGTACCTATTTGCAACCATTGCATCTATCTCTTTCAAAAACTTTCCTCTTGTCTTTTCCATGTTAAGATATTACTAAATTGGGTCTCTTTAGTCAAATCGATAAGATATAAAAATTTCAATTTTAGGGGAAGGTTGATTATTAATCTATAGAAATCATACAATTATCATGTTCAAATCATTTTTTGTTATACTTTTGTTGAGTGGTAACTATCTTGCTCATGAATAAAAAGGTTGTCTAGCACTTGATTGGTTTTTGTGCAATTTAACTGTTCTGAATCTTACTCACAGTTGTTCTTTTTTTGGAAAACATCTCATTACGTTTTGACTTAAAAACGACATATTTTATTTTTTGTTAAATGTACAAAAAACGTAAATAAATCTTGTGTTTGTGGTATTTTTCTTGGCATTTGACAGTTTTATTAATATCCAATTATAGTTCTTATTTGTGAAGTAACAGAGTTTTTTAGTTTTCTTCATAAAAATAAAATGCGTTGAAAAAGGAGAGATTATATGGCAGTTTATTTAAGTGATTCAGAGTTAATTGCTCAAAACTCGAGAGGTATGTATGAACAGAAGAAGCTTGTCTTTATTACTGAGTACAATGGTTCTAAGAAATCTGATACAATCAATTTCTTGCTCGTTTTTTTTCTAGGTTTTTTGGGTATTCATAAATTCTATTTGGGAAATGCTGGAATGGGTGTGCTTTACTTTTTAACATTTGGAATATTTGGATTTGGATCATTGTATGATTTGTTCACATATAAGGCCGCAGTTTTTCATCACAATAAGGACTTAGCATCCAAGATTGCTTCAAAGTATCAGTAAGTGGGAAATTATGAACAAAGAAGGATATTCTAATCTAAGTAAAAATCTCGGTTTTATATCGATTATTTTGTATGTGCTTCCGGTTCTGTTTATGGTTATAAACCGCTTTGTTAGTATTTTCTACTGGATTCCATATGTTGTATGGACAATTATAATGTGGTTACAGTTGGTAGCAGCTATAGCAGCACTAATTATCGGGCTTATTGTGATTCTCGGTGGTCAAAGAGATAACCAAGTCGCTATTCTTGGAATCATTTTTGGAGGAATTGGAGTTGTTCTCTGGGCACTCAGTTTCTTCTGGCATGTTGGTCTCGGTCGACTGATGTACTTTCTACTTTAGTATGATACTGCTAGGGGCACACTCCCTGTGTGTCCCCCTAGCTCTCTATTCCTGATTCTTAAACTGAAGCTCGTAAAGTCTTTTGTAAACTCCGTCTTTTTCAAGAAGCTCATCATGTTTGCCTGACTCAATTATTTTTCCCTTACTAATTACCAGAACCTGGTCAGCATCTTTGATTGTTGAAAGTCTGTGGGCGATGACAATTGATGTCCTTCCAACCATCATCTTTTGCATTGCTTTTTGAATGAGCTCCTCTGATGCGGTATCGATTGAGCTTGTTGCCTCATCAAGAATCAAGATGCTTGGGTCATGAGCAATTGCCCTTGCAAATGATAAAAGCTGTCTCTGACCAACTGAAAGGGTGGCACCACGCTCTGTGAGGATTGTATCATATCCATCATCAAGTTTCATGATAAAGTCATCAGCACCAACAATCCTCGCTGCTTCTTTAGCTTTTTCACGAGTTATCCCTGAGAGTAATGTGATGTTTTCAATGAGGGGGCCAGAGAAAATGAATGGATGCTGAAGCACAACTGAAATCTGTCTTCTCAAAGAATTAAAAGTGAGGTCATAGATTGATCTTCCGTCAATCTTGATGTCGCCATCCTGAATATCATATAGTCTTGACAAGAGACTTATGATGCTTGATTTTCCAGCTCCCGTTGGGCCAACAAGTGCAATCTTTTCTCCTGGTTTTACAGAAAATGAGACATCTTTCAGGACTGGTGTTCCGGGATTATAGGCAAACTGGACGTGTTCAAAATCAACTCTTCCTTCAGCTTTTCCTTCAAATACTTCTGCATCTTCCTTTTCGGTGATTGTCACAGGTTCATCAAGCAGTCTGAAAATTCTTTCCGATGACGCCATCGCTGATTGAAGAATGTTGAATTTGTTTGAAAGCTCGTGGACAGAATTGTAGAGGTCTCTGACGTATTGCACAAACACCAATACAGTACCAACCATGATAAACTCCCCGAGAATCATGATGCTTCCATACCACACAACCAAACCCATTGCAACAGTTGTCAGAAGGTCTGTTGCCTGGAAAAAGAATGAAAAATTCAGAACCGCTTTAACTTGTGATGCAAGAAGCTCCCCGCTGATACTTTTAAACATTCTTCTGTTTACTTTTTGTCTGTTGGCAATTTGAATTGCCATAACACCAGAAATACTCTCCTGAAGGAAGGCATTAACTTTTGCCATCTTCACTCTCACTTCCCTGTAGAATTTTTGGGCAAAGTGAGCAAAGATTGTTGTGACAACAGCTACAAATGGTACAACTGAAACTGCAACAAGTGCAAGTCTGGAATCGATCAGAAACAACATCACGATTGTACCAATGGAGATAAATGTCCCTGCTAAAAGCTCCGGTACACAATCCACCAAGAAGTCAAGAATCGCATCAACATCTGATGTAACTCTTGTCATGAGCCTTCCAACTGGGTTCTTATCATAATATGACATCTGCAGGTCTTGGAGCTTTTTGAAAATGTTGTTCCTCATATCACGGAGGATAAACTGACCGGTATCCAAGATGATGATTGATTCAAAGTAATTTACAACTGACCTTACGATAACCATCCCCAGTATTGCTAGAGATATCCATGTCAGTCCGTAGAAGTCATACTTTGCAATATAATTATCAACTGCTATTTTTATGAGGTATGGAGTAACAACATACATTGCATTCCAGAAAAGGAGTGCTGCGATTCCAAATGTAAGTCTCCATTTATAAGGCTTAAGATAAAAGAGCATCCTTTTGATAAGTCTTGAATCTAACGCTTTTCCTATTATTTCTTCTTCATGTCTATATTCAGGCATTGTTTATACCTTTCCTGTTTGATTGGTTATTTATCTCGCTGTGAAGCCTCTGCTTCTCTACAAGCTCAGCATAATAACCATTCTTTGCAATCAATTCTTCATGTGTTCCATCTTCAGTAATACATCCACCCCTAATAACAATTATTCTATCACAAAGAGTCATAATACTTACTCTATGGGCAATAATAACCGCTGTCTTACCCTCTAAGGTTGGAGCAATAGACTCAATAATTGCAGACTCAGTATGTGTATCAACTGCTGATAGTGGATCATCAAATATCATAATTGGTGGATCAGCAAGAACAGCCCTTGAAATAGCAACCCTCTGTCTTTGTCCACCAGAAAGAGTAACTCCTCTTTCCCCAATTACAGTTTCATATCCTTCATCAAACCCCATTATCTCATCATGAAGTTGAATCTTTTTTGCAACTTCTTCAATCTCTCCTCTTGTTGCCTCTGGTTTAATAAATGATATATTCTCAGCAATAGTTGAACTAAATAAGAACGCATCCTGTGGAACATATCCAATCGATGATCTTAGTTTTCCAAGATCCCAATCTCTCACATCAACACCATCAATCTTTACAGAACCAGAAGCTACATCCCATGTCCTAAGTAACATCTTAGTAAATGAACTCTTACCAGCACCAACGGGACCAACAATACCAATCACCTGACCTTTTGGTACCTTCAAACTCAAACCCTCAACTGAAATCGAAGAATCATCATACCTCAATGTAGCATCTGTTATCTCAATATCTCCTCTAACTGTTTCTGGGGTGTAGGGGTTTTCTCCTGTTTTGATTGTTGGTTTTGACTGGAGTATCTCTTCAATCCTGCCAGTTGAGACTTTGGCTCTCTGGAATGCCTCGATTATGTGACCAAAACTCATTATTGGCCATATGAGCATCACGATGTAAACAATTGAGCTTGAAAGTTGTCCAATTGTTAATGCATCTTGCATAAACAGATAACCACCAAACCAAATGATTCCGATTATTGGTATCCATACCACAACAGACAGTAGTGGTCTGATGAATGATCTTGTTTTATTAAGTTTTTTGTTAACTTCCACATACCCATCCATAAGCCCTGAAAATCTTTTGGTCTCATTATCACTTTGAGCGTACGACTTGATTGTTCTTGCTCCGGAGAAATTCTCCTGTATTCTGTTTGAGATTTTATCAAATGATTTTTGTACAGATTTGAATTGTCTGTGAATCACTTTGGCTATTGGTATCGGAACAAGCGTTATCAATGGTATAATAACCATCATGCTTAGTGCCAATTGCCAAGATGCTCCAAAGATTACCGAGAATGCAACCGCGAGTCTGAACAGTGAGTTTGGAACCATTATTGTCCCAAAAGTCAAAAAACGCATAATCATTCTGGTGTCAGATGCTGCTCTGTTCATGATTTCTCCGGTTTTCATGCTGTTGAAGAAATCATTTGAGAGAACCATCAGTTGACCATATATCTCATTTCTGATTTTGAAGGATATTCTTCTTGCTATCACGTGAATTGTGTATCTGCTGAAGAAAAATACTACAACTTTCACCATTATGATTCCGATTATCCAGAAGAATATCTGCAGAATCGACGTCCTGGCGTCGCTCATTTGAATTAAGCCTTTGTTGGTGTCAACTGCAATATCAATACTTTTTCCAATTAACATTGGAATTAGCATATCTATTGCAGACGCTAGTAATCCAACTGTGGCAGCAATATATTTTACAAGGTATGGTTTTAAAGCCCTGTAATAAAATTTGAAGACATATATTTTTCTATTATCCATAACAAAACCATTGGCAAAAAACCAATGCTTTACTATTCTCCTCTTCTTGTTCTTTCCTCTATCTCTGATCTGAGCCTCTGCTTCTCTACAAGCTCAGCATAATAACCATTCTTTGCAATCAATTCTTCATGTGTTCCATCTTCAGTAATACATCCACCCCTAATAACAATTATTCTATCACAAAGAGTCATAATACTTACTCTATGGGCAATAATAACCGCTGTCTTACCCTCTAAGGTTGGAGCAATAGACTCAATAATTGCAGACTCAGTATGTGTATCAACTGCTGATAGTGGATCATCAAATATCATAATTGGTGGATCAGCAAGAACAGCCCTTGAAATAGCAACCCTCTGTCTTTGTCCACCAGAAAGAGTAACTCCTCTTTCCCCAATTACAGTTTCATATCCTTCATCAAACCCCATTATCTCATCATGAAGTTGAATCTTTTTTGCAACTTCTTCAATCTCTCCTCTTGTTGCCTCTGGTTTAATAAATGATATATTCTCAGCAATAGTTGAACTAAATAAGAACGCATCCTGTGGAACATATCCAATCGATGATCTTAGTTTTCCAAGATCCCAATCTCTCACATCAACACCATCAATCTTTACAGAACCAGAAGCTACATCCCATGTCCTAAGTAACATCTTAGTAAATGAACTCTTACCAGCACCAACGGGACCAACTATACCAATTACCTGACCCTTAGGTACTTTCAAACTTAAATCCTCAACTGAAATCGAAGAATCATCATACCTCAATGTAGCATCTGTTATCTCAATATCTCCCCTCACTGTTTCTGGGGTGTAGGGATCAGAAGGTGATGAAACATCGGGTTTGATTTTGAGGATATCCCATATTCTACCAATCGAGACTTTCGACCTTTGGTAGAGATTTATGATCCATCCAAGTCCGATCATTGGCCATATCAACATAACAACATAAACGAGGAACCCAGAGAGCTGACCGATTGTTATGAATTTTGACATAAAGAGGTATCCACCGAACCAGATCACGCCGATGATTGGGATCCAGATAGAAAGTGAAAGTAATGGCCACCAAATAGCCCATATCTTGTTTATTGGTTTTACGGTATCAACGTATCCATCCATGAGTTCAGAAAATCTTTTGGATTCTTTGTCTCCCTGAGCATATGACTTGATTGTTCTTGCTCCAGAGAGGTTTTCTTGAATCCTATTGGAAACTCCATCGAAGTAGTGCTGAATTCTTAGGAAATGTTTGTGAATTTTTTTCCCAAGTACGTTTTCTATCAGCAAAACAAATGGCAGGAACACTAAAATGCTAAGTGAAAGCTGCCATGATATTGTAAACATGAAAACGAACGCCACCATTGTTCTGAGAAACGAACTTGGCGCAATTACTGAACCAAATGAAATAAACCTCATAATTGTCATCACGTCGGATGACGCTCTGTTCATGATTTCTCCGGTTTTCATTTTCCCGAAGAAGCTATCTGGAAGAATCATTAGTTTTTCGTATATCTTATTTCTAAGGTCATCTGAAACTTTTCTTCCCACAATGTGAATTGTATATCTGCATACGAAAAATATACTTACTTTTGCAACCAAGATAATGACAGTCCAGATTAGAACCCAAAGGATAATTTGATTTGCTTCACTCTGAGGAATTTCTCCCTTTAATCCCATGTTTGCAGCATCAATGCTTTTTGCAATAAGCATCGGTATAATCATGTCAATTGCAGAGACGAATAATCCAAAGATTGATAAAACAAAACGTCCAAGATAGGGTCTAAGTAATTCGTAATATTGTTTGTATAATGACATGAACGGCAGTATACAGAAATGTTACCAATAAGTCAACCGATGACTATTGATAAAGATGTAAAAATGTGCTAACATGCACGGAGAAACTAGGAGGTTTAAAGATGGCAAATATGTTCAAAAGAATCAAAGACATTTTAGCAAGCAATGTATCAGATTGGCTCTCAAACATGGAAGACCCAGAAAAAATGCTTCCATACAAGATTGACGAAATGAAAACTGAGCTTGTAAAGGCAACCGATGCAACAGCAGAGGCTATGGCAATCCAGAGACAGACTGAGATGAGGCTTGCAGATATTCAGGCAGACATCAAGAAGTACAACTTTGCCGCAGAAAAAGCTGCACAGAAGGGTAATGATGATCTTGCCAGAAAATGCCTTGGCAGAGTGATTACACTTGAAAAACAGGAAAGTGCAAATATCAACTCTCTTGAAACCCAGGAAACAACTACAGAGAAACTCAAAGAGATCATCGAAGCACTCAAGGCAAAAATTGAGGAAGCCGAGATTAGAATGGATGAGCTTGTAGCAAGAAACAAAGCTGCCAAGGCTCAGGAAAAAGTTACAAAAGTAATGGGCAACATTAATGTTGGCGATCTCGGAACAACATTCGATGATCTTGAAAAGAAAGTTATCAAACGTGAGCAGAAGGCTGCCGCACTCGCCGAACTTGGTGGATCAAAAGCGGATTCTCTTGACGATGAGATTGCTGAATACTCAGAAGAAGACGAAATTACAAAAAGACTTAATTCACTCAAAGGTGCATAATGGGCGGTCTCTGGTATCTCCTGATTGCTGTTTTGGCTGGAATCGTCAGTGGTGTTATTATTGTCTTATTTAAGCGTGCAACAGCTGGAGTCTCAAAAAGTCAAAACATTTCAAGATTGAAAATGGTTGAGAAACGCTGGTATAACTTCTCTGAAGACCTCAAACTTGTAAAAGACCTGGGAACAGATCTTGGAGATAAGTTTCCAAATGCAACCCCTGAAAGGGTTGAAAAAATAAAGGAACTTGCAAGAAAATTTGAGGGAGCTTGGTTCAGAGGAAAAGACGAATCAACCGGCGTTAAAACAAGTACCAACATGATGGAGACAATGACTACCTATGAGTATGAACGAATTCTAGAGAAACTTGAGGAAAATCTGGACAAGATATTCAAATAGATTCCAATCATATTAATTGTGAAGCTGAAAAATGGCGTGTCGTAATGGCACGCCATTTTTTTATTGGATAAGGTTTAGCTAGTGGTGTTTCCGAATTATTATTGGATTGAGATTTTGGATAGAGAGAGGGAGAAAAAAAGGAACCAAAACAAGAAGATGGGACTTTCATTCTTACGTTATTGTGTGTGTTTGAAATGTGAAAGGAGTTACACAGTATAAAACAAAAGAAAAACCCCGCCCAAGAAACAGACGGGGTTTTGGATATTAATTTAATAATGCAAACTACTATTATCTATTGGTTTCCCAGACAATACTTCCATCAGTGTCAATACAGATTGTTTTAAGCTCATCGTTTACTTTTCTTGCTGTGAAATAAAGCTTATCGCCATCAACAGCTGGTTTACATGAAATATAGTTAGGAGTTATGTTCTTCTTCCAAAGCTCACTAAGGTCTTCGTCAACGCAGATGATGTTTCCGGTATCTGTTCCGAAAATGATTTTTCCATCAACCTCAACTGGGCTGGAATTTACATATGCGTCTCTGCTTGAGAGAACATAGTGACCAAGTTGTTTGAATGTTCCATCTTCAAACTTATAAAGCCCATTTGTCTCAGTTTTGTCGCTCTGGCAACCAGCATAGATTGCACCATTAAAGGCTAGTGGTGTTGAGCGTGCCCATCTGACTTTATGAGACCATTCGGCATTATGTATTTCAAAACCGTCTCCAGCCTTTGTTCCGTCGGCTGCATTTACTTTGTAAAGGTGGCTGTCATAGCTTCCGAAATAGATGTGTCCGTTATAGAGATTGAGGTTGCACTCGATTGCTGCACCATTTCTGTTTGCTGCTGAATCGGATTCATTCCATGGGTATGTGCCTGATCCCTCTGTCTGGAATGGCTTTTTCCATTTGCTGGATTTTTTTCCATTTTTGAGCTGGATGATTTCAACCTGACCAAAGAATGATGCTGCAAGGACACAATCATCAACGATAACTGGTCTGCTTACTGACCATCCACCAAACCAATAGTTCCAAAGGAAAGTGCCATCGGTTTTGTAGGCTTCAATTGTCCCTTTACCAGCATTGATTCCGGTTGTTGGAACGATAACATATCCGTCCTGGACGAGTGGCTGACCAAAAACACCCTTTGTGATTGGCATTCTCCATTCGATTGCACCTGTTTTTGCATCGATTTTGTGGAGGTGTCTGTATGGGAAGATTTCTGTTCCCAATACTGCATAAACTTTACCAGTTGATGCCTCAAGCTCTGGCGAAGCATAAACTCTATCTGTTGTTTCGATCTTCCAGACCTGTTTGCCATCGGATGCGTTGAGACCATAAAGTCCATCTGTGCCAATAGCGGTAATGACGATTCCGTCATAAATGGCTGGTGAAATTGACTGATAATATCCGCCTGCGAATGTTGGTGCACCTGTTGGTACAACTACAGAGATAGCGACGAGTGCAAGCAAAGTTACTGCAACTAGAAATTTCTTCATAGTAGTCCTCCTTAACATGAAAGAGATTTTAGATTGTTACTGACTCCAGTCAAGGTAACTGGATGGTAAGAAATGAATAAAAATTGGTAAAATCGAAGCGTAACGATACTTGTGAATTTTTCCTTGTTTTTTCTTCCAAATTTGATGATAGTTTCCGATATGAGTGAACTACCAGGATACAAAGGAAAAGCGTTAGAGGTTTTATCAAGATTTTCAGCAAGAGTATGGGCGAAAGTCGAGATCGAAACTGATAGAGGAATATTTGTTGGAATTATTCTTCCAAGGGCTGAGCAGGCGGATGACCTTCATGTGGTCTTAAAGCTTATCACCGGATACAACATCGGAATTGCTGTCTCTAGCATCACGAATATCAAAGAGCTTGGTTATCGTGAAGCAAAATACAAAATCCCTGAACAGGATTTCCCATTTGATGCTAAGAAACGAAATGTCACACTTCTTGGAACCGGTGGAACGATTGCGTCAAGACTTGATTATCGAACTGGTGCTGTTATTCCAGCTTTCAGTCCGGGTGAACTATATGGTGCTGTCCCAGAACTCGCAGATATTTGCAACCTGAAAACTGAAAAACTTTTTGGAGTTTTCTCAGAGAACATGAGCTGGGAACAATACCGAATTCTGGCTGAAGCCATTGGTCGTGAAATTAACCAGGGTGCAGATGGAATCGTTATTGGTCATGGAACAGACACAATGCACCACACAGCAGCTGCTCTTTCATATATGGTTCAGGATTCTCCAGTACCAATCGTCATGGTTGGTTCACAAAGATCATCTGATAGGCCATCATCTGATGCTGCATTCAACCTTCAGTGTGCTTGCAACACTGCAGCAAACGGTCAGATTGCAGAAACGCTTGTTTGCATGTTTGGGCCAACATCCGATTCATATAACCTTCTTCATCGTGGAACAAGAGTTCGCAAAATGCACAGTTCATATCGTTCAACCTTCAGAACCCTCAGTGATGTTCCAGTTGGAATGTGTACCCCTGACAAAGTCACACCAATCAAAAAAGTTTTCAAACACAGAAGAAAAGACAGAAACGTAAAGATTGACACAGCATATGACGATCGTGTGACGATTGTTTATTATTACCCAGGAATGAAACCAGACATAATCGATTCACTTGTTAAGCGTGGTTATAAGGGTATCGTTATCGCTGGCACAGGTCTTGGTCATGTCAACAAGCCACTCTATGAGCCACTCACAAGAGCGGTCAATGCTGGTGTACATGTCTATATGACAGTCCAGACCCTTTGGGGATTTGCACAGATGTATGTCTATGATACCGGTCGCGACCTTCTTGAGATGGGTGTTCAGTCAGCTGGCAACATGACCCCAGAGGCAGCATACATCAAGCTTGGTTGGGCATTGGGTCACTCACACGACAAAGACGAAGTACATAAGCTCATGGTAGAGGATATCATAAATGATGAGATCACGGAGCGTGAGCCACCTGATGGGTATCTCGTATTCCAAGGTGGACTTCCTGAAATTGAAGACTACTTGAGTAAGCATATCAGATAACACCAAGACTCACTAAAACTAAATATTAGAAACTATATAATGCCATAAGATTAGAAATAGTCTTGTGGCATTAGTTGTATATTGGGATAATTATTTTCCTATGTATAGCAATATATTACATTAATTAAGACTATTAATACAAATAAAAATATTTAAGTAATATGTATACTTTTGATAATTAGTATTATCAAGATATTTGTATAAAAATAGACATTAAAAACGTTATTACACATCTAAAATATTTATTATGCGTAAATAGATTATATTACAGTCTATTGTTCTATTAGCATGCTGAAATATTTATTATGGTTTTCAAATAGCTCTATACTATTTGAGTTGTTTTCTCTAAGTTCTGCTAAGCGGGTATTGATATTCTGTTCTTGGTAATTTCTTTCTCCGGTTACTGAGATTTTTGCTGCTCTACTAAAAAATTTAAGGTACTCAGTTACCATTATCGAATCTATTTTGTCAAGTTCGAGTCGTTTGAATGCTTCTTCTCCCCAATCTGAAATTATCAAGCCATTCCTGTTTGAAAAAAGTAAGCGTACATCCCTAAGTTCGGCAAAAACCTTCGGATAGTAATAATAAAGCCAGCATAAACCCCAGAATTCGTTCCAGTTTACTTTCTCTTCGAAGAGAGATGCTCCAAATCTAAAAATGTTTATCAAGTTTTTGGCTTCTCTAATAGTTTTTACAGTTTCGACTGATAATTCGAACTCCTTAGATTTCGAAAACTTTTTTGCTTCTTGCAGTTTTTCTGAAGTAGATATTGTGTTAAAAGAAGGCTTATGTTTAAACTGTAAGTTGACTATATGTCTAGTTAGGAGCTTAGATAGGTTGCTTGTCGTTACTTTTGGCATATATGTTGGAAATGTGATCATTTTTCTAATATAGTCTAATCCATTTCCACCAACTTCTTTTTTTATATTATTTGCCGTTGTGATTTGGTCATATGCTACAACAGTGTTTATGTTAGGTAAATCAGTCACCAATCTTATAACCTTTAACATTGTGAGGATCTCTTTTGATTGTAGTCTGTCCATGTCATCAATCAGGATTACTACCTTTCGACTGAAGCTTCTAAGATTTCTTTCAAGCCTGTTTTTAATATCAAAAAAATCTTCTGGCATCTTTCCATATAAAAATGATTGAACACAATCAATAACTAGTTCAGGTATCTTAAATACAGGGTTGATTGTTGAGATTGCACCCATTACTTTCCCAAGTTTAATCAAATCATCACTTATATTAGGATTGCTTGTACCAATGGATTTTGCGATTCTGTTTAGAAATGCTTCAATAATTTCCTTTTCACTACCAAAAAACCAGGGATCAAATTCAATCACAATTGGCATTTGTTTTCTCAGATTCCTAATGTATTTCTTCTTTCCTTGGCAACCTAGCTTTTTGAATTTTTCTCTGTTGCGAAAAGAATAAAGGAAGAACTTTTCGCTTTTAAGATAGCTTTTTACAAAACCTAACATGCTAGATTTTCCAGAACCCCAAGGACCTGCAATTCCAATTGAATAATTACCACTATCAGTTGGGTTACAAGCGATTTTTGTAATCCTCTTTGCGTGGTTTTTAAATTTAAACAAATCATTTTTTGGATCACTGATTGGTTTGTCATCCTCATAGCCTAACTTCATTTTTGCTTTTTCAGTCATTTCACCCTCCAGCAAATAAATGTACAATAACATGATTGCTCACGCAATATTGGTAACATTTTCACAATTTCTGTCGTACTATAAGAAAAAACATGGAGAAGTTTAGAAAAATGAAAAAACTAATAGTATTTTTTCTGGTATCTTCTTTGATAGTTGCCTTTGGGATTCCAGTGGCACAAAACACAAAAGCAGAGACAGTTTGGAAGATCGGAGACAGAGTCGTCCCTGGCCCACTTCCGCCAAATTTCAAATCCCCTGCGCCAGAGCTTGAAAGCAGGCTTGATCTCTCTTATGGTGACCATGAACTTCAAAAAGTTGATTTTTATAGGCCAGTAGAGTGTGAGGGTCAAACTCTTCCTCTTGCTATCTACATCCATGGTGGTGGGTTCACCGGTGGTGACAAAGGAAGGGCATTTCAAAAAGCCGAATGCACTATGTTTTTTCAGATGGGTTTTGCTGTGGCGTCTGTCAATTACAGACTCGCACCAGATTTTGAAATGCATTATCTGATTGAGGACTGCAAGCTTGCCATCAGATATTTAAAAGCAAATGCAAATGATTTGGGGATTGACCCTGAAAGAATCGCAATCTGGGGGACATCAGCGGGTGGTCACCTTGTAGGAATACTTGGAACAGCAGACGATGATGACGGACTTGAGGGAGAGGGACTTCTTGAGTATTCAAGCAGAGTAAATGCTGTTGTAAACCAGTATGGAACGGCTGATTTTACAACGATGTTCAAACAGATTAACACAGAAAGAGCAAAAAAGAACATTCAGGATTTCTTTGGCAAAGAAACTTTTGAAGAGTGTAAAGATGAAGCAAAAAGAACATCAACTGTCACATATGCGAGCTCTGATGACCCACCAATGCTTATTCAACATGGTGATGCTGACCCTGTGGTTCCATATGCTCAATCAAGACAGCTCGCAAAGACACTCTTTGAAGCTGATGCTAGCTGTGCACTTGTGAAGGTGAGTAATGGTGGACATGGATTTGGTGCTGTAGATAAATCAAAGGATGTGGTTCCTGGAAGAGAAACAACAACTTTTCAGTGTGTGGCACATCTTGCAAGATATATTGAGCCAGAAGTGCTTGGTGATTTGAATCTGGATGGAAAGATTAATCTTGATGATATGTTTGAGCTTGCATCGTTGATTGGTTCCTTGGGAACAGATGAAAATGGAAATTCAGCACCTGAATATTGGAATCCACTTGCAGACCTTGTTCCCGATGGGAAAATTGACATCAAAGATTGGGAATTATTTTGGGAGGTATATTAGAATTTATGAAGAAATTGATTTCAATAGCCCTTGTTTTAGTTCTGATTTTTTCTGCAACGTCACTTTTTGCAAAAGAAGAGAAGACCTATAAACTCGGTGACAGAGTTATCCCTGGTCCACTGCCACCTGATTCCTATGCTGGCATACCAAGATCTGAAAGAAGATTAGATGTGAAGTATGGTGATAAATCTGAATGGCAGGTTTTCGATTTTGCACGTCCTGAAATATGTGAAGGACAGACAATACCTCTTGTGATATTTTTCCATGGTGATGGTTTTTCACACAAAGTCACAAAGGATGGTGGTTTAAGAAATCCTCCAGCGATTCAATTTTTGCAACTTGGGTTTGCTGTGGCCTCAGTTGACTATCGAGTTATCGATGATGAGGTGTTTCCAGCTTTGGTTCACGATTGCAAACTTGCTATCAGATATTTCAGAAAAAATGCGGAAGAGTTTGGAATAGACCCTGACAGGATTGCTGTTTGGGGAAGCTCGATGGGTGGCTACCTTTCGGCTTTTTTGGGATACGTGAACGATGATGATGGTTTTGAAGGTGAGGGACTTGAGGATGTTTCAAGTTCCGTTTCGGTGATTGTTGATTATTTTGGCGTAAAAGCTGTTGGTCGAATTGATACAAAACAAGCGGTACCAAATAGACCTCGATTTGTTGGCGAAGAAGCAGGAACACCAGAGTTTAAGAAAAAAGCATATGAAGCATCACCCATAAACTATGTTGATGAAAATGATCCACCGACTCTCATGATTCATGGCGATAAAGACACAAAAGTGAACTATGAACAAAGTGTTTTGTTTGCTCAGAAGAATTATGAGTTCGGGAATAATATTGCATTAATTAAGGTAAAAAATGCTGAACATGGTTTTGACCCATCTCCTGCAGATGCTGTTATCTCCCCGGCAAATGAAGAAATCTGGTTTGCAACAGTTGCCCATATTGCAAGATATGTTGAACCTGAGGTTTTTGGTGACCTGAACCTTGATGGCAGTGTCAACCTCGATGACATGTTTGAGCTTGCATCATTGATTGGTTCATTGGGAACTGATGAAAATGGAAATTCAGCGCCAGAATATTGGAATCCACTTGCAGACCTTGTTCCTGATGGAAAAATTGACATCAAAGACTGGAACAAATTTTGGGAGGTTTACTGAAGTTAAAATAATTGAACGATTATCTTGATTGTTGTAACACAAACTCGAATATAGAATCTCTTCGATATGAAAAAAGAGAAACAATTTGATGATATAAATTATTATTCAAGTATTGGGTTTAAGTCAGGTCTTGAAATCCACCAACAATTGGACACAAAGAAAAAGCTTTTCTGCAGATGTCCGGTGGGATACAGAACAGAAAGGCCTGATGCAAGAATTGTTAGACATATGAGACCAACTCTTTCTGAGATGGGTACCTATGATGGTACTGCATTAATGGAGTTCAAAACAAAAAAAGAAGTAAACTATCTCTTATACAGAGATTTTGTTTGCACATATGAGATGGATGATACTCCACCATTTCCAGTTAACCCAGAGGCATTGGATTATGCAATTGAAATCGCATTGATGCTCAATTGCCAGTTGGTCGATGAGGTTCATATCACAAGAAAGCAGTATCTCGATGGTTCAATCCCAACCGGTTTCCAGCGAACAGCCATTGTCGGTGTTGAAGGGTGGATTCCATACAAAGACAGAAAAATAAGAATTCAGCAACTCGCAATTGAAGAGGACTCATGTCGTGAGGTCTCGGATATTGGTCACAAAATAACCTTTAAAACTGATAGATTGGGTATCCCTCTAGTGGAGATTGTCACATATCCGGATATGAGAACCCCACACGAGTGTGCTGAGGTTGGAGAGATTCTTGGAAGGCTTCTAAGGGCGTCTGGAAAAGTACGTCGCGGAATGGGTTCAGCAAGACAGGATGTTAATAGTTCTGTTACGGGTGGCCCACGAATCGAGATAAAGGGTGTACCAAAGACATGGTATATCCCAAGAATGCTCGACACTGAGTCAAAAAGACATCTGAAACTTCTTGAGATAAGAGACAGGCTCAATAAGAATGGTCTTAAGTACAATGAAAATCTGAATCCAACACTCAGGGAAGAGGAAAGACTCAGGGAGTTGGAAAAACTCAAAAAGGGAATTGTTTCTGATGTTACACATCTTCTTGTGGATACATCATTTCCACCGATAAGAGAAGCCATTGGAAGAAATCAGAATGTTTGGGCGATTAAGCTTGAGCAGTTTGAGGATGTTTTATCAGAAAATGTTCAACCAGATAAAACCTTTGGTGAGGAGTTTGCTGGAAGAATAAGGGTCATCGCTTGTCTTGATGGAAAACCAAATATGATTTGGAGATCAGCGGGGAAGCTTTATCCGGGTGATTGGGAAAGAATTACCTCTGAGCTATCGTCACGACCGAATGATGAGGTAGTTTTGGTTTGGGGTGAAAAGGGTGATCTTGAGGTTGCATCAAACGAGATTTTACTTCGAGCAAATGAAGCAACACTTGGAATTCCTGAAGAAACAAGACAACATATGCAGGATGGTTATAGAACAGATTTTGAAAGGATTCTTCCTGGACCAGACAGAATGTATCCAGATACTGACTCTCCACCCGTTAGAATTACTGAAGAGAGAAGAACACGAATTGCAAAGAACCGACCTGAAAGACCATGGGAGAGAGAAGAGAAGTATAACAGTCTAGGAATCCATGAATCAGTCGGTTGGAAATTGGCAGCACACCCAAGGGCAACACTTTTTGAAAAACTGCTTGAAGTTGGGTTTGAGCCAAAACTTGCTGCAGAATTGATAGTGAACTGGTTAACCCATCTGAGACGCCAAAATAAAGCCTGTCTTGAAAAAGTCCTTACAGATGAAGTGCTGGTTGATGTCATAAGAGTTGCTGTAGAGAAAAAACTTCCAAAAGAGGCTATCAAAAACGAATTGAATTCACTTGCCTCTGATTGTGATTATAAATTTCAATACCCCGAGCTTGCTGTTGACAAAGATATTGAATTTATCATATCTGATGTGCTTGCAAGAGCTGAAAAAATCAAATTTGAATCAATTGATGCGAAAAAACGTTGGGTAAAAGGAAGATCTGTCAGATCACTTTATGGAAGAGTGCATGGCAAGATGATTTCTGATTTGATTGATAATAAATTGAACTGATTAATCAAAGAGCCTTGTTTTTCTCACCGGTTTTGGCTTTGAATATGTGTCAAAGATTTGGTGTTTTTTCCTGAGCATCGATAGATATCCATATAATCCACTGCCATATTTTTTTGCAACATTACTAGATTTGTAAAGGATTCTGTACTTGGGAACGAGCTCAGGGAACTTCTTTTCTAGAAATCGGAAGAATTTGTTCTTTGTATTTCCCCTAAGGTGTAGTGCCGATGCAAACATGTTGCTCACGTTGTATTTTTTGCAGAGCTTGAATATCTCTTCAAGATTATCTCTCTGATCTGTTATAAGAGGGATAATTGGCATGAGAAGAACAGTTGTTTTGATACCAATCTTACTGAACTCTCCGAGCATTTCTAACCGGTCTTTAGTAGGTGATGCACCAGGTTCAACAATTTTTCTTGTTTTCTCGTCGAGTGTTGAAACTGAAGTTCCGACATGAACTTCAGCAACTTTAGAAAGCTCCCTTATGAGTTCAAAGTCCCTTAAAATCAGTGTTGATTTTGTTGTAATTATTGTGGGATTTTCGTGATTGATCATTGTCCTTAATACCTTGGGCATGAGTTTGTATTTTTTCTCAATAGGCTGATAAGAGTCAGATACTCCGCCAATTGTTACTGCGTGATTTTCCCAGCTTCTTTTTGATAGCTGGGTATCAAGAGCACCTGCGATATTTGTTTTTACAAAAATATCTGAAAAGAAGCAGTCTGTGTTGAGGTATCTGTGAGAGTATTGGGCGAAACAATAAGCACATCCATGACCACAACCTCTGTAAATATTCAAATCCCAATTGGACGCGAAGGTTTTCCCGTGGAAATGCAACGCTGTTTTTGCTTCTATTTCATGAATCACGACATTATTATCGGAGGCAAGGGTAATATTAGAAACTGAAACTAAGTAAAACGAAAAACTTTTGTTTTGAAAAAAGAATTATGGTTGCTTGTACCTGAAACCAACTCCCTGATCTTCAGCAAAATCAAGACACTCTTCCTGACCGAAGAGACAACTTACCGTCCTGCTAAACCACTGTGCAAATCTTTTAAAAACGCTCACTTGGTATCCCCCTTTTGAGCTAACTTGCACGTAGTGGTAACAGAATCTATATCGAAATCAACAAAGACGGGTTAAGTAGATTTAATAAATGGGTTATTTAGATTCTGACGAGGAAGAATATTCGGTAGTTTTTATCTACCTTAATATGTCGTATTGCCTTCATCTGTGACTTGGCAAGTTCTGAGGCAAACTGGTCAAGTTCGGCAAAATATCGTGTGTTGTCTGAGTTTACTCTGGTTTGGAGATTTACATCATGTTTAAGAGAATCAGGGATTCCAAGCATGGTTGAAATGACAACCTTACCATCTTTTTTGAGATTTTCTCTAACTCTTTTCAGGAAAAATACTCTGTCACCACCTATGATTCCCTGGAAAAACTGGTCAGCAATAATCCAGTCATATGGAGGGTTCGGAAATCCTCTGTGTGTCATGGCGTTACCAATGAAGAATGTTAGATTAGATGGACACTCTCGTTCACCACAGATGTTGATAGCTGATTCTGCTAAGTCGCAGGCTTCAACGGTCACATCTTCATGTGATGCTAGTGCGAAAGCAAGATCTCCCGATCCACAACCAAGTTCAAGAATCTTTGCACCAGGAGCAAATTTCTCTTCTTTCGCCCATTTGAGCATAAATTTCCTGGATTCCTCTGACTCAATAGGCCAGTTCTTGATTCCCTTCTCAGCCATCTCTCGATATGTCGGTTCCATATCGTAGTAGAATTTTCTAATATCTTTTCTTCTTGACACGATCCTACAATATACTCCAATCCTTAACGGGTTAATTTTAGCTTGAAATTATCAAATTGAAAGGGTGTTTTGAATAAGGGAATTGAAGGTTTGTTGATATTTAAATCCTTCATCATATTATTTGAAGAATGAATAACCTACTTCGATTGTTTAAGAAAATAAACAAGAGATTTTTGACCAAAAAGACAGTAATACTGACTGTTTTGATCCTTCTTGTCGGATTATTTATCCTTGCATCATTTGTGACTTTTAATCTTGATGCTGTGACTAATTGGGACACTTTTGCAGGACATATTTGGTCAGAATTTTGGAATTTGATTATTTATCTAATTGGTGGCGCGAAGGCTGCCTCAATAACATATGAGGGGTGGTTGAAGATTGGGATTGTTACGGTAATCTTCAAGACTATCCTTTCAGCTCTTGGTGTTTTGGTGACTGGTTTTACAGTTGCTGCGATTACAAGCTATCTTGTTGAAAAAGTTTTAAGGAGGCTTATGGGTATGGGTTTACCTGTTCTTTCAAATCATACAGTTGTTTGCGGTTGGAACGCAAGTGCAGATCTTATCGTCAAAAGGATTCATGATGAAGACCCTGATGAGTTGATTGTTTTGGTCTGTGAAAGAGGAGAGGCTCCAAAGACTGGTAAAAACCTTTATTGGGTGAAGGGTGATCATACGAAGACAGATATTCTAGACAAATCGTATGTAAAAAAAGCACATACTGCAATTATCCTATCTGACTTAGAGGCAGCAGGAGGCTCAAGAGAGCTTGCGGATGCAAGAACGGTGCTTGCAGTTTTGGCAATTGAGAGTATGCATCCAGAAATCCACTCTGCGGCAGAGCTTCTTGACCCAAGCAACAAACCACATCTTGCCAGAGCAAATGTAGATGAGATTGTTATCTCTGGAGAGCTTTCTGGAACAATTCTTTCAAGAGTTTCGGAAAATAAAGGTTTATCAAGGATTGTAAAATCACTCTTGCAGGTTGGCGAAGGTAGTGAGATATACAGAATTGGAATTGTTCCAGAAAAATTTAAACAAATGAAATTTGGTGACCTTTATCTTGAATTATACAAAACCAAGCATTATGTGTTGCTGGGTTTTGAAGATGATTCTGGAGAATTCCATCTTTCCCCGCCCTATGATTCAAAGATTGATGTGGCAGAAGCTATGTATATTATCTCCGAAGATAAACCGATTTTTGCCTAATCTGAATTACCTTCCATAAAAGTTATACCGTTTCCGTCTGGGTCGGCTGTCACAAACATTGTGCAGCCCTCCCACTCGCTAACGAGTGATCTGTTTTCTCTGAGCTTCTCTTTTACCGAGTTGGGTTTTTTTGTTACCATTGTTATGCCGATTTTTTGTGCGTTTTTGTTGTCGGTTGCGTCCCAAAGGGCGAATTTGATTCCTGCAATCCTCATAACGACAAAACCTTCTTCGTTACTCACGATTTGACCGCCAAGGATGTTTGAATAGAATTCCACCTGTTCTGTCAAATTCTTGCATCCAATTTCGAATCTTATTTCTTCAATCATGGCACATCTCCAAAATTTGAGTTGACCAGCACTTTATAAATTCTACAATAGCTCATGGAGGTTTGAATGTCAAAAAGGCTCTTTGTTATGAAGCCCTGGTTTTGGGTTGCTGTCAGCGCGTTGATTGTGTTTATGCTCTTCGGTTATTTTTATGCTTTGGTTGTTGAGGGCATAAGACCAATTGTTGTATTTGAAATAAACTCAGAGCCATCTGATGCATTTGTATACCTTAACGAAGATATAGTTGGGCGTACTCCTCATAGGTTTGAGGTTGAGTCTCGACTTTCAGGTGAGTTGAAGCTTGTTTCAGAAGGGTATAAAGACATCATCAGAACAATTGACATTGAGCCAGGTAAGAATGAATCAGTGATGTTTCATATGCGAAGAGATACAAAACTCACTGTGAATTCAAAACCTCAGGGAGCAAATCTTTATATTGACGGAAACTTGTGGGGATCAACACCTTGTGTTATTGAGGGCTTTATTGATGCGGGTCACCATACAATAAGAGTTGAGATGCTCGACAGATGTTTTGGTGAGGTTGAAAAAGATATTGAATTAATGCTTGGCGAGGACATGGTTATTAATAATGAGGAACTCATTCTTCCCGAATTAAACACAGTTACTATAAACTCACAACCACTTGGTGCAATTGTTTCCTCAGATGGTGAGGAATGGGGATTGACACCTCTTACCAAGTGTTTGCCTTCCGGACAGTACACGATTTCATTTGAGAAGGAAAACTTTGCAACTGAGGAAAAACAGTTTGAGCTAAGCTCAGATGCGAGTGTTTATGTTAAGATGCTTGATCCTGAATCATATCTTAAACGTAACCACTTTGAAGTTGATGCAAATGTTGAAACAAAAGTGACGATGATACCAAAAAAAGCTGATAATTTCTCTCCAATTTTTGGTGTCCCCGTTGAGATAGGCACCTCTCTTACAAGCATTGATTCCGATGAGCTAATGGAGAAGGCTTCAATTGAGTCAAAGCCTTTTTCCTACATTGTTTTAGGAACAGCAAAGGGGTATGAACCAGGAATTACGGAAATGACTGGACCTGGAACAACATACTTCAATCTGAAAGAACTTCCCTCATCATCAAAGAGCTATCAGGGAAAATATAAATCTAGTTCAACATCAAGCTCGAAGCCAAGTGGGTTAACATCTCCCGATTCCAGCTTTGAAATCAAAGCTGATAAAAACTCTGCAGTTCTGACAGAGCTAAATGGAAAAACTCATAACCTGTATCTTCAGTCTGATTATAAACATAATGAATTCACTTGGTCGGATGACAGCAGATGGTTGTGGTATTTCAGAAATGATGAAGGGAAAAGGGAGCTTGTAAGGCTTGATACTGACACAATGGAGATTGAACCAATCGATTCCTTTGATTTGTCTGAATTCAACGCATCTGAGATTATCCCCGATAATATTTTTGGCTGCATGACATCTGTTGATTATTCTGAAACTGCAACAAGAATCTATTATCTTGTTCCCGGTTCTGTTAAAGACAAATTGACTCTTGTTTCGAATTCTCCTGCAGGTGGGAACAAAACCATCATTGCAAAAAATCTTGTTCCAGTTGTTGATAAATGGTCTGTTTGGCTTGAATCTTCAAATGTCTTGAAGTTAACCGGATACTTCCCTGGGTTAATTAAACATGATGGTTACTATCTTCTTGATAATGAAGAGTCTGTACATTTTGAGATCACATCAAACCCAAATTCAAATATCAAAGTTGGACAACTAAAGCAAGTCAGTGGTTCAGATATTACCATGTTCCCTTCCGCAGCCTTTGTTAAGAGAAAGGGAAAAGATATCATAATCTCAGCCCAACTTTACAAGGGTATATCGATAGTTTTTGTCTACCACCCAACAAGCGATGAGTATGAGCTTTTAGATATCAAGATTGATTAGATGATACTAGGCATAAGGGCTTTGGGTTTCTACAAGATTTCTGATTAGAGATTGCTCATCAAGGGTTTCTATCCCAAGCTCTTCTGCCTTGGTTAATTTGGTTCCAGGGTCGGCACCAAAGATCACATAGTCAGTTTTTTTTGATACTGAACTGACCACGATTGCTCCAAGAGATTCTAGTTTTTCTTTGGCCTCATTTCGAGTCATTGAATTAAGGGTCCCAGTGAGTACAACTTTTTTTCCAGAGAAGAAAGAATCAGTTGATACTTCTTTTTTCTCTTCGGGTACCCCCAGACCAAAGCATTTTAGTTTTGATATAAGATTCATGTTTCTTGGGTTTTTGAAGAAATATATAATCGAATCAGCCATTTTTGGACCAATACCATCGATTTTCTCGAGTTCTTCTTTGGTGGCATTCATTATTGAATCCATTGATCCAAAGTTTTGAGAAAGAAGCTTGCTTGCGACTTTTCCAACAAGAGGTATCCCAAGCCCAGAAATCAATTTTGTAAGACTGATGTTTTTTGCATTTTCAATGTTTCTAAGAATCTTCTCTGCAAGCACATCACCCATTCGCTCAACGGTAAAAAGGTCTTCTTTGGTGAGAGAGAATAAGTCTGATACATCTTTAAGGATTTCTGCTGAAACAAGGCTTTCAACAATAACATCCCCAAGCCCATCAATGTCCGCGTTTCCTCTGGCTAGGAAAAATAGTATTCGCTCTTTTACTTGAGCTGGGCAATCGAAATTTGTGCATTTCAGGTATGCCGAGTCTTCTTCGCGGATTGTATCTGAACCACATACCGGGCATTTCTCAGGCATAATGAACTCTTGTTCGTCACCCAACCTTTTTTCTTTCACAACTCTCACAATTTCTGGGATAACAGAGCCAGCTTTCCTCACGATAACCGTATCTCCGATCCTGATATCGAGTCTTTTTACCTCATCCTCATTGTGTAGCGATGCTCTGGAAATCGTTGAACCTTCGACAAATACGGGCTCAAATTCCGCAACGGGAGTTATCGCTCCTGTTCTTCCAACTGAAAGTGCAATATTTGTTACTTTTGTTTCTTTTTCATCTGGTGGAAACTTGAATGCTATTGCCCATCTGGGTTCGTGAGATGTTGCTCCAAGCGTTTCATGGTGTTTTATCTCTTCAACCTTTATGACTGCGCCATCTGTTCCAAATGGAAACCTTGCCTTTTCTTTTTCGATCATCTGGATTTGTTCCCATGCTTCATCAATTGTTTCTGCGTGTTTGTGCATGGGGACAACCTTAAATCCAAGGGCTGTTAGTTTTTCAAGTGTTTCACTTTGTGTTTCTGCAAATCTTTCTGAAACCTCTCCGATATGGTAGGCGTATAAATCTAGTTTTCTGCTTGCAGTAACAGCAGGGTCGAGTTGTCTGATTGAACCTGATGCAGCATTTCTTGTGTTTGCAAATGCTGGTAAACCCTCTTCTTCCCTATCTCTGTTGACTCTTGTTAATTCAGATTCGTTCATCACAATCTCGCCGCGAACCTCAATTATATCTGGGAATGGGGGGATAAGCTTCAGTGGAATAGTCCTTATTGTTCTCAGGTTTTGTGTGATGTTTTCACCTTGTGTTCCATCACCTCTTGTTAGACCAAGAGTTAATAAACCATTTTCGTATCTAAGACTAACAGCGAGTCCATCCATCTTGAGTTCGGTTGTGTATGTACAAGTTTCAATACTTTTTTTGACCCTTTTATCAAAAGCCTGAAGTTCGGGGAAATTGAATGCGTTTCCAAGAGAGAGCATGGGCAACCGATGAGAAACGGTATCAAATTTTGAATCAGCTTTACCGCCAACTCTTTGTGTTGGGGAGTCAGGGGTTATCAACTCTGGATACTTTGTTTCGAGGTCAATCAGTTCTCTATAGAGTTTGTCAAATTCGAAATCAGTGATGGTTGGGGATTCAAGGACATAGTACTCATAACTGGCTTGATTGATTTTTGCTCGCAATTCTGAGACTTTGTTTTTTATTTCTTCATTCATAAAGACTTTTTAAATTTTTGTGCAGAAACAAGCATCTCTTGAGCGTGTTTGAGTGAAACTTGAGTGATCTTATCTCCACTTCCCATCCTTGCAATCTCTTCAATCTGACCCCTCTGAGCAAGTTCTGAGCATTCAACAGTTGTAAGTTCACCATCTTGCGATTTTTCTATTTGAAGATGAGTGTCGGCAAAAACTGCAATTTGTGCAAGGTGAGTTATGCAAATGACCTGTCTTTTTTTTGCAAGCCCTGCGATTTTTCTTCCGATCATCTCACCAATCCTACCACCAACCCCTGAGTCAACCTCATCAAAAACAAGGGTTGGAACAGAATCGACTTCAGCAAGGATGACCTTGAGAGCAAGCATTATTCTTGAAAGCTCTCCTCCTGAGGCAACTTTTTTTATTGGTTCCGGTGGCATACCTGAGTTTGTTGAAATGTAGAATTCTACAAAGTCAATTCCCTTTTCATTTAGACCATGTGGGTTGCCATCAATCTCACAAAAAAGAGATTCAGTGGGTTCTACTGGTTTTTGGACAAGTTTGAAAGTTGCATTTTCGAGGGCAAGGTCAGCAAGCTCATTTTCAATAAGTTTTGCAAGCTCAGTCCCTGTTGATTCTCTGGTTTTTCTGATCTCAAGTCCCAACCCACCTAGTTCTTTTCTACTAGACTTAATTTCTGTTTGAATCTCAGAGATTCTCTCCTCAGAGTTTTTGAGAGTTTCTAGTTCTTCCTCGTAAGCATTGATACCAGAAAAAACATCAGAAAGTGAACTTCCGTGACGTCTGATCATTTTTTCAAGATCAGAGAGTCTGTTTTCGATTTCTTCAAGCCTTTCAGGATTGAAGGTTAGGTTGTTCAGATATTCTGAAAGCTGAATATTGAGTTCGAGTGCGTTTGCTTCGATTCCATTTATATATTCAAGGTAATCTGATGAACTTGAGTCGATTCTTGATAGTTCTTGAAGCTCCTTTTTAGTACCTTTAGAAAGAGCGTTTATCCCTGGGAAATCCTCATCTCCTTCAAGGGCTTTTTTCGCATTTTCTGCAAGTTCTGCCAGTCGCTGGGTATTTGAAAGTCTGTCTCTTTCTACCTTTAATTCCTCATCCTCTTTTTCTTGGGGTTTGAGTTTTTCAAATTCATCTAGTTCAAACTGGATGTAGTCAATCCTTTTGATTCTTTCATCATCCTTCTTCTGAAGTCTCTCAAGCTCCTCTGTTATTTTTCTGAGATTTCGAAGTCTATTCCCAAACTCAGAAACATTTCGTTCATGGTCGACTCCTGCAAACTTATCAAGAAGCCTGAGTTGAATCTCTGGTTTAAGGAGTGATTGGGCTTCAAACTGTGAGTGCACATCTACAAGTTTTGAGGTTGTATTTCGAAGTTCAGTAATTGTTGATGATGCTCCATTGAGCCTAACCCTGCCACGACCGGAGGATTCCAGGCTTCTGTTGATAATCAATTCACCTTCCTCAAGAATATCGCTATTTTCAATCAAAAAATGTTGGTCTTTTGTGAGTTCAAAAATCAATTCAATTGTTGATTTTTCTGTTCCTGGTCTAATAGAATCTGACGACCATCTTTCGCCAAGCCCAAGAAGCAAGGCTCCTACAAGGATTGATTTTCCAGCACCTGTTTCACCTGTGATTATTGTTAGTCCGGGTGAGAGGTCGAGCGTGATTTTATCAACAATTGCAAAGTTTGAAACAGAAAGACCAGTAAGCATCGATCATGAACTCCAATCAAATTTGCTTTTTAAAACCTGATAGAAATTTTTGTTGCTGAGTCTAACAAGTTTTGCAGTGTATTGAGATTTTGTGGCAACCACTAAATCGTGTGGGATTATTGTATCAATTATATCTCCATCAGCAAAAAGTGAAAAATTTCCTTCAGGACTGTTTACATCTAGGGAGATTCTTTTTGAGGATGGAACGATTATTGGTCTCTGGTTCAATTTGTGAGGACAGATTGCTACAATTTCAAAATCTGAGCATTCGTGATCAAGGATTGCGCCGCCTGCTGAAAGTGCGTATGCTGTAGATCCTGTTGCAGTGGAAACAATCAATCCATCGCTTCTTGTTTCGCCAACTCTTTCTGAGTCTATGTATATGGTGGCGTCAACGAGTGGAGCATGAAAATCCCTGTAGATGTAAATGTCGTTTAAAACATGCACCTCTCTAATTTTTTTTCCAGACCTAAGGATCTGACCCTTTAACATCTCACGGGTCTCTAACTTATATTCTCCTCTTATTATTTTAAAAAGAGAATTGTAAAGCTCATTTTCCTCAACTTCTGTTAGGTACCCAAGCCTGCCCATATTGATTCCAAGTACAGGAATATCAAACTTGGACGCAAGTCTTACTGCTCGAAGTAGCGTTCCATCACCACCAAGGGAGACAACCATGTCACATCCCTTTGGGAATTCTGGATTTGTAGGATAGTTGATTTTATCCTTTAAATCAGGTGGAATCTCTATACCCACATTGTGTGAAGTAAACCAGTTCGCGGTATCCTCTGAAATTCGAATAACAGGGTTTTTGAATTTTCGGAAAAAGAGACCTATTTTCATTTGCCAATCAGTTCGGCAGCTCTTATTGTATTTTCCATGAGCATTGTTATTGTCATTGGGCCAACTCCACCTGGGGATGGTGAGATTGCATGAGCAATATCTTTTACTGCTTCAAAATCAACATCTCCACAGAGCGTTCCATCTTCAAGTCTGTTGGTTCCAACATCAACAACCCAGGCACCTTTTTTGACCCAATTCTCATTGATCATCTTGGGTCTACCAATTGCAACCACAAGAAGGTCAGCTGTTTTTGCGACACAGTCAATGTTTTTTGTTCGTGAATGGCAGATAGTAACAGTGCAGTTTTTCTGGAGAAGCATGAGTGATACGGGTTTTCCAACAATATTAGATCTTCCGATGACAACCGCATGTTTTCCGGAGAAATCATAATCATATCTCTCAAGAAGTCTTATTACTCCAGCAGGGGTTGCAGGTTCAAAAATTGGACTTCCAATTGTTAGTTTTCCAACAGAAGTTGGATGGAAACAATCGACATCTTTTTTTGGAGAGATGCTCTCAAGGATGGTCTCTTCGTTGATATGGTCTGGTAAAGGAAGTTGAGTGAGTATTCCTGACACTGATTTATCATTGTTGAGTTTATCGATAAGTTGAAGTAGTTCTGCTTCTGTTGTTTCAGCTGGTAGGTTGATGGTTTCGGAGTCAATTCCAAGCTTTTTGCAGCGTTTGCCTTTCATGCGTACATACACCGCAGATGCAGGATCATCACCAACAAGAACCGCTGTTAGTTTTGGTGTGATTCCTTTTTCTTTTAGCTGTGCAACCTTCTCCTTTTGTTTGGTTGAAAACTCTTTTGCGAGATTTTTTCCATCTAATAAGATTTCCATCTTTTCCCTCTACATTCCTGTTATAATTCCATCGTTTGTTACATCGAGTTCTTCTGCTCTTGGAATTTTTGATAATCCTGGCATAAGCATAATATCTCCACAAACAGCCACAATAAATCCAGCACCAGCTGAGACTTTGACTTCTCGAACGCGTATCTTGAATCCTGTTGGTGCACCCAAAAGCTTTTCATTATCGCTGAAGCTGTACTGGGTTTTTGCCATACAGATTGGAAGTCCTGAGTATCCGAGGCTTTCAATTCGTCTGATGTCTGACTTGGCGCGACTTGTGAATCTTACACCATCTGCTCTGTATATCTCTTTCGCAATAATCTCAATTTTATTTTCGATAGGCTGGTTGTAGTCATAGAGTTGTTTGTAGTTTGCAGTACCAGATGCAATTGATCCCACAACTTTTTGTGCAAGCTCGATTGCTCCTTCGCCACCTGCTTCAAAATTCGTGTTGATCGCGCATTCAACACCCTCTTCGCTCAGAAGGCTTCTTACGAGTTCAAGTTCTTCTTCGAGATCATTTGGGAATTTGTTGATGGCCACAACGGGCACAATGCCATATTTTTTGATGTTTTCTACATGTTGTTTGAGGTTAACAAAACCTTCTTTGATGGCGTCTTTATTTGGTTGAGATACGAATTTCTTTTTGACTCCACCGTTGTATTTTAGTGCTCTAACTGTTGCAACAATAACTAGCGCAGATGGCTCTAAGCCTTTGCTTGGTGCGACAATGTCTAAGAATTTCTCAGCACCGAGGTCAGCACCAAAACCGCATTCTGTGACAACATAATCACCAAGAGCAAGTGCAAGTTTTGTTGCAATAATGGAGTTTGTACCATGAGCGATATTAGCAAATGGACCACCATGCATAAGGGTTGGCGTTCCCTCAAGTGTTTGAATGAGGTTTGGTTTAATGGCATCAGCAAGTAGAGTAGCCATTGCACCTGTTACATTGAGATCATCGGGAGTTACTGGTTTATCATCAGTTGTGTAGGCACAAATCATTCTTCCAAGGCGTTTTTTTAGGTCAGTAAGATCATCACTCATGCAAAGAACTGCCATTATTTCAGATGCTGCAGTTATCAGGAAGCCATCATCCCTTGTTGCACCATTTCCATCACCAAGACCGATGATGATTTCTCTTAGAGCTCTATCGTTCATATCCATGGCACGTTTCCATGGTACCTGTCTGATGTCAATTTTTGGGTCAAGACCAAATTTGACTCTATTGTCTATACATGCAGATAAAAGGTTGTTAGCAGATGTGATTGCATGAAAATCACCTGTGAAATGTAGATTGATGTCAGTACTTGGAACAACAGTTGATTTTCCACCACCAACTGCTCCACCTTTCATCCCCATTACCGGACCAAGTGATGGTTCGCGAAGGGCGATAATTGGGTTTTTTCCAAGTCTATTCAACGCGTCTCCAAGACCGATCGATGTTGTGGTTTTTCCTTCACCAAAGGGAGTTGGATTGATTGCAGTTACAACAATAAGTTTTCCTTTGGAAGTTCCACAATGTTTTAAAAGTGTCGAGTTTGCGATCTTTGCTTTGTGTTTTCCAAATTCTTCAATTTCATCACGAGATAAGCCAATCTTTTTAGCGATTTCATGAATCTGCTTCATTTTTTCCTTTCTCTAGCTTACTAGTTTTATGATCCAATATAGAGCAAGACCTAGGATCGTATTAAACATCAAAAACATGATGTAGCAGTACACCTTTTTTGTCTTGTCCTCTGGTTCCCACCATAATGGTAGGATAAAGAAAAGTGCGATGTTGGTTGCAACAATAATGATAATAAACTGAAGATCACCGAAAAATACTCGGTATCCAAGCTGTATAAATGCCGTGAAAACAGCACTATACCAGATTGATGTTGACGACATTTTTTCGCCAGTGACCATTCCTGAAATTGCTCCAGCGGCATAAGTGAGCAACAAAGAAGTAAGCGTCCAGATTGAGTCTCTAACAAGGTTGATTCTAATATACATATTTCCTCCAGATTACTTTTTCATATCATAGATTGTAACAGAACAAGTTTGGTCTGCCAGTGTGTTTATGTTTTCTCGTTTAAAGTAAATATAAACTGCTGCAATAATCATGATTATTGAGATGATAATTGCCTGAGTTATCTGTGATCCGAATGGATATGCAATTGAGAAAAGAATCACAGACTGGGTTTGTGTGACTATCATGTTTATGTACGAAAACAAAACGTTTGTGAGAACAATACCTGCTATTCCAGCCAAAATAATAAGACCTTTGTTGATTTTCACAGTTTTTTGTCTGAGAGCCCATATGATAACCATTGTGAGTGCAAATATGATTGTCATGAGACATACCCTTGTGATTATTGGGACACCAATTTGATATACGGCCTCACCAATGCTCGCGTATGTTCCGACTATCTTGTTTCCGTAGGGGAGAATCTGCTTACCAACTGTGTTGATGTTTGAGATTCCATTTAACCCTTCAAATATTGCTGGAGCAATTACGAATCCGACACCAAAACCAATCAGTTCCTTTGGTGTAGCGTTTTTAACATCGGCAACTATTCCAACCAAAAGAGGTGCGATACCCAGCATTAGTGAGGAAATGATTGAGATGATCGTCCAATAATTCAGTATTGAATATGTACCCCAGAATGTTCCAGAAACTGGTGCAAGGAATTGGGTGATAATGAGGCCGATGAAGTATGCTCCAAGCCAGAATAATGCTCCCCAGATGATAAGTTTTCTGTTTCCTTTTTTGACCAAAATATATCCAATAATCCCCAGAAGCGTAATTAGGATTGGAAGCAAGAACGCAGTGTTTGGAATCTGTTTCTCTTCGGCAATTGTTGCTCTGACAATTCCTGTTGCTTCTTTTGCCTCGATGTATGCGGTATATGTTCCAGTCATCGTGGCTGGTTCGGTGTACACAAATGAACTTTTTTCGTTTGTGAGTTCAGAGACTCTTATCTGATTCCCATCGGGATCAAAAATCCTTATAAAAAGACTTCCCTTGGATATATCACTTGATTGGAAAAGGAGATTCAGGTTTTTCCCAACTTCGTCTATCTCATATTCCACTTCCTCGACGATACCTGTGAAATTGACAAGCGAAGGATTAAGTTTTTCATATACAATCGCAGCGGTTAAATCTTCTGCGGAGAGTTCAAATCTATATTCTCCCTCTACCTCTGGAAGCCATTTGAATGTAAAAAATCCCCAGGACTCCTTTTGTTCTTCTGTAAGAGATTCTATTCTTTCGATTGCCTGCTCTTCGTTTGGTAATGGAAGGTCGTCTGCTGGTCTATTTGGGTAGACATATCCAGCTTTCATGGCATCAGAATAGATAGTTTTGCCATTTGGATCGTAAACCTTGATGTCTGCGTCTCCAGATTTTTTGTCGAAACCAATATAAAATCCGACAGGAACGTTATCTCCAACTGATTTAAAGGTTCTTTCAAGAATGATTCCGTTTGCGTTTTCGAATTCAATCGAGTTTTCCATTCTGTTCGTGACATCGACTTGAACACTGCAACCAGCAAACATCAATGCTATAACAACAACCATCAACAAGGATATAATTTTTTTTCTCATCGGGCACATTTTATCATATTGGGTGAGTATGTAAATTAGCAATCGAATTCAATGTTATTGTTAATCTAAAAAAAGTGATTAGAATTTTGTTTTATGCTGAAGTTGGGTAAAAAAATCGGATATGGTTGGTCTGCTGAGGTCTTTGATTTGAATGAAGATCAGGTTTTAAAGCTATTTTTCAAAGATTATTCAAGAGATGAGATAGATAGTGAATTTGATATTTCAAAAAAGATTTTTAATGCAGGACTGCCGTCTCCAAAGACCTATGAAATGGTTGACGTTTCAGGAAGAATTGGGATTGTTTATGAAAAGATTGTTGGTAAATCCCTAATAAAGTTATTACCCGATAAGATTTTAGAGATGAATGCATATGCAAAGATTCTTGCAAGGATACATTTTGGTATACACAAGACCACGATTGATGGACTTAAAAGCCAGAATGAGCTTTATGAGGAATGGATTTCTGAAAATAAATACATTACACAATCTCAAAAAGCTAGAGTTCTCACAATTTTAAATGAGCTTCCAGAAGGAAGAACTCTTTGCCATAACGATTTACATCCCCCAAACGTTGTGATGACAAAAAATGGACCAATTGTTATCGATTGGGTTTCTGCTAGGTTTGGCGATCCATATGCAGATGTTGCTTACTCAGAGATGATGATCAGAATGGGTGATTTAACGATGTTTCCTTATGGTAGAACAAGGATCAGGATGGGCAGGAATCTTTACAGTAAATTATACAGAAGACATTATCTCAATCTGAATCCTGGTGACTGGGACAGGGTAAAAAGATGGATGCCTGTACTTATTGCTGCTAGATTTCACTATCAATTCAAATCCGAGATTCCTGTTTTAAAGAGGATGCTTGGAAGCTACTTGAAATAACCGAAAATAAACCGAAAACCAAAAAAATACTATTACTCATCAAAACATTATTTTTAGTTATATATATCCATATATTTAGTATTATTTATATATTAGACAATTTATGTACCTTTTCAGCAATAATTAGGTATTAATAATGACATTAGATTACTATTAGTATATAACAGTAATTATTATATATATGATTGTATTGATTGATTATATTGCGGTATTTAGTAGCCCTTATATCGGCAATAATTCTGCAAAAATGTGAATGGACGAAAATGCTATCATTTAATCAATCATAAAGCTATACTAACTAAAAGCTTTATTCATGAGATTTTTTGTAGTATTTTAAAGAAATCCTGCGTTGTCTTGTTTTTTTCGAGGTATATGCTAATATGTGTTTTATGAGAAAAATAAAATTCGCGGTGGTTGTGTTTGTTTTGTTTGCCCTTTTGGTGATGCCAATTGTGAATGCAAATGGTTTTATCCCAGAAGATAATGATTTAAACAGGTATATTGTTGAACTCAACGACTATTCAAGATTCCCAAATTCATACTCTCTCATGTTAATGTCTCATGCGAATTTTAAGGCTAACCTTGCTATGGTCTGCCCAGATGCCTACACACTGTTTGAGTACGATACAGGAATTTCTGGATTTTCGGTTTCTTGTTCAGATGAGTCGATCAAGAAGATTTCATGTTTTGAAGATGTGAGATCTGTAACCATGGTCAGATATGCCTATCCTCATCTCTTTAATTCTGTCGAAACAACGGGTGCTACTGAAGTGTGGCAGATGAGAGATGGTGTTGACAAAAACATAACTGGTGATGGAGCACTTGTTGGTATCATCGATACAGGAGTACATTACTATCATCCATCTTTGGGCGGTGGATTTGGTGATGAATACAAAGTTTGTGTCGGATACAATTTTGTAGATTATTCACCAGATCCATATCCGATGGGAACTCATAGTCACGGAACTCATTGTGCGGGAATTGTTGCTGCAACTGGACTTCCAGGGGTTGCCTCGGGTGAGCCAACACCAACAGGTATTGCACCAGATGCAAAACTTGGAGCATACAATGTTTTTGGTTCACGTGGTGGAGCACCGATGGATGCAGTTATGATGGCTCTTGAGCAAGCTTTTGAAGATGGTTGTGATGTAGTAAACCTTAGTCTTGGAAGCGAATATGTCTGGGCTGATGAGCCGTATTGCAAATTGATTGATAATCTTGTTGATAAAGGCATGGTTGTTGTTGGTTCAGCTGGAAATGAGGGAAGAAACTCAAGAGAAGATTTACCGTTCCAGGTTAGTTCGCCTGGTGGAGCTGAGTATTCAATTTCAGTTGCTGCAATGAATGATGCCGGTATAACTCTTTTTAGTTATGGCGACGAATCCTTTATTGTTCAGTATATGAGTTTTTCTGAAAAGGTTGAAGACAGAGTATCTGGCGAGCTTGTTTACTGCGAAAAAGCAACGGTTGAAGATGTTGAAGACCTTGACCTAAAGGGTGCTGTTGCTCTTGTGGAGCGTGGAGACCTGACATTTTTTGATAAAGCGAAAAATGTTGAAACACAGGGTGCCATTGCTTGTGTTGTCTTCAATAACAAACCTGGTGAGTTTGGTGGAACTTTAGGTTCAAAAGGTATATCAATCCCAGTTATTGCAGTATCTGATGAGGTAGGTGCAGAGCTTCAGGAATATCTTGGGGAAGAGGTCTCCTTCAAGTATGATGAGAGATTAGGTCTTATGGCTGAGTTTTCATCACCCGGTCCAACAAATGACTACAGACTTAAGCCGGATATGTCAGCACCTGGATTCCAGGTTTTGTCAACCGTTTATGATGAAAGTTATCAAAGATATAATGGTACAAGTATGTCTGCTCCAACTGTTGCTGGCGGAGCAGCACTTGTTATTCAAGCCCATCCAGAATGGACAGCACATGATGTAAGATCATCTCTCATCAATTATGCGGTTCCACAGGTTGACCTTAAGGGCGATTTACATCCCATTCTTTCTCAGGGAACCGGAAGAATGCACATTCCTTCCTCAGTAAATGCAACTGCTCTATTCAAGCCAACTTCAATCTCTGGTGGGTGGGTAGAAGAACCATTTACAACCTCAATTGATATTAAGAATGTAAGCGGTTCAGATATGTCATTATTTGTAGATCAACTTATTGAAGGTGAGGAAGCCTCACTTGAGTTTGGTAAACTAGATATTCCATCTGGTGAAACCTATAAGTATGAATTCACACTCGGCGATCAGGCAAAAAAAGGTGAAAATACTGGTTATTTGATTTTCACAGATGGTAAAAACACTGCAAGAGTAGCTTATCTTTACTATTATGGAAAAGAACCTGTCGTTGATACTGTATCACATATGAATGTTAAAACACCGGTATTCTCACCAAATGATGATGATGTGCTTGATTACTTCCAGGCTGATATAAGTTTCAATAAGCCGATTTCTGGTGTCGAGTACACCTTACTCGATGGCGACAGAGAAGTTGAAAAAATACTTGGCTACTATTACGAATACGTTTCCGGTGGAATGTGGAATTTCAATTGGGACGGAAAAAGCGATTACGATGTAATCTCTGATGGTAAGCATTATCTGGAATTCTACACACTTGATTTTAATCTCGACCCAAAAATAAAAAACAACTGGGAAAAACAGGGCGAATACGAATTCTATTCCACAACACAACCGCCTGAGGTTGATATTGATGAGTATGAAGATTTTGTTGTTAATGATGATAGTATAACAATTACAGGTACAATATATGATTTCCTCCTCGACTCAGATCTTGGAAAAGATGCTATAAAAGATGCGTTGCTCTTCAGTGATGCAAATCCAAGAGAGCCTACACCAATCGACTTTGATTCCGATGGTGATTTTGAATTAGATCTCAACCTACACTCCGGAGATAATTATTTTGGAATATATCTTGTCAATGCTGGTGGTCTTGAGGGTGGTGCTGAGATTGTAATTACATCAGTTTCAATGATGGAAATTGAGATTTCAGACACACTTGTTATTGATGGTGAAGATACAGGCATTGAGGTTGTTGATATTGATGGTGAGGATTTCATAAGGTTGGAGGAGATGATTGATATTCCAAACGGAATTGGTTATGAGATTGATGGAAAAGATATCTATCTGTTTGTTGGTCAAAAATCTCTCTGGATGAAGGTTGGCGAACCATTAATGATAACAGATATGGGAATCTCTTTCTGCGAAGCCCCAGTTATTGTTGATGATGAAGTCATGGTTCCAATTACTGATGTGCTTGATGGTTTTGGAGCTGAGTTTGACGAAAAGACTTCAATGTATACCCTTATGTGGATTGCAGAATAACGGAGAAAAGCTGTTTTGAATTGGATTGACTACATAATTCTTATTGTTGCAATTTGGATGGCCATAAAGGGCTATATGCTCGGATTATCTGGAGCATTATTGAATACCATTGCAACACTTATCGGCTGGGTTTCTGCATTACTCCTTGCTGCACCTGTTAAAAACCTTTTACAGGCATCATTTGGCTGGGTCTCAAGTCTTGCTGGATATATTGCACCAGCAATTCCTGGAAAACCAATTCCTGGTGGAACAGACCCGGCTTCTGTTCTTGCAAGCTCTGGTATACCAGAGTGGGGTAAGAGTGTTTTAGAAAGAATTATTGACCCCAGTTTTACAGTATCTACAACATCTGACCTGATTGCATACTGGATCGCAAACATCATTATCGTGATTGTCGTCTTCATTGTCCTTCTGGTTGTTTTTGGAATCCTTGCAAGATATTTGATGCGACAGGTAAAACTGGCGTTACCGAAGGAAGGATTCTTCCACGATTTTGATAAACTGATTGGTGGTGCGGTGTATTTCCTTCTCACCCTGTTTGTAATGGTGGGGTTGCTTGTGATTTTTGTGGCACTATTCCCTCAGGAGGTTGCGGTTAATTCTCCAGTGGGAAGCTATGTTTTGGGGTCGTTTTTTGGTGGGCTTGTTTATTCTAATTTCCTGGGGGTTCAAACGGTTTATGGGTCGTTGCTCCGTCTTGTTGTTGGTTACTAGTTTATTGCTGGCTTTATCAGTAATAGTCGTACCTGCTGGGTATGTAACCCAGCAGGGCGAAGAACCATTAATTAGGGTAAAGCTTTCAAAAAATCCTAAAACATTTACCCTTGGTGCGACAGGAAAATTCAACATCAATGAGTACGCAAGTGGAAAAACGCTCTACACTGGTGAAGGTGTTTTGCAATGTTCTTTTTCAGACTCTGAATCAATGAGTTTTTCAATCTTTGTTGATACCTTCTACACAAGGGAAGATGCAACAAATTTTGCAAAAGCAATGCAAACAAGATTCCCTGAAGAGGTAGAAGTTGCTATTCGAGCGGATGGCAATCTGTTCAGGCTCGAGATGGGAAAATACAAATCAGAAGAGGAAGCTCAGCAAGCCCTTGATACATATCTTTCGGATATTCCGAGTGCTGTTTTGGTTGGATCAATTGGTCTGGCAATTCGAATCGGTGACAAGCTGGTCTTCAGACCACCAACAAACATGGAGCTTCTAAATCTTGTAAGTATTGAAGCAATTGATGGACTTGTAAAATACAAGGACAAAAGATACAGAGGAACAATTACTCTCTGTATGAATGAAGAAACATTTTATGTAGTCAACAGATTACCTATGGAAGACTATGTAAAGGGTGTTACTCCTGCAGAGATGCCTGCAACCTGGGAGCTCGAAGCGGTAAAAGCTCAGGCAGTTTGTGCAAGAACATATGCAATAAGGTATGATAGTGACGTCCCAGCTTATGACATCTGTAATAATACTGATTGTCAGGTTTATATTGGGTATGAACACGAACACAAAAATACCAATCTTGCGGTTGAACAAACTCGAGGAGAAGTTGCTGTGTATGATGGGCAGTTGATTGGAACATATTTCCATTCAACATCTGGTGGAATGACAGAAAACTCTGAAAATGTCTGGGTTACTCCTCTTCCATATTGCAAAGCCGTTGATTCACCAGGTGAGGAAATCTCATCAAAACATACATGGATGAAAATCTATTCGATTGATGATTTTTCAGAACGTATTGCAAAAGCTTCTGGAAAAGATATTGGTAAGATATATTCCTGGAGGGTGCTCGAGCGAGGGGAATCACCAAGAATAAAGAAGTGTGAATTTACTGGAACGAATGGAAAAGTTACGGTTAGTGGTGGAAGTACTGAAAGAAAACTAGGGCTTTATGATAGATGGTTTGATGTTTTGTTTATTCCAGAAAAGGTTGTTGTAGTAGGTCATGGATGGGGTCATGGGGTTGGTATGCCACAATATGGGGCAAGAGCCAGAGCAAAAGAGGGAATGACCCATGAACAAATCCTTAAGCACTACTTCACTGGGATTGATGTGGTGAAGTGGTATTAAACCGTATATACGTTTGTATGTATTTATGATAATGAAAGGAGGCAATATGCGAAAATTCTCTATTTTGTTGTTGACTGCTGTTTTGATATTCGCATTTTTTGCACCAGCAAAACCGACAGAAGCGGTTGTTTTGAATCCGACACTTTGGATTTCTCCACAGAAACGATTGGTTGCCACGGGTTCAAGTGTTATTGTTGAAGTAAAGATAACAGAGGCAACTTTTTCATATGGTCTGAATTGCCAAATTGAATACGACCCTCAGATGCTTGAGATTGATAAAGAAAGTGTTATTGAGGGAGAATTCTACAGGCAAGATGGGGCACCGACATACTTTTTAAGAAAGGTTGACAACGTAAAAGGCTTACTGATTGTTGGTGTGTCAAGATACAACGATAGAAACAATTCATATGGTCCTGTCGCCGGGGATGGGTTGGTTTTCTATTTTGTTGCAAAGGCAAAATTTGTTGGTGAGGCTGCCCTTTCATTTAACAGTGTCGATATGGTTAACCTTAGGTATCAGCAGGGAGAAACCTTTATGGAAGAGGTCTCATTAAAGACTGAGGAATCATTTATCAACTGTGTTGCCAAAGATAATGTTGCACCTGTTGTTACAATTACAAAATCCCCAACTCCTGAGACAAATGAAAACATTGGAAAATTCAAGTGGAGCGGAACCGATGACAGTACTCCTCCTGATAGAATCCAGTTTTCATACAAACTCGAAGACCCGGTTGCAGGTGGGAGATGGTCGGATTGGGAATACCGAACAGATGCTGCTGTCACATTCCTTCGTGAAGGCAAAAATTGTTTTTTTGTGAAAGCAAGGGATGAAAGAGGAAATGAATCAACCCCGGTCTCTTTGTGTATTGAGTACGATATGACCGGACCAACACTCGAACTTCAGCCATTGCCACCAGAGGTTTACGATCCTACGCTTGAGGTTTGTGGGATAACTGATCTTCCTGAAACTGGTGTATCACTGCTTGTCAATGGAGCAAGAGTACCAATCAACAGCAAAGGTGAATTCTGTCAAACCTTGAGGTTGTTTATGGGCACAAACACGGTTCACGTTTCAGCAATTGATAAAGCAGGAAATATGGAACAGCAGTACTTCACAATCAACTACATCACAAAAACAAAGGTCGAAATGTGGATCAATAATCCTAACGTTTTGATTGATGGAAAGTCTACAATCTGCGATCCTGCTCCATTGATTGTTGCGGGAAGAACAATGGTTCCTCTAAGGTTCCTAAGCGATGCATTTGGTATGGATATTGAGTGGATTGCAAGTAGCAGACAGATTGATATTACATGGTCTGAGGTAATTTCCGGTCAAAGAATAAGCCACAAGATGATGATGTGGATTGATAAAACCACCTATAATCTTGATGGTAAAACACAGGTCATGGATTCTCCTCCAACAATCATCAATGACAGAACTGTTGTGCCATTCAGATTTATCGCTACAGCGTTTGGAGCCGAGGTTGAATGGGATGGTAATGAACGCAAAGTTACCATTGAGTATGTGAGAAGATAGAAAGGTAATGATATAATGAGAAAAATTCTATCATTTGTTTTGACATTTTTGCTTATTTTTACAAGTTTTGTAATTTATCCAGCAGCAAACGCTGGTAATGCTGTTTCAGGAAGTGATTGCTTTCCAACATACAAGGCGAATAACTTTCGTGATGGAGTTTATGGTGGCACACAGATAAATGCGCCAGAGCTCATACAGACATGGGAGTACAAAGGTAAAGCAAACCTTACAAATGCCCCGGCTGTTTGTGGAAACAGAATCTATCTTGCAGAAAACAGCAGGATGATGACCTGTATTGAGTATCTTACAGGTAAAGTCCTTTGGCAGGTTGAAGACCTTGTCAACTTCCCTGTTTCAACCCCTACTGTTTGGCTTGGCAGTGATAATCAGTTTGTTTATGTTTCAACAGGTGGACAGATTGAAAGGGAATCCGTTCTTTATTGTTTCGATGCAAACACAGGAACTGAAATATGGAAATGGGAACCTAATAGAACAGGAACTGCAGGACAGATTTGCTCAGGTCCAACACTTGTCACATATGAAGATGGGCTTGAGGCTGGACAAGTCTGGTTGATTGTTGGAGTAAATGTAAGTGGAGGAACGGCACTTTTCGCACTTGATGCAAAAACTGGTGTTTTGATGTGGGGTGGTTCTGGAATTGGACTTGGTGCGATTTCTCGATCTGATCCTGTTATTGCTGAAGGAAAAATTTTTCAGCTCACAGAGGATGGAACACTTTTTACTCTTGATCTAAAAACAAAAGCTGTTATTGGTCAGACTCTTCTTAATGAATCTGATTTGTATGAATTCCACAATACACCTGCATATCACAATGGTGTTCTCTATTGTGCATCTCGTGGCAAAACAAATACTGATGAAAAAGGCAAGATATACATGGTCGAAACCGCCACAGGCGGTGTTTTGGGTAAGACCTATGGAATTGATCAATTCAATAAAGCTGGTCCAACCATATATGATAACGGAGAAAAAGTAACTGTTATTATTGGTTCAGATACCGGAAGAATCTATTCCTTTGATGGGAATGATCTCCATATGGTCTATAGTGTCAATATCAAAAAACCTGTCACAACAGACATTGTTTTGAGTGGGAAATATGGTTTCTTGGGAGCGTCAAACAATTTCCTGGCAATAAATATCGAAACGGGTGGAACAGTTTTCTCACAGACTCTGGGTAACTCAATCACAATGCATCCAGTCATGACTGCAGGAATGGTATATGTTGCATGTAATGATGCGAAACTCTATGCGTTTTCTGATCATGATGACTTTGTAGTTGATGTGCTGCCTCGAACCGACACAATTTTCTCTGGTAACAAAAAATCATACACGATAGTTGTCACCGCGACAATGGACTTTGATTCTCCGATGGTTTTGAGAGCTAGCGGACTTCCAACAACAATCACAGCAACGTTCAGTAAACCATTTGTCTACCCTGGAATCGACGAGCAGGAAGTTGAGCTCACAATTGAGGCCGATGAAGATGCCTCACCTGGTAACTATATCTGCAATATAATCGGTGTTCTTCTTGGTCGCGAGAGAAATACAATTCTCCAAATCCAGGTTGTTCCACCTCTCACCGGTGATTTCAAGATGTCAATCAGCCAAGATCAGCTTACCCCAATGAGAGAGATCGAGGCTGGTGATTCAATCTCATATCAGATAAAAGTTGAGGCAATTGGCGGATTCAACGCTGAGGTTGCATTCTTTGTAAATGATGAGAGTCTTCCATCATCAATTGATGTCATGTTTATGCCTGATAGACTCACACCAGATGGATATATAACAGCAATTGTCAGCACTGATACATCAACTCCTGCCGATAAATACAACATTGAAATTCAAGGACATGCTGGAGGAAAGGTTCGAACAACTGCACTTTGGTTCACAGTTGGCGGATTTGATACAGATGACTGGCCGATGTTCCAGCATGATTACAACAGAACTGGTCAAGTTGAAGAACCATTCCCAGAAAATCCTGAACTTAGATACTCTGCTTATCTTCCATCCCTTTTTGATTTAGATATTGAAGAGGGTGAGATGAAGATCAGAACTCAGCCAATCGTTGCACTTGGTATGGTTTATGTTGTTGCTGAGTGGGAAGCTGATGAGGGAAGCGGAGATATTCACGAATCAGCAATCTTTGCTCTTGATGTTTCAACTGGTGAACCAAAATGGATGTATCAGTTTAACAAATCTGTTTCTGTTCCAAAATTTGGAAGCGATGATGATGAAAAATGGCCGGTTTTGAGTACTCCTGCAGTTGATGTTGAAAATGGAAAACTCTATGTCGGATCAATTGATGGTGCGTTCTATTGTTTTGATGGTGAAACTGGCTCAAAAATCTGGAGTAGAAACACAAATCCACTCATTGATATCAGGGGATCAGTTTTAATTATTTATCCTGATAATGAAGGCATTAACTCAAAAAAAGTGCTTTTCCCAACAAGAACCGGGCATGTTTATTGCTTCTCTGGTGAAGACAACGATAAAAAACTTTGGGACAGAACACTTCCATCATATGTCTACAGTGGTCTGACATATGGCTACAATAAGGTATCAAAACAGGGAATGATCCTTGCGCCATGTCATGATGGAAATGTTTACGCAATGAATGTTGAAAATGGCGACGATGTTTGGTCGTCTCCTGCAGGTGTTTACGAGTTTAACGGTGCCAGTACAATTGCTGTTGACTCTGATAAAAATGATTTCTATGTTGCAGGCATGATGGGGCCAAGAGGTGAATGTTTTGGTAATTCGCAGGTACAACGAAGATATCTTAGTAACGGGGATATGGGGCCATGGAGAGCAACATTTGGCCCAGTTTCGGGATCCCCCGCATTGTTCATCAATACAGCAGGTAAAACAGTATGTCATGTGACCTCAAACCACGGTAAAACAAACAAGATTCTAACTCGAACCGTCAGATTATGGAGACTTGAACACGAGAATTTCTTAAATCTTCTTGACAATGATGGAAGAGTGATTGGAAATTGGGGATGTGATAGTGATGAGCTTGATATAAACCACAGTTCAACAATTGTTGATTCTGAAGCCGGTTCTGTTGTTCCCTATAAAGATGGAACACTTTACGGATTTGACAAAAACGGAAAACAGACATTTAAGCTTGAAACAGAGCATCCTACAAAAGCTCATCCAACAATGGCAAGAAGAATGCTCTTCCTGCCAACAGAAGATGGGTACCTCTTTGCATGGGCAGAAAAATGGGGATTTGGACTTGCCCCTGAAACAGGAAGTCCTGTGCTTTGTCAGGGTACACCGATTTCTTTGAACATCCATTTCAGATCAGAGATTCCACTGCCAAGTGGTGTAAAATTCAAAGTAATTCAGGCACCACCAGATACAGTTTACAGTTTTACACCAGAGACCCTTGGTTCATCTGGTGTAACTTCATTGTTTTTAAATGCTGGTCCGGGTTGCCCAGAGGGAACTCATACCATTATTATCCAGGCGGAAGGGGCAGGATTTAGAAGGGCAACAACATTTACTGTAACTGTCAGAAAAGAATCAGCGGGAGATTTCACATTCATCGCAGAACCCGCAAAAATCCAGATTTATGCTGGTGAACCCGCAGAGGTAGATTTTACAATCGATGCGATTGGCGGATTTGTAGGCGTTGTCCAGCTTTCAGTTGATGGGCTTCCAACAGGAGTTCTCGGTTCGTTCTCACCAATCATCACAACTGTTCCGGGTAGATCGAAGTATTCGATGAAGGTTGCAAAAAACCTCACGCCTGGAACCTATAACCTTGTATTTAAGGCAGAGGGTGGATGTAAAACAAAAACATTCCCAGTTGTCCTTGAGGTTGAAGCACCTGTCCCTGGAGATTACAAAGCCTATCTTGCAGACAATAATGACAAAGATCAGATTGTGTGGCTCGGGGAAGAAATTGTCATCCCAATCTCAATTGAATTCCTTGACGGATACAACCTTCCTGTTAATTTTGAGGTCTTGAATATTGACGACTTCTCAACAACCCAGACCACCTTCAGGTTTGAACCTTCTGTAGCAACAGGTACAACAACAGTTAACCTGATAATTAAAACAGAGTTTACAGGTAGAGAAATTGATGGAAAACGTGTAATAATAAGAACAACATCAGGAAGGAAAGCACCAAAAACCCAAGTTCAATTCTTCCTTACTGTCAAAAAGACAGAAGGTGGATTTACAATAAAACCTGTAAATACGGCAAGCACAATCCAGCTTACGGCAGGTCAGTATGGTCTTCTCGTATTTGAATACAAAAACACAACAAAGTTCTACACAACAACAAAATTCCATCTTGAGTTTGATGGCTCTGAGAGTGAAATTATCGAGTCCTGGTTCTATCCAGAACAACTTTCACCATCCGTTCATCAGCAGAATGTCGTTGCACTCTTCAAAACACCAAGGACATTCCTTGATAATGACCCTGAGGCTTTGGCAGCAGGATATAAGGAGTGCCAGATAAATTGTTTTGGAATTGGTGGGGGACTTAGGGTTGGAAGCAGACCAATAACAGCAAGGATTTATGAACCAGGTCAAACAATGCAGAGGGCATATTTCTTCCCAGACTTTAAGGGGTTGAAGAATAAATCTGTTGATGAAATAGAAATACACATTGCAAATCTTGATAATGCAAATGTTGTTTCATTTGATGTCCTCTATGATCCACTTGAAATCGAAATTATTGGTGAAGCTATTGAGGGACCTCTAATGGAGAATGATGGATTAACCGCAACATTTAAGGGTCCTCCAGATGCTTCCATTGGGGTATGTACTATTTCTAGTATCAGAGACCAGGGTAATGGACCGGTTTCTGGCTCAGGTAAATTCTGCACTCTCAAAGTTAGAGGAACGATTGTAACTCAAGAAACCACAATGAAGATATGTAATCTTCGAGTTCTTGATGAGTTTAATGGTTATAAACCAATAACGGGACCGCTTCCAGATGTCCCGCCAACTCTCAGGCTTACAATAGCTGGTCACCTTCCAGGAGATGTCAATGGTGATGGAAAAGTTGACGATGCTGACCTTGCTCTCCTAAAAGAGGCATTTGGTTCAAAACCGGGCGAAAATAATTGGAATGGTGCAGCTGACTTCAATGAGGATGGTATAATTGACGGAATGGATTTGATTATCCTTTGTATGAACTGGGGTGCATCTCTTGGAGATGAGGGACCAGTTCCCTGATTCAAATCTATAAACATAAGGGCTTCCAAATATGGAAGCCCTTTTTTATTGGATAAATATATAAAAACTTGCCAGTTTGCAGATAAGTAGTAAAATGAAATGTAAACAAGGAGGATCTGAAATGAGAATCAAAAGTATTGCGTTATTGCTGGTTTTATTGTTAATTATGTCTCTTGTCCCACAGGTCATTGCCGTCGAAAAACCCTACAAGATTGACTCTTCAACAACCTGGACGGGAACGATCTCGGCACCCGATTTAGGATTCTTTCTTGATAAGGATGTGACATTAACGATTGCTCCTGGAACAAAAATCCAGATGCAGAAAAACATGAGTGTCAAAGGAAGCATTGTTGCTATCGGTACACCTGATGAGCCAATCATATTTACGTCGATTAATCCAACACCAAATCCCGGTGACTGGGGATTTTTTGAGTTCCCAGAAAATTGCGGGGAGTGTATTTTCTCAAATGTCATTTTTGAATATGGTGGTGCAGGTCCTGGTGGAATACTTAGGTTTTCAAGTGGTAATGGGATTGATGATAGGGTAAGACTTGATAACTGCACAATCAGAAATTCCTCATCACAGGGAATATGGATGGCAAGTGCACAGGCGGTAATCAGGGAATGTACTTTTACCGATCTTAATGACCCTACTAAAGGTGTTGGAATCTGGATTCAGCAGGCATCAAAACCATCAATTACTGGTTGTCAATTTGAGCGATGTGTTATGCCTATCTGGAACGATTTGAGTTCATCATCTTATTACCTCGGAAACAAAGCCACAAACTGTGGTGTAAACGGTATTGTTCTTGGAACCGGTTCAGTTGATGGAAAATTGGTTTTATCTTCAACCATGCCATATGTTATCAGGGAAAAATTTATCGTTGGTGAAAAAGGTCAAATGCTCATCCAGCGTGGAACGGTCATTAAATCCTCTTCGATGGTCAATGTTTATGGAAAGATTGATATACGTGGAACCGAAGAAGAGCCAGTTATCTGGACTTCACTTAAGGATGATTCAATTGCTGGTGACACAAATGCCGACGGTGACAAATCGACACCTGCTTCTGGCGATTGGGGACATCTTGAATTTGCAGGTTCAGCACAAGCTGGGCTTCTAACGCATGCAAAGTTTTTCTATGGTGGTGGACTTGGTGATCAGGGAGCCGGATGGGGAACTTTGAAGTTTGGAACAAAAACTGGTGTTGACAGCAGAGTAAAATTGTATTCTTGTGAAGTTGCCTACTCACAAACTGCCGGTATCTGGATGCAGGTTTCATCGCCATCATTGTATGACTGTTATATCCACGACAATACAAACCCAGAACTCGGAACAGGTCTCACATTGACAGGAAGAAGCAAACCCATTGTTTTCAATTGCAGACTCGAAAATTCAACCTATGCAATCATGACAGATACGTTCTCCTATCCAAACGCAAAAAACCTCACAGTGACTGGAAACCAGTTCAACGTAATATATTTCAAACATCAGGATACAACTGCGTCAGTTGAAGAAGATGCAATTTGGAATGCAGAACTTGTTCATTACATTCCAAATACGATTGAAATCAAACCCGATGTAACATTGAGGCTTATGCCTGGAGTGATTATTAAGCTTGGTGATCACTTCAGAGTAAATGGTAAGATTGTTGCGATTGGTGAGAAGGATGCACCAATTGTATTTACATCACTTGCTGATGATTCACACGGTGGGGATAGTAATGGTGATTCTGATTTGACAAAACCTCTTCCAGGCGATAACCGTGGTGTCCAATGTCGAGAGGGAGACGGTCTTTCTGTATTCAAGTATTGTAAGTTCCTCTACGGTGGTTCGGGTGGGGCTGGTTGTATCTACCTTGGTCAGCCAATGAACAAAACAAATGAACAGATACTTGTTAACTGTGAGATGGCATACTCACTTGGCCCTGGTGTAAGTGTCAGATCAGGTAAGGTTGGACTTGAAGGCTGTTATATTCATGATTGTGTAAGCGAGAGTAGCGGATGGGCTGCCATGATTGAGCGTGATGCAAATGTTACTTTTGTTAATACAACAATTGATAATTGCATTAATCTTTTCCATATTGACCCTGAATCCAAACTCACAACCTTTGGAACAAAAACATCCAACATTGGTGGAAGCGTTTTGAAGGGTGGATATGCCGGAATCCATATCCTCAAAGGTAGATTGAAAGTTGACCAGGTTTGGGATGCAGAATTCCCATATATCCTTGATGGTCCATTCAGTGTTGAAACAGATGCAACCCTTACAGTCAAACCCGGAAATATAATCAAAACTCTCTCCTCAATTCATGCATATGGAACACTGAATTTTATGGGGACAAAAGAGGCTCCAATATATGTCACATCGATTCATGATGATGAAGTTGGTGGAGACACCAATCTTAATGAGGATTATACTCTTCCTAAATCAGGTGATAGAGGGCAGATTGTATATGATGGTTCAAGCGGGAAATGCACATTAACTCACACTGTATTTAAGTATGGTGGTGGGGATATTGGTAATGGTGTATTGAAGCTTGGTGACTTTACACCTGTCACATCTGATTTCCAGATGGAATATTGCACAATCACAGATTCAGCATCACAGGGACTCTACATGCATGGGTCAAAGCCTGTCATCAAAAATGTCATCATAAATGGTTGTAAAAATGAAAATGGTGATGGAATCGGAATAAAGATGACCGGAAACGCTGATCCTGTGCTCGAAAAAATAAGTTTTACAGATAGCGATTTTGCCATCAATAACATGACCGGAAGCGATATATGGGTAACCGATAGCTGGTGGGCAGACGCAACTGGACCATTCAATGAAGATTGGAATCCAGATGGTAAAGGCCTTCCATGTACTGGTACAATCCTTTATTCACCTCAGGCAGATTCCCCAATTGCAGATTGTGGTGCAGGTGCTATGGGTGGAGAGCTTCCTGAGTGGGTTAGACCTGAGCCAAAGATTGATGAGATTCCAGCATTACCAGGTGCTTTGAAAGTTGAACCAAACTTCATTTCTTCACATGTTGATTCAACCTTTGAGCTTGCCGTAATAAACGGAGTTGAACCATTCAAATTCGAAGTTGTTGATGAGTCGGTTTGTAAACTAGTTTCACAAGAAGGTCATAAAGCGACATTTAAGGTAACTGGAACAGAGGCAACAATAATCAATGTTTCTGATTCAAGCAACCAGATTAGACAGATTTGGGTAACTGTTCCAAAAGCAATCTTTGACCCAACAGAACTAACCGCTAGCCCAGCAATTTTACCTATCAAGGTTGGACATGAAGGACTGTTTAGGATTTGTTCCGATATTGCCCCACAGGTAAAGATTCTTCCAGGGAAAGCGATTGATGTAGAAAATCTCGGAGATAGTCTAAAGGTTTACGCTAAAACGCCTGGTGTGGAGACAATCACTTTGACTGCTGGAGAGTGGGAAGTTACTCTTAAGATTCTTTGTTATGCAGATGGCAAAACTGAAACCTCAGATATTTTTGAGTTTAGAAGTGCTCCTGGAGATGGAAAAGTCAGGCTTTCGTGGAAACATCCAACAATGCAGACGGCTCCATATGAGGGTGCGATCATAACAATGAACGGCACAGAAATCACTAGAACTGGTACTGATGCTGCTGGTTACACAGTGACTGGACTAAAAAATTATACAAAATATGAGTTTTCTATCACTCAAATTGGCAAAGACAATAAGTTGACATCAAGTTGCATACCTGGTCCACTTGAACAAACAATTGTTTTGTGGATAGGGAAAAACAATGCAGTTGTAAATGGAAATGCTGCAACAATTGATACCAATAGTTCAGTTGTTCCAAAGGTTATCGGAGAAGGTCACACCGTCATTCCATTCAGATTCCTTGCTGAATCCCTGGGAGCAGAGGTTGGTTGGAATGGTACGCTTCGTGAGGTTTCTTTCATAACACCATCTTCATATCTCAAAGTCTATATTGACAAAACCGTTGGTTACATGTGGGATTCTCAGGTAACCATTAATCCCGCACCAAGCATTGTTGGTGGTAGAACCTTGATACCACTAAGAGCAGTATCTGAATTACTAGGTGCAGATGTTGGTTGGGATGGAAAAGAGAAGAAGATAACCATCAAATATATTAGACCTTGGTACGGTTGGTGATTTGATTAACAAATAATAGATCAGGAGAGTGTTATATGTTTTTAGGAAAAGGGCAGGTTTTGGTGATTGATGACTCTTCACCTGTAGTAAATGTTGTTAAAACAGTTCTTGAGGGAGCTGGATATGGAGTGAGTGTCTTCACATCTGCCAAAGAGGCTTTGATGCATATAACGGATGTGAGACCTGATTTGATTATTTCTGATATTTTGATGCCAGAGATGGATGGTTTTGAGTTCAGAGAGGCTCTCATTGACGATAGGAGAACCTCTCATATACCATTTGCATTTTTAACAGCAAGAGATGATATAGAGCTGATGATAAAAGGATTATCATCAGGAGTCATTGACTATTTTACAAAACCAATCAAACCCAAAGAGCTCCTGGAACATGTTGCAGGGGTTCTTGACAATCTCAGGTCAGCAAGACAACGTCTTCTTGATAGAGTAACGGTTGAGAGAAACGTAGAAGATGTTGGTTTTGAAAACGTAGAAAGAGTTTTTTCTGCGATAATGTTTACAGGTCGTTTGATACTTGCATGGCAAGATAAAAAAAACGAACTTACAATTTTCTACAACAGAGGTATTCCGATCGCAGCAAAATCCATTCTTGGAAAAACCGGACACGATGCATATGTTCTTGCAGAGAAGATAAAAGGCGAGTTTGTTGTGAAGTCTGAATCAGTTGATGAGATCAAAAAAGAGTTCTGATAAATAGAAGGTTTCTGAGTTAGTTTTTTCATGGATGTAGAAGTTTCCTGTAATCTAACAAAATATTAAAACTTTTTAATTAGTATCCTCACCTGTAATTACCTTTTGGAGGTGAGATATGTCAATTAGTTGGATAGGAATCTCAACCATAATGTTTGTTTTTCTTACAGCTGTTCTTAGGTTGGTCAATCTTGGATATATTTCGAATTGGTCGATCAGAATTGCCCCACTTATTGTAATGATAATTTTGGTTATTATTGCATCTATTGTAACGGCAGCAAACAACAGAAGAGGAACCAAGGAGGGTAAAATATGGTTATCTTTTATTATTGCCTCTGTGCTTTGCTTTTCTGCTGCTGTCTTTGAAGTTTTAAATGGTGTCTCAAATGTTCAAAATCAAGCAACTGGAATGATTGGTATAGTTCTGTTTGTCCTCGCCTATATTGCCTTCATAACAGGACTTTCGATTGCGAACTCACATTTTAAGGGCATGAGAAGGATCAATCCTTGGACACCAAGTATCGTTATTGTTATAACATTTGGTCTTGCAATCTTTTTTCTTTTCAGGTTGATGAATACAAGTGATCTCAATTATACCATCAGAATTGTTTACACAGTCTTTATGGTTTTGGATGCTTCATTGGTGGCACTTTCATGGACTCTTGCAAATAGAACTTGGGGCGGCTCATTATCGATTTCGTTTATTTTCATTGCTTTTGGCTGTATTGGATTATCGATATTCCATGTAATTTCTGTTTTTTTCAACATACAAAATATCTATTCGATTGACTCTGGAATTCGAGTATTATTCCTGATTGTGCTTGGCTTAATAGCCATTGGAGGAGATATTAGAATAGCAATAGAAAATAGGCTTAAAGAAGAATAAGCCTGCATTTTTTTGATCTAATTACCGTCCAATTGTTCTGATTGGACGGTTTTTTATTGTTTATAATAAGTTGATTATCCTAGTGTGACATATGAACACCCTATTGTTTTTGTATTAAAACTATGATATTCTACTTTCGTTATTCCGGAGGTGAGATATGAAGTTAAGTTGGCTTGGTATGTCTACAGTTGGATTGGTTTTTTTGACTATTCTTCTACGTTTAGTTAATGTCGGTCGTCCATGGGTGATGATGTTTGGTCCATTAATTGTGATGATTATCCTTGTTATAGTTGCTGCGATCGTTATGGCTGCAACCAAACGTCGTGGGAGTGATGAGATAAGAGTATGGACAACATTCTTGATCGCTGCAATCCTTAATACAATTGGTGGACTTATCGAGGTTTTTGTAAACATTTCAAAGATTACCGGTTCAACATTGGATATGATTGGATCATTCTTCTTTATTGCTGCATACATAGGATTTATCTTGGGTATGATTATCGCGAACATCCAATTTAGAAGTTTGAGAAAAGTAAACTTGATTATTCCAGGTGTAGTTGTTTTCTTGATTCTAGGAGTATCATTATTTTTCCAGTTCAAATTCATGCATGATGGGAATGTAGGACAGATTAATCAGGTTATATACACAGTTTTTATGGTTCTTGATGCAGCACTTGTTTTACTTTCTTGGGTTTTGGCCGTCAGAACATCTGGTGGTTCCATGTCGTTTTCATATCTATTGATTTCCCTTGGTTGTATAGGACTTGCATTCTTCCATGCGATTGCTGTAAACTTCCAAATGTTGGGTATTTGGAGTATTGATTCGTATATAAGGCTTGTTTTTGTAGTTGTTCTCGCATTGATTGCCGTTGGTGGAGATGTAAGAATTATGATCGAGAACAAGATTCGGGTATAAAGGAATACTTTTTATTGTTTACTCGGAAAATCATGTATTATAAAAATATGAGAAAAGTATTGTCACTGGTTTTGATTGCTGTCTTTTGTTTTGCATTTGTGAGCTGTGGTTCTTCACAGGCTTCCTGGAATGAATCTGAGGAAAAGATATATGGGGAGTTTCTTGAGCTTCAGAATCAAGTACAAGCAAAGATGGATGATCTTGTTTCCAATCAACCTGAAACCTTCCAGGATACAAAAAAGGTTGCAGCTTTTGTGTGGGAGTGGAAAGGTTATGAGAATAGCTCAATTTCAGAGGTTTACAAAAATTGGAGAACATCAGCAGGAGAGGCAATCGAAACAAGAGCGATGTTGCATTTTTATAAAGAAAATGACCCAAATTATGTCAATGTGAAATCAGAAAGAGATTTCGCAGAACAGGTTTGGTTATATGATACAAAACAGGTTCTTGAGACCGTTGAGAAACTAAAAAAATAAAATCTTTTCTGTCTGCCAACAATTATATACAAAAAGCCGGTGAGGGTTTTCTCACCGGCTTTTTTGATTTATCTTTTTGTTATATCAGTTATAAGCTTATCTCTTCCAGATATCATAATCTGAATCATCTGTTTGATTGTCTACTCTGCCATCATCAAATGTGTTCTGTTGTTCTGGTCTTTGGTATGAAAACCCACCAAGATTCCCACTAGATTCGCGATTTCCCCTGTAGATATTCCTGCTTCTCTTTTTGAAATAGACAGTCCACGGTGCAGGCAGATGAGGATATTTTGTTTTCAGATAGATGTATGCAATCAGGTAGCCAAACAAGAATCCACCGATATGTGCCCACCAGGCAACACCAGAGCCACCACCAAGTAAACCAAAGAACTGCATTCCAAACCATATGAGTAAGTACCAATAGGCCGGAATTGAAACAAATGTTATAAAGAACATCACAACGAGTGTTTTGATTCTGGCGGTCGGATAAAGTGCCAAGTATGCTCCCATTACAGCAGCAATTGCGCCTGATGCACCAATTACTGGAACAAGTGATGCTTCAGCTCCAAGTGAGAATAAGATATGTATTAAATTGGCAACAACCCCACCGGCAATATAAAACAGTAGGAAGCCTATATGTCCAAATCTGTCCTCAATATTGTCCCCGAAAACCCAGAGATAAAGCATATTGAAAATGATATGCGTCCAGTCACCATGAAGGAATATTGAGGTTATCAGTGTTATAAATGGCGAGATCGGAGCAGTAGGGTATCCTGCAGGAAGCCCTCTTCCAATAATCTCTGCAGGAACAGCGCCGAATTTATAAACAAAGATATTGAATTGCAACATATCGGCACCCATTGATAATAGGAACTGATATAACCAGACAACGACACATAGACCGATAATAACCCAGGTCATAATCGGTCTATTCTTCTTTGTTCTGTTTACATAGAAATCAGATAATGGAATCATTTACTATTCCTAGTCCTCATCATTATCTATAATAAAGTCGTTTCTGTTGCTGATACCGTTATCTTCATGCTGAATTTTCTCTTTCGGTTTTTTACCCGCATTTTTATCGATTTCTTCTATCTTTTCAATCTCACTATCTGAGACCATCGAAGAAGTATTTGATTTTCTAAGGAAGCTGTGGGTTATACCAGCACCGATTAGAAGCAACACATTTCCCCACTGGGCTGCATTGAAAAATGTTCCGAGGATTGGCTCATGACCTGGGTCAGCTCTTAGAAATTCGGTTCCGATATGTGTTACAGCATAGAAGTAGATGAAATAAACAAACAATTCTCCAGCCTTAAGCCTTTTTTCTTTCGAAAACCACCAGAGGGCAAGAAATATCAGAGCTGCGATGGTTGCATTTACTAGCTGTGTTGGAAAGCGTGATACACCGTCCATTGTAACGCTGCACACATGACTTTCTGGGCCGTAACAACACCAATTGAAAAAACAACCGATTCTACCAAAGAAATAACCAATTGCAATTGATGGAGCGGCAAGATCTGTAATTCTCCAGAAGTTCAGTTTTTTGGTTTTTGCAAAAAGGAAAACTGCTGGGATATTAAAAATAATTATTCCAAGGAATGAAAGACCTTCCATCTGAAGCTGGATTATTTGTCCTGGATTTGCAAGGTAGTAACCGAGGTTTGAGAGAACATAAAGCAATCTTGCCCCAAGTATGCCTACAATAACAATCCATATACTTAAATCCATCAAATTGTCTTTTGTGAGACCATATTTTTTCGCCCTGTTCCAGGCAAATGTAAATGCCGAGATTAAACCCATGGTTATTAAAATACCATACCATCTGATTTCGGTACCGAAAATTTTGAAAGCTACTCTGGGATCCATTGTTCCTCCTAAATAATTACACTATCTGGAAAAATACTTGAAAAATCGAAAAAATGCAACTATGTTTTTGATATGAGGAAACATATTATAGTTGCTTGTTTGACGCTTTTGCTCTTGGTTTCTTTGCTGTCTTGTGGGGGAACAACGTATCTTGTGGGAGAGAAAACAAAAATATATGAGATAGGGAAACAAGAAGATTTACCTAGTGCAGCTGAACTTCGGTCGATGGGAGAAAAACATTGCAAGAGTATTTTGACCTTCAATTATCTTGAGGATATTCCTGAAAAGTTAAACGTATTAAATAAAGAAGTAAGTGAATACAATGTAAAAATTGGTTCAGAGGTTGGTGCTGCAGAGATTTATGACAGTAAAAAAGCTAAACCAGGAAAAACCCGAATAAGGTATAAATCTGATTTAAGCTGTGTTTTGGATTCAACAACAAACACATTCACTAGTTGGGTTATGCCCGATTTTGTTCCATACTCTCCACCCGTACCAACAGAACTCGAGATTAAAAACTACAGAAAACTCTCGAACAAAGTTGCAGAAAAAATTGCAACCGATTTCTTGGAGTACATGAGAATACCTATTGATGGATATAAGATTTCATCTGTAATTTCTGAAACGAAAGTTTATGCTGATGTATACTTCTTTGAGGATTTGGTCGACAAAGAAATCAAATCTCCAAACTGGATAAAAGTTAAGATCAATTTCTGGGGCATGATAAAAGAATACACCCTCAATATTGGTCCAACTCCGGAAATCTCAACTGAACCAACGTTTGCACTTGAGGATGCGGTTGAGGTAGCCAGAAAAGAACTTGCCTTCCCTGATGATTTTGAAGTGCCAAAACCAGACAGAGTGATCCTTCGAAACGGGTTTGTTGAAAACGGTACAGTTTACGTAAAGGATGAATTAGTTTGGTTCTTCAGTTTCATCGGAATATCTGGTGCCAGAAGAGGAACACTTATGGTTTCAGCTCATTCTGGCGAAATAATTGAGGATTAGTAGTTATTCTTTGTAAGCGATAGCTGAAATCTCAACATCAAAATCAAGGGGGAGTTTTGATACTTCAACTGCTTCCCTAGCTGGTGGATTGTTTTTAAAAAATGTTCCATAGACTTCATTCATTTCTGAAAATGTGTCCATTGATTTTAAGAAAACACTTGCTTTTACAACATTATCCAATGTATATCCAGCTTCAGACAGTATTCCTTTGATATTCTCAAGAACCTGTTTTGTTTGACTAGCAACTGTTCCGCGGTTCTGTTCATTTGTTTTTGGGTCAATTGGAATTTGACCTGAAATATATAAAAAACCTCCGCCGGCTATCCCCTGTGAATATGGACCAATAGCTTTTGGGGCATTCTCTGTTTTAATAACCTTTTTCATCTGACTACTTCCTCCGTTCGTTGACTATGAGTAAATATAGCATAGAATGGATTTTCGTCTATCTTAAGTTCTTTATGGAACAAAACTTGAGAGGACTATGTTTTGTAAAAGAACAGTTGACACCTTTCAAAACCGGAGGTTGTAATGAAAAAGCGTGATTTACCCGAGATCCCACGTGATCTGGAAAGAAAACTTAAGGAAAAGAATAAACCTAAAGAAGCAGAGGTTATCAAGGAAAAATTTGACAGAGAACCATCTGCTGTTAAGAGTTGGTTTATCAGAAATATATGGATGGTTTTTGCTGCTGGTTTCATAGGAATCCCACCACTTGTAAGATGGCTCTTCAACACTCTGATTCCCAATGCCGCTGCAAACTATTGGAATCTTAGCGGTCTTGGGCAGGCAAGCCTAATTGAAACAGAAACAAGCAGAATGTTTGCTGAAAACTACGCAAGAGTCAGTTTCCATGTAACATTTCTAGTATTTCTGGCATTGTTGCTTGTTGCAATAATCATTCTCGACAGGGTTGATGTAAAATCTTGGGGACTCCATTTCAAAAATATTCTTCCTGGAATTCTATTCTTTGCTGGGTTCTGGGTAATTATTTATTATTTCTTTGTGCCTGTTGGTTCAATACTTTCAGGTGGCGAGAGCTATTATATTGGGCTTCCTCCCCCTCCTGGGCTTACAGAAACAGGGGCGAATTCGAGTGCTTCATTCTTCTATACATTGAAATATATGTTCTTCCCAAGGTCTGTTGTGGCATTTGTAGTAAATGATGGCACGATTCCAATCTATGGTGCTGCATCACCAGCACTTGGTATTTTAGACTTCTTCAGGGTGTGGATTCTAAACGGACCAGTTCTGATGTTCTCAACCCTTGGTTATATGTTCAACAAGATGATGTCTTGGTTTGATGCACCGGATTGGATAACAGACACTAAAAAGAGACTTACATTCAAATATGTTGTGGCAACCCTTTTCAGCATCATTCTTGTGCCAATTATGACTTCGGCATACAAGCTTGCTGATGCCGCTCTTTCCTATACTGAAATCCAGGTTGAGGGTGCCCAGATTGCAGAAACTATCTACCGAGTGGCGACTGCAAATGTCGTATGGACAATTCTTTTCTGGCTTATTGTTGCAATATTTTTCAATTTTGCTTTCAACTGGGGATATGTCAAAAGGATCAAAAGAGAACTCTCTGATTGGGAAAGCTCACTTTATAAGTGGTTACCTGGTTTCATCGTTTTTGCTGTGGGTATCATTTTTGCTGTCTCCACTGGTTGGCATCTTGCGGCAATTAATCCGACTACAGGTGAATCAACAGCTCATTTCTTTGGACCGTTCAGTGGCGTAAACGTGCTTTCATTCTTCTTCCTTCTCACATGTGCCTATACTTACATTAAAACAAAAAACATCTTTATCCCAGCACTTATCTACCCATCGCTTCCATACTTCCTCAACTTTATAAGGGTAACGAAAGATGTTATCCCAACTCTTTGGGGTTCATTTATCGCTGCGATCCTCACAATAATTATCCTTCTTGCGTATACAGAAACTTATCGTTTCTGGGCACCGTATGTCACATTTGATCTGAAATTTGAAGAAGTACCAGAAGGCTCAGGAGAAGTCATCGAAACTACTCCGGAGGAATAGTGGAAAAAATACTACTTGTGGACGGAATGAGCCTGTTATTCAGGGCTTATTATGCTATGCCTGTTTCGATGGTCAGCAGCAATGGCACGTCCACGGGTGCATTATATGGGTTTATGAGACTGCTTTTGTCGGCAGTGGAAAAAGAAAACCCGGATAAAATATTTGTCTGTCTGGATAGAAAAGAAAAAACTTTCAGGCATGACCTCTGTGATTCATACAAAGCAAACAGAACATCTCCCCCAGATGAGCTTGCAGAGCAGATCATCCTTTTACCAGAAATCCTTGATAATATTGGGATAACATCTATCTCAAGCCCTGGATATGAAGCGGATGATGTGATCGCAACCGTTGCGAAAATTGAAGAAAAAAAAGGCAACAATTCTGTTGTAGTTACGGGCGACAAGGATATCCTTCAGATAATCACAGATAAAACCAGTGTTTTAATAAACAAACGTGCAAATCAGGATGATGTCAAGTATACTCCAGAGATTTTTGAGGATGAGTTTAAATTGTCTCTTGAGCAATACGTTTGGTATAAGGCACTTAAGGGCGATAGTTCTGATAATTATTCTGGAATCCCAGGTATCGGTGATAAAACCGCAAGAAAAATCATTGATGAGTCAAGGAATATTGATGAACTCAAGAATCATCCCAAGATTTCAAAACATATTGATGAGTTTGAAAAATCACTGAAACTTGCACGAATCTGTTCTGATGCAGCAATTGATGAGAAGAAGCTTGACCAACCTTCGGTTTTTATTCCCGAAAAAGCTGTACCGGTTTTCAAGGATTATGGGTTTTCGTCGCTTGTCAAAAGATTTCAAGCTGACAAAAAGCCATCTTTCAAATATAAGAATATTGAAATCAAAAGTATCCCAAAAGAAATTGATGGAGATTTTGCTCTCTATATTGCTCCTGATGAAGTTTCATTTTCAGTTGGGGAATCAGTAAAAAAAGTTGAAATAGGAACGGGGATTTTTGCATCGAATGAAAAGGCGATCGATGGTTTTTCTGATGTTTTAAAATCTGGAAACACAAAAATATTAATGGACTTGAAATCTACACTCAAATATGTGGATGTTTCCGAACCAACCTTTGATATTGGAATTGCAGCTCATATTGATAATTCGAGCTTCAAGTCATTTGATATTGGGACACTGAAACCCCATTATCTTGAAGATGATGTTCCAAATCCTCTGGCGATGATTGAGATCAAAAAAAAACTTGAGTCAAAGCTTACTGAGAAGAACCAACTCGACCTTTTAAATGAGGTTGAAAAACCACTTACAAGAGTTTTAGATAAAGTTGAGAAACGCGGGATCAAGATTGATAAAGCGTCTCTTGATAGCCTTGGCAAAGATTTTGAAGCAAAGCTTTGTATTCTTGCTGAAAATATCTTTGAGATTGCTGGAACTGACTTCAATATTCTTTCACCAAAACAGCTTTCACATGTTTTGTTTGAAAAAATGGGCATCAAGCCGATAAAGAAGACAAAATCTGGTTACTCAACTTCTGCAGACGTATTGGAAAAATTACGTCCGCTGACTCCATTAATTGATCATGTTCTGGAGTACAGAGAGCTTTCAAAGCTTCTTAATACATACATCAAACCTCTACCCACCTTTGCTGATTCTGATGACAGGATTCATACAACATTCCTTCAAAATGGTACTGCAACAGGCAGATTATCGTCTGCCAATCCAAACCTTCAAAATATCCCAATCAGAACTGAATGGGGAACCCATATCAGAGAGGCATTTATCTCAAAAGAAGGACACTCAATAATCAGTGCCGATTATTCCCAGATTGAACTCAGGGTTCTTGCTCATCTGTCCGGAGATGAAGATTTGATAGAGGCGTTTAGGTCTGGGCAAGACATCCATACTTACACTGCATGCAAAATGTTTAATGTTGAAAAACCAACATCTGAACAGAGAAGACAGGCGAAAGTTATCAATTTTGGGATTCTTTATGGGATGTCATCCCATAGATTAAGTAACGAATTTGGGATAAGCTTTGCTGAGGCTAAGAAGTTTATTGATGATTATTTTGGAAGATTCAAAGGGATAAAGAAATATACGTCAGCAGTTGTTGAAAGTGCAATTGAGGATGGTCATACTGAGACAATCCTCGGTAGAAGAAGATATGTCCCTGAGCTTTCTTCGAAGAACTTTCAAGTGAAGGCTGTAGGGGAAAGAATCGCTCTAAACTCTCCAATCCAAGGGTCATCTGCAGATATTATAAAACTTGCGATGCTTGATGTAGAAAAAAATCTTGAAGGGACAGGGGCAGCTCAGATTCTTCAGATACACGATGAGCTTTTGATTGAATGTCCCGATGAAAAAGTGGAAGATGTTTCAAAGATAGTGAAAGAAACTATGGAATCCGTGATCGAACTGGATGTTCCTTTACTGGTGGATACAGGTTGGGGGAAGAACTGGTTGGTGGCAAAATAAATGGCATACATACTTGGAATAACTGGTGGAATCTCTTCTGGAAAATCTCGTGCATCATCATGCCTTGTTGGAGATGGTGTTCACATTATTGAAGTTGATGACCTCTCAAGACCTTTGATTCAAATAGGTACTGAGTGTTATACACAACTTGTAGAAAGATTTGGCAATCAGATTTGTAATCTTGATGGAAGAATTGACAGAAAAAGACTTGCAAGGATTGCATTTTCAAGCCAAGCCAAAACAAATATTCTAAATGAGATTTTCAAAGAACCACTTACTAGAGCCATAAAACTTGAAATAATGCAGGGAAGAGCAAACAGAGCAAGGTTGATTGTTGTTGTTGCATCAATTCTTTTTGAACAGGAATGGAACAAACTATGTCATGGTGTATTAAATATTTCTGCACCAGAGCAGGTTCGACTCCAGAGGTCTATCAGAAGAGGTTTTACTGAAAGAGACGCCACAAGAAGGATGGCTGTTCAGCTTGATGAAAAAGAGAGAATGGCACTTTCTGACTGGACTATCTATACACAACCAACTGTCAAGATGCTCTGTGAATCAATCAGGAGACTTGCTCACGAAAACAAATGGATTTAAAACTTTCATACTCAAGAATCTCCACATATCTGCAATGTCCATATAAGTATTATCTAAGCTACATTGTGAAGCTTCCAACCAAGCCAAGACCGTATTTTTCATTTGGAAGCTCCATTCATACAGTGCTAGAATGGCTTCATAAACCTCGAATCTTGCCTGTTAATTATTCGATTCGAGAGATCATCGCTTATTATGACGAAAATTGGATCAATAGAGGATATTCAGGTATTGATGAGGAATCACGGTACAAGGAGCTTGGAAAGTCAATTTTGATTTCGTACTGGGAAAAAATGGAAGGAAGTTTCAAACCCGCTTTAGAGGTCGAAAAAAACTTTTCATATCCACTTCAGGGATTTGAAGGTGTTACATTAACAGGAATCGTCGACAGAATCGATTTAGATGAATCTGGAGATTTGATTCTGACAGATTATAAAACTGGAAAATGGATACCGTCGTCAGTAAATGGAATGGATACACTGCAGCTTTCAATATATGCTATTGCCATGTCTTCCCTTTGGGACAAGAAAGTTGCCAAGGTTTCTAATCTCTATCTAAGAGAACATAAAGAAGTTGCATTTATACCCACCCAAGAGAAGATAACGGATGCGATGACAGAGATTGATAGGGCTGTTACTGGTATCAGGAACAAGGAATTTGATTTGAAGGTGAATAAATTCTGTAATTGGTGCGATTACAAGAACAGATGTAAAACAACACAAGTTTTGTCTGTGGAGAGATAATAAGAGGAAAGATGAAGGAAATGAACAAGTATTATAGAGGATTAGTTTTTACGATTGCAATTGTGCTTATTTCATCAGTTATTTTTATTTCATGCGGGAAACTTGATGGTGCGCTTCTTTGGATAAACATTAACAGTGAAAACTCGATCGTAACGATTGATGATAATGAACCAATTCATTACAAAGACTTGAAAAACCCAGTTCTTCTTCCTCCAAATATGCATAAGATTACAGTTGAATATCTCGACTCAGGTGATGTCGAAACAAAGACAATGAATCTTTATTATGGTTATGAACACAAAATAACATTTGACAAATACGAAGAGGCTGTTGTTTCAATCGATTCAAAAATTCCAGCAAACATTTGGGTTGGTAATATTGAAGTTGGGGCAATTCCAGCACCAGATAGAATTATTGTACATGCTGGTGATAGGGAATTAAAAGGAGAGCTTGTTGGATTTGGTTACAGATGGAAAGAAAACAGAGTTTTTCAAACTGGTGATCAGATAGAACTCCAACCTGGGACAGATGAGACTCATGGAGCATTATACATTGAATCAGAAACAAATGGTGTGAGTTTTATTACCTCTATTCCAGATGAACCCATGACGGACAATGGGTCTGTTTTTTATCCTATGGTCGAAACCGGAGTTGTTGAGATCAGAGAACAATTCACCAAAAATGTTGTTCACTATATCAATGTTTATCCGGGTAAAGTTACAAAACTCAAATTTATTGATGATCATTCTGTAATTTCTGATAAAACCTATAAACTTGAAAACATCAAAGCAGGTTCATCAGTTGAATTGTTTGTCGACTGGCGAGATGGTGGTGTAACCAAATGTACCGTAGAAGATGGAGTGACTGAGATTACTGATCTTGATATCGCAAAACTCACACCATTTAGGGCAACTGGACTTGATTTCAGGGGTGCGACAAAACATTTCATCACAAGAAAAGATGGTCAGATTGGAGCAGCATCATTTTCATCTGAACTACCAGGTTCAATCTCCTTTACCTATTCCCAGGAAAAAAAGTTTGATCCAAAGGATATGAATCTTATGGATGTTCAGGTCTTTTCGGGGACATCGCCAGATGGAGAGTATTATCACTATGAAGATGGCATAATCAAAGCCGATGGAACAAGTTATATCGCCTTAAAATCATTTATTCCTGGTTCCTGGAATATGGAAACAGGAGACGTTGTTATTGTCGGAACTGCCTCTGATTGTGGAATTTTTGATGTAAAGGTTGAATCCCTCTTGGGCAGGGATCCACTATATTTCCCGCGAATTGAAATCGATGATCTTGTTGATAGTGAACTATTATTCAAAAGACCCCAGGGGTTCTTTTTGAAGGATTACGACGTACTGGCAGTTTTGGGTTTACCTGAAAGAACAAGGATATGGAAGCTGACATTTGATGAAGTTATTCCGATAAAAGATATTCCAAAGGGAATGTATAACTCACAGCTTTTCGACTACAGGTATCTTGTCTGTTATCCAAAACAGGACTCATATTCGAATGGGTACATAGTTGATCTGGAGACAGGAACAATTACTTCAAATACTGAGGATATTCCCAATATTTCACTCCTAAATGATGGAAAAATAACTTCTGGATTCAGTGCAGACAGGGTATCAGCTGGTGTGGTTTATGAGTGGATAGGAGATAAGTTGATCCCAATTTGGGGAGGCCTGTTTACTCAGTAAATCCACATCAGGTCTGTTGTTAGTCTTGATAGAACAGCAATTATTATGTTTATTGAAAACACGATAACTGGGGCTGCAAGCATATAGAAGAAGTACGGCATCAAAAGATTTTTTATCTTTACCTTGGAGTGTAGATGTGTGATTATCGGAATCAAGACAATAGCTATCACAAATGCTATGTGTAGGGGCATCCAATTGTTCTCAAGGTGAATATTGTGAAGCCAATCCTGTGTTGCTGTGCAGGAGACATGCCCAAAGTATGTTGGGGTACTAAGCGACCATTTTGTGACTACAAGTCTTGTGATAACGTTTATTGCGCTTGCAATAGGCACAGCAATCAGAAGCGAGTGCTGGATAGGTTTTTCAAACTCTCCTGGAATTGTTGTTCTGAAAATCTTGAAAATGAGATATATGTGGATAGAAACAGTAAACAGATATTCGAAGATTCTCATTGCAAATATCGATGGCCATATATCGGTTCCTGAAAAAGCTACAAGAAGAAACAAAATAACCATAAATGGAATCCAGATTTTTTCAAAGTTATTGTGGCTTCTATCTACATTTACGAGGGTATCAACGGGAACCCCTTGCTTGTACTCTCTTTGTCTAATGCTGTTTAGAAGTGTTAAAAGACTATTTTCTGGAGAGACGTTATCTGGTGATGACATCGATTTCCTCTGCAGTGAAGTAATCAAGCCATGCGTTTTTGAAACCGGTAACCTTTACAATTGAACTGCAGGCAAAGTCGCTAACCTTGTTGACACTTCTTGGTACAAAAACTCTTACATCACCTGCAGGGCTTGTCATGAAAAATGAGAATAAATCAGGGTTATAAGATGTGATTTCGCCAATCCATGTTTTTCTTTCAAGAGTGTCTGCGGGTTGAATTGAATCATGCAGAATATATAAACCTGTTCCATCCCACCTCATTGTGACTTGTGCTCCCAAATATAGATCATCAGATGTTTTATGGGGTTGTAGTTTTGCAGAAACCAAGTATCCATCAAGTGTTTCAACGGTCATTGGGCCGATTCTCGGAACTGGTTCAACAATCACGCCATATGTTAAAACACCATTGCCTGCATTTGCAGGGATAAACGATAAAAGTAACAAACCAACTGATAAAGCGATGATTATTTTTTTCATATTTAACCTCCTAGTTTGAAGAGTATACCAGAAATTCCTCCACCAAGCAATACGAATACTGGATGGACTCCAAGAAAAAGAGCTGTTATCGCACCAATACCTATCAATAAAAGGTAATAGTTGAAGTCCTGGAATGCACCTTTTCCAATGCCAAAGAGAACATAAAAGACCACAGCAACAACTGCTGGTCCAATACCCTTGATAAACCCTTTTATGGTTGTATTGTCACCATATTTTGTCATGAGTGAGTAGAGGGTTATTCCTACGATTATAGGTGGGATTATTATTCCAAAAACAGCAAATAAAGCTCCTGCGTATCCTGCAATCTCTTTTCCAAGGATAGCAGAGCTTGAGATTGCAACCGGGCCTGGTGTGAAACCAATCGTATACATAACTTGATTGAATTGTTCTGCCGTGATAATCCCTTGGTGGGTGACAAGTTCATGTCTCATGATGCTTACAGATGCCCACCCGCCTCCAAAGCTGATTATTCCAATTTTCAGAAACGAGAGAAATACTTTTATATAAACCATGCTTGAATTCTATATTCATTTCGTTTTTTCGCAAGGAATCAGCTTGACAGCAGACCATCGTAAATTAGAATGTCTTCCATGGGTTTTGAAGAAGTCAATAAACAGCTAACAATTAGAGTTCCTCCGCTCGTAAATGTGGATGTCAATCAGCCTATCATGAAGATTATTGATACTCCCCAATTCCAAAAGCTTAGAAAAATCAGACAGTTGTCACTCACCCATCTTGTCTACCCGGGTGCAAACCATACTAGATTCGAACACTCTTTAGGTGTCTTTGGTTTGATGATGAAATATATTGAAAGGCTTTCAAGGCTTTCCGAATTTGCAGAATCGATAAAAAAGGAACACTTGGATGCACTTCCTTTTGCTGCCCTCCTCCATGATATTGGTCACTATCCGTTTGGACATTTACTTGAAGGCGAGGTCTCAGATTTGCCCGATCACGAGATTCGCAGTCAGGAGATATTATCTGGTCTTGAGATTTCGGAAATCCTATCCCAAAACAATATTGACCCTGTTGTTGTTGGAAACTTGATAACTGGGGACTTTGATAAATCAGATATTTCATATCGTCTTGCAAGGGATTTGTTGGATTCTACCGTTGATGCTGACAAGATGGATTATCTTGAACGAGATAGTCTTCATTGTGGAGTTCCCTACGGAAGGTCGTATGACAAGGAAAGACTCATCGGAAGTCTTACTGTTTCTCCTCAGAAAAGGCTTGCCCTTACAGCGAAAGGGAAGTCTTCAGCAGAGTACATAATATTCAGCAGATATATAATGCTTACTGAAGTCTATTGGCATCACACTGTTCGATCGGCTGCAATAATGCTTATTGCGGCAATGCAGGAGGCTGTCAAATTCAAGGGGTGGGCAGATTTCAGGTCAGAGCTTCTGGATCATTATGGTGATGATGATGCCCTTGAAAAGTTGGGTTCACTTGTGGCAGATGACACTGATACTTTTGAGCTTGTAAGAGGGCTTATCAACAGAAAGCTTTTCAAAAGAATAAGAACGTACTCTCCACTTGATCCTGACACAAGAGAAGTTTTTTCTGCTCTGAAGGGTTTAAGTGGACCATATGCTGCAAAAGTTTTATCCGAAGAGTTGATCGGAAGACTTTCGATTCCAAGAATGAGATTGCTTGTTGATATTGTTCCATCAAAAGCAATGACTCAGGATATCACTGTGTTTTTTTCAAAAAGAAACAAATATAGAAAGCTGTCGGATATTTCACCTATTGCTAAATCTCTTGCAGAAACCTGGGAGAGCTTGACAGGAGTTGTTAGGGTATATTGTCACCCAGCATATGAATCAAAACTTGTTAAGAATGGTTCCGAAATAGATAAAGCAATAATTGAGTCTGCAAAAGATATAATTAGATAATTTTTATCAAGCTCTAAAAATTGTCAAGCACTTGACAATTTTATTTCTTGGTGTAATTTATAGTCATCAAGAAGGAGGAGGAGAATTTATGTGTTGTGAATATGAAGAAGAAATGAATATGCCGTTACTTGGTGACGAATTCCCAGAGATGGAAGTAAAAACTACACATGGTGTTATGAATCTACCAGAGGCTTTTAAAGGTAAATGGTTTATCCTTTTTAGTCATCCTGCTGACTTTACCCCTGTTTGTACAACCGAGTTTGTTTCATTCCAGAGACACGTTGAAGATTTTAAGAAGTTGAACTGTGAACTTATTGGTCTTTCAGTTGACCAGGTTTTTTCACACATCAAATGGATTGAGTGGATTGAAGAGAAGATTGGTGACAAAATAACTTATCCTGTTATTGCTGCAAACGATACAATCGCATCAAAACTTGGGCTTCTTCATCCTGGAAAAGGCACAAACACAGTAAGAGCAGTGTTTATTGTTGACCCTGAAGGAAAAGTGAGATTAATCGTTTATTATCCACAGGAAATTGGCAGAAATATGGATGAGTTTGTAAGAGCTGTAAAAGCCCTTCAGATTTCAGACTCAAAGAAGGTCGCTACACCTGCAAACTGGCCAAACAATGAATTGATCAAGGATAGGGTGATTGTTCCACCAGCTGGTGATGTTGAGACCGCAAAGAAACGACTTGATGAATATGATGGTTATGACTGGTGGTTCTGTCATAAACCACTGGATTAGTTCGATTACAAAATAAAGGTACTCAAGACCCGACGATTTCTGTCGGGTCTTTTTCATTTGACAAGTTCTCTTCAATGATATATAGTATAAATACAATATTATTGGAGGGAAAGAATGAAAGCAGAATGGATAGTTTTACACCATTATGTCAATGACAATGACTTACCGTTATTAAAACAGCATCAGCTAGCTGAAAGAGTAAAATCAAAAAAATTGTCTTATCACTATATTGTCTTCTCAGATGGTTCATATTGGATGATCAATGATCCGAGAAAACCAATCGGGCATTGTGGGGCTGATTTTGTGCATCTTTCGAAGAATCGAAAAACATCAAATTTCAACTCAATTGCTGTTTGTTGTATGGGGAATTTTCAACGTGGGAAAATGGGAGAACCACAGAAGACTGGACTAATCAAGCTTATCTTTAAGCTGTGTTGCAAGCTTGGTATTAAAACTGAAAACATAACAAGACATAGTGATGTATGGAAAACTGCTTGTCCCGGGAGGTACTATCCTTTTTCAGATGTGGTTGTGGGAGTAAAAAAAATGTTTTCTGGGAGATTGGTTTTTACGATTGGCGAAAACAAAATTCAGAAGGGCGAAACCATTTTACAATCAACAAAATCACCGGAAATTTTGTGGGGAGTGGCTATTTTTCCTGTTCGGGAGTTATTGATTAATCTTGGTTATCAAGTGAACTGGGTAGCGGATGAAAACAAAATTGTTGCCACTTCAAGCTCCAGCGCAGTAAACCTTTGGGTTGATAAGAAGAATATTTTGGTCGATGGCACTCCAAGAATTCTCGATTTTGAGGTGCTCAACATTTGGGGAACAACGACTGCTCCTCTAAGGTCTCTTCTTGAAAATCTTGGATATAAGGTCACTTGGAATTCTGAATCCAAGACCATTGAAGCAAACAAGATGTTCTAGTTGTTACATTTTATTGACCATTTTTCTCATTAATGAGAAAAATGATTTTGAGATCAATACCTGTAAAAATGAGAGTTTGCCATCAGTGTAATAGAGCTTTTTGGGTTCTAACCAACCTTTTTGTTCCCAGTAGTTGAAATCTGCTGGGAACTCTTCTTTCGCCCCAGGTTTACTGGTGTATACAGCTTTAAAAGATTGATATTGCAGTATTCCATTTGTTGTTGCTCTAAAGGGTTTTGGGGAGTTAACTTTTTCAAAAAATTTCTTTGAAGCATTGAAAACTGAGAGGTTTGTTTTTTTATCTAGATTATTCCAGTCTTTTATCGGAACCGTTGTTGTCCCTAATTTGTCAACGACCAGAAACCCCATTGCTGAAACATAGTTTAGTGCTGCGAAGCATTCTTTTAGGCCTACCCCTCCAGTCGTTGAAAGAAGCAGGGCTGGTTTATCAAAATACTCAGGCCTGTGTCCCATGAATGCAAATCTATCGAGGAAATTCTTCATAATCCAACTTACATTCATTGTGTAGGTTGGACAAGCGAAAACGATTCCATCTGCATCATGCATCTTTGTCCTAAGCTCAACAAACACTTCATCATCCGCCAGAGGACACAGATGTTCGCCCTTAGTCAGACATGTAAAACAGCCCTTACAGAGCTTTAGATTCTTTTCTTTCAGAAAAAAATACTTAAACTCGAAACTGGAAGGTTCGAGTTCATTAAATACTTGTTCAACTTTTTTTGAAAACTCATAAGTATTGCCTTTGCCTTTTGGGCTTCCATTGATAACAAGTATTTTTTTCATGTTTACCGTTTCCTTTTTTATAGTTTGCTAAGTGGTGCAGTTTTGTAGTGGTAATCATCAGAAAATAGGTGAACTTCCCCAGTCATCTCATCAAATTCAGAACAGAATATTGAATCGAGAAGACCTGCGAATTCAATTATTTTCATGGTGTTTTCTTTTGGATTTGGAAAAAATACTTTGACTGTGAAATCGTTATCTGTGTCCTGACCAAATATGTAAATATCCCCAAACTCCCTAGTTCTATGTATATCTATTGCCTCAAACGAACCATCTTCAATTGTGTGGAACTTGATCGATCTCATATCTCCATTCATGTATCTTTTAGCCCATTTTAGCCCAGAGTTCTTGGTTTCATAGAGTGTTGAGTTCAAACCAAAACCAAGTTCATCCGAAGGTTGATTTATCAACTCGATCTTGTTTGTTAGGTCGATTACATGGTAATCTTCGCCGTCAAAGACATTTGCGATTGACGCTCTTTCATCCCACTCAATCTGCCAGTTAAAAGATTCTCGATGCAAACTCTTTATCTCAAGTGGCCAGAGAAACTTATACTTGTTGTCAGCAATTTCGAAAGCAAGAAAGTTGTATCCATCGTAGGCAATCTGTTTACTTGAAAGCTTTGGATATGATGGGAAGACTGTTTTTTTCTTGAATGTTTGTTCAGCAACCACCTTGCCTGTATTTGTGTTGTGGTGGAATATTGACAAACATCCGGGCTCTTGCAAAGAAAACACTGGGTTTTGGAAGTGATTCCCTACGTATGCACCAATAATGTCCATGCATTCGGTTTTGTGCAGGAATTTTGACTTGATTTTGCCTGTATCGAAAAATGAGCTTAGGTCAGATGAACTTGGTAGCTGAAGCCCTGTTACCCAGTAGTCAGATTCTCCTACCATTGTAATAATCATTGTTCCGGGGTAACTGGTATCAATAACCGGATTACTTGGAAGAAAAGTGTCTTTTGTATTGAGTCTGCTTCCACAGTACATCCAAGTTTCGACTTCAAAAGGAAGGTCAAATGAGGTCAACGACTTGGCTCTGAATCTGTCACTACAGATATGAACCGTGTTTCCGTTAACGATTACAGGATGCACTCCCCCATCACTTTTGGGGATGTATGCAATAACATCTCCTGGTACAAATTCTTTCTTCACAAGCTCGATCATAGTTCCTCCCTCTATTCAAAACCTTTTAATTCAATCCTGTTTACTCTCTTCCATTTTGAGATGTTTTCGGTTTCATAATACATACTACTTGTAAACATAAACATCTTTTTTGTTTTTTTATCGAAATCAATGCTCTCGATTTCTCCGTCGATGTTTGTAAAAATGAATTCGTCAATCACATTTTCACCAAATGGATATGCATTGAAAATCTTTATTGTTGATTTACCATCAACAGTTTTTTTGAATCCAAAAAGTCCACCGTCATACGAACCAATTTGAAATCTAAAGATTGGGGTCATAGTTTCCTCGGAAAGTGTAATCTTCCTGATTTCAATTTCTTCTGGTGAGATAACAGTGTTTTCTATGTAGATAATCCCATTATCCGATGAGAAACATACAGAATCAATTCCGGCTTTAAGTCCATCAATCTCGATTGAGTTGATGATTTCCATATCAAAAAGGTCAATAAAGTTCAGTTTTTTCCCGTCGTAGAATGTAAAAAGAGGGGAGTCTGATTTGTGTGAATTGATTGAATCAAAAAATACTGGAGATATTCCTTTTTCAATACTAATCTCTTTCTGTTCGATGAATTCTCCATTATCAATATCAATGAACCTTAGCTTTTCACCATCAAATCCAACAAGTCTCACCCCTGGAGAAAGAGATTTTGAAAAAACCATTTCCCTTGAGAACTCTTTTGAAAACTCGGTTATTGACATATCTCCACTCGACGTCTGGGCGATAAGTTTCTTTCTTGATTTGTCGAGTCCAACGATCAGTGGTTTTTCTTGAATGCCAATATCACAGACCTGTATCAATTCATCAATCTCGGTTTTGGTTTCATCTGCAAAGTCTACGGTATTGTAGGCTGGTTCGTCCGTGATATCTTGGATCAATCCCTGAATGAAGTTTCCATCATCAGTCTTTTGAAGGAGGGCGTGAAAACAGCTTGATTCATTTTCATCTTCTCCGACAATACTTGTGTTGACCTGTGATACTATTACTCCCCAGCTTGAAGATGAGGTAAGGTTTTCATGATCTTCGATTACCTCAGCTTCCAGAAATCCTGATATGATTTGGTCAACTGGGTTTTCAAGTTCAATTTCTGTTGCAAGCTCATTTCGGTTGGCTTTTGTGCATATTTTGATCTTGTTTTCAAGACTTAGAATCGGGTAGTCAGTTTCGAATGAGTGGTCTTCTAAGTAATCTACAAACTTACCTTTTTCGAATGGATCATCAACCACCCAGAGATCAGATGACATTTTTATCTTATTGTTCATGCTGGTTAGTATACACTAATCGATAAAGGATTCAAAATATCAATAATCTGGAGTTATTTTATTATGGCTTTTGCAATTGGGTACGCCCAAGGGATTCTTGATTCTTTGCCCTTTGCTGCACCAATCGATGCTATAAAAGCTGTAAAGTAGAAGAATATTATCAATCCAACAATTCCATACATGTAGAAATCGCTGATTATCATAAAACCAGTAAACTTGCTTATCACCATGTTTGCAAGAACCCAAACGATTACTGCAAGTATTGCTACGATACTGTTGAATATTGAGGTGATGGCATGTCTCAAAATAAACTTGTTTCCTTTTGCGATCTTCACTGCTCCAACAAGGATTAGAATGCCCATGATTCCAAATGTTACATGCGATAGAACCGCAAAAAGTCTTGAGTCGGTATTGGGTCTTGTCGAGACTGTGTTTGTATATGCAATCTGATTATCGTTACTTTTTTGAATCTCTTCCATATTTGTTGATTTTACCTGTTTTGATATGAAGGTCAATCTCATTCTCAAAGTTATATTATATTAAATTTGAGTAATATTTGCATAATAATAGATTTTTAATGAATAAATTTGTCAAGTGGAAAATTTGGCTTATCATGGGTGTTAGAACATCAAATATGCCTCATGGATTCTATTCTTGTCAAATAAAATTCAAGAAACCTGTTGCTTGACTTGCACTACTTTGAAATATACAATTTGGGAGTTGTGATCGAAAAAAACGCGAAAGAAGTGTATAATAATCCTATTCAAAGGGGGTGTACCCGTGACTGATTCCGCTGGTGCCTCTGCCGTTACTGATTCACGTCTTAAACCCGTTTTCAAAAACGAGGTTTCAGAATTACCTGGTGGAGAACGTGTAAAAAGTTGTTTTCAATGTGGCACATGCACCGCTTCTTGCCCTGTAAGAGCAGTGGATGATTCCTACAACCCAAGGAAAATCATTAGGATGGTTCTTCTTGGAATGAGGAAAGAAGTTCTTGAAAAAGAACCCATCTGGCTTTGTACCTACTGCTATACATGTCAGGAGCGATGCCCACAAGAAGTAAGTATCACTGATATTATTTTCTCTCTAAAAAATCTTGCTTCCAAAGAAGGTTTCATGCATCCTTCAATGGTGCCTCAGGTTGAGATTCTCTCTGAGTTTGGAAGACTCTATGAGATGACAGATTTTGACAACAAAAAGAGAGCCAAGCTCGGACTTCCTCCGCTTGGAAACAAGCCGGAGGCTGTTGAATCTGTCTTTGATTCGACTGGTCTTTCAAAGGAAGCAGAAGAAAGAAAGGGGTCGTCAAAGTGAAATTAGCTTTATTTTTAGGTTGTACGATTCCCGCAAGAGGACTTCATTATGAGGCCTCTGCCCGAAAGGTTGCAGAGTTTTTGGGTATTGAGTTTGTTGACATGGAAGGCGCTGGTTGTTGTGGAATGCCAGTCAGAAATGTTTCGTCCGACTCAAGTATTGCTATGTCAGCAATTGCCCTCGCTCAGGCTGAGGAGATGGGTCTCGAATTAGTAACTCTTTGCTCTGCTTGTAACGCAACGCTTACAGAAGCAGCTCATATGCTTCATGAAGACAAAGAATTACTGAAAAGAGTTAATGAGATTCTTACCAAAGCAGGAAAAAAGCCATACAAAGGAACAACAAAGGTTTGGCATTTCACAAGATTCCTTCATGAAAAGATTGGCCCAGAAAAGATAAAATCCCTTGTCAAAAAACCACTTACTGGTGTAAAAATCTTTAGTCATGCAGGATGTCATTATCTCAAACCAAGAACAATTTTTGACTGTTTTGACAGCCCCGAAGATCCACAGACTCTTGATGATCTTGTAAAAGCGATTGGTGCCGAATCTGTTAAAATAATTAATCCAAACGAGTGTTGTGGCGGTGGAATTCTTGCATTTTCTGAGGATGACTCAGTTAAGATCGCCGGTGGAAAACTCAAACGCGTCGTTGACCATGGCGGAATTGATGCAATGGCTCTCCATTGTCCATTCTGTAATATTCAGTACGAAAGCCATCAGAAGAAGCTCGAAAAGGACAGTGGTGAAAAGATTGATCTCCCAATCTTGTTTATCACCGAACTCATAGGGCTTGCATTCGGACTTGATACAAAAGAGCTTGGATTTGGTCAGCATCGTGTCAAACCAAAAGACCTTTTAGCAAAGGTTGAGGCATAAGGGGGTTACTCGTGGAAAACTATAAATATGTAATAGTTGGTAACGGAATAGCCGGTCTCAGAGCTGCTGACACAATTCGTCAGCAGGACAAGGAAGGCTCCCTTTGCATGATCTCTGAGGAACCATATCTTTCGTACTCAAGACCATTGATTTCGTACCTTATTGGTGGAGAGATCAAGTATGAAAAGATGTTCTATCATGATCAGGAATGGTATGACAATTTAGGTATCCAGCTCAAAATGGGTTCAGCCGCTACAAAGCTTGAGCCTATCCATAACAAGCTTGCACTTGCTGATGGAACCGAGATCGGATATGAAAAGCTTTTGATCGCAGTCGGCGGTAAGGGTGCAATCCCAAATATTCCAGGAAAAGACCTCAAGGGTATCTTCACTTTTACTCATCTTGATACAGCCAAACAGATTAAACAGATGGTTGATGAGGGAGCGAAGAGAGCATTTGTTCTTGGTGGTGGACTTGTTGGACTTAAGGCTGCTCAGGGACTTGCTGATGCTGGGATCGATGTAACAGTTGTTATTTCCTCTGGTCAGGTTCTCTCACAGCTTCTTGATGAAACTGCAGCCGAACTTGTCAAAAGAAGACTTGATAGAAAAGGTATCAGGGTGATTTTGAATACCTCGGTCATGGAAATAATTGGTGAAAATGGTAAGGTTGAAGGTATCGTACTTGAGTCAGGTGATGAACACTATTGCGACATGGTTGTTTTTGCAAAAGGTGTCAGACCAGATCTTAAATATATCAAAGATACTGAAATCAAGACAAATTATGGAATCATTGCAGACAAGCACATGAGAACAAATATTCCAAATGTTTGGGCTGCTGGTGATTGCACAGAAACTTATGAGGAAGCATTTGAAAAAACCACAACAAACCTTGTCTGGCCAAGAGCATCAGAACAGGGAAAAGTTGCTGGTTTAAACATGGTTGGTATTCCTAAGGGATACAAGGGCTGGTTCTGGATGAACTCATTCCAGTTCTATGGTCTCTCCTGTATCTCTGTTGGAAATGTCAGACCTCATGGTGGACGTTTTGAGGTCATGATCAACCAGAACTTGAGAGAAGGAATCTATAGAAAAGTCGTACTCAAAGATAACAAGATTATTGGAGCACTTTTCGTAGGTAAGATCACCACAATTGGAACGATTAACGGACTTATCAAAAAACAGATTGACGTGCAGGGCCACAAGGAAGATATCCTTGAAGACAAACTCGCCCTGTTGATATTCTAAAGGAGACCACACATGAAAACGATTCTTGTTGATTTTGAAAAATGTGTCGGTTGCAGAATGTGCGAACGTGCCTGCATGAAGAAACACCTTCCAGAAGGTGAAGAAGGCAAGAAGATTGATATCAATCTTACAAAACAGAGAGTTCATGTTGAGCTTGCCGGAACAAGGCCATATCCACTCAGATGTAGGCACTGTGATGATCCTGTCTGCATAACTGCTTGCATGACTGGTTCAATGCACATCGACTACGAAACAGGCATGGTCAATGTTGACTATGATAAATGTATCGGTTGTTGGATGTGTATCATGGCTTGTCCATTTGGTGGAGTTTTACCAAATGAAGAGTTCGAGCAGGTAATTAAATGCGACAGATGCCTTGATATTGAGATTCCCGCCTGCGTAGAGGTTTGTCCAAAAGATGCTCTCGTTTATGAAGAAGTTGAGATGAGAGACGATAACCTGTGCATCGGCTGTGGTCTTTGCGTTGAAGTTTGCCCATTTGATGCAATCTCACTTGTTGAAACCGAAAAGGGTCTTAAGGCACGCACAAATACTGATCTCTGTCGTGGTTGTTCATTCTGTGCAACCAGCTGTCCGTATGATGCAATATTTATGAATTTCCTGACAAACGATCGTCTGCAGGACGAAGTCCAGGAAATAGTGGAATCTTACTAGAGGAAGGTGCAGAATGGCAAATACAAAAAGACAGCTTTTTACACCTAAGGTAGTCACATTTGTCTGCAACTGGTGTTCCTCTGCATCTGGCGATTTAGTCGGACCTATCAGAACTCCATACAATGGTATTCCAAGAGTTATGAGGGTTCTGTGTACAGGCAGAATTAAGGCAGATGATATAATTTCATCCTTTGAGATGGGAGCCGATGGAGTTTTCATCGCAGGATGTGAAGAGCTAGAGTGTAACTATAGAACAGGAAACCTAATTGCAAAAAGAAGAGTTCGATTTGTCAAAGCAGTTCTTCAGCATGCAGGTTTCTCAACCGATAGAGTAGATATGTCTCTTGATTTCCTTCAACTCGTAAAAGAGCCAGTTGGAGTTTTTAGAAAAAAGATTACAAAACTCGGTGCACTTGGCACCGCTGCAGATGAAGGTATGACACCTGAGGAAGTTCGAATGAAACTTGCTATTGCAAGAAAAGTTACTCAGGATGCTGAAATCGGCTGGCTTGTTGGTAAGGAAGCAATGCTTACTGAGAAACAAAATGCATATGGAGAGAAGCTTTCTCAGGAAGATTTTGATAAGATGATTGTCGATTATATAGAAGAAAAATGCAAACTTTATACAATTCTTTCAAAGATTGAAAAAGTTCCAATGACTATTCCGCAGATTTCTTCAGAAACACAGATCAAATCGACAAAGGTTTTTGAGATGATTCAGCAGCTCGTAAGAGACGGCTCAATATCAGAGGCTGGTAAGTCAGGTCGCTATTACCAGTACATCCAGGCGTAGGAGGAGCATAATGAGTGAAACAATAACAACAAACCCAAAAAATGTAAAAGGCTCAGTCCTCGTTGTCGGTGGTGGTATTGGTGGTATTCAGACAGCTCTCGACCTTGTTGAATCAGGTTTCCATGTAACACTTGTTGAGAAGAATCCAACAATTGGTGGAACAATGGGACAGCTGGACAAAACATTCCCAACCAATGATTGTTCCATGTGTATTCTCTCTCCAAAACTCGTTGAGTGTGGTCGTGAATTGAATATCGACATCATTACAGGTGCTGAGGTTACACACATCAGCGGAAGACCAGGTGATTTCAAGGCTGAAATCAATGTAACACCAAGATATGTTGATGAGTCACTTTGTACAGGTTGCGGTACTTGTACTCAGTACTGCCCTGTTATCGTTGATTCGAAATTCAATGAAGGATTGATGGAGAGAAGAGCAATCTATATTGACTTCCCACAGGCAATTCCACTTGTTGCAAAAATTGATAAAGATGCATGTATCGGCTGTCAGATGTGCGAAAATGTTTGTCTTGCCAAAGCTGTAAAGTTTGGTGATGAGACAACAAAAAGGACAATTGATGTCGGTGCAGTAATTCTTTGTCCAGGATTTGAAGAGTTTGATGCAGAATCAAAGAAGGAATATGGATACGGAAGATATCCAAATGTTATGACCTCGATTCAGTATGAGAGAGTTCTCAATGCATCAGGTCCATTTGGTGGACATGTTCTTAGACCATCCGATGGTATGATTCCGAAACGCATCGCTTGGATTCAGTGTGTTGGTTCAAGAGATCCACACATTGATAAACCATATTGTTCTGGTGTCTGTTGTATGTATGCAACAAAAGAAGCGATTATGACACAGGAACACGTCGAAGATGTCGAAGAGACAATCTTCATCATGGATATGAGAGCTGTCGGAAAAGGATTTGAACAATACTACAACAGAGCTCAGGGTGAATGGGGAATCAGGTACGTAAGAAGTAGACCTGGTGAGGTCATGGAAGATCCAAAGACAAACAATCTTCTTATCAGATATGAGGATGAAGATGGTTCGGAAAAAACTGAAGAGTTTGATTTGGTCATTCTTTCTGTCGGACTTCAAACCGCAAAAGAGCAGAGAAAACTTGCAGATGATCTTGGTTTGACTCTTACCCAGGATGGATTTGCTCAGACAGAATACACAAATCCACTTGCAACAAGCAGAGATGGTATCTATGTTGCAGGAGCATTCTCTGGACCAAAAGACATTCCAGAAACAGTAGCTGGAGCAATCGGTGCAGCTGTAAAAGCTGGTGCTGACTGTGCAGCTGCAAGAAATACAGCGTTAAAAGAGAAGGAATATCCACCAGAAAAAGATGTCAGCAATGAAGAACCAAGAGTTGGTTGTTTCATCTGTCATTGTGGTATCAACATTGCAAATACGGTTGACGTTCTAAATGTTGTTGAGTATGCAAAATCATTACCAAATGTGGAGTTTGCAACAAACAACCTCTACACATGTTCTCAGGACACCCAGGAGGCGATGGCAAAAATCATTAAGGAACACAACCTTAATAGAATTGTTGTTGCATCTTGTACCCCAAGAACTCACCTTCCACTCTTTAAAGAAACCCTTAAAGAGGCAGGACTAAATCCATATCTTGTTGAGATGGCAAACATCAGAGAACACTGTTCATGGATTCACCAAAAGGATCCAATGCAGGCAACTGATAAAGCAAAAGACCTTGTAAGAATGGCTGTTGCAAAAGCAAGAATCCTTACTCCTCTTGCGGTAACATCTATCCCGGTCACAAATTCAGTTCTTGTTGTTGGTGGTGGTGCAGCTGGAATGAACGCAGCACTTGATGTTGCAAAGAACGGCTACAAGGTAACACTTGTTGAAAAAACAGATAAACTTGGTGGAAACCTTCAGCATGCAATGTATACAAATGAAATTGGAGATATGCAGGCATATCTTAAATCTCTTACATTTGATGTTGAGAGAAACAAGAATATCACTGTCAAAATGGAAACCACACTCTCTGATCTTTCAGGTTCAGTTGGAAACTTCCTGCCAAAACTGAAGGGTAAAAAAGGTGAGGAAGAGATTAATGTTGGATCAATCATTATTGCAACTGGTGCCGAACAGATAACTCCAAAGGATTATAAGTACGGAACAGATGAACGTATCATGACTCAGCTTGAGCTTGAAAGACGAATTATCTCTGGCAAGTGTGATACTGACAAAATTAAATCTGTGGTTATGATTCAGTGTGTCGGTTCTCGTGGTGATGATGATCATCAGTATTGCTCCAGAGTTTGTTGTTCAACAGCAATGGCAAATGCAAATCTTCTAAAGGAAGAGAATCCAGACATTGAGGTTTATGTTCTTTACAGAGACATCAGAACTTATGGATTCAGAGAGCATTACTATAATAAAGCACGTGAAAATGGTGTCACTTTTGTAAGATGGGATCCAGAAAATAGACCTGAGGTTCTTGATAAGGGTGGAAAACTCTTTGTGAAGGTTCATGAGCCAATCCTAAAGGGTAGCCTTGAAATTCCAGCTGACAGAATTGTTCTTTCTGCCGGAATCAAGCCAAACGAAGATAATGAAGAGATTGCGCAGATTCTCAAGGTTCCAACAAATGATGAAGGATTCTTCCTTGAGGCACATCCAAAACTCAGACCTGTTGATTTTGCAACAGAAGGAATCTTCTTCTGCGGAATGGCATATCATCCAAGAATGCTCGACGAAACAATATCTCAGGCATCTGCAGCTGCCTCAAAGGCAATGACAATTATCTCAAAACAATCACTCAAATCAGAGGCATCTATTGCAAGTGTTAACAAAGATGTCTGCGATGGTTGTAGAATTTGTCTTGCGGTTTGCCCATACAATGCAATCAATTTGAAATTCGAAGATCGGGATGACAAACAAGGTAAAGCTGATGTTGACCCAGCACTTTGCAAAGGTTGTGGAGCATGTGCAGCAACATGTCCATCTGGTGCAATGGAGCAACTCGGATTTACAACTGATCAGATAATTGCTCAAATTGATTCCGCTTTGGAAGGAGTAGCTCTATGAGTGACGAAAAAACTCCATTAATCGTTGTACTTTCATGTAACTGGTGTACATATGCCGGAGCTGACCTTGCTGGTGTTTCAAGATTCCAGATGCCAACAAATTTCAGACTTATTAGGGCAATGTGTTCAGCCAGAATTGACCCCGAGATGGTTTTAAGAGCTTTTGCAAAAGGAGCTGACGGTGTTATTGTCGCCGGATGCCATCCAGGTGACTGCCACTATATCTCTGGTAACTACAGAGAGAGAAGAAGAATAAAACTTCTTGAAAGACTTCTAAAACAGATTGGTATATCTCCAAAAAGATTTAGACTCGAGTGGATATCTGCATCAGAAGGTCAAAAATTCTCTGAAACCATGAGAGAGTTTTCAAATGAAATTGATAAACTCGGACTCTCACCTCTCAGGAAAAAGCTTATCGCAAAAAACCAGGTGAAGGAGGTTGCTCATGTCTGAAAAGATTAGAATCGCTATAAACCGCGGTGCAACTTGCGATGGTTGCGATATGGCAATCCTTGATATTGATGGACTTCTACTCAATCTTTTTGAGATTGCTGATATTGCGTTCGGTCCAACATATATGGATTCAAAGTATGAAGATGTTGAAAAAATGCCAGATAACTACATCACCGCAACCCTTGTACATGGATCAATGCGTGATGAAGAAAACATTCATATGGTAAAACTTCTTCGTCAGAAATCAGCTCTTATGATCGCTTTTGGTGCTTGCTCAAGTTTTGGTGGGATCCCATCTCTTGCAAACGCTGTTAAGGGTGGAATGCCTCGCATTTGGAAGACTGTTTATGATGAAACTGCATCAACAATCAACCCTGATGGGTTTACACCACAGTATGAGTGGACTAGCCCAAAGGGAAACAAACTCACACTTCCAAAGGCCGCAGACAAAGTCGTTCCAATGAACGAAATAATCGATGTTGATTATTATCTTCCAGGTTGTCCACCTTCCGTTGAGTCGATTTCAACATTCATCAAGCTGGTGTATGCTCATGTAAAAGAGGGTGCCCCGCTTCCACCAAAAGGAACGATTGTTGCCTCAGAAAGAACTCTTTGTGATGAGTGTTCAAGAACAAAACCTGAAAAATACAACATCAAAAAAATTGTAAGACCACACCTTGTTGATCTCGATCCAGAAAAATGCTTCCTTGAACAGGGGATCATTTGTCATGGAATCGCAACAAGAGCTGGTTGTGGTGCCCAGTGTACAAACATCGGCAACATGCCATGCAGAGGATGTTATGGACCAACTGCGGATGTTCTTGATCATGGTGCATCAATGCTTTCAGGTTTAGCCTCAGTTCTTGATATGAGAGACAACGAGCTTGACCTTGGTGAAGATGAACTTGACAAAATTGTTGGGCAGATTGATGACCCACTTGGAACGTTCTATAGATACAGCTTCGGATCTGCATTGATCAATGAAGTTGTCGAAGATGTAGAGGAGTAGATAAAATGGCAGAACCAATCATCTTTGACGAAAAATACAAAACTGATAAGAAGCAATTGACAATTGCCCCAGGCACAAGACTTGATGGTCACGTGAAAATTGAGATTTTCCTTGACGATAATGGCAATGTTGATGAGACCTATTTCCAGGTTGTTGAGCTTCGAGGATTTGAAGAATTCTGCAAAGGCAGACCGGCAGAGGAAATGCCAAGAATCACAACTGCTCTTTGCGGAATCTGTCCATGGGCACATCATCTTGCTTCAACAAAAGCACTTGACATGATGTTTGGCGTTGAGCCAACCAAGACTGCAAGCATGCTCAGGGAAGCTGCATATTGTGCACACCAGATTCACTCTCATGTCTCTCATTTCTACGCACTTGCTGCACCTGACTTTGTTCTTGGGCCAGCAGCTCCAGTTGATGTGAGAAATGTTGTTGGGCTTATTGGTGCGGTTGGTGAAGAACTTGGAAAAACAGTTCTTCATACAAGAGTTGTGGCTCAGCAGATTCAGGAAAGAATCGGTGGAAGAGCAACACATCCTGTTCACGGTCTCCCAGGTGGAGTCAGCAAACCAATCACAAAAGAAGACAGAGAATGGATTCTTAAGGTCTCTGAACCATTTATTGGTTTTGCTCAGCTTTCACTCAAGATTCTCAATGATATGGTGCTTTCCAACAAAACATATCTTGACATCATCTTGAACAAAGACCTTTACTATCATGACAGTTATCACATGGGTCTTGTTGATGAAAACAACAAGATGAATTTCTATGATGGTAAAGTCAGAGTAATTGATCAGAAGGGCAAAGAGTTTGCCAAGTTTGGTGCCGCTGAGTATCTTGACCACATTGCTGAACAGCCACTCCCATGGTCATACCTCAAGTTCCCATATCTAAAACAGGTTGGATGGAAAGGACTTGTTGATGGACCAGAATCAGGTCTTTCAAGATCAGCACCACTCTCAAGAATAAATGTAACAGATGGAATGCCAACACCACTTGCCAATGCTGAGTGGGATAAATACATGTCAACACTTGGTGGAACACCGGTCCAGTTTACTCTCGCAACACATTGGGCAAGACTCATTGAAACGCTTTATGCTGCCGAGAGACTCAAAGAACTCATGGAAGATGATGCAATTCTCGACACCAATGTCAGAAATATTCCAACTTCCAACAACAAAGAAGGAATGGGTATTGTTGAGGCTCCACGTGGCACACTTGTTCATCACTACAAATCAGATGACAATGGCATGATCACAGATGTCAACCTCATCGTTGCAACTGCATTCAATCATGGTGCAATCTGTATCGACACCGACAGAGTCGCAAAAGGTCTCATCAAAGACGGAATGGTCTCAGATGGAATCTTCAACATGATCGAGATGGTATTCAGATGTTATGACCCATGTTTCTCATGTGCAACTCACTCACTTCCAGGTCAGATGCCAATGGAACTTGAGCTTATCCACACAGATGGAAAAAGAGAGAAAGTCACTCGTAAAGACGTATAGTTTAAACTTATGAAAATAATTTTAGTTGGAATGGGAAACCCGATCCTGGGAGATGACAGGATCGGGGTTCTTATTATGAGGGAAATAGAAGCACTTTATAACGCAAGCCATAAACCAAATGGTGATGTTATTTTTGAAGAAGCCAATCTTGGTGGGCTTGCGTTACTCGATATAATCGATGGTTTTGAAAAAGCGATTCTTGTCGATTCTATATCAAGTGGGAGTTATCCAGTTGGTACACTTTTAAGACTCACCAAAGAAGATTTTACTGAGACGCGACATATCAGTAGCATGCATGATATAAATTTTGCCACAGCCCTTGAAATGGGCGATAAAATGGGTCACAAAATCCCCGTAGAGTTTGATATCTATGCTGTAGAAATCAAACCCGCACTCGACTTTATGGCGCCACTTTCTCCTGAACTTGAGGAGATTATGCCAAAGGTTGTCAAAGAGATTGCCAAGAGGTCGTTGGGGCTTGTATAACTATTCTAAATTAGTCTAGAGATTATTTGCAAAACTTCTCTAGTGTACTTGTCTGATAGCTCCTTTTCTCTTGGATCTCCAGGTTCATATCCATGCTCAATTCTGTGAGGTAATGCAACATAATTTATATTGAAATCTATTAACTTCTCTAGAAAGGAGTTGATTTCATTGATTTCGATTGCTACTCCTGTTTCTTTTTTGAAGTTTTCTAACAACTCTATTGGTGGAGAACCAGTAGTGAATTTGGCCAAGATTTTGACAATATGTGGAGTGAGATGCCTTGGTGAAGATGTATTATCAATTCCAAATAGCTGTTTGAAGCTAAGTTTTGTTACCTGTTCAACACTTGAATCCAGGCATCTGAAGATATCGAATCCAATTTTATCTTCTAAGTACTTTAAATTCATAATTCCTCCTCAATGGTATTTGATGCTTAATATGTTATTATTTTCATGAGCAAATGCAATTTGAGATGCTGAATAAATAGTATCTGACTTTTTTACTCCCTCCTTCGTATAAGTTACCAAAGGAAAAAATCCTAAAAAAAGGAGGAGCGAAGATGAAAAAGAATAAGATAGCATTAGTAACAATAATCTGTCTGGTTGCAATTTTTGTAATACCTGTAACAGGGAATGTAAATTTTGTAGACGCTGCCGATCCAATCGTAAACTGCACTTTCAGCACAACTTGGAAGAGTAATCCATGGAACTATGAGGTTGCCGAAGGTGCCACAGCTTCGTTTAAATTAATTCTTGCCCCAACTTCGATGTGTGGAATGAGCTTCACAATCACTCCACTTACTGAAGGATTCACATTCGATTCATTATCAACAAGCATGGTTTCCGCTCATGAGGAGCGAGAGGTTTCTATTGGTATCAAAATGCCTGAGAAAAACTATGAAAGCCAACAGTACAAGACTTTCAGGATCAAGATCAATCCATCATCCGGTAACACAAAGGTTCTAGAATTCACTGTAAACTATGTTCAGAGTTGTGGTGATTTCATTACCGGATGGACTAACAACCCATCAGGTTATGAGGTGGAAGCAGGAAAACAGGCAACATTTGAGTTTATCGTCAAAAACAGATGTGATGAGGATGATGTGGGAATCACAATTTCAACCGATGACAGATTTATCAGCTTTTCAAACAAGAAATTCAACGTCCTCGCAGACAAACAGTTCAAAATTCAGGTTTCAGTCACAATGCCACCAACCCGAAGAGGATATGAACCAGAGAGCAATACTTGGGAATTTAAAGTGAAGGGAGATAGTGGAGTCACAAAAAATGTGAAATTTAGTGTGAATTACAAGTAGTTTTTTGCTCTTGGAGTTTTGAAAGGGTGAGGCGATACGCCCCACCCTTTTTTGATTTATCAATTTTTCACATTATATTTCTCATATGACAAGACAGTCAATATATTTTATGAGTTCAGGAAGAATAGGCTTTCGCAAGTGGAGGGGGATTGATTTTGAGCTTGCGATGGAATTATGGGGTGACCATAGGGTGATGCACTTGATTGATAAAAGGTCGCCGCTTACAAGAGAGCAGATCAAAGAAAGATTTGATAGGGAGATAGAAAACCAGAAAAACTTTGGAATCTCGTATTGGCCATTTTTTGATCGCAACAGAGGAAAACATGAGTTTATAGGGGTGTGTGGGTTGAGACCTTATGGGCTTCAAAATGTCCACAAAGAAATGGGATTTCATCTTAAACACGATGAGTGGAGGAAGGGTTATGGTTGGGAAGCAGCAAATGCTGTTATTGATTATGCATTTTCAAGATTGAATATTGAGACATTGGTTGCGGGGCATAATCCAAAAAACTTTGCATCCAAAGGCCTGCTTACAAAACTAGGCTTTAAGCATTTTGATGAAGTGTTTTTTGAGCCAACGGGGATGGTTCACCCGATATATGAATTGAAGAAGGAAAATTGGGGGTGACAACCTGTCTTCCTTTCTGGGGGGGGTATAGGGTATAGAAGAATTTTGTATGGCTGTGTAATCTCTTAGACATAAAGAGTTAATGAATCGAAAAAGGTGTGGTTCAAGAGCAACTTCCTGGATTCCCGATCAAGTCGGGAATGACGACTTTTTTGCTTTCCAATAACTAGGGGTCGAGATTCCAAATCAAGTTTGGAATGAAGGGTTATAAATATTAAACAAAGTTTTTTGGAGCGGGAAACGGGATTCGAAGTAGCTTTCCCTCAGCTTGGGAAGCTGATGCTCTACCCGACCTTCAGCTGTAGTTATTCCCGGAATAGCTATGTTAGGTTTGATATGAGATTCCTAGCTATGTTTAGAATGAAAGACCTCAAACTAAAAGCTGATAAGAAGAAAAATGGAGCGGGAAACGGGATTCGAACCCGCGGCCCTCAGCTTGGGAAGCTGATGCTCTACCCCTGAGCTATTCCCGCAATGTTATTAGTCAAGAAGTCTTGTCTTCTTTGGTTTAGGTCTATTATTTTTCAAAGCTTCAAGTCTCTGGTCAACATCATCACTGTTAAGATTACCAGCCCTTTTGATGTTATCACCAATAGTTTTTGCAGCAGCCTGAACGGATTCCGCAGTTTGCTTGCCAATTTCTTGAGCTTTGCCTGATAAGAATTGACCATTAATCCAACCAAGAATTCTATCAAATATTTCAGGGTTTTGGGTGAAAATGCAAACAATAAATGAAATCACATACGGGAGAGTCATGTAATCAAGTTTTGATGCAATTGCTGTTATATTGAAACCGGCAAAAATAATGAGTGCGAGAACAGCATATCCAACGATTTTTCTGAAACCAAGAAGAATTGCAGTTGTTGCAACAATCATAATGTAGCTTGTTATGCCGCCATCAAAGAAAGCTTTTTCATTGCCAATTATTAATCCGTAGAGAATTGAAAAAATCCAAATATTCAAGATCATTACAATCCAACCAAGGAAATTTTTGGGTTTTTCAAACCATTTTCTCGCAATAAGAACAAGAACAACAATCAGAGCAATGATTGGACCAACAAAACCAGGAACAAAAAACTCTGTTTTCATTCCAAATGCCCACGCTAAAAATTTATCTATCCCAAGAATAGGTGTTAAACGAACTTTTGGGATACGCCACACAGATGAGGAATATATAACAAACGCCTGAATAAGAATTATACCAATGTATCTCAAATATTGAGTTTTTGATGCTCTTTGTTTTATAAATGTGTAAAGATCGCGAACAATAAGTAGCCGTTCTGTTGCATTCGCTCTGGAGTATTTCTTCAGAAGATGTTCTCTGAATTCTAGAATATCTTCTTCTGTTGCCTCAAGAATATTCTCGTTTTTCGCTTTGAGAAACTCTTTGTACTCTTCTATTGCAAGCTTTGTTTGTGGTCTTTTTTCGATAAAAAGCTGTGTTGTTTCAGCCATGAATTTAATTCTATATTAAATATAACCTTCGTCAACTTGAAATGAAAGTTTATCTATCCAAACTGTAGGTCGTATAATACTATCGATGATCAGGAGGAGTGTTGATAAACGCACTTCAGACTTCAGTTAGATATCGAATTGATGCGGGTTTGTCGCATCAGATTTCCCGTTTTAAGAAACTTGCTAATCGAGTTTTAAGACTCAATAATCGTGTGGAAATGAAGGAAATGCCTTCACAGAAAAAATCCTAAAAGGAGTATTGAAATGTCAAAGATGTACAAAAAGTTGCTGTTGGCACCAGGCCCAACTCCGTTACCACCAGAAGTAAAACTTGCTGGAGCATGGGACATTGAGCATCACAGAAACCCAGCTTCAAAAAAAGCTCTCAAGGTTTGTGTTGAGAATTTCCAGTGGTTGCTTGGAACAAAGCATGATGTTCATTTACTCGCATCATCTGGTTCAGGTGCAATGGAAACTGCATTTGTAAATACAATCAGCCCAGGCGACAAAGTTATCATCGTGAACGCTGGTAACTTTGGAACAAGATGGCTCAAGATTGCAAAAACATACAAAGCAAACATTGTTGAACTCAAGAAAACTTGGGACAAAGTTGTAACTCCTGAGGAACTCAAAAAAGCTCTTGATGAAAACCCAGACACAAAAGCAGTTTTCTGTCAGCTTTCAGAAACCTCATCTGGCGCATGCAGCAACGTCAAAGAATTTGCAGAAATCGTTTCAAAAACAAATGCAATCATCGTTCTTGATGGTGTTTCAGGTGTAGGTGTTGTTCCACTCGATATGGATGATTGGAAAGTTGATGTAGTCGTGGGCGGTTCTCAAAAGGGTCTCATGCTTCCACCAGGACTTGGCTTTGTAGCAATAAACGATAAAGCTTGGAAACTTGTTGAAGCCTGCACAACTCCAAGATTCTACTTCAATCTCATCGAATCAAAAAAACATATGGATAAAGGTACAATGACTCCATGGACTTCTGCGATCACAATCGTCAATCAGGCAAATGTAGCCTTCGAGATGATGAAAGAAGAAGGTCGCGAGGAGATGTGGAACAGATTTAAAAAACTCGCAGCAGGTCTCAGACAAGCAGTCTTTGCACTTGGGCTTAAGCTCTGGCACGAATGCCCAGGTGACGCAGTAACTGCAGTTGCAATCCCAGAAAGCCTCAAAGACGGAGTCAAAATTCCAGCAATCATGAGAGATGAATTTGGTGTGACAGTTGCTGGTGCACAGGGTGACTATAAGGGAAAATTCATCAGAATCGGTACCATGGGTGCAATGGACTTCTATGACGAACTCTGCTGTATCGCAGCACTTGAAAAAACACTCAAAAAACTCGGATGGGATTTCGAAGTTGGTGCTGGTGTTGCTGCATTCCAAAAAGCATTGATGGACTAAGGAGTAGTCATCATGGCAAAAATACTCGTAGCAGATGCAATTGCAAAAGAGGGAATAGAGCTTCTTAAAAAAGCCGGACATGATGTAGTCGTTGAAAGTTATGATGCGGATCAGCTCAAAGTTGAGATTCCAAAATATGACGGAGTCATAGTAAGATCAGCAACAAAAATTAGAGTACCACATATTGAAGCAGCAAAGAATCTCAAGATTATTGGTAGAGCCGGTGTCGGACTTGATAATATTGATGTAAAAGATGCCGAAAAAGCAGGTATCAAGGTTGTAAATACACCAGCCGCAACATCAATTTCTGTTGCAGAGCTTGCAATTGGGCATATGATTGCTGCAGCCAGATGGATTGGCCATGGTACAGCAACAATGCGTGAAGGTAAGTGGGAAAAGAAAAACATGAAGGGTTCAGAGCTCTTCGGTAAAACTGTTGGTGTAATTGGAATGGGAAGAATCGGTCAGGAAACAGCCAAAAGACTTCTTGCCTTTGGTATGAAAGTTATTGCTTTTGACCCATACATCAAAGTTTCACCAATTGATGGCGTTGAGATGGTTGAAAAAGACAAACTTGTAGCTGATTCAGATATCATCACGCTCCACATCCCACACACAGATGAGACCCATTATATCATTGATAAAGCAGACTTTGACAAGATGAAGGATGGAGTAATTCTTGTAAATTGTGCAAGAGGTGGTACAGTCTCAGAATCTGCGCTATATGATGCACTCAAGTCTGGAAAAGTCGGCTCAGCTGCAATTGATGTCTGGGAAACCGAACCAGTAAAAGATGTTCATAAGCTTTCAGAATTTCCAAATGTTGTAATGACGCCTCATGTTGGTGCGTCCGCAAATGAAGGTCAGACAAGAGCTGGTATCGAAGTAGCGGAGAAATTTATAGAATTTTTTAGAGGTTAGTATATGGCAGAGATAAGACCGTTTAGAGGTGTACATTTCACAGAAAAAGCTGGTAATATTCAGGATTTGATTACCCAGCCATATGATAAGATTACACCTGAAATGCAGGAAGAGTATTACAAAAAATCAGAGAACAATTCGGTTAGATTTGTTCTTGGCAAAGATCTTCCTGGTGATAATGACAGTGTAAACAAATACACAAGAGCAAATGAGTTTTTCCAGAAATTGCTTTCCGAGGGCAACCTTGTTCAGGACGACGAGAATACAATCTACGCATATGATCAGGACTATGTGAATCCTGATACTGGCGATGTTGTTACAAGAAAATGTTTCATTGGGGCAACAAAACTCCACGAATACAGTGAGAATGTTGTTTATCCACATGAACATACTCTCTCTGGTCCAAAAGAAGACAGATTGAATCTTACAAGAGCAATGAAGGCAAATACTGGTCTTGTTTTGATGTTCTACAGGGATAATGAATTTCTTATACAGAAGATACTTGAAGAGCAGACAAAGTCAGCTCCACTTTTTGATGCTGTGGACCATTTCAACACTCATCACAAGATTTGGAGAATCACCGACTCAGAAGTGATCAAAAAAATTCAGAACATCATGGAAGATAAAACCATGATAGTTTGTGATGGACATCACAGATATGAAACAGCACTCAACTACAGAAATGAGATGAGAGCCAAGAATCCTGGATACACAGGCAAAGAAGCATGGAACTACAGAATGGTTGCATGTGCAAATACTGCTGACCCAAATCTTTATGTTTTCCCAACACACAGAGTTATCAGGAATGTGGCTGGATTCAATGGTGCTGAGCTTCTTGCAAAACTTGGCGAAATCTTTGATATTGAAGAGATTACCCCAAAATGTTGTCCAGATTCAACAGTTCTTGAGCTTGCAACCAAGGTCAAAGCAGATGCAGAAAAGCACTCATTCGGGTTATATATCAATGGTAATGAGAAGATGTATAAACTCACACTCAAAAATGATGGCATTGCAGAGGCTCTTCCAGGTGATATGTCAAATGACTGGAAAAAGCTCGATGTAACAATTCTTCATAAGCTCATTCTTGAACCAATGTTCGGAATTGGTGAAAAAGAACTTGCAGCACAGACTAATGTTGATTATATCAGAAAATATGAAGATGCAGCAAAACTTGTTACAGATGGAACTCATCAGTGTGTTTTCTTCATGAATCCAACACTTACGCATCACGTTGAGGCAGTTTGCAAACACAATGAAACAATGCCACAGAAATCAACTGACTACTTCCCAAAGGTACAGTCTGGTCTTGTCATTCAGTACATTCCAGATGGCGAAGAGATATAGTTCAGTTTTTAAAAAATTAGAGGTTCAAATCCCCCTGCGTTAACAGGGGGATTTTTTATTGATCTAATCAACATTTCCGATTGACAGCATTTAAAATCCTGTTAATATTCTGATATGAGAAAACATATCAGGAGTGTTGTTTCATCGATTCGTTCAAATCCATGGCAGTTTATTGGTGTATTTTTGATAACTCTAATACTGATCTATTTTATCTATATCACTTTTTACAGAATTTGCTATTTACCACCAGTTCAATTTGGGATAGTTATTCCGAATCCATCGATGCTTTTTTTACCAAGCGCTTTTGTGTTGCATGTTGGAGCAAACATTTTGAACATACTGTGGATTATTCTTGGGTTAGGAGTAGTGCTTGCCGTCGGTGCTTTTATTTCTGCTGGTTTTTTGCATTGTTTGGAGTTAACGGATAAAAAAGATGATTGGTTGAAGACATTTTTTGTTCAGGGAGCAAAAAGATTTCCCAAAACATTGCCGACATCAATTATAAATTTCTTGATCTTATTTGGGATCGTTGCACTTTTTGCACTTATTCCATATTTATTCCGACTCGATGTATCAGCACCTATTGTTGGTATCCTGCTTTTGGCTTCTGTTATTGTTTTATCAAACTTTTTTGTGTTCATGGTTTTTGAATCTGTGTTTTCAAAAAAATGTGTTACAAAGCTTATACCTGATGCATGCAACAAGGCTTTGAAAGTTTTTGGAAATCTGACAATTATATCGCTCATTATATGGATTCTTTTCACATCTATTATGATGATTTTTGGAATTTCAAAAATATATAATTGGAGTACTTTCTACTCACTTCTTGCTGTTGGTTCGTTGATTCATCTCCTTTCAATCGTATTTTTGTATTACCCGCTCTACAAGAATGCAACAGAATTACTAGGTGAAAAAATAGGAGAGCCAGAAAAAGTTGAATCACAAAAAACTGAAGAACCAGAAGAAAGAGTTCACAAAACAGAATACATTGGCAGTGACAATTACGTATTCCATAAAACAACCTGCTTCCATGTAAAACAGATTGCACCTGGAACAGAGGATTATTTTGAAACCCGTGAAGAGGCAATTGAAAAAGGATATGAACCCTGCAAACATTGCAGACCATAAATCATATTAATGGGAGAAAAAATGCAAAAATATCTAAATAAAATAAACAGCAGAATTAAATCGAATCCATGGCAGTTTGTATTGGTTTTTCTCATTGTATTACTACTCTCATCGCTATTTCATACTTTTGTAATCTCAATCAGATTTCTCGCACCAATCCAATTTGGATCAATAGTTCCAAACATTGAATTTCTTGGCGCTGCTGGGTTGTTTTTATCCTATGGCTCGGTTCCAGAGTATCTACTTCTGTGTTTGGCGGTAGTGTTATCGATTGCCGTTGGTTCATTTCTGATTGCTGGTTATTTACCATGTTTGGATATGAGAGAAACTTGGGAAAAATCAAAAAGTTGGATTACTACTTTTTTTAATGAGGGTATTAAAAGATTTTTCAATGTTTTTGTAGTGTCAATTATAAACTATTTGATCCTTTATGTTCTTACAATGCTGTTGAGTTTTGCGATGACATTTATCGTCGTTGATGCGATTTTTGGGTCAAGCAGTTTTGGGTCGCTTATCTTTATTTTTTTGATAGTTGTAGTATTTGTTATTCTTTCTGTTTTCTTTGTTTTTATGCCGTATGAAGCAGTTTTTTCAAAGAAATCGACTGGTTCTGTTATTACAACAGCTCTCAAGAAGTCGTCAAAAGTCTTTGGAAGCTTGATTCTGGTGACTTTTTTGGTTTGGGTCTCTTACATTCTTATCTATTGGGCTTTTATTAGGACAGTGGTTTACACAACCCAATATATTGCAGTTCAGTTTTTCTTTGTTTCCTTTTTCGGATTCCTTCTGACTGTTTTGGCAATGACCTTTTTCTATTTCCCTCTCTACAAAAAGGCATCTGCGATAGTTGATGGTGAATCTGTGCCTTTTGTTGAAGAGTCAGAAGAGACCCCACTCATAGCTTCGTCAACAACCACAGAACAAGAAAGAGTTCACAAAACAGAATATATTGGAAGCCACAACAATATCTTTCATAAAACAAACTGTTGGCATGTTGAACAGATTTTGTCTGGAACAGAAATCTATTTTGAATCAAGAGAAGAGGCAATCGAAAAAGGTTTTGAGCCCTGCAAACATTGTAACCCTTAGATTAATCACATTTTCTAAGAATCTTGGGTAATTCCTCTTTCAGATATTTTTTTGGTTTAAAGCCGAGATATTTCTCGGCTTTACTTATATCGTATTCGTGAGAGTTGGCAAGAAGTGCAATAGTCATTTTTGATGCAAGTGGTTTTTTGCCGAACGCAAAGAAGGTGTTTATTCCCGCAAATCCTGAGGCAATCCATATCGGGATTTTTATCCCTTTTTCACAGAGCCCGAGTGTTGAACATGCAACTTTTACAATATCTGATGCTTTCATTGGGTCAGGCCCTGCGATGTTAAATGTCATTCCATCAATCCCTACTTTTGTGCTTGCAGCAATGCAAGCATCTGATACATCATCAACATGCACAAGATGCCATATTTGCTCACCTGATCCGATCATCCTGATTGGAGTTTTGAGGATTCCATTGATACTACTTGTATACCCCTCTTTTGGAGAATCTCCATAGATGGCGGTTGGCCTGACGGCAACGCATTCAATTCCAAGGTTTTTACAGGTCTCAAATGTGATCTTTTCTCCATCACGTTTTGAGTTTCCGTAACCAAGACCATCACCGAGTTTATCTTCCTCGGTGATTGGTGAGTTTTTATGACCAAGACCAACTACAGATGTAGAACTGACCTGTACATACCTTTTTGCTCCGAGTTTATGGGCTGCTTCAACTAGTTTTTTTTGAAGATCAACATTGACGGACTTGAGTTTTTTATAACTCAAGTGATTTGAGATGTGACCAATGTTGTTGATGAAAACATCAATCTTTTCATCAAAACTGGAGAGAATATTTTCTTCAAATTTTTCAATTATTACTTTGCACCCAGGGATTTCTGTGTCTCTTCTGATAGGACAAATTACATCATGTCCCTGAGATACCAATTTCTTTGAAAGAGCATATCCGACAAGACCGGTTGCTCCGGTTACTAAAAATTTCATATTATAAAAAAACCTTTCCTATTATTTTTGGAATACGGATATTAGATGTGTTGAGGAGTCAGGTCTGAATGGCGATCCATCAAGTTCTCCATACATGCTTATGGATGAATACTTTGATCTTGAGGCGAATCTTACGAGGTCTTCTTTTCTAAAGGCCATGATTTTATCTGTTACCTCAGTCATTTTCCATTCTCCAGCTCTTTCAAGCATAAGGATTGAGAGATTTGGGTCATCTTTATTCAAGTCAAATGCTTTTATGAACAACATGTTTTCATCGTTCGATTTTATCAATTCAAACCTTTTTTGTGACCTGGACATTAGCCTGTAGTTGAGGGTTTGTATGATTAATACACCGCCAACCTTTAAAACTGTTTTTGCATCTTTAAAAAAGTCTAATGCCTGGTTTTTATCCTCAAGCATTGAGATGATGTTTCCAAGCATCATTACAGCGTCAAAAGGTTTTGCAGGATGCTTTGCTATGTCAAGCATTGTGAGTTGGTTGAAGGTTACGTATTCTTTTTCTAGGAGAGCGTTTTTCTTAGCTTTTTTAATCAGCCTGTCAGAATCATCCATTCCAAAAACATCAAAACCAAGCTTTGATAATCCTATCGCGTGCATTCCTGTTGCGCAGCCAACATCGAGAACTTTTTTTGCTTTGTTCATTATTAGAAGTTTTTTCAGGAAAGGTATCTCAGCGTTTAGCCTTCTGTCCCAATCAACAAAGCTATCGTACTTTTCGCCTAATTCATCATAAATACTCATTTTTTACTCTCCAAGTATTTGATTTAATTGGTCATGAATTTCTGTTCCGTTGGTTGCCAGTAGCTCTCCATTAAAAATATTATAATCAGTATCACTTTTTATGTTTGTAATTTTTCCACCTGCTTCGGTAAGAATTAGAAATCCCGCTGCAACATCCCAGGGTTTTAGTTTTAATTCCCAATATCCATCTAGCCTGCCACAGGCAACAAATGCCAGATCAAGTGCAGCTGACCCCAGTCTTCTTATTGCATGGGTCTGTTTGATTATCCTTGAGAAATAGTCGATGTTATCGTGTTTGCTTGTTGCTTTGTCATATGGGAATCCGGTTGCAAGCATCGAAGTTATAAGATTGGAGTGATCAGATACACTAATTTTTTTGTCATTCAGGAATGCACCACAGTCTTTTTTTGCAACAAACAACTCATCAAAAAACGGTGCATAAATAATACCCAGTTTGGGTCGCATTTGATAATAGATACCGATTGAAACGCAGAATATTGGAAAGCCGTGGGAGTAGTTGGTTGTTCCATCAAGTGGGTCAACGATCCATGACCATCCATCACCGATGTCTGTTTTTGTGAATACACCCTCTTCGGCAAGAATTTTATCATCTGGAAAATCTCTTTGAATGGATCCTACTATCATCTCCTGGGATTTGATATCAACCTCAGTAACCAAGTCAATTGGACTTGATTTGGTGCTTATTTTTATCTCTTCTCCCAGTTTTGTAACCTGGTATCCACCAACTTTTTTTGCAGTATCTATTGCAAGTGAAAGTCGGTTATCTGACTCAATGGTACTTTTTTCCGTGTTCAAATCGATGCCTCGGGAAGTTCTCCCGCATCTCTGAGTTCTGTCCATTTTTTCAAGGCATTTTTTAAAACATCTTTATCTTGAGGGAACGTCAGGAGCTTCAGTGCCTTTTGTGGAGACACAACAAGATAAAACGAAAAATACACCTCAGTTTTAACTTTTTTTGTTTTGGCAAGCATCAAGAAATACTGAACATGTTTGTCTATTACCTTGTTTTCATTCACCCTGAATTGATAACTTGTTTCGCCAACCTCGCAGATCGGTTCAGCTCTAAGGTGTGTTTCTTCAAAAACTTCACGAACCGCTGCTTCTTCATGGGTTTCCCCATTTTCAAGATGTCCCTTAGGTAGTATCCAGTTGTTATTGCTTCTCCTCTGGAGTATAACGACTTGGTCGTTTATGAATACCACTCCTCCTGCCGACTCTTCATGTACCATGGGAATATATTTTACAAGTTTTTGGTAAATTATCAACGAAGAGGTGTCCGGTTCAATGAGCAAGAGCAGATTTACCTCAACTGACCTTGACCTTTAACTTGTCTGTAGTAGAATTCGTCTTCGACTGTGTGTGAAGTTGTATGCAGTCTTTTTTGCTGGTGTATCCAGCTAGTTTTGAATGGGCATTGATAATGCTTGTGGAGAAGAGCCCTATTTCACAAGTACTCGTGTGTGTTGAGTTATGCGAGCTATGTCTTATTCAAAATTTTTAAAAAAACACACGAGGTGAATATGCCAACAATCAATCAGCTTGTTAGACATGGCAGAAAGATGCCGAAGTCTAAGTCAAAGACTCCGTCTCTAGAATCCTGTCCTCAGAGAAGAGGGGTTTGTACTGTCGTTAGAACCCAGACTCCAAAGAAACCAAATTCAGCTCTTAGAAAAATTGCTAAAGTTAGACTTACAAATGGTAAGGAAATTATCGCATACATTGGTGGAATTGGGCATAATCTCCAGGAGCACTCAGTTGTTCTTGTAAGAGGCGGTAGAGTAAGAGACCTCCCAGGTGTTAGATATCACATTGTCAGAGGAACTCTCGATTCCATGGGTGTAGAAAACAGAGCACGTGGTCGTTCCAAATATGGAACAAAACGACCAAAGTAAGAGGTTAGTTAAGTTATGCCAAGAAAAAAACTTGTAAGAACAAAAAAAGTACACCTCGATCCAATTCACAGTAACGCCCTTATTGGTCATCTCATCAAGAAGATTTTGCTTGATGGCAAAATGCTTAGAGCTGAGAAGATCGTTTATGGTGCGCTCAACAAAGTTGCCGAGAAAACAGGCAAAACTCCAGTTGAAGTGATGGAAGAAGTTGTAGATCTTTGTAGGCCACGCGTTGAAGTAAAACCTCGTCGTGTTGGTGGATCAACCTATCAGGTACCACTTGAGGTCTCAAAAGAACGTGGTGAAGCACTTGCAGTTAAGTGGATTGTTCAGTTTTCAAGAAAGAAAAAAGGCATGCCAATGATGAACAGGCTTGCCGCTGAAATGAACGATGCTCTTACTGGACAGGGTCTCGCACTCAAAAAGAAACAGGATACACATAGAATGGCCGAAGCCAACAGAGCTTTCGCCCATTACAAGTGGTAAGAAGTTGGCCCATTAGGCCCAATTATGGACAACCTTGAAAAACTAAGAAACATCGGAATCATCGCCCACATTGATGCGGGAAAGACGACTACTACAGAAAGAATCCTCTTTCTTGCGGGTAAAATACACAGAATGGGCAATGTCGATGATGGAAATACCACAACTGACTATATGACTCAGGAACGTGAACGCGGAATCACAATCGTTTCCGCCGCAATCGCTTTTGATTGGAAAGGCTACAGAGTCAATCTTATCGATACACCTGGTCATGTAGATTTCACTGCTGAGGTAGAACGCTCCCTCCGTGTCCTGGATGGAGTTATCATGGTGGTGTGTGGTGTTGCCGGTGTTCAACCCCAGACCGAAACTGTTTGGAGACAAGCAGAGAGGTACGGGGTACCCCGAATTATCTCTGTCAATAAGATGGATAGAGTAGGGGCAAACCTTGATAATGCAGTCCAAACAATAAGCGAGAAACTTGGTGCAAACCCAGCAGTTATTCAGGTTCCAATTGGAGCTGAAGCTGATTTTCGCGGCGTTTGTGATGTGATCTCTGGGAAGGCTTATACCTGGGGAGAAGAAACTGACGGAACTGATATGGTTGAGTCAAATATCCCTGAGGATTTAGCTGAGACCGTTGAGCTGGTCAGATCAAATCTGATTGAGATAGTCGCAGAATCAAATGAAGAAGCACTTGGTAAATATATTGAGAATGGAACACTTACAAGTGATGAAATCAAGATGTATCTTAGAAGAGCGTGTGTTGCTGGGAAACTTGTTCCAGTAGTTTGCGCATCAGCTTTCAAGTACAAAGGAATTCAACCTCTTCTTTCAGCAATCACAGACTATCTTCCATCTCCACTTGACCTCCCACCAGTTGAAGGAATTCACCCAAAAACAAAGGAAGTTATCAAGAGAAACCTTAATTCATCTGACCCAATGTCAGCCCTTATTTTTAAAACAGTCTCCGATACTTTCCTTGGCTCTATGTCTTATGTGAGGGTTTATTCAGGTGTCCTCAAAGCAGGAAGCCATGTTTCAAACTCAACAACTGGGAAAAAAGAGAGAATCATGAGGTGTCTCCATCTCTTTGCTGATCATAGAGAAGATGTTGATCAGCTTGAAGCTGGTGACATAGGTGGAATTCTTGGTCTCAAACAGAGTCATACAGGAAACACTCTTCACGACCCATCACATCCTATCAGCCTCGAGAGAATGGAATTCCCGGAACCAGTTATTTCTCAAACCATCGAACCACAGACCAGAGGTGAGCTTGATAAAGTAATCAAGGTTCTCAGGTCATACGCCATGGAAGATCCAACCTTCGTGATCAAAAATGACGAAGAAACCGGTGAGATAATCATCTCAGGAATGGGTGAGCTTCATCTCGATATAATGGTTTCCAGAATGAAGATTGAGCATAAACTCGACGTCAGAACCGGTGTTCCACAGGTTTCCTATAGAGAGACCATTGGCAAAGAGGTTACATCGAGAGGAAGATACATCAGACAGACCGGCGGAAAAGGTCAGTATGGAGATGTTACCCTTAGAATTTACCCAATCCCAGATGGCAATCTCGAGTTCAGTTCATCAGTCGGTGGAGACAAGATTCCCGAGCAGTATCTAAAAGATATTGAGCTTGGAGTCAAAGACGCCATGATGTCAGGAAAAATTCTTGGCTATCCGGTTGTAAGACTTGGTGTTGAGGTTGTTGATGGAAGCTTCCATGATGTTGATAGTTCATCAATTGCCTACAGACAGGCTGCTTCAATTGCGATTCGAGATGGCTTTTCCAAGGCAGAACCAGTTTTACTTGAACCAATTATGAGTCTTCAAGTTATCGTTCCTGAAGAGTATCTTGGTGATGTCATGGCTGGTTTGAACAAGAGAAGATGTAAAGTTCAGTCGATGGAACTTCAGGGAAACTCACAGGTTATCTCGGCACTTGCACCACTTTCGGAAATGTTTGGATATGCAACAGATTTACGTTCTGCCACACAGGGCAGAGGAACTCACTCAATGGAGTTTAAAAAGTTGGAAGTTACACCACCTGATGTCAGAGACAAGGTGGTTCTCGCTATCAGGGGAATTCCCTGGCAGCAATAAAAAAGAAAAATTACCTAAAGGATTAATGAGAGGAGCTCGAAAGAATGGCCAAAGAAAAATTTGAACGAACGAAACCACACGTCAATGTGGGAACAATTGGACACATTGACCACGGAAAAACAACTCTTACAGCAGCAATCACCCAGGTGCTTGCATCACTTGGAACAACTGAAGCAAAAAAGTTTGATGAAATTGATAACGCACCAGAAGAAAAAGCTCGTGGTGTAACAATCAACATCCATCACACAGAGTATGAAACAGCAAACAGACACTATGCACACATCGACTGCCCAGGTCACGCTGACTACATCAAAAACATGATCACCGGTGCAGCTCAGATGGATGGTGCAATTCTCGTAGTCGCAGCAACAGATGGTCCAATGCCACAGACAAGAGAACATCTCCTCCTCGCAAGACAGGTTAACGTTCCAAAAATCATCGTTTTCCTTAACAAATGTGACATGGTAGAAGATGAAGAGCTCATCGAACTCGTAGAAGTAGAAGTAAGAGACCTTCTCTCATCATACGAATTCCCAGGTGACGATCTCCCAGTAGTCAGAGGATCAGCTCTCAAAGCCCTCGAAGCAGAAGGTGACCTCGGACCAGACAATCCAGACACAAAATGCATTTGGGATCTTGCAGAACAGCTTGACACATACATCCCAGAACCAGAAAGACCAACAGACAAACCATTCCTTATGCCAATCGAAGACGTATTCTCAATCACAGGTAGAGGAACCGTTGTTACAGGTAGAGTCGAAAGAGGAATCTGTAAAGTCGGTGAAAAGATGGAAATCGTTGGTGTCAAAGAAGAAAGAACAAAAACAGTTATCACCGGTGTCGAGATGTTCAGAAAACTCCTCGACGAAGGTAGAGCAGGTGACAACGTAGGTCTCCTCATCCGTGGAGTCGACTACAAAGAAGTAGAACGTGGACAGGTAGTAGCAGTCCCAGGTTCAATCAACCCACACAAAAAATTCAGCTCAGAAGTCTACATCCTCAGTAAAGAAGAGGGCGGAAGACATAAAGCATTCTTCACAGGTTACAGACCACAGTTCTTCTTCAGAACAACAGACGTAACAGGTTCAATCAAACTTCCAGAAGGTATCGAAATGGCAATGCCAGGTGATAACGTAAAAATGGAAGTCGAACTTATCGTACCAATCGCAATGGAACCAGGCCTCAGATTTGCTATCCGTGAAGGCGGCAGAACAATTGGTGCTGGTGTTGTAACAGATATACAGGAGTAAAACCCAGTGTCATCACCAAAGATGAGAATTAAACTTAGAGCCTTCGATCACGTCATTCTCGATCAGTCAGTTGTAAAGATCGTAGAGACTGCAAGAAGGACAGGGGCCGAAATCGCAGGTCCTATTCCGTTACCAACCAACAGGCAGGTTTTTACAGTGCTTCGTGCTCCAAACGTAGACAAAGACTCAAGAGAGCAGTTTGAGATGAGAGTTCACAAGAGACTCATCGATATTCTTGAGCCATCAGAAGAGATCACAAAAGCACTTATGAATATTGACCTTCCTGCAGGTGTAGATATCGAAATTAAGCTGTAGAGGAGATTACCTATGGCAGGTAAAGGTCTTATTACAAAAAAGATTGGGTGCACAAGCATCTGGGACGGAGACAAAGCTCTTATGGTTACTGTTCTCCAGAACCACGACAATGTAGTGCTCGATCAGAAAACTGAAGCAGACAATGGTTATACTGCAGTCAAAGTTGGTTACCAGAAACCAAAGTCTGAAAAGAAATTCGTGAAGAAGCCTGTAAGAGGTTATTACGAGAAAAGAAATCTTCCAGTTCATCTTCATATGATGGAGTTCAGAGATCTTGAAGCAGAAGTTGGTTCATCACTTTCAGTTACCCAGTTTGAAGAGGGCGAAAAAATTACTGTTCGTGGTAGATCAAGAGGTCTCGGATTTGCTGGTGTTGTCAAAAGACATGGTTTCCGTGGTGGAGAAGCTGCTCATGGTGCGATGATGCACAGAAGAAGTGGTTCACTTGGATGTAGATTGACACCTGGTCATGTTATCAAAGGCAAAAAGATGGCTGGTCGAATGGGTTTCGACAATATTACTGTCAAAAACCTCAAGATCATTCGAATTGATGAAGAACAGGGTTTACTTCTTGTTGCAGGAGCAATTCCTGGACCAAAGGGTGGACTTGTTGTGGTGACAGGGAAGTAGGGGATCGAAATGAATATTCCGATCATAAACGTAGCTGGAGAAAAAACAGGTGAAATGTCAGTTCCAGACACCATTTGGGGTCAGGAAAGACACGAATCCTGCGAGTTTATCTCAATCCTTCAAAGCCGTGCTGGTAAGAGAAGAGGTTGTGCATCCACAAAAACACGTGCTGAGGTTCGTGGTGGTGGCAAAAAACCTTGGAGACAGAAGGGTACTGGTAGAGCAAGACATGGTTCAAGAAGATCGCCAATTTGGGCAGGTGGCGGAATCACCTTTGGGCCAAAACCAAGATCATTTGCTTTTGATTTGAACAAAAAAGTCAGAAGATTGGCACTCTTTTCAGCTCTTTCATCAAAAGTTGCTGAAGACAACACATACGTGATAGAGGGTGTCAAACTTACAGAACTCAAAATCAAGGTTGCAACTGAGGCTATCGGTGAAAAAAATCTTGATAAAAAAACTCTCATTATCTTTGATACCGAAAAAAATGGTGACTTTTTAACTGCTTTTGCAAACTCAAAAATAGTTTCAGCAAGACCAGTAAATATGCTTTCCACTGATGAGATTCTTAACAGCAACAAAATCATTCTCACAAGCGAAGCTGTTGAATCCATGAAGGAGGTCTGGGCATGATAGAAAGAAGAAAAATTTCAATTTTAAAGCCAATGATCTCTGAAAAAAATACTGACCTTGAAGATATGGGTAAGTATGTCTTCCAGATTATCGAAGGTGCAAATGCAAGTTGGGTTAAGCAGGATATCGAAAAACTCTGGAAAGTCGAAGTTGAGAGCGTAAATATTTGCAGATTGCCTGGAAAGAAAAAGCGCGTGAAAAGAACTTTTAAAACAACAAGTCCAATCAAGAAAGCTATCGTTACTCTTAAAGAGGGTTACTCGATAGAGATCTTAGAGAAGTAGGGGTTTCCATGGCTGTTAGAAAATATAAACCAACATCGCCAGGAACTAGACATAGAGTTGTACTAGTTTATGATGAACTTACAACGGATAAGCCATACAAGCCATTGACTGTTGGCATGAAGAAGACCGCAGGTCGTTCAAATGGTAAGATTGCAGTCAGAAGACGTGGCGGCGGATCCAAGAGAACATACAGAATCATTGATTTCAAAAGAGATAAAATGATTCCAGGTAAAGTTGCAACAATTGAGTACGATCCAAACAGATCAGCTTTCATAGCTCTTATCAACTATATCGATGGTGAAAAGAGATATATCCTTGCACCAGCAGGTATTAAGGTTGGAGATGAGATTGAAAGCAGTGACACCGCAGATATCAGACCAGGAAACTGTCTTCCACTTGCAAGACTTCCTCTTGGTACTGTCATCCATAACCTCGAACTTGTTCCAGGAAAAGGCGGAATCATTGTAAGATCAGCCGGTGGATCAGCTCAGCTTCTTGCAAAAGAAGGCGATATGTGTCTTGTAAGACTTCCAAGTAACGAAGTTAGATACATTAAGTCAGAATGTAAAGCAACAATTGGTGTCGTTTCAAATGGTGACCACAACAAAATCAAGCTCGGAAAAGCCGGTGCAAGAAGATGGCGTGGTAGAAGACCAAAAGTCAGGGGAGCCGCTATGAACCCAATCGACCATCCACACGGTGGTGGAACGGGTAAAGCTCCAACTGGTCACCCTGGTCCACTTACTCCTTGGGGAAAACCAACACGTGGTTACAGAACCAGAGATAGAAAGAAAGATACCAATAAGTTCATCGTTCGCAGAAGAGACGCTGGAAAGAGATAGGGGTCAGATATATGAGCAGATCAAGTAAAAAAGGACCATATGTTGATCAGAAGCTTTTGAAAAAAGTTGCTGATATGACAGCGTCTGGTAAAAAGAGAGTCATTAAGGTTTGGTGTAGAAGCTCCTCAATTACCGAAGAGATGGTTGGATATACAATTGCTGTTCACAATGGTAAAAACCATGTTCCAGTATATATCACCAATCAGATGATCGGACACAAACTTGGCGAGTTTGCCCATACCAGAAATTTCAGAGGTCATAGAAGACCAACTGAAAGATCAACGGCCAAGAAGTAAGAGGTAAATAGATATGAAAGTACATGCAATTCATAAACATGCGATGATAGCACCTCAAAAGGCAAGAAAAGTTATTGGTATGATCCGTGGCAAGACAGTGGAAGAAGCAGAGTATATTCTCAGAGCTTTACCACAGAAAGCAGCACGCCTTATCCTTAAGGTGACTCTTTCTGCCAAGGCAAATGCAGTAAATAATTTTGAAATGGATCCAGATACCCTCTATGTTCGTGAAGCAGTAATCGACATGGCAAAACCATGGAGAAAGATGCTTCCACGTGGAATGGGTAGAGGTGACATCATTAAGAGAAGAACCAGCCATATCAAAGTAGTGGTTGATTCTGTCGAGGGGGTCTAAGTATGGGTCAGAAAGTTCATCCATATGGTTTCAGGCTTGGCGTTATTTATCCCTGGAGATCAAACTGGTTCTCTGGAAAAAATGATTTCAAGAAGAATTTGTCAGAAGATCTAGCAATCAGGAAAATCGTTGACGGACTCGGAAACGAAGCTGGAATCGCGGAAACTGTTATCGAGAGAAGAACAGGAAAAGTAAGAGTAATTCTTAGAACCGCAAAACCAGGAATCGTGATTGGTAGAAAAGGTGCCTCTGCTGACAAGCTTAAATCAGATATCCAGAAGATCGTCGGAGATAAAACCCTTAAGCTTGATATCGTTGAAGTCAGACAGCCAGATACATCAGCAAAACTTATTGCTGAGTGGATTGGCGATCAGATTCAGCGTCGTATCCCCTACAAGAGAGCAATGAAACAGTCCATCACAAGAGCCATGAAGGCTGGAGCGAAGGGCATTAAGATTATGGCATCAGGTAGACTTAATGGTGCTGAGATTGCTCGTACAGAGTGGTTTAGAGATGGTAGAGTCCCGCTTCACACACTCAAAGCAGATATCGATTATCACATCGAACACGTTATTACAAAATTCGGTGTAATCGGTATTAAATGCTGGGTTTACAAGGGTGACAAGCCAACCACTGGACCCTACTCCCTGAAATAGGAAGGTTATCATGTTACAACCAGAAAGAACCAAATTCAGAAAACAGCAGAGAGGACGCATGAGAGGTCGCTCAAAGGGTGGAAACACCTTGAACTTTGGTGAATATGGTATTCAGGCAATGGAGTGTTCATGGATTACAGCAAGACAGATTGAAGCAGTTCGTCTTGTTGTTACTGGTAGAGTCCCAAACACAGGTAGACTCTGGACACGTATTTTCCCTGATAAACCAATCTCCAAAAAACCTCTTGAAACCAGGATGGGTAAAGGTAAAGCAGATACCGATTATTGGGTAGCTGTCATTAAACCTGGTCGAATCATCATGGAATACACAGGTTGTACTCTCGAAGTCGCAAAAGAAGCAGCAAGAATTGCTGGTGCAAAACTTCCAATCAGGACACGTTTTGTCAGCAGAACTCTTGAGAAAGAGATAAGATTATGAAGAAGTATAAGATTCTTGCAATGAGTAAGATTGAAAAGGAAAAAGCTCTCGAAAAGATCGAAGCAGAGCTTGTTCAGCTTCTTTTCAACCACAGAAACGGTCAACTTGATAAAGGCATGAAGATCAGAGAATGCAGAAGAGATATTGCCAGACTCAAGACCTATATCCACCAGGAAGACCTGGAGGCCGGTAAATGAACGAAAAATTAATCAAAAGAAGAGGTGTGGTAACATCTGATAAACCCGAAAAGAAATGTGTTGTTAGGGTAACAAGATCTGTTATGCACCCAGTCTACAAAAAAAGAGTCAAAAAAAGCAAAAAATACATGGTTCATGATGTAAACAATGATGCACATATCGGTGATACAGTTGAGTTCATTGATTGCAGACCACTCTCAAAGAGATGTTCTCACAGATTGCTTAGCGTCATTGAAAGAGCCTCAAAGGCTGAGGTATTGAAATGATTATACAGTATTCAAGACTCGATGTTGCTGATAACTCCGGAGCAAAGATTGTTGAAGTCATCGGTTTGCTTGGTGTAAGTGCAAAAAAAGTCGCGAGAGTTGGAGACAAGATCAGAATCACTGTTAAGAAAGCAATTCCAAACTCCCCAATTCCAAAAGGATCAGTAGAAACAGCAGTAATCGTTAGAACAAAGCAGCCCGTAGTAAGAAAAGATGGTTCAAGGGTAAGATTTGATCAGAACGCAGCTGTTATTATTGATGCCGATGGCAACCCAAAAGGAACAAGAATCTTTGGTGCAATTTGTAGAGAGCTCAGAGAAAAAGGGTACATGAAGATTGTATCTCTTGCTCCAGAGGTGGTATAAGATGAAGACTATTCCAAGAGAAAAAGTTAGCATCAGAAGCGGGGACCTTGTTAAGGTTATCGCTGGTAAGTCAAAAGGCCACAAGGGCAGAGTGAAGGATGTTCTTCCAAGCAAAAAAAAGAATCGCATTATTGTCGAAGGTGCAAACTGGATCAAGAAGGTCAGCGTCAATAAGAGAACTCATGAGAGAGATTTTATTGAACTTGAGGCCCCAATGCACAGATCAAATGTGATGCTTGTCTGTCCAAATTGCAAACAAACCACAAGAGTTGGTCACAAAGAGCTTCCAAACGGAAGACAGGTTAGACAGTGCCGCAAATGTGGTGAAGTTGTCGATAAGATTTAAGGTAGTGGATCATGGCAGGAAATAAGAAAAAATCAGCAGCAAAGAAGCCACAGACTCAGTCTAACAAATCACAGGTTTCAAAGGGTGGCGTTTCTCCAAAAGTAAAGACGAAGATTGCGGCAAAAAACGATTACATCGATAAATACAACAATGATGTTGCTCCAGCTCTTATGAAGAAGTTCAGCTACAAGAGCTCAATGCAGATCCCAAAGATAGTGAAAGTTGTATTCAATAGGGGTGTTGGTGAAGTAACATTCAATCCAAAAGCCCTTGATTCAACTGTCGATGAAATGTACTTGATCACAAATCAGAGACCAATCATCAAGCACGCAAAAAAATCAATCGCAAACTTCAAACTCAGAGAAGGAATGCCAATTGGATGCATGGTCACTCTTCGTGGAAACAGAATGTATGCTTTCATCAAGAAACTTATTGAAGAAGCACTTCCACGTATCCGTGACTTTAAAGGTCTTTCACCTCATTCATTTGATGGACGTGGAAACTATACATTTGGTGTAAAAGAACAGCTCATCTTCCCAGAGATTGATTATGATAAAGTAGACAAAACTCGTGGTTTCAATGTTTCTTTTGTAACAACCGCAGAATCTGATGAAGAGGCTCGCGAGCTTCTTGGTCTCATTGGATTACCATTTAGGGAAAACTGAGGAGTAAGAAATAAATGGCAAGATTAGCGTTAATTAATAAAGCAAATAAGAAACCAAAGTTTTCATCAAGAAAAATCAATAGATGTATGATCTGTGGTAGACCAAGAGCCTATTTCAGAAAATTTGGTTTATGCAGACTTTGTTTGAGAAAGCTTGCAAACGAAGGCAAAATCCCTGGGCTTGTAAAGGCTTCATGGTAGGGGGAATATAATGATCACAGATCCAATAGCAGACATGATAACCAGAATCAGAAATGCAGGAATGGTTGCGATGCCAACAACTGATGTCCCATACTCAAAAATTAAAGTTGAAATTGCAAGAATTCTCAAAGAATCTGGATATATCACAGACTATAAAGTAATCGAAAAAGAATCTGGAATCGGAGCAGACATAAAGGTATTCCTCAAATATAAAGATGGCGGAGAAGATCCCGTTATTACCGGTATCAGAAGAGTTAGTAAGTGCGGAAGAAGAATTTACTATGCTCATGATAAGATTCCAAGAATCCTCAGAGGCATGGGTGTCATCGTAATGTCCACATCAAAAGGACTCATGACTGATCATCAAGCAAGAAAAGTAAAACAGGGCGGAGAAGCGCTCATCGCTGTCTGGTAGGAGAATGTAAAATGTCACGAGTAGGAAAAAAACCAATTGAAATACCAAAAGGGGTCGAGGTAAATATCGCCGATTCTCCAGCTGGACAGAAAGTCACAGTTAAAGGTAAAAATGGAACTCTTGAAAGAGTATTCCGTCCATCAATCAATATCTCGATGGAAGATGGAATTGTTAATGTTGAGCGTACATCTGAACTCAAACAGGTGAAACAGCTTCACGGAACAACAAGAGCTCATATTGCAAATATGGTTGAGGGTGTTAGCAATGGATTTACAAAAGTCCTTATGATCACAGGTGTTGGTTATAAAGCAAATGCCCAGGGAAACAAGCTTGTACTCAACCTTGGGTACTCACATCCAATCGAACTTTCAGTTCCAGAGGGTTTAAAATGTGAAACTCCAAAGGAAAACAGAATTGAAGTCTCCGGTGCTGATAAGGAAAAAGTTGGAGCTTTTGCAAGAGATATCAGGCAGTTTAGAACACCAGATCCATATAAGGCAAAAGGTGTGAAGTATAAAGACGAATTTGTCAGACGTAAGAGCGGCAAATCAATGACTTCAGGAGATTAATCATGATAGTTTCTTTTGAGAGAAATAAAGAGAGATTACGTAGAAAACGTACGATCAGAAAAAAAGTAAATGGTACTCCTGATAAGCCAAGGCTTACAATTTTTAGAAGCCTTAAGCATATCTCGTCTCAGATTATTGACGATACAAAAGGTGTAACACTTATTTCAGCTAGCACAATGCAGAGTAAAGATATCAAGGGTAGTAATGTCGATTCAGCAAAGAAAATTGGGAAACTAATTGCTGAAAAGGCAATTGAAGCCGGAATCAAACAGGTTGTTTTTGACAGATCTGGTTATCTTTACCACGGAAGAGTTAAGGCTTTTGCAGATGCTGCAAGAGAAGCTGGACTCAAGTTCTAGGGGTTAGGAGAATCATTATGCCACAGGATAACAACAGAAGAAGATTTAACAAAGAAGAGTATGATCCCTTTGAAGAACAGATTGTCCAGATCGACAGAGTCAGCAAAACTGTAAAGGGCGGAAAAAGAATGCGTTTCAGAGTTCTTGTTGTTGTTGGTAACAAGGATGAAGGAACCGTTGGTGTCGCTCTTGGCAAAGCAAAAGAAATTCCTGCTGCAATCAGAAAAGCTGTAACACGTGCAAAAAGAGACATGATCAAGGTTCCAAAAAGAGGAACAACAATTCCACATGATATTACATCAAGAATTGGTGGAGTAAGAGTTTATCTTGCCCCAGCTGTTCCTGGAACAGGTATTATTGCAGGTGGTATTGTACGTATGGTTCTTGAGAAAGCCGGACTTAAAGACGTTATTTCAAAAGCACATGGTTCAACAAATGCTATGAACCTTGCAAAAACAACACTTAAGGCCATCAAAGAACTCAAAGATCCAGTAGAATATGCCAAACAGAGGGGTATTACTGTTTCCCAGATGTTTGGTACAGAGGTTTAATATGAACTTACATACACTTAAACCAGCAAAAGGCTCAAGAAAAGGCAAGAGACAGATTGGCAGAGGTCCAGGCTGCGGAAAAGGCAAATGCTCAGGTTACGGACACAAAGGAGCAAAAGCACGTTCAGGCCGTGGTAAGGGTTACGGAAGCGGTTATGAGGGTGGAGCAACAAGAAGTTACATGCGTCTCCCAAAGATCAGGGGATGGAGAAACAAGCTCATCAATCCTATCAAAGTCGCTGAAGTAAAACTTGCTGATCTTAATGTCATCCCAACAGGAACCGAAGTCGACTTACAGACCCTTAGAGATTTTGGTCTTGCCAGAAAAACCGATCAGGCTTACAAGATTCTTGGTGGCTCAGAGATTACTGTTGCACTTAACTTCAAAAAAGCAAAAGCAACAAAGAGTGCCATTGAGGCAATCAAAAAAGCTGGCGGTTCAATTGAGATCGATACTTCAAAAGAGGACAGACCAGCAAGATTTGGTAAAGATGGCAAATATGCTCAGCCAAAAAAAGCTAAACCTGTCAAAGCAGAAGCACAAAAAGATGAACCAGAAGCTACTTCTGAACAAGGAGAGTAAAGATGTTCAAAACCATTAGAAATGCCTGGAATATTCCTGAACTAAGAAACAGGGTCTTTGTAACACTCGGGTTATTTATCCTGTTTAGGTTGGGTAACCATATCACAATCCCTGGAATCAACAGGCTTGCATTGTATGCTATGAAACAGCAGGCAGGTTTTATGGGTTTGATGGATATGTTCTCTGGTGGTGGACTCCTTAAGATTTCGGTTTTCTCACTTGGAGTTATCCCGTACATTAACGCATCAATTATTCTCAATCTTCTTCAGTCGGTCATTCCTGCTCTTGAGCGAATGGTTCAAGAAGAGGGCATGGAAGGCAGAAGAAAGATGGCACAGATTACCAAGTGGGTCACTGTTGGTCTTGCATCACTTCAGTCAGCATCATTTGCTTTCTTCCTCTACCCAAACATCCTTAAGGCAAATGCAGCATTTTCAGGTATTGATCTATATGCAAATCCAGATTCGATTTGGCTGAAGATTTTTGTCACATTTGTTCTGATTGCCGGCTCATTCTTGCTTGTTTGGCTTGGTGAATTGATGACCGAAAAGGGAATCGGAAACGGTGTCTCTCTTATCATCTTCGCCGGAATTATTGCAAGAGTTGTCCCAGGATTCCAGGTTGTTATTGAAGGAATCAAGGGTAATGCAGCATCATGGTTCGGTTTTGGAATCTATATTGCGATATTTATTGCCTTTATTGGAACAATTATCTGGGCATATGAAGCGGAGCGAAGAGTTCCTGTGCAACACGCGAAAAGAATTGTCGGAAGGAAGATGTATGGTGGTCAAACCACATATATCCCACTTAGGCTCATTCAGGCCGGTGTTCTGCCAATTATTTTCGCATCTGCTGTAATCACATTCCCACAGATTATCGGAAGCTTTATTGATCAGACTGCTTGGTGGAATACGGTTGTTGTTGCCAACCTCACTCAGACAAGTAAGCCACTTTACAATATCTTATTCTTCCTGCTTGTTGTATTCTTCACATATTTCTATACCGCAATGCAGTATGATCCAGAAAAACTCTCGTCTGATCTTCAGAAACAGGGTGGATTTGTTCCTGGTGTAAGACCGGGCGAGGCAACAAAGAAATACTTCCAGGGAGTTTTATCGAAGGTAACACTTCCAGCTTCAATCTTCCTTGGTTTGCTTGCCGTATTACCAAACCTTCTGCTTGCAGGCGTTCCACAGTTTGCCAGTATGTTTATTGGTGGAACAGGAATTCTCATTGCAATCGGTGTTTCACTTGAAACCGTAAACCAGATTGAATCATATCTCACCATGAGAAACTACGAGGGATTCTTAGGAAAATGAGGCTAATTCTGCTTGGAGCACCCGGATCAGGAAAAGGAACCGCAGCACTTAAGCTGGCTTCTAGATTTGGTATTGAGAATGTTGTTGCATCAACACTCTTAAGAAATGTCTACGAGAGTGGTTCACCTGATGGTAGCAAGATTAAGGAGTTTATGGATTCCGGTAATCTTGTTCCCGATGAGATCGTAAACAGAATTGTTTTGGATCATCTTAAGGGTTTAAATGGTTATGTTTTAGATGGTTATCCAAGAACAAAAATCCAGGCAGAAAAACTTGAAGAGAAGTTAGATGAAAATGGTGTGTCGATTGACAGAGCGATCTATTTGGACGTATCACTTGATGTTTCACTTGAGAGGAATATGGCAAGGATGACCTGTCCGAGCTGTGGATACTCTCCCTCAAGTGGTGTGACAGTATGTCCTGAGTGTGGTACACAACTTGTCAAAAGAGCGGATGATCAGGTTGAAACTATCAAGCATAGATTCAAGACTTATCTTGATCTGACTGAACCTCTTATCGACTACTATGAAAAAAAAGGAATACTTCTGAGAATTGATGCGAGTGCAACAATTGATGAAGTCGAAAAATCGATAATTGATGGTCTTTGTGTTAAATGATTTTCATTAAAACACCTGAAGAGACCAAAAAAATGAGGGTGTTAGGCTCTGAGGCTTTTAACATCTTAAGCAGCTTGAAAAAAAGTTCAAAACCAGGAATGACAACGAGACAGATTGATGAGCTTGCTGTCATTGAAGCCGATAAGATTGGAGCAAATTTATCCAGTTTTGGATATTATGATTTCCCTGGACACTTATGTATTTCTCTGAATGAGACTGTTATTCATGGAATCCCAGATGACAGAAAACTCAAAAAGGGCGATATGGTGAGCATCGATATGCTTCTTGATAGAGATGGTGTTTTTGTGGATACCGCAATTACTTTTGTGGTTGGTGGTGCCCCAAATAAACTCCAAAAGAAGCTTATGAATGTGACAAGGGAAGCTTTAAATCTTGGTATTTCAAACGCTGTTGTTGGAAAGTGTGTTGGAGATATTTCCACCGCTATCCAAACACATGTTGAGAAAAACGGTTTTTCTGTTATCAAGGATTTTGTTGGTCATGGAGTTGGAAGACATATCCATGAAGATCCACAGATCCCAAATTTTGGTATCAAACCTGGTCTCGGATATCCATTAAAAAAGGGTATGACGATTGCAATCGAGCCGATGGTTTCTGCGGGTGACTGGCAGGTTGAAGTGCTTGCGGATGGCTGGACTGCAAATATGGTAGATGGCTCGTTATCTGCTCATTTTGAGCATACTGTGCTTGTGACAGATAAAGAACCTGTGATATTGACGAATAAACAAAAATCAATGGAGGTTATGTGACAGATTCACGAGAAGTGATTGAGACTGAGGCAGTAATAGTTGAGACTTTACCCTCGGCAATGTTTAAGGTTAAGTTAGCGAATGGCAAGATTATTCTTGCTCATGTTTCGGGTAGGATGAGAAAATATTTTATCCGAATATTGCCAGGGGATAGAGTACGAATTGAACTCAGTCCATACGATCTCTCCCGTGCTAGGATCACATACAGACTGTAAAGAACTGGAGGAGGCACAGATGAAGGTTAGAGTGTCAGTGAAACCAATTTGTGAAAAATGCAAGGTTATTCGCCGTAAAGGTAGAGTAATGGTGATTTGTGAAAACCCAAAACACAAACAGAGACAGAAATAGGAGTATGTAAATGCCACGAATTTCAGGTGTAGACATTCCAGCTAACAAAAGAGTAGATATTTCTCTTAGATACATTTATGGTATTGGTCCAGTCAATGCTCATGAAGTAGTAGAGAAAGCCGGTATTGACCCACTCAAGAGGATGAAGGATTTATCCAAAGAAGAGCTTGAGAAAATCAATGAGATATTAGCAAGTGACTATAAGGTTGAAGGTGATCTTAGAAAAGAAGTTACTCAGAATATCAAGAGATTGATTGAAATCGGTACCTACAGAGGACTTAGACATAAGCGTGGTCTCCCTGTCAGAGGACAGAGAACTCGTACAAATGCAAGAACTCGTAAGGGCAGATCTCATTCAGTCGGCGTTTCGAGAAAGAAGTAAGGGGTGAGAGATGGCTAAGAAAAAAAGAGCGAAGAAGCTAGTCTCTGAAGGTAGAATCTATATTCATTGCAGTTTTAATAATTGCATTGTTTCAGTCACAGACAAAGATGGCAACGTTGTTGCTTGGTCATCTGGTGGAGAAAGTGGTTTCAAAGGAACAAGAAAAGGAACCGGTTTCGCAGCCCAGGTTGTCGCGCAGAATGCATGCAAAAAAGCACTTGATATGGGTATGAAAGAAGCGAGATTGTTTGTCAAAGGCCCAGGATCAGGTAGAGAAACTGCAATCCGTTCGGTTGGTGCCTCAGGAATCACAATTACTTCAATCAAAGATATCACTCCAATCCCACATAATGGATGCCGACCACCAAAAATCAGGAGAGTATAGAGATGGGAAGATATACAGGACCAGTTTGCAGACTCTGCAGAAGAGAAAAAGACAAGCTCTACCTCAAAGGGGCAAGATGCTATGGAGCAAAATGTCCGCTTGAAGGCAATTACCATATTCCAGGAATGCATGGACCAAAAAAGAGACCTCGTGAAAAGATGTCAGATTATGCACTTCATCTTCGCGAAAAACAGAAGGTTAGAAGAATGTATGGAATGATGGAAAACCAGTTCAAGAATTACTTTGCTGTTGCAAAAGCACAGAGAGAAATTCCAACCGGTGACAAACTTCTTGAGATTCTTGAGAGAAGACTTGATAATGTTATTTATAGAGCATCACTTGCTCCAAGCAGAACATCAGCAAGACAGATCATCAATCATTCACATATTAGAGTAAATGGTAAAAGACTTGATGTTCCATCCTACATTGTCAAACCAGGCGACACCATTGAGGTAAAACAGAAAGCAAGAAAAATTAACCTCATCGACGAAGCAATCAAGTCACCTGTTACTCCACCATCATGGATGTCTTTTGATGACAAGAATTATAAAATTGAGATTCTTAGAATTCCAACCGTATCAGACATTGACTCAACCGCAAATATTCAGCTCGTTGTTGAATATTATTCAAGGTAAGAGATAAGGGGATATAAAGTGTTTCCACTTGCAAGTCTTGAACTCAAGACCATCGAAGAGGATGCCTTTCTTGGTAGATATACTCTAGAACCTCTTCATCCGGGGTATGGTGTATTGATTGGCAACAGTTTGAGGAGAGTACTTCTTTCCTCCATCAAAGGTGCTGCCCCAATAGCCCTGAGAATAGATGGGGTTCCCCATGAATTCTCCGTGATCGACGGTGTTGTAGAAGATGTCGTACAAATCGTTTTGAATTTGAAAAAGCTTGTTGTTGCCATGGATACAGATGAGATTAGAACTCTCACTCTTGATGCATCCGGTGAAAAGATGGTAACAGCTGCAGACATCATTCCAGATGTAGATACAACAATTGTTAATCCAGAACTACACATTGCCGAATTATCATCTCCAAACTCAACCCTCAGAATGGACATCATGGTTTCCAAAAAACGCGGATATGTCCCAATCGTTAAAAACAAAATGGACGGTTATCCTGTTGGAACCATCTGGCTTGATGCGATGTTTACACCAGTAAAGAATGTCAGATTCTCTGTTGAACAGACATTGATTGAGCAGTATCTTGATTTTGAGAGACTCAGCATTGATATTCTCTGTAACGGTGCAATTGCACCAAGAGAAGCACTGCTTCAGGGTCTTCAGATCCTTTCTGAATACTACACTGTTATTGCACAACCAGAACTTCTTAAGAGAGAAGAGGAAGGTATTGAGGAGATTCTTGATGAGAAGCTCAACCAGCCTCTTGATGCTGCGGTTCCTGGGATTTCAGCAAAAACTCACCATCTTCTGGTTTATGAAGGTATTAAATCTCTCAGAGATCTACTTATGCGTGAGCAGGATGAGATTAAGGCAATCAGAGGTATCAGCACAAAAGCACTCTCTTCACTCATGAAAGCTCTTACATCTGCTCCTGATTACGAACTTATTTCACAGTATACATTCCCGCTCTTCGGTGAGGACATGGATTCATTCAGTAATGCTGATGAGGTGGATGAGAGTCACGATACGGATGTAGTTGACGTAGATGAGGTAATCGCAGAGGTCGGTGATATTGAGGTTGATCAGTCAGAATCTAAAGAGATTTCACCAGATACACCAGCTGACGTTCCAGAAGAAGCTCTTAAGTATCAGCTTGAAGATTTATCTATCGCAAAAAGCACAGAAGGTTTCCTTGAAGATAATGGTGTAACAACGCTTGTTCAGCTTGTTAGTAGAACAAGGGATGAGATTCATAACATGGAGGGTTTCAAAGAGAAAATCATTACTGAGATCGAAAAGAAACTTTCTAAACTTGGTCTTTCTCTTTCTACTGATAAGAGCTTTGAAGCGATGGATCAGGCCGACCAGGAAAAAACAATCAGAGATATGTCAATCGATGTTTTCATTGCAAACGATGTTCCAATCCCAAGCACGTCACAGAAAGCACTTGAGCAGAAGGGTGTTGGTAATGTTGGTCAGATGATTGATTTGGGAAAAGCTGCCCTCAAAGGAAAACTCAAATTCTCTGGTAAGACAATAAAATCGATAGAAAAAAGACTCCAGGAGTGGGGTCTTGAACTCAAGGAGTAAATTATGAGACACCAGAAAACACACAGAAAACTCGGTGTATGGAGTTCATACAGAAAAATGATGCTCAGAAACCTTGCCACAAACCTTGTTATGTCTGGAAAAATTGAAACAACAGAGGCAAGATCAAAAGAGCTCAGAAGAAAAGTTGACAGAATTTTTGTGGTTGCAAAGAATGATGACCTTTCCTCAGTCAGAAAGGTTTATTCATTTTTTACAACAAGAGAAGCTGCAAAAAGATGCCTCGACGATGCAAAGAATAAATTTGACCAGAATAAAACTGGTGGGTTTACAAGACAGTTTAAACTTGGCCCACGCAGAGGAGATGGCGCTCCTTTAGTTTTGGTCAAACTTGACTATGCCTGAGGAAGAAAAAGCTGAAAACGCCTTTTCACTCGTTTTTGATAAGGTAAGCTTCAGTTATAAAAATAACGAAGAAGGAAGAGCACCTGCATTATCTGGGTGCTCTTTTGAATATGGGCAAGGAGAGTTTCTTGTTCTTGTTGGGCACAATTCTTCGGGTAAGTCAACTCTCGTAAAGATGATAAACGGTTTGTTGATTCCAGATGATGGAGATGTTCTTGTGTCTGGTCTTTCGACTTCTGATTCAAAAAACCATATCTCAATAAGAAAAGAAGTTGGGTTGGTTTTTCAAAACCCTGACAATCAAACTGTTACATCTGTTGTTGAGGATGATGTTGCCTTTGGTCCTGAAAATCTAAATCTTGAATCGAGCGATATTCAGGAGAGGGTGACATCGGCTCTAGAAACGGTTAGCATGCTTGACAGAAGGAAGAAGCTTGTTGCGAATCTTTCTGGAGGTCAGAAACAGCTCATTGCAATTGCTGGAGTTCTTGCCCTAAGACCCAAATTGATTATTCTCGATGAGGCAACCTCCTTGCTTGATCCTCGTGGAAGAAGACTCGTTTTAAAGAAAATTGTTGAACTAAACCGAATGGGTATCGGCATTATTATGATTACTCACAAAATGGAAGAAGTTCTTTTAGGTAATAGGGTTATAGCTCTTGAAAAAGGAAATATTATCTTTGATGGAAAATCATCTGATCTCTTTTCAAACAAAGAACTACTTCAGAGAGCTGGGCTTGAACCACCTCAGATTCTTGAATTAACAAAAGAGCTTAGAGATATCGGTTACAATATCAAAACGCCGAAAAACCCAGCTGAGATTGTGGAGGAAATATGCAAATTGAGGTGAAGAACCTCACTCATGTTTATGATATTGGCATGCCCTTTGAGTATACTGCCCTCGATGATGTTTCAGTTGCAATTGAATCAGGGAAGATAACTGGGATTATTGGATCAACTGGGTCTGGTAAAAGTACTTTAATTCAGCATTTTAATGCTTTGCTTTCCCCAACATCTGGAACCGTACTAGTCGATGGTGAAGATGTTAATGAAAAAAAATATGATAAGAAAATCCTGAGACAGAAGATTGGCATGGTCTTTCAGTATCCAGAATCACAACTTTTTGGAGAAACTGTTGAGAAGGATATCGCATTTGGACCATCAAAAATGGGTCTTAACGCTGACGAAATAAAAGAGCGTGTTAAAGAATCAATCTCGCTTCTCGGGATAAGTTACGATGACTATAAGGATAGATCACCATTCAATTTATCTGGTGGTGAAAAACGAAAAATAGCCATTGCAGGAATTCTAGCCTTACGACCAGAAGTTCTTGTTCTTGATGAACCGACTGCAGGACTTGATCCGGTCGCCAGAACAAACCTTTTAAACCTTATTCTTTCATACAAAAAAGATGGTAAAACACTTGTAATGGTATCTCACGACATGGATGAGGTTTCAGGTGTTGCTGATAATGTAATCGTTATGAATCAGTCCAAAATTATATATTCGGGAGATACAGGTGAAGCGTTTTCTCAGCCAGCAATGCTCAGGTCGGCTGGATTGGATGTACCAATGCTTTCAGTGATTGCTGAACTTCTTCGAAAAAAAGAGTTTGATATCCCTAGAAGAACCTGGGATGCCCCTAATCTTGCAAGAAAAATTGTAGAGGAGCTGAAGAAATAATGGCTCTCGCAAATCTCGTTGTCGTTGGGCAGTATATCCCTATGAAAACCTTTATCCATAATATGGATTCAAGGATAAAATTGACCATCGCAATGTTTTTCTTGATTTTCATTTTTATGGTTGGCGGGTTGGATGTACTTGGTTTCCTTTTTGTTTTGGTTATGATTTTTGCTTTTCTTGCCAAAGTACCGTTTATGCATCTTGTCAGAGGGCTAAGACCAATCCTTTTTTTAATTCTTATCACAGTCATCATACAGGTTTTTGTTACAAAAGGTGATCCAGCTTTTGAATTGTGGGGGATCGTCGTATCAAAGCAGGGTCTTTTGTATGCAGCAAGAATAGTTATAAGGCTTGTCACCCTTGTTTCTGTTTCAGTGGTTTTGACTTTTTCAACGTCTCCACTTGAGCTTACTTTTGCAATGGAGTCATTCATGTCTCCTTTGAGGCTTGTTGGATTTCCAGTTTCTGAGGTTGCCTTGATGATGAGTATTGCATTGAGATTTATCCCAACACTTTTATCTGAAGCAGATAAGATCGTTAAAGCCCAAAGCTCAAGAGGGGCTGATTTCGGCACTGGTGGCTTAATCGCCAGAGCAAAGGCCTTTATTCCGGTAATAATACCGCTTTTCGTTTCATCATTTAGAAGAGCCGAAGAGCTTGCCCAAGCTATGGAATCAAGATGTTTTGTAACCGGGGCTAAACGTGGCAGATTGCATGTGGTTACAATTAAGTGGTATGATTGGGTGGTTTTGTTTGTTTTGCTTGTGATGTTGGTAGCACTGTATTTGTATGCGAGAATTTAATTACAAAGCCGTAATTGCCTATGATGGGACGGATTATTATGGATTTCAAAGGCAGTATGGTCTTCCATCTATCCAGGTTGCAGTAGAAGACGCTATTTGGGAGTCACTTGGAATAAAAACCACTGTTTATGGTTCATCACGAACTGACAGAGGGGTCCATGCTCTGGGACAAGTTATTTCGTTTTCGATAGATCAAGACATTCATCCCGCAGGAATGTTTGGGATGGTCTCTAATTATTTGCCATCAACGATTACACTTAAGTCGCTCGAAAAGGCTCCATGGGGATTTATTGCAAGATTTGCACAGCGAACAAAGGTCTATTCGTACTTAATCCATAAAGGTAAGTCCGACTCACCATTTGTCAAAAGGGGTTCGTGGATTATTCCACATCAGCATTTTAACACCAAGGTTTTAGCTGATACTTTTTCGAGATTTCTTGGGAAACATAACTTTGCCTGTTTTGGCAAAACCACAAAAGAGGGTAACGAAAAAGACCCCAACTGTCATATACTGGAAACCGATGTTTTGGAGAAGGGTAGTTTTGTGGCATTAATATTGCGTGGTGACAGGTTTCTTCACAATATGGTAAGAAGGATGGTTGGATATTCTGTCGAGTGTGCTTTGGGCAGGGAAGACCCCGAAACTCTAGAATCAATTTTTATGGGCAATATGCGTCCATCAGCAGGCCAAAAAGCTCCACCTCAAGGTCTTTACCTGGTCTCGGTTGACTATACATAAGCAGTATTCAAACTCACCGAAACATGATTTTTATTTTTATATGAGTAGTCTTTAAAAGGCTCATCAAGGATTATGCTCGTAGACATAAATAATACAGGCGAGACAGTCTAAATGAGTGATCTGTTCCCAGAATAAAAGATAACAACTAGACTAAGTACGTTATTTATCTATAATTTGGACAATGAGCAATTATATTGAAATTCTAAAGCTTGCGTTTGAGGTGCTGATCGCATTGCTTTTGCTGGGAGTATCTATTTTTTTGATTCACCATTACAGAAAAGGTGAGGACGTAACAGCGTTAACTTTTGCTGTTTCAAGTTTTTCTTTAACAGTTGTCGTCTTTGTGACTGTTGTGCTCTCTATATCCATAAACTCCTTTTCAGTCTTTTCTGATCACACATATAGATATATCCCATGGTTTTTGTCCGGAGGATATTTATTTTTCGCAATAGGTAGCTTTGTTTCAGTCTTTTTAGCAAAAAATAAAATATCGCTATATTTCATACCAATTATCCTGCTTATGTTTGTTACCCTAGGCATTGGTTTTATTCCCGGGATAATTTCAGGATTGCCGGAGTATGCTACATCTGGCGTTTGGGTTCTAATGTTGGCTGGAATAATCTTTGTAGCGATTTCATTGAACTACTTTTTGTATTGGGTTAGAGAAAGACAGAATTTTAGGATAATGATGTCTGTTGCATTTCTTATCCTCTCTCTATCAATGTTTTTGGTGATGTTTGTTTCTAACAACAATCTGCTTTCTGTTTTTACACACCTTCTAAGACTTGTGGGGTTTGGTATTATTTTTTATGAGTTCCAAGTTGGATTTTGATCGATGAGGCGCTTATTATTCTTTATCATTTGCTTTTTGTTGGTTCTTGTTTTGCTTCCAGGTGTTTTTGCCTTTGAGCTTGAAGAATTTGATGAATTGGTTGAACCTGAGAAACTTGAGCTATTCCAGAAATTTGATAGGTTAAACATACTTCCGCCAAGCTTTCAACTGCAACATATTGATGAGTTGATAAGTAAAGATGACTGCATTTCTTTGGTTGTATCAATTGCAAACTGGGGTGAAGGTCTTTGGATTGACAGGACACCTTCTTTTTTTTCAAGGACAGCGCTTAAAATCAAAAGATTTTTCAGCAGAATTAATCTAAACTTTTCTTTGAGTAAAGAGCTTTCTATAAGGGATAACGAGAACTTGTTAAAAAGTTCAGGGAGATGGGGCATCAAACTGAAGCCCTCTGAGCTTGATAATGTCGTTCTTGGATGGGAAATGCTTGATTATGAATGTGAGGTGTTGTCGAAAATGCTTCACAAGGCATCGATCCCTCGAACACTTAAGGATGAATTAGATTCAATAATGGACGAGATAAAAAGTCTTGAAGTTGAATACGAGAAGTTAGAAGTAGGTGGATTGACGGAAGATGGCAACGTGTTTGGGATTGACGAGTATGAGAAGGAAGTTTGGGGATTTTATCTTTTGGCACTTCAACACAATCTTTTAACAGGGAGTATGGTTTCTGATTCTAATTTTTTCGACAGACAGGATCCTCAAGTTGCGTTAAATGTTGAACTTTCTATGTTTGAAGCACTTTTGTACGGTGAAAAGATGATTGATTATGTCGATTCACTCTCTGGTTATGCGACAGGATATTTCCAAAAAACAGAAAACATTGAAAAAAGTGCTGTTTTGGTTTCGAGAAACATTTCGATGTTGTATTGATACATCGATTAAGCAATAAAAAAACCCCGCAATCAGCGGGGTTTTACGGTTGCAAAAAGCTATATAAAATCAAGCTACTTCTACTTTACCAGCCTTGAGGCACTTTGCACAAACTCTTACTCTCTTGACAGTGCTTCCAACTTTTGCTCTTACGGTGTGAAGGTTAGGCAACCAACGTCTCTTTGACCTTACGTGTGAATGACTGATTGTGTGACCTGTAATTGGACCTTTGCCACAAATATCGCACTTTCTTGACATCTTATCTTCGACCTCCTGATTAATAACGAACATGTAATCTAACATTCTTTTTTATTCATACAAGTGAAGAAAAGGAAAATATCCGTAGTTGACTTATTGGTTATAGGGTATACAATTCATTCTTCGGTTAGGAGGATACCATGGATACAGTATTCCCGAAGATAGAAGAAAAAGACAGAAAATGGTACTTGGTTGACGCTTCTGAAGCGCCAGTTGGAAGGATCGCTGCAAAAGTGGCAAGACTTCTTACAGGAAAAGGAAAACCAATTTGGTCACCACATATTGATGGTGGAGATTACGTTGTAGTCATCAATGCTGAGAAGTCAGTTGTGACCGGAAATAAAAGAACAGATAAGAAGTATTATTCATACTCCGGTTATATTGGTGGACTCAAGGAAGTCCCATTCAGAAGAATGGTTTTGAGACATCCAGAACGTATAATCGAAAGAGCAGTATGGGGTATGTTACCAAAGACTAGACTTGGAAGAAAAATGTATACCAAACTCAAGGTCTATGCCGGTGAAAATCATCCGCATTCCGCACAGCAGCCTCAGAAGTTGGCATTTTAAGGAGTTACTGAATGTATAGAGCAACTGGAAGAAGAAAAACAGCTGTAGCTCAGGTCATTTTGACACATGGTGAAGGAAATATCGTCATCAACAATAAGAGCTTGAACGATTATTACCCAAACGCCACATATCATAGGCCAATTTTTGAGCCACTTGCCGTTGTTGATCAGCTCAGAAAATATGACATCAAGGTCAAAGTTTTTGGTTCAGGAAAGTCCGCACAGGCTGGAGCAATCAGACATGGAATCGCAAGAGCATTGGTCGTTGCTGATGCAGACCTTAAACCAAAACTTAAGGCACATGGATTGATGACTCGCGATGCTAGAAAAAAAGAGAGATGCAAAGCTGGTCTTAGAGGTGCAAGAGCAGACAGACAGTACCGCAAGAGATAAGTGTACAACGCTTTTTTTTCAAATCGAATAGACGAGATTCAAAACTCCCTGGATTCTTTATCTGGGGAGTTTTCTAATTTATCTGAAGTTAGAATTTTTATCCCTTCGATATGGAGATTCTCACAGTTTCCACCCAGGGTTGAGGTTGTAAACGAGATCATTAATTACTTCAAATCAAAATCCATAAATGTGATTGTTTCATATGATGGATTGAAGATGAATGACTGGATTAAGAGAATTGACACTGTTGGTGTTGAGCTTCAAGATTTTACAAAGACCAGGTATCTTAAAACTGACGGCATCGGAGAGCTGAATGTTCACAAGTATGGAAAACAAGATAACCTAAGGATTCCCATTCTTCAAAACCTTTATATAAATTCCGAAATCTCCGAAAGTAAAGCCATAATTCCGATTTTTTGCCCTTACCCATCCAATGTGTTTCATCTAAATGGGTGCATGAGTTCTTTTATGTCTGTGATTCCTACCGAGACAAGATCAAGAATCTTGCTTGAGGCAAAATCAGGAAAACACCATGAAGCATTGGTTGAGTTATTCTCCCTTGTATATAAAAAAATACTTTTTTCGGTATATGATTTTTCAAATCTGTTCAGCTGGTCTGGAAATGGTGAAACTGAACCTCGAAAAAATAACTCTATTTTGGTAACAACCGATTCTGTCGCAGGTGATTCAATGGTGTCCACCATTATCAAATGGCCAAAACTATCCATTAAGAGCATCAGGATTGCGAGTTCTTTGGGTTTTGGAGATGGAATGTTGGATAATGACTTATGGCACGAAAATAAGCCCGAAATTGCAAAAATAGACCACCTTGTTTCCGATAAGAATCATATCTTTTTCCCTGTCTCAATGATTACACGTTTTAAAATCAGAGTTCAAGATAACTGCAATGGATGCGGTGAGTGTATCTACGCTTGTCCAAATGGCTCAATAATAATGGGCAATGGAAAACCAAAAGTGAGTCACTCGATGTGTGTAAAATGTTTTGCATGTGTTGATTCTTGTCCAGAGTTTGCCCTCTGGATTAATAGGTCACCCTAAATCCAGAGTCGGCCTTTTTTTCTGGAATATTTGTGATTTCAACATCTCTCACATGGGAGTTATATGGACCTGTCCATAATTGTTTAACCAACTGATTTAAAGATGCTTCACCAGACTGGGCTTCAATCTCAACGTCACCATTTGGCAGATTTCTTACAAAACCTGAAATATTAAGAAGATTTGCGGTTTTGTTGGTGAAATATCTGTACCCTACTCCTTGAACAAGCCCCTTAACTATTATTTTCTGTCTCATCTTTTTTGATGAATTCTCTATATATTCCGCCGAGAATCCCATTGATGAATCTTCCAGATTCATCACCGCCAAACTTTTTTCCTAGCCTTACTGCTTGGTCTATGATAACAGACGCCGGAGTTTCTTTTGGGTACAAGAGTTCGAAAACAGCAAGCCTTATAATGGCTCTATCGACCAGGTGAAGTCTGCCAAGTTTCCAGTTGTCGAGTTTCTTCGAGATTATATCATCTATCGCAACTAGATTCTCGATCGTGCCATCAAACAAAGACTTAGCAAAATCCGCCACCTCAGGGTCAACCGACGAAGTTGTCAGAACATTTTTGCCCGCGTGATGGATCTCATCCTTCCAAAATGATCCGGCAAAAAGCATTTGGAGAGCCAGCTCTCTTCCAGCTCTCCTATTCATTAATTAAAACCTCTTTATTACTTGTTTGCACGTTCAAGATATAGACCAGTTCTTGTGTCCACTTTTATTTCTTCACCCTCTTCGATGAAGAGTGGAACCTGGCATTTGTATCCTGTTTCAAGGGTGGCTGGTTTTGTACCAGATTGTGCCCTGTCACCTTTGAAACCGGGCTCGGTTTCCTGAACCTTGAGAATGACAAAATTTGGTAATTCAATTCCGACCTGTCTTCCCTTGTAGAAAGAAACCTCAATCATTTCATTCTCTTTGAGGAAGTCTGCAGATGAGCCAAGTTCGTCTCTCATGAGTGAAATCTGCTCATAGTTGTCAGTGTCCATGAAAATATACTCATCACCCTGTGAATAGAGATACTGCATCTTTCTGTGGTCAAGGAATGCAGGTTTGAACTTCTCTTCTGGTCTGAATGTTCGCTCAATTGTTGAGCCATTGTCTACATTTCTGATTTTCAGTCTGACGTGAGCTGTGCCTTTGCCTGGTTTGACATGATGATATTCAACACATACCCAAAGCTCTCCGTCCATTTCAAAAGTTCTGCCTGATCTTAAATCGTTTGCTGTAATCATTATTCCTCCTTGGAACAGTCGAAATTATATTGAGCAACCTGTACTATGTCAACGAACCTTCAGCTTGACTATTTTAGACAAAAGAAATACTATCACTAGAAATGCTTTATTTACCAAAGGGTGAGATAATTTTTAATATGCTTCCGGTCAATTCGGTTTCGATGGTTGAATTGTTGGATGAGGAAGAAAATTACGATCGACTTATTGAGGTTCATACCTTTAAGTCGGCAAATGCATTCATTGCAAAAGGTAAAGAGATAGTTTATGGATTCGAATTTACTGAGGAGATGTTGCATCTTGGGGATTTGTCTATTTCCAAAATTTCTGAATACATAAAGAATAATCCGTCAAAAATCACAACAAGCAAATTAACAAATGAGCTTTCAAAATTCTATAGTGATTTGATGATCGTTTTTCCGAAATACCGAAATCTAGACACGAGATATTTTTCTCTCTGGCGGTTTTCAGATGTGATTGCCGAAGAAGGACTCAGTGGTTACATCAGTGTTCAGTTTACAGGCGGTACTCTCTGGTCGGCTTATTCTGATGGAGTCAATACGGGTGGATATCTTGTTTTAGAGAAGAATGGACGAACAGAAAGATTGTCTACAAAAGGTGTTTTAGAGCAGTCGGCGAAGCTTGTCGGTAGAATTGATTTTCATCAACTGACAAGAAAAGAGAAATTCAATATCGATAGAAACTCTGTGCTCTCAAGAAGTAAATCATTTTTCGAAATTATTGATACTGATTCACAACCTCAAAGGAGAATCATCAAACAGTTTGGTGAAATGGGTATTGAGATTGCGATGTGTTTTGATGGGAAGAGATCGATTGAAAAAATTGCAAAAGAGACAAGGGAGCCTGAAGAAAGGGTGCTTTCTCTTGCAGGATTCCTTATCCAGCTGAAAATATTGGAAATGGTGATATAAAATAATGAGTAATGAGAACTCAAAAAAAATTCAAATAAAACACAGTACTCCTGAACGCCTAGCAATGCCTTTCGTGAGGTATTTCTTCTTCAGACAGGAAAAAAGAGCATCATCGAGAGGTCTGGGGCTTATAACAAAAGGCATCTGGGAGATGTTTGGTGCAAGCAAGGCAAAATCAATTCTCTACTATGTCGGCAGACAAGCTGGAAGAGAAATCTCCGAGGCAACCGAAAAAGAGTACAACACAAAACGAGCAAAGACATGGTCAGAGCTGCTTGGTAATATTGAAATATTCTGCGACCTTATGGCGGGAGCGAAGGCCACAATTGCGTCTGCAACAGAAACTCAGGCGATCATCCATCTTTATGATTCACCTTCTTGCTACAAAATAGAAGGCTTTTCAGATCCTTGCTGTGACTACATGGCTGGAATCTTCGCCTCACTTCCGGCGTTTGACTTTGCTGGTGCTCAAGCAAGTTGTAAAGAGCTAAAATGTAAAGGGTGTGACCCTGATCAGAAGTATTGTGTTTTTGAGCTCAACGTAGTTTGGCCTGATGGGAAGATGCCTGGGTAAGTAATATTTTCTCTGTAAAGTATTTCATCCATCCTTTCAGAGTCCGCGGATGTGTTAAAGCATGACACTGAAAAAACAAACAATAAAACAAACAATATTGAAGCAATCTTATAGTCTTTTCTATTAGTCATTATTCCATGCTCCTTTTCTGAAGTATCTGATGTAGGGGTCCTGGCCTATTTCATGGAGAATGTGAAGTTTTAAGTCTTCTCCAATATAGGCTGTATATCTCGGTTGTGGTTCACCTGTAATAACACTACTTCTTACACAAAGATAAATTTTATTGTCAATGTTTGATGAATTGACTGAATTATCCATATAACACATTTCATCATAGCTAACAATCTTGGTTAACTTGCCAGTTTCCATTTCAAGGGCATATATTTCATCTGCAAATTCAATTTCAAAGTTTCCGGTTTCATCAGTTTCAATATTTGTTCTTCTATATCTAATGGAAAGAATAACATAAAGCTTATCATTGATGTAACCAGTGTTTCTAATGCCATATTCCTCAATTCTTCTATTTTCGAATAGTGGGATATCTAAATCTGATAATTGATGTACAGTTTTCCCATCAAGAGTAGAAACCAAAGTTGTTTGCCTAGTATCTGGCGAAAGCATAGGTAGCTCTTTGTATGTATTTAAACCCCATGGTTGCACATCTTTCGGAGAAGTATATCCAATTACTCCTGTTGTATGGTCTGTAAAACTAACCCATTCTCTTTTAGGAATGTAATCTGTTTCTTCGATTGACATATCATTAAGCGATAGCTTGACAATCTTCGCACTAGCGTATGGTGATTCATAAAAATTGGACTCCATACTTGGGTACAAGTCGCTTTGACTTGCCTTGAAAATCTTATCTTCTTTTGTTTGTTCAAGCAGATATGCTTCGTTGCTATTCTCCCATTTCAAAAGATAGTACCATTTCCCACTCTCTCTCATAACATGAGTAAATTCTGTTGGGGACTGTTTGTTATCTGTTACAATGTATTTTCTGTATCTTGTTCCTAAGACATGATTAACACCGGTATTAATGTTGTATATAACGAAGTTGGTAACCCTGATACTTTTTATGAGACTTCCATCCTCTTCCAACATCAAACTTGGATCAAAAGTTATTCCATCATTGAAAGAGCCACCACTAAAGAGTATCGAATGTCGATTCGAGTACAATAGCCACTCACCGTTGGGTGAAACTGCTATTGGGGTATTAGAACCTTCCTTGTTTTGATATTGTGCATTTGGCAACTCAAATAATGAGTTTAAAAAATCTTCATCCAATGGAGGAATTGTAATTTTTATTTCATGTCTCTCATCTTTTCCTTCGAGGTTCCATGTGAACAACCCATCACCTCTAACCCATCCACACCTTATCTCCTCCGGGTCAGAAACATAAATCTTTTGACTGTGTTCAAGTCCGTACCTATCATATGCTTCAAGGGTAAGTGTTCCACTACTTGGGTCAAGCAAGGTAACATAACCTGTAAAGGTTGTGCCAGTTTCTTTTGAATCAAACTCAATCAGTGTTCCCTCTTGGTCTGTAACCCTTACGATTTCAAGTGGTGATTCAGAGGTAACAGTCATCTTTTGTGATTCATCAAACAAAGAATTATCATACTCAACTTTTATCTTAGGTCTTTCCTTGATTGTCAGTGGTGCATAGATGGTCATCGCTCCACTGCCATCTTTTGGTACACCTGTTACTGCTATCTGATATTCACCAAATTCAATATCCTCAGGAACCCTCAAAACATCTGACCACTCACTTCCACTTGGTTCAACTAGGCTTGGGATTTGATTGTTTTAAAACCAAAATCCACCGAGCTTATTTCTTTTTCAAAAATTACGTTTATTGGGATTTCAATTCCAGCATACCCATATTCCTGGATTTCAATTTTCTGCTCCAAAACATTAGCTGAATCATTTGTGTATTGATTTCCACATGAAACAAAAGAAGTGACGATCATAATAATTAAAAGGCAACTGATGTAGATTGTTATGTCCCTCCTCATCTCGCCACAAACCTTTCCTTATATGTTACTTCTGGATAGCTTAGTGGAAGTGGATAATCATCAAAGTTGCATTGATCTAGTTTTTTTATCTCAAAATCATCCTCTATTTTTATTGTGTGGTATGTTTTTGAAATATCATTTCTTGAGATAAAGGTTACATCCTCTCTTCCTAAATCAGAAGCAATGTATGTACCAGCAATAACAAGGTTTTCATCAACATCTAGAACCTTTCGAAGTTCACCTGATTCAATATCTAGGGCATAAAGAACAGATTTTATCACTTCTGGGATGATGGGGTTTTCTTCTGTAATTTCATCTGGTCTAAACCCTTCTGAGATTTTATAACTTGCGTCAATAAAAGCGTAGAGCTTTTCATTAACATAACCTGATCCAACAATTCTTTTTGACAAAAGCTCTATTCCAATATCTTCAAATTCAAGGTCTTCCATATTCCACATCTTAGTGCAATCAAGGTTGGAGATAATCGATGGGAAAGGATTGAGGTTTGTATTTGTTTTGGAGATAATTGGTCCATCATGCATTCCAATATATCCAGTTACACCTGTTGTATGGTCGGAATAACACATCCATGCACGTGGTGGTTTATTGAATCCATCAACCTCAGTCAGGGAAAAATCTTTCAATGAAAGTTTTACTATCTTTGCACTAGCTTTTGGTACCTGTGGGACAAAAGAATCCATGCCAGGATAAAACTTTTCCTGAGAACCATTAATCACAAACTCTTCATCTTTTGTCTGTTCAAGAAGATATAGTTCGTCATCTCTATCCCACTTCAAGATAAAATATAACGGACCTGATTCTCTCAATTCATATTGATCATAGTATATATATTTTCTTATCCCTAGGCTTTTGATTTCATGAGTTTCAAGATTGATTATTTGAAAATCATATATGTATGTCTGACGGATCTTTCTATTGTTTATTTTATCTCTATACTCATCTTCGTAAACAAGGTTAGATATCGCTGAAACAGCAGCATACTTTTTTGAAGGTGACAGACCTAACACATAATAAGCTGCATTAACATTGATTTTATATTCTCCTCGGTAATCAGTATATTTGGTAAGGAACCTCTCTGTATTTTTTGTTCTGTTGAGCTCAACAACAGCTTCTTCCTCTGAATCCAATATTTGATCAGGATTTAATGAGTACAATCTCTGTTTGTACATAAGATCACCAGATTCATCTTCGAAATAATCATTACCAAATGGTTTTGGGATTGAGAGGATGCGACCTGATTTTGGAATTGATTGAGTATTGTTTGCCTTGGGTTTTCCACAAGAAACCATGCCCACAACAACCAATAAAGTAGTTACAATGATTACAAATTTTTTCATATTCTCTATTCCCCAGATTGAATTTTCTACCAAATAAAATCTACAAGCCCACCAGCTTCATCTGAGTTTGCATCCATTCCAACTCCAACTTCAATTCCTGGTCTGGTTTTTGATGGCTCATACCAGCTATCATCTTCCGTGCATTTTTCAAGTCCATAGGTATCGTGACCACCAATATCCAGGAAAAGTCCGAGACAGAGAATCTCGTTTCGGATGGTGTCAGGTGTAGTGTTTCCACTAATATAAGAACCACCGTACATCCTGCCACTTTTAGCATCGTATGTATCGTCTCCGCCAACGTTGACAAATATCCCTATTCCATTCTGGTTACCACAGCCAAGCATGAGTCCGCCTTCTTTTCTTACTTCCTTTCCCTCGCTGTTTTCTTCAATCCTGAAGCAGTTGTATGTGTCGTTTCCACCGGTATCAATGTGCCACGATGTCGAGAAATCATGTCCAACTCCGATTGAGGTTGCCTGTTTTGCAGTATAGGTATCATTTCCGTCCTCATCTTTGAAAAGTGAGATTGCATAGTGAGCGGTTGCTCCCTGTACATACCAGAGACCATCATATTCATCGTCACCTGATTTGTCAGAAAGCACACCCACTCCATACCAATAGGCAACACCCTGACCAAAGACACCACATGAATAGTGGTCATCTCCAGCATCATCAACAATCAATCCGCATCCACCAGACATTGAATGACCATCTGTGATATCTGCACGTCTTCCGAAACCACATCCCTGGCTCATCGATGTGTTGTGATTTGAGTTTTGGGCAGAAGGGTTTACAATATCTTCATCATTGGCTGTGTAGGTGTCGTTACCGTTTTTATCGTATAAAAGTCCGTACCCCTGAGTGTAACCGAAACCCTGAGAACCAAAATAACAGTAGTATTCATCATCTCCTGAATAGTCCAGGCAAAACCCGGTTCCAAAAATCCCCGCTCCCTGAGAAAGATTTACTGCGTTGTATTTGTCGTTCCCGCCATAGTCAGCCAAAATCCCTGTTCCAAAGATTCCTGAGCCTTGTGTGTTATCAAAACTTGAATATGTGTCGGAACCTTCAAAATCCAGAACCATGCCGACACCAAGAACTCCCCCACCAAAACTTGGAAGTGAATCAGATTCAGCCTCATAGTGGTCGTCACCAGCAAGGTCTATGATCACACTAATACAGTTTGAAAGGCTGTTTGTTGCACCCATGTTTCCGAAATAGGTGTCATCACCAATTGTGTCGACAATCAACATATGGTTTTCGCCCAAATATTCATCGTTGCTTTTTGTGCCGTTTAGCGTGATTCTTCCGTATGGTGTGAGGAAAGTCTCGTTGATGTTGGTCAGGTCGAATGTTCCGTCGAGAATCGCGTTTTTGATATTCTGAACTGAGAAAACTACCCTGCAGTTTGCCCAGAAAAGTTGTTTCATGTCAGCTTTTTCTGCAATTTTATAGAGTTCAACCATATCATCTTCCATAAAGAAATTATTCAGCTTTTGGAATAGGTTTTCATTAAGAGTGACACCATCAAAAACCCTCTGCCTTTCAACTTGAAGATGTTTTGAAGAGAAAATGAATTCAGCAAGAAGTTTTGCTGTTTCGGGAGTTACTGAGTTTTCAAAGTTGGTTATCTTTTCTTCAAATCTGTCCGTCCAACCCCAGTTGTTGTATTCAAAAACTTCCTTTAGAGAATTTGTGAATGGCAATTCCTCATCATACTCAAAAGCTGGTAGATACTGGTCAAAAAAGCCTGCCACATAACCGGAAATCTTGCTTGCCCCGTAGAAGTAGTTGATTTTGAGTTCGTTGCCCATATCGCCAGAATTCCAGATTGAGATTCTATCTGTCATTTGTCTTGTGATTTGAGGAATCAAAAGTGGTTTCGACCATATCTCATTGAACCAATTAAGTCTGAATGGATCATGATTTAATCGATCCAATTTATCCATGTCCCAAGTGACATCTTCAGGGCTCAGACCTGCAGCAGAAAGAGCAAGGCTGAAGTAATCAGTTTCTTCCTCCGCTGAGAGAAAACTAAAACTTGAAAACAGGAGCACCAAAACAAGGAAAAACACAACAAATGACTTCTTCATAGCGATCACCTCCGAGGTGTACACTATGATAACATAAAGTTGATATTTGCCAAAAAATCAGCTATTTGAATTTTACCATTTTGGTTTCGACGTATGATGCCAGAATGATTAAGAAAGAACCTATCTGTGAAAAAATCATCATGAATGTGCTTACCATAAGGTTGCCAGTACCTATTCTGTTTGCAGAAATAAATTGGAACAGAGCGTAGTTTACCGAGAAGAAAAGGATTGCCATGATGATGATTTTCCAAGATCTGGAAAGAAGTCCCTGATAGATTTCAGATAATACTGCAATAGAAACAATCATACACGCGAATGCAAAACCAATATTCCAAATTGAGATAAATCTGCTTGGAATAGTTATTGACCCGGGGGCAAGAAATGGTGAAACAAAAGCCAGAATAATTGCATATCCAATAAGTACTGCAGGTAGACCGATTTTCATTATTTTATTGGGAGGAGAGGCAGTTTTTACAAGGTAGTATTCTCTGGATATTGCAATCAAGAGCAATGGTAAAACCCAAAGATGACCAAACCAATCAGCAAGACTTGGGGGTCTGAAAACATCAATTCCAAAGATATACACACATACTATTGATATGAAATTTCCAAGCATGAGAAAAAACATTGATAACATCACAAAACGCCATATCTTTCTATGATAGTCTGATGGATCGTATGTGAGCATCGCTTTGTAGCTATAGTAGTATGCAGCACCCGAATTTAGAAGCTGAATAATTACAATTGGTAAATTGTTATTTATGGCAATTTTTGTGCCTGTTGCTCCACTCATTAATCTTGGTAGGAATATGAATGCAACTATTTCAATAATGACAATAGAACCAAGGATAATCTGGATTCTATAAAATGGGTCTTTAAGGAGTTTCTGTAGTTTCAATTGGAACCTCCTTCGATGAGATGTTTCCTGCGAGGTCAGTTGCTTTTATCGACACGGAATTTCCTTTGTGGTTTTCGATTACTTCAAGGATTGAGCTCTGATTCATTTCAGGGTTGGTGTTGATTGCACTTTCGGAGTAATCCAAACCATTGACTTCAAACTTTGCTAAAGATTCAATAAGACCAGAGATTGTAACATTGCCAGTTTTTGGGTCCCTTGTTGCTTTTATCTTGGATAGGTCTGGAGGAATATTGTCATAAATTATGTTTATGATCTGTTTCGTGTTCTTTCCGTCTGGTGAAGTTGCGATTATCTCAAACTGATTTTCACCAGCAGAAAGCATTAGATGATAAACATCAAATGTGCCATCAGCGTTTATGGTTATATTGTTTGACCCTTCTGATAATTGTGAAACGTTTTCTACTTTGCCATGGATGTCAACACTCGACTTATTAGTTATGTTTTTGTAGTCATTAATTATTATCTTGGGTTCAGGTGTCGACCTTGCTACTTTCGTGATGACAATCTCTTCTAGTTTTTCTTTGTGATCATCATCTTTGGCTACAATAACGATCATGTTGTCGCCATCTTTGAGCGATACATCGATTGTGTATCGACCGTCAAGTACTTTGTAGGTTTTCCCTTTAAAATATACCTGGGTTGTGTTGGCTGTTCCCGAGACCTTGATGTTTTCATCAGTGGTTGTAAATCCGTTTTCGGGTTCTTTGATTTTTAAATTTGCGGTTTTGAGTGCTTGAACTCTTTCGATGTTTCTTCTTTTTATTATTGTGTTTCCAAACTCATCCTTTGAGACTACCTCAATAACGCTTCTTCCGATACTTAGCTGATAATTATATTCAAAAGTATTGCCTTCAAATGGTACATTGATTCCGTTGATTTCGATTTTTTCAGATCCTTGAACTTCACCAGAGACCAGTATTGTCGGAGAATCCACAACAGAATTATCAACAGGGAAGTGAAGTTCGAGTTTGTGTGGGTTCATCTCAGCGGTTTTTTCTCTTCTTATTATCACATTTACTGAAGTCTCTCTTCCGGCATTGTCCCTTGATGTGACAATTCTTTCAACCTCTCCTACCGGATGGTCTTTGATTTCTATTCTGAAACGACCATTGCTGCTTGCAGTAACGCTATTTGTAGCATCAACAGAAATCACGTTCCCAGGATTGGAAACTCCAGAAATCACAATATCCGGTTCAAAAGACACGATTGGATTTTCGTCAATCTCAAGTCTTGGCTTAGCCCTGAGTAATAGTGCCTTGTCTTCATTTGAGATTTTTGAGTTATTTTTTTGTATAATGTTGCCATTTTCAGTGATTTTGAGTTCAGTTTCAAACGGAACATTAATGGTTTTGCCTTTTTTCTTTACTACAACATTGCAATCTTCAGTAAGTGGCTTTATCCCATCATTAGTCAGTCTACAAACCCCTTCGGCAACACTTAACATATAGTCATTGGTGGTGATTTCGTAAAGAGATTTTTCATTATCACCAGTATTAATGAGAATGTCTCCATATTCCTTGTGAAATTGAATAACCTGCATTCCCTGCCATGGATTTGCATAAAAAGCCACTATCTCTACCGAAGTGTTTTCCTGCATACTCAAGAATGAACCATCATCAAGTCTAATTTGGGCTGTTCCGTTTGAACCCGTGATTATTTTGTTTCCTGGCGAAAGCTCATCTCCAACGTTTGCGGGTATTAGCTTTGAGGTAGACTTGTCAGTAACGTTAACGCTACCAAATTTGACATAGATAACTGATTTTGGTGTCTCTTGAGCAAGGACAAGAAAAATTACTGATGCTACCAATGTTATCGCTGCAAAGACAATCCATACTTTGTTTAGGAGCCTTTTTTTCCACAAACCTTTGATCATCTCATCTAATTCCATAATGGATGCAATTATACAAGATTAACAAAGTCTGTCTACAGTGGTTTTTACTTACTTGATAAACAATTTGATAACAATAAACTTTCAGGCATGAATTGGAATAATTTAGACGAGAAAACTCAACGTATATTCTACCTCGCTCAGGATGAGGCTTATTCGTTGGGTAATGATTATCTTGGGACGGAACATCTTTTATTGGGACTTATTCGGGAAGGATCAAGTTTTGCAGTATCAACACTCAGAGCAATGAATGTAGACTTTGGGGCTTTGAGGGATAGGATTGTTTCACTTGTAAAGGGAGTCAGAAATTCAGCAGTTGGTCCTGTTCAAAAGAGTCATATTGTGGTTTCAGCACGCGCAAAAAGAGCTCTTGAGATGGCTGACAAAGAGATGAGAAATGCTGGTGTCAGAAAGCTTTCACCTGAACACCTCTTGGTTGGAATCTTAATGGAAGCCGAAGGACTTGCAGCAAGAATCTTGCGTGAAATGGAAGTTGATATCGATTCCTTTAGAGCAAATCTTGCTGAGGAGGGAGCTGGTGATTCTGCAGGAAAGAAATCATCGATTCTTGACAAATACTCAAGAGACCTTACAAGACTTGCAAAAGAGGGAAAACTTGACCCAACAGTTGGGAGAGTAAATGAGATCAACAGATTGATCCAGATTCTTTCAAGAAGAACAAAAAACAACCCAGTTTTGGTTGGTGACCCGGGAGTTGGAAAAACCGCTATTGTTGAGGGTTTGTCTCAAAAAATCATTGACGGTGAAGTGCCTGAACCTCTCAGAGGTAAAAGGGTGCTTTCCCTGGATTTGGCTAGTATAATCGCAGGCACAAAGTACAGAGGTGAATTTGAAGAAAGGGTAAAAAATATACTTGCCGAGATTTACAAGTCCGAAGGGAAAATAATCATCTTCATTGACGAGATACACACAATTGTAGGAGCGGGTGCCGCAGAGGGTGCAATTGATGCATCAAATATCCTCAAACCCCCACTTGCCAGAGGGGAATTGCAGTGTATTGGTGCAACCACAATTGGTGAATACAGAAAAAACATCGAAAAAGATTCAGCACTTGAGCGTAGATTCCAGATGATAAAGGTTGAAGAGCCAACAGTTGATGAAACAATCAAGATTTTGATTGGGCTTGCTCCAAAATACGAGAACCATCATAAGGTAACAATCAGCCATGCAGCTCTTGAGTCTGCTGCAAAACTTTCGTCAAGGTTCATCTCTGATAGATTTTTGCCGGATAAAGCAATTGATTTGATTGACGAAGCTGGTGCCAAGGTTCGACTTGCAGTTTTAAATATTCCTCCAGAAATCAGAAAACTCGAGAAGCAGAGAAAAGAGATCGAACAGGACAAAAAAAGTGCCGCCGATTCGCAAGAGTTTGAGGAGGCAGCAAGACTTCGTGACAGCGAAAGAGAGATAGAAGAGCAGCTCAGACTCAAGCGTGCTGATTGGCAAAAAGAGATTGACGCTCTTGACCTCGTTGTAACACCGAATGATATTTCAGAAATTGTCTCAATGTGGACTGGAATTCCAACCACTCAACTCATCCAGGAAGAAAAAGAAAGACTTCTTTCTCTTGAAAAAATCCTTCATGAAAGAATTGTTGGTCAAGAAGAAGCAGTTACTGCAGTTTCAAAATCTTTGAGGCGTGCAAGAGTTGGACTTGCTGGAAGAAACAGACCAATTGGGTCGTTCATTTTTATTGGGCCGAGTGGTGTTGGAAAAACTGAACTTGCAAGAGTTCTTGCTACCCACATCTTTGGTTCAGAAAAATCAATCATCAGACTGGATATGTCTGAATACATGGAAAAGCATGCTGTTTCAAGATTGATTGGTGCTCCTCCGGGATACATCGGTTTCGAAGAGGGTGGACAGTTAACCGAGAAAATTAGAAGGAAGCCGTTCTCAGTTATCCTGCTTGATGAAATTGAGAAAGCACATCAGGATGTTTACAATATTCTACTCCAGATAATGGATGACGGAAGATTGACTGATTCCAAGGGAAGATTGGTAGACTTTAGACATTCGATCATCATCATGACTTCAAATGTCGGAACACAATGGAAAGGCGCAAAGAGTCTTGGATTCTCATCCTCAGAGGAGATGGATAAGAATCTCGAAAATAATAGGCTTGATGAAGCAATAAAAAAGATTTTCAGACCAGAGTTCCTTGGAAGACTTGATCAGATCATCCACTTTAATCCGTTGACCAAAGAACAGCTCGGAGAGATTGCTGTCCTTCTAATAGATAAACTCAGCGATAATCTTGTTGACGAAGGGTTGAAGGTTGAGCTTACGCCAGATGCAATCAAGGCATTGGTTGAAAAGAGTTATGACCCAAAACTTGGAGCAAGACCGCTTGTCCGTGCAATCCAGAATATGATTGAAGACCCGATTGCTGAAAAAACACTTGCCGGAGAGTTTATTTCTGGTGACACAATACAAGTCGATAGCAAAGAAAACGAATTCTTTTTATCAAAAATATAGAAGTTGTTGAGGTAGACATGGCAGAAGAAGTTAGGGTAAGGATCGCACCATCCCCCACAGGTAAATTGCATATTGGCAACGCCAGAACTGGTTTGTTCAATTATCTTTTCGCAAGAAATGTCGGCGGGAAGTTCATTCTCAGGGTTGATGACACAGACAAAGAAAGATCGACTGAGGAATCGGAAAGAGCTATCTATGAAGGTTTTGAGTGGCTTGGAATAGATTGGGATGAGGGACCAAACAAGAGTGGGGATTATGGTCCATATAGGCAGTCCGAGCGTGGCGAACTCTACCATGATGCCATCCAGAAACTTCTTGAAAGTGGAAATGCCTATTATTGTTTCTGTTCTCAGGATGAGCTGGCTGAAAAAAGAACAGCTGCCGAAAAAGCACATGAAATCTATAGATATGACAATATGTGTAGAGATATTCCTTTGGATGAGGCTAGAAAAAGAGTGGCTGCCGGTGAAAGGGCAGTCATTAGGCTCCGAATTCCAGATGATGTAACGATTGTTTTTGAGGATTTGGTAAGAGGTGAGATTGAAGTAAAATCAAAGGCTTTTGATGACTTCATTATTGCCAAACCAAATGGTGATCCGCTCTATAACCTTGCAACCGTAATTGACGATCACCTCATGAAAATCAGTCACATTCTCAGAGGACAAGACCATCTTACGAACACCTCAAAACAGATTCTCATTTACAATGCTCTTGGATACCCTCTTCCAAAGTTTGGTCATTTCTCCCTTATTATGGACAAGAACAGAAAGAAACTCAGCAAACGAGCAGGCGCTGTTTATATCGGGGACTTTAAAAAAGACGGTTATCTGCCTCAGGCTGTGACAAACTTCATTGCACTTCTTGGATGGTCACCTGGTGAAGACAGAGAGAAAATGACATTGCCAGAAATGGTAGAAGCGTTTTCAATGAATAGGATTCAAAAATCCGATGCTATTTTTGATACTGAAAAACTGCTGTGGTTGAACGGTGTTTATATCCGGGATATGGAACTTCCTGAGTTCCTGGAAAACGTCAAACCTCACCTTAAAGAAGCTGGTTATCCAGTTGATGATGTATCACAGGAATGGTTGAACAAAGTTGTCGCACTTGAGCAAGAAAGAATCAAGACATTCTCTGAGGCTCCCGAGGTTTTTGAATTCTTCTTTAAAGATATCCCTTATGAAAAAGAGCTTCTTACGAAAAAAACCAAAAAAACTGATGAAGAGATTGTCGGAGCACTCGAACAGGTAAAAGCCGAACTTGAAAAAGTTGATAATTGGGTTGAAGCCGAACTTGAAAAAACATGTCGTGAGTTGGTCGAAAAAATGGAATGGAAAACCGGACAACTCTTCATGCCAATCAGGGTTGCTGTAACAGGACGCAAGGCAACACCACCACTTTTTGATACGATTGAGGTTCTTGGTCGAGAGCTTAGCTTGAAACGTATTGACAAGGCAATTGAGTTGCTTAAAGTTTGATGTGCGGCTGTAGCACAATTGGATAGTGCGCCTGCCTACGGAGCAGGAGGTTGCAGGTTCGAGTCCTGTCAGCCGTGTATTTGAGGTTTGGTTATCCCAATGATTCCTAAGTTCATGAAATATGCTTTTGAGCAAGCACAGCTTGCTTTTGACACAGGTGAGCTGCCTGTTGGAGCTGTGGTTGTCAAAGATAACGAGGTCATTGGGAAAGGTCACAACCTAACCCTTACCACATCTGACCCCACTGCACACGCAGAGATTGTTGCGCTTCGTGATGCTGCAAAAAACATTGGTGACTGGAGACTCTTGAATTGTTCAATTTATGTAACCCTTGAGCCATGCCCAATGTGCACAGGTGCGATTCTTTTGTCTCGAATATCAGATATTTACTTTGCAACATATGATAGCAAAGACGGGGCATGTGGCTCAAAAATGAATCTTGCTGTACACCCAATCTTTGGTCATAGAGCGAGAGTTCATAAAACCGATGGAGCCAAGGATGCCTCAAAGCTTATTGTCGATTTTTTCAAAAAAAAGAGGAATAAAAAATGAATCATGTTTATATTGATGAGCTGAAAAGTGGGATGGATATCGATGGTTATTATGTTCTTGTAAGGAAAGAAGAAAAACTTACAAAACATGGTGACCCATTTTTGAAAATGGTTTTATCAGATAGCTCTGGAAAATGTGATGCAATGATGTGGAAAGAGGGAGTTGAAAAATGGGGGACAGATTTTGAATCAAATACCGTTGTGAGAGTCAGGGGTAGAACGGAAGAGTATATCGAAAAGGTTCAGATTTCAGTTAATCGTATAGGGGTTGCTGATGAAAATAACTATGACAAAGAGTGGTTTTTGCCTGTCGCTCCCGTTGAAATAATCGAGATATTATCCGAGATCAAAAATATTACTGATGATATTCAGGATGAAAGCCTGAAAGAACTTGTCTCTCACTTCATGTCTGATAAAGAATTATATAATGATTTCACAACAGCTCCAGGAGCTGTGAGTCTTCATCATGCCTATCTTGGTGGACTCGCCCACCACACACTTGGCGTCATGAAGGTGTGTCTAGATTTTGCATCCAGGTATCCTGATTTAAACAAAGACCTTCTTATTGTGGCTGCACTATTTCATGATATTGGGAAAACAAAGGAAAATAACTGGTCAATCAGTTTTGGAAGAACTGCAGAGGGTGACTTACTTGGACACATTATTCAGGGAGTTCAGATACTCAAATCAATGCTTGAAGATGTCAAACTTGAAAAAGAGATCAGATTAAACCTTGAACACTGCATGGTTTCTCACCATGGATACTATGAATATGGTTCTCCAAAACTCCCAATGACAAGAGAGGCGCTTGCGCTTCATCTTGCTGATTATGCTGATTCACACTTCGATGAGTACAATAGAATTTTGGAAAAAATTGAAGTTGGTGAAGGGACAAGTCCAATCAGATTTTTAGATGGTAGAAGGCTTTATAACCTTTAATCGACTAATTCTAACCAATCAAGTTGGAGTTGCTCTCCAGATTCAGAAACAATGATGTAGATGAAATTACCATTATCATTGTTTCTATATGCACAGTGCTCCCAGGGATCCATACAGGCTTTCCTGATTTCAGCAACAATAAATTCTTTTCCTTGCAGGCTTGATGGAGCATTTTTATTGCATTTGATTCTTGAACCGATTTCTGGAAGATTCATGCATACATTTTCTATTTTTTAAGAAACATCGTCAAGTGAAATAAGATTCCAAATCTTGTTTGGAATGGGTTTGAGAATCTAGTTGACTCGAAATTGTGTGTTTGTAAACTCTCATGTGGAGAGATGGCTGAGCGGTTGAAGGCACCTGATTCGAAATCAGGAGTGTGGGGTATCCTGCATCGGGGGTTCGAATCCCCCTCTCTCCGCCAGGAAGTCTGGCTGCTAAGAATTCAGTGGTTGATGGAGTGCATGCTGAATGTGGATTGAAGACGTTCTGGGAAAATGTCAAATAACATAATGAAATTCTTGAAGATAGTGGTAAAAACAATAAACCGAAACACAACACTGAAGATGATTTTAGTGTTACTTGTTTTAACTGTATGTCTTATGGTTTTCCTTTCAGTTTTAGGGCAAGAGTTTTCACGAATTTCTGATGTAGGTACTACATTAGATGTTAATTACTTCTATTCTGCCAGATACGCTCAGAGTTTTTTTGAGCAAATATCCCCAGAAGCTGTAAATCTCTATCTCTATAGATTTGCGGTAGCCGATACTTTCTTTCCGATTTGTTATTCACTCTTTTTTTCTTTTCTTATCTCACATATACTTAAGAAAAAGCAACCGAAAAGCTCCAGATCGCAATATCTTTGCTTGGTTCCGTTTGTAACGGTATTTTTCGATTATTCAGAGAATATATTTACAATAATAGCAATGCGCTCTTTGCCTGATATCAATATGTTTCTGGTGAGACTTTTGTCGATTTCTTCATCAATCAAGTGGGTGACTTTTTTGAGTATCATCCTTGTTTTATTGTGGCTTATTATAAAAAAACAATCCGAAACTTGTGAAACTTATCAATGATTATAATCTTTTGGTTGGTGTGTACTTCTTTAAAAGAAATCTCGTTCTATAATTATTGCAAGGAACAAATATGAAAACAGATTTTGATAAACAGATGAAATTCATTCATGAAATTGATAAGATGAAATCCATTTTGAGAAACAACAAAACTTTTTCAACAGCAAGGCTTGAAAATGATGCCGAACACTCATGGCACATATGTGTAATGGCTTTAACTCTGATGGAGTATGCTGATTGCGAAGTTGACATTTTTCGAGTAATCAAAATGCTTTTGATTCATGATCTTGTAGAGATATACGCAGGCGATGTTATTGTCTACAAACAAAATACAGAAGAGCACCACAATAATGAGCTGTCTGCGGCAAAAAGAATTTTTGGTATTCTTCCAGAAAAACAATCTACCGAGTTTTTTTCTCTTTGGCAAGAATTTGAAAAAAGAGAGACAAATGATGCGAAGTTTGCAAGAGCAATCGACAGATTAGAACCCATAATGCAGATTCATTATCAAAAGGGTGATGCCTGGGTCAGAAACAAAATAACATCTGATAGAATTTTCGAGGCAAACAAGATAATTGGTGATGCCAGCCAAAGACTTTGGGAGTATGCGCAAGAGTTGATTAATGAATGTATTGAGAATGGATACATCAAATAGAAAAATCCGATATTTTGTTATACTTAGTTTTGAGGGAGATAAGATATGAACTCGATTTATGGAAGATGGTACGCCAAATGGTACGACAGTATTGAAACCCAGACAAATGATGTCGAGTTTTTTATTGAGCTCCTAAAGGGAAATCCAAAAAGAGTTTTTGAAATCTGTTGTGGGACGGGCAGGGTTCTTCTTCCTCTAGCAAGAGAAGGTCACGAAATGCATGGGATCGACATGAATAATTTCATGTTGGAGAGATTGTTTGGGAAAGCTTCTGGACTTGAAAATATTCATGTATTGCAGGCGGATGCCTTAAGTGCCGATTGGGGTGATGGTTTTGATGCTGTGCTTATGGCTGGAAATATTCTCATCAATATTGAAAATGCGTTTACAAGAGAGGATTATATCAAAGCACAGAAGCTCTTTATGAAAAAGTCTTTCGATGCGCTCAAACCGGGTGGTTTGTTTATTATGGATAATGATATCAGTAGTGAACCAGAGAAGTTTTTTAGACCTTCAGGTGAGCCAAAAACAAGAAAAATCCCTGCAAATGACGATGGAATTTCAGCAGAAATTACTTACAAATGGTCAAAATACAATAATGAAACCCGGGTTTGTACAGGTGAAAATCTTCTTGTTCTTTTTGATGACCAAGGTAGCGAGATAACCAGACACACTAGGAAATATTTGAAGTATTTCCCGACACTACAAGAGCAAACTGAATGGGTCAAAAACATTGGTTTTAAGTTAGTTGATAGGTGGGGTGATTACAAAAAATCTGCTGTCAGTGATGAAAGTGGTAGGGTGGTGCACTTTGCCAAAAAACCCGAATAAGATTTTGTATTGATAAATGCCTAAATATTACCTATAATTACCTAAAATGATTTTTGAGGTGCGATTATGGATAACAAGTTCTATTCAGTGGAAGAAATTTCTAAAACGCTGAAAATGCACGAAAAAACCGTTCAGAGATATATTAGGGAAGGGAAGATAAAGGCGGTTAAGGTTGGGAAGGCATGGAGGGTAAAAGAAAGTGATCTGAATGCTTTCTTGAGAGAGAATTCCAGCAAAATACATGAGGATTTAAAAACATTTGATCAAGAAACAAGGGAAAACAATAGAATCAAAATATCTTCAGTTATCGATATTGATGTAGACAGTGTTGACGAAGCAATCAGGATTTCAAATGGTATAACCGGCTCACTAAATTCAAAACCAGATGAGTATGGTAAAACATCCTTGAGTATTCAGTTTCTAGAATCAGAAAGAAAACTGAGGATGATGTTTTGGGGCAATTTGAGAATCACAAGAATTCTAATGGAGATGTTGGAAGGGTATATTGGGAAATAGTTCTTAAGTCATAACTCTTGAACACTTCTAATAATTACTTATAGTTTCTAAGAAGGTAATAATAGGAATTAGACAGGAGGATTCTCATGAAAGATTCAAGAGTTTTTAAAAGTGATGAAGGAAGGGATAAGATTCTTTCCTTCTACAGGAAGATTCTCTCTCAAGTTGAGTTTGAATATGAGGAAAGATTTATTGACACCTCGTATGGAAAAACATATCTGTTGACTGCAGGTGATAAAAGAAATCCTGTTTTAATGCTTTTCCATGGATCATGTAGCAGTAGCATCATGTGGCTTGGTGATATGGGTTCTCTTTGTAAAGATTTTTTTGTGGTAAGTGTTGACGTTGTTGGTGAGGCTGGAAGTAGTGATGAAAACAGGCTAAACCCAAAAACAGATGACCATGCAAAATGGATCGATGAAATTGTTACATCTTTGAATGTTACAAAGGTGAATCTCATGGGAAACTCGTTTGGTGCGTGGCTGAGTTTGAAATATGCGGTGTCATTCCCACGGAAAGTCGACAAAATCATTCTGATTGCTCCCTCTGGAATCGTCAATGTGAATCTTTCGTTTGTCATGAAATCGATTTGGTACATCATGTTGGGTGACCTTGGAACTCAGAAAATGAACAAACTTATTTTTGGAACGGATGATATCCCAAAGGATGTTTTGACATTTCAAGAGCTGATTATGAAAAATTTCAAACCGATGATCGGAGGACTTCCAGTTTTTTCAGATGATGAGTTGAAAAAACTGAGAAACCCAATCCTTTTTATCTGTGGTGAAAATGACGTCACTTTGAGTGTAAAAAAAGCATCTGTAAGACTTTCAAACCTTTGTGAAAATACTGAAATCAATATCCTTGAGGGTTTTCCTCATGCTATATATGGTCAAACAGAAAAAATAGCCAGATTCCTGAAAAAATAATAACCATTATTCTTGACATCTATACTATCTGTACTATTATAGTAATAATAGTACAGATAGAAATGAGTCATGAATTATGAAGCAGAAAATTGAAGAGAAAATCTTAAGATCAACGGTAAAGCTTTTCGTTGATGTCGGAGTTGTTAAAACATCGATGGACAAAATTGCAGAAAACGCCAACGTTTCAAAGATGACAATCTACAAATATTTTGGTGACAGGGATTCTTTTTTGGTGAGTATCAGCAGGTTTATCTATGCTGAATATCTCACCAAACTAACTGATGCAGTAAGAAATGGAATCCCACTTAAAAACAGAATGTTCACATTTCTAGATATTCTCTCAGAGTTTTCAGATAGCGGAAAATATAAGCTTAGTAGAGATTTAGAAAAACTAAACCTCGAAATTGAGGACGAGTATATTTCTTACAAAAAGAACTACAAAAAACTTCTTCTTGAGCTGATCTCATCTGGGAAAAATGATGGAATAATCAAACCCGATTTGGATGATGAATATATCTATCACTACATTGATATGGGTGTCGAATATTATCAAAACAATACTGAGTACAAAAACAAAATACAGAATGATCCAAAATTCAGAACAGGTTTTTTTGACTTCATTATTCGTAATGTATTCATAAATCCGAAGGGAATACTGCAGGAAAATGGGAATAATTGCTAATTATGTAGCCCTTGCAAAAATGGGGACAATGGAGTCAATCACAATCCTTATTGATAAACTCCACAAGGACATGACCCTGAAAGAATCAAGGTTTGTGGATTTTGCGCTTGGTCAAATCGATACCGAACATGGTCACAAAATCATGGAGTACTATATCATGAATGGCACACAGATTCAGAGGAATTATTGTGCGCTCTACTTTGGCAGACTGGGCGACTATGACATAATCCAAAAGGCATATGATGCAGGCAAGATCGATGCCACCCAAGCCTGGGCGAGGTGAGAAACTTTTCTAATCTTTAAGTTTTGAAATATAGGGAGTGTGGGTGTATAATCTTGGTTTGAGTTTAAGGAATTGAGGAGGAGAGCATGGTAAGTGAAAACCGAACAATGATCAGAAAACCATTTAAATATGGTTGTATATGCATGTTGGATGCTCTTGGGACAAAAGGGGTTTGGAATAATGTAGACCCAAACATCTTCATTAAAAAGATTAAATTGGTAATCAAATCAGCGAAAGAGATATTCAAGAATATCGACCTGATTTTCCAAAACTCTCCCCAGTTTTCGTCTATGAAATTCAAAGTTTCGAATTTCTCTGATACAATAATAATCACAGCTCAACAAAGATATAACTACGATAACTTTGATTATTTTTCATTTCTCCCAATTTTTGCTGGCTTGATAGGAACAATAGTAGCCCACGGTGTTTTAAATGAAGTATTCTTCAGAGGTGCAATTTCTCATGGTGAATTCATTGATAGAGACTCAATTTTTGTTGGTCCTGCTGTTGATGATGCTGCAATTTGGCATGAAAGAGCAGATTATATTGGGGTGCTACTTACTCAAACAGCAGGACTGGCAGTAGATTCTTATAGCAAAATAAACTCAATTGCAGATTCATTTTTATTGAAATCTAATGCACCAATAAAGAATATAGCTGATTCATGTAAACTATATTCTGTGAATTGGCTTTTATCTGCAGATTCGATGCGAATCCAGGCTCGAATTCCAAATAAAATCTCTACTGAAGCAATTATTGAGCGAAAGTTCGCTGAGAAACCAATACCTGAGATAGCGTATAATAAATATGAAAATACCGTAAAATTTCTTCAGGAATGTAGAGCTGAAATAAATAAGAGAAATTTAAACATAGAGCCATTACCCATCAAGTTTGCTGTGTAGATATTTTGCTTATATAGTCTGCTGCAACAATCAAAACCCCACCATCTGTGTCAAAATAGTTAACACAAACAAAAAGGAAGAAAAAATGGAAATTGAAAGGATAATACTAAACACAACTGACATCTCAGACCTGGAGATTTTTTTGCACGATGCATTTGATGTTGAATATTCAACACGAGGTAACGATTTCTTTGTGATTGCGTTTGAGGATTATTTCTTCAGAAACAACTCAAAACAGCTTGAGATGGTTGTTGCCAAACTTGAGGGCAATCACATTGGAATTGACGTGATTGGGGCTGCTGGTGGTGCTGGAATCTTTGGGATTTCATGGGGTTCAGAAAATGCCTTCATTCGAAGGTTTGAGAGAATTATTGAAGAATACAAAAACGAAAAAGGAATAAATTAACTTATTTCTTTTTAGAAGTGGGATGAGCTGTAAACTGAGGTTTTAATGAATATAAAAAGATTTAAACCAAAGTCGCGTTTTTCAGGCAGAGCAGATGTTTATGATAAATATCGCCCAACATACCCTCAAAAAATCATTGATATTTTCGCCCATGAACATGGACTTAAGATTGGCGATGTGGTTGCAGATGTTGGCTCTGGCACAGGTAAATTTACAGAGCTGCTCCTTGACAACGGTTTGAATGTTTACGCTGTTGAACCGAATGCCGAGATGAGAGCGTATGCAGAGAAAAACCTCAGCAGTTTCGTGGGTTTTACATCTGTTGATGGCTCCGCTGAGGATACAACACTTGAAGACAACAGCGTTGATGCGGTTGTTGTTGCTCAAGCTTTTCACTGGTTTGAGGTCGAACCGACAGAAAGAGAGTTTGACCGAATCTTGAAACCTGATGGGTTTATAGCTCTAACCTGGAATGACAGAAAAGTGACGGACTCTGAATTCCTCAGAAGTTATGATGAGCTTTTGGTGAAGTATTGTCCTGACTACAAAAAGATTCAGCATAAAGACACATCATCAGAGCAACTTGAGGAGATTTTTGTAGGGAAAAAAGTAACCGAATTTCATTTTGAAAAATATCAATCGGTTGATATTGACTCGATGATCGGAAGGTTGAAATCATCATCGTATTGTCCACTTGAGGATGATGAAAACTTTGAACCTTTGATCGCCTCGCTTTGCGACATCTTTGAGAAATATGAGACTGATGGTGGTGTGAGAATTGAATATGACACAACACTTTTTTGTGTAAGTGATTGATTCTCCAAGTTTATTTGTAGTTCTGGATTCAGACGAAAATCAAAAATTTCAATAAATCAATTTGACTTGCCAAACCAAAACAAGCGTATATGATGAAGTCGTTAGCGAATCAGAAAAACGCAAATGTAGGAAAAAAATTACTAGAAGGTGGTGGTATGAAAGAGATTCGTATTCATGGAAGAGGAGGTCAGGGTGCTGTTACTGCCGCTGAGCTGCTTGCAACTTCAGCATTCCACGATGGTAAATTTGCCCAGGCATTCCCAAGCTTTGGCTCCGAAAGAAAGGGCGCACCTGTCATGTCTTTCGCTCGAGTGGATGAAAAGAAAATCCGAACAAGAGCACAGATTCAGTCCCCAGATTTCTTGATTGTTCAGGATCCAACTCTCATCGGTGTTGTAGATGTTCTTCATGGACTTGGTGATGATGGACTTGTAGTTGTTAACACAACAAAAACACCAGCAGAACTTGATCTTTCTACAAAAGCAAAGGTTATTACTGTTGATGCAACAAAGATTGCTGTTGAGGAGCTTGGAAGACCAATTCCAAACACAGTTATGATTGGTGCATTTGCTGGTGCAACAGGACTTGTTGCGATTGAGTCAGTTGAAAAGGCTGTCAAGCATCGTTTCCCAGGTGAACTTGGTGAAAAGAATGCAAGAGCATGCAGAAGAGCTTGGAGTGAAGCAAAGGAGGCAAAATGAGCAAGGTAGTAATTAGACCCGGAATAATTGTCCAGCCTGGAACTTCAAAAGAGAACAAAACAGGTTCTTGGAGAAACTATGCTCCAAAGTTCGATAAAGAAAAATGTATCGCTTGTGGACAGTGTGAAACATATTGCCCAGAGTCAATCGTTTATGGTGACAAAGAGCACAAATTTGATGCAGACCTTGATTATTGCAAGGGTTGCGGAATCTGTGCCCAGGTTTGCCCAACAAAATGTATTGAAATGGTACTGGAGGTAAGGTAATGGCTAAGGAATTTATTGAAGGAAGTATGGCTGTTGCTGAGGGTGCAGCACTTTGCAGACCAGATGTTATTTCTGCGTACCCAATCACACCTCAGACCCATATCGTTGAAGACCTTGCGCAGTTTGTTGCAGATGGAAAACTCTCGTGCGAATTTGTAAATACCGAGTCAGAATTTGGTGCAGCATCTGTTGTTCTTGGTGCACAGTGTGCCGGTGCAAGAGCATATACTGCAACAACATCACAGGGACTCATCCTTATGTCAGAAGTCCTCTTCAATGTCGCTGGAATGAGACTTCCACTTGTTATGTGTGTAGCAAACAGATCACTTTCTGCACCACTTTCAATCTGGACAGACCATCAGGATATCGTAACGCTAAGAGATTCTGGTTTTATAATTATGTTTGCAGAAGATGCTCAGGAAGCACTTGACCTCCATATGATCGCTTACAAAGTTGCGGAAGATAAAAGAGTTCAGCTTCCAGTCATGATCAACATTGATGGATTCCTTATCACTCATACATTTGAACCAGTTGATGTCCCAGAACAGGCAGAAGTTGACAAGTTCCTCAAACCATATGTTCCATTCCAGGCACTCGACCCAAAAAACCCATATACAATGGGTGCATTCACAGAACCTGCATATCATATGGATGTCAGATATGCAATGCATAAAGCAAATGTTGACTCTGCATCAGTTATTGAAGAAGTGTCAGCAGAATTTGAAAAACACTTTGGAAGAGCAGCTGGTGGACTCGTACAGGGATACAAACTCGATGATGCAGAAACAGTCCTTGTTGCGTTTGGTTCAATCACTGGTCTTCTTGAAGAAGCAGTAGACGCAATGAGAGAAAAAGGTCAGAAGGTTGGAGTCTTAAAGATTAAAACCTATAGACCTTTCCCATTTGAAGCAGTCAAAAAAGCTCTTGCTGGCAAAAAGAGAGTGATCGTTCTCGACCGTGCGATGTCAGGTGGATTTGGCGAGATTCTTGGTGCAGAAATAAGATCAGCACTTTATGGAGTTTCAGGTCAGCCTGCCATTGACGGCTATATCTATGGTCTTGGTGGAAGAGACATCTTTATTGAGGATGTTGAAAAACTTGTAGCTGATCCAAATCCAGGAACACACAATGGCGATTGGATTGGTGTCAGACATGATATTCTGGAGGAAGCATAATGGATAACTTAAAAGAAAAGTTAATGAAGAAGCATCTTCTTGCTCCAGGACATACAGCTTGTGCTGGTTGTGGTGAAGCTCTTGGAATGAGAATGATCATTGATGCAATTGGTCCAAATTGTATTGTTGCAAACGCAACTGGATGTTCAGAAATCTTCACTTCAAAATTCCCACAGAGTTCATGGGAAGTTCCATGGGTTCATTCACTCTTTGAGAATGCTGCTGGTGTTGCAAGTGGAATTGAAGCTGCATATAAAGCAAAAGGCAGAACCGACGTAAAAACTGTTGCTATTGGTGGAGACGGTGCAACAGCAGACATTGGTATGGGTGTCATCTCAGGTATGTTTGAACGTGGTCACAACATTCTTTATGTTTGCCTTGATAATGAAGCATATATGAACACAGGTATCCAGAGATCATCTCTTACACCATTCAAAGCACACACAACAACCTCGCCATCAGGTAAAGTTTCACTTGGAAACCCAACAAGAAAAAAAGACCTCATGGCAATCGCACTTGCTCACAGAGTTGGTTATGTTGCATCATGTTCACTTGCAAACCCAATTGACCTTGAAAAGAAAGTCAAAAAAGCAGTTGAGCATAAAGGTCCATCATTCATTCATTTCCATGCTCCATGTCCTCTTGGATGGGCATTTGAGTCAGATCAGACAGTAAATATTGCAAAACTTGCAGTAAATACTGGTCTCTTCCCAGTACTTGAGTATGAGAATGGTGAACTTATAAAAGTTGCCAAGATCAAAAAAGTCCCAGTAGATGACTATCTTAAACTTCAGAAACGATATAGACACCTCTTCAAAACAGATGAAGGAAAAGAATTCATCAAAGGCATCCAGGCAATTGCAGATGCAAATATTGAAAAGTTTGGACTTGCAAAATAATCCAAGTTAAATCACATTTAACATAGTAAAAGGGGAGCATGAAAGCTCCCCTTTTTTATTTGACTAATAAATTTCTTGATTTGATAACCGACTAAGGTATACTGTTTTTCTTGGTAGGGCGACGTAGCCAAGTGGTAAGGCAGTGGTCTGCAAAATCACCAGCAGGGGTTCGATTCCCCTCGTCGCCTCCAGCCTTTCTTTTTTATCCCAAAAGTTCTTTGTTTTCCTGTATTCCAGGTTTTTGTTTTTTGTTTGTAAGTGACAGAAATAGTGCCGTCTCAACTACAGCAACAAGGAATATCCCTATTACTGTTGCGATAGTTTTTACAAAATGGATGCTGTCTGTGAAATATGTGATAACCATTGAAAGAAGAATCACAGGCACTAAAACAACGAGAATTAGTGTGATATTTCCAGAGCTTATGTGAACGGAGTATTTTATACTGTCTCTGAATCTTTCCGATGATTCAAGGCGCACATACGGAAGGAATGAGATTCTCAGAAAGATAAAAACAAGCCCAATAACGACTGCTGATGATACAATCGCCCATGGACTGAAGGTAGCACTTGTACCCTGGCTTGAAAGCATAATCTGACTGATCGTCCCAACAAGTCCTGCAAGCAGGATCGGAGAGAGTGTAACCCACATCCCCCATAAAAATCTGAAACATGGTTTAGGCCAATCTGCAAGTGATTCTCCGAATATCTTCTTTTTTCTGATTATCTGGTAAATAACCCAGGAAACAAAACCAGCAAAGAGAATTTGAATTGAGAGTATAAGAAACATTTGAATGCCACTGTACATAGCACTGAAAAATACTGTGCTTTCACCCAGCTTCACAATTTCGGGTATTCCGCCCTTTATGATGGCGCCAAACATCTTATTCCAAGCTTGCCATGCAGTAATGCCTGCCCACCCATTTCCAACAACCACGGCCATTATTCTTTGAATCAGGTAGATCAGAGGTACAATTACAATTGATGAGACAAGAAGAACTTTCCAGCTATCCTTGAGAAACTTGGTTTTTATTGAGTTTAGAACTCCAAAAAGACTTACCAATTGGTCAATCATTTTTCACCTACACTTTTTTTGTAAAGCGGATAAAGCAGTGATAATTGAATCACAAGTATCAGGGAGCTGATTACCTCAGAGAGAAAAACGATGTTTCCTGTTATATTTGAAAATACGTGAGTTAAAAGCGCCGAACTCAGTACAATGACTGCGATTATCCCTGTCATTTTTTGTGTTTTATCTGATGATGAATAGAATGCTTTAATCCATGTGATTTTTTCATTTGCTGCAATAAATGGTGTGAATGCAAATTTTATAAGCACATAAATCAGTGTCGCCAGAACAAACACGAAAATAATGAGACTTGATATAACAAAAACAAATGCTCCGATTCCAAACCCAATTCCTAAAGCCAAAAGCAGGATGATGGCGATAAGCGTATTAATACCCATCATTCGACCAAGATTTGAAAATCCGGCTTTTAGGAAGTTCAATCCAGTCTTTTTTTGATCATAAGATAGATGATAGTTGGCGATTGCTCCCTGAATAAAACTATAGATTACCAGGTAACTGATGATGTTTATAATCCCGATAACTATTAGCTCTTTCATCGTTGGGATTGGAATCGCCTGGGCAAATGGTGCACCTGCCTCAAGATTTTTTATGCCAGTATTGAAAATCCCTGTCAGCACAGCACCTGTTGTAACAAATTCCCCTTTTATAATCACGAATACTAGTGTGGGGATTATCATCAAAATCGCTGAAAAAAACCAGATCAGGAAAAAATCTCCTGTTCTTTTGCCTAAAAAATTTCTGAAATATATAATCGCTAGCTGAGTATTGCTCATGCCATTGATTATAAAATGCGTTTTTTAACCCGTCAATGAGAAGTTTTTTCGAGTATATGTCTTGCGATAGGTGTTATAAGGATCATCGAAAATATGAAGGCTAGAGTTGTTGTTATGTGTACTGAGCTAAACCTGTATCCAAACATCAGCATTCCAAGCACACCGATTGAAAATGGAAAACATGCAAACAGAAACAATGTCCAGTAGTATTTTCCAGAGAAATTCCAGCTAAGGTTGATGCACTTTCCTGGAGAGAGGTTTGTGTTCATTATGAAAAACGGGGTGATGAAGAATCTGATTGTTCGATAGATGAGCATGTATCCGCAGACAATAAGAAGAATCCAGAGTTTGAGTTCACCGTAAATAGCAACCGATGCTCCATAAACAAGTCCAAAAATAAAGACGGCTGCGATGAGGGTGCGAATTGTCATTATTATCGCTGCACCAACCATTCTTATGTATTCTGAGAGTTTCACATTGAAAAAACTAACAAGTCCTGATTCTGTGTCTTCTCTACTAAAAACACTTGCTAGTCCACACAACATGTATGGAAAGACTATCAGAAACCAAACAAGTCCAACTAAAATCCACCTACCAATATATCTTAAAACAAAAAGAACACTGGAATCCATTTCATGGTGAAATATCAGACCATTTTCATAATCGACTGATGAGATTGTTTCAAAAAGTTCATCTGCAAGCGTGTAGTTGCTGAAAACATATTCAAATGTGGATGAGATTTCTTCGGGTGAAGACTTCCCGTCATCAATATCAAGGGGTTTGTTGCCGAAAATCATCAGATCTAACGCTGGTGTGATAAAGGATATCAGAAGGCAAACAACAACTATCAATGCCAGTTCAGAACCCCATCTTCTGAATGCTTCAGTTAGAAAATCAATGCATTTTGCTGTCACTAATTTTTTTCTCCCTTTAGTCTGTCATTTGCATCTTTGTAAAGTGGGTAAAACATATGTGCAATCAGCATAAAGAATGCATAATAGTAAACATAGCCTGTAATTATTTTATCAATTAAGATGGATATTTGGCCAGTAGAAACAAATTGTGTAATTGGAATGTCTGTTATGAGTGTGTGTACCGCAATTATTATTATGATTCCCAAAAATAGCTTCCAAAAAACTTTTTTTCCTTTAAGGAAGCTATTTTTGATCCAACCTTTTACTCCCAAATCTCTTTCAAAAAGAGCTTCATAAGGGATAAATATTGTAAAAATGATTGCAGTAAAAACGATAATGATTAATAAAATCATCCCAACGATAAGCACGATTCCAGTGTAACTGCCAAATAGAGTTTTAAAAAATACAGTTTCAGCATTTATATTTGATTGGATATATGAAGCAGGGATTGAGATTAAGGTCATAGCTACCACAAAATATACTGCAAATGTGACCTTTTGAGTGAGAATTGCACCTATCATCCTTCTCCAGTTTTTTTGTCCATCAGAAAAGAAAGTTTTATAGTACATTTTTTTACTTTTTTGCTTTCCTTTTTCTAGATAACTGAAAAGTCCACCATAAGAAAATGCGGAGACAATGGTTGTTGTAAACAATGTCATAATCAACATAACAATATCCAGAACTCCGAATCCGGATAATCCTTTGTATTGAAAGTAAAATGGATTTACAATCACTTGGAATGGGGTTGTTCGTGTTGAGAAATGAAGTAAGAAGTTTAGAATTGCTGTTAAAATTGCAAACAGCGATATAAGTGAGATAATCGATCTAAAGGCAGATTTATTGTGTTTTATGAGCTCTCTGATTTTCAAATAATGTTTTTTCATATACTACTCTGAAAATCCTCCCCATTCAGAATCTTCTTCCAATTTCTCCTCATATTCAGTGAGTATCTTTTCTTCAAGCTTTCTTTCTTTGATTTTGTCAATCTTCGCTTTTTCTAATCTCTCCCCAGCAAGTTTGAAAAGTGGGTAGAAAACAGTCATCTCAAGATAGAGGATGATAAGTGTAAGGATTGAAGGCCATAGAATAATTGGAAGTTCTGATAGCAGACCACTCGCAATAGCCATTATGAAAGGGAACACAAGCATCCATAGAAATAATGTCCAGTATACCTTTATAGATTTTTTTATAGATTTTGTTATGATTTGAAGAACTGGAGTATCAGTTATTGCTGCCTCGTAAACCATGAGTTTAATGAATGCAAAAATGAAAACTGATCCCAAAGTTACAACAGTTCTTATCCAACTCAGTTTACCAAACATTGGGATATACATAAGTGGAATAGCGACAATAAGAAATCCAAGAGTTAGCTGAAAAACAATCACTCCAAAAACCCTGAAATACTTTTTTATTCCAAATGAAAAGAAATTTGGGATTGGATTTGAGGAATTTTTTCTTGAATCCAACATGTAGATAAACCCGCTACAAACAAATGCGCTTATTAAAACTTCAATTACCCTGAAAGTGTATATCCAAGTTAGTTGGTCTTTGGGGAAGCTCTCCATGAATTTCACAAAGATTGCAGTTGTTCCAAAAAAATTTAAATTCGGCATATATTCAGTTTTTGCGAACAAAAAGTTTACGAAGTATGGAATACACGTGATTAAAATTGCTATCAAAAATACAAGGATAACAGAAAGGATATTTCTTTTGGTGAACTCGGTTATCTCATCGACATATTTTTTCATGTTGCTTCTCCCTTATGCTTTCTGGACTTTTCTCCGAAAACCCAGACCACTCATTTTTTAAACTATCGTCATCATCTTCGCCTTCTTCATCATCATTCTTGTTTTCATAATCATCGAGGATTTTTGCTTCAAGCCTATTTGCTTCAAGTTTGTCAATTCTTTCCTTCTTCAATCTGTCACCGGCCAGCTCGTAAAGTGGGTAGAAAACAAAGGCAGTAAGATACATTGAGAAGAAGTGAAGTCCAAATAGCAAGATGTAATATAAGTAGATGTTTATCGAAGCTGTGAATACTATTCCAATTAGAAGAACTACAATCATTATTGACCAAAGGAGTAATTGCCAGTAAACCTTTTTTCCTTTGTTGAAGGCGTTTTTTATCCACTCGGAGACTGTTGTATTTTTATCAAGAGCAGCTTCAAATGTGATAAAATATGTTAGCATCATACCTGAAATAATAATGATTATTGCAGCAAGCGATAAGATAATTGCAAGGATTGCCAATATCATAAATGCTGAGGAGAATGGATACTCTACCATTTCAATGAAAACATTTGGAATAAGAACAAGGATCATCGCAGCAAGCATGTATAGGAAAATCATGAGATATTGCATGAATGTTGCTCCAATCATTCTGCCCCATTTTGCTTTGCAGTTATCAAGGAAATAGCTGATGTATGAATCTTTGTCGTCTTGTTTACCCTTTTTTAAATATGTTAAAAACCCACCCTCAACAAATGCAGAGAGTATAATGGTAATAACTGTTCCGGCAAGGGAAAGTAGTATGGTAGTTCCATTGATTGCTGGAGTTGAAAATGGTTCAGCAGAATCAGGATTTAAAGCGGAGAAAAACCTCTCAGCAGGATTTGTATTTGACAAAAGACTATCTGAAATTGATCCTGCTAAAATGATAGTGGCGGAGATAAAAAGAATCCAGAAAAACGCCTTTTTGTTATGATTTACAAGTTCTGTTATTTTTGATATATACTTTTTCATGTTTAGGATAGTAATTATTGTTTTGGTTTAAGTCAAATGTAATAAAAATCAATTTTGATTTGAATGATGAAATATGTCTTTATCAATTAATCATTCTTGACCTGAGTGAAATTCGAGTATATCTTTTTATCTCGTGCCGGAGTGGCGAAATTGGTAGACGCACGGGACTTAAAATCCCGCGGTGGCGACACCGTGCCGGTTCGAGTCCGGCCTCCGGTACCACTCGAACCAAAACAAAAAGCCTCAACAGATGTTGAGGCTTTTTTATATTTTGAAAGACTTATAAAATTTTCTTTATTTCAATACTTCTTTGATCATTGTAACAGTTTTTGTTGTGGCATCCCATTCAATCTCACAATTAAGAGCCTCACCCAAAAATCTGAATGGAAGCATTGTTCTTCCATTTACGATCTGTGGTGGAACATCAAGTGTCTGAATAGCTCCGTTTACAACAGCGGTTGTTGAACCGATCTGAAGAGAGATTGTGTCGCCATCAAGAGAAATGTTTGCTGTTTTTGTTTCGTCAATCCATTCGACCTCGGCACCAAAAGCCTCACCGATGAATCTAAGTGGAACAACTGTTCTTCCGTCGATGATTGCAGCTGGTGTGTCAAGTTTGGTTACTTCGTCGTTTATGTAGGCAATATCTGAACCAATCTGAATTTTTACAACAGTTCTTGTCCAAATGTCGAACTCCTTTTCAAGGGTGGAGGTGTTTCCCACCCTGTCAACTGCTTCAACTACAAGCTTATTGTTGCCAAGAGTTACTGGTATTTCTGCTACAAAAATGTCATTTACAACTGTTGCCTTGACTCCGTTGACTGTAACTTCTGATCCTGGTTCAACTCTTCCTTTGATCATAACTGTTTCAACATCAACGTAGTGTTCTTCCTCAACTTTTGTTTCCAAGAACATTGTTGGACTCTGAGTGTCTAGCTCAACTTCGAATTGCTCTGTGGTTGTTGCGTAACCATTGCTTGCTTTGACGATGATTGTGTTTACGCCTTCATGAAGAGCTATCGTAGCTGAGAACCTTCCTTCTTTGTCAACAACAGCCTTCACCTGGTTAACATAGACTTCTGCACCTGGGCTTGTTGTGCCTGTCACAGTGAGCTGTTTTTTGTTTGTTGGCGTTACTTGAGGGTCAATCCCCATTGTTGGTGGAGATTTGTCAGCATAGACTCTTATCTCGGTTTCAGTACCCATCATACCGTCGTAAGTTGCGGTAACCTGAATTTTACCTGTCTCAGTTGGTGTGACAAGGAATGTTACCTCGCCCTTATCGTTGGTGTATTTGTGCATATTTACGCCACATCCAACCATTACTACCTCTGCATTACCTACAAGTCTTCCTGTTCCAAACTCCCTTACAATCACAATCACATTAGATGATCTTCCCTGAAGCAACCTTCCATCAGGAATGATTATCTCACTTGACTGGGCGTTTACAAAAGCTGGCATTATAAGCACGACGATGAGAAGTGCTGTTATTACTGATATTACTTTCTTCATTTCATCCTCCTTTATCACTTATACGGTTTAGGGGTATGTTTGGTTCTAAATGAAATTATACTTTTGAGGTTTTCTATTTTCAAAGATTGAAATCGAATTGATGCCCATCTCCTGGAGTCTTTCAATGGCGACTTTAACACCCCTTGAGATATGCTCAGGTTTATGTGAATCTGAGCCGATTGTCAGGTGTTTTCCGCCTCGTTCAAAAAACCATTCCACAGTCTTCATGTCTGGGAAAGTATCTTCTGGGCTTTGAAAAAGCCCAGAACAATTGATTTCAATTCCTTTATCTCTTCCGATTATAACTTCAAGAATGTCACAGATAACGCTTTTGAAATCTGAGGAGTTATATCTATAACCTTCAAGGATTGAAAATCTTTTTACGATATCGAAGTGACCAATAACATCAAACGATCCCCTTTCGGCAAACCCCGAAAGCGAATCGAAATACACGCCAAAAGAACTTTTTCTATATTTGTCGAAATACTTTTTGTAAGAGGAACCACCAGAAAACCCAAGTCCATCAATCTCATGCAGCGAACCGATCATGAAATCAAGATTTTCAAGTAATTCCAATTCGGAATCTATTGTTTCGTGAAACTCCTCTTGATAACCAAGTTCAATTCCTCTTATCAGTTTGCATTTGTTATTGGTCTCAATTTTTTTAAGGGTTTCATTGATTTTGTTGATTGCTATCTTTTTGTCAAAATCTCTGTTGTGTGATTCGTAATCCAGGTGGTCAGTAAAAGCGATTACCGGTAAACCCAGTTCAACCGCCTTGTTGTAATGTTCTTGTGGGTCTCCTTTTCCATCAGGTGAAAGGTTTGTATGGATGTGTTGATCAGTCAGTTTCATTTTTCTTCAGATCAATATTTTCGATTGCAGTTGCTATCAGGTTTAGTCCTTCGGTCTCCATGATGTAACAGTCATTGATTAAATCTTTGGCTTCTTTGATGTCTGGATATGGATATTCTTCATCTTTGTTTGGGAATGGAAACAAATTCGAGAGTGTAATAAGTTTTGCGTGAACCTGAGCGAACCTTTCCGATGCTCTCAAGAGTAGATTCTGAGGAACGTCTTTAAATGTTTTTGCGGTCTCAGCAAGGTATAGTGTAGCTGAACGTCTTGCCTGCAAAAGAATTCTTATATATTGAGCATTACCAAACAAATTAAAGTTCTTATCGAGCTCATCGCTCCATTTTTTATATGCGGTTATTCCCTGGAAAGGATGCATGCTGGATGCTGTAGGTGGTTTATCTAGCAGACCTATTGAAACAGCGGCTCTCAGGGACAACATGTCTGATAACTTCTTATCAATATCAATTTTGTTGATTGGGAATACTGCAAAGACGGTTGCAATGTCTCCGCCACCAAAATCTGTTTTATGAATTTTCTTTTTTCCAGAAATCCCATTTATCAAAAGTGAATCTTTTTCAAATCCGGTAACAAGTGCAAATTCAAAACTTTCCCAAATCAGTACAGGTTTCCTGTTCTCGATGCTTTTGATTATTCTTCCCCAGGTATGCTCTCTGTATTCATCAAAGCAGTTTTGTCCTTTCCATGCAAGAACTATTTCTACTGTTAATCCAAGTCTGTCAAAAGCGGATTGGTAGGTATCATACCAGTGAAAACTAGAATTGAAAGCCCCTGGTAATAGTTCATCCCAGGAAGCATTTCTGAATGCGAAACCAGAAATAGCATCAACTTCAATCTCTGTTTTTTCCAGGCCAAGGTAGCTGACAAGGGAATGGATAAAACTGGATGCTGTCAACCATTTTTGTTTTTCTGGAATATCAAGGGATATCATATATCAACCAGTTGCCATTAGATCCTTCAAGGGTAATCCACACCATCCCTGTTTCTTTGTACTCCCATTCAATCACTTCAACATCTGGGTTGTCTCTTGCTTTTCTCTCCATCTCCATCAACTCACTTGGACTAAGGTTTTTCGTGTTAACATTGGAATCGGTTTTTTCTTTAACAAAAAAGCCAAGAAGTTTGCATCCGATTTTTATAAGCGGATTTTCACCCAGATCATTGAGACTTATAGATTGGATATTAAGATCAGTTACCTTCATGTTTGAAGAAGCCTCTGAATTCATGGATTCAAATGTTTCTGGATTGCAATATTTTGAGAATGTCGCTCCTTTTTTGTGAAGGAGCTCGAATGCGGGTTTAAACTCTCGATTTGACATTGCCGAATAGTATGCCTCAACACTGGAGACAGGATCGGTTTCAATTCCATATTTGTTATTCAGAATCTCAAAAAATTCTTTTTCTGAGATGATTCCAGATTCTTCACTTCTGTATTCAACTTCGTTCTTTTCGTTAAGAATCTTTGACTTTTCTTCAATGTATTCTTCTGTGAGTGCTTTGTTTGTTTTTGAAAGCTCGTACAGGGTCTTGTATTCTTCGGGTTTCTCGGTTTTCATATGTTCCATAAAGTCTACCGAGTCTTTGAAAACCTGACCAGTTTCATCATCAGTAATCATACCTTTTGGTTCAGCAACCTTGACACCCCCAGCACACGACGCAAGGAAAACAGCTACCATTACTACACAAACAGTTATAATACTTCTTTTAGTCATTACTTCCTCTTTTTGTTCTGTATTTATGACTCATACACAGGACAACTCTTTTTGCTTCAATCAATACTTCATACTAAAATTTTTGAGTGATTGTTCAAGGAAGTTTGAAAATTCTAGGTTTTGCGATTCTTTGACCAACAACTTTGCCAAAGTTCCTTTTGAGTTGGTAAGAGTTCATTGAAAGGATTTTTGTATCGAATGATGATTGCATCTTCCATTTTTTTGCAATGATGTCTACCTGTTTTTCGAAATTTGCTTTTCTTCCGGAGTGGGCAAATGTTCTTCCTCGGAACCTTCTAATGTCGCCATCAAATTTCTCAGAGATGTGCCACAGTTCGTGGATAATTGTGTGAATCTTTCCGTCTAGTGGGAGATTGATGAATCTTGGATACATAAAACTCAATATGTATAACATCGTCATCCCATTTATGATGAGTGGGGGAATTTCGTAAAGGAAACCGTTTTTTGAAGTTACGGTTGAACCACCCTCAAATCTGAGAGGGGTGAGAGAGGCAAGTAATCCACTTGCACTATTGTTTCTGGTTTTTGAAAAACTAATCGCAACTTTGCTAATATTAATATGTGCCAACTCTGGTCTGAGCTGGCACATATCTTTAATTATGTCTCTTAAGTAAGAATTATAATCTATCAATCTTCTTCAGGTGTCCAAACTAGTTTTGGCTTCCTCGCAGCAAGAGTCTCATCAACTCTTGAAACTTCAGTTGTAAAAGGTGCTTCGTGGAAATCAAATTCACCCTTTTTCGCCTCGTCAAATATTGCTCTCATGGCATCTATGAACGAGTCAATTGTCTCTTTGCTTTCAGTTTCAGTCGGCTCGATCATAATTGCTTCATCAACGATGAGTGGGAAGTAGTTTGTTGGTGGATGGAAACCGTAATCCATGAGTCTTTTTGAGACATCAAGAGTTTTTACCCCAAATTCTTTAAGTGATGAACCACTTAAAACGCATTCGTGCATACAGATTCCAGGGTATCCTTCTGGATAGAGGTCATTAAGTTTTGCTCTGACATAGTTTGCGGAAATAATTGCATTTTCGCTGGCTTTTCTTAGACCCTCTGCCCCCATGATTCTATTGTAACAATAGGCTTTAACAACAACGAGGAAATGTCCCCAGCTTGCCATAATTCTGCCGATTGTTTTTGGGCGGTTGAATTCAAATTTGTAGTCGTCCCCATCTTTAACAACAATAGGTGTGGGAAGGAATGGCTCAAGCTCTTTTTTTACACCGACTGGTGCTGCTCCTGGGCCACCACCACCATGTGGAGTTGAGAATGTTTTGTGAAGATTAAGATGAATTACATCGAATCCAAAATCACCTGGTCTGCTTATACCCATAAGAGCGTTTAAGTTTGCTCCATCGTAATACAGAAGTCCACCTTTTTCGTGAACTATATCTGAGATTTCGAGGGTGTTTCTATCGAAAATACCGAGAGTATTTGGGTTTGTGAGCATTAGACCGGCAACTGTTTCATCCATTTTTGATTTAAGATCAGCTACATCAACACCGCCATGATCATCTGATTTTACGGTGATTACCTCAAATCCAGCAGATGCTGCTGATGCTGGATTTGTGCCATGAGCTGAGTCTGGAATCAAAACTTTGGTTCTTTTGGTATCGCCCTTATCAAGGTGATATGCCTTGATAATACTCATTCCTGTCCATTCCCCATGAGCGCCTGCAGCAGGAATCATTGTGAAGGCATCCATTCCTGTAATGTCGCAGTAATCTTTTTCCAGTTCATGTAAGAGTTTTAATGCGCCCTGGCATCCGCTTGGGTGAACATCTGGATGAATGTCGGCGAAGCTCTTGAGACCTGCAATCTCTTCGTTGATTTTTGGATTGTATTTCATGGTGCATGAACCAAGCGGATAGAATCCGTTATCAACACCGTAGTTCATCTTTGCACAGTTGGTGTAATGTCTTGCGACCTCAGATTCGGTTACTTCGGGAAGATTTGGTTCATGTTCGCAAACAAGTTCTTCTGGAAGTTTTGTGTGCGGGACATCATTTCTTGGAAGAGAGTATCCGATCTTGCCGGGTTTTGAGATTTCAAATAGATATTTATTGTCCATCTTCATTTTGTCACCTCTGAAAGTGCAAAAACAAAGTCTTCAATGGATTTCTTTGTATTCATTTCTGTTGCCGATAGGATAAGCATTCCTTCACTTAAAATGTCCTGGATTACATAACCCTTATCGAGCATTTTTTTCTGAAGGTCTTTTGTGTTCCCCGCTATCTTGATTGTGAATTCATTGAAGAATGGGTTTTTGTTAACAAGTTCAAAACCTCTCTCCTGGCATTTCTCAGCCAAATAATGAGCCTTGTCAAAACTCTGAATTGCGACTTCTCTAAGACCTTTTTTACCCATAAGTGAAAGATAGATAACAGCTCTGAGCATCGCGTTTCCATTGTTTGTACAGATATTGGATGTTGCCTTCTCTCGTCTGATGTCCTGCTCTCTTGGCCTTAAGGTAAGTGTGAGTGTTCTGTTGCCATGTCGGTCAACACTTTCCCCAACAATTCTTCCTGGCAGTTTTCTCATGAAGATTTTATCGGTTGCCATGAATCCGAGGTGTGGTCCGCCAAATCCCATATGATTACCAAATGATTGAGCCTCACCACAGCAGATATCAACACCCATATCGCCAGGTTTTTTAAGAAGTCCGAGTGCAGCTGCTTCAGTGATAACATGAACAAACACAGAACTTTTCTTCTCGGCAGCTAGTGTTTCCAAATCCTCGATTGTGCCGAGATAGTTAGGACTCTGGACAATTATACAGGCCGATTCATCAGCGATTTTTTTGATTTCATCGGTATTTGTTCTATCTCCATCTGCTTCGATAAAGGCGATCTCAAATCCGATGTTTTTTGCAAATGATTTGAGCGTTTCAATATATGCTGGGTGCATGAGCTTTGAGACAGCGATTTTGTTTATTCTCTTGTGGCTGCATGCCATTCTTGCTGCCTCACAAACTGCAGTTGCCCCATCATAAAGGGAGGCATTTGCAACATCCAATCCAGTGAGGTTTGATATACACGTTTGCCACTCAAAAATTGCGGTAAGTGTTCCCTGCGACAGCTCCGGCTGATAAGGGGTGTATGCAGTAATAAGTTCTGGTAGTGATGCTAAATGATCAACGGCACTTGGAATGTAATGATTGAATGCTACTCCGCCAGCAAAGCACTCAGTTTCATCAGGATTGTAATTCTGGCTTGCAAGCTTCTCGATATGTCTTCTAAGTTCTGTTTCAGAGAGAGGATCTGGCAGATTGAGACTCCTCTTAAGTTTGATGTCTTCTGGGATTGAAGCAATCAAATCATCAAACTTATCAACTCCAATGATACCAAGCATTTCTTTGATATCATCTGGTGTAAGTGGTAAGTAATGCATTTTTGTTACTCTGCTCAGTCGTGTGAGTTTGCGTAATCTTCTGGAGAAAGCAAGTTATCGAGTTCTGATGGATTGAGGATTTTTACTTTTACAACCCATCCCTCGTCCTCAGCCGATCTGTTGACGATTCCAGGTTCTGATGTAAGAGCTTCATTAAATTCAATAACCTCAGCAGTTATTGGTGAGTAAACATCTGTTGCTGCTTTTACCGATTCGATGGCGGTTAAAATTCCACCTTTGTCGAGTTTTTTACCTGCTGGAATTTCTTCAATAAAAATGAGGTCTCCAAGCTGTTCTTGTGCGTAATCACTGATCCCAATGATGGCTGTATCACCATCTACTTTAATGTATTCATCTGTTTTTGTATAGAGAGTCTTCATTTCTCCTCCTTTATTTCTTTGTCTAACCGAGTTCGGCAAGACTGCTTATTCCAGGAATTGTACATCTTATTATCCAGCCTTCATCTTCTGGGCTACCACAGGCAAGTTCTGGTTTTTTGTTTAGTTTTGTGTTGAATTTATTTACCTGCCCAGTTACAGGTGATTTAAAAGCCCAATCACCTTTTTTGCTGGTTTCTATAATCCCAATCACACCACCTTTGGAGATAACTTTCCCCATTGGAATCTGATCAACGAATGTAATATCGCCAAGCTCAGAAATAACAGAGGATTTGATACCGATATAAAATTCTGAATCGACAATACCAACCCAACAGTCATCTATTTCTATATATTCATTTATACTCATATCAATATGGGATTCTATTTTCATACAGTATAACAGTCAAGGATGAAAGGGTTCAGGTTCTATGCTGATTGATTATTGATATTTCTGTCTTTTGACATTGTTGACGAACGGGTGCTGTGGCGTTAGAATAGCCCAAGATTTAAGTCTAAGGAGGAGCGATATGCCAACAGTTGGAGATTACAATCTGCCAGATGATCTTTATTATCACAAGGAACATTTTTGGGCAAAAGTTGACGGAAACACAGCGATTATTGGAATAGATGAATTTGGAACAAAACTCGCTGGTGAGATCTCTTTCATTGAATTACCAATGGAAGATGACGAAGTTGGATTTGATGAGCAGGTTGGTTCGCTCGAAACAGGAAAATGGCTTGGAAAGATCTATAGCCCGGTTTCAGGAACAGTAACAGCAATCAATGAAGATATCGAAGACGATCCTGCGATCGTTAATGAATCACCATACGAGAATTGGCTTTTCAAAGTTGAGATGAGCGACAGCTCAGAACTCGACAAATTGATTCATGGAAATGATATTTCTCCATGGCTCGAAAAAGAAATTGAAGAGCGTGGCAAGTAGAGGTTTAAGCGAAAGGGTGAGATTCGTTCTCACCCTTTTTGTTGTTTTATTGGTTTTCCTCTCCTTTGTTCCAAATATTTCAGCTGAACAGGAAAAACCCGATGTCCAAAAACTTGTTGCATATTTCGTACTTAAATCTGATGGAAGCGCAAAAGTAAAGCTTGATCTTGAGATAAAAGAGACTGAATCTAGGGATACTCTGATGTTGGGACCATTTATGTCCGGTTACTCAAATCTCACATCAACTATCTATAAGGGTCCCTTGGGTGAGAATTTTGAACTTGATAAATCCTTAGAAACCGTATATGTCTCAACCAGAAAAAATGGTGAGTATGATAATTTCAACTATGCAAAATCATCAAAAGCTGGTGAAATATACACCATACATATTGAATATAATCTTCCTGACATAACATCATCAAGCAGTGTTGATGGATATCGAGATTTTGGCTGGTCTCCAATTCAGGCAAGTCAAACAATTGATGATGTTGTTGTAAGATTTGTCTTGCCCGTTACATTGCACGATGACATAGATGAGCCAGAAGAGGTTACAACAGAACTTGTTAATGATTTGGGTTTTTTGATTGCAACCGATAGCCCAGGTGATTCTGAAACTTCAAATGAGAAATTTGATAGATTCGTCTTTTACCCAACTCCAGACTCAGCATCAGGACAAAACTTTCTATCAATTCATGCCCAGAAGAGTAACGCACCAGCTTATTTCCATGCACAAGTAACATTTGCTTTGCCTGCAGAGTTCTTTGGTAATACCTTCCCAGAAGATATTGCCAAAAAGATGTTTAGACTTGATGTTTCAACAATCTCTGATGGTATGAATCAAATTCAGATAAACAATGTTCCATCTCTTACCTCAACAAAAAAGCTTTTTGTTACAAGAAGAATTGGTGACGGAACAGAAGAACTTGTGTCCGGTGAACTTAAAGAGGAAAGCTTTGACAAGTACTCAGTGGTCGACAGCTTCGATAGTTCTGGTCTAGATGCAATCACCTATAAGGCATATATCATCAGTGTTCCAAGGAACAAAAGCGATGATTACGAAAAATATAGATATACAACGTTTGATGTAAAAAGACTTAAATCAAATTTTGAAATAATATCCTCCACCCAAGAGATAACTATGGAGCAGGCCCCTGGTCAATTCATAATCTCTGCTGAACTGGATATTGTCCTTGATAAAAAGGGAACAGCAGATGTAACTGTCAAGAGGAAGTCGGCTTTCAGAGGTGATCAGAGTTCTTGGAGTGATTATATCTACTTAAATAATTTTGATTATCAGTACCTTACGGATTGTTGGTTCAAGGATATTAAGGGTGATACTGTAAATGATTATATCCTTTCATCCAGGAATTCAGAAGGAACGTATGAACTTGATTCTGATATTAACTGGGTTGATTGGTATTGGAGCGCATACAACGAAACTCGAACCTTTGAGTATGGCTTTAAACTTTTCGGTGCATACACAGAAGTATACAAATATGATGCCCAGGTTGTACCAACTCTTGATTTTATAAGTGCCAGCAGTCCATATGTCCCGGTGCTTTCAGTTTCTGTGACTGTGCCTGATAGTTTTCCCGAGCCACAGCTTTCAGACGGACTTGGCGGAGTAGATATTTCCAAAAATGAAAACACGTATAAATTCACATTAACAGGAGATCAGGTTGCTTTTGATTCTTATATTCTCTTCCCAGAAAACACTTTCAAAAGAAGTTTCTTATGGGCAAGATGGTGGATTGATAATCGTGGAGCGGTTTATTTTTGGGGCTTTGTTCTTCTGATCATTCTTCTGATCTATTGGCTTGTAAGTAGAGCAAAAAGAGCTGGAAGAAGAAATCTTATCAAGAAAGCTACAAAATACGAATCACCAGAGATTGAGCTTGAGACCTATACCGTTGAAGGAAAGGTTCCGGATTTAACTGCAATAGAAACTGCAATGTATCTTGGAAAGCATGATAAAGTTATTGCTGGTATTGTTTTGCAGCTTGCCTCAAAAGGTGCAATCACAATCCTATCACATAGACCGTTGCAGCTTGAAAAAACAAATCCAAAATTGGCAACAGAACCATATGAAAAAATCCTTATTGAAAGTATCTCTCCTGAGGGAACAATAAGTAGAGAAGCCGTTCCAAAAATAATCGACTCTGTTTCAAAATCACTTTCGATTAAAGTTTGGGATGCTGACCCAGTTGCAACAAAAAAACATTACACAGGTATTGTCAGTAAACGTTGGGATGATTTGCTGACAGATTCAGCTCCAAGGAATCAGGCATACTTCAGAAGAAATATGCCGTGGCTCATTATCCATAATGACTATGCCAGCAACTTCAACAAGATTCCAAAATCACAGCGTCCAGCAACCGAAACATGGGCAACAAAAGCGGTAGATGGAATTGAGGATTTCACAGAGGGTATAGTTTCAAGTGTCCAAAGTTCCGTTGCAAAGGCTACAAATGCGATTGAGCAAGCTCTTGGTCTGGGAACACCAAATGTTGAAAATCTTTCATACGATGCTTGCCATTCTGCTTGCCATTCTGCTTGCCATTCTGCTTGTGTTCATGATGCCTGCCATTCTGCCTGTGTCCACTCTGCCTGCCACTCTGCTTGCCATTCAGCCTGTGTTCATTCCGCCTGTCATTCCGCCTGTCATTCAGCTTGTGTATCTGGAATCTGATGGAACTGAAAAAATACATTGAAAGCGTTGTTGAAAGCACAAAAGAACACATCTTCATAAGGGATGAAGATGGTATATTGATTATCAAACCCAATCGGGTTCATAATCTTAATTCAACAGCAACTGAGCTTTTGAGGAAGATGTATCAGGATTTTCCTGATAACCCATACAGAGCTGTAACTGAAACTGCTGAGGCTTATGGAATCTCTGAGGAAATTGTTGGTAGCGACGCCAAGAAGCTTCTGGACACACTGCTTGATATCTTGAAGAATCCTTTTCAGATGGTAGGCAGTGTCAAGATGACTCCGTTTGGCACTCACAAGCGTGACTTACCGGTGTTATCTGAAATCGCTCTAACGTATGGTTGCAATAACAAGTGTGTTTTTTGCTATGCGTCATCTCCTGAGCGAATAAATGATGTCCCACAGATGACAACTAATGAGGTTAAGAAAATTCTTGATATTATCAGGAATGATGCTTTGATTCCAACTGTTTCATTTACTGGTGGTGAACCAACTCTAAGAAAAGATTTGGCGGAGCTCATAAGATATGCCAAGTCAATTGATTTAAGGGTCAATCTTATTTCAAATGGTGTGAAGCTTGCCGATATTGAGTTTGCAAAGAGTTTGGTTGATGCAGGTCTTGACTCTGCTCAAATCTCACTTGAATCAGCACATGAAGATATCCATGACCGAGTTGTTGCAGTCCCAGGCACTTTCAAAAAAACAGTTCAGGGATTTAAGAATCTAAAATCATTGGGTATTCACTGCCATATCAACACAACCATCTGTAAAGAGAATGTTGATACAATATATGATTTGCCGAAGTTTGCCAAAGAGGAGCTTGGTCTTGACTATCAGTCGATGAACATGGTTATCAGGACAGGGCATACTTATGACCATCCAGATGAGATTGGATATACCGAGATTGCTAAGGTGTTGCCGAAGCTTCACAGGGCTGCAGATGATGCAAGGATAAAACTCGTTTGGTATTCGCCAATTCCATTTTGTATTTTCAATACAATTGCTGAAGGAATAGGTGGTACAACATGTGCTGCCTGTGATGGACTGCTTTCAGTCTCACCAAGTGGCGACGTGCTTCCATGTTCATCATTTTCTGATGGAATAGGTAACTTATTAAAAGAGCCTTTCAATAAGATATGGTGGAACAGACAAGCGTTGTATTTCAGGAAAAAAGAATTCACACCACCTGTTTGTAAAGACTGTGATAGTGAAAATATTTGTGCTGGTGCGTGTCCACTCTATTGGGACAACCGAGGTAGTTTTGATGAAATCGGTAAATGCACTAAAGTGGGTGATTCGATGTGGAAAATAAAAAGAAAACTAATTGGTCGATCAAGACCTGTAATGGGGGTTAAAGAATGAGAAAAGATATAGATGGAACCATTGCTGTTGTTGATTCCTGGATCAAAGATATAACCTCACTACAAAAAGAAATTGCAGAGATAAACTCCGCATGGATTACGGAGCTTAGCAACCTTGAAACGGACAAACTCAAAGAGGTTGGTAAACTTTCAAAATGGTTCAAAGATAATAACGGTTCTTTGACTGGTAGCAACAAGACTGACTTTGACAAACTGTGGGAAAAAGAGAAAAAAACACTGAACAAAGAAATCTCTGAACTTAAAAAGCGAATCAACGAAAACCTTAAAAAAAGCGAAACTCTCGAACGTGAGATAAACGATGACAGGAAAAAGATTCAAGCCGATAACCCAGAGTTTGATGAGCAGGAAGAGGGTCTCAAGGTTCAGATCGATGAGTTGGTTGAGGATGTGAAAGATCTTGATCGCGAGCTTTCAAAATATGATAGCTTTAGAGGATGGTTCAATAGGAAAAAAGTCAAAAAGCTAAACGATGAGTTTGAAAGAAAAATGAGGAAACTCAATCGATTAACAGGCAGACTTGAAGAGCTTCGAAGCCTCTGGCACAAAAAGATTTTGGAAAAAGATGACCAGGAAGACAAAAAACAAGAGGCATGGTCAAAACTCCAAAATATCATCACAGAAGATAAGTTTGAGCTTGGTCATATTGAAGGCGGATTTGAAGATATAACCCTTACAAATGTTGTGCTTGAGATGTTGAAAACAAATGATTCTTATGGTCTTTCTGGTGAACAAGCACAAAGCTTATCAAAGGCAAGAAAACTTGCAGCTCGAGTTGAAAGCATCAACAAAGGTATCATGAGACTTGCATCGCTTGTTGGAGCTGTAAATGGTGTTGGAAAAGGTCTTGGGGAAATGAACAAAAGTTTTCATTCACTAAGAAGAACCCAGAGAGCGCATAGCCAACTCCCAAGACTTTCAATTGAGATTCCAGATAGTGTTGTTAAGTACAACGAAATCTGGGGGATGCTTGTTCCAAAAGTGAAAAATGAGGGCAAGTTTGTCGATGACCCAACTCATCTTGCCGATGAGTTTGATAAGATTGGTTCAAAATATCTGAGCATGGAAAATATCAAAAAAATGTTTGATTTATTTGGTGATGCTTTGAAGAAATCAACTGCTGGATGGAGTGCATGATATGTTTATGAAAAAGATTTTGTATGTGGTTTTGTTTATCGTTGGCGTTGGACTTATTGGTCTTGGTTTGCTCTTTTTAATGGGTTCCGGTGGACAGTCTTCACGAAGCTCGACTGGTTTCATAATGCTTGGAATCGGAATCGCTTCTATGGTTATTGGTTCGACTGTTAAAGCCAATGTCACCAAAAATACCCCATCTATAATCGATGCTGATGTAATGAGACTTGCTGCAAGGTCTGACGGAAGAGTAACAGCCGACATGGCTGTTTCCGATCTTCATATCACAAAAGCTCAGGCTCTCGAATCACTTGATAGATTGGCATCGGCTGGAACTGCCAGACCAGAGATGAATGATTCTGGAATGACATATGTTTTTGCAAATGTGAAACCAAAAAAGAAAATCAGAAAGTGCCAGTTTTGCGGAACAGAATATCCTGTTTCTCAACCAATCACAAAGTGTACAAAGTGTGGTGGCACAGTAAAACTTGTAACACTTTGATATAAATCAAAATTTGTGGGAGTGCTTAGATGAAAATGACAGTAGTTTATGTTGTGGTTTTTGTAGTGGTTTTATCATCAATATTTGTGTTAACATCATGTGGTGAAAAACCCCGCAGTCTTGATAATATCACAGTCAATTATGATTCACATCCCGAATTTGTACTTAAATCCAGTAAGGGAATATCTGATGACAAGATTAAAAAAGACTTGGCGTTAATTGAGGTTTTCAACAAGGCTATGAAAGACTATCCGTATCTTTCGCATATGATCGAGGCAGACATGCTTGATGGCATAGGTGATAGTGGATATGTCTATGATGGCAAGGATATGTTTTTCAAAAAACTCCAAGAGTTTACTGATGAAAACTACAAAAAAGCAAAATCAATGTTTCCAGACATCACTGAAGATGAGTTTATTTACAATGCTGCTATTGGATATGGTGTTGCAAATGAAGAAGAATTTGTATTTGAGATTCCCGAAGAACCATTGTCTGAGAGAGTCATAGATAGCAAAATGGTAAAATCATCCTTTGATGAAATGATGATGGGAGGGTTTTGGGTATCATTTTTTATTGATTTTTATGACGTAAATGTTGACTTGAAAGAATTCTATGCAGGTAACACCAATACCCAACATAACCTTTATGCAGTCACAGGAATTCGTGAGTATACAAAAACTGTTATCGTCTTAAGGGAAACACTCATCACAATGTATAATAATGGTGTGAAGTACAAAAATTTGAGAAAAGAAAATTACATTAAAGTTGGAAGTCCTGAACTCCCAAATCATTTATTAAAAGAACACATGCTCCAGGAGTTATTTGATATTGGATTAAGTAAAAACTCAAACCAACTAAACCCATTCCAAGAAATTGGAACAGGAACAATGTATTTAAGCAAGCTTTTGATTGATGAATGCGTCAAAAAGAAAGATATTGAAATCAAACTTGGGCACATTTCAAAAGCATGCAATTATTATATTCATCAATTTTTTAAAGAAGATTTTAGTAAAGGTGTAATGGATTCATATCTTCTTGCTTCAATAGTCGTAAATGTGCTAAATCAAAACTCATCAAATTCAGTCATAAGTCCGGGGGAAATAATGGATTGGAATCCTAGTGAATAAAATGAGATTTAAAACATCAGTCTTGTCTTTGCTATCTGTACTTTTAGTTTCATCTGTTGTGCTTATGTCATGTGGTGGATTAATTGTTAATCTTAACAATATTGAATACAATCCGAATGTAAAACCAGGGCAATTTAAAGTTTCCAATCTTGAAAAAGAGTCTTCGAATAACACCAAAATAACATTCGCTCTCAACAAAGCCCTTGCAGACTATCCTGACCTCTCATCCATGCTTGAAGCAGATTTGATAGATGGTGGTGATAACAGCTACATTTATCAGGGAACAGACTCATTCTTCACAACCCTCCAAACCTTCTCAGATGAAAACTACAACAAAGCAAAATCAATGTTTCCTGAGATAACTGAAGATGAGTTTTATTACTCTGCATCAGTTGGATATATGGTTGCCAATAAAGAAGAGATAAACATTAACCTTGGTAATGAATTAAACCTTTATGAAAACAAAGATTCATTGATTCTCAATCCGACTTTTGATGAGGTTATGTCAACTGGGTTTTGGATGTCTTTTGCAAGCAGTTACTTTGGTATCCAACTTGAAGAAGGTGGACTGATATTTGATGATATTGAAAACCCACTTGATACAAAAGCAAATCTAGACTTTATGACAAAATACCAATTGGCAATGAGAGCAGCTCTGACTAGAAAGAACACACAAACCATAGAAAGAAGAAAAGATAACAACCAAAAGTTTGACAGAGTTGGTAGCAAAAGTCTTCCAAATAATTGTATGACCGAACAAACACTAAAATGGCTTTATGAAGCTGGACTGCACAAAGGCTCATACAATCTTCTTGATCCATTCATAGAAATTGGCACCGGCTCTACATACCTTTGCATGACAACAAATAAAGCACAAGAAGACGTCAGTTTTGATGATGGTATTGTAAGGGTTGGTCATGTTGCATGGAATGGAGCAGAATGTTTTGAAACCATACTGCTTATGAATGAGAGGGCTCCAGATACAGCGTTAGATTTTGCCTGCATTATCATCGACTCTATCTTATCTTCTAATATTGATAGCAAAGTGTTGCTAACATGGAAGAAGTTGTTAAGATGAAACTAGTCATTCTACCAGTAATTCTTCTGGTTTTAGTTTTTGTCGTATCCTGTGCAACAAAGGAAACCTTAGTGCTTGAAAACATAACAATATCAACTGATTCACATCCAGAATTTGTTCTAAAGAACACAGACAATCTTTCAGAAGAGCAACTCAAAAAGGATGAAAAAATAGCATCTGCCCTCAACAAAGCCCTTACAGACTACCCAGAACTCTCAACCATGCTTGAAGCAGATATGATAGATGGAGGAAGCAACAGTTACATCTATGAAGGTTCAGAACCATTCTTCAAAACATTGAATGAATTCACTGATGAAAACTTCAAAAAAGCAATATCAATGTTCACCGACATCACTGAAGATGAGTTTATTTACAATGCTGCTATTGGGTATGGGATATCAAATGAGGAAAAGTTGATGTTTGAAATCCCCGAAGAACCATTGACTGAGAGAGTAAAAGAAACAAAAATTGTAAAATCATCTTTTGATGAAATGATGGTATGGGGATTTTGGTCGACATTCTTTAACAGGCAAGATATACCTATTGCTAAAGCTAACATGTCGGAATACGAGTGTTCACTAGACCAGATTCTTGATTTAGAAGTATATACAATAGTACAGTTTTTGTTTAACAAAGAGCTTGTCAATTTGCTTAGGAATAAAAGTATCACTATCAATTATATTCAAAACTTAGTTTTTCATTATGATTCAATGCTAGAGTCTTTCAACAGAATCGGGCTCAACATCGATTACCAATATACTTCAAATCGTTTTGAACAGATTATGTTTTCATCAATGATGTTATCAATGATTATTAAAGGGTATAATTCAGTGATAAGCCTAGGTCATCTGCTATACTCACAACTAAACTATTTGCTTATGATTAACAAAGCAGACTACATTTTTTCACTGGGAGAAATGGACATGGTTATAGTTGATGTTATGAAGACTTTTATAGGAAATGAGGGAAAAATAAATATATCTTTACTTTCAGATTGGCACTCTGTCCACGGAGTTGACTATACTTATCAATTTGATGATTTTAGGCAATAAACCTCCTCCTTGGGGAACTTATAACAAAGGGAGTAAGAAATGAGAAACAAAAAAGCATTTATTCTACCAGTAATTCTTCTGGTTTTAGTTTTCATCATATCCTGCAGTACAAAGGAAACTGCTATGCTTGATAATATTACCTTATCAACTGATTCACATCCAGAATTTGTTCTGAAATCCAGTAAGAATATGTCTGAAAAACAAATTTCAAAAGATGAAAGGATAAAGGATGCTCTTAACAAGGCCATTACAGACTACCCCGAACTCTCATCCATGCTTGAAGCAGACATGATAGATGGAGGAAGCAATAACTACATCTATGAAGGCTCAGAACCCTTCTTCAAAACATTGAATGAATTCACAGATGAAAACTTCAAAAAAGCTAAGTCAATGTTCCCAGAGATAACTGAAGATGAGTTTATTTACAATGCTGCCATAGGGTATGGGATTGCAAACAAAGGAACTCAAATTCAAATCAATACAGAGGTCCTTTTAGATAATCTAAATGGAAATGGTACCACCAAATACCTAAACATTGAGGAATCAGTGACAAGCTCATTTTGGGCATTGTATCTGAACTCTTATTTTGATAACAACATAAGAATCAACAATGACTCTTCCAATAACGATGTCACTTTGAACTCACCAGCTGACATAAAATCTGAATCAGAGCAAACATTGATACTCTATGAGTATTTCAAATTAATTTATCACGAAAAATATGTTGCAAAAAAGCTGATTAATAAGGAAGTGTACTACAAATTGGGTAGCAAGGAACAACCTAACTATGCTTTGACTGGTTTATTCTTGGAAAAACTCAGTGAGAATCCACTCTTTCAATTTGAAAATCTTGAGATGACAGATCATTTTATTGAAATTGGGATAGAATCATTAATTCTGAACTACTTGTTAAGTGGGATAAAAAACAACCAACCATTCAGGATTGGACATGTCTTAGGAGTATCGACTGAATACTTGGCAGAAATATGTAAAACAACTTTTACAATCAGTAAGATCGAATCAGACAACATTGGTGATACATTTGTCGGTGATGTTTTTAACAATAATAATCTTGAAACTGCTAGTGACATTGAGCCTTGGAGGAATTGGTTCAGATGGAAAAAGGATGCAAACATCGATTTTTATAAATCGATTAGAACCTCTGGTAAAATGTATTGATTGGGAGAGCAAATTGAATACTGTTAAGACATTATTGTCTTTAGTTATTTTTGTTTCTTCTTTCCTGTTTGTTTCATGCAGTAATATAACAGATAATCTTAACAATATTGAATACAATCCGAATGTAAAACCAGGGCAATTTAAAGTTTCCAATCTTGAAAAAGAGTCTTCGAATAACACCAAAATAACATTCGCTCTCAACAAAGCCCTTGCAGACTATCCTGACCTCTCATCCATGCTTGAAGCAGATTTGATAGATGGTGGTGATAACAGCTACATTTATCAGGGAACAGACTCATTCTTCACAACCCTCCAAACCTTCTCAGATGAAAACTACAACAAAGCAAAATCAATGTTTCCTGAGATAACTGAAGATGAGTTTTATTACTCTGCATCAGTTGGATATATGGTTGCCAATAAAGAAGAGATAAACATTAACCTTGGTAATGAATTAAACCTTTATGAAAACAAAGATTCATTGATTCTCAATCCGACTTTTGATGAGGTTATGTCAACTGGGTTTTGGATGTCTTTTGCAAGCAGTTACTTTGGTATCCAACTTGAAGAAGGTGGACTGATATTTGATGATATTGAAAACCCACTTGATGAAAAAGCAAATCTAGACTTTATGACAAAATACCAATTGGCAATGAGAGCAGCTCTGACTAGAAAGAACACACAAACCATAGAAAGAAGAAAAGATAACAACCAAAAGTTTGACAGAGTTGGTAGCAAAAAGTTTCCAAATAATTTTATGACCGAACAAACACTAAAATGGCTTTATGAAGCTGGACTGCACAAAGGCTCATACAATCTTCTTGATCCATTCATAGAAATTGGCACTGGTTCGACATACTTTTGCATGACAACAAATAAAGCACAAGAAGACGTCAGTTTTGATGATGGAGTTGTGAGGATTGGGCATGTAGCAAAGGCTGGTGCAGATTACTTGAATACTTTGTTTACTAAAGATGAAGCAGGCTCAGCACAACCGTGGACATTTTCTGCATCGATTTTAAATGGAATACTTGCTAAATACAATATTCTTGGCGAAATGATAATGAGATGGTTTGAAGTAAACAATGACTAAACTATCGATAGCGAGCCATAAAAACTGTTTCTAGAAACTTCTTTTTTGTTAATATGCAATAATGATTGAATAAAACCATCATCCCCCAAGGAGGAATAGCTCCTTGGGGGAGAAAGATATAAAGGGAGTAAGAAATGAAAAACAAAAAAACATTTATTTTACCAGTAATTCTTCTGGTTTTAGTTTTTGTCGTATCCTGTGCAACAAAGGAAACCTTAGTGCTTGAAAACATAACAATATCAACTGATTCACATCCAGAATTTGTTCTAAAGAACACAGACAATCTTTCAGAAGAGCAACTCAAAAAGGATGAAAAAATAGCATCTGCCCTCAACAAAGCCCTTACAGACTACCCAGAACTCTCAACCATGCTTGAAGCAGATATGATAGATGGAGGAAGCAACAGTTACATCTATGAAGGTTCAGAACCATTCTTCAAAACATTGAATGAATTTACAAATGAAAACTACAAAAAAGCTAAATCAATGTTCCCAGACATAACCTGTGAAGAATTCTACTACTCGGTAGCGATTGGGTATGGGATTGCAAAATCAACCATGATTGAAGAAACAACTATAGAGAATATTTTTGAGTATGAGACTTCTGATGGATCGAAAAGTCCTGAGACTCTAACCATTAAACCATCATTTGATGACGTAATGGTGCATGCCTTCTGGGCATCATATTTTGGTGAAAGGTTTGAAACAAACCTGAGTTTTGACCAAACTGACCCTACTGTTTATGATGAAATCATAAAAAACAATCCTGATCCAGATGTTTATGGTCAGTTGATTCTCGATACTCCTGCGAATCTTGAGATGATGATTAAAAGTCAGATCATGTTTATCCCAATAGCTCATGAATATGAGAAGTGGTGTGCTGAAAAAAAATTAGAAACCAGAACCAGGAATATAGTTTCTGTAGGGATAAGATATGGTGGTAATGATGTTCTTACCAGACCTCTAAGAGAAACTCTAAACTCATTCGGACTCTCTGACAAGCCACATGATTTGAGTAGTGAGTTTATGGAAGTTGGGACTGCTGCTATGACATATTCATTATTGACAAGAGACAACTCGAGTAAGAGCGGTGGTGGAATACAGGTAGGGGATATAGGTTGGGCAACCGTTAGGTACGCTGATTATTATGGTGCATCTGGTTTCAGAACCGGTTATAAACTTATAACTGCCAACGCATTAGTTCAGTTTGCATCTTTATGCAAAATAAACTTAGGCGGAAACATCGTTCAATGGGCATATACAAATGAGATTACTGGATCTGGGAGACTGGCTAAATAAGTGAGTCTATTTACAAACCATACCAATGTTTGCATCTTTTTATATCTTTAATGAGGAAAATAATCAACGGAGGGTATTGAAGAATAACATGAAAAGATCAACATCAATAGCATTATCTGTATTGCTGATCATAACATCATTTACCATGTTCATCTCATGTGGTAATGGTGAAACAGTGGATAATAATGAAACCTGTTCATTAGATGGTATCTCCATATCAACAAATGAAGGTGGGGGAACACTGTTCATCTTAGATGAAAAAGGCTTATCTGATGAAATACTTAAACAAAAGAAGAACATCACAGCATCTTTAAATGAAGCAATATCCAAGTATCCAAACCTAAGTGAAGTACTCAGTGATGACGAGAAGAATCAATCATCTTTCCTTAAAACAATGCCGTCCTTTTCTGATGAAAACTTCAAAAAAGCACAATTAATGTTCCCAGACATCACTGAAGAACAGTTCTATTATCACTCGGCTATTGGATATGGGATTGCAAACAAAGCAGTAATCGAAGAAATAACAATCGGCAATGTCTTTGATTACATAACCAATGCAGGAACAGAGAATGAAGAAAAGAGTCCGACAACCATTACTTTAAACACATCATTTGATGATGTAATGGTGCATGCCTTCTGGGCATCATATTTTGGTGAAAGGTTTGAAACAAACCTGAGTTTTGACCAAACTGACCCTACTGTTTATGATGAAATCATAAAAAACAATCCTGATCCAGATGTTTATGGTCAGTTGATTCTCGATACTCCTGCGAATCTTGAGATGATGATTAAAAGTCAGATCATGTTTATCCCAATAGCTCATGAATATGAGAAGTGGTACAAAGAAGAAGATATAACCAAAAAAGAAAGAGATGAGTTTTCAACAGGCATCAAATATGGTGGCAACAATGTTCTTACAAAACCTCTCAGAGAAACACTAAACTCATATGGACTTTCAGATAAACCTCGTGACCTTAGTGATGAGTTTATGGAGATCGGAACAACTGCAATGACATATTTGCTACTAACACAAGATAATGCAAGCAAGAGTGGCAATGGCACCCAAGTAGGTGATATGGGTTGGGCAAGTGCAAGGTTTATTGCATTCTATGATCGATCAGCTGGGTATGATTTATTAGTTGGGGAGATGTCTTTTGAATTTGCTTTAGATAAAGAATTCGTTTCTGGCGGAAACCTTCTTGATTGGGCATGGTCAGATGAGAAAAATCTTGGTGGAACAGGTATGCTCGAAAATAAACCTAAATAGAGATAAGACCAAAAGATATATATCACACATCATAAATTGCTCTTTTTTCTTCCTTATATATTTATATTTCGATTTTCTTGTCGAGTTGCTTGACTTATCAAAATTAGTTCATATTCTAACCATATCTAGCCAAATAAACTAATTAGGTGAATTCATGAACAAGCGAAAAAATATCAATGATCCAGAAATAATGGGAAAAGAATCTATTGGGAGACTTCTTTTTAGGTTTTCAATGCCAGCAATTATAGCGATGATGGTGCAAGCGGTCTATAATGTTGTGGATAGAGCGTTTATTGGGCATTATGCGGGGTTGAATGCCTATAACGGGATTTATGTAGCATTTCCAATTATGATGGGTTTGATGGCGATAGCTCTCCTTTTTGGCATCGGTGGTTCCAGTCTTTTTTCAATCAGACTTGGTGAGGGCGACAGAACTGGAGCGATGAAACTCCTTGGAAATACGACTATGATGCTCATCCTTTCATCAATATTGGTTACAATACTCGGGTGGGCTTTTGCAGAACCACTTCTAAAACTTTTTGGGGCATCTGAAGAGACAATGCCTTATGCGATCCAGTATATCAGGATAATTTTCTCTGGAAATATTTTTATGATGCTTGGGATGGGATTAAACAACTTCTTAAGGGCTGAGGGAAAAGCAACAATTGCTATGACAACAATGCTTATTGGAGCGGTTACAAATATGATTTTTGATTATCTCCTCATTGTTGTTCTTGGATGGGGAACGGCGGGGGCTGCTTGGGGAACCGTTTTTGCGAGAATTCTAGTCTGTTGTTGGATCTTTTATTATTACTTCTCTGGACGAGTTGCGGTGCCTTTTAAGGTTTCGATGATGAAACTGGAATCAAAAATCATTAGTTCTGTGATGGGACTTGGAGTCTCGGCTTTTTTCCAGCAGATAAGCATGGTTATAATGACCGCAGTTTTAAATAACGTTCTCCTCAGACTTGGTGGAGATGTTGCAATAGCCGTTATGGCAACTGTTTTTTCTGTGATGGTAATGATATATCTTCCAACAATGGGTATCGCTCAAGGAGCTCAACCAATATTTGGGTTCAATTTTGGTGCTAAGAAGTATGCAAGACTAAAAAAATCGTTGATAATATCTGCTGTTGTTGCGTTTTCCTTTGGTTTTGTTGGGTTCCTAGTTGTAAAACTTTTTTCTGCTCAATTAACTCAGATATTTGTCTCGAGCAGTTTGCCCAATGGTGCTGAGGTAATCTCGATGACAGCAAAGGTCATGCCGATATTTTTGATGGTGCTCCCATTGACTTCTTTACAGGTTATTGGTGCGGGTTATTTCAGGTCGATTGGGAAGGTGTGGCATGCGATGGGACTTGGGCTTCTCAGGCAGTTCATCTTCTTTATTCCGATACTGTTTATCCTGGCAAGCAGATTTGGGCTTGATGGTGTTTGGTACACTGGCCCTCTTGCTGATGTTTTGGCGTTTGTTGTGACAGGAATGTTTATGATCATAGAGATAAGAAAACTCAACAAAAACATTGACGAAAAAATCTCAAATCTAAAAGAAGAAGTGCTTTAGTTAGGAAACTTTGCGACAACTACTGTTACGTTGTCGCTTCCACCTTTTGACAAAGCAGCACTAACAAGTTTTTCTGCGGATGTCTTAGGGTTTTTATACTTCTTTATAGTTTTTTCTATTTGTTTATCAAGAACATGTTCAGTAAGACCGTCTGTGCAGAAGAGCATGTATTTTGTGTCTTCAAAAGGAATACAGAAATAGTCAGGATTAATTTTTTCTGATATACCTATTGCCCTTGTTATTCTGTGTCTGCTTGGATGATTTTTAACCTCATTTTCCTCAATTTTTCCTACAGAGAGCATTTCATGAATCCAGGTGTGGTCAGTCGTTATTTGTTTAAACTCATCTTTTTTGTTGATCAGATATGCTCTGCTATCCCCGACAGAAAAAACATGAATATAGTCTCCCAAGATTATGCCCATTACAATCGTCGTGCACATGCCAAATAGTTCTGGTCTTTCGATACTTGAGTTGTAAATATTGTTGTTTGCTTTTTCGATTGCGCTTATGGCAGTAGTTTTTATGTTCTCGGTTGTAAGGATTTTTGATTTAATCTCTTCGGCGATTATTCTTATCGCGAGGAAAGATGCCATTTCACCAGCAGCCCTTCCACCGACACCGTCGGTGACCATGACGATGTATGGCCGACCGTGATGATCAGGACGAATTATCGAAAAATGATCTTCGTTCGCTTCCTTTACTTTTCCTTTGTGTGAATGACCGTCTAGCACTATCGACATATTGTCATCTCATTATGAGGACTCTTTCTTATTTATGCAACCCCACTTTCATTTTTTATATATGTTTGTATAATGTGTCGTGTGACACATAGAATAATCGGTGATAGGTTTGAACTTAAAAAAAGTTTGAATGAAAACCAAACTCTTTGGGAATCGATTGATATTGAGTCTGGAGAAACTGTTCTTATTAGGTTGCTTGATATTTCAAAAAACAGTTCTAGGGGATGGGTTAGACTCGAATCGAATCTTGAGGAGATAAAAAAGATTGACAGTCAATATGTTGTAAAGACCATCGAATGGGGGGACTGTTCAGAGGGGAAGTACATCGCCATGGAGTGGTTTGATGGACAGACCTTATCCGAAACAAAACTAGATTTAGCCGATTCGGTCGAGGTTTTGCTGGCTGTTGCGAAGGGATTAAAAGACCTTACCGATAATGATGTGATTCATCCCTCCATTTCTGCAAACAAGGTTCTCGTCTCAAGCGATGCAGTTAAAATCTCTGGTTACGATACTCTGATTTCAAATAGAACAAAAATAAAAAGGATTCGACCTAACGAAATAATCGACACACTTCAGTGGGTGGCTCCTGAGATTCTTACAAAAAGAAAACACAATGTTTTGTCGAACATCTACAGTTTCGGCTTATTGGCATATTTTATACTGACTGGAGAGCTACCCTTTAAAGATACAAATCCAAATAGTCTTGTTTGGTCGATCAAGAATTCAACTCCAGTCCCAGTTTCAAACCTTAATCCTGCAGTTCCGATAACGCTTGAAAACTTGATTCGAAGATTGCTTCACAAAGAGCCGTCATCAAGAATTCAGTCATTTGAAGAGATAATAAAAAGGCTCGAAAAAAGTTTGACAGAACTTGGAAATAAGTCTTCGATAAGTATTGCAACTGGACTGATGATAAACCGAGGAAGACTGATTGGTAAACACAAAGAACTTTCTTCGGTTGGAGATGAAATAAGGAATCCATCTGGTAATGTGATTTTGCTTTCAGGCGAGAAAGGGTCTGGGAAAACAAGATTTCTACAGGATATAATTAACAATGCGAGAGAGCTTGATATCGATATACTTAGTCTGAATTGTGTTCCATCTATGAAATCAAAATCCTGGTCAGGCTTGGGGCAAATCATTGAAGAGATAATTGAGGACAATGGAGTTGGTGTAATCGGTAGATCTAAATACAAGGATATTTTCTCGATTATTTATTCCGAGTTCAGCTCGAGATCAATTCTGATATCCTGCGAGAGTAACTTTGATAAACAGTCTTGGCCAAAACAGCTTGAGATTGCTTTTCCACATTTATTGAAGGAAATTTATAAGGATAAAAGAGTGCTTCTTGTTGTTGATGGAATTGAGAATTGTGACAGGGAGACGATTGACTTAATTGGTAAATCTTTAGTTAGCAAAAAACAAGAAAAAGTAACATCAATTCTTGCTTGTGATGAGGAATTTGTTTTAGAACTTCAAAACAGAATGGGTGTGAAAATAGACTGCAAAATGGTCGAACTTAGACCTCTTTCCCCTAGCCAGTCTCATGAGATGATTTTAAGCAGTTTGGGTAATTCTGAGATACCCCATTATGTAATTGACACCTTACATACAAAATCGAAAGGGAATCCATTAAAACTGCTCCAACTAACAGTTGACCTTGTTTCGAACAAGAAAAACATCATTACTGGGGAAATGCTAGATTCATCGCTTATACCCTCAAGTTTTGAAGAGATAGCAAAGTTAAGGATTGATGGACTGGCTCTAAAACAGAAGGAAATTCTTTCCGAGGCGGCGGTTATTGGTGAGTCTTTTTCTGAGGGTTTCCTCATTGAAATCTCTTCAAGTCCCAGGTCGCTTGTTGAGGAAGCTCTTGATTTGGCAGTTATGGCAATGATTTTGACAATGGTTAAAACTGCAAATGGGTTTAAATATCAGTTTGTTTTTTCTGAGCTGCGAGACTATTTGCTTTCATTGATTAACAATGAGCTAGGTAAGCAATTACATGACCGGGCTCACAAAGTAATCAAACGGGTTTGTGGGGGTAATCTGGATTACAATCTGGAAGAATACGTTTGCCATGTCATGCAGGGAAGCGACCAATCAATGGCGATTCCTCATCTAATGAAGTTATCTGTAAAGCTATTGAATGATTCGAGACTTTCAAAAGGTATTGAATATGCAAAGCTAGCAAAAGACCTTGCTGTAAAATCTGGGATAATATCATTCATCATAGATTCAGCGATCAACTATTCAAATCTGATGATACTTGAAGGAGATATTGAATCCTCTAAAACGATTCTTTACGGTACACATCGGGCAATGACTCAGGCTGGTGCGGATGTTTTTAGCGAGGTGAAGCTACTTATTGCAATTGCCAATTTCGAGACAAGATTTGGGGCGATATCAGCATCCGAAAATCAGATAAGAAGAGCGTACTATAAGCTGGGTAGAAATATTGACAATTCTACTCTTATAAAGCTCCATATCCTTGAGAGTATGAATAATTTTCATATCAATATGGAGACTTCAATCTCCCATGCTGATCGAGCTTATGCTATTGCTAAGAAAAATCCCACCTCGGTTCTGAGATGTGGAGCTTTAAGAAATAAAATGACCATATCAACTTTTCTTGGAGATTTTTCTGATTCAAAAGAGTTGCTAGACGAGATCAGAAGGTACCCAAGAATAGGTGATGGACAGGTTGAGTGTGATTTAGGAACTTCGATCCGAGAAATAGAGCTTGCTATTGAGTCGGGAGAATATGAGCTTGCTGAGGAACTTATTAACAAGTATCGAGATTATGCAAGAAAGATAGGATCAAGAGTACACATAGCTTATAGCCTGTATCTGAAATCGTTAAATCTTTCGCACAAGGGGAGATTGAATCTATCACTTAATTACTCTTTCGATGCATTAGAATTGGCAAGGAAAATTGGTTACAATAGACTGATCGGAAAAATATTGGTGAATATTGGCTGGGTTTACGTTCATCAAGACAAAATTCTAAAAACTCGTAATGTTATTGAAGAATGCAGAGATTTTGACCGAAAAACAGACGAGATATATAAAACTGAGGGATTGAAAAACTTAGATGGTTGGTGTTCCCTTTTTGATGGTAATCATAAAAGGGTAATAGAGATGATCAATAAGGTTAACGAACCTGGAGCAAACTTCAAAAGAACCGATATTTTTGATTCAAGAGTTTTGAAGGCAGTCCTTCTGATGAGAAATAATGAGTTTAAGGACTCTCTTAAGGAAATCCAAGAAATCAAAAAAGATTTTGAGGACATTATCCACTATCCGACATATTCATGTGAAATCAAACTCCTTGAAGCAGATCTTGGCTTATCAATGCTTGATGATTCTTTCAAAAAAATGAAATCAAGAAGAAACACAAAATCATTTTTTTCTAGGATTGGCTTGAGTAATGTTGATCAAAAGAAGGTCACTGAGACCATTATTGACCAAGCATATATTGAGGCCATTTCATCAGGTCTAGAACTTTATTCAGTGTTAGCTCTGATGGCCAGAGTAAGATTTCATCTAATCATGTTTGACTATGAAGAAAAGGATAAAAAACAGCATCTTGATAAAATTAAGGAGCTTATAGACATCATCTCTGAGCTTTCAAGTCAGATGTTCAATCCAAAGCTAACTCAGCAGATGGGGGAATTGGTTGCTGAGTACAATTTAAGAGAAAACCTCTTAAAAGGCTTGGTGTGAAGAATTTAGGGAACTACGAGGTTTTATCAAAAATTGGTGTTGGTGGTGCTGGAGTTGTATACAAAGGAAAACATTTTGAAACGGGAGAGATTGTTGCGATAAAAACTTTTTCACCTCCAGAAGGTCTGAAACGAGAATCTCTGGAAAAGCTCGCTCACAGGTTCACGCAGGAAATTGACCTCTTAAAATCGTTTGACCACAAAAATATTGTAAGATTTATTGATGCAATTAATACTGGTGATGAAAAGTTTTTTGTTATGGAGTATATTGATAATATCTCTCCTAAGATCGGTGAAAAGTGGCCGGTTGATCTTGTTGTTGATGTTATTATTCAGATTTCTCGAGCTTTAGAGTATGCTCACAATAAAGGTATTATCCACAGAGATATTAAGCCTGAAAATATTTTGGTTGGCGGATCGTTCGAAAACCCCGAATCCAAATTGACTGATTTTGGAATTGCATTTAAAACCCAAGATGTTTCGAGAATGACTGTTACTGGAGAGATTATCGGAACATTCTTTTACATGTCTCCTGAGCAGATTGAATCCAGAGGATGCACACAAAGAACAGACATATATGCTCTCGGTCTTGTTGCTTATGAGTTTTTGACTGGAAAACGTGTGCATGATGGGAATACTCCTGCAAAGGTGATAGGTCAGATAATGCTTTCTTCTCCGCCACCACCTTCCTTCTTTAGACCTGAGATTCCCGACTGCTTGGATAAATTGATATTACGTTGTATTAGAAAAGATGAGGATGCAAGATTCCAGAGCGCAAAAGAGCTTTTGTATGAATTAGAGAGCCTCAGGGCAATTGGTTTTGATGGTTCGCAGACAAGACAGATAACCTTCACAACTCAGTTTTCACCGCTTGTTGGCAGAGATAAAGAATTATTAGAGCTAACTCATCTTCTTGCGGAAGTAAAAGAGAAATCATCAAAATATGTCTATCTTGTTGGACCAACTGGAATCGGCAAAACAAGATTGGCCGGTGAGTTGAGCTCTGTTGCAAGGTCATGGGGTGCAAGCTATATTCCTGTTTCGGTTACAAGAACCGAATCAAAAAATCCATTCGGTGTTATTGCAAAAATTGCTGAGAATTTGATTGCAGAAAAGATTCCTGAAGAGAAATGGGTTAGAGTTGGGTTAGCATCACTTTCAACATCTCTTGCAAAAAAACTTGGAACCGACCCACCGAACCTCAACTCAAAGGAACTATTCCATTTGATTGAGGATGCGATTATCTGGCTACTAAGAGACAGATGTAAAAAATCAACTGTGCTTGTGACTGTCGATGATTCTCAATGGTCTGATTCTGGTTCAGCAGCTATTGCTGAAAAAATAATTAACTATGTAGATGATATTTCATTGTGTGTAGTTTTTACGATCAATACAGATATGACTTCACCGAGATCGCTTGTGTATAAGATGGTAGAAAAAACAAGACCGAGATGCAAAGTGATTAGACTTCAGCAACTTAGCAATCTTGATGTTAAGCAATACATTCAAAATACACTTGCCGTAAGTACTATACCTGAAGAATTATTGGATTTTATCTGCAAGGAAGCTGGGGGAAACCCACTTTATATCGCTGAATTGTTAAGATCGGTTATAAAAAATGGTAGCGTAAAAAGAGATAATGGGATACTATCTGTTGACAAGGAAAGACTTATTGTTCCTGACAAACTACTTAAATATCAGAATTTAGCGTTTTCAAATCTTGATGAGAGAACTGGTAATCTCATAACTGTTGCGGCTGTAATTGGTCCAACTTTTTCTGCAAAACTACTTTCTGAGGTTTCTGGATACAAGATATTTGATGTTCACTCTCATCTTGACCATGCCCTAACAAATCAGGTGCTTCGTGTCATGATGACTCCAAATGGAAACGTCTACAGTTTTTCACATGAACAGATGAGAATAAATCTTGTAAATTCAACAAGTTTGCATTTTAGGCAAGGAGTTTCTCAAAGAACCGCACAAGCAATAGAAAACCTATATTCGGGACAGATCGAAAACCATATTGAGAGGCTTATTTATCATTATCTACACGGTCTTACACCGACAAGTGCTATCCCATACCTCCTTAAGGCTGGCAGATTCTCAGCTGACCGATTCTATCATAAGGAAGCATCAATTCATGTAAACAGAGCCCTTCGCCTGGCTGAAGAAAATGGATTGAATAAGTTTGTTGTTTTATCTATGGAATTGCTCGCTGATATAAACCAAAACCTTGGAAAATCAAAGGATGCTCTTGAAAAGATTGAAAAAGCTCTTGAATATTCAAAACTTGTAGAAGATATAAAAGTGGACTACAAAGCTAGACTTTTTAGGAAGTATGCCAATTATAGAAAAACTGCGACAGGAGAAATTTCCGAGAGCATAGGTATGATAGAAAAGGCACTTGATTTGTTATCCAATTCTGAGAATTTGGATGAAATTGCAAGATCAGAATTGGCTTATGCGAGCCTTATAAGAGATCCGAATGAAGCACTTAAACATATAGATAAGGCTCTAAAAATCTTCGAACAACTTGAAAACAATAGCATGCTTGTGAATGGGTATGGCACAAAAGCGAATTTGCTTAGGAAGATGAATAGAATCGATGAGACTGTAGAGGTTTTAGAAGAAGCCCGATCGATCGGTGAAAAGAATGGTTTAGAGGCGTCACTCGAAGGCATCTATGCGACACTTGCAAGTGTCATGTTTAATAAAATCAGTGATGTTGCCAAGGGTAAGATGTATGCAATGAAGGCAAGGAAGCTTGCCAGAAGAACTGAAAACCTTGGTCTTGTCGGATTCATGAATTATGTTGAGGCATTCCAGCTTTATCAATTTGGAATACTTGATGAGTCAGAAAAACTACTCCTTGAATCGCTTGAGATCTGGGAAAAACTTGGACAAAAACCAAGACTTTTCAGTACGATGGCACTTTTGGCATGGGTTTATCTTGAACTTGGAAACTTAAAAAAAGGTTTTGAGTATCTCAATAAATCAAAGGAGCTTCATGACAGTTCAAATCCAGGCGATGTTGATATCGACCTTGTATGTCTTGAAATCGATCTACTCAAAGAGAGCGACCAAAAGAAGGAAGCTATAGCTTTAGCACAGCAGAACTTGAAAAATCTGGATGACCAGACTGTTGTCAGCAAAATAAACTTTTATTATGCCTTGGCTTCTTTATATATTGATAGTGATGACATCAAGAATGCATGGAAATATCTGAAAACCTCTCGAGATCTATTAGGTGATCAGAAGTCTTTATATATGGATTTTATTACTCTTATCTCATATGCAAAGATTTTGACGCAGATAATGCAAAGATGCGAAAATGTCAATTACTTGTCGAAGATGCTTATGCTAGCGGGGACTGGATTGATAGGAAAAGATTTGTTATCACTTACGCAGTCAGTTTATGAGGATGCTTTCTTGTCAGCGCTCAATGGTGGAAACAAGCTACATGTTGTTAGATATTATCTTGAACATAGCAGATTTTTAAGAGAGAGTCTCAAGTATAAAGATAAAGAAAGCAATGGCACAGACCCCCTTATTGCTTCGGAATTGACGATTGCTGAGGAATTGGTGAAGGAGCTTTACCATCCAAAGATCGAATCTCAAATACATGTCGAGATCAACAAAATATATAAATAGTAAGTTTCAGGTGGTTTACAAATGAAAAAACTCATTTTGGTTTGTTTGATGTTGTTCGTTGCTGTTTTTCCTAACCCTAGACACTTATCTGCTGTTGATTCAAATGAGTCTTCAGTGAACATAGATTTTGTCTCAGATTCAAATAAATATTTTGTGGAAGGCAAAGAATTTGAAATGGATTCTGAATGTGTCAATAGAAATTCAAGAACATTTATTGTTGCAAGGTATCTAATAGAAGCTCTGGATGGAGAGATTTCCTGGGATGATGAATTAAAAACTGTTGGGATAACCTGCAGGAGACACAAAATCTCTCTTCAAATTGATAATCCTGTTGCAAAGGTAGATGGGATTGATTTAAAAATCGATACTGATGAGATTATCACCCCATTCATATACAAAGACCGAACACTTGTACCGATCAGGTTTATTTCTGAATCTTTGGGTGGGGATGTCTCATGGATAGCTGAGACAAAAAGAGTTCGATTGAATTTTACAAAAAAGGAACTTAAAAATATTTGTTTTCTTCATCATTCCTGTGGCTCAAATTGGATTCGTGAAGGCAAAATCAGGGAAGGACTGACAGAGCTTGGCTTTGATTTTTATGATCATGGATACAATAGCCAGGGATTGACACTTACTGACGGGAAAAAAGCTGGTTATTCCTACGATGTTCCGGGTGACAATACTAACCCAGATGGATTTGCTACAATCTTTTCTCAGGAAAAAACCGATCCACCAGATAACACATTATCACATCTGCTACAATATGATGTGATCGCCTTTAAGTCTTGTTACCCCGTTTCAAATATCCGTGACTCAAATCAGCTCGAGAAATATAAAGGTTACTACAGAGAAATAGCAAAAAATACAAGCAAATATCCAGATAAGCTTTTTATCATTGTTACACAACCTCCACTCGTCAAAAGTGGGGATTCAAGTACCCAGAGGGCAGCGTTAGCAAGAGAGTTTGCCGATTGGCTAAAATCAGATGAGCTGCTGCTTGGGCATCCAAACCTTATCACTTTTGATTGGTTTGGTCTTCTTGCTGAAGACGACCCCGATTCTGATAATTTCAACAATCTGAAAGAAGAGTATTCAAAAGGTGGCGGGGACAACCACCCGAATAAACTTGCAAATGAGTTGACCGCCCCAGAGTTTATCAAGTTTATTTCAGAGAATGCGGTTTTGTTTGATTAGTCTCCAATTTCAAATGGTTCACCAAAAGCAACATTAATAGATTCAGAGTTATCACCCCACTCGATTACCAATGGTTTTAGCTTATACTTTTCTCTGATTTCATTGTTGTACCAATCATACTCCTCATTTATTGGGGTTGTTTTTGTCAAAAGATTTTGAGTAACAGTAACAAACCTAGTTTCATCAGGTAAAAGAGTAAAGTTGCTCTCAGAAACATTGTACTTTTCATCCTCTGTGAAAAGGTTGAACTCTACCTCTTCATCAGTGTTGTTGATTATTGAAAATGTGTCCTCTGATTCGTAATCCCAGAATTCAGCCATTGAAAAAGGCATATCCGATAACCATGGAAATATAACATTTTTGTCGGGGATAATAACTACTTTACATGAGTCCTTTTTAACAAAACAAACACTATTCCCTATCAACAGGAAATCATCTGAAATGTATGTATCCAGAATATCAGTTTTGCCCCGATGATAGAATTCACATCCAATATTATTTATCACACCTGTTTGTTGATCAATCGATTGTAGTATCGCTGTATCATTCTCTACATATCTCATGGAGATTAATGTAGTATCGAGCACCTTAAATGAGGAAAATTCTAACCCGGAGGTTTCCCAAATCTTTTTTCCGTCAATCAGGTTTATGCAGGCAATCTCTCGATTACTATTTCTTAAAAATAATTTATCATCCTTCAAAACTACTTGTGCGTATCCATTAGAACCTAAAAAATCATTGTAATCCCAAATCTGGTTGCCCTTTCTGTCGATATATTGAAGGTAATTACCAGATAATTTTAGTTTATTGTTCCCAATAGCACATTCTGGGTTTCTAGAATTAACTATTGTTTGATATGAAATTGGGTACACTTCTTTGTATTCGTCTTGATTATAATAATTGATGATGAGTTTATTGTTATTATGTAAAACATCATGGATTTGATATTTGTCATAAGTTAGATAGTAATCCCAAAGAACTTTGTATTCGGATAGCTTTATTGCGACAATACCATTTCCCCCAAGAAGTATCGCTTCATCATCTTTTTCCGAGATATATATAATAAAACTGGCATAAAGTTTTGTTTCATCTCGGTTATCTAGATACATGTAATCCTCAGAACTTCCAGGAATATGTTGAAAAAAGAGTCCCTTGTTGATGTAGTAAAGTGTTGAGTTTTGAAGCTCAAATTCTCTTAAGTTTCTGTTTTTTGAGTTTGTAAATGAGATTGGGTTAGACTCTTTTACATCTAAGTATTCTCCAGATTTCATATTAATTTCATATGGTCTTTTTTCAAAAAATCCTGGGCCAATCGATATATCTTTGGTAACAAGTAATCTTCCATTTTTTGTGAAGTAATTATTTGAAAAATCCGAATACATGTTACCGCTAATCCACAAAAGTACATACTCATCTTCTAGATCTTTTGGAAAATCTGTTAAGAATACTTCTTGTTTTGGTGGAGGGACTTCTTGAAAAACGATTTCCGGGATCTGTGTTTCATCAATGGATGAATAACTTAAATTCCCCATAAGATTATTCTTATCAGAAGCATCAATATCCTGATCGTTTTTTTCATCTGGTGTTTCATCCTGAGTCAAGTTGATTTCATCTCTCGTTTTTGGATCTATTTCTAATGTCGAATTACATCCAATAATCCCAAGAACTAAAACTAAAGCCAAGAATGATTTGATAAATCTACCCACACGTTCCTCCTGCTTTTCTATGCTAGATAAAAAATTGTTTGTTATTTTTTATCCGACAAAAATCCCAAATCCACTTTCTTTTTTGAGTCAGTCTTTTTTGTTTTTCTGACAGATCTCTTTGTTTTTGGTTTATCTACTTCTTTTTTTGATGCCTCAGCTTTTATGCTTTTCGACTCAGTTTTCTTCTTGGTTTGAGACGATTTCGTCTTTTCTTTCAGTTTTACAGAAATAGATTCCATGAATTTTTTATCGATGACAGTTACTTCATCAACGGTTGAACGCAAGTCGTCATGTGGAGTTTTTCCGCAGAAAAGATGAACAACTACACCTTCACTTTTTATCACATGTAACGCAGGGATAAAATCAGAATCCCCTGCAAGGATTGAAGCGTGAGTGATAAGCCCTTTTGTTGCAAGCATTACAAGGTCAACGCCAAACATCAGATCAACCCGCTTTTGCTCATATATTGGGTGACCTTTTTGGTCTTTTCCTCGATACTGAAGTTGACCTAGCCTGTTTTCAAATCGTGGGACGGTTTCTAGTTTTTTGAAAAACTCTGTTTTTTCTTCGTAAAGCTCTTTTTGCCAGTCGGTTGGTTCATCAACAATATATGGCGGACAGTGGTAATAGTATGACCTCAAAAGATCATATCCATTACTCATTTTGTCTGTTAAAAGCTTGTAGTCTACCTCAAACCCATCCCATTCATTTTTAAGAAGGGCATCAAGATAGCCCCCATCAATAAAATTTGCTACTCTATTCATATCCTTCATGATAGTTTGTTTTTTTTATATAGCAAATTTTTGATGACTAACAGAAGTTTTTTTCAACCCACTTGATTGCATTTACCCATTCTGGGTTTGAGTCTACAGCAAAATCTTCTGCAACCTTTTGGAGTTTTGGAATATCTTTGTAGCTATCTAGTGAAATCTCTCCATGAAGCATTGGATTGAGTCGCAGGTAAGAATCCCCAAGAATCTGGTTGCATTCGAATGTGTCTTTTTCAGAAGTTGCACCATCAAAAAGCATTCCAAGAATTGGTAACGAAGGCACACCGTTCCCACCTTTAAGCCAGAAGAGGTATCCACAGTTATAAGGGCTTTTAACAGATGTTTCAGGGATTCTGGCACTGGCGTATCCTGTGCCTATTGAAAGAACCGTTACATCGTCTCTGTGAACATCGTCATTTGCCTGAAGCGCTTTTGCCAAGGCAAACATGCAGGGGTTGTTAGCGAAAGTTCCGCCATCGGTAAGATATCCAAGAGTTTTGATGTAATGAGGGGGGAAATATGTTGGCGCAGCACTTGTTGATAGTGCCGCATCAAGATTCAAAACATTCGAAGTGTTATCAAGGCTCGATAGAGAGATTGGTCTCCAGCCATCAATATCTGTACTGTCGAGTTGGAATGTTGTTACAAGGACATGTCTATCTAAATCAGATAATGGCTTTGGTTGTCCAAGAACATCAATCAATCTTTCTTTCAATCCTTCATCAGTGTATTTGACATGTAAGATTTGACCAAAGTTGAATTGGAAAAGTTGTTTCAAGAAATAAAGAAGTCTATCAATAAGGCTAGTTGGGTGGTATCTTTTGAAAATCTTTTTGCAACTTTCAGGGTCATCATAAATCTGCACAACCTCATCAATCGGTGCTCCAGATGCAAGGGCGATAGATATGATACCCCCTGTTGATGTACCCGAAAAAAGGTCAACATGCTTCAAGAAACCTGTTTTATCATCAAGTTTTTTAATAAGGATTGACGTGATTAGTCCTCTTATACCACCACCATCTAGTGATAAAATCTTGTAGTTACTCATAGGCAAAAGCTTACTCCCCTCGTAGTAGTTTCACCTCACCTATACCACCTTTTACATGAATAGTCAATATGTTTGATGATTCTTGATTATTTTTGCTTATGTATTTTCCTTCATCTCTGTCAAGTCCATTAACGATGGTTGAGCCGAGTCCTGTTGAGACATCAGCAACGACTTTCATTGATTCTGGAAGTTTTATTTTTGATGCTCCAACACCCCCAGAAATCCACGCCTCAATATCGTGATCCCAGTTTCCTCTTAGGTCAACCTTCATTTCTCCCGCACCATATTTGAGTCTCAATGTCCTTATGTTCAGTTCTGAAAGTCTCAACAACACATCTCCTGCTCCACAAGTAAGAGTCATATCAATTGGGACATTATTATTGAATTTAAGATTCCAATTAGTTCTGCCTCCGGGAATGTTGATCAGACTCTCCTGCTTAACAGACAAGGCACCTCTTGTATTGTTGAATTTGTATGTTACCTCGGGCAGACATGAACCGCTGCAGTCAATATACTCCGCCTCCATTAGTTCAGATGCTCCACCTTCAACATGAAGTTTGCCTGCTCCCAGCGAAATCTTAACTTCTACCTCCTGCACGTCTTGCAGTTTGACTTTTTGTGTCTTTCTCTCCATGGATTTTTCTCCTTAAGGTTTATGATTCTTTTGACACTCGAAGTATGAGTTTGATTTTTTAGGTATTGACACTGCTAGTCTAAGCTTGCTTGATTTGAACTGTAGTCTTCATAGAATCACGATAAAATTGCAACAAGGAGATGAAATATGAAGAGTTTTGATATGGTAGTAATTGGTGGTGGTCCATCAGGCCAGATCGTGGCAACGACAGCAAAGAGACTTCACCCCGAAAAAAGTGTTGCAATAATAACTGAGAAAAAAGATGGTTTGGTTCCATGCGGTATACCATATATTTTTCATGATCTTGGTTCATGTGAGAACAATCATACAGATGCAACTGGTATCATAGCTCTCAAAGGTGAATTAATCATTGATAATGTGTCAAAAGTTGATACTGAATCAAAGTCTTTGGAACTTTCAAAAGGAGAAAAGATTTCATACAATAAACTTGTCTTTGCAACCGGTTCAAAACCAATATATCCAACTTTTGTTCCAGGTCACGAGCTAGACGGAGTTGATGTTGTTGCGAAAGATTATGAATCTATGGATGCTCTCAAGGTAAAAATTGATAAAGCTAAAAATGTTGTTGTAGTTGGAGCTGGTTTTATTGGTTGTGAAGTTTCAGAGCAGATTTCAAAAGCTGGGAAAAAAGTGACTTTGATTGAGGCACTCCCAAATATCCTTAGTAAATCCTTTTCCCCAAAGGTAAGCGAGAGTGCAGAAAAAGTACTTGCTGACATTGGTGTGACCCTCAAGCTTGGGCTGAAAGTGGTTGAAATAAAAGGCGAAAATGGGTCAGTTTGTTCGGTTGTCCTTGAAAATGGTGATGAAATACCTGCTGACAACGTGATTTTCTCCGTTGGTTATAGACCAAATGCAACTGTGGCAAAAGATGCAGGCATCGTTCTTGATGATTATGGTTTTATTAAGGTTGATAGTTATATGAGGACAAGCATCAATGATATTTATGCAGTTGGCGATTGTTCATCAACAGTAGGATTTATAACGGGTAAATTGGATAATATTATGCTTGCATCAACAGGAACTGCGGAGGCAAGAATCCTTGGGCATAATATATACAATATCAATCTCTTAAGAAGCTTCAGAGGGACACTTGGGATTTTTTCAACAAAGATTGGTGGAGTAACATATACCTGTGCTGGTGCAAATGAAAAAACAGCCGAGGATGCTGGAATTGACTATGTTGTAGGCGAGTTTACAGGAATTGATAGGCATCCAGGCAAGTTTTCAGATACGGGTAAGGTTCACATAAAGCTCGTAGCATCTCCATCTTCTGGCCAGGTTATTGGTGCAGAAATTTGGGGAAGTTCATCTGCAGGTGAAATCATAAACATTGTTGGGATGGCAATTCAAAATGAAGTCACGATCTATGATCTTTTGACATATCAGATTGGTACACATCCTCTTCTTACAGGACCACCAACAGGATATGCCATCATCAAAGCAGCAGATGATGTATTCAAAAAAATAAACTCACGAAAATAGTGATTGGTTTATTGACAATACCTAACTTGTGGATAAATTAATATCCTCAGGTATGGAGAGGTGGGCCGAGTGGTCGAAGGCGCCCGCCTGCTAAGCGAGTAACTGGTGAACAACTGGTTCATGGGTTCGAATCCCATCCTCTCCGCCACTTCGAGTCTTCCCCAATATACATCCGGATATGTATATTCGCAAGCTGCGATACATAGGCAGTTCGTACGGTTTATCACCACCGTTTGTTTTCACTCAAAACCCACAATCTGTCTAGACCTGCAAGCTGGTGATGACATAGTCCATGGTTCAATCCCCATTATCTCTGCTGTTCCTGTATACTCTTTTTCGCCAACGCAAAGATTTCGGCTATCAACTCAGATTTCCCCTCAGTGTATTTTTCTCGATCATTTTTATATTTTTTCATGAGAAAAAGCTTTAGTTCATCATATTTTTTTGCCCATTGTGGATTTGAACGTAAAAAATCTCTGAATAGAAGATGTCTATTCCAGTCTTTCCCTTGATATATTACAGCATGGAGATGATGTGTTCGGTAACCATTTGATTCTTTTCGGAAATATCTTCTCCAATCGCAGCCAGGTTCTGGTCTATAAGAAAAGCCAAGTAGATGAAGTTTTTCAAGAGGTTCTGGTTGAATAATTTCATCAAGAGTTTTTAATCCAACTTGAAGGTCAATAATAGGTTTTGCATGAATACCTTTGATTGATGTACTTCCAATATGGCATATATCAATTGCCATATCACCAAGTTTTTCCTTCAGTTCAGAAATTGTATTTTGGGCAATTTGTCTCCAATCTTCCTGATGAAAAACCAAATCGACCGTTCCCTTTTTGAGACCAATCATAGAGTTAATTTACCAGAAAATCCGTTTTTATCAATTTTTCTCGAGTAGGTATTATTCAGTATGTTGATGGTTCAGGCTTGAAAAAAAGTACTTTTTTTCTAAAAAGTCCCTCCATCTTTCTCTGGTTTTTTCAGTGAAAAATCAACTTTTGATTTTCTTTTAATAATTGATCAACATAGTCCAATCAAATGCAGTCTGGAAAAGCATTTATTTGGTGTTGCTAACCCAAAAATACATGTTGACACTGTAACAATTAAAATTATACTCCATTCAACTTTATCAGAGGGGGTAGGAAATGAAGTGGAGACGTTATAAAGACAGTGATGTCTGGCACTATAACGAGAATTGCCCTGAGTGGCCAACTTCTGACTACGTTGAATCGAATAAGGAACCTCGTGACGGCTACATTTGTGACATGTGCGAGGATTATGACGGAATTGATGAAGATTTCGGATTTGAGGAGGAAGAATGGCAGTAAAAAAAGCTAAACCAGCAGCCAAAAAGACAACAACAGCCAAAAAGACACAAAGCAAAAAAAAGAAGTAGCTTGGGTCAGTTTGTTTGGGGGATTATCGGATCCCCCAATTTATTTTTTCAATTAAGCTAGTCCTTTGTTTGGTTTTTCTTGTGTCTCCGCAAAAAGTTTTCACTAAGTTTCCAATCTTACAGCTGAATTGTCCTTTTAACCGAAATTATATTATTAAAAAATCATATCTTGCAAAGAATAAGTTATAATCTTTGTGTGAGAAAAGTATTTTCGATGATAATTGTTTTTCTAGTTTGTGTAATTTGCATTGATATTCCACATGTAGATTGTGATGAGAACACAAATGACTGGGTTTGTTTCAAGGGAGATTTAGCAAGGACTGGAGCTGTAAAATCAGGTTGTGATATTGATATTGATTCACTCGCATTGAAATGGAATGTCAGAACAATGGGAGGAGTTGAATCATCTCCAGTCTATAAGGATGGTAAAGTTGTTGTTGGGTCGTACGATCACCATGTGTATTGTGTTGATGTGGAAACAGGGGAGCTGGAATGGAAATATCAAACTGGTGGACAGATCAAATCATCCCCATGTATTTCTGATGGGTATGTTTTTATTGGCTCCTTTGATGGGGCTTTGTATTGTTTGGATTTTGAAACTGGAGAAAAGGCTTGGGCAACTGGACTTGCAGCAGAAGGAATTTCTTCTTCACCACTATGTAACGAGGAATTTATATATGTTGGTTCAGATGATGGTGGTATAAATTGTGTCGATAAAAAGACTGGAAACCTCTTATGGAAAGCATTTACCCAAGACAAAGTGCAAAGTTCTCCTGCGATAGCCAATAATAAGCTATATATCGGATCGTCAGATAACTTCCTCTATTGCGTCGATTTGGATGGTGGTTTGGTTGAATGGTTCTACAAAACTTATGGCTCTGTTACGTCCACACCTTGCATTTCTAATAACAAAATCTTTTTTGGTTCATGGGATAAACATCTCTACTGTCTCGAAGAAAGTACTGGAAAGCTTCTTTGGAGATATAGAACGGATGAATGGATTGAATCTTCACCATCTGTTTCTGGTGGAAAGGTCTATTTCGGTTCTGCTGATTATAATCTTTATTGTTTAAATATTTCAACCGGTGATTTGATTTGGAAAACATCTGCAGAGGATTCAAAGATCGTTTCATCACCAACCATATTTGATGATAAACTTTTGGTTGGCACCTGAGATAAGCACATCTACTGCCTGTCAGGCAGTACTGGTGAGATTCTTTGGAAGTATCAAACAGGATCAGTTGTGAGGTCGTCTCCTGCTGTCTGGGATGGACATTTTTGTGTTGGATCGTATGACACAAAAATCTATTGTTTTGCGGATAAATCTGCAAAAAAAGAATTTGAAGAAGATATAGATACCGTTCTCGATAGAGTAATCAACAAACCTGAAAAAGTTCTGTGGAGTAAACTTTTTATCCCATCTATAAGTGAATTCAAATTCTTTGATGATTTCACGCTTATACAGATTCAATCGAATACGTTTTGGAATTTGTATCAATGTTTGTCAAATAAGACAGGTGAAGTGATTTGGATGAAAACACTCAGAAATGATCGATCAGAATGGAATAAATTGTATTGGGAGAATAGTTTTTTTATCACAAGATATGACGGAGATGGTTCTAAAATTGTAGTTTCTATTGATATTGAAACAGGGAAAGAAAAATGGAGGTGTAAATTATCGGATTACTCCTATGAATCCTACAGGGTTTATCTTTTAGATAATCGATTGTTTTTAAGGGTTGATGGAGAAGTTGTAGTTTTAAATCCAGAAAACGGCAATGAAGATGAGGATATTTTTACATTACCTGAGTTGCTTCCTTATTATTTGGATGAAAACGTGATTTTGTATTTTTTAGATCAAAGTTTCTATGGTTATGATAGAGATTCAGGCGAAGAGTTATTCAGATTTAAACCAGCTTGGAATCCTGAATATCTTGCTCTTGCAAAAAGCCTAAAGCAAAAACCTAACTTTGTAAAATTGCATGAGCGAAAACTTGTTGTGATTTCTACTGGAAGATACAGTGCAAAAATGGTTGCGGTGTTTGATATCGATACGGGGAAAATAGCATATTATGGTGAAAATATTATTTGTTTTATGAATAATGGTGATGAAATCGTGTTTCTAGCGGATATAGGCGATAAACTGACTAGCGTTCAATTGCTTGAGCTTGATGGTTCTGGTGTGAAATGGTTTTATTGAAAGGAGTGCAAAAGACCCTATGGTACCAGCCTATATTTCTAATTCAGAACTTGTTCTTTGCGATAAGGAGCAACTCTACTCGTTTGATAAGGCATCAGGTATTCAAAGATGGGTCTCAGCTCTGCCGAAAAAACCTCTTTACTTGTCGGATGGTATTGGATTAAAGCTTAACAGTAACGATCAGTTTATCTTGATTTCCAGTCAGCACTTAATGCTTTTGGATTGAAAACCATCTTATAGTTGCTTATATTCTTTCCAGATAAAAAAGGAGATTTTTCGTGATAGAGAATATTGACAGAGTTCCAAAATATAGAGGTTTGATTACGAATTTTGTTTTCATGTTCATTGGTATCTTGATGATAATCATTCCAATTACCGTTCCAATTGAGTCTGATTTTAAATATGCGATTTTAATGGTTGGGATTCTTATTGGCCCTCACAGCATTGATTTTAATTCCTTTTTTTCTTGGAAGAAAAAACAGATATGAAAAGCTCCTACTCGGTGGAGAAAACATCGTCTCCTGGAAGATGGATGATGACTTTTTTGTTGGTGCTGCACAAAGAAAAAAAGATAATCAGCTCACAAGAAATAAAGCATTAATTGCTATTATGGGTTTCTTTTTTGTGTTGATTGGGTTGGGTTTTCTTATTTTTGCATGGGGTGATGGCGGACTTGAAACCTTTATTATTTGTATGGGCATTTTTGCACTTGTTGCTCTCTGTGGCTTTTCATTTCCGTTTATTAGTTACTACACATCTCTCCGCAAAAGCAAGTATGTCTTTGTTGGTGAGGATTGTGCATTAATCGGTACAGAGTTCCATGTATTTGTAGGGGACACTGTGAAGTTTACATCCGCGGAATTCTCTGAAAAAGATAAAGCAATATTCATCAACTACAAAGTTCTGACACGAACCTTGTATACACCATACACTGCTGAAATCCCTGTCCCAGATTCACAAAAGGAAAAAGCAGAGAAAATAGTTGACATCATCAACCAAAAGCACTCAAAGAAAAAATAACTATTCCTGCGTAACTTCTGAGATAAAGTCGAATATCTTCCATCCAACGGCTGATTTGGTCATTATGAATCTGCCGTTGGATGAGTATTCATTGTCGACTCCAATGGTTTTTATATCGATTGAAAAAATGATCTCAATGTCTCTTTTCCCATCGGCTTCTTTGTCGATATAAACTCCTTTTATTATTGGCGGGTTGTATTCGAAAAGCTTGAAGCTTTCCTCCCAGATTTCAGTGAATTTATTGAGACTTTCTTTGTTTTCCATGAAAGGTGAGTCAGGTTCTATGTATCCCCATGCCTTCTCGTAGTCTTTTTCATAACATGCATTGTAATATTCAAGAATCGCAGTGGAGGCGGGATGGGTTTCGGGGCCGATGTCATATATTGCCTGGTCGATCCTTGAGTTGAATTCTCCATCATCAACCATTTTGTATATGTTCTCCCAGGTAAGGGGTTCAGCTTTTGGTGAGCATCCACCAAAGATTAGAATCACGACTACAAGGAGGGGTAAAATTTTTCTCATATCTTGAATATATTTGCAAAGGGAGAAAGTTCAATAATCACAAGTTGACCGATGACCATTTGACATTAGAATTTGGATATGCGTAATAGAACTTTTTGTGTGATAACCTTCTGCTTTGTGCTTATTTCAATGTGTTTCCTTGGCTGCTCAAAAACAGTTTTTGATGATGGTTTCATAAAAATAAATATTCCAAGTGGATGGGGTGTTGGTCAGATTAACACCAGCAAGTCGTATGTTTTTGCATCAACGGTTCCGAAAACCTTCGGTGAAACCCTTCAATCCTTGATTAATCCAATGGAATCGAATCTTGAGGATCCATCTTTCAGTTTCTTTGAAGAAGGAATTATTGTTTCAGGTAAACCGAAAGAAACACTTGCTGACGCAAGATTTATTCTTGGGGATATAATAATTAGCAAAAGGGATGTAGATATTGAGGCAAAAAGAATAGGAATGATAAATTCAACCATTCAGCCCGATCAGATATACAACAATGCAGAAATAAATGTTATTCAAAATGCATATTTTATGCTCGGTGCAAAGACGTCAGATGTCGTTATTTCAGATACGGATGTTTTAGCCGAAATGGAAAGATCTTTTGATGAAGTTGTATCAGCAGGAGGTTCAAAAGAAGGCTTCTTGACGGGGTGGGGGATAACTGAAAATGAATTCAGGAAACTCATATCTGAAAAACTCGTTTATGCAGAAATGATTGAGATGGTTGATAACACCTTCCCAGATTTAAACGAAGCAGAATCCGCATCGGAATTCTTAGTAAAAATGTCTGAAATCTATGAGTTAAAAGAAGTTACTTCTCAGGCGATTTCCTTAAGCTCAACAGTTATCGAAAGAGACAATGGCTTTTTGATAATTTCAGGTGTTCTATATGATGAAAAAGACGAGAACAATCTAAACAGGTTAACAAAAGAATTACTGAATTCCTTTGAGTCTATATCACCTTCTTCAGTTTACATCTTCTCTTCTGAAGGTTAGAGCTGTTTAATGTCTTGGTGTTGACACCGACAATCAGATACCATAGAATGTTTCGAGTCTTTGCGGGATAGAGCAGTCTGGTAGCTCGTCGGGCCCATAACCCGGAGGTCGTTGGTTCAAATCCAACTCCCGCAACCATTTCTTTTTCTCACCTATGCCTACGTAGCTCAGGTGGTAGAGCACTTCCTTGGTAAGGAAGAGGTCAGCAGTTCAAGTCTGCTCGTAGGCTCCACTGAAATCGGTTTTTGCTTACTCAAATCAAATTCCCTCTTAATCAAGAAACATGTTGTTTTACAGTTGACATTGGGAAGAAAAATAGTATATATTACCGTCAGACACGAGTGAGAAACTTGAGCATCGTTGGTCGGCATAGGTATGCCCGCAAGGGGTCTTTTCTGCAGGGTTTTTTGGTTTTGGCGATGTGTGGTGCTCTCGATTAGTCGTGCGTGAAGGAGCAGGAATATGGCCAAAGAAAAATTTGAACGAACGAAACCACACGTCAATGTGGGAACAATTGGACACATTGACCACGGAAAAACAACTCTTACAGCAGCAATCACCCAGGTGCTTGCATCACTTGGGACAACTGAAGCAAAAAAGTTTGATGAAATTGATAACGCACCAGAAGAAAAAGCTCGTGGTGTAACAATCAACATCCATCACACAGAGTATGAAACAGAAAACAGACACTATGCACATATCGACTGCCCAGGTCACGCTGACTACATCAAAAACATGATCACCGGTGCAGCTCAGATGGATGGTGCAATTCTCGTAGTCGCAGCAACAGATGGTCCAATGCCACAGACAAGAGAACATCTCCTCCTCGCAAGACAGGTTAACGTTCCAAAAATCATCGTTTTCCTTAACAAATGCGACATGGTAGAAGATGAAGAGCTCATCGAACTCGTAGAGGTAGAAGTAAGAGACCTTCTCTCATCATACGAATTCCCAGGTGACGATCTTCCAGTAGTCAGAGGATCAGCCCTCAAAGCTCTCGAAGCAGAAGGTGATCTCGGAAAAGGTAACCCAGACACACAGTGCATTTGGGAACTCGCAGAACAGCTTGACACATACATCCCAGAGCCAGAAAGACCAACAGACAAACCATTCCTTATGCCAATTGAAGACGTATTCTCAATCACAGGTAGAGGAACCGTTGTCACAGGTAGAGTCGAAAGAGGAATCTGTAAAGTCGGTGAAAAGATGGAAATCGTTGGTGTCAAAGAAGAAAGAACAAAAACAGTTATCACCGGTGTCGAGATGTTCAGAAAACTCCTCGACGAAGGTAGAGCAGGTGACAACGTAGGTCTCCTCATCCGTGGAGTCGACTACAAAGAAGTAGAACGTGGACAGGTAGTAGCAGTCCCAGGTTCAATCAACCCACACAAGAAATTCAGCTCAGAAGTCTACATCCTCAGTAAAGAAGAGGGCGGAAGACATAAAGCATTCTTCACAGGTTACAGACCACAGTTCTTCTTCAGAACAACAGACGTAACAGGTTCAATCAAACTTCCAGAAGGTATCGAAATGGCAATGCCAGGTGATAACGTAAAAATGGAAGTCGAACTTATCGTACCAATCGCAATGGAACCAGGCCTCAGATTTGCTATCCGTGAAGGCGGCAGAACAATTGGTGCTGGTGTTGTAACAGATATACAGGAGTAGTTTAATGAGAGTTAGAGTGACACTTGCTTGTACAGAATGCAAAGAGCGAAATTATACTACAAACAAAAACAAGCAGAACAATCCAGATAGAATTGAAATGAAGAAGTATTGCAACAGATGCAAAAAGCATACATTGCATAAGGAAACTAGATAAGAACGGATTCCGCTTAATTTAAGAATCAATTGCCCCCATCACATTTTGGTGGGGGCTTTTTTTATGGGAAGGATGAGAACAGATGAACGTTGATGATGCAAAAAATATCTTGAAGTGGACTCGAGAGAGATTGCATAAAACCTTTGAATTGATCCCCGATGAATTCCTCGATTTCAAACCAGATTGTGTTATCCCTGATGGTGAGAAATTTAGTAAAACTCGAGGAATTCTGAATCATATTGGATGGGTTGAGAATTATTGGATTCATGAAAAAATGGCAAAAAACCCTCTTGATAAAGAATATTGGAATTTCAGAAAATTGGGTGTTTCTGAGATTGTGAAAAAACTTGACATCATACGAGAAAAGACAAATGAATGGCTTGACTCTCTTGAAGATTCGAATCTTGATAGACCATACTCAAATCGTGCCAAGAAGCATATCTCATGGATAGTTTATCATCTTGCTGAACACGAAGCACATCATCTTGGACAGATTTGTTTACTCACAACATTTGCAGGAGTAAAGATTATTTGGTCTTAGGGACTACATCTCAACCCGCAATAAACAATCTCAGATTTATCAAACGGTGTCTCGTCAGTCCATGTAATATGTGGGTGGAACTTGTCATCTAACGCAATTGATGGAGAGTGTGAATACCCTGAATTGTTGCTGATATTGACTGGGCCAATAATACCTTTCCCACCACCAAGGAAAACGTAATAATAAATCTCTCCATTTACCTCAAATACCGAGTGAAAACAAAAGTAATAACATCTCGATACAACAACTGAGATACTCTTGCAGTCGGGAAATTTTGGTGTCTTTAGGTTTCCATAGAGCAGCCCTTCTTTTATTGTTGTATAGTATGTTTTACAAGGCATATTTCCTGCTTGCCCAAATTGAGAAATTGATATTTCAGTATTACCTGAGAATTCGGGATCGTCCTTTTTTTCTGTATAGAGATTGCCCCAAGTATTATCGGTTGAATCGTAATATCTTTTAAGAATAATTGGACGTCCGTTTTTGATGATACCAATTGCCAAATAAATAACTGAATCGAAAGCAAATCTTACAGTATCTACCGAAGGTTTTGAATATTCATAGTTTGCATCTGTTACGACAATTGCATTGCAATCATCATTTTCAGAGTAAACATATGGTGCAGGTAACCCAGAATCATTTCGATGAATTGTTTTCCATCCACCATCAAAATATATCCAATAAATGCTGCTTTTATTGATGTGTGTAAACTTTGTTCTTGAAAACTTGACATAAGCCTGCCAGGCAATATGTGGTCTTCCCTCTGGATCAACAGAAATTGTTGGGTGCCAAGTATCGGATTCGATATTTTGGCTGATGTTTGCGAAACACTTTAAAACACCATTTTTTGTTTTTGGTGGAATATATTTAAGTTGTTCGTTTTCGCCATTCAGTGTATAGAAGTTGCATGGGTCATCGTTATTGACAACAATACAGAATAACACGTGATCATCCTTGTGTTCAGTTTCAAATGGATCATCCCCATTGTTTATTTCAACATTCACGATAATAAAAGCCTTATCATATTTTGATCCGATAACAACATTCTCTACTTGTATGTCTTCGTTTTTAAAACCTGTAACATTTATTGGAATTGACCACCTGTTACAGTTGTTTGCTGGTAAGTCTGCGTATGAATAATATACATTTCTGATATCAACTTCACTTTTTTCAATCCATACAGAATGCATTCTGTTGCCTCCGACAGCCAATGACTCACCATATGGTGATGCATATGATTCCAGTCTTTCAGAATAGCTGATATTTCCATCTCTCGGAATGTAGTTTGTTGAATACTCTGCCTTTGAAAGTGTAGACCAGTATGAGCTACCGTGATCTATTGTACATTCCTGGCATTCCAGATATTCACTTTCCTGCTTACACAGAATTGAGAATTCAATTCGATTTTCCTGTGTAAGTAATTCCCCCTCTTGATCTACTTGATATGCTGCAAAAACCACTGTATGCAGACTATTTTTATAACATGAGGACTGCTTAATAGTTGTCTTAATGTTTAGTCTTTCAGATATCGAAAATCCTGGGACAAATATTGGTTGTTCGATGCTTTCCCAATTTGTATCGAAGATGGCAAAACTTCCATCCCTGTTTGCGAATTCTCGGAAAGATACATATATGTCTTCTTTGCTATTATTTGCGATTGAAAGGTTTCTGAGCTCGAGAATGCTTTCATGATAAATCATTTGTGTGGCTTTAATATTCTGATAGCTCAGAATGCTTTCCTCGCATCTTGTCATGATTTTTCTACCATCGATATATTGGTCGAGGTCTCCTATTATTTGAAACTGTGGGTAATCAGACAAATGGCTAGAGACTGCAACAGTAGGGTTTGTAAGAAAAATCGATAATACGAAAACAAAAGTAATCCTAAAAAATACTCTAGATATTTTCCCCATATCAATAGCTTAAATGAGTTATATTTGTAATCCAGTAGAAAAAGAAAAAATTAGAATTAAAAACTATTCAAACTCAATAAAAGAAGGACCTTGTGGAGTTGGGTTTCCCCTTAATAGTCCTGGAAATTTTGAAATCAGAATTTCGGCTGTGACTCCAACGATGTTTCCGTCATCAGCAAGATGCCCTGCGACTACATTTTTGTTTTCATGAACAAGAACAGCATGGACATGAGTTTTCCAGCCCCCGCCGATTTTGGGCTGTACGTTGCCACTCAAAACAACCATTTCGAGGGCACCACTGTAAGTTTTTACTTCATCATAAGTAAATCCATCTACTGTGGAAATAATTGCAGTGACGTTTGCAAAATTCAATGCTCCGATACATGAGACAATGAATCCAGAACCAAAATCAGAATCAATACAAGCCTGGATTATCGATTTGTTCAAATCATCCCCAGGCTTGCAGATTATAGCTAAAGTTTCTTTGTTAGGAGAAAGCTTCCAGTCCATAGAACTATTCGGCTGATGCCTCGGCTGTTTCTCCTTCGGCTCCTTCTTCACCCTCTTCGCCTTCAACTTCTTCTTCTCTGGCTTTTCTCGGAGCTCTGACAACAAATATTGTTACCTGTTCTGGTGTAACAAACTTGATTCCGGGTCTTTCATCGAGTTCAGCAACGTGAATGAGGTCACCAATGTCTGCTGCTGTAACGTCGATTGTAATCTCATCTGGAATGTTTTCGGCGAGACCTTTAACATCGATGCGATAGAGTCTCTGTTCGAGTCTTCCACCTTCTTTTGTTCCCTTTGCGATTCCTTCGAGACGAACTGGCAAGTTTACCTCAACTTCTTTGCTGATGTCGATTGAATAGAAATCAACATGCAGAAGTCTTCTTGTGATTACGTCAACCTGAAAATCTCTAACGAGAGCTGTGTGATGCTCTCCACCAAACTCAAGGTCAAACAGGAGATGTTTCAATCCCTTGCGTGAAAGCTTAACTATTTCCTTCTCATTGAGCTTAATTGCTTTTGATCCTTCAACATCGTGTCCATAAAGAATTGCAGGGATCAAACCCGATGCACGAAGCTGGGAATTGCGACCCTTGGTTGAGGTATCTCTTTTTTCAGCTTTAAATGTAACTCTTTCCATCGTTACTTACTCCTTCTCAATACTCTATATTATGCAGGAACTGATCCAAACAGTTCCGAAATAGACCGATGGTCTCTTATACGGATAATTGCCTCTCCAATCAAGGGTGCAACTGAAATTAATTTAATCTTTTTGCATTTTTTGATTTCTTCCGGGATGTTGATTGTGTCGGTTGTTACCACTTCTATTATTGGAGATTTTTCAATTTTTTCAATTGCATTCCCACCAAAAAAACCATGTGTTGCACAGGCAAAGATTCTTTTTGCTCCCTTTTTGTGAGCCTCTTCTGCAGCAGTCACCATTGTTCCACCAGTTTGGATGATGTCATCAACGAAGATCACGTCTTTGCCTTCTACGTCACCAATGAAGTACATTGATTCTACAACATCTGGTCTTGGTCTATTTTTGGCAAGGATGGCGACTGTACCATTCATTCCGTTTGCGAACAAATTGGCTCTTTTTACTCCACCAATATCAGAAACCGCAACGGGATTTTTGATTCCAAGCTTTGTGTAATAGTCTCTAAAGAGCAACATGGCTGTGAGATTATCAAATGGAATGTTGAAAAATCCCTGAATCTGGTTGGCATGAAGATCGATCGTTAACGCTCTTGTTGCTCCGACAGCTGTTAAAATGTCTGCGACAACTTTTGACGTGATGGGTTCTCTTGACTGTGATTTTCTGTCTTGCCTTGAATAACCGTAGTACGGCATGATTATGTTTACTGATTTTGCAGATGCCCTCTTGAGTGCGTCAATCATGATGAGGACTTCCATGATATTATCTGATGGTGCGTTTGTGGGTTGAATGATATAACAATCCATTCCTCGGACATTTTCGCCTGGCCACATTTTTATTTCACCGTCGGAAAATCTCATGTTGTTCATTACGTTAAGTGGTTGATGGAGGTACTCACAAACATTCATTGCGAGCTGTGGGTGTGCTGTTCCTGTAAAAATCTTTACCATACTAGCTTTCCTTTCCAGTTGAATCACTGTTTTTCCTCTTCCCCCAACCCTTGATAACTCGAACTTTTGTTCTTTCGATTGCGAGATCACCACTTTCAACGTTACCACTGATTACCGAGCCAGCACCAGTGTAGGAATCGTCACCAAGTTCGATTGGAGCAATAAGCATTGTATCTGAACCTGTGAAAACCCTGTTTCCAATTTTTGTTTTGAATTTATTTTTTCCATCATAGTTACAGGTTATCGTGCCTGCACCAATATTGACATCCTCACCCATTTCTGTGTCACCAATGTAGGAAAGGTGTGGGACTTTCGAGCGTTTTCCAATTTTACTTTTCTTCAGATCGATGAAACAACCGATTTTTGCATCATCAAGTATTTCTGCAGGCGGTCTGATTCTGACAAATGGTCCAACTTTTACATTGTTTGCAATCTGAATTCCCTTATTGTCCCCGATAAGGTGAACGAATGGACCAATCTCGCAGTCATCACCAATCGTAATTGAACCTGTAAGTATTGTGTTTGGGTGAATAACTGTATCTTGACCTATTGTCACATCTGCTTCAATGTATGTGGATTTTGGGTCAAGGATAGTAACACCGTCTAGGCAGAGATTTTTCAGTCTGAGTTCAAGTAGGTCAGACGAAATCTCGGCAAGTTGCCATTTGTTGTTTATTCCCCGGTATTCCTCAAGGTTATGAGATTTTACAGCGAGGGTTATTTTTTGTTGTTCATGTAAGATGGAAACAACATCGGTGAGATAATACTCTTTCTGGTCGTTGTCTGGTGAAATTTTTTCGAGCGCCTGCCAGAGATCGTCAATCTTGAAAAGATACACCCCGGTGTTGACCTCGTTGATCATTTTTTCTTCAGAAGAGCAGTCTCTTTCTTCAACAATTTCTTCAATGTTGTTCCAGTTGTCTCTTATGATTCTGCCGTAGCCTTGAGGATCGGGAACTTTTGCAGTCAACATGACACACGATGGATTCTCTTTTTCCGCAAGCTCGATCATCCTTGCGATTGTGGTTTTTTGAAGGAGTGGAGTGTCACCACAGAGGACAAGAAGATATCCTGGAACTTTTTCAAAGGTGGTTCTGGATTTGATAACTGCATCACCTGTGCCGAGTTGACTCGGTTGTGGGATGTATTTGTATGAGTCACCAAGAGCTTCCATAACCTCGTTTGCACCATGACCCACTACAATACCAATCCTATCAATATCAAGAGCGTGTACAGTGTCAAGAACGTATGATATTATTGGTCTACCAAGGATTTCATGCATCACCTTTGGCTTCTTCGATTTCATTCGAGTGCCGCTTCCTGCGGCTAGTATCAACGCAGATACTTCCATTATTCTCCTTGATTGGCTGGGGAGGAAGGATTCGAACCTTCGGTCACGGCTCCAAAGGCCGTTGCCTTACCGCTTGGCCACTCCCCACAGCTCTAGATTACGTTACCTCAAACAAATTCATGTTTCAATCAAAAAAATCTTCATATGAAAAATTACCACTATTTAAACCATAAGATTGAGTTATATGTATTATGGGCAGGTGGTCATGAGAAAAATAATCGCAATTATACTTGTTATATTGGTTTCTGTGTTTGGTCTTCAGTTTTATAATGCGAAAGCTGAGCTGTATGAATGGGCTCAACTCGGTGGAAACTCAATGAGAGAAGGCCGAGTTGAAGTTATGCCAGATTACGCAGAGCTAGAAGTTGTTTGGGAAAATGACATAAGGTGGGCTGAAGATGATTCTCCTTTGATGATTAAAGGTTCTCCGGTTTTTGATGGGGAGACGGTCTATATACCATCAGGGAGCATTTCGAAAAATAGGGGATTGATTGTAAAAGTTAACAAAGAAACTGGCAACGTGTCAACCTTTTTAAGCTCTGAGGCTCCATTTTTGAGTACTCCCCTGATTCACAATAACCATCTTTTAGCTACTTCGGGGTCATACATCTATGATCAAGAATTAGATGGAAAAACGAACAGATCCATACTTCTAGCTCCTGATAAGGTTGGTTTGGCAACTGAATCCGCAGCACTTTTTAATGGAACTTATGCATATTTTGCCTGCTCGAGTTCCGACAAAAATCTTATCTGTGTTGAAGAATCAAATGGTTCAAGAATCTGGCAGGCTGATATTGTTGCGAATATAAACTCGGATATTTGCTCTGCATTGGGTTTTATCTTTGCCCCAGCTGAGGATGAAAAGCTCTATGCGGTTGATGAATACACCGGTGAAGTTAAGTGGGTAAAGGAAGTTTCTGGTGGATTCTCAGCCTCACCAATCGTTTTAAGTTCCGAACTTATCGTCCCTGTGAGTGGATATGGGATCAGAGTCTTTGGTTCCGATGAAGGTGAGGTCTTATGGCAAAAACAGATGGAAAATGTTTCTGTGATCCCTTCAACAGATGGAAGACTGATTTTTCTCGGTTGCCAGGATGGTTCGTTCCACGCAATCAATTCAGATACCAGAGATTTTGAGTGGTCGATTCAAACTGAATCGAAAATAACGTGCGCTCCTGTTTATGGTGCGGGTGTCGTTTGTTTTGGTAATGAGAATGGAGAGTTTCTATTTGTTGATTCAGATACTGGAGAGATTCTTAGAAAGTTTGAATTTTCAGCCATTCCAACTGCACAACCCCTTGTTCTAAATGAGAGAGTTATTATTCCTTTCAGCAGTGGACATATCGTCTGTTTGGGTTATGATCTGGAAGATGTGATACCTGACCCCGAACCAGAACCCGAGCCTGAACCAGAACCTGAGATAAGTCCATCGACACTTAAGATAATTGCCACCGATACTGTAACACTTGATACAGAAATAGAAATTGCAATTGATGTTGTAGACGCTGAGTCTCTTTATGCAAGTGAATTCTATTTTGAATACGATTCCAGAAAAATTGATTATGTTTCCGCTAGATCTGGAAGCTTTTTTTCGTCTGTAAATGATGAACCAATAATCGAAGTGAATCCAAGTAATGGTGAAGTAAAAGTTCTCATTCAAAAACAAAATCAAATCAATTGTCCTTCAGGAAATGGAAGATTGCTTTCATTTCATTTTGTCCCTAGGGAGATCGGAAATTTTAATTTCACAATTCTGGATGCAGTGCACACAAGATGTGATGGAAAAACATATGAGCCATATATAAAGACCGCATCAATAGAGGTTATCGATCCCTTTGTGCCTGAAGTTGAGTTTATATTGACACCAAAGTCAATTGAGCTTGGTGAAATCTCAAAGCCAGTTTCAGAGTGGATAACCTTGACTCAAAAAAATGGCGATATCGAAGAATATGTGATAAGAAGTTCCGATGAAAGATTCTTTGATGAGTATGAAGAAAACAAGATTGTTGGTAGTATTGCTGGGAATGATTATATTGAGGTTGAGGTAATAACTGATCCATCTAAATTTGAACCAGGAAGAAGATTTCATGTCGTTATTTCGGTCAATGTAGCTGGGAAAACCCTCAATTGCGATATTTTCTTTTCTACACCTCCAGTGGAAGAACCTGAACCAGAGCCTGAGCCCGAACCAGAACCTGAGCCGGAAGAGCCACCACCTTGTATCAATGTTGAACCGGGGAATCTTGATTTTGGATTTGTACCTCGAGGCCGAGAGATTTCAATTGATTTTGAACTAAATTTTGAAACCGATGGTGAAATCTCAGGAGTTATAACAACTGATAAAAATTGGCTGAGAGTCACTCCTGCAACATTTAAAACAAGAAGCAACAAAGTCAGCGGAATTGTAACAATTTCGGCTTCAGAACTTCCTGGTGGAAGCAACTTCGTTGGACATCTTGTGATTTCTTCTAATGATAATGTTTGCCAGCAGGTAACTGTTGAGGCAAAGGTTGAGACACAACCGTCGATTATTCTTGAGATGGACATTGGAATCCCAAAAGCGACTATTGGATCTTTATCAGTTGGGTTGGATCAACCTCCAATTATAAGAAATGACAGAACGCTTGTCCCGATAAGGTTTGTCTCGGAGTCTTTTGGTTCAAGAGTGCAATGGGAAGCCTCAACAAAAAAGATAACAATCACAAGATTTGCTGATACAATTGTTCTCTGGGTTGGCAAAAAAACCGCGATAATAAATGGAAATCGAGTTACACTTGATGTCGAACCATCAATTGAAAACGGAAGCACAATTGTTCCGATTAGATTTATTTCAGAATCATTTGGAGCAGAGGTTGAATGGTTTCACGAGACTAAGCATATCAAAATAACCTATGTCCCGCCTGCTGACTTCAAGCCTTAGTTTTAGGCTTGCTTCTTTTTGTATTTTAGTCTCTCAAAAAGACTTATTGATAATCTCTCATTGTAGTTGGCGACAGTTGCTTTAAATGTCATAAGGTCATATGTTGATCGTACCAGATTTGGCATCAGCAACAGGAAACTTAGCGAACTTAATATCAGACTGACTCCGAGATAATTTTTGAGAAAAAAGAATCCGCCAACCGCTAGAATAAATAGCGTGAGATAAACAAATGAGCAGTTGTCTTTCATGTAGAATCTCTGACCACAAAAAACTCCAAGTAGAAGTATAAAAACAAAGTTTACGTATGGATTTCTTCTGTTCTTGTAGAATTCTTTTAGAAATGAGTACTTCTTATCCGCACTCCATGTTCTTGTGCATTCATTGATAAGTTCGGTTTCTGTTTTATATCTGCCCATTTTTACTCTTGAATTGTTTCGTCAGGTTCAAAACAATATAATGAGCCATCATTTGAGCCGATTACAACATATTTTCCAAATCCAGCAGCAGATGACCAAATCCTATCATTTGTTTTGTAGTTCCAAAGTTTCTCACCCGTTTTTAAATCAACACAGTAAACAAATCCATCTGTGGCACCAAAGAAAACAAGAGAGTTGGTTATTAGTGGAGAGTTATTTATGGGTTGCCATAACCCTGTATCAAAAACCCATTTCTCCTCGCCTGTCTGCTGGCTTAGGCAGTAGAGGTATCCATCATTTGCTGGGATGATTGCGTATTTTGGTGAAAGACCGGCTGATGATTGAATCTCTGCTCCAGTCATATATTTCCATATTAGCTTACCTTTTTCTGCATCTATGCAGTAAAAGTGTTTATCGTATGATCCAAAATATATCTTGTTGTCCTTTATTGCCGGTGTTGAAACAATCGCGCCTTCAGTTTTAAATTTCCAGATCAACTCTCCGCTGTCTTTGTCGAGGCAGTACAGATTTGAGTCGTTGCTTCCAAAGTACACTCTTTCACCAAAAACAGACACACATGAATTGACTGATGCATCTGTTTTATATCTCCATAATTCGGCACCACTGTCTATATCGAAACAATACACATATTTATTTCTACATCCTACATAGACGCTGTTTTCAAATATTGTTGGTGCAGTAAGTGTTGTATTTATTGCCACCGCCCAGATTGATTTTCCCGTGTCGACATCAATACAGTTTAGGACTCCTGGCTCAACCGGTGCTATCAGTCTCTTGGATTTTGGGTCAATTGCTGCAGATTTGATTATATCTTCTGTTTCAAATAGCCATTTGATGTTGCCGCTTTCGATGTTTATTGCATGGAGAACTCTCCCAAATGACCCAAAATAAACGAGTGTTTCTTTTCCGTCATTTCTGATTATTGGTGAGCTTTCCCCCGCAGCACCTGTTGTTGTCTTCCATTTCAGTTTCAGGTTTGAAGTTATTTCGCTTCCATCGATATAGCGTTGGTGCATTTCGTTGAAACCGAACATATCCCAGTTTTCAGGAGTTGGCTGCTTTCCAGCTTGACATCCAACCAAAAGAGCGATGATTATTCCTGAAACAATTATTATTCTCTTCATATTAAGTCTTATAGTATTGAACTTTTGAAAAATCTTCAAGAGAAATAAAAAAAGGCTGGCTCAATTGAGCCAGCCAAAATGGTAGGAAGCAGAAATTAATTACACGGTGTTACTTTAACGATCTCAACCTCTTTGATGATGCCTGTTGTATATATCATTCCTCTGAAAGTAAGACAATCGCCAGCATTAACTGATGAACAATCAAAATATGGTGGATAGTAGAATTTGTAATGTGTTGGGCCGTATGTTACTTCCATATATCCCTCATCACAATATGTATTGACAACCGTGCATCCAAGTAAACTCAATTGTCCGCAATCTCTTTTTTCAACATTTGCAGCTCTTATGTTTCTTCCATTCAATGTCCCCTTGACCTTGATACATTGATAAATGTAAAAAATCTCTGGGTTACAGTCGAAACCTTCTGGAAGATAGACGTTATAGAGATAACCTCTGTATGTTGCTACAAAATATGGCATTCTTGTATCACAGTGTCTCTCATAAATGATCATGTCAAATTCTTTGGAGTCTTCATTTCCTCCACCACAAGGACAACCCACTTTTTCCATTGAGGCGACTTTGAAGCCCGTTGCGCCAGTCGTTTCATCAAAAAACCAGCTTCCATGAACTTCCCAGCATTCTCCTTGCATCATTGTTTCGCATTCGTAAGAATCATCGAAGTAAAGCACAATACTTTCATCATTTGGTCTTCTTGCGTAAACCCTTGGCATATCACCATGGCACGCAGGGTCTTCGACAGTAACGCAAAGTGTGATTTCTTCGCTAAGACATGGGCAATCAACTCTTTCGATATAGGTAATTTTTATTCCCTCGATACCGTCGACACCCACGGCGGGTTCACCACAAATTGTCCAACAAGAGCCTTCCTCAAGTTTTTCACAGTCAATATCAGCATTATCGGTGTAAACTACCCATTTTCGACCCTTTTCACCTCTTACATAAACGAAAGGTGTTTTTGAATCACAATTAGCCTTGATTACTGTTGCACAGATACAGATTTCCTTTTCTGGGTCGTTATCTCCACAAGGGCAATCTACTTGATCTATATATTCAACTCTTAACCCCTTATACTCTGCTTCTTCGTCTTCGGTTGTGTAACCACAGACATACCAGCATGTGCCACTGGTCATCTTTTCGCAGATACCATCGTGATTTTTATCCAGAAGGATCAGCCAGCTATTTCCGTTTGAATCCTTTACGTAAACTTTGCCGATGTCTCCCTCACAGTTTGATTTGACAACCTCAACACAAACACAATGCTTTCTAGAATTGCATTCTGCTGGATCAATTTTCTTCATCCATAAAATTGTATTCTCTCCATTTTCGCCTTTTACTATGCAGGCCAGAACACAATCACCAATTTCAAATCCGTTACATACTCTTGCATTATCAGATAAAAACTCGACCTCGTCTCCAAGAACTTCAAGAATTATCTTGTCATCTTCCTTGCAACCTAGGTATTTTATAACTCCTTTTAAGTGCACATCGCATTCACCCTCACCACATGGACACTCTACCTGTTCACCCCATGTGACTTTGATAACTTTATTGTTACCAACAAAACCTGCTGCGTTTCCACAAACACTCCAGCATGTACCGATTTTCATCGCTCCACACATGTTGTCGTTTTCGGGGTAAAGAACCCACATCATCCCATTTTCATCTTTTCCATAAACCATTGGCACATCGCCATCACATGCAGTTCTTACTATCTCTACGCATGTGCATATCTCGTTTTCTGGAACACATGGGCAATCAACTGGTTCAGCGTTAATATCTCTAAGAACTCTGAAGTTTCCCTGTGAGTTTCCATAATGATTTCCACAGAGCTGCCAACAAGTTCCAATTTCCATCTCTTTGCATACATCGGGGTCATCTAAAACAAGCACCCACTTGTTACCATTTTCATCGCTTCCGTAAACCATTGGTTGATCGGAGTCACATGCAGTTCTTTCAACTGTGAAGCACATGCAGACTTCTTTGATGGCTGGTCCACCGCAGGGGCATTCAACCTTTTCCATGGTTGCTACATCTAACCTTCTAAGGTTGGTTGCAGCAGTTGCTGTAGGTGCAATCACTGTTCCGCAAACCTTCCAGCAATCACCGACTTCCATGTTTGTAAGGTCAATATCTGCGGATGATGTTGTGAGTGTCCATGCTCCTCCAGTTGCGTCTACACCCGTTACGCCGTTTGGAGTTACTTCTTTGATCGTCAAACATATACAGAAAAGACGTGCCTTACATGGGCATTCAGCTTCAGCGATCTTTTCAACCTCCATCTTTTTTGTGAGCGAATCGTTTGTTGAGGTCGGTGGAATAATTTCTCCACAAACATTCCAGCATCCACCTTCACTCATTTTGGTCAGATGGTCTGGATCTTTAAATGTTAATACCCACATGTTTCCATCAGCGTCTTCTGCATAAATACTATCGTTAGTTGGGTCTACAACCTCAACACAGATACATGGCATTGGCTCTGCTACTCCGCCACATGGGCATTCTACAGGTCTGAGCTCAATATCTTCAACGTTTATTGTTGATGTATCTGTTCTGGATATTTTTCCACAAACTTCCCAGCATGTTCCAATACCACCAGCCTCAGAAATCTTGGCACAGATATAGTATGGGACAGGGATTGTCACAATCATTCCGTTGTTACCCAACTTTGCAAGAATAAATGGTTGATCAACATCACAATTGATTCTTATTATCTCGATACAGATGCAATCTTTTTCTGTTTCTTCCCCACAACAATCATCCATATCTGGGTGTGGTTCCCAATACTGAATAATTCCATTCAAGACACATATCATCGCACAACCTTCATACTCTGAAAGATTGTAGTTTCTGTATGTTAGATCTGATTCGGCGTGGTATGTTTCATATGTTTCATCGCACTTTTTGAATTTGACTTCCCATTTCTCTGTCATTGTATCGAAGATTGTGTACATAATCTCGCCTTCCATCTCGATACATTTTGGCTCGATTACCTCATCACAACATGGTTCCTCTGCAACTTTCCATTTCTGGATTATTCCCTCTGAAATACAAACCTCTACACAAAGCCCTATTGCATCAGAGATATAATACTTACCTGTTTCATCTGGGTTGTCTCCCCTTGCGTAGAAGATGTGCAGGTTGCCACCGCAATCCTCAATTTCAACCTCATAGTGTGGAAGTGTTGCATGAGTTAGTTCAGTTGAACCTTCATTATAGATTGAATTTATAATTTTTCCTCTAACCCATTCACATTCGTCACATTCAGGGTCATCAAACCTGAGTTCAACGATTTTTGTATCTCCATACCATTTAATATCGTTTGGACCCGTTGCACCAAGGTTTTCTGCAACAAATCTCATTGGACAAAGTGTTCTGCCTTCAGATATAAAGGGGACTACCTCTGGGTTATTTGGGTCAATCTGTATGACCTGACCATTCACCTTTGCATCTTTATTTCCAATCTGCAATTCAATCGTTGTTCCGTCAGCTGTTTTTACAATAACCGTTTTTGTTGCTGCATCCCAGTCAATTGTTGTTCCTGGGATTTCTTGTGTAACGTATCTCACAACAAGGAAAAGTCTTGCATTAACGTTGACAGGAGGTGTATCCATTGGACCTTTTTCAACATCGTTGACCCAATACTGCACATTATCCTGTTGATATTTGAGAACTAATTTACAGTCATCATCATCATAACATCTCGGAGTTGCACATCCTTCGATTGTTGTTGCAAACTCCTCAGCATCACTGTTTACAGCTTTTACAAAGTAGCAGTAGAGTGTGCCGTTCTCAATGTTAATGGTATCTTTAAACTCAGTCTCAGATATTGGGAAATCTGTCAGGGGTGTTGAAAACTCCTGGCCAGGACCATATCCTCTGTAAATCCAATAATGGGCTGCACCGGGGATGGCATCCCATTCTAACATGTTGTAACCACAACCTGGGGTTACTGTGAGGTTGTATGCCCCACCTGCATTTGCGTAGTTTACGATTGGGGCTACACTAACAATCATAAACGCAATCAATACCAACGATAAAATCTTTGATGTAAATCTTCTCATACTTCTCAAAACTCCTTTCGGGGTGTTCTTTGATAATACTATATCACAAAGTCAATAGAAATGTGACCTGACTAGTTGATAAGTTTGAAACATTTTGCTATTATTTAATAATCAAAGTTTGGAAGGGGGTGTAGATGTAAAAATATCGAAAGCTAATTTCAGTTAACAAATGGATGTTGACAAAAAAAACCCAATAACTATAATTATTGCAACTGAATCCGAATAAGGAGAAAGAGAAAAATGAGTAAAAGTATTAAAGGAACACAAACTGAGAAGAATATTTTAAAGGCATTTGCTGGTGAATCACAGGCAAGAAACCGATACACTTATTTTGCCTCAAAAGCAAAAAAAGAAGGGTATGTTCAAATATCACACTTCTTTGAGGAAACAGCTGACCAAGAGAAAGAACATGCAAAGAGACTTTTCAAGCTTCTTGAAGGTGGAATGGTAACTATATCAGATGAGTATCCTGCAGGAATGATTGGGACAACCGTTGAAAACCTTAAAGCTGCTGCAGATGGTGAAAATCATGAACATTCCTCCATGTATCCAGAATTTGCAAAAATCGCTGACGATGAAGGACTTTGTGAAATTGCAGCAATTTTTAGATCGATTGCTGTTGCTGAAAAGCAGCATGAAAAGAGATTCAGGGATGTCCTTGAAAATATCGAAAAAGACAGAGTTTTTAAAAGAGATGAGAAAGTAACATGGAGATGCAGAAATTGCGGATATCTTCATGTTGGAACATGTGCACCGACAAAATGTCCTGCTTGCGATCATCCACAGGCTCATTTTGAGCTTCTCGGTGAGAATTGGTGATAATCAATTCAAAATAATGAAAGGGGTTTAAAAAATGGCAAAAAGGTTTGAGATATATAAGTGTGAAATGTGTGGTAACGTTGTCGAGGTTTTACATGGTGGGATGGGTCAACTCGTGTGTTGTGGAAAAGCGATGCATCTTGAGGCAGAAAACACAGTTGATGCTGCCAAAGAAAAGCATGTTCCAGTCGTTTCCAAAACAGATGCTGGGGTGGTTGTAAATGTTGGTAGTGTTGCTCATCCGATGACTGAAGAGCATCAAATCGAGTGGATTCAACTTGTTGATAATGATGGGGTTCATTACCCAAGACATTTTTTGAAACCAGGTGACAAACCAGAGGCTATTTTTGGAGTGAAAAACAAAGATGGTTGGAAGGTCAGATCGTATTGCAACCTTCACGGTCTTTGGACAGTGGAGATATAAGAAATCATGAACAAAAGAGTACTTGATGAACTAAACACACAGATCAAGCATGAAATGGAATCTTATTACATCTACCTTTCCATGGCAGCTTGGTTGGAATCAAACAGTTATGATGGAATGGCTCATTGGATGAGGATTCAAGCTCATGAAGAGATGGAACATGCAATGAGGTTTTTCAATCACATCATCGAAAGAGGGGAGAAAGTTACCCTTCTTGATCTCAAACAGCTCAAAACTGACTGGAGTTCAGTAAAAGAGATTTTTGATGATGCTTATGAACATGAGAAATTCATTACAAGTCGAATCAACACATGTATGACTGCCGTAAGAGAAGAGAAGGAATACGCTTCAGAGGGCATACTTAACTGGTTTGTTGAAGAGCAGATTGAGGAAGAGGCGAATACCTCAAAAATTGTTGACCAGTTGAACATGATCGGAAATGAGGGCAAAGGCATCTACATGCTCGATAAAGAGCTTGGTGCGAGAGTTTGGCCAGCAATTTCGCCAATGAACCCAATGGTTGGTCAGGCAGCAGAATAAGGATAACTGAACAATATTTACAATAAAAGCCTGGGTCAGGTTGACCAGGCTTTTATTTTTATATAGAATTGTTTCTGGAAATGGGTGTTCTAAAAGAATTTCTCAAAAATCGAGAGGAACTCAACGGTGTTGTTTCGAGATATGCAGGAAACAGCATGAAGAAGTTCTTTGGTTTGGATATCGAAACATACAAGCCTGGTGCAATTGACCGCAGAACAAAGGAGATGTTGGGGCTTGTTTCATCTCTCGTCTTGAGATGTGACGATTGTATTTTTTACCACCTTGATCAACTCAGACGATTGAAAGTAAGCACTGAAGAAATTGAGGAAGTATTGATGATAGGAATGATTGTTGAAGGGTCAATAACCATTCCACATATTAGACGTGCATTTGCTGCTTGGGAAAGCGAAATGGAGGGATAATAATGGAAAAAGATGAGCTTTTTGAAACCCTTACTCCAATAATTAGAGAGATCATAGATGATAGCAATAGCCTGGTACCCAAAATGCAGAAGATTTGTGAAGTGCTTTCGGAGAAAGTTGAGTACTATGATTGGCTTGGGTTTTATATAATGGAAGAGGGTATGCTCCATCTTGGTCCATACGTTGGCGAGGAGACTGAGCATAGCGTTATTGAAATCGGGAGGGGAATTTGTGGTCAGGCTGCAAACCTGAAAGCAACCTTCATCTCCAAAGATGTCTCAAAAGAGGAGAACTATTTATCTTGCAGTTTTAAGGTGAAATCAGAAATTGTGGTTCCGATTATCAATGGTTCAAAAGTTTTTGGTGTGATTGATGTCGATTCTCACACGATGGATGCATTTTCTGAGGATGACAAGGTTTTTCTTGAGTGGGTTGCAAAAGCAATTTCATCAATATTGTAATATTTAGAAGGAGAAAATATGTTAGGTCCATACAAAGCAACAAAAGTTACTGATTCAGTTTGGTGGGTTGGTGCAATCGATAGAACAATCAGAGATTTCCATGGATACGGAACCCCAAGTGGAACAACTTACAACGCATATCTTGTAATGGGTGAGAAAGTTACCCTCATTGATACAGTAAAAGATCAATTTAAAGGTGAGCTTTTATCACGAATCAGTTCAGTGATTGATCCTTCAAGAATCGATTACATTGTCAGTAACCATGCTGAAATGGATCATACTGGTTCGTTGCCGTTCATGATTGATAGGATTCAGCCAGAAAAAGTTTTTGCAACAGCAAAAGGCAAAGAAGCTTTGAACGCTCAGCTTTCCATCCCTCTTGATATTGAAGTTGTAAAAACTGGCGACAAACTAAGTCTTGGCAACAAAGAACTTTCATTTATCGAAACAAGAATGCTTCATTGGCCGGATTCAATGTTTTCTTATCTTCCAGATGAAGGGGTTCTCTTCTCTCAAGATGCTTTTGGAATGCATCTTGCGTCATATGAAAGATTTGATGATCAATTACCAACCGATGTTCTTGAATGGGAAGCAGCAAAATACTTTGGCAATATCTTGATGCCATTTTCACCACTTGTGTTGAAGCTCCTTGAAAATGTTGGCTCAATGAATCTGGATATTAAGGTTGTCGCTCCTGATCATGGTCCGATATGGAGAAGTAAAATACCTTGGATTCTTGATCTATATCATCAGTTTGCAAAACAAGACCCAACAAACCGTGCAGTTGTATTGTTTGATTCAATGTGGGGAAGTACCACAAAAATGGCCAGAGCAATCGGTGAAGGGATATATGCAAATGGTGGGACTCCGAGATTGATCCCAATGAGCACATCAGATAGATCGGTTGTAGCAACAGAGGTTTTGAAATCTGGTGCCTTGATTGTTGGCTCTCCAACGATGAACAGAGAGATTTTTCCATCACTTGCAGATGTCATGGTTTATTTGAAAGGTCTTAAGCCAACAAATCTTATTGGGGCATCTTTTGGTTCGTACGGATGGAGTGGTGAGGGACATAAAAACCTAGACACAATGCTTAAAGAGATGAAGGTGAATGTTATCTCAGAACCCCTTTCAATTAAGTGGGTTCCATGTAATGAGACTCTAAAAAAATGCTTTGATTTTGGTGCTGAGATTGCAAAGAGACTTTGTAAGGAGTGCAATATAAATGGAGATTGATAGAAAGGCTTTTAGAAGCATTAGCTATGGCTTATATATTATAACCACAAGGGCTGGTGACAAAAAGAATGGTCAACTTGCAAATACTGTTTTCCAAGTGACATCAGACCCACCAAAAATAGTGGTTTGTCTGAATAAGGAAAACTATACTTGCGAGTTATTAAAGGACTCTAATCATTTTGGTGTGAGTGTTTTGTCAACTGATGCAGACCACAAATTCATTGGACCGTGGGGGTTCAGATCAGGAAGAGACTTTGACAAATTTGAGGGAATTGAGTTTAAGGAGGGCGAAACCGTTCCACTTGTGACACAGAATTCACTTTCATGTTTTGAACTAAAGGTTACAGATACTATTGATGTTGGAACACATATGATGTTTATTGGAGAGGTAACCTCTGCCGAGGTAGTAGGTAGCGGAGAGGCTCTGACATATGCTATTTATCATTCCCGAAAGGGAAGAGAACCCAAAACAGCACCCACATATATTCCTGAAGAAAAGGAAGAAAAGAGGAGTAAGAATATGAAATATGTTTGCAATATTTGCGGTTATGTTTATGATCCAGCAGTTGGAGATCCTGACAACGATGTTGATCCAGGAACAAAATTTGAAGATGTTTCCGAAGATTGGGTGTGCCCACTTTGCGGTGCCCCGAAAGATGATTTTTCACCACAGGAATAAATCAAGTCTATCAATCTACAGATTTTAAAAACTGAGCTTGAAAAGCTCTATGTCAGGCTGAATCGGAAAGAGTACATTCAGCCTGACCCTCTTCAATTTTTATTCAGTTATCCAGATATTAAGGATCGTGAGATTGTTGGATTTATTGCGTCTGCTCTTGCTTACGGAAATGTAAAGCAGATTGTAAAAAGTGTTTCAGTCATTCTCGATAGTATTCCTGGTAGTCCATATGATTTTTTGATTTCAACAGACATCAAAGATTGGACACATATCTTTTCCGGATTCAAGCACCGATTCGCTCGAGATTCTGATATTGTAAACCTGTTTTCCGCAATAAAATTTACAATTTTGGAATACTCATCTCTTGAAAATCTTCTGCTTTCAAAAATTGATACTTCCGATGAGAACGTATTGTCAGCTCTTTGTTTTATGGTTTCTGAAATGGAAAAGAATTCGGTTTCAAGGTTTGGTCATTTGGTTCCATCCCCTGAAAAAGGAAGTGCGTGCAAAAGATTGCTTCTATATCTCAAATGGATGATAAGAAAAGATGATGTTGACCCAGGTGGATGGAATCTTGACCCATCAAAACTTGTGGTACCCCTGGATACACATATGTATTATATCACAAGTAAACTTGGCTTCACAAATCGAAAATCAGCTGATTTAAAAACTGCTCTTGAAGTTACCGATGTTTTCAAAAAGATTTCACCAAACGACCCGACAAAGTATGATTTTGCTTTGACAAGGCTTGGTATAAAAAACGAACTTGATCGAGATGAATTTATTAATCATATCGATGGGTTGACTGGCAAGTGAAAAAGTACTATTAAAGGGTTGTTGTTTTAAAATAATAAATCAAAGCTAATGAGATTTGCAGGTGGTATTTTATGGAAACATTGGATACATCAATCAAAGATACCTTTTTAACCTGTCTTGAGATAGGGGACACAGATAAAATTAAGGCTGTTGCAGAGGATTACTCCCCTGTAGATATTGCAGAACAGATTGAAGAGTTGCCGATTGAAACAATTTGGCAAATCCTTCAGGCGATGGAAATAAAAACAGCTGGTGAGGTAATGGGTTATTTCCATATCGACCTTGAGGTTCAACTTGCAGAAAACACCCCAAAGGAAACACTTGCCCCTCTAATATCAAGTATGCTCAGTGATGAGGGTGCAGATTTGTTATCAGAACTATCTGTTCCTCTTCAAAATAGTTTGATTCCGCTGCTTGCAAAAGCCAAAAGGGAGCAGCTTTTGCATCTGAGTTCTTATGATACTGGCACTTGTGGAGCTTTGATGACAGCAGATTATGTTGCTGTCCCCCCAAATATAACAGCAAAAAATGCACTCAAACGAATACAGGTTGAAGCTTCTAAAAGAGAGTTTATTTATTATGTTTATATTGTTGACGATTCACATCGAATAATTGGTGTCACGTCTATCAAATATCTTGTGCTTGCTCATCCAATGAAGATGATAAATGAATTGATGTTTAGGGAAGTTGTTTCTGTAAAAGCTGAAGATGACCAGGAAGAAGCTATTGAGCATATCGAAAACTATGACCTTATGGCGATCCCCGTTCTTGGTGTTGACGATAAGATGGTTGGAATCATCACTCATGATGATATTTTTGATGCCTTAAGACAGGAGCAGACCGAAGATATAGAAAAAATCATGGGTATCTCTGGTGAACACGAATCCGAGATGTATCTGAAGAATTCTCCATGGGAACACTTTAGGAAAAGGATTCCGTGGGTAGCATCTCTTTCTGTGTTTCAGATTTTGACAGGAACGGTGATTAGTTTCTTCCAAGGAACGCTAAATAGCCTTATTATTTTGATTGTCTATATGCCGCAAATGGCTGCAACCGGAGGAAACGCTGGTAGTCAATCTTCAACCGTTATAATTAGAGCTCTTTCAACACAGGAATTAACACCAGGTGTTTTTTTCAAAGCAATCATAAAAGAGTTTTGGACATCACTTCTGATGGGAGTTTCACTTGCTGGAATTGCTTTTATAAAAGTTTGGATATTGTCAGGTGCTGCCGGATCATCGCTGCCAACAGGTATAACCCTTATGGATATTGCATTACTTGTAGCTCTTGCTTTAGGGATTCAAGTTGTAACCGCTATGACTATGGGTGCGATTCTTCCTATTGTTGCTGTAAAGTTCAAACTTGACCCAGCAGTAGTAGCCAGTCCTGCTCTAACGACGCTTGTCGATGTTTCAGGAATGCTGATATATTTCGGGCTTGCAAAACTGATGATTGGCATATGATGATTTAACTTTATTTCAAAAAAAAGATAATAACCGCTCTTTTGAAAATTTCCTTGTTTCCAAATTCTTGTCATATATTTAATACAAAAATGCCCATGAATTGAGCATTTTTCTTGATTTGATAAAATAATATTATCTGAAATTGCGTTTTCGATTGACAGTTGAGTAAATATGACTACAATGTAATTGAATATGAGTGAGAAGTTTTTTAATCTTTTGAGTTTGGAAATTGAGTCAGAAACTGTTTTTGTTGATACAAGACATGTAGATGAGGTGTGTGAAATTTCATATGTTAAATCCCTTCCTTTACAAAAAAATAAAATCAAAGGTTTAACATTAATAAATAATAATATCCTCCCAGTAATCTCGTATTCAGATGAACTCAAGATGCCTGTAAAAGGAATTGTTGTAAAGAAAGTTAGCCCCCTATTTTTTATAGCTGTTGATGGTATTGGAAGCATTGTAGAAAAGGAAATTGGTGAACTAAGGAAGACAGATTGGGAATTCATATATGAATCATCTGATATAAAAATATTAGACGTTGACGAAGTCGAAAGGCATATTGCTTGAAAATAATAGCGAAAGATTATGTCAATAGAGGAGATTTGCTTTCAGGTGTTGTAGACCTTACGAGCAAGAATTCTGAAAGCTTACAGTTGAACATAATCGGTGTTGCTAGTCTTAGGAGTCCGGTTGATCTGAGAAAAATATCATTCAGGCTTTTGCCTAAGGGAATGTCTTTGGATATCCCAGAGGCTGATGTTGTTGAAATTGAGAAGATTTTTTGGTGGGAGCATGTTGAGATTCAGATTGATTCCGAAGCCTTAGAGAGTGTTACCAAATGGCTTTCCTATGATTCATTTAGAAAGATTGCCGAGAAATGGGCAATGAAAGAACAGCTGCTTTTAGAGAATGGTGTAAATTCTGATGATGTGTTGTATACAAAATCTATCTCTAATCACGGTTCTTACTCGATATCTCGAGAGGATTTGGTGATTTTGCTTGGGATGAATGGGAAGATGACTGTCAGAGAATCTATACTTAGTTTTGAGCTTCCAGAGGACTTGGTGTTGGATAGAATTCTAAAAGCTTTAAAACACCATTTGCTCTCTAAAAGCCCCTATATGAAGAAGATAAGCTATCCCGAAACAATCAAGGCCATGGGTATGAGAATTAATATGTTTTACTCGAATCTCAAAAGCTGGTTTGGAAGTTCTTCGTTTCCACAACATAGCTATTTTGCCAGAGAACTTGAGCTGTTGTCTACGGAATATCCCGATGCTGAATGTCTTGCTGTAAGCCCTGATGGTATAGATGTTAGTGAAAGCGTAATCTCCTTATCATTTTCGAAAGACCCAGAGTTTGTCTGTTCTGTTGGTTCGAGGATACTGAAACCTTTAAATATGTTGTTTTGCAATATGGTAATAGGTGCAGCTTACGAACACTCTTTTGATAGCATATTGAAAGTTTTGAATATCACTGACAAAGGCTTGAAAGATGCATATAGGAAGCTAGGTAATGATGAGTTGCCGCCTTTTTTAAGGAGTACTGATGAATAACGAGGTTGTACCGAAAAAACTCAGAGAAAAACCTTTAGTTCTTGTTGTCGATGATTCTCCAACTATTAGGCGAGTTATTGATATGGCCTTCTCCGACACTAATTGTGAGGTGGTCTCGGCTAAAGATGGGCTTGAGGCTCTTAAAAAAACGAAGGAATATGACCCTGATATAATCATTTTGGATGTTATGTTGCCACTCTATAATGGCTATCAGGTGTGTTCATTACTTAAGAAAAATCCAAAATTTAAGCATATACCGATAATAATGCTTACCGCGAAATCTGGCACGATTGATAGAATTAGGGGAAGGTTTGCTCATGCCGATATGTACCTTGCAAAGCCTTTTTCTAAAGAAGAGTTGATCGATGCCTATAATAAATTCATTCAGGAGGAATAAGGATGGCAAAGATTTTAGTCGTTGATGATGTTCAGGTTGATCTTGATAGACTCTCTGATATTGCTAGATCACTTGGTCATAATGTTATTACCGCAATGGACGGTGAGGAAGCCCTAAATAAGATTGTCTCGGAAAGGCCTGATTTGGTGTTGTTGGATGTTGTAATGCCTAAGAAAAATGGATTTCAAGTCTGCAGAGAGATGCGTGGTATGCCAGATGTTGGCGATACCAAAGTTATCATGATAACAAGCAAGGCCTCAGAATCAGATAAATTCTATGGTTTAAAGCAGGGTGCAAATGAGTATCTTGGTAAACCTTTTGATGATGAGAAGCTTGCAAAACTAATTAAGAAATTCGTGTAAATGGCTGAAAGATACCTCTCTTTTATAATCTCTGGTCAAGAGTGTGCTCTTGATTCAGATAGAATTATAGAAGTTTTAGATGATATCCTTATTACGAAGATTCCACTTGCACCAGAATATGTTATTGGTGTTGCAAATTTCAGAGGCGATCTTGTGGCGATTGTCGACCTCTCTCTTTTTTTGGGGCAGGGTCAATCCAATTTACCTGAAAAAGCATATCTGATTTGCTCATCAAAGTTGGGTCCAGTCGCTTTAAAGATCGACTCAATAAGGGATATCATTATGCCAGAGAAGATTACATTAGCAGAAGAGATTGACGCTGAAATAAACCTTCCACACTTTTTAGGTGTTGTTTCCGGTGAGAAGGGGTTAATAAGGATTTTGGATATTGATTCGATCCTTTCAGAAATCAATATGAAAAAAGGTGATTAGAATTGGATTACTTATATAGCTAACCTTTGGGTTTGCTATTTGAATATAAGGAGGAGTTGCCATGGCTGAAAGACCAGGACTATTGTCTAGAGTACTCAACTTTAGAAGATGGAGAGTCTCATCTAAAATAGCATTTGGAGTTGTTTCTCTAACTTTGGTTGTATTTATGATCGTTTTCTCGATTTTTGGAGTTTTCTCATCCAGAAATATTGAAGCCCAAATGCAAGAAAACCTTTTATTTCAAACCCAGACTGTTGCAACAGAAATCGATAGGAATCTTTTGGAAAGACAGTCGAATCTCCTGGAGTTGGTTCAGCGTGGAAACGCTCCAAAAATCGCGAATCTTATCAATTCGTTTTCAAAGGATGAAAGAAGAACCCTGTACAACCAGTCTGCAAATGGTAAAACACTCAATTTGAGTTCAGCATCATACGATATGACTCAATTGATGCAGTGGGAAAACACGATGAGAACGATTTCTGAGTTGTACGGGTATTCCAAGGCTGTGCTTACGGCAAGTAATGGAGATATTGTAATTTCATCCGAGCCGATTATTGATTATCCATTGCAGAGATTTGAAGAAGAGATAAAACATGGTGGTAAAACTAGTAATGAAAAGCTACCAGAGCCTGGAATGATAAAAGCACTGTCGACTGATGTTTTAGACAATGTTTCTGATACTGAATGGTTTATGAGAGCACGGAAAAGAACAACAGAATATTCAAAAAGCAAAAATTATGAGGATAAAATCTCGATGACTGTTGTCAAAAATGATCCCAATGGTCAAACATGGTCTGTTGTTGTATCTGCTCCAATTGTTGGAGATGTGAATAATTCTGGATTTGTTTCGTTCTGGTTTCCTGTATCTTCTCTTGGAAAACCAATTGATTTGGTCAACAAAGAAAATCCGGCTATTAATGGTGCTGTTGTTTATATACCGTATGAACCAAATGAGTATGAAGTAGACGGGGAAAAAGAGTTAAGATATGAAGCATTGCTTCTTCATCACTCAATTGGTGGTATTGTTGGATGGAGTATAGGATCAATCTATTATCTGAGACCTGATGAATATGATGAAGAGGGTAAAATTAGATTGCAGAGTGAGTTTGACAAGGACAAGTATGAACACCCAGACATTCCTTGGACAATCTATCATTATGAGTTTACCAAGAAGTATGTCTACGACTATCTTGAAGAAGTTCATCATATTAGAGAACAGGAAGGAAAAACAGAAGAAGAAGTCTTGGCAGATATTCAAGCAAAAATAAAGGAAACAGCATTAACCTATGATGTTTCAGGTCGAGGTATTCCTCAGCTCTATGTTAACTATGATATTACTCACACAGGTAACCAAGTTCTTGCGAATCAGGGAATCGAGATGTTTGCTTATCTTAGAATCACCAGAAGTTCTTATAGAGCACCAATTAACCAGATTATTATCCTTTCAATTATTACAACTTTGTTTGCAATGATTCTTTTGGTTTTACTCTTCATTCTTATTATACAAAGACTTATGAATCCACTTCTTGTTCTTAGAGGGGGTATCCAGGAGGTTTCATTTGGTAACTACGACATTGAGGTTCCTGTTGAAACAGAAGATGAGATCGGTGACCTTGCGAAAACCTTTAACCAAATGATTCAAGATATCAGGGGTTACGTCCAAACAGAGGCTGACCGAGAGCAACAGGACAATACTATTGCTCAGCTTCTTGATACTATGTCATCAGCATCAGGTGGTGACTTGACTGTTCAGGCTGAGGTCACAGCTGACATCCTTGGTGGTGTGTCTGACTCCCTTAACTATCTTGTTGCACAGCTTAAAGAGGTTATTTCTGGTGTTATCAACGTCTCCACGAGTATCGGTGAAAACTCACAGGAGACTCTTCAGTCAACCGAAAAGCTTTCAAATGAATCACAGAAGCAGCTTGAGCTTATTACAGATACATCAAGTGCTGTAAGTATTATTGCTCAATCAACAGAGGACGCATCATCTCTTGCAGGTAATGCAGCTGATTCCGCTAGACACTCAGCTGAAATAGCTGAGACCGGTGGAAAGACTGTTGCTGAGGCTGTAGAGGGAATGAACCAGATTAGAGGTTCTGTTGCAGAAATCTCTAAGAGAATCAAAAAACTCGGTGAATCTTCACAGGAAATCGGAGAAATTGTCGACGTTATTTCTGATATTGCTGAACAGACAAATATGCTTGCTCTTAACGCCGCAATTGAGGCTGCCAGAGCTGGTGAACAGGGAAAAGGTTTCAGTGTCGTTGCCGATGCTGTTAGGCAGCTTGCTGAAAGGTCTGCAAAAGCCACAAAAGACATTGCTCTACTTATCAGAGGTATTCAGGCAGAGACTGCTGAAACTGTTGAGGTTATGGAAGAATCAACAAGGCTTGTTGTTGAGGGTTCAAGGTCAGCAGAAACTGCAAGACAAACTCTTGAGCAGATCGTTGAAAGTTCAAGGATTCTTGCTGAAACAATTTCTGGTGTATCTGAATCATCCAAACAGCAGTCTGAGGCTACTCAGGATATCAACAGATCGATGGGTGAGATTTCAACAATCACACAAGATACCACTGATGGTGTCTTGAATGTGGCAGAAGCTCTTGCACAAATTGCTGTTCTTGCTGGTGAACTTCAGGAGCTTGTATCAAGATTTAGAATCTAGTTTTTAAGGCAAAATCTGTTTTTGGGAGCAGACGAATGTTTGCTCCCTATGCATATAGATCATCTAGGATTTTTAGTAGTAAGGAGTTGATAGTGGAAGATGAAAAGGTAAACAAATATCTCCCCTCCTTCATTTTTGAGTGTAAGCAACTTTTGGCAAGTATGACTGTCACACTGGAGAAGATATCTTCTGGTGATACATCAAACGAAACTTTGTTTGAATTGTATAGGCTTGCGCACTCAATTGGGAGCTCTGCTCTAACCGTTAATTTGGTGAGTGTTTCAAATATTGCCAGATTGATGGAAGCCGCTCTTGAGCAGTACGGAGAGGAATTCCCTCCAGCGTGGGACACAAATCTTGAAACACTCTTATCTTTCACGATTGATAGGCTTGTTGAGGTTATTGCTGAAATAGAAGCTACTGAAAAAAAGGATTTCGAAGCCGATTTTGAAGAAATGAAAGCTTTGTGGGAAGAAGTAAAGAATATTTTTGAATTTGAGCAAGATGATGCCATAGATGAAGTTGAAGAGGAACCAGTAGAGCCGACAACAAAAGAAGAAAAATCAAGGGAACTTGATAGCGTTGTAGCTGATTTTTTCAAGATAGAGGCAGAAGAGCACCTCAAAAATCTTCAGGATGGTTTTTTGGGTCTTGAAAAAGATCCAAAAAATGAGCAGCTTATTGAAGAAGTTTTTAGAGCTGCTCATACACTTAAGGGGGCTGCATCCACAGTTGGATTTAGATCAACTGAAGTTGCCTCCCATGCAATTGAGGATGTCCTCGAGCCAATCAGAGATGGTCAGATTGGTTTAACTCCGAACACTGTTGATGTCTTGCTTGGGTCGCTTGATGCTCTAGTTGAGGTGTTTAGGCTCGAATGTGATGATGATCCTAAGTCTGCACAGGCAGCCGGCGAGGTTGTGAAGATTCTCGGTAAGCTTTCAGGCAAAGAGGTTGATAAGATTCCTGCTGAAACACAAGTTTTTTTTGCTGAGAAAAGAGAATCTGGTCAAAAGGACGAGTCTGTTACGGTCAGACTTTCAAAACTCGATTCCCTCATGAATCTATCAGGTGAATTACTTGTTCAACAATCAAAGCTTGTTGAAACAAGGGAAAAGTTTTCCACTATTGCAGAGTCGGTAAGGTTGTCTTTGAGAAGGCTCGCATCACTGAACACAGATTTATCCCAGCAACAGCTTATGACAAGGGCTACTCAAGCGATGAAAGTCAGGATTGCTCCTTCTGCTGATGAAGACTCAAAGTTTGCAGATGAGTTTGATGAGCTTGAGTTGGATAGATATAACGAGCTAGACCGAATTGTGAAAAATGAAACTGAGGTTCATGCAGATTTGACCGAAGCTCTCTTTGATTTGGAAAATGAGATTTCTGAGCTTATAGTGAACTCAGATTCATTGATGCAAAGTGTTTCTACGATCCAGGGTTCTGTTATTTCAACAAGACTTATTCCGATTAATCATATTTTGAATCGATTCCCAAGAATGGTTCGTGATCTTGCAAAATCAGAAAAAAAATTGATTGATCTTCGAATGTACGGAGAAGATGTTGAAGTAGATATTACTGTTTTAAGAAATATCTTTGACCCACTTTTGCATCTTGTTCGAAACGCAGTACATCATGGGATTGAGACTCCAGAGGTAAGAGATTCTCTTGGAAAATCAAAACAAGGTGCAATTACGATTGATGCACGATATGTAGGTAACCAGGTTCTCGTAAATGTTTCAAATGATGGTACGCCACTTGACACCTCAAAGATCTCCGATGAGGCTGAAAGAATTGGTCTGGCAACAAGAGAAGAACTTGAAAAGATGTCAGATGAGGAAATCAATAACTTTATCTTTTTGAGTGGTTTTTCAACAAGCGAAGAAACTGGACTTGTTGCTGGAAGAGGTGTGGGGCTTGATGTTGTGAAAAACACTGTTGAGGCAATTGGTGGTTCAATTTCTGTTGAAACATCTGACGCTTCGACTTCATTTTTGATGACTCTTCCGATCTCTCTCGTTATTTCACAGGGAATTGTCGTTAATGCCTCTGATCAGAAATTTATCTTCCCACTTGGATCAATTCAGGAAGTTGCAAAAATCAATAAATCAGATATTGAGATGATAGGCTCAGGACCAGTTGTGAAATATCGAGATGAACTCTTACCCATAAGGTATCTCGACGAAATACTGCTTATGGATCCTAAGATTTCTAAGATGTCTGAATTCCCAGTATTAATTGTGTCAAAAGGAGCTTCTTTATCTATGATCGCTGTTTCCTCGATTGAGGGAAGACAGGACATAATGATCAAAAAACTCCCGACATGCCTTGAACACATAAATATCTTTTCAGGTGTTTCAATTTTTGGATCGGGATATGCCTATCCTGTTTTGAACACATCCGCGATTTTAACAAAAGAGTACACGTTGAAAAAACAAGAACCTCTTGATGTTTTGAAAGAAACTCAAGTTTTGAATATTCTTGTTGTTGAGGATTCCCTTTCAATGAGAAAGATTTTGAAAATGGATTTAGAATCTGCAGGGTTCAATATATACACAGCATCTTCAGGACTTGAGGCTCTCGACATTATTGAGAGCAAACCTATTGATGGAATCATTCTTGATATTGAAATGCCTGAAATGGATGGTTTTGAATTTATGTCGATTCTCAGAGACGAGAAGACGCTATCGACAATCCCAAAGATGATTATCACATCAAGAGCAGGACAGAAACACCGTGATAAGGCATTTGGATTGGGAGCTGATGCCTATCTAATCAAGCCTTATGATAAACAGATCGTCCTCTCAACCTTAACAAACCTTGTTTCAGGATAATGAGATCAACAACATGACTGAAGATAATGATAGATACTTTTTGATAACTGTGAACTGTAGAGATGCTCTAATTCTTCTACCTTCAGGTATTCGGATTTTGCAGGAATATGAATATCGATCTGTGCCAGGGGAATTTGTAAAGGCTCTTCACTTGGGTACACCTCTTGTTGATTTGGGTCTTGTTTTAGGTGGTGAGGAATCGAAAAAAGCCTTCGGTTTTCATGTTAATGGGTATCCTGGGATACTTGTCGATAACATATCTGAGTTTCCTGAAATCATTTCTGAATTTTTTTTGACTGATTCATTAGCGAATACCAAAGGTATCTTGATTGAAAAGTGTGCTAAAACCAATCGAGGATTACTCCCAGTTTTGTCACTTGAGAAGGTTTTTTCTGTTGAGTTTACAGTTGCGATTGATGAAGAGTTATCACGTAGAGAGTGGATATGATTGATACAAAAAATCCAAAGATTTATCTAACGGTTATAATTGGTGGTATAAACTATGCTATTCCTGCATTGGATGTTTTTCTCATAGATGATAAAAGTGAATCTGTTTGGATTCCAGTTTTTGGTTCAAGCAATCGATCTGGTGTACTGGTTGGTGATACAGTGATGCCTCATGTGGATATCTATGACCTTTTCGGGATTGAAATTAAAAACCCAAAAAAGACCTTGCAAATAAAAACTGAAGCTGATGAGTTTGCTATCTCAGTTGACGCTGTGGGTGAAATTATAAATGTTGAAGACAGTAGCATCAAAAGAATCCCGTCTGTTTTTGAATCAATGGAGCTCTCTCAGATTATCAATAAAGCGATTTTGCGAGAGGGTCAAATCGTTCCAATTATTTCAGTTGCAAACCTTGTGTCAAGCCTCTGAAGTAGTCTTTTAATAATCCTTCTTTTTCTCAATTATATCGATGATAACATCCTCAAGACCGTGTTTTGATTTTGTGCCTGTTGCTTCAACCCACTCTCCAACAGAGTAGTTGTCAATATTGTACCATTCTGGATTAACTTTAATAATCATTTCTATATTTACGATATTTTTAATAGTCATTTGTTGATTGTACGAATCAATGGATATTATCTCACCTTTTGTTTGGTTCAGTTGCTTGAAGGTTGCATTTTCTATTTTCAAATATTCATCTTCTGAGAGGTCTCCCGTTATCTGGTATATATCACCTCTTCTAAAAAAGCTTTTTCCACCCTTTGTTGGCTCAACAAGCCAAACGGTTTTTGTGAACAAATCTGAAACCATTGTGTCTGAACCTTTTTTGCTATTTGATGCAATCTTGGCAAGTATTTTGACTTTTGATTTTTCAAGCGTTTCCGCCTTGATTATTTTTGAATTATAGCTTTGAATCGAGCCATCGACTCTTACCCAGTCACCCATCTCAAAGGCTTTGCAATTGAAGTCATCAGGAGTCAGTATATTCCATCTTCGCTTGCCAGTACTAACTGTTATTATCTTGTCTTTCTCGCAAGATTCGCATTCATAGATTTCTCCAGAAAATGAAACAGGCTGAATTATATCCTCATCAATTGGAAAGATTTCACAAAACTGAAGTGGCAGGTCAGGTATTGTTTCAATCTGGTAGCCAGTTATTCTCACACTTTGGTCGACTTCAATATTTTTTAGCTCTGATTCGGGTGCTTCCAGAAATGCCTTGTGAACAGTGTTTTGTGTGTCAACAATTGAAACAATTGAATGACTTGGAAGAACCTCGATTACCTTTCCTGCAATATTCCTTTTACTCAAAATGTCAAGCAAAACACATTCATGAAGGGTTTGTTCGAGTGTAAAGTCTTTTACGCCTTTTACAGCAAACTCCATGTAGCTCTTCAGATGTTCATTTGGCTGCTCATCTAGGAAATTTACCTGCCAGTATTCGTTGTTAGTTCTTATCCTGAAAAGTCCATCATGCCATCCACCTGACGAGATGATGCATGACTTTAATAACCTTTTGTTCTCCTCATCCTCAACAATTTTATAGTTTGCAGATGTAATTAAAAACGGTCGGTTAATTACCGATTTCCCTGTAACCCTCAAGTTGTCACCAATAGAGAACTCTGTTGTGTCGATGTTCTCATCAAAAACAATCCTGTAGAAACTGAGATTTGACTCGATAACAAATAATCCTTTTTCTCTGTTGATGGCGTACACAATACCTGTGATTTCTGAGTCAATTTCTTTTTCGCCCACGATGGCGAAATCACAGTTAATATACTTGTAAATAACCTCATCTTCAGGATTTTTTTCCCTGAAGCATATCGATTCAACGATGTCTCCTGGTTTGAACCATTTTGTTTTTTGATGAGTTGCAAGTTTGATTTTAATAGGTATGTGTTTTTCCTCATCAACAATCGAGATGTCATTGAAAATCCCATCCAGCACGAAAAGATAATCCTTCCCGTTTGGAATATCAAAGATTGTGAACGTTTTGATCTCCCGAACCAGTTCCTCCCCGGCTTGAGTATTAACATCTATATTTGTAAAACATGGAGCGACAAGCAAAACAACGCACACGAATACGATCCATTTCTTCATCTGATTACAGCACCTCAAACATAATTACTCTTTTCCCACTCAAAAAGTTCTAACAAATTAACAATATCATACTATTTTAAAAAAGCAATACATGAAAAAAGCCCCTCAAAGACGAGAGTTTGAGGGGCTTTTGTTAGTTTAGGGTTTTATAAAAGCTAGTTTACCTGAACTTTGTATTCGATCAGTTTTGTGACACCATATCTGTCTGAAACTTCACATTCAATCTTGTACTCACCTGGTGAGCCATATGAGTGAATGAGAGTCTTTGGAGTTTTCAACTCAGCGTTTCCAGATGTTGAGTCACCATCGCCCCAGTCTATCTTGAAGCTAAATGGACCGTTTCCGCTCCACACCTGGAGAATAAACTCAGTATCCGAATTTGATTTTGCGTCTCCATTGACTTTGAAAGTTGCATCTGGTGCAGGGAATCCAGAGGTGTTTGTAGTTACTATCACTGATGAGTAGTCTTCTGCTTTCACATTGGCATTTGATGCAGTTACTGCAACCTTATTCTGTACAACTTTTCCATTGAGTCTTTCGTCTGTGATTTTTGCCCAAACTTTCAATGTTACCGATGAGCCGGCTTCAATTTTGTTGATGATCCAATAAACACCATTTGTCCTAATTTTTGCCTCAGGTCTACTGCTGATGTATTCCATTCCCTTTGGCATGTAGTCATTAACTGAGACGTCAGTCAGTGCGATTGAGCCTTCATTTGTGACAACGATTGTGTATTCAATCTTTTCGTTAACTCTGACATTTGATTTGTCGGCTGTTTTTGAGACTCTCAGTTTTGTTTTGAATGGGTTTGAGGTTGTTGATTTAGTTTTTGTGGTCTCAAAGTTTGTTGCACCGTCAATATAGACACCGCTAATATAGGCATTATTTACGATTGCATTGACTCCAGTTGGAATCTCATCGTTGATTTTTGCTTCCCAGATAATTTCGCCAGGGAAGTTAGCGTTTTCATATTCAAGAACTGGATAGGTTACATAAACGTCATCATCACCAGTTCTATTATCGACAAACGAGAAGAATGGGGTTCCACTGTTATCGATCTGAGCGTTAGGAAGAATGCTCTCTGAGTCAATATCTGTGATCGCCTCAGAGCCACCATTATTAAACAGGTCTCTCCATCCGGCGTTGAACCAGCTAAATCTGATGTTTGTTGAATCGCTCTGCTCTTCCCAAATCAGCGCTGGTCTTCCATCTGGCTGAAGGCAAACATATGGATTGTCCTCAATTAGAGCTGAGTTTGTGATGTTTTCATAACCTGGAGTACCATTGGCAGTAACCCACTGACCACCATCAAATCTTGTGTAGATAATGTCACTTGAACCAATCTGTTCATCCATCCATGTGAGATGTGGAATATCGCCTGTCTGCATCTTAAGCTCAGCGTTTGAATGTGCAACAGCGAACAATCCAATTGTAGGAACCATGTCTTCCCAACCAGGTGTTACGCCATTGAAATGCGTCCAGTTGTTTGTGGCACTGTTCCACTTTGAAACAAGAAGGCTGTCGTCGATAATAAACCACCAGAACCATTCTCTTGTTTCGATGCCAGCGTATGTATCACCATTACTGTCAACTGCAAGCGTCGGGCTTGATGTCCAGTTTCCTGAGTTAAGCTCTTGCTGTGCACCGGGTGTTACACCGTCAAGCTGTGTCCAGATTCCACCGCTTACCTTTGTGAAATAAAGTCCGTATGCTGGATTGACGTATGTCCACCACATTCCATTCCATACCCATCCACCTGGCATGTAGTATGAGAAGACGACTGAAATGTCACCGTTCTCTCCCTGTTCAATCCTTGGAGAGTAGTATCTGTAGCTTGAGTTTAGGCCAGTTGTGAGAATGTCTGTTCCTGCTGTTCCGTCAAGTTTTACAAGGCTGCTGCCATTCCAATAGCAATGATGTACTGAGAGTTCATCTTCTTTCCAGATAAAGTGAGGATTATCGAGATCATCAATAAACATGTCTGGATTAGCTGAAATTGTGGCTGCTGTGTTTGAGATGTTCGATATACCTGGGTCACCCTGAAGGTCTACCCATTCATTTCCATTCCATTTGGTATAGAATATCTCGTCATCACTTGGGAAGCTTCCAAGGATGTGGTTGCTCCATACAACATGAGGATAACCCATGCTGTCAATCTCCATTACCTGTTGGGTTGATGATTCAATATCATCGCTGACATTGTCGTATCCTGGGATTCCCGTTGAAAGTCTCATCAGATGTCCTGAGCCTGGAATATTGTGAATATCCCATCTCATTCTGTATCCGTAGCCAACACCGTCAGGGATCCTCTCGTTGATCCATGTGTTTCCGTTATCTGCTGAATAGTGAGTTGGGATTGGGAATGCCTTACCGTTGTAGTATGCGCCCATTGGAATTGCATCTTCAACAGTCATTTCAGCGAAGAGATCCATGTCACCGAGGTTATACTGCATGCTGTATCCAAGTTTTTCGCTTGGATAAACCATGACTCCGTTATCACCATGAGTGTTTCCAATTCCGCCTTTGCCAACGTCCTTTATGAAATCAAATTTGTAATTTGGACCTGGTCTAACTCTAATGGTGATGATGTCTTCGTGGTAAAGGTTTCCAGATGTTCCCCTGACAATTATGTAGTATGTGCCGACTGGTAGTTGGTCGCTTGTAGAAAGGGTGAGAATAGATGTTTCAGTATCTATATTCAGGTAAACTGAATTAGGGTTGAATGACGAGTTGAGTTCTGCTGGGATTAACGAACATGAAAGAGCAACATCACCTGTAAAGCCAGCAATTGGTGTTACGTCGACTGGGAATGTTCCTGTTCTCCAGTCAGAATCAATGTCTACCAAGTCTGGTGTTACTCTGACATCAAAATCTGGAACGATTGCTTCGTACTCAATCGAAACTGCAAACGGCTGAGGTCCCTGTGGTACATTCGCAGCATCAACATAAACCATGTACATTCCAGTTTCAAGTGAGTTATTGATTGTTACACCTTCAACGTTGTTGGCTGTGTCGGTTGATGTTGCATTAATCTCTGAATCAGATGAGAAACCGATTCCGCCAACGTACTGGTTTCCACGATAAATGTCTCCGCCAGGGGATTCAACAACAAGGTCAAGATCGTTTACAAGATGAGTGAGAGCGCCTGGAATGGATGGATAATCTGACCATACGAGGTTTACTTTGAATGTTCCTGGTCCAGCCATAATTGGGAAGCCGACCCTCTGTCCTGTTACAACACCAGGTTTGTAGTCAGAGTAGTCTCTTCGTGTTGGTGCTGTTGGGAAAAGGGTGTCATAGAGATCAACATATCCCCATCCACCGATGTAGCTTGGAGTGAAAAGAGGTGTGCCATCATAGTCTTCTCTGATGTCTCTTGAACCATTGAGGAGTAATGCTTTTACAAGAGCTGCTGATGGTTCCCCATGAAGCTCAACTTCATCAAGCCACTGCTGGGCAAGCACAGAGCATCCGGCTACGTTTGGACATGACATGGAGGTGCCAGATGCCTCGGAGTATGTTGTTGTGTATGCCTCAATACCCATGACGTTTGCACCGGGACCTGTGATGTCTGGTTTGATTCTGGTGTCTGGTGTTGGACCGCGGGACGAGAATCTTGCTACAACCTCTGCATGAACTTCGTGAACTCTTCTTCCGACTGAGTGGCTATATGTTAGAGGTGCGTCGATTCTGATTCTGTTTCCGCCTATTCTTGCGGTGTATGTTCTAAATTCGTCTTCGCCTGGGTTGTCTCCCGCGATCATGACCCTGTTACTTCTGCTGGCATTAAGGTTGAAACCGGCATTACTTGTGACCCAGAGGATAGTATCTCCTGGGTTTGCAATGTTTGTGAGTGATGTCGATGGTCTGTTGTTTCCGCCTGCTGCAACGCTCATGTCATTTTTGGCAACGGATGGTGTTCCGAGGGTTGATGTACCTGGTCCGCTGTTTCCTGCAGAGATACAAACAACCATGTCTGGATTATCCCAAACAAATTGGTCTGTGTACTGACATTCTGCGGTATAGGTATCAATGCTTGAACCCCAGGAGTTACTGTGAACTCTTGCTCCAAGACCGTAGGAATCTGGAAGACCTGGGTTGAGGTATCCTAAACCTCTCTGTACAACAAGACCTGCCTCTGGTGCTACGCCTGAGTACTGTCCAAGTGGGGAGTTGTATCCATCACCCATTACCTGGCCTGATGTGAAGGTACCATGTCCGTTATAGTCACTCCAGTCCTTTGACTGAGTTGGATCTGGCCCAGCTGGTGCAGAGTTATATCCGAAGTGTCCTACAATTCTTGGTGGGATACCAAAGTCTCTGTTTAATGTTGCAAGGTTTCCTGTGTCGCAACCTGTATCCTGGACACAAGCTACTCTTCCTTGTCCTCTGAGACCATAATCCCAGACACCTTCTGATCTTGCTTCAAGGCTTGGTGATGAGTCATCACTTCTTGCCTCAATACCCATGATCTCTCTTGATCTGTCCATGAAAAGTTCTGGTTCAACATACGGGGTTATTGATGAAACTGCTTCAATCCATGCAATGCTTGCGATATCTTCTGCTTCGCATTCAATATTTATGCTTCCGTATTCTTTTTCAATGCTTCCGTCAAAACATTCGCCTGGAATAAGGTTTCTTACATCTGAAATTTTCTCATCAGAGTACAGATTGACAGTAATTTTTACAAGATTTTCTTCGTCAGCCTGAATTGTGTTTGCTATTTTTAAACCTGGATGCAGAGGTGTTCCACCAATTACTCTTCCCCAGCTATGTAGTTTTGAAACTTCATTTGCTGATGCCTTGATGATGATGCCGCCATCGGGAAGGTAACCCTGGATTTTTGCACCATTTGCTCTTATATTTTCTGTCCATTCGTTTTTAATTGGGAGGTCAAACTGGACGATGTAGTGGGTATCACCCATTGGCATGATATTTGGAATTGTCAAATCGTTTGGGAGTTCAGGGGAGACTCTTAAAATCCTGTCCCCATCAGCAATCAGCTTATAATCATTAATACTGACTTCTGTAAATGGGATAAATGGATTAACTACAAAGCCGTCACTTTCCAAAGAAGGAACAATGTTTGGTGCAATATTGCAGATTGCAAAATTATCGTACTCTTCAACAATCGATACGCCTGAAACGTGTAAAGAGTCAAAGTTTGTAGCCTTATTCCCAAGCTGAACCTTAAATAATTGTCCATCAGCGTTGGTTGGGATAATTGTGAGCAGGCTGAAAACCATTATAAAAGCCACAACAATAGCGATTGTCTTAAATCGGTGCATGTCCACCTCCATTTGATTCTGCCAATAAATCCTGAAATAAAAAGACATTCGTACTATATATTAATAAACTGTTACTTTCAAGTATTATGAGATTTTTTCAATAATGAGAAGATTTTGCACATTTGTATTTTTAAATCGATATTGACGTTTTACCTTCCTTTTCTGTATACTACTCTCCATGTCTGTAGAAAGCAAAACGCCTCTTGAGTTATTTGAAGAACTTGTTGATAAAGCCAAGTACCTTGTTGATGTAAGGGATGACCTCTACAAGGCTTTCGATATTGCAGAGCGTTATCACGATGGGCAAAAAAGAGAAAGTGGCGATCCCTATGTTACGCATCCTCTTAATGTCGCGATACTTTTGACTGAGCTTGAGGCAGACCTACCTACTCTTCAAGCGGCAATTTTACACGATACCATAGAAGATACGTCCATGAAGGAAAGCACTATTTCCGATCATTTTGGAAAAGAAGTTTTGGAATTAGTGTTGGGGATGACAAAGTTATCAAAAGTTAAATTTAAATCCAGCAAAGACAAACAGCTCGAAAATATTCGAAAAATGCTTCTTGCGATGGCAAGTGATATTAGAGTAGTTTTGATAAAACTTGCAGATCGACTTCATAATATGAGTTCAATTGGTATTTTCCCTAGAAAAAAACAGACTAGAATTGCCCAAGAGACAATGGATATTTTTGTTCCTCTTGCTGGAAGGTTAGGGATATACAAATTTAAGTGGCAGCTCGAGGATTTGTGTTTTAGGTACCTTGATCCAGATACGTACAAAGAACTTGGGAAGAAGGTAGAATTAAAAAGGTCTGAACGCGACCTTTTTGTTGGCGAGTTATCTCTAGAATTGAAAGCGCTTCTTGAGGATGCCAAGGTAAAAGGCGAGATTTCAGGAAGAGTAAAAAATCTATATAGCATTTATAAAAAAATGAGAAAAGAAAACAAGAATCTTGATGAAGTTTTTGACCTTCATGCAGTTAGAGTTCTTGTGGATGATATACCAACATGTTATAAGATTTTAGGACTTGTACATGCAACTTGGAAACCTCTTCCTGGCCGAATAAAAGACTATATTGCGATCCCAAAATCAAATGGTTATCAATCATTACACACAACAGTAATTGGATCAAATGGTAGCCCAGTAGAGATCCAAATTAGAACATTTCAAATGCACGAGGATGCTGAGTATGGGATATCAGCACATTGGAAATACAAAGAAGGAAAAAAGACTTTCAGTGCCAATTACGAGCAAAAGCTCAATTGGCTGAGACAGTTACTCGAATGGCAGGGAGAGCTTGAGCCATCAGAGGATTTTGTAGAACGTGTTAAGACCGATTTGTTCTCTGATGAAGTTTTAGTTTTTACTCCCAAAGGAGACATTATCAATCTTCCCGCTGGTGCAACCCCTATTGATTTTGCCTACAGGATTCATACTGAGGTTGGGCATAGTTGCAATGGTGCGAAAGTAAACGATAAAATCGTCCCGCTGACATACAAACTCAAAACGGGTGACCGTGTGCGCGTAATGACCAGCAAAAAAATCAGAGGTCCGTCAAGGGATTGGTTGAGTATTGTTGCGGCACACTCTACAAAATCAAAAATCAGACAGTGGTTTAAGAAAGCCTTGGAGTCAACAGAGGTAGCCCATGTACCTGATAAACCAAAGGCTGCCCCGCAGAAGAGAAAGCCAATCAAGGTTGGTAAAGAAGGTGCACTTGTTGAGTTGGAAGGAATTGATAATTCACCAGTTGTGCTTGCGCATTGTTGCAATCCAATCTTTGGTGATGAGATAGTTGGATTTATAACTAGAGGGCGTGGGGTTAGTGTACACAGGACAACTTGTCCTAACCTCAAACATCTATCACACGAGAATGATCGATTTGTGAAAGCAAGATGGGTTGATGAATCAAAGCAATCATTCATTGTCAGAATTTCTCTTGTTGTTGAAAACAGAACTGGAGTCCTCGCGATGCTTTCTGGGATAATTTCTGAGATGGACATAAATATCCAGATGGCAAAAGCATCTAAGATAGACTCAAAAAGAACCAGATTGATTTTTGCCCTTGAAGTGACATCAAATAGGGAGTTGAACGACACGATTGCCAGGCTTGAGCAGGTTATTGAAGTAAAGAAAGTCACAAGACAATGAGGGCAGTTGTTCAAAGAGTAACAGACGCTTCTGTTGTTGTTGATTCGTCTGTGGTTTCTTCGATTGGAAATGGATTACTTGTTTTACTATGTGCTGTTTCAGGCGATGATGAAAAAGATGTTGAATACATAACAAGAAAAATCTCCAGTCTTAGGGTTTTCCCAGACTCAGATGGAAAAATGAACTTGAATATAAATCAGGTTGGTGGGTCAATTCTTCTTGTATCTCAGTTTACCTTGGCTGGAGATGTCAGAAGGGGAAATCGACCGGAATTTACAACTGCAATGCGTCCAGAATCTGCGACGGTAATGATTAACCAGATCGTGGATATTTTTAAAGGTAACAATATCAAAGTTGAACAAGGAGTGTTTGGTGCTCACATGGAGGTTAAGCTGACCAATGATGGTCCAGTGACCATACTTCTTGATTCGAAGAAGGTGTTTTAAAAAATGACTATTGAAAGATTTCCAAATGGAATGCTCGATGTAAACACTTACCTTGTTTACTCTGACAAAAAAAATGCTGTGGTGATTGACCCATCATATGAAGTTCAACCAGTCCTTGATAGAATTGAAGAACTTGGTTTGAATTGTGTTTATATCATCAATACACATGGACATGCGGATCATATATCTGGTAACTCTGTAATAAAGAATGCAACAAGTGCAGATATCTTAATTCACGAAAATGCAAAAGATGCATTGGTGAATCCAAAATCAAATCTTTCAATCTCTCTTCCTCCAATTGTAGAATCACCGCCAGCAGATAGAGTTCTTTGCGATAATGACGAGATTTTAGTTGATGATGGTTTGAAATTGAAAGTTTTGTTTACTCCTGGTCATTGCCCTGGTCACGTCTGTCTCCTTTGCGAAAATAATGCGTTTACAGGCGATTTGCTTTTTGCTGGGTCAATCGGAAGAACCGATTTTCCAAACTGTGATATTTATCAGATGAGAGATTCTCTAAGAAGGATAAGCAAAGAGATCCCAGATGATTTTAACATCCTCCCGGGACATAATGAAACAAGCACCCATATAAAAGAAAAAAGCTCTAATTATCTATACAAAAGTATGATAAGAGGAGATATATCCGATCTATAATCCTTAGAATTTCCTGAATACTCCTTTTACTCTACCAACGATAACGACCGATTCTGGATTTATTACAGCTGAGTCTTTTTTTGAGTCAGACGGTTTTATAACAATTTTTGTACCAAAATGAAATAATTTTCCCAGTATCGGCTTGTATCCGTCGATTAGGCCTATAATTGTGTCACCGTCCATAATTCCGTTTCCAGGTATAGCAATTACAAAATCACCATCTCGTACCCCCTCTTCTTCTAGTGATTTTCCCTGGATGGCAACAGCAACACAATCAGAGTTTCTCCCAAAGATTTTATTCATCTTCAATGAACCAAGGTCGCGACTTGTTTTGTTAATTATATCTTGAAGAGTTGTAATTTTAAGATTCGGTGCACTGAAATCTTTAAGTTGCATTGATCTTGCTTTATTTGGGTGTTTTTCTAAAAAACCTTTACATATCAGCCTTGAAACATGTTCATGGACTGTAGAAATTGACGATAACCCCATAGCCTCCCTTATCTCATCGAGACTGGGTGCAAATCCGTGATCAATCGAAAAATCACTGATAAAACCGAGAATATCCTTCTCCCTTTTTGTAAGATATTTTTCCATTATCGGTCACCTCTCTATCATTCATACGATATTTTCGGCGAATCAGTTCATAAATTTCTCTTAACCTTGTGTGTAATAATTTTACGAAAAAAAACCGAAAATGCAAATCGCCAATAGATTTGCTCAAAATACGTCACCCGATGTCTGTAGTTGAGTTTACATGCACTTGCTACAAAAACACCTCATATCACTAAATATTGCTCCAGACAGTGATTCTATTCTGTATAAATACACTAAACAGCTGATTAATATATATAAATTATTTTTATGCAAATATATATTAGTAAAGATATGATAACACTCAAATCAATATATCTACAATAGCAAAAAGCATAAAACCTATTGACAAGTCGCTATATAGCACATAGACTACGTGACTGAAGTAGATTGGAGGCGGTTTATGGAAGATAAAAAATTGCTGAGCCTTAAGGAGGCTGCTGAATTACTGGGTATCCATTACACTACGATGCGTCAGTATGTGCGTAAAGGGAAATTCCCAGTCGTTCGAATTGGTCGACTTCTCAAGATAGAAGCTTCTGATCTGGAGTCATACATCAAAAGCAACAAAGTGATCCTTAGAGAAGATGACTTACAGAAAGAAGATGAGGAATAACCATAATACCAACCGTTGGATAAACCAAATTCAGAAACCAAAGGTATTCTTGGTATGTTCGAGGAGTTCAGAATCATAAAGATTATTCAAAAAGGCACACTAATTTGTGTGAAAACTGAAAGGAGTGCCAAATGAAGAAGCTGATAAATATCGTGTTGTCATTACTTATGATGGCAAGTTTAATAACTGTTTTGCCTATGGCATCAGCAAGTGCTGCAGTTGCGGGAACACTGAATATCACAGTTGATCCAGCAGTCTGTGGAGAGGGGGCGGAGATTGTTCTTGAGTTTGAACAGGCTCCGGGAACTTTTAGCGGGTTCAACGTAACCTTTCTTGGAGGAGAGCTTCTTCCACCGACCTCAACCACTTCCTACAATTACTATGTGACTATGACAGTACAGGATAATGATTTGTTCACACCTTATCCTGTTTCTCAGTATATCGAATCGATCACCACAAGTGGAAATACGCTTGAGATGAGGTTGATGAATGATTACACAGTCACAGGCACAAATGATGAGGTAAAGATTACCATCAATGAAAGCTTTGGCATCAAATTACCACCTTGTCCTAATTGTGGACCACAAAACATTCAGGTTGAGGATGTCGATGCGGCTGGTACTCCATCTGGAGCAATTGCCATTAGCTCGTATGAATTGATGGGAAAAGTTACTGAGATCAAGGTTTTGAGCGATCCCAACACTGCATCTTCATCAACATCAAGTTATTACTATGGTTATGGTTCAACTTCTTCAAATACCAAGTTCGGTGTCCTTTTTAGAAGAGATAGTTGTGGAGCACTCGATACAAATGAGTATATCCAGATAAAGTTTCCATCAAGTTTTGGTGGATATACAACTTTCCCTGATGGTTTGCTGGATAGTTCAAAAGTAAGAGTTTGGCATGATCCTGTTGCCCCAATTTTCCAAGATACAGTAAGCCATCTTGATGGCGCACCATATTGGGTTCCATCAACTTCAGTTCCAGTTCTTGCTGTTGAGGCTGACTCAACACAAAGAACGATCACTGTGTATCTTGATGCTGGTGCATCAATTGCAGCAGATGACTATGTTAGTGTGATTTTTGATAAAGATATTGGCGTATCTCTTCCAACCACTGCGGGTTACCAGACGATTGAGGTTTCAACAACCGAAGAGTCATATTATGCAACTTCACCAGATTTTATGGTTGCAAATCAGGCTACCGTTGTTGCAAGATCAAATGCCGCAGGAGCTCAGGATGTTGAATACAATATCGAGTGGAGTTTGCCAACTGGAATCACGCTCTCGGGAGATGCAGGGGACTGGATTGAGATTCAATTCCAGGATCTAGAAAATCTGAATTGGCCACTTTCCTCAAACACCCCGTTTGCACCCGGAATTGGCAATTATCCACCAACAGTCGCATTCACAAATTCTTCATACAGTTATTATTATAGTGATGTTGAATACGGATCTGTTGTAGAGCCAACAGCACCAACTGCAACATTAAGAATCTATCTTCCACTTGGATATACTATCACTTCGGGCTCAAAATTTACCATGACTATCGATCATCCAACACTCGACAACAATGTTAACCCTGGAAGATATAGGGTTATGCTCAAGCATAATAAAGATACTTCAAATACCTGGTCGTACTCAAATTATTTTGCTTTAATTGATGGAGTAATCTTCAATAGTGGATATGTCATTGTTGAGCCACCAACAGTAAGTAAAGAAGCTCAGTACACAATCCTCTTCGAAGTTGGACAGGAACTTAGACCAGGTCAACAGATATTCATTGAATTCCCACAGGAAACTTCATTCACAAATTATACATCAATTCCAGCAGGTGGAGTCTGGTTGGTTTGGGATACGGTTACACCAACGTTTGGGGCAGATGATTGTGATATTAATTACAATACTGGAACGTGGGTTGAAGGCTTGCCGAGACCTCTTGAATTGAATCCGTCGATTTCAACAACAGGAACCAATAGAAAGGTAACCCTCACGCTTCCAGGTTCACCAGGTGATTATGTTATTAATGACACCGGTGATAATTTTGTTGCGATCAGATTCTGTCTGAATGCTGGCATAAAAAATCCAATGACTGCAGGAATCTATAATCTTGAGGTTTCCACAACAACTCAGCCTGAAAGCTCTCTTTCTGCCCCATACACAATATCAACCTCGATTACAAATGTTGAGGTAACACCAACACCAAATGCAACATGCTCAAATGGAGTCCAGTATGAGGTCTCATTCAATACAGGCGCAAACGGTGGGCTTGATGGTTCAGCCGGTGACTATATTGATATTGATTTCAGAGATCTAAACAAAAATCCTGCCCCTGATTATGCTTCAATCCTAAATACCTTTGAGTCAACCCAGGCTGTAACTGAAGTATCAGGATATAGTTCACCACCATTTGCAAGTTCAATGGCTTATTGGACAATCGGATTTAGAACCGGTGCTGCATTGGTTGCAGGCGATACAATTGATCTTCAATTCCCTCCGAATGTCACAGTTCCTGGAAGCATAAATGCAACAGATGTATTTATTTTTGATGCAACAGTTGCAGCACCAAGCATCTTTGATAACGATGTTCTTGGTGCAGGAGTTACCAATCCATCTGCAGTTGTTGTGGATGGAAACAGAATTACTCTTACAACTTCCGCGGGATATGTGATTGACCAGATGATCTATATTAGATTCAGAAGGGCAGCAGGAATCATCAATCCATCTGCTCCAGGTTCAGCATACACAGTTAAGGTTGCAACATTGCAGCAGCCATATTTTACGCCAGGATTCTTTGCAATCACCGAAGACTTTATTCCGGATTACGGTGCACAGGTACCAACAGCTGATCCTGAGTGGAGAACAAATACAGCCCCAAGCCCTCTTACCGATGTATTCTGCCCAACTCCAATCCCAAATTCTGCAAGCTCTCCAGCACAGTATATCTTCTCAGTAAGAACACACGAAACTTGTCAGTTTTCTGGGTCAACTCTTACCGTCCAGTTCCCACAGGGGACATATATTCCAAGTTCAATTGACCCAAGTTTTATTCAACTTCGAACACAGGCAGATACTGCATTTTTGTTTGCACCAGATTCTGCATGTTCAACAGGAACATCAACGCCTGCATCGGTTACAATCGATCAAACAGCAAGAACAATTTCATTCCCTCTTCCTGCAGCATTCAATGCAACTCAATTTGCTCATGTTCTTATCTGTAGAGACGCTGGAATCAGAAACCCTCCAACAGTTGGTGTCAATTATCAGCTTGGAATTACTATTCAAGGAACAGCAGGTTGTTCTGGTGGTGAGGTTGAAGTAAAGGCCACTTCAGAATATTTTGCAATTACACCTGCACCAATTGGTGGAATTATCCCACCACTCCACACAATAAACATTGGCGGTGGTTATTATTATTATGGTTATTCATCAAACCACCCAAGCAGTGTTGTCGCAATTGGACCACAGGCACTTAGAATTTATTTACCAGCAGGTCTCAAGATTCAGCAGACCCAGTCAGTTACAGTTACCTTCACAAGTGCATCAGGTCTTGTAAACACTTGTACAGAAGGTGGATATATTGCAAAAGTCAGGACATCAAAAGAAACATCATGGGTTGATAGTACTCAATATTCAATTGTTGATACCGTGCAGTTTAGTTGCGGAACATATCCTGATGTAAATCCACCATCCACATCAACTGAGGCACAGTATGATTTGAGTTTCACAGTTGGACAAACTGGTGGACTTGAAGCTGGTGTTGATACAATCACTGTTGCATTCCCAAGTTCAACAACCATGAATAGTTTTAACATGCCGGCAGGATCAATCTATGTTTCAACTCTCCCAATTACTGGAGGGTGCCCTGCTGATTCTCCAGCAAAAGTTGTCACACTTCCTCCAACTGCCTCAGGAACGGCGGTAACATTTACTACACCAATCCATATTGGAAACAGTCAAACGGTTTATGTCAGATTCTGCAAATCTGCAGGAATCAAAAACCCATATCAGGCTGGAAGTTATACGCTTCAAGTGAAAACATCGAAACAACCTAACTATGGTATCTCCTGTAGATATGCAATTGGAACAGCAATTTCTGACGTACAGGTTGAACCGATCCCAGCATCAGCTTGCAACGAAAATACTCAGTATAAGCTCACATTTAAACAGGGAAGTTCGGGAGGACTTAAGGGTTCGAACGGTGACTATATAGATATTGATTTCTATCATCCAGATAACCCTGGAACTGATATGGCTTCTATAAGCAATATCTTCACAGCTATAAATACTCCATCACCATCATCGGTCACAGTTAGTCCATACGGATATTCGTACAGTTATGGCAATAGCTATGCTAGTGCTGTTGAATGGGTGGATACGCCACAAGGGAAGAAACTGAGGGTGTATGTACCCGCAGACTTCACCTCATCATCCTCTGGACAGATTACCGTGATATTTGAATCAGGTGCTGGACTTGATAATACCTGCTTCCCAGCACAGTACAAAGTTAGAGTCAGCACAAGTCTTGAACAGGAAGAGGTTGATTCCTCTCCGTATTCCATTGAAGATGCTCCAAGACAGATTACAGTTGATGTCAATCCATCAACGATCTCAGAGGAAGCTGAATACACAATCAGATTCCAGGTTGGTGCAAATGGTGGCTTGACTGCAAACTCTGACACAATCACAATCGCATTCCCATCGGGTACAACTGTTCCTTATAACTCGATTTCAGCAGGCTCAATATGGATTGCGGAAGCATCAGACTTTACAAGCACTGGTTGTCCACCAACTCCTGTTGGTGGTGGGTCAGCTGTGCAGGTACAACTCCCACCAGATATTTCAGGTCAAAGTGTTACTTTCACAACACCAATGAATATTTCAAACAATGCACAGGTTGTTGTGAGATTCTGTCTTAATGCGGGAATCAAGAATCCATATACTGCTGATGCCTACAGACTTCAATTGAAGACATCCAAACAATCTGCATATGGAATATCTGAGCCATACGCAATTACATCAGCAATCTCTGATGTTAAAGTCTCGCATACACCAAACATTATTAATGAGTGTGATGTTGAAGTAGAAGTGGAATTCAAAAATGCAAACACAAGCTTGTCGGGTGACCTTGGAGACTATGTTGATATTCAGTTCCAGGATTTTGTAAAGAATCCAGGCCCAGATTATGCATCAATCTCAAATAACTTCTCATCAAGCACCTCAATTGCAAATCTTACCGTTCATCCATTGACACAGCCATTTGATGCCACTGCAGTTCCATGGAATACATCAAGATGGGATATTGATTTCATGACGGGAACTGGTGGAGCGTTAACTACTGGTGACACAATTGTTCTTGATTTCCCCGCCAACTGTTCAATGACAGTTGCATCGCTTACAAACAGACTTTTCCTTTCTGATGAACAGTGGGATGAGTATTCATTCTATGCTGGTGATAACTATATCAATGCCGGTGGAGTAGCAAAACTTGCCGTTCCAGCTGCAATGATAACCGTTGTTGGAACAAGGGTAACAATTACAAACCCACCAGTTGCAGCAGGAGGAATTGATGTTGGAGATGGTGAGACTGTTTATATCAGAGTTCTCCAACAGGGAATCACAAATCCATCAACTGCCGGAGACTCATATGTTCTTCAAGGATACACAAGTACTCAGCCAACATCTGCAAACTCAAATTACTTTGGAATTTCCTCACTCAGACCAACAAGAGCTCCAGTCCCAATTATTGATATGAACTGGGTTGGCCCTAACCCAATTCATAAACTTCCACCAAGCATACACACAAGCACTGCAGGACAGTCAGCTCAGGTGGACTTGATGCTTGAACTCAGATCTAACTTTGATTCAACACTTCTCCCAACACCACAGCTTTCTGTTACCTTCCCAACTGGATTTGTAGTTCCATCATCTATTTCTGCAAATGACATTTGGTTATCTGTTGCAACAGCACCTGCTGGAGTCGGATATCCATTCCTCAATTGCTCAAATTATATGGGGACTCCATTTGTTGACTCAACAGCTCCAGCGGGAACATTCGGTCCACTTGACAATACTCCAACTGTTTCTGGTAACACTGTAACATTTGATGTCCCAGCATTTTTTACGGCAGCAAATGCTATACCAGGTGCAATTGTTTACATTCAGTTTAGACAATCAGCGGGAATCAGAAATCCAACAACAAATGCAACAAACACATATGCAATCGATGTCTCAGGAACTGATAACGCTGGAGTATCCGGTTCTTGTGGATCGGAGTATGTACCAGTAACACCACTTGAAAATCCAGCCTCAGCTACCTCAATAAATCCATCATCAATTACTCTCGGAACAAGCTATTCAGGAAGCTATACAACTGGATCAGTTCATCCTTCAAAGGTTGTTGCTCTTGGTGACAAATATCTGAGAATTTACTTGCCACTTGGATTTACATTCAGTGCAAACACAACTGCAAAAATCAAATTCGAAAAATCCGCAGGTCTTTGTAATACCGGAACCGCTGGAAGTTATATTGCAAAAGTTAGCACCTCAAAAGAATCAACGATGATCGAGTCGGCACCTTATTCGATTATTGCTGCTGTCACCGGTGTCAATGTTATGGTAGTTCCACCAGTCATCAATATGTATGCAAATTATACAATCGACTTTGTTGACTCTTCATCAGGTGGATTATCAAAAGGAACTGGTACCATAACAATTGCCTTCCCAACTGAGACAGGTGTTCTGACCTCAATTGCAGCAGGAACTGTCTATGTTGCAAAGAATGTTAACTTTGACAACAGTATCTGTCCACCGACTCACAGTGGAGTCTTTGGAACAGACTATGCACCACTTGAAGCACCACCAGTTGTTTCTGGAAAACAGGTCACACTCACAGTGCCAATCAATATCGACCCTGGTGATCATATCTACATCAGATTCTGTGAAAGCGCAAAAATCAAAAACCCTGCAACTGCGGCATACTATACGCTTCAGGTCATGACATCTGCACAACCCGACTTTGTTGTTTCAAACCCATATGCAATCAAGAGTGGATTGAATCTACCAGAAGTTGAAGTTATTCCAAATTCAATCAGTAGATCAGGAAGCACAGCCAGACTTGCTGCAAACGCAACAGGAACAAATGTCATTGAACTTGATACAGTCTCTGGTTGGATTGCAGGAGACCTCATTCTTGTTGGTGATGTGAGTCATCCATTTGGTGCAGGAGCCGTATTTACCAGTGTCACTTCAGTTGATACCATAAACAACACATTAACACTTTGCGACAATGTACCTGCGACATTTACAACTGGAACTGAAGTATACAGGTCAAGAACTGGAATCTTTACAGGCGCAACAAACGACCCAGCTCCTGGTAATAACTTTGTTGATGTAACCGCAGCAACAAGAGATTTGTTCCCAATCAGTTCATACGTTGCACTGATTGATTTGACCGGTACAAATTGTCCTGAGTTGTTCCTTGTCTCATCACATATGTCCGCTACAAGACTTGGTCTCTCTAGAAATATCGTTGCTGACTTCCCTGCACCTGGAAACACAAGAGTTGAACTTGTACAGTTCCATCAACCAAATGATGGATGTTCAGGTGACACATTTGCCGAGACAAAAATCACATTCAAAACTGGTTCATCGGGAGCTCTTCTTGCAAACAGAGACAAGATATATGTTGCTCTTGAATATGCTCCATCAGTAAATGACAGGGGTTATCATATAACCGGATCATCAATTTCATCCGGAAGTGTAATGGTTAATGATACAGTGTGTTCAGTTGCACCAACAATTGGAATTACACCAGTTGGTGGAGTGTATACACCATCACCAACTCCAACATTTGGAAGTGATTATGTAACACTTGAAATCACCGTGCCAGAGGATATCTCGGGTGGACAAGAAGTTGTTTTAAGAATCCTTCCAAATTCTGGAATTCCAAACCCATATGTTGCTGGAAGCTATACTCTTGCAGTTTGGACAAGTATTGAACAGTCAGCAAACGAATCTCGAACCTATGAAATAGTTGATGGTGTAGCATTCGATGTTAATGCTGTGACAGTTACTCCGCCAAGCACATCTGAGAACGCAAGCTATGTTGTTGACTTCTATACCTGTGTTTCACTTACTGAGAATTATGACACCATCACAATCACATTCCCAGATGATACTGTTGTACCAGCGTCAATAATGCCAAATCATATCTTTATAGACGATGATCCAGTATTTGATGGAACAGTATCAGATGCGACTCCTCATCTTCAGGCACTTGCTCCGATTATTGTAGATAGCGGTGAACGTTCTATTACATTTACAACTCCTATGAGTTTCAGTGGAAACGATAATCACGTGTATGTTAAATTTACGTATGAGGCTGGCCTGGTTAACCCGTCAGTTGCTGACTCATATAGGTTAAAAGTAAAAACAAGCAAGCAGCCAAAGGATGTTGAAAGTCCGTATTATGAGATCAGAGATACATCTTCAAAGGCTATTGTTTTTCCAAATCCACCAACAGCAAATAGAGAAAATGTTGAATACACAATTACATTCACACTTTCAACAGCTGGAAATCTCACAAAAGACATCAGTTGGGTAAAACTTCAGTTCCCTGATAACGATATCTACGGACTTGGTGGTGGATACTCAACAGTTGAAGCATTACTTCCAACTTCCATTTCACCAGACAACATTACCGTCAACGGAACAAGGCTTACTGTCATCCCAACTGTTGATACAGTTGATAGAACTTTGAAGCTCATCGTTCCAGAAACGATTGAAGCCGGCGAAGAGATTGTGATTGTGATCCAGTCTGGTGCAGGTATTACAAACCCAGTTGTTGGATCATACAGAATGGGTATTCAGACCTCAGTTGAACCCGTTTACATCGATACTGAGATTTACACCATCAAATCAGCCCTGGGTGGAACTGCCGGTTCACTTAGTCCAGAAATTTGCCTTTCCTATGACTATTCGGTTCTGACTGCAAATGAGGCTGCTGCAGCAACACCAGTTTTGAATGTTGATTCAGTTAGAAACTGGAGTGTCGGGGATATCGCTGTTATTGGTGATATGACAAGCACAAATATGTCAAATATTTTTGCAGCAAGAGTTGACACAATTGGTGCTGCTACAAATGTGCTCAGATTCACAGTTCCACTTGATTTCAGTGTTCCTCTTGGTACCCCAGTATTTAGAATGAAAGAGATTCCAACAAGCGCAACACTTACTGGTCCTGGTGCCCCAGTACCAGCGGGAAGTGCTTTCATTCGAGTAACTGACCCCAGCCCATTTACTGCAGGAGACGTGATTGTATTCGGTGCTGGCTCAGGAGCAGAAGTCGTAAGAATCACAAGTATCAACGGAACAAGATTGGATGTTACCCCACCGCTTAGAAGTGCTCATGCCGTTGGTGCCGAGGTATCGATTGTTGCTTGCAATGTCGGTCTTGTAAATGCCGAAGGCTACTACATGATTCATTTTATAACTGGAGCAACAGGTAATCTAAACCAGGCCGTTTCGACAATAACTATGATATTCCCGTTTGACATGTATGTTCCTGAATCAATAGTTGCATCATCAATATCGCTCTCAATTGATGGAATCAATTTCACACAGTGTCATGATATCGATATTGATAGCGAAAATCGAAAAATAACTCTTACGGTTCCGACATCAGTTCCATCAAACCATGATGCCTATATCAGGATAACAAATAAATCCGGAATCAGGAATCCATCTGTTCCGGGTAGTGTTTATAGGATGCAGCTTGCAACTTCCTCAGAACCGGATTTTGTTGATACAAGATCGTTTGTGATTGAAGGAGCAGGTGCTCCAACCGTTACTGTTAATCCATGTACCGCTGGTGAGGTTGGTGCGATCCATATTATTGAATTCTATATTACAAATTCGATACCACAGGGTGAGACCATCACAATTACATTCCCTGCTGACTACATGATGCCATCTGTTGTCAGACAAGAGAATGTCAAAGTTAATGGTACACAGGTCAGAGCTCCTCTTATTGGACCAACCGCAGACAATGAAATTGTAATTACCGCACCAAAAGATCTTCCATCATCTGGTAAGGTGACAGTTGAATTCCTTGAAGAATTCAAGCTTAAAAATCCTCCAACACCTGGTCATTATAGACTTAAGATTAGAACAAGCATTGAACCAGATAACCTTGATGTTGATTCGAACAACTATTACATCTGTCCTGAGGTGCAGCTTTCTAGTCTGGTTCTTATTCCCTCATCTTTATCTCTAGGGATAAATCAAACAGGTCAGGTTCAGGCACAAGCTAAAGATGAGAATGGTGACAATATCTCTTACAATGTCGACTACTCATGGCAGACCGACATTGGTGTTTTGTCTGGAATCACTGGAGACAGTGTTTCACTTACAGCTCCCGGTTCAGCAGGTTCAGGTATTTTGAAATGTGAAGCAAAGTACAATGGTCAAACTTTGTCTGCTCAGTGTGCAGTAACCATAACACCTCCCCTTGGGAGCGTTGTAATTACTCCCTCTACACCAAAATCTCTTGGGTTTGGTGTAACGCAAACTTATGTTGCAACAGCAAAAGATACCTCAGGTAACACAATGACTGGTGCAGCATTTGCGTGGTCTGTTACTGGTGGTATCGGCTCGCTTAGTCCAATATCTGGTAATACAACGACTTTGACAACTGGATCAACTGCTACATCTGGAACAGTTGTTTGTACTGCATCTTATGGTGGTGACACAAAATCAACCTCTGCAACTGTAAGCGTTCAGTCCAGTGGTGGGGGTGGCACTGACCCAGGTACCGATCCTGGCACAGATCCTACCTATATTGTCTCTGCTACTGTAACACCAACTACTCATACGATAACCAGTAACCTCAGTGCTTTAACATTCCAAATAACAGCTTTGGATGACCTATCTGGTGGTCAGATAAGACTTTCAGTTCCATCTGGTTGGAGTTTCCCAAACTCTAACAACATGAGTGTGAGTGCTCCAGCGGGTGTTGTTGTTGGTACACCACAGTATTCCTCTTCAATCCTTATTCTTCCAATTACAACTATGCCTAAAGGCAAAGCAATAAGTGTACAGTACCTTGCTCCAAATTATCCAACATCAGCCGGTGTACACACATTTAGTGTTTATGCAAACAAAAACGGTGAAGCAACACAGGCTGCCGTCAGACAGCCAACGGTTACACTTATCGATTCGGGTGGCGGGACAACTACCAATGCCTCTGGAACTGGTAAGTGCACAGTTGCTCCAACAATTGCATCATCAGGTGCACTCGGTGCAAAGTTTACTTTCACATTTGTTGCCGAAGTGGACATGTCTGATGGTGAGGTTCAGATTTATATACCAACAGATTGGACAGCACCAACTATGTCTCCAGGTGCAAAAGGATTTATCCAAATAAAGAATGCGACAGGAGAGGTAACCTTGTTGCAGGTTCTTCCTGGTGGAATCATTTCGCTTAATCTCGGAACCTTCCTTAAACACAACCAGGTTTCTGTAGAATACACAAATGTTGATGTTCCAGCAGAAGAGAAAACATATACATTTAATGTGAAAACTGCAGGTGTTAGTGGGGAGCTTAAAAACATCGCTGTTCCACCATCTGTTACCCTTGAAAGAACTAGGGTTACTGCTGTCACATGCACACCAAAACCAAACTCTGCTGGTGGTGTAGCAAGCTATCAAATCACGTTCAGAACATCGGATGCTGGAACGCTTACAAAGGATCAATCGTTGGTTGTAATCAACTTCCCATCAGACACTGAGCTTCCAGGAAGTATAGCTCCATCATCAATAACTGTTCAGAAAGTCCCACTTATTGCACCACCATCTATCAATCCTACAACACGTGATATTGAATTTACAGTTCCGACAGATGTTCCACCAAATACAACCGTTGCTGTAACATTTGAAACAACTGCTGGAATCATCAACCCAACGAGTCCAAAAAACACTTACAAGATTACTGTTAAAACCTCATCTGATGCGACACCAGTTCCATCAAGTAACTATGCAATTGAAGCATCTACAATCAGTACTCCTGATGTGACTCCTGACCCAGTTGTAACAAGTGCTGAGGCGAAATACACAATCAAGTTCAAGGTTGGTGGTTCTGGTGCACTAAAGCTTGGAACAGGCCAGATCGTGCTTAAATTCCCGAATGATACCTATATCCCAGCAAGCATTCAGTCTGGACATATCACTGTAAACGGAAAGGTACTCACAAAGAGACCAAATGTTGATACAGTAGCGAGAAAAGTTGCAGTTTATGTGCCAACTCCAGTTCAAGCAGGGGAAGAGGTAACCGTTGAGTTCTCAAAAGATGCTGGACTCAAAAATCCAACTAAGTCCGGAAATTACACAGTTTGGGCAAGCACAACCTCTGAGTCAATTGAGGTTGAATCCAACTCATACGGAATCGGAGAGTCGACGGTCTCAAACGTTAGAGTCGAAAGCAGTTCACTTGATTCTGGTGATACTTGTGTTGATTATGAGATAACATTTAGAACCGGAAGTTTTGGTTCGTTGACATCTGCATCCACAATCACTGTTTGGTTCCATCCAAACTATAAGATCGGATCAATCAGCAAAGAGAGAATCACTGTAAATGGGGCAACAATCAAAAATACTCCAAAGATTCAAAATAGTCAGTACATCACTTTCGATGTTCCACAGTCTCTCAATGCGGGAACAGATGTGACAGTCAAAATCAAATGTTTGAATAATCCAACAACACCAGGTCAGTATGAATGCAAAGTCAAAACCTCATCTGAACCAACATTGATTCAATCTAACACATACAAAATCGGTGAATCGATGAGTACAAACATGACAATCTCACCTGCCTCACCAAATGGCGACAATGGTTGGTACAATACAAATCCATCCATCATGTTTGATTGCAATGTCAACTCTGCAACTACTTACTACACACTTGATGGAGGAAATAGAAAGTCATGGGCTAGTGTTCCAATCAGACTCGAAGATGGTGTTCACACAGTCCAGTATTGGTCAGAAGCTGACGGATATAACGAAGAACAGAAACAGACAGTTTCGAATATCAAAGTTGATACCACAAAACCAATCCTCACAATCAATGAACCACAAAATGGTATCACCGTTGGTTCTGCAAAACTTGATCTTTCAGGAACATTTGATGAAGAAAATATTCTTGAGATAACAGTCAGCAATAACGGATCAAGCTCAGTAACAAGAATGACCTTTGACAAAAACGCAAAAACTTGGCAGGGTTCAGTCATGCTTGTTAAGGGTACAAATGTTCTTGATGTAAAAGCATATGATGAAGCTGGAAATGTCAGCTTCACACCAATTCTGACAATCAAGTATGAACCGGGTTCAGGTGATGGCGAATGTGCTATGATAGTTGTCAGTCCAAAGGATAATCAGGAACCTGTCGGTGGTGTACTTTTGGTCAATGAAGATCAGGCCGGTTATCATCATCTCGAAATGGATCTCCTTGTTCAAGCAACGACAACTGCAACAAATCCAACGGTTGAGGTAAGTTCTGAGCATGACCCAGATAATTGGATTGAAGTTCCATATGATTCTGTCAAGAAGGAAGCAAAAGGAAACGTTCAACTCAAGGCTGTTGCTGGAAACAATAAGGTTACAATCAGGCTTAAGGATTCATCAGGCAATATTTGTGGAACACCTGTAAACAAGATTGTTCTTTGTAAGGTTCTCGTTCATTTTGTTAACCCAAAGGGATTTGATTCAACTATTAATGGACAACCTAATCCAAATATGCCTCCAGAATGTGACCAACTATTGTTCAATGGTAAGCCAATTACAAATCTTGATTCATCTCCATACATTGATAACGCAGAGGGAAGAACTTATGCACCTCTAAGACTTGTTGCAAATCTGTTTGGCGGAGTTGTCGGATGGGATGACACAACAAAAATGGTAACTGTTGATTTCGAAGGTAAACAATTAGCTTATAAGTTGGGTGCATCTTCTGCGACATTAACAGATGCCGATGGAAATAAATCAACCATTCAAATGGATTCTAGTGACCCTAATGTTTCAGCAAAAACTGTCGCTAACAGATCGTATGTCCCATTAAGGATGTTTGATACTGCATTTGGATGGAGAGTTGGATGGGATGGCGATACTAGAACCGTTTCATTTGAATACCCATGAGAAAAATAGGCAAAATGATGAATAGATTTGAGCCACAGAATAATAGTGACAAAAGGGAGAAAACCTCCCTTTTGTCAGGTAGATTTCAAATCAGAACAGAAGAAAGAGAAGACAGAGACTCCTGGGGAGAAATCCCCGGGGGTTACGAGCGAGAAATCTCATTTGTTATGGTAGCTGGTGATTCCAGCTACCCGAAGAATAAAGATTTATAGGATGATAGATTTATTTTGTGATTCAAACCTGTTATGTTTGAATAGGAAGACTGAAAAAAATCCTCAGTTTTCATTTTTCCTCACAAGGAGGCAGATATGAAGAAGGTATTATCCGTACTTATTGTCTTTTTGATGATTATAATTATGGTTCCGTTTCAACCGGTTGAAAATGTCCAGGCTTCAGGAAATGTTATTTCGTACGTATATCTGGCTGGAACTACAACCGAGGCGATAGCAATTGCCAGAACAGGCGGTAACCAGATTCAGTTTGTATATACGCTTGCTCAGGAAGCTATAGCACAGCAGCACGATGATACAGCAACTCTCAGTTGTATTGCACCGGAGGCAGATCGTCTGCATGGTGTAAAAATCGTTATTCCAAATTATTTCCCACTACCATCACTTGATGCAACTGCTGAGGGTTATATTGATTTTACAGGTGGTTCAATTACACCAAGTCCTGTCAGAATCGATAACAGAACGGTCTACGCATATTTCCCGACTGGAAGTATTGGTGATACAATAGTTGTTACATATGGTAATGCTACCACTGGTATTGTGATGCCTGACCGACCAAATAGATACAGTTTTTCATTTGGTGCAAGGATTTCAACCACTGAATGTACATATTGTCCTGGAAACATGAAAGACTATTCCTCCGCAACGACTGGATTTCAGACAGTTTCACCTACCCCTCAAGTATATGTTATGACAAACATGACTCCTGCAACCCTCACATTTGATCCAAACACAGAGCTTACTAATTCAGAACTTACCGTAAACTTTGTGCTTGGAGCAGGTGAAGATCGTTCACTTTTTGCCGGTGACATCATCAGAATGCAACTTGACTATGATGCTGCAACTGCTGCCTTTGTTGTTGATGCTGGTGCGGGTCTTCTTCCGAGAACCACGCAGGTTCCACTTTCAATCAATAAGGATTATGTGAAAGTAAATGGTTCAAAATGCTCGGTTAGTCCGACGGTAACCATGATGGGTTCAGGCAACTACCAGATTGATGTATTTATTCCGAGAGACATCAGATGTACAAACACAACAGGACGAGCTGTCTCGATTGTCTTTGATAAATCAGCTGGGATCATCAATGGTGCCGGTGCACCATTTGAGAGAAATGCACTGATTCAAACTCTCAGGGGAAGCTTAGTTCATGTTGAACCAAATCCTGATGTGACAGACGGTGTTGTTGATGGATTCCTGACATCTACTGCTTACAGGATTGGGTCTCAGGTTACCTCTCCCGCAGTAACTGTCATTTCAAATCAGGTTGAAGAAAATGCAGTTTACTATATTGGTGCAATCTCAAACCCTGGTGCATCCCCTCCATATATTATTCCTGCCTGCGGAACCCAGGGGTCGCTTCAGATTGGTGGAAATGGAACTCTGCTTGCAAATGACGGAACAATTACTGTTCAGTTCCCAGCAGGAACTGAAGTTCCAAGTTCAATGTCTCCAGGTTCAATAACAGTTGAAAACATCACAACAGGCTCTGGTCCAAATGTTGTCAGTTCAGTCCCTCAGGTTTCAAGTAACAAAGTAACCATGAAAACACCTATAGATATTAATCCAGGTGATTGTATCATGATTACTTTCCTGAAAAGTGCGCATATTGTGAACCCATCTGTTGGAAAAGATGATTATTATCTGAATGTCTGGACAAGTGCAGAACCAACAGTTATCTCATCCATGCTTTATTCAATTGTTAACCCTGGATGGGCTGTTGTAAACGTTTTACCTAACATATCGTTTACAGATGGTGCTGGATTCCCACCAGGACAGTCAGGACTCGGTATCAATGAATGTTCAGAACATTACCAGCTCAATGACCCTGCTGGTAACCCAACACAGGGAGCAAGATACACAATTCAATTCTCACTTACAGAGGACTCAACAGTTCCAGTTGGCGGTTTTATTGATTTGATTTTTGATCCTGCTTATTCAGCACTTATTGGTCTTGTAAACCTTGCAAGCCCACAGTTTATAACTGTTAATGGTGTCTCTTGTACAGTTGCTGCGGTTACCTCTGTACCAAACAGAGCAATCAGAATAACAACTCCAGTTGTACTTAATCCAAGTACACAGGTTACAATCACACTTCAAGAAGGCTTCCAGCTTTATAACCCAGACCTCTATGATGAAACAGAATCGTTCAACATCAATATTGATTATCTACCACTTGGTGCTGTTGGTGCAGGTGGGTTTGATGTTATTTCTGAACCTTACATGCTCAAGTGTGAGGTAAGCAATGTCAATTACACTGTTGGTCAACAGGCTGTTCAGACAATAACAGACTGGTGGATTGATTTCTGTCTTGGTGATGTTGGCGATAACACATTCCTCGGAACATCAAATCTTCTTCCTGGTGATACCATTTCCATCATGTTCCCTGAAGGTTCATATGTTCCATCTGGAATAATTCCATCTGGTTCGATTCAGATTATGGATATGTCTATCCCACCTGGCCCTCCATGGCCAACATATTCTGTAACAAGTGCATATTTTGATGAAAATGTTTTAATTTTAACAGTTCCATCTGGTGCAGCATTTACCGAAAACTCAACACTTCAGATATTTGTTCCTCAGAGTGTTGGAGTTAAAACCCCAGAGGATCCAACATGCATGTCAGTTGGTGTTCGAACATCAAAAGAAACAACATGGGTACAGAGTAATCCAGTTTGTGTCGGAACAACTGTAAAAGATGTTGGTGTGATTGCCTCTCCAAACACATCTGAATCGATCAATGAAAATTGTGCCCCTGCATCGTCAGAATACACAATTAGATTCAGAAATGGAAGCTATGGTGCGCTTTCTCCTGGTAACTTTATTTCACTTGCAATACCTGCAAATCCTGTAAATGCTGGTACAAACTCAGTTGGGTTTGACATTGATATTGACGATGACTCAGCAATTGGTGCAGGTGATGATATTGCGATGGGCAATATCCTTCTAAATGGTATTCCAAATACCACTGCTTTAACGTGGTATGACCGATTTGATGGATACTACTACATCAACATTCCTGTTCAGACTTATATTGCTGCTGGCTCACTCATTCAAATTATTATTCTCAATACTCAGGGAATAAGAAACCCAAGAATTGATAAAACCCCTTCACAGTATATGTTTGAGATGAGAACAACAACTGAACCAGCTTGGGTAAAATCACTTCCATTTGATATTATCACAAAGATATGTATGGATTGCGAAGATTTTGAACACACTGTATCTTTTGCAGGATATTCAATAATCAATATGGATTCAGCAGAGGTTTGGGATATTGGTTTTAGTATTCCAAGTATTATTGCGGGTGTTCTTGGAGGACTTGTTGCTGGAACTGATACTATCACAATAGAGTTCCCTGCTGATGTAAGTCTTCCATCATATATTGATCCAGTATCAGTTTTTGTTGGTCCTCCTGGAGGGTTATTACCATGTAGCAAGGTTGTAGTCAGTGGACAGAAACTCATCATTACGACGCCATATACATTTACAACTGGTGATAACGAGGTCAGGATACAAATTGCTGAAAATTCGGGAATTCTAACCCCATCAACACCTGGAGACCACACTCTCAATATTTGGACATCTCAATTGACAACATCGGTTATTTCTTGTCCGTTTACTGTTCGCGCACGAGGAATGACACCAGCAATAGTTACTCCGTTAACATCGATTGCAGGTGCGCCAAATACTGAGTACACAATCAAATTCAATGTTGGTCAATATGGTGCCTTATCGATTGGTGATACAATCACTCTAGCTTTCTTTGAAGACAACCTAGGAGCACCAATTGCAACTGACATCAACATTGATTTTGGTGGCTACTCAATTCCAGCAGATTTTGTAAAGATTAATGGTGTGTCTTGTTCGCTTCCTATCGAGTATACCGAGGATATTGCAGACCCATATAATCTCACAATGATTATTAGGACTCCTATTGCGATTCCACCAGGTGGTGAGGTTGAAATCGTTCTTTCGACAGACTGTAGAATAACAAACCCACCATATCCATCTTCACCAAGTACAAACGATGCTCCTCCTATTGTGGGTGAACCGGGTGAATATCTTGAAAGAGAAGACAGAGACTACTTTGTCGATATTTTCACAAACAAGGAAATTACACCGGTCAGGTCCCTTGAGTATGAAATAACTCCTGCAAATATCTGTACCAGACCTGTAACTATAAACGATCCTTGTATGACAAGTGCAACAGCTGATTATACAATTTCATTCTATACACATAGAGAGCTGACTCAGTCTGTTGATAGCATTTTCTTGAGATTCCCCGAGGGATTCTATTTGCCAAATAGAATAGCTCCAAATCTTATAAGGGTTAACGGCTACCTTTGTACTGATCCACCAACAATTGATGACTATTACCTAACAATTCTCGTTCCCGAGACTATTCTTCAGTATGATAAGGTTACAATTGAATTTGACTCATCGCTAGGTTTACAAAACCTTGATCGAGAGGGTCAACACTTGATGAGGGTTTCAACTAGACAGGGAGGGACACCTCCGCCAAATGCTTGGATAAGCGATTACTTTACGGTCTGTGAGAGAAGAGAAATCTGTCATCTTACGATTTCAACATCTGTTGGAAGGGTTCAGGAAGTAACCGTTCCACAGGGTGGAACAATGGATTTCACAGCAAGTGCCTTTGATTGCACAAATGTCGCGATTAGTAAAGATGTCAAGTATTCATGGATGTTTGTCCCAGATTCAAGCTCATATTCAATAATTGGTCACATTAGCCCACTTGAAGGAACCTATACTACATTCACAGCCGGAGAAATGGGAGATGGCACATTGTACTGTTATGCGACATACGGTAATAAAACCATCTCAAATTCCGTTAAGATAAAAATCTCAGGAGAAGCTTCGAGTTTGATTATATCTCCTGGTGGACCAATGACTCTCATAAAGGGTGATTGCTATACGTATTCAGCTCAACTTTATGATAACAATGTACCTCCTCATGCAATTACATCTGGTGTTACATACTCTTGGGAAGTTACAAATCCAAATGTTGCAACTGCCGCTCCTGAAAGCTCTCAAACGACACAACTATGCCCAACAGCATCTGGTGCCGGAGCAATTGTTTGTAAAGCTTACTATAATGGTAATGAGGTTGTTGCAAGATCAGACTTTACTGTTAAGGCCGGAATATATGCCCTTAGACCAATTCCGACAGATGATCTTGGTCAACTACGTGTTGGTCAGGTTTCAAACGAACTAATGTTCGAACTTATGGATGAGTATGGTGCAGCAGCACTTGCGAAGGAAAGTTTCAAAGTAGTTGTTGAATCTACTTCGCCAACTTCAAGGTTTACAACCAACAAAATTGATTGGACAACAACCAACAAGATTGAACTTGAAATTGTTCAAGGCTTTTCAAGAACTCAACCTTTCTATTTCTCAGATTCAGCGTTAGGTAACGTATCCATCACCGCTTCCGCAACAGATATAGTTTCTGCGAATATGAGGGTTAGAATGATGGGGCCTACGTCCACAATCACGTTTACAAATCCATATCGTGTGACTTCTGCGAGTTCGCCGACTGATAAGATGACACTATCTCTTGTTGATGAATATGGAATGATTTCTCCTCCAAATTCTGATATTACTGTTCAAATGACAGCACACTTGATTGTTAATGGTTCAATTTCATCTCAGGCTTCATCAACAGGCGAATTCTCATTGTCAGATGTAAGCTGGTCACCACTTCCAAGTGGTATGTTAACCATGAAGTCTGGTCAACAGAGTATTGATTTTTACTACAAAGATAGCATGAAGGGTACATATGTTGTAAAGGCTACAACAATCTTTAATGGAACTGCCACCCAGACACTCGAAGTTACTGATGAAACCGGAGTCGAGGGAAATTTGATTGTTGAAGTGCAAAGACCAATTGCTGGGGTTGATTCAGATTATCTCATCGAGTTTAGAACCGGGGGTGGTGGATCAATGAGTGCTGGCGTTGGACACATCTATTTACAATTCCCAGTCGGGACAACAATTCCCGGTTTTGCAAAATCTGACATTACAATCAATGGAACACCGTGCCAGCAAACTCCAATAGTTGATACCACTACAAACTCTGTTGATATTGTTACTCCGGTTACTATTGGTCCAAATACCGATGTCAGAGTGATGGTACCAAGGATAATAAATCCACCTGAGGGAACGTATTCCATGCAGATTTGGACATCATCTCAGCCAAGAGTGGTACCATCAAAAGTCTACGAAATTGGAGTTTCAACGGTTTCTGATTTGAAGGTTTCTGTTGTCCCGAATTCGGTTGGGCTTGCCGGTGAATACACAATAACATTTAAAACTGGGCCATCAGGTCAGCTTGCAACTGGTGCAACAATAACAATTCAGTTCCCTGTTGGTACAGTTATTCCTGCTGCAATCAGTGCTGATAAAATCGCTGTCAACGGTGTCTTGTGTACACAGATGCCATTTGTCCAGGGACTTCAATTACAGATATACAATCCAATGCCAATTCAAGCATCTCAGGATGTTGGAATAACAATTGATGATACCGCAGGCATCAAAAATCCAGTTATTGCAAAAGCGGACTACACACTTAAGCTTGCCACAGCCTCAGACTCGAAATTTGTTGACTCAACTCCATTTGAGATAACACAGGTTTCAACTCTACAGAATGTAAAAGTGAAGGTTACTCCACCAACAATAAACAAAGCTGCAAGATATGAAATTACATTCCAGACAGGGCAGAACGGTGCTCTTCTTGCTGGTGATGTTATCAGTATTCAGATGAATGACCAGACATTACCAACTGCAATTCCAAAACTCTATGTCTCTGTTAATGGTGTAAACCCATCATCAGATGTAATTGTTAATGGTAAGCGCCTTGAGATAAAGCTTGCTCAGGGAATTGCTGCAGGTCAGAATGTTGTCCTTATTATTGAATCACAAGCTGGTGTCAGGAATCCAGTGACTCCAGGAAGTGACTATAGAATCTCACTGTTTACAAACAAAGAACCATATGCTGTAACATCAGAACCTTACTCAATTGAGAGTGAGCTTGTTGTTTCCTATAGCGTGTCTCCATCTGAACCAAATGGTTCAAGAGGTTGGTATACAGTTCCACCAACAATCACACTCAAGTGTAATGTTTCCGCAAACATCCAGTATCGATACGAGGGTGACAGTCAGTATCAGACATACAATGGGCCTTTCACAATCACAAAAACTGGTCAGGTTGTAATCTATTATAAGGCTACGAGTCTCACATCAGGCACTGAATCGCTCGAGAAGGATATTGTGATTAAGTACGATCCAGGCAAACCTGAGGTCACTTTGCCAGAATTCACAACAGATGACAAAATACAGGTCAAGGACAGTTCTTACCGAATCTGTGGTTCAATTTCTGATGCCTCTGATGTTGAACTCACAATGAACGGTTCTCCTGTTTCACTCAATAGTGATGGAACTTTCTGTGTGAATGTTGCGCTTGTATCTGGTGATAACAAGTTTGAGTTCTGTGCAACAGATTTTGCTGGTAATGTTATCTGTAAAACAATTACGGTTGAGAAAAAAGATAAACCTCCAGTATTGATCTTTGATGAACCCGCCTTCATGGCAAGAATCTCAGAGACCGAATTCCCATATGATAGTGCGACAAACCATTATCAGTTGAAGGTGACTCTTCATATCAAGGGCTCAACTGAAGAAGGTGTCGGTGAAATAATAATCACACCAAAAACAGTTGCAGGCGAATCACAGAAATTGACGGTTGGAGCTGACGGAAAATTCGAAGGAGACTTGACCTTTGATGCTGTCGGTGGTCTCAACAACTTTGAAGCTGTTGCAACAGATGCACTTGGAAATGTTGCTGTTTCAAGTCTTAAGCCTGTTGTATCTATAGATTTCAGGTTACCGATTGACTCAACAACATCGACTCTGAACGGTGATAGTGTTACGCTTCTTTCGGCACCATACATCAACAGCGGAAGAACTATGGTTCCATTCCGAGTTATGGGTGAGGCGATTGGTGCAACAATTGGATGGGATGGCAATACAAGAACCGCAAGCTTTACTCTCGGAACGACAACGATCAAGCTTACAATCGGCAGTAAAACTGCAACAGTTGTAACTGATGGACAATCAAAGACCGTTACGATGGACGTTGCGGCCGAAATTAAGAACGGTTCGACAATGGTTCCATTCAGATTTGTTGCAGAAAACTTCGGTGCATCAGTTACCTGGGATTCCGCAACAAGGACAGCAAGGATGGTTTATCCGAAATAGATTGTCCACACAGAATGAATACTTTCAAAAAGGGGATCATTTGATCCCCTTTTTTGTTATATAAATTATTTTATTTTTATTTACTTTTCACAATTAAAATCAAACTTATTGCTTTTGTGTCAAAAAACTTGTAGGATATAAGAGGATTAAATAAGGAGGCTAACTTGAAAAAGCATATTGAAAGAGCTCTACAAAAGGCAAAAGTTGCTGGAGCAACCTATGTTGATGCAAGGATACTCAAAACCCAAGATGAAAGGATTGCAACTAAGAACGGTGTTCTTGACAATCTTTCATCAAATGAATCAAAGGGATTTGGTATCAGGGTAATTGCCGATGGTGCCTGGGGATTTTCATCTTCATCGGTAATTAATGATTCTGAAATTGACAAAGTAGCGCAGGAAGCCGTCGCAATTGCGAAGGCATCTGCAAAAGTAAAACATGAACCTGTAAAACTCTCACCAGTCGAGGCATATGTTGACGATGTAAAATCACCTGTAAAAGATGATCCGAAGGATATCCCAATCTCAGATAGAGTTAAATTCGCTCTTGATTGTGATAAAACCATGAATAAAGATGGTATTGTCAGTAGATCAACAAGGCTTTTTAATAGACATGAAGACAAGTGGTTCGGTTCATCTGAAGGTTCAATGATCTATCAGGAGGATGTTAAGGTTGGAGCAGGATATACTGCCATTGCATCGAATGGGAAAGAAGTTGCGCAACGCTCATATCCGGCATCTTTTGGTGGTGTTTATTCCAGAGATGGCTGGAATTACATTGAAAAATACAAATTGATGGAAAATGGCGGACGAATTGCTGATGAGGCAGTTCAGATTCTTTCTGCTAAACCATGTCCACAGGGCAAAAAAGATATTGTTATTGAAGGTTCTCAGCTTGCGCTCCAACTTCATGAGTCAATTGGACATCCGGTTGAACTTGATAGAGTTTTTGGAACAGAGGCTGCTTTTGCTGGAAAATCTTTTGTAAAACCCGAAATGATGAAAGATTTCAGATATGGCTCAGATATTGTAAACATTACAGCTGATGCCACAATCCCTCACGCTTTTGGTGGTTTTGCATATGACGATGATGGTGTTAAGGCTCAAAGGGTATTCATCATCAAAGACGGAATCTTCCAGAGGTTTCTCGATTCAAGAGAAGATGCTGCAAAACTAAATATGGCTTCAATGGGTGCAAACAGGGCATCATCATGGAGTAGAATCCCAATTGTCAGAATGGTTTCAGTTAATCTTGAACCTGGTAACTCAACATTCGATGATTTGATTAAAGATGTTGAAGATGGCATCTATCTTTCAACTGTTCTTACGTGGTCAATTGATGATATGAGACTCAACTTCCAGTTTACAACAGAACTTGGTTGGGAAATCAAAAATGGGAAACTTGGTGAGATGGTCAAGAGACCTACCTATACAGGAATCAGCTACGATTTCTGGAGATCATGTGATGCAATTGGTAACAAAGACCTGTGGGATGTCTGGGGTGTGCCAAACTGTGGTAAAGGTGAACCAATGCAGCTTATGCATGTCTCACATGGTGTTTCGCCAGCACGATTCAGACAAATCCAGGTGGGGGTGGGATCATGAAATTGACAGATGTAGCAAAAAAAGCTCTTAGTGTCGCAAATGGTGATAAAGTTGATGTCATTGTGACAAAATCTGAAGAAGCTCTCACAAGGTTTGCAAATTCTTACATCCATCAGAATGTCAAGCAGACCAATGGAATGGTGAGAGTCCGAGTTATCAAAGATGGTAAAACTGGGATAGCTCTTACAAATTCTTTTGATGAAGAATCAGTTATTGATTGTGCAAAAAAAGCAAACGAACTTGCAGACCTTGCAGTCAAAGATCCTCAGGAATTTGAGCTTCCTGGGAAATCTGAATACAAGTCTATACCTGTACCCGATGAAGCAACAAAAAAGCTTTCTCCAGACCAGAGAGCTGATATTGTTGCAAAAATGGTGAGTATTGCAGATAAGGATAATCTTAAGATTGCGGGACAGGTTTCAAATAGCTGTGATAATTTCTGTGTTGTCAACAACAATGGTGTTGAAATTGAACATGAAGAGGTGTCTTCAAAAGTGAGTATCACCGCAATGTCAGAAGACTCTTCTGGTCAAGCTGATATGACTGCACCTAGAATTGGTGATATCAACGCTGAAAAATTAGCCACTGAAGCTTGTGGAAGAGCTGTGCAAGGAAGAAATCCTATTTCAATAGACCCTGGTGATTATGAAGTTGTTATGCTTCCATATGCAACAGCCGAGTTTTTAAGATACATGATCTATACTGGTTTTTCAGCAGAGAGTGCTGACTCAAAAAGGAGCTGGGTAGACCAAAATATGGGTAAGAAAGTCCTTTCGGATAAGTTGACGCTTATTGATGATCCTTTCCATCCCATGGGAACTCAAAGCTTTGCTGATGCCGAAGGGTACCCAAAAGATAGTCTGATGCTTGTTGAAAATGGTATTCCAAAAAACATCGCCTTCAATAGCTATTTTGCAGCAAAAATGGGCAAAAAAAATACTGGACACGCAACAGGCGGTTGGGGACCAATGCCTATAAATGTCACAATGAGTCCTGGTAAAACATCCGTTTTTGATATGATAAAATCTGTAAAAAAGGGAATTCTTATTTCAAGATTCTGGTACACAAACATAATGGATCCTATGACAGTTCAGCTCACAACCATGACAAGAGACGGACTTTTCCTGATTGAAGATGGAAAAGTAACCAAGGGTCTTAAGAATATGAGAATCACTGATAAGGTTCTCAGGGTTTATGATGGAATAATTGATGTTGGTGATGAACTTATTAACACTGATGGAATTATCGCCCCAGCAGTCCATCTTAAGAGTTTGAACTTTTCTGGTAGTACGAAGTATTAGGTATAGAGCTAGTTATTACAACAGAAAGGGAGGGGGGCTGATAGCCCCCCTTTTTTATTTGATGTTTTCAACAACTTTTATCATGTTCATTGAATTTGAACCCTTCACTAAAACCCAATCATCTTTTTTCAGCTTTTGATTCAATACGTTTATGAGTTCTTCTATATCATTAAAATGTGTTGCCATTGGACATTCAGCCGTGATATTTTCTGAGAGTTCTCCGTAACAAAAAACTCCATCAAGCCTTAAGTCTGATATAAAAGAACCAAGATTTTTATGTATCTCTTCTGTGTTTTTGCCAAGTTCTAGCATGTCTGCAAGAATTGCGAATTTGCGACCGTCTTTCTGTTCAAGTGCTTTGAGGGTTTCTCTCATAGAAACAGGATTTGCGTTATAGGTTTCATCAACAATATTTATTCCTTTTGATGAAACCACAATCCTACCTCTTCCTTTTACGGGCTCAAAAGATTCAATAACCTCAATTGAGTCAATCAGTTTTACTCCATATTCGATACCAATTGCAGCCGCAATCAATGAATCGTATAAGAAATGAACGGTTGGAGTTTTTGGTTTTATCGAGTATATCTCATCTTTGTGGGTGAAGATAAATCTTCCATCAAGAATTTTCCCTGTTATATCGGCTTTGTTTTTTATACCAATGGTTGTGATCTTGCAACGAGTTTTTTCTTTCATTGCGACTACATTTGGATCGTCAACATTTAGGATTGCAATCCCCCCAACAGGTAGAGCTTCGATAATATGACCTTTTGCTTTTGCAACCCCACTTATGTCGCCAAGTCTCTCAAGATGTGTTTCACCAACGTTTGTTACGGTTGCAATCCTTGGAGTCAGAATTTGTAAAAGTCTTGGAATCTCATCAAAATGAGCCCCAGACATCTCTGCAACAAATATTTCAGTATCACTTTTGATATGCTTCAAAGAAATTGGTATTCCAACTGGAGTGTTCTGGTTCCCAAAGTTTTTCGCGACCCTGTATTTCCTGTCAAGGATTTGTGCTGTTAATTCTTTTGTTGTTGTTTTACCAGCAGAACCCGTAATACCCACAACATCAAGGTCAAATTTATTGATGTAGTAATGAGCAATTTGTATTAAAGCTTTTGGTGTTGATTCAACAATTATTTCAGGAATCCCGGAGTCTGTTTTCTTCTCGGCAATTATCAATATTGCCCCTTTTGAGGCAGCAGACTTTGTGTAATCGTGTCCATCCGACTTGTCACCTCTGATACAAAAGAAAACCTCTCCTGGGGCAACGATTCGGCTATCAACAGCAAAACCTGTTACCTCAGTGTCTGATAATCTTTGGTTTGAGCCTATTGTGTTTGCAATTTCTTGAATAGTTAGATTCATTCGAAACCCCTCTTTTTGAGTGACTCAACTGCGACAATCCTGTCATCCTTGATGAGTTCACCTTTGACATACATTCTCTCTTGGTCGCCCCTTGCAAGGATTGCCAAACAGTCGTCATCTTTTGCATGTTCAACTGCGTAGGCAACAGCTTCTTCTCGGTTTTTTATTATCATGTGGTTTGCGCTGATATTTCCAAGCATGTCTGCAAATTGAGAAACAGTTTCATCGATGTCTTCTCCTTGAGAAAGCCCGTATGTAACTATTGTTTCATCAGAATAATCCTTCAGAACTCTTGCAATGTTTTCTCTTGCCATGATGTCACCATCACCAACCATATAGATTATTGTTGTGATTTTTCCTTTGCAGAATTTTTTCAGATGAGAAAGCACAAACAGAACTGAGCTTTCAGTGTTTGCCTTATCAACCAAAATTGGAAAAGGTTGACGTTTTTCAATCCAGTTCCATCTACCAGAAATCGGTCGAAATGTCTTGAAGCAGTTGACAAAATCATTGATCTCATAACCAAGACCATGAATCATTCCAAAAACTGTAAGCATATTGATTGTGTTGAGTTCTCCAGCAATCGGGACAAAGATATCATAGTCTTTGCCAAATGCAGAGATTTTTGCTTTCGAGCTTGTCAATCCTAGGTCGAGTTCTTTTATATAAAGATCACCTGAAGTTTTTCCAAATGTGATTACGTTCAGACCTTTTGCTCTTTTTTTTGCCTTTTCAAAGAATCCGTCGTCTTTGTTTAGGATGATCGATCCATCTTTTTTTACCAAATCAATTGCCATCATTTTCGATTCAACATATGCATCAAATGTTTTTGCAAGCTTCACGTGATGGTTATAGGTGATATTTGAAATGGCAACCGAATCGAATTCAAACCCAATCAGTCGTCCTCTTTCGAGTCCAAAGTTTGACATCTCAAGGACTGCATGTTTACTACCCTCATCACTCATCACTTTGAAATAATCATCAAGAATGGTGACCGGAGGAGTTGTTCCTGGATTTGATTTGTCAAACTGGACATCCCCAGTTGGGAGGATATGACCAGCAGTTCCTATTAAACCAAGTTTTGGATCAACTTTTTTTAATGCGTGCGCAAGAAGGTGTGTGGTTGTTGTTTTGCCATTTGTTCCCGTTACACCACAGAGCCTTAGTTTTTTTGAGGGAAATCCATTAAGGGCATGTGATAGTTTTGCAAGTACGGTTTTCGTGTCGGAGACCACAATGACAGAATCAGAATCAAATGGTTCTTCAGAAAAAACAACTGGGCATCCTGCTTCTAGAGCTGTTTTAATATATTTGTGTCCATCGGTATTATCTCCACGAAGAGCAACAAAAATCTTTCCAGGAGCTGACTTTCTTGAGTCAAAAATAATTTCATCAATATCTGGATTTTCTTTGTAACTATTATCAAATCCAGCTTTTTTGAGTAATTCATTGAGTTTCATATTATTTGTCACCTTTGATGTAGAGCATGCTTAAAACCTTTGGAGCAATCTCAGAAAAACACGGGATTGCGACAGTTGAACCCCACGGAGTTGTTCCACCGGCGGATGCTTTTGGATACTCAATGGTCGTAAAGATCACGACCTTTCTTTCGGCAGATGGGTCTGCGGGCACGATTCCAACGAAGCTACAGTTTCTTTTGCTGGTATTGTATCCACCAATCTCTTTGTCCCAAATGTGTGCAGTTCCGGTTTTTCCGGCAACTGTGTACTTTTCTTTTAGTTTAGAAACTCCACCATATGCATTGGTGTTTTCAGTCAAAAGATTCATTGTTCTTAAGGCCGTTTCTTCAGATATTGCACGGTGACTCTCCTCTGGTTTATAAATTTTCGATTCACCGTTATTTGGATTGTAATCTTGTCTTACGATTATTGGATCAAGCATTATCCCTTTGTTCGCGATTGCTGAATAAGCCATTGTGAGCTGTAGTGGGGTTGCTGTCATTGAGGTTCCAAAAGACATTGCGGGAAGATCGGTTGCATATTTTGGTTTATTGAAAACACCAGTACTCCCGCCTAAAAAAGAATTTGGTGTTCCACCAAGCCCGAATTTTTTCATTCCATTATAGAATTTGTCTTTTCCAAGTTTTTGTCCGACCTGAATAAACCCCATATTGCATGAATTTTGTAGGATTTCTAGCAAGTTTTGAGTTCCATGTGCCTTTAAAGGACATGTGAATCTTTTGTCAGCGATAACCGTCCAGCCCTTACAATAAAACTCTGTTTCTTCGTTAATGACGTCTTCTTCAAGAGCGACTGCGGTCACAAGACCCTTGATGACTGAGCCAGGGTCATAGGTGAAATTTGTCGCCCTGTTCATGTTTCTTATGGATTCTTCTGTCTCTTTCCACTTGTTCAGATTGAAATTTGGATATGTTGCCATCGCAAGAATTTCGCCTGTAAAAGGATCACACACAATTGAACAGCCACCCTCTGCATCCCATTTTTCACAGTGTTTTTCAAGAGTTTTTTCTGTTTCCATCTGGATCATGCTATCAATTGAAAGATATACATCGATTCCATCTGTTGCCGGTTTTATGGTTATATCGTAATTGTTTGAGCTAAGATTTTGGCTATGAATTCTTTCACCGACTTCTCCTGACAACATATTATTTAACGCATACTCAATCCCTGATAATCCTTGATTATCTATACCTGTCCATCCAATAAGGTTCGAGGCTAGGAAACCTTCGGGATATAAGCGTTTTGTTGCTCCATTAATGACAATGCCTTCAAGATTAAATTTTCTGAGTTTCTCTGCATCCTTTGCGCTTACCTCTCTTGCGAGAGGCTTATAGGTGGTTTTCCCTTGAATTGTCTTGTGAACTGTATCTTCATCCAGATTGAGGATGTTGGCTATGACAGTTGCCATACCCTTATCGTTTTCAATGTCCTCAGGTCTTACTTCAAAAAGAGAAGATATTGCAAGTTTGTTTGAGTCTATAATAGGTTGCATTTCCTCGGATATTGTTCCGGCAAACCACCCCTTGTTACTGATTCTTTTTGGTTCTACACCAACATCGTATTTGAGGATGTTTGTCGCAAGTGGGTAACCATGTCTATCAAAGATTTCCCCTCTCGTTGGGAGTATAGTTTTGCTGGATGTCTTGCCGATACTCCCAGCTTTTTTCACAAAAGCGTTGGCATCAATAAACTGAACTTTGAACAGTTTTAATACAAGCAAAGAAAAAAGGATAAGAATGAAAACCAGGATTAAGCCAAGCCTTGGTAGGTTTGGTTTGAAGTCATTTCCCATGAGCCTCGATCCACTCCTTTGGATTAGGCAAATATTTTGGTTGCTCGTCTGTTCTCATGCCAAAAAGCTCTTCAGCTTTTTTCTTTAACTCTGCAAGTGATGCTTGTTGGCTCTGCTCTTCAAGACTTGCTTTTTCTTGTCTCAGATTGCTAATCAGATTCCTTTTTTCTTTGTTGATATTGTCTTGTGTGAGAACTCTTTGAGTCTGAATTGTATAAAAAACCAGATACATAATTGCTGATAGGATGATTAGTGACCAAATGAAAACTCGATTGAATCGTCTTCTTTTTGCCATTAATCAATTCTCCTTATTGCTCTTAGTTTTGCAGACCTTGCAGCCGGGTTGTTTTTTATTTCATCATCAGATGGAACAACTGGCTTTTTCGTGAGTATCTGAAACTCTTCCTTGTCTGAATTCTTAAAAATATTCTTGACTATTCTATCCTCAAGAGAGTGATACGCAATCACAACAAGTGTCCCGCCAGGAAAGAGAACATCTAAGCATTTGGGGATAGCGGTTTCAAGGTGTTCAAGCTCCCGATTGATGAAAATCCTCAGAGCCTGAAATGTTCTTGTTGCAGGGTGAATCTTGCCATGTCTGCCTACTGATTTTTGGATAATATCTGCAAGTCTTCCAGTTGTTAGAATCTTTTCTTTTCTACGTTCAGTTATGATACTTTTTGCAATGTATCTTGATTTTCTCTCATCCCCATATTTCCAGATTATGTCTGCCAATTCATCTTCGGGCAGTGAGTTAACATAGTAGCTGACCGGATCTCCGTCAGTTGCGTCAAGTCTCATGTCAAGTGGTTGATCATCTGAAAATGTGATTCCACGCTTGAAGTTTTTTATGTGAGCCATTGAGATACCAAGATCAAGAAGGATTCCATCGACACCATTTATTCCATGTTCTTTGAGCTGTTCTTTTATCTGGCTGTAGTTTGAGTGGATTTGAGTAACTCTATCCTTGTATTCAGTTAGATTCTTTTTTGCAAGTATCATCATTTCAGAATCTGCATCAAAGCAATATAGATTTGCATTTGAGTTTTTTAAGAATAGAAGTGTGTGTCCACCCTCACCTGTTGTTCCGTCAACAATTGCGGAACACTGTGATGGATTTATGAATTCCATCACTTCGTCGGGCATCACTGGAGTGTGATACCGTCCCAGGTGAACTGTAAGCCGGGTTCTGTCTTGTGCTGTCATTTATCTATCGCGGTCTACCCGAGAAGCTGAGCGAGCAACCCTTAACCTTCTCCTATTTGACCTTGCACCAGATGGGGTTTACCAAGCCGACATGTCACCATGACGCTGGTGAGCTCTTACCTCACCTTTTCAACCTTACCGATTCCGACTACTCGGAATTTAGGCGGTGTGTTTTCTGTGGCACTTTCCCTAGGGTCACCCCCGCTGGGTATCAGTCCAGCATCCTGCTCTATGGTGCCCGGACTTTCCTCCCCTGAAAATATTTCAGGAGCGACCGCACATTCACCTGGAACACTGTGAATTATATTGAATATCTATACAACAATCAATGATTTTTTATCTGAGTTCTTTTATTGCGGAATCAAAGTTGGAATAAAAACCGTTTACACCACTTTGGTCGGTATACAATGTTCCATCGGGTCTCAAAAGCACTATGTAAGGATATCCCGTTACCCCATATTTATAGACAGCTTCCTTATTTTCATCCACAAGGAATGTCCACGGAATTTCATCCTGTTCCTTGTTCATTTTCGCAGTTTTTGTATCTTCTCCACAATTGATTGAGAGGAAATGGACTTCATCTTTGTAGATGTTGTAAAGATTTTTAATTTCTGGGGCAAGAACATGACACCAATGACACCAGGATGCCGTGAAATCAAGAAGAATTGGTTTTCCAGCGTAGTCACTCAAACTATGAATATTTCCCTCTGTGTCGGGCAGAGTGAAGTTCTTTGCGTTTGGTGAAAGCTTCATTGTTGCGCTTGGGGAAGAGTCCCCAGAAGGCAGGAAAACAACGATCAAGATTATAACTAAAACAACTATGATTGCTGATAGAAGCCCAATAAAAAGATTATTTCTTTTGTGTACCTTTTTTTCAGCAACCTTCTTTTTCATCATTTTGGCTTTTCGGCTAAGCTTATTGCTCATGATCTTACTCCGATCTGATCAAATTTATATCTCCTGATACTGTTCTAATCATCATACCAGAATCACCATTGCCAATTGTGAAGTTTCTATTTTTTATGTCAAGACCCTCGGAAGAAATATCCCCGCTTGTTGTTGCAATTCCTCCTCTTATCGAGTTTTCTATATTATCTGAAAAGATGATTTCAACATCTCCTGAGGTTGTATTGATTGTGGTATTTCCGGATGTTGCAAAGTAATTATCAATTTCAATTTCACCGGAAATTGTTTTGATTCTCGCGTTCCCTGGATCTATTATGTCGCCTAAAAAAATATCTCCTGAGGTCGTATTGATTTCAAAGTTACCAGAGTTTGATTTGCACTTAACTCGTCCAGAGATTGATGACATGTTTGTATTATCTGCCATTCCGATATTTATATCACCAGAGGTTGTTTTAAATGTTGAATTGCTTGCTTTTTCACAAGAAATATCTCCAGAGACTGTTGAAATCATGCTTGAACCTTCAAGATTTCCTGCGGAAAAGTGACCACTTTTCAGATTTGTTATGTCAAGGCTTCCTGTCCAATCACCGATAATTTCAAAATCGTACAACTTATCTTGTGTGGTGATTGATGCTGTTGGGTCATAATAGACAGAGATTTTCAGGTCATAATAGAAATCAGCTTTGGATAAGCCTTTGACGTTTAACATGTAATCATCCAAAAGCTCAATATCAAGTTCCAGGCTCTTGTTGATATCGCTTCCTGTTTTTTTGGCTCCCACTTCATAATCAATTCTCTGATTTTCGCTTGTGGGGATTATTGTCACTTCGACTTTTTCAGCATGATTATCATCAACACTGATCCTGAATTCATTGATTGGGAAGCTATATAATCCAAGAGGGTATGAGTTTTCAAATGTCTGTTTTACTTCCCCATGCCAGCCAAAACTGTCAAAATTGAAGAGCTCACCCAAGTTTGAAAGAGTGATTTGTTTTGGTTCTTCAGGTATTCGCAAAAATGCTCTGGTTGATGTTCCACTTGAACCCGGTGAGGATGCAACCATTAGGATCACCAGCAAAACTGTGAAAGCCAGAGAGCCAATGTAGTTAATATCATCCCTGCTAAAAATAACGTTTAACCCAATAATGATGAAGATGATTGGCCAGAGCTTCCAGAAATATGGGAAGTAACCGAAGTCTACCCACCCAAAATTACAAAACAGGATATAAAGACCCACCAGCAAAACATTTATTCCACCAATCAACCGACCTACATTAACAGCACTTGGGTTCCTATCTTCCATAATCTACCCACTCTCCTTGAAAATATTGCAATATTTCTCTTAAGTATTTCGACACAGAGAAAGCGAAAACGTTTTTAGTCTTGTGGTAATCGAATTGTAAAAACCGTTCCAGTGCTATCTGATGAGAATGAAATTCTTCCACCATGTGCCTTTATTATCTCATCACAGATTGACAATCCAAGGCCTGTACCTTCTGCTTTTGTTGTAAAGAATGGTGTAAAAATCATCACTGCATCATCTTCTGAGATTCCACTTCCAGTGTCTGTTATGTCTATGATGTGCCAGTTGCCTTCAGAGTAAGATTTGATGGTTAATGTTCCGCCAGTTTCCTTCATAGAGTCTCTGGCGTTGATTATGAGATTAAGGATAACCTGGTAAATTCTCTTTTCATCAACATTTACCCACATATTGGGCTCTGTTTGTGTTATCACTTCGATGTTTGATGACTTAAGATTTACCTCTTCGTTGGTTACAGCCTCGTTCAGGATATTTGATAGGTCAATCCTTTGTCTTGAGAGTGGTTTTTGCTTAACAGATGAGAGAAGATCAGTGATAAGAGACTCCAGTCTGCTTACTTCTTTATCTATTCTTCCAAGATATTTTTGTTGGTTTGGTTCAGTTACTTTCGAATTGAGAAGTTGGACAAACCCCTTTATTGATGTCAGGGGATTTCGCACTTCATGCGCAATTCCGCTTGTGAAAAGCCCAAGTCTCGCAAGAGATGCAGAACGCTCGGATTCAAGAGTATTGATAACAGATTCTGTCACATCTGATACAGCAAGAATTGCCTCTTTTTTATTTCCAAGGTCAACTGGGATTGCCCTCATGTTGTAATATCTGTAACCTTTGTAAATCTTGATTCTTGTTGCACCACTACTCCAGATTGATCTTGAGACAATCACGTCTCCAATGTTTTCTTTGGCGATTCTGCCAATTTCGCCCATTGTTTCAATGTCTTTATCAATTGTATCATCTCTTGATAAACCTGTGATTTTTAACATTGAAGGATTTACTTCAAGTATTGTTAGGTTTGAATCAAGTACGGCAATTCCAGTTCCGACAGCATCAAGAACGCGTTCCGATCTACTCTTTGATTGAAGAAGGTCAAGAGCGAGCCTGTTTGCGGTGTCTGCAATCTCACCAAGTTCACCCGAAATTCTTGGGATAGGTTTGTGTAGGTTTTTTGATAGACTTGCGATTCCAGTTTTTACTTTAAGGATTCCTGATGAAAGGTTGAAACCAAGAAGAAGAGCAAGAAGGACGCCGATTATGATTGTTATCCATACAGATAACCAGATAGAGTTCTCGATGTTTTCAAGGTCTTCATCGAGTTGCTTGTATGATTGAGAGGCATATGAGACGACAAGTGGGGGTTTCCAGTCAGAATCCCCGAGAAGATCGTTGACCAGCAATTCAGGGTTTTCGGGATATATGAGCTTAAGCTTCAATTGTCTTGGATACCATGCTGTTTCAAAACTGTCAGAATGGCTAATCAGATTGTTGGGTCTTCCATTTTCGCCACCAACACTTATAAAACCAACTGAGGAAGACTCATATGAGTTGACAATTTTTTCTGCAATATCTTCAGATGTCCCCTCCCATCTTGAGTCTATATATGAGTCAATGAATTCTGAATCTGCCTCAATTCCAAGATCGGGTCTTGTTGAGACGATGCTTTGTATCTTTGACACAAAGCTATCAGGAAGTTGTGAGGTTATGTATTCAAGTTTCTCGGTTCTCTCGGTAAGGAGTGTTTGCCTTGCCTGCTTGGATGCAACAAATCTGAACATGAAAGCTCCAAGCAAAACAAACAAAACCAGGAAGAAGACAATTTGAATCCTGATCGATGTTAAAAAGTACGGTAGCCTTTTTATTCGACCACCTCCAGGAGTTCTAACCAATCTTCTGATACATTTCTGTTATCTCCGGCAACAATTGAAAGTGGAACCTCAACGATCTCATTCCGTTGCATTGCTGCCATTACACCTGATTTTCCCTGCATGAGCCATTTCATTGCGGTAATTCCAGACCTTAGTCCTAGAATCCTATCGAAAAGCGTTGGTGATCCTCCACGTTCAATATGTCCAAGTTTTGCAGAACGGGTAACAATCCCCGTTCTTTTGGAGATGATGTTTGCGACTTTTTCACCGACGTCTTTTTTTGCAAGGTTTTCATGACCAAATTCATCAATCTCTTCGCCGGTTGATTTGCCTATTTCAACTCCTTCAGATACTACGACTATGCCATATTTCTTTTCTTTATATGCCTCTTCAACTTTTTGAACTAAGGCATCCTCTGTCCAGTCTCTTTCGGGAATGAGTGTGTAGTCTGCGTATCCTCCAAGACCAGCGTAGAGTCCAACCCATCCAGCGTGGCGACCCATTACCTCAAGCACCATTACTCTTCGGTGAGATTTTGCTGTATCTCTGAGCCTCATGATTGCGTCAATTGCAACGGTTGCTGCTGAATCAAAGCCGAAAGTAAAGTCAGTTCCTACAAGGTCATTGTCCATTGTTTTAGGTATTCCGACAATTGGTAAACCTATTTCACAAAGCTTGGCAGATACTCCAAGTGTATCATCCCCACCAGCTGTCAGAAGACCGTCTAGTTTCAGGTTCTCAAATGTTTCTTTGACCCTGATTGCTCCACCTTCATGTTTGTATGGGTTTGTCCTTGATGTCCCAAGGATTGTCCCACCCTGGCTCATGATGTCAGCAACTTCTTTTTTTGTGAGCTCAATGTAATCGGCATTCATCATACCATGCCAACCTTCGATCATCCCAAGTACTCTTGCTCCATTCTTGAGTGCATAAAGGGTGGCACCATATATTGCGGGGTTTAATCCAGGGCAGTCCCCTCCGCCAGTTAGAATTGCGTAAGTTTTCATCTAGCCTCCGGTCAGATTACCAATCGGTTTTCTGTTTTATTTCTATTTGAAATTCACCAACGAGGTTTCGTAATTTGGTCAAAACATCGTTGCAACAATTGATTTTAATTGGCTCATCGGTTTCAAGTATCACCTTTTTTCCGCTTTTGGATAACATAAGCTCAACTTCAGAATTCCCTTTGTTTTGGTCAAGTATTTCTTTAAGTTCGGGGATGAGGTGTGATTGTGTTTCAAGCTCAACAAGTATGCATACAAGAGGCGGGGCTTTTGATTTTTCAATTTGAAGTTCTTCTACAGTGATTCTTCTTACAATTGAATTTGCAATAATCTTCGGTGTACCCTCTTGTTTTTCAAGTCTTCCTTCAAGAACAACTATGTTTTCACCGTCAAGGTATTTGTCGACCGAATCATAGAATCTGCCAAATGCAATAACTGGGCATGAACCTGTGAGATCCTCAATTGTGAATCTTGCAACCATCGAACCCTTTTTTGATTTTTTTCGTTTTGCGTTTGTTATGAGTCCAATGACTCGAACACTAGAATCCTCTTCCATATCTTTCAGATCGGATAAATCAGTGTGGGCTTCTCTATTTATAATTGTTTCATATGGTCTTAAGGGGTGGTCTGACATGTAAAAGCCGAGAATCTCTTTTTCCATCTCAAGGATCTCTTCTTTTGTTGTTTTGGAAGCTTGGGACTGTTCAACGGCAGCAAAAAGTCCCGGGCCTTCTGATGAAGAGTTGCCCATATCATCAATGAGTTTTCCTCGGTCTTCCCCTAGCGAATCGAATGCACCAGCTTTTATAAGACTTTCTGTCACTTTTTTATTGATGTTTGTTCCCTGGATTTGGAACTTATAATCTTGAAAGTCCTTGAATTTCCCACATTTTTCTCTTACCTGGATTATCGAATCAACAGCAGCTGTGCCGACATTTTTAAGTGCACCGAGACCAAATCTGATTGCATCTCCTTCGATTGAGAATTCGATTTCTGACTTATTAATATCTGGAGGGAGAACCTCAATCCCAGCTCTTCTGCACTCCCTGTACATCTCACTGACTTTGTCCTCATTTCCAAGCTGTGAAGTGAGGATTGATGTGTAGAATTCAATTTTATAGTGAGTTTTAAGATATGCCGTTCGATATGCAAGCACACCATAACAACTGGCGTGTGCCTTGTTGAAGCCATATCCTGCGAAAGGCTCGATAAATTTAAAGACTTCTTCTGCAACTTCCTTTGTTTTCCCATTCTCAACTGCTTTTTTTAGGAAGTTTATCTTTTGTTGGTTGAGAAGCTCTGGAATCTTTTTTCCAACAGCTTTCCTGAGCAGGTCTGCCTGTCCAACCGTAAAACCCGCAAATTCGTTTGCAATTTGGAGGATTTGTTCCTGGTATACGGCAACACCATAGGTTGGCTCAAGAATAGGTTTGAGGCTTTCATCGAGGTATGTCGGAACAATTGTTCCGTGTTTTCCGCCGATGAATTTTGGAATCCACTCCATTGGACCTGGTCTAAAAAGAGCAACCATGGCGATAATATCTGAGAGTACTGTTGGTTTCAAATCGCGAAGATATCTTCTCATGCCTGATGATTCGAGTTGGAAGACCCCTGTAGTGTCGGCTTCCTGAAGTGTTTTATATGTCTGCTCATCATCAAGGGGAAGGTTTTCAGGATCAATCTTTTCACCACGATTGGACTCAATTATGTGACATGTCCTATCGATGACTGAAAGGTTTCTGAGTCCAAGGAAATCAACCTTCAAAATTCCAAGTTCTTCAACAGCGTTTTTTTCAAATTGGGTTACTCGTTTTCCCTCTTTATCAAGCTGAACGGGAACATAACAAGACAAGGGTTTGTCTGCCATAACAACACCAGCAGCATGGGTTGAGAAGTTTCTCACAATCCCCTGAAGTCTCTTTGCTGTTCTGAAGAGCTGTTCGTGTTCCTTCTGGCTGGACATTTCCTTAAGGAACGGAACGGTTGATAAAGCTTCATCAAGGTCGGTTCCGAAAGGGACAGCCTTTGCGATTTTGTCCATATCCCCGTAGCTGTAGTTTAATGCTCTTCCGACATCTCTAAGAACGGCACGGGCTTCCATTCGACCGAAGGTTGCAACTTGAGCAACAGAATCCTCACCATATTTTTGTGTGACGTATTTGATGACTTCATCTCGTCTGGTATCGTCAAAATCAATATCAAAATCAGGCGGTGATACACGGTCTGGATTCAAGAATCTTTCAAAGAAAAGACCATATTCGAGTGGATTGAGGTCTGTAATATCAAGACAGTAGGAGACAAGTGATGCTGCTCCTGAGCCTCTTCCTGGGCCCACTGGAATGTGCTGGTCTTTTGCATATTTTATGAAATCCCAGACAACCAAGAAATAGTCAATAAATCCAGTTTCTTCGATGATGCCCATCTCATATTTGATTCTGTCAACTATTTCATGGGTAATCTTATCACCAAAACGTCTCTTTGTACCTTCGTGGATTCGATCTTCAAGGAATTGCTTATGGGCAGCAGGGTCGTCAGATTCAATGTCTTTGAATTTTGGAGGGTGAGGGACTCCAAGCTCAATTTCGACGTTGCAGCGTTCGGCAATTTCAAGCGTGCCACTTATTGCCTCAGGTATCCAATCAAACTGTTGTTTCATCTCCTCGGCTGTTTTGATGTAAAACCCCGACCCTGAAAAACGCATTCTGTCAGGATCATCCTTTTTTGAGAGGGTCTGAACACAAAGTAAAGTGTCGTGAGCGTCTGCATCTTCGCCATCAAGATAATGAGCATCCTGGGCAGCAATGACTGGGAGATTATATTTTTTGGAAAGCTCAACAAGTTTTGGTAGAGCCCTAATTTCTTCTTGTATGCCGTGGTCTTGAAGCTCTATCCACAGTCTTCCAGGAAAGATATCCATATAGGTTTTGAGAGCTTTTTCTGCACCTTCAACATCACCACTGACAAGTTTGCTTGGCACTTCACCAGCAATACATGCGGTTGTTGCGAGGATTCCATCTGAATATTTTGCTAAGGTTTCGTAGTCTAATCTCGGTTTATAATAGAACCCTCTAGTGTGTGATTCTGAAACAAGATGCATGAGATTTTCATACCCCTTGTTATTTTCTGCAAGAAGGATCAGATGATAATAGCTTGAGCCTGCGGTTTTTCTGTCCATCCCTTCGGGGGCAATATATGCCTCCACTCCCATGATGGGTTTTACTTCATATTTTTTACAGGCTTTGTAAAAGTCGATTGCACCGTACATGACACCATGGTCAGTCAGTGCAATCGCTGGCATGTTTAGCTGTTTAGCTTTGGCTGCCATCTCATAAACCTTGATGGCGCCGTCTAAAATTGAATATTCCGAATGATTATGTAGGTGTACAAACATCGTTTGGTATTATATACCAAATTCTTTTTCAATTCGATTGGCGGTTTCGTTAACAACTCTCTGACACTCATCTTTTGATGGAGATTCGGCCATTACTCTAATTTTTGGTTCAGTTCCAGATGGTCTTATTAAAACTCTCCCGCTTCCTGAAAACTGTTTTGTTCCCCACTCATTGAGTTCAGGGATGATTCCAGAATCAAGAACCGCTTGTTTGTCTTTCACTATCACGTTGATCAGAAATTGAGGGTAGGTTGGAATTTTTCCTGCGAGAGTTGAAAGGTTTCCGCTAAGGTTTTCTATTGCCTCAAGGAGAGAAATTGCTGTTACAAGTCCATCCCCAGTTGTTCCGCGGTCAGCAACGATGACATGTCCGGATTGTTCACCACCAAGGTTTGAACCAGTTTCCTTCATCTCTTTCCAAACGTATCTGTCGCCGACTTGTGTTCTTTTCATTGAAATATTCAGTGATTTCAGGTAATCGGCAAGGCCACCATTGCTCATGACGGTAGCTATCATCAAATCGTTTGGAAGTCGGTTTTGCTTTTGAAGAGAGGTTGCGATAATCCCCATGATCTTGTCACCGTCAACAATATCACCATTTTCATCGACTGCAATACATCTATCACCATCGCCATCGAAGGAAAAACCAGCAACCACATCATCATTTTCTTTCACGAGCTTGGAGGCGGTCTCCGGGTGCGTTGCGCCACAGTTTGTATTTATTCTGTCTCCATCATTGCTTGCTGCAAACTCGATAACCTCTGCCCCTAATGATTTAAAAAGTTTTGGAGCAATACTGTATGTTGCACCAAAGGCACAATCGATTGCTATCTTTTTCCCTGAAAGATTCAATGATGTAGTCTTTAACAGATGACCGAGATAATCATCTTGTAGTGACTCTTCATATCTGCATTCAAAGCCTTGGTATTCAGAATCAAAACCATTGAGTTTTGCCTCAATCGCGTTTTCCTGCTCGTCTGTGAGTTTTTCTCCGGATGAACTGAAGAATTTAATTCCGTTGTATTCAGCGGGATTGTGTGATGCTGAAATCACAACACCCATTGATTTTCTGGTTTTGCATATATGAGCAATACCGGGTGTTGGAATGACACCAACAGAAACAACATCCCAACCTTCGGATTTGAATCCATGACAGACTGCATTTTCGATGTCTGGCCCAGAGAGTCTTGTGTCTCTACCTATAAAAAGAGTCGAGTTCTCAGATGAAAACTCGACTGCCGTTGCTTTTGAGACTTGAGCGACCAGTTTCTCGGTCAACTCTTTGTAGGCGATTCCTCTGATACCGTCGGTACCAAAAAACTTGCCCATTAATTGAGTTTTGACTTTGCAAGCTCAACGAGTTTGGTGAATGCGTTTGGATCTTCGATTGCAAGTCTTGCAAGGATTTTTCTGTCTGTTTCATATTCAGCAAGTTTGAGACCATTGATGAATCTTGAATATGAGATTCCATTCTCTCTTGTTGCTGCATTGATTCTTGTGATCCAGAGTCTTCTGAAGTCTCTCTTTTTGTTTCTTCTGTGGATGAATGCAGATCTTTCAGCGTGTAAGACAGCTTCGTTTGCAACTCTAAATCTTTTGTGTGCGGCACCAAAAAAACCTTTGGCTCGCTTGAGTACCTTTTTATGTCTCTTTCTTGCTGTGACTCCTGTTTTGATTCTCATGTTACATACCTCTTACTGTCTTATTGATTCTTCTACCTTTAACTCCATTTGGTAAAAGGGCTTTTGTCATTTTTAAAATTGCATCATTTGATGTTTTTTTACACATCTTGAATTTTAAGGTTTTACCTGATTTTTTTCTTCTGATGTGAGATGCTCCAGCACTCTGATTAACAAGCTTTCCTGAGCCTGTAAGTCTGTACCTTTTCTTTGCTGAACTCTTGGTCTTTGCCTTCAACTTAGCCATTTTCAGTAGTCTCCTTCTTTTTGTGAGGTGCGATAATCATGTGCATTCTTCTGCCATCCATCCTTGGCTGATGCTCAACGAACCCCAAACTTTCAACTTCGTCTGCAATCTCTTGAAGCATGTCAAATCCACGCTGTTTGTGGATCATTTCTCTTCCACGGAAACGAATGACAACTTTTGCTTTGTTTCCGTTTAGAAGGAACCTTCTGACATGTCCAAGCTTTGTCTTGAAATCGCCAACATCAACAGAAAGCCTGAACTGCATTTCTTTGATATCTGCGTGAACTTGCTTACGTCTGTTCTCTTTTGCTTTTTTTTCAAGTTCGTAGCGATATTTCCCGTAGTCTAAAATCTTACATACTGGGGGATCACTATTTGGTGAAATCTCAACCAGATCTAGACCTGCAAGCGTTGCTCTTTCTATGGCGTCATAAACACTTACAACCCCAACCTGGTTTCCGACTTCGTCAATAAGTCTCACATTTGGAACTCGAATCTCTTTGTTGACTCGAAGAGTATTACGTTTCTTGTTCCTTCTATCATCGAATCTTCTATTGTCTATTTTATCCTCCATTATCGCATGCAAAAATGCGACAAAACAAATAAAAAGTCATTTCTCAGACTGTGCGTACCGCGTTTCGTCAAGACCTGAGGATTATATACCGCCAGGTGGGTGCCAACACCACTTGACCACGTATTTTTCATGACTATGAAAAAAAGTCAAGAAAATTGAACACATATAATCGTATTTATATCTAGCAGTGCTAGAATCCGTGAAGATTATGTAAATCCTTCAGGAGAAAAATAAATGCAGAGATTTGACAAATACGATGAAGAGGCATTAAACCTCCACAAAGAGTATGTTGGAAAAATTGAAGTTGCAGTCAAAGCTGATCTTAGAAATAAACATGCGCTTTCAGTTTGGTACACACCCGGTGTTGCAGAACCTTGTAGGGTGATTAGAAAAAAGCCTGAAACAGTCTATGATTACACAATCAAGGGAAATACTCTGGCAGTTGTCACCGATGGTAGCAGAGTTTTGGGACTCGGTAATATCGGACCAGAGGCTTCAATCCCTGTAATGGAAGGGAAAGCAGCACTTTTTGTTGAGTTTGGTGGAATTGATGCGTTTCCGCTTCCTGTTAATGTCAAATCTGTTGATGAATTTGTTGCCGCAGTAAAAGCTATTGAGCCGATGCTTGGCGGAATTAATCTTGAGGATATTTCAGTACCAAGATGTTTTGAGGTTGAAGAAAGACTGATTGAAGAGCTTTCAATTCCAGTTTTCCATGATGACCAACATGGAACAGCAGTCGTTGCTTTGGCTGGACTGATCAATGCTTTAAAGCTTACCGGTAGAAAGATTGAAGATCAGAGAGTTGTTGTATCGGGTGCTGGTGCATCAGGTTCTGCAATTGCGAAACTTATGATCTCTGCCGGTGTTGGTGATGTAATTCTTTGCGATAGAGCAGGAGCTGTTTACGAAGGAAGACAGAGCCATATGCTTCCTTATAAAGAGCAACTTGCAAAGATTTCAAATAAGGATAATTGTAAGGGAAGCCTTAAGGATTGTATGAAGGGTGCTGATGTATTCATAGGTGTTGCATGTCCAGGGCTTATTGAGGGTGCTGATATTGCAAATATGGCAAAAGACCCAATCGTGTTTCCATTATCAAATCCAGACCCCGACATTGACCCAGATATTGCAAAAGCAAATGGTGCGATGATTGTCGGCACAGGACGTTCTGATCTTCCGAACCAGATAAATAATCTCTGCGCATTTCCAGGAATCATGAGAGGAACTCTTGATTCAAGAGCCTCAGTTGTCAATGAAGAGATGAAGATGGCAGCAGCACTTGCTATCGCAAATCTTCTCCCTGAAAGCGAAATGAATCCAGAAAACATCATTGTTGAACCGTTTAGAAAAGGTGTTGCTCAGGCTGTTGGTAAAGCTGTTGTTGATGCAGCATTCAAGACAGGTGTTGCAAGAACCAATCTATCAAAAGAAGAAGTTTACAAACTCATTGACGAAAGACTCAAAGGTAAGTGAACCCATTTGAAATAATCTCAAAATCAGGCAAAGCAAGAGCAGGAGTATTGAAAACCCATCATGGGGAGGTCGATACTCCTGCTTTTATGCCAGTTGGTACTCAAGCAACAGTCAAAGCTCTAACTCCAGAATCAGTTGAAGAGATTGGATACAAACTAATCCTTGGTAATACTTACCATCTTATGCTTCAGCCAGGAGAAGATATAGTTGCTGAAGCTGGTGGACTTCACAAGTTCATGAATTGGAAACACTCAATCCTTACGGATTCGGGTGGATTCCAGGTTATGAGCCAACAGGATTTGAGGAAAATCTCAGATGATGGAGTCGAGTTCAAGTCTTTCCTTGACGGATCAAAGCACTTTTTGACACCCGAAAAAGCTATACTTATTCAAGAGAAACTTGGCTCTGATATTGCGATGGTTTTGGATGTTTGCACTCCTTACAATATCTCTCTTGCTGATTCCAGAAAATCAATGGAGATAACTCACAGATGGGCGAAAAGATGTCTTAACGCAAGAACACTCGACACTCAGCTAATGTTTGGAATTGTGCAGGGAGGGTTTGATCTTGATGACAGGAAGAAATCTGCTGATGCAATTTCAGAGATGGATTTTGATGGAGTAGCAGTTGGTTCACTTTCGGTTGGTGAGCCAATAGAGGAAGCTGGAGAAATCCTTTCTGTTGTGATGCCAAGATTACCTGAAGAGAAAGCCCACTATTTGATGGGCATTGGTGATACCAAAGGAATACTTCAAGCGATTGCAAATGGAATTGATATGTTTGATTGTGTGCTTCCAACGCGTCTTGCGCGTAATCGTGCAGTTATGACGAAGGCCGGAACAATCAATATTTCAAGATCAAAATTTGCAAAAGACTTCACACCAATTGAAGAAGGTTGCACATGTTATACCTGCAGAAATTACACAAAGGCATACATCAGGCATCTCTTTAAAGCAAAAGAGATGTTGGCGGCTACGCTTGCAAGTATCCATAACCTTCACTATTTGAAGAAGTTGGTTGAGGGAGCAAGGGAAGCGATAATTGGTAATAGATTTAGTGAATTCAGAACTGAGTGGGAGAGCAGAGAGATAGAAAATGATCAAACTGACTGATGTAAAAAATGATCCATATGTTTTGGAGCTATTGAAAGAGTCTGACACCACGACAAAAACAATTGGATACACTGAGCATGGGTTGGTGCATGCAACGACAGTTTCAAAGATTGCACAATACCTTTGCAATAGTTTTGGTTTCGATAAACATTCTTCAGAGGTAACTCAGGTTGCGGCGTTCCTTCATGATATTGGAAACCTTGCTGGTAGAAGAGATCACGGTCAAATTGGTGCATCACTTGCTACGCCACATCTACTTAGACTTGGCGTTGAACCAAAAGAGTTATCGTTGATTCTATCCGCAATTGCAAACCACGATGATCTGGAGCCGGTTATTACATCAAAGATTTCGGCGGTTGTATTGATTGCTGATAAGTCAGATGTCAGACGCTCAAGGGTTAGGGACACATCAAACCTTGAAAGAATCAAAAACGATATTCATGATCGGGTGAATTATGCGGTGTTATCCAGCAAACTTTATGTAGAAAATAGCGACGTTGTTTTGAGCGTCAATCTTGACTCTGATTTTGCAGGTTCTGCCGATTACCTCGATATTTTCGCGGGTCGAACAAGGGTCGTCAGAGAGGCTTCAAAGTTCCTTGGTCACAACTTCCATCTTCTGATTGACAATGTAAGGATTTATTAACTTCACAAATTCCTGAATATCTGTATACTTCAGTCATGAATTGGAGGATATGATGGAAATTAAAGTTAATGACAAAGTGATTGAAATCGAATCTGGGTCGAATATTTTCCAGATTTTGAAAGCAGCAGATGCCCCTGTAAACACTATCCTTGCTGCTAAAATAGGAGATAAACTTGTTGATCTTTCAACAGAAGTATGTACAGATTGCCAAATTGAAACTATAACCCACGAAGATGAAGCAGGAAGAGAGATTTTTCTTCATTCATCAGCTCATTTGCTTGCATATGCAATATTGAAACTTTTCCCTGATACAAAGTTTGCAATTGGTCCTGCAATCAAAGATGGATTTTATTATGACCTTGAACTTAAAAATCCCATAATCGAGGAAGACCTTTCAAAAATCGAAAAACAGATGAAAAAGATTGTGAAGGAGAGGGTCAAATTTGAGCGTGAGGAAATCAGTAGACTTGATGCAATCAAGCTCTTTGAAGGTCGCGGGGACAGATTCAAAGTTGAGCTTCTTGAAGGCATGGAAGATGAAACGGTTACTCTTTACAAGCTTGGAGACTTCCTTGACCTTTGCAGAGGTCCACACGTACCAAACAGCGGTTATCTGAAACACTTCAAACTTACAAGTATTGCTGGCGCTTATTGGCGTGGTGATGAAAAGCGTGAGATGCTCACCAGAATCTATGGAACGAGTTATCCAACCGCAGAAGAGCTTGAAGCACACATTAAAAAACTTGAAGAGATTGCAAAACGTGATCACAGAATTCTTGGAAAGAGTCTCGAGCTTTTCGCAATTGATGAATCGGTTGGTGGAGGACTTGTTGTATGGCTTCCAAACGGTGCAATCTTAAGATCAACCGTCGAAGATCTTTGGAGAGAGCAGCATAGAAAACGTGGTTATCAATTGGTTTACACACCACACATTGGAAAAGCTGACCTTTGGAAGACTTCTGGGCATCTGGATTTCTACAAAGAGGGTATGTATCCATCAATGGATTTGGAAAATGTTGACTACTATGTAAAACCAATGAATTGCCCATTCCATATGGTTGCATATCTTTCTAAAAAAAGAAGTTACAGAGAGCTTCCGTACAGGATTGCAGAGCTTGGAACTGTTTACAGGTTCGAGCGTTCTGGCACTCTTCATGGTTTACTGAGAGTTCGTGGGTTCTCCGTTGATGATGGTCATATCTTTTGTACTCCAGAACAGCTTGAGGAAGAGGTCAAAGAAGTAGTCAGATTTGCAATTGAGCTTCTAGAGACCTTTGGTTTCAAGGAATATCAGGTTTATCTTTCAACTCGCCCTGAAGAAAAATTTGTTGGTGAAATTGAAAGATGGGATAGAGCCGAAGAGGTATTAAAGATTGCTCTTGAATCCATGAATTTGAAATATGAGTATGACCACGGTGGCGGTGCATTCTATGGTCCAAAGATTGACATTAAGATTATTGATGCACTTGGAAGACCATGGCAGACCTCAACTTGTCAGTTTGATTTCAACCTTCCTGAGAGGTTTGACTTGAACTATATTGGTGAAGATGGAGCTGAACACCGACCATATATTGTTCACCGTGCACTCCTTGGTTCACTTGAAAGATTCATCGGTTGTTTGATTGAGCATTATGCTGGTGCATTCCCACTTTGGCTTGCCCCACAACAGGCTGTAGTAATTCCAATTACTGATGATGTAAATGATTATGGAACAAAGCTTGTAGATGAACTTAAAGAAGCTGGAATCAGAGCAGAGATTGATCTTGGTTCAGACCGAATGCAGGCAAAAATCAGAAAAGCAGAACTAGCAAAGATTCCTTATGTCTTGGTTATTGGAAGACGTGAGGCGGAGGCCGGACAGGTTTCTGTTAGAAGACATGGAAAGGGTGACTTGGGTGTCAAATCTGTATCAGAACTGAAAGAGATGTTGACACAGGAGATTTGTGAAAAAACCGAGTAGTCCAATTTTTGCCTGGTTGATACTGGGTTTAATATCAACCATTCTTTGCTGGTTTGTGATTTGGTTGGTTGAGTTGTTTTTTGTGGTTCCGTTACCAAACGTAGTACTAATAATCTTCATAGTGCTGGGTTTCTTCCCAGCACTATGTGCAATTTTTGGACTAAGACTTCTTGGTATTATTGGTTTTTTTGGGATTGTAGTTGGGATTTTGTGGGGATTAATCCATGCAACAATATACGGAAGTATGTGGCAATATGTATTTATTTTCGATTTCATAAGAGTTTATTCTGTATTTATTATTCTTGGTTGCCTTGTACAATTATTCCTTGGAGGGTTGACTGGCAAGAAGAAAAAAAGACCAATGAAAAATGAACCACTTGACACATATCGGGTTTATGAGATTTAATTGGTATAAATAGAAAAAAAGGAGGTTTTCTATGAAGTTTGAAAGATACACTGATGAATCAAGGGAGATTCTGAGTGATTCCCATCAAGTATTGAATAGGTATGGTAATCGAGAGCTAGACTCCGAGCATGTTATGGTTGCGATGCTCGAACGAGATGGAGTTGTAAGAGACATCATCTCGGAGCTTGGTGCTGGTTGGAAACAGATTTTAAATTCGATCGAAAAAATACTCGCAAAAACCTCAAAATCATACGGATCATCATCTGATCAGGTATATATAACCCCTCGAGCAAAATCTATGTTTGATTCTGCAGAAAAAGAAGCGGATTCTCTTGGGGATGAGTATGTTGCACCAGAACATATTCTGATTGCTATGACACAAGATACAAGAGACATTGGTAGAATTCTTGAATCAAATGGAATTGATAAAGAAAAAATTCTCCAAGTAATTGCAACTATCAGGGGAGGGGATTCGAAAGCTCCAGGCGGAAAGGATTCTGCTCTTGGAAAATATGCGATAAATCTCACAGAGAAAGCAAAGAAGGGTAAACTTGACCCTGTAATTGGCAGGAAAAATGAGATTGAAAGATGTCTTGAGGTTTTATCGAGGAGAACAAAGAATAATCCTGTTTTGATTGGTGAAGCAGGTGTTGGAAAAACAGCGATTGTTGAAGGTATCGCCCAAAGGATTATTGATGGGAAAGTTCCCGTTTCCATGCGTAACATTCAGATCTACTCACTTGATATGGGTGCTCTTGTTGCGGGGACAAAGTTTAGAGGAGAGTTTGAGGAACGTCTCAAGGCTGTTATTGACGAGGTGAAAGCCTCCTCAGGGAAAATAATCCTTTTCATTGATGAGCTTCATCTTGTGATGGGAGCAGGTGCAGGCGAAGGTGCTATGGATGCCTCAAATCTTCTTAAACCCGCTCTTGCAAGAGGAGAACTCCATTGCATCGGTGCAACAACAACTGATGAGTACACCAAGTATATTGAAAAAGATTCCGCCCTTGAGAGAAGATTTCAACCCGTGATGACTCCAGAGCCAACAGTTTCCGAAACAATTGAAATTCTTAAGGGTCTTCGTGACAAATATGAGTCTCATCATGAAGTAAAAATTACAGATTCAGCACTTGAAGCAGCCGCAAAGCTTTCTGCGAGATATATAACGAATAGGTTTTTGCCTGACAAAGCGATTGACTTGATTGATGAGTCGTCAGCAAAAATAAGGGTAGCAAAGGAGTCTCAACCGTCACTCGAGCTTGACTCTCTCAAAAAGGAGATGGATAGACTTGAGCGTGAGGCAAAAGCTTCCGCATCCTCTGGCGATAATGAAAAATCAGCAAAGTGTATTGCTCAGTATGAGGAAAAAAGAAAAGAGTATCTTGAGCTTGACTCTCATATTCAAAGGGAGGTAAGTGTTTCAGAGGTTGTTGATGCTGATGTGATTGCAAAAACCGTTTCAAGATGGACGGGAATTCCAGTTTCATCAATGACAGAAAGTCAGCAGGAAAAACTTCTGAAACTTGAGAGGAGACTTCATCAGAGAGTCATAGGGCAGGATGAGGCGGTTATTGCTGTTTCTCAATCAATCAGGAGATCGCGAGCAGGACTTTCTGATCCCAACAAACCAATTGGCTCATTCCTTTTTCTTGGCCCAACAGGTGTCGGAAAAACTGAACTTGCAAAGAGTTTAGCAGAACTTCTTTTTGATGATGAATCGGCGATGACTCGAATCGACATGTCTGAATATCAAGAAAAACATACTGTTTCAAGATTGATTGGTGCGCCTCCTGGATATGTTGGTTATGAACAGGGAGGGCAACTTACAGAAGTTGTGAGGAAAAAACCTTACCAGGTGATCCTTTTTGATGAGGTAGAAAAAGCTCATGCCGAGATTTTTAATGTGTTCCTTCAGCTTCTTGATGACGGTAGGTTGACAGATGGGCAAGGAAGGACAATTGATTTTAGAAATACAATAATCATCTTAACAAGTAATCTTGGTTCAAATCTAGTTTCTTCAGATGATGATTATGAAACAATGAAATCAACCTATATGGATTCAGTTAAATCTCATTTCAGACCCGAATTTGTCAATAGACTTGATGAGATCATTGTTTTTACACATCTTTCAAAAAATGAGCTGAAAGAAATTGTTTCATTGCAAATTGATCAACTTAGTAAGAAACTACATGAAAGAAAAATACAGCTAGAAATAACCGATGATGCAAAGCTTTTGCTTGCTGAACTTGGGTATTCTGTTGTGTATGGTGCAAGACCATTAAAACGAGTCATTCAAAACAGAATTGAGAATCCTCTCTCTGAGATGATTTTAAGAAACGAAGTTAGAGAAGGAGACACGGTTTCTGTTTCTGAAGAAGATGGAAACTTTCAGTTTGACTGTGGAGGTTAGGATATGGTGTTTATCGACAAAAAAGGAAGATTGTTTGGAAAGCTGAACATTATCGACCTGGTTGTAATTCTTGTGATTATTTTTGGGCTCTATTGGGCAGGTTCGAAGGTTTATTCAAGATACTTTGGTCCTGAAGAAGCTGGAGATAGATACCGAGTTGTTTTGAGAGCCGAAAATGTTCATCCTGAAATGGTTGACTCAATAAAGGCCGGTTACAAGCTTGTTGAACGTTCTGGAAAAATTATTGGCAATGTTGACTCAGAACCAGTATTAAAAGATGCAATGGTTTATGTCCGAACTCCACAGGGAACAATTGAAGGCTCAACCGCACAGATAGTTGTTGAAGACAGTGTTCAACCAAAGCTTAAAGATATGGATATTGAACTTATTGTGAACTCTCCGAAAGGTGCAAGGCTGAAGTACAATACCCAAAATGTTCTTGTTGGATCAAGAATAGAATACGATTTTGTCCAAGAAGGAAGTATGCTTGGGGCACACCTTAGGTGTCTGTGTGTTTCAATGACCCAATTGGAGAGATAATATGAATACCAGAAAACTCCTCCAGGATATTGGAGTTGTTTCGATAGTTCTTGCAGGAGCAAGAATTCTGGGATTTGTAAGAGTTACGCTTATTGTACCTCATTTTGGATTCAAGAATGCTTTGGATGCTTGGAATATTGCTTCTTCAGTTCCAATGACCCTTACAATCCTTCTAACGGCGGGAATTCTTTCGATAGTTTTTATTCCAATCTTTACGAAATACGTAATTAAGTCTGAATATAAAGCTCTATCCAGGCTAATTGGGGTTTTGATAAATATTGTTTCAATTGGTTTCTCAATAATAGTGTTGCTTGGTATAATTTTTGCGAAACCGATTATTTTGCTTCTGACAAGACCAGATACTCCACCTGAGACGATAACCATTGCAGTTAGGTTATTCAGGATTATGATGCCGACATTTTTACTTTCTGCTTGGTCGGGATTACTTACTGCAATTCATCATTCATTTCAAAGATTTGTCCTTCCCGCGATTGGCGGACTTTTTGTCAATGTGGCTATTGTGGCTTCATTTTTCCTTTTTAAGGGATCATTAGGTATTGATTCATTGGCATGGGGTTTTTTAGTTGGATCGATCTTCCAGCTGATTGTTCAATTCCCAGGAATACTTGGAAAAAACCTTAAGCTAGATCTCAATTTTGATATGCGACATCCTGCTTTGATTGGAATTGGGTCTCTCATTATCCCAGTCATTTTAACATCTAGCATTAATCATATTCGATTTTTCTTTGAAAAATACTTGTTGAGTACAACCATTGGCGCAGTATCTGCGTATAGTACTGCATGGAGGGTCAGCCAACTTCCACTTTCTATATTTGTTATGACTATCTCCGCAATTATCTTTCCACAGTTTGCTGAGTCTGTTGCAAAGAATCAACCAGATGCTTTGAAACAGAATATCTTGTGGGGATTAAAGATGATCTCCTATATTATCATCCCTGCAGGAATAGGAATACTTGTTCTTGCTGAGCCTATTTCTATTACCTTGTTTATGAGAGGAGCAGCAAACTATGAGTCTATAATGAAAATGGTGCCTCCACTTGCAATTTTTGCTGTCGGACTCTTACCTTGGTCTTTTACTCAGGTATTTTTGAAGGTTTTTTATTCGCTTGGAGATGTGAAAACTCCTGTTTGGATAGCAAGTATTGTTCTACCATGCTTTATTGGGCTTGAGTATTTCTTTATTAGATGGGGTATCATAGGTGTAGCAATTGGAACGGTTCTAGCTGCATTTTTGAGTGTTTTGCTTCAAGGTGTTATGGTTCGGAAAAAGATCGGAAACTTTGGACTTACGTCGCTTTTAATATCGATGATAAAGATAACAATTTCATCGTTAGCTATGGGTGGTGTGGTTTTCTTCCTTCACCAAAGAGCATATTTATTGGTTAACATGGACTCAAATACTGGTCGTATTGTTGCTCTAACATTCGTGATTGTTATTGGTGTTTTGGTTTATATTGGTTCGATGTATTTGATTAACAGAAAAGAATTCACAGAGATGCTTGGAAGTTTTAGAAGAAGAAATTCGGCATGACAAGAACAAAGCTAAAAAAAAGAAAGAGAAAATCGATAATTCCAATTGTTATTATCTTTCTTATCATGTTTCTTTTTGTTGGAGTTGTTTATGCCACAAACATAATCTGGAATACATTGCTTGCCACGAAGGTGACAGAATATATCAGCAGGTCAGAACCATTCAACATTAATGAAAGGATGAACCTGGTATTGTTGGCAATCGATGCCCCAACACTTCAAGAGCCGGCAAGAGCTGACAGCATCAAGATTGTTTCACTTGACCCAAAAGAATACACCATGAATATGATGACGATTCCAAGGGATTCCTATGTTGCTCCTGCTGGTTTTAGACCTGATGACAGAATAAAGATTAACGCAATAAACAATCCTGCAGTCAATTCAAAATATGGAACAGATATGTTGCTTGAGACCATTGAAGAGCTACTTGGTATAAAAGTACATGGCTTTGTGAAAATCAATTTCAATGGATTTATTGATGTTATTGACTCGATTGGTGGGATTGATTTCTATATCGAAAATGAGATGCACTACAAGGATAGTGTAGACGGGTATCTAATTGATCTTCCCAGTGGTTTTCACCATCTGAATGGGTCAATGGCACTCCAATATGTTCGTTTTAGAAGTGACAAATACGCTGATTGGGCTGCCTGGGAAGGCGAAGTTAAAGGAAGAAGTGCGAGACAAACAAAGTTTGTAAAAGCAATAATCAAAGAGATGACAAAACCATCAAACTGGGGAAAGATACCAACTGCAGTTGGTGTTGTTATGGAAAATATCCAGACAGATATTCCTATGGAAGAGATATATACTTTTGCTGAGATTCTCAGACATGTTGATACTGAATCTATAAAAGATGTTGCATTTTCTGGAAAACCAGGATATGTCCCATCGTTCTACTATAAAAATGGTCAAAAAGTTGATTTCAATATGAGCGTTATTCTTCCGAATCTGAATGAATTAAAAAACCTTGGACAGGAGTATTTTTCTGATGAGCAATAATTGGTGGAAGGGAAGCGTTTTATATAGACTTCTTAAAGCTTTTTGGGATTATGTAAATGATTCTGTTTCTGCAAAAATCCTTAACAAGATAATGAAGGTTTGGGATGGAATTGTATCTGGAAGTGTTGCTGTTTCCTGGATTACTGGAGAAGAGCTCGGTTGGAAACCAGTTGCCGCAAGAAAGGGTTTTTTGGGCGGAATTGTTTATTCTCTTTGGTGTAAGTTTCTTGGATTCCTAAGAATTCTCTTTGGACGTGATTCTTCATTCCAAAAATCTTTTTTTGTAACTGCAATAAAGAAAGTGTCAGAGTTTGCTCACGAATCTCCATTTTCAGCTGTTGGAATTTTTTGCGCCGGATTTTTTGGGACATATGGTGTTTTAAAGATGACCATTATTGGTGGGTCGAAACAAGAAATACTCTTCCTTGTGGTTTGTTTCATTGTTTCTGTATTGATAATGTTTATCAGAGCTCCATACAAAGAATTGGTCGAAGGAAGCTGGTTTCTTAAACGCCTTCAGGAGATTGATGACTGATGTTTAAGAAAGAATGGATTGGATTGGTGCTTGTTGCTGCAGGAATTTTGCTTGCAGTGCTTCTTGCTTTTTTTGATACCTTCATTGTTGTTGGTCTTGTAGGAGCAACAACGGTTTTTGCAGTTGTCATGTGGAAACTTGAAATCGGAATCTCGGTTCTTACTTTTGCTGTCATTGCTGACAGTTTTTTCAGGTCAATGGGTGGACTTGGCGGATTATGGGATGAGCTGTTTTTCATTCTTGCCATCGTTTCACTTATCTGGAGATTTGCAAAAGAAGAAAGAATTGACTTTAATCCTACAGGACTCTGGTGGGGTGTTGCAGGATTTTTTGTTGTTGCGTTGATTTCAGGATTCACATCAACTCTACCCTATGGTCATATCGTAACTGCTATTAGGTCTGTGATTCAGGGAGCAATTATCTATTTTGTGATTGTGAATGCTAATTTTGATAGAAAAACAATTCTCCATTTGATTTCGACACTTATTCTTTGTGGAGTAATAGCAGCTCTCTATGCTGTTTACCAGAAGATGACGGGAATGTTTACACCTCAAGAATGGCTTGATGTTGAAGAGATTGTAAATGTCACAAGGGCAACTAGTTTCACGGGAAGCCCGAATGCAACAGCTGGTTTTTTAGCATTACTTGTTCCACCTGCTGTTGCCATGACCCTTAAGGTTAAAAGATTCTGGGCTAAAATCATTTGGGCTGGGATGTTCTTCGCACTTATTCTTGGACTCTATGCTACGCTCAATAGGGCTGCGTGGATCGGTCTTGCCGTTGGTCTTGTAGTACTTGCGATTGCTGCAGGCAAAAGATGGTGGATTTGGGTTATGTCCATTATGGTCGTTGGGTTAATTATTTTACTTCCTGGGTTAAAAGAAAGATTCATTAGCATGTTTTCTGAGGATTTTGCCTGGAGAAATGTCACATATGGACGAGGATTCAGATGGAGTACTGCAATGGAGATATTCAAGAAACATCCGTTTTTTGGTATAGGTCCAGGTGGTTTTGGTGGAGCAGTTGCATATGGAATACAGGCATTTGGCGGATTATACGTTGACAACTACTATTTGCTGACTCTTTCTAGTTATGGTTTAGCAGGTTTTGGAATGTTCCTGTTTATGCTGGTTTCTAACATCAGAGAAGCATTCAAAGGTCTAAAAAATGCAATATCTTCCGATCGTTTACTTGTAGCTGGGCTTATCGGTGGTATGGTTGCGTTTATGATTCACCTGGTTGCAGAGAATTTATGGCAGATAACGCCGCTAGTGATTAGCTTTTGGCTGATTTCTGCGTTCGCTTTTGCTCTGGGTAAAACAAAAAGAGAGGAACATGAAAGTTTCTAAAGAAGACCATGATAAACCCCCACTTAGGGGTTCCTCATTAAAAGTTATCGGTTTTATTAAAAGTTTTATCATCATCTCTCCTGTGAGGTACCAGGCATGAATATTGAAAAAACTATTCTTGCTCTAAAACAATATTGGAGCAACCAGGGTTGTCTCATCTCAGAACCATTTGATATTGAAGTTGGTGCAGGAACAATGGTTCCCAAAAGTTTTTTTGGAGCTCTTCATCCCACAACTTGGAAGGTTGGGTATGTTCAACCATCAAGAAGACCAGCGGATGGTAGATATGGTGACAACCCTTACAGATTCTATATCCACCATCAATTCCAAGTGATTTTGAAACCTCCGCCAGAAAACATTCAGGATTTATATCTTGAATCTCTCAAGGTTTTTGGAATCAACTATGAAGAACATGATATGCGATTCATTGAAGACAACTGGGAATCTCCAACCCTTGGTGCAGGTGGTGTTGGTTGGGAAGTTTGGATGGATGGTCAAGAGGTAACCCAGTTTACATATTTCCAACAGGTTGGTGGAATCCAACTTGAAATACCGGCTGTAGAGATTACATACGGTATCGAAAGATTGACAATGTATTCTGAGGGAATCGAAAATGGGTTTGATCTCAAGTGGAATGATAATGTCACATATGGAGATTTGAGGAAAAAAGAAGAGTATGAGCTCTGCAGATATGCCTTTGATGTTGCAGATATCCCATCTCTTCGAACCCTTTTTGACATCTGTGAAAAAGAAGCTGGAAGATGTGCTGATGAGGGATTGATTATTCCGTCATATGAGTTTGCTTTGAAGTGTTCACATTTTTTCAACATGCTTGATGCAAGAGGAGCTGTCTCTGTTTCTGAAAGAGCCATCATGATTAAACGTGTGAGAGATATGACAAGCAGATGTGCAAGGCTTTATGTTGAGAGGGAGGCGAAAGATGAGTAATCTCCTTATCGAAATCGGGACAGAAGAACTTCCAGCAAACCAGATTAAAAAAGCAATATCCCATATCAGGGGCAGTTTTGAAAAAATATTGAATGAATCGGGTTTGACTTTTTCAAGTATCAAAGAATATGCAACTCCAAGAAGACTTGGTCTATTTATCACAGATGTTTCTGACCAAGGACCAGATACCGAGAAAGAACTTAAGGGGCCACCAAAAAAGATTTGTTTTGATAAAGATGGAAACCCAAGCAAAGCCCTGGAAGGTTTTTTGAATAAATCAGGAATCACAATTGATGATGTTTCCTACAAGATGTTTGGAAAAAACGAAAATGCCGTTGCAAACATCATTGTACCAGGTGTAAAGCTTGCTGATGTTGTCTCCGAGGAACTTCCAAAAATAATTCTTTCTTTCCCTCATCCACACTCAATGAAGTGGGATGAAACTGGTGTTTCATGGGTTAGACCAATAAGGTGGATTGTTGCCCTCAAAGACTCGGAAGTCCTTCCAGTAAAACTCGGTAAAGTTGTATCAGGTAGATTTACAAAATCACCAAGACCAGAAAAAACTTGCGAAATTGAAATCAAATCTGCGAATGATTACGAAAAAACCCTTGAATCAATGGGTGTTATTCCCGGGTATCAAGAGAGAAAAGATTTCATATTCAACAAAGCCAATGGTCAGGCAAAAGAACTTGGACTTGTAATCAAAAGAAATGAAAAGCTCTTGAATGAGCTGGTTGGAATTGTCGAAAGACCATTTGTTGTTACGGGCGAGTTTCCAGTGGAATATATCGAGTCAACACCAGACTTGGTTTTAAGGTCAGTGCTTGTTTCAGATCTTAGATTTATTCCGTTTGAAAAACCTGATGGAACTCTTTCAAATAGGTTTGCTCTCACCATAAATGGTGGCGAGAATCTTGTAAAGACTACCATGGCTGGTGAGATGAAAGTTTTACTTGGAAAACTTTCTGATGCAAAATTCTTCTTTGAAAAAGACAGACAGAAAAAACTTGAAGATTACAGGGATTCTCTCTCTGGGATTGCTTTTATCAAAGGTCTTGGAACAATTCAAGACAAAACGGAAAGACTCGTTAAGATAGCCTCAGACCTTTCCAAATTTTCAGATGAGAATATTGTTGACCTTGTGAAATCCGCGAGCCTTTCAAAACTCGATCTTGCAACATCACTTGTCCGAGAACACGATGAGCTTCAAGGCGAAATCGGCGGACTCTATGCCTCGCTTGATGGTGAGAATGGAGAGATTTCAAAGGCGATATCTCAGCACTACTTGCCTGCAACAGAAGTTGATATTTTGCCAGAAACAAAAACTGGTTTGATGCTCTCACTTATTGACAAAACTGATTCTCTTGTAAATCTTATTTCTGCTGGTTCAATTCCAAAAGGTTCTGCTGACCCTCTGGGTGTCAGGAGATTTGCAACAAACATAATCAGAATTCTTGTTGATGGTGAAATAGATGAGAATTTTGAAGAATTGATTAATGTTTGTCTTGGTTATTCAATCAAAAAATCAGAGACCGCATTTGAAGATATTGTCGCATTTATAAAACCAAGACTCGAGAAACTCCTTAAAGATAAAGGTCATAGGTATGATGTTGTCAGAGCATCAATCTCTGACAATATTTCAAACATAAAAGATGCCGAAAGAAAATGTATTGCAATTACCGCAATATATCAAAAGGATGAATTCGTAAGGATTGTTGAGACTGCAAAACGACTCAAGAATATCCTGAAAGATTGGGATAAAATTGAGTTTGATAATGAGCTATTTGAAAATGGCACCGAAAAAGAATTTGCAGCTTCTGCAAAATCAATCTTTGAAAGAATAGATGTTGCTGATTCTTTTGAAAACAAGTTTGATATATTGTTTGAGCTTGTTGCACCTGCAGATAAGTATTTTGAAGAAATTCTTGTAAACGCAGAAGATGAAAAAATCCGTAATAATAGGAAAAATTTCCTGTCCTGGGTTTTACTCGGGATGTTCAAAATATCTGATTTCACAGCTATTGCGATATAGAGGAGATCATGGGTAAGTTTACCGTAGAATTGTTTAGAAGGTTTTGTAAAAACTGCATGCTTTGTTTGCATATTTGTCCAAAATCTGTGTTTACCACAAATGAAAGAGCACAGGTTGTTGTAGAGGATAGCAGCAAATGTATTGGATGCAAAAGATGCACAGAAATCTGTCCTGATTTTGCATTGGAGGTGTCGAAAAATGGCGACTAAATCTTATCTTTGGCAGGGTGCTCATGCTATTAGCATGGGTGCGTGTAAAGCCGGTGTAAATTTTTTCGCTGGTTACCCAATCACACCTTCAACCGAAGTAGCCGAGTCGATGTCTTGGGAACTTCCACAGAGAGGTGGGGTTTTCATTCAGATGGAAGATGAAATTGCTTCGATTACTTCGCTAATCGGTGCGTCTCTTGCGGGTGCAAAACCAATTACCGCTACATCTGGGCCTGGTTATTCTCTAATGCAGGAAGGTCTAGGTTACGCACAGATGGTTGAGGCACCACTGGTCATCGTTGATGTCATGCGAGGAGGTCCATCAACAGGTCTTCCAACTAAACCAACACAAGCTGACGTTATGCAAGCAAGATGGGGAACACATGGCGATCACCCATCAATCGTTGTTTGTCCATCTTCAGTCAGAGAGTGTTACGACCTCATGATTCACGCTGTTAATCTTGCCGAAAGATTCAGAACACCTGTTATATTCCTTACAGACGAAGGTGTTGCACATATGAGGGAAAAGGTTGAGATTGATCTTGATGAAGATGTGTATATTGAACCCAGAAAGCAACCAGGCAGACACTCTCAGTATCTCACATATAAAGCTGATGAAAACCTTGTCCCACATCAGGCATCTTTTGGCTCTGGGTACAGGTCGGTTGTAACAGCTCTTTATCATGATGAGACAGGTTTCCAGAACACCTCAAGAGAGGTTGCGTATTCTCTTCAGAAAAGATTGATGGATAAAATTGATCTTTATATGGATCACATCACTCAGATCGAAGAGACAAATCTAGAAAAAGCCGAAACTGTCTTTGTTTCATATGGTGTTACCTCAAGATCTGTTAACCAGTTTTTGGCTGATGAAAACAATCCAGAATACGGTGCTCTCAGACTCATAACTCTTTGGCCATTTGATTCTGAATTACTCAAGCAAAAACTAAAGAATGCAAAGAATATTATCTTTCCTGAACTCAACATGGGTCAGATGGTTCGTGAACTTGAAAGATTGTTTGGTGATGAAAAGAGAATCATTCCATTGAACAGGTGGGATGGTGAACTGATAACCCCACAGGAACTCAAAGAAGTGGTGGTGAACCTATGAGAGAACAGCTTTTAAAATATATGAAACAGGACAAGTTGCCACATGTATTCTGTCCAGGATGTGGTAATGGTACTGTTATGAATGCAATGTTTACTGCAATTGAAGACCTTCAACTCGATCCAACTGAGATTTTGATTGTGGGTGGAATTGGATGTTCATCAAGAATTGCAACATATACAATTTTTGACTCAATGCATACACTTCATGGGAGAGCGATACCATTTGCGATTGGTGCCAAACTTGCAAACCCAAACCTTAAGGTTATTGTTATTACCGGTGATGGGGACTCTTCATCGATTGGTGGAAATCACTTGATTCATGCAGCAAGAAGAAATATGCCTTTGAATGTTTTCATCGTCAATAACCACATCTATGGAATGACTGGTGGACAGTTCAGCCCAACAACACCCGTTGGGTCATTTACAACAACCTCACCTTGTGGGCATGTTGAAGAGCCATTCAGTATTACCGATTTGTTGGTTGGAGCTGGGGCTCCTTTTGTCGCAAGGACAAGCACGTTCTACTTCAAAGAACTTGTAAAAATGATGAAAATGTCTCTTCAAAGAGAAGGTTTTTCGGCAATTGATATTTTTGCACAATGCCCAACAAACTATGGAAGAAGCAATCAGCTTGGCGACCCATCCAAACTTGTGAAGATGCAGTCTGAATCCTTAGTCCCAGTCAATAAATTCAATGAAATGCCTGAGGAAGAACGCGAAGGTAAGTTTGCAAGAGGAATTGTTAGAGATAAACCAAGAACAACATTTATGGATCACTACAAAGCTTGTGTTCTTCTTACAAGAAGGGGGGTTAGAAACTAATGAACCCTTCATGGAAAAAAATTAGTGCCGATCTTTTTGGTGGAAGAAAAGCCGAATCAATTAGATTTACTGGCTCGGGTGGACACGGACTTATAAGAGCGTCCGTTCTCCTTGCCCAGGCGGGTGTCTATGATGGACTCAATGTTTTGCAATCTCAAGTTTATGGCGCAGAAGCTCGTGGTGGTGCTACAAAGGGTGAGACTGTTGTTAGAAAAGGTGCAATTCATTACCCAAAACTTGTGATTCCTGATGTCCTTATTTCTTTAACAGATGAGGGACTAAAAAAATACAAAAATGATGTCGCAGAAAACGGACTCATTGTTTTTGATTCAAGTTTGATTCCTGATGAAAAATCGTCTGATAAGGGGCCATACTCTTTTGGTATCCCGATGTGGGTAGAACTCATAAGAGAACTTGGTAGAGGGGTTGCAATCAATATTGTTACCCTTGGCATTCTTGTGGGACTTACAGAAATTGTTACAAGAAAATCCCTTGAACAGGCAGTTATTGAAGCTTTCAGAGCCGACTTCAAAGAGAACAACCTTCGAGCACTAAAAATGGCATACGAATTAGCAGAGGAGATCAGAGAACAATGAGTAATACCAAAAAAATAATTGAACAGATTAAAGAAGTCGGCTGTGAGATGGTTGATTTTAAGATTGTTGATGCAGCCGGAAGACTTCATCATTTGATGATTCCGACAACTGCAATCACAGAAGATAGTCTTGAGTTTGGTTTTGGATTTGATGGTTCAAATTTTGGTTTTGCAAAAACATCAAAATCTGACTTCATCGCAAGACCATGCCTTGAAGAAACAATTCAGCTTGATCCATGTATTGATGAACCAACTGTTTCATTTCTGTGCGATGTTTTTGAGGCTGGTGTAGATGTAAAACCATATGCATCAGACCCAAGAGCAGTTTTAAGAAAAGCGCGTGAATACATGCGTGGTCTCGGTGTTGCAGAGGATTCAGTCTGGGCACCAGAGCTCGAATTCCATGTGTTTGATGGCATTAAGCTTCGTACTGAGCCACATCTTCAGATGTATGAAATCGTTTCGTCAGAAGGTTATTGGGGACAGGAAGACGAAGAGTATTACTCAAACTACAGACTCCCAAAAAAGCTTGGTTATCACGCAGTTCCTCCATATGACACAAACATGGACATCAGGGTTATAGCAACAAGAATGCTTACAGACCTTGGTTTTGATGTGAAATATCATCATCATGAGGTTGGTGGCCCAAGCCAGCAAGAAATTGAATTCAATCTCCAGGAAATGATGCAGGCTGCCGATTCCATTATTTGGGGCAAATACATCATTAGAAACGTCGCAAACGAATTTGGAATGCATGCAACCTTTTTACCAAAACCAATCCATGCTGAGGCTGGAAACGGCATGCATGTCCATCACAAACTCGTAGGTGGATCCGGAAATCCAAATGTGTTTGCTGATGCAAATGGTTATATGGGTCTTTCCAAGCTTGCTCTCTCTTTCCTTGCTGGAATCCTTGACCATGCACCAGCGCTTGCAGCAATCTCAAACCCATCAACAAACTCATACAAGAGGCTTGTAAGAGGATACGAAGCACCATGCAATGTTTGTTACGGAATGGCAAACAGAAATGCCGCTCTCAGAATCCCAGCATATGCAACAAAACCTGAAGAAAAAAGACTTGAGTATCGTGTTGGTGATGCAACTGCAAACCCATACCTCATGCTCTCAGCAGTTCTTATGGCTGGACTCGATGGTGTCAAAAAAGATATGAACCCAGAAGGAAAATTTGGCCCGCTTGAAAACATGCCAAAGGGATGGGAACCAGAAACAAATGTCCCAGCATCACTAAAAGAAGCACTCGATGCACTTAACGCTGACCACGATTTCCTTCTTGAAGGCGGAGTGTTCACCAAAGTTATGATTGAAAAATTCATTGATGACAAGATGGCAGACCATATTAGACTTGAAAGGCTTACACATCCAGTCGAGTTTGAGATGTATGACTTCATTTAATAATAATTAGATATAACTTGAACTATTGAGGCACCCGAAAGGGTGCCTTTTTTATTTGGTTTCTTTGTGGAGGATCGCTGTAACCACGACAATTTTTTTATCATTATCAATCCAGTAGACTATTTTGAAATCAGAATCCTTTATCCATCTATAGTTTCCAAATTCATGCAAAAGAGCTTTACCAATCTTAAGTGGATTTGATTCCAGCTTGTTAATAGCGAACTTTATCCCAAAAAAAGCCGCCTTATTTTCCTTCTCAATTTGCTTCAGGTTGCTGAATGCTGTGTCGGTTGTGATTACTTGCCAGCTCATTCAGCAATGATTTCCTTTGCTTTTCCCCACCCAAGGATGTTCCCTATCTCGATGTCTCTTTCTGATTTGTTGATCATTTTCATCAATTCTGGATCAGACATTACCTCGAGTGTCTCCATGAGTGATTCAAAAGTTTCCCATGGAAGGACTGCAAGAACTGGAATATTTTTACTTGTGACCTTTAAAACCCCATCCATCTCTTTTGATAGTTTTATCAGGTTTTTCCTGGTGTTTGTGATGGTGTCTTCTTCGATTATGCCAATTGAATTCATATTTTGTACATCTCCTGTACAGTTAATGTACACTGTATGTACAGAATAGTCAACCAACGTATTACAGTATGTGTGAATTTGTTATATCAGGTTCAAATAACCTTCTGTTGTTGAGATCTTGAACCAATAATCTACACATTTTCAGGGAGTCTGATGTGATTATATCAAGTATGTTATAATCATCGATAGTTAGAGACCGATGTACTTCATATGGAGTATTTTCATCAATATCTGCTAGAAAAACACTACTACACTTTTCGTCAATTTTTTTACTTGATAGTAGTTTTGTTGCTTCTTTTATTTTGCTCCAATCAAAACTCTTATTTTTACTTTCGTTATCTTTTTTGTTTATGTCAATCAGTAAATCGAAATACCTGTCACAATAAAAGAGGATGTCTATTTCAGAATCAAAATCCTTTTGTTCATATTTCTTCTTTTTTATTGCACCCTTGTTTTGTCTAAAGAATTCTTCAGTAGAAATCACGAGCTCAAATTTACTCTTAAACTTTCTACTAGAGGTAACGTTTCCATGCATTGATCTTACATCAAGCTCAGGCCTTTTTATATGCGAAAAACCGTTTCTTAATAATCGAAAAAGAAAAAAGGCAAACTCATTCTCTTCGATATCATTAAAAAGGTCATTAAACTTCTGTCCATCTTTTGTTTTTTTCTTTGTAAGTGATGAGACATAACTTCTCGAGCTGAGTAGAAAGTTTGTAAATGATCTCCCCACTTCTAAATCCCAGTTAACCATGTTTTCAGGAGTTCTATAAAATATAGTGTTTTTTTCAGGAAACATGTTTCTGCTTAATGATTCATCAATCCAATTCCAGTAATTGAAGCATTGCATTGAATCGTAGAAGTAAATGTAGTTCAATATTACAGAAAAGAAATCGGAATTGTTGTAAAAATATTCATTTATTGTTTTGAAGCTCTCTTCAAACTTGTTATAATTTTTGTATATTCGGAAGAACTTAAATCTATTGATCTGTTTAAAGTATTGAACAAGATATTTAGCCACTAATCACACCACTCCCAACCACAACATCCCCTACATAAAAAACAGCAAATTGTCCTGGGGTTGGGGCAAAGATTGGTTCATCAGAAAAAACGGTGTTCCCATCAATTTTGCAGGGCACAGCTTTTGAACGGTACCTGGTCATGACTGAAAGCTCATCAAAGACATCAAGCCTCAAATCAGTGATTTTAAAGCTTGTCATCATTACATCATTTTTTCTGCCGATGATAAGTTGGTTGTTGCCAAAGTCTCGCTTCAGCACAAACCATGGCCCATCACCAAGCCTTAATCCTTTTTTCTGACCAATTGTGTAGGCAAGAAGTCCATCGTGTGTGCCAACCTTTTTGCCATCAGTTGTTATCATGTCTCCAGGTGTTCCCAGACCAATCTTATTGCTGATCCATCCTCTTGTGTCTCCTGTTGCAAAACATGCATCCTGACTTGTTTTTGCGGTTGGTAGGTCAAAAACCATTGCTTCAGCTTCAGCTCTTGTGATAGAAGACATTGGAAAGATGGTTTTTTCAATTATCTCATGTGGAACCCTGGAAAGTACGTAGCTTTGGTCTTTTTTTGAATCATCACCCCTACAAACCCTTATTTTTCCAAAAGCTTCTTTGGTTTTTGCATAGTGGCCGGTTGCGATTTTATCAAAACCACCACTTACTGCAAAATCAAATATTGCTCTGAATTTCACATGCTCATTGCAGACAACACAGGGGTTTGGCGTAAATCCTGAAAGATTTGCTTCGATGAAATAATCGATGACGTTTTTTTGGAAAATATCTGAACAGTTCAAAATATGAAGTTTGATAGAAAGAATATCGCAGATTTCAGAAACGTTAGAAATATCAGTTCCACCACATATCGGCAGAGTTGCTGCGGCCACCTCGTGTCCTTGTTTTTGGAGCATCACAACAGACGCAGTAGAGTCAACGCCGCCCGAAAAGCCGACAAGAATCTTCATATCATTGCTAATTTTTGGATTAGAGTTGGAACGTCTGTTAGTGATGTTACCTGGAATGGATAGTCGGACGATGTACCGATTATTGGGTCAGCAAAGTGTATTGCCTTCATGTTTACTGCCTCTGCCCCCTTACAGTCTTTCATGATGTTATCACCAATCATTACGCATTGCTCTGGGTCTAGACCCATTTCTGAGGCAGTTTTGAGAAACGTTTCTCTGTGGGGTTTTCTGTATCCTCTCAGGTCGGAAAAATATGTGACTGGGATTCTTCTGAGCAATTCTGGGTATGCCTGGAGAATCTGTTCTCCGGATGCTCTTTCGGTGTTTGAGATTAGACCCAATCTGTAACGTCTCGATAGTCTTTCGACAAGTTTCCTTGCCCCTGGGACTTCAGGACTTTTGATTGTGATATTTGATTTTGTGTAGGCTTCAATTTCTTTTGCAAGAGTATGACCGGAGACTTTTATTCGAAGTATTTCATTTACAACTCCAATTTGCTCTTTGATTGAAGTTCCTCTGTGTTTTCTTGCTCTTTCCCTTATTATGCTAGCAACACCGTCGTAGGCGAAAGAAATGTTTTTTCTTGTTACGACGTGACCAGCCATTGAAATGGTCGAGTGAAGCCTCGTAATTCTATCTTCTCTTCTTTGTGATTCAATTGAAGGGAGGTCATAAATGAGGGTGTTCCAAAGATCTAGGATTACTCCAGATATCTCGACTCTTTTTCTTGGCATGGGATACATTATCAAAGAAAAAGATTTACCAGTCAACTGTCGAATAATCAAAATGCACCTTGAATAGGGGGTTGTTTATGGTAGTATCCATCAGGTACCCAGACTTCGTTTCATCGAATGTACAGGCGGTTGCGAAGTTTGAGGAATTAAAAGGAGAAAATGAAAATGTACACAAAAGAAGAAAAACAGGAAATTATTAAGAAGTTTGCAGTCCATGAGGGCGACACAGGATCACCAGAAGTTCAGGTTGCTATTTTGACATCAAGAATCAACAACCTTGCAGTTCATCTTAAAGAGAACAATCACGACCAGATCAGCAGAAAAGGATTGCTTCACATGGTAGGAAAAAGACATAAACTTCTCAGATATCTTAGAAATGTTGATGAGAAGAGATATTTGAGTTTGATTGAAACACTCGGACTTAGAAAATAATGACAATTACTGAAAGTGTGGAGCTTGGGCGAAAATGCCATACAGCAAAGGTTGTTGTTGCCGGTCGAGAGATTGAAATAAAGATCGGCAAAGTTGCCGATCAAGCGGGTGGAGCAGCACTTGTTCAGTGTGGCGGAACAGTTGTTTTGGCTACAGCTTGTGTTGCCGATCAGCCAAGAGAGGGAATCGACTTCTTCCCATTGGTAATCGATTACACAGAAAATATGTTTGCTGCGGGAAAAATCCCCGGTGGCTTTTTCAAGCGTGGCGGAAGACCAACCGATCAAGATATTCTCAGGGCGCGAATGATCGATAGACCTGTAAGACCCCTGTTTCCAAAAAGCTTTAAAAACGAGGTTCAGGTCATTGTCAGCGTTTTATCATCAGATGGCATTAATTCCCCCGATATACTTGGGATTATTGCAGCATCAACTGCTCTAACATTATCCCCTGCTCCATTTGATGGGCCTGTGGCTGCTGTCAGGATTGGGCTTAAAGATGGTGAATATATAATCAATCCTCCATCAAAAGAGCTTGATGATCTAGATCTTGACCTTGTTGTTGTCGGCACAAAAGATGCGATCATGATGGTTGAAGCTGGTTCAAATGAAATCAGTGAAGAACAGCTTTTAACTGGCCTAAAAACAGCTTGGGATAGCTGGGGTGACGTGATTGATGCCCAGATCGAACTTGGCAAGATTGCTGGCAAACAAAAACTTGAGGTTCCAGAACTTGAGATTAATGAAAAGCTTGAATCTTTTGTAAAAGAGGAACTTTTCAAGTCGGGTGATGAATATCTTTTTAATCCGAACAAAGCTCAACGTGAAGGAGCCCAAGAAGAATTCAAAGAAATTCTTTTTGAGAAAGTTGAAGCAGAGTTTTCAGAGGAAGAGCTCGAATTTTTCAGTTCCGCATTCGATCGATCTTTAAAAGAATTTGTTCGAGACAGGATTGTCAACAAGGGTGTTAGACCTGATGGCAGAGCAACTGATGAGATTAGAAAGATTGATATCGAAGTTGGAATGCTCCCAAACGCACATGGATCAGGAATCTTTTTGAGAGGTCAAACTCAGGTTTTATCAATTGCTGTTCTTGGTTCAAAGAGTGAGGGACAGCTAGTTGAAAGCTTGTCAGCTGAAGAAGTCAAGCATTACATGCATTACTATAGATTCCCACCATTTAGCGTTGGTGAGGTTAGACCGATGAGGGGACCATCAAGAAGAGATATTGGACATGGAAGTCTTGCGGAAAGAGCTTTAGTCCCAATGATTCCTGATGAGGAAGAGTTCCCATATGCAATCCAGGTTTTCTCAAATGTTCTTGAAAGTAATGGATCCTCATCGATGGCTTCAGTTTGCGGTAGCTCCCTTGCTTTGATGGACGCTGGTGTTCCAATAAAGAAGCCTGTTGCAGGAATCGCAATGGGTTTGATTGCCAAAGATGATAATATCCAGATTCTCACAGACATTCAGGGTGTTGAGGATGCTCTTGGTGATATGGATTTCAAAGTGGCTGGAACAAAAGATGGTATCACTGGAATCCAGATGGACATCAAGCTCAAGGGTATCAATATGGAGATTATCACAAATGCTCTTGAACAAGCCAAAAAGGCAAGACTTTTTATTCTCGGTAAAATGAACGATTGTATCGATATGCCGAGAGCTGAACTTGCTGCAACTGCTCCAAGAGTTTTGGTTGTAAAGATTGATCCTGACAAAATCAGAGACATCATCGGTCAGGGTGGAAAAACAATCAAAAAGATCATTGAGGATACCGAGTGTAAACTCGACGTTGAGCAGGATGGAAGTGTCTTTATAACCGCTCCAAATATGGAAGCCGGTCTCCATGCAAAACGTGTTGTTGAAGAGATAGTTGAGGATGTAAAAGAAGGAAAGACCTATCTCGGCAAAGTTACAAGCATCAGGGATTTCGGTGCATTTGTTGATATTGGAAAAGGTGGAAAAGAGGGGCTTCTTCATATCTCAGAGATCGCCAACTACAGAGTCGAAAAAGTAGAAGACGAGATTCAGATTGGTGAAGAGTTGATGGTCATGGTCAAGAAGGTCGATGACCAGGGAAAAATTGCCCTTACAAGAAAAGGACTGATTGATTCATCTGGATCTGATTCTGGAAAAAAGAATTCAGATAACGGAAAACATCATAAGAATAATAATAACTCAAGTAGGCCCAAAAGAAACAACCATAAAAAACCAAACAACAAGAGAGAGTAAGTGAGAGTAATAACACATTCTATCCCTGATTTTAGGTCAGTTGCATGTGGTGTGTTTTTGCCCATTGGGTCTGTTATTGAGGGTGATAAGGATGCCGGATTATCACATTTTCTGGAACATCTCGTTTTCAAGGGTAGCCCAAAATATGATGTTGATGCAATTTCGGATGCAATTGATTCAACAGGTGGTGAGGTAAATGCATATACTTCAACCGAACACACCTCATTTTACTTTAAGGTTCTGAAGTCTGATCTTGATAAGATTCTTGATATTTTGGTAGATATCGTTTTTTCACCAAAACTTCAGAAGGATGACATAGATAGGGAACGTGGAGTTGTTCTTTCTGAAATCGCTGCAATGCGTGATAATCCCGATGACCTCTCGAGTAATGGGATATTTAGTGCCTGCTGGGGTGACCATCCTGCAAGTAGACCCATACTTGGTTTGGAAGATGTGATTTCAAACATTACCCCATCTGAGATCAAGGAATTTCATAAAAAGAAATACCAGACTATGGATGCAGTGATTTCCTTTTGCGGTGGAGTTGAGGATGATGAGATTAGGTCTTTGCTTCAAAAGAAGGGCATAGAAGTTCAACCTGATAAAGTTGACTCCTCAGCTAACAGAGTCGACCCTCCAGAGTTCCTTACAAGGAAGTATTCAAAAGAATTTGATTCCGAGCAGATATACTTCACGTATGCTTGGAAAGGACCTGTCCTTGGAGGAGAAAATGTTGAAAAAACATTGGTTGCCAACTCAATTCTTTCAGGATCATACAGTTCAAGATTATTCAGGAGATTAAGAGAAAAAGAGGGTCTGGTTTACTCTGTTTCAGGTTTTACAAATCTCCTAACCTTTGCTGGGTTAATTGGTGTACACGGCTCTGTTCCAAGGAATAAGTTTCAAAAAATGGATGAGGCTTTGAGAGAAGAGCTTTCTAGGTTTAGGACTGAAGGAATTTCTGAATCCGAACTTGTTAGGTCTAAAAGCATGATAAAAGGCTCAACGGCGATTTCCCTTGAGGGGAATATGGCTATGATGCATAGGAATGGTAAACTGGGTTTGTTGCTTGGAGAAGTGCCATCAATAGATAAGTTGCTTGAGGATATTCAATCAATAGAGTTGCAGGATTTAAATGATTATATCTTAAAAACCATTCCAGATGATTTGTCTGTTTCTGTTGTTGGAAAGGATGTCGAAAAAACAACTGGCATAACCCCAGAAAGCTTTTAACAGAAACCAGAGGTATAAATGGATCAAACTGAATTGATTCTAAACGAGATAAAAAAACAGGTTTTGTCCTGTGATAAATGCACTTTGTGCGTAAATAGAATTAATGCTGTTCCCGGAGAAGGCTCTTGTAACGCTGCGATTATGTTCGTTGGAGAAGCCCCGGGAGCAAATGAAGATAAGCAAGGAAGACCCTTTATCGGGCAAGCCGGAAAACTGCTCGACAAACTTTTGGCGATGATTAGTTTGCAGCGTGAGGATGTATTCATTACGAACATTGCAAAATGCAGGCCTCCTCAAAATAGAGTTCCGGCCAAAGAAGAGATCGAAGCTTGCAGACCATATCTGATGGCTCAGATTTCTGCCATCAAGCCGAAGGTTATTGTTCCTTTGGGTTCTCCGTCGGTGAAAACTCTACTAGGAAGCTCTTTTACTATTGGTGGCGTTCACGGTAAGCTGCAAATAAAAGAAGGAATCAGATACCTGCCGATGTATCATCCTGCTGCCTATCTTCACAAAAGGTCTCCAGACTTATTGGAGGCAATGAAAAATGATTTTAAGGAACTAAAAAAGCTTAGTTCACAGTTGGGATAATATGAAGAATAAAAAAGATAATGGTGTCCTTATCACCTTACTCGGAGGGTTGGGTGAAATAGGCAAGAATATGACTGTTGTTGAATGGGAAGATAAAGCTGTAATTATTGATGCAGGTTTCAAATTTCCCGATGCTGATTTACCTGGAGTAGATAAGGTTATTCCAGATTTGAGTTATATTGAAAAAATCGCTTCAAAGATAAAAGCTGTTCTTTTGACTCATGGACATGCAGATCACATTGGTGCACTCAGATATGTTTTAGAAAAAGTAAAAGTACCAATTTATGGAACAAAATTGACCCTTGGTCTTGCGGATGATGTTTTGCCGGGAAGTCTCAGACCACTTGAGTTTATGCAGATTGAGGCTGGAAAACACTACCAGATTGCAGGTATAAGGACTGAGTTTGTGAGGGTTACACACTCAATACCTGAAGGAACTGCGATCGCATTGCATCTCCCTTCGGGAATTGTTCTGCATACTGGTGATTTTAAAATTGATTTGAAGCCTATTGATGGTAATCCTATGGATCTTCCTCGGTTTGGTGAACTTGGTTCAAAGGGTGTTTTATGTATGTTGGCTGACTCAACAAACGCCGATGAACCGGGATATACAGGTTCAGAATCAGAGGTTGGCAAAACGCTTGATAGGATTTTCAGGAAGGCCCCTGGTAGGATAATTGTTGCAACTTTCTCAACAAATATTCACAGACTTCAGCAAGTTGTTGATACAACCGAGATGATGGGCAGAAAACTGTTGCTTGATGGAAGAGGTATTATTGAAACCATAAAGGTTGCGTCAAGACTAGGATATTTCAATATGCCACCGAAGCTGGTTATCAATCAGGATCAGCTCAAGTCATATAAACCAGAGGAATTGGTTATCATGACAACCGGTACACAAGGTGAGCCTATGTCTGGGTTAACAAAAATCGCCAATTCGACTCACAAATGTGTGCAGATCGCAAAAGACGATTATGTCTTAATCTCTGCTGATCCAATTCCTGGAAATGAGACTGTCGTTTCAAGAACTGTCTCGTCTTTGCTGAAGCTTGGCGCAACAGTCTTTTATAGAAGCCAAGATGGTGTCCATGTTTCGGGGCATGCTTCACAGGAAGAACTTCGAATTATGCTTGGTCTTGTTAAACCGAAATATTTTATACCAGTGCATGGTGAATACAAACAGCAATGGTTTCACAGGCAGCTTGCTCAGGAAGTTGGTGTTGATGAAAAGAACATCTTCTTGTGCGAAAATGGTGATCAGGTCAAGTTGACAAAGACCTCTGGTAAGATCGAACGAAAAGTTTCAGCAAGCGCTGTTTACATTGATGGAAAATCAGTGGGTGACATCGGCACAGCGGTTCTTAAAGAAAGATCACGTCTCTCACGAGATGGGTTTATGACTATAAGCGTTGTAGTTTCTAACTTGAGCAAAGAGATTTTAGCCAAACCTGAGATAAACTCACTTGGCTTTATTTATATGAAGGAATCAACAGAAACCCTTGATGCTGCAATAAAAGCGGTTGAAAGATCCGTTATAGACTGGAAAGAAGCTGGGGAAACGATTCCAAAATTGAAAGCCAGAATCAAACAGAAGGTTGGTGAAGTGCTTCTTGACCAAACGAGAAGAAGACCTGTCATTATGCCGGTGGTTATTCAAGTATGAGAGAGATTGAAAAAAAACTCCTTCAAGAGGGATTGATTTTTGATTTTGTAAAAGGTAAATACAAGGATGATCGAATAATCACACGGGAATTTATTGAAACAAAGTTTTCGGCGGCTGTTGTTTTGCCAATATTTGAGGGAGATAAAATTGTTCTCGTAAAACAGTTCAGGGCACCAACTGGTGGGGATTTGCTTGAAGTCCCGGCAGGGAAAGTCGACCCCGGTGAAGAGCCAATCCATGCGGCCGTACGGGAGCTTCACGAGGAGACGGGAATGATTGCGGGGGAAATTAGTCCACTCGGTAAGGCATATGCTTCCCCTGGGATAAGCAGTGAACTTTACAATTTCTTTTTGGCAACAAACTTAACTCAAGCAGAGCCTGATCCAGATGAAGACGAGGATGTTGAAACAATTATCGTATCAATTGATGATTTTCAAAAAATGATTCTATCTGGTGAGATAGTCGACTCAAAAAGTATCGCAGCATTTGGACTCTGGAAAATTGCAGCTAAATAACTCGATATTGTAATTATCAAAACATCTATTAACCTCAGAGATGATGAGAAGTAATTCTGAATTAGGAAACGTTTTTCGCAGTAAATCTGTGATCATGATCGTAAGAGGAGCAGCAATTGCTGCACTCTATGTAATTTTGACCCTACCGTTTGCTGTTTTTTCTTACGGCCCAATCCAATTGAGACTTGCTGAGATTTTAACAATCACACCATTTTTTTGGCCTGAGGCAATTCCAGGTCTTGCCATTGGATGTTTTATTGCAAATCTCAGTTCCCCGTTAGGTGTTGTTGATTGGATACTTGGAACTTTTGCAACACTTACTGCGGCAATTTTGACTTACTATTTAAGAAAAACGAAGAGTCTATGGATTGCAGCCATACCACCGGTTATTGTAAATGCACTTATAATTGCCCTATATGTTCCATTTTTATTTGGAATAAATCCTATACCGAAAGGGTTTGATGGATTTAGTTCAGTTGTTCAAGGTTTCAGTTTCCCCGTGTACCTGATGGCTGTTGGAACAATTGGTTTGGGGCAGATAATCTCAGTCTATGGATTTGGAATCCTATTCGGTCTAGGGATAAAAAAAACAGGATTAACTGATGAAAAGTAGATTTAAGGTTGCTCTTGCTCAGTATCAGCCAATATTTGGTAACATATCCGAAAATATCAAAAAACATATTGAATGGATAAGCTCAGCAAAAGAAAAAGGTGCAGATATTGTTGTGTTCCCTGAGCTTGCACTAAGCGGCTATACATTGAAAGATTTGGCATCTGAGCTTTCTTTAAGAAGGGATTCTGACGAGATCAGTGAGCTTGCAGATGCTTCAAAAGATATTGCGGTAGTAACAAGTTTTCCACTCCTCGATGATGATTATGTATCATATATTGCGATGGGATTCTTTTATGATGGTAAACTCCAGCATACATACAAAAAAGTGCATCCCCCAACACATGGGATGTTTGAGGAATTGAAATACTTTGGTGAGGGTGATTCAATTGGTGCGGTTGATACTCCGTTTGGCCGAGTTGGAATGATGATTTGCAGAGATATTTGGCATCCTGAGCATTCATATATTTTGTCTGTTGATGGTGCAAGTATTTTTGTTGTGAGTTCTGCTATCCCAGCCAGAAATCTTGGAAAAAATGGTTTTGGAATCGAAAACTCAATGGATAGGGCAGTATCAAGTATCGCATCTTCAAATCAGGCATGGGTTATTACGGTAAATAGGGTTGGATTTGAGGACGGAATCACATTCCTCGGAAACTCATCAATTTGCTCTCCATCTGGAAGTATTATTAAAAAGCTCCCACTTCTTGATGAATCAATGGAGATTGTGGAGATCGATATGGATGAGCTGAGAAAATCCAGAGCAACATTGGATTTTGTGCGCGAGAGAAAAAATGACCTTATCTTGAAAGAGCTTAAAAGGATTATGAAGAAATGATTGAACTCAATCTTGAGCTTGCAAAAAAAACGATATGTAATTTTATCAAGGAAGATATCCACAAATATGGATTAAAAGGTGGAGTTCTTGGATTGTCTGGTGGGCTTGATTCATCAATTGTCGCAGTTTTAGCCTCATCAGTCCTTGGTTCTGAAAATGTACTTGGATTAATCCTCCCCTATAGAAAGTCCAGTTCTGAGTCAAAAGAGCATGCATTGCTATTGGCCGACAAATTTGGAATAAGAACAAGAGAATTCGACATAAGTGAAATGGCAGATGGGTATCATGAGGAGATGAATAAAATCAGACTCGGTAATCTGCTGGCTAGACTTCGAATGTCGATTGTTTTTGATCAATCCCAAAAACATGGATACATGGTTTTGGGAACATCAAACAAAACTGAATTTCTAATTGGTTATACAACATGGTATGGTGACAGTGCTGCTGGTATGTATCCAATTGGTGATTTGTATAAAACCCAGGTACGTGCGCTTGCAAAATACGTCGGCGTTCCAGATGAGATTATCTCAAAATCTCCATCAGCAGACCTCTGGCAGGGGCAAACTGATGAGGGTGAAATTGGAATAACATATCAAAAAATGGACGAAATCCTTTTTCAGTTGTTTGATAGAAGAATGAGCAAAGAAGAGATAATCCAAAAAGGTTGTGACAGAGAAACGGTTGATAGGCTGTTACAAATGGTTAAGAGAACTCAGTTCAAAAGGATTATGCCACCGATATGCAAGCTCTCAGGGAGGACAATAGGATTGGACTTTGAATATATTCGGGAATGGTAATAGTCTGACTAAGTAGTTAACTTGCCAAGTTCGGTGACCACTTGTCTCAATATCATCAGAACAAAACCGAGTTTTGCAGATGATTTTGCAAGAACTGTCAACGCTCCAAGTTCACCAACGGATGATACTACAACGTAGCCCTTTTCACCTTTGATGTACACCTGTTTCAGATCACCCGATATAAGATCAGAAATTACTCTTTCGCCCAAGGCATAGAGTGTTGCTGACATCGCAGAAACTGTGTCTTCTTCGATATTTGGGGGTATCACAGAATAAACAGGCAGACCATCTTCTGATACAAGGGCACACCCAATTATATCTGGATTAGATGCTGAAACCTGGTCAACGATTCTTCTGATCTCGGAAATTCGTGGCTGATTCATAGTCGATACATATAATATACAAACAAACTGATTAGTCAATTCTTACATAAAAAAACACCCAGGTTATGCCTGGGTGTTTTTTAGGAAAAGAAAAAGATGAGCTGTTTATTGTGGTATAAAAAGCCTTTCGATTGTGATTTCTTTTGTTTCAGGAGCCCAGTCTACATCACCGTTGAATGCCTCCGATATTGCCCTTAATGGAACGAATGTCGATGAGTTTTTGATCATTGGGGCAACAGCAAGCTTTACTTTTTCACCCCTAACGATCATATGTGGAACGCCAATCTGAAGCAGTATCTGAATATCATCAAGTATTATATCTATACTTCTAGTGTTTCCATCATATTCAACCTTGGCACCAAATGCTTCAGAGATTGCACGAACAGGTACCATTGTTGAGCCATTTTCAATAAATGGTGCAAATCTCAATTCTTTTGTTTCACCGTTGACCACAAACTCTGTTGAGTCAATTTGCATTATGATTGTTGTTCTTCTGAAGTTCGTAAGCGAAAACTCTCTTTTTGTTATGTTTCCAGCCAAATCTGTTGCTATTATCTCGAGCTTGTTTTCCCCAAACTCGACAGGAACAATAAACTCAAACTGGGAAGATGTTTTTACAGGTCTTACACCATCTATCAATCCAATTGATACTTCGGATTCCTCGTCAACCCTACCTTTTATGACAATACTTGTTGCCTCAATGTATCGCTCATCAACCGCATCAACATCGAGATATGGTTCAGCAGTGTCGAGGGTTATTGAAAGCGATTTTCTTGTGGTGTTTCCAGCTGAGTCAACAGCTTTTATTTTTATAATGTTCTCACCTTCGCCAAGCTCAAAATTCAGTTTGAATTTTCCACTTCCATCAACTTCTGCTTCAACCTCATCGACAAAAATGCTTGTTCCCGGCTCAGTTACTCCTGTTATGTCTACAAAGTTTTCATTTGTAAGAGTTGGGATGTCATCATCAATCTCTAATTCTGGTGGAGTTTTATCCTTGCCTATTTTGAAGTTGGTCATGGTGGAGCCATTTTTTGACCCCCCTTCAACAGTTACATTTATCCAATCGGAACTAGTTGGAGTGAATGTGAAGTTGGCGATTCCGTTATCGTCACTCTTTTTTGTCATCAGCACACCGGCTCCAGAGAGTGTTACCTTTGCATCCACAACCGGTTTTTTGTCATCTTTTGTTGTAACGATGACTCTACAGTTTGTTTCAATCCCGACCTCTGGTTTTTCGGGATCGATTGAGACTCTTGCACTGATATTGCTTACTGTTGTTGAGCCTGATGAAAGAGAATGTTTGACAAAGGCGTCCATATCCAGCTTGAATGTACCATCGGGGTTGTATCTTGTTTTGATCTCTCTTGGGTCGTCTTCAGTAGCTGGACCACCACCCGCCAGATCAGAGTTTCCATAATCGTTGACACCGATCAAACATGTTATTCCACAAACATCATTTGCGAAGATGTAGAATTTTGTTTGACCATTTTCATCTAGACTCAATGAATCTCGATAATTTAGCATGCCATCATCGTTAAAGTCAGGCATCAAGTAACAACCAAGATATGGTGAGTTGTAGATACATCCCATACCCCAACCGGCTTCTGTGTTTTCGTATTCAAAAAGATATCCGGTGGTAAACGAACCGTCGTCCCATCTTGTGCATGTTGTATTATAGAAGGTTTTATATGAGGTGTTGGATTGACCATCACGTACGTTAAAGTATGCAATATCATATATCTCATTGTTAAGCTGTTCTAATATGTTGTCGTTATCCCAATCAATGCCTAGGTTTATCCAATATCTGTTCCCCATATCCGAAATGTATTTTATGTATTTGTTGGTTATCGGGTCTCTTGCAAGTACTTCTGTTGCCTCGTTGAAGTAAAAGTTAGCAAGAGCAGTTGAAGTAACAGTTAGTCTTGCGTCAGTATAGCTTCCACAGGTTCGTACAGTGCTAGCAACCCCTCTAATCAATCTTCCGTCTGCGGTCGAAACAGTAGGAATAATCCCATAAACCCTATTGTCTGCAGCGGTCATAACAAAATCAGGATCACCAGGTGTATGGAAAATTTTATCTGGAGCTTCAATATTCCAAATCTCATAGTCGATTTGTGGAGATTCAACATTTACGGTGACTTTTCCATATCTTTTCCTGTCTGGTGTGTACACAGCAATATCAAACTCTCCCTCATCGTTTGCACAAAATCCATTGAAGATATAGATGCCTTCTTCTGCCATTGAAAAATCGATATTTATTGGGTACTTAACATCGGGGAAAAGTGTTTTGTTGCAGATATCTGTGCCATCATCGTTATGCAGATCAAATCTTGTCCAGTAATATTGTGGGAGTTCTTCTGGATGAACATCTTTAAACAATAGATTCCATACATCTTCATCTTCAATCGCGCCACCATTTGTTAAGTCTACAGGATTACTGTTTCCATCTGTAATTGTTATTGTGAATGGATTTGATGGATCGACTAATTCTGATACGACTCCTGCGGTAAGTACCGCAGGTGAATATGTTATTAAAAGTGATTCCCTAGCAGAATCAGTTTGTGCAAGTGCTGCATTGCTAGTTAGGATTGGGATCAAATTAAATACCAGCAAGAAAACAAGTGCTTTTGCAACTTTCTTCATGATACCTCCTTATTCAGGGAAAATACAAAACAAGTTGAGCATCGGTTCATGATGAATTAGTTATAATCTTCAACTTGTCTTGCTCTTTAGATTCATTATATTGTTTGTTTGTTATGCAGACAAATTTGGTGGAGAAAAACACAATCGAGAGGCTTTTTGAACTTCAATCACCATGTGTCCTTTGTCCAAGAGAATGTGGAGCAAAAAGGAATGAAGGCGAGATTGGCTTTTGTGGCGCTACAACTGATGTTGTGATTTCTTCTCATGGACAACACCTGGGGGAGGAGCCTCCGATATCTGGCATCTCTGGCTCTGGTACTGTGTTTTTTTCACATTGCACATTATCTTGCAAGTTTTGTCAGAACTTTCCGATTTCACAGTTGCATAATGGTTACAAGGTAACAATAGACGAACTCGCAGACATTTTTTTGCTGCAGCAAACAAAAGGGTTCCACAATGTGAATCTCGTCACACCGACACATTTTGCCCCTCAGATAGTTGTTGCTTTAGATATCGCCAAGAAAAAGGGTCTTACCATACCGGTTGTTTATAATACCTCTGGTTATGAATCGGTTGAAGTGATTAAACTTCTAAATGGTTATGTTGATATTTATCTACCAGATATGAAATACTTTGACGACAGTGTTGCCCAAAAAATATCTTCAGCAATAAACTATGTTGATAACAATAAGGATGCTTCGATTGAGATGGGGAATCAGGTCGGTGAACTTGAGCTTGATGAGTATGGGATTGCAAAAAAAGGTCTGATTATTAGGCATTTAGTTCTCCCTGAAAACAAATCAAATTCAGATTTAGTTTTAAAGTGGATTGCAGAAAAAATTTCTTATGCTAGAATATCCCTGATGAGTCAATATTTCCCTGCCCACAAGGCTGTAAATTACCCTGGACTTGACAGGAAAATAACAAAAGAAGAGTATGATTTTGCAGTAAAAATCATGGAGGAAGGTGGTTTGAATGGTTGGATACAACCGATTCAATAGGTTATTTGTAATCATCTTCCTTGTGGTAATTCTCTCTTTTGGTTCTTCAGTTTTTGGTGCAGACTGGTTAACCTTCAAAGGTGGTCTTACCAGAACATCTCTTACAAACGAGATAATAGTACCACCGATCAGGAAGGTTGAATGGACTATTAACACAGGATTTCCTATTTCCATGTCTCCAGTATCAAAGGGTGACTTCGTTTACTTCGGTACTGAGGGTGGAACAACAGACAGTACTTTTTATTGTTTACTTAAGGGAAAAAAGATATGGGAATTCCCAAATGACAAACTAAGAAGTTTTACAGATAAGAGAACTGGTGAGAAGCCTTGGCCCAATGGGGCTATGGATTTTGATAGAACATCCTTGAAGATCTCGCCAACTATATATGAAAAAAAGGTTTATCTTCCGTGGGGTTCGATGTTATTGATTCTGAATTATGAGTCGGGGAACTTGATTGATTATTTAGACTTGAAAGACTTTGGTCATACTGGATCAATAAACACCTCACCATTGATTCATAGCAACCATAAACTCATTATTTGTGGGTCTACAAATGGCTACCTTTATGGATTTGATATTGAACTCAGAGAGCCACTTATAAGATGGAGGATTCCAGAGGGATCAGGTACTGGTGGCACAATAAGCTCTTCAGTTGCATACTACAACAGACAGATATTTTTTGGCTCGACTTCAAAGATGTTTTATTCATATGAATTGACCTATGCGGGTTCAGATGGAGTAAAAGCAGGAGCCTTGCCGACAAAGAATTGGGAAGTGAAACTCGATGGTCAGATATCCCAAACTCCAGCTGTTGTAGGGTCGAAGGTTGTTATTACAACAAGGGATGGGTATGTCTATTGTATTTCGACATCCACAGGAGATATTATCTGGCAAAAAAATACTGCCAGCCGTATTGATGCATCCCCTGTGATAAGTGGTAGTTATGTAATAATTGTGGCAGGAAAGAATATTAAGTGTTTTAATATTGAGGATGGCTCCCAAAAGTGGAGTAGTGCACTTGGTGAGATGTGTTATGGTACACCTGCGGCAAATAGCCAATATGCATATGTAACATGCAATGATGGTAAATTTTATGTTTACCAGCTATCGAATGGTTTTAAGGCATGTACTAAGAAAATTGGCTCTCCAATAAGGTCGTCGCCTTGTGTTTCGAACAATAGGATTATGTTTGGTGCCCAGAACGGCATTTTTTATGCTTTAGTCACCGGTGATGAACCAGCAAAAGTCCAATGTAGCAAGTCTGAGATTGATATTCCGATTATTTATAATGACGAAACTCTTGAGTATAAAGCGTTTTTTGTTGATAATGTTGGCGGAGAGACTCTCACAGGATCAGTATCGTTTTCAAGGAAATGGGTTACAACGACTAATTCGTCATTCAATATTTCGTCAGATGATGGGCAGCAGATCCTAATCAGATTTGATGCGAATGGTCAGGTTGAAGGCAAGTATAAAATCATGATGAAGGTCGATACCAATGGTGGTGAGGTAAATATTCCAATAACGGTTAATATTGTTAAAAGACCTGATACAATAATTAATCTTATGTTGGGAAGCCAGTCTATAAATATCAATGGGCAGCCCATTATGATTGAAGCAGCCCCATGGAAAACAGATTCCGGAACTGTAATGGCTCCATTGAGGGTTATCACTGAAGCTTTTGGGTGCAATGTTTCATGGCAAGCTGAGACAAGGTCTGTTAAACTTATTTATGCCAAAAAGGATATTGAGATAACAGTAAGAATTGGGAATCAAGTTGCTTATATTGAGTACAGTAACGGTCTGAAATCCCCACAAATTATGCCTCACCCTCCAGAGATTGTCGAAAACAGAACATTTGTTCCTCTTGAATTTATTTCAAGAGCGTTTGATGCAGAGATTACAAACCTTGGGTCGGGTAACTATATGATCCGTGTAAGGCATAATTAAATCATTTTTGCAACAATCTTTTTTCTTAGCTATATTTTATCGTACTTGAAATCAAAGAAATCGATAGCGTTTTGAGTTGTTAGCTCTGCGACCTGACCCAAAGTTTTTCCGAGCACATTTGCAATTTTAACCGCGGAGTGTCTTATGTATGCAGGCTCATTTCGTTTCCCTCGAAGAGGAACCGGGGTTAAATATGGGCAATCCGTTTCAAGAAGAATCAGATGTTCAGGCATTGTTTTTAAAACATTATGCAGTTCATCTTTTCTTGGATATGTGATAGTTCCATTGAATGACAGATAATAGTTTTTCTTGATAGCCCAGTTTGCAATCAGGGAATCTCCCGAAAAACTGTGAAGGATTACTTTCTTGAGATTGTATTCGTCAAGAATCCTGACTGTTTCGCTCCATGCCTCTCGACAGTGAATTACAACCGGAAAGTTTTTCTCCTCTGCAATTTTAAGTTGGTCTCTGAAGCATTTTCTTTGATCTTCAGGATTTGAAAGATTTCTGTAATAATCAAGTCCAATCTCGCCTATCGCAACAACCTTTTTTTCGCCCATCATCCGAATGATTTTAGCCTTGACTTCCTCTGTCCATTCCTTTGCTCCATGTGGATGGATGCCTACTGTTGCAAAAATAAATTTGTACTTGTTTGAGAGATTGATGGAGTTCTGAGATGATTTTATGTCGAACCCAACGTTGACAATGTTTACCACCTCAGAATCTCTCGCATGTCTAATTATTGTTTCGCTCTCACCTTTAAACTCTTTGAGATCAAGGTGTGCATGAGTGTCTATGAACTGCATTTATCTTACCTTTGAACCTGGTCTTACTTCCTTTTCAGGTGTCAGAAATGAGACATATTCTTTGCCTGTTGCAGCAAGCAGCATCCCCTCTGACATCACGCCTCGAAGGTTCGCCGGCTTAAGGTTTGCAACGACACAAACTGATCTCCCGACAAGTTCCTCTGGTTTATACCAGGTTGCAATTCCAGCAACAATCTGTCTTTTTTCTTTGCCGATGTCGACTTGGAGTTTCAAAAGTTTATCTGAACCTTCGACCCTTTCCGCCTCTAAAATCTTGCCTATTCTGAGTTTGATTTTTGCAAAATCTTCAATCGAAATAAGATCTTCTTCGGGTTTTGCTTTTTCTTCTGCTTTTTGTGGTTGCAGTTTCTTCTTGTCGATTCGCGGAAACATTGTTTCGGCTTCTTTGATTTCTTTTGATTGTTTCAGAAGCCCAAGTTTTAGTTCATCAAGCCTTGGTGGGGCATCAAATCCCATGCTAGTAGCCAAGATTTTCGCTGACTCTGGGATATATGGGGCAATCAGTGAAGATGTGATGAGGATTCCCTCAAGCAGAGAGTAGATAAGGTTTGCGTGTTCTAGAGTCTTTCCAGCTTTTTTCAGTTCCCATGGTTTGTGGGTCTCGATTAATCCATTAAGGGTATTAACAAAAGTCCAGACCAGCTCCAACACTTTTGAGTATTTGAATTCATCTGTTAGTTTGTGATATTCAGGCAGAATCTCATCAAACTTACTTTTCAACTCAGGAAGAATCTCTCCGTCTGGAATTTTTCCCTCGTAGTCTTTTGTCACCATTTTCTGGGTTCTATTCAGAAGATTCCCAAGGTCATTTGCGAGGTCTGAATTGTATCTTGTGTAGAAGTTTTCTGTAGAAAAATCACCGTCGTCGCCAAAATGGAGCTCTCTGAAGATGAAGTATCTAAAGGCATCTTTTGCAAGTGGCTCAGAAACTCCAGCCGCCTCAATAAGTCCCTTGACTTCTTCGTGAGGTCGTACGATGTTTCCCTTTGATTTGCTGACCTTTTCACTGTTTATTGTCCACCAGCCGTGAGCATAGATGTGCTTTGGGAGAGGAAGCCCAAGTGACATAAGCATTGCAGGCCAAATCATGCAGTGGAATCTGATGATGTCTTTTCCAACAATGTGAACATCTGCTGGCCAATACTTTTCAAATCTTTCTTTGTCATCTGGGAAGCCAACTCCTGTGAGATAGTTAACCAGAGCATCGCCCCAGACGTAGATTGTGTGCTTGTCATCAAATGGAACTCTGATTCCCCAATCTTTACCTGTCCTTGAAAAAGAAACGTCCCTGAGACCCTCTTTTAGTACAGAATAGACCTCATTGTATCTTTTTTTTGGAAGAACAAAGTCTGGATGTTCATCAAAGTACTTCAGAAGTTTGTCGCGGTAGTTTGAAAGTTTGAAGAAATAGTTTTCTTCACTTACTTTTTCCACTGGTCGACCACAGTCTGGGCAGTTTCCATCTACAAGGTCGCCCTCAGTAAAGTATGTCTCACAAGGTACACAATAATGACCATCATATGAACCTTTATAAATATCGCCATTTTCATGAAGTCTTTTGAAGACCTCTTGAGCGGATTTTATGTGTCTTTCTTCGGTTGTCCTGATGAAATCATTGTGTGAGAGTTCGAACTCATTGAAATAATCCTTCCAGGCTGAAGCAAGCTCGTCAACGAAATCCTTTGTTTTCAAACCCTTTTCAGCCGCTGCCCTTTCAACCTTCGTGGCATTCTCATCAGTACCTGTCAAAAACATTACATCATAACCCATTGAACGCTTGTATCTTGCGATGATGTCGGCTGACATTGTGCAGTAAACATGCCCAATATGAGCTTTGTCGTTTATGTAGTAAATCGGGGTTGTAACGTAATATTTTTTCATTTCCAATTCCTCTTTCTTACTGATTCCCATAGAGTGTATTTGAAATGAGGATTATTTCAATAGATTTGGCGTTACCTCCATGGGCAAATGATATCCCATCCTTTTGGGATGTCATCCTTTGTTGCAACCTGCCATGGAACACCTTTTTCATAACAATCCTTTAGTCCATCCAAAAAGACAGAATCATATGAGTAGAGATGTTCCGCGCTCTCCAAATCTTTAATATGGTATTGCTGAGCAGCCCTGGTATGACCAAGTGCCTCCATGAGTACTAGTGGTTCATTTTCTATTGCGCCTTGTATCTGTTTTGCATCAAGGTTTATTGGATTTCTGTATGTGACATCATAGAGATATCCATCTTCACGAACTTCTATACTATGGTGGATGGAGAATCTGTATCCAGCACAAGCAGGTTGATCTCTTTCAAAATCCCAGGGAGCACAACCAACAATTTCCTCTGTGAACTGTGGGTATCCTCCATTTATGCCAATGAAATAGCCAAGTTTATAAGGCAAAGCTTCAGATTCAATCACAATTGCATAAAGAGTATCATCGATACAGGTGTATATCGATAACCAATTCATATCAGTTGTTGCACTGACACCATTCGTATTGATGATGATATCTTTGTAACCATCAAGATTGACATCGGCAATACATTCAAATCTGCTCCATGATTCAAGATTCTGGTTGTGCCAATCGGTTAATTGTTTAATTTCTTCTAGACCTTCAATTGGATCACCTGATGGATCAGAAACATTGTCAAATTTTACGAAACAATATGAGATAAAGTCTTCGCCGTAAAACGATTTTTTTTCAATAATTGTAAAAACACACCAGATTTTTTCAGAAAGCGGAACAACTGAGAAACCTATTTCAGAATAATCTATAGGTATTGAAGGCAGTGAACCTTCTGTGGGTAGAGTATATTTGCATGTGCTGTATATGAGTTTTTGAATAGTCATGAGGAAGTTGTCATCTTTGAGCCAATACCCGTCAGGTTCATCATCAATTTCCTTGAGTACAAACTTTCCTAGTTCTCTCTCTGGCCAGTAGCTCCCATTCTCATATATATAATTATCTCTTGGTTTATTTGGGTCAATGGTGTGCATTGTTTGATGCGTAGCGTCGGAACTTCCAAAATTTATTTTGTTTATATCCTCAGTTTCAACAATTTTCTTTGAGTCATACAGATATGAGAATCTTGCCCAACCCTCTTTTTTGGTTTTAAACTTGAACTTTTTTTCAAGTCTGTCAGAGACATTTGCATAAGACATGTGCTCAAAGTATTTTTCGGTAAAAAGATCGGTGACAACTTCTTCATACTCATGTTCAGTTTTATCTCCCAGCTCTTTGTTGTAGATAAAATCAGTTAGGAATGTTGATAACTCCTTTGCAGAGATTTCCTGAGATACTGTGGATTCATCATCAAAATTTTCAATGGATAGTTCATCTGAAAATGCTCTGATATTTTTTGCCCAAAGACCAATTTGATTTGCATAGAGGATTTTTATTGTTGGATCAAAAATTTTGTTGTTATCTTGCAGTATTTTCTTCAGTGTTTGTGGGTACTTGTATGAAATATCCTTTATCGTGGGAAGAGAAAAATCTAACATATGTGGCATGACATAACTTGATCCCAAGACCTCATCTCTTAAATCACCAAGGATGCAATATTTCCCCGCTTCTTTGTCAAGATATGGCTTTGTGATTGGTATATCAAAAACAAACTGTTGGATTCGATTATCCATTTGAAAATAATTCCAGGTTGGGTGTTCCCCGTTTTCTATCTCATACCCAAAGCATGCAATATCTGTTGTATGGTTATTGTTTATATCTACAATTCTGATTGGGTATTTTGCGATGTCATCTCCAGGTTCTGTTTTGTTGATATTGAATGGTGGATTGTATGAGACAAAAAAGTTTAGTTCGTCAAAAAAGATTTTTCCATCTGAGACAGTCCACATGATTACCACTTTTGCCCTTTTATACTGTGGGTTTGAAGGTTGTTCTTTTAGTAATTCTGGGATAAGTAGAATTGCACGATCTTCATGAGTCGCATAGATATATCTATCGAAATCATCTCCTAGTCCCAAGTCTTCTTTTTTATATTCAAGAAATTTTTTAGCAGCTTTGATTGTGTCTACTTTTGAACCGATAAGGTTTAGAATGCTGGGTTTCGAATCTTCAAGAGTATAGTTTGTAACTACTCTATCTTTGCAGTGAAAGTCGAGATTTCCTTCAAAAACCCGCGAATCATTTTTCTCGGTTTTGTAGTGAGTTGATAGTATTGAAAATCTTCCTTTTTTGGTTTCATCAACCCCACATGATAATCCAATTATGACCAATGAAGCTATAAGAAGTATCGCCACTAAAAATGTTATAGGTTTTCTCATCTTGCCCTCCTTTGTCACATTATAATCCGAATTTATTTTGAAAAAACATCACAAAACTAAGTGTGTAAACTTATTGTGAATTTCTGGTAATTTTTGACATATACCTCCCGGGGTATTACAATTGAGGTAATCATCAAAAAGGAGGCTCAAAAGATGAAAAAGGATTCATTATATTCAATTGGTAATGCGATTGCTTTAGCTACGACTCTTGTTGTAAATTACATCGCAGCAACTGTTGGAATAAACGGGTTTAAAACTGGAGAGATATCTGATGGAATAAAGAGTTTGTTTACACCTGCTGGGTATGTCTTCTCAATCTGGGGATTGATTTATATTCTTTTGATTATTTTTGTTATTGCTCAGCTTGTGCCAAAAAGCAGAGATTCAAAAATCTTAGACCGAATTGGCCCATGGTTTATGCTGAGTTGTGTTTTTAATATTGCCTGGATGTTTGCGTGGCACTACGGTCAAATCTTTCTCTCCCTGCTTATAATAATCTGTTTTTTCCTGTCTCTTTTGATGATCTATCTTAAGGTTGGAAAACGAGAAAATGATTCTCCTGATAGGAATTGTTTCTTTGTGAGAATTCCTTTTTCTATCTATTTCGGGTGGTTGTCTGTTGCAGTTGTTGCTAATGTTGCTGCGTTCTTGGTTTCTGCCGGTTGGAACGGATTTGGGATTTCACCTGTTATTTGGACAATTGTGATTCTGATTATTGCTGCTTCTATCGCTATTGCAAATACGCTAATCAGACAAGATATGCTTTATCCTTTGGTTTTTGTTTGGGCATATGTTGGAATAGCGGTTGCCAATGCTGGAACCCAGGCGATTATCTTAACAGGCTACATACTTGCTGGATTGATTTTCCTCAGTTCTGTTTTTGCGCTCATTAGAGGTTTGCCTCAAAAACGGTAAAGAGATTGTCAATATCCTTTGGTAGAAAAATACTGTCAACAAGCAGGTTTGTTGACACTTCCAAACCATGATATATACTCCTTCTCGTGTCAAATAAACATGTTTCATTGTATAGAAAATGGCGATCTCAGTCGTTACCAGAGATCATTGGGCAGGAGTTTGCAGTCAAAACTCTCACCAATGCGCTTACAAATGGTAAGATTGCTCATGCCTACCTTTTTTCTGGTCCGCGTGGAACGGGAAAAACAAGTTTAGCAAGAATCCTTGCTAAGTCTGTCAATTGCCTGAAAAATGGTGTGAGTGTCAATCCTTGCCAGGAGTGTGAAAGCTGTAAGTCGATTACAGACGGTACAAGTCTTGATGTGATGGAGATCGATGCTGCTTCAAACCGCGGTGTTGATGATATTCGTCAGCTTCGGGAGCGCGTGAAATTCACACCTGTCAAGTCAAGATACAAAGTCTACATCATCGATGAGGTTCACATGCTCACAGGTGAGGCTTTCAATGCACTCTTGAAAACCCTCGAAGAACCTCCAGAACATGTGATTTTCATTATGGCAACAACAGAACCTCACAAAATTCCAATAACAATTTTGAGTAGAGTTATGCGTTTTGATTTGAAGCGTATTCCTACAGAACAGCAGATAACACTTTTGAGAAAAATTTCTGATTCTGAAGGTATCGATATTACCGATTTGGCTCTCCACAAACTCGCAGTTCAGAGTAACGGTTCACTTCGTGATTCTGAGTCTATGCTTGACCAGATTGCATCGTTTTCGACAGGAAAGATTGACGAAGATGAGGTTTCATCGCTTCTTGGGATTATGAGTGAAGAGTTTTTATCAAACCTTCTTCAGAGATTTCTAAGGGTAATGCAAGAGAATCAATTGAATTAATCAGAGACTCTTATAAAAATGGAAAAGACCCTGGGCAAATCGTAAATGATTTCCTGATCTTCATTCATGTGATGATTCTGAAAAAAATTGGTGTTTCCACAAAAGAGTTGGTCAGCGAATATGCAATTTCTGAGGATATTATTGATAAAACATCTGATTTTGTAGAGTTTACTAAACTCCGTGATTTGGAAACCTCACTTCGAGAGACATCTGCTTCAATGAAATATGCATTCTCTCCGCTTGCAACACTTGAGATGGCAGTAATGGATTTAATCGATATGGTGTCACCCCGGAGTAAATCTCAATCTGTAAGCCATAACATTGAAAAGCCAGCAGCAGTAAAAACAGAAGGAAAAAGAGAGAAACAACCAGAGCAGGTGATTGAAGAAGATACCAAAAAAGATATTCAGCAGTCTGAACCCGTGCAGGGTGGAAGTTTTTCAGAAAATCTTAAAAATCTTACAAAGAGACGTGAGATAATTATGTATGCGTTTCTCTCAAGGGCAGTTTCAATTGAGATGGATGATGGAGTGCTTAAGATAGTGCTTCCATCAAATGCTGAGTTTGAAAAAAACAGACTTCTTGAATCAGAAACTCAGAAAAAAATCAAAACAATCACCACTGAACTTGGTGTTGATTTAAAATCTATAGATGTAACACTCGAGGATATTGGTGACATAAAACAAGACAAGGACGTAAAATCAGCAGCAGAATTATTTGGTGCTAAAATTAAGGAGTAAAATAATGGGACAGATGGATATGATTAAACAGGCAATGGCAATGAGATCACAGATGAAAGTGATCGACAAGAAGCTTCAGAATATGAGAATTGAAGAAGAGATCGGAAAAGGCGACCAGACAGTAAAAGTCATTGCAAACGGAAGAATGGAAATCATTGGTCTTTCAATTTCTGATGAAGCAATGGATATGCCAAATGATAAACTTGCAAAACTCATTTTGCAGACTGTAACAAAGGCTCAGTCTGAAGCAAAGAATTCTGCAGCAAAAATAGCAAGGGATTTGCAACTGGGCTAGATGACATATCCTGTTAAGGCCTTTGATGAGCTTGTTGAGCAATTAAATAGGCTTCCTGGGATTGGTCCCAAATCAGCAGAACGGCTTGCCATTTTTATTCTGGGAATGGAACCAGAAGAGGCGGTTCAGATTGGTGAAGCAGTCTCTTCACTTCACAGCCGAGTGACAAGATGTCCGAATTGTTTCAATATTTCAGATGGTGGACTGTGTAGCATTTGCTCAGACCCAAGGAGAGACAAGTCGGTAATCCTTGTTGTTGAGGAAATAAGGGATGTTTTGGCAATCGAACGCTCTGGAACATATGGTGGTCTTTACCATGTTCTTGGCGGGACAATAAGACTTTCATCAGGTGTCGGCCCCGAAAAACTCACAATCGATGCTCTTGTTAACAGAGTAAAAAAAGAGCGACCAGATGAGGTTATCCTTGCTACAAACCTCACCCACGAAGGCAATCTAACAGCCTTATATATTCAGCGTGAGCTATCTTCACAAAACTGTTTGATTACAAGAATAGCCTCTGGAATCCCTGCTGGTACTGAACTTGAATTTGCAGATGATCTTACTCTTTCCCATTCAATCAAAGGAAGAGTTAATCTTGATAAGGAGTAAAAATTATGTGTGGAATCTTTGGAATTGTTTACGATAATGACAAAAAAGAGATGGGTAAAATTCTCACTGAGGCAGCAAAAAGCCTGACTTACAGAGGGTATGACTCGGTTGGTGCAGTTGCTGTAACAAAAGAGGGTGATGCTGACCTCAGGAAAGATGTGGGAAAAGTAGATGAGGTGGCGACCGAGCTTAGATTTGATGAACTCTCTGGAAACCGTGGAATCACACAGCTTAGATGGGCAACTTTTGGCGTTCCTGCACAAAGAAATGCACAGCCACATTTTGATACCCATCAAAAAATTGTTGGCGCACACAACGGGAATATTGTAAACACCGTTCACCTTATCAGAGATTTGACAGCCAAGGGTCATGTTTTCAAAGGTGAAAACGATGGTGAGGTTGTCGTGCATGCGATCGAAGATGCATTCAATGACAACTCTGATTTGGATTTGTCAATCAGAGAAGCCAGAAAAATGCTTAAGGGTGACTACGCATTTGCAATTACTGCCCTTGGAAGCGATAAGATGTATTGCGCAAAGATGGGTAGCTCTCTTTACCTTGGTGTTGGTGACGGATTTGTTTGCACTTCTTCAGACCTTCCATCAATTCTAAATCTCACAAACAAGATTGTTCCACTCAACGATGGAGAGTACGTTGAGTTTGATCACGATTCTTTTGAGATTCGCGATATGGATACAGGTAACAGAATTGAACGTGAACCACTTGATTCAGAGCTTTCAAAAGAGTCTGCATCAAAAGGAGAATTTCCATTCTTTATGGAAAAAGAGATTCATGAACAACCAGAAAGAGCCCAGGCTTTGCTTGATTTCCTTGAAGAATCTGATGACCTTGTTCCGTTTGCAGAAGAGCTTGCAAACGCAAATAGGGTATATCTGATTGGCTCAGGATCATCATACAATGCTTGTGTTATTGGCTCGTATTACCTCAATAAACTTGGAGGTTGTTCAACATTCCCAGTTGTTGCAAGTTCATTTATTGAGCATTTCGGTGAGAGCGTAAGACCCGATGATATCTTTGTTCTTGTTTCTCAGTCTGGTGAAACCAAGGATGTTATCAATGTTTTGAATAAATGCACTGAGTGGGGACTTCAGAACAATGTTCTCGGAATCGTTAACGTTCTTGGTTCAACTCTTATGATGAGATCAAGACGTTATCTTCCGCTTCTTTGCAATCTTGAAATTGCTGTTGCTGCCACAAAAACATTCATCAACCAGATTCTACTCTTCTTTGCTGTTGCAACAGAGGTTGCCAAAATCAATGGTAGAGCAGGACACCTTCCAGAGGTTCTCAAGCAAACACCACATGCAATCCAGGACACAATTGATAAAATGAGTGATCAGGCTCATGAGCTTGGAAAAAAATACAAGGATTGTGATGATATGTATATCCTTGGTTACGGAATCACATTTGGTTCGGCTCTTGAGGGCGCCCAGAAGATCAAGGAGATTTCATACGCTCATTGCGAGGGAATGTACTCTGCTGAATTCAAACACGGCCCACTTGCAATCATTACAAAAGACTACCCTGTTCTTTATCTCTCAACAACTGAGGATGAACATATGACACTCTCACATATTAATGAGGTCACATGTAGACACGGAGCCGCAATTACAATTGCACCAAAATCCGATCTCCTTGAGAAGAATTCTACTCATTTCTATGAGCTGCCATATTCTGATTATTCTCTTGTGCCAATCTTGTCTGTTGTGTTTACACAGTTATTCTCGTATTATCTTACTGTTGAAAAAGGATATGATCCTGATTATCCGAGAAATTGCAGTAAGACAATTACCGTTGACTAGATAGTTTTTGGAGGATACATGCCAGAACAGATACCAACAAGATTTGGATATAGCGATGCGCTTTTAGAGCTTGGTGAAAAAGACGACAGAATTGTTGTTCTTGATGCAGACCTTGCAAAATCAACGACCTCAATAAGATTCAAGGAAAGATTTCCTGACAGATTTTTTCAGATGGGGATTGCCGAACAAAACATGCTAAATGTTGCAGCAGGTCTCTCGATTGCTGGAAAAATTCCATTTGCTTCGAGTTATGGTGTTTTTGTTACGGGTCGTGCATGGGAACAGATTCGAACAATGATCTCTTACTCGAACCTCAATGTCAACTTTGCTGGTCATGCTGGAATTTCTGTCGGACCAGATGGTGCGACACATCAGGCACTCGAAGACATAGCGATAATTTCAGTTATCCCGAATACTTCTGTGTTTGTTCCATGTGACCATATCGAAACAAAAAAAGCCACAATGGTCGCTGCTTATAATCCTGGCCCAAGTTTTATAAGGTTTGGTAGAGCACCAGTGCCTGTGATCACAAGCGAAGATGCTCCATTTGAATTTGGAAAAGCAAATGTTCTTCGTGAGGGCAATGATGTAACAATTGTTGCTTGTGGAATAATGGTAAACGAAGCGTTAATTGCAGCTGACAATCTCAAATCGAAGGGTGTGAGTGCCGAGGTAATCAATCTCCATACTGTAAAACCAATGGATGAGGAGACAATTCTTGCGTCTGCTAAAAGAACAGGAAGAGTTGTTAGTGCTGAAGAGCATCAGCTTATACTTGGTGTTGGTTCAATGGTTTCATCACTCCTTGCAAGAAAACACCCTGTTCCAATGGAGATGGTTGGTATGCCAAACAGATTCGGTGAATCGGGCGAACCAAATGAGTTGCTCGCGGAGTTTGGATGCACATCATGCAATATCTTTGATGCCGTTGAGAAGGTTATGAGAAGATAGTTGGAATTGGCTATTTAAAGGTCTCTACAACATAATTTCCGTCATCAATTATTATTGATATTGCACCGTAATTAGCGGTTGAAAGCACTGGGATATTTTGTTTCTCCAGTGCTTTTTCGGTTTTTAGGTTTGCACCAGTTCCAACTTTTGCTGCATCTGAATTGATAGCCAGTTTCGGGTTTACTTTTGTAAACCATGATGGAACCATGTTATTCCACCCTCCATGATGCGGAATCTTGACTATATCACAATCGAGATCTTTGAAATTTTCTATTTCAAACCTCATCGCCTCTTCATGAATGTCGCCTGTCATAAATATTTTCACGCCTTCTATTTCAAGTATCCCTGCAACACTTCCATCGTTTGTTTGTGATTTTGATTTTTCAATCGTTTCTTTATCAGGTGGTCCGAAGAATCTGAAGGATGTTTTTGAGTCGAGGTTTATCTTCTGTCCATATTCAGGAATAAGCGTCTTTTGACTCCTTTTTATTAGGATACTAGATAAATCCTCTGAGCTAAACGTGTTGCTTTTTATTCCAGATTTTATATATGTTCCAACAGGAAACTCCGAGAGTACTGAGTACATACCACCGATATGATCCTGGTCTTGATGTGTTTCGATTACATAGTCGAGTTTGTTGATTCCTTTGTATCTTAAGAATGGCACGACAATTGTTGATCCAGGGTTGAATGTGGAATATGGTGACGCCCCACCAGCATCAATTAACATTGTGGTTCCTTCTTTTGTGATTATGACACAAGAATCTCCGTGACCCACATCAAGGAAATAAACCTCGGAGTTTGCTGGGTGATTTTTTCCGACAAACATGCCTGCCGTAAAAGAAATAAAGATTACAAGCATCACTTGAACCGCAATTCGATACTTTTGCTTTCTGAATTTTTCTGGTGGATTGAATCTGAGATATAGCAGGATGACTGTTACATAATAAGGAATCCACAAAAGCAACGGAAACACACCGGTCGAAACAACTGCCCAGAGTGGTGTTGAAAGCATTTTTAATCCAGATTTCAGAAGTATCAAGAGTGGCCATGAAAGCCAGCAAATAAATGCTCCGAGGGGTGGAATTATGACTCCGAGAATTGATGCGATTGCTCCCATTGGTATGAGAATCGTCGCAATTGGAATTGCTATAATGTTTGCAATCGGTGAGACTATTGAAAAATAGTGAAAGTGGTAGGCAAGGATGGGGATTGTAAGGATGTTTATCAGAACAGAGACCGCAATAATACTTAACAGATTTGAATACCAATTGTTATTTTTGAATCGTTTGTGAATTATCGGGTAGCCAATAAACAAAGCAAAACTCGATACGAAGGATAATTGAAAACCGATTGAATAGATACTTCTCGGATTCAGAAGTAAGATTATAATTACCGCACAGGCAAGCCCTGACCCCTTAGAATATGTCCGACCCAGAAGCATCCCTCCAAGTGTTAGGATGGCAAGAATGAATGCTCTTGTGATGGATGGGGTGAATCCAACGATTAGTGCGAAGACTATTGCAATTCCAATCCCAAAAAATATTGCGATCTTTTTGTTGCCAAAGATATACATCACAAATAAGTAACCAGAGAATATGATTATCGAGATATGAAACCCGGACGCTGCAAGGATGTGAGATGTTCCCGATCTAGTAAAGATTGATTCTATCTCATCAGTTAGTTCGCGTTTACCAAATGTCATTCCAGAAAGCATTTTTGCGTATTCATCTGGGAGGTTGTCAGAAAATACTGAGGTTGCCCTTTCGCGCAAAAGAAGACCAAACTTCTTGAGTGAAAATCCACCTTCTTTGATGATAATGGGTTCATCATAATCCTTTATGTATCCAGGGATTCCAAGGGAATCAAGATATTTTTTAAAATCAAATTGACCAGGGTTGGTTGCACCTTTTGCTATGTAAAATGTGCCAGAAAGTTCTATTTGGTCAGCAATTTTTATATTTGTTGACTTGGTGTAACATCTAAGAATGGTGCCTTCTAAGCCGTCTGGTTTTGAAGATACAACCTTTATGTGAAAGACTGATCTTTCTGTGCTGGATTCGACAATGGATGTAATAGTTCCTTTAATTTCAAAGCCCGATCCAGTAAAACTTTCAAATCGGTTATAGCTATCGCCTGTCGAGAAGCATGATAAAAGCAAACTTATTGCCAAAAATGCTGTGAAAAACTTTATTAGATCAACTTTTTTAATTGGAAGAATCACGAATGAAAAAAGAATTAGAGAAATTGATACAACGATAAGCGGGTTAATTCTTGTGTTTAAGCCAATGATTACACCGAGAACTGTACCAAAAGCTGAAACTATGGCTGGCTTCATTTAATGTGGAAGTTTTCTCTTAGTCGTTCGACTGTTTTGGGGCCAACGCCTTTTAGGCTTAACAGTTCATCGAAGTTTGTGATTTTGTTCTTTTGTACGTGCTTGAAAACTGCATCTGCAGCATTCACTGAAACATACGGAATTTTATCTATCTGGTCAAAGGTTGCGTCGAAAATTGAAATATCTCCAAAACCATCTTTGTATTCTTTTGAGCCAAGATTGGGGGCTATCTCTGATTTGATCGGGGTTTCTATACTTGATAAATCAATACTTGTTGAGGTTGTTGTTTCTATGTCTTCAATTTTTTTGAAGTCATAATCAAACTTATTTTTAAGTGCATTTGACAGTTCCAGCTTTAGAGGAGTAAGTTCACTTATCCTTAAGTATGACTGTGTTTTGTTAGTGTATTCATCAAGCTTTATCCATCCAAGGGAAGCTGATGCACTTGTTGCTCTTTCAAAGCTCTTTTCGGATTTATTGGGATTAGCAGAATCTGAAAGCATAATCCCAATAATAATTCCAATTGCTATACCGGCTGTTGCGCCGGTCAAAATCCATTTGAATTTTACGTCTTTTAAGTTTAACACCGATTAGGGAGTGAATGTGAGAACAATCTTTTTTTCAGCTGCAATCCAGTCAACATTTGCTCCAAGGGATTCTGTGACAAACCTAAGAGGTAACATCGTTTTACTATTTACGATTGCAGGATAAAGCTTGTGCGAGTCATCAATCCAAACAGTTTCCCCGTCAACTTTTGCCTGTGTTTTTCCAATCCAAAGCTCAATACTCTTTGTTTTTCCGTTAATGTTTTGGTCGAGAGTAACTTTTCTTTCATCGCCGACCCATCCAACTGTTACATAAAGAGCTTCCGCTACCTCTCTGATTGGCATGTATGTATTTCCTGCAAGTTCAGCAGGAAGTGGTGGCGAGCTTAAAACTGGTGCCTGAGGAAGAGTCAAGACTTCGCCATTTACCACCATTGAGTTCTTTCCAATCCAAAGCTCAATTGTTATTGACCTGGTAAGAATAAGCTTGAATTCTACAGTCGTTTTCCTGCCCATTCTGTCTGTTGCTTCAAGTGTGATGATGTTTTCACCAGAGTCCAGCGTGATTGTTTTTTTGAATTCGTTGAATTCGCTAAGCTCTACTTGTTCTCCGTTCACATATGTTTCAGATGCTTCGTCTACCCATCCCTCAATCTCGATTGTTGCTTCATTGACTGTCTGACCATCTTTGAAGTTTGATATTCCAATCATTGGCGGAGTGCTATCTCTATTGATAATTATTTTTTTTGCGCTTGAAGTTCCAGTTTCGTCTTTCGCTATGATTACGAAAGTGTTGGGTCCTTCTCTTAATCTTGCTGAATACTCCCAAACACCTTCGCCAGTTAGTTTGATCTCTCTTCCATTTATTGAGAGAGACACAGGGTAGTCGGGATCGACACTTTTTGCTGAACCTTTGATGATATAGTTTTCTTGGTCAACATATGCACCGTCATCGGCCTCAACGGTTAAAAGAGGTGGGGGAAGGTGAGAGATAACATCTATCTCCTGATGAGTACAACCTATATTTGAAAGGACGGAGTTGCCGTTTGGGTCAGTGGCTATAACATCACAAACCTCAATGCTTGTGCCTTTCTTTGTTACACCTTTAATACCTCTCATAACAACTGTGCAAAGCTTGCCTTTTCCGATTGCGACATCGCCGCTAATCTGAACGGTTATTTTCCCTTCAACTGATCTATCAAGGAAGTTGAATGATGAGTCAGAATAAACAAAGAAATCTCCAGCTTCATGATGGGTTACTGTTAAAATTGTTGGGTCGTATCTTACTGAAAACTGGATACTAGCAATCTCCATTGGAGAGTTGATCATGATGTCAACATTTGAACTGTGGCAAGCTTCGTTTTCTGAACAACTTATGATCTTAAGAGGAGATGCCGCAATCAAAACCTTTGCGTATTGAACGTCAACCTGGATGAGAGATTGATGTTCAATCTCTTCGCCAAAACTGGTGATACCTTTTGCAACCAGGCACAGGTTGTAATTGTCCACCTGGAGTTTGTCTCCTCCTGTGACTGTGACGTTTGTTTCAAATGGGGGAACACCGTTTGATGGACTAAATTCGACTTTTAAAGAAGGGTTTCCTGTGCAATCGGTTAGTGTCACTGGACCCGAAAACTCATTGATGGGATCGATTGTTATTTTGAATTCTTTTGTTTGACCTTTTGTGATTTCAACTCTATTTATATCTGGTTCAAATGTAAAATCTGGTGGAAGCCTTGGGATGGTTGTAACACTTACTAGATTATGTTTTTTGTCGTTTTCGTGGGTGCTTGTGATGATGTCAAATGAAGCCTCGATGCCCGGCTCAGCATCTGCAGGTGGTGCTGTTTTAATGGAAATTGTTTTGCTTTCAAATGGTGAGAGATTAAGCATAAAGTCATCGATATCCGTTTCCACACCATCGATCTCGATAACATAGTCCCATCCATCAGCAGTGAACTCAGGAAGACATGAAAGGTCTAGTATATGGCTTGAAGTGTTTGTAACTCTGTATTGAAGTTCAGTATCACCTCCAACCTCAAGATTAACGACGTCGTTTACCCTTATTATTTCGTATGAGTTGATGACTGGTTGGTTATGGAATTTAGATATTGTTGTTTGGAGAACTGATTTTGAGCCATTGTTTTGTACCCAGACCACAAGTCCTGCGTTTTTTATGTTTACATAATCTGGAATTTCAAGCTCCATCTGTCGTGTGAAGAGTTTACCTTCAACCAATTCAATCTCTTCGCCCAGTGGACTTGTATACATCTCACGAACTATCAGATTGTGCCATTCGTCTGTATTCATTGCAGGGAATTCGATGTTATCCTCAGTTAAAACTACATACAGGTTTAGGTTCTTATTATTTGAAAGAGACTCTTTAAGTTCTATTTCGATGTTTGCTTTAATTGTTCTTCCATCAATCTTGGTGTCTGTAAAGATAGATATTGGAGCGGGGTTGGCAACAGTATTTAGTAGTTCTGTTTTGTATCTGTTATAGGTGTAAGTCGTACCAGAGAATTTGTCACATGATTGTTTATCTTCTGGTGGATCTTTTTTCTCCTCGTGATTATCTCCACCAACAACCGAATTCATACCATCGAAGAATGTTGTTGGAAGACCCTGTCCAGGATACCATTTGTAACGTTTATCAGCGGGTGGATAATAAAGATATGCTTCGTCGATTTTTGGTGTTTCAACGTAATAGTTGAGCCACACAATATCTGTATTGCCGTATTCTTCAACAAGCCTTTCGGCGGCTCTGTGCGCATATGGACAGTTGATACACCATTCAGCAGTGTATGTCTCACCAAGTACAGTTCGAGGTTCGGTTTCTTGGCTTGCAGAAACAACCAACGAGAAGGTTGTGTAGGTTTCGTATTTTAACTTTGGTGTTTCACCTTTGAGTGTGATTGTGTATATTCCTGGAGTGATTCCATCTGAAGACCTTATTGAGAGTATACTCTCAGTACTATCTCCACTTTTGAGTTTGAGTAAACTGCTTGAAAACTGTCCGTAGGTTTTTGGTGGACTATTTTCAACGCTCAGAGCGACTGTGCTTGTAAATCCATTTTGAGGAACAACAGTCAAAGGGATTGTGATTTTTTTGTTTGATTCTCTGTAAACAATTGGGTTTGTTTTGATGATGTAGCTGTATGCTTCACCAACAGTTACTTTAACATGGATCATTGTTGGTTGATTATCATGATCTTTGTTTGTAGTTATGGAAACATCAGTTTCATAAACTCCATTTTCAAGACCTTTCGTATCGACAATGAAGTCAATTGGTTCTTTGTCGTTTGAGAATGAAGAATTTCTAACTGAGAGCCAGTTTGCTTTTGAATCAATATCGATAATACCAGTTATTTCGCCACCTGAAATGTTTTTGATCGTAACTTTTTGTTCAGAGATTGTTCCGTTTGGGACAACTCCAAAATCAAGGATTGATGGGGATAAAACAAAACTATATTCTTTAAAAATGCTTGTGTAATCAACATATTGGATTCTTGAGTTGAATGAGTCTGCGACAAAACATCCAAAAGCATCGGCAAAAACGCCCTGTGGAAATTTGAAAAATCCTGGTGCAAGTGGATCATGTTCTGGTGGTGGGCAGATTGCGGGCATCATATGGAACTGATCATCTGGACCGCCACACGTTCCGTATTTCCAATTGTAACCAGTTTCTGTATCAAAGATCATCAGTCTGTGGTTGTAAGAATCTGCTACATAAATCTTGCCATCAGAATCGTATGAGCAGTCTGTCACACCAAGAAGTTGCCCTCTTCCACGACCTCTTGAGCCAATGAAACTCATTGATTTTCCGGTGAGGCTGATCTCCTGAACTCTGCTGTTTCCGAAGTCAGTTACAAGTATCCTGTCTTCCCCTAAGTCGATACCCATTGGCATAATAAACTGACCAGGTGCAGTTCCCCACTCTCCAAAGTAATCAATGAATTCACCGTCTGTTGAAAGAACCTGTATTCTATGGTTTTTTGTATCAGAGATGTAAAGTCTATTACTTATTGTGTCGATACAGATATCAGTTGGTTCTCTGAAAAAACCGCCAGTTGTACCCATTCCACCAATGGTTTTCAGATGTGTTCCATTTGAGTCATAAACCTTTATATTGTTATCCTTTTTGTCGACGACAAAGATATCACCGTTTTGACCAACACATACACCTGTTGGGTAAACCAAAGAAACTTCTGCTTCCTTTCCGATTTCTTTTACAAATTGTCCACTCTTTTTGTAGACTAAAACAACTCTTCTACTTGAGTCAGGAATGTAGATATTGTCGCCATTAGAATAAACTCTCTCTGGTCTGGCCATTGAGCCTTTATCTGAAACCTCTGTGTTAAAATCACCGTAGTATGAGCCATCGGAATTCCAAACCTGAATTCTATCAGTCCCTTCTGATGATATGATTATTCTATTTGAAAGAATATCGATCCCTTTTGGGCTCGATAAAATGGTTTTTCCATTTTTGTCTTGTCCAAGTGTTTTTAGTATTTGACCATCGGCATCAAGAATATATCCAACATTTTTTTCGGGTGATGTTACAAGGAGTGTATCGTTATTTTCGTCGTACATTACAGCATATGGATTTGAAATATCAAGCTTTTTAACAAAATTACCGTCGTAATCAAAAATGCCAATAACATCATGGGTGGGGTCTGTTACATATATACTATTCTCAAATGCGTCAATCCCTGTTGGATTTGTCAATCCGATTTCAAGACCTGAGATTGTGAATGCGTATGCTCCGTTTTCATCTGTAACGATTATGTTTCCAGCTCCACTGTTTGCGATATAAACTCTACCATTAAGATTTGTTATCCCGATTGGTCTGTCTAAGAGGGAGACACCATCTTTTGATTCAACAGAGAACTCTGACTCATATTTTCCTGAGCCTGAAAACACAATAACTTTGTTGTTTTGGGTATCTGTTATGTACGGTTTGTTGCTAATTGTTGTTATGTCTCCTGGTGTGTGGATCTGTCCATCATTCACACCGTATATGCCAAACCTGTAATCATTTTGATTTATAATATTTTGGATACTTGAGAGACCTTGGTCACATACAAGTAGTCTCGTGCCGGTAACATGAAGTGCTGTTGGTTTTGAAAATGTTCTGGCAGGAAGGGTGGCACCAATGACAAGTGGATACATTCCACCTGTTTGCACCTCTTCGCTTGCAAACATATTTGATGTTGGAGTAAGTTGTGCCAACAACAAAACTGCTATCAAAATTGCTAATGTTCTTCTCATTAATTCTCCCCTTCAAAAAAAGGTTGTCTTGATAACAATTTATCGACAATCCCAGACTGTGCAAGTGTTCTTTGGTTTTTTTAAGGTTATTGGTAAGTTATATAACCTTTCCTTACAATGGTTCTAGTTGTTTTTAATTTCACCCATCCTATACTGCACTTTTAGAAATCGAATACACAGTGTTTCTTCAAGGAGGAGTAAACGATGAAGTTATCGTTAAAAAGACGACTCTCCGCCTTCGTAGCGGTTACAATTACTTTTGCTCTACTTTTCTCAGCTATTTCAGTTCCAGCAACTGTCAACGCTGAAGCGGTAGAATTCCTACCATTCACAGTAGTTTTTACTGGTGGAATGCATGGTAATGTTGAGCCTTTTGATTTTGGTGGAGAAAGCAATTTTGGTGGATTTGCTAAAGCAAAAACAAAGATCGATGAAATCAGGAAAGAACTCGAAGAAGACAGAACCTGGTGGCGTTTTGGTGGTAACACCCTCGTTCTCGATGTTGGAAACGCAATCATGGGTAGCAAAACCGGTTCTTTGTTTGCAAGCAAAAACCTTCAGGATGTCCATCCAACAATCAGAGCAATGAACATGATCGGTTATGATGCCATGGTTTATGGTGCCGGCGAATTCTCAATGAATAAGTCAATCAGAGATGCGTTGGTTTCACAGTCAGACTTCCCATGGATAACCGCCAATGTTGTTGTTGGTAAAGAGAGAAATAAACTTCCAAAGGGCGAATATGTCATGAAGGTTTACAAGATCCCAACTGCAGCACATCCACTCAGATACGGTGTCGTTGGCCTTACAAACCCAGCAGTTTTCACTTGGGAAAACCCAGGCAACCTCATGCTTGGTTCAAATGAGCTTCAGCTTGAAGATTATGTAGACAAAGCACAGGAGCACGCAGAAACCCTTAAAGAGACAGGTGAAAAAGCCGATTTCATTATTATCGCAACCGACCTTGGACTTGAAAAGAATGCAGATGGCTCATGGAAGGAAAACCTTCTTTGGGAGGCCATCCAGAATATTACACATATTGACTTTGTATGTTCATCATCAACAGGTGTTTCATTCCAGCAGGAAACAATCGTTGTTTCTGGTCTCGGTGGAAAACTTCACGAGACAATGGTTTGCCAGCTTCCAGAAGATGGCGTAACGATGGGTAGAATGGATTTTGTTCTCGAAAAATGCACATGCCCAGTCAAGCCATATGTTTTCAGAAAAGTTAACAGCAGAAGACAGATGAAGTCTCGTTTTGTTTCACTTGACCAGTCTGTTACACCTAGTGCTGAAGTCATGCAGGATTTCAAATCAGCAAAGATACTTATGGATGATGAGTTCAGCCAGAAGATCGGTGAAGTCAATTGCACAATCGATACCACAAGCGCAAGAAGAGGCGACTCAGAAGTCGCACAGCTTGCATGCGACATCATGATGCAGGAAACCGGTGCCCAGATCGCATTTACAGATATTTGGACAACATCTGCAAAGATTGACAAAGGATCATTCACACAGGGTGACCTTTTTGATATTTTCCCAAAAGACGCAAAGATTTACTCAATGAATCTTACTGGAGCACAGGTCAAAGCTGCACTTGAGCATTCAGCGTCACTTTTCAATACTGAAGCAGATACAAACTTTATCGTTGCCAAAGGTGTCGATTACTACATCGATATCAGACCTGGTAAAGATAAAGTTGGATATATCAAAATAAATGGTGTCGACCTTGATATGAACAAAACATACAAGGTAGCAACCAACAGTTACATTGCACTTGGTCAGGGTGGTTATGACTTTAGTGGCGTTCAGATGACAGAACACAAAGATCTTAGCAAAACAATCCAAACCTATATCAGAAGAAATAGTGGAAAATGGGATTGTGGCCGTTCAAAGAATTGGTTTGTTGTTCCAGATTATCTTTACCATTGGTCAAACCCATACGTAGATGTTCTTATGGAAAAATCAATTGTTAGTGGTGACCAGTTCGGAAGATATGAACCAGACAACTTTATCAACAGAGCAGCAGCTGCTGTTATGTGTCTCAATATCTATGACCATCCAAAAGCAACACCAGCAACCGGTCACTTTGCAGATGTCTCCACAAAACATTGGGCATACCCATATATTGAGGGTGGAGTTAACAAAGGAATGTGGTTCTGGTTATCAGGTAACTATGGACTAAATACAAATGCTACCAGAGAAGAAATCATGGTTAACATGGTTGTTTCATCTGGTGACAAAGCAAAAGCAGAATCACTTTCAGCAGAAGATATTGCTTACTTCGAGTCAAACTTTATTGATGCAAGTGAGTGTTCAGCTTGGGCAAAAAATTATGTTGCTTATGCCACAAAGATTGGTCTTGTTGCAGGATATGCAGCAGATGGCGGAAAGTTTAGCATCAAACCAAAAAACAATATCAGACGTTCAGAGGTTGCAACCCTTATGGCCAGAGCAAGATTCCCAACTGTTGCAATTATGGGAACAGCTGATGTAAGAACAGAAGTTGACCAGTGGAGAATTGACCCAGACGCAGACAAGCCAGTTGGTGGAGCTCAGGGTCTTGCATACACAATTGGTAATCTCAAAGGTTCATATGGTGCCAACTTGCTCGTTGATGCTGGTGGATTCTGCCAGGGAACAGCATGGGCAGAACTTGCAGATGGAACAATGGCAACTGGACTTATCAATACTCTCGGATATGATGCGGTAACATTTGGAACACCAGAATTCTATCTTGGTAATGACGCAGTCAAAAAGCTCGTTGCAGATATTGAAGTACCTGTTCTTGCTGCCAATGTTGAAGGTGTTGACGGAACAGAGAAATCCTTTATCAAGGAAATCAATGGAATCAAAGTCGGTGTTGTCGGAGCAGTTACACCTGACACAACAAAATATGTTTGCGAAGATGTCCTTGGTGGAGTAACAATTTCTGACATGGCCGATGCAATTAATGCCGAAGCAACCTCACTTAAGTCAAATGGTGCAGAGATTGTTGTTGCTATCACATCAGCTCCTGGTTATATCGAATTTGGACAGACACCAGAAGATGGATTTAACGGTCCAGCAGAAGAACTTGCTAGCAGTCTCAATGGCGTAAATATCATGTTTGTTTCTGGTTCACCAGAGCCATTCGTTGCCCCATCAGGAAATCTTTGGGTAATTGGTGCAGGAGCAGATGGTTCAACCCTCGGACTTGCAAAAGTAAGATTCGACACAAAAAACAGAACCATTGACAATATTGACGCAACCAATGAATACACATTCAATGAGCCAGCATCAGTTAGTGCTACTGCAACAGAGCTTTGGAGCTCAGTTGAAAAGTTTGTTACCTCAAAGAAATCTGAACTCAAGTCAGCATACGAAAGAGTAATCGCTTCAACAGAAACAGGACTCAACCTTGACGATTCAAACGAATCAAGACTCGGTAACGTCATTACATCATCAGTTGCAGACGAACTCGGCGTTGATATTGTTATGCTTCCATCAGACTTTGCACGTGGAACAGGATTTGCCCCAGGAAATATTACAGTTGGAAATGTGTATGAATCACTTCCAGTCGAAGATACATGGGTAATCGGAACCGTTCAGGGTAAAAAACTCAAAGACATTGCAGAATCATCAGTTTCTGGTGAGCGTGCAGTCCTTCAGACACATGGTCTTGTCTTCCTCTTCTCAAGAAGCTCAGAACCAGGAAACCGTGTAACCGAGCTCTTCATTGGTAAAGGTATCACATACCAGCCAGACGAAGGAAACAGAGTTGGTGTCAAGTTCAACAGCAAAGATGAATTCAAGATTGCAATCCCAGCAAGCGAATTCTACACTCTTCCATCATTTGGTCACGAAGTGTTTGCCAAAGTTGTAACCGATGTTAAATCAGCTTGTGTTCCATTAAGATCAACATTTATCAAATACCTCGAAAGCATGACAGAAGCTGGCGAAAAAGTAAATATGGAGATCGAAGAGCGCTTCAAAGAACCTTGATCTTTGAAGAAACTTAGTTAATAAACAAAAAGGCACCCGAGAGGGTGCCTTTTTTATTTGATTTGAACAGTCCTTCTTGAGTACAATTGTTTCTAATCAATCGGAGTTGGCTGTTGTCCAGTTTCAGAAAATCTTATAAGAAAGGAGTCAAAAACTCATGAGAATAAAATCAAAGTTAGTAATTCTACTTACGCTAGCAATGTTAATGGTCACAATTAATATGAACTTTTCGAAAGGATTCTTGGCTCCTTCTTGGCCTATGTACTGTAAGGACTGCACCTTATCAAGTACTCAAGAAGGCTTCATCGAAGATGATATAGTATCTATTAGATTAGATTGGATTTATGATGGATCTGAAGGGTACACATTTTATGATTTAAAATCACCTGTTTCAGCCAATGGAAAGGTAATTTTTGGAGACTCACAAGGATACTTAACATGTCTTTCTCTTGAGGATGGATCGTTTCTTTGGGGACATAATTATGCTGGAAGTATTTCTTCTGTACCAGCAATTAAAGATAAATGCGTGTATGTTACAAATCGAACATATCTAAACTACCCAAAACAGAAACTTGATTGTTTGGATATAAATACTGGTGAAATCATATGGACTTATGAGGGTAAATATATTAGTCCAACTTCATATATTCCATTGGTAATCGATAATAAAGCTTTATACCATTGTACAAATGATGAAGACTTGAAAGTGATGTGTTTTTCAGCTGATGATGGAACCATTGTCTGGGAAAATCATCTTCATGCCAATGGTTCTATCAAGCTGCTCACGACCGAAGAAAATTATATTTATGTCGCCTATAAGTCAGAAACATTTTCAAAGTATGTTATTGAATGTCTTGATAAAGAAACTGGTAAAACTATCAGAGAACTTAGTATTAATGATGAACTAAGAACCATCGCTGTTAATGGAAAAAACTTGTATGTCTCAAGTGGTGGGAAAACATACTGTTACGATAAAAAGAGCTTTAAAAAGAAATGGATACTTGATGAGTTTGGTTTCAATGCACAACCAGTTTTTGTTGATGAAAATATGTATTTTTTATCATCAAAGGGATCAGGTCTTGATGCAGGAATATATTTTGTAATAGTTGATACTCTTGCGGGTGGTCTTAAATATGTTAAAAAATACAAACAATATTTACAGATTGGTGAAAGATATTTCAATTCATCAATCTCCAGGGGTGGTAAGTACTTGTTCTTTGGTAATCCAAATTCATACTTCACATGTTTCGATAAGGAAAATGAAAGCTTTATTTGGTCATATCCTGATGTTGAATACATGGAAGACTCAGATGGAGGGATAAATTTTAATTCACCAGCAATACTCGAATCAAAAATACTAGCTTCTGGGGTAAATGGAAAAGTGTATTGCTTTGAAATAATTGATGAGTCACAGATAACAGATATTAGATTGAATACTGAACATGTATATCTATACCCAAATAAAACGTTCGATTTTGATGTTGAAATGTACACAGATGACTTAGAAATTGATCCTCTTTCCCATATAGATGCGACCTGGTCTGTTGAACCTGAATCTCTGGGCATAATAGATGATAACGGTTTGTTCACTGCAGGAGAGGAATCAGGAGAAGGCTTTATTAGAGTAAAATTCAAAGACTTTGAAGCTACTGCAAAAATCACAATTGACAAAGAACCTGAAAAAAGGAATGTATTGAAATTTGTGCTTGGTGAGAAAGTCTATTTTTATAAGAGTGCAAAAAAAGAAATGGATTGCCCTCTGACGATTATAGATGGAAGAACTTTTATTGATGTTTCCATTATTCCAAATTCATTTTTTGGTGACTCCATATACATAGAAACTGAAGATAGAGCAATGTGTCGCTTAGAAGCCAACAACATATGGTTTGAGAAAGATAACCCGGTTGCGATTCTTAATGGAAAACCGATTCAGATTGACCCACACAACAAAAACTTATCTCCATACGAAATAAATGGTAGGTTACTTGTTCCTCTTCGGTTTCAGGCAGAGTCGCTTGGTTGTAAGACTAAATGGATAGCTGACACAAAAGAAGTTGAAGTTGAGTTTTAAAGATTGATATTTTCAAAAAAGCTTTAATATTGCATAAAAGGAAGGGATTTATATATGCCTGGAAGACTGGTATTAACACACAAGATTGATGAGATACACCGAAGGTTTAAGGTAGAATTACCTTCTGTTTTCTGGGATATTCCTGGGCAAACAGATGATGAAAAAATCTTATCAGATTCTATTGTTCCCAGGTATAATATTACTCCAACCCAAAACCTTCTATGTGTTACGGGGGATGAGGGGTTAAGAGAAACAAGATTCATGAAATGGGGGCTAGTTCCATTCTGGGCAAAAGACGTAAACATTGGCAATAAGATGATAAATGCAAGATCAGAAACCGTTTCATCGAAGCCAGCTTTCAGAAATTCGTTCAAAAGAAAAAGGTGTATTATTCCTATAACGGGCTTTTATGAGTGGAAAAACTCTGGATATGGGGCAAAGCAGCCTTATTATTTTAAAAAGAAAGATGACAGCATAATATCATTTGCGGGGCTTTGGGAAAGCTGGACAGGTGATGGTAAGAATCACCTTTATACATGTTCGATTGTTACAACTGAACCGAATAAGCTTATTGGGGAAATCCATCACCGAATGGGGCTTATTCTTCCGGAAAAGGGAGTGAATATTTGGTTATCACAGAACTCAAACAGGGATGATTTAAAAGAGCTGATGAAGCCGTATGAAGCCAATGATCTTGAGTGTTATCCTGTGTCAAAGCTTTGTAATTCACCTGAGAACGATAACGTAGAATGTATTGAACCCGAAAAAAGGCTTATTTAGGATTCAAGGATTTCTTCCAGGGCGTCCCTGGCTGCTTCCATTTCGGCAGCTTTTTTTGATTCACCTGTACCGAAAAAGCTCTTTTTGCCAACGGTGACTTTGGCATCAAATGATGTGTTACTCCCATCGATTTTTTCTGAAATAATTTTGTAGTCTGGGTATCCAAGTTTTTTTTCGGCACTTATTCTCTGAAGTTTGCTCTTTGGATCTTCCGAGATATTCGCTTCAAGAAGAAGATCAAGCCTTGTGATCATATATTTTACAATGTTGAATCCACGTGATAAAAATAAAGCACCAATTACTGATTCAAACATGTCGCAAAGATTTGAGTCACGATTCCTTCCGCCTGTTGATTCTTCGCCAGAGCCAAGCCTCATACATTCCCCGACGCCGAGTCTCCTGGCGGAATCCGCAAGAGCATTTTTTGATACAATTGAAGCCCTCGCACGTGTCATTTTGCCTTCGTCCCACCCTGAGTGTTTATTAAAAAGGTTTTCAGCAGTATAGAGCCCTAAAACTGCATCACCGAGGAACTCGAGCCTTTGGTATGATTCACCACCATTTTCAGCGGTAAAGGATGGATGAGTAAGGGCTGTTAGAAAAATATCTTTGTCTTTTTTTGCAAATTTTAGTTTTCGAAAAAGAGTTCGTTGAGCAGGTGTTAATGAGATGTCAGGAAATTGCTTCTGAAATCTTTTCAACAAGTTTACCATCGGCACACCTGATCGCCTGTCTTATTGCTGATGCTATTGTTTTCCCGTCAGAAACGCCATGAGAAACAATTGATACACCCTTTACACCCAAGAGAGGTGCTCCACCATACTCTGAATAGTCCAATAGTTTTTTAATTTTTGAGAAATGCTTTCTGATTAGAAGTCCACCAATTTTTGAAACAAATGTGGTCGATATAACTTCTTTAAACAGACCGATGAGGTCTTTGCCCATGCCTTCAACTGATTTGAGCAAGATGTTTCCAGAAAAGCCATCGGTCACAAGAACATCAGCTTCACCCCTAAGAATATGTCTTGACTCCATATTGCCGATGAAGTTTATGTTCTGGCTTTTTGAAAGCAATTTGTAGGCAGCTTTTGCGAGCTCCGAACCCTTTTCAGCCTCTTCGCCGACATTTAAAAGAGCTACTTTTGGTGATTCGATTCCGATTACGTGTTCAACGAAAGCTGAAGTCATAACCGCAAAGTCGAGTATATTTTTTGGTTTAGCGTCAACAACTGTTCCACTATCACACATAAATGTGAACCCACCATTAATTGATGGAACCGCGGTCATGATTCCGGGTCTGTCAACTCCCTTGATCCTTCCAAGGGTAAACAGTGCGCCGGCCATTTGTGCACCTGTGTTTCCAGCAGAAACCACAGCATCACACTTTCCATCGGCAACCAATCTTGTCGCAACAAGAATTGAGGCATCTTTCTTTTTCCTGATTATCTCACTAGGTAAGTCAGCCATCGTGGCAACTTCTTCACAGTGAACAATAGGAAAACTGAATGGAGAATTCTGATGTTTCAGAGTTCTCTCAATAACATCCCTGTCACCAACAAGTGTTATGTCTACGTCAAATTTTTTTCTGGCGAGGATAGCCCCAGCGATAATCTCGTCGGGGGCATTATCTCCACCCATCGCATCAAGAGCGACTTGAATCAAACTTCAGCCTTCTTTTCCTTCTTCACTTTTGGTGCGACAATAAGTTCACCACCATAGTAACCACAGAACGGACATACTCTATGAGAGTGGATTGGTTTTCCACAATTACTGCATGATGATAAGTTTGGAACGTCTATCTTCTGATGCGCCCTTCTAAGCCTGCGTCTTCTTGGCGTCTGTTTTTTCTTGGGCTGTGCCATATTACATATCTCCAATCTTTGCCTTACTTAAATTAGCAACCAGCAAGTATATTTAATGGTTTTTGTCTGTCAAGCCTTGACAGGTGAGGGTTAGATTATAGAATTGCTCTCGATATTTATCAAGGAGAAGGATGTATAATATGCCTCTTAGACATGATGCACAGTTAAAGTCTGTAAGACAGTCAAAAAGAAGAAGAATGCGCAATGTTTCTCAGAAGTCAGAAACAAAGACCGCACTTAAAAAAGCTCTCACTGCTCTCGGAACTGAGAATGCAGAAGATAGCGTAAGATATGCAATCAAAAAATTGGATAAGCTTGAAGCCCATGGCATTCTTCATAAAAACACAGTAGCGAGAAAAAAATCTCGTCTTATGAAAAGATTCAACAACTCCCTTAATAGCGAAGAATAAAAGTAGGCTTTTTAAATGAGCTATCTGGTTCCTCTAATTATTAAGGGTGCGGTCATATTGACGATTGTTCTGACTCTTTTATTTGGATTTAGAGCGATCAGGGAGTTTAGACGAGGTTTGTTTGCTAGTTACTTCAAAGTGTTTATTGCTGGCATGTCGGTGATATTGCTCGCCTGGATTCTTGACTTAACCTTTACCCTTTCAAGTTTGACAGGTTTGTTATTGGTGCCAAGAATAGTCGATCTTATTGGGTTTCTAATCATTCTATTGTCAATAATCTTCCTTATTGGAAGATTACTTAATCCATATGATGGGGTTGGATTGTGATGTTTGACCCACCTAAAGGTTTTTTTGACCCACCAATTCTTGATATAAACATGGAGACTGGGATTGTCATGCCAAATTCTGGTATTAGAACAATCATGATGGACGAGATGTTTATACTCGGTTTACAGAAGATGGTTGAGGATTTCACTGGCGAATCTGGTGGATTTATTCTTTATCATCTTGGGTATTGGTGGAGTAGAAAGCACCACGAGATGACTCTTACCCCAACTCTAAAGAGATTAGGATTCAATTCAGTTGATGAGATGCCTGAGGAAGCGTATTCCGTTGCTATGGATAAATCCTTTGCAAGAGCCGGATTCGGAAGAGTTGAAGTAGAAGAGGGTTACAAAAAAGACAAAGAAATGTTTGAAATAAAGCTCTCAAATTCTGCCTATGCCGGTATCGTTGGCAATATTGGGAGACCTGCCTGTCACCTTTATGCAGGAATGTTCGCTGCATATTTTGAGGACTTTGTGGGGCATGAACTAGGTGTCATTGAAACAAAATGTCTTTCGACTGGTGATGATTATTGTCTGTTTGTTGCAGGACCAAGGAAGAAAATAAAAGCTGCAAGATTCTGGAAGAGTCACGGAATGACTTCAAAGGATTTTGCTAAAAAGATTAAGTAGAATATCTTTACAATTTGCAAGTTTTAGCCCTTCGGAAAAATACCGAAGGGCTTTTTTAATTTAACTAAACAAGACTAAAAAGCGCACTTTCCAATGAGAAAAGTGCATCGGCTTTGCCAGTTTTAAAGCTTATCTCGGCATCTTGAAGACTTTCAAGATATCCCAGTAGTTCTTTTTTTGAAAATCTATTTGATGAACTGATAGCTTTCTTAGCAACAAAAGGATGGCACTTTAATTTTTGTGCAATCTCTTTTTGGTCGTATCTCTTGTGTGACAGTTCACCTGCTAAAAGCACCTTCATGAAATGGTTGCTTATCATTGATAACGCTCGTTCAGGAGGTTCACCGTTGTGAATCATTGTATGAATCAATCTTATTCCAACCGATGTTTTTTTGTCAGCAAGAGCATCTAAAACCTGGAAGATTATAAGGTCGATCTTTTTTGGAATGATTTCTTTGATATGTGAGCTTTCAATCATCATGTCTTTTCCAGCAAATGCAACGAGCTTGTCAATTTCCATTGAAAGGGATAACATATCTCCACAAGTATGTTCGATAAGGAGGTGTGCAGCATCGGCACTGATTGAGCATTCATTATCTTTAAAACGCTTCTTTATCCAAGATAGAAGCATTCGTTCGTTAACTCCGCCTTCTGATATAACTTTTGCAGATTTGGTTAAGAATTTTCCGATGATCGTATTTTTTGCAATCCCTGTTTCTATAAATATTGCTACATTTCCTGGAATCATATTTTCAAAAGCAGAAACGATTTCCTTTGCTTTATTACCTTTAATCTTTCCAGCATCGGAAACCAGAATAACGTTGTTGCCCGAAAGCAGACTTCCAGAGCTTAGAAGCTCGTTTAGGTTATGAGGTTCAATCTCGTTTATATTTACTTTTTTTGCTGAAGATTTTGAACCTGTTGTTATGTTTACGATTTCATCAACAACCTGACGCTCAAGGTATGGAATGTTAGCCACCAGATGATAAATCTGATCAGGTGTTCCGCCATCTTTGAGTCTTTTTAGTTCGCTTACATATGAGATCATGGATAGATGTGTTCAAGCATTCTTGGGAATGGTGATGCTTCTCTAACATGTGCAGCTCCAGCTAACCATCCAACCATTCTTTCGATTCCAAGACCAAATCCTGAATGTGGGAAGCTACCGTATCTTCTGAGATCGAGATACCATTCAAAAGTAGACATATCGAGATTGTGTGCTTTAATTCGTTCAACCAGAAGATTGATATCATCTTCTCTTTGAGAACCACCTATAATTTCACCAACACCTTCCGGAGCGATCATGTCGTCGCAAAGAGCAACCTTTGGGTTTTCAGGGTCACGTTTCATATAAAACGCTTTAACCTCAACCGGATATTTTTCGATGATGAGTGGTCTTTCGTGCATCTCGGAAAGAATGGTTTCATCAGGAGCACCAAAATCGCTTCCCCATTCGATTTCTGAACCCTTTCTTTTGAGAATATCCACAGCTTCAGTATATGTCATTCTAGGGAATGGTGTAACGATGTTTTCAAGTTTTGAAATATCTCGTTCAAGAACCTCAAGTTCTGTTTTGCAGTTTTTCAAAACATCAGAAACGAGGTATGAAAGGAATCTTTCTTGAAGGTTCATGTTCTCTTCATGGGTCAAAAATGCAGCTTCGGGCTCAACCTGCCAGAACTCAATAAGATGTCTTCTTGTTTTACTTTTTTCTGCTCTAAAAACTGGACCAAAACAGTAAACTTTTCCAAATGCAGCAGCGGTTGCCTCGTTGTAAAGCTGACCTGATTGGCTCAGATACGCAGATTTTCCAAAGTAATCTGTCTCAAAAAGTGTCGTTGTACCTTCACAAGCACTTGGTGTGAGACACGGGGCATCGATGTTAACGAATCCTTCTTCATCGAGGAAATCCCTAATTGCTTTTGTTAATCTAGATCTGATTCGAAGAGTTGCCCATTGTTTTTGTGAACGTAACCAAAGATGCCTGTTTGAAACAAGAAAGCCCGTGCCGTGTTCTTTTGGACTGATTGGATAATCTGTACTGCTTCCAATAAGTGATGCATGTTCAATATCAAGTTCAAATACACCCTGTTTTTTTGGATGTTCTTTGACTATTCCGGTTATCTCAACGGAGCTTTCTTGGGTATAAGCTTTTATCTCGTTAAATAGTTCTTCGTTAAGGTTTCCCTTGAATGCGACGCACTGACAAAGACCCGTTCCATCTCTTAAGACTAAAAAAACAAGCTTACCAGAAGACCTTGAGTTATAAACCCATCCACAGAGCTTCACGCTCTCTCCAACATGTTTACCAAGTTCAGATATAGTTACCATAGGTAACCTCCTTACCAAAAATCGACTAATTTTTCTGTATATTAGCACCATTTTATTCGACAATACAACTATGTTTTTTTCTATCGGTTAAACACTTTATAAAATAGACCTTGAACATTGTTTAATGATTTGGTATAAACTTCTTTCGTTAAAGATATGACGTGAGACAAGGAGTAGTAACTTGTTTAAGATAATAATGATAACAATTTCAGTAGTGACAGGAATCGGGTTGACCGTTGGTTACCTTCTCCAGTCACCAAAGGCATCCGGTCTCGGAGCAATTGGTGGAACAGCTCACCAGTTCAAAATGAGATCAGGTAGAGATGCCTTTTATGATAAACTTATTGTTTGGTGTGCGGTTATTTTTGGGATTTCAATCTTCCTCCTTTCCATTTGGAATCCAGCAATTTGGTGATTGAATAACTGATTTTTTTTAAAAGTGCCGAGGTGGCGGAATTGGTAGACGCGTACGTTTAAGGTGCGTATGTCCAGCGACGTGGGGGTTCGAGTCCCCCCTTCGGCACCACTTTTTTTCATCAACGAGATTCGGGCGGATAGTTCAGCGGTAGAACGCTTGCCTTACACGCAAGAAGTCACAGGTTCGAATCCTGTTTCGCCCACCACTTTCAAGCTTTCCCTTAATCGATCCATTTTTGGGTCGTTTTTTTATTTATGGACTTTTTAACAGAAATCTTTTTCAATTACTTATCACTAAAACTTTCCTGTTCGATTAACCCCAAAAATCTATCTATTTCTTAAAATAATATCTTGGATGCAGGCGTTGATGATATATTTTTGAAAGTTAATTGACAGTAGAATTCAATTCGCTAGAATTCTATTTCGTTATTTGCGGGGTCGTGGTGTAGCGGTTAACACGCCAGCCTGTCACGCTGGAGATCGGGGGTTCGATTCCCCTCGACCTCGCCATCTAACAAATGACTCGTTTCTTAAGAACCCAAAACCCTTGAAACATTATTTTATTTGTATAGTTTTTTATTTTGGAGGTTCTGTTTGAAGAAAAGAGTTCTCGTTTCAATAGCGATAGTAATTTTTGCCCTCTCGGCACAGTTCCCAGTCTTGCTCGCAAGTGATCATGTCGAATATGTTGACGTCCTTATTACGCTCAACGGACCATGTGTTTCAAATCTTTTGCCGAGTAATTACACTGACTCTAATTCTCGATTGTTTGATAAAAATGTTTTCATAACTTCGGATATGATTTCGGATTCCGTCTCATCTTTTGTAAACTCTTATGATTTATATTTCGATGAGGTGTACCAAGGTTACTCCATTTTGATGAGGGGTTTCTCCTGCAGAATTCAGAAAAGAAATATCAATAAGATTCAAGAATTAGTGGCGGTTTCATCGGTTTTAATTCTGCCCGAATACAAACTTGATCTGGATACTTCCGTTCCAGTGATTAAAGCTGATCAGGTTTGGGACATGGAAAACGATTTTGGTGAACATATTGATGGAACTGGAACAAAAATTGGAATCATAGATTCAGGTCTGGACTATACAAATCCTGATTTGGGTGGTGGTGCTGGACCAGGAAGAAAAGTTATCGAGGCATATGATTACGCTGATAATCTCGACGTTGCAAGAGACGGGCAGAACCACGGAACCCATGTTGCAGGAATCTGTGCTGCAGATGGCAAAGTAAAAGGTGTTGCTCCAAAGGCAAATCTAGTTGCTTTCAAAGTTTTTTCATCAGAAGGCAGACGAACGAACGTTGGTGCAAATATCATAAAGGCTCTTGAACAGGCTCTCCTTTCAAAATGTGATGTTGTCAATCTATCTCTTGGTTCAATAGCTACTGACCCAGGTACAGATGCTGATTCAATTTACAATAATGCTGTTGATGCCGGAATGGTTATCTGTGCATCGTCAGGCAATAATGGAGCAAGAGCACCAGGGAAAGGTTTTCCAATCGGTTATCCCAGCAGTATTGAATCAGTGATTTCTGTTGCTGCATCGGACGATTCATTGAAAATGTTTGGTGAAGTGATTGAGCCTGATGATGTAAATATCAAATTTGAGATAATGCCTTTCGTTTTATCACCCGAATGGATAGGTGGAGAATTTGAGATTGTGGATTGTGGATATGGAAACTCTGAAGATGATTTTGCTGGTAAGAACCTTAAAGGGAAAATTGCACTGATCCAACGAGGTGGTGTTTCAAATATTGAATCTGCTTATTTCAAATACAAGGTTATTAATGCTGGAAAAGCTGGAGCATCTGCGTGTATAATCTATAATAATAGATTTGGTGGTTACAATAATGTTGCATTAACTGTACCTGATGAAGAAAACAATAAAGATGATCGATTTCTTGTTCCAACCTCTTCTATGTCAAACCTTCAAGGCGAGGAGCTGTTGAGGTTAATGGAAAAAGGAACCTGCAAAATATTGGTGTCCGTGGGTAAACAAACTGATTCAATGGCTTATTTTTCATCTTCTGGTCCAAGTTCCTTGATTGGTTTCAAACCAGATGTTGCAGCACCAGGCGTTAATATCTACAGCACACTGAGGACAGAAAAAGAAGATACTCCTTCGTGGGGGTATAAGAATGGCACATCGATGGCTTGTCCTCATGTCAGTGGTGCTGTTGCTCTTATAAAACAGGCTTATCCTGATGCCTCTCCAATTGAGGTTAAATCACGGCTTATGGGAAGTGCAACTTTATTGTGGAACGATATGGCAAACGAGTATCTTCCTCTAACGATGCAGGGAGCCGGAAGAATTGACATAAAAAAAGCAATTGAAACCGAGTCAATCTTTTCCCCGCCCGGTGGTGCTGTAATTGCTGATTACAGCGGTAAGGCTGAGTTTGAGTTTTCCATTCATAACCTCTCCTCTAAAAATCAGAGTGTTGAGCTTTCTTATTATTCCATCGGTAGAGATACAGAAGCAGAATTTGAGTTTGATCGTTTATCTATTAAACCCCGTGGAATTGTAAACTCGACAGTAAAGATAAGCTGTACAAATGGGATTGAAGGGATTCTTGAGGGGGTTATTTTTGCAGAAATAAATGGCGAAAAGATCCATCTCCCATTGATGATTCAACATCAAAGCAGTTATTTGCCTCCTCAGCTATCGTATCTTAGAGTCACTGATAACAACCATCTTGATGTATCAAATGATGATTCTGAGGTTTTTTTAACGTTTAAACTCAATTATGGAAGCTTTATTACTTCGATCGACAGCCCCGGTGATTTTATAACAAGCACGTTTGCTGCTGCAAAAATTGGTACTATTAATGATGAAAAAAAAGAACTTGGAACGATACTGTACGAAGATTACATTCCAATCGGATATTATCACATACCATGGAATGGAAGAGATATTGCTGAAAGCTTAATTGCTCATAATGGAAAAAATCGAATTCAAGGTCAGGGAATAAGAACGATCGAATATAACAATGGTGAAGCCCCAACGGTTATCCAGCAACGACCAGCGGCAGCAACGATTGTTAATGTAGAAGGGTCGCCGTTATTAGAAACCCAAAATATTGGAATCCTGCTGGCACCTGAAAAACCTGGTTTAAACGATGATTTTGAGATCAGAATTTATTTATCAGAAACGGTTGGGGTTAGAGAGTTTGATTTTGAGTTAAACTACCCTTCCGAATTTATTGAGATTGTAGATATTCATCCAGATAGAATCTTTGGTGACTCCGGAAGGTTAAATTTTGAAGATAATAAAACCAGAAATAAGTTGATTGTTCACGTTGAAACCGATGAAGACATGGTCGATTGGCATAAAGGGACAGCGATTTCAATCCTCGCAAAAATGATAAAAACCTCTGATAACATCCTACCTATGGGTTTTCTTTCTGCATCAGTATTAATTGATTATGACCGAGTTAAACTTCCGTTATCCCACTTCCTTATAAGAAACATACCAAAGATAAGCTGTTTTGACTTGAATGATGATAATGTTGTAAATATTATCGATTTTGCTATACTTTCAGAGCATGTCGGTTCTTTCAAAGGTCAGCCATTGTACGAAAGTGCGATGGATTTTGATTTAGATGGAAGGATTGATTTTTACGATGTCTCTATTTTTGCAAAAAGAGTGACATCTGAGTAGCAAGATTGGAAATAGTGCAAACTTTGGTTATAATGGTTGGATACATAAGCTCAAGGAGTTGAGATGCGAAGGAAACTGACTTTAGTCCTTGTATTGTTTTTGGTTTTTTCGGTTGCAACAGTTTCTGTTCAAGGAGTCAATCCCGGTGAATCTGATGAGTTGGTACGAGTTGTTGTTACGTTCGACGAATTCAGATCGGTTGATTCCAATCAGGAAATCCCAGGTCTCGGTGATATCGTTCATTCGAATAGCCGTGCCGTTGTAGCACTTTATGAAGATGAGCTCGTCGCTAGATTTCCTGAGGTGGCTATCAGACATAAAGTTGACTTCCTGTTTCCCGGTATTTCTATGGATGCAAAAGAAGATATCGTATCATCTGTTTCCTCTTTACCTTTTGTTGCAGATATTTTTACAGTTTCTGACTATGTCCCAACCGGAAATTTTGATCCTAACCAGATAATAAACGCTAGTGCTGTATACGATATGGTGGATTCTTCAAACGTTTCAGTTAATGGTTCTGGAATCCTTGTAGGTGTTATTGATAGTGGAATTGACTACAATCATAAACATCTTGGAGATGGCATTTATGGTGAGGCCGGCAAGGTTGTTGGCGGAACAAACTATGTTGAAAGAGGCGAAGAACCTGTTGATGATTCACCGATTTGTCATGGAACAAGTGTTGCTGGTCTTATTGCTGCAAGCAGGGACTCTGTTTCAATCGCCTCGGGTGCTAAGCTTATGTCTTACAGGGTTTACTCGAACAAAAATCCTAAAGTTTCTGAAGATACTATTGTTAAAGCGATTGACCAGGCGGTTAAAGATGGTTGTCAAGTTATCAATGTTTCACTCTCCACTCCCGGTGGTGACTCTTCAAAACCATCTGCGGTTGGAAAAGCAGTGAATAAAGCTTTGAATTCTGGAGTCGTAGTTGTTGGTTCTGCTGGGGAATTTGGTACTTATTGCAACCACTCTGACAAGGGAACTGTTGGCGGTGCTGGGTTATCTACAGATGCCATTTCAGTCGGAGCAATGGACTCAAGACCAGGTTTTAAGATTTTGATTAACGATGAACTTTATGTAAATGCAATGGCCTCCACTCCATATTCAAAATTTAGCACAGGCAAAGGAATGCAACTTGTTGATGGGGGTTATGGTTCAGAAGATGAACTGAGCTCCGTTTCCATGCGCGGGAAGATTGTTTTGGTTGAGCGTGGTCCATCGATTGGAAGATCGATTCCTTTCTATAAGAAAATGCTTAACGCCAAACGTAAAGGTGCAGAGGGTGTGATTTGTTGGAACGATTCACCTGGTGAACTCGTTAGTATGCAAGTTGGATATGACTATGAGCTTGGCAACGACGTAAGAGACAAAGACATGATTCCAACGTGTTTTGTGTCAAATAAAGACGGAGAATTGTTAAAAAGGTTAGTGCTTCAGGGTGAGGTTAACTTATCTATTGACGAAATGAATTTTGACACAATAACTCGAACAACCTCTATTGGACCTGCTGAAGACTTAACCTTTAAACCTGATGTTTGTGCACCTGGAATGGGTCTAACAGCTCCCCTTTCAGTTTCCGTTGGATCCGGTGATATACCTTATACCGTTGGTTTTAATGGAACATCTGCGAGTACCGGAATTGTTTCGGGTGCAGCAGCTCTTCTAAAGCAATATCATCCTGAATGGACACCTTCACAAGTAAGGCTTGCCTTGATGAATACATCTGTTCCAGTAAGAAACCTTTCAAACAATAGCTATGCTAGTTTTTTAATTCAGGGGGCCGGAAGAGTTAATGTTGATGCGGCTGCCAATATTTCTGCATTTATTTCACCTGGTGGTGTTATTGCCAAACCAAATGAAAAGATTACCCTTGATGTTGAGGGAATCGGTTCGGATACCACATTCAATGTGAGCATCGAAGTTCCCGAGACATTGTCAGAATATGTTGAATTTGATATTTCAGCAGAATCCGTAAAGGTTGAGTCTGGAAGTGCTGCAAGCCTTGATATAACTCCATATTTTAATCAGAGCAAAATGCCATGCAATATCGAGTGTGTTGTTTGGTTTGAAGCAGGTAGCTCAAAACTTCATGTTCCCCTGATCTGTTGGAAAGAATTTAGTTCGGTTTCCAGATCGGGTTTTACTGGCTTACAGGTTGCTGGTGATAAGATCGATTATAATGCATCAGGCAACGAGATATCCGTTGATTATAACATCGCTCTTGGTGATCTCTATAGTTATAAACCATTTGCCTATGGTGAGTATGGTAGCTCAACTGAGGAAACTGATACAAACCAAACGATTCTTTCAAGGTGTCAGATCGATTTGGTTGATGGCAACAATGATTCTTGGATATCTATTTCTCAGTGCGAAAATGCCGAATATGGTAACTATCGAGTTTCCTGGGATGGCTTAGACCCTGTAACTGGTGATCAAATTCCAAATGGAGATTATAAGATCAAACTTACTAGAGTTGAATCTAGGGTTCAGGAATCTGGAAGTTTTGGTGGCTATATAGAATCAATTACCGCTGAACAACCAATCAAGATTGTTGGAAGCAAAGTGCCATCTCCACCAAAGTTTGTGCTCTATTCCAGACCCGGTAATCCTTCGATTGAACAAAAATTTATCATCGATCTCTACCTTACCAATGCAAGAGATGTATCTAGTTTTAGTATGGATATTGTTTACCCGACAGATGAAATCGAAATTCTTGATGTAATCCCTGGTGATTTTATGGGTTTGGATGGTGTTGCGGTTGAGGATGATATGTTCAACGAAGAAGAAGAGGGAAAGATACGACTCTTCTCTAAACGAATGGGTGAAAGTGGTATAAGTGGACATGGTCTGATTGCAAGGTTTGTAGCCAGATGTGACGATGTCGTTTACCCAACGATTGGCTACTCATCTAAACGTCTTTTGGACTCAGACGGTAATTTGATTAGACATATGAGTTATCCGTTAGAACTTGAGATTACTGAAGATGAATTTGTTGAAGGCGACCTTAATTTTGATGGCGTTGTTGACGGATATGATGTGCTAATTTTTGCACGTTCTTTTGGTTTAACAACGAGACATCCTGATTATAACATTGTAGCGGATATTAACGACGACGGAAGGGTCGACCAGAAAGACTATAAAAAATTGATAGCCAACTTTGGCAAACATAACTAGGAGTGATTGAGAATGAGAAGATTTTTGAATTTAACGTTGGTTTTTATGCTGATTTGCACGCTCTCTTTTGTAGGTGTGTATGCAAGCTCAGTTGATGAGAGTGATTTTAAAACTGAGATGGTTTTTGGAGTTATGGAAGATGATTATGTTGGTTCATTTATGCTCTTCCCGCCAAACACTGTTGAAAGAGATTACACTTCTGCATTCTATTTTCCAATGTGCGGAATGACCGTGACAATGGATGACAAGCTTTTGCTTGCCGATACTCAGTATGGAAGAATCCATGTCTATGATTCTGATTTGGGTCATCAAGATTCGTTTGGATCTCTTGGTTATGGTGATGGAAAACTGAACTACCCAGTTGATATTGCCGAAGATGACGAAGGAAATCTTTATATTGCAGATTTCTTCAATATGTATATCGCAAAGTTTTCTGCCTCTGGTGAATTTCTTGGAAGATTTGGCACTGAGGGCGATGAAAATGGTCAGTTCATAGGACCGGGCGGAGTCGCTGTTGACTCTGATGGTTATATCTATGTTTCCGACTGCACAACAGGAAGAGTTCAGAAATTTGATAGCAGTTTCAATTTTGTAAAACTCTTTAACAGTGGAGATGGAGAAATTGCTCCACTTTCTTCCCCTGGCGCAATTAGAATTGGTTCGAATGGAAACGTCTATGTTGCAGAGATGTCAAGCGGTCAGATTTATATCTTTAATAAAAACGGAGATTATATAAGACCTGCTCTTAAAAAAGGCGATGAGTCAATTTCAAAATGCGGAGTTTTTGAGATCGATGGTTCAGGTAAGTTTTATATACATGACAGGGCACCAGCATCAAAGATTGTAAGAGTTTTCGATGCAAGTGGTAATTTTGAGAGTTCATTCCAGAATGTCTTTAGTTCAGATGTTATGTCAGACGGATTTGCTCTTGCAAATGATGGTACTATGTTCCTTCACTCATATGGTACACCAGTGCCAGGTGCAGATTTTAATCCTGAAAGTCCATTTATTTGCGGAAATTCTATGGAACTTGTTCATGTTAATGAATCTGGAAAAAAAATTGGATCATCAGAAATATTTGATCCAAAAGAGTATGGACGAGCTGGTGACATGACCGATTGCGCAGTTTCACAGAGTGGTAAAGTCTATGGTTTATCGACCAGTATTGTTGATTCGTCATTGATAACAGAGAGCAGAATCTTTGTGTGGGATCAAGATGGGGATTTACTTGATGTCCTTTCACCAGACGATTTTGAATTGAGCTCTGATTCAAGCTTAACTTCAATCGCCCTTGATTCTTTTGACAATGTTTTTGTTGGGGCGCTGGAAGAAAATATTGGCAAAATTCTAAAACTTGATATTGAATCTGATAAGATTTCTGAGATTGGTGCAGATTTTGTAGGTTCACCTGAATCAATTGCGGTTGATAGAATGGACAACATATATGTTGCTGACTCGACAAGGTCTTCGGTTTTGGTTTTTACTAATGCTGGAAGATTTAGAAATGAGTTTAAATTCAACTTTAGCCCAAGATCTGTTGATGTTGACGAGTTTAGAAATGTCTGTGTTTCTGCGGAAAACCAGATTGTTGTAATTAATAGAAAAGGTAGAGAGATTGCCGTTTTTGGTGGACAAGGTAGAAGAGAAGGATCGGTCTATTACCCTGAGGGAATCGCGTTTACAGCTTCAGGCGACATTATTGTTTCCGATACTGAAAACTGCAGACTTCAGATTTTCTCAAAATCTGAAGGATCATCCTATGAGTTTAATTCTTCCTCAAAAAGAATGCTTGGTCTTTGTAAGGGTATTGCTTGGGGTAGTGACAATATGCTTTATGTGGCCGATGGATTCCATGGCGTTGTGCATAAGGTATCAATTGATGGTCAGGCTGGACCTGCATCAGGTGAAGGTGAAGGCTCAGAGCCACCAGTGCCACCAGAGCCACCAGAAAATGAGACAATTCTTTCTGATGGAGAAATCATTTTCAATCCAGAGGATGTAAAGATTCAGTCTGGTTCAATTGCAGAAATTGACATCAAGATTGATTTTGCCTCAAACGTTTTTGGGTTGGGAATGACCGTTAAATATGATACTTCGTATCTTAAGCTTGAGGATTGTAAACCTGGTGATTTCCTTTCATCAGATGGAAATGAAAATCTCTTCCATTTTACTGATTCACCTTTGGGAACAATCAATATCGCAGGTCCAACAAGAACAGGTGTTGCAGGTGGAATGAATGGAACCGGAACCCTCATTAAACTTAAATTCTCTGGTGTTAACGAAGGAGATACTGTAATCGAGCTTGAGGATGTGATCGTTAAAGATCCACACCTTAACAATATCCAAGTTGTTACTAAACCATGTGATGTCGAGGTTATGGCAATGGATGCTCAGCCTCCTGAGATTAGTGTCGAAGTTCCAGCTTGTTCATACTCAACTGACTATGTTTTAGAAGGAAAAACAGAGCGAGGCGCAAAACTTCAGATTGAGATTAATGGAAAAAAATCTGATATTTCGGTCAAACCAGATGGATCGTTCTCTTACAAGATGACTCTTGGGAATGGCGACAATAAATTCAAACTAATCGCAACAGATAGCGCTGGAAACAAGTTTGACGACGAATACACTATCAATCTCAGACCTAGAAATGTTATTATAATGTGGGTTGGAAAATCAGATTATATTTTTGGTAGCACACCAGACAAATTTGAAGTTCCTCCACAGATTATCGATGGTTCAACATATGTCCCACTTAGAGCCCTTGGTGACCTCTTAGGTTGTCAGACCGATTGGATTGGTGACGAAAGAAAAGTTATTTATACTTATGTTGATCCATGTACATCAAGTAAAACTGTCCTTGAAATCTGGATTGGAAAACAAGTAGGAAAAAAGAATGGACAAACCTGGGACATGGGAAAAGCACCTCAGATCGTGAATGGAAGATCATTGGTTCCTCTTAGAGCGATCTCAGAAGGTCTTGGTGCAGATGTTGGTTGGGAAGGCGCAACAAAGAAAATCACAATCACTCACCCAAAACAGTAAATAGTGATACCCCTTAAATTGGGTGCCACTTGAAATAATAAAAACCGAGGATAACTTTTTCGTTGACCTCGGTTTTTTTATAGGAAGAAGGTGGATCAATGTTTAAGAGAAGAAAAAAGAAGAATGAAATTGTCCAAAAGAAGCCAAAAAAGGGTTGGTTTAATAGGTTCACCTTAGCTAAACTGAAACGATCAGTTGCTAGTGAATTCGGAAGATTCTTTCTTATTGCTCTAGGTTCAGTTATCAGTGGTGTTGCTGCAGCAATTTTTTTCATTCCGAATCATATTTCGCCTGGTGGGTTGAATAGTATCGGTATCATTTTGAACCATGCATTTGGTTTGAAGGTTGGTATTGCATATATCTTGATGAATATTCCATTTTTCACATGGGCTCTTTTTCTTCTGGGGTATAGATATTTGCTTAGAACAGCTTTTGCGATATTGATTTTTATGTTCGCAATTGATTTTACACCTGTGCTTCTTGGATCGTATATTGATGCATTTGCTCAATTTGACTTGGTACTCGCATCTGTTTTTGGGGGTGCGATGACAGGGCTTGGAATAGGTATCGTTTATAAAAATGGTGCAAGTATGGGTGGAACCGATATAATCTCTCAACTCGTCAGCTTCTCAACGAATATGCCCTATGGGTCAGCTGTGCTTTTCTTTGACTCTCTGATGATTCTTACTCTCACAACATATTTCGTTTTTGCGGGTGGAGTTTTTGATCTTGGTCGAATCGAGCTTGCTCTTTATTCTGGTGTAGCTCTTTTTGTTAGCTCAAGAGTTATTGATACTGTTCAAGCAGGAATGACTGCAACAAAGATGGTGATTATAATCACTAATCAGATCGAACCTGTCAGAAGGGCTATTCTTCACAGAATAGACAAAGGTGTAACAATTCTCGAAGGTATGGGTGGATATAGTCTTGAAAAAAGAAATATGGTTTTTTGTGCAATCCCAAGGTCACAGATTGGTAGAGTCAAAGAAGTAATTTCTACAATTGACCCAAATGCGTTTATCATGGTTACGAATCTTTCAGAGACTAAGGGTAAGGGTTTTGAAAAGAAGCTCCCTAAATAATCATCTGTTTTTATTGATGTGACATATACTTTCGTCTTGAGATCGATAAGAGTTACATGTATTTTTTTGAATACCAAGTGAAAGCAAAATCCATGTTGACTTATATTCATACTCTATTAAAGGATACTTTAATAGAGTATGAATATAAGAATTAACCCTCTAATCATAACTAATTCTTTTGATAAAATAAAAATGGGGGAGAAACATTTTTCTCCCCCATTTTTTGGATTTGTAAATCTATTCTACGGCTCCATCTTCAATGTCATCGTAATAGTCTTTGTTGCACCATCCCATCCAACCTCTGCTCCAAGTGCCTCAGCAATAAACCTAAATGGTAACATTGTAGAACCTGAAACAATCTGAGGTGCTGGACTAACCTTTCTAGATTCATTATTAACCATAGCATCCTCAGAGTTTACATAGAGTATAATAGTTGAATCACCAAGAGTAATAATAACAGACTTAGTAGAAGCAACCCATTCAACTTCAGCACCAAATGCCTCAGATACAGCCCTTACTGGAACCATAGTGCTTCCAGAGATAACTGTTGGAGGAGGATTAATACTTTTATCTTCACCAGATACTGTCATCACATTAGAACCAATCTGCATAGTAACAACTAACTCATAAAGGTTTGTAACAGAAATACTTGTCCTTGTCTCATTATCGGACATATCCGTTGCTATCACTTCAAACTCATTGATGCTTGGAGCTGCTTCGACTGGGACGGATACTTTGTATATATATTTTTCTTTATCGGATGTTCTCTCTCCAACCCCTTTTCCGATAACAATCAAGCATGGTTCGTCAACCTCAATTGTTACTTCAAAAGATTTTGCATTTTTAATGACCTTTTCAGCACTGATATCTTTGATCTTTGGTTTTACTGTGTCTGGAGGGGTTGTAAAGCTCACAGGCACAACAAGTCTTCCACCTTTTCTCCATTCAAGGATTATTTTCCCGTTGTATTTTTGACCATAGAGCAGACCACTTGTGTTGACTGAGAAAGAAACCTCATTATTTGATTTGTCTTGTACGGTTATTTCTTTTGTCTCAATTTCTAACCAAGCAGCATCGCATGAGGCGGTTATGTCTAGCCATATATCTGCTGTGTTATTGATCGAAAGCTTATCTTTGAAGTCATAAGTTTCGCCAACCTCTAGTTCTCCCAGATCAAATTCATTTGGGCTGACCATTGGCCCCTTAGTTTGTGCTCTGACCCAAATCTCTGAGCTTCCATAACTCCAATCAACAATTATCTTTGCTTCAAGAGTCGCACCCAATGTAAGCTCTTTTTTATTGACCTTGAGAAGCAACAAACCAGATCCTTTTCTGATAAGGCTGAATCTGTCATGATCAAGTTTAAGCCATTTGCTTTCGCATTCAAGTCTAACCTTTATTGGTCTAACAGAGCGGTTTTTAAACATTATTTCCGTCTCGGGTTCATCTTCTGAATCAAGCAATCCAAAATCAATTTTCTCTATGAACTCGGGTGATATTCTGTCAACAACCTTTACGGTTACGACTTCTTTTGCATCCCTATGTTGAATATAAACATAGCATTTTCCAGTTCCTTTTGCGGTGATCACTCCATTTGTATCAACTGAACATATGTTGTCGTTTGAGGATGCAAAAGAAACAATTGGGTCGGCAATCTTGTATCCATTTTCATCAATAACTGCTGGCTCGAGTTGATATGTATCATCCAATTCAACTCCGACACTTTTACTTGGAATATCTATCTTTGTTGGTTCGCCATATGGAATCCCTTTGAATTTGTAAAGAATATGTTTGCCATCAACATTTTTATTTTTTTGCGTAACAATTAGAAATCTACCATTCGTAATAATTGGTTCAGCACGAGAGTAACCTAATATTTTCTTTTCCCATGTTTTTTCACCAGTTTTCCTGTCAACTCTATACAGAAGAGTTTTTCCTTCATTATTGGCTCGAGCAGTTATGTACAGACCATATTTTGTTATTAGGGGTGGTGCATAGATTGGATAGGTCTTTTCAAAGTGTCTGTGTTTCCATAAAACTTCATTATCGATAATATCGATGTTATAAATTTCACCATCTTCAGTTCCAAAATAAAGGTTATTCCCAAAAATTGAAAACTCTCCCACTGTTCCTACAATTCTTTTTTTCCATAATAAATTACCCGTTTCTATGTTAATTACATGGATATCTGATACTCCGCTATCTGGGTCATCTTCAATCAAATGTTTATTGCATAGAACAATATAATTCCCATTAGAAACCATATAAGAATAATTGACAAATGGATAGTTCCAATTTTCAATTCCGCTTGATTTGCTTATGCTTTTTACATATCCATTGTAGCCATCGTCCATGTGGTCAAAAATAACAGCATCTTTTGTTGTAATGGGGTGTGTCCAAATTGTATACCTTGTTTCTCTGTCAGTGAAAAGATTAGATAGTTCTTTTGTTTTTACATTAAATCTATAGAATTCATTGTCAAATGAAAAGAAGATATTATCACTACTAATTGTTAATTGGGGATTACCGATAAATGTAGAAGTATTAAAAAATCGGCTTGTGAGTTTCTTGTAGAATACTTCTCTTCCTGTTTTTAGCTCCAAGCATTTTATTCCTCTCATGCAACCAAAATAAATCTTATCGTCTGATCTTACGATTCCACCCAAGTATCCAAGCCATAAATCTTCTGTCTTCCATCGGTGAGCTCCGTCATCAAAATTTAAGCAGTGTAAATCAAAGCCATGGAGAATAATTTTATTATCAAAACAGTATATGTGGTTTATGAATTTATATTGATCATCATACCAATCGTAGGTGATCTCAAAGTCTTTTGACCATTCTTTTTCTAGTCCTGGTGCATTTATTGAACACTCAAATGGCACGGTGTTTGAGTTATTATTGTCGTAACCAAGTTCATTCCATCCCTCGCATTCATCAAAATTCTCCTCCTCCAAGTCATCGATTTGATTTATATAAGCTCTTACGCTGATATTTCTTTTGATGTCGCCTGTTTTTACTGTAATTAATCCAGCTAAGAGGTTCGAGTCATTTGGAGTGCTTCCGTAGCTGATCGAGGTTTCAATAGTTTTTTTATCCCCTGGTTTAATTGTAAAGGATGTGGATGTAAGTTTTATCCACGGTTTATCAGGAGTCAATCGGTATGACTGTTTCTTTTCTGTGTCGTTTTTAAAAGTTATCTCTTCGTAAATGTTATCTCCAAGTTCAATACTTCCAAAGTTTACGGTTGATGGATAGATACTTGAGACCTCGTAACACTCGATATCACCTTTTGTTGAGATTGTGTAAACTTTTTCATTTGCAACAATTGGATTTGATGCATGTGGATTTATCGAGTCGGTTTCCCAGTATACCTCACCAGTTTTTTTGTCACATACCATCATTGTTGTATCAGAAACTGTGTATAGGAAGTTATCGGTTACGGTCGGACTTCCAACTGGATACCTGGATTCTGTTTTCCAAACTAGTTTTCCGGTGTCTTTGTTTAGGCAAGAGAGGTGATAGATATCAAACATTGAATAATTAAGAGATTTTTCATTACATCCTGTGTAGAAGTATACATGATCATCGTCGATTGTTGGAGATTTATAAATCCCAATATCTGTATCGAATGTCCAGTTGATTGAGCCATCTTCAGCGCTCAGGGAATAAAGTCCGCCTTTGTCTGATCCAACGTAGATAATATAATCATTGAATGTAATTTCTGATCCAAATTCTTCTAGGTTTACCCTTTTTTTGGATGTCCAATTATTCTTTCCGCTATCTGCGTGTATGCTTCTAACGAAACCATTTGTATCAACAAAAAAAATGAATCCATTTGTACAAATCAATGGTGCATCTGAACACTCGAAGTCTTGAATCCACTTCTTTGTGCCGTCTTTTGCAGATAAACACCCAATATAACCCTCTGAATTATTGAAGAAAAGATTTCCATTCGAATCAATTATCGGATCACTTGAAAACTTATATTCCGAACTGTAAATCCAAGAGACCGCGCCATTACTGGAGTCAAAACCAACTATGACATTGTTTTGTGCTTCTGTTTCGTTGTGCGAAGACCCAATGTAAGCGGTTGTTTCATCAAAGTAGACACCTGAAGAAAACCAGTCACAGTAAAATGGAAACTCAGTTTTCCAAACTTCTTTTCCGCTTTCAGAGTCAATACAAACTGAATTAATTTGTTTTGATCCGATTTCATGTGTTAAGGAGTAGATTTTTTTATTTGCGATAATCGGCGTCTTCTGGTTTGTTTCACCATTATTTGAGTACCATAACTGAGATAGTTCCGCAATCTCTGGGCCACACTTTATGTATGGATTTCTGCTCCCATTGTATCCCGACATTATCCATTCACAGCTATTAGTTTCCGCAATTGTAGGATTATTCTGAATTACGACAATTGAAAGCAAGAGCACGAAACTAAGTAAAATTCTTGATATTTTCATGATTCCTCCGATTTGATGTTTTGAATCAAACAATTCTTATGGGGTTGGATGCCTTGAGTTAAAATATCCACGAATGATAAATATACACAAAATGACTTAAAACTCAACATTTATCACCTGAAAGTTATAAGCTAATTGTAAACAAATTTTAAAATCTCCCAACTGGACTACCCTGGGAGGCAATCCTCCCAGGGTAGAAATTATTACTATCTTCTCTTACGGCTCCATCTTCAATGTCATCGTAATAGTCTTTGTTGCACCATCCCATCCAACCTCTGCTCCAAGTGCCTCAGCAATAAACCTAAATGGTAACATTGTAGAACCTGAAACAATCTGAGGTGCTGGACTAACCTTTCTAGATTCATTATTAACCATAGCATCCTCAGAGTTTACATAGAGTATAATAGTTGAATCACCAAGAGTAATAATAACAGACTTAGTAGAAGCAACCCATTCAACTTCAGCACCAAATGCCTCAGATACAGCCCTTACTGGAACCATAGTGCTTCCAGAGATAACTGTTGGAGGAGGATTAATACTTTTATCTTCACCAGATACTGTCATCACATTAGAACCAATCTGCATAGTAACAACTAACTCATAAAGGTTTGTAACAGAAATACTTGTCCTTGTCTCATTATCGGACATATCCGTTGCTATCACTTCAAACTCATTGATGCTTGGAGCTGCTTCGACTGGGACAGTTGCTATATAGATGTACTCTGATCTATCTTCATCTTCAACAGGATCCTTTATGGTAGGATCTGTTATTTCATCAGATGGCTCTATCTCATCATTTTCATCAATTGGTTCCTCGACTACCTCATCAGGATCAGTATCTTCAGATTCATCGTCCACGTCTTCTTCCTCGACCGTTTCCTCATCGGGTTCAGCCAGTGGGTCAATCGCCTCGATTTCACCGACCATCACAACACAAGGTTCGTCAGTTGTTATTCTTATTTCACATTCGGATGCGTTTACAAGTTCTCCAACTTCAATATCAATAATTTCAGGTGAGACATCATCGGGTGGAGTAACAAAAGTTATTGGGATTTCGATGTGTCCACCTTTTCTCCAAGACAAAACGACATTTCCATTATAGGTTTTTCCAAGTTTCAGTCCCTCTGTGTTTATGGAAACTGAAAGTTTTTCGTCTTTCATTTTTTCGAGTGTAAACTCTTCTGGTTTAACTGTTAACCATGGAGCATCTGTGTCTGCAGTTACGTCTACCCATATTGATGCAGTATTGTTTATAAGGATTGAATCTTCAAAATCAAACTCTTCATTAAGTCTAAGTTCTTCAAGCTCCAATTCATTTGGACTAGCTTGTGGTCCTTTGGTTTTTACTTTTACCAGAACCTCAGAAGTCCCATATCCCCAGTCGACACTAATCTTTGTCTGAAGTTCGGCACCCAATGTAAGCTCTGTGCTTTCAAGACTTAAAACCAGCATTCCTGAACCTTTGCTAATCATCTTGAATTTATCATGATCAAGAGAAAGCCAACCACATTCGTTTTCAAGTTTGACTGTGATTGGTTTAATAGATTTATTTTGGATTACCAATTCTATCTGTGGGTTTTCATCAACATCTATTAGACCAAAATCAACTTCTGTTTCGAATTCTGGATCGATTTCAGCAACTACCTCAATGCTAACCGTGGTTTTTACGGTTCCAATAGTTATGGTTATCTCGCAAGTTCCAACTGCTTTTGCTTCAATTGTTCCATCTTCGGAAACTGTACAGATTTCTTCATCGCTTGATTCAAAAATGAGTTCAGGATTAGGAATAGTGTAGCCATTTTCATCTTTTACACTTAAATCAAGAGCAAGTGTGTCTTCAATCTCTATTGTTATTTTTTCTTCATCAATTTTAATCTCAGCAGGATCACCGATTGGTGCACCTTTGAAGTTATAGATTCTTTGAGAGCCTTCACCTTCAGTCATTACCAAAACCCTGCCGTCGGCAATAGCAATATTTCCGATTGGTTCACCTTTTAATCTGTCATACTTCCAAGTAACATCTCCCATTCTTTCAATATCAAGCCTATAAATGGTAGAAAAATCATCATCTTCATTTGAAGCCGCAACAAATAGACCTCCATTTGTCACAATGCAGTCTAGCTGTATAGTTCCGCTAAGATGTTTTTTCCATTTTACAACATATTTATCTAGTGATGTACAAATCACATCGCCGTCATGTGTTGCAAACATTAGTGCATCCTCAGTTACTGCGAAAGAGCTATATATCTCGGATTTGAACTCAGTCTTCCATACTTCTTTTTTTGTTTTAATATCAAGGCATGCGATTGTTGAGTTTTCGATTTTTCCATTCTCAAGCTCTTCATCGGTTCTCTTTTTTGCCTTGTTAACAAACAGATATTTTTCGTTCGCGGCTAATCCTCTATACATGTAATCATCTGATTCATTGAGAGACCATTCTTTTTTATTAGTTTTTTTATTCAAGCAAATCGTATCACCATTATTGCTTATGATAATGTACTTATCGGTGACTATTGGGTGTGTTTCTAAAACGAATGCATCTTCGTCGGTATATATCAATTCTGCTTCTTTGCTAGAGGTTGGCATGGCGTATAAAGAGTTTTCAAAGGTGAAGTATATAGTATCATCAAATACTGTCGGTTGAGGTTGGGTATATATTGTGGTAAAGTTGAAGAGATCATCGTTGATGATTTCTTCGAAAGTTTTCCTTCCTGTGTCTTGGTTAACGCTGCTTATCCCCTCAGGTGTTCCAAAGTAAATGCTACCATCATGCCTTACGATAGAACAATCCTCGGCAAGCTCCTCTTCGGTTGTATTCCACCTTTTCTTAAATGTTTGAAGATTGTGGCAATACAAGTCTTCTCCTCTAAGAACAATCTTGTTATCGAAGGCATAGACATTCCTAATCTCATCTTTTGTGTTTATCTTCTGCTCCCACTCAAGATCTAAAACAGGTGAAATTGGAGCACATGGACTGTCAATTGAGTTTGAGTCGTAACTGTCTGAGTTAAGCTCATTCCACCCGTCACATTCTGTGAAATCTCCTTGTGAGCCGTCATCAGGTCTCTTGATATAGGCGTCAACACTTATATCTTTTGAGTTCCCATCCCATTTAACCGTGATTTTTCCGTATAAGATGTTTTCATCCTTAGGAATTCTATCATAATCAAGTGTAACATTCACAGACATTTTTTTACCGGTATTGATTTTTAATTCGTCTTTTGATAGTTTTATCCATGATTTATTTGCAGAGAGTTCGTATGTTTGTGTTTCCTTTGAATCATTTTTTATTTCAAGCTTTCTGGTGATTGTCTCTCCCAACTCAATACTACCAAAATCTATAGAGGTTGGATTAATACTTATATTTGGGAGCCCATAACACTCTACGCTGTCTGTTGTCGTTACATAAACTTTTCCATCGTAAATTGCTGGTGATGTTGAATAAAGAGCAATTGAGCTTGAAGACCAAAGCTTGTCGCCAGTTTTTTTGTTGTATACACAGAATTCAAATCCGCTTGTAACATATAAGTAGTCTCCACATATTGATGGAGATGACATCGTGTAGTCTGAAGAATCTTCCCAAACCAACTCCCCAGTTTCGGCATTTATACACAGAAGTGAAAAATTGCTAAAAAAAGAGAAATCTGCGGCATCTGTGAGTGAGCCCGTTATGACATACACATACTTACCATCAGTAGACGGTTTGTTCCAAACCTTTTCATCTGTTTTGTATTCCCATTTATAATCTTTGTCTTTGATATCGTAAGCGTAAAGATTTTTTTTGTCTGAGCCAACATATAGAACTCCATCGTGATATGTAAGAGATGATCCATAAAGATCTTTGTTTACTTTTTTCCCAGTGTGTGATGATCTTCCTGTGCTGGCGTCTATGCCCCTAATTTCACCCAACATATCGACGAAATAAAGAGAACCCCCACCCTTTGCCATCGAACATGCGGCAGGAGCATAAGATTGTTTCCATTTTTTTGTTCCGTTTTTGATAGAATATGAATAGTAGTTTCCGAAGGTGTCGTTAAAGTATGCTGTATCACCATTGCTTAAAGGGGATGCCAAAAGAAATACACTATCAGCCTTAAGTTTCCAATCAATTTTTCCTGTGGCGGCTTTATAGCAAACTGCATAGCATTTATCATTTATGGAAGACTCTTTCTCAATATCTGGAGTGGTTAAATAAAGAACTCTTCCATTATCATAAACTGGAGTTGTATTACTTCCGTATCCAGTTACAAGATCGTCTTCCCAGATAACTTTTCCTGTATCTGCATCCAAGCAATATGCATCACCTTTTTTTGAATCCCCATATTTTACTGTAGAAACAAAAACTTTGCCATCAGCGACGATTGGAGAACCAAAACCAAGATTCTCGTTAAAAGGCGTTGACCAAAGCTTTTTAAACTGCTTGAAGTCATTATCACTTGACGCCAATGGTCCACAGCTTTCATTTATTTCAGATGTTCTTTCAGGGTTGCAGCCAAACATCGGCCAATCACAAGTGATTTCTTTTGCTGTAGCTTTATTAAAACTGATTCCGCTACCAAAAATGAGCGACAGGACAAGCAAAAAGCACAAGATCGATTTAACAGGTTTCATAGATTCCTCCGGGATTTTTTGAGACTAAACATATCAGATTTGAAATATCAAAGAATTTCAAACAATATTCACTTTTTTGACACCTAATCTAAGACTATTTATCCTCACTGACCTCCAATTGTCTTTAATGGTTTAAATACTACGACTCAATATAAGAAAATCAACCCAGGTAGATTCAAGTTATTAACAAACTGTAAATTTTTACAAAAAAATTGTTCGAATTGTTATAAAAAAAGCGACCCACATACGCTAAGGGGTCGCTTTTGATTTTAAAAAAAAATTCAATTATGAAGCTGGGGTTTCCTCAACTTCCATTATTACCTGTTCATCATCGTTTTCATGTTCTGAGACCACTTCGTATCCAAGGTAGTCCTCGATACCCGTTCCCGATGGAATCAATTGACCAACAATAATAGCCTCTTTGAGACCATGGATTGGGTCAATCTTTCCTTCTGCGGCTGCTTTGGAAAGCACCCTTGGAGTTTCCTGGAAACTTGCGGCTGAAAGGAATGAATCTGACGTGATAGCTGATTTTGTTACCCTTTGAAGGACTGGCTCGAATGTTACAGGTTTTTTATTCTGGCTTTCAAGCATTCTATTTACTTCTTCGACCTCGAGTTTGTCATGGATTTCCCTTGGAATAAGATCAGAATCACCAGGATCGTTGATTTGTACACGCCTCAACAGCTGATGGATGATTATTTCAATATGTTTGTCGTTAATATCCTGACCTTGAGATTTGTAGACCTTCTGAATTGAGGTGATCAGGTATTTTTGAGTTGCATTCATACCTTTGATCCTAAGAAGTTCATGAGGGTCAACCGGACCATCTGAAAGGTTTTGTCCTGCTTCAATTTCATCACCATCTGCAACAAGAAGTCTGACAGTGTGTGGAAGCTTATATGTTTTCTTTGTATCATCTTTGCTTGTGATTGTTATGTTCACAATATCCTGTTCTTGTTCAAGACTCACAACACCAGAGATATCAGAGATTGGTGCCTCACCTTTTGGTTTTCGGGCTTCAAAGAGCTCCTCAACCCTTGGAAGACCAGATGTAATATCTAATCCAGCAGCACCACCAGAGTGGAATGTTTTTAGTGTGAGCTGTGTTCCAGGTTCTCCGATTGATTGAGCGGCAACAACGCCAACAGCTTCACCCATATCAACAAGGTTTCTTGTTGATAGGTCTCTGCCATAGCATTTTGCACAAACACCCATACCGCTCTTACATGTCATTGGTGATCTTACAACAACGTGTCTTATTCCAGATTTAACTATTTCTGTGACAGCCTTTTCATCAATAATTTCGTTGTAAGGAACAACGACTTCTGCTTTGCCATTTGCAACATTGATCTCTGTGTATCCGAGGGCTTTTGCTTTCTTAAGAGTTGTTGCAGAAATCTTGCTTCCAGCCTCGTAAATCACCTCATCACGATTCATGATGTCCTGGGCAAGTGTGTCGCCGACGATTTTTTTGTCATCAACTGAATGAGTTTTGAACTTCCAAACTTTTATATCTTCGGCAGCAGTTCTACCAAGGATTCTCTCATCGAGTTCTTCTACTATAGAATTTTCATCATATAGAGGTGTAAGTGTGATTCCTGTGATTGAGTCAACAACAACTGCTTCTTTTACACCCGCATCATCCAATTCCATAGCTTTTTTATACGTAATCTTTTTCCCGGCTTTGACGATTACTTCGCCAGTTAATGGGTCGTTTATATCTTCGTGAGCCTTCTTACCAACGGCCTGAATTGAGATTGGTTTGATAACTTTGCCTGCAACTATGATTGGTTTGATAACACTTTCTGTGCAATCTCTTTCTCTGATGATGACATCATGAGATACATCAACAAGTCTTCTTGTGAGGTACCCAGCATCAGAGGTTCTAAGAGCTGTGTCAGCAAGTCCCTTTCTTGTTCCTGATGTTGAGATGAAATATTCGAGAATATCGAGACCCTCTTTGAAGTTCGATTTGATTGGGAACTCAATAATCTTATTTGTTGGGTCAGCCATCAGACCTTTCATTCCACAGAGCTGACTGAGCTGTCCGGGGCTTCCACGAGCGCCGGATGTAACCATCATGTGAATTGGGTCGCCATCTTTGAAGTAAGTAGAAACCTTCTCTTTAATATCATCGGAAGCATCACGCCAAAGATCAACTACACTTTGGTATCTTTCATCTTCTGAGATGAGTCCCTGTTCGTAGTATTCAAAAATTGAGTCGATTTTTTTCTCATTGGCTTTGATGATCTCGTCTCTTGCGGGAGGGATTACTAGATCAGAAACGCTCATTGAAATTCCGCCAGCAGTTGCCCACTCGAAACCTGTTTCCTTGATTTTATCAAGCAAAACTGCGGTAACAGCAGAACCATTGAGCCTGAAGCACTCAAGAATCTGACTCCTAAGATTATTTTTTGTCATGGATTCATTGTAGTAGGGTAGATTCCATTTTCCTGTGTATGAGTCATCGTTTGCCTGTCGGTAGACTCGACCCCTGTGAGCAACAGTAGGTTCAAGGGCTTCTCTGATGATTCCGTTGTAAAGCGCTTGTCCAACTGATGTTGTAATTGTGGTGCCGTTTCTGTCTGTTACTTCGTAGAGTTTTCCGTTTTCTCTGTAAGATTCACCGTATGGAATTCTGAATTTGATTCCATCTCGAAGCTTGAAATATCCGTGGTTATAGGCGTTATTGATTTCGTAGAAGTTGTTATAGATTTTTTCATCTGGCTCGGTGGTTGGACCCATTGTAAGATAGTAAGAGCCGAGAATAATATCTTCCTGAGGCATCATGACGGGGTTACCAGATGCTGGTGAAAGAATGGATCTTGAAGAAAGCATTAGAACCCTTGTTTCCATCTGGGCAGAAAGTGTTAGAGGAACATGAACAGCCATCTGGTCACCGTCAAAGTCGGCGTTGAAAGGGTCACAGACAAGAGGTGGGATCTGGATAGCTTTTCCTTCGCAAAGGATTGGGTCGAATGCTTCGATTCCGAGTCTGTGAAGTGTTGGAGCACGGTTGAGTAGAACTGGATGACCTTTTACAACTTCTGAAAGAATCCTGTAAACCTCAGGATTTCTTTGTTCAACCATCGATCTGGCTTGTCTTAAGCTCTGTGTTAAACCACTTCTTACGAGTCCTTCCATCACGAAAGGTTTGAAAAGCTCAAGAGCCATTTCCTTAGGGATGCCGCACTGGTCAATCTCGAGTCTCGGATTAACAACGATTACAGAACGACCTGAGTAGTCAACACGTTTTCCAAGGAGGTTCTGTCTAAATCGACCTTCTTTTCCTTTGAGGGTATCAGAAAGTGATTTAAGTGGTCTGTTTGCTGTACCAAGGATTGGTCTATCTCTTTTTGAGTTGTCAAAGAGTGCGTCAACTGATTCCTGAAGCATTCGTTTTTCATTCTGAATCATGATGTCAGGAGCTTTGACTTCCATGAGCTTTTTGAGTCTTGTATTTCTGTTGATAACTCTCTGGTAAAGATCATTAAGGTCGGCGGTTGCAAATCTTCCACCATCAAGCTGAAGAAGTGGTCTGAGGTCTGGTGGGATTACAGGGATAACATCAAGTATCATGTTTGTTGGTGTACGATTTGTATCCTTAAACGCTTTGATAACCTTGAGTCTTTTGATTGCTTTGGCTTTTTTCTGTTTTGAGGTTTCTTCAAGAACTAAAAGAAGTTCCTCTTCAAGTTTGTCAAGATCGATTTCTGAAAGAAGATCGATGATTGCCTCAGCACCTTTTTTTGCAACAAAATCATATTGCCTACTGTACTCACGGTATTCTTCATCTGTGAGAAGTTGCATCTTCTTAAGTGGTGCATCCATTGGGTCAACAACGACATAATTGATGAAGTAAGCAATCTTTGTGAGGACTTTGCTGGTAACGTTCAAAAGAAGTGCGATATAATGAACTGTTTTGAGATACCATGTGTGAACAACAGGTGCTGCTAGCTCGATATGTCCAAAGCGTTCACGTCGGACTTTGTTGATTGTTACCTCAACACCACATCTATCACAGATGACGCCCTTATATCTGGCACCCTTAAATTTACCACAGCGACATTCATAATCTCTCTGTGGTCCAAAAATCTTTTCACAGAAGAGTCCGTCTGGCTCTGGCTTGAAGTTTCTGTAAGAGATGGTCTCTGATTTTTTGACCTCTCCATGACTCCAAGACCTAATCTCTTCTGGTGAGGCAAGCAGTATCCTTACTGCTGTGTTTTTCTCCACGAGATACTCCCTTCCTTATGCCTGGTTCTCTTTTTCAAGTTTTGCTTTTGCGATGACTTCTTCAGAAAGTTTTGGAGGAGCAATTTCGTAGTGATCAAATTCCATGAAGAATGAGCCACGTCCACCTGTGATCTGGTTGAGGTCGATTGCATATCTCTGAACCTCATAAAGAGGTGCTTCAGCGCTGATGACCTGTGTTCCTGCTGAAACTTCAGAACCAAGAATTCTTCCTCTCTTTGAGGAAATATCACCCATGATATCACCCATGTACTGATCTGGGACTGTGATTGTCATCTTGTAGATTGGCTCAAGGATAACAACGGTTGATTCTTCCATTGCTTTTCTATAGGCAAGGTTTGCAGCCATTTTGAATGCCATTTCTGATGAGTCAACGGCGTGGTATGAACCATCATCAACGTTTACGTGAATATCAACAACTGGGAATCCAGCGAGTCTACCTTCAAGGATTGCTTCTCTCCAGCCCTTCTCGATTGCAGGAAGGTAGTTTTTTGGAATTGATCCACCAAAGATTGTTTCTGTGAACTTGAAACCTTCGCCTCTTGGCAATGGTTTAACTTCACACCAGCAATCACCAAACTGACCATGTCCACCTGTCTGTTTTTTGTGTCTTCCCTGAACTCTGACAGGTTTTGTGATTGTCTCTCTGTATGGGATTTTTGGAATCTCAAGACCAATGTTTACACCGAATTTTTCAGAAAGTTTCTGAACAGATGCCTGAAGATGGGCTTCTCCAAGTCCGCCAAGGAGGGACTCTCTGGTGTCCTCTGTTCTTCTGTAGGAGAGACTTGGGTCTTCTTCGATGAGTTTCTTGATTGCAGTACCAATTTTGTCTTCGTCTGATTTGGTTTTTGCCTTCATACTCATCTCAAGAACTGGTCTTGGGAAGTCGATTTCTTCAATTTTGATTGAATTGGCTTTATCGGCAAGTGTGTCGTTTGTAAGGGTAACTGCAAGTTTTGTCAAAACACCAATGTCGCCTGCTGCAACAAAGTCAACTGCTTCCTGTTTTTTGCCAAATGGAACACCGATAGCACTGATTCTCTCTGGCTTATCTTTGTTAATGTTTATTGGTTTTGCATTTGAGTCCATTTTGCCAGTTACAACTTTGTAGTAACTAACTCTTCCAACAAATGGGTCTGCTGATGTTTTAAAGACAAGTGATGAAAGAGGTTTTCCTTCATCGTATGCAACTTCAATTTCTTTACCTGAGGTGTCTGTTGCTTTTTCTGCTGGTCTTGCGTCTGCTGATGGAAGAAGATTTACCACACCATCAAGAATGTTTGTGACACCGATATTGTTTGTGCTTGATGCAGCAAAAATAGGATACACGAGTCCATCTTTAATGGCTTTATTTAAAGCAGAAATAAGCTGTTCTGGTGAAGGTTCTTTGTCTTCAAGATATGCTTCCATAAGTGCTTCGTCTGTCTCGACAACAACCTCAACAAGACTTGCATAATATTCATCACGTTTGGAAACGAGGTCTGCTGGGATGTCTTCGGCTTTCATTTTCTTGCCGTTGTCTGTGAATGTGTAGGCTTTTCCGGACACTACATCGATAACACCTTTGAAGTTCTCAGCCTCACCCCATGGGAATGTGAGAACCAGTGCTGATTTTGAAAGATTCTCTGTGATTCCTTCAAGAGCCTCGTCAAAGCTAGCATTTTCTCTATCCATTTTGTTGACGACAATAAATCTTGGAAGATTTCTGTCTTCACAGAGTTTCCACATCTTTTCAGTTCCAACCTGAACTCCGCCAAGAACGTCAACAAAAATCATTGCTGAATCTGCTGCTCTGATTCCTGAAAGAGCCTCGCCAAGAAAGTCAAAGAAACCGGGAGTGTCAATAATGTTGATCTTTGTGTTTTTGTGGACAACTGGAGCAACGGTCATGTTGATTGAAATGCCTCTTTTGATTTCCTCTGGATCAAAATCTGAAATCGTGTTTCCAGATGCGGTTGATCCCATTTTATCAATGGCACCAGAATTAAAAGCAGCTGCTTCAATCCATGTTGTTTTACCGGCTCCACCGTGTGAGCAAAGCACTACGTTTCTAATGTCTTTTGTTTCAAATGTCTTCATATAAAATTCCTTCCTTGGCTATTCGTTCTTATCCATTATGCTTTCGAGTTCTTCCTCGAAATCAAGTGTTTCTGCTGTTGGTACATCCATCTCATCACTATCCATGAGACCTTCTCCGTCAGGAAGTTCAACAATCATCTGAGGCTCATCGGATTTTTGCATCTCTTGAGTATCGATATGGTGTAGGTCAATACAGAGTCCTTTAAGTTCTCTCTGAATAACCTTGAATGATTCAGGTGTTCCTGATTCTGGGATTGGTTTACCTCGACAGATTGCTTCGTATGCCTTAATTCTTCCTTCAGTATCGTCAGATTTAAGGGTAAGCATTTCTTTAAGAGTATGTGCTGCTCCGTATGCCTGAAGTGCCCAAACTTCCATTTCACCAAGTCTCTGTCCACCAAATTGAGCTTTTCCGCCCAATGGCTGTTGAGTGATAAGAGCATATGGACCAGTTGACCTTGCGTGGATTTTGTCTTCAACAAGATGGTCAAGTTTCAAAATATATGCGTAACCAACGGTTACTCTCTGATGGAATGCTTCACCTGTATATCCATCATAGAGTGTCATTTTGCCATCAGTTGGAAGCCCCGCTTTTTCAAGAGTATCAAATACATCCTGCTCAGATGCTCCATAGAAAACTGGTGTTGCAAAATACACACCGAGTTTTTTTGCAGCAAAGCCGAGGTTTGTTTCGTAGACCTGTCCGAGATTCATTCGGGAGTGGACACCAAGTGGTGAAAGGATGATGTCGACGGGAGTTCCATCTTCCATGTATGGCATGTCATATCTTGGTAGAATTTTTGAGATAACACCCTTGTTTCCGTGTCTACCTGACATCTTATCGCCGACCTGGATTTTTCTCTTTTGGGCAACATAAACTTTTGCCTGCATGTTGACACCCACCGGAAGCTCATCAGATTTCTCGCGTTTGTAAAGCTGTGTATCAATTACGATTCCGGTTTCACCTGGGTCAACTCGTTTTGAAGAGTCTCTGACATCTTGTCCTTTTCTGTCAAACATCGCACGCCAAAGCTTCATCTCCGGAGTAAACTCTGATTCAGCCTTTGGGGTTACTTTTCCAACAAGAATGTCGCCTGGTCCAACTTCAGTACCAATTCTGATAATTCCACGATCATCAAGATTTTTCAGAAGTTCTTCAGAGACATTTGGAATCTCTCGTGTGAGTTCCTCTGGACCAACCTTGGTATCCCTTACCTGATGTTTGTATTCTTTGATATGTATTGAGGTGTATACATCATCATAAACTAGTCTTTCATTAATGATGATAGCATCAAGATAGTTGAAACCTCTCCACGGAAGATATGCAACGAGAACGTTCTGACCGATTGCAAGATCGCCTCTGTCGCATGCCTGACCATCAATGATTACATCACCGGCTGATACAAAGTCACCCTTTCTTACGAGTGAATGCTGGTTGATACAGATATCCTGGTTTGATCTGAAGAATTTCTGGAGTGAATATGTGCTTTCATGTGAGACCTTAAGCTCGTCAACACCCGATCCTGCGAGCTTTTTAAGGAGATCCATTGTAAGATAAGAGCCTTGATATGCGATGACCTCATCGCCTTCTTCAATATCTTCGGCAAGAATTCTTGATGATTCGAGAAGATGTCCGTCAAATACAAACACATCATTTTCCTCAAGGGACATGATGTCAACAATTCTTATTGTCTCTACATCATTTGTCAAAAGCTGTCTGATTACATCTTCAGTTAGAAATGAAGAGTCGATCTGTTCGTAGGTTTTTGATTCTTTTGCATCTGGGAGAAGAATCTTACCAAGGAAACTACTCTTTTTTGCGCCTATCTTAAGACTAGATACAGGAAGAACTTCTGTTGAATCCTCAAGGTGTACTGAAACCTCATTAATATTTGCTTTGAAAAGCTTTTCAAGCCCCGCTTTGGTGAGTTTCTTCTCTGCTGCGATGACTGTTTTTCCAGTTGAATCAAGTGCTGGTTCTGCAAGCTTAAGACCAATTAGATTAATGTTCTTCTCAATACTAACAAATTCCTGTAGGTTTATTGTTTCAACGTCGTCACGTCTGATTGTTCTTACTTTGAAATGGTTTTCCTGGACAAGCTTTCTTGCAACCGATCCATCAATAAGTTCACCGATTCTGCCAATTCCTTCGATATCTTCGCCAAGGAATCTATACAGGATGTCGCGGTTTACTGTACCAAGCTGGAAATTCTCAGGAGGAGCGTCAAGTGATGCAATCTTAATTGTTCCAGCATCGACGTATGAGACAACTCCGGATTCCTTTGCAAGAACAACTGAGCAGTTATCCACAACAATCCTGTGTTCCATTCCAGTTCCAACTCTTGGTGCCTCTGGCTGAATAAGTGGAACAGCCTGATGCTGCTGGTTACATCCCATAAGAGCCCTTTTTGCGTCGTTATGTTCAAGGAACGGAATCAACGATGCAGCAACAGAGAAAACCTGGTTTGGTGAGATGTCAATATAATCAATCTCTTTACCAGGTATTTCTGAGAATGATGATTTGTATCTGGTTATGTTTTCACCAATGATTTCTTCGTCTTTGGTAAGCTCGGTGTTGGCCTGAGCGATTTTGAAGGTTTCTTCGTCATCGGCAAGAATATAATCGGATTCATTTCCAACAATGCCATCTTTTACCCTAAGGTATGGAGCCTGAATAAAACCATATCTATCAATAATTGCATATGTTGCAAGGGAGTTGATAAGTCCAACGTTTCCACCTTCTGGGGTTTCGATTGGACAGATTCTACTGTAGTGTGAGTTGTGGACGTCTCTAACATCAGCACCGGCGCGTTCTCTGTTGAGTCCGCCTGGCCCAAGTGATGAGAGTTTTCTTTTGTGTGTGATTTCTGCAACAGGGTTTGTTTGATCCATGAACTGTGAAAGCTGTCCAAGTCCAAAGAATTCTTTGATTGCGACAGTTATAGGTCTGACATTAATGATATTCTGAACAGTGAGGTCTTCATCAGGTAATGTGATGATCTTTTCCCTGACGATCTTGAGCATCCTGAGGAAACCAATACGAAGTTTATTGGAAAGTAGCTCACCAACCGATCGGACTCTCTTGTTTGCAAGATGATCCTTATTGTCAGGGTCAACGTTTCTTAGATGGAGCTGATAGAGGTGATGAAGAATAGCACGGATATCTTCAAGAGTTACGAGGTTTGAATCAAGGTTTAGACCAAGCTTCTTGTTGATTTTGAATCTACCAACATCTGAAAGATTATTTCTTCTTGGATCCCTTAAGAATGTGTGGATGAGGTTCTCAGCATTTTCTGTAGTTGGACGTTCACCTGGTCTGATATGCTTAAACATATCAATAAGGGCTTCTTCACGTGTTTTTGTTTGATCCGCTTCGAGTGTGTGAACAATAAAGTCTGCAATGTCTGTATCGTTATAATGAATGTTTTCAATATCCAAACGTTTAATTTCATCGACGATGATTGGTGTGAGAGTTGTTCCTTCTGGGTAGAGATCGTGTCCTGTTGTAGGATGGAGAATCATTTCTGCAAGAGTTTTGCCTTGCACTCTCTGAAGCATATCTTTGTCAGCTACGTTTGCAGTGACAACAATTTCTTCGATAAAAAGCTCTTTGATTTCATCATCGGTGTAATCACCCATGACTCTCAAAAGCTCAGTGACAGGGAATTTTTTGGATTTCTTGTCAATTTTAACGTAGGCGATCTTATCATCATCCATCTCGAATTCGAGCCACGAACCACGATCAGGAATGACAGTTGCCATAGCTTTCGGTCTAACTGATGTGTGGATTTTTTCGTACTCAAAATAAACTCCTGGAGCTCTGACAAGCTGAGAAACAACAACCCTTTCAACGCCATTAACAATGAAGGTTCCTGCTTCTGTCATCTGGGGAAGCTCACCACAGAAAAGCTCCTGCTCCTTAATTTCACCAGTTTCCTTGTTGATAAGTCGAACGGTTAATTTAAGGGGTACAGTAAATGTTAAATTTCTAGCTTTACATTCGAGTGGAGTGTGAGTTGGACTGCCAAGACTATAATCAACAAATTCAACCTCAACTTTTCCTGATTCACGAAGTGATCGATCCTGATTAAGTGACTCGATAAGGAAACGTAAATCCTCATCAAGAAATCGCTGATACGAGTCGAGTTGAATGTTAATAAGATTTGGCGGTTCGCTCTTTGGTCTACGTTTGCTAAACCAAACCCGGTCTATTCTCATAAGACTCCCTTTCCATGCCTATAGCCTCTCTAGAGCATAGCCATAGCAATTGCTGGGCATTATAATCGAATAGCAATATTAATAGACCCAGCACACGGAGTCAACAATATATGGTTAAGCACTTCTAACTAAGTAAAAGTGCTTGAGTTTTTAAATTTAGATAGACTATAGCAAGAAGTTGAAAAAAATCAAGGCATCCAAATTCTAGCTATAGTAATCTCGCCAGTAACAGCATTTGTTGTAATTTCGCAATCGAATACTTGCTCAACTATTTCAGGTGATATGAAAAGCATGCCATTTTCGATTGTTGGTGTTGATGGAAGTGTTATTGATTCACCCGAAACAAGACCATCTCTACTTCCGTTTTCAAAAACATATTTGTTTCCAAAAAGGTTAACTTCACATATTCCAAGGGACTCAATAACCTTATATTCAGCACCAAAAAGGGATTCAAAGATAGAAATGGGAAGTTTATTCACACTTGTTACTGGATTTCTAAGTTGACCAATTGGTAACCCTTCACTATCAACAATACTTGCCTCACCAACAATAAGTTTACCCCATATCCTCTTATAAACAGGGATAATCATTGTTTTTTCAGTGATATTTCCAGCAGCATCTATTACATTGAACTTGATTTCATTCTTACCTGGGATCAACTGAACATCAACTGAGAACATATCGTAAACAACCTTTGCAGGTTGCCCATTCGCGGTGACAACACAATTTGGTTCAACTCTTCCTTTAAGGGTAAATGTCTGTTTTCCAATAAGTTCTGGCAGTTTTGGTAGAAGAATCTCAGGAGGAATTGCATCAACGGAAATTGTAACAACCTTTGAGGTTGGTGGAAGATTTCCAACAGTTGAGATGATGTTGATAGTATTTATTCCATCAACAAGAGTAACAGATGTTTCGAATCTTCCAGTTGATGAAACTGTGACTTTTGTACCATTGATTCTAAGGTCTGCTCCTGGCGTAGTTTCTCCGCTGATTTTTGTTGTGTAAGAGTTTGTTATTGTTCTCACCTCGTCGATAATTAGATGCGGAGGTGTAGTCTGTGGACCAGGTCTTAGAGAAAGGTCTCCAGAAACATAACCACCTGCAGTTGCGGTGACAATAAGCTTGGTGTCTTTTTCGGGCACAAATGTAAACTCGATATCTCCAGTAACGTTTGTTGTTCCATCAAGGTCTATTTCTCCACCCTGGATTCTAACTCTTGCATTTTCAACCAATGCTCCAGTTGAGATATCGACAATTTTAAGTTTAACAGTATTTTCTACACTTTCGGTGATCGTCTCTGGCTCAACAAGTTTGATCTGCAAACCTGGTGAGGAGTCAAATGAGCTTATTGGATAAATTGAGTAATATTGTGGGGAATCTGCAAGTGTTAGGTTGTATGGTTCAGCATTCAACCATGTATTTGGGCATTTGTATCCAAGATAGATAACCTCTTCACCATGTCCTGTTGGTGTAAGTGTCATATAGGTAACTGGATGGATGTTGTTGTCCAACATAACAAACCCACCCTGAGAAAGCTCATTATGGTTTGCGCCACTTGCGATAATTGATGACCCTTGTTCCATAGGAAGATCTCTGTCATCGGCGGGATGAAGTTCAATGAGGAGTGGGTTATCAACACCATATGCGAGGTCAAATGATGCAGGGTCAAATAGTTCTGAACTCAGAGGTTTGCCTGTTCTTGCAGATTTGAGAGTGATTTTTGGTGCTGCAACTTTGAGAAGATTTCCTGACATTGCATCCCAGTCAAGGAAGAATGTTCCATCTCTGCTACCCATATCTGAGCCTGCAAGAGCATATCCAGTTGTGAAATACTTGTATCTTGTCCCAATAAAGCCTGGGTCTGTATAGTATGGGAGTGGTGCACCAGCGACATCACCAAACTTTGTGCTTGCTGAGTACGGGTTACATCCTACAAGTCCACCAATCAGACAAACATCTTCTGCAAAAATTGTAAACGAGCATGATCCGAGTTCATCAAGAGGCAGATAGTCATGGAAGTTAATCAAACCGTCTTTGTGTCTGTCTGCAAACAGATATGTTCCTTCGTAAGGATGGTTGTATATAGCGCCAAGTCCCCATCCCTTTGTTGTTGTATCCATATCTGTATCAACCATTATCAATGGTTTTCTGGAGAATGTGTTATCTGAGTAGTGTTCATTTGTCGTGGTATAATAAACGGTTGTACCCTGTCTTACGACATCAGCCGATAGGGTCTCATCGTTCCAGGTGAAGTATTCACGTTTAGTTTTTGCTCCACCAAACAAGAAGATTTCATCATTACCGCTTTGAATAACTCCATCCTCATTTGTGTCAAACCCAACATGGACTCCGTAGTTTATTTCACATTCATTGCAAGGGAACCATTGCCTTGGTTTCTGATTTGCAGGGACATTAATAAACGGCATAAAGTGAGCTGGATAATTAATGTATTCATTACAAACGCTCATACCTTCAGGCTGTTGAGCGATCAAGGCGCCCTGTGAATTTCTGCAGGTTGCTGTTATGTTATAAATTCTATTTGATCCCGCTGTAAGAAGGAAGTCTGGTTCAGCAGGCGACATGAATACTTTTTGTTCTGGATCTTGGATGTTGACGACACTATATTCGACATCAGGTAAGGCAAATTTGACCTTTGTTGTTCCGATATTTCTCCTGTCAGGAGTATAGACTGTTAAGTCAAATTCGCCGGCATCATTTGCGCAGAATCCTGTAATCTTATAGATACCTTCTTTTGCTCCTGAAAAGTCAACATCGATAGGTTGGAATGCTTGATCTTCCCAATCACTGAAGAGATAAACATTCTGATGCAAATCAAGTGATAAATTATGAAGGTCAGTTCTTACCCAATAATACTGAGGTAATCTTGCCCCTTTTCCATAGAAAGCTTCTTGATCAGGATGCCAATCTTTAAAGAGATGTTCAAGTGCCTGGTCTTCTTCTACCTCTCTGTCGCCAAGAACGTCTGGTACCCCTTCGAGTAGGTTTACAGGATCGCCGAAAGAGTCGGTTACCTTAACTGTCAGTGGTTCAGTTGGACTGACAAGCTCATTAACAACACCTGCTGTAAGAGGTTGAGGAGAAATCTCAATGTTTAGGGTATCGTTTGGTACAATGTTTGCTCTTGCTTCACCTGACATGTAAACTTCGTGTGTGTAGGCGACCTCAAAAAACTCCATCTTGGCGTATGGTGCAAAGGATCTATCGCTATTGTCATCACCATATTTATATGCGTTCACATAAACTGGAGCATGTTCTACTTCACTGACAATGTGGTCGCTACCGGTTGTCATTCTTCCGCCACCGCGTCTAGGTCTGAATCCACCGATGTCAATTCCTATATCAGTTATCTGACATCCAGCTTCTTCTACGAGATCGAGATGATACATTCCATCATTGTAGTTTTGGGTTCGACCGTCAACCATACCGCCAATCCAGGTATTTGATGCGAGGTCATATGTCCCGATAATCTCTGTTTCCCATTCAGAAAAACTGATTTTTCCATTTTCATTAAAGTCAAAGAAATCTGGATACATTGCTGCACCAGTATAGTGAGCGTTTCTTAATGGCCATGGTGGGAAGAACATGTTTGTGTCACCCTGTCCGATGTGGAGTGGTTCATCTAATCCGTCAATACTAAAGGCTACACCTCTATCTTGCCAAACGAGAACAAAGGCGTTATTACAAGCCATCTCAACCTGCATTGGATGTTCTTCGGTTATCTGAACATCAAAATGATGGTCTTGTCCAACAGGAATTGTTTCAGGAAGACCAGTGATGGTAAGTCCATGAACCTTAATTCCAAATGGTGTATACTCATCACAGCAATCTTGGAAAACTTTTACAGTGCCATCAAACATCGTTACTTCGATTTGAATCATTCCACTTGAAATCGGAATAAGCTCATCAATTTTAATAACATTTGAGATGCCAGTGTAGTTCAATCTGTGGTTCCAAATGAGGAATTCGTTCCAGTCTTGTGGATCGAATTCAATCGTATTGTCACCAAATCCGATTTCTCCGACAAAATCTTTTCCATCGTATTCATACCATTCCCAATTGGAGTTATCTACAATTACTGCACCACTATAATCATATGAGAGAGGTCTATTGTGTCTCCCGTTATATTCAAATCCAGTTGTGAGTCTTCCGCCAGCAAGATCTTTGATTTCAGGAGTTTTAAATGGTCCTGTGACCTTTATTTGTTTTATGTGATATTTTTGAGGGGTTGGGTTTGAAATGGTTCCGGGGTCAAAAGTCATGTGGTTACCATTTGCGTCTTTAAGAACAAAATACAATCCATAATCTGTGAGTGGCAGGAATTCGATACCAAGTTTGTTGAAGTTAACAGTGTGTTTTTCTTTATCTCTTTCCGGATCAACTCCGACTTTGTCACTGGATTTGTTATATCTTTGTCCCCACTCAGACCAAATGGCAGGGTAGGAACAGAAGCCGTGCATCATCGCTCTTGACTGACTGTTGCCTGGTCTTCTATGAGCCCTACCAAAATGAGTTTGTCCACCAGGATAAACTCTAAAATCATCCTGAAGGTTTCTAAGGATGGGATTATATGGCCTTTGAATCTGTGGTGATGGGAATGGAAGAGGGTTTGTGGTGTAGTCTGGATCACCATTTGTATAATCTTGGATAGAGAACTCTAATCCTCTGTCAACAATTTGGAATTCGGAGAAGTTGAGCAATCCATCCATCTCCGGGACTTTAATCTTAATTATACCTGAGTAGTCCATAGCTTTATGGCTCTCATAGATATAGTTTGCAGGGTGATAATCCCTTTTGCTATTGTAGTCCCACATAATATCGAAGCTGGTGAATCTAGTACTAATGTCTCCACCTTGGAGTGGTTTTACAAGACCGAGTGCCCATCCACCGACATCAGTTTCTGAGAATGTTCCCCATGAGGTAATGTATGTCCATACACCCCATGTCTCAATTTCACCAAATGTGTCACCGGTTAACGGGTCAACGGTTTTACCGTCAAAGATGCCGAGATGATCACCCTTTGTAACAACTCCCCATCTAATAAAGTTGTCATCATTTAGAGTTGGTCTTGTTCTTGATGCTGAGTCGTCATTGTCAACAAGCTGTGCGTGCGATGAAACCTCGACTGGCATCTGGGTACCAATAAATGCTGGTGGCATAAAGCCAGGATTGTTTCCAACATAATCAAAGGAATCGAGAGCACCGGGAATTGTGCCGACATCGTTCCAATACCAGAAAGCATAAGTTCTGTTCTGGTTATACTGAATGATGTATCTCTGACCACTTCCACCTACCGCTGTAGCCATCCATTTTATTCCACATCCATTTGCGTTATAAAGAACCAACGTGTGTTCATCACGTCCAAGGGCAAAAGGGATACAACATGGGTCATTAACATCTGATACATTATCACCATTGTAGCATTCGATACTAAGGTTTGGATATCTTTCCTCGAGTTGATCAAGACATTTTCTTGTTGAGGCCATATCAAGTCTCTCACAGGATACTTCGAGATAACACTCATCCCATGAATCGTACTCATCAGCAATTGAGAGACCAAGTGTTGGTTGTGGCCATGGATCAGGAACTCTTGTCACAAATTGTCCTGGATTTTGAATGTTTGAAGTCTGGATATATTTTGTCAAATAGAATCTGTCTTGGTAGGCACCATCTTCAGGCGTAGGTCTTCCCTCGATGCCACCAAAGTCTCCATATGCTGTAACAACAACTGGATCATATGTGCCATCAACATTCAATGACCCACGGTAAGGGGTCATCTCAAATTCAACAGTTGTTTGACCTTCGCCGATCGTCAGATATTGCTCATAAGGAACCGTTCCCTCACAAACAAGGTTTTTGACAATAATGTGAATCTTGTCATCACCGTGAAGTGTTGCACCAGTTTTCACGGTCATGTGAGATGTTTGTTCAACTCTCAAATATCTATCGGTCTTTACAGTAACTCCAAGGTCTCCAGGAAGTGCTGGGATATCAATTGCGGTAGGATCACCACATTTGCCCATGCTTAGACCATGGACTTCATAATCATGAACCCATATTCCAATCTCATCAACAACGTCACCACACTGATATGAATATCTGTCGATTTTCATATCGCTCATTCGGATATCGCCATAGTCAACAACAAGATTGGCATTTAGGTCATTATAGATGTTTTCGTCTGGATTATAGACTCCATCAGGCTTATCGTCACCATGATTTATGTCGTAGAAACAAAGTGTCGCAGGAAGATTTGAAAGTGCAACCCCAACATCAGAGTCTCCGGATGCGACGATGCTTCCTGCTTCATACGTGACCTCAAATCCATTTCTGATTGTGGTCATTCTGAAGTGTCTCATGTCACCAGGCTCAACGGTGTTTGCACCTGCTGCATACTGTTTGCTATAGATTTTTTCAGCACAACCGTAACCTGTGCCACCATCATCAAGAAATCTGTACCTTATATCAAAAGCAACCAAACCCTCTGGATTTGTTGCGGACTGTGCAGATATGCCTGCATCAGGACAAGCCAGTTGATATTTGGCACCAATAAATGATTCCGATTGTCTTGCTGCCCAGTAGTCAGTATCTCCATTTAAAGCATTTGTCTCAGTGCCGACTCCGAAACTATTATCAACACCATTATCGTTCCAAACTGAGATTCCGTAGAAGGATCTGAAATCAGCTTTTACATCAAAGAATATAGTCATCGGAAGATTGTTTTCCAATGCATTTTCACCAAGATATGATGACTTGTTTATTGACTGTGTTCCCTTAAGTGCTTCCCCGTATGGATTAAAAAGAGCAGTTTTTGCTGATGATGGCATATTTCCCATCCAAACATCAGATTCAACCATGTAGTTGTACTCTGGCGCAAGTGGACCAGACTTGATTGTTTCAACAAGAAGGAGTAAGTCTCCTTCAACACATCCGCCAATACTGCATATGCCGTCAGCATTTACATTCTCCGGTCTATGAGAATTTGTATTTACATCGGTTAAGGCGTAGTCATTGATCGTGACGTTTCCCGAATCATCACCTTTTCTATAGATAAACTCGTCAATGTCATAAATCAAGTTTGAGTCTACATTTTCAGTATGACGTTCATCACCTGTGACAGGTGATCCAGTTCCACCAGCATTCACAAACTGAATCAAATCAGCAGCAACATCAAGATCATCACCTGGGTCTTGCATTCCGTAAGGAGGAGCATCAACAACAACAGATCCCGCTTTGTATGTTCGTGTTGTTCCGTTCGCAGTACTGATTATCACATCGGTCAATCTTATGTCTCCATTACTTACAACTGGAGCGGTGAACAATGGATCAACTCTTCTATAAATCCATTCAGCTGGCGTATATCTTCCATCAATATTTATATTTTCTGCGTGCCATTCTTCATCTGCAGTGAAATCAGCATCAGCGTTATCGACAAATGACTGAAGATTAAGATCAATGTCCCATCTCTCAATGATCCCTGAATCGACGGCTCTAGGCTTTAATGTTGTTCCGATTGTTGAAATAATTGGATAATCGATACTTGGAGAGCGATCTTGAATGAGAGGGAAATCTGGCATATCAGACCAACCAAGCTGGAAGAGTCTTGTTTTTGTTGGTGGTTCTGTATTTAAAGGGGTTGGCGTGAAACCATCATAATCTTTTTTATCGTATCTAAAATAGATTGGCTCATCTTCAAGGTAACCAGGCTGGACATCTCCATTTGCCTTGGTTGGGAAAAGATAATATGGTCCCTGAGTATTGTTGGCACTCATGGGGTCAACATAACAATTCTTGTTATAAAAAATGTTGTCGTTTGAAGATGGAATTGGATTATTTCTATAAAGTGGATCGTTCGGATCTGCATAACCATAATGTCTGCAGTCATTGAATCTTCCATCTGGATCAAACCATATCTGACCAGCATTGTCAACCACTGCGAACATCTTCTCAGATAAGGCTTTTGGTGTTTCATAATCATACTCGGAGTTCAAATAAAAAATACAATAATAAAGAGGAAGAACTGAGTTATTATCATCTGCGGGAATATTATAAAGATTTGTGTCCACTGCAAACTCAGCATCTGGCATCTGGTATTCTTCTCGACCCCAGCTTGTTTGAGCAGAATCTGAGTTGAATCCAAAATCTGGTGCGACGACCAGATCATTACCACTCCAGCTCATACCAACGGGAGTCCATCTGACGGCAACAAAACACGCAATTTCATTACCAAAGGTATTTGCAGATGTTCCTGGTACAAAGCCAACCATCTGCAATAACAACAAAACCCCCAAAAAAACAGCGACAAATTTAAATTTTCTCATATTTCTCATATTTCCGTCCAATACTCTATATACCATAATAAAACAGTCAAGTGAGCAAAGCTCACCTGGTCGCACCTGATAGAATTCTATTAACTTCTTTCAGATGTTTAATCACCTCTTGTGTATTTTTTTCATCCAAATGCTTAACGGATTCAAAGATAGTATCCATCATGATATTTTCTCGATATTTTGCCTTTTCGATACCCTTTTCTGTTAAATAAATAATCTTTTTTCTTCTATCTGTTTTTTCGCTCTTTATTACTACGAAATCATTTTCGGATAAAAACTCAACAATTGCTGTCATTGTACTCTTCCGAACATCCATAAGTTTTCCAAGCTCAGAGGGAGTCATCGGTCCCTTGTGATTTAGAATAAAGAGTGTCCTTACAATATTCTTCTTCTCTCGGTCATTTTGATCTCGACCAAGTTTCCTAAAACCCTTACCCAGATGGTGATTCAGATTGAGTTTCATATTGATCAACTCATCATGGAGCAGTTTTAAATTCTTTCTATCCAAGTCTTTTCTCCATAATCACAAAGAATGGTTTGATTATGAACTAATACTACAACTATGTCAAGAGAAAATATCATTCAAACCTCATCCTTGCAAAAGAAAATGAAAATATTAGAATTAGCACATGAGGACATCCAGAATTGTAATTATTTTGATAATGTTTGCTTTCTTTCTCTCCCCAGGTTTTGGGTTTGTGTTTGCATCTGATCAAGCAGATGGATACTTGATTATTTCAAATGTTTCCAAAACTTCACTAGATCCTTTGATTAAGTATAGAGAATCGAAAGGTTTGAATGTTTATTATGTTCAAGCAAACGATATAGATGATAAAATATCCCCACAAAAAATCAGAGATTTCTTACTTGAGAAGAAAGATGAATGGAATCTAAAATTCTTGCTTATCGCAGGAACTCATGAAAAGATTCCGATGCTTGTTACCAGCCCAGACCCTGGTAGCACCTCACATTCAATGGTCACAAATACTCCTACTGATTACTATTATGCAACTCCATCCGCAAACTGGGATAAGGACGGTGATGGAGTGTTTGGTGAACTAAAAGATGACGGAATTGCATCATTCGAACCTGAGATTTTTGTTGGTAGGATCCCCTTTGATACCGATGAAGATGTTTTGAAGATATCACATTACATCTCAAAATTTGATTCAAGTTCAGATGCTGAAAAGGCAAAATGTTTGTTTCCTGGAGGAATGCTAAGTTACAAAGGTCAACTGTGGGAAGGTGGACCAATGGAGCGTGGAGATGGTGGGTACTTCTCAGAGCTCGTTTACACTGACCATCTTAAAGATAGCTTTTCAAGGTATCGAATGTATGAATCCGAAGGATTTTTGAAATCTCCATTCATCTGTGAAGATGATCTTACAAACACAAATCTGAAAAGACATTTTTCAAAAAAATATGGTCTTGTTTGTTGGACAGGTCACGGAAGCCCAGACAGAGTCGTCAGAACTGTTTGGAATACAAGAGCTGGTGGGAAAACAATACCTGGGAAAGATGAGGTTGAAGAACCAAAACTTCTTCACGCAAGTGAGTTAAAACGAACTGACATAAACTGGGGTGTTGTCGTAGCTGCATCCTGTAGCACGAGCAATCCTCGCATGAGATACAATCTCGGGGCTTCAACCCTTAGGTCAGGCTGTATCTCTTATGTTGGGTCAACTGGTGTTGCATGGGGACCGTCATATTGGAGAAAACCTGAGGATGGTGGTATGGACACAATCCTTTATCTCTTTTTGGAAAACCTAAAGATTCCAGGTACCACCACCGGTGAGGCACTTGATAATGCACTTTATGACTTTTCCAGATTATATTTCTGGGGTGATACTGAAGATCCACCTGAGGCCTCACAGATGAATATTTTTAATTTCAATCTCTATGGTGATCCTGCTGCAACTTTAGTTAGTGGAGACGATTCTCCTCGAGTTGTTGTGACAGAACCCAGTATTTTTGTTGAAGAAGGTGGCAAGGCTGTTTGGAAAGGGCAAGTTTTGGGCAGTATTGAAGAAATCCAAAAACCGTCTGTTATCCCTGCAATTGAAGATGTTTCCTGGGCAACCCCAAAGCTGGAACTAGATTCTACGGATAACTCATGGAGAATTGAAGCCAATTTGCCAGATGATGTCAATATTGGTAAACGAGAGTGGTTTCTTAGCTATAATGTTGATGGCGAAAAGATTATCATCAATCTTGTTTTGAATGTGACAAAAAAGGAGGAAGGTTTCTTTTCATATGAAGTACTTCCAAGAAATGTCGCACCTTTCAGATCATTCAGTCTAAATCTGAAATCAGAATCAGATTTCAATACAACTAACTTTATGGTTAAGTTTAACCCATATGTACTGGAATTACTCGAGATTAAACATGATGGCGTAAAGGGTAATGGTGGGTGGTCATACATTGATAACCATTTTGGAATGGCTGTTTTTTCATCCGGGGTGAAAGGTAATGATGTTTTTTGCACATTGAGTTTTTTACCAAAAGGTGAGTTTGAATCTGATGATGTTTCATTCATTGATTTGGCAGTAAGAGATAGCGAAAGTAAAAAGGTTTTATGTCTTCCAAGGAAAGTAAAGATTGTTGCAGACCAGGAAGAGATATGCAGATCAAAAGCTGATTTTAACAAATCTGGATACGTCGATTACTCAGATATAACAATGCTGGTTTTGATGTTTGGATGTACTGAGGGTCAAAGCTCATGGAATCCAGATTTTGATCTACATAAAGATGGTGTCATCAATACATTTGACTACTCGGTAGCCCTAAGTCTGATGACACCTGAATCTGAATCGTAATCAGAAAATGTTATTTTAATGTAGGAAATGTCTTTGTCCGGTAAAGACAAGACCTATTCCAAGCTCATTTGCTTTATCGATAACCTCTTGGTCTCTTATCGAACCACCTGGTTCGATAATTGCCTTGATACCAGCCTTTTTTGCTGTCTCAACAGTGTCTGCAAATGGAATGAATGCGTCAGAGGCAAGGTAAGAACCAATTGCTTTTTCTCCAGCCTGATTTGCAGCTATGTTTGCGGATGCAACTCTGTTTGGTTGTCCAGCACCAACACCTATTGTTGCGAAACCTTTTGTGAGAACAATTGCATTGGATTTTACATGTTTGACTGCAAGCATACCAAAGGCAAGCTCTTCCATGTCAACTTCTGAAACAGTGGCAGTACCTGCTATCTTCATCTCACTAAACAGAGATTTATCAGCTTCTTGTGCAAGAACTCCAAAGGCTGTTCCTCTGAGCCTTACTTTTGTTGTCGATATTTTTGGGTCAAAAGTCAAAAGTCTGAGGTTTTTCTTTTTGGCAAAGACATCCATTGCTCCGTCTGAAAAACTTGGGGCAAGTATAATCTCAGCAAAAAGCTTTGATACCTCTTTTGCGGTTTCTGGGTCAACCTCTCTGTTGAAGGCAAAAATTCCACCATATGGTGAAACTTTGTCGCACTCAAAGGCCTTAAGATATGCATCTTTGATGTTACTGCTTATAGCAATCCCAGTTGGCGTAAGATGTTTCATAATAACGGCAGCTGGTTTATCAAACTCAAGAATTGTCTCAAGTGCAGCATCAGCATCGAGAATATTATTGTATGAAAGCTTTTTCCCTTGAAGAAGGTTTATTGGAACATCATTCATTCCAAATGAGTAGAGGTTTGCTTTCTGATGTGGATTCTCACCATACCTAAGTTCTTGAATTGTTGTTGGCTTTATTGTCTCATCAAGAAGTTCGCTGGTTTTTGAACCAGTATCTGATTCTCCTGAAAGGTAACCAGAAATTGCTGTGTCGTATGACATTGTCTTCTTAAAAGCTTTGACTGCAAGTTTTTTTCTGTAGTCTTTATCAAATCTTCCATTACTTATTCTTTCAATGAATTCTTGATATTGATCAGAAGAACTCAAAACAAAAACATCTTTGAAATTTTTTGCAGCAGCCCGTAAAAGTGTTACTCCACCGATATCAATCTGTTCGACTGCAGATTCTAACGTGCAATCTGGTTTTGCGGTAGTTTCCTCAAATGGATAGAGATTGCAAACAACAATATCGATGGGGTAGGATTCAATTTTTTCGAGGTCAGCTGCATCATCGATATTTTCTCTCCTTGAGAGAATTCCAGCAAAAATCTTGGGATTCAATGTTTTTACTCTCCCACCGAGAACCTCAGGTGTGCCTGTGTATTCAGAAACATCGATTATCTGAAAACCAATATTTCTTAGATATTTTGCGGTTCCTCCGGTTGAGAGAATCCTGTAGCCTACCACACTCAACTCTCGTACAAGAGGCTCAAGACCAGTCTTGTCAAATGTTGATATCAAAGCGTATTTCATTTGTCCTCCAAAATCCTGACTTTTTTTCCTTCAATTTTTGCATTTCCAGAAAGCACTGTCTTGCATGCTCTCCACAAAGTATCGTGTTCTGTTTTAAGAATCCTTGCAGAAACTGTATCTTCAGTGTCGTTTTCCAAAACTGGCACGGATTTTTGAATTATGATTGGACCTGTGTCGCATCCTTTATCAATAAAGAATACGCTACAGCCCGTAATTTTTACACCTGCATCAAATGCTTGTTTCTGAGCGTGAAGACCGGGGAACGAAGGGAGAAGTGATGGATGAATGTTTATCATCCTTCCCCAATATTTCTCTGTGAATTTATCAGGAGTCAAAAGCATGAATCCAGCATGAACAAGTAGATCAATTTCCAGTGAATCAATCAGTTCAGCAATATCATCGAACATTTGTTCACGGTTTTCGTAATCCTTTTTTTTGAAAATCTCGTGAGGAATGTTTTCTAGTTCGCAGTAATCGATAGCACCGATCTTTCGCTTGTTTGAGATTACAATTTCTATTTCTGCATCAAGCCTTCCATCTTTTATGGCGTTGTTTAAAGCAATAAGGTTTGATCCTCTTCCTGATACAAAAACTGCAATTCTTTTCATAATCAAATCAACTCAACTGAAGGTTTATCGTTCCCTTTTATACTACCAATAATTCTAGCCCCAGGATAGAGCGACATTGTTTTTGTGGCATCTTTTTCCGGTACAATTACAACCATTCCAATGCCCATATTAAATGTCCTGTAGGCTGAGTGTTCATCAAGCTCACCCTCTTTTACTGCAAGTTCGATAACTGGTATTTTTGGAAGAGTTGATTTTTCAATAACAGCGGTACCTGATTTGAGAGTCCTTGGGATATTATCAAGAAGTCCGCCGCCCGTGATATGGGTTAGACCCCTGACATCAACTGCTGAAATCATTCTCAAAATGTATGGCGCATAAATTATTGTTGGCTCAAGCATCGCAAGACCAAGATTTGGAATGCCAGGAAAACTGTCATTCAAATCATGATTTTCAAGCAGGATTTTTCTTGCAAGCGTGTATCCATTTGAGTGGAATCCAGACGATGGTAGTCCAACAAGGACATCACCTTCAGAGATTTTTGAACCATCAATAATCTTTGATTTTTCAACTATCCCAACTGCAAAACCCGCAAGGTCATATTCGTCATCATCATACATATCACCCATCTGGGCTGTTTCACCACCAATGAGTGCACATCCTGATTGTCTACAACCTTCTGTTAGGCCTTTGATTATTTCTACAGCAATCCTGTTGTTAAGTTTGCCAACAGCAAGATAATCAAGGAAATAAAGTGGTTTTGCTCCACAGCAAACAATGTCATCAACATTCATGGCGACACAATCTAAGCCGATTGTATCATGTTTATCCATCTGGATTGAAAGCAAAACCTTTGTTCCAACACCATCTGTACCAGAAACAAGCACTGGTTCTTTGTAACCAGATGGAATCTCAAACATTGCACCAAAATCTCCAAGACCTCCAAGAACACCAGGTGTTTTTGTTGAATTCACCATATCCTTGATGTGTTCAACAAAAAGGTCACCTTTGGTCTGAGAAACTCCGGCTTTTTCGTATGCGTCAGGCATCCATCTTCTCCCTTAAAGAGTTGAAGTAAAGATTTGAGAGCTCTTCAACCGGAATATCAAAACTTCCCGAAAGTGAGAGAGTATTTCCACCAACAACACCTATTATCTCTGCTGGAACCTCATGTTTTGTTGCAAGTTCCTGCATCTGCAGGACTTTTTCAGGTGGGACTGAAATCAAGGCTCTGGCGGCAGTTTCTGAGAAAAGCTGTTCAGTAAGCTTTGAGCCCTTGGATTTTAGAGAAATCTGACAGCCAATTCCTGATTCACAAACTGATTCTATTAAAACTGCTGCAAGTCCCCCTTCGGATAGGTCTGATGCAGAGGCAAGATATCCCTTATCTGTAGCATCAAGCAAAAGATCACCAAGGGCAATCTCAGCCTCAGGTCGGACAGCTGGTGGTCTTCCGAAAGTTTTTCCTTCGAGAATGTCGTAAAGAAGTGATCCACCAAATTCACTGTAAGTGTTTCCAAGAAGCATTACTACATCACTTGTTCTCTGGAAAGAGGGAGGATTGATTTTATCTTTGTCAGCGATTCCAACCATACAAACAACAGGGGTTGGCTTGATTGCACCTTCTGGGCTTTCATTATAGAGACTGACATTCCCTGAAATTACGGGAATATTCAGTTCTTCGAGTGCTTCAATCATTCCCTTAACACATTCTGCAAACTCGTAATAAACCTCTGGTTTGTTCGGGTTACCGAAGTTTAAGCAATCCGAAATTGCAAGAGGTTTTGCACCAGTTGCAAATAGATTTCTTGCACCTTCAAAGACAGTTTGTGCACCACCATGTCGTGGATGAAGATAACAGTACTTGGGTTTGGCATCACTTGTTACAGCGATTGCCTTGTTTGTATTTTTTATTCTTATAACTCCAGAACCTACAGATGGTGGAATAACAGTGTTTGTAAGAAGGGTAGTATCATACTGATGATAAGCCCATTCCTTTGAGCAGCCCTCACCTGAACTTGCCATTTTTTTGATGAGGTTCTCATGATCCCAAGACGGAAGTACAAATCCTGAAGGCTCTCGCATCCTCGATTCAAGATCAGGTCTTTTTGTAGGAAGGTCATATTCTGGAGCAGAATCAGTGAGGTATGAAACTGGGATATTACAGACAGTTTCACCTTTTTCGACAATTGTGATATTCCCTGAATCAGTTACTTCACCAATAACAGCAGAATCCAAATCCCATTTCGTGAGTATTTCATGGATCTTTTCAACGTTTTCAGGTTTGACCATCAGAAGCATTCGCTCTTGAGATTCAGAAAGCATAAACTCATATGCAGTCATGTTTTCAGCACGTCTCGGAACAGAATCCATGTTGAGGATTATTCCTCTGCCGGTTCTTCCGCACATTTCAACGGATGATGATGTGAGTCCAGCTGCACCGAGGTCTTGTACGGCCTCGATGGCATCTTCTGAAATAAGTTCGAGAGTGGCCTCGATTAGAAGTTTCTCTAAGAATGGGTCACCAACCTGGACGGCTGATCTTTTTTCTTCTGATTCGTCTGAAAGCTCATCAGAGGCAAAAGTCGCACCATGAATCCCGTCTCTTCCGGTTTTTGCACCGATTATCATGACGACATCACCTGGCTCTGATGCTCTTGCATACTTGATTTCATTATGTTTTGCGATACCAAGGCAGAAAACATTTACGAGTGGATTGATCTTGTAGCAATCATCGAAATGAAGTTCTCCACCGAGGTTTGGAACTCCAACACAATTTCCATATCCTGCAATTCCTCTTACAACACCATCAAGCAAATTTCTTGAGTGAGCATCAGAAGTTGGGCCAAAAAAGAGTGGATCAAGTGTGAGGATAGGTCTTGCACCCATAGTGAAAATGTCTCGGATTATTCCACCAACTCCTGTCGCTGCACCCTGATAGGGTTCAATGGCCGATGGGTGATTGTGACTTTCAACCTTGAAAACAACAGCCAGGTCATCACCAATATCTACAACACCAGCGTTTTCACCAGGTCCTTGGATTACTGCAGGGGATTTGGTTGGGAATTTTCTTAGATACGGTTTTGAGGATTTGTATGAACAATGCTCTGACCACATAACAGAAAAAATGGCAAGCTCCAAGTAATTTGGAGTCCTTGCCATTTTATCAACGATAAGTTGAAATTCACTTTCAGTCAGTCCAAATTCAAGGGCTGACGCAAGCGTTCCTTCTTTCATATAAGTCCTTTTTCTTCTACAATTTTCTTTGTGTCTCTAGCAATCACAAGCTCTTCATTTGTTGGGATAACAAGTACTCTGACAGTTGCGTCTGGGCTACTGATATCTCTTGCTTCCTTGCTTCTGATTATATTCTTTTCGTAGTCAAGTTCAATACCCATGAACTCAAGATTCTCACACACTTTTCCTCTTGTGTGTTCTGAATTCTCACCAATTCCTGCAGTAAAGACTACCACATCAAGTCCACCCATGATGGCAGCATATGCTCCAATGTATCTAGTGATTCTTCTGCTCATGACATTGAAAGCTAATGTATGTTTTTCTTTACCCTCAACCATACCATCATCAACATCTCTTGAGTCATGTGAACCACAAAGACCGAGAAGTCCACTCTTTTTATTCATGAGTTGGTCAACTTCATCAATCGTGAGTCCTTCTTTTTCCATGATGAATTTAACAAGAGCAGGGTCGATGTCACCACATCTTGTACCCATGACGAGTCCCTCAAGTGGGGTCATACCCATTGATGTTGCAACTGAAACTCCGCCATCAACAGCACAAACTGAACAGCCGTTTCCAAGGTGACAGGTAACAATCTTGAGGTCTTTGATATCTTTTTTCAAAAACTTTGCAGCTTCCTGAGATACGAAGTAGTGTGAGGTTCCGTGGAAACCGTATCTTCTAATACCATGTTTTTCGTAGAGCTCGTATGGGATTGCGTAAAGATATGACTCTGGTGGCATTGTCTGGTGGAACGCTGTATCAAAAACTCCACACTGTGGAACATTTGGGAGAATCTTTTTAAACGCTGCAATTCCTCCTAGGTTTGGAGGGTTGTGAAGTGGTGCAAGTGGAATGCACTCTTCCATTTTGTCAATTACATCCTGTGTTATATGCTGCGATCCTGAGAATGTTTCTGCACCATGAACAACTCTGTGTCCAACGGCGTCAATCTCATTAACATCTTTGATGACACCGATTTTTGGGTCGGTGATCTCTTTTAAAATCAGGTTGATACCATCTTCGTAATTAAGGATGGGTTTTATTTCTTTGATCTTTTTTTCGTCTAAACGTTGATAATTTGAAATTGCATCTTCAAAACCAATTTTCTCGAGTAATCCATTACAAAGCTCTTTTTCGCCTTCCATATCATAAAGTTTAAATTTAATAGACGATGAACCGCAGTTAATAACGAGTACCTTCAAGGTAACCTCCAGAGGATTGAGTTTCTTGTGAGAATCAATCTCACTCGACCTGATTATATATTTCAGTGATTTTCAATCAAGGATTTTTGGGTCTACCTCTTTGTTCTGCTCATTTTTTCTCGTTTATGTCCTGGCCCTTCTGGAAACCACTTTTTCTCAACTCTGTCATATTGTTTGGAAACTTCATGGACAGTCCACAGAAGGTTTACTCCAAGGATTACCAGTGACCCTTTTATAAGCATCGAGGAGATGAAAAATGATGAAACAATCGATATTATTCCTGCGATGAGGAAAATCCACCAACCTTTTGTTCCCCATTTATACTCCCATTTGACCGTGATTATGTGAAGAGCACCAGTTGAGGCAAGCAATACAACTCCAAAAATTAGGTGTGAAAAATCAAGAATCATTTTCTACTCCGTTTGTATACCTATCGAAGACATTCATCAATCCAAAGATAACTGCCCCCAAACCAATGTCTTTTAGAAAATATGGAATCATCAACACATTTTGGATGGGATACACCTTCCCAAGATAAAATCTTGTGATAATCCAGAACCATGGAATACCAACAATATAAGTTATCAGGATTCCTAGGATAATTGCCAAAATCCTTTTTGAATCTTTGTTATCCCAAAGAAATCCTGTAATCCAGGCAGAGATGGGGAAGCCGATGATGAACCCAAATGTTGGACTGAGAGCATATCCAATTCCGCCACCTGTTGCAAAAACAGGTAACCCAACAAGCCCAAGGATTATGTAGATTACCATGCAAAGCGGTGCCAAAAATTTTCCAAGAAATATCCCTGACGCAATGGTAACAACAAGCTGAAATGTTAATGGAACATATGGAAATGGGATTTGAATCTTTGCAGATACCACCATCAGAGCGATGAAGATACCGCCCATTACAAGATCTTTTGTTTTGATATTTTTCATATAATAAATTCCTGAAAGATTTTATTCGATTTCAAAACCATATCATCTTTGATTCTGTATATACCATCCGACTCGATAAGCATTTCTTTTGTTACAAGGTTATTAAGAATTTCCTTAATCTCTGATATTACCCCTATTTCAAGGTGTTCTTTTAATTGATTAAAATCCAGTCCTTCTAAAAGCATCCGAAGGGATAACATTGCAGTATCAAAAGCTTTTTCTTTTTCTGTGAGCTCTTCTTCAACGATTTTTTGAGTTGTTGGAGAGTGTATATAATCATCCAGATTGCACTTGTTTTTGAATCTGACTCCATCTACAAATGATGATGCTCCAGCCCCCAAACCGATGTAATCATATCCCCTCCAGCAGTTTAGATTGTGAATCGGTTCTTCTCCCGGTTTTGAAAAATTGGAAATCTCTACATGCTGGAAGCCTTTTTTGATAAGAAAATCTCTTAGAATAAAGAATAGCTCTACCTGCTTATCAGTTGACGGCAGACTGCTTGGAATATGTCTCGAAAGGGGTGTTCCTTCTTCAATCGAAAGACAGTACGCTGAAATCTGTCCCACATCAAGATTTGTCAAAGTTTCAAGTGTTTCAAGCAGAGATTCCTTTGTTTGATGAGGAAGCCCGATCATCACATCAACTGAGATTCTTCCAAAACCAATCTCCCTTGCAAGCCTTATTGTATCTAGTGCATGACTTCGATTGTGCAATCTATCAACTGACTGTAGTTCCAGGTTTGATAGAGATTGCACTCCAATTGATATTCGATTAATTCCGGAATCTTTTGTAGCAGACAGAAATTCTTCTGTCGCTGATTCAGGGTTTACTTCAATTGTTGCTTCAGAAAGTTCAAACTCAAAGACTTCTTTTAATCCATCGATAAGTCTCGAAACACTTTTTCCAAGAAGACTTGGTGTTCCCCCGCCAATGTAGAGGGTATCGATACTTGTATTTCTATATAAGTCTGCTTCAGCGAGTAGGGCTTCAATGTAATTCTCAATCCTTCCATCAAAATTGGTGACCGAAAAGAAATCGCAATAGGAACACTTTTTTTTGCAGAAAGGTATATGGACATAAAGCCCCTTACTTTTTCTTGTTATCATCTCCCTGAACTTGTAGCAGTGAAAGGAATGCCTCTTGAGGAACCTCGACTGATCCAATCATCTTCATCCTCTTCTTACCCTTTTTCTGTTTTTCAAGAAGCTTCTTTTTTCTTGTAACATCGCCACCATAACATTTTGCAAGAACATCTTTTCTGACTGGTGAAATGTCTTCTCTGGCGATGATTTTTCCATTTATCGCTCCCTGAAGCGGGATTTTGAATTGCTGCCTTGGGATAAGCTTAAGTAGTCTGTGAACAAGTTTCCTTGCCTTGGTGACAGCACTTTCTCTTTCTGAGATATATGATAAGGCATCCACTTGATCAGAGTTTACAAGGATGTCTACTTTTACGAGGTCACCCTTCTCAAACCCTTTAAAGTCATAATCAAGGCTTGCGTAACCCCTGCTTACAGTTTTAAGTTTGTCGTAGAAATCAATTATCATTTCCGCCAGTGGAAGGTCGTATATAAGTGTTGTTCTTCTATCGTCAGGATATTCCATATCTACAAGTTTTCCACGTTTTGAATTGGCAAGCTCCATACATGAACCAACGTAGTCAGATGGTACAATAATTTTTGTCCTTACAATTGGTTCTTTTATGTGGTCAATCTCTTGAACTGTTGGGAATTTTGATGGGTTTTCAATATTGAGTTCTTCGCCGTCAGTCCTTATTACTTTGTATGCAACCGATGGCATTGTCGCGATAAGCTCCTGGTCAAATTCTCTTCTGATTCTCTCAAGGAAGATCTCCATATGAAGCATTCCAAGGAAACCAATTCTGAAACCATGACCAAGTGCAGCCGAACTCTCTTTTTCAAATGTGATTGATGAATCATTCAACTCAAGCTTATTTATGGACTTCAGGAGTTTGTCATAATCGTTTGTGTTGATTGGATAGATTCCACAGAAGACCATTGGTTTCATTTTTTTGAATCCTGGTATTGCGTCCGTATTTGGGTGATCAGCAGAAATGATTGTGTCTCCTACATGGATATCCTTAACATCCCTGATTACAGCACATAGGTATCCAACCTCACCGGCTTCGAGATTATTGGATTTCTCCATCCTAATTCCGAAATATCCAACTTCCTCAACCTCATACTGTTTGCCGGTTGACTTAACCTGAATCTTATCCCCTTGTTTCAAGCTTCCATCAAAAATCCTTATGTGGCAGATCGTGCCTCTGTATGTATCATAATGAGAATCAAAGATTAAAGCCTTCAGTGGCTTATCGGTATTGGTTGATGGGGGAGGAATCAGATCAGGAAGTGCTTCGAGTAGCTCGGGGACACCTGTTCCATCCTTTGCCGATACCTTAAGGGCATTGTCTGTCAAAATACCAAGCATATCCTCAATCTGCATTTTTGTATCATCAACCATTGCGTGAGGAAGGTCGATTTTATTTAAAACAGGAATGATCTCCAGATTGGCATCAACTGCAAGATAAGCGTTTGCAACTGTTTGGGCTTCCACTCCTTGACTGACATCAACAAGCAAAAGTGCTGCTTCGCAAGCATAAAGTGATCTTGAAACCTCGTAGTTGAAGTCAACATGACCGGGTGTATCGATTAAGTTAAATATATACTCTCTACCATCACTTGCCTTAAAGGGTATCCTGATTGTTGTTGCTTTTATTGTTATTCCACGTTCTTTTTCAAGTTCCATTGAGTCAAGAACCTGCTCATTATTCTTGCTGTGGATGACTCCAGTCATCTCCAAAATACGATCAGCAAGGGTTGATTTCCCGTGGTCAATATGCGCTATAATGCTGAAATTTCTTATATTACTCATAAATTCTCCGAGCTGGAATGTTAACACATCCAAATCAACTGGTCAATATAAACACTTGACAGCGGTTGTCTACCCCTCTAAAAACTTACACCATGGAAAATGCTTTAATACTAACTGAGAAACCTTCTGTCGCTGCAGACATCGCAAATGCTCTTGGCGGATTTAAGAAAAACAAGGACTATTATGAGTCTGATACTGCATTCATCACATGGGCAGTAGGTCATCTTGTGACACTTGCTGAACCGGATGATTATGATAAGAAATTCAAATTTTGGACGCTTTCAACACTTCCAATCATACCTGATCATTTTGAATTGAAACCTATTCGAGGTAACAAAGAGCGTTTGAATGTAATTAAGAAGCTTGCTAAAAAGAAAAATATCACTGAGATAATCAATGCTTGTGACGCAGGTCGTGAAGGTGAACTTATCTTTAGATACATCTACGATTACCTCGATCTGAAAAAGGATTTTAGAAGACTTTGGCTTCAATCGATGACAATCGACTCAATTAGAAATGGATTTTCTGAACTCAAGGAAACCTCAGAGGTTGAGAATCTTGCATCATCTGCAAAAGCTCGCTCGCAATCTGATTGGTTGATCGGAATAAATGCAACACGAGCTTTCACAAGAAGACTAGGAACACTGCTTTCAATTGGTCGAGTGCAGACTCCAACACTTGCAATTCTCGTTGAACGTGAAAAACAGATACTAAATTTCAAACCAATCCCATATTTTGAGATGACAGGAAACTTTGAAGCTGAAAAGGGTGAGTATCTTGGAAAATGGTTTATCGATGTACCAAAGAAAAAAGGTGAAAAGAAGCAACCTCTTGCAGATGCTGATACCCTAAAAGAGCTCGAAAAGAAACACCCTGGTTTTGCCGAATCAGCTTGGACTGCTTACCATGAGATAAAACATGGTGACAGACTTGAACGAGTTGCAACCGAAGAGATGGCAAACAAGATTATCTCGGATGTTAAGGGTAAAACCGGTTCAGTTATCAAGGAAAAACACTCCAAAGTCAAACAGAGTCCGGCACTTCTTTTCAATCTCAATGAACTTCAGAGGGAAGCTAATAAACGATTTGGCTTGAATGCCTCGCATACCTTGAGAATTACTCAGTCCCTTTATGACGAAAAAAAGCTCGTAACTTATCCAAGAACTGACAGCAAATACCTTCCTGAGGACTATGTTGCCGAGATTCCAAAGATTCTTGAGGCATTCGATGGAACGATTTATTCTGCTCATACAAAATCCCTTCTTAAAGATGGAATTGAAGAGACAAAAAGAATCTTCGATAATAAAAAGGTTTCGGATCACTTTGCAATTATCCCAACACCGAATTCCCCAGAGTCAATATCACTTGACGAAGCTCAACAAAAAGTTTATGACCTTATCGTAAGACGTTTTATTTCAGCATTCTATCCTCCCGCTGAATGGGAAAACATCGAAAGGGTGACTGAGGTAGAGGGTCACACATTTAGAACCACTGCAAAAGTACTTCTAAAACCAGGGTTTTTAAAGGTTCATGGGCGTGATAAGGCGGAGGAAGACAAACTTCCAGAAGTTACTGAAGGTGAATCAGTAGTTTGTACAGATGCCACAAAGGAAGCAAAAGAAACCAAGCCGCCAGCAAGGTACAATGATGCATCATTACTTGGAGCAATGGAAGGTGCTGGTAAACTCCTTGATGACGAGGAAGTAAAAGAGGCAATGAAAGGGAAAGGTCTTGGAACTCCTGCGACAAGGTCATCGATTATTGATAGACTCATAAATGTTGGATATGTCGACAGAGTCTCAAGGGAGCTTATTCCAACCGGCAAAGGAATTCAGCTTTTTGATATTTTAACTGGTTTTCCTCTCCCAGAACTTGTATCTCCTGAGATGACCGGAGAATGGGAATATAGTCTCACAAAGGTTGAAGATGGTAAACTTAAAGTTGAGACCTTTATGAAAAGGATTACTGATTTCACGTCAGATTTCGTAAGACGTGTCAAAGAAGGTGATACAACAGCAATCTCAAATGGTGATGCTGAGGCTATCGGGAAATGTCCACTTTGTGGTGGCGACATCAAAGAAAACTTCAGAGCTTTCGGCTGCAGTAACTACATCCCAAAAAAGAAAACAAGAAAGAAAAAAACTGACGAAGAGGAAGTTGAAACAAACGAAGAACCTCAGGATGAAGGGTGTAAATTTGCAATCTGGAAAACAATTGCCGGGAGATATATTGATGAAAAGATAGCAAAAGACATCCTTGAAAAAGGAAAAACCGAACCTCTTTCCGGTTTTAGGAGCCGTGCCGGAAGACCATTTTCTGCAATTCTTAAACTCAATGATGAGGGAAAAATTGAGTTTGAATTTGTCGACAACAAAGAGGTAGATGAACCTGATATTGAGATAAACGAAGAACCCCTTGGCGCATGTCCCGTTTGCAAAGATGGTGTGGTTTCTGAAACAAAAAGTGCCTACAAGTGTAGTAATTACAAAGAAACTTGCAAATTATCAGTAGGTAGGGTAATTTTAGGTAAGCGTATTTTAAGGGAAGATGTGGAAAGACTCATGAAAAATGGGAAAACCGATTTGATTGAGGGGTTTATAAGTCGCAAGGGAAGACCATTTTCTGCATATTTAGTGTTAGGTGATGATGGAAAGGTAGGATTTGAATTTGAACCAAGAAAACGAAAAGCACCTGCAAAGAAGACCACAAAGTCAAAATCTACAAAGTCCAAAACAACAAAGCCAAAAACAACTACAAAAAAGAGAACGACGAAAAAAGATAGCGAATAATATCTGGTCAGTTGTCAAGATTGGCTTTTTCCTTTTTGTGATTGTTGGAATATCTCTTGTTTTGTACGTGTACAAGACAATTTCTGATGTTCAGGTTCAAATGGTTGACATCACAAAAGAGAAGAGACCACCAACCGCGTCTGAGGTATACGATGTTGAAGGTAACCTTATCAGTACAGTATTTTTACAGGAAAGATACTATAAACCACTCTCAGAAATTAGTATTGAATTTCAAAATACGATAATTTCAGCTGAAGATGAACGCTTTTATATGCACAAAGGGTTTGATATTAGGGGATTACTTCGTGTCTTTTGGCATGTGTTGACTAGGCCTGGCAGACCTCCAGGTGCCTCAACGATAACTCAACAACTCGCAAGGTCTGAACTTTATCTGAATCAATCACAAAGAGAGATCAAGAGAAAAATCACTGAGATATACCTTGCCTATCAACTTGAGCAGAGATACACAAAAGAACAAATCCTTGAAGAGTATGTCAATCAGGTTCCATTCAGCCTAAACACTTATGGTGTTGAGGCTGCTGCAAGGAAATACTTCGGGAAAAATGCAAAAGATCTCGATTATGCTGAATCTGCAATGATTTGTGGCTCACTTCCTGCGCCCAGTATCTATAATCCCAAAACTAATCCTGAGAAAGCAAAAAAAAGTCAGCTAAATGTCTTGAGAAAACTCGAGGCAAATGGCTTTATCACTGAGGAAGAAAGAAAACAATACGAAGAACAAGAGCTTGTTTATAAAAAGTATTCTGATATTGAGTATCGAGACAATATAAATTTCTTTGTCGATTATGTTGTTAAATACGAACTTCCAACGCTTATTGATGACCCAACAATCATAGAAGAGGGTGGACTCAAGATATATACCACCCTGAATATGAACTATCACAAACATGCAGAAAAATCTATTCAGGATTTTTATGCATCGATGTACAAGTCAGGTTCGTTTAGAAAAGATATTGTTTCAAAAGATGGAGCAACACAACCCCAGTCAGCTCTTGTTTCAACAAACCCAAAAACCGGTGCGATTCTTGCCATGATGGGTGGAGTAAACTATAACGAATCAGAATTCCCTAGAGCAGTATCAAGACAACCACCAGGTTCATCTTTCAAAGTCTTTGATTACACCTGTGCGATAGAAAACCGTTCCCTCACAGGTGGATCGCTTCTTATGTCGGATGATTTTGAAATTGAAGGATACACACCCGGTGAATGGAATAGAGGAACTGGAAGATTTGATGAAGAGCTTGTAAGGCAGGCATTGATCGATTCTTCAAATATATGTGCACTTCGAGCAGCACTTAGACCTGGACTTTACAATGTTGCCTACTATGCCAATAAAATGGGCATCACAACGGAGGTCAAACCCTACTATTCAATGCCTATTGGAAGTATGGAAGTAAAACCAGTCGATATGGCATGTGCTTATGGATGTCTGGCAACAAATGGAATGAGGATTGACCCATATGCAATCCAAACAATTGAAACCCCTGACGGAAGAGAGATTTATAGGCATGAAATTCATCCGGTGAGAGTTGTTTCTGAAGAGGTTAGCTGGATTATGACAAACCTTTTAAGGAGTGTCCATATTGCAAAAGGCAAACCGGGACTTGGATTCAATGTTGCTGGAAAAACAGGAACAGCAGGTGATGATGTTGCAGGATGGTACTGTTGTTATTCACCAGACATCGTAACCGTTGTCTATACTGGTGTTGATGACAAGGACTATACAAATGTTTTCAGATACACACCTTGGGGATCATCTGTTGCATTTCCCATAGCCTATAATTATTTAGCGATGTGTGCGAAGGACGAGAAATATCCAGTTCCCAAAAACAAATTTCCTGAAAAACCTGAAGGTGTTGTTGCGGCAACCGTTTGCAAATACTCAGGACATCTTGTGACTGAGTATTGCCCAGAAGAACATCGTGCAACAGAGTATTTCTTAGAAGGAACTGTTCCAACGAGATATTGCCAGTATCATGCCGAACCAAGACGCCTATTTATGGTCTATGAGGACAAAGATACAGGGGAATATTTCAGAACAGATAATAGGTGGGTAAATAAAGTTGAAGTGATGATGACCCAGCGTGAGTATGATTCGCTTGAATATCATGATGGCCTTGGTGCAACACCATTGATTGATGATATTGTTTGGAGTCAACCAGAAGTTGATGGATCGCCAACACTTAATAATGATTCTCTTATTTTTGAAACAATAGATGGTGTGATTCTTGCAAAATTCTGTTTCAGAATACCGAAGGAAAAAATTGATTTAATATCATCTGTTACCCTTACAATGGGTGACCGCGAGATATATAAATGGAAAATTGGAAAATATGAGATTGATCTCGGAAGAGGATTAACAAAGGAAGACCTAACTTCTGGTATTTGTTATGAAGATGTCAGATATAAAGTTCCCCCAGAAGGTGATCAATCAGAAGTAGAGATACTAATTGAATTAAACGGACCCGGAAATTTCTACTCAAATTTAGAATATGAAGCTACCATCGTCAATCCCTAGATTCAAACGAAAAAAAAATAAAAGCCATGCTTTTTTAGTGTCGGTTTTTTTGATACTGGTTCTTTCTGTTACTACCGCTGGTGCATATTTTTCTGTTATTGCAAGTATACACCAGGTTGAAGTGCTTGGAACAATGGTTAAGAACCCTCAAAGTCTCGCAATGGAGACTAACAGGATTTTTGATTATCAAGGCAATCTCATTCACGAATTCCATTTTGGTGAAGACAGGATATATGTCACTCTAGATGAGATTCCCGAGCATACTAGACAGGCAGTAATTGCAGCAGAAGACGAAAGATTCTATTCTCATCCTGGATATGACATAAAGGCAATCTTTAGAGCTGCTGTTAAAAATCTAACTGCAGGAAAGATTGAAGAGGGTGGATCAACAATAACCCAGCAGCTTGCAAGAAATGTCTACATCAATGACCCCACAAGAAGATCATTCTTGAGGAAAATCGATGAACTTATCCTGGCTACCGAACTTGAAAGAATCCACACAAAAGACCAAATCTTAGAGTATTATCTAAACATAATCTATTTTGGTGCTGGAGCATATGGCATTCAGGCTGCTGCAAAAAGATACTTTGCAAAAGAAAATGTTGCTGACCTGACCCTTGAGGAGTCTGCTCTTCTTGCTGGACTTATTTCATCTCCGAGCAACTACAACCCATATGTGAATATGGACAAAGCTTTGAAACAGCGAAAGCTTGTTCTTTCAAAGATGGTTGCGTCAGATTTCATAACCATAGAAACAGCAGATAGAGTTGCCGAAACACCTGTTAATCTAAAACCATATTCAATTCAGCTTGATATTGGAACATCAATCAATTACTTCATCGACTTCATTAAGGAGGAGATGATATTAAAGTGTGATCTCACTTTTGAAGATATTCAACGGGGGGGGCTTGATGTCTACACAACTATTAATCAAGAATATCAGCAACATGGTGAGGATGCCGTAAACTACGTGCTTGATTCAGCACAAAAACGAGGAGAATTTGGAAAAACAAAGTTTGATACCCTGGGTGTGCTCCAACCTCAAACGGCACTCGTTGCAGTAGAAGTTGATACGGGAGCAATTGTTACAATGGTTGGCGGAAGGGATTACAAAAACACACAGTTCAATAGAACAACAACACTCCGTGCTCCTGGGTCATCTTTTAAGATGATTGTTTATTCTGCAGCCCTTAACATGGGTAGGCTTTCACCAAGTAGTCTGTTGAAGTCTGGTCCATACAAACTTGGTGATTGGAAGCCAACAGAGTGGTTTGGTGGATATTTCGGAACCATTACTGTAAGAAAAGCAATTGAACAATCCAGTAATATTTGCGCGATCAGGGCTTTGATGTTAGTTGGTGCTGGAAATGTTGCAGCATACGCAAAGAGGATGTGCGGTACAGGGAACAGAGAAATTCTTGCAGTCCCATCTATGGCACTCGGATCAGTTGAAATGAAACCACTTGAGATGGCATCTGCTGGTCAAACAATTTCCAATTATGGAACCCATATTGACCCGTGGGTTATAAGTAGAGTTAGGAATAGAAAAACAAAGAAGGATATCTATAAGATTGAACAGAATAAATATGTTTCACAGGCTCTGAATCCGGGAATAGCATACGATATGATTTCAATGCTTAAGGGGGTTGTCATTAGAGGAACCGGAAAATCTGCGAGAGTTCCTGGTGTTCCATGTGCTGGGAAAACTGGAACTACAGCAGATTTTAGAGATGGATGGTTTGTTGGATTCACTCCCGAGGTTTCTGCTGCTTGTTATGTTGGTTCTGACTCAAGGGATGTTGACCTTTCTTATGTTAGGAACTATGGATCAAAATATTCAGCTGACATATGGAAGGAATATATAAGGCGAATATCTACTGGTAGAAAAATTGCCGATTGGAGAGACCCAAGCCCGAAGGACTTGATAAAGGTAAGGATATGCAACGAGACTAGGTTGCTTGCAAATGATACATGTCAATCACACATTGAAACATTCAGAAAAGGTTTTGAACCAATCGAAAAATGCACAATCAAACATCCAAAATATGTTGAATATTGGATATGCAAGGAAACCGGACTTCTTGCTAACAACTATTGTCCTTCAAATGAACTTAAAACGTTTATCAAAGGACAGGAGCCAACACAATACTGCCAGATTCATAATGAACAGACAGCAAAAGAGGAAGAAAAGAAAAACAATACTGTAAAACCAACTCCTAAACCAACACCTACACCTACACCAAAACCAACCCCAAGCAATGGAAACGGTGGAAGCACAACTCCAACCCCCACTCCTACAACAACACCTGAACCACAACCCACGCCAACCCCTACTCCAACACCAACTCCTCAACCAGAACCAAAACCAGAACCGACTCCCGAACCAGCTTACACATCATTTTATGTTATCACCTCTCCACCTGGAAAATCCTGTAGAGTTGGTGATTTAGTTCGATTTACAGGTTCATATATAGGATATAAAAATGTTAGCAGAATGGTAATGTTTGCAAATGGTGTTTCTGTTTCAACAGCACTTGCTCCGTCGCTATCTGTTTCTTGGAAACCACCAAATAAAGGTAGCTTCAGCCTTCTGTTTGTCTTGTATAATTCATCTGGCTCGAGACTTTCAGAGTTCGCAACTAACTACACGGTGTACCCATGAGTTTGTTTATTGCATTTGAAGGGATTGATGGGTGTGGGAAAAGCACACAAGCACGAGTCCTTGCTGAAAAATTAAAAGAATTTGGTAAAGATGTCGTTTTGACAAGAGAGCCCGGTGCGACAAAAGTTGGGAAAGTAATCAGAGAAATGCTTTTTACAACGGAAATTGATCCAGTTACTGAGGTTTTTTTATTTGCATCAGATAGAAGTTCTCACATAAATGAGGTTATCTCACCAAGTCTTGATGCTGGTAAAACCGTTATAACTGACCGCTATCTTCTCTCATCAGTTGTTTACCAAGGTATTGGTAAGGATGTTGGAAAAGATTTTGTTCTGAATGTTAATAACCCAATAACTAAGAATTTTGTTCCTGATTTGACAATTATTCTTGATATGCCCGTTGACATTGCACTAAAAAGAGTGCAGAATGCAAATAGGTTTGAAAAATATGATCTACAAGAAAGAGTAAGAGAGGGATTTCTTGATGAAGCGTCAAAAAATCCTGAGAAAGTAAAAGTGATAAACGGAAACCAAAGTATAAGCAGGGTGTCAGAAGACATCTTGAACTTGGTGTTATCTGGAGGAAATGTTTAATGAAACTTGTCATTGCCGTAATACAACAAGAAGATTCTTCAGAGATAATGAATGAATTATTGCAAGATGGATTTAAAGTCACAAAACTGAAAGGTGTAGGTGGCTTTCTTGAAGAAGGAAATATTGTTCTGATGATGGGTGTTGAGGACACAAACGTTACAAAAGTTATAAAGTATTTCAAAAAAAGCTGTGTCTCTCGCGACAGGTATATCAATGCGTTACCTTTTACACCAATTGAAGGAGTTCCGCCACTATCTTTTCCAATAAAGGTAAGTGTGGGTGGAGCAAAGATATTTGTAATAAATGTGGATGAATTTCACGTTTTGTAAGTAGGTTCATATTTGTGGGAATACTTGAAGTAGGAATTCAGCCAGATTTTCTAAACCGGTTTATAAACCATCTAAAGTCTGGTAAAAGAAACAAAAGCTACATTATTTCGGGACAAACGAACAGGCTCGGGCTCGAATTTGCTGAGGCTTTTTCAATGTCTGTCAACTGTGAAAACATGGATGGCGATTTTTGCGGAACCTGCAAGAACTGCAAAATGATTCTTGGAAGAACTCATCCTGATTTACAGATGTACGACATTGAAAAGAACAAAACAAAAATTGGAATTGAAACAATAAGGCTTATCCAAGAGGATTCATCAAAAACAAACTATGTTGCAAAAAGCAGATTCAATATCATTTTGAATGCTGATAAAATGACAACGCAAGCCCAAAATGCACTTTTGAAAACTCTCGAGGATGGATCAAATGACTGTACAACTATTATGTTGACAGATTCACCAGAAATGATTTTGCCAACAATTCACTCACGAAGTGTATATGTAAATCTACCCCCACCTCCAAAGGAAACTGTTATTGACAGATTGGTTGAGTTGGGTTTACCAAAAGAGACTTCTCTTCTTGAATATGATGATTCTGGCGGAGACTTAGACTGGCTTTTTTGGTTATTGAAGAATAAAGAATATGGAGAAAAAATATTAGGAGTTATCTCAAGAAACAATGATATGTCAGAATTGCTTGAGATTATTCTAGATACTGAATACACAGAAGGAATCAAGTTGCTTTTCCCTCAGATACTGTCAAGGGTCGTAAAGGCAAGTTTTGGATTTCAAGCAAGATCAAAGATTCTTGATGAACCCGTTAAGTCTCTTTCTAAACTTAAGAATTCCACTATCAATGAATTGTGTACTCAGTTGTCAAAGGCGGAAAAACTATGGAACACTCAAATAAAGAAAACAACGTTGCTACAAAAGATATTGACACCGTTAATGATATAATTGCTGTAAGATTCAAAGGAAATCAACAATACTATCATTTTAAAACGGGTGGGATAAATGTTCAAAACGGACAAGCGGTAATTGCCTCAACAGAAAAAGGGGTAGATGTCGGATATGTCTGTTTTACATCTGCAAAACCAAAAGAAGATATCCCTTTAAAAACAATACTCAGGAAAGCAAATGAGCAAGACCTTAAAATAATCAAGGAAAACATTGACCTGGAAATAAAAGCAAGAAAACTTGCCCAAGAAGAAGCAAAAAAACTAAAACTCAAAATGACTTTCCAGGTTTGCAAGTATAGTCTTGATAGAAAAAGAGCAACCCTATATTTCACATCCGAAAAAAGAGTTGATTTCAGAGAGCTTGTAAAAAATCTTGCGAGTTCATTGCATCTTCGAGTAGAACTCTGGCAAATTGGAACAAGGGATGAAACCAGACTCTTTGGAGGGATTGGACCATGCAACAGAGAACTCTGCTGTTCAATGTTTTATTCAAGCAGAGAATCGGTAACAGTTAAGGATGCAAAAGCACAAGGACTTGATATTAACCCTCAAAAAATCACGGGGATGTGTGGCAAACTCATGTGCTGCTTAAAGTTTGAAGTTGGTGAATATAAGGACAAATTTGAAAAGCTACCATCGGAAGGTGAACTTGTCCGTGTTGATGGAAAAGAAGGGAAGACAGTTAAGGTTAATCCTTTCGGAGAGATGATTTCTGTATCCTTCGAAGAGGGAAACATTCAAACCTTTCATGCAAGTGAAATCAAAAGAAAGATCGATGGTCAGTGGGTAGTTTGCGAATTTGAAACCAAGATTGTTGAGCAGAAAAAGAACGAATTTTTCTCAGTTTCTGATTCAGATGAAAACAACATTACAGTTATCCCCGAAGAGAGAAAAGAAAAAATCAGAACGAAGGATAATGATTCAAAGCATCACAGAAAGACCCAACCCAGACAAAAAGACTTTGAACTGAAACCTGATAAAAAGACTGATGAAAAAGGTTTTTCTGAGCCAAAGGCATTCAGCTCAAGTAAAAACCAACAGGCAGAGAAAAAACATAAACCTTTTAAAGGCAACAAATCAAGAAATACACAGCCAAAAGATAAACAAGAAAACGATCAAAGTAGACCTGAAAATAAAAAGAGATTTGGAAAAAAACTATTTGGAAAAAGAAATAATAACCCCAATCAGCAAGACCAGAATAAATCAACTGATTCAAAAAGTGGCACTCCAGATAATAGAAACAAATCCGGAGATCATAAAAACAAGAAAAACAAATCAAAAAAGGTTTCAAATATCAAACAGTATTTGAGTAACAGAGAAAAAAATAAGAAAAATACAAATCCCAATTCAAATACTTCTGAAAAATAAAATTCACCTCTCCCGCATAATCAGATTTATGCGGGAGAACATTTTTAAAACTCTACTATATCTCCATTTTTTCACCAAATATATTGTTCCAGGCAACCATGAGAGGAATTGCTATTGTTGTGCTTACTAATCCCTGGACTCCATTGAATACTGTTGTGTTTGTGTAAATATATAGTCTTGCGAACTCCCAATTGAAACCTTTGTCCGTCATAAATGCATCTTTGTACGGCGTATAAAGTATCGCAAGCCAGTTGATTGGCACCATAATAATAACTCGTACAATGATTCCAATTATCAGCCCAAAGGCAATATATACATACTGGGTTTTGAGATTTTTTGCTCTATCAGCCAAGATTTTTGCATATCCAACAATAACTACCATTGTTCCGACAGCAAAAAAATTCATTGATACACCAATCAGATCACCCGACTTAAGCAAGTAATGGAGGATATTTTTGATTCCAACAATTAGTAATCCTATCCATGGTCCATAAATGATTGCACCGAGAATAGCAAAAATCTCAGACAGATCAAATTTTAACCATGGAGTCATCCAAAATGGAATCTGGATCAGCATCCCAACAAACGACAAAGCCGAAAGCATTGAAACAACGACGAGAGTGTAAACATCCTTTAATTTGGCCATTTTGACCATCCTTTCCGCCAACGGGAAACGGAAAAGTGTGATATTAGTTTATCACATACCTTCTTTCATCCGGACTATAACCGTCGGTTCAGGACTTACACCTGATCAACAGAGAATCTCTGCTCGCGGACTTTACCGCCGATAGGGAATTTCACCCAACCCCGAAGGCTGTGGAGGATTCTAGTCTAATTATCAGATAATATCAAGATCAAAAACCTCAGAAATAAGAGAAATATCATCAAGAATTGAAACATCTCCATAAGCTCGGATTTTTCCGTTATGAAGAAGTAATACTTTATTGCAGAACTTTTTTGCAAGTTCAATCTCATGTATCACTGCTAAACCACAAGAATCATCTTTTATTCTTTTTTTTATTCCGGACAAAAGTTGAGCTTTGTATCTCAAATCAAGATGAGATGTTGGTTCATCAAGCAGGTAGACCTTTGGATTCCTATAAACAGCCTGAGCAAGTGTGACTCTTTGTAGTTGTCCATCGGAAATATCGGATATGCTTTTCTCTGAAATATCCAAAAGCTCGAATTCTTGAAGAATTTCTGATAATCTAGCCTCATCAGGTTTATTGAGTCCAGCAACAATGAACGATTTAACTGGTAATGAGATATTTGTTTTTACAACTGGTCTTTGGACAGAGACCAAAGATGCTATTTCATCGTATCGCATTTTTGTGATGTCTTTACCATCAATAAAAATCGACCCAGAAAAAACATCTGCAATTTTAAAAAATGATTTTATAAGTGTTGATTTTCCAGATCCATTTGCACCAATCAGCGCAACAAAATCTCCATTTTTTATTTCAAAAGACACATCTTTCAAAACTGCTTTTTTTTCATATCCAGCGGTCAGGTTTCTAATAACTACCATGTCGGTCTCCTGATTACCAGATATAAAAAGAATATTCCACCAACGATACTCATCACAACGGATGCCGGTATCTGCTGGTGTGGTATAATTGCCTTACCAAACACATATGCAAAGCCAAGAACCGACCCTCCAAGCAGAAGTGACCCTGGTAGCATTTGTTTTGAATCCGCACCAAACAGTTTTCTTGAGATATGAGGAATAATCAAACCAACAAACCCAAGAAGACCCGATGTTGCAACTGCAGTTCCTGTCAGAAGTGCAACAAGTAGAAAGAGGATTCTTCTAATCTTTTTTGGGTCAACTCCGAGATATATTGAGATCTCATCCCCAAGAAGATAAGCATTTATCCCATTGAGAAAAAAAGGAATTATTGAAATTGAAAAAATGAGTGCAACAACAAGAATCAATGCATCGTTGTAACTCGCACTCGCAAGCCCATTCCAACTCCAAAAAACGCTTTTTGAGAGGATATCTCGACCATACATAACAATAAGGTAATTAACCCCGCTTAGTACAAATGATAATGCGACTCCCGCAAGAACCAGTGAAACACCGGTGCTACCAGTTCTTCCAGCAATTATCCATATAAGTAAACAGGCAAGAAGTGAACCAATAAATGCTGACACTGAAATCGCCGACATTCCAAGAAGACCAAGCTGAAGTCCTAAAAGCAATGTGATGTTTACGCCGAATATTGCACCTGAGCCAATTCCAGCAATGTATGGGTCTGCAAGATCATTCCTAAAAAGAGTTTGTGATAACCAGCCTGCAAGTCCAAGAGCAGAGCCAGCAAGTATGGCGACCAATATACCAGGGATTCTTACCCCATGGACAATTGCAATATCGCCTGCTGATGCGTCACCAATGCCAATCCCTGCAAAAAAAGCTTTGACAGAGTCACTAATCCCAACACTTGACGTACCAATAACAATTCCTAGGCTAACTGTTATCAGTAGAGAAATGCCAAGCAGAACGAAAATATGTTTGTTTCTCAATCAGTGATTATCTCTTGGAGTAGCGTCAGAATTTCGATAATTCTTGGGCTTGGGCGCATCAGAAGATCAGCATTTATAGAGTAGATTTTGTCATTTTTTACTGCTGAGATATTTCCGTAGCCATTTCTTTTTTTAATGTCTTGGGCTGTCTCTTGATATGGGTCAGGGATTATTATTATGTCCGGATTCAAATCAATTATTGATTCATGTGTTGTTGTTGGGAAGTCTCCAAGGATTTGGTCTCCAAGGTTTATCCCTCCAATTTTACTGATCAAATCGGAACCATATGTGTCTTTTCCAAATGTCATTGGTGGATCACCCCAAATCTCTGTGTAAATTACAGGTTCAGACTTCTGAGAAGTGATTTTTTCAATTCCTTCTCTAAGTTCCTCTGTTTTACTTGGAACATCACAAATTTTTGCAATTCTATCAATAGTTTTTAGAAGTGACTCAATACTATTTGGATCGAAGGCGGCAACAACTATTCTTCTTGATGATGTCCCCTTAAGCCCATCCAGGATTTCCATTGGAACCATACGATTTGCAATCACAAGGTCTGGTTCAAATCCAAGAATAGCTTCAACCGAAAGGTTCATCATGTCACCAACAGTGGGGATTGATTCAACCTCAGGTGGATAATTACAAAATGAAGTCCTGGCAACAACCCTATCACCTACACCAAGATAAAAAAGTATCTCAGTAATATTTGGGGTTAGTGATACAATCCTTTGTGGTGAACCATCTGTTAATATTATCTCCTCACCCAAATCATCGATAATACCTGCATCGCTTGGATTTCCACAGGAAACAAAAGATAAGACCATAACAAAGCTAACCACCAATAAGAAAAACTTCTTCATTTCATCCTCCTCGGGATTATTCCACAAATGGTATCCTGACTTCACAGTTTCACATCACAACTCGATAACCTTCCCAGTTTCCCAGTGGTTACCGACAATTCACTGCTTACAGTGGCGGGACCGTATCAGATTTTCACTGATTTCCCATATGCTTGTGGTGAGGATGTTTTACACCAAACAAACAAACTTGTCAATGATTTCGAAAACAATATTATAACTACCATGTCTAAACCAAAATCTAAATATATATGCAAAGAATGCGGATACAGTAGTACACAATTTCTTGGCAAATGTCCAAACTGTATGTCTTGGGATACTTTTGAGCAGGTCACCTCAACCAAAAAAGGAACAACAAAAAAAACATCCGAAACATTTTCATTTCAGTTAAACTCTAACTCACAAGAAAAACGGATCAGTCTTGGTTTATCTGAGGTCGATAGAGTTTTTGGAGGAGGAGTTGTTATGGGTTCTGTAAACCTTATCGGTGGTGAACCCGGGATCGGCAAATCGACACTGATGCTTGAAGTGGCATGTGCATACTCAAAAAAAGGTCACAAATCCTTATATATCTCAGGAGAAGAATCACCTGATCAGGTTACTATGAGAGCAAATCGAATCGATTCTGTTGGCGAGTTGATGGAGTTTGCATTTGAAGTTGATTTGGAAACTATTTTTCAATTATCCGATGACAATAAACCAGATGTTCTTTTTATCGATTCAATCCAGATTTTATCACTAGAAGAAGGTATTCCGGGAAGTCCATCAGTTGTCAGAGAGGCAACTAGAAGGATTGTTGAATACTCAAAATCAAAAAATATCACGACATTTATAATCGGACATGTCACAAAAGAAGGCACAATCGCTGGACCTAAAACCCTTGAGCACTTAGTCGATGCAGTCTCGTATTTGAACGGGGATAAGTATTCAACTCTCAGAATTTTGAGCGGAACAAAAAACAGATTTGGTGCAACAAATGAAGTTGGATTGATGGAAATGACTGAGAAAGGTCTTGTGAAAGCAGACCATCATAAACTTATAAGCACCAATGAAAACCCAGGCGTTGCCGTGACAGCCGTTTCTATGGGTAATAGACCCTTGGCATTGGAAGTTCAGGCACTTCTCTCACCGACATACTACCCTACTCCAAAACGTGTCGTCACAGGCTGCAGTTTAAGCAGAACCTTAATGATCATGGCAGTACTTGAAAAAAGGTGTGGTTTGCCAATTGGCAAACTGGATGCATTTATAAATATTGTTGGTGGAATAAGTTCTGAAGAGCCGTCTCTGGATTTACCCATTGCAATAGCTATTGCCTCATCATTCATCGAAAAATCTGTTCCGGAAGGGGTTGCATTTATTGGTGAGGTTGGATTGACAGGGGAGATAAGACCAGTAACAAACCTAGGGCAGCGAATAAAGGAACTTGCTAATATTGGGTATAAAACAATGATTATCCCAAAGCAAAAAATATCTGGGCTTGAATTAGAAAAATTTGAAACAGTAAATGCTACTTCTGTAAAGGAGGTATTGAGTTTGGTATGGCCTCGTCAAGGTCGACCTTCATATGAAAGTCAAAGTGATTAACAGCGTCTGATGGCCACATAATAAACTCGAACTTTGCAGTCTTCTTTGAACTTATCAATGGGAATCTAACCCATCCGGAGCGCTCTGCACCACCAGGAATACTGTTGATGAAAGTTTTATCATAACCAACCTGGGTGTATGTCTCACCATCAATAATCATTTTTGTTCTGTCAGCAGGGAATCTGCAACTTTTCTCAGTCAGGTTTTGAATCTTGATGTTTAATCTGAGATGATATGTTCTATCGCCATCAATTATTGGACCACGTTCCTTTGTGACAGACTTAAGAGTGAAATCAATACCATTTTTGCTATACACTATCGGAGGGACTGTATCCTCTTCGGGGAGAGGATTGTTTTCTTTCATGAGTTCTTCATTGATAGCCTTGAGGTCTTCGTTTTCTTGCTCGAGTTTTGCAATTTCTGCTTGAAGGGAAGCAACATATGTGCAATCCAATTGATCAAGGGGAATATTGTCAATCGTAACTTCTCTTGTTGCGCCATTCCAATCAAGATTCGAGCAATCTGGAAGCAGTTGTTCCTGTATGAATCGTAGCGGAACCATGGTTCTTCCGGATATAATCGCCGGTGGAGCATCAAGCTCAATCTCCTCACCATCAACAATGGCCTTATTCGAGCCAACCTTAAGAACCGCTTTCCTGGTGGGATTCTCACCCAATATCGTTGGCACTACGGACATGACCAATAGAAACACCAACATGAACGCACATATCTTCTTCATGACATTAGCATCTTATACCTAATTGCGATACAAGTCAATAGCTATTGGTTACAGGAGGTATTTAACCTTTTACCAACCTATCCTTAGTCTGTCTGCCAAGAAGAGTGGAAGTCCAACCTCAGTGATACGCTTGACTGCTTCTTGGATGTCATAATCAACTCTATGAATTTGGATTATTTGACTATCAGAATCATAGATCGTATAGGTGGATTGAGGATTTCTATCGCGAGGTTGACCAACCGAGCCAACATTAACAATATATTTATAACCTGGCTCAATTTTTACTTCAAGACCATGCGATGCCCTCAAATAATTTACGTCACCTTCATTATCAATAATAAAGACTCCAGCAATGTGAGAATGACCAATGAATGAAAGATTTCCGATCATAAGCTCAGACATCCTAAGAGCCTCAATTGGTGAAGAGATGTATTCAAATGGTGCTGAAGGGTCAAGACTGCCATGGGCTACCTGGAAATCAGAACCAGAACCTGAACTTGGTATTGTCAAACGTGAGGGAAGCTCGCTTAGGAATTTTTGGTTTGAAGGTTTAATCTGGGAGCGTTGCCATCTAATAGCGGCCAATCCATACTGATTAAAATATCTCTCTTCAGCGGGATCAATCAAAGCCTTATCATGATTTCCCATTACAGAACTGATACCAAGATTAACCATTATATCAAGACACTCATCGGGATCTGCATTATAACCAACGGTATCCCCACAAGAAATCAGTTCGTCCACTCCCGCAAGCTCGAGTTGCTCAAGAACAGTTTTGAAAGCCACTAAGTTAGCGTGTATATCGGATATTATTCCATATTTCATCAGAAATTATTCTAAGCTCCTTATGCTACAAAGTCAACTGATTTTTAAAAATATCATTTTCCTTAACAAAACCAGATACTGCGAAGTCTTTTGTATCCATAATTCTTTTTCCTTCTCTTTGCACTTTTGAAAAAGAGAGAAGATTTTCACCACATGCTACTATAATCTTTTTATTAATACTGATTATCTGACCAGAAACATAAGAGCCTTTGTTGTCCTCAATTATCTTTGGATCAAATAGCTTAACCCTTGTATCATGAATAATACTGTAACAACCAGGTTTAGGGGACATTGATCTGATTTTTCTGCTAACAATTTCTGCGGATTTACTCCAATCGATTAACTCATCTTTTTTATTAAGCCTTCTTGCGTAAAACAGCTTTTCTTGTGCCTGCTCGATACCTTTATATCCGTTTTTTACTTGCTCCATTGTTTCAGGAAGCATCTCTTTTGAGAGGTTTATTAGTTTTTCTTGTAGGGTTTCGTTGTTATCAGAGTCTGATATAAGAATACTTTGGTGGGCCAGTATTTGACCCCGATCAAGTTTTTCTGTGATCAGCATGAGAGAAACACCTGTTTCCGTCTCTCCTTTTCTTATTGCCCATCTTATGGGTTCTGCACCTCGATATTTTGGTAACAACGATGGATGAATGTTTATGATTTTATTCTTCAGAGTTTTGATTATCTCAGGTGACAAAATCTCTGAATATGACGCAAGAATTGCAACATCAAAATTATATTCTCTTATCTTTTCTATGGCTTCAACAGAGTTAATTGTCTCTGGTGTAAACATCTCAATCCCAAGATTATCTGCTGCCAAACCAATCACAGATCTTACAACTTTTTTTCCTCTTCCACTTCTTCTATCTGGTCTTGAAATACATAAAACAACTTCACTATTTTTATTCAAAAACTCCAGAATAGGAACAGAAAAATCACCGGATCCTATAAAAACTATCTTCATATCAATAAATTCTCCCTGTATTGAACAGCCTCAGCAATATGTGATGATGAAATTTTTAAAGAGTCATCGAGATCGGCTATGGTTCTTGCCACCCTCAAAACTCTATCGTATCCTCTTGCTGTAAGCGACATTCGTTCAGATGCAAGTTTTATGAAGTTCGATTCATCTTTCCCTAACTCACAGTGTTTTCTTATCTGTTTGGGTGTGAGTTGAGAATTGCAATATATATTTTCGTCTTTGTATCTGGAAAGCTGGATTTTTCGTCCTTTGATAACTCTTTTTCTTATGGTTTCACTCGTTTCACCAGGTTTTGCAGATGCTAGCTCTGAAGGAGTTAACCTGGTTACATTCAGATATATGTCGAACCTGTCCAGAAGTGGTCCAGAAATCCTTGATTGATATCGTCTTATCTGCGATTGACCGCAGACACAAGGTTTTGTTCTGTCGCCATAGAACCCACAGGGACATGGATTCATAGCACCGACCAAAAGGAATCTTGATGGAAAAGTAAGGGTTTTTCGAACTCTCGCTATTGTCACCTCTCCATCCTCCATTGGTTGCCTTAGAACTTCAAGTACGTCTCTTCGAAACTCTGGAAGCTCATCAAGAAACAATACCCCACCGTGAGAAAGACTTATCTCACCGGGTTTCGGATTCTGTCCGCCCCCAATGATGGATGATGGTGAGGCTGTATGATGTGGTGATCTGAATGGTCTTGTTTTGACCAAACCTTCCTCACAGGATAAAAGACCAGAGATAGAAAAAATCTGGCTTATCTCCATCGCCTCATCAAGAGTCATAGGGGGAAGAATCGATGGAAGTCTCTTTGCAAGCATTGTTTTTCCAGAACCAGGAGGACCAATCATCAAGACATTGTGCCCACCGCATGCTGCAATCTCCAAAGCCCTCTTAGCTTGTGTGTTGCCTTTTACATCCGCCATATTGTAAAGACTATGAATCAATGAATCATCAATCTTTATCTCACGATTTCTGACTGGTTTTATAATCACTTCTTCACGTAAGTGTTCAACTAGTTCTCGAAGGGTTGAAACCCCGATCACATCAAGGTCGAACATTTCCGCTTCTGATAGATTTTCTTTTGGGATAACAAGAGTTTGTCCGGTACCAGAAAGGGCAATTGCAATTGGCAAAATCCCTGGAACGCTTCTTATTTTTCCATCGAGTGCTAGTTCGCCAAGCACAACCAGGCCTTCAAGAGATTTTCGAGTGATCTGTTCGGTTGCAGCAAGTATCCCAAGAGCAATTGGCAAGTCAAATCCAGAACCCTCTTTTTTTAAGTCCGCTGGGGCAAGGTTTGCTGTTATCCTTTTGATTGGGAAAGAGAAATCACTGTTTTTAATCGCCGATCTGACGCGCTCTCTTGCCTCAGATACAGCTGCATCCGGAAGTCCAACGACAGTAAAAGAAGGAAGAGCATGACCGGTTATGTCGAGTTCAACAGAAAGCGGTAAAGGATTTAGTCCCTCCAAAGTTATGCTTTTTACACACGAAAACATATGTTAATCTTATTTTATGTTTTTCTCACCGTCAAGATTTATAAAGCTTGACAAAATGTCGTTAAAAATCGAATAATGAAATTTGACTCCATAAAACCGATCCATATCACCCTTTTTTTGTCTTTTATATCTGTTTGCCCTTATCATCATCTGCAATTTGTCTGCATCATGTACAAGTTTTGCATCAGCTGTTTCGTTTTTTTGGTACTCAAGAAACAGTTCCAACAAATCCTCATGGTTTGGTAAAATATCTGAAGCGACCTTTTTCTCAATACTTTTTTTATCTAAAAAGTTTGATGCAGATGGGGTTAGATCACCTATAACGGATTCTGGTAAATCGTGAATAACTGCCATTTTTAATGCTTTCGACTCATCAACTCCATCAATATGTTTTGATATGAGCATCACTAAAAAGATCACCCCAAAACAATGCGATGAAACTTTTTCAGCGTCAGCAACACCCTCAAGAACATATCCAGTCCTTGGGATTTCAGTCAAGTTTTCTGAGTGTATTAAAAGCCTTGCAATATCCTCATGTATCATTTTTTGTCAGCTAGATAATCTTTTAAAATATTGAATGATTTTTCGGCAAGAGGTGGAACCTTGCCATCTTCATATGAGGGTTCATTAAAAAGAACTGATTCGGTTTTTGAGATATAATCTGGGTCACCATGAACAAACAATGAATACATCAAAGACATACAGGTCGAAATTTTTCTCATTCCAACCTGTTCTTTCGCGACACTTTCTAGTTCTGTATCCCATTTCATATACAGGTCTGATTCAATTTGAGTCCAAGCTGAATCGATTTTTTTAAAAATAATAAGAGCGTGTGGTTTATTCAGTTTTTTATCAAAGAGATCAGATATTGTTTTATCAACACAGATCAATTCTGAAAAACCGTCGGAGTCAACATCTCGAATAACCCAAGGTTGGATGTCGTCTGAAATATAAAACTTATTAACTAGAGCAAAATCATCTATTTCTGCAGAAACTATTTCTCTAGAAAATGGGGAGAAATCATGGATAATTGTATAGATTGTATCTAAAGAGTTGTTATCAAATACTCCGTAGATATTTCCCTGGCTTCCCTTTGTCCAGCTTTCGTGAAAATGAAAACCATAGGCTGTTGGGATGGAGTGTATTATTTCAGCATTTCTCTTACCAACCCAATATACGATAAATCTTGAAGCATTCATTTCTCTTTCCAAAGGAGCATAGACTTGGAAGACAAATTGATGAGCTTCATCATCATAAACAACCCTATGCTCTGTCGGGGAAAAGCCTCTGAGTTGATTTTCTTCGTGATATGCAACAAGAGTTTTTCCAAATGGTTGCTCATGACCAGGCTCACCACGCTTGATAACTACTTCAGAGTGATCTGCATAGACAGATGTTGAGAACAAAAGCAGTGCTAAAATGAATACAAAAAAGAATCGGGTGTTAGTTCGCAATTTCAAACCCGGTTGTAAGAATGATCACCCTATTGTGGAATACCTCAATCCATCCGTCTTCTATCTTGAAAACAACCTCACCTTTTGAGGTTTTGACCTTTATGTTTCCTTTTGACAATACGGCAACCATGTTTGAATGCTTTGGTAAGATTCCCCAATAGCCATCCTCAAGAGGAACTATAAGTGATATTGCCTCATAGTCCTCCTGTTTGGCTTCTGGTGTAATTATTGTTACAGTTAATTCATTCATGAGAATTAAACGTATTCTTCCTTTTTGACCTTAACTTCTTTCTTTGTTTTTGATTTTTCTTCCTCAGAAAGAATCTGTTCGGCTTTTTCTCTTGCTGATTCGATGTTTCCAACCATGTAGAAGGCATCTTCTGGAAGGTCATCACATCTTCCTTCAACAAGTTCTTTAAATCCTGCAACTGTCTCAGAAAGCGGAATCGAAACACCGGCTTTACCAGTAAACTGTTCTGCAACGTGCATTGGCTGAGAAAGGAACTTCTGAATCTTTCTGGCTCTATAAACAAGCTGTCTGTCTTCTTCTGAAAGCTCAGACATACCAAGGATTGCAATGATATCCTTCAAGTTTTCATAGTGCTGGAGGATTCGCTTTACTTCCTGGGCAACATTATAGTGGTCAGGTGTAACGATATTTGGGTCGAGCATCTTTGATCCCGACAAGAGTGGACTTGCAGCAGGATAGATTCCAAGCTCAACAAGAGCTCTATCTAGTGTGATTGTTGCATCAAGGTGTGTGAAGATATTTGCAGGAGCAGGGTCTGTGTAGTCATCAGCTGGAACAAAGATTGCCTGAACAGATGTGATTGAACCTTTCTTGGTTGAAAGAATTCGTTCTTCTAGTTGTCCGACCTCTGTTGCAAGTGTTGACTGGTAACCAACCGCAGATGGAATTCTTCCAAGAAGAGCTGAGACTTCTGAACCGGCCTGTACAAATCGGAAGATGTTGTCAATAAACAAGAGAACATCCTGACCAAGATCATCTCTAAAATACTCGCACATTGTAAGAGCTGTAAATGGTACACGCATTCTGACACCTGGTGGCTCATTCATCTGTCCAAACACAAGTGCAGTTGAATCGATAACGCCAGACTCCTGCATCTCAAGGATGAGGTCATTACCCTCTCTTGTTCTCTCACCGACACCGGCAAAAACTGAGAATCCCTGATGTTCGTATGCTACGTTTCTGATAAGCTCCTGAAGAAGAACTGTCTTACCAACACCGGCACCACCAAAAAGACCAACTTTACCTCCCTTTGGGAAAGGGGCTAGAAGGTCAATAACTTTGATTCCCGTTTCAAAAACAGTCTCAACAGGCTCAACTTTTGAAAATGGTGGTGGGTCATGGAAAATTGGTCTGAGTTCTTCTGCCTGAACATCACCTTTTTTATCAATTGGTTCACCAAAAACATTGAATACACGACTCAGGACACCCTTACCAACCGGAACGTGGATTGATTTGCCAGTATCAACACAAATCATCCCACGACAAAGCTCCTCTGTTGGACCAAGTGCAATGCATCTAACAGTTTTTTCATCAACAATTTGAGAGACTTCGCAGACTAGTTTCTTATCAAGTCTTTCATCATTTATTTCGATTGCACTGTAAAGTGACGGAAGCTTTCCCGGCAAAAATTCAAAATCGATAACCGGACCTTCAGCTCTTACAAGTTTTCCTTTATTTTCTGTCATTTATGCGGTCTCCTTGAGTGCCTCAGCACTGGAGGTGATTTCTGTTAATTCTTTAGTAATTGAGGCTTGTCTTGTTCTTTGATATTTGATAGTAAGTTTTTCAGAGAGTTCATCGGCATTTTCCGTTGCTCGATGCATGCTCATTCTTCTCATGGCCTGCTCCGATGCACTCGCTTCAAGTAATACCTTATAGATAAAAAGGTCAATGTATGTGTTTGTTAAGGAATCTATAATCTTTGCTGGTTCAGGTTTAAATATAAAATCCTCAACAAGTCTTTTTTTGCCCTTGGTTATTCTCGCCAAAGGAAGCATTTGTCTTACAACAGATTCTTGCTTCAAAACCGACTGGAACTCCATATAGGCAAAATTAACCGATTGAATCTCACCATTGATATACATCTCTTTTATCTTCGATCCAATAAGCTGTGCATTATCAAAGGTTACTTTATCGAGCATGCCCGGATGACTAAAAACAATCTTGTTTCCATTTTTATCAAATTCTTTTGAGGTCTTCTTTGAGATAGTTCCAAGTAATACCTCAACGTCTGACTGTTCTATGAATCTTCTTGTGATTGATGTAATATTTGAATTGAAAGATCCACAAAAACCTCTGTCTGAGGTCAACGGAATCAGAAGGGTTTTTTCAATGGGACTCGATTCAAAAAGAGGACCAGTGTTCACATCAGCATGGATGTGATTTGCAATTGAGATGAGCATCTCTTGAAGTTTTTCAACAAATGGAACTGATTGCTCAACCTGTTTTCTGAGGTGATATATTTTTACAACGGACAACATCTCCATTGACCTTGTAATATGGGCAACAGATTTTACAGATGAAATTCGTCTTTTAAGGTCGCGAAGAGTTGCCACTTATTATCCCTCAAATTCCCTATTTGCATCCTCAATGATAACAGAAACATAATCTTTTATGTCGTCAGTAAGTTTTGGTGAATGCGAAAGATCAGAAATGATGTTTGGATGGTTTGTTCTTGCAACATTTAAAAGTGTTTCTTCGTAATCTTTGACTTTGTGTTTTGGAACATCATCAAAAGCTCCAAGTGAATATGCAAGAAGAACGAGAACCTGTTCTCCAACAGGGAAAGGAGAATACTGCTTCTGTTTTAGAAGCTCAACAAGCCTTTCGCCGCGAGAAAGTTTTCTCTGTGTTGTTGGATCAAGCTCAGCACCAAACTGAGCGAATGCCTTAAGATCGTTATACTGGGAGAGGTCAAGCTTGAGTGTACCACCAACTTTTTTCATTGTTGGGATCTGTGCTGCACCACCAACCCTTGAAACAGACAAACCAACGTTTACGGCAGGTCTGATACCCTCATTGAAAAGCTCATTTTCAAGGAAAATCTGACCATCAGTAATAGAAATCAAGTTGGTTGGAATATATTGTGAAATATCTCCGGCTTGTGTTTCGATAATTGGAAGAGCGGTGATTGATCCACCACCCAGTTCACTCTTAAGCTTGGCTGCACGCTCAAGAAGCCTGGAATGGAGATAGAAAATGTCACCAGGATACGCTTCACGTCCGGGTGGTCTTCTAAGAAGAAGTGAGAGTTCTCTGTAAGCATCTGCATGTTTTGAGAGATCATCATAAACAATCAAAACATGTTTTCCCTGACGCATGTACTCTTCAGCGATTGCACACCCAACATAAGGGGCAATATACCTAACAGCTGGTGGATAATCGGCAAAAGTGGCAACAATGATAGAATAATCAAGAGCACCGTTATCCTGAAGGGATTTTACGATTCCTGCCATTGTTGAAGATTTCTGAGAGATACCAACATAGATACAGATAACATTCTGACCTTTTTGGTTGATGATGGTATCGGTTGCAATTGCTGTTTTACCAGTTTGCCTGTCACCAATGATCAACTCTCTCTGACCCCTTCCAATAGGTATCAAAGCATCGAGAACCTTCAAACCAGTTTGCAGAGCTTCATGAACCGGCTCACGGTCAACAACTGATGGAGCAGCGGTTTCAAGAGGAAGGTGTTTTGAAGGTGCCAAAGCCGTTTTTCCATCAATTGCTTTACCTGTGGGGTCGATAACCCTACCAAGCATCCCTTTTGAAAACGGAACAGATAAGACTCTTCCAGTTCTTGTGACTCGGTCACCTTCTTTTACGAACTTATCGGATCCAAGAAGAACAACACCAATATACTTTGGTGTCATTGAGAGAACGAATCCTTCTATGCCACCTTCAAAATAAAGGATTTCACTGATAAAGGCATCAGATAAGCCAGAAACCAAAGCGACACCATCACCACAATTCCGTACTGTACCAGAGTTCTCAATGACCGGTTTAAATGGCTTCTCAGAAAATGAGTCTGTCCATCCTTTAAGTATCGATTCAAGAGTATCGGACATCATTTACCTCAAATTTTCAGAGATGGTATGACTAACCATTCGAGCTACCGATGAATCAAAGATAGTATCATCAAGATACATCTTTATTCCGGAGATGAGGTTCTCGTTAACCTGGAAATTCATACTTGGTTTGCTTCCAGTAAAATCACTCACGAATGTTTCAATCTTTTTCTTCTGAGGATCTGAAAGTGCGACAGCAGTTTCTACCATTACTTTTTTGATTTTTCCAGTGCTCTTGAGTGCATCGCAGAGTGTTATCTCATGATCGGTTATATCGCAAGCGGTGAGCTCAGAAAGCGTTTCGATGATATGATCGGTATGATATTCAATCGTGTTGCCATCAAAGACATTTGAGATAACTTTTGATGAAAGAACCTCAACAACGTCCTTTGAGCGTTTTTTAAGTTCCATGACGGTCATCTCACGTTCGCCTTTTGCTTCCTCTTCTGCTGATCTTACGATATCCTTTGCTTCATCTCTTGCTTTTCCAAGAATATCTTCTTTTATTGCATCAGCATTTTTGGCAGCTTCAGCTCTTATTGTTCTTGCCTCAGTGATTGCTTCATCATGTTCTTTTGTTGCCTCATCAAGTTTTAGATTTGCTTGATTCTGAACTTCTTTTGCCTCATCCAAAACCTTTGTGGCAGCAGCCTTTCTCTCGGCAAGCATGTTTACCACTGGCTTGTAGAGGAACTTTTTAAGAAGGATGACCAAAAGAATAAGGTTTAAAACAACAAATAGAAATGTCCTAAGGTCAACGCCGAGGAGAGATGGATTAGCCATTTCAGCAGCATGTTCTACAGCACCTTCGGATGCATATACCGTTGGAATCAGCCAATTAGAAAAAGAATCCAATATGGATGTTAACCATGTAAACATGGAGTCACCTTATATGACGAAAATCAAAACAAGAGCAACGGCAAGAGCATAAATTACAAGTGATTCGATAAGTGCGAGTGAAAGAATAAGGGATGTGAAGATGTCTTGTTGTGCCTCTGGCTGTCTTGCGATAGCATCAACTGCTGATGCTGCAGCTCTTCCCTGACCAAGTGCACCACCAAATGCGGCAATTGCAATTGCGAGTGCTGCTGCGATTTTTGTGCCCCAATATGCAGCAGGTGCGGCAAACTTAAGCATCTCTGCTGTGTTACCATTGAAAACTTCTTTAAGAACGTTTAAATCCATTTTTTAGTGCTCTCCTTTTTCATGTGGCAAACCCAAATTAAGGTAAACCAGGAATAACATTGTAAATACGAGTGCCTGGATGAATCCTGTGAATATTCCCAAACCAAGGATCACAACAGGAACACCAAAAGCAACAAGTCCGGTTATAACTTCTAAAACGATATGCTCACCAGTCAAATTTCCAAACAAACGGACGGCGAGTGAAAGAGGTCTGCTGATTTGCTCGAGAACATTGATCGGTAACATAAAAGAGAATGGGTGCATAAAGGTTTCTTTAAAGTAATGACCAAATCCCAAACCTTTTATTGACTGAGCATGAACGTATACGATTGCAAATAGTGCAAGGGCAAGTGTTACTGAGAGGTCTGTTGTCGGTGCAATAAGAATTGAAAACATCTTACTTTTTGCAATAAATGGAGCTGTCAATCCAGAAAGCAAACCGAGGAAGTTGGAGATAAGGATATATCCAATAAGTGTTGTTGTAACAACAACATACTTTTCGCCTCTTTTTCCAACGATGTTTTTTGTAAAACTCTGCATCATTGTGACGATTATCTCAGCAAGAACAGCCCTTGTTGAACCTCTTTTTTTAACACCAATCCCGATAAAGATGATCAGAAATGCGAAAACAATGGTTGCAATTCCAACAGCAAAGAATGTGTTTGGTAGATTTAACCCTCCTGCAATATTGTTTAGAAAAGAAACAGGAGTTGTCTGAGGACCAACAGCTATATGAAGACCAGTCTCTGGTTGAAGGGGTTGTCCAGAAAAACTTTCATAGATAGCTGGGGTGAAAAAAACCAAGACATAGGCAGCAATGAAAAGCATCACCACCCAAAACGATTTTCTCTTAAATAATGGTACTTTTTTCTTATCAGGCATCTTTTCCTCCAGAGGATAATTTAATCCTGAACCATATCCACCATAATGCAAAACCAAGAGCAAAACCACCAAAGGTGGCAAGCAGCGCATAAATATTGATGAATGCAGGCAAGAATAAAGCAGCTGATGCAATTAATCGAAGAGGATTTCCAAAAGGTTTTAAACCTTTGTCAATTTTTTTCTTTGACGAGATATAAACCCAGTGAAATTGAACAAAACCTGCACCTGTTCCCCAGATAATTCCACCAATTATCGATAATGTGATTTGTAAAGTTGTCATGGCTTAAACTTTAACGCTCCTTTAACTGAAGCTGCGAGACCGAGAAGAGAAAGAAGGATCGTGAAAAGTGGTATTGTATGAAGCCACTTATCAAGAAAAAAGCCTCCTGCACCAGCAATTGCAAGAGGCATAATAATGACCAAAAGTGCGGATACACCTGTCATTCTAGCTTTTATAAACTCTCTTCCGATTTCAGACCATTTCATGTTTTTTCTTAACCAACAAAAATTTGGCTTGCTTTTTCAATAAGCATTACAAGTCCTGGAATCATAATCATTGTTGCGGTTCCAAGTGCGCATATTCCAGATGAAAGTGAAGCAAACGCATTCCCAAAATCTTTTTGGACGATTTCTTCATCGGGTTCATCAAGATACATTGCCCTTACAATGCCAAAGTAGTAGAACGCTGAAATAGCAGAGTTGACAACGGCAACAACCACTAGCCAGATGAGTTTTGCAGAAATTGCAGCCTTAAATACAAACAATTTCCCAAAGAAACCTGCTGCCCATGGAATACCAAGAAGCGAAACAAGTGTTATAACCATCGTAATTGCAAGAGCTGGGTTCGTTTTTCCAAGTCCTGCAAAATGTTTTAATGATGAACCACCCCGTCTACCCTCAACAACTTTGATGATAGAGAATCCTGCAATATTCATCAATGCGTATGCTGTCACATACATGAGTATTCCAGCAGCACCTTGAGCAGCTAAATCTGTTCCAGGGTTGAAGGCGATTACAACAACACCCATCAAGATATACCCAACTTGAGCAATAGAACTATACGCAAATATCCTTTTTACATTGGTCTGCCATATTGCCGTGATATTTCCAAACGTCATCGATAATACAGAAATGATTAACACAACCCATCCAAAATTGGTTGCTAGGCTTGCAGGTAAAGCTGTTCCAACAAATCTCGCCATCACAATGAGTACACCGATTTTCGGTGCAACAGATATGAATGCGGTTGAAATTGGTGGAGCACCCTCGTATACATCCGGTGCCCAGAAATGGAATGGGAAGGCAGCAACTTTGAAGAAAAGACCTGCAAATATGAATGTCAATCCCATATATTCAATTGGAAGACCTGAAAGCGAGAGGAAGAGCTGTGAGAAGAGCATTGTTTTTGTTGTTGTGAAGACAAGTGAGATTCCGTAAATGGTGATTGCTGAAGCAAAAGCACCAAGCAGGAAGTATTTTACAACAGCCTCTTTTGAGATCGAATCCCCCGTTTTCATTCCAGTAAGCATATAAAGCGGGATTGAGGTAATCTCAATTGCAAGATATACGATCATCAAACTTGTCGCTTGACACATCAACATAAGTCCAGAGATTGAGATAAGAATAAGGAACAAAAACTGTCCCTGTCTTTTTGAATCAGGAACAAACATATCGAAAGAAGAGAGGAAAATAGGCAACGTTATCAGCAAAAGCAATCCTCTTGAATAAGTAGCAAACGAATCGGCAGTAAACAGAATGCTTGTGACCCCACCTGCCTGACCAACCAAAGCAATGAATGAAGCGATCAAGATCAACATCGCCAGGATTCCATTTACAAACTTTTTCCCAGAGTATGGAATCAATGAAACAAGCAGAAGTATGCAAGCTCCAATGACTACTATTGTTTCAGGGAGAAACGCGGAAAATTCCACAATCACACCCCCTTAGAGTATGCCTACAATTGAATTTGCAATCATAGAAAGGATTGGAGCTGGATAGAGTCCAATAAAGAACACAAATGCAAATGGAGGAAGTGCTGCTATGAATTCAAGGAATGTTGCATCTTTAACTGTTTCAAATTTTTCCTGTGCTTTACCAAACATGACTCTCTGCATCATCCAAAGCATTACGCCGGCATTAACAACAAGACCAGCGATAGATGCCCATGCCCACCAGGAAACTGCACTAAACGCAGCCTGAAGTGAGAGGAATTCACCAACAAATCCTGAAAGAGCTGGAAGTCCAATTGAGGCAAATGATGCGATGATAAGCATGATTGCAATTACTGGAATCTTTCCTCCCATACCTGGAAGCTCAGAGATTTCTCTTGTATGAGTTCTTTCGTAGATATATCCAACCAAAAGGAAGAGTAGTCCAGTTGTGACACCGTGACTAAACATTACAACGATTGCACCCTGAAGTGCAATTGCAGAACCTGTAATCATGTATGCACCGATTGCAAGAAGGACAAATCCCATATGGTTAACAGATGTGTAAGCAACAAGTTTTTTGAGGTCTTTTTGGACAAGCGCACAAAGAGCTCCATAAACAATTCCTATTACACCGAGCACACCAATAACAGGCCCCCAGAAGGCAAAAACACCATCCATGTTCTTGAAGATTCCAACACCAAGTCTGATGATTCCATAACCACCCATCTTAAGAAGAACACCGGCAAGCATGATTGAGATTGGCGCTGGAGCTTGAACGTGAGCATCTGGTAACCAGGTATGGAACGGGAATGATGGAACTTTTACAAGGAATCCAAATAACATTGCACCAAAGACCGGAAGAGCAAGAGTTCCAAGGCTAACTATTAGATTCGCATTGTTTGTGAGTTCAACAATTGAGAATGTCCCAGTTTTGAAATATATTGCCAGGATTCCAATAAGCATTATCAGTGATGCAATAAGTGTATAGATGAAGAATTTGATTGATGCGTATTGTCTCTGTTTTCCTCCCCAAATTGCTATGAGGAAATACATTGGAACCAATACTACTTCCCAGAACACATAGAACAAAACAAGGTCAAGAGCAAGGAAAACACCAATAAGTCCGGTTTCAAGAAGAAGGAATAATGAGAAGTATTCTTTTACACGGTCTTTGATGTAGAATGATGCGAAACATGCAGTGACTGAAAGGAGAGTTGTGAGGAAGAGCATAAGCATCGACATTCCATCAATTCCGAGGTGGTAATTCATTCCGATTGAAGGTACCCATTCAATTATGTGTTCTAATTGAAATGCCATTAATGGAGCTTCTACAGTACCAATTTTAAACAGCGACCAGATATAGATTGATAATCCAAGGGTAAGTAGTGTTATGACAACAGAAAACCACCTGATCAGCTTGTGGTTGTCTTTTGGAAGCAAAAGAACAAGCAATGAACCCAATAGAGGCAGGAAAGTAACCGCCGATAATAGTATTCCAGAATTGAAATTCATATTCAAATCCTCCTAATTAATTGCAAGGATAATTGCAAAAACAAGTAGTATAACAACAAGTGAACCAAACATCACTGCTGCATAATTTGGCAGATACCCAGTTTGAATTTTTCGAGTCTTTTTTCCAGCAAACCCAAAAATCCAGGCAGAACCATTTACAAACCCATCAACAACTTTTTCATCAAACCATTTGGCAATTTTGCTGAGTTTGACGCCAAGCCAGCCAACACCATTAACCATTCCATCAACGATGTGAGAATCAAACCAGTTAACAAGTTTGGCAAACTGAAGTGTTAACCATGCTGCACCGTTTACCATTCCATCAATTACGACAGCATCAAATCTGCTACAGAATCCTGCGAACCATAGGAATGGTTTGACAGCAATGAGTGTCCATAGCTCATCCATGAACCAAGCTCTCTTGAAGAATATATAGAGCGGTTTGAGAGCTCTCATGAGTTTTACTTTTAGCTGAGGTTTCCAAACATAAACAAGTAAACCAACAAGGATTCCAGCAAAAACAAGTCCAATTGAACCAAAGAGAAGTGGTTTGTTCATTATTCCCCAGGTTTCATAGTGCTCTAGAATATGATGACTCATCTCATGGGTCATATAGCCTTTGCCAAGGAATTTTTGGAACCAGTTTGATGATAGACCCCAGAATGGAACACCGATGAAACCAATAAGTGCTGCCAAAGATCCAAGCACAATAAGAGGAACCCTCGATCTCCATGATCCTTCATGAGCATGGTTTTCTTTTCTTGGTTTTCCAAAAAATGTGAGCCAAACACATCTTGTCATGTAATATGGGGTTAGGAAGGCACCAATCAATGCTAGTATTAGAGCAATCCAAGCCGCTTGATGATGATGTGCTGAATGGAAAACTGCACCTATTATTGCATCTTTGCTCCAGAATCCAGCAAAAAGTGGGAACCCCGCAAGTGCAAGTGAACCAATCACAAACGTCCAACCCGTAACGGGCATCTTTTTGATGAGTCCACCCATCTCATGCATATTTTTTGTATGTGTTGCGTGAATTACTGAACCTGAACCAAGGAACAATAACCCCTTAAAGAATGCGTGTGTCATAAGATGGAAGAGTGCTGCGACAAATCCAATAAGTGCGAATTGTGGTTCACCATGGTGGATTCCACCAAAAACTGCACCAAGTCCCATAACCATATATCCAAGCTGGCTTATGGTTGAAAATGCGAGAACTTTTTTTATCTCCGCTTGCACGGTGGCAATTGTCGCCCCCATGAAAGCGGTTATCGCTCCTATCATCATAACAATGGTTAGAGCTGTTCCAGTCGTGTCCAGCATGAAAATTGGCATTGTTCTTGCTACAAGGTAGATACCTGCGGCAACCATTGTCGCTGCGTGAATGAGTGCAGAAACCGGAGTTGGGCCTTCCATCGCATTTGGGAGCCAAACATGGAGTGGGAATTGTGCTGATTTACCCATTGCACCGGCAAAGATAAGAAGAGGGATAACAATCAGCATAGTTTGGCTATATCCGGCAAGTTTTCCTGGTAAGTCGATAAAATTCAGGTTCCCTGTTACCGCAAAGATTGCAAATATTCCGAGGAATAAAAATACATCCCCGACTTTTGTTACAAAGAAAGCTTTTTTTGCTGCCTGGTAGACAGAACGTTCTGCAAACCAGAAACCAATGAGCAGATATGAACAAAGTCCAACAAGCTCCCAGAATGCAAACATCTGGAGAAGGTTTGAGGCAGTAACAACACCAAGCATGGCAACAGTAAAGAGCTGAAGTTCTGCGTAGTATCTTGCAATTCCAGGATCACCCTTCATGTAGTCAATTGAGAAGAGGTGGACAAGGAACGAAACAAGGGATACCACGATCAGCATAATTACTGAAAGAGAATCAATATGGAACCCGAAATCAAGTGAATATTTTCCACTTTCAAGCCACTTGAAAGTTACAGGATCAAAAGAGCTTCCATGATTGGCAACAAGAATGAAAAGTACAATAGAAAGAATCAGTGAGATTCCAACTGTTATTGTACCGAGATATTTTGCCCATCCTTTTGCAATCTTTCCACATAATCCGATTGTTATAAATCCGATAAGTGGAATTCCAAGTATTAAAATTGGTAATAATGTGTGTAATGCCATTTATCCACCTACCACTTTAGAAGATTGAACTTCTCAAGGGTAATCCAACCCTTGGCACGATACATTGCTACAATTGCAGCAAGTCCAATAATTGTCTCGGCAGCAGCAACAGCAACAGCAAAGATGACCATTGTATGAGCGACACCTGGATCAGGGATTGAGTATGCAGTCGCAAGGAATGTGAGGTTTGCGCCATTGAGCATCAGTTCAATACACATCAGTATTCGAATTGCATTTCTGAGACTGAGTGCACCAATTACCCCAATACAGAAGAGGGCAGCACCCACAAAGAATAAGAAATTCATACCTCATCCTCCTTTTTCTTAGCCATTTCAATTCCACCAATAAGAGCTGCAAGGATCATGATTGATGTCATCTCAACCGGGATTGCATATGGAGTACTTTCTCCTTCTTTGCCGAACATTACTCTGCTAATTGATTCAATAGATGGTTCAGGATTAACCAATTTTGATGGATGGATACCAGTAGGTAGTCTTCCAGCGACACTTGGATCTGTTGTAGTCTGAGTTGCAGTTTGTAGGAAGAAGAAGGCAATTGTAAGAAACATTGTCACACCAACTGCGACACCAACTCCAACCTGTCTATGAATATGAAGAAGCTGGCTACCCTTTTTATCCCTTGTGAACATGATTGCAAAAAGGATAAGGATTGAGATAGCCCCGACATAGATTGCAACCTGGGCAGCGGCAATAAAGTCAGCGTGTATCGAGATATATATGACCGCAATTGATAAGAGACACGCAATCAATGCCATGATCGCATGAACAATGTTTTTCAGGAAGATTGAGAGAAAGGCAAAAATGATTACAGGTGCAGAGGCGATGAAGAATATTAATCTTGACTCAATAAATCCCATTACACTTCACCTCCAGGCTGATTTGAAAGATCATCTATGTTGTAAATCATGCCCTCTCTGGAAAATGATGCAAGTTCGTAAAAATTCCCAGCATGAAGTGCATCAAAAGGACAAACCTCAACACATATCCCGCAGAACATGCATTGCTGAATCTTTACGGTGTATTCCTCAGGGTAAAATTTTCCTTCATCATTTTTTGCTTTTTTGATTTCTATCGCATGAACCGGACAGTTTCTGGCACAGATTCCACATGCTGTGCATTTCAACTTTCCGTTTTCATCAGAAACCAACCTCATGAGTCCAAAAAATCTTGGATTCATCGGTTGTTTCTTCTTTGGATACCTGAGAGTGAGCTTTTTCCTGAAAAGATGCTTCAGGGTAAGAAGTAGAGATAGTACAATTCCTTTTCCTGTCATATCACCCTCACATTCCTGCCAAAGCATACTTGAATATCTCAAGTATGTGTGGATTTAGAACAATAAATGCGGTATACAACATATTTGCAACGGATAGTGGGAGTAAGAATTTCCATGCAACATCCATAAGCTGATCGGCTCTAATTCGAGGAAGCGACCTGGATACCCAGATTATCAGAACAACAATCGAACATGATTTTAGAATAAACCAGAGTGCTGGTGTTATATGTGGTCCAAGGCAAGTACCAAGAATACCGGGCATATATCCACCACCAAGGTATAATGCTGTTACCAATGCACCTGTAACAAATAAGTATGTATACTCTGCGAAGAAGAAGAATACGAACCTGATACCCGCAAACTCAACATTGTATCCAGCTACGAGCTCCGACTCACCTTCTGCAAGGTCAAATGGAATTCTGAAAACTTCAGCAAGTGATGCAATAAAGAATATTGCAAACCCTAAAAACTGGGGAATTATAAACCAAATCTTTTGAACTCCACCGATGATGCTTATGTTCATTGAACCAGCCATCATAACAACACAAAGCATTGCAATTGTTTTAGGGACTTCATAACTTATTTCCTGAGCTGCCGATCTTACTGCTCCAAGAAGAGAAAACTTGTTTCCAGATGACCATCCACCAACAAGAATACCGATAACACTAATGGACATAATCGCAGAAATCATAAGGATTCCAACGGATGAATTCGATGGAACAAGCGGAGTTACAACTGCTTTTCCCGCAACATGTGTTACCGAAGTTGCAATAGGTATCAAAGCAAACACAATAAACGCAGGCACAAAAGTTATGAGTGGAGTGTAGGTATAAAGGAATTTGTCTGCCAGTTTTGGCATGACATCACCTTTACCAAGTAGCTTAACAGCATCTGCAAGTGGCTGGAACAATCCCCACGGTCCAACTTCCATTGGTCCAAGTCTCTGTTGAATCCAACCTAAAAACTTTCTTTCTACAAGAGTGAACGCAAGAGCGATGACCATAACAAACATGAACATCCCAATAGCAATTCCTGTTACAATCAATATATTCAATATGTTCATTCGATCACCTGTCTGCCTCGCCCATTGTTGGCGCAATAGAAGCAAAAGTTGCAATAACATCAGGGATCTGAATTCCCTTGATGATATCCGGGACTACTCGAATGTTGCTGAAGCTAGGAGCACGGATCTTCAATCGATATGGATTTGTTGACCCATCTGAAACAAGATACACTCCGAGCTCACCAATTGGGGCTTCGACTCTTGTGTAAACTTCACCCTTTGGAGGTTTTATTACTTTTGGAACTTTAGCCATGATGTCACCATCAGGCAGTTTTGAAAGGATTTGCTCAACAATATGAATGGACTGATATATCTCGTCATATCGAACCATATATCTTGAGAGGGTATCACCTTCGTTTCTTGTTATAACCTTGAACTCAAGTTTATCGTAAACTGAATAAGGTTCATCCATTCGAAGATCTCTTGCTACACCCGAACCCCTTAGAACTGGCCCCGAACAACCATACTCAACTGCAAGGTCAGCAGGCAAAACACCGATTCCTTTTGTTCTTGCAAGGAATATCTCGTTTTTCTGCATCAAGTCACCATATTCTGGCATCCTGTCTTTGAGATAATGGATAAATCTATCAATATCTGACAAAAATCCCTCAGGGATATCAGTTTTGACGCCACCGAACCTCATCCAGTTAAAAGTCATTCTAGAACCTGAAACTGCAACAAAGAACTCAAGGAGATATTCTCGTTCACGAAGAGCGTATGTCATTGGGGTCATTGAAGCGAGATCGAGTCCCTGTGCACCGATGTTTACAAGATGGGCTGCGATTCGATTGAGCTCCATCATAAGAACTCTCAGGTATTCTGCTCTTTCTGGGACTTCAATTCCCATGAGTTTCTCGACTGCTGCAACATATGGATATTCATTCAAAAAACCAGCCAAGTAATCAAGCCTATCCATGTATGGGATAAACTGGAAATATGTGAGATTCTCGGCTATCTTTTCGATTCCTCTGTGAAGATATCCAAAAACGGGAGTACTGTTTACGACAACCTCACCATCTAATTCGGTTTTTAATCGGAAAACACCGTGAGTCGCCGGATGGTGTGGACCGATATTCAGTTTCAATGTGTCTGTACAAATAGTCTGTTCGCTCACATCATCCTCCTAATCAGTTTCCTTGAACTCTTTCCTAAGAGGAAAATCTGTAAATCCCTCAGGAGTCAGTATTCTCTCAAGATTTGGATGATTGGTAAATTCAATTCCAAACATATCAAAGACTTCACGTTCAAGATAATCAGCAGCCATCCATGAAGGTGTTATACTTGGAATAACAGGATTTTCTTTAGAAACGAAAGAGTACACCCAAATCTTCTTTTTATGCTTCCAATCATCAAGGATATAGACAACATCAAATCCATCATCTCTGCATTTTGCGGATAACATTGTTAAAAAAGAAAAGCCATTGTTTTTGAGAGCAAGGATTTTTTCAACAATCTGCTCTGGCTCAACGCGAATCATCAATTCAGTCTCAGAACCTTCGACGAGCTCGGTTTTTATGCCTGTTTTCTCAAAAATTAACTTACTAAGCTCTGACATGATTCCTCCCGAGATTTTTTCGAGTTTTCATTATCTTTTCTTCGAGTTGAAGCATGGCAAACTGCAAAGCCTCTGGTCTTGGTGGACACCCAGGAATATACACATCAACCGGGATAATCTTGTCAACACCCTTTACAACAGAGTAACTATCAACAAAAGGGCCACCAGAACATGCACAAGCACCCATAGCAAGCACCCATTTTGGATTTGGAATCTGTTCATAAAGGAGCTGTGTGGGTTCAGCCATCTTCTTGGTAATAGTACCGGCAACAATCATGACATCACACTGTCTTGGTGTGGGTCTGAAAAAGCTTCCTAGCCTATCGAAATCATATCTTGGCATCCATGATTGAATCATCTCAAATGCGCAACACGCAGTTGCAAAGGTGAGAGGCCAAAGTGAATTCTTTCGCCCCCAAGCAAGCAACCAATCAACGCTTGTGAGAAAAACTGCACCTTTGCCATCGGATAATACAGGATCAAGAGTTCTTGATTCTTTTAATCCCATTTCAAAAGACCCCTTCCCCATGCGTACAACCATCCAACAAGGATGATCCCAATGAACAAAAAGACCTCAAAAAATGCATATAAACCAAGCACATTCGCCTTAACTGCCCATGGATAGAGAAATATTGCTTCAACATCAAATGCTACAAAAATAAGCAAGAATGTAAGATATCTGACGTTGAATTTTACATCGGCATCTTTCTCCGGATACATTCCGCACTCGTACGGAGTCAAAGCTTTCTCACCTTTGATCCTCTTTGGTCTAAGAAGGAACGAAAGGAAGTACGCAACAAGACCAAAACCGATGCCAACTAGTACAAAAATCCCTATGTTTACATAGTTATTTAGATATTCCATTAACCACCTCGTCTATAAATGTGGTACAAGCCTCGAACAAAACAACATTATAAAAAACAATGTGTTTTTTGCAACCATCTGACAGAGTTTGACATTTTGGGTGCAAAAAAGTTACAGCTTTAGCTCCTCACAAAACTCCAACAATCTCTTCAATTGTTAATTCTCTTGTGAGTTTTCCTCTCGCAATTTTCTCGTTTCCTCCACCTTTTCCACCTAGGCTTTCAGTTATCGATTTAAGAATCTCTTTTGCAGAAATCCGATTTGAAGAAACAGAAATAGAGGTATCTGCAACAACTATTCCGATATCGTATTTTTCTAAAAGTGCTGATAAAACCTTACCTTGTACGTCATTTGGGATTTTATCAACTATTAATCCAGTTTTAAAACTGTTATGGTCAACTACCTCACAGTTTTCAGTGATGAACGGAATCATTTTTATCCAAAGAGCATTTAACTCCCTGTTCTTTTCTTTTGTATCTATGATCATCTGGCTTAGTTTCTTTAAAAGCTCCGAATTGCTGCAGCTTGTTTGCTTGCGGAGCTCCCTTAAGACATCTGTTTCACTTTGCGAATACTCAACAGCATCAAATCCTGTTACATACGTAATTCTTGAGCCAGTTCTTTTCTTTTCAATAGAGATTATTTTTATGAAACCAATGTTTCCGGTTTTTGATACATGTGCCCCACAACATGCAGAGGAGTCGATATCTTCAATGGACACGACTCTTATGTCATCAGGATTCATGCCCTCTAAAACATCATGAAACCGAGTTTCTCCTTCTCCATAAGATGTGTTAACAGAGAAATCATCCATCACGACTTGATTCGAAAGAAGTTCAATCTTATTGATTGTTTCCCAGCAAACCTCTTTATCAAACTCAATCGTTGAGGTGTCACCGATATGGACACCAACAGTTTTTAGATCAAACTCTTTTTCTGCTATCCCGGAAATGATATGTTGTGCAGTGTGGTATCTACTCGTAAAGAGTCGATGTTTCTTATCGACTTTCACAGAATACTTTCCACTTGATATATCTTTTGATAATGATAATACGATTTTTCCATCTACAACAACTACAGATTCAACAACCACTTCACCGACCATTCCCTTGTCTGCGGGTTGTCCACCCTCCTCAGGATGAAAGATATTTGGAGAGATTGTAATCCTCTTATCATCAATCTTTGTTACCTCAACTTCGACATTATAAATCTCTGGTGATTCCCAATATTCTCTTCTCATGAGGTTGATGATAACAAAAAAATCACATGAATTCCAACTATTGAATTTTGATTTTTCTTCATAAGAATTATCCACATGGATAAAGCAGAAATCATAGTAAGAAAATACAGAGGTGAGATAGTCGAATCTCAATTCAGAGGACACATTGTAGTAGTCAATAAAAGTGGAAAAATCATCAAATCTATCGGTGACCCAAATCATTTCACGTTTATTAGAAGCGCCTCAAAACCGTTTCAGGCTATCGCATTGATTACCTCTGGTGCATTTGGATCATTTGGTCTTTCAAAAAAACATCTTGCAGTTGCATCTGGATCGCACAATGGCCAAAAAATAAATACTGATGTTGTTTTTGAGATGCTCAATAAAGCATCATTATCGGAAAACAATCTTTTGTGCGGAATACATCCACCATTTACAAAAAATGCGAAAGATGAAATAGGAGATAATACAACTCCAGTTAACAACAATTGCTCAGGTAAACATGCTGCTATGCTATTAATCTGTGTTCATATGGGATGGGAAATTCAAAACTACATGAACCCAGAGCATCCTGTACAGAAATTGATGAAAGAAACGGTATCAAAGATGTGCCAAATCAATTCGAATAAAGTAAAGATTGGAATTGATGGTTGTGGTGTACCTGTTTTTGCGATGCCTCTTGTTAATATGGCAATTGGTTTTAGCAATTTGATAAACAAAGAGAATCTTCCTGAAGAATATAATAAGCCAGTTGAAGCAATTGTGAGTGCTATCCATAAGTATCCAGATATCTACGCTGGGGATGACCGAATCGCAACTGCATTCGTAAGAGATAACCCCGATTCTATCTTCAAAGCGGGAGCTGAAGGAGTGGGCTGCTTTGGTCTTAAAGATGTTGGAATCGCATTCAAACTCGAATGCGGTGATGATGGAAAAATCTCACATTTTGTAATCAGCAATATTGCAAAGAAAATGGGCTGCAAAACAACCAGATTGGAAAAATGGTGGAACCCCGACATCTACTCCCATTCAGGCACAAAAGTCGGTGAAATGAGATTTAATGACGATGTTTGGGGTTAATGCGATTTATCTTCCAGGAGTCTTATCGTTTGAAAGTATTGCACGAAGGAATTGTTCGTTGCTCTTTGATTCCTTCATCCATTTGTAAAGCTTCTTAAGAGCTTCGTCTGTTTCAAGATTAGATAAGAATCTTCTCAGACTCCAGATGCGTTTTCTCTCTTCAGCCTCATACAGAAGCTCATCTCTTCTCGTTCCAGATTTGTTGATTTCGATTGCAGGGAAGAGTCCCTTTTCTGCAAGTTTTCTGTCGAGTACAAGTTCCATATTTCCCGTACCTTTGTACTCTTCATAGATAACCTCATCCATTCTTGAGCCTGTTTCGATAAGTGCGGTTGCGATCATTGTCAAACTTCCGCCACCATCCATGTTTCTTGCAGCACCAAGAACACGTTTTGGACCGTGAATTGCTGAGGTATCAAGACCACCAGTCAAAGTTCTTCCAGTTGGACTCATGACAAGGTTGTAAGCTCTTGTAAGCCTTGTAATACCATCCATAAGGATTACAACATCTTTGCCAAGTTCAACAAGTCTCTTCGCGCGCTCCATTGCAAGTTCAACGACCCTGATGTGGTTTTCAGGAAGCTGATCAAATGTTGAGTGGATTACCTGAGCCTTAACTGATCTTTCCATATCAGTTACTTCTTCTGGTCTCTCATCAACAAGGACAATCATAAGAATCACTTCAGGATGATTGATTGAAATCGCCTGGGCGATTTTTTTGATTACTGTTGTTTTTCCTGCCTTTGGAGGGGAAACGATCATTCCTCTCTGACCTTTTCCAATTGGAGAAAATAATTCTACAAGTCTCAGTGTGAAATTATTCTTGCCTGGAACTTCGAGGATAAGCCTCTCATCTGGGAAAACTGGGATCATTTTTTCAAAAATTGGTCTATCTTTCATCGCCCCGGGATCTTGACCATTTATCGATGTCACTCTCAACATCGCAGAATACTTCTCGCTAGCCTTTGAGGGATGTCTCACAAGACCCTCAACATAGTCACCATTCCTCAGATTGAATTTCCTTATCTGTGATGGAGCCATATAGATATCATCAGGATTAGGAACATATGTAACCCTTAAAAAACCATAACCATCAGGATGAATCTCAAGTACACCTTTTCCTTCTCCCTGTGACTCACCCTTATACTGGAAACCGCTTATACTTTTTTTTGCATCTTTCTGTTTGGGTGGATCTTGTGGTGTTGCTTCTTTTTCTATATCAGCTTCTGTCTTCTGTTCGACTTCCTCTTTTTCTTCGAGTTTATTCTGAGAATACTTTTTTGGAGGAAACATTAATTTTGGTCTTGGTTGCTGAGTATTTTCTTCGGTTTCATTTTTTTCATCATCTGAGGTGAATGAAAGTGATGGTGAACTTGTGTCCCCTTCCCTGTTCATCTTTTCAAGTTCGGCTTTACTCTTTCTACCTCTTTTTTTTCTTACTACGACTTTCTTACCCTGTGACACAAGGCAAACTTCTTCAATGAGATCAGATTTTTTAAAACTTGTGTAATTTTTTATCTTAAGATCTTTGCAAATATCGTATATCTCTCTCATTGTGAGATCATCGAGATCTTCTGGTGTATAAATTTTCTTTTCCATTTTTACCTATTTCCTTTTTCAAATGCAAGATTTGCCATTCTATCTGCTGACTTATTAAATTCTCTTCCAACATGTATTATCTCTAAATTTGTAAAACGCTTTATGAGATTTGTTGCTATAAGATAATATACGAGGAGTTCTTTCTTTTTGACTTTATATTCTCCATTGATCTGTCTGACTATGAGCTGAGAATCTGATTTGATCTTCACCTCTTCAGTCTCAAGCCCTAATGAAACAAGCTTTGAAAGAGAATATATCATTCCGGCATACTCAGCTGCATTGTTTGTTTGAATGCCAATCTCAAAACTCTCTTCAAAAACAAGCGATTCATCAACCTCACAAATCGAACCAAAACTTGCTGGTCCAGGGTTTCCCTTTGAAGCACCATCTGTCCATACAAAAACTTTTTTCATGATTCCACTTTTATCCTATAAATTATTCTTCCACAATTATTGCAATAATGAATTTCATCTGGTTCTTCAGATAATCTTTGATCCAATGATTTTGAGATTGTTTCGTTGCAACCAGAACAGAGAGTACCGATCACCTCTGCCATAGCGATCCCATCTTTTCTTTTGGCAAGGTTTCCGTAGATTTCCAATTGGTCTTCATCAATCTGAGGTAGGAGCTCTTCTCTTTCAATATCGATTTCCAGAATCTTTTCTTCTCCCTTTTCCTTAATTTTTTTGTAGTTACCAAGAACTTCTTGATATTTTTCTTTTATCAAAGCCAATTTTTCCTGCAACTTATCCCTAAAAGATTTATACTTTTCAAACTTCTCAAGTAGCTCCAGTTCTTCTGTTTCAAGTTTATCAACATGTTCGGAAACTTTTTTTAGTGATTCTTGAATATTTGAAATCTGCTTTGAATCAACATCCGAACTGAAAAGCATTTTTTCCATCTTTTCTTTTTCAGAAACAGCATCGTCAAGCTTCAGCTTCAAACTCTTCATTTTCTTTTCAATAAGGGAGACCGCGCTAACGAACTTATCAGCATCCACCTTCACAGAATAATACTGAGCTTTAAGTTCTGAGCCATCATTTGTGTTTTCAATCTCGTTTTCTATCCGACGGCGCTTAAGATCTACAACACATAATCTGATGAGTTTTGAGATACCTGACATTTCCCTCTCTCTAAGTATGGGCCCAGCAGGACTCGAACCTGCGACCCACTGGTTATGAGCCAGTTGCTCTGACCGACTGAGCTATGGGCCCTCATAAAAGAATAGTGGTATATAGATTATCGATTTCTGGATTTATAAAACCAATAATTTATTAAGACTGACCAAAGTTTGAACGAACCTATATAGTTACGAAAACTTAATATATTTGCAATTTAAAATAAATTCTGTATCATATCAACATGGAAAGCTTAAAAGATTTTAGTAGAAAAGAAACTGATTGTATTTTTCTCGAAGGGTGCCCATTCTTCAATAACCTTACTGTATCTGTAACTGAGAAAGCACTTAAGGCTCTATACTGCAAGAGAAGGTACACGATGTGTGAACGTTACAAACTCAGGATGGCTGGGTCACTAGTAGACAAAAAAATGTGGCCAAATGGTAAAATTGTTTAGGATTAAATTTAACTTCTAGGCTTTCGTTTTAAAATTGCGACTTCTTTTGACGAAAGCCTCCTAAAACTTCCGGGCTTAATACCCTTCAACGCAATTCCAGCGTATTCTGTTCTTTTCATTCGGTAAACTTTGTTCCCAACGGCTTCAACCATTCTTTTTACATGATGATATCTGCCCTCGTGAAGAGTCAAAAAAAGATAATCACCTTGTTTGTATGCTTGATCAGCTTTTGTTGTTATTCCACCTTCGAGACTCACACCCTCAAGTAGTTTCTTTACTTGGTAATTGCCGACTCTATCTTTACATGTTATCCTGTATGTCCTGGCAACATTAAACTTTGGATGTGTAAGTTTATAGAGAAGATCACCATCATCGGTAAGTAGAAGCAACCCCGATGTATCATAATCCAATCTTCCTACAGGATTCAAATGCTTCATGTTATCGGGAAGATACTTGTAAATTGTATCTCTCCCTTTTTCATCTTTTTTTGAAGTGATTACTAATCGAGGTTTATTGAATACAATGTATTGTAGGGATTTTGCTTTCGTAAGCTCTTTGCCTTCAACAATTATCGAGGCACTTTGAGGGAATTTTGCCCCCAGCTCGGTTATGACAACTCCGTCAACTGTAACCTTGCCATCAGCAATTAGCTCATCAGCTTTTCTTCTAGAACAGTAACCTGATTTAGAAATCAGAACATTTAGCCTAAAACTCTCGATCAAATTCCATCAAAAAGGTCTCTTGCGGAATTGTCATCATCTGACTTCTCCCAAGATTCCTTCTCCTTTTGAAGTCTTTCCCTCCATGATATAAACGATTGGAAACCATCACTCTTGTCTTTATCTCCATCGGATTCTTGCTCTATTTCGTTTGTATCAGATAAATCCATAATATTTGTCTTATTACTTGTGGTTTCTGAAGAAGTTTCAGTTTCATCATCATCTACCACATCTTTCTCATCATCTGATTCATACACGATTTTTATAGCATCTGTGCTGCTATCATAAGAGAGAAACTCAGAATTGGCTGAGCTTTTCTCTTCTTCAGTATCTTCCTCAGTCTCATCAGAAAACCTGAACTCAATTTTATCTTGATCATCTGATGTGTCAGTTTCATGTGTTGGCTCGAAAGGAACATCCCCATCAGATTCTGATTCGATTGCTTCCTCTGACTCCTCTTCCACTGATTCTTCTTTCTCAACCAATGAGATTATCTCATCAGGATTTTCAATCTCTCTTTCGGTGGATTCGATTTCTTCTTCAATTTCGATGAGTTCAATAATTTCATCGGGGTCAGATATTTCGACAGAATTATCATCAACATCCAGAGGCTGAGATTGACTTTCTTCAACAGTTTCAACCGATAAATCCGGTTCGTGATGCGTTATTTCCGGCTCGAAAATAACTTCATCGGATTCATCAGATGATACAGCATCAACAAGTTTTTCATCAGTTGTCTCAAAACTCACAACTGACTCAGGAACAGATGGTTCATCTTTGATTTTTTCAGCAATAGCCGTTCTTAGTTTCTTACCCTTGTGAAGCAGCAAACCAAGATTTACATCAGAATCAGCAATCAAAAACAATGAATGATTTTCCAAAAAGAACACAAGAAGGAAAGAATCCTGATTCTTAATCAGGACATAGTCGTTTCCGGTTTTGCCAGCACGTTCTGTTACTGAACTTGTAATACCAAGAATTGAAGTAGCCGATGCCGAAAGGGCTTCATTTAATGAGGAATCAGTTTCAGGAAAGGCATTTGTCAACAGCCCATCAGATGTGCAAAGGACAGCTCTTTGGCAATATTTAATTGAGGTAACAGTTTCCTTTAATATCTCGTTGTAACTCATTACGCAAGTTCCTCAAACAGTTTTTGCTCAAATTTTTTAAGGAGGTACTTCGCTTTTCCGATATTGCCATCTGAAGTTCTCAAGCAAACAATACAGAAAAACTCTGTGCCGGGAATTTCATGGATTATAATGTGATGATCTGAAAAGGAATGGATACTCGAAAGTGCACCCTCATCATTAATCTCAAAACCTGCTTTTTTTGTAGCATTGAAAACGGTTGAAAATTCAACAATCAATGATGTAATATCAACATCGGGAAAAAGACTTTTTTGTGTCAATGCAAGCCCATCTCGTCCAACAAGTGCATAACACTCGAGACCAACAAGTTCGTTACCTATATCTTCTAATATGTTATCAAGTTGCATTTGAGCCTCCTCATACGCTCAATATCCTATTTGATTTTCCGAATTCGTCAAGCGATAATCAACAAGACCTTTGCATTGAAACATATGTTGTTATAATACCCATTTGTTATGAAGAATCTAATTACATGGCTTGCACAAACAAGGATTGCAAGGTGGTTTCTCCGAAAATCATCTGTTGCATCAGAAAAGACTATTTTGTCGTTTTCAAGAGACGTTCATATGTCTTCCTCGGAGAAAATCTATTCTGTTTTTTTTAAGTTCTTTTTCAAAATATTCATGAGGTCTTATGGAATATCATGGAAGCAACTCAAGGGAGCATTAGAAGATCCAGGAATAGCCAGATGTTTTGTGCTTGTGACAAAAAGCCTTGCTGAATATGGATTAAGAGTCCCCATCGTTTTAAAGGCTCCATTTTCCGTTGTGTACAACCTGACAAACAGGTGCAACCTCCTTTGCAAGCATTGTTTTCAGCGTGCACACGAAAATGAAAAAGACCACATGACTCTTGCACAAAAATTAAAAATCATCGATGAACTCAATGATGCTGGTGTTGCCGCAATAACATTTTCTGGCGGAGAACCACTCATGTCAGATGACTTCTATGAGGTAGCCAATCACGCCTTCAAAAAAGGGATATATGTCTCTATTGATACAAACGGCACACTAATTGATGAAGACACCGCAAAGAAACTATATGATACCGGTATTAGATGTGCACAAATTTCAATTGACTCAACAGATTCAAAAGTCCATAACGAATTCAGAGGAAAAGATGGTGCTTTTGAGCTTTCCATGAAAGCAGCAACACATCTTTCAAAAATCGGGATTCATTTATCGATGGGTGTAACCCTTACAAAATTCAATTTTGATAAAATTGATGAGTTTATAAATCTTGCAAAAAGCAATCATTTCAACCGAATTGTTTTCTATCACCTTGTTGCAGTTGGCAGAGGTGAAGAGGTTTACGACCTCGACCTTTCCCCAAAGCAGCGTTCTGAAACCATGGAAAAACTTGCAAACATAAATGATCCTGACATAGACATACTCTCTGAAACCCCCCACTTCGGACTCGAAACCATCAAGATAAAAAATGGAAGAAAATCTGAACTGCCGACTTCAAATTCATTCCCAATCACAGCATATTTCAATATGCTCCCACATCACAGTTTCTTCAGGGCGTTATCCGATATCTTAGGTGGTTGCCCTGCAGGAAGACTCTACGGAAACATCCAACCAAATGGAGACCTCACTCCGTGTATGTTTTCGCCATTTTATCCAGTTGTTGGGAATTTGACAAAACAATCGTTTGAGGAAGCCTGGAAAGGTTTCGAATTCCTTTGGGATAGAGACCTGCTAAAAGGTAAATGTGGTCAATGTATTAACAAAATCAGTTGTGGCGGATGCCGTGCAAGAGCTGCCTCAAAGGGCGATTCGCTCATAACTGATTTTGGATGCGATATAGCAAAGTATTACAAGGAGGACAAGCGTGGACACCACTAAACTGAAAAATGATGCGATTTCAGAAATTGAAAAATCAACATCATCCACCGAAATTGAAGAACTGAGAGTAAAATATCTTGGTAGAAAATCTGAATTGAGTCTTGCGTTCAGAGAGCTTGGAAAGCTTTCACCAGAAGAGAAGAAAGCACTTGCTCAAGATCTGAATGAAACAAAAAACTTCATCACAAAAATGATCGATGAAAAAAACGAGATTTTCAAAAAACAAGAAAAAGAAGCACAGATAAAAGCAGAAAAAATAGATGTCTCGCTTCCAGGAAGAAAAGAAAATATAGGCACATTCCATCCAGTTTCAATTATCATGGAACAGATCGTAGAAATCTTTCACAGAATCGGTTTTGAGGTTAGAACCGGTCCACACATTGAAGATGATTTTCACAATTTTGAAGCACTCAATATTCCAAAACATCATCCCGCAAGAGCCATGCAGGATACTTTCTATATGGAAGATGGAAAACTTCTGAGAACACACACTTCACCAACTCAGATAAGAATGATGGAATCAAGCACACCGCCAATAAAGATGATTGCGCTTGGAACCTGTTACAGAAAAGATGCAACAGATGCTTCACACATGCCGGTCTTTCATCAGGTTGAAGGTCTCATGATTGACAAAGACATAACATTTTCAGATCTCGGTGGAATTCTTTCCATTCTTTTGACAGAAGTCTTTGGTGGAGAAACAAAAGTCAGATTCCAACCTTCATACTTCCCATTTGTTGAACCAGGAGCAGAGACTTTAGCATCCTGTCCTTTCTGTGGCGGAGAGGGATGTCGCACATGCCAGGGTTCAGGATGGGTTGAGATGGGTGGTTCTGGAATGGTTCACCCAAATGTTTTAAGAAATGTTGGATATGACCCGGATGTCTATCAGGGATTCGCATTCGGATGGGGACTTGAAAGACTTGCCATGCTCAAGTTTGGAATCAGAGACATTAGAGACCTTTTCACGGGCGACCTTAGATTCCTTTCACAGTTTGGAGGTATAAGATGATTTCATTAAATCTTTTACGATCATACACAGGTTGGGACTTGACCGACAAAGAAATAATTGATGGTTTCATCAGGCTCGGAATCGAAGTTGAAGAGGTTACCCACAGAGACAATATTGAGGGAACAAGAATCGGAATCATTCGAGAGATTACACCAATTACTGAAAAACTGAATCTCACAAAAACTGAGGTTGGCGAAGGTGATGTAAGAGAGATAGTCACAAACTCCAAAACTGTGAAGGTAGGGGATAAAGTTATTGCTGCACTTCCGGGTGGAAGAGTTGGAGACCTTCAAGTTGGTGAAAGAAAACTTCAAGGAACAATGTCATATGGAGTATTCCTCGGAGCTAAAGAAACAGGTGTTCCTTTAGAAATACTTCCTGCTGAGGAGCGTGATGGAGTATGGATCCTTCCAAAAGATGCACCCGAGTTTACTGATCCTGCTGAATCACTCTGGTTGAAAGACATAATCCTCGACGCAAGCCTCACACCAAATCATCCTGAATGGCAGGGGCTTGAAGGACTCATCAGGGAGCTTGCCATTGTGCTTTGGTGGAAAACTGGTGAAATACCAGAAGTTCCAAAATTTGAAGCCCCAAAACTAACTTTTACAGGGAAAACCTCTGACAAGATGGCAATCGAGATTGATGATAAAGACGGCTGTATCAAATACACCGGCATCTATGCACAGATTGATTCCGTAAAACCTTCGGGATTTGATGCTAGAAAAAAACTTCTCGCAAGTTTCATGAGACCAATCAATAACGTTGTTGATGCATCAAATCTGATGATGTACTTCACCAATCAACCAACACACGCGTTTGATGCCGACAAGATCAAATCGCACAAAATAAAGGTTTCATCCACAAAATCAGAGACTGAGTTTGTAACTCTTGATAAGGTAACACACAAGCTTCCAAAAGACACGCTGATGATTTGTGATGATGAGATACCTATTGGGATCGCAGGGATTATGGGCGGACTTGATTCAGAAGTTAGCAATGATACGAAAAATATCCTTCTCGAATCAGCGTGTTTCTCGAACACAAAAATTGCCCAAACTGTTTCTCTTACAGGAATCAGAACTGATGCGAGTTCAAGATTCGATAAGGGTGCCGACCCAGAAACAACAGAAAGAACCGCTTATCTCGTGCTTGAAATGATCGGTGGAACTCCTTCTGAGCCACTTACAATCGGTAATGATGTTGAAAGAAATAAACTCACATTGCGATCATCGAGAATGCAAAAGATTCTAGGTTATCTTCCAAAGATTGATGATGTCAAAAAAGGATTCTCACTTCTTGGATTGAATTGTACAGGAGATAATGATTTAGGGATTGATATTCCAGGTTTTAGAAGAGTCGACCTCTCAGCAGAAATCGACTTGATTGAAGAAGCAGTAAGAGTTACCGGGTATGATAATGTTCCAGCAACATTACCGCTCATAAAACTCAATATGATGCATGAAAAACCAGAGTTTGACTTTGAAAGAAGACTCAGGAGAATCACAGCGGGTATTGGTTTCAATGAGTGTGTGACATTGACTTTCACAAATGAAGATGAACTCAAAAAATTCCAGCTTGAATCAAAGCTTGACCTTGCTCCAAAAATCAGCAACCCAATGACAGCGGATGCAACAATGCTTAGACCAACAGGCGAAATTGGACTCATCAATACCGCTGCTGGCAATATCAGACAGGGAAACCACGATTTGAAACTGTTTGAAATTGGAAGCCAGTTTGGTCCTGAAACAAGAACATTGATGATTCTATTACACGGAAAAAATGGGACATTCTGGGATAAGGAATCAAATACATACGACTTCTTCGACATGAAGGGGATTATTCACACCTTATTAAGTCAGCTTTCAATTTCAAATTTCATCGCAATTGAGTCCAATGATAATCCACATCTTCACCCCGAGAGACAAGCAAAAATAACTGCTGACAAAGAAACTATTGGCTACTTTGGTGAACTTCACCCTGACATTTCAGACACATTTGACTTCCCAGACAAAGTCCAGATAGCAAATATCGATATCCCAAGACTGATGAATGTTCTTCCCGAGAAAATTAAATTTGTCCAGACTCCAAAATTCCCTCCAGTTTATAGGGATATTTCAATGCTCTGCCCAGAATCCATTTCAAGCTCTGAAATCGAAAAAAGAATCATGGAATCATGTGATGAAAAACTCTCATCTGTAAGACTTTTTGATCTTTTTGTGTCTGATGAAAACAAAGAAAAAGGCATCAAATCCTTAGCCTATTCACTTGTATTCGTTGATAAATCAGGAACTATTAAAGGCGAAGAGATCGACTCTCAGATTGAAAAAGTGATTTTGAATCTTAAGGAAATTGGAGCAATTGTCAGAACAGGATGACTTCCTGGGAAATAGCAACCAGACTTAGAAAAATATCTCGAATGATCCCGTTTTCTGAAAAGATTACGGGTTCATTAAGATATTTGGATGCGGCGACACTACTTTTTTCTCTTGATCTTGATGATGTTCACGAAGAACTCATAACACACTTTGAAAACACTGGAGTAATGGACAAAAAAGTATGTGCTGACATTTTTGAAATGCTTAAGTCCGAAAATTCAACAATTGAGATGAATTTGATGGAATATGTTCCAAAAGGTATAAGAAATCTTCTTCATCTTGATAATTTACGACCAGCAACTGTTTCGCAACTCTATTATGATCTTGGAATAGAAACAATCGATGAGCTTAAAAGAGCATTTGATAATAACATTCTTACTGGAAAAAAAAGTCTCGGAAAAAGATTTTCAGAACAACTTCGTCATCATTTGACACTCTATTACAAAGGAAACTCCAGCCTTTTTTTATACAAGGCTGAATATCTGGCAAATCTTATAAAACGCCGAATTGAAAAAACAAATCTCACTTCATCGGTACTTATTGTTGGGGATGTAAGACGCGGAAAAGAAGAGATAACAAACATCGATATTCTGTGTGTAGCAGAAAAACCAAATATCAACCTTTCAACAGATTTGATGAATAAACTGGGGCTTCCAAAATCTGAAATCACAAATTCTGGTTTTTCGGCTATTTATGAAAAAATGAATGTCAGAATACATTTTTGCAAAGAAAAATATCTCGGTTCAGTTCTCGTCTTCTTCACTGGACCAAATGAGCATTACGACAAGTTAAGCAAAAAAATAGGACATGCAAAAAGGGTAAAGGCAGGATTCTTTAAGATTCTTGGTGATGAAAAGACATTTTATAAAAAGCTCGGTCTTTCTTATATCCCACCAGAAGTCCGTGAATGGGAAGATGCTATTGAACTTACTGAAGCAGGAAAGACTTGGAATCTTTTAGAACTAGAAGATATTCAAGGTGATCTTCACGTTCACACAACCTGGAGCGATGGAAGGTCAAATTTTAAACAGCTAGGATATACAGCCAAAAATCATAGTCTGAATTACATCTCAATAACTGACCACGCCCAAAAGATCAAGGTTGCGCGTGGTATTGATCTAGTCTCATTAAAAAAACAGATTAAAATCTTACAGAAAATGAATTCATATGAAACTGATTTTGCCTTTATTCCGGGGATCGAACTAAACATAGACAAAAGCGGAGAAATTGATTACACACTCAGAGAAAACATTTTGAAACTCGGAGCAATCCACTCTGAAATGGGATGTACCCCCTCAGAAATTGAGAATAGATATATTAATGCTATAAGATCAGGTAACATAAACATCATTGCTCATCCAAGCGGAAGAAAGCTTAAAGTGAGAGATGAGTTTGATGTTGACTGGAAAAAGATTTTTACCGAGGCTGCAAAAAATAATGTTGCAATTGAATTAAACTATGCTCCTGACAGAATGGATTTGAGATGGGAACTTGCAAGAATTGCCGATGAGGCCGAATGTAAATTTACAATTGGTGGCGATATTCACTTCGCCGGTCAGCTTAATCACATCAAATATGGAGCAAAGATTGCAAAAAGGGCTGGTCTTTCTAGTGAAAAAGTGTTAAACTGTCTCCCAGCACGTGAACTGCGGCTGTTGCTTTGGAATAATAAATGAACAAACATACATTAAAAATACTTGAATTTGAGAGGATTAAAGAGCATTTGAAATCTCTGTCATTCACCGAAGGTGGCAGGGAATTTATTGAAAATCTCGAACCAAGTAACCGCCTTGAAACTGTTTCAAATCTCCAAGATGAAACGACACAAGCAAAAGAATTTATTCAAATCGCCGGAAACATTCCACTTTCTGAAATAAAACCAATAAAAGATATACTGAGTGACTCTGCTATTGGTGTAACCGTAACATCCAGACAGGCACTCGATTTGTACCTCACCCTTAAAGCTTCAAGAGAAATAAAGGCTCTTATTTCCTCACATATGGAGCTTGCTCCAAGTCTTTGGGCGATTGCAGAACGTATCAAACCAAAAGCAAATCTTGAGAGGATGATAACAAAAGCAATCGACGAAGATGGAGAAATGCTTGACTCAGCCTCAGAGATGCTGACATCAATAATGTCGCAAACAAAGATTGTTAAAAACCGTGTCAAAGCGAAGCTTGATGACATTATTAAAACATCATCATACTCAAAAATGATTCAAGACGCTGTCATCACAATTCGAGATGACAGATATGTTATACCTATCAAATCTGAGTTTAAAAACCATTTTCCATGCATTGTCCACGACTCGTCATCATCGGGACAGACTTTATATGTTGAACCATTATCAGTTATTCCACTGAATAATGATCTTCGAAATCTGAGACAACGGGCAAGGGAAGAGATCGAAAGAATTCTAAAGGAAATCACCCTTGAGATTGCCTATGCTGCACATGATCTAAAGATCATGAATGACTCAGTCTCAAAACTTGATTTTATCTTCTCAAAAGGTCAACTTTCAATTGACTGGAATTGTATTTGCCCTGAACTCGATTCATCCCCAAAATTGAAGATTATCTCCGGAAGACACCCGCTTCTGAGTGTTGAACCAGTTCCAATTGATATTCAACTAGGAGACGGATATAGAGCACTTGTCTTAACTGGTCCAAATACCGGTGGAAAAACTGTTTCACTAAAAACAACTGCACTATTTATTGTTATGACCGAGTGTGGGTTACATGTACCATCACTTCCAGGTACAAAGATTGGAATGTTTGATGATATACTCGTTGATATTGGCGATGAACAAAGTATCTCTCAAAACCTTTCCACATTCTCATCTCATATGAGCAATATTGTTTCAATCCTCATGAGCGCAACAAAATATACGCTTGTTATGCTTGATGAATTGGGTGCTGGAACCGACCCCTCTGAGGGTGCTGTTCTCGGTTACTCAATTCTTAAACATCTCTACGATAACTCAGTTCCCACAATAATCACAGCTCACATTGGTGAACTGAAGGCTTTTGCGTACAAACACTCTCACGCAATGAACGCATCAGTTGGATTTGATTCAGATACCTTAAAACCCACATTCAAAATCCAAATCGGAACTCCTGGAGCATCTCATGCTTTCGACATTTGCAGACGTCTTGGTCTTCCCGAGACTATCCTTGAAAATGCAAAAGACCTTTTGACAGACGAACAGAAGGACACAACAAAAATCCTCACTCAAATGAGCAAGGATGCAAAAGATATTGAAGAAGACAGGGAGTCAACAAAAAGAACCAAAGAGGAGATCGAGCAATTAAAGAGCAAACATCTTCAAGAGATGGAGGATTTTGAAAACAAGAAAAGCTCAATGCTTGAGAGTGAACTCAAGAAGGCTTCATCCTTCCTTGGAAAAAAGATGGCAGAAGCAGACGAGATAGTAAAGAAACTTGCGGCTGCTACAAGACAATCCAAAGAAACCGATGATCTTCGAAATAGAATTCAAGAAATAAGGGCTGAGGTCTCAGAAAAAGAACCCGAGATAGCCGGATACGGAGAGCCCCCAGACATCTACACCCTAAAACCAGGTGACGCAGTTTTTGTGCCAAGGTTTAAATCTCAGGGAATAGTGATGGATGTTCTAAGAGAAAAAAATAAGGTTATGGTTCAAGTTGGATCAGCAAGAATACAAGTGTCAGCAGACAGCATAGAGCTTGCAAAGGAAAAACCGTCGGTTGAACAAAACAGTGAGTCCGAAAAAAGACCGGCATTTTCAAAAGTACCAATCAAACTTGAACTATATGGACTTAAAGTTGTTGATGCTATTGTAAAACTTGAGCATTATTTGGATCAGGCCTATGGGGCTGGAATTCCATTTGTGTACATAGTACACGGAAGAGGGACTGGAACACTGAGAAAATCTATTACTGAATTTCTCCCAACCAGTCCAAGAGTTGACAGATTCCATCTTGCAGATGAATCAGAAGGTGGAGATGCTGTCACGATTGTATTTTTAAAGTGAGGTAGATAATGGAGCTTGCAGGGAATATAAAGGATTTCTCAATAATTGAGATTTCTCAATTTGTATGGATTTCGAAAAGAACTGGATGTTTGAAGCTTTTTTTAGAAGTTGACGGATCAAAGTTTGAAGGACAGCTTTATTTTGTTGAGGGCAACATCATGTCAGCAAAAGCAAATGGCAAACGGGGAAAGGAAGCCTTTTTCCATATCTGCAGTGCTGACAATGGAAGTTTTCGATTTATTAGCAACGAAACAACACCAGACACAAATGTTGTTACCTCAATGAACCAATTGCTTCTTGAAGCATCTGGTCGAACAAAACTTTTTGAAACACTGAAAAGAGAGATTCCATCTACAAACATTATCTTTTCTCTTACCCCCGATTTCGCACTCTTTGATCTCCAGTTTGAGCCTGAACAGTGGAGCGTAATCGCACTCATTGATGGACAAAAAACACTCGAAGAGATAGGAAAAACTCTTGGGATGCCAGAGTTTAACATCATGAGGATATTCTACACTCTCCTTCAGGTTGGTGTAATAAAGAGAGTTGCCGTCAAACAGGTCAGAAAGCCAGAAATCGAAAAACCCAGAAAAAAGATTGGCTTCATTCAAAAAATTATCGAGTACTTTAAAAAACTATGAGAAGAGTAAAAATACTGGTAACCGGACCATTCTCATCCGGCAAAACGAGTTTCATTTCCCAAGTATCTGAGATTCCCGTTGTCTCAACGGAGAAATCTATAACAGACGAGACACGAGAGATAAAATCAAAAACAACCGTTGCGATGGACTTCGGTCGAATTACAATTGATGAAAATCTCGTTCTCTATATTTTTGGCACCCCTGGACAGGAAAGATTTTCCTATATGTGGGATGTACTTTCCGTTGGAGCACTTGGATTAGTGGTAATGGTTGATGCAACAGATTACAGATCAATCATTCAGGGAAGAAGATATTTGTCATTCTTCTTACCAAAGCTTAGCATCCCATGTGTGATTGTCGCAAACAAACAAGATCTACCTGATGCAATAGAAGAGGAAAAAATAAGAGACATTTTGGGTATCGACAATTCAATTGATGTTATCCCCTGTACATCAACCAACTTGGATTCCGTAAAAAATGTTTTAATACAGTTATTTGGGTTAATCGAGGAAATCGGACTAGAAGAAAGCAATGAATAATAAAACAAAAAAGCTATTGAAAAATCATGATTGGCGAGGAATAGTTGAATATCTCGGGTCAATCTCTCCGGATAGAATGGATGACAAAAAGGTTGCAATTCTCACACAGAGTTTACTAAAACTTGGCAGTCTTAATGAAGCTATTGAGGTTTCAAAACCTTATATTGAAAAAAATATTTCTGCATACCCAAGAACAACAAGAATTGCAGCAAGGGTTTTGTGTTTACTGAAAAAATATGATGATGCGTATGAGCTTCTAAAAAGGGCTTTTGATAATAACCCAACTCAGTACTGGTATTATCTGGCGATGGGAGATGTCTATTATTACTTCGCTGGAGACAAAGAAAAGGCATTGTTTATCTATAAGCAGGGTGAATCCATAGGGAAAGAACATCTCAGAAAAGACATTCTTTCCATCTATAGATATTTATTGAAGCGAATTTCACACGCCTTGTTTGAGCTTGAAAGGTTTGAGGATGCGGTTCCATATTTTGAAAAATTTAAAGAACTTGAACCGTCAAATTTCTATGAATCAGACTTTGTATTGTTAGGTTTATCACATGAAAAAACGGGAAACATCAAAGCTGCAAAAGACATATGGCTCGAGGGAACAAGGAGAAGAAAAGGCAAAAAATGCCTAAAAGAGATCGAAAGAGTCGACCCCGAACTTGCCAAGACTGTCAAACTTAAACCTCCTCACAAGACAAAGCCAGGAGCAGTCTCAATCCCTGTAAAAACAAAAATTATTACTGAAGAGGATGAGACTGCAGACGTGATTCACGATGCAGTCAAAGATATTATCAAACCAGGTGATGTGATAACCTTTGCATCAGCAGTTGCCGCAGTTGCTGACGGCAGAATTTATCCCGCTGAAGGGATTAAGGCATCAAAAATTGCAACCTTCCTGGCAGGATTTGTCACCGGTTCATCAAAGAATTCATTTGCAACAACCTCACCACTTGCAAACCCATTATCATTTCAAGTTGCAATTGAGATCGCAGGGCTTTTTAGAATCCTTCTTGCGACATTCATTGGCGGAATTGGTAAACTATTTCGAATCAAAGGTTGGTTTTATCACATTGCAGGAAAAGAAGTTGCAATGATAGATGACATGCCTGCATCAATGGCACCATATGATTTTTATGTAATCCCTGGCCCATATGACTCAGATATGCTAGCTGAACAAATCAAAGCGAAAACCGGCCATGAAACAGCAATTGTTGATGCAAATGATTTAGGTATCGCATGGGTTGTTGGGGCAAGTTCAGAAGTTGATAAAAAAAAGATTGAACAATATATGCTTGATAACCCAGCAGGCAACGAAGATAATCAGACACCAATTATTCTTATCAGAGAAGAGGGTAAATAAATGTTTGGCTTAATTGAAAAAGTATTATCAAAATCAGTCGGATTTTGCGAGATCAGGGTACAAGATCGAACTCGAAGGTCGGTATCTGTTAGAAACGGGATGCTCAATAATGCAAATGTTATAATCTCGGCCGGTGTCGGAATAAGAGTCTTAAGAAGAGGATGCTGGGGTTTTGCGTCAACTTCTAAACTTGATGAAGAGAGCATGCTTGATGTCTTGAGACAGGCAGAGATTGCCGCACTCCGAATGTCTGAAATGACAAAAAAAAGAGTACCTGAACTAGATGACAGCAAAAATATCAGTCTTGACTGGATACCTGATAAAACATCAAATTCGAATTCTGTTCCAATTGACGAAAAAATAAAACTTGCCCTTTCAATTGAAGAAAAAATAAGAAACTCATCAAAACTCATTACAAATTCAACAACTGTGTTTGATGAACTCATCGACGAAAAGTGGATAATGACAACCGAAGACGTAAAGGTTCACTACGCACTCCCAAAACCACAGTTTTACACAATGGCTGTTGCTACAAAAAATGGTGAAATGACAAGGTCAATGCAGGCAATTGGCATCATGGGTGGAGTGGACGAAATGTTTTCTGAAAGCTCCCCTGAAGCAATGGCTGAAAAAACTGCAAAACTTGCTGTTGATAAATTTGATGCACCATACGCAAAAGGCGGAATGTCAACTGTTGTTTTAAGTCCAGGCATGGTTGGACTTCTCGCTCACGAGGCCATCGGTCATACGGTAGAGGCCGATTTTGTGATGTCTGGGTCAGCAGCGTCTGGAAAAATTGGTGAAAAAGTTGCGAGTGAAAAGGTAACACTTGCAGACGCAGGATTAAACCCACTCAAAAATGGTTATCCAGCAGGAACAATCCCTGTTGATGATGAAGGGGTTGAGGTTCAAGATACAATAATAATCAAAGACGGAATCATGAACTCGTATCTTCACAATAGGGAATCTGCAGCCGAATTCGGAGTAGAGCCAACCGGAAATGCGAGAGCATTTTCTCACTCCGACACTCCAATCATAAGAATGAGAAATACATATGTGAAACCTGGAACATCATCATTTGATGAGATAATCAGTTCAACAAAAGAAGGCTATTATCTTGTCCTCCCAGGAAACGGGCAGGCGGATGCCAACGCTGAATTCATGTTTGGATGCAGCGAAGTCTACGAAATCAAAGACGGTAAAATTGGAAACCTTATTAAAAATGCAACGATTTCAGGACAAGCGTTTGAGGTTTTAAAATCTGTTGATATGGTTGGAAACGATTTCAAATGGGATCTTGGTTCAGGTTTCTGTGGCAAAGGCCAGGCAGCAAAAGTTGATGGTGGCGGCCCAACTATCAGATGTAAAGCAATGATTGGAGGAAGATAATGAGAATCAAAATGAGAGCAAGGCAGGCACTTGAATCTGCATTATCAAAAAAATTATCCTCCGCAGAAATCATAATGACCGATAGAAAAACAATCTCAATTGAGCTTCAGGATAATTCTGTTCATGTAGCGACCGAAGACACTTCCGAGTGGACAGGAATCCGAGCCTTCAAGGGAAACTCTCTTGGTTTCTCAGCAGTCAATAGTTTGAAGGAAGACCGAATAAATGGTGCTATTGAGGAAGCTGTAAAAATCGCAAGCGTAGCACCACCTGACAAGTCAAATGTATTGCCCGAACCAGAGGTGATCCCCTGGGTAAAAGGTATGTATGATAAAGAGCTTGCATCAATGTCTCTTGACGAGTCTATCGGGATTGCAAAAAAAATCATCGAAACATGCAAGAATTACGACAAAAGAGTGAGTCTTGACTCGGGATCATTCCAGGTAATCGTATCAAATGTTGCGATCGCCTCATCCACAGGGATTGAAGCTTCAACAAGACAAAGCTTTGCTTTCTACGACATCATGGGAATGGCAAGAGATGGCGATGTGGTTTCATCATTTGATATTGAATACGGTGGAACACGAAAAATATCAGAAATTGACGTTGAAACATCAGCGAAAAGACTCAGCGAAAAAGTGGTTTCATCACTTGGTGCAAAGTCAGGAAAATCATTCACAGGTCAGGTTATTCTTCAGGGGGATGCCGCAAATGAATTGCTTTTATCTCCTCTGCTTTGGTCATCGTATGCTGAAAACATTCAGCTAGGATCATCAAGATTTAAAGGTAAACTCGGCAAAAGGGTAGCCTCAAGCAAACTCACAATAAAAGACTGGGGAAGAGCACCCGGACTTGTGGCGTCATACCCATTTGACAGAGAAGGGATTCCACCAAAAAGATTGTTCCCAATACATAATGGAATCTTTACTGATGTCTTCCACAACGCAAAAAGTGCTGCAAGAGATGGATCTGTTTCCAACGGTCATGCCGGTGGAAGCGGAAGCTCTACACCAAACATCACAACCTCAAATGTTTTTGTTAAACCTGGTAATGCAACACTTGATGATATTATCGCTGACACAAAACTTGGCATATTAGTCGGAAGGTACAGTGGGGATATTGATCCGAGTTCAGGAGATTTCAGTGGGTCTGTTAAAGGTGGGTATCTGATTGAAAATGGAAGAAAAACGCAGCCACTTCTTGGGACAATGATTGCCGGAAACATATACGACTGTATCCAAAACATCTCAGCTATCTCATCTGACACCGTCTCGCTCATTGATGTTTTCATGCCAAGTATAAGGCTTGAAGGAGTGACGGTCTCTTCTAAATGAGTTTAACTGCCGACAAGATTCTTCCATCAACTGCAACTGTGGATTTTGATCACCTGCAATCAAATGTCGGATTGATAAGAAGAATTACAAAAAATTCAAAGATAATGGCAGTTGTAAAGGCAAATGCTTATGGTCACGGCATAGTTCCAATCGCCAGAGCTCTTATTTCCTTCGGGGTTGAACATCTTGCAGTTCAAACACCAGAGGAGGCAATTGGACTCAGGATGGCGGGGATAACTGCTCCAATTTTGATCTTTGGATATACTCACGCTGCATATGCAGCCGATATTATTCATCATGACCTGACACCAACCATTTTTGATTATGAGTTAGCTGTTTCTCTAAACCATCTTGCTCATAAAAACATTCCAATTCATATCAAAATTGATACTGGAATGGGTTGGGCTGGCGTTGGCACGAGTGATGCTATTCCATTTATAAATCGCATTAATAAACTCGCCAATATCGAAATCAAAGGACTATTTACACATTTTGCAGCAGCAGGCACTGATCCAATATTTACAAAAAAACAGGGAGACGAGTTTATTTCTCTTGTTTCAAAGATTAAAGAGAATGAACACATTAACCCAGTACTTCATGCCTGTAATTCCACTGGAACAATGAATTTTCCTGAGTATCACTTTGATTACGTAAGACCGGGTCTAATGCTTTATGGAGTGGCACCAGGTGGAAAATATGACTCAGAGCTTTTGCCTGTTCTTTCATGGACATCATTAATATGCAACATGAAGGTTGTCCACCCAGGGGAATCCATTGGGTACGAACGAAGCTATAAAGCCGATAAAACCATGGTCGTTGGAACAATCCCAGTTGGTTATGCTGATGGCTGGAATTGGCGACTGAAAAACGACGGCCAGGTACTTATCTCAGGGAAAAGGGTTCCAATTATTGGTAGAATCTGTATGGATCAATTTATGGTTGATCTCACAGAGATAACATCTGCTGAAATTGGAACTGCAGTTACTCTTATTGGCAGCGACAATCAAGAAGAAATAACTGCATCTGAGCTTGCAAATATCGCTGGTACAATTCCATACGAAATCTTGACTTCATTGGGTAGTCGAATTAAGTTTAAATACAGAAAAAACTGAAAGGATGCTTAATATGAGAAAGCTGTTACCTTTTTTCCTCGCAATAATGTTGCTTATGTCGATGGTACCAGTATTTGCATTGTCAACAAGTCTCACAACAGATGATTTCAAACCATCTCGTAAACTTCTTGTTGAAATGTTCCTGGAACCCGAATGAACCAAATGCCCACCTACTGTTAGTAGGTTAAAAGAATTAGAAGAAGAATATGGCACAGACAAGTTTTTTAAACTGAGGCTTCATTCAAACCCAAAAGACTCCTTTTTTGTCGAGGACATAGGAGATAGGTCAGAGTTTTACGAGCAGAAATCCTTTCCAACCATGGCATACAATGGAGTTGATTTGGTAAGACTTGCTCAATCAGGCGAAGAGGTTGATAAATCTGCTGACAAAGCACTTGCTAATCCAGTTGTTTATGGATCAAGCCTAGATTGCAAGCTAAGAGAAACTCCAACTGGGAATCTCCTTGAGGTCTATGGTCAACTTGAACAGATCAATCCCGGCTCAAAGGTGAACTTAAAGTATGTCTTCTTTTTGTATGAAGACTATCTTGAATTTGAAGAAGAACATACATTGCACATGACAAGGGCAATATCCCCATCCGCAAAAGGCTCTTCGATCAGAGTCACTCAGGGTGAGGTGACAAACGTAAAAAAAGAGTTCTCGCTTGATGTAATCGAAGTCGAAGAGAATGTTGGTGTGCTTTTTGCGGTTTTTGACGCTGACTCCAATGAGATTTACACTTATTCTCACTGGACTTTGCGCTCACCACACATTGTAAAAGCAATTTCAAAGAAGCATTCACCAGAAAAACCAATCACATGTGAATTTGATATCGACATCGACCCTGAAACATTTTCTGAAAACACAGTCCTTTGTGTCAGCTCAATCGGAAGACCTGTTAAGGGAACATACAATGTTTCTGGCAAGAAATGTTCATTCACGCCAAACGACCCTCTGAAGAAGGGAAGCGAATACGGTTTCTACCTTAAGGGTGGCAAAGACGGCATAACCTCGACAACTGACGTTGTGATGGACAATAATTTGGTTTGTTCCTTCATAGCTGAAGAATCTGAAGAGGCAATTCTTGAGATCGCAACTGAAGAGCTTGATTTTGGAAAACTGAGCGAACCAAGAGCACAAAAGGTTGAAATCAAAAACACCGGTAATGCAAAGCTTGAGGGTAAAGCTGCAGTCGGAATGACATGGCTTAAGGTTGATCCTATGTCAATCAGTATCGATCCGGGTAAATCCATTGAGATGAATGTCACAATCAATCCCGCTGATCTCAAAGAGGGATTCCACAACTGCAACATAATTATCACAACCAATGGTGGAGATCATACAATTCCAGTTTCATTCCAATATATTCCAATTGCTGCTGAACTCAAAGTTTCCCCTGAGACGCTAGATTTTGGACAGGTTACTGTCAGCAAATCAAAATCAATGAAGCTGATGTTTACTGCGGATGACACCGTTAAAGGAACAATTTCTGCAACAGAAGGTTGGATATCAGTTAATAAAGAATCATTTGAGTTTGCAAATGGTGAGATTGAAGTAATAGTAAAACCAACAAAAGTTGATGATCTCAAAGGTGAGCTTCACATCGAATCAAATGGTGGAAACTTCACGATCCTTGTAACTGTTTCATGTGTACCTGAGGCTTCAATTGAACTTGTGTCTGAAACATCAAACCCAACAACAAACGATCAAGCAGAACTGGTAATCAAGCTTGTTCCAACAGACAAAAAATTCAACCTATATCTCAATGGTAAACTAGTTCAGGAAAATGTTGAAACAGCAGCAAATGGTGAGATGAGGCTTTATGTTGATATCACCCCAGGAAACAACACATTTAAGGTTGAATCAATAGGAACAGATGAAATTGTCACAGATGAAATCTCAATTACAAAACAGATAATCCTTCAGCTCTGGATTGGCAAGACAAACTATACTATTAACGGACAGACTCTCACTCTTGATGTCGCTCCAACAGTTTCTTCCCCGCCACTTCCTGCTGAACTCAAAGACAATACCTACATGCCAATTCGTGCTGTTGCTGAGGCTTTGGGAGCCGAGGTTGGTTGGGTCGGAGCTGAAAAGAAAGTCACCCTCACACAAAAAAAGGCAGACGGAAGTACTAATTTCATTGAGCTCTGGATCAATAAAAAGACGGCAAAGGTTAATGGTGTTGAGACAAAACTTAATGATGCAGGCACACTTTATCCTGCAATCGTTTCCGATCGAACAATGCTCCCATTGAGGTTTGTTGCCAATAATCTTGGAGCAGAAGTAGGATGGGATGGAGCTGAAAGAAAGATAACCCTTACTTATCCAAAATAACCTTCATTCTCTTATAACTAAACACCAAAAAGCCACCACTTAAAAATGGTGGCTTTTTTCTTTTTAGAATCTTTGTACAATCTTTTCCATGAGCAAACTAGAGGCAGTAATTCTTGGTGGCGGTGGAATTGAAGAGTGGTTTGAACATGAACATGTGTCAAACAAAGGCATGTTAATATTAAATGGCAAACCAATGATAAGTTACTCTATTTCAGCCCTCAAAGATATTGCAAACATAAACAAGATAACACTTATTGGTGACGGATACTCCAAAGAAGTCATCAATTCAGTAGATAGAAATATTTCAGATCATGGTTCACTTCCGGGTAATATTGATGCTGCATTTGAAAACGCAAACTCTGATTATGTTTTGATGATGATGTCAGATGTTCCGCTTATTACATCAGAAACCATCAGAGAGGTATTAGCAACCATTCCTTGGGAGTCACATGATCTTTCACTTCCTGTTGTAACAAAAGAAGAGACTGAAAATAAGTTTCCAGGCACAAAAAGAACATTTGCAAAAACAAAAGAAGGTCATGTCAAAGTTGGAAATGTTTTCATCCTGAAAAAAGATGCATATTCAAAAATTCAGCCAATTGTAAAAGAAACAGCAAAAAGAAGAAAGTCTGTCATCAAACAGGCACTTCAACTCGGATTTGGATTCTTGTTCAGAATGATTGTTTTCAAAAACATCTCTATTCCCGAACTTAAAAAAAGAGTTGAAAAGATGCTTGGAATCACAGTAAACGCTGATATAGTTCCATTCCCCGAGCTTGGCGTAGATGTTGATAAAACATCTGATTTAGTTTTTTGCAGACAGATTTTGGAGAGACATTAAATGGGTTATTTAGAAGCAGTAGTTTTAGGTTTTATTCAGGGCGCGACAGAATTCCTTCCGATTTCATCAAGTGGTCATCTTACAATTTTCCCTGCTCTTTTTGGCTGGCAACAACCCTCACTGTCATTTGATATTTTTGTTCACGCAGGCACCTTGGTAGCAGTACTGATATATTTCTGGGCAGATATTGCAAAATACTTTAAGGCTCTGTTTGTTGGATTAGGTAACTTTTTCAAAAAAGAAGAAGTCTCAACTGATTCAAAAATCGCATTCTATATTGTTCTTTCGTTTATCCCCGCTGCAATTCTTGGTTATCTGCTTGAATCAAGAATAGAACTTCTTATCAATTCTCCGAAACTAGTTTCATATTTTTTCCTTGTTACAGCAGGACTTCTCATACTTGCAACCGTATTGAAGGGAAAAAAAGAGATAACAGGCATCAATTGGCTTGATGCAATTTTTATTGGTTTTGCTCAAGCTATTGCCTTGATACCAGGTGTTTCAAGGTCAGGAACATCAATAACAGCTGGAAGAATTATGGGAATGACACGTGAAGCATCCGCAAGATTTGCATTCTTGATTGCAGTCCCAGCAATAGCTGGTGGATTCCTTTATCATATGTACAAAGCAGTATTTAAGATTGGTTTTGTTATCGATTTGGGGCCGTCACTGGTCGGATTTGCAGTTGCAGCAGTCATCGGCTGGCTTTCAATATATATGTTCTTCAAGATTCTTAAAACCGCGGGATTCGAGCCATACATTGTATACCTGATAATACTCTTTGTAGTCCTTCAAATCGTGCTATGAAACCTGAGGTCATAAGACCTTTAATAAAAGAAGAACTTTCTCTAAATTGCAATAATAAATCAGTTGGCATCGGTTTCGATAATTTTGTCATTGCAAACATTGATAAAATTGCAAAAGAATCGATTGCTCAGAAGTACAAAAACGCTTTCAGAAAATACAAAGATTTGAAGGTCATCGAAAGAAAAACCCTTGTCAATCACCTTTTGACCTATGTAGAGAGACTTCAAAACAAACAAAAGATCGCAAAACCAGTTTTTAGATACAATCTGGATGATCCTCTGACCAAAATTACTGGTATTGGAAATCAATCGAAGGCAAAGCTTTCCCAGATCGGGATCAATACAATCTATGATGTTTTGAGGTATATCCCATCCAAATATATCGACCTGACCAAAATAAAAAAAATCTCGGAACTTGAGTATGGTGAAACATCAACAGTAATCGCAAAACTCTCTGACATGAAAGCATCAAACAGAAGAACAAAAACCATTAGCACAATTTTTTCTGATAAATCTGGTTCTTTTAGGGTAACATTTTTTAATTCACCCTGGCTTACTGGCAAACTGAAAATTGGAGAAACATATACGATATCGGGGCTTGTTGGAGATTTTTGTGGCCCACAGATGACAAATCCTGAGGTAAGAGATGGAAGGAACGAAGGATATATCGAACCTGTTTATCCAGCATCGAAAGAACTCAAACAATGGGTTTTCAAAAGAATCTTTAAAAATATCGAAAATCATTTCCCACAAATCACCAACAGCATTCTCCCGAAAAAGCTGATAACAGAGAACAAACTAACAAATATTGAATCGGCATACAGGGGTGTTCACTACCCAAAAACAATTGTAGAAGCGGAGGTTTCAAGAAACAGACTAGCGATTGAAGAGTTAATTTTACTTGAAACTGCACTCATCAAAAAGCGTGCATTCTTCAAAGCAAAACCAGGAATAGTTATCGAAAAAGCATCTGAGAACGCAAAGAGATTCATAAAAAAGCTTCCTTTTACACCAACATATGCCCAATCAAGATGTATTAGTGAAATTTCAACTGACATCGAATCCGGAAAACCCATGAATAGACTTCTTCACGGAGATGTCGGTTCCGGAAAAACAATCGTCGGTTTGTCGGCAATAAATTCTGCCACTAAAGCAGGATATCAAACTGCATGGATTGCACCAACTGAAGTTCTAGCATCACAAACCTATAAAAATGCAAATGAACTCCTTTCCTGTGAAGTTGCTTACCTTTCGGGTTCTACAAAGAAATCAGAACGTGCGAAAATAAAAGAGTTATTGGAATCTGAAAAACCTTGTCTATTAATTGGAACACATGCTGTGCTTGAGGATTGGGTACAACTCCCAAATCTCGGACTAGCAGTAATCGATGAACAACACCGGTTTGGTGTTTTGCAACGATCAAGATTATCAAAAAAGGGTAAGTTCCCTCATATTCTTGTTATGAGTGCAACACCAATCCCAAGAACGCTTGCAATGACTCTTTATGGTGATCTTGATGTTTCAGTTGTTGATGAAATGCCTGCGAACAGAAAGCCTATCAAAACTAAGGTTTTCCTAGAACAAAAAAGAGTTCGGGTTTACCAAAATGCAATAAATGAAATCAAAAATGGAAGGCAGGTTTACATTGTCTGTCCACTTGTTGAGGAATCAGCAAAGATTGAAGCAGTTTCTGCGACCGAACTATTTGAAGAACTGCAAAAAACTCATTTCAAGGACTTCAAATGTGGATTATTGCATGGTCGAATGAAAAATACCGACAAAACAAGCATTATGGAACGATTTAAATCTGGGGAGATTGATGTCTTGATTTCAACAACCGTAATTGAAGTTGGGGTTGACGTTCCAAATGCAACTGTCATGATCATCCAAAATGCAGAAAGATTCGGGCTTGCACAGCTTCACCAACTTAGGGGAAGAGTCGGAAGAGGTGACCATCAATCATACTGTTTCTTGATACCTTCTAAACCATCAAGAGCTTTAACTATCCTTGAATCAACAAACGATGGTCTCAGGGTCGCAGAAGAAGACCTGAAGATAAGAGGACCAGGAGAGATTGGAGGAACGTTACAGTCTGGAGCACCACTATTTGACTCAAGACTCATAACACCATCAAACCTAAGTTTGTTACCAAAAGCAAGAGAAATTGCAGAATCTATAATTGACAAAGACCCAAATCTCTGTGATAAAGAAAATCAAAACATGAAACAAGAGATAAAAAAGAGATTTGAAAGCAAGGTGAAACTTGTTTGGGTGAGTTAATATGGGTCAGATATTTGTTGATAAGATTACAAAATTTTTTGGTGTAGACCAGCTTTTTGATGAAGCATCATTTACTGTCGGTAGCACTGATAGATTCGGGCTTGTTGGGCCAAATGGTTCTGGCAAGACCACTCTTTTGAGAATAATAATGGGTAAACTTGAATGTGAAAGTGGTTCGGTTTCTTTTGAAGGAAAGTCAGAAATTGGATATTTTGCCCAAAACAGAGCAATCGATATCTCTGAGGAATCCGTGATGGACTTCATGAGAAAAGGATTTTCAGAGATTATTGATATCTGGGACAATCTATTAAGAACAACACATGAGCTTGAAGAAAATCCTCACGTTGAAGTTCTGATAGACAAACTCAGCAAACTGCAAACAGAGTTTGATGCAAAAAACGGATTCGAAATTGACCACCGAATAAACAGGATTCTGATGGGTTTAGGTTTCACCGAAAAAGATTGGACAAGACCAATTTCGAGCCTGTCAGGAGGAGAAAGAAGCAGAATTCAGCTTTCACAGGTGCTTGCATTCAACCCCGATACTCTGATTCTTGACGAACCTACAAACCACCTCGACCTTAAATCTGTCATGTGGCTTGAAGACTATCTCTCAGAATACAAAGGTTCTGTTTTGATTATTTCACACGATAGATTTCTTTTAGATAGAATTTGCACAAAGATAGGCTTCATTGAGAACAAAAAGATCAAGGTTTTCAGAGGAAACTATACATTTGCAAAAGAGCAAAACGAGATAGAAAAACACCTTCAGGAAGAAGAGGCTTTAAAGCAACAGGAGTTTCTTGAAAAAGCAAAAAGATACATTGCAAAATTCAAAAGAATTGGGACACCCAAAGCAACCGCAAAAGCCAAACAGATGGAAGCAAGGGTCAAAAGAATGGTTCTTGTTGAAGAACCAACAAAAGAAAAAGACATAAAGCTCCGAATTGAATCCACTGGAAGGACAGGCGAAGTTGTCTTTAAGACAACTGAACTTGGTATGTCTTTTGGCGAAAAGAAGCTTTTTTCAAACACAAACCTTGAACTCAAACGTGGTCAGAAGGTCGCACTTATTGGTTTGAATGGTACCGGCAAAACAACCTTTCTAAAAATGGTGCTTGGAAAAATCAAACCTACTGAAGGTGAGATTTGGGATGGATACAGTGTACTTCCAACATACCTTGAGCAGGAACTTGCATCCTTTGACAAAGACAATTCTGTGCTTGATGAGATAATGAAAGATACAGAACTTCACATCCCGGAAGCCAGGAACCATCTTGCAAAATTTGATTTTACAGGAGATGAGGTTTTCAAAAAATGTGGAGTCCTCAGTGGCGGTGAGATTTCCAGGCTCATCTTGTCAAAACTTGCACTCATAGAGTCAAATTTCCTTATCATGGATGAACCTACAAACCATCTCGATATAAAAGCAAGAACAGCCATCGAAGATACTCTCAAGGACTACAATGGCACAATTCTAATTGTTTCTCATGACAGATACTTCATCAGTCAGATTGGGGCAAGAATTTGGGATTTGAGTGATGGACAAATAACAGACACAAAGCTCATACTTGAAGAATACCTCTCTTATAAAAGCAAACCCGTTAAGCAAGAAACTGATTACACCCCCAAAAAAGTCGAACCAGAAAAAGTAGAAAAACCAAAGACGTCAAAACTATCGAAGAACAAGATCAGAGAGATTGAAGAGAAAATTGGGAACATTGAAGAGAAGCTTTCAAGTATCGCAGAAGAGAAAAAAGAACTTGAAAGACACATGGCTGGAGAAACAGACTACCAGATGGGACAGGATGATTTCAAACGCTATACCGAGTTAAATGAGAACGAATCGGAGCTACTCCATAAATGGGAGGAGCTTTCAGAGCTTTTAAATAAGTAGTCAGCATTCTTTTCAGTTTTTCAGTTCGATAACAACATGACCAAAAAAATGGTCTTTGGAAGATATCCCTGATTTATCAGGAAAGATTGTTATAGTGACTGATGGAAACACTGGTCTTGGTCTAGCCACAATCGAAGCATTTGCCAAAAATTGAGCCGATGTAATTCTACCCGTAGAACACTTTCAAAAGCAAGTGACGCAGAGAAGGAAGTACTGAGATATCTCCGAGACTCAAAAATTGTAAAATCCAGCAAAGATTCACATAATCTCAAACATGCAAAATGGCTTTGGGAAGCATAAGAACATCTCACAGGAATCAATTATAGTTTTTAAAAAATATCCTGAGAAAATGGTTTACGAATAAGGGGGTCTTAGAAAAGATGGCTCCCTGACGAGGACTTGAACCTCGAACCTACTGGTTAACAGCCAGTCGCTCTACCGATTGAGCTATCAGGGAACAACGAAAAAATATTTTAGCGAATCTGTTTTAACTGTCAAGAACAAAACAGAAAACTCTAAATCATTGGATCAAAACTATATCCGACCTTGTGTATTGTCCTGATCATTGAAGCAGAGAAAGGTCTCTCCTCAATCTTTTTTCTTAACTTGTTTATATGGACATCAACAGTTCTACAATCAACAAGGGTTTTTCTCTTCCAGACCTTAATGAACAAATCCTCTCTTGAAAAAACTCTTCCTGGGTTGCTCATAAGAAGCCAGAGAAGCTCGAACTCCTTAACCGTCAAATGTATTCTTTTTTCTCCACGCTCAACAGATCTTGCTTTTCTGTTGATTGTCATGTTTCCATAAGTTATCTGATCACGTGGTTTGACAGGAGCCGAAAACTGATGAGCCCTTCTTAACAAGCCTCTTATTTTTGCAACAAGAACATTTAATGAAAATGGTTTTGTGATATAGTGATCAGCCCCGGTTGCAAGACCCAATACCTGGTCAAGCTCTGTACTTTTTGCAGTAAGCATTATCACAGGAACGTTTGATGTTTTTCTAACTCTTCGACAGATTTCATACCCATCGAGATCATCAAGCATAAGGTCAAGTATAATGAGATCTGGTTCGTATGAGGCAAATTTATCAAGTGCCTCTGAACCCTTGTTTACCCAAAGAACATCAAACCCTTCTGATTTCAACCTTAACTCGATAAGTCTTGCTATCTCTTTATCGTCTTCAACAACAAGTAGCTTTTTACTTTGTTTTATCTCTACCATTTCGATAAACAATTTACAATGTAGACAGGAGTGTGTCAACCCCTTATAATGATTATAGTTAGCTTGACTTGACAAGCTTGGATATGTTGCAATTATTATTGCTACATCGACTTAAAGGAGGTGTATATTGAGAATTCAAATCACAGGTAGAGGTATTGAAGTTCCGGATGATGTTGCAAGCTATGCTGAGGACAAATTTGGAAAACTGGATAAATATTTTAATGGAATCCAGTCTGCACAGGTAATTTTTTCTAGCCAGAAAAATAATAGGTCATGTGAAGTTACAATTCACGCATCGGGAAAAATAATCAGAGCTGAGAATAAGGGGTCAGAGTTTAAGGAGTCAATTGATATTGTCGCCGAGAAACTTGAAAGACAGATAAGAAGATATAAAGAGAAATTCCAGACAAGGAAAAAAACTGCATCAGAAATTGAACCTGATGTCACTGTCAGCGAAGAAGTTGAATATGAAGAACCAAGGATCGTTAGAGTTAAAGAGGTACCCGTAAAACAGATGATGTACGATGAGGCAATTGTCCAGATGGAGCTTCTCTCTCACGACTTTTTCGTTTTTTACAACGTAGAATCTGGAAAAGTAAACGTTCTTTACAAAAGAAAAGATGGAGATTACGGAATACTGGAGCCTGTTAGAGCATGAAAAAGTTCAACATCTGGGATTTGGTGATTGTGCTTTCAGTTTGTTTGATTGCATTGTTTTTCTACACAAACCTAAATACCAGAGCAGAAAACACTGATACAAATGTAATCAAGATTACCGGTAAAGCCGGTAATCTTGAAAAGGAAGTTGCAAATTCAATCGCGACCGGCGATATCATAATGGACAAAAATGGAACACAATATTTTGAGATTCAATACACACACCAGAGACCTTCAAGTCAAGCTGTTCCAAATTGGGAAAACGAAGTCATAGCAGTCGACAGTCCAGAACTTGATACTGTCGAATTTACTGCAGTTTCTATTAATCCTAGACTCAGAGCTGATAACCTCTTTTACAATTGGCAACAGATCAACCCCGGAATGAAGGTTTACATAGAAACTAATAAGACGGGGTTTTTTGCAATAATAACAAAAATAGAAAGTATACCTAAAGAAAAAGTTTTAAAAGTGGAGGAATGATTTACTCATGAGTTTATTCAAGTCGATCTTTGATTCGTCAGAGAAATTTTTGAAGAAGGCTAGACCTATTGTTGTAAAGATTAATGCTATGGAACCGGAATTTGAGGCAATGAATGACGATGACCTCAAGTCCAAAGCAAATGACCTAAGATTGCAGATTTCAAATGGAGAAAAGCTAGACAATATCCTAGTTCCATCATTTGCTCTTGTCAGGGAAGCAGCACGAAGAACCCTGAATCAAAGACCATTTGACACACAGTTGATTGGTGGGATGGCACTCCATCATAGAAAAATTGCCGAAATGAAAACCGGTGAGGGTAAAACACTTGCTGCAACATTACCGACGTTCCTAAACGCATTAACTGGAAAAGGTGTCCATGTTGTGACTGTCAATGATTACCTTGCAAGTCGTGATGCCGAGTGGATGGGTAAAGTTTATTCGTTCCTTGGGATGACGGTTGGCAATATTGAAAGTGATGCCTCTTATGATACGAGAAGAGAGGCTTACAGATGCGATATCACATATGGTACAAACAACGAGTTTGGATTTGATTATCTCAGAGACAACATGGCAAGAGACCCAAGCCAGCTTGTTCAAAGAGAACTTCACTATGCAATCGTCGACGAAGTTGACAGTATTCTCGTTGATGAAGCAAGAACTCCACTCATTATTTCAGGGCCTGCTGAAAAATCTACTGATCTCTACTACACTGCAGCAAAAGTTGTCAAACAGCTGAAAGAAGAAGACTACACACTCGATGAAAAAAACAGAAATGTAACTCTCACTCAAGATGGTGTCCATCATGTAGAAAAAATATTGAATGTCACGAACCTCTATGGTCAAGAGAATGTCGAGATAAACCGGCATGTAACTCAATCACTCAAAGCACACAGGTTATTTAAAGGTGATGTTGACTACATTGTCAAAGATGGTGAAATTGTAATTGTTGATGAATTCACCGGAAGGTTGATGTTCGGAAGAAGATACAGTGACGGACTCCACCAGGCAATTGAAGCAAAAGAAAACCTTGAGGTCAGACAGGAAAACCAGACACTCGCAACGATCACATTCCAGAACTATTTCAGAATGTATGAAAAACTCTCCGGAATGACAGGTACAGCAAAAACCGAAGAGAATGAATTCAGGGAGATTTATGGGCTTGAAGTTGTTGTTGTCCCAACAAATAGACCAATTGCAAGAATCGATCACCCCGATGTTATATGGAAAAATGAGGCTTCAAAGTTTAAAAACATCATCAATGAAGTCGAAGGTTGCTACAAAAAGGGTCAACCAGTTCTTGTTGGTACAAGATCAATTGAAAAATCTGAGGAGCTTTCAAAAGCACTTAGAAAAAAAAGTATCCCCCATGAAGTTCTGAATGCAAAATACCATGAAAAAGAAGCACAGATCATCGCTAAAGCTGGTGAAGTAAATGCTGTTACCATCGCTACAAATATGGCGGGTAGAGGTGTTGATATTGCGCTTGCAGAAGGCGTTAAAGAGCGCGGGGGACTGCACATCATAGGAACCGAAAGACACGATTCCCGTAGAATCGATAATCAGCTTCGAGGACGTTCTGGAAGACAGGGAGACCCCGGTGGATCTAGGTTCCATCTCGCTCTTGATGATGAGCTTTTAAGGATTTTCGGTGGCGAGAGACTGCAAAGCCTCTTTGAATTCCTGAAAATCGACGAGGATGTTCCACTAGAACACCCAATGCTCACAAGAACAATTGAAAATTCTCAAAAAAAGGTAGAGGCAAGAAACTTTGATACCAGAAAATATGTTCTTGAATACGACGATGTTTTAAATAGACAAAGAGAAATTGTCTACGCACAACGTCAAAGAGTACTCCATGGTGAAGACCTCCAAGATACGGTTCTTGATAAAATAAGCGTTGTTGTATCTGACATCTTAAACAGACACGCATCAACTGAACTCATTCCTGAGGAATGGGACTTGAAAGCCCTCAAGTCAGAGGTTATGGATCTGACCGCTGGAAGGGTTGAAGATATTAGTTTCAGTGACAGAGGATCTCTAATCTACAATCTGACCCAAAGAATTCTTGAAGAGTACAAAAAGCGTGAAGAGGAATTTGGCGAAGAGACCATGCGCAACATGGAAAGATATGTTCTTCTCTATGTTGTTGATAACAAATGGAAAGACCACCTGTACAGCATGGATAACCTCCGCGAGGGAATTGGACTCCGTGGATATGGTCAAAAGAATCCCATCCAGGAATACCAGAATGAAGGATTTGCAATATTCAATGAAATGCTTGCGAGCATCTGGGACGATACCATCAAGTATCTCTTCAGATTCAGACTTCAACCAACTGCAAGACAAGAGCAACAACAAACACAAACAAATCAAGACAAGATCAAACAAGCTCAGAGAACAAGTGACATCCGACCCGAAAGAGAGAGGGTTTCAGGAAGAGCTGTCCCATCAAAAGGTGGCGGTCACAACACAAAACAGCCAATCAAACGCAGCTCTGAAAAAGTCGGTCGAAACGACCCTTGTCCATGTGGTTCAGGAAAAAAATACAAACAATGTTGTGGAAAGAATAGGTAATGAAATACGTAAGAATTATTGTCACAGCAGTGGTTTGCTTAGCTTTCTTAGTTTTTGCATTTCTTATCAGAGACGATTTTATAACCGAAAAAGTTCAAGCAGAACTCACAAACCACTCAATCCTTGAATACAGGGATGGTGCGTCAGTATACATTGCTGAAGAGGACAATAATTCTAAGATTTATTTTGGTAAGGTTGGATCATCAAGTTTATTCGGTGTAGGCGCTCTCGCATTGGATGAAAACGCAAATATATTCACATCAGGTTTGAGGGTAAAATCTGACAACAAAGACCTTGTTTTTCCAAAACTGACTGACGTTTTATCTGTAGTTGTATCACCAAATTCAAAATATATTGCGGCTATCTCAATTGACGGGTCAATGGATATTTTTGATCTAACTACAAATGAAAAAACATTTTCAACATCAACAAATCAAAAGGTCAACATAAAGAATCCTTTTGAATTCGGAAATATTTCTGCTCCACCTTATGTTTTTTACTGCGGAGAACGATTTGTGTTTTCCATGGTTGAGTCAGAAGAGATATACTGGGGTATTCCACAGAAAACCCGAAGTGAAATCATAAGAGTAAACCCAAAAGATGGTAGTATTAGTAATCTTTTGGGTGAGGAATATGATGAGTTTGTTTTTGAGATAATGGGCAAAATTGATAATGACCATCTCCTTGTACATCTGAAACCATCAGACCTAAATTCGCTAATCAATCCCGATATAGCTTCAATAGATGTTAATAATGGCAATCTCAAAAAACTTAACAGTCAACTTGAAAATATCATCGGCTACAGTAAAAGAACCAACTCAGTTTATTATACTGATGATCAAGAGATTTTTTCAAAAAGGATTTTTTCTGACAAAATCTCGGAGGATAAAAAAAGAGTTAACATAAAATCCAAAACCACCGATGAAAATAGTTTTATTATTCTAAATTCTAGAATCACATCCAGCGGGTACATATTTCACCAAACTCCAAGCCAAGTTGAACAAAACATTCTGCTTGACCCTAAAACCGAAATCCCCGTCTTTTTGGATAAACAAAGGATACCGTACTAAAATGCTTGATGACGAACTAATTAGACAACACACGAAGGTTTGGACCAGATATGGTCAGGCCAAGGAGTTTCTTTGACCATCTGATTCCAAAAAGGGATGAGCTTCAAGAAGAGCTTGAAAAACCAGAGCTTTGGTCTGATCCTGAAAAGGCTTCAAAACTCAACAAAGAACTGACATTTATCAAAGGGCGTTTGGGTGAAGTTGAAGATGTCAAAAAGATACTTGATGAGTCTGATGTTTTACTTGAATTCTCAAGAGAAGAGGATTCTTCAATTGCTGATCTCAGAGACTCCATAAATAAAGCAAATGATCTTTTAGAGTCAATTGAGCTAAAGAATCTTATGTCTGGTCGATTTGACCAGGGCAATGCTTTCTTATCGTTTTCAGCAGGAGCTGGAGGAGTTGACGCTCAGGACTGGACAGAGATGCTCATCAGAATGTACACAAGATGGGCAACCGAACACGGATACCATGTGAAGGTTACCGATAGGTCGGTTGGTGATGAAGCTGGAATAAAATCCGCTACACTCTACATTGAGGGCGAATATGCCTTTGGATTCCTTAAAAGCGAAAAGGGTGTCCACAGACTTGTAAGGATTTCGCCATTTGATTCAAACCACAGGAGACACACATCTTTTTCGTATGTTGAAGTGTTGCCAGAAATTGCACCCGCAGAACAGATTACGATTGATCCTAAAGATTTAAGAATTGATGTTTTCAACGCATCAGGACACGGCGGACAGAACGTTCAGAAAAACGCAACGGCAGTCAGAATCACACATCTTCCAACAAAAACTGTTGTTGCCTGTCAAAATGAACGCTCACAACTCATGAACAAAAACATGGCAATGAAAGTTCTGCAATCCAGGCTTCAGAAGCTTGAGGATGAAAGACAAGCCGCAAAAGAAAAAGATCTTCGAGGCCCAAGAGTCTCCATTGAATGGGGAAACCAAATCAGGTCTTATGTTCTTCAGCCATATACAATCGTAAAAGACAATAGAACAGGTGTTGAGATTGGGAATGTCACAAAGGTTCTCGAAGGTGATCTTGATGCTCTCATCTGGGGTTATCTAAAGTGGAAAGCAAAAGCAGAAGCTTCATAGTAGGAACAGCAGGTCACGTCGACCATGGTAAGTCTGAGCTGATCCATCGAATAACAAATGTCGACCCAGACAGACTACCTGAAGAAAAAGAACGAAGTATGACAATCGTGCTTGGATTTGCTCCGCTTGATCTACCATCAAGAAAAAGATGTGGTGTTGTAGATGTTCCCGGTCACGAGCGGCTTGTAAAAAGGATGCTTGTTGGAGCCGTTGGATTTGACCTTGTATTGTTCGTAATCGCCTGTGATGAAGGACCACAAAAACAGACAGAGGAACATCTGGATATCCTGAATTATCTCGGTATAAAAAATGGGATAATTGTTCTAAATAAAGCTGATTTACCTCACGATAACGAGAAACTGATGACTGATGTCGGCAATCTTTTGAAGGGCACAACCCTTGAAGGATCTGAGATTGTGAAAGTAAGCTCAATCACAGGTGAAGGGATTGGTAAGCTTTTAGAAACAATCGATGCAACTCTTGATAGAACCACACCTAAGCCAATAGACATGCCTGTATTTATGCCAATCGACAGAAAGTTTTTTGTGAAGGGAATCGGGCTTATTGTCGGAGGCACTCTCTGGCAGGGAGAGCTGAAGATTGGCGATAAGGTAGAGATTTTCCCATCAGGCAAAAAATTCAAGATAAAATCGCTTGAAAGCTTTGAAGAGGAGCTTCAAACTGCTGATGCTGGAAACAGGTATGCCCTTAGGTTTCAAGGAATAGAAAAAGACGATATTGAAACCGGCAATATTTTGATTTCACCAAACAGATTCAAAAAATACTCTGTTTTTGATGCCAAAATCAAACTCTCCACAAAGCTAAAAAAATACACAAGACTGAAGATTCACATCGACACAATAGAACAGGAAGTCGATATTATAAGAATCGGTGATGATTACATCAGGGTAAATCTCGAAACACCTCTGCCCATCACAAGGGGTGCAAGGTTTATCCTAAGAAAAATTGCACCAAATGATACAATTGGTGGAGGGGTTGTTTTAAATCCTGCCCCAAAAACAAAGCCAAACAACCCTGATACTCTCAAGTATCTAGGCACAATATCAAATTCAAACGATGAGGATTATCTTGATGGATTTATATCCAAAAGCAGGAATGACTTTTTAAAAACAGATGAATTGAGATTTAAGGTCAATTGGTCTGATAAACGTTTTGATGATTTCATTTCAAATGGGAAATACTACAAGGTTGAAGATTTGATCATCTCAAAGGAAATATTTGATGAGACAACAAGAAAACTATCGAAAGAGATAACAAAGTATTTTTCAGAAAATAAAAGTGTTGTCGTTTTACCGGTAAACAATGCAAAGGGGAAATTTCTACCTGAGGTATCTACAAAACTTTTTACACAAGTTTTGAATTCATCAATAAAAAAGCCCCTCACTATCGATGGTTCTAAAATTATTAATAGCTCAAAGCAAGTAAAAATGTCTCCCGTTGAAGAAAAACTTGAGAAAATGTTTTTACTAGACTTATTCTCTCCACCAAAACTTGCCCAGGTAAAAAGTGCAAAGGTTTTTTCAGGGCAAGAGAGGGAGCTGAATCATGCGATCTCTAACTTCATCACCAATCGAGTAATCTTTAAAGCAACAAGTGAGATATATTTTCACAAAAAATCCATTATTAAGGGATTTATAGTAATGAAATCAATTATTGAGAAAAACAAATCAGCAAAACTTGCTGATTTTAGAGATAAAGCAAATACAAGCAGAAAGTACGCTCAAGCTTTCCTAGAACTTCTTGATGCCCTGGGTTTAACAAGAAGACAAGGTGACGTGAGAGTACTTGGTCCAAAAGCTGTTGACCTCAAGTAGATGTTTGCATATCATATGCAAATGACAAGTGAATTCGGGGGTGGTTGGGTCCTGGTGGGCCTCCTGGTCTTCAAAATCAGTGTGGGGCTGTCGTCCCGGGTAGGTTCGATTCCTATGCACTCCCGCCAACAAATTTCGTCTCCTGGAGAATTTAGGTGAATCTTATTGTAATTGGTTGTGGAAGAGTTGGTTCTATGCTGGCAACTCTTATGTCTGCAGATGGACACAATGTGACCGTTATCGACAGAGACTCTGGTTCTTTTAAAAAGCTTCCCATAGCTTTTACCGGCACAAAAATCGTGGGTATCGAGTTTGAATCGAAGGTATTGAAAGAAGCAGGCGTTGAGACATGTGATGCTGTAGCTGTTGTTACAGAATCTGATAATATCAACATAATGGTTGCAGAAACCATAAGGAATCTTTTTGAAAACAAATGGGTCGTAACAAGGATTTACGATCCAAGGAAAAAGAAGACTTATGAACGATTGAATCTTAGGTCTGTCTGCCCAACCACACTTGGTGCTTATCAAATGTATGCTGAAATCCTTTCGTTTAAACTTGGGTCTAAGCTTCCACTCAATAACGGAGATTTTGAGCTTATAGAGCTTTCACAAGAAAAAATGAATTTCACAGAAACTTCTGACATAATCAAGTTTGAAAAAAATACGGTTCTAAGGTTGTCGGAATAAGAACAAAGTCAAAACTATTGTTTCCATGGATTGAAGGTTTTCCAGAGGATATCAGATCGTGGATTGTAATGGCCCCAACACTCAGGCTTAGAAAAATAGTTGATGTATTTCAAGAGGTAGAATAATGTACATTGTAATAGTTGGTGGAGGAAAAGTAGGTCTCAATCTAACAAAGCTTCTAGAGTCACAAAACCATGATGTTGCAGTTATAGAGATCGAACCCAAAAGATGTGCAAGAATAGTTGAAGAAACAAACGCTCTTGTAATTCAGGGTGACGGCTCAGATATCAGATACCTTGAGGATGCCAACTGTGGAACAGCCGATGTTTTGGTAACTGTTACCGGAAGGGACGAGGACAACCTGGTTGCATGTCAATTGGCAAAGGCTGCCTTTTCTGTTCCAAAGGTAATCGCCAGAGTTAATAACCCAAGTAACACCGAACTATTCAAAGCCCTCAGTGTTGATGTCACTTTCGACAGTACACAGATATTATCGAAGCTTATCCACGAAGGTCTCGGAATTCAGGATTTGATAAATCTCGCACCTATTGCAAAAGGAAAACTTCAAATAGTTGAAACAAGGATATGCAACCCATCTCTATTTGGAAAACGACTCATCGACCTTAGTCTTGGTGAAAAAGGCATACTTGTTGTTTCAATAATCAGAAATGATGATGTAATTATTCCTTATGGTGCGACAGTTCTTGAGGAAAATGATGAGATAATTGTTGTTATCACCAATGAGGCTGAGGAAGATTTCAAGAAACTGATCACGTGCAGAAATGACAAATAAAAACAACAAGAAAGTTACAATGCCTCAATCATATTTATCAAAACAGGTCTCTATAAACTGGGCATCGAAGCAGGAAAACCCTGATAGAAGACCGGTTAGTGAGTCCATCAATGGCTTTTTCTCTGAAATGCTTTTTGCTGTGACAGTATTTCTAATACTCACAGCAATAGTCGTATCAATCTGGCTGGTATTTCTAATATGATAAGAAGAGTAACAAAACAAGATTTTACAATAGTATTTCACTATGTTGGTAGGATTATCCTTGGTATAGGATTTATTATGCTTGTTCCGCTTGTGACTAGCCTTCTAAGCAAAGAATTCTCTGCTGCAGTTGATTTTGTTATAGGTGGTTCAATCTGTTTCATATTTGGTCTACTGGTAATAAAGTTTTTCAAAACAGAGAAATCTCCAGAGCTTTTTCATGCGATGCTTATCACTGCGATAACATGGTTGATTGCATGCCTATTCGGAGCCATCCCGCACTACCTCTCAGGACATTTCGGTTCATACCTTGATGCTTATTTTGATGTTATGTCAGGTTTTACAACAACTGGACTATCAATAATAAAAGACCTTGACCACGTGAGTAATGGTTTGAATATGTGGAGGCATATCCTGACTTTTGTTGGAGGTCAGGGGATTGTTGTGCTTGCATTAACATTCCTTGTAAAGGCGAGTGGTGGAGCATTCAAAATCATGGCTGGTGAAGGAAAAGATGAAGCCCTTGTGCCATCTGTTAAACACACCTCACACATCATTTGGAATATTTCACTCTGGATGCTTGTTGCAGGAACTCTCGTTTTATCCGTTATCGCATGGATAGACGGCTTCTCTTTTAGTAGAGGATTGCTTCACGGAATGTGGATGTTCATGTCAGCATGGAGTACCGGTGGATTTGCCCCAATGTCTCAAAATGCAATCTTTTATCACTCTTTCGCATTTGAAATTGGAAACCAAATCTTCATGATTCTCGGTTCTTTTAACTTCGTTCTTCACTACAAAGTTTGGCGCGGGAAAACAAATGAGCTCTGGAAAAACATCGAAATCCGATCGTTTCTGATCACAATGAGTATTTCTTTGTTCCTGGTAACAGTTGGTCTTGCAGCAGGTGGGATTTTTAATGGACTCGGTTCCCTTATTCGAAGAGGTCTTTTTATCATGCTTTCAGCTCACACTGGCACAGGTCAGATGACAATATATGCTGCACAATTCAATCACTCCTGGGCTCAAATGGCGATGCTTGGTGTTTTTATCGCCATGATTATCGGTGGCTCGATGGCATCCACAGCAGGTGGATTAAAGAACATGAGGGTGGCAGTCATCTTCAAGGGGATATGGCACGAGGTAAAAAGGATTATCTCACCAGAGTCAGCATATATTTCCACAAAATACCACCACGTAAAAGACATGACCATCAATTCAGATCTTGTAAGACAGGCTGCGTTGATCGTTCTATCATTCTTTGCACTTTTTACAATTGGAACAATTGCAGGACTATTCTGCAATTATTCTCTCGACAGATCAGGTTTTGAGGCAATTTCAGCGGGAGCTAATGTTGGACTTTCCAACGGCATAACCTCATACGCCATGCCAACGTTCTTGAAAGTAATGTATATCTTCCTTATGTGGGTTGGAAGACTCGAGTTTATGGCAGTTTATGTCTTCTTTGGTGCAATTGGCATAATGGTTTTAAAAAGGAAAAAAGCATGAAAAGCAAAAAAATAATCACCCTATTCTTTGTAGCTCTTTTTTGTTTCTCCTTTTTTGTTCCCTTTGCCTTCTCCGGAGAATCTGAAGATAAGCTAGATAATCTTTTAAATAAGGACTATTTAACATCTGCTGAGGTTATTGAAAACGCAGATATTCTTGACGGTTATCTCATCACCATAAGAGGAGAAGTTATCGGTGAAGCTCTTGAGAGAAAAGACTACTGCTGGATCAACGTTTACGACAACGAAAACTTCATTTCAATAGGTGTTTTGACAGATTTAGAAATGATTTCAGATATTGAATTTTGGGGTGGTCACAGAGTAACCGGAAACACTGTTAAGATAAAAGGAAAAGTCTTTCGAGCTGACCCTTTTGCTGATGGCGAACTCGACATACACGCTGAATCAATAAGTGTCTTGGAAGATATTTTTGCTGGATACAAACCAAATACAATTCCACCATGGAAGATGATTACAGCGATAGTTCTGGTTTTGATAATGTCATTTCTTATGATAGAAAATACTTATAATTTCTTCAAAAAGCGTGCAGAATCAAAAGATGTCCATGTGCTTGAACAATACATCGATGACTAATTAATTTTTTTTATCCATTGCATCGGAAATTATCTTGTAATCTTCCTCAGATAGTGTTCCTGCTTCTTTGCTCTTCTTGATGTTTTCGAGTGTCTTCAAGTGATCAAGATCTTTATCGTATCTTCTCTTTTTCAGATACCACATAAGATAAAAAAACCCAATTACAAAAAGCAATAACATCGGTCCCAGAGTGTAATATATCCATTTTTCAGTCATTTATCACTTATCCTCCTAGCGCTCTAATTCTATCCAAAACATTTTAATTTTTCAATTCACATTTATCTATATATAGAAAAATCCCCCTCGAAAAACTCGAGGGGGATTTGCTAAGTCCTAAGTTTTTTATTTCAGGCTAGATTACTTCTGTTCGTTGACCCAACCATAAACTCCTGTGAGAAGGAGAAGTCCAAGTGTTGCAACCCAGATTCCTGGCCAACCAAACATTCCTGCCCATCCACCAAATGTGTAGAATGGAACTCCGCCACCGATTCCTGGAATAAGTCCAAGAACGATTGCAAGAGCGAGGAAAACGACTGCGTAGATTATTCCTACAAAGATTCCATTCATGAGACCTTTGACATCTTTAAGGAAATATGCAAGTCCGCCGAAAAGAAGTGCGGTCATGATGATTCCCCAAATTGTTGTTCCTAAGACACCCATAAGACCAAGTAGCCATCCAAGTAACCAATAAACAATTCCAAGTACCAAAGCGTTAATAACGTGTTTCATATCAAATTCCATCTTATAAACCTCCAAGTATTTTTTGTCAGACTCTCGCCTGCACATACTATGACTACCAGGTATAAAAAAGGTTACAAAAGAAAAACCCCCACATATCTGCGGGGGTTTTGGGTATCAAGAATTATTTTACTTACTGATTAATCACTCAAAGCGTGACAATAACCAAGTCCGACCACAAGCATTGTGACAGCAAGTGATGGTAGCCACAAACCATTTGGCCATGTAAAGAGAACATCCCATGACATTCCGGCATATGGGAATGGTGCAAAAACAGGAATTCCAAGCCATAATGTAACCATGTATAACCCAAGCCAGACAGCACAATACTGCAGACCTGCAAAAACTCCGTTAAGCATTCCTTTTACTGTGCGAAGAGCATAACCAGAGGCTGCAAAAAGAATCACAAGAACAAGCGCATGCCAGATAATGTTTCCAACGATTCCAAGGAAAGTACATCCCCATCCAACCAAAATATAGGTTGCACCGATAAGGAAAGCATACCAAAACTGTTTTACATCAAATTTCATTATAAATACTCCATAATTTTATTAACAGATTTTCATCTGTCACGAACGAAAAATATTGCATTAAATATATCAATAAGTCAACTAGTAATAAAAACCAATAAAAAACCCCCACACTTCTGTGGGGGTTTGAAACCAAAATTAAGTATTTATCAACCGAGTTTTTCTTTGACCTGTTCGTCGAGGTTTCCTGGAAGATTTATTCCTGCTCCTGAGGCAAGATAATACACAAGAACCGCACCGACAAGAATATGACCAATTCCACCAAAGATATCAGCAAGTGCTTCAACATTCCACAATCCAAAAAGTCCAAAGAGGATAAATGCGATGATCTGTGCCCAAGCTAAAAGATTCAGCACAGTACTTTCACTTTTAACAAGTGCAAAAGCAAAGGAAAGATAAGCAAGACCTATACCAATATCGGCACCTGGAAGGAAATCAAAAGATATTCCACCAATTGCTGAAACTGTAAGAATAAGACCTATGACTGCCAGAATTTTGTTTTCTTTTAAAGAAATCACGAAAAGTAAAAATGCTACAATTGCAAAAAGGTAGATTGAAATTCCACCCATTTTTGGTACCTGCACAATATTAAGGAATGTTGCTACAACCCAAAGTGCGACGATCAAGATAAATCCATAAGCATTCATTTTGTTTTTAAACATGAGTATAACCTCCGGTTATTTCTTTTGTCAGGTTTCCCTGCACACCCTATGACCACCAATAAGAAAATTTGTTACAGTTTGCCAACAACACATACGATAGTCTTGCTAGCGGAACTTGAATCTGTTATATTCGAATTCGTGCGAAAAACGAGTTATATGCTTATTTCAATTGTTTTAGGTTTCATGTTGCTTAGTGGATGCACTTTGTGCCAGCTGAAAGACCTACCCGACCCAATAAAAGTTCCCGTTCTTGTTGAAGCTGAAGAGGCAAAAGAGGAGTTTTTTCCTCTTGGATGGTATTCCTCGCTTGAACCTTCTGAACTTAAGGAGATTGCCGATCTTGGCGGAAACTTCGTCATCACATATGTTTTGTCGGGAAGGGAAGACCACAAGATAAAACCGTTCCTTGATGAAGCAGAAAGACTGGGGATTCAGGTTCTTCTTGATGTAACTGCTGACTGGATGTGGCTTGATGATGATATGCCTCAGCCTTCACATTCAATTGGTGACTGGCGATGGAGCTTCGAATACGCTTACTCAAAAAGAGCGTCTCATCACGGTGCATTCAGAAAAAATGCTCAAAATGATCATGGGTTCAGATTTGCCGAGGGCGGATACCCAGTTATGAACATCCAGCCCCATGACATTATTGAGAATTGGATATACATCCCATCTGATTCAAATGTTTCTGAGCTTATGATTGAATTCTGGGCTGCGAAACTCACTGGGGGATTCAGTTGGAAATATCGTGTCTATTGGGGTGAAGATAAATGCCAGAGATACTTTGACGGAGAAAAACTTCCAAAAGTTAGAGCAGGAGACATTCCCAAAGAACGTGACCAGTGGGTAAAACTAGCATTTGATGTTGACCTTATTGGGCTTGACCAAACCGTTGTTCATGGAATCAATTTTGTAAACTATGGTTCACAGGTGTATTGGGATAAACTCACCAGAAGAACAGGTAAAAAGAGACTCGAAGAAAGAGTTGCAGAATTCTGGGATCATCCCGCACTTTACGGATGGTATCTTTGTGATGAACCAGAAATGAGAAACATTACTCCCGAAAGAATGAAAGAGATATACGATATTGTTCGAGCTGCTGACCCTGACCCAAACAATATTCTTGCCCCAGTCTACCAGGACTGGAAGGTTGTTGAACCCTACTCAAACTCATCAGATGAGATTTTTATCGATTGTTATCCAGTTGAAACAGATAGACAGGTTCTCGATTGGATGACAAAATGGGTCTCTGAAGCACAGAGAGTTGCCACGAAACAGGGCAAAAAGTTCTACTTCATCCCACAGGCATTCGGTGACATCTCAGCGTATCCACACTGGACAAAACCAAACGAACATCAGTTCAGATGGATGACTTGGACTCCAATAATAATGGGTGCAAGAGGAATTTGCTATTGGGCATATTACGTTGCTCCCGACTATCTGATTGCTCAATCAAAAGAGTTGTTTGCTGAGATTAGAAGCTGTATGGATTATTTCCAGTTTGGTGATGTTGTAACAGGATTATCTTGCAATATCACAGAGGACAGCGACGGTGATGGAAATCCAAATATCCTTTATTCAGTAATTGATTATGACGGAAAAAGGCTCCTTATGATTTCGAATGGAATAAAGAAAACTCAAAAAGTTGAAATTACAGGTTCAGAGTTTAAATTTGAATCAGAGATTGGTCCACATGAAATCATAATCAAGGAGTTAGACCTATAACGGAAGGGGAATCAAGTGTTACGTTGGGCAAATAGAATTCTTGCAGTGATAATGATGGTTGGTGGAGTATTAATGGTCGTCATCAAGGATGAGTTTGGTCACCCGATCGGTTTTTCTATTCCAAGCCATATTACTCCATGGTTGGCATGGATCATCATTATCGTTGGATTTTCATACTTCCTGATTTCATTTTTTAAAGAGTGAGTAAACTTAAAAACGAAGAAAACATAATAAGAAGGGCAAAGGAAGGTGATGTAACCGCCTTCGAAGAGATCATTGAAGCCTTTCAGGATGTCGTATACACAAAATCATACTACATAATGGGAAACCAGGAAGATGCTCTTGATGTTATGCAATCGGTCTTCCTCAAGGTTTTCATGAGTATAAAGAGGTTTAAAGGGCAATCAATGCTCTCTACCTGGATTTATAGGATAACTGTCAATACGTGCCTTAGAGAGCTCAAAAAGCGCAAAAGGATTCCTCCTGCCGAGGTTGACATTGAACTGACCCCAATTGACAAAACAATACAATCGGAGGAAGAAGTCATAGCAGAAAAAGTTCTAAATAAACTACCTGACCCTTACAGGGTCATTCTCATCATGCGTGAGATGAGCGACATGTCTTTCAAGGACATCGCAAAGGAATTAAAGATTAAAGAAAACCTCGCAAAGGTTAGAGCCTTTAGAGCAAAGAATAGATTTAAACAACTAATGAAGGAGTATTTAAAAGATGGCGAATAATGCATTTTTGATGCCCGGACAGGGCTCACAATATGTCGGAATGACTGAAAAGCTTAAGCAATTCCCGGACGCAATGAAGATCATCTCTGATGCAAATGACATTCTCGGATTCGACCTCGCAAAACTTATGGAAGAGGGACCAGCAGAAGAACTCACTCAAACAGAAAATACCCAACCTGCCCTTGTTGCCACCTCCTGTGCCTGGCTCCAGGTTGTCAGATCAAAAGGAACCGACTGTTCACTTGCCCTTGGTCACAGCCTTGGGGAATACTCTGCCCTTTACACAGCCGGTGCAATAAGCCTTGAAACTGCACTCAAGTTAGTTCGAAAACGCGGAGAACTCATGCGTGATGCAACAAAATCAATCCCAGGAACAATGGGCGCGATCATCAGACTTGAAAAATCCAAGGTTGAAGAGGTTTGCAAAGAAGCGTCAGAGCTTGGCGTTTGTGAACCAGCAAACTACAACTCAAAAGATCAGATTGTTGTTTCGGGTCAAGTTGAGGCCGTAAAAAAGGCTATGGAGCTTGCAAAAGAGGCAGGAGCGAGAATGGCAAAACTTCTTCCAGTTTCAGCACCATTCCATTCATCCCTTATGGATCCAGTAGCAGAAGAATTTGCAACATACATCAATAACGCCGAAATTAAAGATGCCAACTTCCCAATCATTGCAAACTGTGATGCTAAACCAACACAGAAAAAAGAAGAGATCAGGGAAAAACTCATCAAACAAATCAACTCACCTGTTTTATGGGAAAAATCCATCCTTGTCTCAATGACAATGGAGATAGATTACTATCTCGAAGTTGGAGTAAAAAACGTGCTTGCTGGGCTAAACAAAAGAATTGTCCCAAATCTCACAACAGAAAACGTCGAAGCAATATTTTAAAAGAAAAAGATATACACCCAAAAGAAAAAAAGGCACAAAGTTCAAAGTTTGTGCCTTTTTTAATATACAAAAAGTTACAAGTTCAGCTTACTCGCCAAGTGCTTCCTTGATTGCCTCAGTAAGGGCATGAACTTTGCTCTCGTCAAATCCGGTGTGCTGATAAAGGATTGTCATATCTTTGTCAATGAGGAATGTTCTTGGGATTGAAGTTACACCAAGCTGTTTTGCCATTTCTCTGTTGCCATCTACAGGAATACCATATGTGATATCTCTTATGTATGGGTCTTCAGCAGTTGCCTTTTCATATCCAAGTTTATCAAATGACTTGTGGATTTTTGGGTCAACTTCAAGTGTTTCCTGAATCTCTTCTTCCTGTGAGCATTCGTCAATTGTTACTGCAAGAACACCAAGTCCTTTTTCACCATAGTGTCTGTAGTCATCTTCAAGGAATGGAAGTTCTTCTTTGCATGGCTCACACCAGACTGCCCAGAAATCGACAACGAGCACTTCAAGCTCTTCATCTTCCATATATTCTGAAATTGAGGTATTGATACCAAGTGAACATGGATGAAGATCAAACTGGAGATCAGGCATCTTGTCGCCAACGCTAAGCTTGACATCTGAACTGAGTCCCTCAACTACGAGTTCGTCACCCTGTTCTTCACCATTACCGTTGTTATCAGTTGTCTGACCATTATCAACAGGCTTTCCGTTATCTTTTTCTCCACCACAGGCGACCAAAGTAACTGAACCCAATAAAACAACCACCAATACAAGAGCAAGTAATTTTGAAAATTTCATATGTACTCCTTTCATATATACTACAATTTACCACGACCAAAAATTCAGTCAAGTTTAAAATAAATCAATTTCGAAGCAAATCTTAATCAAAACTTACCCCTTAGTTTCTAACAAAACAATACCAAGAATGGACAGTAAAAATTGATAACAAAACACCCAATATAAAACTAATTCTTGATGAGTTTTAAAATAGCAAAATCGGGTAATTTCAATTGACAGGTCACAGGTCAAATGATACTATCTAGCAGTAAGCTCAAAAAGAGAAGGAGCAAGGATATGGGTGAAAAATTAACGAACTTGGTTATTTCCGAAAAGGAACTTAGAGAGATCGATGAGTATCTTGCAAAAACGCTTATCGATTCACAGGCAAAGCATATTTTTCTCGTTGACAAATCTGGTCAGCTTGTAAGTAAACATGGTCCCGCAACAAGACAGGCAGCATCAGCAATCGCAGCACTTTCAGCTGGTGTATACGCCGCAACAAACGAACTTGCAAGACAGATTGGTGAAAACGAGTTTACAATCACATTCCATCAGGGTTCTGAAAACAACATCCATATATCACTTCTTACACAAGAATCCCTTTTGATTATGATTTTTGATAACCGTGCCCCAATTGGAGCAATCCGTTTCTGGGCAAAGAAGATCAGTGGAATACTTGTTCCAATTATTGAGCGTATGATGCAGGCAGTACCAGATGAGTTTGCATCAGGCGGTCTTGAGGACGATCTTGATCTAGATAATATTCTTTAATTTTTCTGGAGAACATAAAACATATGGCACTTGTAAACTTTGCTACCAAAGAAATCAACGTTAAGGTTGTTTATTATGGACCCGCACTCTCTGGAAAAACAACAAACCTTCAAATCATCTACGATTACGTCCCAGAAAACGTTAAGGGAAATTTCACATCCATCGCCACCCAGACTGAAAGAACACTCTTTTTTGACTTCATGCCACTTGACCTCGGAAAAGTCAGGGGATTTGACTTGAGACTTGGTGTGTACACAGTTCCTGGTCAAGCGATCTATGGATTAACAAGAAAATCAATACTCAAGTCGGTTGACGCGGTTGTTTTCGTTGCAGACTCAGACCCTGACAAATTCGAAGCAAACATCGACAGTTTTGAGGATATGGTCGACAACCTTGCTGAGTACGGACTCGACCTTGAAAAAGTCCCCCTAGTAATTCAGTACAACAAACGTGATCTTGATAACGCAATTCCAATCGAAAGACTTGAGGAAGCACTCAACCCTGAAGGAAGATTCCCCGCATTCGAAGCGGTTGCAGTCAGCGGCGAAGGGGTAAGAGAAACTCTAAAACATATTACAAAATTGGCGGTAGCCAGAATCCATTAGGATACTGGCTCACCGATAACCGTTATGTAAACAGGAATCTCAAATTCACTCTTGAGATCCAAAAATTCTGATACTTTATCATCGAAGAATGCGCCCACATTGCATGAACCCAATCCGATGTTTTCGCATATTAATTGAACCTGAGCTCCGATATGACCTGCATCAAGGAAGATATATCTATAACCACGCTCATGATACCTTGAGGTAGTTCTGGCAGTAACAGCTGTTTGGATAAAAGAAATCTGACAATCTGTAATCATTTTCTGACCCAGACAAGCATCCTGAAACTCTTTTGTCAAATCCCCAAGTTTTAACGGGATAAGTTTTTCATTTAAATGATCGTAGAAATACAAACCTTTTTCCAAACCTGAGACATTATTGACCATAACATAGTTGTTGAAGGGGTGTCTATTTCCAGCAGAGGCAACCGACCTAAGCTTTGCAACACCAACTTCTCCAGTTATTCCCTGTGTCAGATAAAGAATTTTTGAAAGCTGCTCTAAGGTCATTGGAGCTTCACTAAAGTTTCTTTTGCTTCTCCTCGATACCACGAGCTTTGATAATGGATCATCAAGTTTTGGTCTTTGAAGATTAATTGGCTCATGAGTTGATTTTGGATTATCAACCATCGGTTCTTCAATTGTTCTTGGCTCAAAACCTTCTGACGAAAGATACGAAGTTTCTTTGAAAAATTTTTGACCACTATTTTCCATATTGTCCTCCATGTGTTAAACTTCTTACAAGTCTAACTTGAACTTGATAAATAAAAAGGCGGTATTGGAAATAAATGAAGAAGTTAAGTTGGAGGAAATTAATGAAATTACCGAAAATTATATCTGTCCTCACAGTAACACTGTTGATTGTAACAATGTTTGCAAGTGTTAATACACCTGAGGCAGAAGCAGCTCCATTGAGTACTGGACAGTCTCTAATCGTAACCTCATCACCATCGGTTTTAACCGCCGGTGTTGTTTCAGAGCTGATTGACCCATCACTTCCACTTATGATCAAGGTAACAGATCAGGATGGTACACCAATCGATCTGACAGTATCAGCAGACGGAGAAACTATCAAAACAGATGATGTTTGGAATCTATTGTTTAGAGACCCCCATCCTGATAACAGAGATTATTTTGGATCATCAGCCTCTCTTCCACAATACTACTGGACTAGAACTGATCTTCACAATGATGACGGCACAGAGGTCTGCAACGAAACACTATTTGGCAAAGATATGATTGATATCGATTTCTCAAGAGCATCTGAGGGTATCTATATCTTTGAGGGTTTCGTGGCAAATGATGTTGGAAACTTCTATATCAGCGTAACCACACCAGATAGAAGAAGAGCAGGGTCGGTAAAAATCCAGGTAAAATCACCTATTGTAAGTTATGAGATAGTAAATATGGATGATCCAGACCTAAGGGTTTTTGACTCTCCTGACGATCCCGATTTTGTAATGACTGCACTTGATAATCGAATCTACAACATAAGAGTTACCGCAAAAGATGCCATGGGAAATGTGATTCGTGGAGTAAGCGAGGGAGTGAGTCTTTGCACTGGAATCAAAAGAACTGCCAGATTCACACCATTTACAACTAGACCAGCAAACTATGGATGGTCAGAAGAACCAACTGAAATAGTAGACACAAATTTTTATTCAGGTGGAACCGCATATTTCCTCTCGGATGTCGGCGACAGATACGATCTTCACATTGGACTCGATCTGGACAATAATGGAAAACTTGAATGGACAAACAAAGAACTTCATAGATTTGGTCCACAATATGTCTTTAACCCAGAGAGAAGATCAAACACCGGATATTACACATACTACAACACAACAAACTACATGTACAAAGACGGTGATTTTTCTGAGCATCCTTTCTTTGATCTTCCGCCAGCACTTCATGGTGGATGGGGTCTCGGATGTATCTATAACAGTTCCAAATTTGGTGGGATGGTTATGTCTGATTTCAATGATGACTACAAGATTGACTATCGAGATAGCTTGAATCTTGATAGCACAGGACAAACTTCATTCTATCTTTTTGCAGAAGATGCCTGTTTTGTTGGCGGACTCGTTGGAAATAGTTATTGGGGTGACTACGATGTGGCTGGAAGACCTCCATACTCAGAGACATCTCCACAATACATCACATCAAGATACAAAGGTGATGGAACATACTATCTCGATTTTGACGCCATCCCAGACAATGTCTGCAAACTTGAACCGCCAAAATTCAAACTTCTTTGGGCAAAGACAAGAGAAGAGATTGGAAAATCAATGTTCAACACTGACCTTTACGATCTTATCTATGCTGCCCAAAACCATGTTGTTGCAATCGTTTCTCCTGCCGATGAAAGAGACATCCCAATCCAGTCATCAGGTGAGGTTGGAATGGTAGGTAACCAGCACGAAACTGCAATCTATGGAAGACTCGAATACGAAGAAGAATTTGGGACAACAGAAACAACAATTCATTTCACACCAACAGGTGTTGGAAGCAAAGTAATCGAGGTCAGATACCAGGCTGCAAATAGATGGTACAATGCGGGTCTTGATGGTTCACCAAGACATTATTACATCGAAGAAGTGTTTTGGATCGACTCTGTCAAAGGTCTTGCTCTGGACATCATACTTGATGAGGAACCAAAAATCGGGAAAGAATCCACCATTAAAATCCTCTGCCAAGAACTTGGCTCAAAAAAGCCCGTTTCAGACGTTCTTGTAACTCTCAGTGGTGGCGGAGTTCATCAGAGTGAAGTGTCTGGAATTGACGGGATAGCAACATTTACATGTGAGTTTGAAAATACCGGAGAAATTGAAATAACAGTTGAAAAAGACGGTTTCAATTCAGGTATCAATACATTCATGGTTGGTGCTGACGATGAACCACCAACACTTGAGGTCGAAGAACTTCCCAAGATAACAAGAGATAGAAATGTTATAATCGAAGGAATCACAACACCTGGATCAATTGTTAAAATCGAGGGAGAAGAGATTCCTGTTGACTCAAACGGAAAATTCATGAAAAACTACACCCTCGAAACAGGAAAAAATATCATTGAAGTTATATCAGAGGATGATTCTGGAAACCAGACCAAGGTCGAACTTGAAGTAACCCTTGATGACATTCCACCAGAAATCCTTATTGATGACATTGAAAAACAGGTCGATGTTGACGAAGTTATCATCAGTGGGCGTGTTGAGGTTGGCTCAATGGTCAGAGTTGGTGATACTGAGGCAACCGTCGTAAACGATGTTTTCAAGGCAACCATACCAGTTGTACCTGGAGTTAATAAAATTGAAGTATCGGCAATGGATTCCGCCGGAAACAGTAATACAAAAGAGGTAAGCGTTACAATTTGGCATAAGACAGTGATTCAAATGCAGATCGACAATACCATTGTTATTGTTGATGGAAAACTTACCCCAACCCTTGAAGCCCCACCATACATCAAAAATGACAGAACTATGGTTCCAATCAGAGCAATCTCTCAGGGTTTCGGGGCAACAGTGAAATGGTTCCCAGAGGACAGAACTGTTGCGGTATCACTTGACGACGGACTTGGGCAGATTTCAATCATAATGCAGATTGGTTCAAAAACTGCATTTGTTGGTAACGATCTTATTACACTTGATGCAGAACCCGAAATCGTAAACGGTAGAACATTTGTTCCATTGAGATTTGTTGCTGAAAGCCTTGGCTGCGAAGTTGAGTATCAAGCTGAAGAAAAAATTATAATAATGGAACGAATAGCTTATTAGTTAGTATTATACATGAAACAACAAGAAAACGGGTTGATACATCTTGTGTCAATCCGTTTTTAGATTTGACTGAAAAAAATTAAGGTTTATCATAAAGAACAATGATCAAACGTGCTGTAACCCTGATTCTAGTAATAGTTATAATTTTTGTAACTGTCGATATTGAGGCTAATGCTGACGAAAAATTTAATTTCCTCGTCGTTACAACAACAAAGTTAATTGATGCAATTCAACCTCTTGTCAATCACAGGACAGAACAGGGTTTCAGGGCAAAAATAATAACCATTGACAAAATTCACACCGATTCTTCGAAATCAAAATCTGAAAGCCTTTGGGATTACCTCAACGAGAACTATCAGGAATGGGGTCTATCATATCTCCTGATTGTTGGTGATTACAAAGATATCCCGCAGGCAAAACTCTGTTCATCAAACGGTGCGGAAGATATTGAAGAGAATCAACCAGGGATCGTTTATACGGACATCTATTATTCTGTTCTTGGGCAGGATTGGGATACAAACGATAACGGTCTTTTGGGTGAGCCTATAGATAATGTACCAATCGATCCTCAGATCTCAGTTGGTAGAGTTCCATTCTCAGACTCAAAGATTGTTGAGTCATGGGTGGAACAGGTGATCAGTTATGATGAGTCATCGAACAAACGAAGAGCTCTTCAAATTGGTGCGATATATCTTTTTGATGACGAAGACGGAAATCCATCAAACTCATATACCGATGGTGCAACAATGCATGATGTTATTTGGGATGAGATTCTTTCACAAAATAATTTCTCAAGATTCAGGATTTTCGAAAATGATTCCCTGGGTATGGATGAAAAATCCCAAACAGACCGAGCTCTGAACTCATCAAATATTCTAACAGCACTTTCTGAGAATGAATTTGGAATGGTGAATTTCCTTGCCCACGGTACCAAAACAACAGTTCTGAGAAAAAGATGGAGAAAAGACGTAAACAATAACGGCAGAGCTGATAACACCAGTGCATCATCTGAGAAAGAAATACTTATCGAAACACTCTTTTCATCAGAACAGATTTCCTCAATCGATATCAACTGTGGTGTTGTTATTGGTACAGCCTGCTCAACTGCCTATATTGCAACCGGAATTGACTCTGTCGCAACTTCATTCTTAAGGTCAGGAACAGCGGCCTACATAGGAGGAAGTGCATTAAATTATTTTGCATCAGGCTGGAAATCCAAAGAAGATGGCGGAAATCAGGCAATTTCATACAACCTGACAAAATATTATGTTGAGGGAGCAACTCTCGGCTGGTCACTAATGTCCACTTTGAGGGATTACTACTATCAGTTCAGCAATATCAGTAATACTGATTACACTCTCCAAAACATATATTCATTCATTCTTCTCGGTGACCCAACAATGAAACTTGATCCCCCAAAATCCGTAAAACAGATACCCCTTATCCTCAATCCCCAATCTCTAAAAGTAACTTCTGGTGAAAAGTCTTTCTTTGATTTAGAAATCGGTGATGTCAACGCATCAGAAAACCTCACACTCGATATTTCACCAAGGATTAATGGGATTGAATTCATCCTCCCATCAAAAAATCTCGTTCCAGGCGATTCTTTCAGAATAGATATTGAAACCTCAATAACTCTCAAGCCAGGAGATTATGAATTCAACATAAGCTGTGTGGCAGGTGAGTATGAAGGCGGGGAAACCTTAAGACTAAAGATAATTCCTCCTGCTCAAACATCAAATGTTAAACTTGTTCCTGACTATACTCTCGTCACCCAAAATCACGAGTTTTGGCTGGATTTGATAGTTGAACCGACTAAACCAATTGACAGTTTAGCAGGAACTTTAATCTACGATTCAAACTGTTTTGAGTATGTCGGTTACCGAATTGGAAGTATCGTAACCGAAGACTACCGGTGCCCCGATTCGATTTCGATTGTAGATCGACCCGGGTATTCAGATCTTGTTTTTAGCTTTGACAGGAATGTTGACACCTACGGAATAACAAATACCGGTATCGTTCTTTCGTTTTGCTTTAAAGGAGTTTGCCCAACTGAAGAGGGTAGCCAAAAGTTCGCCATCTCCTCTCTTATTATTCAATCAAACAAAGATGACGGAAGAAGGGAGCATAGCTTCTCATCTCTTCCACATTCGCTTGTAAATGTCAGAAAGATTGATCCTGATATATCGGATTTCTTCATTCATACGGGTATCGAGAGTAATTTTGAATTTGATGCTGACTTAAACATAGGTGAAGATATTTTTACTCTGAAAGGTGCTACGACAATCGGGACAATTTTGTATATAAATGGAAAACCAATCCCAGTTGACTCTGAGGGGTTCTATAACACAAATATTGAATTAAACAGTCTCTTCACAGATATTGAACTAAAGATTGAGGATGAATTTAATCGCTACCTTATGATCAAAAGACGAATCAAGAAAACAACTATCAAAGAGCTGGCTTTCCATAGCAATGAAAGCTCTGCTTGGACAAACGGGAAGTGCAGAACTCTCGATGCAAGCCCCTACATTAACAATAACGGTAGAACGCTTGTACCAATAAGGTTTATCGCAGAACAACTAGATTTTGTTGTCTCCTGGAATCAAACTGAAAAAAGGGTCGATATTTCAAAAAATGGAACAACAATCAAGATGTGGATCGGAAGCAGCAATTCAAACATAAATGGAAAAAACCTGAATCTCGACGCTCCTCCAGAGATAAAAAATGGTAGAACATTTGTTCCACTAAGATTTATAAGCGAAGCGCTATCCTGTGATGTAGTGTGGGATTCAAAAACAAGGTCAGCGATAGTCAGATATGAATCACTACCTGAAGTTACTGATTGATTTTTTTACAGCCTCAGTACTCTCTTTATTTGGTTTTAAGTCATACTTTGCAAACAGGTCATCTCGAAGGTTTTCAAAAATATCAAAACACATTGAAAGTGATGATAATAGAGCATCCTTATCATATGCGAAAGCAGTCTTAGAAAGCTTCAATAACTCAGAGGAAGTAAGTCTTTTTTCAATTGACTTATACCCCAACAGTGTTTTTTCTCTCAAATCAATCATCTGAATAATAATCAACCTAAGTTTATCAACACCATCTCGAGCATCCCAGACACTGTCTCTCAAAATCCTTTTTCTTACTGCTAATGTCCCCCAAAGAAATAACGACTCTAACCTTAATAGGGTGTCTATTCTGGCTTTGCTAGGTAAGTCTCTTGATTCTGCAATAAGTCTTTCGATAAGAAAATCGTTATCAATAAGGGGTTTTATATTTTCATAAACTGGGGACGGATTGAGATTTTTCTCATCGATTACAGTAATTCCAAGCTCAATCAAGTCAGAGAAAACAAAGATTGCAGAATGAGATGTTTGTTTGGTTCGTAGAGAAAAGAGTGGTTTATCGATTTCTGAGACCATCTGTGGAAGTCTTGAAAAAAGACTATCTACATCTCCGTGTTTGGTCACAACATTGAAATCAATATCTGATAACTCATCATTTGTTTCGGTTGCAAGTGATCCCGAAAGAAAAATTGCTTTCACATCAAATTCTGTGGTAAGTATGCTTTGAAGAGATTTAATTATCTGTGAATGTCTACTTGGTATCAATTCTGTACCTCATAGTTTGGAGATTCTTTTGTTATCTGAATGTCGTGTGGATGAGACTCTCTCAATCCAGCGTTTGAGATTTTTATAAATGTCGCATTATCTCTAAGTTTCTCGATATTTTTTGCACCGATATAACCCATTCCAGATTTGAGCCCACCAGCCAATTGATACACAATATCCTGTAATGGTCCTTTGTAGGGAACTCTTCCTTCAATTCCCTCGGGGACAAGTTTGTGTTCATCACGAACATCCTGCTGGAAGTAACGGTCTTTGCTTCCCTTTTTCATGGCTCCTATCGAACCCATTCCCCTATAAACGATATATCTTCTACCTTTGTATAAAATCGACTCACCTGGGCTTTCTTTTGCGCCAGCAAAAAGGGAACCTATCATAACAGCATTTGCTCCACCAGCAAGAGCTTTTACGATATCACCAGAATACTTCACACCACCATCTCCGATGATATCGATACTTTTTTTCGCAGCGGCTTCGGCACAATCCATTATTGCAGACAATTGAGGAACGCCAATCCCAGCAATAACCCTTGTTGTACAGATTGAACCAGGTCCAATACCAACTTTTACAATATCGGCACCATTATCAGCAAGAATCTCAACGGCTTCTGGTGTGGCAACATTTCCACCTACAACGTTAATCTTTGGAAATTTCGATTTTACTTCTTTGACAGCATTAATAACGTTTATTGAATGTCCATGTGCAGTATCAACAACAATCACATCAACTTCTGATTTTGCAAGCTCAGTAGCTCTTTCGAGGAAATCGCCTGATGCACCAATTGCAGCACCAACAATCAATCTTCCAGATCCATCTTTTGCAGAATTTGGATACTTAACTCGTTTACTAATATCCTTTATTGTTATCAAACCTTTCAATTTATAGTCTTTATCAACAACTGGAAGTTTCTCAATCTTGTGCTTATGAAGAATTTTGATCGCGTCATCAAGAGATGTGCCCTCGGGAGCAGTAACCAGATTATCTTTTGTCATGAGGTTTGAAACGGGCTGATCAAAATTATCCTCAAAAAGAAGGTCTCTATTTGTGAGTATTCCGATAAGCTTACCAGATTCATCTGTAATTGGGACACCGCTTATCGAATACTCTGCCATTAATTCATTTGCAGATCTAACCGATCTGTCTGGACCAATTGTTATTGGATTTGTAATCATTCCCGATTCAGAGCGCTTGACTCTGTCAACCTGTGATGCCTGTTCACTTATAGACATATTTTTGTGAACAATTCCAAGTCCACCCTCTCTTGCAATAGCAATTGCAAGATCAACCTCAGTGACGGTATCCATTGCGGCAGATACAAGTGGTATATTCAAGGAAAGAGACCCAAGCTTCGTTGAAACATCAATCTCAGAGGGAATAACCTCTGAATATTTCGGTAACAAAAGGACATCATCAAAAGTTAGTGATTCTTTAATATCTTTATCTTTAGACATTCTCATCTCTCCTTGCTTTTGTATAGATAATAGATTTTATGCTGTCTATGTCAAGCTCACTTGGAAATATGAAAAAATATGCTATACTATACGTTAGACATATTCAATCGATTATTTTCACTTTTTTACTCGTAAACACAACAATCGGTTTGGATTTTCGTTTCAAGGCTGAAACATCAGAAAGGAGGAATGTAATGATCAATTTAATGATAGCCCTGCATTGTCATATACCCTACGTAAGGAAGCGTGGTATTTGGCCATACGGAGAAGAATGGATTTATGAGTCAATGCTCGAATCATACATTCCGTTACTGATGGTTTTGGAAGACCTTTCAAAAATAGACGTAAGGAATGTCTTGTCTATATCGATTTCTCCGATATTACTCGAGCAACTATCTGATGAGTATATCAGAGCAGGTTTTGATAAATATCTCGAAAACAGAATAAAGCTTACAAAAATGGATTGCCTGGATTTCAGAAAAAAGGGTTGGTCAAATCTGGAAGCTTTAGCAGAAAGTAAATCGAATCATTTGACTCGAATTTCTGAGTTTTGGTCAAAAATTGGAAAAGACATAATCACCGAGTTTTCAAAATTTGAAAAACTTGGATTAATAGAGATCGGGGCATCTTCTGCGACTCATGCAATACTACCCCTTCTTTCAAAAAAGTCGATTGATGAACAAATCAAAATAGGAATGCAGACACTAAAACACAGATTAGATATCACACCAAATTATTTCTGGCTTCCTGAATGTGCTTACAAACTGGGACTTGAGGAAGACCTGAGGGACGCTGGAGTAAAATTTATCTTTCTTGGCAGCAGTGCAACAACTGACGAATCGTTCAAAGCATACAAACTTGGCAACACAGACATCATTTCTGTCTCTCGACAGTGGAATCTCTCAAAAATGATCTGGTCATCAGAAAACGGATACCCAAGCGATACAAGATATCGTGAGTACAAAAAGAGGTATAGACGTTCTGGAAATAGATACTGGAAAAAGACCGGTTCAAAAGTCACCCTCCCAAACAAAGAGATATTTAATCCTGATGAGAGCAAAACCGTAATATCTGAACATGTTACTGACTTTGTGAGTAGAGTTAATGAAATGAACGAGGAAACCAAGGATAAGTTCGTTTTGGTTTCGCTGGATGCAGAAGTCTTAGGGCACACATGGTTTGAAGGCATCGATTGGCTCAGGGGTGTAATTACCGCACTACATGAAAATGAATCTGAACAAATAACGCTTTGCACCCCAAAAAGCGTTATCTCTCAAGTCAATAAAGACTCAATTGATTCTATCAGACCCGAGGTCTGTAGTTGGGGAAAAGATGCTGATCTAAGGGCGTGGGATAGACCAGCGGTAACTTGGATGTGGGAAGAATTAGGAACGATGGCTTCAAAATACTTTGACCTTACAAAGAACGAAACCACGAACAAAGACTACCTGAATCAGCTTCAAAGGGAATTACTTTTGTCTCAATCTTCGGATTGGCCTTTCCTTGTTACAAACAAAAACGCCAGGGTCTATGGTGAGAGAAGATTCAGAATGCACATGAGAGCATTCTGGAATATAGTTGATATGATCGAAACCGGATTCAAGGATTTCAATTTTCAAGCATTACTTGAAAAGGATAATCCATTTCCATTTCTTGATCATCTTGACAGCAAAGACTAGTCTCGACTCAAAATCTCTGGTTCAAGAACGATATCACTGATTGAGGATTTTCCGATTGGGCATATGTCGCACGCCTTTCTCAGTAGCCTTTCTGTTCTTTCAACATTCTTCTGTTCATCAACTTGGATTTTTACTTTGATCACAATTTGAGAAATTCTGAAAAACCCATCGATGAACTCCATTGAACCCACTGCATTAGATTTATAGGATATAAGCTTTATCTTTGTTTTACCTATAAAATCGAGGAACGTCGTCATAATGCAGATTGCATTTGCTGCCACAAACATATCCTCTGGGGTAACAATCCCTCCAGGGCCATTGAATTCTTTTGGGCAAGCAACCTGAATTTTATCAAAGTCACCATTTAGAAAACCCTGATATTCCTTTTCCCAGTCAACTGAAACTTCGTAATTAAAAACTTTTCTCATCATATTCATATTAGTTTTAATAATTCTCAAACTCCATGATGTCAAGTCTTGAAGATTTTCGATTCTCAGATAAAATCAAGGAACTCGAAAGGAAGGTGTTTTATGATTAATTATAATTTAGCAATATTTGAGAACGCAGCCTTATTTCCTGGTAAAGCAGGAAACTGGATGTTTGGCGCAGTAGTATTGTTTTTCGTTATTATGCTTGCATTTGCAATCGGAAATTATATTTCAGTAAAACTTCTGAAACCCACACACAGAGATTTAGGAAGAGTTTTCTATCTTGCATTGATTTGGTTCTGTACAAATATTGTATTAGCACTGTTCCTAAGGGGGCAAAACCTTCTTGTTAACATTCTTTCTCTTATCGCATTTTACTTCGAAACAAAATTCCTTATGGATTATAAATGGGGCAAAGCCATTATTGCAGTGATTATACCAATTATTGTTGCAATAATAATTATTGGAATCTTATGGTTCGCAATCCCAGGTAATCTAGTACAAAAAGCACTATTCCCTCAGGCTTCAAACCTTAAGATCTGGTAGAAAGAATCAAGATGGATTTTAGCACTCTTTCAACAGGAAAACTTGTTCGAATGGTCAGAATGGCATTCGAACATGGCCCAGGAAATGGTAAACTTTTAATTCTCCCGATTGACCAGGGAGTAGAACACGGCCCAATTGACTTCATGGCAAACCCTGAGTCAAAAGACCCCAGGTACCAATTTCAGCTCGCTCTCGAAGGCAACTACTCTGCAATTGCTGTTCATATTGGGCTTGCTCAAAGGTACTTAAGTGAGTTTGCTGGACTCGTTCCATTGGTTCTGAAGGTCAATGGCAAAACAAATATACCTTCTGATGACGACGCATTTTCACCACTTACATCTTCTGTTGAAGATGCTGTCAAAATCGGAGCAGACGCCGTTGGTTACACACTCTATGTTGGCTCTCCAAGACAAGACGACGATATTGCCCAACTCTCATACGTTAGGGCTGAATGCGACAGATTCGGAATGCCACTGATTGTCTGGTCATATCCAAGAGGAAAAGCAGTCGAAGCAAAAGGCGGAAAAAACTCACTCTATGCAATTGATTACGCCTCAAGGCTTGCACTCGAACTTGGTGCTGACGTAATCAAATTGAATTACCCAACAGTCGAATCATCCGGAGAACCAGATAAATACAAAAATCTTAAAGATGACGAAATAACGATGATGAAACGAATCGTTGAATCCGCAGGAAAAGCTGGTGTGATAGTCTCTGGTGGGTCAAAGATTTCGGATGAAAAGCTTCTTCTTAAGGTTAAAAACTCTCTTTCCGCTGGTGTTATGGGATTTATCTTTGGACGAAACATGTGGCAAAGACCGATGGATCAAGCGTTGGAGTTATCTGATAAGATACACTCAACAATATCAGGCGAATAAAAAAACTTAAGTCATACAAAAATAAAAAAGGGTGCCTTTTGGCACCCTTTTTTTGACCTGTAGAATCTTTTCTTATCTATCTTTTTCTGTTTCTGAGATTGGTGGAATCTGGGATGGGTCAACTGGAACTGGTTCAGGCATTTCAATTGGTTCAGACATATCAAACTCTTTTACGTTTGTGGGAAGCTCGATTGTTCCGACATTTCCAAGTTCCGACAAAAGAAGGTAAATTGGCTCCTGTCGATTGCTATATTTGCCATCGGCAATCTTTGCATCAAACCCCATCACAATTCCATCATCAACATAAACTTCACCGTTGAAAGACTGTTTTACGTTTTCTGCAACACCAGAGATATAAAACCTATCATAAGATTTTTCATGAAGTAAGATCGGTTCAAGCTTTGAAACCTGTACACCATCCATTGATAATACGCTATTTATGATTTCAAAGTATGTTTCAATCATCTGTGTGGGGGTTTCACTCTGGAGTCCTTCAATTGTCTCTTTCATCCATCCATCAAACTGGGGGTCGTACATGTAAACAGTGTCCCCGTCGAGAATCTCTGATATTTCAACGTCATCAGAAGGACTCTTATGTACAATTTTTTGTCTATTTCCACTGACATAGATAGTAAGGAGTTCTTCAGTCGTGACAGATTCTGGAGCAATTCCAATATTTGCTTTATAATTTGAAATACCGGTCAAAAATTTCAATCCAGGGACGGAACTTAGAAGTTCTCCTGGTGGAATTGGGTCAGGATACTCAGTTGGTTTATTTTCATTTAGAGGAGAATTATCAGAGGAATTCTCATCCGCAGAATCTGAAGGCAAAAGAACTACCTCTTCAAAGAAATCTTTTTCAATCTTCACAGTAAAAAGGATATTTTCATATCCCTCTTTGGAGATTTTCACTTCATACTCGCCTGCATTTATCCCCTCAAAAGCAAACATTCCTTCATCATTTGTTTTTGCAGTTGTTCCGTCAAATGTAACATCGACATCCTTTATGGCTTTGTGTGTAAATCCATCTCGAACAGTTCCTTCATATCGATAGGTTTCTCCACCACAAGAAACCATAACGATCGACAAAACCATAACAATTGATAACATCAACAATATTGATTTTTTCATTATCTTTTATCTCCTTAAACTTCTTACAAAATTGGATAATCTCTTTTTTCTCTCATCATCTGAATTAAAAAAGCTCGAGCCTGAAACCAAAACATCAGCACCAGAATAAACAAGCTTTTGTACATTTTCCATATTCACACCACCATCAACCTCAAGAACAAATGACCCAGGAAGAGAACGAATCTCTTTAACTCGAGTAAAGGTCTCAGGTATAAACTTCTGTCCTGACCTTCCAGGTACGACACCCATAACCGTTATAATGTCAACTTCCTTTGATACATCTTTTAGCTTTGACACATCAGTAGCAGGTGAAATCGCAACACCTGCGAGCATATCCAATCCTTTTGTTTCTTCAATCATCCTCATATGGTTAATATCACATTCGATATGCCATACAAACGCAGTCGATTTCATGTTCCCAAATCGCTTTACATAATCTTGTGGATTTGTCACCATCAAATGTGCCCAACATGGAATTTTTGCGCTTTTGCAGAGATACTCGCATGTCCTAATACATAATCCAAGGTTTGGAACAAAATGACCATCCATGACATCAAGATGCACGACATCTGCATATTTCTCAATCAACTGCAGTTCTCCCTGAAAATCAAGATGATTTCCAGCCATTATTGAAGGAGCTAACTTTGTCATGGTTTTATATAAAGATCTATTGGATTCTCAGAATCAACCCTCATCCCGGCCTCAGGGTCTTGTCTGACAACATATCCGCCCGGAGTTGATGAATAAGTTGACATATCTGTTATGTATTTCTGACGAATCCGTTCAGCATTAAAACCAGATTGTCCAATTAGCTCAACTGCCTCTTCCGGAGTAAGCCCAATCAGGTCAGGCATAACAGAGTACGAGGTGACCGCAATTTCCAAATTAACAGGTGTATCTCTTCCAACCATTGCCCCTGGTGCTGGGAACTGATCCTCAATAACACCAACGACATTACTGGTGGATTCAACCTCGGTGATACTGCCAAGTTTTAAACGCTCACTTATTATCTTTTTTTGTGCTTCATAGAAACTCATACCAACAAGATTCGGCATTTCAGACTTACCCCTGCCCTTTGAAACAACAATCGATACTGGTCTAGAGCTCTTAATTAATTCATCTTCAATCGGCGTTTGAGATATGATGCTTCCTTTTGGCACATACTCAGAATACTTCTCCTCAATAACCTCAAGTGTAATCCCAAACTCACTGGCAATTCTATTTGCTGTCTCAGTATTCAGATTCACCAATCTTGGGACAACCACAAGCATATCAGAGGATGCCTGGTTACAACCCAAAATGAATAACAAAAGAAGTATCACTGATAGTTTTTTCACAGTCCACAATTTTAGCTTATTTGGATTTTTTATCAAGCCCTGACCTCTTTTTATGCTGGATTCGGAAGTGTTTCCCAGCAAACCGATGAGACTCATCACGAATCTGTTTTAAAAGCCTTAAAGCGAATCCATTTTCTTCAAGCCTGATGGGTTCGGTTTTTCCAGGAACAAAGACTAACTCTTCTTGTTTTGCAAGAGAAATAATCTCAACATCAACATCCCTGAATATATCCTCAGCTACACCAAGTTGACCTTTTCCTCCATCGATAACCAAAAGATTTGGTTTTTCAGCAAAATCTTCGTCTTCCCATCTATTCTTTCTTCTTGATAAAACCTCTTCCATCATTTGATAATCATTTGGAGTATCGATTGATTTTATCTTATATATACGATAGCCCTTCTTAAAAGGTCTTCCATCTTTAAAGGTCACCTGCGAGCCTACTGCGGATTTTCCCTGGATATTTGCAATATCATATCCCTCAATCAAAACTGGAAGTTTTTTTAAACCCAGAAGTTTTTTTAACTCATTAACAGCATTATTGCCAACCGCAATCTTTTCCCTTCTGTGGATTTCTGCAAGATGATGAGCAGCATTTGTTTTTGCCATCTCAACAAGCTTCACCTTATCGCCACGCTTGGGTTGAATTATTTTGATTTTCCTTTTAAAGGTTCGTGCTTCATTGATGAAGTCGAGCAACTCCCTTTCGTTTTCAGGATGGTTCGAAACCAATATCTCGCTTGGGATATCCGATCCTTCGCTTGTACTATAGAAATCAGCCATAACAGTACCGAGATACTCTGAAAGGGTTGAGCCAAAATTTGAACCTGCAAAAAAATGTTGATGAAGAATCAACCGACCCGATCGAACCTTCATAAACTCAACACACGCCCTCTCATTTGTCCCAACAACTGCAAAAACATCTCTATCGATTGTTTCATCTGAGACAACTCTTTGTGATTCCATAATAAAATGAAGCTGGTTTATCGACTCGCGGTATCTGGCAGCCTCTTCAAATTTCAGCTTTGCAGAAGCTGCTTCCATTTGATTGATGAGAGTTTTTTCAAGTTTTTTATATCTTCCAGAAAGTAGAAGAAGGAGTTCCGAAATGATCTCATTATACTCATCTTGAGATATTGAATCGTTGCATGGAGCAGAACATATTCCAATATGATAATCAAGGCATGGTCTCGATTTTTGTTCCGGCAAAATAAGTTTGCATGTTCTTACCGGGTAGTATTGCCTCAAAGTCCTCATATTTATTTTGAAGCTACCACCCTTTGTATTTGGTCCAAAAAAATGACCAGAAAGACTCTCTTTGTTTCTTGTTCGAAGAAGCCTCGGGAATGCTTCTTTTGTTACGACAAGATAGCTATAGTCTTTATCGTCCCTCATCAGAATATTGTAATGGGGTTGATATTGCTTTATAAGATTGTTCTCTAAAACCAAAGCTTCATGGGCAGAGTTCGTGACAATAAAATCAATATCTCTTGCATGAGAGACCATTGCTTTTACCTTTGGAGACTGATCAGAAGGATTAATATACGAGGTGGCTCTATCCCTGAGAGACTTCGCCTTTCCTACATAGATTACCTTTCCATCAGAATCCTTAAAAAGATAAACTCCGGGTTCTTTTGGTAAGTTCGAGATTCGATCATTCAGCGTTTTCATCCACCCACCAGAGCCAAGTTCTGTTTTTAAACTCGCCCTTGATGAAACCCTGTGCCTTTAATGAAGGAAGAAATCTACCAGCTGCATCATCACAGGCTATGCCTTGAGCCTTGATTTCAGCTTCAATCTCTTTTGTCTCCATCTTGCCATTTCCCTTAAGGATATCAATTACAAATTCTGCTTCATCTGGAATTTCTGTCATGGTGTATACTCCAAATAGATTTTATCTTTCCCTTTTTTGGGCTCACAATAAGCGCCGATTATCTCACAAATCGATTCAAACTCAACAAACACCTTTGAACCTTCTATAATCACAGGCTTGTTTGCTTTAAACCTTTCGAGACCTGCATGTATTTCGTTTTCATCATGTGCAAGGCTCAAGTCCCAAACCTCAAACCTTCCCACACACCTCTTCCTATCGGGAAGCACTTTCAACTCTCCCCCAAGAACAGACAACAAGGCAGATGCATCAACCAATATTGATGTCCCATCAGCTCGTGATTCTATTAGAACACCTGTATCATGGTTGTTGATCTCAACGGTGAAATCTTTAGTGTCTATGAGTATTTCCAGATTAGCATTTTCTCTAAATGGATTGTATTCAATTGGGATCAGCCTTGTCCCACCATTTGACTCAACTGTTACGAATCCTCTCTCTGGAACCAATGGTGTATCAAATCCAATTTCAAAAGTCAGGGATATTTCGTCACCGGTTTCAAAATCATTTATAGATGGTTTAATATATGGAAGATCAACTGAAACTGTACCACTCAACACACCTACACCACCATTAGAAATTTTTACCTCTGGGATTTTTGCGTTTTCCTCAATTCCAAGAATCCTTCGAATCTTGTATTCGAGATTTCGAACTCCCTGCTCCCAAAAGCCAATTTCGGTGTGAACCCACTGCATGTTCTTGTCAACAAGAACAAGTCTCGGAATTGATTTCGCCTCATATGCAATCTGAGCAGTTTTTTCAGGTTTGTCATCATAAACCATTGGATACGTAATCTTATCTAAACCAAGTTTCTTAAGATTTGTTTTTATTCTGGAATCGCTTTCAAGGGTATCCAAAATATCATCATCAGTTATGCCCTCAGCATCAGTAATAACACCCATCACATACAAACCATTGTCTTTGTATAATCGATGTAATCGCTCAATGTATGGCATTCCCATTTTACATGGGGGGCACCATGTTGCCCAGATATCAATCAACACAAGATCAACGTTATCTCTGGAAACAATCTCTTCAAGTTCTGTTTTTCCACCTTCAGATAACGGGTAGTTTCTCAGATTAAAATTTGGTGCAGGCCTGTAACCACCAAGCCTATCTTGAAAATCATTGATCTGGATTCTTGTTGAATCAACCTCAAGAATTGGTTCTGTCACACTACCTTTAACTTTTTTAGAAATAATAACTGTTGCATCATCAAACTGTGAAATTGTCGAATCAGTAAACTCAGCGAGAAGCTTTACAGGACCATAAAGAAACCCACCAATCATCTCAAAGGTTTTTGAGAATTCAATCTCTCTGCCGGAATCATTTACAAATTTACTTCCAAGATCAAATGTCACATCATTTCCGCCGGAGATTATCCTTACAGAGTTTGATGATGGAAAAATAACATTTGAACCAATTGATTCTAAAATCAATCCGATTGGTCCATAGGGTTCATCCCCCGATTCACACTTCTCCGGAAGAGGTTTAACTAAACCATCAATCTTAATCTCATCCAAACCATCATGAAAAGAGGTAAGTGTTTGGTCAAGACCAATGTTCCAACACCTGATAGGTAAATGAACCGAATTTGAGTTACCTAGAAGAGTAACTTCAAAAGATTCATAACTCTTATTCCAATTGATTTCATCAGGGTTAAAGCTTAGAGCAACTTTAGCTGGAGATTTATCGAAAGCGCCATTTAAAACAGTAATTGCAGATGAACTTGATGTGACTCTTCCGCTTCCAGCCTTACCACCAGAGTTTGAAATATTTATCGAGTCGATATCTGGAGGAATAAACCCATACCCATCAATAATCTTGATAATCGCCTGTTCTAAATAAAGCATTTGATCAGATGAATACTGTGGAAGCCAAAAAACAAGTTTGTTGTCATTATCAGCAACATAAATCCTTGGAAACTCAGAGCCAGGGAACTCTGAACATACCTGACCAACCGTATCAAAAATGATAGGGGTTGTTACATTTGTAAGTGACATTTTAGCGAGATTTTCTTTGATAATCCTGTTTCCTGAAAAAAAGCTTTCCACATATGTATCGGTTGGGATTTCGGCTGATACAAGATATGTTTTTAGACCTTTGCCAAAATACCTGTCGTGAATAGATTCGATGTATGGAATCAAAGCAGAGCTTTCATCACTTGTATCAAAAAAACAATAGAGCTTGAAGTTTTCTTCATCATCTGTTGAATTATAAACATTACCTGATTTCATTGGATAAACTGGGCACGAGAAATCATCCATTTTGTAGGAAAACACTGACTCGGAATACACAAGATCAAAACTTTTTTTGTCAGTAATCAGGAATGAATCTGTCTCCTTTTTTCCAATCATCGATACGGTTTTTCCATCAGTTGATTCACCAATCTGCCATCCAAAAGCAAGTGAATACACAGTCCATGGAAGATAGACATTGGTTTCATTCATAACCTCAAAATCAAACTTCCAATTCATGAGTTCATCGTTCAACAAGAAATCACCATTGTCTACGTTTAATCTTAGATTTTTTCCATCAACAAAAATTGACAGTTCTTTTGCCACTGAATCAAATCCATATGAGCCACCAACGGCTGAAATGATTTTATCAGAATTTGTAGAGACCAAACCATCAATGCCTATTATCTTATCTGTTTGAATCTGTCCGTTGATATACCAAGTTTTTGTTTCGCTGCTGTCAAAAAAGATTGTACCCTTTGGATATATATTTACATCAACGGTGCATATCAATCTGCCATTATTCGTCGAAATTAAAACATAGTTTTTTCCAAAAAATCCATCTGCAGAATAAACAGAAGTTACCTTAACAGAATCACTATCAACTTTTGTGACCTCGATATTGTCGCCAATAACCTCGAAAGAATCGATTACAACGTTGCTATCATTATCATCTAGGCTGACTTCTTCCCACGGGGCAAGTCCACCATCTTCTGCATCAATCCATTCAAGCATAATATCACTTTTATCTAATTCAGGTTTTCGGATTTTTCCATCTTCATCAAGAGTAACCTTCACACCTTTTGTTTCAGGGATCCATTCTACATCGGCACCAAAGGCCTCTCCAACAAACCTAAATGGGACAAAAGTTCTTCCCTCAACTATCATTGGAGCCCTCACAAGTTTAGTTTTTGTGCCGTTAATCTTGCCTTCAAGATTGTCTATCTGAATCTCAATAAGAGTTTTTCCAAGAACAGCAATAACTGTTCTCGAATCAGCTTCCCACTTAATATCGGCACCAAATGCTTCTCCAATAAATCGAAATGGCACCATAGTTGTATCAATATGAATAAACGGCGGGTTTTCTAAGTTGTAATCTTCGCCATTTACTTTTGCATCTTTTGAATCGATTTGAACTTCAATGATCTTTTTGTTACTTTTTACAAAATACCCAACAGGAAGTTTTGCCTCGACCGCTCCAGAACTAACAATCAGATTTGCCCTATATTGTTTGTCTGGCTCGATCTTTGACTCATCCACCCAAACATTGATGATATCAGAAACCTCAGTGTTCAAAGTATTTGGATAACATATCAACCAGTCCTCATCAACTTCAATTTTGCACTCAACTTCTCGATTGGATTCAATTTTATATGATTCCAAATCCTCCACTATGGAAATAGATATTTTTAACTCTTCAATATCCAAAGTCAACGTGTGAACTTCAGGTTCTTCATCAATAGAGATAAGGATTCCAAGTTCAATCAACAGCTCTCCTGGTAGATAAACATCTCCATTGCTTGCTTCAACCACAGGGGATGAAAGCTTAAACGGACTATGACCAATCACCGAAACATCTGAACCCAACCACAGTCTAACGATTTTGTCACCCGCAACGATTGTTCTCTGATTTCCATCGGAAGAAATATCAAGACCAAAAGCCATAGAGATAACCGATGATGGATAAAGGAAACCAAAATCAGTTGCGATCAACTTATTTTTTATGGAACGGGTACTGCCAGCAATTATTACCGAATTGCTTTCTGGTTCTAATTCAACCTCTATAACCGGAGAGCTACTGGATACAACGGTTACAGGTATTAAAACCACACCACCTGTTGTATCAATTGTTAACATACAGGTGTTCAGTCCTCTGTCTGTCACCTTGGAAATATCAACAGTTGCTGAAACTTTTGTTAGCTGGGGATCAAGAACATTTGGTGTGATTGTCATCCAATCCGAGCATGCTTTTATCGTTCCTTCAATTGGTCCCTCACCGATATTTTCAACCTCAAACGATATGCTCTTTTTCCCAAGCTCATCTGGGATGTATCCAAAATTTAGCATATCTTTCGAAACCGAAAGCATTGGTCTTGGTTCATAGTTTATAACAAGTTTCTTTTCAATCTTGTATCCAGTTCCGACCTGGTTTGATGTTACAGTGATTTCATTATCACCATCTGACAGTGTTAGGTTTAGCTTAAACAAACCGCTCGCGGAAGCAGTTGTTGCCCTTCCTCCGACATAAACCATTGAACCTTTTCCAGTATAACCGGTAAGCTCATATTCAGGATTTGTTGCAAGTATCTTTTCTTCATCCTGCCCATCAACAAACAGATAGAACGGATCGGACATTTTGGAAACAATATGGGTTATCACACGTGCGACAAGCTCAATTCCTTCAATTGAAACATTTTCAAAAGTATCATCTGGGACATGATATTTCTGTGGTCCACGACCAAGGACAAAAACTGCCGGGACACCCTTCTGGGCAAAAGGACCATGATCTGAATTATTGCTTGCATTGAAATAAACATAATCCACACCAAGTATTGAACAGGAATTTTTGAAGATACCGGACAAATGTGTATGACTTGAATCATACCCAAAAGCAACCGCATTCTGGTTTCCAGAAACCATATCCATGTTTAAAACTGTCATACCTTCAAGAGGGAATGGGGGATTGTTTGCCATATGGGTTGAACCAAGAAGACCAATTTCCTCTCCAGAAAACGCAACAAAGGCTATGTTTATGTTGCTTCTTATATCTGAGCTTGTCAAAACTCTTGCAACCTCAAGCATGGCAGCAGTTCCTGAACCGTTATCTGCAGCACCATTGTAGACTTCACCCATTGGATCAATTCCAACATGGTCATAGTGAGCAGTAATCATTACCGTTTGGTTTGCACCAAATGGATCAGATGCTGGGATATACCCAACAACATTTGATGTATCAACACTCTCCTCAACTCTGATATTGACTTCGATACTTGCTTTTATATCTTTCAATGCAAAAGAATTTGGAGCTTTTATTTCATCAATAGAATCAAAAAGCTCTTCAGGTGTATAACCGTTATTTTCGAGCAATTTCTTTGAGCCATCATATGACATGAAAAGACAAGGCACACGCTCATTATATCCGGTTCCCTGTTTGATGTTTATGTTGTTTTGATTTCTTTCAGGTAGCTTAGGGTTTTCCATGATAATTACACCAACAGCTCCATGGTTTACGGCGTTTGCGATCTTTGTATTGTAATACATCACACTGTAAAGGGATTCATTTTCCTCAAACATGCTTTGAATAAACATCGGGGCATGTCTAAAAATTACCGCAATTTTCCCATCAACATCTACATCTTTATAGTCATCATATTCCAAACCTTCGGCAGACACGGTGATTCCAAAACCAGCAAAAACAAGTGGAGTATTCACCGTCTTTCCAGAACCAGAAACCACACAGATATTATAATCCTCTCGATACTTCATCTCGAAAGGAGCTTCACCATCAGCATCTCTTATATCAAATCTTAAAGGAGCTTCAGGATACCACAATGGAACATTGTAGTGTTGAAGATAAGTTCCATCATCACCAGCAGGAGTTAGACCCATTTTTGCAAACTCACCCGATATGTAATCTCTAGCCAAAGTTATACCGGGATCGCCTTCCATTCTTCCACGGAATTCGTCGGATGAAATCGTCTTGACATAGTTTGAGATAGAATCAAAACTAACTTGGTTAACCAAACCAGCATATGAAAAATCAGATCTGGCTATCGAAACACCAACATTGGCGAGACTAAAAACCAGAATAACTGACAATAATAGGCTTATCTTGCTCCTGAACTTCATTGATTTACTCCTTAAGAAAGCAACTCTGTCAAAGCGCCTGTAAACACATCAATCTCTTCAATAGTGTTATAAAGATATGTCGAAACCCTAAGAGTTCCCTCTATTCCAGTTTTATTAAACCAGCCATGCACGCAATGTCTTCCTGCCCTCATCATGATGTTGACCATATCATCAAGAGCCATAGAAAGATCATGAACATTGAAATCTTTAACAGTGATACTCGTTATTCCACCTCTGTCCTCCGCCTTTTGTGGGCCAATAATTGAAACATCGGGAAGTTTTTCGAGTGCTAGCTGGAGGTGTTTGTTTAATTCAATTTCGTGCTTATGAACATTTTCAAGACCGATATTTTCCAAGTATTCAACAGCATGTTTGACAGAGATAATACCTGCATAATTCTGAAGTCCCGCTTCAAATTTTCTTGGTGCATCAAGGAAATTCGCATGGTCATATGAAACATCAAGAACCGTTCCACCACCTCTTAAGAACATATTCAGATTATCAAGGTCATCCTTTTTTCCGTAAAGGATTCCAATTCCAGTTGGTCCACACATCTTGTGAACAGAAAGAGTCAAAAAGTTACATCCGATTTCTTGAACATTAAAGCTCTGATGTGCAGCACCCTGCGCACCATCGATGCAAGTCATCACACCATTTTCTGAAGCGATTTTGCATAAGTCTTTTACCGGAGCAGTCTCTCCATCAAGGTTAGATGTCATCACACAGCTCAGAAATCTTGGCTTATGTGTTTTTATTGCGTCTTCCCATTTTTGAAGAGAAAAAAGACCATTATCACCAGGTTCAACAACAACAACCTTCACACCAATACTTCTTAGGTGTTGCCATGGAAGGAAATTTGAGTTGTGTTCTTTTCCTGAAACAAGCATCACATCTCCACTTTTCCAATCAATTCCATTGGCAACAATATTTATTGATTCCGTAGTATTTTTTGTAAAAACAATCTCGTTGTGAGATTTTGCACCAATATATCGCTGCATTGCCTTTCTTGAGGCAAGCATGGCATCATTCATTCTGTAAGCCAATTTATGACCAGATCGCCCTTCACAAACAGGATATTCTCTGTAGTACTCTGTGATTGCATCAATTACGACATTCGGCTTGAGAGTCATACAGGCATTATCGAAATAGATCGGTGGATTTTCTGTTGCCAAAAGAGGGAAATCATTTCTGTACTTTTTATCTATCATGATGCACTCCCACATGAACTACATGAGGATGATTCACATCCCTCGCATCCAGATTTTGATCCGGCAATCTTAGAGATTAGCTTTATTGTTGATTTGCTTTTACAGTATGGACAGTCGGGGTTATCCGCTTCCATTTCTACAAGTTCACTAAACTCTTTTCCACAATCTTGACATCTGTACTCATAAATTGGCATCTTCGATACCCTCCTTGCTTTCCTCTAGTATTGATTCAGTTTTTCTGATCTCAACAAGGGTTTGGTCTATTACTTTTTTTATAAAATCAACCGCTTGGGTTTTCATTTGTTCAACTTTTGCTTGTGTCTCATCAAGAATCTCTTTTGATTTCTTTTCAGCAGCAGCAGTTGAATCTGTAGAGAGCTTTAACTTCTCAGCTTCATCTTTTGCTTTTTCAAGTATATTCTCGCGCTGTTTGATAACCTCGGAGGCATCCTCAAATTCAACAGGAAAATTGACAATTATCCTGTCAAGAAGCTCAAGAATCTTTTTTTGTGGAATCATGACAGTTTCCGAAAAAGCGGATTTTTTTGAGTTTATGATCAGATCCCTCATCTCCTCAAGATCTTTTATTACTCCCATTTATCATCCTTTCTCAAAGAGCTCAACCACCTCTTGCGGGACAAACGGTGAAATGTCACCACCACCCCTCGCAACCTGTTTGACAAGTGTTGATGAAATAAAGCTATATTCGGGTTCTGACATCAAAAAAACTGTTTCAAGGTCTTTATTAACCAGGGCATTTGTTACAGCCATTTTGTATTCATATTCAAAATCAGAAGCTGTTCTGAGTCCTCTTATGATTGTTTTGATACCTAAATCAGCCGCAAGTGACACCAGCAATTTATTAAATTTAATTACCTCTACAGATTTATTGCCTTTAAAAATATCTTTAAAAATATCTACTCTCTGATCGGTACTAAAAATAGGATTTTTGCCAGGGGAGTCAGCAACAGCAACAACAACATTTCCAAAAAGCTTCGACGCTCTTTTAATTAACGAGGTGTGACCAAGTGTTGGTGGATCAAATGTTCCCGGATACAACACTCTCGTAGAAACAAAGTTTTGTTCTTCCATACCGTTTTACCTTTGTTCTCCTTAAACTGAGAATGTTTTCAGGATACTCCGAATCAGATTCAACTTCAACAACAAGATAACCAAACTCAGATAGGCACGCAATTCCATGTTTTATTATCTCTTCAAACTCATCATACTTCATGGCATATGGTGCATCTGAAAAGATTATATCAAACTTTAGTCCGTCCCTTTGAGCTTTGCTTAAGAATCTTCCGGCCTCAGAGCGTTTGATTTCAACAAGTCTTTCTATACCAAGAGTTTTTACGGCAGCCATACAAACTCGAATCGAAGCCATGCTCATATCAATCAACCAAGATTTTTTTGCCCCTCTTGAAACCGCTTCTATTCCATTTGCACCAGTTCCAGCAAACAAATCCAAAAAAACTTTTCCTTTAATATCTGGCCCAATAATATGAAAAAGCGCTTCTCTGACAAGGTCTTTTGTTGGTCTGCCTGTGAAATCGGAGTTTATCTTTATTCGTCTTCCGCGGTGGGTTCCGCCAATAATTCTAATTGTGGTGGATTTCTTTTTTTCTGTCATAAGAGGATGGTGGACCTGAGGGGATTCGAACCCCTGACCTTCTGCATGCCATGCAGACGCGCTGCCAGCTGCGCCACAGGCCCATGGAACAAAATCATACATTTTATGTGCTCTCTGTCAAGGTTTTGAATTATATACTTGTGCCTATGATTTACCATTCTTGATCCTCTCACACTTTATTTGATTTATCAACGCATCCACGAGAAACAAAATTGATGAATCAAAATCTATATCAAATGCTGTATCCTTTGAGATTGTTTTTTTAAAAAACATCCCAAAGATTGACCCGAAATACACAGAGAGAATGTCACGGATTTTCTTTCGGGAAAGACTGAGTTTTTTGGAAAGATATCTAGTTACACTCTCCGCAACAATCTTCGAATAAGTTGCCAAAGGTAATTCAAGATTATCAACCCAAATATCTCGTTTGATCTCCATTCTTATTAGGTCAACATTTTGTGAAAACATCGAAATCATTTTCTTTCCAAGTGTCAAAAGATATTCATGTGGTGAATCGATATCCTTTAGACTATCAGGATTAAAGTTGGATTTGTTAAAAAAATGCTCAAACACCTTTATATACAAGTTTTCTTTTGACTTGAAGTTTCTGAAAATTGTAATTTCATTCACATCTGCACAAATTGCGATTTCTTTTGTTGAAACATTATAAAATCCTTTTTCAGAAAATATCTTTTTTGCAGTGTCTAATATTAACTCTGCTTTATTTTGGGTGCTCATTATTCTCCTCAAATCGCTCCTCGTTTTAGTTGATTTAGACCAAAAACAAATCTTTATTTCAAGAAATTAGTTTTAATCTTTTTATACTCATTATTGTTGAATGTACATTCTTTGATACAGACACTGCAACCACTTGTTTTAATAAAATACGGAAAACATTTCTCTCGATCAATATAAGTGCTGTTACCTGAAGGATTATCCTTTTTTTCTTTTAAAATTGCACTCATTGGGCATTTTTCTATACACCTTCCACAGGTTCTACAAAAATCTTCAATCCATTTATGTGAATTTTCACCTTCAAAAAAAGGAAGATTTTTAATGCTAGTATAAACAGTCGCAATTCTAAATCTAGGCCCATACCAAGGAGTGATCAACAAGCCATGTTTTCCAATCCACCCAAGACCTGCTTTTTGTGCTATTGGAGGATAATATGAACTCCCTAACAACGGGTGACCAGCTTGTGCTGCAAAACCTAGTTTTCGTATCCCAACCACAATATCATTTGCTGAATATCCCAAATTTCTATAAATCTCATGCACAGCTTCGCCAGTCTGAACTGATGGTGCCATCGCAATTCTTTTTTTGTCCATCTCCATCAACAAGACAATTACATTATCATATAAAACTGCCTTATTTTGAAAAATCATTTCAGCCAGTAGTTTTGTATAACTAAAGTGTTTTACACCACATTTCATAATGATTTGCTCAATTTTTTTCAACTCCTCTTTTGAAGCTATCTCTTTTGATAAAACAGGATTATCTCGGATGGACTTATAACCTTCAAAAATTCCAGCTAGGCTACCAAATTGTAAAAACTTTGTCCTAATTGAACCTTTTGGCATTTGGCCACTCTTCATCGCCTCTTCAATTATTTCAAATCTCATTGTTGATGTGTCTGTTCCTCTGATGCTATTTTTTAAGTTATATAGATCATTTTCATACTTTAAAACCTTAGGAAATAAGAACTTCTTCATCATATTTGTTATAATATTACCCAACATAAATTCTCCTTTGTATGCAAGTACTTACTTACATATTATCATTCTATACTATAAAGTCAACGCTTCACTCAACACACGCTTTAAAAGAACTCTGTTTAACTGGACTATCCAACGCAACCAGATATAATAACAACCAAAACTGTCAAAGGAGTGCTACATGTACACAATCGGTGCATTTGCAATAATCCAAAATGAAAAAGGGGAAGTATTACTTTGCCATCGACGAGACATGGACATCTGGAATCAGCCTGGAGGAAGAGTTGAGGTTGGAGAATCACCCTGGGCAGCTGTAATTCGAGAAGCCAAAGAGGAAACCGGACTCGATGTAAAAATTGAAAAATTTTTGGGAGTTTTTTCAAAACCTGAAAAACCTGACATCGTCTTTTCTTTTTTATGTAAACCTGTTTCAGGTGAGTTGCTTCTAAACAGCGAAGCAAAAGAAATCAAATACTTCAGTTTTGATAACATCCCCAAAAACACACTTAAAAAACAAGTACTAAGGATCAGTAGGTATTTAAAAAATCCGGATAAGATTACCCTTGTCGAGCAATATAATGATGGAAGAGAGATTGATTCAGAAAAATATTTCATCTGATTATGGACGTTTCAATGTTTCGTTTTTCATCCTTGACACTTTAAATCGATTTGATATATTAGTGGCTCATGTGGGCCTCTAGCTCAGTTGGTTAGAGCGCATCCCTGATAAGGATGAGGTCAGTGGTTCGAGTCCACTGAGGCCCACCACTTTTACGGATGGGGACGTAGCTCAGCTGGCAGAGCGCCTCCCTTGCACGGAGGAGGTCGAGCGTTCGAATCGCTTCGTCTCCACCATCCACCTCCCACTGAAGTTTTTTGCTCGTATTCTTATTTAATTCGACCGCATCTCACTTATATGGCACGGAGTTAGGTCTTGGATTAGAATCGCTTCGACTCCACCATCCACTCCTCTTCAATGAATAACTCTTATCGTTGTTTTATTCGACCGCATCTCACTTTAGGGCACGTAGTTAGGTCTCGGATTAGAATCGCTTCGTCTCAATCATCCACTTCTTTTCAAGGTATTCACTCTTATTCATTCCGGTGCATCACATCTCTCTTTGCATTAAGGAAAATAGGATAAGAATTCAAATCCCTATCAGAATCTACAATCCTACTCACTTCAGAATATGTGTTCTTATCATTTATTATTTGACAATATCTCATAAAATCTTGTGAAATTCACAACTCATAAACAATAATATGAAACACCGACTTGCTACTTCAGAGAATTCCAATATTATAGTTCAGACTTAGTTCCTGGAGGAAATGAAAAATGAGTAAGTATGATTTCGTAACGCTTGAAGCAAAATGGCAGAAAAAATGGGATGATGTCGATCTTTACAAGACAACAGAGGACAGCTCAAAAGAATCCATGTACTGCCTTGATTTCTTTCCATATCCATCAGGAGCAGGACTCTCGGTTGGTCACTGCCGAAACTATGTACCAACAGACACCTATTCAAGGTTTTTCAGAATGAAGGGTTTCAATGTGCTTCACCCAACAGGTTGGGATGCGTTTGGGCTTCCCGCTGAAAACTATGCAATCAAGATGGGTGTTCATCCAGAAGAGACCACGAGAAAAAACACAGAAAATTACAAACGCCAGATGCGTTTGATCGGCACAACATACGACTGGAACAGAGAGGTGAACTCATCAAGCCCAGAATATTACAAATGGACACAGTGGTTCTTCCTGTTACTTTTCGAAAAAGGACTCGCATACCAGGATTACGGTTCTCAGTGGTGGTGTGATGACTGCAAAACAGTTCTTGCAAACGAACAGGTCGAAGATGGAAAATGTTGGAGATGTGGACACGAAGCCAGAAAAAAAGACCTCAAACAGTGGTTTTTCAAAATCACTGAGTATGCTGACAGATTGATCGATGACCTTGATGACCTTGATTGGCCTGAACCAATCAAGATTATGCAGAGAAACTGGATTAACAGGTCACACGGTGCAAAGGCAGTTTTTAAAGCCGAAACCGGTGACGATATTGAAATATTTACTACTAGACCAGACACCCTCTTTGGTGCAACGTACATGGTACTTGCCCCAGAACACAAGCTTGTACCAAAACTTACAACACCCGGACAAAAAGAAGAGATTGAAACATACATCAAAGAGAGTGCAAAGATTTCCGAAATAGATAGACTCTCAACAGACAAAGAAAAAACAGGTGTTTTCACAGGCTCGTATGCAACAAATCCAGTAAATGGTGAAAGAATCCCAATCTGGATTGGTGATTATGTACTTGCAAGCTACGGAACTGGTGCAATCATGTGTGTTCCAGCACACGACACAAGGGATTTTGCATTTGCAAAAAAATTCGACCTTCCTATCGTTGAGGTTGTCTCTCCTGACGGAAACCCACATGAACTGTCCGATGCTTACACTGAGTCTGGCATCATGATTAACTCGGGTGAATATGACGGCAAGAACTCTGAAGAGTTCAAAAAAATAATCACTGATTGGCTTAAAGCAAATGGTAAGGGCGATCAGGATATCAATTATAAGATGCGTGATTGGCTCATCAGTAGACAGAGATATTGGGGAGCACCAATTCCAATCATTCACTGTGAAAAATGCGGAACTGTTCCTGTTCCAAAAAAAGACCTTCCAGTAAAACTTCCACACATCGAAAACTTTGAACCAGCCGGTGATGGAAAATCACCACTTGCAAGAGCCACTGAATTTGTAAACGTTAAGTGTCCAAAATGTGGTGGAGATGCAAAAAGAGAAACCGATACAATGGATGGTTTCGCATGTTCTTCATGGTATTTCCTCAGATTTGCAAGCCCACATGTTCATGACAAAGCATTTGATTCAGAAAAGGTGAAATATTGGCTTCCGGTTGATGTGTATGTTGGTGGAGCAGAACATGCCGTCATGCACCTCATCTATGCGAGATTCTGGACAAAGGTTATTTTTGATGCAGGTCTTATTGACTTCAAAGAGCCGTTTACAAAACTCCTCAACCAGGGAATGCTTCTGGCTTCCGACCACCAGAAAATGAGTAAATCGAAGGGTAACGTTGTTACACCAGATTCGATGGTCGAAAAATACGGAGCTGATGCTCTTCGAGGATATATCCTTTTCATGGGGCCATTTGAAGGTGAGGTCATCTGGGATGAAAAGGGATGTGCTGGGGTCCATAGATTTCTTGGAAGACTCTGGGAAATGGTGACAGGAAATGAATATGATGTTGGTGGGTTGGATGAAAAAACTGAAACAGAACTTAGAAGAATCCAACACAAATTGATTCTAAAGGTTACATCCGACCTTGAAAACTTCAGGTTCAATACGTCAGTTTCTGCATTCATGGAATCGTATAACAACCTTTTCAAGTATTTTGAGAACAAGGAAGTTACAAACTCAAAGGTTTGGAGAGAGGTAATTGAGACATATCTGATTTTGCTTGCCCCAATCTGTCCATACATCACAGAGGAAATGTGGGAATCTGTTGGTCACACTGAATCAATCCACAAACAGATGTGGCCAAAAGGTGACAGTAGCCTTGCAAAAGATGATGTTGTCAAGATTCCTGTTCAGGTGAATGGAAAACTTCGAGATGTACTCGAGATTGAAGCAGGGCTACCCGAGGAAAAACTCAAAGAGCTTGCACTTGCATCAGAAAGTGTTCAGAGGCACATCGCAGACAAACAGGTTCTCAAGGTAATCATACCAAAAGGCAAACTTGTCAGCATCGTTGTAAAATAGACAGAACAATTTAGGAAACTAATCTGTAATGTTTTTGATAGGACTCAGTCTTAATTATAAAGAACTGAGTTCGGAGAGAGAAATATGAGAAAATTGCTTTCTGTTATGATGTGCCTTTTTCTGGCACTAATATTCGCCGTTGATACATCAAAGACATCTTTAGCTCAAACAAACGCCAGTTATCCCAATATTGATCTTGAGGAGCTCAGAACAGATTTCTTTAAAAAAATAAATAACCAGCGTAATAAAGCTGGGGTTGCCGAACTTATATATGATAATCGACTTGAGATTATCTCTCAAAAACATGCCGAATACATGATGGAACACTTTCTCAATAAAAATGATGCATACAATAGAAATCCGGGCAGAAGACTTGAAGCAGAAGGATTTGAATGGTGGGCTATCGGTGAAAACATAGGAATCATTTATTTGGATAGCAACATACAAGAAGTTTTAAAAAATCGTGAGTGGATATTTGAATACACTCCAAACGATCCTTTAACAAACAGGCTTGATAAGGACTTCACTAATGTTGCAATTGGTGTGAGCGTCAATGAAGAGAAGAAATTTATATATATCTGTGTTGATTATTATACCCCTTACACAAATCAGAAAGAACGCAAGAGACCATATGCCGAACTAATTCCAGGAGATGTCACAGCTTGGTATAATGATGAAGATGGAATATACAGATCTTATTTCAACTTCAGAAATACTGGAAACACAAACCTAACAGATATTCAAATCGAAGTAAATCTAGAAAACTTAGATAACGAGGAAAAGATCATTGCAACTGGAACACTAGACTTTAAAGATATTCTAACTCCCGGCCAATCTGTAACCCTCTACTACGAAACTGAACCATTTACATATGATGAAGAAAAAAGCTATATACACATTTATAATATCAAATCATTCAAACCAACAAAAAAGGAACATCCAGAACACTACTTCACAAAGAATTTTTCAATGAAAAAAGGTGAAGATGGAAAGATCACTCTAGATGCAAGACTCGCAAACATGTCGGAAAAAACATACAGCTTCCACTGTTACGCAACATACTTCGTACCCTCATCATATGGATACGGATTTGTGTTTCCTGTTGGAAAAAGTAAAACCGTTTCCAAATACTCAATCCAGCCTGGAACAGGTAGGGACATCATCATTGATGACTACAGCATCAATCCAGAAAATGAACCTTATATTTCAAAAGTTGAGATAACTTATTGGTTTGAAATCGAAGAATAGTTACCTATGCGCTGTGTCTGAAGTTGATGATGTCACCATCAACAACAGTGTATTCTTTTCCCTCAAGTCTAAGTTTGCCTTGAGTTTTTGCTTCTTTGAGTGAATTATCACAAGCTATGAAATCCTCATATGAACAAACCTCTGCTCTGATAAACTGTTTTGCGATGTCAGTGTGAATCTTCCCCGCGGCAGTAACAGCGTTATCACCTTTTCTGATTGTCCACGCACGACACTCATCTTCTCCTGCTGTGAAGAAAACCTGAAGGCCCAAGATATCAAAAACATGCTGGATGACTTTTCCCGATGCAGTGTCTTTGATTCCATACTCTTCCATGAACACTTCTCTATCTTCATCTTCAAGCTGAGTAATTTCGGCTTCAATAGACGCACAAAGTTTCGTATGTGAGACACCCTTCTCATCAAGAAGCTTGATGATTTCTTTCGTTGTGTCTGAATCATCATTAATTTCATCTTCAGATATGTTCAAAACAACAAATATCGGGAATCTCGTGTAAAGCTCAAGACCAGAAAGAGATTTCAATTCAGCGGCACTAAGCTCGACCTCTTTAAGATACTTCCCATCCTCAAGCTCTTTGTGGAGTTTATTCAAAAGCTCGAGTGACGGTCCGGTGTATTTTGGATCAATCTTAATTTTGTTCTCTTTTTTGAGCATTTTTTCAATCATCTCAAGGTCACTCAAAAGAAGTAGATCGAATATATCCTCAAGCTCTTTTTTGGCACCATCTCTAAAACATGGCACAGTCACAAGCAGAGCTGAAACAGTTTTTATAAAATTCAAAAATCCCTGATCAGCGCCACCTTTTCTTGTTGGTTTTGGTGGTGGTGCATCGATGAAATTGATTGTTGCATTTATCTGTTTTTTTGGTTTGAAGATTGATGTTAGATAATCCAGTCTTTCATCAGGAACTTTGACAACGGCGCGTTTTCCCAGTTCATGTCCTGGATCGATTCCAGTGATTGCGTTAAACAGAGTTGACTTTCCCGATCTTGGTGATCCAATAATTCCAATATCCATTTTTATATCTCCTTCAATAGTTCCGGAATCTGCCAAGGAAGCCTCGCAACTTTTATTCCAGAATCTTCAAGTTCTTTAATTTTTTCACTAGCACTCATTCCTTTTCCGGCAATGATTGCTCCCGCATGTCCCATCTTTTTTTCAGGTGGGGCATTTCTTCCAGCGATATATGCGACGATAGGCTTTTTTATCTTACCATCTCTGACAAGTTTTGCGACTTTCTGCTCTTCGTTTCCACCAATCTCACCAATCATGACAATTGTTTTTGTTTCAGGATCATCGCCAAACATCTGGACAACTTCAGAAAGCCTTGTTCCCACAATCTGGTCGCCTCCAACTCCGATCGCAGTTGAGACGCCAAACCCATCTTCTTTCATATCAGAAAGAATCTGATAGGTAAGAGTACCAGACCTTGAAACCAATCCAACATCACCGCACATAGTGATGTGTGGTGGAATAATGCCAGCCAGAATAACACCTGGAATAAGCATTCCCGGGGTATTTGGACCAACAATTCTTACATCTTTTAAACTGGCTTTTTTGTATATCTTTATCATCTCATGAACAGGAATACCCTCTGTTACAACGATGATTGTTTTTATCCCTGCATCAATCGCCTCATTTATTGCGTTTGGGGCAAATCTCGCTGGCACAAAAATTATGGATGAATTGGCATCGGTTTCTAATAAGGCTTTTTCAACGGCATCAAAAAGAGGGAATCCTTTGTTTGTGAAACCATTTTTTTTAGGGGTGACTCCACCAACAACAACTCCACAATAATCATTTATCTTTTTTGCATGGAATGAGCCATCGCGTCCGGTAATTCCTTGAATCAAAATCCTGGAGTTTTTATCAAGAATAATACTCATGATAAACCTCTGAGACATGCTCTAAAGCGCTTTTCATCGAAGAAAAACTTCTAGCTCTTGTGTTCATAAGCATCTGTTTTGCTTGTATAGACTCATTTCCAGAAAGATGAACCACCAACGGAATCTTCAAATCGATTCTTTTGAGGGTCTCGATTATTCCATTTGCAATATCGACACACCTTGTTATTCCGCCAAAAATATTTATGAAAATTATTTTTAAACCTTTATTTCTCAAAAGGATGTTCACAGCTTTAACCATTTTATCAGTTGAAGATGATCCACCAACATCAAGAAGATTCGCTGGTTTTAATCCAAATTCAGATATTGCATCAACTGTTGCCATTGCAAGTCCTGCACCATTTACAACACAGCCAATATCTCCATCAAGTTGAACATAAGATAGACCGGCATTCTTTGCTTCAAGTTCAATATCTGTTAGATTTGTACTTGTATCTATACCTAGTTCATCCAATTTTGACAGCGAATAATCATCGATTCGAATCTTTGCATCAACAGCAAATAACTCATTTTTTTTATTCACAGAAAGAGGATTTATCTCAATAAGAGTGGCGTTATATTTCCAAAAACCTGAAATCAGGCTGTGGATTAACTCAGAAAAGGATTGATACAAGCGTTCATCAAGAGTAAGAAATTCAAAAATCTCCTTGATCTTTTCATCATTCATATCTGAATCTATCGGAACAATTGTTTTGAGAATAGCATCTGGATTTTTTTCTGATACTTCCTCGATATCAACTCCACCCTCTTTTGAAGCAAGGATAACGGGTTCTCCAGTAGATGTATCCAAGAGAATTGAAAGATAATATTCTCGCTTAATATCAACAGCTTTCGCAATCATTATCTTTTCAACTGGAATCCCACAAATTTTCTTCGAAAATAATTCTGACGATACGGATTCAACCGTTGATACATCACACAGCTTAATACCACCAGCTTTTCCACGAGAGCCGACTCCAACCTCGGCTTTTAAAACAAGCAGCCCATCAAGACCGCTTGCAACATTAACCGCCTCGTCTACTGATTTTACGAGATACCCATCATAGACAGGGATGCCGATATCTTTGAAAATTTTTCGCGCATCTGTTTCTGTTAGATTCATAGAACAACAAATATAGTATTAGTTTATGATTTATTCAAGCGAAGTTTTTCAAGCATGAGCTTGAAGTTTTCGGGAGGATCATAAGACAGGTCATAATCTTTCCCGTTAAACGCAAAGGAAAGCTTGCCACAGTGAAGATATGGATACTCTGCTGGATACCTAGAATCAGCACCACCATAAACGATGTCACCCAAAATTGGATGTCCAGTATAGCTCAAATGAACTCGAATCTGATGTGTTCTACCCGTAACAAGCTTAACACGCACATACGTATGTTCTTTTAATCTTTCAATCTCTTCAACTTTTGAGATTGACTCTCTTCCCTCTTCATCGATTGTCATCTTCCATCTGTGATTCAAATCCCTTGCAATAGGCGCATTGATAACAATTCTTTCGAGATCAAAATAACCTTTAGCAATTGCTACATATTGCTTATCAATCGTTCGCTTTTTGAACATCCTGGAAAACTCTTTTAGGGCAAAATCAGTTTTAGCAATCACCATCAAACCAGACGTACCTTTATCCAGTCTATGAACAATTCCAGGACGTTCCTTTCCAATCATTCCAGAAAGCTTCCCTCTACAATGGTGAAGCATTGCATTGACAAGAGTTCCACTTTTTGTATGACCTGTTGGATGAGTGAGCATTCCTTGTGGCTTCATTGCAACAAGGAAGTCATTTTCTTCATGAACAATTGGCACAGGCAACTCTTCAGGTTCTATTTCGAGTTTTTCCTGTCTTGGAAGCAGCACATCGATACTGTCTCCATAAACAAGTTTATAGGATGGTTTGATGTCTTTCTTGTTCACCTGCACCGAACCATCCTTTATCATGCCAGCAATCTGGTTTCTTGATAAAAAAGAAATTCTCGAAGAGAGAAAGGAATCAATCCTTTCGCTCTCCTTTAAATCATAATCTATATGCATAAAAAACTAATCTGGATTTGGATAGGTGATTTTTACCTGTCTGGTATCTGCGAACCATTCAACCTTTGCACCTAGGTTTTCGGTGATAAACCTTACGGGTACAACTGTTCTTCCATTTCTAATTAATGGTGCCTGATCCATTTCAACCGCAACACCATTTTTTTTGGCTGTTGTTTTGTTTATCCACACCTCAACCAAAACATGCCCTTCAACTGCAGAATCAATCTCATACCACACTTTTTCAACTGCTGCATCTTTTGGTGAGTAATCGAGTGTTGCACCGATCCTTTCACCAATAAATCTAAACGGGATAACAGTTCTACCGCTACTAGCAACAATAAAAGGGGCGGTATCTAGTGGTTGTGGCCATTCAATTCCATTTATATATGTAGTTGTTGAACCAATTGTAAAAAGCATGATGATTTCTTCCTGTACACATTTAACAAAAAATGGCCCAATTGTTTCCGAGTCACCAAGTTCATTTTCAACGGTTATTGTGTATTCAACAGTTTGACCAGGAGTAAGTGGAATTTTCGCCTCATAATTACCGTCTTCATCAGCGATGACCTCAACCTCACCAGAGATTCCAGATGGTTTAAGTTTCCACTTGATTACAACTTTTGAGCCAGGGGTTGCAGTACCTTTGACAGTATACTCGCTACCCACAACCTCAACTGTTTCTCCTGGTTTTGGAAGATTTGGATCAACACTCAAAACAGGCTTTGATGGTTGTGCTTTTGCATGATATGAACAGGCAACGTTATAGTCAGTTGCAGTTACACAACAGACCTTGTAGGTATAGTTTTCTCCATTATCAACATTGCTATCAAGCCACTCTGTTTCGCCATCAATGAGCGGGAAGTCATGAATCTGAATCCACTCTCCACCTTCTTTTTGTCTATAAACCCTGTAACCATAGCAACTATCTGACTCCTCAGGTGGCTCCCACTTCAATAATACCTTTCCATCACCATTTATCGCTCTAACATTGAGGGGAGATTCTTTCTGCTGTAACCAACCAGAACCCATCACATAATAGAGCATATGACAGAAAATTCTCTTGATTTCAACATTTCCAAAAGCCATACCAGTGTTCCCAACCGCAATATATCCAGCCTTTGCTTTCGAGGATTCACATGATACTTCATTTGTCCAAACGGTTTTTACACCCTCATTTGTCTGCGCAATAAGATGAGTAGAAGGATAACAGATTGGTTCATGAATTGTCCCAAGATGACACTGAAATGATTGGGCCACATCTCTTACAATCTCATGGTCCATATCAATCACTCTGACCATTGTTCTACCAACGCTTGTTTCTTCTTTGTGTTGAGCACCAACAAGTTTCTGAAGTATTTTATTGTTCGCAGATGGTTCAAGAAGATAACCAGAGACAATGAGTCCGGAAACACCATTGCAACATCGGTCTTCAATGAGTTTTTCAAGTTCTTCAGGCATATCATGATTTGCTGCTTTATCAGTATCAAAAAGGCAGATCACATGGTAACCATTATACTTGAGTTTCTCTTCAAGTTTTGAAAATGAAGTCACCAACACTGGATCATTTGCAGTATTAACATTTCCTCCGGTAAGGAGAATATTATTGACAACAAGATTTACTGTAGAAGGACTACTCCAAACGATAATATCAAGGTATTCACGGAATTCCCCAATTGCATTTGTGGTTTCAACTCCGGTATATGTAAACCCAAATAATATGAAAACAATGACAAGAATAGCAATGAATTTCTTTCTCATTTATCGCTCCTTAGTTTCAAAAACACAAATCAGATTCTAGCGAGTTTGGGGAAATTATCAATCTTCTAAGCTTTTTCGATTGGTGCATACCTGAGATTCAGAAGCTTTATTCCTACTGAACCAAAGGCTATCTCTGCTCTGTCACCATCAACAGACACAACGATCCCTTTTCCCCAAGCTTTGTGACTGACACAATCACCCTCTTCAACTTTGATAATTTCCTTTTTCTTCTTTTTATGTAACGTTTCAAACGCACTAATGGTTCCACTGGTTTTAATACTTCCAGCTAACCCTCTGGTTTCAATATTACTGTTACTTTGAATCTCTTTGATAAATCTTGATGGAGTGCAAACCTTGGGTACACCGTGGATATGTCTGTTTGTTACATACGAGATATGCAAGACTTCCTTTGCTCTCGTTATACCAACATAAGCAAGGCGTCTCTCCTCTTCAATGTCCTCTTCTGATTCAAGCGACCTTTGATGGGGAAGTGTTCCTTCTTCAAGGCCACAGAGGAAAACAACAGGAAACTCTAGACCCTTCACTTGATGGATTGTTGTCATCAAGACCTTGTCAGCCTCAGAGTCGCTTTGGTCAATGTCTGCAATCAGAGAAACTGATGCGAGGAACGCCTCAAGTCCGCGTTCATCCGAGAAGTTTTCAAATTCAGCTGAGAGATTTAAAAATTCCTCTATGTTTGCAGCTCTTGCTTCACCCTCTTCTGTTCCATCTGACCTCAACCTGTCAATAATCTCTAACCTATCAACTAGACTTTCAACAACCTTTGATGCGGATTCATTGTCAGAAATTGATCGAAGTTCAGCAATGAGTTCAAGGAATTTTTCTGCATTAATCGTTGCTGTTTTATTCAATTGTCCTTCTTCAAGAAGTCTCGAAAGGGATTCCTCAAGAGTCACTTTAAATTCTGTTGCAATCAATTCCATCCTGGCGAGAGTTGAATAACCTATGCTTCTTTTAGGATTCATCAAAGCTCGCCTGAAAGAGACCTTGTCTGCAGGATTCACAATAATCCTAAGGTAAGCAAGAAGGTCTTTTATTTCCTTTCTGCCATAAAACCTTATCCCACCAATCAACTGATATGGGATTCCTCTTGAGATTAACGCTTCCTCAAAAGACCTACTTTGAGCATTTGTCCTATAAATTATTGCAAAATCCGAATACTTTCGACCTGTTTCAAATCCTTTTTGAATCTCTCTTGCTACATAATATGCTTCATCAGAAGGCTCAACCCCACGGTAAAGATAAACTTTTTCACCCTCACCGGCATGGGCAACAAGCTTTTTTTCAACCCTTTTTTTGTTTCTTCTGACAAGCTGATCTGCAACCGATATGACTGAACCGGTCGACCTGTAGTTGATATCCAACATGATTTTTTCGAGCCCCGGAAAATCAGACTCGAAATCAAGCATGATTCCAGGAGTAGCACCTCTAAAAGCATAAATTGACTGATCGTCATCACCGACAATCATGATATTACCAGAGTCCGCAAGGATTTTTATAAGCATGTGTTGGGAAGGATTGATGTCTTGGTACTCATCCACAAGGAAGTACTCAAATTGGTTTTTGTACTTGTCTGCGATGTCTGTGTACATCGATAAAAGCCTGATTGTTTTTCCAATCAGATCATCAAAATCCATCGAGTTCATCTCTTCGATTGTGCTTTGATACCTTCTGTATACCGATGAGATTGATTGTGCTCTCTGGGTTTTTGCCATCTGAGCATACTCGTCAACCCCAACAAGTGAATTCTTCGCGGAAGAAATAGCATTCCTGACAAGTCTTGGATTTAACTGTTTTGGATTGATGCTCATGTCTTTCATAATGTTTTTGACAATATCAAGCGTATCTTCAGTATCTAAAACCGTGAATCCTGGAGAGTATCCAAGATGTCTTGCATCTCTTCTTAAAATTCTATAACAGATTGAATGAAACGTACCAATCCAAAGTCCCTTGGCTTTTTCACCAATGAGTTCAGTTACCCTTTCCTTCATCTCTCCCGCAGCTTTATTTGTAAAAGTGCAAGCCAAAATTGCTGAAGGAGAAACCCCAAGCTCAGATATGAGCCTTGATATTCGATAAGTTACCACACGAGTTTTTCCTGATCCGGCACATGCAAACACAGCAATCGGACCCTTGTCATGGGTAACGGCAGATTTCTGTCTGTCGTTTAGAATTCCATCATAATTCATATTAGATTAGGTGTTTTTTATCCTTGGTTCTTACTCTCAGCCTTAATTTCCTGATGGCTTTTGCCTCGATCTGTCTGATTCTCTCTCTTGTTACCTTGAAGATTTGACCAACCTCTTCAAGTGTGTGAGGGTATTCTGACGAAAGACCGAATCTCAACATGATAATCTGTTTTTCACGTTCAGTAAGAATGTCAAGTATAGTGTTCATCTGCTCTCTGAAATATTTTGTAACAATTTTTTCCTCAGGAGAGATGACAGTTTCATCTGGCAAGAAATCACCGAGTCTGTTATCTTTTTCTTCACCGATAGGTGTTTCAAGAGAAAGTGGTTCAAGATTGATTTTCTGGTAATCTCTGATTTTTCTTGGTGTTGTTCCCATCTTTGCCGAAAGCTCTTTGAAAGTGGGCTCTCTTCCAAGGTCTTGATAGAGTGCTCTTCTGATTTTTGTGAGTTTGTTAATCGATTCGACCATATGAACAGGAACCCTGATAACTCTTGATTGATCAGCTAAAGCTCTTGTTATTGCCTGTCTTATCCACCAAGAGGCATAGGTTGAGAATCTGAAACCTTTTCTGTAATCAAATTTTTCAACCGCACGAATCAAACCTATATTTCCTTCTTGAACGAGGTCAAGGAAAGAAAGTGAGTTTCCCGTATATTTTTTTGCAATTGATACAACAAGTCTAAGATTAGACTCGATGAGTTTTTGTTTTGCTTCTTGACAACCTTTTTCAACTCTCTTTGAAAGGTTTATCTCACCATGGATTGTAAGAAGATTAATCTTTCCAATCTCTTTCAGATACATTCTGATTGGATCAGAAACCTCGGCACTAGTTGAAACCCTCATCTTCTTAGTCTTTGTCGTCGATTCAGTCTTGATTACACCCTTTTTGTCTACATCACCAAATGATATTCCAGCCTCAGAAAACATCGAATATATTTCATCAATTTGGTCAGGGGACAGATCCATTCGACCCATCAAATCCATTATCTCTCGATACGAGACAACCTTTGAAGATTCATGTTTTTTTATGAGCGTAACCAATTCAGGAACCTGCAGAAGGTCGGCCCTGATTGCATTTTGTCGAGGGGTTTTTCCAGTCATATCTTTGCCGATAATTGTTCTTAATAATTCATCAGCATCAATTTCAGGGGCGTTAGGCTCCTCGGAAACCTCATCTTCAGTTTTTTTGGTAACTTTTTTTGGTTTGGATGATTTTGCAGCAGATGTATCTTTTTTCGCTTTTGTGGTCTTCTTTTTTGTGGACGATTTGGAATCCGACTCTTTAGTAGAAGATGACGTCTTCGTCGATTTCGAGCTCTTCTTCGGCTCTTGTTTCACCGAATTGGTTTTTCCTGAAGTCTTTGTCGAAGTCTTCTTTGCGGTCTTTTTCTTCTCCGCTTTCTCTTCGGAAGCTTCTTCTTTCTTCACTTTTTTCGGTTTTGTCTTTTTTTCTGTTTTTTCTGCCACGTATTTCCCTCTGTAACCTTTGATACAACTCGAACTCCTCCGAGGTTAAGCCTTGATTATCATATTTTTTTCTTAATATTTCAAGGCTATAACGAGTTATATCGTTGAGAACCTGAGAAACGAATAATTTTTCATCCTCATTGATAGACTCATCTACCATCATACCAGCAATTACAGAAGAAAGTTCATCATCAAAAACTCCCCCATTAAGGCTTTTCTGAAGCTCCGAAACCTTACCATCGACTTTTTTTATTAACTCAAAAATCTCTCTGAATATACCTGATCTGAAGTAATCCGATGTTGCAACATCCAGAACCTGCTTGGAAACATCTTGGTCTTTACACATCACGGAAACGATTCGTCGCTCATAAGAAGTCCGTGCATCGCTCGTTTTCAGGTTCACCTTTGGTTTCCTTTTGATAAACGAGCTTATCGCAGCTTTCGGAACATTTATAGTTTTTGCAAGTTTTTCAAGGTATTCTTCTCTGATTATTGGATCAGGAGTTGCACTTACAACCTCCCATGATTGCTTGGCTATTCTTGATTTTGCAGATGCAAGATTTGGGTCAGTCTCAAGTTCAGAAAAATACTTGATAACAAAATCAACTGATTCCAAAGAGTTTTTGATGACATCTTCAACGGCTTCTTTTCCACCCTTTGCTAAATCATCTGGGTCTTTACCTGTTGGATTCTGGATAACAAAACAATCAAGTCCCTGGGTTAGGCAAGCTTTTATCGCACCAATTGTTGCGTTTTTCCCTGCTGAATCGGAATCAAAAAACAGATACACATTATGAGTAAATCTTCTAATAATCTTTGCATGAAGATCAGTAAATGCTGTTCCGAGTGTGGAGACTGTTTCTGAGAATCCAACCTTGTGCATCGAGATAACATCCATATATCCTTCAGAAACAATCACTCTTTTTTTGAGCTGAATCTCTCTTTTGGCGATGTTTATCCCAAATAGAGTTTTTGATTTATCAAAGATTGGGGTAGCTGGAGAATTCAGATATTTTGGGTTCTCATCACCCATTGTTCTTCCACCAAAAGCAACAACTCGACCACGCATATCAAGAATTGGGAAGATTACACGATCTCTCATGTAGCCATAAAAAGAACCATCTTTTGATCTACCTAAAACTCCCAGTTTTTCAGCAAGCTCAAAACTGTAATCTACATCTTTTAAAAATTTCGGAAGATAACTTCCACTTGCTGGAGAATATCCAAGTCTGAACCTGTTTGATAATCCTTCATCAATTCCCCGGGATTTCAGGTATTCTTTTGCTCGATTATTCACTTGGAGTTGTGAGGAAAAATATTCAGAAACTCTCGACATCAGTTCATACTCATCAACCGATGATTTGGGTTTCTTAACAAAATCGACTTCAATTCCTACCTCATCAGCAAGAGTCTTTAAAGCCTCCATATATGAGAGACCCTCAATCTTACTTAAAAAGTGAACAACGTTGCCACCAGCTTTACACCCAAAACAATAGAAAAAACCTTTATCGGGGGAAACAGTAAAACTTGGAGTTTTTTCGGGATGAAATGGACAAAGGCCGACATGATTCCTGCCGGCCTTTCGAAGTTTGACATATCGACCTACAACGGTCGCTATGTCAAGTCTACTCTCAATCTCTTCAACAATTCGATCGAGATCCATTAATAACTTCTAATCCTACTTTTCTCTAATTACTGCTTGTGCCGCTGCAAGTCTTGCAATTGGAACTCTGTATGGTGAACATGAAACATAGTTGAGTCCGATTCTATGACAGAATTCAACACTGCTTGGCTCTCCACCATGCTCGCCACAAATACCACATTTAAGGTCCTTCTTTGTTGAACGACCCTTATTAACTGCAATCTCAACGAGCTGTCCGATTCCTTCCTGGTCAAGAACCTGGAAAGGATCATATTCGAAGATTCCTTTTTCTACATACTCTGGGATAAATTTTCCAACGTCGTCACGGCTAAATCCAAATCCCATCTGTGTAAGGTCGTTTGTGCCAAAACTAAAGAATTCTGCTTCTTCAGCGACCTTATCGGCTGTGAGTGCTGCTCGTGGAATTTCGATCATTGTTCCAACAAGGAAATCGATCTTCGCGCCCTTTTCTGCAAATACCTTTTCAGCAGTTTCAAGTACAACTTTTTTCTGGTTGGCAAGCTCTGCTTTTGAACCGATAAGCGGAATCATAATCTCTGGGAATACATCAATTCCTTTTGCTCTGAGTTCACAACCTGCTTCAAGAATTGCTCTTGCCTGCATCTCTGTGATCTCTGGGTATGTGATTCCAAGTCTGCAACCACGATGCCCAAGCATTGGGTTAACCTCTGCAAGCGCGGCAATCTTTTCTTTGAGTTTATCTTTCGAGACTCCCATCTCTTTTGCAAGTTCATCAATATCTTCTTCTTCTTTTGGAAGGAACTCGTGAAGCGGTGGATCAAGAGTTCTGATTGTTACAGGATGACCTTTCATTGCTTCAAGGATTCCAAGGAAATCTGCTTTCTGCATTGGTAAAAGCTCAGCGAGAGCTTCTCTTCTACCAGCTTCATCGTCAGCAAGAATCATTTTTCTAACAGAAAAGATTCTCTCTGGAGCAAAGAACATGTGTTCTGTTCTGCAAAGACCGATACCTTTTGCACCAAAATCAAGTGCGACTTTTGCATCATGTGGGGAATCAGCGTTTGTTCTGACACCAAGTCTCTTTACTTCGTCTGCCCATGACATGAAGGTTGTAAAGTTGTCGGAAAGTTCTGGATCTGATGTTTCAAGTTTTGTTAAATAAACCTCTCCTGTTGAGCCATCAAGTGAAACCCAATCACCTTCGGAGATTTTTTTACCAGCGACTTCAAAATATTTACCCTCTTCATTGACTTTGATTTCGCCGCAACCAACGACACAACACTTACCCATTCCACGACCAACAACTGCAGCATGACTTGTCATTCCACCAGTTGATGTTAAAACGCCATTTGCCTTTGCCATTCCCATGACATCTTCAGGGGATGTTTCAACTCTAACAAGGATGACCTGCTTACCATCATTTGCCCAGGCTTCTGCATCTTCTGCGGTAAAAACAACCTGTCCAACAGCAGCACCAGGTGATGCTGGAAGACCTTTTGCAGATGATGTTGCATTTTTCTTTGCATCAGCAGAAAGTGTTGGATGAAGTAGCTGATCAAGAGCGTTTGGATTTATTCTCATGAGGGCGGTCTTTTTGTCGATAACTCCCTCTTTTACGAGCTCAACTGCTATTCTTACTGCAGCCTCTGCAGTTCTTTTACCAGTTCTTGTCTGAAGCAGGTACAGTTTTCCGTCTTCGATGGTAAACTCAATGTCCTGCATATCTTTGTAGTGTGATTCAAGATTATCAAAAGCATCTGTGAGTTCTTTGTAAACAACTGGCATCTCTTCTTCGAGTTTTGCAATTGGTGATGGAGTCCTGATACCTGCAACGACATCTTCTCCCTGTGCATTTACAAGATACTCGCCGAAATATACATTTTCACCAGTGTTAGGATCTCTTGTGAAGGCAACACCTGTTCCTGATGTATTTCCGGTATTTCCAAAAACCATTGTCTGGATGTTTACTGCTGTTCCTCTGAGACCCTTGATGTCATTAATCTTTCTGTAGTCAATCGCACGAGGATTGTTCCATGAAGAAAGCACTGCTTCAATTGCGAGGTAGAGCTGCTCTCTTGGATCTTGTGGGAATTCCTTGCCGGTGGCTTCTTTTACAACATTTTTATATCCATCAATTACTTCTTTAAGCTTATCAGCAGTTAAGTCCTGATCGGTCTTTGCGCCTGCTGCTGATTTAACTGAAGTAAGAACATGTTCAAACTTTTCTGAGTTAATACCCAAAACAACATTACCAAACATCTGGATAAGTCTTCTGTAGCAGTCAAATGCGAATCTTTCGTCGCCTGTCTTTTTTGCAAATCCATCTGCTGTTACATCGTTAAGACCAAGATTTAAGATTGTGTCCATCATACCTGGCATTGATACAGCTGCACCAGAACGAACTGACACGAGAAGCGGATTACTGTTAGAACCAAACTCTTTGCCTGTTTGCTTTTCAACTCCGGAAATATGAGCTAAAACATCTTTTTTAAAATCTTCCGGAAGCGTTTTGTTCCATTCGTTGTAATATGGCTCGCAAACCAATGTTGCAATCGTAAAACCAGGAGGAACAGGAAGTCCGATTCTTGTCATATTTGACAACCCAAGACCTTTTCCGCCGAGGATTTCTCTTGCAGATTTCGCAGGCACTTCCTTTGCTGCTTCAAAATCGTAAATAAGTTTCTCCATTTTTTTCTCCGTTTTGTTTGATACTGTTACTAATAACTGGTTTTAGCAAAACTGCAACAAAAGTGCTTATCTATTCAATTTTCCTTGACAAAATGAAGTAACAACTGCTAGAATAGCTTCAATTGTTTTTTGGAGGATATACCCATGCGAACTATGTTGAATCCGCACAATAGGAAAAAGTACAGAACATCTGGTTTCAGAGCCAGAATGAAAACAAAGAGTGGCAGAGACGTTCTCTCACGCAGAAGAAGAAAAGGTAGAAAACGTCTATCAATCAGCGAATATAAATAGAATTTCGTGAACATCATGACTGAGAACTGAAATGAATGAAGCTTCCACCGAGATTATCAAAACAGGAAGTGGAGCAAGTATTTCAGCGAGGCAAATCGAAAGCGTTTTCGCACATTCGATTTGTTTGGACAGGGGAGAACTCAAACTTAAAGGTCTCTTACTTGTCCCCTACAAAATTGGGGAATGCAGTAGTAAGAAATCACGTTCGAAGAATAATGCGAGAATCTTTTTTCCCTCTAAGTCCGCAGATTCCAGCAGATGTTCACTTGGTTATTCTTGCAAGAAAATCAATTTCGACTTCATGTGTCGAAGAGTTGATGCAAATTTTAAAGGTACTGGTTGAAAAATGCTTCTAACAAAGATTTTCACATATCCGCTTCTTGGTTTGATATGGATATACCGAAAACTTATTTCACCAATTTTTCCAAGTAGCTGCATCTACAACCCTACATGCTCACAATATGCTTTTGAGGCAATATCAAAACATGGTCTCAAAGGGATATGGATGAGCATTAAAAGAATTGCTAGATGTAGACCAGGGATGCCTGGGGGTTTCGATCCCGTACCTTAAAACTACCAGTTTGCTGATGGATAGATAAATATCCTTAGACCCCTTAAGGAGGGATGCTTACGATGCGTTTAAAGAAGATTTTAAACATCGCCATTGTTGCGATGGTTTTTTTTGGTTTGGCACTTTCGTTCACACCAGTTTTTGCCGGTTACAATATCTCCATTGAAGCCGAAGGGATAGCACTGCAGGGTGCAAGAGATTCAATCTATGAGGTTAAAATTAAGAATCTTGGTAGTGAAAAAATTGACTCTGCCGAGGTATTCATAACTGAGATCGCTGGAAGACCCGTTACATCAGATGGTGATTACAAAGTTGCAAACAACCCACAGACAGTTACTTTCCTTGGAGAAAAGGGTGACCGATTAATCTTCCCAATCAGTATAAAAAAAGATGTCGAACCTGGTATCAAAGATGTCAAAATCAAAGTTATCATCGGCGAAGAGTCAATCGAAAAAACAGGAACTCTTCGGGTTGAAAAAAACTCGTCCTCCGCAATTATCACTGAAGACAACCCAATAAACGTTTCTTTAGCGAGAAAAGGAACACCCAACGAAAGCATGCTGCTCAATGTTATCATTGAGAACCCAAAATCAAACGTGTACGACATTAGCAATGTATCAGTTGAGTTGGTTGGTATTGCAACGAATCCAGATTATACAGATGTTAGAGAAATCCCAACACACACCGGTGAAGAGTTTAAAGAGTATGACTTCTTCTCACATCCATCAAATCTTCCAAACACAACGAAACTTGAAGGGAAAGTTATTTCACCTGGAAAAAGCAACAAAGACATCGAGATCGTTGTTGCGGCTTCAGACGAACTTGCACTTGGAACATACTATCCCGTTTTCAATGTTACATTCCAGACACCAGAAGGTCTCAACACAATTGAGGTCAAAGACCCAGCAACAATCAACATCGAAATAGTAAAAGTTCCGTGGTACAAGGCACCATTCAGATGGTTCCTTGATATGCTAAAAAACACGGTTGGATTCGGAAGTTACGGAATTGCCATTATTATTCTTGGTATCCTACTTAAGGTTGTTCTCGTCCCACTTACAAACGTCCAATTTAAGAGCATGAAACAAAATGCCGAGGTTCAGCCACTAATCAAAAAGATCAACGAAAAGTATCCTGGCAAGGAAAACGCCCAAAAAAGGCAAGAAGAAACTATGAAGATTTACAAAGAACACAATGTAAATCTTTTTGCCGGCTGTCTTCCTCTTCTTGTGCAGATGCCAATCATCATTGCTCTCTATACAGCAATCAGCAACTATGCACCATTTAGCTTCTCAAGTTTCCTCTGGATACCATCACTTGGTGCGCCAGATCCAATTTGGATAATGGCAATTCTCATGGGACTCTCAACATGGTTCCAGCAGAGAGTTTCTCAGATGCCAGGACAGGAGTCCAATATGGCAATGCAGGTTATTTTCCCACTTTTCTTGTTCTATATTGCTCTAGGATTCCCAACAGCACTTACACTTTACTGGGTAACATTCTCTGTCGTTTCAATTGCTCATCAGATGGTCTTCAACAAAAAATCATTTGGTTCGTATATCCTCAAGGTAACGAAACCAACACCAGCAGTTGTTGACAGTAAAAAATAGAGGTTACCAAAGGAAATGATCAATAATCGAAATCAAATGAAACAACAAGAAGCAAAAGTTAGAGATTTTCTCTACGAGATGCTTCCAAAACTTTTTGGCTACATGGATGAAGAGATTGGAGTCAAAATCCATAGAGATTACGACACTCTTTTCTGTTCTCTTGAGATGGAAAACTCAGCAATTTTCATTGGCAAATCCGGAGAATGTTTGGCCGCAATTCAGTATCTCGTGAACATGATTTTACAAGAAAATGATTTCAACCTTGTAAGGATTACAATTGATATCGGCGGATACAAACGCAGACAGATCGAGATTCTGAGAAACATTGCCCAAAATGCAGCGATCAAGGTTAAGAGATACAATAGACCTGTTGAACTTCAGCCGATGTCTGCTTTTGCAAGAAGAATCATACACACCGCGCTTAAGGACAATCCAGCTGTTGTCACTCATTCTATCGATGACGAACCAAGAAGAAGAGTCATTGTAGATATCAGAAAGTAGTTAATTTGGATTTATGCCAGAAGATACTATCGTTGCACCAGCTTCTGCTCTTGTTTCCCAGGCAGTCGGCATAGTTAGAATTTCTGGCTCAAAATCATTTGATTTCGTTAAAGACATAATTTTTCCCGAAAAGCTCCCAGAACCTGGGAGCTTTTCTTATAGAAAGATAATTGATTTTGAAACAAAGAATATTTTAGATACGGGGATTGTTCTTGTTTTTAAAAATCCCCACTCATTTACCGGTGAAGATTCTGTGGAAATACAGGTTCATGGAAGCCCAATAGTTTTAAATCGAATAACCGAACTTCTCGTCAAAAAAGGTGCAAGATATGCTGACCCTGGTGAGTTTTCATACAGAGCTTTCGTTAACGGAAAATCCACTATATCTGAACTTGAACTTGGCAATGTCATCACCAACGCAAAATCTTTTTCTGAAACAAAGGGAATTACTAAATCAATAGACAGAATTCGAAAATCTTTGACTGAGCTTGTTACTGAGCTTGAAGCTGCAATCAGTTACCCAAATTACACCGATTTCAATGAAACGGTTTTCAACGACAAGCTTTCAAACCTCGTCAAAATGGTTAAATCACTGCTTGAATCATCTACCATCCCTGGTCTGCCTCAGGTTGTCTTAGCAGGACCACCAAATGCTGGAAAATCAACCTTGTTTAACCATCTTCTTGGATTTGAAAGAACTGTTGTCTCTGATAAGGCCGGAACGACAAGAGATTATGTAAAGGCAATTATCAACATAAATGACAGAGAAGTCGAAATAGTTGATGGCCCAGGTCTTGATATTGATAACCCAGACTCTGGACAGGATTTGGTAAAGACTCTTATCTCGACATCTGATCTTGTGCTCTGGATGGATCCCGAAGAAAATCCTGTAAATATCAATAACAACCATCTTTTCATAAAATCAAAATCTGAAGGTCAAACAGACACTTCGAACAACTGGATTGAAGTTTCAGTCAAAGAAAAAATCGGTGTTGATAGGTTAAAAGAGGCACTCATAAAATCACTTCCAAAACACGAATTTATTACTACAAAACGTCAATACAATATCCTAACTTCTCTCATGGACGCAGTAACAAGAGCGAATAATTCAACAGAGTTTGATATTAAAGCTTTCGAACTAAATTCCGCCCTGAAGATGGTTTCTGAACTTGATGGAATCAACTGCCCAACTGAAACACTAAAAAATATTTTTGGATCATTTTGTATCGGTAAATAATCATTTCAAACTTGATCTCATATAGGTTCCACCTGGAAGTTTTTTTATAATATTTTTCAAATCTAAAACTGTTAAAACTGGTAAAACAGCCTCCGGAGGAAGATTTAGAGCTGTGCAAAGTTCATCTAGTGTAAGCGGATTTGAACAAGCTGCAACAACCTTTGATTCAAGATCGCTTAAAACAGTTTCGTTACTCTGAAGACCCACACCAAGGACTTCAAGCACATCATTTGGGGAATCAACGAGGATCGCTGAATCCTTTATCAACCTGTTGCATCCAGCAAAACTGTTCATACCAGGAAGCCCTGGGCAAGCCATCACATCTCTTCCAAGCTCCATTGCTTTCCTTGCAGTTATTAATGCTCCAGACTTTTCTGGGGCTTCAACGACAACAATGGCAGATGAAAGTGCTGCAATTATTCTATTTCTCCAGGTGAATGTCCATTTGCCTGCAGGGAAATTATCTGGGAATTCCGAAACAATAGCTCCTTTTTTAATAATCCTCTCAGCAAAGGATTTTTTTCTACTTGTGAGCTTCCCGATACCTGAACCGATAACGGCAACAGTTGTTCCATCCGCATCAAGACAGCCTTCATGTGATGAGCTATCTATACCATCTGCAAGGCCTGAAACAATAGAAATACCAGAGCTTGCTATGTCTCTGGCAAACGATCTTGCAATGTGCATGCCCTGAGGTGTTGCCTTTCTTGTTCCAACCATGGCAACGGAATTTTTTGAAACTTCATTAAGATCTGCATTACCCCTCATAAATAAACAAACCGGTGGGCTTTCAAGGTGAAAAAGCGCCACCGGATATTTTTCATCATCCTGAGTAATAATCTCAGAATCAGACTCTCTTAACTCAACCTCAGCAAACTTTCGGGCTTCGCTGAGGGCTTTCTTATCAATACTACCTAGAATACTGTCCGGACTATTTTCTTTTACAGCCGAACAGATGGAAGGCTTCCTGCTTGCAAGAATTGCAAGAGTCAACCAATCCAATCTAGATAACTCACTCACTATAGCTTTTTATTATAGACCCAAGTCAATGAAGCCAAACCGGTGAAAACCAAAAAGGCACCGAAAGAGGCAACAACCCACTGCTGAAATGGAGTTTTGTCAAGCAGATATTTCATACTTCCTGCCGAACTCATCAATCTCTCAACTCTTTTAATGTTGTCGGGTCGAATGGCATCCCATACCTCAAGACCAATTATCAAACAAAGACAGAGGGCTGCAAGCGCCACAAGGACAAACATAATTGCGGTTGCTTTTTCTTCCTTCATCTATTTTTCCTTTCCTAACAAATTCTCAAAAAATGATACTTTTCTTGTGATTCTTCCCCTTGCCTTTTCAGATGCATACATCCCAAAAACGAGAAGAAACATCGAAACCAAAAAGAGCAAAAAGAAAACAATAATCTGAAAATAGAGCATAAACCCACTAAAATCAGATTTGACTAAATTTACTATCTGAGAAACTGAGAATATCGCAGCAAACAAAGCCAAGAAGAAAAGTATCAAATGTTTGTTCATTATTCGGCTCTCACCTCTACCAAACCAGGGTCAATTCCGAGTTTTTCAGCAAGAACTTTCTTTTTATTGGATTTCCTCATACGCCACCAGACATAAAGCAGGAAGGCAACAATAAACACAAAAGCATTAAAGAGAAGAATTGCATTTATATACAACTGTCTTTGAGCATCTTGGAACGGAATCCAATAAGCAGCCAATGAACCAAACAAGAAGAAGGTTAGACCGCCAATCGCAAGCGTGATAAGTCCAGGTCTTCCCTTGGCTGATCTTTCGGGTCGTTTGTCAAACAGTGGAAACATGACAAGGAAAACAATGAATAGTAGCGTAACGAGTGTTCCAACATATCCCGGAAGGAATTTCAAATAGAAGTAGACAAATAGGAAATACCAATCCGGCAGAATATGGTCGGGCGTTTTTACGGTGTTCGGAGGTGGTTCGTTTGCCGCAGGCAGATATAAACACGCGGAAACAATTACAACCACAAGCAATAGTATTGCAATCCAATTTATCTTTGGTCGCTTTTTCCTTGATCTGATAAAGTATATCTCTGCCATCATAAATAGAAGGATCGGCAAGAAATAATGGATAATATTGAATCTGAGGATTGTTGTTTGTCCAACCTGATGAGCTCCAAGACCCATATACTTTAGAGCTGAACCAAGACCTAATTGTCCAATAACCGGCATACTATCCAGAGAATTCATCATCTGAGTACCAACAGTCGTAGCCCAGTATGCCCTTTGGTCGAATGGAAGAAGGTAACCTGTGACACCAGAGAATGTTATTAGAACGACAATGATTGTAAGGAGTATCCAAGTAAGTTCGCCTGGTTTTTTAAACTCACCACAGAAAAACATTCTTATCCACCTAAGCATAAGAAGTGCAATAATTCCGTATGCACCATATCTATGGATTCCTCTTATCCACTGGGTAAGAGGTTTTTTTGAGATTTCTGCAACAGAATTATAAGCTCTGGTTACTGTCACGCCCAAATCTTCTGTGATTGTGTCGGCAGATTTTCCCATCAAACCAGTAAGTTCTTCAACAGCAATCTTCACAGCATCATCTTTACCATGGGCAAAATGATGGAGCTTTTCTTTCTGTTCTTCCGACAGGTTAGCAAAAATTGGTTCAAGTTTTTGAGATTCTTCGATTGCATCGGGAATAGGTAATCCAGCATATGTTGTACCATCAATGACTTCAGCTTTTGTTTTTCCCGCAAACTGAAGAATGCTTCTCTCATAATCAGTGACCGTATCGCTTTCCTTGAGCATTGCTTCATCTGCTTCAGCAATCATATCATCAATTGTGATAGTTGTCTTTTCACCATTTTCAATCTTTGCTATAGGTAGCCCATAAGAAAGAAGTGTTGTAGAATCCTCGCTCAACCTATAAATAGAAAACAACTCAATGATATGGTCTCGAAGAACATCAGCTTCATCAATGGCCTCGGTTATCTGAGTTTCTCCATGATATGTTCCGGCAACCAAATCATCAGCATCCTCAGAGGCAAGTTCCATGATTTTAAGATAGTTTTCATCACAGGCAACTTGCTCTTCATCTGTCATCTTCTTGTATTCTTTTTCATGACTTTTACCAAGAGTAATGAGTCCCTCAAGGTCTCTGACAGGTGAATCGATCTCAAGATTTTCGACTACATATTCAAAATCCTTTTTTCCAACAACCTCAAAAATCTCTCTCTGGTGTTCAGAATCAAAATCATAATGCTCGATAAAAAGATGATGAATCTCCTCTGCCTCTTCCATCACCATCTCATATGTATGTCCATGTGAATACGTAACAAGCCCGGGTTCAACTTTATCAACTGGTGTGGTGTCAGGAATATAGAGGAATGTCAACACAAGCCCGAGGCAGACCTGCAAAATGAGCAACACATATATCATAGAACCCATCCAGTAGAATGGATTCGATTTCTTATACTCAGGTGTATTTTCATCCAGAATATTCATATTCTGGGCTCTATCTCTCCACCATCTCATCCACTTTTTCGAGAAGTTTGAGAGCCAAATTGCAAATTTATCTGTAATACTCACCTATCTCCTCCTTCTCAAAATACCGGCATTTCATCAACTTGTGCAGCTGAGAAAACTGGACCATCCTGACATACATAGTGATGTCCAACATTGCACCGACCACATTTTCCAAATCCACAATTCATTCTTGCTTCAAGTGAAACAAAAATGTTTTCTTTTGGGAAGCCAATCTTATCGAGTGCTATCAATGTGAACTTGATCATTATCGGTGGACCAGACGCTATAACTGCAGTATTGGTAAATCCTGGGTCATCCTTAAACAGAAGCGATGACTTGTTTGCGAATTCTTTATCATAGAACTGAGGTACAACACCTACATCGTGAGTCCAATTTTTGTCACCGTTATCAACAGTCAGCTTGATGTCAAAGTCTTTGACAGATTTCCATTCATCAAGTTCTGGTTTGAAAACAAGGTCACCTGGTGTTCTTGCTCCATACAAAAGCTCCATTCTTTTGAAGTCATTTCTGTTATCAAAAGTATACTGCATAATGTTGCTAATAGCTGGAAGCCCAACACCACCAGCCATGAATGAAATATTCTTGCCTTTAAGTTTGTCTACTGGGAAGCCATTTCCAAATGGTCCCCTGAATGTGAGATTGTCACCAACTAAGTGCTCATGGATTTTTTCAGTAACCGCACCAACACTGGCAATAGTAAGCTTGATAAATCCCTTCTGAGTTGGGGATGAACCGATAGAGATTGCGGATTCACCAACACCCGGAACACCAACAATACAAAACTGACCAGGATTATAATTCAAATCATTCTTGAGTTTCAGCTTGAATGATTTTATAGACTCTGTTTCATTGATAATTTCTAAAATTTCAACTATTTCTGGTTTTGACATATCTGTCATAAAACACCTCCTAATGAGGCTAATGTGTCTGCAAGAGAGATTCCAGCAGGACAAAGGTCTGTGCATCTTCCACAACCTGTACATGCAATCTCGCCATAGAGAGTCACATGATATTCAAATTTATCCAAGATTCTGTTTTTGAATCTGTCAGCGGTTGTTGGTCGCGGGTTGTGTCCGGATGCCTCAAGGCTGTATGTGCAGAAACTACAAGAGTCCCAGCATTTAATCTTTTCAGATTCATCTGGTTTCGTCTTGATCTCTCTGGTTTCAAAACAGTGACATGTCGGGCAAAGAAGGGTACAGACACCACATGTGATACAACCCATGCTAACTTCTTCCCAAACATCTGTTTTCTTGTAGAGATCCATGAGTTTTCCGGCGTTTTCTGTTGGAACCTTCAAAGTAATCATGGATTCACATTTTTTGTTTGCCTCAGCCTGGGCAGCAGCGGGATTTCCATCATCTGTGAAGAAGGATTTATTATCAGCAAGGAATTTTTTTCCTTTTTCTGAAACCTGCATCACAGTGTATCCACCAATGTCTGGAATAAAGAGAAGGTCTGAACCCTTTTCATCTGCAGGATGAATTCCAAGTGATGTACATGAACAGGTTGAAAGAGGTTTTGTGCAGGCAACCGAAAAAACAAGGGTTTTTTCACGATGTTTCTTCCACTGTGGATCAATATGCTTCTGCTCTCCACCATCTTTTCTTTTTGTGTCCATAAAGAAATTATCAAGGAGCATAAATCCTTTTGCATCGCACGGTCTCACACCAAAAATTACAGTGTTCTCGATTTCAGGTGCTTCTTTAATTTCAAGTATTTTTCCAGCGGTCGATCTTGTTGTAAGAATTTTTTCTGTCTGCGGAAAGATAATCTCTTTTGGTGGTGTTTTTGTTCTAACTGTATCCAAATCTATTTTTGCATTTTCAGCAATTAGATGAAAATTTGTTGTTCCATCAATCTTCTGAGGGACAAAAACTCTCGCATTATCAGAGATTGTAAGAAGAAGTTCGTTAAGTTTATCGTGTGTAATCTTCATAAAAATCAACCCCCTAAAACTTCCTCACCCTTTATGAGTGACAATGGGGATGTAGCCTTTTCAGAGATTCCAGCGGCAAATTCCCAGTTTTCCTTCTGCATCAGTCTGAGCTGGTCTGTAATAATATTCAATGGAATATTCTCAGGACACGCCCTTGTACATTCGCCACAACCAGTGCATCTGTCTGAAAGGTGGTAAAAGTGAATAAAATGATACTGCAGAATGTCTTTTAGTTCGTGTGATTTATGAATGAATGGTTCAGGAAGCTTCTGCCTGTCCATAACACAGTTCTCATTACAATGACAGCCTGGGCAGGCATCTCTACACGCAAAACACATTACACATCTTGAGAGGTGTTTTAAAATGAAGTCCTGTCTCACATGGAATGGTTTATCTTTATATTCAGAAACCCAATCCATATTCATTTCATCCTTTGACTCTCTTGGATCGTCATCTGGAATCAAAAGATCGAAGTTATCTGGTTTTGTGATTGAACAATGGATACATTTTGGAAGCAACCAATCTTCTCTCTCGAGTTTCATCTTTGAACCATCGAGGAGTTCAAGCTGAATACTCTTTCCATCATCAATGATTTCTTTTGAGTCAATATGAAGTGAATCTCTCATTCGAGATACATCAAGGTTTCCTGAGCAGTTTACTCCTAGTACCCAGAAACCGTGTCTGTCGAGTTTACTCTCAGAGACGCTGACTTTTATCGATTTTGAATCACACCCTTTAACAAGAATTCCAATTTTTTTCTTTGGCTGTTTCAAAGATTTTATGAAGTTGCTTTTTCCTTCAATCATCCTCACAAGGTTTTGAGTGCAGAACGAATCGTAAACCAACTTATCAGCATCCTCTGCTGTCCTACAAACGAATGGTCTTCTTTTTCCAGATATTCCGTCTACTTTTCTATAACCGATAAAAGCAGAGATTTTTCCAGAGTTAAGCTCATCTTTTACTACCTCGCGGAGGTACTCTAAAATCTGTGTGTTCATACAGCAACCTCCTTTTCAGCAAGATTCTTTTTTAGAGATGAGATTGTTCTTGTGAGTTGACCAGGGTCAAGCCTGTCTCTTTGAATGTAAACCATTCTCCATGGGTCAATTCCAAGAGCCTCAGCTACATTTTTTGCTGAGAAGACCCTTCTTTTTGCAAATTGGTTTCCATCAAAATTGTGGCAATCAAACTCGGGGCAGGCGTAAACAATAACACCACCCGCACCCTCCATTAGTGACTTAAACATAACAATAGGGTTTACCATTCCAGCACAAGCAATTTCGACAAAATCGACGCTTGGAAACCTGTTTTTATGTTCTTCAAGATGTTTTCCTCGAAGAGAACCTTTACAATGAAGAACAATGATTTTCTCACCAATAGGAAGTTCTACTGACTTATGCATATATCCCTCATTCCCTGGAGCAATCCTTTGCTCTCCATTCCTTCAAGTTCAATCACCTGAGGAAGACAACCAGCAACGCATATCCCACAAGCCTGACATCTTCTCGGCGTAACATATGCAACCTGTTTGGTTTCAGTTCTGTTGATTTTATATGTTTTTTTGCTTATTGCATTTTTTGGACAAAGAGTAATGCATGCAAAGCAACCATTACATCTGGCAGGGTCAACTTTCGCTGCTTTTGTAATCTTTTTGCCAATAAGAGGTAATGCTACAAGCAGACCCACAATGCCAACCCAAACGATCTGTGCAATGTTTTGAGATGGCAGTTTTATCATCCATAATCCAACCCAATCAAATGAATATTTAGCAAATTTCATTTTCATTTCGGCTTCAGGGATTGGGAATAGTGCAATAATTATTGCAAGGAAACCCAATGAGATAATCGTAAGAGCAATTGTTGGAACAATTGGTGGTCTCGAAATTCTGACGAAATGCCAAATGAGTCCAGCAAAAACAAGAATAGGAAGACCAATGTGTACAGCTCTGTAAATAACCAGCAGGGCACCAGAAGAAATCGACATCCCGAAGAACTCAACAATTTTAAATGACCTTGCATCCATAGGAAGAATATATCCAGAAACAGTGATTCCAATGGTCATAATAAGAAGACCAATACCGACATACCAACCAACTGATCTTGTGCTTGTATGTCTTCCTGCAAAAAGTTTTCTGAGTAGATGCAATACAGCAAAGATTATCATTGCATCTGCTGCATACCTGTGGAGTGTTCTGATAAATAATCCATAAGGTACCATATCAGACATAATGTAAAGAACAGAGTTTCTCGCATGTTCAATCGATGGCATATAAAAGAAACTAAGAAGGAACCCTGAGATTATCTGAACAAGAAAAAACAATAATGTCAGAGAGCCAAGATGATTGAAAATATTAATTGATGAAAAACCTGCCTTTAAAACGTCAGCGATTCCAAGAAACCCATTAATGAAAAAATTAAAAGGTTTTCTAAGACTATAAGCATCTCGTCTACTCATCATGCTAGCCTTTCCGGAGTTTTTTTATCAATAATTATGCTTCCATCATCTTCAACAATAACCGTCCAAGGATGAAGAGGGCTTGGAGGTGGACCACCAAGGACTTTGGTCATAGTTGGGTCAAAGAAACCATCATGACATCTACAATGCCATGTTTTTGATTCTGTATTCCATCTGACAACACAACCAAGATGAGTACATTTTGCATCCCAAGCCATAAGCGTACCATTTGTATCCTTAATCAAAATTCCGGGTTCCCTAATTTTGATTGGCTTGTAAGGGATTGAACGATCTTCGGTGATGATCTCAAAAGAATATCCGACCATGCTTTCAAGCTCATCTTTTTTCGCAGGGACTGGTACGAAAGAATCACCAACGGGTTTCATGACGGATGCTAATTTGTTAACCGCAACGGGCGCTGGTGGCACCTCAAGTCCAATCTTACCAAATGGCTTCAAAAGTCTGAGAATCGGTGATAAAGCAGCTAGAATTGCTCCAAAAAAAGGAACAGCTAGCAGGACTTTTAGCAGTTGCCTTCGAGTGACCTTTTTTTCTTCCACAACAAGTCCTCCTTTCCATTTCCAGTAGCTAGATTATTCGGTTTTTTTTGGTATGTCAAATATGTTTTATAAACAATAAGAGGTATTAACTTTAACAAAAAAGACAGCTCAGAAAAGAGTTTGTAAGCATTTTCACAAAACGAGTCAAGATGAAAAAAAAGTAAAAGTTCAGCATCAGAAAATTTGCTGATAATAAAAAAGCGGGGCTCAAGCGAGCCCCGCCAACATAAAGTTTTTGTTTTATTTACCCAATATTTGGGTTGACAGGATAGTAGATTTTGATTGACTTTGTTGCACCAATCCACTCGACAGATGCACCAAGTGCTTCACTTATAAATCTGAGTGGAACAACAGTTCGACCATTGATGATCAATGGAGCCACAGACATAGAAACAACACTTCCGTTAACCATTGCTTCAGACACACCAACCCAAAGTATAACTTCTCTTCCTTCAAGTTTATATGTAACTTTTTTATCGGTTCCGTCCCACTCAATTTCTGCGCCGAGTGCTTCACCAATAAATCTTAGAGGAACGACAGTGCTACCATTTTTTATAACCGGTGCAGGGTCAACTGGCACCGATTCATTATTGATAATTGCAGTATTGGAATTTATCTGCAACTCAATGAGATTACCGATTCTTCTTGCTTTGCACTCAATTGTCGCTGTTCCGCCATTTGATTTGATTGTAATTGTACCTGTCGCATCACCCCAGGCAGAAAGTTTTGAAACATCACAATACACCTTAACAGCAAGATTACCTGTGAAAGTATTATCTGAGAATCTTAACCAAGGAACGTCTGTTTCAATTGATCCACTAAGTGCCGCAGAAGTCGAATTTGTGATTGTAAATGAATCCTCTAGAATCCCTGATTTTGACTGTGGAAAGTTTATTGAAGTTTTATCAACCGACAAAATTGGTTTTACAACGCCTTTTTCAAAAATCTGAACTCTCTGATTACCTGAGTCGAGAACATATATCTTGCCTTCACTTGTAGCAAGCCCGGTTGGATTATTGAATGTTCCAAGATGGCTCCAATAATCATCAATCGATGTTTTAGTATACATCGGTGTTTTGTCACCTTTTGAATACAAGTGTTTGCCATCAATTGAGAAAAAATGAAGTTTGTTGTTTCCGGTATCTGATACAACAACACTCAAATCATCGGTGATACAAATTCCAGTTGGATTTTTCATATTGAGAGATTCGCCAAACGATCTCTGGAATTCACCCTCTTTGTTGAAAACCTTTACTATTCCGTCTTCAGCATCAAGAACATAAATATTCCCATCCATACCATAAACGAGATCAACAGGTTTTAAGAACTGTCCATCCTCAGAACCAAAACTTCCAAAATGGCTAACATACAATCCGCCCTTATTGACTCGTGTCACTCTACCAAATAAGGTCGAGAGTGTCCATATTTCACCATTAAGCCCTGAAGAAAGCGCATTCATTTCGGGAATTTCGGCATCAAGTTTCAGTGTTTCAAGTTTAGAGCCGCTACAACTATAAAAAACAACTTCATGACTGCTTTTTTTATAACTGATTATCTGTTGGTTTGAATCTGTTGAAAGTGGGACAACAGATTGTTTCGATGCATCGGTACTTCCTGCGGGACCACCCTCACCAAAAAACTGAATAGAGCCTTTACCAAGATCAAATACTGCCAAACCACCACCGGCACATGCCGCAACCGACTGAGGATCATTAAACTGCATTGGGTCGGCATCGAATTCAGATAGCTCTTTTAACAGTTCGCCCTTATCAGAAAGCATGAAAAATCTCTTGGAATCTACAAAAAATAAGTTTTTACCAGTAGCGACAAAATCTGTCGCGTTGTCAATTACAACACCGACACTTTCAATCAAATTTCCTGATTTTGAATATTTAGCCGACAGACCATATTGAACTGTGAAGAGGAAAAGATCACCATTTTTGTCAAATCTAATTTTTCCAGCTTTTGGGTTCTTTTCTTCAGTTGCTAAAACATTCACTTCGCCAGTTTTCGTATAGTTGTCATTGAAAAAAGTTATTTTGATCTTGTTTGGTTCGATGTTATCTGGATTGTCTATCTCAGACTCAACAATTGAGAGGATTGCAATATCTCCGTCTCTCGAAACATCAACTGCAGTAATATTTGGAACATCGACACCTATGTTTATTGGTCTTTTAACATATTCGCCATGTGAATCATAGAGGACGATTCCCTCACTTCTGTCAGCAACAAGGATTGACAAATCGTTCAATAAAAATGCAGAAATCGGGTTTGAAATATGGCTATTTATACCAGCACCAATTCTATTAATTATATCTCCACTTGTACTTGCTACGGTAACAAAATCATTTGAAATATAACAAATATTTCCCATTCTAGCAGAAATGGAAGTTTTTATCTCAGTAGGTAAAACACTTGATGGAAGCTTGAAAGACTTGAAATAATTTCCAGTCGAAAGATAAACTGAGCCGTTTCCTGTTGATCTGTCGATTACATATATTTTGTCGTTCTCATCGATTCCGATACAACCGGGTTTCATTAGCTGTCCACCAATTGGACCATAACCAATAACACCTGATGATTCATATTCTGAATCAGCAACAAGCCCAGAAACACCAAAATTTATAAAAGCAAAAATTAGCAAAAATGCAAGCATAAATGCAAGAAATCTTCTCATTAACGATTCTCCTTTGCCACAATCGATTGTCGCTTATACAAAAGCATACACTAACTTAGTAGGAATTGTTCAGATTATCAACAATCTATTCAAAACGCCAGGATTGTTTTATGTCAGCCAAATCACCTAAGTGCGCTGTGCAATTCAATCTCTCCAAGGCAAACTCGCCATCCCAGGAGAAAACACTCATTCCGCAATTATCCATTCCAATAGTTCCTTTATGTTCCTTGATAGAATAACCCAAAACAAAAGGAACCATTACCCAAAGTATTCCACCATGGGATGATAATAGTATTCTTTCTCCACTATTCTCGTTTACAAGATCCTTTAAAAAACCAGTAGATCTTTTGAAAACCTCATCGAGTGACTCGCCACCTTCGACCTTATAGTCGTATCTTTCAAGAAATGGACTCCAATGTTGATTATCCTTTACCTCTGAATATTGTTTACCATCAAAAATTCCACAGGCTCTTTCTCGGATTCTCGAATCAAAGGAAAGTGGAACATCTATGTGCCCATTAATGATTTCTGCTGTTTCCTTTGCCCTTAAAAGATCAGAGGAAACAATCCTGTCGATTGCAGCTGTTTTCAAAAATTTACCAGCAAGATCTGCTTGAATTCTTCCTGTCTCTGTAAGTGGAGAGTCATGTGTACCACATATCAGACCATCTCGGTTTCCAACACTTTCACCATGTCTTATAAAAAATATCGTTTTCATAGCTCAAATCTACAATTTTTTGTCCACAAATCAAATCAAAGAAGTTGAGTTGGTTTGAGGGTACCGGTTCAAAAAATCATGATATTACCTTGCATTCACCAGAATTTAACTGCCCAAACCTTGCCACATTTAACCTTGCGTGCTTTACTGCGACTAATACTTAAAGGGGGTACTCTCTTATTATGTTGAGTAGTCGCTCATTGGTTGTTTTAACGTTGGTTGTCGTATTGTGTATCGGTTTCATGCCATTTATGCACACCGGCACAGCAATGCAGGCAAGGTTATCAGGTGTTGAAGTTACTTACTTCAAGCCAAGTCAGGTTGATACAGCATCAACTATTCATCTTGCGGTTGATATTAATGAATATCTTCCAATTCATAGCTGGATAAAAATTATTTTCCCAGACGAATGGACAATGCCTGACGTACCTCTTCCAACAAAGAATATTTCATCTGAAGACAAAAAAGAACTAGATAGAATTGTCACATCAATCTATCTCGGAACGTCACCATGTACCTCTTGTCAGGGACTTCCCTATGTCAAAAATGTAGAGCGTGACGGAGAAAACTCTATTCAGTTCTGGACACATCTCGAGCTTAAACCAGATGGCCCATATGATCCAATTCCGATCATTGTCGCTTCTCGAGCTGGATTCATTAACGCCAAAGAACCTGGTTCATACAAAATTTGTGTCGCCACTGAAGAAGAATCAACCCCAGTTTGCTCACAGGATATTCAGGTCGTAAGATCACAAATTGAGGCTGCGGATGTCACACTCTCAAGTGATGCAATTTCTTCAAGTTCAGGCTACACCATAAAGTTCAATGTTGGTGCCGGCGGATCACTCGATGCCAGAAGGTCAAAGGTAAGAATCCGATTCCCAGAAGGAACACAGCTTCCAGAGTTTATTGAACCAACTCACATAAAAGTTAATGGTCAGCCCCTCAGTGTTGATGTAAACATTCATCAACCTTCCGCAACAATGAGTTTTGTCATTCCTGTGGATATTACAAGCAATGGTGCAGTCAATATTGAGATTTCTGAACGTGCAGGGATTATCAACCCAGATACAGCTGGTGACTATAACCTCAGCATTTCTACAACTTACGAACCAACCGTTGTAGAAAGCAAACCTTTTGCAGTCAAACGAGAGGGTCAAAAACCTGTAATCATCCCACCATACACAAGCCAGAAGGCATCGTATAAGTTTGCAGTTTTTATTCAGAACACAATTGAAAAAAATGACCTCATCGAAATCGTATTTCCAGCAAAAACAACAATCCCAAGTTTCATGTCAGCCACAAGCGTTTTGATGAATGGAAATCCATGCCAGCTTAAACCTCGCACAATTCCCGAAGAACATAAGATTCAGCTCTATGCTCCTGAGGCAATGGAAAAGGGAAGCATTATGGTTGAATTCCTCAAAGAAGCAAAGATTGTCAACCCAGACACAGCAGGTGAATATACGATATCATTCAAAGATCAGGCATCCACAGAATATATCACAACCGACCCATTCCAGATTCTTATCAAAAAAACAGAGATCACCGATGTAAAAGTTGTTCCATTTAATGCCGATATCACAGCAACATGGGAAATAAAAGGAAGCACATCATTCACAGGCGACATCGAACCAGGAGATGACTTTGCTGTCGAATTCCCCGCAGAAACAACGCTTCCAAAATCAATTGGAGCAGGGTCAATCACACTTAACGGTGAAGAAGTAAAAAATATCACAATCGAAGGCAAAAAAGTTATCCTAACATCTCCAGTAAAGATTCTTTCTGGCGAAGAGTTTATCATCGTAATTAAACCAGAGTCAGGAATCGTTAATCCTTCAAAAACCTCATCCACATATAAGCTCAAGGTAACAACATCAAAGGACAAAACAGGTGGAGAGTCAGTTGAATTCTTTATTGCCCCACCACTTCCAAAGACGACACTCCTCATCAATCCACCAAAACCAGATGGAAAAAACGGTTGGTATATTAAAGCTCCTGCAATCGACTTTGAATGCACATCTGAAACTGCATCAATCTATATGTGGTGGAACTGGAAAAAAGATCAGGCTATCGCATGGTCGTCAGATGGATGGCTTCCAATGGCGGACGAACAGCGTGTTGATACCCTCTATTATTATGCCGAAGACACATATGGAATTGAAGAACTTCAAGAGTTTGAGTTCAAAATCGACACTGTTGCCCCAACATTTACAATCACAAAACCTATTGGTGGTCAGTCAGATGACACCGTTGAAGACACATACATCATCGAAGGAACAGCTGATGCAACAGAACTCTTCAGATATGACGACAATGAAAAATCAAGCAAGGTTGTCCCAACAATAACAATCAATGGTGAGAAAGCAGATGTAATCCAGCCACCAGAGTTTGGTCTTGATGAAACAACCGAAGGAGAAGGAAACTTCAAATTCGAGGTCAAAATCGAAGAGGGTTTAAACGAATTTGTCATCAGAGCAGAAGATGAAGCCGGAAACTTCCTTGAAAAAACAATTGAAATTAAAAAAGACACAATCGCCCCAACAGTCGAAATCACATCTCCTGAACCGGGATTCGCAAACAACACTGACGAGATTGAAATCAAAGGAACAACAGAACCAGGTGCAATCCTTACTATCGACGGTGACTTCGTTGATGTAAATCAGGATGGCACATTCACATATGACTACATCGTTTATGATCTCAAAAAGATTCGTCATGACCTTAAGTATAAAGTTGAAGATATTGCCGGAAACACCGAAGGTGAAAAGACATTTACCGTTTGGTTTGGAACATATGCAGAAATTCCAACAACAGGGACTCTACCATCTATCAATGGCATAAATGGCGAAGATGAGCACAAAGCATATATAAGTACTAGCGGCAAAACAATGGTACCTTTCCGATATCTCGCAGTTAATCTCATGGGAGCCGAAGTTGACTGGGAAGGCGCAACAAGAACTGCATCGATTAAAAGTACAAACCCAACATTTGAGATATATCACGTAATCGGAACAAAGTTCTTCACCAAAATTGTTAATGGAGTTGAGACTAAAATAGATCTTCCAGCGGCATCTGAGATCAAAAACGGTAGAACCTACCTTCCAATGAGAGAATTTATTGAAGGTGGACTTGGTGTTAAGGTTGGATGGGATGCAGAAACAAGAACTGCAATCCTTGAGGTTCCAGGAAAAGTTAACTAGATAGAAATACTATCAAACAGAATCACAACCGCTCCGGCGGTTGTGTCTGTATGAGAAACTGTTACTAAAACCGGTGACTCTACTCCTCGAAAGAGGATAAAGGGTTCACCGGTTTTTTTATGTCTAAGTTCAATATCCTTCCAGGAAATATTGTTTGATAATCCAGTGCCAATAGCTTTTAAAAAAGCCTCTTTGGCTGCAAAACATCCAGCAAAATGAATCTCTGGTTTGAGATTATCCATTACATATTCAATCTCAGATTTGTTGAAAATCCGCTCAATTAGAGATTTTTTCACATCTTTGAATCTTTTTACTTCGACTAAATCAAAACCAATTCCTGCTATGGACAAATTGTTCTCCTGATGTAGAATGTAACTAGGAATAATACTATATGTTGTGTGAGATTTGTAAAGAACGAGAAGCGACAGCGAGATATGTAAAGGTAGTTGGAACAGACAACGTTTTAGACCTACACATATGTAAACATTGTGCCGACAAACTTCTGAAATCAGATGCTCCAGACATCGATAATTCCAAGAATAAACGGAAGGAAAAGGGTGTGAGATTTAACTTGAGTGATTCAAAATTCTGCCCATCATGTGGAAGAACGCTTAGGGATTTTGTCGAAAACGACTATCTAGGTTGTGGCGATTGTTTCGATAGTTTCAGGGCATATCTTGGTGCTATCTCAAAACTTTTTCAATCAGATGAAGAAGCTGAGCAATCACTTACCGAACTAAAAGAATCCCTTAAAAAAGCAGTGACCGAAGAAAGATTTGAAGAGGCTGCTCTTATTCGAGACAAGATAAAAAGGCTTTTATCAAAAAAGAATTAAATTAATTGATTTGATTCAATACCAATAAAAAAGGGGCTGGATTAACCAGCCCCTTTTTTATTTTCTTACCAACTTGGTATTGATGAGAACTCTACATCAAATGTTGAGTTTTCTTCTGTAACAGTACATCCCTGGCAGAGCAGATAATATGGTCCTTTTTCAGGAATCTTAAGGAGAATCCTCTCATCAGATGATGGTGATGTTGATGCCCCAATTCTTTCATCCTTATCAATCTTACCATCGTTATTCTTATCCTGGTAAAGGAAGATATCCAAATCTAGCGATGCAGTTTTGGACGATGTTTTTATGAGGAAATAATCCAACTCATCAGCAACTGTAAATGGACCAAATGTCCAAGATACACCTTTGAGTGGATCAGGCTGATCCTGGAATACTGGTTGATCCAGAAATTTATTTGTCGGCAAAATCTCAATATCAACAGAATCAGTAACCTCCCTTACAAAATCATTGAAAACCACACCAGCCTTCAAATAAAGCTTTTTGATTCCGGGTTTTGGAGGTCCACCCATTCCAGTTTTAAGGATATAATCTTCACCAAAATCAAACATGTTACCTTCATCCCATCCCCACATCAGATAAACAATTGGGGAGGTAGATTTTGGATTCATATCAAGCTTGAATGATTCACCCGATTTAACTTTGATGATTTCTTCGGGAAGCCCAAAGTCAAAAGAAAACTCAGGAAATTCGACTCTTGCCTTCAGCGTGATTTCTTTCCAGGAAAGATTAGACCTGTTCGTCAAAACAAATTTATCACTTTTACCAAGGTAGAAATCTGAATCCGATGTAATTCCATACTCTGAACTTCCAACAGAAAGCATCGTTTGAGTTTCAGCAACAATATGTTTGTAATCCTCGACTCCACGATAACCATAGTTCTCAGCAAGGAAGCTGCCCAGCCTGTAACCAAAACTTGAAATTCTGTTTGGTGGTCTCAGATATTCCTTTGTTTGTGAAACCTCAATCTTGTATCCATCTCCATCATCCATCTCATTCAAGGTTTTGGCTTTCTTAGGGGCAGCTCCTGGAACATAAAGATTAACGCTGCAATCTTCACCCTCTTTAACAACAAATCTCGATAAACCAGTTGAACCATAAGGGGATACACAATCGATTATGTAGTATGGCTCATAACCAAGATCAATCATGCAAACGCCATCAGCATTTGTATAATCCCAATAGCTCAAGCTATTCCTGGCATTCCAGCCAGACCTGACAAGAAGCATTGCCCCTTCAACCGGGTTGCCGTTTACATCAAAAACATTGAAAGTAACATTTGAGACATCTGTATAACCAGCATCAAGAATAAAGTCCTGTTCTTCATAGTCGCCACCATGGACAGTTGCAGTTGTTGGGAAGAAATAATCATCTCCACGCCAACCCCAGACTGTGGACACAGTTTTTTTCCAACCAGTTTCGTAAACTCTTGGATTATCAATTGGATTATCACCGAAGTTCAAATCAAAATGTGTCCATCCTTGAGGCAACCAAACCTCATTCCATTGGTGATCTTCGCCAGCATTAACGACAATGTAATTTGGAATAAGGACGGTTCTTGCGCATGATGCAAAGAGCTGCGACTGTTCACCACAAGAACCATAGTGTTTTTTATAGATATGCCAAGGATAAAGGTCACCTGTCAGATAACCAAAAATATTATGTGTTTCTTTTCCATGCTTTAGAAGTGAGTGTAAACTGAAAATAGCATCATCGAGAGTTACTTGGTTTTTTGTGGCATCGATGACTGTGTTTCCAAATGAGTTATCTTCAAACAAACCCTCTCTCCAAAACTCTCTTTTCTCTCCCTCATAAAATGTCTCAGGATCAATAGAATGCTTCCACCAATCCTCCTGGCTCATTTCTCTTTCTTCATAAGAAATCTCCCACCAGGATGCGTCAACTGCAACAGGGAGTTCATAGAGGGTGCGAGGATGAACAACATACCAATAGTAATCTTCTTTTGGTAGAACTACCTCACCTTTGTTTGTGTGGTAGACACATTTTGTGTAATCGAGTTCATCAATAAGCTCAACGTAGTCGAGTTCGGTATCGGCTTTGTAAACCATCTGAGCATTTCGTTTAAAGATATCAGCTTGTCCCATTCTCGCCATGGTTCTGAGGATCTCTGATGATGTGTGGGCAACACAAAATGCTGTCTCATCGATTATCTGTTTTGGGCACGACATTAGCAAATCAACATATTTTTTTACTGACTCAATATCGTCATTCCATTTGAAAAGCGGGGCGTCGCGGTAGTATCTTTTGTAATAATCCTGAATTTCATAATAGGGGTACCCTGGAGTAAACGACCAGGAGTTATATTCCTGCCAGCCATCGGGTGTTGCTTTGTAAGTGAATGTCTCACCAAAAACATTCGTTATGACCAAATCATCTCTGCCATCGCCATCAAAATCTGTGAAACTTGGATACGAAAAATCACCCACATCAATTGTGCTCAGGATATCAGCTTTATGCCAATCTGGAGCAAGGAAAACCTGGAGAGTTCCCTCATCAGAACCAAGGATGATGTCGTTTTTCTCATCACCATTTGCATCACCGATAGCTGGATAAAAAAGCTTTCCTTCAAGCTCAGGAATCTCTATCGCCATCTCTTCAAAAGAACTTCCTTCGAAAACTGAAACCCCACCATTTTGAATAGTTATAAACTCTGGTATATTGTCTGCAGTGATGTCACCAACTGCAATTGTTGTTTCTGTCCAAAGATTGAGTTTTTCTTTTTTGTTCCAGTTTGGCCCATATGCAACAAAAACGCCGTCTAAATCTGACCAAACTAAATCAGCAACATTATCTAGGGAGAAATCGATCATCTGTGGGCAGACTTTATTGCCAAACTCGAGGTCGAGTTTTTCATACACGTTAATAAAACTCCCATGTTCATTCTTTTCAAGAATCTGAATCCCACTATCAAATGTTCCCACATAAAGTTTGTCATCGTGGAAGGTAAGGTGAGATTCTCCATCAAAGTTGGGAACAATTGTCATTGAATCAGATTTGAAAATCTGAGGTTTATCATCAATTACTCTGAAATATCTTATGTCTGACTCTGCATCAACAAACAGAAGACCTTTTGATGAAAGAGAAGCAAAACAGTTCGGATAATCATAAATAAACTCAGATTTATCAATCGCTTTAATCTCATCATCGTCATTTAAAAATGAAATTCCTGAAACCATTGGAGAAATTTCATATGTATCAGAGAGCTTTGGGTTAGTAAGTGGATAAAGCTGTTTTCTTCCCCATTCACTCTTGATTCCATCTCCCTCGTTTGAAATCGCAAACGAAGGGCCAGATAACCAATACCATCCACCACTTTCAGGACAAACGATAAGGTCTGAAAAGTTATCATAATTCAAATCAGCAAACGAGAGTTTTGCATTTTTATCGATATTTTTTGGGAGAATGTCAAGTTTATCCGTTGTATTAAGATCAATGATTATTGGATGGTCATCAAAACCTGAAATAATCATCGCTTCCATATCTTCTGGAAGAAGAGTGAAAGCCTGTACATAGGCACCTTCAGGTAATCTTTCTGCGGATTTTGAAAGGCTTTTGAGATTGAGGTATAGATCAGTTCTCAGCCATTCAGGAATTTTGGTCATAAGCTGATCGAATCCCTGAATATTATTATCAGTGTTGAAAATACCATTTTCAAATGATACTTCAACACTTTCACCTGGAGGTATCAAAACAGTAATTTCTGTTTCATACCAGTTCTCCTCAGAGGAGAAGGAGGTAACGGGCAGAACTGTGAAGAGGAAAACAAAAAGTGTAGAAAACACAAGCAATTTCTTTATCATATCAACAAACTCCTTCTATTAAAAATAGCAACCAAAATGATCGCAAGAGAAACAATAGCTGCGAAAATCATCACATATGTCCAAGACGAACTTATATCATAAACAAATCCAGCAACTGGGGGTGCCAGGAGCATCCCAATTGTACCAAACATATTTATTTTTCCAACAGCATAACCTGAGTTTTGCCGACTCTCAAACTTTGATGGAGTAGAAAAAACGATCGGAGGAATAATTGATGCGAAGATTCCAAGAGTAATCGCAGCAATTATCCAAATGATTCCATTGATAGACATCAAAAGAAGAGAAATCGAGATAATAATGGATGAAAGAATCATAAGCCAAAACCTTGATACCTTTTTGTCCATTATCTCACCAACAACAGGAGATATAAAAAGTGGTGGGATCATCAAAAAAGCTGAACCAAAAACTGATAAATACAATGGGATCCCGTGACTTTTTCCTATAACTGTTCCTAGATACAAAAAAACTGCAGTTGATCCTGAAAAAAGCATCCAAGCAGTTGCCATGGAATTGGTGATTGGCTTAAGTTTTGATGCTGAATATGTTTTCGGTTTTGATGTGTCCACATCAAACTCTTTATTCACGACCACTGATAAAACTATACCGATTATGGAAAACAAAATGCATGGGATATAGACAAAGGTGTAACCAAAGTTAGTGCCTAGCCATGCACCAGAAAAAAGCATAATTATTGCACCAATCGGTGCACCGAGTGTTTGAATGGTCATCATTCGATTTTGAATTTCTTTTGGATAAACCATCTGTGGGAGTTTGAATGCAATCACAAGAAGGGGGGCAAACGCAACACCAGCAAGCAGCCTCAAAATCAAAATGGTGTAGAAACCATGTGCAAAAAGTCCAACAAAAGAAAGTGAGAAAACAAAAATAAATGCGTAGAGAGAAACCAAAACAGGATTGTTCCTATCCAAAAATCTCCCAGAAATCGAGCTCAGAAGAATAATAAAGAATGATGGTGAAGAAACGAGTACAGTGGCCAAAAAACTGGAAATTCCATTTGCAAGTTTTAGTTGATCAAGTACAGCTGAAAATGAAACCTGGAAAGCCATAACACAGATTGAAGCAGTAAGAGTAAGCATCAAAACAGTTTTGTAAGATTTCCTGCCTTCAATATCCATAGGCTCATTTTACCCTACTATTTTGATTAAACAATATACTCATCAGAAATCTCACATCAGATCAGAATGCAAAAAAGTGTGCCACAAGTTGACAATTATTGACAGTATCATAAACTAATATTGAAATTGAATTGATTATTCATGGAGGCGAAATGGCCCTAGTAGGCGATATAAAATCATTCAAATTGAACTCACTTTTTCAGCTTATAACAATGGAAGGTAAGTCTGGTGTTCTCACGATTGATGAGGGTATGAGACAGGCAAAGTGTTACTTCCAAACTGGAAAATTGTATCATTGTTCATTATCAAAATTAACTGGAGCTTCCGCTTTTTTTGAGCTTCTAACGTGGGAAGAGGGCGAGTTTTCATTTAATGATCGTGGGCGAATCGACCTCAGATCGGTTTATGAGCCAATTGACTCATTACTTATACAAGGCTCAAAACAACTCGAAGAATGGCAAGTAATAAAAACTCAGGGGCCTTTCCCTGACGAGGTTTTTGAAGTTTCGGATAATGCACCTGATTCAATGACAGAATTCACAATGAACCCAGACTACTGGAAAGTTTTAAGGTTGATTGACGGAAAACTTACCTGTAATCAGATCGCCGAAAAATCAGGTCTTGGTTATCTCGCATCTTATCGGATAATTTTTGACATGAAATCTGCTGGTTTGATTCGCTCTCTTGAATATAAACTTCTTGACATGACACTCATCCCAGTTCCATCCCGAGGCAGAAGTCTTTTTGTGCCAAGAGGGTCAATTGGAAACACTGCAATCGGTGTTGAAACCGCGATGCAGGATCTTGTGTATAGAAAAATTGATAGCAGGAGAAATCTTGGCAGAATTGCAGGACTTCTGAAGCTTGATCAAAAAAGAATTTCAATGGTTATAACACAGCTTTCGAGACAGGGACTTATTTCGCTTGTTGACAAAAATGGTTCCATGGTATCAATTGACAAAGCAGGTGTTGGCGAGAGGGTTTAGTTATGTCATTTTTTAGCAACATGACTGGATGGATTCTCGTCATTAGTGGATCCATACTAGTTATCCCTGTTATTACGACAATTACTAGGTTCTATTACACCCACAGTTTCAGAAACCTTGCTTGGACATTATCTTTTTTTACATTGCTTTCTGGAATGTTTTTTCTTGGAATTTCAATAATCCTGAATAATCCACAGTTTTTACTAATTTCATCCATATTCATTTTCTTCTTTGTTTTCTCTGTGCTGTGGACATTATTTATTGGTTACAACCTATGGTATAATGAACAGAGAGCTTTTAGCCTTGTTCTAGCAATATTGCCATGGGTGTTTATTGTTGTTGTTAATCCACTGGTTGGATTACCTCATTTTCATATCAATTTCCATATATGGTCCGCAATTGCTCTGACAATACTCTTTTGCACCTGGTTTTTCAGTTTCATTTCATCAAGACTGAAAAAACTTGATATGAGAATGTCTATTTCGACGTTTTTTATGGCGATCGCCTCATGGATACTCGTTTTTGATAAAACTCCTGAGGGGATGTTTTTAATTTCTATACTATTCCTTTTTGGAATAATTTTAATGACTTACACATGGGTGAACTATGGACAAAAAACAGATTGAAGAACTTGAAGAACTGAAATACGGTTGCGAAGAAATTATTCCAGCAAATGGAATCGAAGAAAAGCTAAAGCTTGGAAGACCCTTGATAATCAAGCTTGGAGCCGATCCGACTGCTCCGCACTTGCATCTTGGACACGCTGTTGTTTTAAAAAAACTTAGACAGTTTCAAAAGTATGGACACAGGGTAATTTTTGTTGTTGGTGATTATACTGCAATGATTGGTGACCCATCAGGAAGAAGCGAAACAAGAAAACCTCTCACAGAAGAAGAGGTAAAAAACAGTGCGAGAACATACCTTGATCAGGTTATCAGGATTCTTGAACCACAAGAGGGAATGATAAGGTTTAACAGTGAATGGTGTGGCGAACTTGGGGCAAAAGAAATCATCAAGCTCATGGCAAAATTCACCGTCGCAAGAATTCTTGAAAGAGATGATTTCACAAAAAGAATGAAGGCTGAGGCTCCAGTTTACCTTCACGAACTTCTATATGTTGTTGCACAGGCTTTTGATTCTGTTGCAATAAAAGCTGATATCGAAATCGGTGGAACAGACCAGAAATTCAATTTCCTCGCCGCAAGAGATCTTCAGCGAGAAATGGGTCTAGAACCACAAACAATCATCACAATGCCAATCCTTCCAGGGCTCGATGGTAAAATAAAAATGAGTAAATCAATTGGCAATACCGTCGATTTGCTCGACAAACCAAATGATATGTTTGGTAAACTGATGAGCATCCCAGATGATATGATTTTGACATATCTCAAATACACCGCTGATGTCAGCAAAAGTGAACTTGACGAATTCAAGGCAAAACTTGACTCTGGCACAAACCCACGTGATGTAAAACTGGAACTTGCCAAGAGAGTAACAGACCTTTGGCACAAAGAGGGTAGTGGAGAAGCAGCAAAACAAGAGTTCCTCAATGTATTCTCAAAAGGCAACCTGCCTGAGGACATCCCCGAAAAAAGCTCCTCAGATATGACATTCCCAATAAATCTTGCACAGTTAATTGTTGATCTTGAAATGAGTCCTTCAAAGTCTGAAGCTCGAAGACTCATTAAATCAGGTGCTGTAAAGATTGATGATGAGCAGATCGGTGATATTAACTTTGATGTTGAAAAACCAAAAACATCAATCTTGATAAAAGTTGGAAAAAGGAGATTTTTGAGACTTCTGGGGGATAGCTAATGAAAAAAATTACCGGCTTCATAAGCATTGTTCTTCTAATTTCTATCGCTCTCACTACTGTTTCTTTTGCAGCCCCAACACTTGAAGTCTCTGAATTTATAACGAAAACCTGGCCTGATGCCTCAGTAGACTGTATTATTACCGATTTTACAGAGGATTACGACCCTGATTTTTCATTGATTATCGATAATCAAGAACATATCCCCATCAAGACGGACAGGATTGAGAATAACGGAATCCCCTTAAACATTCTGTTCCTTGTCGATATTTCCGCGAGCATGGAAAAAACCTTTGACACATACAAAAAATATATGTCAGAGATTGCAGGTGAATTTAGAAGCAACGACACATTCTCGATGATCACATTTGCAAATGAGATAAAAACAGAAATCCTTTTCAGTGATAATCCGGCTGAAGCAGGCTTAAAAATGGGTGAACAGGTAGCCAGAGGTTCTATTACCAAGCTTTATGATGCCCTCATAGAGGGTAATGACCTTCTTAAGAAGAATAATAAGGCTGGTGTAATATTTCTTTTTTCTGATGGTTATGATGATGGAAGCATACAAGCTGACCCACCATTAATCGATTTTCCAGTTGTTCCAATTGTAAAACCCGGAAGAGGAATAAATGATGATCTGTTGGCGTCTCTTTCCAAAGAGACTGATGGTTTCTTCATGAGGAATTACAATATCGAAGGGATTATCCCACACATCATCAAATGGAAGAAGATTTCTGGAACAGGATACAGGGTTTCATTCTCAGGTCTTCCAGAATTTGAACCACCTGTCGAAAAAGACATTGTTCTCAAAGCAAAAATTGGCAACGAACTTGATCTTCAATACACACATAAATTGGTGATTGAAAAACCTAAAAGTCCCATATGGTTATGGATTCTCTTGATCATTGCGGGAATTGCGATAATTGCCCTTCTGGTTCTGAGAGCACTAAGACTCAGAGTTCCAAAGGGAAAGATAAAAAAGCAGAAAAGGGTTAAGGGTAATATTCACTACATTGCCTGGCTGAAAATTATTGGCTCAGATGACGACCAGTTGCGAATCAGAAAAAAAGTTTTGACAATCGGCTCAAATCCCGAATCAACCATTCATCTTGATGATCCAACTGTTTCACCGTTACATGCCAAAATAACTGAAACCACCGAAGGTTATGTTATTTCAGACGAGAACTCTGCAAGTGGTATTTTTATTAATGAAGAAAGTATTATTGGAAAACAAGTTCTAAAAAACGGAGACAAGATAAGAGTTGGAAAATCTGTAATTGAGTTTACACAGAGTGATTTCACATACGTTTCCGACAGAAAGGTAATATAAACATCATGGGTAACTACAACATCTCATACGAAAATGACGCCCCAAAAGAACAGATTAAGGCAAGAAGAGGAACTGAGCTTGTCTGCAAGGGATGGCTTCAGGAAGCTGCACTCAGAATGCTTCAAAACAATCTCGAGCAAACAAACAAATGGAAAGAGCTTATCGTTTATGGTGGCACAGGAAGAGCCGCAAGAGGATGGGATTCCTACAGTGCAATTGAAAAATCTCTCATGAATCTTGAAAATGATGAAACACTTCTTGTCCAATCAGGAAAACCTGTCGGAATCATGAAGACTCACGAAGATGCTCCAAGGATTCTTATTGCCAACTCAATGATCGTTCCATTCTGGTCAAACCAGGAATACTTTGACGACTTGGAGCGCAAAGGTCTTATGATGTATGGGCAGATGACTGCCGGCTCATGGATTTACATTGGTACACAGGGAATCCTTCAGGGAACCTACAATACTCTCGCCGTGCTTGCAGAAAAACATTTTGATGGAAGCCTTAAAGGCACAATCACACTCACAGGTGGATGCGGACAGATGGGTGGAGCACAACCACTTGCTGTCACAATGAATGGTGGTGTTTGCCTTATTGTTGATATAGATGAGGTCATGATTGATGAACGTATCTCAGAAGGTTATCTCGACAAAAAAACCCACAATATTGACGAAGCGATTAAATGGACACTTGAAGCCAAAGAAAAAGGTGAGGCTTTATCAGTTGGTTTGGTTGCAAATTGTGCTGATGCCCTTCCTGAATTACTTAAGCGTGATTACATCCCTGATGTCCTTACCGACCAAACATCGGCACATGACATGCTTGGCGGATATGTTCCAAATGGAATGACGTATGAAGCAGCTCTCAATCTCAGAAAAACTGATCCAAAAAAATATCTGAAAGAATCTTTCAGAACGGTCAAAGAACATGTCGAAGCGATGCTCGAACTTAAAAAACGTGGGGCAATAACCTTTGATTACGGTAATAACATCAGACAGCAAGCAGTACAAGAGGGGCTCAATAGAGATGATGCATTCTCATTCCCAGGATTTGTACCAGAATATATAAGACCACTTTTCTGCGAAGGAAAAGGACCATTCAGATGGGCAGCACTCTCTGGTGACCCAAATGATATCTATGTGACTGACCAGCTCATTAGGGAGATGTATCCAGATGATACAGCTCTTATCAGATGGATCGACATGGCATCAGAAAAGCTTAAGTTTGAAAATATCCCGGGTCTACCATCAAGAATCTGCTGGCTTGGATATGGAGAAAGAGACAGATTTGCTCTTGCAGTAAATAAGCTTGTTAGAGAGGGCAAAATTTCTGCACCAATCGTTTTTGGTCGTGACCATCTTGATTGTGGTTCTGTTGCATCACCAAACAGAGAAACAGAATCAATGAAGGACGGCTCTGATGCTGTGGCCGATTGGCCAATTCTTAATGCACTTCTCAGCACTGCATCAGGTGCATCATGGGTTTCTGTACACAATGGTGGAGGTGTTGGAATTGGATACTCACTTCACACAGGTCAGGTGCTTGTAGCAGATGGGACAGAGGCAGCTGATAAGAGAATCAGCAGGGTGCTTCTTAATGACCCGGGAATGGGAATCATAAGGCATGTTGACGCAGGATACGAAGAAGCTGAAAAATGTGCAAAAGAAAAGGGTGTCAGGATTCCGCTCTGGGAAAACAAATGAGAGAAATTCTCGACAAATTCATAGAATTACTCAACAAACATAACGTACCTGAAATCTCGGAATTATTCGATTCCGAGATTTCTTTTATGGATATGAATGGTTACTCAACCTCAAGCCGAGATGAAGTCTCCCTTGGTGTAGCTGAGTACTTCAAAATGTTCCCAGATTACAATGTTCAGGTGTTAGACATTGAAGAGATGATGGGCTCATTCAAAGTAATCGTTCAAACATACGGAACACTATCTGATGAAAACAGAGAACAGATAAAACAAGCATACGGAAAAGTTCCAACTCCTGAAGAACTCCACCCACCACAGCTTTGGAAGATTGGCTTTCACGAAGAAAAAATCTCCATGTGGATGATGGAGTCAATTATTGATTCCAAAGACCCAAAACATGTAGCACTTTCATTTGTCTGGGCAATCAACACCGGAAAAGCAGAAAACGTAATATCAAGAATGGCCAACACTCTGATTCAAGATGTAATGGGAGCTTCCGAAACCAGAAAAAAGGAAGATTGGTTGAAGGCATGGGAAGGATACTATAAGCTTTTCCCTGACTATAAAGTTTTCCCAGAAAATATCCATATGCGCGGAAATGAAGTTATCATGCTTGGATATTCTGATGGCACCATGTCAGATTTTGCAAAAGAAACTCTAAAACATGAAGATGGGACACCAAAAACAAAAGAAGAACTCCAAGGTTCTGCCATTTGGAGAGCAGTGGTAGAAGATGGCAAGGTTAGCCAGTGGCACGTCTACTACTATAATCAAGCATCAATCGATGAACTTGAATTGGCTGATTACGGTTACAAACCAAGATATTAAGCTGTTATCCTAGCTCCGCTGCAAACTTTTCTACCTGAGCAATTGTTTCTTCCAGGTCAAAGGTCTGGATTTCTCTATCCCAAACGACAAATTCTCCATCAACCATCACATGTTTTACATCGGTATGATGAACACAATTTACAAGATGTGATGTTGCTGAGAATCTTGGTTTCAAGTGTGGTTTTGACATATCAACGACAATAATATCGGCGGTTGCACCTTCTTTTATTACTCCGAGATTATTAAATCCCAATGCTTTTGCTCCATCTTTTGTCGCAATTTCAAGTGTTCTTTTTGCAGGAAGAACCGTTGAGTCACCAAATGATTTCGCTATAAAACTTCCCCATCTAAGCTCTTCCCACATATCAAGGTCATTATTTGATGCTGTGCCATCCGTTCCAAAGCTTAGGTTCAGACCTTTTTTCTCCATCATATCAATCCTTGCTCTTCCGGATGCAAGTTTGAAGTTTGATGATGTATTCAAAGAAACATAAACATTTTTATTCTTAAAGATTTCCATATCAGAATCAGTCAGATGTACACAGTGAGCAGCGAGAAAATGACCATCAAAAGCACCAAGCTCATCTAGGATCTCTGGTGGTGTTTTTCCGTATTCATTTATACAGTTTTTAACTTCTGTTTCTGTTTCTGAAACATGCATCTGCATCAGCAAATTATGCTTCCTTGATAGTTCGATAACTTTTTTCATGAATTCAGGTGGGCAAGTATAGATCGCATGTGGCCCAAGCATTGTTTGAATTCTTCCATTTGATTCATTATTCCACTTTAATGCAAACTCAAGCCCTTCGATAAGACCCTTTTCGCTTGCTGTACCTTTCGATAGAGATGCTCTTATTCCTGTTTCAGCAACTGCTTTTGCGACATTATCCATCTGAAGATACATATCAGTAAATGTTGTTGTGCCGCCAAGAAGCATTTCGGCAATCGCCAGTTTTGCCCCCCAGTAAATCATATCAGCAGTTAGTTTGTCTTCCCTGGGAAAAATCTCTTTTGTAAGCCAATCCATAAGCGGGAGATCATCAGCAACCCCGCGAAGCAGAGTCATGCTTGCATGCCCGTGAGTATTGACTAAACCATGCATAATCACAAGATCATCACTATCAATTATTCTATCAAAGCTTCCCTCAGGCTTTTTCTTTGAAACAGAGATGATTTTCTTCCCATCAACCACAACATATCCATCAAACTCATCTGCACCCGTAGATGGAATAATAATCCCTTTAAAAAGTATCATCCTGTTATCTCCTTTATCACATTTGGAACCATATCTGCAACCTCTGAACCTAGAACCCCATGTTTAGAAACTTCATCTGAAGCCATTTCGGCAGCTTTCCCCAGAAGATACGATCCCAAAACACTTGCTTCATAGGCTGAGTTTCCTTGGGCAACCAAACCTGCAATAATCCCCGTAAGAACATCACCGGAACCACCTTTTGAAAGAGACGAGTTACCTGTGATATTGATGTGATAACCTCCAGAAGGCGAAGATATAACAGTTCTAGCAGATTTCAAAACTGTGATTGTTCCAAATCTTCTTGAAAATCTAACCGCAGTTGAGATTGGATCTTTTGTAATATCAAACGCAGTCGAACCAAATCGACTCGCTTCACCCCAATGAGGTGTGATGATTGTTTTCCACCCATGCTCAGCCCTCAAATGAAGTCCCTGTGGAGCTGAGGCAAGTGCATATAAAGCATCTGCATCAATTATCAAAGTTCCTTGAACCTTTGTCATCAGCTCAGCTACAAAATTCCTGAGATCATCAAATCTTGAAAGCCCTGGCCCAACAACTGTCACAGTTGATTTGTCAGCCAATTCCAAAACTTTATCAAGTGAGGAGGTTGAGAAAGTCCCATCATCAGTTTCTGATACGGGGTTAACAATCATTTCCGGATACCTACATGCAATAGATGGATAGATTGACTTCGGGACAACGAGCCTTGTTATTCCAGCACCAGTCCTTAGTGATCCCAAGCCAGAAAGTACCGGAGCACCTGGGTATGAAACTGAACCACCAACAATTAGAACGTTTCCGAAATTGCCTTTATGTGATGAGTCGAACCTTGATGGGATTATCGACAAAACATCATCATCACTCAAAATATTTCCCGGAAGCTGTGGGTCTTCCAAAAGAACCTCTGGAAAACCAACATTTACAAGCATGAGTTTTCCAACATTCTTTGCACCGGGATTTAGAAGCTGACCAATTTTTGGTAAGCCAAAAGTAACGGTTAAATCAGCAAAAACAGCGATCCCTGGAACATGCCCAGTGGAACCATCAACTCCTGATGGCATATCAACAGATAACACTGGTGAGGAGACTGCGTTGATAAGTTCAATCGCCTGTGCAATGGCACCCTTTGGAGCTTTTGATAAACCAGTTCCGATCAGTGCGTCAACAATTATGTCTGATTTTTGGACTTCAGCACAAAGCTCACCCATCGCCTTAGGGTCGGTTCCAACATGGAGCTCAACCATCCCAGAAAAACCTTTTGTTAGAATCCCAAAATTAATCTCAGGATCACCTTTTAAGTCCTCAATATTTGCAAGTAAAAAAACCTTTGATTGAATACCATTCATCGCAAGATGTCTTGCACAAACAAATCCATCACCACCGTTGCCACCCCTCCCACAAACAATGACTGGATTAGAAAAATCGAACTCTTCCATCATAATTTCGGCAACTTTTGAACCGGCGTTTTCCATCAAAGTAATCGATGGTACACCAAATCGATTTATTGTTTGCCTATCTATCTCTCTCATCTGCTCAGAATTAGTAATCTTCATTATTATCCTCCAACAACTCTTATCCGACTAGATAAATGATAACAGCAATTATATTATTTACCAAACATAATTTTACCTTTTGTGTCAAAGGTGTATGAAGGGGGACATTTATGGAATGGTTCACTTGGATAATGTGGTTAGGAATAGCTATCGTCTTCGGTCTAATCGAAGTAATAACTGTTAATTTTTATACGATTTGGTTTGCTATATCTGCGATAATAACAGCTATTATTGCGGTTTTTATATCAGATCCGATTATTCAGATTGTCTGCTTTGCACTGATTTCTTTGGTGCTTGTGATTCTTTCGGAAAAGCTATTGAGAAAGCTGATCTTTGGAAACAAGGATCATATCGCAATGAATGTTGAGGCAATGTCTGGAAAAACCGGTATTGTAGTTTCTCAAATAAGAAACGATAGAGGGGAAGGAGTCGTAAAAGTTGATGGCGTAAGCTGGTCTGCAAGATCAGTTAATGGGGATCGAATTGCTCAAAATCAAAGGGTAAAAATTCACCGAATAGAGGGGGTTAAATTGATAGTATCACCAGAATCAAGAGATAGTGTTGTTAAAACTGCTCTGACAAATATGTCAAGAAATATTTCAAATACGAAAATTGTTGAATCTCAATCATACAAAAAGGTCTTCGATAAAGAGATACAGGGTTTAAAGATCGACCTTGATGATGATAAAATTGACAGAACTGACATTGAGATATTTGAAAGTGATGAGGTAACCTGTGAATACGACATCGGCTTAAAGGACAAGTCGCAAGATCGGGAGTTCGAGATATGTTCCGAAATCAATGGTGGGGAGTTTATCATCAAATCGGTTAACAATTCAATTGCTGGAGACACCCACTACAGCATTGCGTTAAGACTTGGTATTCCATCAAAAACAAGATTGAAGATTAATGCTGTGCTTGGTAGAGTTATTGTCAAAAGCAAATGGAACGCAGACATAACAATAAATGATCTTGGAGACTTGGATATTGAAACAATGGATGTTTCCGGAGACCTTTCAATCAGAAGCACCTCTGGTGATGTCAGTGTTGGCAAAATCAACAACATAGAGTTAAAATCTGCTGCAGGCGATACATCAATCAAATCCTGCGAATCAGCAAGAATCAAAACCTCATCTGGTGATGTCTCGATTGGTTCCGTCGAAGAAGGTACAATACAGGTTACATCAGGTGACCTTTCAATTGATTCTCTCGATGGCAACCTTACCGTGTTTTCGTCATCAGGTGATATTTTGATAAAAGAATGCAGATGCAGAAACTCTATTTCAATTACTGTAAAATCAGGAGACTTGCAGATTGGAAAATATTTTTCTAAGTCCTGCCAGAACACAATCCACACAACATCTGGAGACATCAGTATTGGAATCGATAAAAACTCTTCACTTATAGGAAAATGTGAAAATGTAAGCGGGGATATTTCAATCATTGGCGCTCAAAATGAAAAGAGCATAACCGAACATAAAAAAGAGTTCACGATCGGATCGGGTGAAGGGACTCTTACCATATCATCAATCTCAGGTGACATGGTTGTGAAAACAAACTAGGAGGAGAAATGGAATATTGGTATTGGTTTATTGCAATAACTGCGTTGATTCTCGTGATTGTCATTATCACTCAGGTTGTAAAGATGGTAAGACAGGCAACAGTTATCGTGGTTGAGAGGCTTGGAAGATACTCAAGAACACTTGGTCCCGGACTTCACATTATCGTTCCATTCATTGAAAAAATCAGGGAAACTGTCGATCTGAGGGAACAGGTTATGGACTTCCCACCACAGTCGGTCATCACAAGAGACAATGTTCCAACAGATGTCGATACTGTAATCTACTTCTTCATAACCGACCCAATCAAAAGCATCTATGAGATAAAAAATCTCAAGCAGGCGATCATCAAACTTGCGATGACCACGATGAGAAATATCATTGGTAATATTGAGCTTGATGAACTTTTAAGCTCAAGAGAACAGGTCAACAAAAGACTTCGCACAGTTATTGATGAAGCAACTGACCCATGGGGTGTCAAAGTAAACAGGATTGAACTTAAAACAATTGATCCTCCAGCAGAAATTCTTGAGGCAATGACCAAACAGATGAAGGCCGAAAGGACAAAAAGGGCACAAATCCTTGAGGCCGAAGGTGTCAAGCAATCAAACATACTTCAGGCTGAGGGTGAAAGAAAAGCGAGGATACTCGAAGCAGAGGGTGAAGCAAAGGCTTGGGAATCTGTTTGGGAAGCAAAAGCAAACGCAATTGAAACCTACTTTAAAGCAATCCATAATGGAAACCCTGACAAAGATGTTATCGCAGTCAAATACCTTGAAACACTGTCAAAACTTTCTGAGGGTGATAACTCTAAGATATTTATTCCATATGAGGCCTCTGGAATCCTTTCATCAATCGGCTCAATAAAGGAAATCTGGAAGGATAGCAAAGAAACTAAATAACAGTTAATATCCAGTAAATGGCATGTTTCTTGCACTGCCAAAAAGAATCTGTTAGAATTACGCCAGCATATGGAGGTTATGTGCTGGCGTAACTATTATGAAGAGGACTTTAGTAATTATTACAGGCCAATCTGGGGCAGGAAAATCAGTTGCACTTGGTGCTCTTGAAGACTTGGGTTATTTCACCGTAGAAAACCTTCCAACAGAGCTAATATCCAAATTTGTTGGACTTGGTGAAGATGCACCAGAAAAAATGTCCCATATGGCAGTCACATTGCGAATAACAAACTCCACAAATGTTGACATGTTGAAGGAAGAACTCGCAAGGCTGCAGGCTGAAAACATTGAAACAGAGCTACTTTATCTTGCATCAAACACTGACACACTCATACGAAGATTTCAAGAAACAAGAAGAAACCATCCGCTTATAAACGAGAGTGGTTCAATCTTTGATGCCATTCAAAAAGAACAGCTTATCCTCAAGGCCGTAAAAGATATTTCAACCCACATCATTGATACATCATACCTTAAATCTCACGACCTCAGAATAATGATAAAGAAAAGATACCCAATAAAAAGCGAGAACGGCTCGCTTAGGGTGACACTCATGTCTTTTGGTTTCAGGTTTGGTGTACCAACAGAAGCTGATCTCGTTATGGATGTCAGGTTCATAAACAACCCATATTACGACGAATCACTCAGAGAGTTTGATGGACTAAATCAAAAAATAATAGATTTCGTAATGAAAGATGAGTCTGCGGTCAAGTTTATTGAAAAGTTTGAAAAACTTCTAAAATTCCTTCTCCCACAATATCTTGCCAGAGAAGGAAAAAGTCATATCACAGTTGCCTTTGGTTGTACTGGCGGAAAACATAGGTCGGTTGTTGTCACAGGACAATTGGCAAAATTCCTGACAGATCTCGACTACGATGTCACAATAGTCCATAGAGACAGAGGTCGCCATTGACAAGACGCGACCTACTTAATCGACTAGTAAGACCTGGAATAATGGTCAAGAGATGGTATGTTTTATCTCTTTTCGGTGTAGTTATTGTTATAATCACAATGATCTCTCTGGATTGGGTTTATAACAATGGGCTAGTTTTGAATTGGTTTCCCGAAATACTACAGAGGATTTTTGATAACCCCTCTCTTCCCGATTGGTTTCTCCCAGTTTTTTCATGGGTAGGTCTCATTCTCGGTCTAGGAATTGTCATTTATGGGGCTATCCAGGTTGCATTTTCGTTAATCCCTCACTATGGTGCAACTGCAAAAAAACAAGCACCAAAAGCTGGAATCCCCAATGTTGTTGTGATTGGTGGAGGTTCTGGAACATTCCCTGTACTTAAAGCTCTCAGGATGCTTGAAGTGAACACAACCGCAATCGTAACGGTTGCAGATTCGGGTGGTTCAACTGGAAAACTTCGTGATGAAATGCATATCCCTGCAATGGGAGACATCAGAAGATGTTTGCTGGCATTATCTGATAAACCTGTTTTTGATAAAATTATCCAGCACAGATTCAACAAAAATGGATCTCTTGCTGACCACTCTCTTGGAAACCTTATCATCGCAGGGCTGACATCAACTGAAGGTGATTTTGCTGAAGCTGTATATAGACTTTCAAAACTGATGGCTACAAAAGGGCAGGTAATCCCGTTTTCAATTGAAAACATCTCTCTTTGTGCAAAATTTGAAGATGGAACAACAGTCAGTGGTGAAGCTGAAATCCCAAAAATTGGAAAGAAAATCTCAAAGGTTTTCTTCAATCCACCACACGCGAAACCATATGTAAGGGTTCTTGAAGCCTTGTCATTTGCTGATGTGATTATCATTGGCCCCGGAAGCCTCTACACTTCACTTCTTCCTGCACTTTTACTCTCACCAATTGTCGATGTAATAATCAATTCAAACGCAAAAAAGATTTTTATTTCAAACATCATGACACAAAAGGGTGAAACTGATGGATACTCTGTGAACGACCACATAAAGGCAATTGTTGATCATACGGGAACAGATTTCTTTGATAATATAGTTGTTACAAAATCGGATATTGATGTAGGGATACTTGAAAAATACAGGTCAATTGGCTCAACAAAAGTCGGAATTGACGTTGATATTGACCGAGAGAGAGTAGTTTTTGCTGATCTTGCAGAGGTTGATTCAGGTGTTATAAGACACTCTGTTACAGCACTGGCTCGAGTCTTGAATTCAGAAATCCCAAAAAGTAAAGTCAAAAAGTTTTCAGGAAAAGAATGATGGCCGAACAAAAGTTTAAACAAAATGCAAACATTAAGCTTCGCACCAATATTAGAGGTGTGATGAAAGTTCATGAGGCATTAAGGATTCTCGCAATGCCCGCAATTGATCTCAGGGAAACAATCCAGGGATATCTTGCTTCCAACCCCATTATTGAAGAAAAACCAGATAAAGAACCAGATGAACAATTGGATTACACTGGATCAGACTTCTCAGTATCAGGCTCATATGACCCCCCAAACATCGAACAGTTAAAGACTGAGGATAAAACGATTCGTGAGATACTGAAAGAAGATCCACAACTTTACTTTGAGGACGAAGCCGAACAAGAGATTCTCGATTATCTCATTGGAAATATTGATGATAATGGATTTATTATTTGCGACCTTTGTGAGTTCTCTGAGCAATCAGGTCATTCCTTGGATGATATAAACAAAATAATAAAGATCATCCAGGAGACAGCCCCAGCTGGTGTCGGAGCAAGATCAGCCGAAGAGGCTATTCTTCTTTGTGCCAAAAGAGATTTGGGAGATGAAGAATTCAGAATCGCTGAGGCAATCATCAAAGAATTCTATCCGATGCTTAAAAAAAGAAAATTTGGTGAAGTCGCAAGAGAGCTAAAAACTGAATCTGACATTGTTTATGAAGTATGGGAAAAGCTTTCAAGATACACGTTCTCACCAGGTGCCAACTTTGCACCAAAAGCTCACTATATCACTCCTGAAATATCTATTAGAGCTGATGGAAACCAGATATCTGTTACCCCTTTAAAAAATGGAATCCCAAAATTGAGTATAAACCAGGAATACGCATCTATGCTTAAAGAAACTGACGACAAAACCACGAGAGAATACCTGAAAGACAAAATGGATGAGGCAAACTGGTTGATAAAAGCAATCGATGAACGAAGAAGGAATATAATAAAAATTGTAAGAGAAGTGATAGAGATTCAAAAACCATTTTTCTTCAAAGAATCAGAGAACCTTAAACCACTCACATTAAAAGATGTTGCAGGAAGAGTTGGTCTTGCGACATCAACAGTTTCGAGAGCCGTTAACTCAAAATACATCCTAACCCCCTCTGGCACTTTTCCTCTCAAGTACTTTTTTTCAGGAGGGTACAGTAATGGAAAAGATGTCATCTCAACAACTCAAGTGAAAAACCTCATAAACGAAGTCACTCATCAATCCGCAATAACCGACCTTGAGATAACAGAAATAATAATGGAGAAACTCAAAATCAAAGTCTCAAGAAGAGCAGTTGCACAATACAGGAAACAGCTCAATATACCATCGTCGATTCAACGAAAAAAGATATTGAAGAATATGGATACCAACTAGAAAATCAACATCGAATCGCCAAAACTAAAGAATCGATATTTTTCATCTACTGCCTGTTTGTATGCCTTAAATATCAGCTCTTTATCAGCAAATGCCGAAACCAAAAGCAGTAGAGTTGATCCCGGAAGATGAAAGTTTGTTATGAGATGGTCAATTACCTTGTATTTGTACCCTGGTTTAATGAATAGATCAGTTTTTCCTGAGCCAGGGATAACCTTTCCATCTTCTGACACGTTTGATTCGAGTGTTCTTACAACCGTTGTACCGCAAGCAAATATTGTCCTTCCATCCTTTTTTGCATCATTGATGGTACTTGCAACACTTTCAGATATTTCAAACCACTCAAAATCCATTTTATGATCGTCGATATTTTCAACCTTAATGGGTCTAAATGTTCCAATTCCAACATGAAGAGTGACTTTCAAAACTGTCACTCCGATTTCTTCAAGTGTTTTAAGAAGTTTTGGTGTAAAATGGAGTCCTGCGGTAGGTGCTGCAACTGCTCCATCATTTTCTGCATAAACAGTTTGATACCTACTCCTGTCAACGGTCGAATTATGGATATATGGAGGAAGAGGTATCTCACCTGCACCAAAAATATCAGAGTCAATGGAATCAAATTCAATTATCCTCTCACCGGATTCAGTTCTATCAATGACCTTTCCTTTTACTCCATCAAAAAAAATCTCAGTTCCCACTTGAACTCTTTTACCGGGATTCACAAGGCATCGCCACGTTTTATCAGAAACCTTTTCAAGTAAAAACGCTTCAACATTTCCACCAGTTGGTTTCTTTCCATGAAGCCTTGCAGGAATAACCTTCGTATCATTTAACACAAGAACATCACCATGCTTGAAATAATTTACAATGTCACTGAACACAAAACTCTTGACAGTCCGCGATTCTCTATCAACAACCATCAATCTCGATTCATCTCGAACCCTGGCTGGTTCTTGCGCAATCAGCTCTTTTGGTAACTCATAAACAAAATCAGAAAGTTTCATTCTCTAAAAGGTAGCCAAACTTTGCCTTTTGTCTACAATAAAAATATGCGCATAATCAAATACAACGAAGTAAACTCAACTCAACTCGTTGCAAAAGGGTTAGCAAAAAGTGAAAACGACTTAACACTGGTTCTTGCTGACAATCAAACATCAGGGATAGGAAGATACGATAGAAAATGGGTTTCGGGCATTGGTGGTCTTTGGGGAACATGGATCTTAAAGCAAGAAATCCCTATTGAGAAGCTTCCTTTTTTAGCACTTTTTGTGGGATACTTTATTCACCAAATGCTTTGGAAAGATAACATTAAAGTGAATCTAAAATATCCAAATGACATTTTGTTTGTGGACAAAAAACTTGCCGGAATTCTTTGTAATTCAAGTATTTGTGGGAATCAACATATCTACTCACTTGTCGGAATTGGACTAAATGTTTCGAATAATCCACCACCTGAGGGGGTGTCACTCGACGAGATTTCAAAAAGGAGGTTTGAGATTCCAAACCTTATAAATGCAATCACAGATTCAATTGTTGAAGCCAGAAATCTTCTTATTAAATCAGATCCAAAAATCATTTTTTCTAAACTAAGTGAAATAAATACATTGAATTTACCCCTTGACAATAATTTGAATTCATTATAAAAACATTCGCATGCCGATATACGAATTTATTTGTAAAAAATGTGGTGAGAAATTTGAGATTTTCACCCAGAAACTGAATGACAATAACGCATCTTGCCCAAAATGTGGTTCTGAGGACACAAACAAGGTAATTTCTCCCCTTGGCTACATGAAGCACCCTGATGACAGCGGTCCAGGTCATAGACAATCAAATAGCTGTAGCACAGGTGGTTGTGGCTCGGGAAAATAACGAATCGATTAAGCAAGAAAACCCGTACATTAAACAGTTCCTTCATTGGTTTCTTGTTGAACGCGGAAGAAGCAAGAGAAGTGCTGACGCGTACAAGTGGGAGCTTGAGAAGTTCTTTGCGTTCCTCAAGAGTCATGAAGAAAAGATAAATATTGGTAAGGTCACAAAATTTCAGGTAAGAGAATATTTAACGACGCTTGATGAGCTTTCCGCAAGCACAAGGGAACGTGCCGTTTCGTGCCTCAAATCCTTCTTTAGATTCCTTTTGGTTGAGGGTTACATACCCAGCAACCCAATGGAGACGATTTATACTCCGGTCATCAGAAAAAAAGTTCCAAATTTCTTCTCAAAAAAGCAGTGTTTGAAACTGACCGATTACCTTGAAAAGAGAATCGAAGAAATAGAGGATGCCAGGGGAAAAATAATCCAAAAAATAATTGAGTATTCTGGCTCAGGTTTTTTCCTTGAACATATAATCCTTCTTTTGATTGTTGGGGGACTATCAAAATCTCAGATAATAAACCTGAAGTTTTCAGACTGTAAAACAAAAACTGGCAAAATAATCCTTGCCAACAAAGAATCAATAACGCTTCCAAAAAACCAAAGAAAACTTTTTGCAGGGTTTTTAAAGGCAATGAATCCTGACTTTGAAAAAAGTAATCTGAACATCTTTGAAAGTCACTACAAATTTGAAAATCAAATCCCATCAAAATCTGACTTGCTAAGAAAACTTGATTTTTCTAGTGACAACCCCGAATGGGAAACACTCTTAAAATCAATTGATCCCGCTACATTGGAATGGGCATATCGAGATCAAGCCATAATTGTACTTCTCTTATCAACAGGGATAAGGAGAATAGAGCTTTCAAATCTCACAATAAAGAATGTTGATTTGAAGGATGCCACGATAACGGTCACCAGAAAAGGTGGAGACCAACAAGTTATTGAGCTCAACAATGATTCAGTTTATTGCCTTGAACAATATCTAAAACTGAGGGACTCAAAAGAAAAAAGCCTGTTCGTATCGAGCAAAAACAAAAAGATGACTCCTGAAAGCCTTCACTATATAGTAAAAAAAATCATTTCTGATTGTGGGCTTAAGGGTTCTGCACATACCCTTAGACATACCTTTGTGACAGAACTCGTAAGAGCAGGTGTCCCTCTTCCGGTCATTCAATCCCTTGTTGGACATCGAAACGCAAATACAACAATAAGATATACCCACATTATCTCCAAAGATCGAAGGTCTGCTGTTTCGAAAATAAACCTTGGATTGAAAAAAACTAACTAAACCCGTTTACAATGACGTATAAAACTGTATACTACAAGCAGGAGGTTGGTATGCTTGAATGCAAACGGTGTGGAAGAGCCAACATTGAAGGTTCACATTCGTGTGAGTTTTGTGGCGACCTTTTAGGGGCGCTAGGACATCAATTCGAAGAGATTCTGGCAAAACCAAACTACATAAGATTCCCTCATCCTCCGAGCACAGTTACCACCCCACATCCAGTGGTGAAAAAGAGGACAAACATGGTGGGTAAGCTTACGCTCAACGACATAAGAGAATTTATTCTCGAAGGAAAAGACACATTTTTAATTGGCAGGTCTGATAATATTACTGGTTCCCAACCAGAAATAGACCTTTCACCTTTTGATACAGAGATGGTCACATCAAGAAAACATGCTCAAATCCTAAAAAAGGGTGGTGCCTTTTTTATCGAAGATCTTGAGTCAACAAATTTTACATATCTAAATGGAAGAATGCTTTCACCAAATACACCAACAAAACTTGATGACGGTGATGTTATAAGAATAGGTAAGATATACCTCGTATATTCACTGGTATCAAAAGAACAATAAACTTACATCCCCAGTATTTGTATTGTTTATTGTAATATTTTTTTCTAGGAGGAACATATGATGGACACCAAAGTACTTGTTAAAAAGTACAAGGTTCTTGAGCCGCTTGCCTCGGGCGGGATGGCAACTGTATACCTTGCAAAGAATATGGCAACCGATGAGATTGTGGTTGCAAAAATTCCAAATTTTACTGGTCTGCCAAACAAAGATAAACTTGAACAAAGATTTATTAGAGAAGCTCAGATACTCTCAAGCATCAATAGCGAGTACGTCGTAAAAATCCATGATTACGGCAAAGATGAAGAATCAGGGGAACTCTTCCTGATTCTTGAATATCTTCATGGTAAAACCCTTGAAGAAATAACCATGAGTAGTGAACGGATTCCAATCCCCACGGTTGTTGATTTAACAACACAACTGGCACAGGTACTATCAGACTTGCATAATCAGGGAATCATTCATAGAGACATAAAAAGTAGCAACGTAAAACTTACATCCGCAGGAAACATAAAACTTTTTGATTTTGGCATAAGTAAGGGTAAAGACCTTCCAGCAATGACGAGATCAACCGATTTCCTTGGGACTCTTCAATATATGTCTCCTGAGCAGGCAGATGGAAGAGACGTTGATATAAGATCAGACATATACTCTCTTGGAATAGTGCTTTATGAGATGCTCTTTGGAGAGCTTCCATTTGATGCGCCATCACCAGTCGAAGTTCTTGAGATGCAGAGAAAACAAAACCCAAAAATCCCATCATCTGCAAACAGCCGAGGGATACCAGCATCTCTACTCTCTCTCATGCTTCGATGCATGAAGAAAAACCCAGACGACAGATACCAAAATCCCGAGGAACTCTTAAGCGCACTAAGTGTTGTCTCTGAAGAAATTGGGATGTCTGATAAGGAACGAGAAAATCTCAGAAGAAAAAAACTCACCCAAATTTCCTCACGAATTGTACCTACGTATGAGAAAAGGAACCGAAAACGAAGAACAGCAGCAATTTCAATTATTGTTGCTGGACTGATTGCGATCGGTGGAGGTATGTTTGCTTTGCGTAGCTGCGGAAAAGAACCAATTACCCCGGATTTCCAGGTTGCGCAAGGTGAAACTGTCAAATATGAACTTCCACTTTCCGCTCCGCAAGACGCAATTGATTTAAACGCAACAATTTCAGAGATACCAGATGGACTGATTGTAAATCTTGATGAGATTGAAAATGATAGTGGTTCGAGTTGGGTCTTAACGACTTTTGCAAAATTCAAAACCCCAACAGATATCTACCCACTTAAACTAAACATTGAATATGTTTTTCCAGACAAAAAAGATAGTGATGAGCAACCGCTGTATATCGAGGTAATTACTGGAAATCTTGGAAGCAAAGCATTAAAGATTGTCAAAGTCTCAGACATTGAAGAGCTTGAAAATCAAACTGGTGAAAGGGTTGAAGATGCCGTATTGATTGATGGTAAAGCTTATATCCCAATCGATAAAATTGCCGATGCAACATCCGCATCGACTCAATTTGATAAAGAAGCAGGAACATGGACTGTGAGTTCTGCAGAAAAAACCGCTATTTTCCATGACGGAAAGACATATGTTGAAATCGACGGAGAGAAAAAAGACATCACCGACGCCCCAGTTGTTGTAAAAGACTCAATGATTGTCTCAGAAACAACAGCGGAGGAAACTCTTGACGTTGAAATTGAAGCCAACATTGAGGAAGAAATACTTGAAATCACCCACAATGAACCTGAGCCAATGTCTACAGTAAAATTCATCACACTCGATGAAGAAGAAAATGAAATTTCCGGCGCTGCGGTTCTTTTTGGAAGCATTTTTAAAGGACACACACCTCTTACCATGAATCTTCCAAATGGGTTTTATGACATCAACATCGTTTATGATGGTTACGAACACACAAACGACAAAATCTCACTAGAATCCCAACAACGACTTTCAAAAGAATATATTCTAAAAAAGATAGTAGAGGAAACCCCCGACCCTGACCCAGATGTCCCAGAAACTGGAACCCTGAAGGTTTCTGTAAATGTTCCATGGGGAGACTTTACTGTTGATGGAAAGAAATATGCAAATAGAACAAATCTTACTCTCGAAAACATTTCAAATGGATATCACACTATCACCTATAAGCTTTCAGGGTTTGACCCAATCACAAAAAAACTTCTCATAGAAGGTGGAGAAACAACAGTTTATGATTTCAAGATAAACTCTGGGATATTAAAGATAGACTGCAATTACTCTGCCTTTGTCTACGTTGATGGAGATTTCCTTGAAGATGTTACGACACCATTTGAGATGGAGGTGGCTGCAAAAACATACACCATTGTTATCGACAAAACTAACTATGCTGACAGTGAAACTGGGGTAGTTAGACCCAAAAAGACTGTGACTGTCAAAAAAGGACAGGTTTCAAAGTTAGAGTTTCAGCTGAAGAAAATAGAAGAATGAGAAAATTCCTAACTGTTATTCTGATTATACTTTTACTGTCTCCGGCTTCGGTTTTTTCGGTTGGTTTTGGTGAAGCTGATTCCTGGCCAATGATTGGTGGAGACACCCTACACTCATCAAGAAAAATCGATTCCACACTCACACCGAACATACAAGGAAAGCCACCAGTCTGGCGCTTTGACTCAATTGATGTTGCTGATCACGAATCTGTTGTTTGGAGTTCACCACTTACCGACGGCGAACATATATACATTAGCTATGGAAAAAAGTATCTTGGCTCAAGCTCATACACCGATAGTGGAATCCTAAAGATTGACCTCGATAACGACCAGGTCTATAAAAAAGTCGCCGGCAGGCAATATGATGTATCCTCATACGATCCATCGACTCAAATTATTCCTACACCTGCACTAATAATTGAGGATTCTGGAACATCAGTTGTTTATGTTGATTCAAGTGGAAACATTATTGTTGATGAAAACAGAAAAAATCAAATAGAGGTCGGAAGAAAACCAATTCTTTCATCTCCAATTGTCCACGAGAACAAGATATATGTTGGTACATCCGATGGATATGCTGTTTCTATCGATATTGATGATAATTGGGAGACTCATAAGTTTTCATACGAAGGCATGGGAAAAATCGTAGGGTCTGTCGGAATTGTCGATGATCTCCTTGTCTTTGCCGACGATAATGGATATGTCTACATATTTGACATTATCACAGGGGAGCTTTTATCTGCCGAAAAACCCATCCCCGATAAAAAGATCACTTTTTATACACCAACAATCGTAAACTCTGAAAAAGCAAAGTTCGCCGTATTTGCAGGGTCAGAAGGCTACATTACAAGAGTCTCTCTTGATGAAAAATCGTATGGTAAGTCAATAAGCAGAAAAGTCTCAGATAATTCATTTGTTGCTACCCCTCTAGCCCTTGGAACATCTATATATATCGGAGACGAAGAAGGAAACTTATACAAAATAAAAATTATCAATTTAGAAGAAGAGATAAGCAGAAAACTAGATTATCAGATAAAATCTCAGATAATCTACTGTAATAAATTTGTTTATCAAACCACCCAAGATAGAAATTCAAAAAACGGTAGCTTATGGGTTTTTGTTCCAATTGACCTCAGCGAATTCAAAATTTTAAGAAGGCTTCCACAAGGGAGACTAGATGTTGACGGCTCATCTAGCACACCTCTGATAGTGGGTGACTACATGTTCATCCCTTCATCGGCGGGAAACATTATCAGATACGAGGGCAACAAAGCAAAACTGAAGGTATCGACTAATACTCTTGATTTTGGAAGTGTCGCAATAAACACAGAGAAGACAGAAACTTTTGTGGTAGAAAACGATGGGGGCGGAACAGGAACTCTAAGTGGAGAAATAACCGTCGAAAAAGACTGGCTCGAATGCACTCCAAGCTCATTTGAACTAGACAGAGGCGAGTCAATTGAAATTGAAGTCTTACTCCAGAACACTGATGAAATACCAGTGGGGATTTTACACCAAGAGGAGATAACCATCACCTCAAATGCTGGAACAGAGATTGTCACAGCAGAGTTTGAGGTTACAAAAGAGCAGGGAGAATTTGATATTTCAACAGAATCAATTGACTTTGGACAGGTGATTAAAGGTGATTCTGTAAACGAAACTTTTTCAGTTTTCCTTGAAGACCACACGTTAGACGCTAGCGTTATTTGCGAAACTGAAGACGATTGGTTAACACTATCGAGATCATACTTTGAGCTTTCAGGTTCAAGCAAGATGACATCCATAATAAACATTGATACATCAAATCTTAGCATCGGAACTCACACGTCAAAAATTGACTTTTTCCATGCTAAAAACCCTGAAACAAAAGAGATAGGTGAACCAACAAAAACACTGGTCATAAAAATTGAGGTTGTCAAAAGACCCGCTAAACCAATTACAGATAAAAACTCAGAAACAATATACATCACTGACTGTTTCTTACCAACTGAATATACGACCAGTTTCGTTATAAGGAACGACACAAAAGATGGTGAACGAGAGGCTCTTGAATCAAACCTGGAGATAAAACTTGAGCCTGATTACGAATGGTTATCTGCCGACAGCACCTATGAAAAAGATTCTGACATGGTAATAATAGAATGTAGGATAAGATCTGAGTTTGCTGATTTCTGGCCAAATGAAAACTTCTCCTCAACCCTGAGCTTAACTGTTAGCGGTACTGAATTTTCTTTTGATGTTTCGATTGTGTCCAGTCCAATCGAAACATGTAGTGTCTCATTTGTAATTGATTCTGAAAAATACACAGTGAATTCGAGGATTCTAGATGTAACCCCAGCTCCGTTCATATCAGAAAATGGAAACACAATGGTTCCAATCAGATTTATCGCAGAACCTTTGGAAAAATTTTATGGCGCTGAAATTGAATGGATTCCCGATCTGAAGACCGTTCTTTTCACACTTGGAGACACAACTTTAAGACTACGCATCGGTAACACCAACGCCTATATTGAACGCGGGGATGGTTCAGTTGACTCTATAGAGATGAATTCCGCTGCAGAAATTGTTGATGGTCGAACATTCATTCCTCCACGAACTATCGCAGAAGCCTTTGGTGCTGAAGTAAAATGGAACGGTGAAGAACGAAAGGCTGACTTCATCTTTACTTCTCCGTAAGTAAAAAATTGTTTTCATGTGAAAATTTCTCCTGGCTTGACATAGATGCAATATTGCATATATTTGCAATCATGCAATGTAACTTTAATCCACCTAATTTTGAAAGTCTCGAGAGAGCATCCCAGATGTTTTCGGCAATATCTCACCCAAAACGATTACATATAATCACACTTATTGCAGAAAAGAGCATGTCCGTAACATCAATTGCCAATGAAATGGGTTGCGAACCACCATGCACATCTCAGCATTTAAGAATTCTGAAAGCAATTGACATCGTTGAATGTAAAAGAGAAGGACATGAAATGCTTTACTGTCTCAAACACAAATGCATTTTAAACGCTATTAACTGCATCATCAAAGGATGTGAAATCTATGGCGAATAAAAGCATTTCAATATTTCTAAAAAGCAATAAAAGAGAACTTATTATTGGCTTTTGGATGGTTCTTGCTCTTGCCTTTTTTGCTTCACTTGGCGTTCCAAGAGTAAAAGAGTCAGTTGATATAGGACTCGGTTATGTTAATGAATATGCTCGAGAACACATCTTGTTCAGCTTGTTGCCTGCACTCTTTATCGCAGGTGCAATTTCACAACTTGTAAGCACTGGCCCAGTAATCCAGATTCTATCAGGTCGCTTTGGAAGATTTCGAGCTTACCTTGTCGCAAGTGTTTCAGGTTCTGTTCTTACAGTCTGCTCATGCACAATTCTCCCAATTTTCTCTGGAATTTATCGAACAGGTGCAGGAATTGGTCCCGCAATTGCTTTCCTTTTTGCAGGTCCAGCGATAAGTGTTGTAGCTGTAGCTTTTACTGCGGTGGTCATCGGATGGAAACTTGCTCTTTCTCGAATAATTAGTGCAATTGTAATATCAATAATCATTGGACTTCTGATGGAGTATTTCTTCAGAAATGAAGAAAAAGAGAGAATTAACAAACTCGCTCCTATTGAAGGTACTGGTGTTCCTGTCTGGAAATCCATAGTTATACTTTCGATGATGACACTTCTTCTCATTTCTGCGACATGGGATATAAAAGCAGAAAATGATGGATCAACGGCACATCAAACCACACAATCGGCTATCACCAACAAAAACAACATCTCTGAACACGAACTAGAATTCGAGATAATCAAAGAAAGAATTGGGGAAGAGGAAATCACAGAAGAAGCAAGCGATGATGTAGCCGAAACCAGTGGGTCATTTGATAATGTTACTAGGTTCATATACAAGATTAAATGGTATCTCACTGGATTATTCTTTCTGTTAACAATCCTATTCTCGTTTCTTTTCCTGAAAAAGGATCAAGCAGGAGGGTGGATGGAGGCTACATGGGATCTTGCAAAAGAGATGATTCCACTACTTTTTGCAGGAGTATTTATCGCAGGATTCCTATTAAACATCATACCCGAATCATTAATCCAGAATCTATTGGGTAGCAATTCTCTTCTGTCAAGTTTCTTTGCATCAATTCTTGGTATTGGAACATATTTTGCAAACTGTACCGAGGTTGCAATAATTGATGTACTTCTCAAGAAAGACATGGCGATGGGGCCAGCGTTATCGTTACTTCTTGCGGGACCAGCTGTTTCACCGCCATCCATGATCATCACTTGGTCGATTCTTGGTGCAAAAAAATCGATGACATATTTTGGGCTTGTTGTGTTGTTCTCAACGTTGGCAGGTTACATATATGGTTTGCTTCAAGGCATACTATTCTAATTTGAAAGGAATATAAATATGAAAATCCAAGTACTTGGAACAGGACACTGTAACAAATGTGCTCTTCTTTATGATCGAACATTAGAAGCTGTAAAAAAACTCGACATTTGCGCCGAAGTAGTAAAAATTGACGATTTGAATGAGATTATCGCAATGGGTATCATGTCTACACCAGGGCTTGCAATCGACGGTAAAGTAGTCTCATCAGGCAAAATCCTTGGGACAGATAGAATCATTGAACTCTTAAAAACAGAGGAATAATCTAGACTTACCACAGGTTAAAATGGGTTGGTTAATCTATAACCTCGATATGCTTGTATCTTTTGACAGTTGAATAAAATTACTCATCACTGGGGATTTAATGGCGGGAAGTGTGGGCTTATTTTGCCTCCTCCCGCCACTTACATATCTAACTTATTCCAGACGCAATTCGCTGATTCTAGCAGTACAAAAAAATGACAAAATACAAAAAGCTTTTAGTTTATTGGGAAATGTTTTGAAATGGGGTGGGCAAGGAGATTCGAACCCCCGGCCTCCAGTTCCACAGACTGGCGCTCTAACCAACTGAGCTATACCCACCATGTATAACTCGGATTATAGTATTTATCAAAATGAACAAGTCAAGAATAATTTTGTTTTTTTGAATTAAACTACGACACTTGACAAAATTATTAGAAGTGATAGTATCATTTTAGCAGTCGGAAGACTAGACTGCTAATTTAGAGAGAAGACAGCAAAAATGTTTAGAAAAGAAAAAGAGAAAAAAGAGGAAACGATAGGGGTTGTTACAGGTCTTCAGAAAATCTCAAATGATATTGAGGTTTTAAAAAGCAGACTTTCTGAGCTTGAATCTGAAAACAGAAAACTCAGATCGAGCCTCTTTACTGCAAATTCTGATAACAAAAGACTTCAAACAATTGCCCAGCGCGAAAAAGAGCAGGAAGCAAATTCAACATTAAAGAGAATTGCTGGACACTTTCTACCTGTAATCGATGATCTTGCACAGGCAAAAACAATGCTTCTAAATTCAGGCATCGACCCCGCTCATATCGCACCAATCGAGTATATTCTCGGAAGCCTTGATAAAGCATTTGACCAGATGGGTTTTGTTAGTTTTGAACCACTTGGAGAAGACTTCGATCCTCACTCCTGCCAACTAGGAGGTAAGATTGAAAGTGATGAGTACGATGACGACAAAATCTGCAAAGTTGTAAGAAAAGGCTACAAAATCGGAGATGAAATAATCAGACCAGCCATCGTGCTGTGTTCTCAAAAAAACAATACAGACTCAAATGAGTCAAAATAATTGATAAACAAGGAGGAGTTATATGAGTAAAATTATAGGAATCGATTTAGGAACAAGTAACAGTGCAGCAGCAGTATTGATTGGTGACAAGCCAACGATTATCCCGGCTGCCGAAGGAGTGTCTGTTGGAGGAAAAACAACACCATCATACGTAGCATTCACAAAAGATGGACAGATGTTGGTTGGTGAGCCAGCAAGAAGACAAGCAGAACTTAACCCGGAAAACACAATCACAGCCATCAAGAGAAAGATGGGAACAAGAGAAAAAGTAACTGTTTTCGGAAAAGAATATACACCACAGCAGATTTCTGCATTTATCCTTCAAAAGATCAAAAAGGATGCTGAGACATATCTTGGTGAAACAGTAAGCAAAGCAGTTATCACAGTGCCAGCATACTTTGATAACGACCAGAGACAGGCAACAAAAGATGCGGGAGAAATCGCAGGTCTTGAAGTCGTAAGACTTGTAAACGAACCAACAGCAGCATCTTTTGCATACAGCGTTGATAAAAAAGAAGAAAACCTAAAGATTTTGGTTTTTGACCTTGGTGGTGGAACCCTTGATGTAACAATCATGGATTATGGTGACGGAGTATTTGAAGTAAAATCAACATCTGGTGATACTCATCTTGGTGGAACCGACATGGACAATGCCTTGATGGATTATGTCATAAGCAAGTTTAAAGATGACTCAGGAGTTGACCTCAAGGGAAACAAGGATGTCTATCATAGACTCAAAGAGAGTACTGAAAAGGCAAAAATTGAGCTTTCAACAACCCTCGAAACACAGATTAATCTTCCATTCATCGCCCAGGATGCAAGTGGGCAACCAGTTCACCTCAATATGACAATTACACGTGCAAAGCTTGAGCAGCTCGTTTCACCAATCGCCCAAAAATGTAAACACCCAATCGAACAGGCATTAAGCGATGCTGGATTAACACCTGCTGATATTGACAAAATCCTCATGGTCGGTGGACCAACAAGAATGCCAATCATCCAGAAAACCGTTGAAGAATTCCTAAACAAAAAAGTTGAGCGTGGAATCGATCCAATGGAATGTGTCGCGATGGGTGCAGCAATTCAGGCCGGCGTACTTTCTGGTGATGTCGAAGATGTTGTCCTTGTCGATGTAACACCACTTTCACTCGGAATTGAAACCATGGGTGGAGTGTTCACAAAAATGATTGAGAGAAATACTCCAGTACCAACAAAACAGTCACAGGTATTCTCAACTGCTGCCGACAATCAGACAACCGTAGAAGTCCACATCCTTCAGGGCGAAAGACCAATGGCAAACGACAACCTTTCACTTGGAAAATTCAAACTCGACGGAATTCCATCAGCACCAAGAGGAGTACCCCAGATCGAGGTAACATACGAGATCGACAGTAATGGTATCCTTAAAGTTCACGCAAAAGATAAAGCAACAGGCAAAGAAAATTCAATTAGGGTTGAAGATGCAAGCAGACTCACCAAGGATGAAATCGAGAAGATGAAGGATGAAGCCGAAAAATATGGTGATGCTGACAAGGTCAGAAAAGAAAGAATAGAACTCAAGAACAAAGCGGACACCCTTGTTTATTCAACAAGAAAAACACTCAAAGATGCTGAAGGAAAAGTTGACCAGGCAAAACTTGATGAAGCCAAAAACCTCGCCGATGAAATCGAGAAAATGATCAGAGAAGATAAAATTGAAGATCTTTCTGGAAAAACAGATGAGCTTCAAGACAAACTCAATACCATTGGGGAAGAGCTCTACAAACAGGCTGAACAGGCAAATGCATCAGGAGCAACTCCTCCACCAAACACAGACACAGGCTCAGATGATTCAGATGATGGTTCAACAGTTGATAGTGACGGAAGAGCCGTAGACTAAACAAAAGCAATATCCTTGACTTTGGAGCTATCGGGATAAGAATCTAAAATGATGGGTACACAAGACTATTACAAAACATTAGGCGTAGAAAAAAGTGCTTCTGAGGAAGAAATAAAGAAAGCATATCGAAAACTCGTCAGGAAATATCATCCTGATACAAATAAGGACAAGGATGCTGAGGCAAAAATGTCTGAGGTTAATGAGGCATACTCAGTCCTGTCCAACAAAGAAAAAAGGGCTAAATACGATCAGTTCGGTACCGTACCACCACCAGGAGCGGGAGGGTTCCCCGGTGGTGGTTTCGGTGGTGTGAACTTCACAGATGATTTCGGCTCAGTTGCAGATATCTTTGACTCCATGTTTGGTGGTGGTAGAAGATCAAGCAGAAGTAGAAATGTTGTCTATGAGGGTGCAGATATAAAAACCCAGGTTGCTCTTACTCTTGAAGAGGCTTTCTCTGGGAAAAAGATAACGGTTGACATTCCAAGGCTAGACAAATGTCCAGAATGTGGTGGAACAGGCTCAAAAGATGGTAGCAAACCAAAAACCTGTCCAGATTGCAAAGGAACAGGACAGGTTACCCGAGCCCAACAGACAGTTTTTGGCACGTTCCAAACCGCCACAACTTGTCCAAGATGCAAGGGCGAGGGTACAATAGTTGATAATCCTTGTCCAAAATGTCATGGTCAAACTGTCGTTCGGGAACACCATAAAATCGAAGTAGATATCCCAGCCGGAATCGAAGATGGCATGAGAGTTCGTGTTCGAGGTGAAGGTGATGCAGGGAAAAAGGGTGGCCCAAACGGAGACCTTTATGTGATGGTTCGAGTTAGACCACATAAGGTTTTCCAAAGAAATGGTGCAAACCTTTTCAGCAGTGTTTCAATCTCAATGTATGAAGCAGCTCTTGGTAACGAAATCACTGTCTTGACCATAACCGGCAAAGAAAAAATAAAGGTCAAACCTGGAACACAACCTGGTGAGACAATGACTCTTCGAGGAAAAGGAATGCCAAGAATTAATGGACGCGGATTTGGCGACCTGCAGATAACTTTCAAAGTTATTATTCCAAAGAAATTAACAAAGGCTGAGAGGGCAGCCCTAAAGAAGCTGATGTAATGCTACATTTTGGAACAGCCGGCAGACCACTTTCTACAAAAGGAAAAGCAAGCGCCGATGGCATAAGAAGGGTTCGAGAGCTTGGTCTTTCCTGTATGGAACTCGAATGGGTAAGATCAGCCCCCGAGCACACTTCAAAAACTCTTGAGAAATCAAAACAAGCATCTCTTGAAGAACCTGAGATTATTCTTTCCTGTCATGCATCATACTACATAAATCTCGCCGGAAGTGATGATATCGTCTCCGCTTCCAAAGAAAGAATCATTAAGGCAACAAAATCACTTGCTGCTGCTGGTGGAAGAAACGTTGTTTTCCATCCGGGCTTTTATAAAAGCCGAGGCCCAGAAATAGTTCATGAAATCATCAGAGACAATATGATCGACATTGTTTCTATGCTCGACTCAGAAGGGATCTCGGGTTACACACTCAGACCCGAAACAACAGGAAAAGCAACCCAATACGGTTCACTGGAAGAAATAATAAAACTTTCATGCGAAGTTCCAAATACGGCACCATGCATCGATTTCGCTCATCTTCACTCAAGAAGCGCCGGTAAGTGCAACACCTATAGTGAATTCAAAGAAATATTCAATGATCTTAAAAAAGGTCTTGGTGATAAGGTATTATCAGACATGCATATACATCTATCAGGTATCGAATACACTGATAAAGGCGAGAGAAAGCATCTTCCACTTGAAGAATCGGATATGAACTTCAAAGACCTCCTAAAAGTTTTTAAAGAGTTCAATATTAGTGGAACTTTGATCTGTGAGAGCCCAATCATCGAAGAAGATGCAATATTAATGAAAAACTATTTCGAGTCTCTTTAATCTTTTACATCGAGATGGCCATTAGAAGAGGTGTCTCATCGACGTCATCGGGAATACCAATTGTCACGGACGTTGTTATCTTATTGCTTTTAACAATTGCCAACTCAATATTCCCCAAAGAGTTCAAAACAGGCCCCTCGATCTCCCTGCAGAAGGGGTATGCGGGGAAGGCACCAAGACTCCATGGATGAAGAGATGTAGTTAGAAGTCTCTTATTTTTATCAAAAATATAGAATGTGTGCTGATTGCTCTCAGGCCAAGTAATAACCAAAACACTGTTTCCAAAATGGTTTATGAGTCGAATTTTTTCTTTTGGGGCACCTGAAATCAAAGACTCATCAGCTGAAACACCACCTGATACGATAGAAAAACCAATATCAGTTTTCCAGCTATTATCCTTGTAAATCCAGGGTAACAAAACTGATCCACCTGCATAGCTATAGAGTCTAGACGGAAAATCAATCTCTCCCTCTTTTCTGACCCAGCTGTCCTCTGCAGGTACATATGCACCCATGCCCGGATAAATGAAAACATGTTTTTCAATCTGTTTACCGTTTTCATCAAAAATAAAAGCGGTCTCTGTACGTTTAAACATCAACCTAATTATACCAACTTCAAAAGAAAATGCAAAGGGGATTATTAAGATTAAGTTTTTAACTTTACAAACTATGACTACTACATTATATCGTACCTATACTAAACCTTCAAAGGAGGTAGAATATGCCATATTTATGGGGATTTGTGTTTTTTCTGTTTCTCTTGGGATTTCCATTTCTAATCCTTGTTGTTTCAAACAAACAGGAGGGATGGCTTAAAATCGCAGGATGGATTCTCTCTGGAGTATTTGTTCTGATGTTGATTGTTGCATCACTATTCTCACTTGTGATGAGGCCAGGAAAAATGATTATGAATCATCATGGAATGTGTCCTGGTAACGGCTGTTCTCCATCTATGATGGGTCATCCAGGTTGCCCATACACACCCGGAGATGGATTTAAAGCTAACCCCAGGAACAACATCTATAGATGGAACAATCCAGGTTTTGACGATCGATTCTGCCCAGGAATGGAAAGATTTGAGAGAAAATTCGATGATCCCGAAGCTTTGGAAGAATTTCAAAGACAACTGCAGGCAAACCCAGAACTCAGAGAAAAAATTGAAAGCAGTTTTTTTGGCCTTCCCGGGGAAGAACCAGCAAAAGTGCCACCAGGGACGCCTGAAATTAATCCCGAAGAATTAGCACCACCGACAAGACCTTAATTATTATAACTAAAAAAATCCAAACTATAAAAGCCCCTCAATTTGAGGGGCTTTTTCAAAATAGATGTGTACCATATTCAGGTTTCCAACATCCCACAATATGGGTTTAGTTGGATAGCTGAAGATTTTCAACATTTTCATCGAAACAATGATAGTTTCAATTCCTTTAGTATCTTCGTAATCATATTTGAAAGGTAAATAACATTTAATATTTCATGCTGACAAAAAACTACAGCCTATCGTACAATCATTTAAATAAAAAAATAAGGAGGTAGAACATGGAAGCAGTAGCCACTAAGAGTTTTTCTCGACCACATGTTTTATACCTAGACTATCAACCAAAAAAGGAGGTATCAGATATGCCAAATAGTATGAGCACATTTAAGCGTTTTGAAAAAAAATATCTAATAAATATTGAACAGTACAAGTCTTTTTTGTCAGATATTGATGACTATATTGTCAAAGATAAATATCCATCATACACCATTGGCAACATATATTATGATACAGAAAGCTATGAAATCATTCGCAGATCAATTGATAAACCTCTTTTCAAAGAAAAACTAAGAGCAAGGTCTTATGGTTGGAAAAATGCAAAAAAAATGGTGTTTTTTGAACTCAAAAAGAAATTCAAAAAAGAAGTATTCAAAAGACGAGTCAAGATGCCACTGGCTGATCTCGAAAATTATCTAAACAATGGAGTTATTCCAGATGTATACCGACAGGTAATTGACGAGATTGAATACTTTATGAAAATGTATCACCCTGTTCCAAAAATCTTTATTGCTTATGAACGAGAAGCATATGCAGGCAAGGAAGATAGCAATATCAGAATCACATTTGATAGCAATATCAGATACAGGGAAAACGACCTGTCTTTAAGTCTTGGTGATTATGGAAACCACATTCTGGACGTAGACCAACGTTTAGCAGAGATAAAAGTGAGGGGTGCAATGCCTCTATGGCTTAGTGATGCCCTCAATAAGAACAAAATGTATCCGACCTCATTTTCGAAGTATGGATACTGTTTCAAAAACTACATCGCAGAAGATGTTTTTGCAGCATAAATGAGCCACAAGATGTTAGAAAATATCGATGTACTACAAACACTTATAAGAATTACAGCCTCGCTAGGTTTGGGCATGATTATCGCCCTCACCTACATGTACAAAACTGAATACAACAAACAATTTATTGTTATGCTTACATTGTTACCTGCAATCGTTGGTGCAGTAATCTCAATTGTAAACGGCAATCTTGGAACCGGAGTTGCCGTTATGGGTGCATTCAGTTTAGTTCGATTCAGATCAATACCAGGAACAGCAAAAGAAATCGGTTTTATATTCTTTGCAATGGCGATCGGTCTTGCAACAGGAATGGGTTATATTGCTTACGCGCTTATGTTTACATTTGTTGTCGGTTTGTTCTCTCTGGTTCTTTTCAAAAGCAAATTTGGAGAAAAACTGACTGTAAGAAAACAGATCAAAATAACTATTCCTGAAAACCTTTGTTATACAGGATTGTTTGATGATATATTCGATGAATATGCAACATACACCAAGCTGGTTAATGTGAAAACAACCAACATGGGATCCCTATACAAGCTGGTATACGATATCGAACTAAAAGACCCAGACAAAGAAAAAGAGCTTATCGACAAACTAAGATGTCGTAACGGCAATCTAGAAATAGCATGTGGCTACATTTCAAGCATTGGTGATGTGCTTTAAACCACATAAAAGAAAGATTTAGAAAGGTGAGAAAAATGAATAACTTAAAAACAACGATACTAACAATACTACTGATTAGTGGAATCATTCTTGCTGGATGTTCCACAGGACAAACCATAAAAGAGGAAAACAATAACAACACAGCTAATGCCGCTGATACCACAACCGACATAAAGGTCGAATACAGCATGTCAGAAATGTTTACAGATAGAGATTTGGAACAAACGATATATGCGGCAAAAGCTGATAGAATCACTCTCGAGAGCAACAAGGATGTTGAAATCGATGCTGAAGGCATCTATATCGTTACTGGAAAGGTCAATAATACGAGCATAATTATTGACGCTGATAAAGATGCAAAAGTACAAATCGCTTTGGACAGCGTATCAATAACTAACGAAACACAGCCAGCCATATACGTTAAATCAGCAGACAAAGTATTTGTCACAATCGTCAAGGGAAATACCGAGTTAACAGTCAGCGAAGAATTTGTTGCAAACGATGATGACAACCTTGATGCTGTAATTTTTTCAAAATCAGATCTAGTTTTAAACGGCAATGGTAACCTAAAAGTCACATCAAATTATGGTAATGGTATCACATCAAAAGATGATTTGAAATTTACCGGTGGATCATATGACATTACCTCAACATTAGATGCAATTGAGGCCAATGATTCTATTAGAATATACGATGGTACCTTTAACATTAACACATCAAAAGATGCACTTCATAGTGAAAATGAAGATGATGACACCCTTGGATACATCTATATTTATAACTGCGATATGACAATATCCGCAAAAGATGATGCAATAAGAGGCAACAGCATTATTCAAATCGATGGTGGCACAATCAATATTGAAACATGCGTTGAAGGCATTGAAGGCACATTTGTACAAATTAATGGCGGAGATATCAATATCTACTCTACGGATGATGGTGTTAATGCGTCTAGAAAAAGCAACAGTTATGATATAGTTATTGAGTTAAACGGTGGAAACATAAATGTCGATATGGCCGCAGGGGACACAGATGCATTCGACTCGAATGGTAACATCTACGTTAATGGAGGTACGATTACAGTCAATGCAAGATCGTCTTTTGATCCAGCTGGAAAAGCTGAGTTTAATGGCGGTACGGTTATAATTAATGGCGAAGAAGTAACAGAACTTCCAGTATCTATGATGGGCGGTGGTCCTCGTGGCGGAGATATGGGCGGAGATATGGGCGGAAATGGTGCTAGACAACCTAGAGAGTTTGATATCCAAGAAATAATGCAAGGGTTGAACATTGTAGATGGTGTATTAACACTTTCTGATGGCACAACCTACGAAGTACCTGAGGGTGAAACACCAAAACTCGAAAACAATATGATTATTTTTTCAAATGGTGTTGAGATAGATGTGCATAAAGTATTTGGATTTGGTAAAGGATTCCGTCCAGATGGTGAAAATCCCGGCGGAGAGCCCCCAGGAGGGATGCCCGGTATGGGTTTTGATATTGAGCAAATAATGAAAGAACTAGATATTGCGAATGGCACATTAACACTACCAGATGGAACAACATATGAAGTACCTGAGGGTGAAACACCAAAACTCGAAAACAATATGATTATTTTTTCAAACGGTGTTGAGATAGAAATGCATAGGGTGTTTGATTTTGGCAGAGGATTTCCACCAGATGATGGAATGTTTAATCCAGGCGGAGAACCACCAGAGCCACCAGAAGGAATGCCAGAAACAAACCCAGGAGAATCAAACCCTCCTGCTGCCCCATAAACCTAAATTAAATATTCTCATTAAAAAAAGCCCCTCAAAGAGGGGCTTTTTTCGTGTATAAGAATCCTTAAAAAGGGTGGTTTACATCATTCCGCCATATGGGTTTGGTGGGGCTGCGGGTGCTGGAGGAGCTTTGCTTGGGATTTCTGTAACGGCACTTTCTGTTGTAAGAACCATTGAGGCAATTGAAACTGCATTTTCAAGTCCAGCTCTTGTTACCTTAACTGGGTCAATGATACCAAATTCGGCCATGTCACCATATTTGTTCTTCTCAGCATCAAGTCCATGTCCCTCTGGAAGATTTCTGACTTTTTCGGCAACAATTGATCCATCGAGTCCAGCATTGTTTGCTATGACTCTGATTGGCTCTTCAAGTGCTGCTCTTACAATATTTGCACCTGTTTTTTCATCACCTGCAAGGTCAAGATTTCCAAGTGTTTTTGCAAGGTTGAAGAGTGTGACTCCACCACCTGCAACGACGCCCTCTTCTACAGCTGCTTTTGTTGAAGCAACGGCATCTTCGACTCTGTGCTTGAGTTCTTTCATTTCAGTTTCTGTTGCGGCACCAACTTTAATTACAGCAACACCACCTGCAAGTTTTGCAAGTCTTTCCTGAAGTTTTTCTTTATCATACTCTGATTTGCTCTCGCCAATCTGAGCTTTGATCTGTTCAATTCTTCCTTTGATATCTTCTGTTGAACCTTTTCCACCAAGAACAGTGCAATTGTCTTTTGTGATAACAACTTTTTCTGCAATACCAAGCATGTCTGGTGTGACGGATTCCATATTGATTCCAAGGTCTGATGCTACAACCTGTCCACCTGTGAGGATGGCAATGTCTTTGAGCATCTCTTTTCTTCTGTCACCAAATCCTGGTGCTTTGACGGCTGCACACTTGAGAACACCTTTGAGTTTGTTAAGAACGAGGAACGTGAGTGCTTCACCCTCAATGTCTTCAGCAATGATCACAAATGGCTCTGCCTGATTGATTGTTCCTTTGTTTATGAGGTCAAGGAGTTCCTGCATCGATGAGAGCTTCTTATCGGTAATAAATACCTTTGGTTTATCAAGGGTTGCTTCCATTCTATCGGAGTCTGTTACCATATATGGTGAAACATATCCTCTGTCAAACTGCATTCCTTCAACAGTTTCAAGTTCAATCCCGAATCCCTGTGATTCTTCAACAGAGATAACACCATCACGTCCTACTTTGTCCATTGCATCAGCAATTGCGTTTCCGATCTCTGGGATCTTTGACGAAACAGTTCCGACTTTTGCGATGTCGTCTTTTGTCTCAACTGGTTTTGCAAGGGTTTTAAGAATACTGACTGCTTCTTTCAAAGCTTTATCCATTCCACGTTTAACTGCGATTGGATTTGCTCCAGCTGCAACATTTTTCATTCCTTCGCCAACCATCTTCTGAGCAAGAACTGTTGCTGTTGTTGTACCGTCTCCTGCGATATCTGAGGTTTTAGATGCAACCTCTTTTGCCATTACGGCACCGAGGTTTTCAAATGGATCTTCGAGTTCGATATCTTTTGCAATTGATACACCATCATCTGATGCAACTGGTGAACCATATTTTTTCTCAAGAAGAACATGTCTTCCTCTTGGTCCAAGTGTAACTTTTACTGCGTTTGCAAGTTTATCAACACCGTTTTTGACCTTTACTCTTGCTTCTTCACCAAAAATTATCTGTTTTGCGTCCATTATTTATCTATCCTTTCACTCTCAGTCAACGATTGCCAAAACATCACGCTCGCTAAGAATTACATACTTTGTATCTTCGAGTTTGATTTCTGTTCCGCCGTATTTAGCAAAAATTACCTTCTGACCCTCTTTGAGATCCATTGGAACTCTTGTTCCGTTATCAAGCATTTTGCCTGTTCCGATTGCAACAACCTCACCCTTGATTGGCTTCTCTTTTGCGGAATCTGGGATATAAAGACCAGACTTTGTTGCCTCTTCTTCGCCTAAAGGTTTGACGACTACCCTATCACCTAATGGTTTAAGATTCATATTTCCTCCTTGTTTCCGTTATTTAGCAATCGAACATCCCGACTGCTAATCTACATTTTGAAATATACCTTTTCAAAACATTTTGTCAAGTCAAATTAATTTAGAAATTTAAGCAGTTTTCTTAAGCAATAGAAGAGAAATAGTGAAGTGTTAGGTTTTTGTGGTTCTAGCAAATCCAATAAGGAATTGCTACATTAATTAAACCTTGATTATTCCTCACATATATCTAAAATGGATAGATTGTTCGGAGCAACTATGAAAAGACAAAAAATATTCAGTGAGATTAAGCGTTTTATTGGTATTGGACTTGGCGTAGGAATTGAAGCATCTTCATACGCATTGTTTTTAGTTCCACACAATATTGCCCCTGGTGGTATGACAGCCGTAGCGCTCATCATCTCTGATGTAACAAACGGATTGATTTCAATCGGACTTGCATATTTCCTTCTAAATGTTCCATGGGTAATCATCTCCTGGAAGCGAATGGGATACAAATATGCGATAAGAACAATCATCGTTTCATTCGTGGCATTTGTTTTTATCGATGGACTCATGCATTTCTTCTCAGATGCTTTCCACTTATTCGATCCAAACGCACCAATGACAAATATGATGATTGCGGCACTTTTTGGTGGAATACTAAACGGACTTGGTATCGGAATAACATTCAAAAACAGGGCATCAGCTGGAGGTACCGACCTTATTGCCCAAGTTCTCCACTACTATACAGGGCTTCCTTTTGGGCAGGCAATCCTGCTCATCGATACATTCATCATCATCGGTCTTGGTTTCTACTTCCAAAGTGCTCTTTACTCACTCTATGCATTAATAGCACTTGTTGTCAGTTCGTTTGTAATAGACATAGTTCAAGAGGGTATCTCTTACACAAAGTCAATGACAATCATCACTGACAAAAAGGAAGAAGTCAGAAAGAACCTTATGGAAAGACTCGGAAGAGGAATGACACTTGTAAAAGGTGAAGGCGGTTTTAGCCAGAAAGAAAAGGCATATATAGTTGTTGCTGTTCATCGTTCACAGATATCAACCGCAAAAAATATAATTCTTGAAGCCGACCCAAACGCATTCATCATGGTGGGCCCATTAAATGAGGTTGTAGGAGAAGGATTTAAAAAACCAAAAATTGAGGAGTGGTAATGCTTTCTATTAACTCAGTTTGCAAAAGGTATGGCAGTCAGGTTGCTCTAAACGATGTTTCGCTTGAACTTTTGAAGGGTGAATTCATGTTTATTATGGGTCACTCTGGCTCTGGCAAAAGCACTCTTTTGAAACTCATTTATGGTGCAGAAAAACCAACAAGCGGACATGTTTCTCTTTTTGGAAAAAATGTCCCAAAGCTTAATCCAAAATATATCGCCGCCCTAAGGCGTAAACTTGGGATAGTTTTCCAAGACTACAAACTCATCAAAAATAAAACAATCTGGGAAAACGTAGCATTTGCTCTCGAAGTTCAGGGAGCAAGACGAGACTATATCAAAAGAAAAGTTGCAGATGTTCTCGGATTTGTTGAATTAAACCTGAGAGCAAGAGATTATCCATATATGCTCTCTGGTGGCGAGCAACAACGAGTTGGTATCGCAAGAGCCCTTGTCAATAATCCTCAGCTGCTTTTAGCAGACGAACCAACCGGAAACCTTGATGAAAAAAACTCCGATCTGATTCTAAAAATACTATCTGAAATCAATAATATGGGCACAACCCTTCTTGTTGCAACCCACGACGTAAGAATTGTCGAGAAATCAAAGAAGAAGGTGATCAAATTAGACCATGGTCAGCTGGTCAGGAGTTCACATGTTAAGTAGAGAGTTTGGTTGGGCATTCCGTTCAATCGGAAGAGCATTTGGTAGAACTCTTTCAGCGATAATTGTTATGTCTGTTACGATTTTCCTCGTTGGCTCAACTCTTCTTCTTGGGATTGCTGGCACAACATTCGGAAAAACTGCAAAAGAAAGATTCACAATTCCTGTTCAGCTTTCACAAGAAGCTGATGAAACATCCGCAAACAATCTCGCCATTGAGCTTGAAGAATTAAGCTCCGTGAAGTCAGTAGAGATAAATAGTCCCGATAGCGTAATGGAAGAATTGGGTGAATACCTTGGCTTATCATCCGGTGAAATTCTCAGTTCAATCGGTTATAACCCGCTTCAGTGGGAACTTGTCGTTACACCCGAAGAACCTGATAACATTAAAGACTTAGCTGAAGAAATCAGCAGATACACAATGGTTGACAAAGTTGTATACGAGGAAGAGGTTGTAGATAAATTTGTGGCATTGTTTTCACTGTTCAGATGGATTGCACTTGGACTTGCTCTTCTTGCGATAATGGTTACTGCTGTTGTTATCAGCTCAACAATCATTCTTTCAATCTCAACTAGAAAAGAAGAGATCGAGGTTATGAGTCTTGTTGGTGCTCCACCATCAGTCATCATGAGTCCATACATAATAGAAGGAATCTTTTACGGTCTCATAGGCGGGGGGCTCGCAACTGTTGCTGTTTGGTGGGGTTGGTCAAAATTCCAAGTGATAATCAAATCAATGCTACCATGGTTTAACATCAATGTTGATAAACCAACATTCATTATCGTTCTTTGCTCAACACTCCTATTTGGATTTTTGATTGGACTTATTACAAGTTGGAAAGCATCATCCACACACCTTAAGAGGATTTCTGCATGAAGAAAGTTTCTCTACTCCTAGTATTTATAATGCTCTTTTCTTTTGTTGCTGCCCCAGCAGCAAAAGCTGCCTACATGACACTTGAGCAAGAGATGGAGATCGCAAAGAGAAGACAGAGGGAAAGCAAAAATGCCGCAGCAAATGAAAAGAGAAAAACTGCGATTCTCAAGGATTCATACTCCGATAACAACGATCTTCTAGATCAAACAAACAAAGAAATCCAATCGACTTACATGGATCTCGAGAGAACAAATGCCGAGATAAATGACACGGAAAATTCAATAGTCGAGACTAGAAAAAAGCTTTCTCTAATTGGTGAAGAGATTGATGAAAACAGAGAAAGAGTCAATGGGTTATTAAAATTCATCAACGAAATCAGCGGCAAGAGGTTCATTGATTTTATTTTTTCAGCGACTGATTTTTCCGATCTGACAACAAGAAATAACGCAATCAACAAGCTCCTCGACTCAGTTGTTGTTGAAATGAATAAGCTCAGGGAAGAGTCAGCAGGTCAGATTCAAAACCAGCAAAACCTCGAAAACAAAGAGATAAGACTTCGGGAGTTGAAGGAAAAACAGGAGAAAGAGAAAGAGTCCCTTGAGGAATTGAAAAATAAACAGGTTGCAATTCAAAATTCAATCGCATATGAAATTCAGGTCAGTGAAGCTAAAAGAAAAAAATATCTGAACAGCATAAATCAGTGGGATGCTGAAATAAATCGAATCATGGAGAAAATTCAGGAACGAAACAGACAACTCCAGATGAAGGGTGAGTTCATGTGGCCTCTGAGCACAAAAGTCTCATCAGTTTACGGAATGAGATACCACCCCATCTTCAAAACAAACAGGATGCACACAGGAATTGATATGCCTGAAAAAATGGGTGCACCTATCTACTGTGCTGCAGATGGAATAGTTGAATATAGCGCATGGCTTGGTGGATACGGCAACTGTGTAATCGTAAACCACGGAATGAATGAGAAATACGGAAAGGCATTCTCAACTCTTTATGGACATATGTCAAAATATGGTCCAAAAAAAGGTGAAAACGTAAAAAAAGGACAGGTAATTGGATATATTGGCTCAACAGGATGGAGTACAGGCCCACACCTTCATTTTGAGATAAGAGTTAATGGTAAACATGATAATCCACAAAAGTATCTTCCAATCAGATAAAATAATAGTTGAAAGGAAATATTCATGAATAACAAAAATTTATGGATCGTATTGACAGTTTCTCTAGTAATAATAGCATTCGGTGCTGGAATGTTTGCAGGATTCCTTGTAAACACTAAAACAAGCCCAAATGCAAATATTGAGCAATACCAAACACTAAGTAAAGCGGTTAACACATCTCTTGGTTCATACTTTGTTGAGCTTGATGATGAAATTCTTGCAAAAGCGCTTCTAAACGGACTTGACCCATGGTCAACATACTTTAACAAAGAAGAGTTTGACCAATTTCAGGAAGCAACTACTGGCGAATACTCAGGTATCGGTGTGATGATCTCACTTGATGACACAAGACAATACGCAAGGTGTACAAGAGTTTTCAAACCATCACCAGCAAATGATGTTGGAGTCAGAGAAGGATGGCTGATAAAAGAAGTCAACGGAGAAGATGTTGTTGGTATGAATCTTGACCTGATTGTCACCAGGATAAAAGGAACAAAGGGAACAGATGTTGAGATCACCTTCCTTGATGATGGTGTTACAATCACAAAAACAATTACTCGTGACAATATTGTCGCAAATTCAGTTTTTACCGAACAACTCGATGGAAACATTGGATACATTGAACTGATGTCCTTTATGCCAGACAGCCCAACCGAGATGAGTAAAGCAATTGACCAGCTTTTAACAAGTGGATCAAAGCAATTCATTCTCGATCTCAGAAACAATACTGGTGGACTATTAAGATCGTGCCAACTAATCGCAAACCAGTTTATGGAGCGTGGCCCACTTGTGCATGTTGTCGACAAAAACAATAGAAAAGAAACGCTCAGTACAACCGGAACAAGATTCCCATATGACATTGTTGTTTTGACAAACAGATGGTCTGCATCTGCATCAGAAATCCTTGCGGGAGCATTCCAGGATAGAGGAATCGCAAAGATTATAGGAAACAGAACATTTGGTAAAGGTCTTGTCCAACAGATTTTCCCAGGAATTGATGGTTCGGCAATCAAACTTTCAATTCAACAGTACCTCACACCAAATGAACACCAGGTTCACGGATTTGGAATTGCACCAGATATTGAAATGAACCCTGATCCATATCTTTTTGAAAGAATACCAGAAGACAAAAATGAGGATTTGGTAATACAAAGAGCAATTGAGTATCTAACAACCGGGGAGTAAAAGGAGATCAGTTATGAGTTGGCATTCAATATCATTAAATGAAATCTTTGAAAAGCTCAAAACCACTAAAGATGGTTTGAGCAAATCTGAAGCAGTAAAAAGGCTGGAGACTTATGGGAAAAACAAGATTGATGTAAAAGAGGGTAGCACGATCTGGCAGATGATCATTGCTCAATTTATAAACCCCCTGATCATTATTCTAATTCTCGCTTGTGTTGCTTCATTTTTTACTGGGGAAATAATTGATGCGATTGCCATTCTTGTAATTTTAGTTTTGAATGCCGTTCTTGGAGTAATCCAGGAATACAAAGCCGAAGGAGCCCTCGAAGCATTGCGCGAGATGAGCGCTCCACATGCGAAAGTTATCAGAGATGGTCAAACAAGCGAAATCCCATCGCAAGACTTGGTTCCAGGGGATGTTGTTGTTATTGCATCCGGTGATCTTGTTCCAACTGATTTAAGGTTGACTGAGGCTATTGGTCTTGCCTGCAATGAAGCAATCCTGACAGGTGAATCAAAACCAGCCAAAAAGGATGTCAAAGCAGAGGTTGAAGAAAACGCTACATATGGCGACAGATATAATACAGCATTTTCTGGAACAACTGTGACAACCGGCAGAGGAATTGGTATCGTTGTCTCAACTGGAATGAATACGGCAATGGGTTCAATTGCTTCCAGCCTTGCTAAAGTAAAAAAAGAAAAAACACCTCTCGACAAACAGATTTCACAACTCGGACTTATTTTGGGAATTGTTTTCCTTGTTGTCTGCGGACTTGTTTTTGGGATCAAGGTTTACATAAGTGGAGATTGGACATCACAGCTCCTGTTTGCCGTATCTCTTGCAGTTGCCTCCATTCCTGAGGGGCTTCCTGCAGTTGTCACAATCGTTCTTTCAATTGGTACAAGCAGAATGAGCAAAAAAGGTGCGATAATCAGACGGTTGTCATCTGTTGAGACTCTTGGCGCAACAACAGTGATCTGCACAGATAAAACAGGAACTCTGACCGAAAACAAGATGAAGGCAGAAAAAGCTGTTGTCAATATGAATATGGTTGACCTCTTCAGGGAAAGACCGGATTCTCTTGGACCAATGGCAAAGATTTCTGCAGGTTGCAATGACGCAACATACAATAGTGACGGAGAGTTCACAGGTGACCCCACAGAAATCGCACTTCTTCAGTTTGCAATGAGCCTGGGAGTTGAACAGAAGTCAATCCCACAAAGAGTTGATGAGCTTTCATTCGATTCAAAAAGAAAAGCAATGACCACAGTTCATCTCGAAAAGGATAAACTTTACGCCTACACAAAGGGAGCATTTGAGGTAGTACTCGATATGTCATCCCAAATGCTTCTGAATGATAAAGTTATTGAAATCGATGACAAAATGAGGGATGAGCTTAAGAAACTCGGTTCTGAGATCACCAATGAAGGATACAGAACAATGGGTTTTGCTTACAAATATGCCCCAAGCACCAATCCAGATGATAGGGTTGAGGAAAAAAACATGGTTCTTGTTGGATTCATTGGATTAAATGACCCAATAAGAGCAGACGTTCCTGAGGCTGTCGAGAGATGTAAAAAAGCCGGAATAAAAACTGTTATGGTTACTGGAGACCATCCAGAAACAGCAATGATTTACGCTAGGAAGCTGGGGATTGCTGATGAGAACGATAGAGTAGTTACAGGCAAAGACTTTGTTGAGATGGGAGATAAAGTTGATGAGATAATCCCAAAAACAAAGGTTTTTGCCAGAGTTGCCCCAGAACACAAATTGAGGATTGTTGATGTTTTACAGTCACAAAACAACATCGTTGCAATGACTGGAGATGGAGTAAACGATGCTCCGGCACTTAAAAAAGCCGATATCGGTGTCTCAATGGGAATCACAGGTTGTGAGGTTGCAAAAGACTCCGCTTCACTAATCCTTACAGATGATAGTTTTTCAACGATCGTCAGTGCAGTTTATGAGGGTCGAGTTATATATGATAATATTAAAAAGTTCATATGGTATATGCTTGGTGCAAACATCGGTGAGGTTTTTGTTATCGTGCTTGCTCTCATACTCAAACTCAGCGAAGTACCACTTGAACCAATCCAACTGCTTTGGATCAACCTTCTGACTGATAGTCTGCCTGCTCTGGCAATCGGTGTTGAACCTGCCGAAAGCGGAATTATGAACAGGCCACCAAGAGATCCAAAAAAGAAACTAATTTCTGGTTCTTTCCTGGTTGATACAGTTATCCGTGGTTTCATAATGGGTCTTTCAGTATTTATTGCCTTCCTGATAGGTAGAAATGCTGGAGGACACATACTTGGTGTAACATACGCATTCACGACAATCGTGATTGCGGAACTCGTTCTTGCGTATGCCTGCAGATCATTTACCAAATCTATGTTTGAAATGAAACCATTTGCAAACCCTCAAATGCTTGGCGCAATTGCTATCTCCTTCCTGCTCTTCCTTCCCACTTTCTTCTTCCCTGAAATCTTCAAAACAACAACTCTTTCAATAAAAGACATCGGAATTATTATTGGACTGGGACTTATTCCAGCAGTCGTTGTTGACATATGGAAGTTTATAAAAAGGGCATTACATAAAAATACTGCATTATGAGAAAAGGAATTCTTTTCATTCTCTCTGGACCATCAGGTGTTGGTAAAACTACGATCTCAGATGAGCTTTGCAAAGTTGAGGAGATATTTGTTTCAATATCAGATACAACAAGAGAAAAAAGAGACACCGAGATTGATGGGGTAGACTATAACTTCCTTACAAACGATGAGTTTATGGAAAAAGTTGCTCAAGATGGTTATCTTGAATGGGCAAATGTTCACGGCAACAACTATGGCACCCCATCGAAAAATATCCTTGAAAGAATAGATGCTGGATTAAACGCACTTCTTGTAATTGATGTCCAAGGTGCAAGGCAAGTCAGAAATAAAATCAGTTCATCGGTATTGATTTTTTTGCTTCCACCTACTATAAATGAACTCAGGAATAGACTAGATGGCAGATCGACCGATGAGGAGTCAGTTATCATAAAAAGAATCAAAAAGGCTGAGGATGAGATAAACTCTTCCTTGATTTATGATTACTCTGTGGTAAACCACAACATCGCGCAAGCAACTAGTGATGTTGTAAAAATTATAGAAAACTGCAAATCCAGGAGGATTTCATGATTGATAGAGCAAAGATCGAAAAGTTTGTTGAGGAAATGGAAGGAAACAAATACCTTGCCACACTTCTTCTCATTAAAAGGGTATCACAACTTCAGGAAAGACAAGAGAAACTGATCGCTGGTTCACAAAGATTTATGGTTGAACAGGCTATTGACGAATACCTTGAGAAAAGAATTGACTTCGAATACCGAAGACCAGAGGCAGTAAAACCAATTATTGATGAAGACATACTAATTGGCGAAGAAGAACTCGAAGATTTATCTTCAGAGGAGCCAAAAGAAGAAGACGATAAAGAGGAGTAGATGTCTGTTCCAGCACTGTTCATTTTGTCATATCTTTTCGGATCGATTCCATCAGGGTATCTGATTAGTAAACTGTTCCTAAAGTCTGACATAAGAGAATTAGGAAGCAAACAAATTGGAACTGCAAATGTGACCAGACAACTAGGTTACCCTGCTGGAATTCTGTGTTTATCGTTTGACATCCTTAAAGCATTGATACCCATGTCTATTGCATTTTACTTTTTTCACCAACCAATGTGGGTGACAGCGATATGTGGGATAATGGCAGTATTTGGACACGACTTTCCAATATTTCTTAACTTTGATGGTGGTGGTGGAATGGCTACCTCCATGGCAGTTTTATTCTTTATAGCACCACTGCATTTCTTTTTAATTGCACCATTTGCACTCGCAAGCTCTCTTATCACGAAGTATGTAAGCTTAGCAGGAGTTGTTATGTACTGGGGATTTGGCGTTGCGACTTGGGCAACAGGTGGTCCAATGGCTGCGGTTTATACTGCCACCACACTGGTTTTTTTGGGATTCGTTAAACAGGTTCCATGGGCTGTAAAGAACCCACCAGCAAAATTTATGAAATCAGGTTTTATTGCTTCAGATTCAGACCCTGTAACATCTGTTGAATCACATCAAGCAAATTAGTACCTGCAACCTTATCATTAAAATCTAGGTGAACTAGAAACTCATGATTTCCATCATTTCCTGTAATTGGCGAGAGGGTTGCATTTCTAACAACACCACCGATTGCAACAATTCTAATCAAAGCCTCTTCAACTGCATCTCTTAGGACATCAAGTTTTCTTATCACTCCGCCTTTGCCGACTTTTTTTGGTCCAGCTTCAAACTGAGGCTTCAAAAGCCAAACAATCCAACCAGGCTTTTTCAAAATCGATTTCAAAGGTTTTATAACCTTATCTCCGGATATAAACGAACAATCAACAACAGCACATTCAGGAGCTTCTGGAAAATCATTAGATGTCAGATTTCTTGCATTTGTTCTGTCCATCTGAATCACACGATTATCATTAACCAGAGTCGATGCTAATTGCCCATATCCAACATCGATACAGTAAACTTTATGAGCACCATTTTGAAGAAGACAATCAGTAAAACCACCAGTGGAAGCACCAACATCAATTCCAATTAATCGATTTGGGGTTAAATCAAAAACCTCAAGAGCTTTTTCCAATTTATAACCACCTCGACCAACATATTTCTGGGGTTCTTTTATCACAAGTTCTGCATCTTCTGGCACGAGCTGAGATGGTTTTGAAACTCTTTGATCTTTATATGAAACTTCACCAGCAATAATCAAAGCTTTTGCCTTGCTTCTGCTTCCTACAAGAGGATTGTTTGCTAGCAATTCATCTACCCTAACTCTTTTTATCTTTTCTTTCATTTGACTGTTTCCCTGAACTGTTTTATTATCTTGTTTTGGTAACATGAGAGATTATATACCATTTTTGTCATCAAAGAAGATTGCAAAGGAAATCGAAGCGCTTTCCGCAGGAAAGCGTGATCAACTCTACATTGATGGACTTAGAGGAAGCGATTTAGTTATCAATATCGCTCAAATGTGTAATCAAACTGGAAATCTTCTGATTGTTTGTGGCAACGAACAAAAAGCACTCAAAATGCACCAGGAGCTTGACGCAGTTCTTGGAAATGCACCCGTAAATAGGTTGTTTTTCCCTCGTTCCGATTCAATTCCTCTAGACAAAACAAGAAGCTCCGTCAACATTATCTCCTGGCAAATTTCAACCCTATACCAAATAAGAAACTCAATGGGTTCAACAATTGTTACGACTTCCCTGCCTGCATTATACGATTGCCTCGTTCACCCAAAGGTGCTCGAAGATAGCGCCAAGATAATCAGCAAGGGAGATATGATTTCCCTTGATACACTAAAAAAGATGCTTTACGAACTTGGATACAATCCAGTTCATCAAGTTGAAAATGTTGGAGATGTGGCCGTAAGAGGTGGAATAATTGATTTCTTTTCATCATCATCTCCAAACCCATACCGCGTTGAATTTGACGTTGACGTCATCGAGACAATCAGAGTCATCAATCCATCTACACAGCTTTCAACGAAGCATGTTGAGTCTTGTCTTCTGCTTCCTGCATCACACATAATTCTCGACCAGGAAACAATAAATAGTGCAATCGCTCAGATAAATATGTTCTTGTTAACCGTTCGATCATCAAACTCTGAGATTCAAAAAAATATCACTTCAGAAATAGAACACATAAAATCGGGAGTGAGATTTTCAGGAATAGAGCACTACACTCCATTTTTCTACGACAACACCACAAGGTTACTTGACTACATGGAAAACATCCCGGTTGCTTGGATTGATCCAGACGATCTGACAGAGGAGTACAGTAGGTTTAAACGTGACGCAATGGATGTTTACGTGACAGGTCTCAAAAGAGGAGAGCTTCTTCCTCAAAGAGAGCTAGATGATATAGAGCGACTTGAATTCCCACATATAACTCGAAAAAATAGAAAGATTTTGATTTATCCAAACAGGACTGAATCCCCAAACGATACAAAAAGACTTGGAATCCAACATCCTCAACCTGATCCACTCATTGGCAGACTTCAGGACATGAGCGACTTCATCAGGAACAAAAAATCTGCGGGTTATAGGATAGTCATTGCTACTAAACAGCCAACAAGAGTTGCGGAACTTCTCTCGGGACATGATTTCATCAAACCCGAAAACCTACCAGTGGATCCAATAGAAGATGAGTTTATTGAACCATTCGTTGATATCCTAAACATATCTCTTGAAAAAGGGTTTGAGGATAGAAGAAAAAAGAAACTTCTTCTTACAGACCAAGAGCTTTTCGGTTGGAGAAGGAAGATCGGAGCAACAAGAAGATATCGTGGCGGAGCTCCAATTAAGTCAATCAACGAGATAAACCCAGGTGACCTTCTTGTGCACTTAACTTTCGGAATAGGAATATATCGGGGATTAAAAACGGTAACTGCTGCAGGAATAACAAAAGAGTACCTCCAAGTAGAGTATTCAAAAGGTGACAAGCTATATATTCCTCCTGAACGATTAACACTTGTACACAAATACCTCGGAAACCCCGAGACCGTAACAATAAACAGACTCGGTGGAAAAGAGTGGCCAGAGGCTCTTGCAAAAGTTGCAAGAGGAACAAAGGATATTGCCGCTCAGCTTCTTAAAATATACGCAAAGCGTGAGCTTGCAACCGGTAACTCTTACAGAGGAGACAATATCTGGCAGCAGGAAATGGAAACCGCATTCCCTTATGAAGAAACCGAAGATCAATTAACCGCCATCCACGATGTAAAAAAGGATTTAGATAGTAAACAACCGATGGATCGATTGATATGCGGTGATGTGGGATATGGAAAAACAGAGGTTGCAATCAGGGCAGCATTCAAGGTATTAACAAGCGGAAAACAGGTTGCGATGCTCGTACCAACAACAATTCTTGCAATGCAGCATTACAGCACATTCAAAGAAAGGTTTGCACCATTTCCGATAAAGGTTGAACAACTCTCAAGATTCAAAGGGAAAACAAACCAAAAGAAAGTCTTAGAAGGGCTTAAGGATGGGACAATTGAGATGGTCATTGGTACACACAGGCTACTCTCAAAAGATATTGAGATCAAAAACCTTGGACTTCTAATAATTGATGAGGAACAGAGATTCGGTGTTGAGGCAAAAGAAAAAATTAAAAGCCTAAAAGAGAATGTAGATGTCTTAACACTAACTGCCACACCAATCCCAAGAACGCTTGAAATGACGTTGCATGGTGTAAGAGAAGTCTCGCAGATAAACTCTTCACCTGAGGGAAGAAAACCAGTTAAAACATACGTTTTACCATACTCCGAGAAAACTATCAAAGAAGCAATTGAAACTGAAATTGCACGTGGCGGACAGATTTATTACGTCAACAACCGAATCAAAGGTCTAGCCTCCATCCAATGGAAACTTGAAAAAATTGTGCCCAAAGCAAGAATTGCGATAGCACATGGACAGATGAGTGAAGAAACCTTGGAAGAGATCATGATCGCCTTCTATCAGGGAGAAATTGATGTTCTACTGTGCACAACAATCATTGAGTCTGGATTAGACATTCCATCAGCTGGAACTTTGATTGTCGAGAATGCTCAAAACCTTGGACTAGCTCAAATGTACCAGCTTCGCGGAAGAGTTGGTAGATCTGAAAGAAGAGCATATGCTTACTTCCTTTATCCGAATGAAAAAACCTTGACCGACACCGCAAGACAGAGATTAAACGCAATTAGAGATTTTGTTGAGCTCGGAGCAGGACTCAAAGTCGCAATGAGAGACCTGGAAATAAGAGGTGCTGGGAATATCCTTGGCTCTGAACAATCCGGTCACATTTCTGCCATAGGATACGATTTATATCTTCGTATGCTTGAGGATGCAAAAAAAAGGATTAAAAATGAGCAGGAAGGCAAGAAAGAAAAACCGGTAAGACAGAGAGATTTTGAGTGTAGTATAGACCTCAGAATCTCAGGATATATTCCAGAACGATACATTCCAGATGAAGCTTTAAGAATTGACTGCTACCAGAGAATGATTGAAGCAAAAAACACCGCTGAGCTTAAAAAAATTGAGGATGAGCTAGAAGATAGGTTTGGACACGCTCCTCCAGAAATTGAATCTTTGTTTGAACTTGTAAGGCTTAGAGTCCTTGGGGCGAATATGGGTATCACTCAAATCGTTGAAGACAACCTCACAATTAATTTCCACTTCGGTCCAGTCACAAGACTTAGAGAAGATTTCTTGGACAGATTGTTATCAAGATTTGGTGAACGGACAACTGTTCGACCAAACATGATAAGAATCAGAAAACTCAGGGAAAACCCAATCGAAATAAGCAGAGAATTCATAAAACTCGCCTGCGAGGAGGACAATTGAACTACTCCTGGATAATTGAAAATGAAGTGATGATCTCATCACTTCCAGATTCTGAAACCATGCTTCACCTTCTCAAATCAGCTGGTATAAGAGCAATTGTATCTACTGAAAGGATTCCTTTTTCTGGTGAAAAACTTGAAGAGTTTGGTTTTTTTCATTTTGATCTACCAATCATAGACTACTCAGTGCCAACATTAAAACAGCTCAAAGAATTCATCAGATGGACAAAATTTATGAGGGATATGAATCAACCAATCTTGATTCACTGCATGGCTGGATACGGCAGATCGGCAACCCTCTGTGCATGTTACCTTGTCATCGAACACGATATGACTGCTGATGACGCCATAAAAGAAATTCGCGAAATCAGAAGCCTAAACTCGGTTGAAACCAGCCAACAGGAAAACTTTGTTCATGAAGCAGAATACTTAAGAGACATTATAAAAGATGAGGATGAACAAAAGTTCTACAACTGCAAAGCGATGGTTGATATTCTCAGAAAGAGATGTCCCTGGGATAAAAAGCAAACATCAGACAAACTAGCAAATAATATTCTCGAGGAAAGCTACGAGGTTACTGAGGCAGCACTCTCAAAAAATACACAAGCATTGATCGGAGAACTGGCGGATATATTTCTGTTAACACTTATGATCTCAAGAGTTGAATCAGAAACAAGCGATGTAGGTTTTAAGTCTGTCATGGACTTTATGCTCAAAAAGTTTAAAAACAGACATCCACATGTCTTTGATGTCTCAAGTGTAGATACTCCCGATAAAGTTGTAAAACAATGGAGAGAAATCAAAAAAGAGGAGCCAAAAGAAATCCATAGTATAACCGAAATCCCAACAGGTATTCCTCCACTCGGCAGAGCAGATAGAATTATGTCATTTGCGAAAAAACAAGGATTTGACTGGGACAATGTCTCGAGTGTTCTTGAAAAAGTTGATGAGGAGATTTCTGAACTAAAAACTGCAATCAAATCCAACAACACGGAAAGCATTGAAAATGAATTTGGTGATGTTTTCTTCTCAATGCTTAATCTCGCGAGGTTCTTATGGATAAATCCCGAAAACACTCTGACAAAAACACTTGATAAATTCACCAAAAGATTTCATTTCATCGAAGAAGAATCTAACAAAATGAACAAACCAATTTCAGATATGACACTTGATGAAATGGAGGAAATCTGGCAAAAATCCAAGACCGAAATGCTGGAGAACTAGAAATGGCAAAATGCGAAAACAATGTCTCCTGCAATTGCACATACCCATGTGACAAACACGGCAAATGCTGCGAGTGTATTGCATATCACAGAAAAAATGGTGAACTACCCGCTTGTTATTTCAACAATAGCGATGAAAAAACATATGATAGATCAATTGAATTCTATGTAAAATCGAGAAACATAAAATGACAGACATAAATTTTTGGAACAGAAATCCAATTAAAGAAGTTGGCACACTCGCAAACGAGGTTATATCAAGATCTCTGTTGTACGGGGTGCTGGGTTTTCTCCCATCCGAACCTTGTGCGGTTTTAATGACTGATGGAGAATTTTCACCAGGTATCGCCGCAGCAATTGAAAATGCTGGATATGCCGTTACCAGACTTTGTGATCCTTCCGAAGAGGAAATCGGATGCGTTCCAGAAGACATAAGCAACATGCCAGATAATAGCTTCGGAATAGTGATTACAACTGGATGGCCAAACAATACCTCTGAACTTGAAAACACTGCAAGGATAGCATTTTCAAAGCTTCGAGAGGGTGGACTCTATATCGGCTGTGCCCCAAATAGATTCGCATGCGCTCTTGATACAATCATTTCAGGAAAGGTTTCTGATTCAATAGATATTTTGGATGATAACATCGGGGAAAATGGAAGTTGGATTGACGCCAAAGAACTATTCACACCAAGAAATCTTTCAGTAACCCTTGAAGCCTTAGGTTACAAAATTATTGAGTTATACGGTTGGCAGATAGCCCTGGAAAAACTTCCAAAGGAGCGTCTTCTAAAATCAGACTGGACAAATGAAGAGATTGAGGAGATTGCAACTTTGGAGTTCAGACTAGCTCATGAGAAGTACATTCTGGGTTGCGCCCCAACAATTCAGTTTGTTGTAAAAAAACCCAACCCATCAGATGAACTAATCGAAAATATTACTGATCAAGAGATCTAGAAATTCTCTCGATTGAAAGACATTTCCCGCTTATGTTGTCAACTTCAATGAGTGTACCATTGAATCTTACATCGTCGGTTGCAACCTCGAATCGGCACTTCATATGATGAACCATCTTCTTGATTGGTCCTTCGGTTTTTACACCAATTACTGACTCATGAGGCCCTGTCATTCCGGCATCTGTTTGGAAACCTGTTCCACCTGGGAAGATTTGCTCATCAGCTGTTACAACATGCGTGTGGGTTCCAATTACCGCAGATACCTGTCCATCTAAATATCTTCCCAGAGCCTGTTTTTCAGATGTCGCCTCAGCATGAAAGTCAACGAGAATAACGTTAGTATTCTCACGAATATCCTTGATAATTCTCTCCCCAACAATAAATGGGCAATCAATCGGTTCCATATAAGTTCTTCCCTGAAGATGAAGCACACACATCAAACCAGCTACACCATCAAGATAGAAGTACCCTCTTCCAGGTGAACCTTCAGGGAAGTTTTCTGGTCTTGCCATCTGGGGATCTTCTTCGATCATCTTGGGTGCTTCCTTCTGATCCCAAACATGATTACCAAGTGTGAAGCCATCGATTCCTGCAACCCTCAATTCATCAGCATTATCTTTGGTCAACCCAAATCCGCCAGAGGCGTTATCAGCATTTCCAATCACATAATCGATTGAATACTCGGATTTCAAACCAGGTAAGAATTGCTTGACGGCATTCCTTCCTGGTTTCCCAACGATATCCCCAACTAAAAGGATTCTCATTATTTTGCGTTTTCTGAGTATCTTGTCTCTCTGATTACTGTAACTCTGATAATTCCAGGGTATGTGAGTTCATTTTCAATGCGTTCAGCAATTTCTCTTGCCATCTTATGAGACATAACATCGTCAACTTTTTTCGGTTTAACGATAACTCTAAGCTCTCTGCCTGCCTGGATTGCATATGTTTTTTCGACACCCTCAAAACTCTTTGCGATGCCCTCAAGAGACTCAAGTCTCTGAATATAGGCTTCAAAGCTTTCTCTTCTTGCACCAGGTCTTGATGCAGAGATTGCATCTGCTGCTTGTATCAGCACAGGATATACATTTGATGGGGCAATATCAGTATGGTGAAGTTGTGCAGACTCGATGATTTCGGGTTTCTCATTGTATTTTTTGAGAATCTCTGCTCCGAGCTCATCATGTGTTCCTTCACGCTCACGGTCAACTGCTTTACCAATATCGTGGAAAAGTCCGGCACGTTTTGCAATCTTTGGGTTAAGACCAAGTTCTGATGCCATATGAGCAGAAAGCATTGCAACTTCAATCGAATGCTGAAGCACATTCTGACCGTATGAAGTTCTAAATTTTAGTCTTCCAAGAAGTTTTACAAGCTCAGGTTTTGCAGCATGCACACCAACCTCAAGAAGTGCCTGTTCACCCTCAATTTTGAGCTTATCATCAAGCTCTTTTGTGGCCTTCTGAATAACTTCTTCGATTCTACCCGGATGAATTCTTCCATCGGTGATAAGTTTTTCAAGTGCCATTTTTCCAATCTCACGTCTGATTGGATCAAAACATGAGATTGTGACAACCTCGGGAGTATCATCAACCATTAGGTCAACACCGGTTGCTGTTTCAAACGCCCTAATATTTCTTCCTTCACGACCAATGATTTTTCCCTTGATCTCTTCGTTGGGAAGTGGAACTGCAGAAACTGTTACCTCTGCAGTGTAGTCAGATGCAATCCTCTGGATTGAGTTTGCAACAATCTCTCTTGATTTAGAATTTGCAGTTTCCTTCGCATCTTCTTCCATCTGCTTGACTTTCGATGCAAGCTCAAACTCCATCTTGTGTTCAGTCTCACGAAGAATTACAGATTTTGCATCTTCCCTGCTAAGTCCTGCAATTCTTTCAAGTTCCTTCTCTTGTTTCAAGACTAATTGATCAGCTTTTTCATGTTTTACATCGAGTTCTTTTTCAACTCTTGATATACCGTTTTCTCTTGCGTTTACTGCATCAATTCTTTTTTCGAGCTTATCTTCACGAGTTGAAAGTCTATTTTCAATCGCATTAAGCTCTTTTCTCTGCTGATTAAATTCTTCTTTCTGCTCCTTAACAAGTCTCATCGCCTCATCTTTTGCAGTCAAAAGAATTTCTTTTTTTTCACTATCAGCTTCTTTTTTAGCATCTTTTAAAACTCTTGCAGCTTCATCATTTGCTAACTTGAGAACTCCTTGAGCAGTTTTTTTTGCAGAATTCATTGCAAAAAAATACGCAAGAGCAGCACCTACAATAGCTCCAACAAATCCATATATAAATTCCATCAATATCTCCTTTATTTATCGAGGAAACGTATTTTTTCCCAAATCCATGAAGATGGAAACCCAAGTCTTTGAAGTTTTGCAACAAGTTTTTGCCCTTCATATCCATCCTTGTATCTGGTAATCGCAAAAGCCAATAACTCTTTCCAATCATGCTCATCAATACGATTCTCGATTTCAGCTCTGGGTAAACCGAGCTTAAAAAGCTCCATTTTTATCCTTATTGGTCCCCAAAACCGTTTTTTCTTATTTTCAATGTATGAAGAGACAAACTCAGAATCATTTATCAAATCAAGCTCTTCAAGCTTAGATTTTACCTCTTCAATTTCCTTCTCAAGGTAACCCTTTTCCTGCATTCGCCTTTCAATCTCTGACCACGCACGGTCTCTATATGAAAGTAACCTGAATGCATAATCTAATGGGTTACTCCTTTTTTTCTTTTGCATCAGGAATTGTTAATCCAAATGCTGATTTTATTTTGTTTTCAATATCGTTTGTCATTTCAGGTTTTTCTGAAAGAGTTACTTTTGCATTCTCTCTTCCCTGACCCAGTCTTTCACCTTCGTACGAGAACCATGTTCCGGACTTATCAATGATATCGAGGTCAACACCCATCTTTAGAACCTGAGACTCTCTTGATATTCCTTCGCCAAAAATAATGTCAAACTCAGCATTCCTGTATGGTGGAGCAACTTTATTCTTTGCAATCTTTATCTTCACCTGAGCTCCATATGATCGGTCACCATCTTTATAGGTTTCACCACGTCTGACCTGCATTCTGACAGTGGTTGCAAATTTGAGAGCTCGTCCACCTGGAGTTGTTTCAGGATTACCAAACATAACGCCAATTTTTTCTCTGAGCTGGTTAATAAAGATTCCAGCAGTCCTTGATTTTCCCATTGCCCCAGCAAGTTTCCTCATAGCTTTTGACATGAGTCTTGCTTGAAGTCCGACAGATGCATCACCCATCTCACCCTCAAGCTCTGCTCTTGGAACAAGTGCTGCAACAGAGTCAATCACGAACAAGTCAATTGCTCCAGATCTTGTGAGAATCTCTGCAATCTCGAGTGCTTGTTCAGCTGAATCGGGCTGGGAAATAATCAACTCGGAAAGGTCTATTCCAAGTCTTTCAGCATAAGCTGGATCAAGGGCATGTTCTGCATCGATAAAAACAGCTTTCCCGCCTTTTCTTTGACATGAAGCAATTGATGTAAGTGCGATCGTAGTCTTTCCAGATCCCTCACTTCCAAATATTTCAATAATTCTTCCTCTTGGAATACCACCAACACCAAGTGCAATATCAAGTGACAATATCCCTGTTGGAATTGCCTCAACTGCCATGCGACCATGATCATCACCAAGTCGCATAATGGTGCCCTTTCCGTAGGATTTTTCAATCGCCGCAATAGCAGAATCTAAAGCTTTTTCTCTTTCATTGTAGACATTCGTTTCTTTTTTTGTTGCCATATTCTCCTCAATCTTTTTTCCAAAGATTTGTATAAACTGGTCCACTTCTAGTTAATTCTGATTTTATAAGGGCAATCCCTGTAAAAAAACATTTCTCATTATACATGGGAATTTTAGAAATTGCATCCTCAAGCCCAGCTGGCTTAAATGATTTAATCCTTCCAAGAGTCAAATGAGCTCTGAAAGGTTTATTGTCATTTTCAAAACCAAATCCCTCACAGATATTCTGAACTCTCTGGAAGAGACTTTTGCTCATATCATCTTCTACCCCACACCACAAAACCCTTGGATTTTTGATGTTTGGAAATCCAGAGATTTCTGAAAGCTTAATCTCTTTTGGGAAATCTGTTTCAATCTCTGAAAGCTTTTTTGATAATTCTGGTACAAGTTTTTCTTCAATATCTCCAAGGAATTTTAATGTAAGATGGAAGTTTCCAGGTTTTGTCCAGCTTGCTTTAATATCAAGTCTTGAGATATCTGAGACCACATCTGATAAATATTTTTGAAGACCATCTGAGATTGTTAAGGCGATAAATGCTCTAATCATTAATAACAGCACCTTCCAAATCAAAGTGGTCAAAATTTGTGATTTTTACATCAACAATATCACCAACCTCAAAATCAGTCCCGTTTATCTTTACGATACAATCAATTTCAGGGGCATCAGATTTTGTTCTACCAACAGCATAATCATCATAAATTTGGTCAACAATCACCTGCTGTACAGTGCCAACCAAATACTCATTTCTTTCATAAGAGATTTCAGATTGAGTAAGAAGCAGTTGTTCTTGTCTTTCAGAGGCTACATCATCTGGAACTTTGTCTGGAAGACCAAATGCTTTTGTACCAACTTCATCAGAAAACTTGAACACCCCAAACCTGTCAAACTCAATTTCAGAGATAAAGTCATGAAGAATTTCAAAATCTTCGTCGGTTTCACCAGGAAAACCAACTATAGCAGTTGATCTGATTGTTGGGTCATCAAAATTATCTCTAATCTTGCCAATAATCTCCCTGATTCCATCGATTCCAGGTTTTTCCCTGTTCATTGCTTTCAAAATTTTGTTTGATGCATGCTGGATTGGGATTTCAAAATATGGAATAACCTTTGTGGCACCAAATGCCTCAAGTGTTTTATCAGCAAAATGCATAGGGTTTGTATAGAGAATCCTAATCCACTCAAACCCATCAATTTCTGAAAGTTTGTGGGTCAAAGTTGAAAGGTCATATTTTGGATTCGCATCATGACCAACTATCGATGTATCCTGTGCAATAATGTTTAGCTCTTTAACACCAGAATCAGCGAGTGCGTTTGCCTCAGACAATATCTCATCGAGACCAAAGCTTCTGAACCTCCCCCTTATTGATGGGATTTTACAGAAAGAACAACCGTGAGAGCAACCCTCAGATACCCTGAGATATGAGATATGTGGAAGTGTTATTTTGAGCCTCGGAAGGATTCCATTTGAAGAAACAGAGTTCAAATCATTAATTATTGATTTTTTCTCGCCTGAAATGATTTCATAGATTGAAGAGTTAAGTCCTGTTCCCAGATACCCATCAACCTCGGGGTATTTTGTCTGCAGCTCAGCAAGCAAAATCTGTGGAAGACATCCGGTGACAATAACTTTTTTTATAATTCCAGATTTCTTTTTTTGAAGTGCTTCCTCAATTACTTCATAGCTTTCGGTACGTGCAGCTTCAACAAAAGAACACGTATTAATCAGCAGTACATCACAATCATCGGGGTCAAGTGAGATTTCACACCCAGAATCAGATGAGACAGCCAATAATTGCTCAGCGTCAACCAACGCCTTCGGGCAGCCTAAAGCATGAATTGAAACCTTCAGAATAGCACTCATTTCCTTATGAGTGCCTCTTTGATAACTTCTTTTATGGTTTCAACAAACACAAATTCCATCTCATTTCGAATCTTCTCTGGAACTTTTGTCGTGTGAGGTTCATTATCTTTTGGCAAGATGACCTTTCTTATGCCGTTTCTGTGTGCTGCAAGCACCTTCTGCTTCACACCACCAATCGGCAATACCTTTCCTCTGAGGGTTATCTCGCCTGTCATCGCCACTTTTGAACTCACTGGGATGTTTGTAAGCGTTGAAACGATTGATGTCACGATTCCGATTCCGGCAGAAGGACCATCCTTTGGAATGGCACCTTCAGGGAAATGAATATGAAGATCGTAATCGTCCTCTTTATAATCCTTTGGGATCTTAAGTTCCTTTCGGTGAGTTCTAACATATGAAAGTGCAGCTATTGCAGACTCCTTCATGACATCGCCAAGAAGACCTGTCAGAATAAGTTTCCCTGTTCCATCCATCAATGTGCTTTCTATACAGAGAACCTCACCACCATCCTCAGTCACAGCAAGCCCAGTTACTGTTCCGACCTCATCGGTTTTTCTCTGTGTGTCAGATTTGAAAACAGGAATATCAAGATAATCAGGTAGGGATTTTGTAGTTATTTTTAGCTTCTCAGTAACCTCTCCGCTAACCTTTTTCTTCGCTACTTTTCTCATTAGTTTTGAGATATGTCGTTCAAGAGACCTTAAACCTGCTTCTCTTGTATATCTCTCAATTATCATATTGATTGTCGCATCTGGTATTGATAAATCAGATTTTTTTAAACCATTACTTTTAAGCTGTTTAGGTATGAGGAATTTTTTTGAAATCTCAACCTTATCAAACTGTGTATAACCGGGAATAATTATTGTTTCCATTCGGTCAAAAAGTGCACTTGGGATTGTGTGGGTAACATTTGCTGTTGTAATAAATAAAACATCCGAAAGATCATATGGAATTTCAAGATAATGATCTGAGAAAGCAGTGTTTTGTTCTGGATCAAGTGCTTCAAGCAAAGCCGATGTTGGGTCTCCCCTGAAGTCTAAACCAACCTTATCAATTTCATCAAGAAGGAAAACTGGGTTTGATGAATTTGCCTGCTTCATCCCCTGAATGATCCTTCCTGGCATAGAGCCAACATATGTTCTTCTATGTCCTCTTATCTCTGCCTCATCTTTTATGCCACCAAGAGACATTCTGACAAACTGTCTGTTCATTGCTCTTGCAACTGATTTTCCAAGTGAGGTTTTACCAACACCGGGAGGACCAACAAGGCAGATGATTGGGCTTTTTGCATCAGGTGAAAGCTTTCTTACTGCAAGGTATTCAAGAATTCGCTCTTTGACCTCTTCAAGATCATAATGATCCTCGTTGAGGATTTTGTGAGCAGCATTTACATCAAGTCTGTCCTTGGTTTTCTTCTCCCATGGGAGGTCAAAAATCCAGTCGATGTAATTTCTAATTACTGCACTTTCAGCAGCCATTGGTGGCATCTTCTGAAGTTTTTCAATCTGCTCATTTACCTTTTCGACAACATAATTTGGAAGCCCTTTTCGTTTTTGAATCTTCTTCCTGAATTCACCGATTTCGCTTCCAAATTCACCATCCGACTCACCAAGTTCTTTTTCGATTGATCGGAGTTGTTCTCTTAAATAAAATTCTCTTTGAGTTTTATCGATTTTACTTTTGACATCAGAATCAATTTTTTGCTGAATAGAAAGTATTTCAAGCTCTTCCGAGAGTTTATCGATCATAAACTCAAGACGTTCAAGTATTGATGTTTGAGCAAGTATCTCCTGTTTCTCAATAAGTGGGATGCTTATGTTTGCAGCAATTACGTTAGTCAGCTCATCGGGGTCATGGATATTGCTCAAACCAAGAAGAATCTCTGGTAAAAGTCTCTTATGAACTCTGAAATACTCTTCAAACTTTTCAGAAAGAACACGCATCAATGCTTTGATGTGTGGAGTAACTTCACCAATTGAACCAAGAGGCTCAACATCAACCATAGTCAAATCTTCGATATCTTCAAAATCAGTTACTTTTACTCTTTCGATTCCCTCAACAATAACTCTCAGGTTTCCATCTGGAAGTTTCTGCTGAATCTGTAGAAGCTCACATCCAACACCAATATCATAAAGTTCACGTTGTGTTGGATTATCATAATGCTCTTTTTTTTGAGTAAGACAAACAATTCTTCTATCGACATCATTTGCCTTCTCGATTGCTTTTATAGATTTTTCTCTACCTATTATCAGTGGCACAGTCATTCCAGGAAAGACCACCAGGTTCCTTAGAGGAAGCAATGGGGCTTTCTTGTGATGCCATTTTTTTGGTGCTGACATACCTTTTTAAGCACTCCTTTTCATTTCTTGTCCATCTGAGTCAATCATTATTACCGGTTTATCTCCAAGGACAACATCCTTGTCAACGATACATTTTGCAACAACCTGATTATCAGGAATATCATATAATGTATCCATCATAATTCTCTCAAAAACAGTTTTTAATGCTCTTGCACCGGTGCCAAATGATTTCGCAATCTTTGCAATCTCGGTAAGAGCCTCATCTGTTACTTCAAGCTCTGCACCCTCAACCCCAAGCAAAGTTTTGTACTGATTGACAACCGCATTTTTAGGCTCAGTAAGAATCCTTTTCAAATCATCGATTGAAAGCTCAGAGATTGATGCAGTCACTGGAAATCTTCCAACGAACTCTGGAATAAGACCAAACTTCATCAGATCATCAGGCATAAGTTTAGATAAAATATCTGATTTATCGGTTACTTTGTCAGAATGCATACTGTAACCGACTTTTCTATGTCCAAGTCTTCGTTCGATTATTTTATCAAGACCCTCGAACATTCCACCGCATATGAAGAGTATCTTTGAGGTATCAATTTGAACGAATTCCTGCTGTGGATGTTTTCTTCCGCCCTTGGGTGGAATATTACAAACTGTTCCTTCAACGATCTTCAAAAGAGCCTGTTGAACACCTTCACCTGAAACGTCACGAGTAATTGATCTGTTTTCGGACTTTCTTCCAATCTTATCAATCTCGTCAATATACACGATTCCCATCTGTGTGGCTTCGATGTCATAATCGGCATTTCTGAAAAGTCCAACAAGCACGTTTTCAACATCCTCACCAACATATCCAGCTTCCGTTAAGGTGGTTGCATCTGCAATTGAAAATGGCACACCTAGAATCTTAGCAAGAGTTCTAGCAATTAAAGTTTTTCCAGAACCAGTTGGCCCAACCATCAAAACATTGGATTTTTCGATCTCATTGATTCCATTTCTAAGAGTGAGTACAGATCGATAGTGCTTGTATACAGCAACAGATAGGAGTCTTTTTGCCTGGGTTTGCCCAATAATATAGGAATCTAGTTGTTCGTGGATCTCCTTTGGAGTTGGGATATGACCAATTTTTTTTCGAAACTGTCTCTGGCTCTCATTAACAAGGGTCTTATTGGCAATCTTGATGCACTCCTCACAGATCAGGGTGCCATCAACCCCTTCCATGCCACGAAGGCCATCTCCAATGTTTCTTCCGCAAAAGGAGCACTGGTTATTATCTTCACTCATTTCCAGGCTTCATCCTTGCGATGACTTGATCGGCAAGACCGTAAGCAACAGCTTGTTCCGCGGTCATAAAATTGTCTCTCTCGCTGTCCTCTTTAATCTTGTCAACCGGATGCCCAGTATGTTTTGAAAGGATACCATTTAAAGTGGTTTTAAGTCTCAACATCTCGTTTGCTTGGATTTCAACATCGGTTGCTTGTCCCTGTGCACCACCTGCAACCTGGTGAATCATCACCCTTGCATTGGGTAACACAAAACGTCTTCCAGGTTCACCTGATGCAAGAAGAACTGCAGCCATTGAAGCAGCCTGTCCGATGCAAATTGTTGAAACTGGAGCTGAGACATATTGCATTGTGTCATAGATAGCAAGACCCGATGTTACAACTCCACCGGGCGAATTAATATAGAGACTGATTTCTTTTTCGGGGTCACTTGCATCAAGATAGAGAAGCTGTGCCACAACAATGCTTGCGACTGAATCTTCTATCTGATCTCCTCCCAAAAAAATAATCCTATCCTTTAAAAGTCTTGAATAGATATCGTACTGACGCTCTCCAGCACCAGATTGTTCAATCACCCATGGTATTGCCATTGTGCTCTACTCCTCTTTGAGTTGAGCTTTTCCCAATAAGAAATCGAGTGTCTTCTTTCTTTTTAGTGCAGATGAAATATTGTTTCTAAGAGTTTCCTGGTCAACGCTGGGTTTTTTCTTCATCTGTTTGATTGCATTATTGTATTGTTCAAGTTCAGAATCAATTTCACTTGCTTCTGCTTCGATATTCTCTTTTTCAGCATACTCCTCAAGGATTAAGTCAATCTTTGCTTGATTTGTAGCTCTTGGGGTAAGCTCTTCTCTGAGTTTCTCCTCAGAGATTTCCCTTTTCTTCAAATATATCTCTAGAGTTAAACCTTTTCGTTTTAACTCATCTTCAAATCTATAAATCTCGTCATCAAGTGACGCTTCAATTAATTTTGGTGGTATCTCAAGCTTTGTTTTTTCAAGAAGGGCATCTGCAAGCTTGTTGTGTGTATCTTGTTCTTTTGCTCTCTGGGCATTTGACAATAACTCTGCCTCAACAGCTTTTTTGAGCGCTTCCACGGACTCCATCGACAGCATCTTTGCAAACTCATCATTGAGTTCTGGCATATCAGCAGTCTTTGTTTCGCCAATGACAATTTCTATCTCCACAGGTTTTTCTTCACCAGAGATTTTTGTCTTTACTCTCTTTGTGTCGCCAGATTTAACACCAATGAGATTCTTATCAAAACCGGGAACAAAGTCCTGTCTTCCGACTTCAACAAGCTCCTCTTTCCATCTCCCCGAGACTTTGTCATTTGTAACAATAGACCATTTGAAGTAGACAAAATCCTTTTCTTCAACTTCTCTGTCGATGGATACCATCGTGGCATGTTGAAGTCTCAATCTATCAATTGTGGAATCAATTTCTTTCTCTGTTACTTCAAATTTGCCAATTTTAAGCTTAAGTTTTGACGGGTCTGGAAGTTCAAACTCTGGAATATACTGAACCTCAATTTTTAAAACACATTTTTCTTCAGGCTCAAAACACTCAAGTGAAACTTCAGGGTTCCCAACCATTCTGAAATCTTTCTCTTTGAGAATCTCTCTTAGAGCCTGTCTACTTGAGTCGTAGATAAACTCCTCTTTAAGATAGTCCTCACCAACATGTGCTTTGAAAAGAGAAAATGGTGCTTTTCCGGGTCTGAATCCAGGGATTTTAACTCTTGCTCGATCCCTATTGAAAATCTTCTTGAAACCTTCTTTTATTTCCTCTGACCCGAACGTCGCTTTTGAGATAAGCGATGTGGATTTCTTGCTTTCGATATCTTCTATGTTCATTATTTTAACCATTCTGGAGCGGGAGACGGGATTCGAACCCGCGACCCCGACCATGGCAAGGTCGTGCTCTACCACTGAGCTACTCCCGCATTCCTAAGGTTATGCATGGTACGAAGGGCGGGACTTGAACCCGCACGAGCTTAAGCTCACTGGATCCTAAATCCAACGCGTCTACCAATTCCGCCACCCTCGCATCCGATTAATTTTTCAAACTACGAAAATCGATTATAAAGAAACTTATTTTAACTTTCAAGGGTAACGTCTAAAGATTCTTTACAAACGTTATCCCAAGTCTGATCTGATGACAATAAAAGCAAATCAGGTCTATAAATGTTCGTTGAAAAACCAAGAGATTCAAAAACCGCAATAGATTTCTTCTTAACCATTGGAACAATTGCTCTGACCAAATTGACGTTTTTGTTCTTGAACCCAAGTAGTGATCTTTCGATTAATGCTTTTTCGATCCTATCGGTGCTTCTATCCGATATTACACCAACACCCTCTATTCGTCCCATCCCTTTATCGCGAATGAGAGCAACAATCATACCGATCATTTCATTACCGATATAGGCCTGATGACAAAGATCAGTATCAAGCTCTCCGCCCGAGAGAAGTCTGCATTCCTCAAGCCACCTCTGTCTCGGTTCTCGTTCCTGAATATCTCGTTTGGTTTCGTCTTCCCCAAGATCAGATATTGCGATAACCAGAGATGCTTCGTTGTCGGTATCAACACGCCAATTATCGAGGGAAACTCCGGGGATATGTTTTTCAGGTTCAGGATTGAAATCTGTTATACACATCTCAATCTGTGGGAAAACCATAAATCCAAATGGCTTAAGGCTTGCTGTAATATAATCTGTATTAAGACATGGCACTTCAATTTGTACAAATTTGAATTGCCCCTGTCTTGAAAGTAGATTTATAACTGAAAAAACAAGATTCGGGGTAACCTCAAGTCTATCTACTGAAGGTGAGACAACCAACGACGTGATCGTTATCCCCTCGTCAAGGAGGATACCTGTTGCATACCCAACCATAGCTGAACCCTTTGTTGCAATAACTACAACATCAGAATTCTTCAATGGCAAGCGGATTTCATCTTGAAGTCTATCAGTGATTACCTTGGAAAGATCGCCACGCAAAACCTCTCTGCGTGCGTAATCCATCAGTCTTCTTACATTGTCTTTCCAGTGTATATATTTTATATCATTCATTGTCATTAAGTATGAATGGTGGGTTGCAGGGGACTCGAACCCCCAACCGCCTGATTAAGAGTCAGATGCTCTACCGATTGAGCTAACAACCCACTGCTTAAATACTGGCGCGCCCAGCAGGAGTCGAACCCGCAACCTACGGATCCGAAGTCCGTCGCTCTATCCAGTTGAGCTATAGGCGCATCATCTTCCCGACACTAATTCAGGCACCCAAAAAACTTAAACTAGAAACGTGGTCCCATGGTGAGCCCAGCAGGAGTCGAACCTGCGACCTGCGGTTTAGGAGACCGCCGCTCTATCCATCTGAGCTATGGGCCCATAAGTTAGAGTAAGTGGCGTGCCCGGGGCGACTCGAACGCCCGACCCCCTGCTTAGAAGGCAGGTGCTCTATCCAACTGAGCTACGGGCACAAACAAAATGGTCGGGGCGAGAGGATTCGAACCTCCGACCTCCTGGTCCCAAACCAGGCGCGCTACCAAACTACGCCACACCCCGACAAACTTTTTCAAGGTTCTGACTAAGGCTTAAGGTCAAACCCCAAGCCGTCATAACCACCAGACTGAAACAGTGTAAGGAATCAAAAACAAATTACAAGGATATTTTTTTCACAATCCTAAAGCTTGTTTTATTAGTCGTTCAATCTCGGTCAAACCAGGACTTCCGCTCGACAACATCCCTGTATGCTCTTTTAATATTTTACCTTGTGAGTCGACTAAAGTAAAATTTGGAATTCCATCTTGAACAAACTTACCACCAACAGCGTATCCTTGTGAATCCCAAAGGATTGGATATGGGATACCATGTTCTTCTGAATAGTCCTTTGCACTAGGGACATTTGATGATGTATCGATATTTATTCCTATTACAACAAGACCCTTATCTGCGTACTTATTATGAAGATCAATAAGAGTAGGCGTCGAACCTTTACACGGAGGACACCATTCTGCCCAGACATCAATAAGATAAACCTTGCCACCAAAATTTCCAAAATTCTGGGTAGCACCATTATGTGTCCAATTCAATTTGGTGGAGCTGCCCATTCTCTCAGCGCTCGAAACAGCTGCAAAAAATGGAGTATCAGACTGAATTGATGCGGGTTTCTGCTCAACAGGTTCCGAGATAATTTCCTCTTTTTTCTCTTCGACAATCTTATCTTCTACAGACTCATCAACCTCTTCTGTTTTTGGGGGTTGTTCTTTTACAACCTCTACTTTTTTCTCAATTTCAGATGCAGGAATATCTCCCAGATTTACCTCACGCTGAACAACTGAACCACATGATGCAAAAATAGCTACACCAAAAACCAAAACCAATACTAATAGCAATGAATATGCTTTTCTCATTTTTTCACCTCAATAGTTTTATCTTTATCGTTAAACTCAACCTCTGCGCCCAGAATCTCACTTACAAACCGTAATGGCACCATCGTAACACCATTACAATATATCCTTGGTGGGACTGAGGAGGGTAGAGTTTTTATTTTTCCATCTACAACCGCAAAAGATTGATCAATCTTCAAGAGAACAATTGAATTGTCTATATTTATCAAAATCGTTTTTGTATCACCATCCCAGGAAACCTTTCCATCAAGATTTTCAACGATCTCTCTTACCGGCACAAGCGATCTATCGTTTTCAATCTTTACAGGACACCTCAACTTTTGACCTTCTCCATTTACATAAAACACATAACTCCCGACTGTAAACCGCAAAATCTTTTTGTTTTCGGGAGAAAGAACTGATTCAACGGTTTTTATTAGATTTCCATCATAGTCATAAGCGTTTAGTGTTCCATTTCCCGAACAATCTGCAACAATCACCCAATTTTTGTAAATATTTACAGAAATATCAGTCGCATTTTTGAAGTTCCCAAAGGAATTGATCTTGTTTCCATCTTTGTCAAAAACGACGATTTGTGATCCATCAAGAATGTAGTATTTATCTTCGTACTTTGACGCATCAATTGCTATCGGATTTTTCAAGATATTTTCACCAAATGACCTTTGAAAGTTTCCAGATGGAGAAAAAACCTTTACAACACCACCATCAATCACAAATAAGGTTTTGTTTGGGGCATAGTAGGTAGAAACAGGATTTTTGAGGCCAGTTATTTCGCGATGAAACTCTCCAAAATCATCAATAATGACAACCTTACCAAGTGACCCATCAGTGATTGCTACCCAGTAATCTTCCTCAGAACGAAGATATTTTATATCAGTTGGGTTTTTGACCATCCCTTCAGTAGAACCAACACCCGCAAGCTCCCTATGATAAATATATTCCCAATTCTCGTCAATTTCATACATTTGAGTTTTGCCGTTTGTCGATGAAGAAAAAGATAACTCGCCAGCACACCAGCAAACTGTGAATGAATCAGGGTCAGTCATCTTGTATGATGTTTTTGACATTGTGTTTTCAAGAAAATTTAGATTGTCATCAAACTTATGGACATCACCATTTTGTGGGTTCAGGACAAATAGATTTCCATATGCGTCAGTTGATATATCTATGCATGGAGATTCAGTACCCCCCACGGGTATTGCAAAAACAATCATCATCAATACTAATGTTATTGAAACAAGATTCTTCATGTATCGCATTATATTGATCCAAAATTTTTTTGTCAAGACCCAGAAAAGAAAATACATAATAAAAAAGCCCCCAGATTTTTCTGGGGGCTGGAATTCAAAATTAGCTTTGTTTTACTACATTACAAGAGCAAGGATTGCTTTTTGTACGTGTAGTCTGTTTTCAGCTTCATCAAAGATTACAGAATATGGAGCATCAGCAACCTCATCTGTTACCTCTTCACCACGGTGTGCTGGAAGGCAGTGCATGAAAATTGCGCCTTCACATTTTTTCATGAGCTCAGCATTGACCTGGAATGGCATCATCTCTTTGACGCGTTTTGCGTGCTCTTCTTCCTGACCCATTGATGCCCAGACATCTGTGTAGATAACATCTGCATCAACAACAGCCTCAGAAGGATTGTGAGAAACAGTAAGCTCCGCACCGGAAATCTCTGCATCTGCCTGTGCATTCTTCATAACTTCTGCATCTGGAAGATAAGCCTCTGGTGTACAAACTGTAAAATCCATACCGACTTTTGCACAACCATAAAGGAGGCTATGTGCCATATTGTTAGACCCGTCACCCATGTAGACCATCTTGAGACCAGCAAGCCCACCAAGTTTTTCTGTGACTGTGAAAAGGTCAGTTAAAACCTGGCATGGATGCGTAAGGTCAGAGAGTCCATTGATTACTGGAACTGAACCATATTTTGCCATCTGAACAAGTTTGTCATGTTCAAAAACTCTGGCTTCGATTCCATGGACATATCTTGAGAGAACTCTTGCAGTATCAGCAATAGTTTCTCCTCTACCAATCTGCATATCTTTTGATGAAAGATAGATTGGATGTCCGCCAAGCTCGTGGATTGCAAGCTCAAATGAGAGTCTTGTTCTTGTTGAGGCTTTTTCAAAAATCATGGCAAGTGATTTTCCAGCAAGGATTGGATTAATAATCTTTCCTGAAAGTCTCTCAAGTTTGAGAGTATGAGCCATATCAAAAATCTGGTCAATCTCTTCAATTGAGAGTTCATGAATTGTCAATACCGATCGACCCTTCATGTTTACTGCCATATTATTTGAGCCTCTCTTTGATGATCTCTTCGATTGTTGGGATTCCAACAACGTCGAGTTCATACCTTACTCTGTAGATTGGTTTTGAGACTTTGAGAACTCTTGTAATGTCAATAGGTGTACCTGAGACAATAACATCTGCTGGGACAGCTTCGATTGTCTTTTTGAGATCATCAATCTGCTCTGGTGAGTAACCCATTGCTGGAAGAACTTCTTCTACCTGAGTGTATTTGTCGAATGTATCTTTGATTGAGCCAACTGCATATGGTTTTGGAGAGATAATCTCTGCAGCTCCAGCTTTTTTTGCAGCAACGTATCCTGCACCAAACTGCATTTCACCATGTGTGAGTGTTGGACCATCTTCAAGAACGAGAACTTTTTTACCTCTGATTGCTGATGGATCATCAAGGAAAACTGGTGATGCTGCATCAACAATTGTGATGTTTGGGTTTGTTGCATAGGCATTCTGTCTGACATAATCAACATCTTCTGGATATGCTGTATCGATTTTGTTGATGACACCGACTGATGCGATATGAACATTGCATTCGCCTGGGTAATAAAGGGTCTCATGTCCTGGTCTAAGTGGATCAAGAACAACAAGTGGGATATCAGCTTTGATGAATGGGAAATCGTTGTTTCCACCATCCCAGATGATTACATCAGCTTCTTTTTCTGCTTCTCTAAGAATCTTTTCGTAATCAACACCAGAGTAGATCACTGCACCAAGATCGATGTGTGGTTCATACTCTTCTCTTTCCTCAATTGTACATTCGTGTTTATCAAGGTCTGAGTAGTCTGCAAATCTCTGAACTGCCTGTTTTGCAAGATCTCCATATGGCATTGGGTGTCTGATTGATACTACCTTCTTACCCATACCTCTGAGAATCTCAACAACATGTCTTGTTGTCTGTGATTTTCCACAACCTGTTCTTACTGCACAGATTGAAATAACAGGTTTCGTGGATTTAAGAGCAGTCTTCTGGTAACTTGGAAGTACAAAGTTTGCACCGTGAGCATTAACGATTGATGATTTGTGCATAACTTCTGTGTGTGGCTGATCTGAATAAGAGAAGAGGACATCGTCTGCATCATATTTTTCAATAAGTTCAACGAGTTCTGATTCGTCAAAAATAGGAACACCCTGTGGATAAAGGCTTCCTGCAAGTTCTGCTGGATATTTTCTGCCAGCAATGTCTGGAATCTGAGTTGCTGTGAATGCAACTACTTCGTAATCATCGTTGTCTCTGTAGAGCATGTTGAAATTGTGGAAATCACGCCCTGCTGCGCCCATAATAATTACTTTTCTCTTAGCCATTATGCCTCCATGTTAATTGAATTTATCTTTAGTTCGGTATGTTCCTGTCTGTGTCCTTTTCTTCTTCTGTATGTGGTTTTGTGTCTATAGAAGAAGATTATCTGCTTTTTATTCTTACCATGTCTGAGAATCTCAGCAGTTACCTTTGCACCCGTCACAAAAGGTGCACCAGCTTTTATTTCACCATTATTCTCAATGAGAGTAATTTCATTAAACTCATGTGTGTTTCCTGGTTCAACATCAAGCTTTTCGACCTTGATTACGTCATTCTCTTTAACTTTATACTGCTTACCGCCAGTCTTTATAACAGCGTACATAGTACTCCTCCGTCATTAATTGCTATCCTGTCCAGATTAGGATTAGTAAGGGTATTGTCAATAAAAATCTAGCTTTTTAATAATCTAAATCAAGAGGTCTTTGTCCCCAACAATACAAATATGAATCATTTCCACCAAGAAAGATTGTTATAAATCCAGTGTCAAAAACACTCAGAGAGGATGAAACAACAGTATCAATAGTTGTCTTCCAGATAATCTTTCCCGTCTCAGGTTCAAGGAATGAAACCAATCCATTAGTGGAAACGACAAAAACTCCATTCATCTTTCCATCATAATGGGTAATCACTGGAGCAGAGGCTAATTCTTTATCTAGTGTCAATGACCACAACTCTTTTTCGATATAACTTGAGATCGCACCAGGTTTGCCTTCAAAGAATATTCTTTTTGATACCGGATCAAACGCTGGAGAATAAAGTGTTTTATGGTATGTACTTTCAGCATAAATGAGCTGAGGTTTTCTCCCCCACCCATTGAAAGAAATACTGTACAACGTCCCGTCATTCGATGCACATATACATGTAGAAGAGTTGGCAATAATCGACCCCTTCATCGGAGAATCAGTCTCAAATCGAGAGATAATTTCCGATGTCAAAGGATCTATACAGATTAAATAGTTGCTAGATAACCCAACATACAGATATTTCTTAACCGTTTCCTGATCAGATGATCTCAAAAGTGGGTTTTCGTCAACAGATACTGAACCCTTTACCCATCCGTCAAGCGGGATTGACCATTTCAGATTTGGTTTGCTTCCCCTCACACCATAAAGATGTAGCATTTTATCCATGGAACTGAAAACTACCATTGGATAGTGATCATTTTCGCTTAAGTAAACTGTCGGAGATGACTCGATTGAACCGCTTTTTTGTTCTGACCATATTTCTTCACCGAGATCAGTTGAAATTGCATAAAACTTTCCAGAACAAGTGCCAATAAATAAACGATCTTTGTATATTGCCGGGGAGGCTTTTATTGCTCCATCTAGCTTCAATTCCCAAACGATCTCACCAGAAAACGCAGAATATTTATAGAGTTTTCCAGTACTTGTTCCAATATATCCAAAACCTCTTCTATCAAAACTTGGTGAGGAGGTTATTGATCCATCAAGTTTTATCTTCCACTGCAAATCGAATCTAAACTGGTTTGGATTTCTTATTTCAGATCTAACGAATCCATTTTTATTTTCATTTCCGTGTGCCTGAGTCCAAACTACGGTATCTTTAAATCCACCAGAGAAAGTCGATTTTTTTTCAGAAAACTCGATCAAATCTGCACACCAGATACTTCCAGATTCTGATTCTTGCCCCTCAATATTTTCCCATACCACATAATTATCATAAATCTTTGGATTCTTTTGATCACCAAATGCTTTCATCAAATCAAATGTCTCTTTAGTGCTGATTTGATAGGCAACCAAATCAATCCCAAATTCAACACTCGAGTGATCCTCCCATATTATCCAATCTTTACCTATAACCGCATTCCGATAATCACCTGGTTCTTCACATATCACAATTCTCGAATCAGCAACAGCATCATAGAGGTGAATTGTACATTCATTTGAAGCATTCATACCAGATGTATCTTGATACCACAAGGCATATCGATCAGCACCAACTGTTAACCCATACTCTCTCTGAGGGTCAGTTGAAACGAAAAGCTCTTTGTGTTTAGAAATCGAATATGCAAAGATGTCGGTTGGTTGTTCAAGACCAAAGACAGGTGCATATCTAGCATCTTCCCATATAACAACATCCCCAATAACTTTTGGATTGAACTGATCTCCCGACTCAATACAAATAGGAATCTCCTTGCCACTTGAAAGAATATTTAAATAAATATCCCTATCAGAAGCATCTTCTCTCTTTATAGACATCGCCGCATATCTGCCAAAAAGCTCAGCTGTACCAGGAGTATCATGAGGTTTAACAACAAACTCTTCATTCTTCTCAACTGAAGAGCCAAAAATAGCAAAATCCCAAATATCCGTGGAACCTCTCTGTGTATCCCTCATATCCTTCCAAATGATAAATTCCTTTGATATCTGTGGATTATTCTGCATACGTTTGTTTTTTGTGATACTTGTGATTTGTCCAGTATCATAATCGAACATCTTGATATCGAAATTATCATCCCTCAATCGATCAGTATTTTCTGCCCAAACCACCTTATTCTTATACTGTGTTCTGGCACCCGATTTCTTTGCGAAAGACATCGCAAATTTCTCTTCGTCAGAATTGATATGTTTCATGTATATTCGCGGAAAGATCCGACCTTCATTATCATTCAACCTTGAATCAACCCAGGTAACATAATTTCCATGGATAATTGGAAGGTTTTGGATATGCTCTTCATCTACAAAAATCTTAGGGTTAAAATCAGAAATATAACTTTTACTCAGTTCCCTTGCAAAAGAACTTGTAACATAGAAACTCCCAGATATAGCAATAGTCATCGAAAAAACCAGCAAGCAAACTGCCACTCTAGATAATCTTTTTACAATATCTGACCTGTTATAACGACACACCTTATGGTCAACTATATACAGTTGTCAGAATTTTTCAATGCCAAAAGAACTCATTTTAGAACTAGGCTGATTTGACTTTGGCAGATTTCCATTTGCCTGATCGTAAAAATGTATAATTAACCATAAGCTGGATTAGACCAGTAATTATCCCTGATAAGAAAATCCACTCGTATCCGAGCTTCAAATAAACAATAGTTATAACCATAATTGGCAGATTAAGTAACCAGTGTATCAATTGATCAGAAAGTGCTGGCCACATTGTATATCCTGAGCCCTCAAAGGCAGAAGTAATCATCCACTTTACACCCATGATTAGGTTTTGAGTCATTGCAAGACCGAGTAACATCGACCCAAGCCTTATGACTTCACTATCTTTATTGAAAATATAAAATATTGGACCACCAAACAGATAACCAACGATCATCATCGAACCACACAAAACAACCGCAATCAGAACAGTGTACCATACTGTTTTTTCAGCTCTTTTTGTTGCCCTTGCACCGATATTTTGACCAACCAGTGAACCAGCAGATTGTTGCAATCCAAGAAGTGGCATATTCACAAGCCCCATCAACCTCATTCCGATTCCAAATGCTGCAAGTAATGCTGGGTTATTGTATGTCGAGATGATATTCATAAAGATCATTCCTGAACCCGTATTTGCAAGATTCGATAACGCTGGTGTAATTCCAATCCTCATCATATTGAAAAGCATCGGAAAATCTGGTCTCAATAATCCCATCAAGTTTATCTTTATTCCTCTTTTCACAAGAGCAATTTTGAAATATGGAATCCTAACGATATATCTTACGAATCCATCTTTGTTTCTTTTAGGGAACATCAATCTAACAGCTCTTATAAATACAAGCTTTTTCCCAGTTGAGAGGAGTGATAAACCTAAAATAAAGGCAGTCATTTGAGCGATAACTGTTGCAATTGCAGCACCAGGAACACCCATTTTTGGGATTGGACCAATTCCAAGTATCATGAACGGATCGAGGATGATATTGACAATCATCGCAAGGATTGTCAAAAACATACTGGTTTCAGCATCTGATGTACATCTGAAAATCGTATTGAAAGTGAAATACGTGAAATAGAATGGAATTGCAAGCACAATGATTGTTCCATAGTTCATTGCAATACTCATCATCGAATAGCCAGTTTCAGGGTTTATGACAGTATCTGCGCCTGCGAGTCCAAGAAAAACTCGAAGCAATGCCAACCCCAAAATCGCACCGATTACACCAAAGACAAACTTAAACAAAATAGTCTGCTCAGCTGCCCAAGCAGCCTTTTTGTAGTCCTTTTCTCCCCAATATCTAGAAATGATTGAAACAGAACTCAATCCAAACAGGTTGTTGAAGATAAACATAAAGGAAAACACAACACCAAAAACAACAAGTGCGGCCTGAGACTGAACAGCAAATGCGCCACCAAGTAAACCAATCCAGATAAGATCGATGATATCGTGAATGTTTTCAAAAAGTCTTCCAGTTATTCCTGGCCAGGCGAGAGCAATAAGATTTTTAAAAATACTTCCTTTTGTATAATCTCTATCAGTTTCCATAGTTGAGGACTTATATTCATTAAGGAAACCATATTTTCAAGTGCTCATGCTTAATGAAAAATAATTAGCAATGAGATGAAAAAGCATTTATAATGACAACATGCACGAATTGGGAATAGCTAATCAAGTCTTTGAACTTCTTGAAAAGGAAGCAAAAGAAAGAGGGGCAAGAGTTTCTGGGGTAAAGCTTACCATCGGAAGAATGTCAGGAATAATGCCAGATTCTCTAGTTTTTTTACTTCAAACAATCTCAAAAGATACCATATGCGATGGATTAAACATCGAATTTGAAATAGTTGACCCAGAATTCAAATGCAATAATTGTGGAAACATATTTACTGCAAAAGAATATGATTTCACATGCCCAAAATGTAAAAATGGTGATTGTGAAATGATAACGGGATCAGACCTAATCGTTGAAAAAATACACTTGGAGCTTGCTGATGAAAATTGATATTAACAAAAAAGTTGACTTTACAACCGAAGAGGTTGCAGGAGAACTGAAAGAACTATTTTATTCCAAAAGTATTCTTGTACTAAATATGATCAGTTCACCTGGATCAGGAAAGACATCGTTACTTGAAAAGACATTGTCAAGATTCAGAAGCGAGTACCGACTTGCAGTCGTTGAGGGAGACCCAGCAACAAATCGCGATGCAAGAAGACTAGAAAAATTGCATGTTCCTGTGTCCCTTATAAACACGGCAGGAACAGGCTCCTCATGTCATTTGACCGTAAGCCAAGTTGTAGAGGCAATAAAAAGCTTACCACTTGATGATCTAGACATAATATTTATTGAAAATGTCGGCAACCTCGTTTGCCCTGCAGCCTACCAACTTGGTGAACATGCAAAAGTATTGCTATTCTCAATCCCAGAAGGGGATGACAAAGCTGCGAAGTACCCACTTGCATTCAGGGTCTCAGATAGCGTACTCATAAACAAACTCGACCTCTTGCCTTACTGCAACTTTTCAGTTGATGCATTTAAAGAAGATGCCTTAAAGATAAATCCAAAACTTGAAATCCTTTCTTTCTCTATCAAAACAGGTGAAGGATTATCAACTTGGTTTGATTGGATTGAAAAAAACCTAGAAAAAATAAGAAACAAAAAATAAACCAAAAGTGTTCTTTGAGTTTTTACCTCCATTGTGATATGATTGGTGAATCTATTTCATAATGGAGGCATGTCGATATGCTCGGATTCGGTGATTTTGTTACCTTCCTTGGTTACACACTAACTGTTCTTGTGACTATTGTTTGTATTGTTGTTGGTATTGCTTTGTGGAACAAGGAGGTGTAACACATGAACGTTAATCTTTCAACATTTATTCCAATTCTCATTGGTTTCCTAGGGGTTCTTGGATATCTTGCATGGCTTGGATATAAACGAACGACATCCGCAAAGGATTATCTTGTTGCTGGTGGAAGCGTTAACCCATATATGATGGCACTATCCTATGGTGCTGCATTCATCTCCACATCGGCAATCGTTGGTTTTGGTGGAATGGCTGGAAAACATGGTTTTCAAATGATGTGGGTTGTTTTTGCAAACATCGGAGTAGGAATTTTTATTGCATACCTTGTGTTTGGAAAACGAATGAGACAGATGGGAAGTAATCTTGGCTCCCATACATTCTCTGAGTTTCTTGGAAAAAGATTCAAGTCCAAATTCTCACAGTGGTTCTCTGGAATTGTAATCTTCATCTTTATGCCACTTTACGCCGCCGCCGTTATGCGTGGTGCTGCTGAGTTTATGGTGCCAATCTTTGGGATAGACATTAAGTGGCTTGCAATGATCTATATCATCATTGTCGCTATCTATGTCATCACAGGTGGACTCAAAGGTGTCATCTACTCAGATTCATTCCTTGGCTCAATCATGCTTGTCAGTATGATCGCGCTTATCATTTTTGTTTACACAAAGCTCGGTGGAATAACTTCAGCCCATCAGCAACTTACTGATCTAGCACATCTTGTTCCTCAAGGATTGAAAGCAGGTGGCCACACAGGCTGGACATCATTCTCAGTTTTTAACTCAGAGATCTGGTGGCTCATTGTTTCGACACTCACCATGGGTGTTGGGATTGGTGTGCTTTCTCAGCCACAGCTTCTCGTAAGATTTATGACGGTCAAAAAGAATAAAGACCTCAATCGTGCAATGGTTGTTGGTGCAATATTCATACTCATCGTTGTTGGCGGTGCTTATATAACCGGTGCATTATCAAACGTTTTTTTCTACAACGATCTTGGGAAAATAACCGTTGATGTTGTTGCAAATACAAACATTGACCAGGTTATTCCAAGCTTCATCACCGCCTACATGCCACAGTGGTTTGTTTATGTATTCCTTCTGACCCTTATTTCTGCTGGTATTTCAACATCGTCAGCACAGTTCCATACAATCGGAACCGCCCTTGGAAAAGATGTTATTGAAGACAACATCACAAAAGATCCAAAGAAAAAAGTTAACACCCTGCTTTGGAAAAGAATTGGTATCGCCATAGCAATCGTGTTCACATTTACCCTTGGAATCTATGTATTCCCACCAGGAATCGTTGCCAAAGGAACCGCGTTCTTCTTTGCGATAGCTGCAGCTGCCTTCCTTGCACCAACAATTGGTGCACTTTTCTGGAGGGGAACTACAAAAGCTGGTGCAAACTGGTCGATGATTTCGGGACTTGTTGTTTCAATTGGATGGGTACTTGTTTTCAATGGTAGCACACTAAAGATTAAATCACTCTTTGATATTGCACCATGGAAATACATTGAACCAGGAATCGTTGGTCTCATTGTTTCAATAATTGTTCTTTTTGTGGTCTCAATATATACCAAAAAAATGGATCAAGATCACGTTGATTCATGCTTCGCAAAACAAACCGTGGAGCAACTGGAAGCCTAGAACTCCCAATCAATAATTATATCTCTTGATGAGGAAATCCACCTTACGGATGCCCCAAGAGACTCCGCAATAGACCTAAAGGGGACGAGTGTTCGTCCCCTTTCTATTATTGGGTAGGTATCAATCTCAACCCTCTCTCCGTTAAATTCAGCGTAGTTTTTATATGCCCAGTAGAGGAGAGTTTTTTCATCTTTTTCAATTGTAACTTTCTTTGTTTCCTGTTCCCAAAAAACATCGCACCCAAAGGTTTCTGCTACAAACCTTATTGGGACAAGCGTCCTTCCTTCTACAATTCTTGATGGAACGTCAAGTCTGATCGGCTCTCCATTAACCAAAACATCAACTGAATTTGGTTTCATCTCAATCCTAATCCTTGGGTCAGTTGTAAACTCAAGCATTCTTGTCGAATACCAGATTTCCATCATTTTCTCGTTTGGAGACGGACAAGTATCGCACCACACCTTGATCGGAATACTAAAATATGATCCACCTGAAAGCTTCATGCAGTCAAATTCAATTCTGTATGTTGCGAGTCCATTCTCCTGGGGAATCGATGTCTTCTCTGGAGAGATACCACCAAAACCTTCATGCTCAAGCCAAATCACCCGATCGACTCCATCAGTGGATACAATTTGGATTTCAAAACTCCCAACCTCAGTTCGCTTAAAATACGGAATATCTTGTGGAACAACCTGAATATCATAACACGGAGAACATGTTACACATTCGTCAGTCCAGTCTAGTATGTTGAATGTAAACGTCTCAAAAACCATCTGATCAATTCCTGACTCTTCATATTCCCCTTCCCCCCGAAAAATTGGTTCAGTCGTGTTTACAAAAACCCTGAAATCATTCTCGCCGTAGCAAAATGCGGGGTCAGAAAAATCAATCGTCATTGTGTACTTATAAACCCTTCGATTGCCTTGATAATAAACATCAGTATTCCTGAATAATACTGCCTTACAACGTTTTCCAGCCTCAAATGGTCTTCCGAGCACCGCCCCAGGTCGGACCCTTCCATCATCTCTTCCAGTAACAATCTCAAGATCAAAACTTTGATAACCATCGCTTGTATAGAAGTCTCCAAGGTTTTTATTTTCGGGAAGAATTGTTACGTATCCACACTCCTCCCAGGTTTGGAGATACCCATCAGAAGTCAACATATAAATTTTCTGGTCAAGAATAAGTAACTCACCTCGAACAGAGTTAATGAGTCTTCTTTTCCAGATAACCTCTCCAGTTAGGTCAATGCCAACAAAATCCTTGTTTCGATCCACAAAATACACAGCTTCCCCATTTGTCGATAATGGAGCGGAGATTGGAGCAAAAGAAGAGTTTTGAACAACAATCCGCCCATCCTTTTTACCTATAAAACTCACAGTTCCAGAGTCATCTGCAACAACGAAGAAATTATCGGCAAGCACACCTCTTGAGTGGATTACTCCTGGAACTGCTGTGTTCCAAACTATCTCCCCCGTAATTGCATTAATCTTATAGACAAATCCATTGAGTGAGCCAACATAAAGATAAAAGCCATCCAAAATAGGTTCAGCTTCTAAGAGCCCATCGCAAGAAGCCTCCCAAAGAACATTCCCAGAATATTTATTTAGACAATAAATCTTGTCATCGTCCCCACCAAAAATCACCCTTTCAGCAATAATACAAGGGGTACTCCAGATTGGGGTTTTTGTTCGATACTCAAAAATCACCGAACCATCATCAAAATTCAGACAATAAAAACTCTCGTCTGCTGATCCAAAGTATATCATGCCGTCGCTATATACAGGCTTTCCGATAATTGCATTCCGAACCCGGTTCTTCCAGACAATACTACCTGATTCAATATTCACTTTTGCAATTGTTCCAACTTTTGTTCCAATGATCGCATACGAATCAACGATTATTGGTGATGAGTTTATATCGGTTCCATCAATTAAAACTTCCATCCATATATTTCCACCCACCATATACTGCAACTGCCCATTGGCATTTCCAAACACAAATCCTGATTTATAAGGAACTGGTGCAAACTTTGACAAATAATCTGAATGAATATTATGACTAGTAACCATCTTAAAGGGTGGCGATGGAGCAACAGGATAATCATTATCCGCATAAACAAGATTGTTTCCAACAATCGGTATACATACTAATAAAACACAAATAATTATTCTTACTACATTCTTCACAACACTAATATATTTTTGGAATAAAAAGGGTTCTATCTGAAAAGAAACCACATTGACAAGCTATCTACTATTATATATAGTACATTTTGAAGCACATTGAAAAGGAATGGTGCCGAAGAAGGGACTCGAACCCCCACCCAGTTGCCCGGACATGGACCTGAACCATGCGCGTCTACCAATTCCGCCACTTCGGCACAAAAAACCATGCATCAACTAAATCAACGGACTCGATTTAGCCAGAATGCTAGGTAGTATATAGCTGAAATGCTGGTATACGTCAAGGAGAACAAAAAAACATGCCAGTTGAAAAAGGAGAGTTATGAGTAGGATTGAAGATATTTTTGCAAGACAGATTATTGATTCACGTGGCAACCCAACAATAGAAGTAGATGTTCGAACAGATGATGATTTCTTTGGAAGAGCTGCTGTTCCCTCAGGAGCATCAACAGGAATCAGAGAAGCTTTAGAACTTAGGGATGGAAACCCAAATTTCTTCCTTGGAAAATCTGTAGAACAAGCAATCAATAATATCAATGAAACCATCAACAATGAGCTTTTTGATGTCAACGTTTTAGACCAGGTTGAAATCGACAACATCATGCTTCAGCTTGATGGAACTGATAACAAAAAGAAACTGGGTGCAAACGCTATACTTGCTGTCTCAATGGCTGCCGCTAGAGCGGCCGCAAACTCACTTGATATTCCGCTTTACAGATACCTTGGAGGTCCAATCGCAAGAAGGCTTCCTGTTCCAATGATGAATGTAATAAACGGTGGAGCTCATGCAGACAACAATCTTGACCTCCAGGAATTCATGATTTTCCCATCAGGAGCAAGTTCCTTCTCAGAAGGACTTCGAATGGGAATTGAAATCTATCACACATTAAAAAAACTTTTAAAAGAAAAAGGACTTTCTACAGCCGTTGGTGATGAAGGTGGATTTGCCCCAAACCTCAAGAGTCACGAGGAAGCATTCCAACTTCTAATCAATGCAATTGAAAAAGCAGGATATAAGCCCGGTGAAGATTGTAATCTAACAATAGACGCAGCATCATCTGAGATTTGGGAGGATGGAAAATACAAATTTGAAGGGGATATGGTAACGTCATACGATCTGAATGCCTGGTATGAAAAGATGATTGCAAAATACCCAATTGTCTCCATTGAGGATGGAATGGCAGAACAAGACCATGATGGTTGGAAACTCCATACAAAATCACTGAAAGATAAGATTCAGATTGTTGGGGATGATCTTTTTGTCACAAATCCATCTATTTTTGCCCAGGGAATCAAAGATGGATTGGCAAACTCAATACTAATTAAACTAAATCAGGTTGGCAGTGTCAAAGAGACATGGGAAGCGATTAGGATGGCCAAAGATAATGGTTATTCATACGTAATATCCCATCGTTCGGGTGAGACTGCAGATAGTTTTATCTCGCACCTAGCGGTTGCATCAGAAAGTGGACAGATAAAAACTGGTGCACCAGCAAGAACTGAACGAGTTGAAAAATACAACGAACTATTAAGGATTGAAGAAGAACTTGGTGAAAACGCAATTTACTAAAGAATTGCTCAAGGAGGAAAAATGAAAAGATTTGTTATTTTTGCTGTTGTGTTGGCTTTGATTATCCCAATGCTTTCAGCATCAGCACTCACAAAAACTGAGTGGCCAAACATGTTGAAAGATCCCGCACATACAAACTATCAGCCTGATGCAAACATCCCAGACGCAATGCAGCGAAACTGGGTATATTATCTTGATGAAGGTTCAACCCTTTCCCATGTTGCAGTTGGAGACAACATCTACTTCGGTAACTCAACAGGTGATATTATTTGCCTCAACCAAGAAACTGGAGAAGAGGTTTGGAAATACGAACTTGGTGTAAAAGGGACATCCTCAGTTGGTGTAACAAAGGGAAAACTCTGTTTTATGTGTTCAGTTGACAACAGAGAACCTGTTGAAGATGAAGGTGGAGCTCCTGGTGAAGGTGGCGGAAGACCTGGTGGTGGGGGTGGAAGACCCGGCGGAGGTCACCCAATGAGCTTGATCTCACCATCCATTACTACAGAAGAAAAAACCAATGCAATAATTGGGGTGCTTTCTCTTGAAGATGGTTCTGAACTCCACAAGGAAGCAATCATGGCTCCCACATCAATCACAGGCGGATTGATTTCGGACAACTATGTGTACCTTATTTATATAACATCTAACCCAGAGGCAACGGAAACCCCACCATCAAAACTGGTGTGTATGAATCCTGAAGACATGAGTGAGGTTTGGAGCTTAGATTATGATTTAACAATCGCAAGCATCATCACTGAGGGCGATGGCAAGCTTTTCACATCAGCATCAAAAGTAAAATATGATGCAGCAAACCCAATGAACAGTGAAATCCTTGAGTCAAAACTTGTATCATTCACAACATCTGGTGAAATTGCATGGGAAAAAAATCTTGGAAAAAACGAAAGCACTGGAATGATTTCATATGCAAATGGAGTCATATATTTCCCACTATTAGTCAGACCAGAAAGTTCCGAAGCAATCGGAATGCGCCAGAGACCATCTTCATTTATTGCTGCTGCTGATGCTAAAAGCGGTGAGGAAAAGTGGAGATTCGGATTAAAAGAAATCAATTACAATGATGAAGTAATCACCGATATGGCTTATTACGGTGCCCCTGCTATCACAAGCTTCGGACTCATTGTTCAGTGCGTAATCAACCACACACTCTGTCTGTCCTTCGATGGTACTCTCAGATGGGTAAATGAGACACCTGGGGGAATGGCCTTTACCGGTATTCAGATTTCATGCACAAAAGATAAGGTTATAAGTACCCGTGGAAGCAAATTCTCAATTGCAAAAGGTTCATCTGGAGAGATTCTTTTTGTTGATGATATGAAAATGAGTGGCGGTGGACTTGGTGCAATGATATCTGGAAACATGATCTTCCCAATTCCAATCATCGCAAATGACAAGGTTTTTGTCTGTGGCGACAGGATTATTTGTTACGGTGAAAAAGTTATTGGTCTCTATTCAGATCCAGCCAATGTCACATTAGATATTTACCCAGATGAAGAAAAAATAAGAAAAGTCAGGGTTTTCTACAACGACACAGGTGAAATCGACGGAACTCTCGAAGCAAAAGCAGATTGGATAAAGCTTTCATCAACAGAATACAAAACACTTTCTCAGGTTTACGATGTCACTCTTTCAGCAGCTGGATTTGAAGTCGGAAAATATGAATCAACAATCGAAGTAAAATCAACCGTTGGTGATTTATCTATTCCAGTCATTATGAACGTTGTTCCAAAACCACCAATCAAACTTGAAATAAACCTTGATGATGAAACAATCACAAATCAGAATCCATTCCCAGTTGATGGTGTCACAAAACCAGGCGCAACTCTCACTGCAAACGGCAGACCCATACAGGTCAAATCAGACGGAACATTCAGTGATGAAATCCCAATCAAAGAGGGCACAAACGAACTAATGTTCCACGCTGAAGATGGCGACGGAAACATCGCAGACATAACAAAAATTGTTGTGCTTGATGACAAAAAACCAACAATCAGAGTCAACATTGCTGATGGACAGAAGGTTCTTTCACTTCCATTTGAATTCTACGGAAGCACGGAGCCAGGCTCGAAACTCCTTGTAAATGATGAACCAGTTGAAGTAAAAAGCAACGGTGAGTTCACAGTTGTTATCGATGGAGTTGAAAACGGTGAGTATGTTGTTGAGATGGTCGCAAAAGATGTCGCTGGTAACACATTCAAACTGGAAAGAACAATCACAATTGACGCGTCCGAACTCGAGCTCGAGTTAACCCTTCCAACGCCAGGAATGGATGGCTCAAACCAGACCACATATAAACTTAAAGGTAAATCCACCCCAATGGTTTATATTATTGCAAGTATCGATGGCAAACCTGTTGGTCAGGGAATGGCAGGTGCCGATGGAACATTTGAAATAGATTTGACACTTGAAGGAGACGGTCAATACAAAGTTTCAGTTGTTGCAAGAGATATGCAGAGCGGAAAGATGTCAAATCCAGTTGAGTTTATGTTGTTAGTTGATTCCACTCCACCAACCCTTGAGGTTGAAATTCCAGAGATCGTAAGCAGTGAAAAGCTAACTGTCACTGGAAAAACCGAACCAATGACCGCGGTATTTATCGATGATAACAAGGTTGCAGTTGGAATGGATGGAACTTTCACTTACGACATCACACTCAAAAAGGGAATCAATTCCATAACAATCAAAGCAATCGACATGGTTGGCAACGAAACAATTGTGGAAAAATATGTCAAACTCACTGACGAAGTTGCAACAACAAGACTCAAGCTTTGGGTAAACACTGCAAAATTTGTCATCAATGACAAACAGGTTGATGACCTTGACCCAATGCCAACAACAAAATCTCCGCCACTTCCAGAGGCTCTCGCTGGAAACTCATACATGCCAGTAAGAGCGATCTTTGAGGCACTCGGTGCAACAGTCGGTTGGGATGGGGACGAAAGAAGAGTTGATGCAACACTTGGTGACACAGTCCTTCAACTCTGGATTGACAACTCAACTGCAAAGATTAATGGCAGTGAAGTCAAAATCCTCGGTGCAGACGGTACAACAGTTCTCTATCCAACAATTGTTAACGGTAGAACGATGCTTCCACTGAGATTCGCATGTGAAGCACTTAAAGCAGATGTCAATTGGATTGCCGCAGAACAGGCAATTGAGATTGTTTATCCGTCTGAAAAATAATTTATCGCAAATTTCTAACTTCTAAATGTCAGAAAACCCCCTGGTAATTCCAGGGGGTTTTATCTTTTAAAGCTCTTAACAAAAATCGCCCCGATTTTGTATTGTTAAAACCCATATAACAACCAATAATATTAGCATATTGAAAATTTAGGGGGTGGTTGCATGAAAAATAAATCGAATTGTTTAAACCCGAAACATTTTTTTGTCATCCTTTTATCAGTGTTTTTATTGATAACATTTTCCGGCATCCCCGACTCAGCCGCTATTCTTGGCCCAGTTCATGTTGAAATGAATATCACAGCAGAAAGGCTCGGGGCATCAAGAGCTAACTCAGCAACATCATTTAAGATTTACATGCGACTCAATGAAAACATCGAAGTGAACGATTGGATCAAGGTTTGGTTTCCAATTGATGAAGCTTCATGTAATCCTGAAGATATCTGCGATGGGCCTCTTGAAATCAAAGGTGAAGGTCTGGAACACCCGAGATTTGTTCCAAATGAAAAGTATTTTGAAAAATATCCAGAATCAGATGAGAAAGAGTTCACGAAACTTTATGAAATCTTGGATGAATACACAGCAGAAGCAAGATTTTATGAATGCTCGGATTGCGATGATATTGAGGGAAAATGTCGAATAGTTCAAGATCCATCCGGACTTGGATGTTGGATCATGGGAACAGTTTTACCAATACTACCGAAAGATGACCAAGAACGATTTTATCGAATAAACCAACTGGAATATTTAACTAGTATTGGATATTCTCCTTGTGGTGCTTGTGGACAAGGAGGTCTAAAACTTATCCAAACATGGAATGAAAGGTCTCTTCAGGCTAACTCAACCGTAAGCGTTGACGCCTGGAGACAAGGTTATAACCCAATTGATTATAACATATCAAAACGCACTGGAATCATAACTCCTGCAACACCGGGAAGATATCGTTTAAAGATTGCAACAAAGGCTGAGCCAACACCTGTTGAATCAGACTCATTTGTACTTCCCTGTTCAGAAATCACAAAACCGTTATTTACCTATGAAAGATACGCAAAGAAGGAATATGGAACATATTCAATTGATTTTGGTGTTGGTGAGGGTGGGGCACTTGATAAAGGTCGATCGAAAATAGCACTAGATTTCCCAGAATGTGTAAACATAAAAAAGGGATACTCACTCTACAAACATTTCAGTGTAAATGGTGTTCAAAGAAACTACAAAGACTCAGTCTTTGAGTTTGATGAGAAAAACAACATCGTATCATTTATAAGTCCTGTTGATATTGACAATATGGGTCATGTAACCATAACAATTGACGGAAAGCTATTTGAAAACAGTTGTGAAGAGCCATTTACTGTTTTTGTATCAACCAGCTCTGAACCAGAATTCATCGAATCCACACCACTTGAGATAACAATCATCGAGCCATATTTGGTTGAGATTTCAAATATATTCTTGAGTAATTATAGAGCGACAATGCCAACATCATTCGAATTCACGCTTGTACCTGACTTAGACGTCAAAGTAAATTCTGGTGATGAGATTGAAATACGACTACCCGAGGGAACAATCCTACCTGAAAATCCAGGTATTGAAAAAATCAAATCTTCTCCGAATAAAATAACAAACATAAGGATTGATGATTCAACGGTTTTCTTGACCTTCGATGAGGACTTCAAATACCCAATACAAAACACAATTACTTTTGAAGAAGACTTTGGAATCATCAATACCAACAAACCAGATATATACAAACTAGAAGTAAAAATTTCTGGATCAGAAAAAGTATCATATTCAGAACCATTTACAATTCAAACACCCCCACTCATTACTGAACTCAAACTCCTCGACCCTGATGAACCTGATGGATGTGGTGGTTGGTATAGGACTCCACCAGTACTCTCACTTAAGTGCAGAAACCCAGATGCAAAAATCAGACTTTGGTATGATGACGATCCACTTGATAAAGCAATTGTATACTCAGGACCAAAAAGACTTCACCCAGGCTCACAGAGACCAATCATTCACTTTCAAGCGATATATGGTGATGAGCTTGAAGAGCCACAAAGTATGCAGTTATTTATAGATACTGTCCCACCAGCAATTAAAACCATGCAACCCGGCGATGAAGTTGTATATACAAGCAAAGATTCTTTTACGATTACGGGTAAGAGGGATTTTATCGAGATGCTTACAAATGGAGGGCCATCTCACCAGGTTGCGGATGGAGTACTCATCAAGGTTAATGATGGTGAGTATACACAGATAATTGAACCAGAAATCTTTGCAGTCGCAGATAGAGACAGTGTTGAGTCAGAATGGGAACATGAAGTAGAACTTGTTGAAGGTGAAAACATTGTCACAATTCTTGGTCGTGACCAGGCATGTAATGAAGAGACATGGGTCAGAACAATCATCAGAGATACAACCGTTCCATACCTTGAATTATTTGGCTTAGTGGAGGGCGAAAGAGTTGAAAGAGAAAGCCCCATCAGATTTAGAGTCAAATCTGAATCAGATGCAATTGTTTATATAAACAAAGAAATCGCATCCATTGAAAAAGACTTGGGTGACGGAACATCGATTTTTTATGTTGACCTTGTTGTTCCAAAACATGACACAAGTATTACAATTCACGCTGAATCGATAGATAAAGCAAATAATTCCAACAGTATTATGGCAATATACTGGATAAATTATACACCGATAAGACTCAAGCTATGGATAAACTCTGCAAAGTTTTTCAAAAATGATGAGCAGATATCTGACCTCGACCCAATGCCGACAACAAAATCTCCACCTCTTCCAAAAGCCCTTGGAGGAAATACCTACATGCCAGTTCGATCGGTTCTTGAAGCAATTGGCGCAGATATTGAGTGGATAGGTGATGAAAGAAGAGTAGACATCAAATTAGGAGATGTCTCTCTTCAGCTTTGGATTGATAATCCGATTGCAAAGATTAATGGCTTGGACAAAAAAATCGTTAGTGCAGATGGCAAGACTCAACTCTACCCAACAATCGTAAATGATAGAACCATGCTTCCATTGAGGTTTGCTGTTGAAACAGTAGGAGCTGATGTTAACTGGATTGCTGATGAACAGGCAATTGAGATTGTTTATCCATCGGACACTGTGGGGGATTAGATGAAAAAAAATATTTCTATTTTTTTGATTGCGATTATACTTTTGAGCTTTTCTGGAATCAAACCAACACTTGCCAATCTTGGCCCTGTCCATGTTCAGCTAAACATCACAGGTGAAAAACCAGGTAATGCAAGAGCAAACGCTGTCAATTCATTTATCATCTATGTTAGGTTCAATGTAGATATCGAGGCCCACGACTGGGTAAAGGTATGGTTTCCAACATATGAAGCTTCATGGGATGAGGAAGATATTTGTGATGGACTTCCTGAAATCAGAGGGGTTGGATTAGAGCATCCTAGGTTTGTCCCAAATGAAAAATATTTTGAAATATATAAAAATCAGGAAGAATTCGAAATCGGTAAACTCTACAAGATTTTAAATGAACACGATGTGGATACTGACTTTTATGAGCCAACAGATTGCAAAGAGCTGAGTGAAAACTGCAGACTTAGAGCAGACCCCTCTGGTCTTGGATATTGGTTGATGGGAACGGTAATGCCATCTCTACCAAAAGATCAATCAGATAGAAAAGAAAGAACCGCCCAAATAATATATACAACATATTTTGCGTACCCAACTTGTAGTGAATGCCAGGGATATCCAATAATGGTTCAAACCGAAAATGAGTGTTCATTCCAAAAAAATTCATATGTTGGAATTGAGGCATGGAGATCAGGGTACAATCCAATTGACTATCATTTCTCTAAGGCAACGGGAATCATTGCGCCTGCAACACCCGGAAGATATCGAATTAGAGTTGCAACCCAAGGCGAACCAACACCGGTTGAATCAGACTCATTTGTCCTTCCATGCTCTCAAATTTCGCAACCTGTTTTTGAATGTTATGAAAACTTCTTTGATAAAAAGAAGATTTATAATATCACCTTTGAAACAGGAGAGGGTGGTGCACTTGATGCTGGAAACTCATTGATAAAAATCAAACTTCCTGAAGGACTCACTGCACCCAAAAAAACCCGCGGTAGGGAAGTTTTAGTCAATGGTGTACGTTGTAAAGCCGACATCAGATCAGAAACCTCTGAGGAAGGTACAATTGCCACAATCATCCCCTCCGTAAATGTTTCAAATCTAGGCTACGTGGAAATCACATTCTTTGATAGTTTTTTCGGACATCATCTGACAGAAAGTGATGGTATCGAGGTTTTAACATCATCAGAGCCTGAATGGGTTAGCTCAGACAGTTTAATCTTTACACACAAAGACCCATCAAAATTCATGATTGAAGATATTGTACTATCAAACAGCATTGGTTCTTATAAATCATCATATTTACTGAAGCTACTGTTTAATGATGATTATGTAATCCCAAAAACAGACACAGTAGAGATTGATTTTCCAACTGGCACAATATTCCCAAAAGAACCGGATTCGGAATTTGTCAAAATCACACAAGGGACAAAAAATGAATCAGGAAACATCAAAGACGGCAAGAATATTTTTGTGAAATCTTGCGAAACATCTGGCACAACAATCAAATTGATTTTGGGAAAAGAGCATTATTTTTCCGATTATGTTGAAATCGAATTCATGGAGGATTTTGGGATAATCAATTCTGCAGAAAGAATCATCAAAAAGATGAAAGTCACAATTGCAGACCACTCTGAAGAATCTGATTTCATTGAACTTTTACCACCTCCACTTGAAACCACACTCAAATTCCTCGACCCTGATGAACCAGACGGATGCAATGGATGGTACAAAACTCCACCAGTATTATCTCTTTCATGCAGAAACCCAGATGCAATAATCAGAGTCTGGTATGATAACGATCCAATTGATAGAGCAATCATGTACTGGGAGCCAAGAAGACTTGCACCAGGTTCACAGAGACCAATCATTCACTTTCAAGCGATATATGGTGATGAGATTGAGGAGCCACAAAGTGTGCAGTTATTTATAGATACTGTCCCACCAGCAATTAAAATCATGCAACCCGGCGATGAAATTGTATATACAAGCAAAGATTCTTTTACGATTACGGGCAAGAGGGATTTCATCGAGATGCTTACAAATGGACAAACATATCATCAGGTTGCAGATGGAGTGTATATATCGAATAATCATGGTGAATATATTGAAATCTTGGAACCAACAATCTTCAATGTGTTTAACCCTGAAGGAATCGCACAGGAATGGGAACATGAAGTAGAACTTGTTGAAGGTGAAAACATCATCACAATCCTTGGTCGTGACCAGGCATGTAATGAAGAGACATGGGTAAGAACGATCATCAGAGATACAACCGTTCCATACCTTGAATTCATCAGTCCAATTAAAGGTGAAAGATTAGAAAAGGATAGCTTGGTTAGAATCAGAGTCAAATCTGAATCAGATGCAATTGTTTATATAAACAAAGAAATCGCATCCATTGAAAAAGACTTGGGTGACGGAACATCGATTTTTTATACTGAACTAATAATCCCAAAACAAGATACAATGATTACGATTTTAGCAGAGGCAACAGATAGAGCAAACAACGAAAGCTCTCATATGGCAGAGTTTTGGATTGATTACTCACAAACAAAACTCAAGCTATGGATAGACTCTGAAAAGTTTTTCAAAAATGATGAGCAGATATCTGACCTCGACCCAATGCCAACAACAAAATCTCCACCTCTTCCAAAAGCCCTTGGAGGAAATACCTACATGCCAGTTCGATCGGTTCTTGAAGCAATTGGCGCAGATATTGAGTGGATAAGCAGCGAAAGAAGGGTAGATGTTAAGCTTGGGGATATAACACTTCAACTTTGGATTGATAATCCTGTTGCGAGAATAAATGGTTTGGACAAAAAAATCGTTCGTGCCGATGGAAAAACCCCACTCTACCCTACCATTGTAAATGATAGAACGATGCTTCCACTTAGATTTGCCTGTGAATCAGTAGGTGCAGATGTTAACTGGATTGCAGATGGACATGCAATCGAGATTGTTTATCCATCGGACACTGTGGGGGATTAGATGAAAAATAGAACTATTGTATTTTTATTGTCTACCATAATGTTGATTAGTTTTTGCACATCCTCAAAAACCTCCGCCATGCTCGGACCTGTTCATGTTGAACTCAATACAACACAGGAAAAATTTGGTGCAGCAAGAGCAAACAGCCAAACGGGCTTTAATATTTTTATGAGAATAAACGAAAACATCGAAGTTTTTGATTGGATAAAGATATGGTTCCCAACATATGAAGCATCATGGGATTTAGATGATGTTTGTGATGGATTACCAGAAATAAAAGGTGAAGGACTCGAGCACCCAAGATTTATTCCGAATGAAAAGTATTTTGAAAAATATAATAATCCAGAAGAAGAAAAGATTGGAAAACTTTATGAAGTTATCAGCCAATATGAATTGGATGTTGAAACGATTTTTACAAAGCCGGAACAATGTGAAAAGCCAGGCGAAAATTGTAGACTAATTGAAGACCCATCTGGACTGGGGTACTGGTTAATGGGGACAGTTTTACCACCACTTCCATACGATAATATCGATAGATTTAAACTTTTGACAAAAATACTGTATAAGGATGTTTCAGCGGGATATACACCTTGTGATTGTATTGGCTACGTAAAACTCGTCCAAACTGAAAATGAAAGCTCATTAGAGCTTATAAGACAAAGTGGGGCTGAAGCCTGGAGACAGGGTTATAACCCAATCAATGTTAGTGTATATAAATCCGCTGGTATAATTTCTCCGGCAACGCCAGGAAGATATCGTCTAAAGATTGCCACCGCAGGAGAACCTGAACCTGTTGAGTCAGACTCATTTGTACTTCCTTGCTCAAAAATATCAAATATAAATATAAAAAGGAATTCACCTTCAAGTTGGAACAAATCGGCATTGGATATTCATTTTGATGTTGGTGAGGGTGGGGCTTTAGATGCTGGGAATTCAATGATTCACATTCAGTTCCCAGATGAATTTGAATTGCCTGAAAAGCTTGATAGAAGATATATCTATATTAATGATGTACAACTTATGAAGCTGACAAAGGTTGACACCGAATCAAACTCAATATCTCTTGTTTGTTCAGCAAATATTGAAAACACAGGTCATGCAAAAATCTCATTTCTAGATATCCTAGACTTGCAGTTTCCAAAAGAGAAAAAGAACTATGTATTCAAAATCAGCACATCATCAGAACCCGAAGAGGTCAAGGGGTTCTTTGACAATATATCTGAGGGTGAGAAATACTGGAAACAAATTCCAACAAATGTCAAAAAAAGGATTTTGAAAAATGAGGGGCTTGATGAATCATTGGCCTTTCAAAATATTGAAAACAACGATGATCTGGAAAAACTTGTAAATTCTCTCCAGTTTATTTCATGGGGTGTGAGGCCAGAAGTAAGCAGGGATTATTCAAGATTATTCTTCAATTTCTATGTGCCATATGAAAAGGAATATTTGCTTGCTTACCACAAAACAGGTGGGCAGGCACCCACAGCGTTTCTTGGTCCTGATTGTTGTCATTATGAACCAGGGTTTTCTGCAGATGACCCATTTGACCCAAGGAAACCAGTTATCTATCCCGGGTTTGGCACAATCTATCCGTATTGTGATGTGATGATAAAAAGCTATAGACGGTGTTCTCACAAGGCATCAAAAACAATTCAACCGGGGAAAGATTACTTGATGATAATTATCGGTGGAGACCAGTGTGCAAGTGTGGGGTGCAAAAGCTTCAGGGAAGAGCACGACACATTCTTCACATTCATTCCATCAGTTGAGTTTGAATCAGATTATACAAAAACATTCTCAAGGTTTTCAGAAATCTACCCACTGGAATTCAAACCAATGTTGCCTAATGAATGCTGGCACTACACAAATGAACCTGGTTCAATATTTTTGTTTGAACATGACTGGAACAATAAAACTTTCAAGCTGTCGGTCGGCAAGACACCTGGAGATTTTGAAATGTTTTTTGATCTCGATTTGAGCTTGACCGAATGGAATACTTGGCTTGATTATGTTTATCACATGAAGAAACTTGGGAGATAGACATATGAATCAAAAAATAACAATAATTCTCTTGATGATTGCCCTATTTTTCAGTTTTTCATTTGCTGATTTTACATCGGCAACTATTGGGCCAGTGCATGTTGAATTAAATATTACGAGTGAACGGCTGGGAGCATCTAGGGCTAATACGGCAAATTCATTTAAGATACACATGAGGATAAACAAAAATATTGAAGTTCACGATCTCGTTCATATCTGGTTACCAACATATGAAGCATCATGGAACCCAGATGATATTTGCGGAGATCCTATGTCGATAAAAGGTTTTGAGGAGAATCCAAGATTCGTACCAAATGAGAAGTATTTCGAGGAGTTTGACAACAAGGAGGAGCCAAAATTTGGAAAGCTTTACAGCATTATTGACGATGGAACAGGCGATGCTGAGTTTTTTGAGCCTGTTTATTGTGATGAGTTGAGCGAAAGCTGTAGGCTAAGAAAAGACCCCTCTGGGCTTGGATATTGGATAATGGGTTCTGTTCTTCCAGCAATACCAAGAGACAGCAACCATAGAAAAGACTTCTTATTTGATCTTTGGACTAAACTTGCAATTGGATATAACTGTGGTTGCGGTGGGAGTTATCCAATCATAAAACAAACAAAAGATGAGTGTAGAATTTCAGTCCATTCGGATGTTGGGGTTGAAGCATGGAGGCAAGGATACAATCCGATTGACTTTAATATCAGCAAATCAGCGGGAGTAATCTCTCCTGCCACCCCTGGAAGATACAAACTTCGAGTAGCAACTGAAGCTGAACCAACGCCGGTAGAATCAGATTCTTTTGTGCTTCCATGCTCACAAATATCAAACATCAAGGTTGATGTAAACCTCAAAGCAAAAGAAAAAGATGAGTATATCAAGATTGATTTTGATGTTGGTGAGGGTGGAGCATTGGATGCAGGAAACTCACTAATCAGAATTGTTTTTCCGGAATCGGCAATTTTTCCAGCCTGGATTTCCAATAAGAACATTCTTGTAAACGGTGAAAGAATCAGTGTTAAAGCACAAATAAGTCGTGATAATCACATGATGACTATTGTTTCGCCGGTCAATGTTGAAAATCTGGGACATGTTCAAATCTCAATTTTGAAATCATCAGAGATTAGATTGCAAACCAACAAAGAGATGACCTTCAAAGTTGACACATCATCTGAACCTGAACCCGTCAAACACAAGGATGAAAGTGAAGATGATTCTTCTGTAACACCAAAAGCTGGATTGAATTCCGTTTTTGTGAGGATGAACGGCAGAGACAGTGTTGCTGTTGCCCCAGCAAACCAATTTAACTCATTTAAGATTTTTCTTGATCTCAACAAAAAAATAAAGATTGGTGATTGGATAAAAATCTGGTTCCCTGTTTGTGAAGCAATGGGTGCTGATGAGGGCTGCGGAGTTCCAGGTATCATAACTGGAAAAAGGGAAGACACAAGATTTATTCCAAACGATACTTACTATGCAAAATACAAAAATACAGAAGAGACCGATTTTGGTAAGCTTTATGAGGTTGTAAATGAGCAAACCGGAGAGGTCAAATTCAGTAATGAAACATGTGAAGATAAACCAAATTGCAGAAGTGGTTATAGGGCAAATGATTATGGTTATTATCTTTCTGGAACAATGTTCCCACCACTACCTAGAAACAAAGATGATTATAAAGAGAGATTGGCACATATAATCCACACAATTTCAATTGGTTACAGTCCATGCTCAGAATGTTCAGGATACCCGATCATCAAACAGACCTGTTATGAAAGATCGATTCAAATTAATTCACCTGTTGAAGTTGATCCCTCCATAGACGGATACAACCCAATCGATATAAACACCTCAAAGGCAACAGGGATTCTTTCCCCAATGACTGCTGGAAGATACAGATTAAAGGTTGCAACAGGTGCTGAACCAACACCAGTTGAATCCGAAGCGTTTTATATGTCATGCTCAAGTATCGAAGAAAACCCAGAAATCCAGATCATCGAAACAGAAGACGAAGGAAGAATCTGCTACAATATTACATTTACAACAGGAAATGCCGGCTCTTTAGACAATAATGTTTCAGGTATTTATATTGGGTTCCCAAAAGGGTTTTCATTTGATAGGAACAAGCTTGAAGATAAGATTTACATAAAAACAGGTGACGCAAACACAAAAGTTAGACAATTCTCAGCTTCTGATAACTATGGAACACTTTATCTCAGCTCTCCACTCGATATCAATAACAAACAAACTGTTGAGATCAGAGTCCCAAAAGATGCGGTAAACCCAGGCAAAGAAAAATCATTCCATGTGTTTATCTCTACAAGCTCTGAACCAAAAAAAGTTTACACAAACTTTGTAAATATCGACTCAAAACCAAAGAAACCAAAAGAAGTTTATTCTGAACCAACACCAATCTCAAACCTGAAATTCACGTCAAACAAGATAGGAGATGAGACAGGAATCTCATTTACCCTTGATGCAAGAGAAAAAACTGTTTCAAAAGATTCTGAGTTTAGGGTTGATTTACCTGATGGTTTTTATATTCCTGAAAAAATTCTCAAGAGTCAATTCATGATAAACGGTCATCCTGTAAGGAAATTCAAAAGAAATACTGAAACCTCAATAAGCCTCTGGGTGGACACAAGAATTATTAAACACCCTTATCAGCTTCGGTTTATCGACTTTGATCTACAGAAATATGCCAAGATAAGAAACCCAAAAGAAAGCGGAAAGTATACATTCAAAATCTTCATAGACGGAGCATCTGAAACTGAATCAGAGTCATTTGAGATTGTGGCAGATTAATTAAGATATTGCTTTCTCAACCACATGATGTTTGAAATCTCTTGTTTAGCATTCAACACTTGCCAAATAAACTCTGCGCCAAAGAGCATCTTCTCAATTTCTTCTTTTCTGTCCTTCACGGATTTGACTGCAAGGTGATTGTATAGACCAGCAAGATGAACAAATATATTCGATGTGTATATCAGATTCTCTCTTATTGACTCATTTCTTAGCTGCGCCAGGTAATGATTGATCAAAGAAGTAAGGTCTTCCAATTTTGTTTGACCCAACTTCAAATTGAGAATACTGATACAAAGATCAAATCGGTTTTTGTAAAGAAGTGGAAGCTTAACATCCATCAACTTAATCAAAGCATCTCTTATCTTTAAAAAAACCGAATCCTCAAATTCAATTTTTGGAATTGTCAAAAAATGATATGAAGTATCGATTATTAATCCGGGTTGCTTTAATTCTAGTGACTCATTAAACGATGACAGAAAATCTGAATAGGCAATTTTTTCATTCCCTGAATAGAATTCAGATGAGCCCTCAATAAGTTTTGCAACAACTCTCTTTGGTGCATTAAATTCTTGAGATGAATCGTTCATCAATCTAGCAGCATCAATTTTTGCTTCAATAAGTCTACCCTGCGCCAAATGAATCAAATCTGAAAAGTAATCGATCATCACATTTGATGCAGAGATATTTTTTCTTTCAAATCTTTTTGATGTTTGCTTTTTTAAATCCAATAGCTCATCCCATCTACCCAAATAATAATATAACCTACTAACCAGAGCATTTGTTAGAGGACTCTTAAAACCTTTATAAAGACCTCTTTCGTTTGTCTCAATAATCAGAGAAAGGGAATCAGAGATTTTTCCTTCAGCATAGCTAAAAACAGACTTAACTCTTGCAATCCAATTTCTCTCAGAGTTGATACTTCTTTCTGTTGCAAGGTTTTCCAGAGAGATAAGTTCCTTCTTTGCTTCGTCTATCTCCAAAAGATCAATTAAAGAGCTGATCATAATTTTTGAAATACCTATTGTGTTATATCCACCGGTTTTTAAGCTGTAGTATCTAGCTTCTTTGATTGCATCATGCACGGCAATTACATTAGATTCAGCAATACCAATCATAGCTTGGGCATAATAAATCTGGGCACTAAACTCATCAATATTCAAATATCTTACCTTCGTAATCAACCTTTTGATGATTTTTTTTGCATCTTCCAACTCACCAGATAAAACCCTTAGAATAGTAAGAACAATTCCAGCTGCTGTTGAAGAGGCATTTTTTTCACTCTTATATTTCCCAATAATCAGCTTTGCTTCTTTTGATTTGCCAATCTTTTGTAAATGCATTGAGTCAGCGATATCTTGAATCAATTGCCATATCCTAAACTCTGTATGATTTTTCAAACAAGCGATTTTATGATCTATCTCGTCTCTTGATAAACTCATTTCGTAAATCTGATACCATAAATAATGTATAAAATATGCAACAGACCTATATTGTTCACCAGATTTTAGGAAATGGAGACCAACATCAAAAACAAGTTCCGAATCGACAATTTTTGACTCCAAGATTCGATTTGCATGTTCAAGCTCCATCATCGACTTGATATTATCAGCAATCCTTGCAATTACCGAGGTTCTCAAAATCTCTATATTAAACGAGTATTCCTCTTCTAAACCCTTTTTATGAGTTGAAATCAATCTTCTTTTTTTGAGTTCCTCGATGCCCGACAAAATATCAAAATCTGGTATTTTTAAACTTTTCCTAATACTCTCTTTTGACAAAGTGCTTGCAGTAGAACCCAAAGCCAAAAAACCCAGTATTATCGATGCTTTATCAGAAATCCCCATCAAAGAAACACTTATCGAAGGTAAGTAATCAGGATTTGTGAATATCCCCTCTTTTTCATCATATTTGATAAAGTCTTCCTCAAAAAAAATGGCTTCTTCCTGTACCATCAATCTGAGGAGTTCAAGTGTAAAAAGAGGGTTTCCTTTGCAATATTTGATTATATCAAAATAGAGCTTAGAAGGAATATTTTTTGTTCCAAGACAGGCTTGGATAAACTTAATGTAAGTTGAGCCTTCTAGCACATCCAAATCAAAATATTCGACCTTCCCTTTTAAATCTAGAACAGCGGAATAGTCATCTGCCAAAATATCAGAAGATACAAGCAAAAAAACATTGTCCAGCTCGAAAACAAGGCTGAAAAAAGAATTCATTGAAACAGAATCAAACAAATGAAAATCATCAATGACAATGGTCACCTTCTCCTTAAAACTTTTTATAAACTCCCTTACACTAGCAACAATCTCAGCGATATATGACTCTTTACGTTTGTCATCCACCGAAGATAAAACTTCCCTATAATCAATAAATCTTGTGTAATCAGGATTCAATTGGGAAAGCTCAAATATTACCTGTATTAACCCAGACCCATCATATGAAACAGAATTAGCAAAACCCCTTGCTCTTATAACCAAGCTTCTATTTAGAAACAATCTCAGTGATACTTCCTCTAAAAGCCTAGATTTTCCAAATCCAAAAGGCGCCCTAACCATAACAATTTCTGAAGAGGTTGATTCATCCCAAATCTTTTGAATATTTCTGATCTCCCAACCTCTTCCAATTAACTCTGGTTCACAAATACTTATACTCTTTTGAAAATCTTTTGAAATACTCTCTGTTTTAATTGATTGTAAAATATCAACTACTTCCTCAATCTTGGCAGGTCGTTCATCCATATTCTTACTAAGAAGTTTGACAATCAAGTTGCTCAAAGATTTAGGAACAGGAATAGTACTTTTTGAAAAATCATACACACTTTCATCGCCTGATCCGAAAGCCATTTTCTTTAGATTGGTAACCTCAAATGGGAATTTCTCCGTTAACACATGGAACATTGATGCGCCCAAAGAGTATAAATCTGATCGAAAATCTACCCCGTACTTCAGCAACAACTCTGGGGCCATAAAGTTTAACGTCCCAATTATCATCCCTTGGGATGTAATCCTTCCATCCTCAGAAAACTTGGCAAGTCCATAATCAATGATTTTAGCAATCTTACCGTTTTCATCTCTTTTCGGAAGAACCATAATGTTTGATGGTTTAATATCTCGATGTATGATTCCTTTCGAATGTAGATAACCAATAATCTCAGCAATATCGAGGAATATATCGACAAAAGGCTCCAATGAAAGATTCATCTCGGGTGACAGTGGCTTTCCGGGTATGAACTCCATAACATAAAAAAGGTCACCATTGTCCTGTCCATTATCAAAAACCTTGATCACACCAGGATGATTCAAAGTCTGCAAAAGTGCTATTTCAGACAAAAACCTTTTGACTTGTTGTGATTCGATATTACTGCTTCCGCCAGATACAAGCTTGACAACAACCTTTTTACCAAATTGTAGATCAATCGCAGTATAAACCGATGCTACTCGAGTTTCACTCAGTGATTCCTCTAATTTATATCTTCCAAAGATTGTCCTGTTAGACATTGCATCTATTTTATAACAAGAAATATGTACGTCAAATCTTGACATAATATGCAAAATGATTATCATTACTGCACTTGTAAGGAAATTTTTAAAAAGAATTTTCTTCTGGTCGAACAATATGTTCAAGTGATTCGACCCAAAATTGCCCAATTAATGGGTATTTGTCCGAAGGAGGAATTAGTGAAGAAGTATGAACAAATGTTCATTCTTGCCACCGATACAGAGGGTGACAAGGAGAACGAACTTGTCGAAAAGCTCAAGAACACAATTCTTGAAGGCGGCGGAGAGATTCTTGAATCCACTCGTTGGGGGAAAAGAAGACTCGCTTATGAAATCAGAAAACAGGTTGATGGCATCTATTGGTATCATGTTTTCAATGCACCACCTGAGGTTCCTGCACAACTTAGAAGAATCATCAGAATCACAGAAGGTTTCGTAAGAGATATGCTTATCGATCTGACTTATGCCGACAAAGCAGAGGTTAGAAGACAGGACTATCTCAAAAATTATGAAAAACGTAAGGCTATTGCACTCAGCAAGAGAGCAGAAAAAGAAGCAAATGATCTAGCCGATAAACCTGAAGACGAAATGATGCATGCAAGTGACACCACCCCTGAAGAAGCGCCAGTAACAGAAGAATCAGTGCCAACAGGGGAAGAAAACGATGCTGAATAAAGTATTCCTTATCGGAAACCTAGTTGCTGATCCTGAAATCAGATACACTCCCTCAGGCACTCCTGTTGGAAAAATAAGACTTGCCTGTACTGAAAAGTACAGAGCCAAGGGATCATCTGAACTCAAAGAGCAGACACTTTTTGTGACGCTTGATGTTTGGGATAGACAGGCAACAACAGCACAGCAGTATCTTCACAAAGGAAGCAGGATATTTGTTGAAGGAAAACTTCAGATTAGAGAATATGAACAAGATGGTGTAAGGAAGTGGTTTACATCCGTCAGAGTCAACACCCTCAGATTCCTTGACAGGAAGGGTGAAGGAAGACAATCAGACTCCTCACAGCATGATCAAGGGGCACCTGATATTCCAGATTTTGATGAAGAAGATATTCCCTTCTCATAATTCATGAAAGGAGCAACCATATATGTCATTCAAAGATAATGGTGGACCAAGAAGAAAAAAAAGCAGATTTAAAAGACCAAGAAAAAAAATATGCGTATTCTGCGCAGAACACATGGACTATATAGACTACAAGGATATCAATAGACTCAAACGTTTCGTCTCAGAAACAGGAAGAATTCATTCCAGAAGACAGACAGGCACATGTGCAAAACATCAGAGACGTTTAGTAACTGCAATCAAGAGAGCAAGAGAAATCGCATTGCTTCCATTTGTGGTAGAGTAAGGGAGAGTAGATATGAAGGTAAAAGTTATTCTTCTTAGAGACGTTCCAAACCTTGGAAGCAAAGGATCAGTTGTTGATGTAGCAAAGGGATATGCAAGAAATTTCCTCCTCAGAAATGGACTTGCACAGATGGCAACAAAGTCAGCAATGACAAATCTCTCCTACAATATTGAGCAGTCTGACAGACGCTCAAACAAAGCAAAAATCAAAGCTGAAGAGATTAAAGAGGTTCTTGAGACAAAAACCCTCACAATGACCGCAAAAGCTGGCCCAACAGGTACTCTTTTTGGTGCAATCACCAGAGATGCTGTTGCAAAAGCAATCAAACGTGAATTCAACATGGTTCTTGGAAAAAAATCAATGTCAGTTGACAACCCAATCAAAACCCTCGGAACACATGTTGTTCACATTGATCTTCATCACGAAGTGACTGCTGACCTCAACGTTGAAGTTGTTCAGCTCACAAAGTAAGATTTACGAGAAATAATTCAAAAAAAGACCGACCATTATGGTCGGTCTTTTTTTTATTGCTCAGCTATTATCTGAACAGTTCTTTTCAAAATATTTGATGTAGTCTCAATTCTTTTATTAAAAATATCAACAACCTCATCGTGACTGAGTTTCTTCTTTGATACCCCCGCAGCATGGTTTGTGATAACCGCAAGTGCAGCAAAAGGTATTTCAACCTCGGCTGCAAGTGCTGCTTCCTGAGCCCCAGTCATTCCAACAATTGTTGCACCCATAACAGAAAATGCTTTTATTTCAGCAGGCGTCTCATACCTTGGGCCGTTTGTACACACATATGTGGCAGATGGGTGAAACAACACATTTTCATCAACAAGCGCTTGTCTTAGGAAATTCCTTAATGTCGGGTCATATGGTTCTGAGACATCAGTATGCCTTACATCACCTGGTTCATCAAAAAACGTAGATTTCCTCCCCCAGGTAAAATCGATAAATTGATCAACTATTGCAAAATCCCCTGGTTCCATCTTAGGATTTATTCCACCAACGGCATATGTTGCAAGTATTTCAGATACTCCAATTTGCTTTAGTGCCATTATGTTTGCCCGGTAGTTGATTGCAGATGGTGGAAGCTTGTGATCTTTTCCGTGTCTGGTGATGAATGCAACCTCGATTTCATCTTGTAGATAACCAACCTTTATGAGGGCGCTTCCATAATCTGTCTCAATCTCCTGCTCCCTAGCATCCTCAAGCCAAGAAAGATTATAAACACCTGAACCACCTATAATTCCTACCACAGTAAGACCTCCTTCTAATCAGTAATGATTTCAGTCTTCTTTTTTCTACGATACTTGATATGAGCGATCAATAGGGATGATTCAAACAATAAAACAACGGGGATTGAGATTGCAATCATCGAAAGACCATCATTGGGTGCAACAGCAGCAGAGGCAATAAGGATGCCGACCCAAACACCTTTTCTGGCCTTCGAAATTGCTTTGGGTGTAACAAGTCCAATTGATGTAATTAACAACACAACGACTGGTAACAAAAAGACTAGTCCCATCCCAAAGACAATGAGTGCTGAAAAATCAATGTATGAGGAGATTGAAGTAATTTTTTCAAGTCCTTCACCACCAAAACCAAGGAAAAACTTTCTGGCAATAGGTACAATCGGGTAAGCTGCGAAAGCACATCCTGTCAAAAAAAGGATGATCATGGCGGGAAGGTAGGCGTAAAGAGCTCTTTTTTCTTTTTTTGTGAGACCTGGAAGAATAAACATTGAAATGTTATATATCAAAACAGGGAAGGCGCCAACAAGTCCACCAATAACAGAAACCATCATCTGCGTACTAAATGCTTCAGTTATCCTGAGGGCATGGAGTTGTATCTCAGGGACACCAAGTGAAGGAACGGGCATTGTGAAGAAATGATAAATATTATCGTACTGTAACCAAGCGACAACACCGCAAACCAAAATAAAAAATAAAGACCACATAAGACGTTTTCTAAGTTCATCAATATGCTCAGAAATCGCCTTTAAATCATCTGAAGCCAACCTTATTTTTTCTCCGGTGTGTCTTCAAGCCCCTCTTTTAAGTCGTCTCCAACTTTCTTAAACTCATCAATTCCTTTTCGAAGCGACCTTGCAAATTCTGGAATCTTGCTAGATCCAAACAAAACCAACACAATGGCGAGAATAATTATTATCTCTTTTGCTCCAAACATATCTTCACCTCGAGAGACATTTTACCCCCAAGAAAGGTTATATCAAGCAATACTCTTTGAAGGTTTGTTATAATGGACAGAAAACATACCATCTCTATACTGTGAGTGTAAAAATCAACATATGGAGGAGTACCCATGAGGATAGATTTCATAAATGAACCATATCTGAACATGAAGAATCCAGATGAAAGAGCAGCAATGCAGGAAGCCATTGACTTTGTTCAGGCAAACCTTGGCCATCATTACCCTCTCATCATTGGTGGAAAAGAAGTCGAAACAGAAGGCAAAATCACATCCGTAAACCCAAGCAAAAAAGACGAGGTTACCGGAACATGTAGCAAAGCAACAAGAGACCTCGCAGAACAGGCAATGCAGACAGCCCATGAAACATTTAAAACATGGAGCAAAGTTCCTGCACGCGAGAGAGCAAGCTACCTCTACAGAGCCGCAGGCATCATGAGAAGAAGAAAACTCGAACTCTCAGCCTGGATGGTTTTTGAAGAAGGAAAAAACTGGATTGAAGCAATTGCTGACACTGCAGAGGCAATCGACTTCCTCGAATATTACGGAAGAGTCATGGAAGCAATGGATGGCCCAATCGACATCCCAGCAATCCCTGGCGAAGAAAATAACTACTGGCTGATTCCACTTGGTGTTGGCGTCGTTATCCCACCATGGAACTTCCCACTTGCAATCCTTGCAGGTATGACAACAGCAGCAGTTGTTACAGGCAACACTGTTGTTCTTAAGCCAGCTTCAATCTCAACAGTTATTGCTGCCAAATTCATGGAAGTCATGCATGAGGCAGGAATTCCAGATGGCGTAATCAACTTTATCCCAGGTTCAGGTGGAGAGATTGGCGATTACATCGTTGACCACAAATACACAAGATTCATCTCATTTACCGGTTCAATGGAAGTCGGAAAACGTATCAACGAAAGAGCAGCAAAAGTAAATGATGGTCAGATTTGGCTTAAACGTGTTGTTGCTGAAATGGGCGGAAAAGACACCCAGATCGTTGATGCAAACTATCATGACCTCGACTTTGTTGCAGAGCAAACAATCGCAGCAGCATACGGATTCCAGGGACAGAAATGCTCAGCATGTTCAAGGATCATCGTTGTTGGTGATGAACAGCATGACAAACTCGTCGAAAAACTTGTAGAGAGAGCAAAGAAAGTCAAGATGGGTGATGTCAGAGATGGTGATAACTGGTTAGGCCCAGTCTCATCAGCAGACGCATACAAAACAATTACCGAATATATTGAGATCGGCAAAAAAGAAGGAAAACTTGTTGCTGGTGGAAAATATGATGATTCAAAAGGTTACTTCATTGAACCAACAATCATCGACGAAGTTGACCCAATGGCAAGAATCTCACAGGAAGAAATCTTTGGGCCAGTCCTTGCAGTCTTTAGAGCAAAAGATTTCGACCACGCCCTCGAGATTGCAAACAACACAATCTATGGTCTCACAGGTGCAGTCTTCAGCGACACAGGTGCAAACCTTGAGAGAGCAAAAAAAGAATTCCACGTTGGAAACCTCTACCTCAACAGAAAATGCACAGGTGCACTCGTTGGTTCACAGCCATTTGGCGGATTCAACATGTCAGGAACAGACTCGAAAGCCGGTTCATTTGAATATCTCTCACTCTTCATGCAGGGAAAAACAAGCTCCGAGAGACTCGACTCAGTTCGCTTTGCTGAGTTCCTTGGAATGATTTAAAAGACATCATCATTCCCGACTCCGATCGGGAATCAAGGACTTAAGAAAACCCAAAGGCGACAGAATATCTGTCGCCTTTTTTAATAATTACCTTAACTGTCTTCTCATAAACAGAACTCAGGAAGCAACTCATGCTAGGAAGATTGGATTCAACATACAGTATTTTCGAAATGTTTGAAGGATCTTCGGAAAATATTACATCTGGTGAAGGCAAATAACAACTGGAATAAACAATTAAAGCATTAAATCAAACCTCGACGTTCCAAGATACGACATCGCTCGCAGTCAAAATATCCTTTGTGCAACAACAATCGAGATTTAAGATTAATAAAATTGGTGACTAGTTCTGTTCTGTGCCAAGGATTTGGATATCGGTAAAAATAATAAATACCCAAACAAAGACAGTCGCCACAAAAGCATCGCTCAGAAACGCTTTAGGTAACAGAAGATGTTTGATTCAGATAAGTGACTTTATGGGTGAAAGTTCAATGAAAGCCAGAAAAAGTAGGCGAATTTCTCCAAAAAACCCATGATTCGCGAATTATTTTTGCAGACATTTGGGAAGCACTCGAAAAGATTATGGTTTCAAAAAACCCATTGATATTGAATATTATCCTGTTTCCTCACTTTATAATTCTCCAAAAATAATGTTCGTGAGTATGTTTTGAAACTCAAATAAAACCCATAAAATAATAAATCCGAATTGTATGTTTTGATTCAGTGTCGAAAGAGTATAGAATGTTACTTGATAAAGGAGGCGACATGGGCGATAGATTTTATAGCAGAATTGGTAATGAAATTACAGAATTATCCGAGGAAAAATACATGGACGAGAGTGAACTTCAAGAATTAATTGCCGGAAAACCAGAGCTAATAATCCCAAAAGATGAGAATTATAAACTACTGCTTATTTCAAGAGAAATGGGGATACCCGATCAGCTACAAGGTGGTAATAGGTGGTCAATTGATCATTTCTTTGTTGGGGATGACGGAATACCAACCTTTGTTGAAGTAAAACAAAGTTCAGATTCAAGAATTTACAGGGAAGTCGTAGCCCAAATGCTGGATTATGTCTCAAATAGTGCTAAATATTTGACTGAAGAAATGCTCATCGAAAATCTTTCAAAAAGATTGGAATCTAAAAATATAAGCCCTAAAATAAAAATGAAAGATTTTCTCTGTAACAAAGATGTTCAATTATTCTGGAAAAAAATTATTGAAAATCTCCGAGATGACTCAGGAGAAGTAAGATTAGTCTTTGTTGCAGATAAAATTCCTCCTGAACTCAAAACAATAATTGAATTCCTAGAATATAGATTTTATGGGATATTTGTTTATGGTGTTGAAGTAAAGAAATATTCAGAAAACCATTACTCAACAAGATTCACAAGATTCTTTGATGAACTTAATTCTGAAAAACCCAGCAAATCAATAAGGTGGAATGAAAATTCCTTTTTGCGATGGAGTGATAGATAAAAACAATCAGGAGCTCTATAGTTCGGTGATGAAACCAATAATCGAATGGGTATCAGGCAATGCTTTCAAGGATGATTTCGGTCGGGGAATCAAGGATGGTTCATACTCACCTTACATCCAAACAAATGACGATTGGTACTGCCCTGTTATCTACTGGACATATGGAAGGATCAATTTCCAATTCGAGAAATTGCTTGCAAGAAAGGGGTTTAAAAGCGAAAAGGAAAGATTGGAAATGTTAGAAAAAATCAACTCCATTCCAGGAGTCCAGATCGATAAAAACAGAATTGATGGAAGACCAGCCATCCAAATGGAAACCTTGATGAATAAGAACGCTCTAAAAAAATTCATTGAATTTTTAGAGTGGTTCAAAAATAAAGTAAAAGCAATTGACACTGAATCGGAGGAATAAATTCAGTTTTATTCCTGATTCTTCAAAAACTCTTCTTTTGACTCAAGCAGTTTTTGGATACTCTCTCTTGGATGACCAAAAACTTCCACATGAAGTTCCTGTGTTTCTTTGAGATCAAGAAGAGTCAACTCCTCGTAGTCATCTCTGCCGAAGGAATCTGTTTCGGGGAAATATGCGTACCACAGATCACCATTTGGTCTGATCCAATCATCGCAGGTTTCGTCAATGGCGACTAATACTTTTTCTGCTTGAGTTTTAAACCGCTCGTATGGGGACATTTTGTATAACTCTAGGAAATAGTTGATCTCACATAATGCATGATTCAAAGACGTGTGCATCTGAACTCCGAGTGGCTCAGGTGTGATGTAATCATAAAAGAAAAACCCTTCACCCATCTGTGTTTTCTGGTCATCGTCAACTCTTATAAACTCATCACCCAATTTTGTGGCAAGCAGTTTTGCATCAGGACTTCCAAGCTCTTCTGCACACTTAATCAGAAATCTGCTGCCATCTGTTGCAAATCGGGTATCGATGTAGTTGTTTGTCAAACCGTACCATCGCCAAAACATCAATGGAATAACCTGGCTTCTATGGTAACCACTTTCAGGCATCTCCTGAACAGCTGCCCTCATACTTGTAAGAACGATATCAGTAAAAAGTCTGTTGGAAGGCTGCAAATACCAGGAGATAAGATTTTCTGCAGGATAAAAACCAGGGTTAAAATAGTAACAATTCTCCACAGAACCCTTGTAGTCGCCGACCCTTGTTGTATACCACCATCCATCTCTTCTAAGCATTTTTACAAGATTAAGGTCAGTTGCAATAAGTGCTTTAAGTGACCTTTTATTTTGAGTGTCAATGAGTCTTTTATCTGAAAAAACGATAAAACCCTCTTCATATTCGCTATCAGTTTGGGCAAGCTCAATTGTTAGGGTGATCTTATCTGGAAGGATAACTATTTTTCCAGTTGAAGCCTTCTTCACTTTTCTTTGAAGTGAAACCGGCTGATCTCTAAATCTTCCCGGGCAGGAAACAAAAATCGACCTTTGCCACTCACCAAATTCAACAAATGTAATTCCTTCAGAAAAATCCACGACCATGTTCACATCGGCTGGGACATACTTTACCTCAAGGTCATCCTCAAGGTCGCTTGATCTCGAAATATACTTGTGTCTCCAGCATCTCCCATTGTTTGTTTCACCAGGGATAAGAAAATCGAAAGTCATGATTCTACCAGGAGCATCTGGTTCCTGTCTGAAATACAAGAATATATCACCATTATTGAGCTTTTGCACCCAGACATTTGGCGAGTCACCAAAAGAAAAGGTCTCTTCGGTCAGGAAGGTTTCAAATTGATTACGCCCAACAACATGCGGTTTTATAATTACTCCATCTGATTTGGCAACCATCGAAACTTCTTGAATTGGGAAATCAGCACCACTTGGAACTTGAATTCCAATCACAAGAATTATGGTAAGAAAAATCAAAACAAATCTTCTCTTACGCATCAATCCTCTCAAGCTCAATAGTCTCTTTTTTCCTGTTTCTCATAATTAGTGCCCACAAAATACCAATCAGAATTAGAATCATACCAATCCAAACAAAAGAAATCAAATATTTGACAGAAAATGTAATTGGCAACATTACAGTATTGCCAACATCTGGCCTCATGTCAGTGATTCTTGCTCGAACGTAGTCTTTTCCAACCTCTTCAAGATAAATAACAAGGTTTTCGGTTGGCTCAAGAAGTTCAGTTGTGTCGTCATTGTTTCTATCAAAAATTAATACCCAAGCATCATGTTCATCAGCTAAGGATACCTCAACAGATTTATCATCGATGCTTGTGAGGAAAAGGGAGTATCCATTCCCATCAACAGATTCTCCAAGTGATGGAGCCATAAGGATTCCAAGTTCGGGTTTCCCAGGGGCAAGAATTACATCTGAAACAATCCCACGCTTGATAAATGGTTCAACAACCCAACTTCCAGTTTTATCCATTATGCCAGTCAACTTAGCTTCGGTTACATTGTTGTTAACATCAGTAATCGAAACACTTGCTTCATAGTCTCCATTATCATTAACCAAACTGAAACTATTAAGAACCAAAGTACGATCAGCAATCACTTCGCTTTTCTGGTTGATCCTCAAAATATCTTGTTTGATAAACTGGAAATTTGAAGAAACTACAATCCCTACAATAAGAATCGAAAGACCTATGTGAGCAATGTTTGAACCCCACTTTTTCCAACCTAAAGCTTTCATCTGCATCACATTTGAAACAAGCGTGAATGCAGAAAGGAAGACCAAGATAATAACAACAGGTATAAAGACACCAAGCTCATAGAGTAACCAGATTCCAATTATTCCAACAAGCATCGGCGAGATGAGTTTTTTAGGAAGGGAATCCTTTTCAGTTTTTCCCCACTTAAAAATTGGAGTGAATGCAATTCCAGCAGAAAGAAGAATCCCAACAGGTGCAAGAATTACTGAATAAAAACTTGTCGAAATGACTTGGTTAGAACCGATCAATTTTGTAATAACTGGCCAAAATGTGGCAACCAAAACGACAGCAGAGAAAATCAAAACAACAAGATTACCAGCACCAATCAGAAATGATTTGCTAAGCAGTGGCGGTTCTTCGGTTTTTTCAGCTTTGTCTTTCAGTTTCAAACAAACAAAAATTGAAGCCAGAACTGAAAGTATGAGCAAAATGGTCAGGATTATTGAGAGAGGTTGACCTGAAAATGAGTGGACTGAAACGTCTGATAGAATCCCTGATCTTGTGATGAAAACAGCAAGAACAATTGAAACAAAACTTGCAAGTGTGAATCCAACTGTTGATCTGAGATTCTGTCTTGTATTCTTATTCCCCGGCAGTGAATGAAGGGCTGCAGAGAGGAAAAGCCACGGGATAAGTGTTGCATTCTCAACAGGGTCCCAACCCCAGTAACCACCCCATCCAATCACCTCATATGACCAGATTGCACCAAAAACAATTCCCACACCCAGAAACAACCAGGTTGCAAGAATCCATGGTTTGATTTGGTCTCTCCATGAATCAGCGGATTGATTTTTGGATAAAGCAAAATTCAAAGTAAGGCCGAATGGAACAATCATGAGCGAATATGCGATAAAGGTTATTGGTGGATGACTCAACATCCAGAAGTTTTTCAGTAATAAATTTAGTCCCTGTCCATCTATGAATGATTTCGAAGACATTGCAAATGGATTCGTAAAAACAATCGATGAAAGAACAAACAACTGGAAAATAAGAACTGTAATCATCGTCTTTGAATCAGTTTTCTTTTTCAAAACCAAGAAAAGGAGAACAATAGAGATTATCGCTGACCAAAGGATTAGTGACCCACTATCACCAGCCCAAAGAGCTGATATTTTGTAAATCCAGGGAAGTGCTTTTTCAGAGTGATGGAACACGTATCTGATTTGAAAATTATCAGAGACCAACGCCCAAATCATGTAGCCCATCATAAAAACTGAGATAATTGATTGACCGATTATCAATGGTTTAGACAAATATCTTTTTGAAATAGAGATAATCGACGCAATAGTAAGAACAATTGTTAAATAAAGTAGAATATTTCCAATCATCATTCCTCAACTTTTTCTTCATATTTGCTTGGGCACTTCAACAAAATCGACTCTGCTTCAAAAAAATCATCTGTCCAAACCCCTGTAACAACACAGGAATCAGCCTGTTCGATGTTTGATGGAATTTGATTTAAAAGCACCACTGGTAAAACTTCACCTTTTTCGCTGATAATGGAGAAATTGTTTCCAATGATTGAATCTTTATCAATGTTACCCCAAACCTGAACTCTTTTTCCAGACATTGCTTCATTAAAATCTTGAGTGTATGGGGTTGAGGAAATCACAAACATCCAAATGGAAACCGTGACAAGAAGCACAACAATAACAGCTCCAATAATTATACGCGTTTTTTTCATATATTATCGTCTCTTGTTCAATCTGATATTTAAAATCACAAGGTAAACAAATACACCAGCAAAAAGAGTTATTGATGTTATTAAAACAGCATTCATTATAATTTCTCCTCCATACCTTTATCAATCCTCACAGCCAAATCAAGAAGCAGAATAAAAATCAAAGTAAAACCGATAAGCATTCCAGCAAGTCCTATCCACATTCCACCCGTTAAACCTCCTCCTCCAATTGACTCAGGATGAAGAGAGCTTGTAACTCGAGGAAGAATAAAGACCAAAAACGGAACCGTTAAAAACGCAATAATTGAATAAACCGCTGCGATTCGAGGTCTTAGTTTCGGTTTTGAAATCGAGTTTCTCAGCAATAAGTATGCGGCATACATTATGATGAGTATAATAATTGATGTTTCTCTGGGATCCCAATTCCATGCAGAACCCCAGGTATAATAAGCAAAAACTGAACCTGTGAGTGTCGCAATAATAGAAAAAAGCAAACCGATTTCAACAGACCTATGTGCAAACCGATCATACTTCAAATCATTTTTGGTGAGAAACAATATTGACCCCACCAGAGAAACTGCAAAAGCAACAACCGCAATCCACGCAGACGGGATATGAAAAAAAATAGATCTGTAGGTTATTCCAATCACTTTTTCCACTGGCGAGTAAAGAATACAGTAGAAAAGCGAAGGAATAATAACTATCGGAGTCATAATTCTCATTATTGATAAAATCATCTTCTATACACCCTTCTCAAGATATGGAAGGAATAAAATTCCTGTTATCAACACAGCAAAGCCTTGAGCCAAAACAACAACAAGAAGTGTAAACGAAACAGGACTAGATTCCAAGACTTGAGTTGTAATATTTATAAGTGATATAAGTACCGGCAAAATAATTGGAAGAGCAACAATCGGGAAAACCGAACCTCTGGCAGCCCCCCTTGCGACCAAATAACTTATTATTCCCTGAGTGATACCAAGAGCAAAACTTCCAAAAACCATCACCAAAAACAAAACCGGTAGAACAGTCAATGATAACTTAAACCAAAACACTAGAAGTGTTGATACACCCAAAGAGATCACTGAAATAAAAATCGAATTTGCGGAAACCTTACTCAAATAAATAACTGATGGTGGAACAAGTTGTCTCATCAAGTCTGCGGTTTTTTTTGTTTCCTCATCAAGAAAAATTCTCTGAGAAACCTCAGAACATGAAAAAAACAAAACCATCCATATCAGGGTTGAAACTGTAACCTCTGAAACAGAGATTTTTGACATTGGAAGCGCAACAGAAATACACATGACTACGACAATTCCAAATGCATATCCAATCAACATTCCACCTTTGAAAAGAAGCTTTATATCTTTGACCAAAAGTGTCTTAAAGTTTGACCACAACATTCCACTCTCTCCAAAGATGATTTGTAGCAATAATTGTCATCAAACCATTTCGATTTCTTTTTTCAATTTCATCTGTCAATTTCAAAATTCCCTTTTCATCCATATGTTGCTCAGGTTCATCAAGTAATAAAACCTCAGGGTTTATCAGGAATGATGCAATCAACTTTATTCGTTGTTTGTATCCTGATGAAAGCTCGCCATATTTTTTATCGAGGTGATCTTCAATATCCCAACCTGAAACATCTGGAAATGCTTTTTTCTTCAGGTTTGATACAAGCTTAATATTTTCCACAACTGTCAACTCATGATAAAGAGAAACATCAGGGGAACAGAGAAATATACTTTTCATTTCATTAGTTTCAAAACCCTTCGAAAAACCAACAAACTCTAATTCACCTTCTGTTTGTTTTTGAAGCCCAGAGATAACCCTAAGCAAAGTAGTTTTTCCAGAGCCATTTGAGCCCAAAACAACAGATATTCCAGAATCAAATCGCACAGACAAATCAGAAAAAACTTCCTTGTCTGAAAATTCCATTTTTAAAGATTTAACATTCACACGCACACATGAAAGTATAAATTATCATATAATCTGGTCAATATAATCCATCTGTCTTCTCAATAAATAGATTTGTAAAATTTTATCTATCATGTAGAATACCCCTCGAGAAATAAACATAGTTCGGAAGGAGAGATTATGTCTAAGGGATACATTTTATCAGCAGCAAGAACTCCAATTGGAAAATTCATGGGAAGTTTGTCAGGATTTCCAGCAACCAAACTTGGAGCTTTTGCAATCAAAGAAGCAGTAAAAAGAGCAGGAATCGACGGATCAGAGGTTAGTGAAGTCATCATGGGCCAGGTTGTGCCAGCGGGTGCTGGTCAGAACCCAGCAAGACAGGCAACAATTCACTCTGGGCTCCCGGAAACAACTAATTCACTTACAATCAACAAGGTTTGTGGTTCTGGACTCAAAGCAATTATGCTTGGGTCACAGGCAATCCAACTCGGTGAAGCGGAAGCTGTTGTTGCAGGTGGTATGGAATCAATGACTAATGCACCATATCTTCTTGAGAATGGTCGATACGGCGGATATCGCTATGGTGATGGCAAACTCGTTGATGGAGTTATAAGAGATGGTCTCTGGTGTGCATTCGAAGGTGTCCATATGGGTAATCTCGCTGAGTACACCGCCAAAAAAGCAAACATCTCAAGAGAAGATTCTGACGAATACGCATTTAACTCGCAGGAAAAAGCAAAAAAAGCACTTGCGGAAGGATATTTTGATTGGGAAACATTTGATATTGAAATCCCACAGAGAAAAAAAGATCCAATAATCTTTGCAAAAGATGAAACACCAAGACCAACCGATATGGCGACACTTCAGAAACTCAGACCAGCATTTGATAAAGAAGGTGTAATCACAGCAGGAAATGCACCAGGTCTTTCTGATGGTGGTGCAGCAGTTGTCGTTGGTTCAGAAAAAATGATGGAAAAACATGGTGCTCTCGCAAAGATTGTTGATTACGCATCAGCTCATCTTGCACCAAAAGATGTTTTCTTCGCTCCAATCGAAGCTGTCAAAAAAGTGCTTACAAAAACAGGCATGAATATCAACGACTTTGATGCAATCGAAGCAAACGAAGCATTTGCTGTCCAGTGTCTTGCAGACGGAAGAGAACTTGGCTGGGATTGGAACAAGGTAAACATTGCTGGTGGAGCAATCGCTCTTGGTCACCCAATTGGTTGCTCGGGTGCAAGAATCATTGCAACACTTATAGGAAATCTCAGAAGAACCGGTGGCAAAAAAGGTCTTGCAACCCTCTGTCTTGGTGGCGGTGGTGCTGTTGCAATGGCAATTGAGCTTGTATAAGGAGAGAGTATAATGGATATTAAAAAAGTCGGAGTCATCGGTGGTGGCGTAATGGGCAACGGTATTGTCCACGTTTTTGCACAAACCGGATATGAAGTAACCATGGTTGAAGTTACCCCAGAACTTTGTGATAAAGCAAAGGCAAAAATCACAAAAAACCTTGGCAGAATGGTTACAAAAGAAAAAATCACACAGGCTGATGCAGATGCAACCTTAGCCAGAATCAAACTCACAACAGAGCTTTCAGATCTCGCTGATTGTGGACTTGTTGTTGAAGCAGTTACTGAAAAACGTGAAGTCAAATACTCAATTTACGAAAAGCTCAACGAAACCCTCTCAGATGAAGCAATCCTTGCAACAAATACATCAACAATCTCAATAACAGAACTTGCAGCAAAATACAAAAAACCAGAAAACTTCATCGGCATGCACTTTATGAATCCGGTACCAATCATGAAGCTCATCGAGATCATCCGTGGAATGCTCACATCTGACGAAGTCTATAATACAATCGATGAAATTTCTAAAAAACTTGGCAAGATTCCAGCAGTTGCAAATGACTTCCCAGGATTTGTCAGCAACCGTCTGCTCATGCCAATGCTCAATGAAGCTGTTTATTGCCTCATGGAAGGTGTCGCAACAAAAGAAAACATCGACACAGTCATGAAACTTGGCATGAACCACCCAATGGGACCACTTGAGCTTGCTGACCTCATCGGACTTGATACCTGCCTTAACATCATGGAAGTTCTTTTCGAAGGACTCGGAGATAGTAAATACAGACCATGCCCACTTCTTAGAAAAATGGTTGCAGCAGGACTTCTTGGAAGAAAATCAGGAAAAGGATTCTACGACTACACAAAATAATCCCCGCCTTATTTATAAAAACAAACCCCCGATGGAGATCATCGGGGGTTTTTCATTTATCTAAAACAATCTTAGGAAAGATTATATTCCTGAATCTATTCTTTTTTCTAGGAACAGCTCTCCATTGATTTCTTTGTAAACATGCAAAATCCAACCAAGTGATGCACCCTCAGTCGGGAAACAGAGGAAGAAATCTTGCTTGTCTTCTGTTACAAGTTCCGGTCTTAAGAAAGGAACACCAAAGGTTTTTTCGGCGGTCTCGATGATATGCTCATCAGTCAAGATTTCATCAGCCCACCCGAGTACATTGATCGACATCATAAGCGGTAAATCCTGGGTGATCTCTCCAGTTTTCCACGCAGAGATGTGGTACACCAAAAAACGTCCTTTTTCACCGTAAATATCAAGGTATGGGCTTTCCTCTGAATGTACAGGGATTGACACAAGCGCATCTGCTGAATTCAGTTTCATCATCAAGCCAGGGATCAACTCCAAAGTTTTGTTCGGGGCATACAACTTGTAATCATCTGTCATTGGGATGTTTGCCCACTTTGAATCCATATCAATTCCAACCTCAAGACTTGTAGTACATCCAGCAAACACAAACAAAATGACCAAAACGAGAATCAGAGAATAATTTTTTATATTCATTGTTTCAAATCAACAATCGCTATCTTCTCTTCAGGGGTCTGTCCAGTGTTAAATATCTCCAGTGTAATTCCGAGCAAGTTTCCAGGACCATCAATCATTACAAATCCATCAACCTGTTTTTTGATAATTCCTTTTGCAGTTACAAGTGATGTTAGCCCAGTCTTTTTCTCGTATTCAGCCATTGCTGAAAATGATCTTGCGGGAAGATAAACATTTCCGTGAACATCAACCAGTTGGTATCGTACATCTTTTAGATTCAAATATGGCGTTTCACCTGGATTGATATTCACATTGACAATATAGAAGAATCCTTGCTCGGGATAATATGGGGTTCCTGTTGTGTCATCTTCGAGTGTTTGAAAAATGACAGTTTCTCTTGTTGGTATTTCAACACTCCAAGTACATCCTCGAAGCTCAAACTCCTTCTCAGCAACTTCAAACGTGTGAGTAACAGCACTTTTTTCGGCACCACATGAAACGAATGAAACAAACCCAACTAAAAGTATCAAAACAAAGACTATTCCGGTTTTTCTAAATCTTTCCATATTTCCTCCAGGTTATAATATATTCGTTCTTCTTTTTCCATCAGATGAACAATTATATCTCCAAAATCGAGAAGCACCCATCTTGACGTAAAATCGCCTTCAACTTTTCGATTTTTAATTTTTAAGTTTTTCGCCGTTTTAAGCAAGCTTGTAATTATAGCTTTTGTCTGTGGGGACGAAACAACCGTTGCAATCAGAAAACAATCACACATCGGTGATTTTCCCGTCAGATCAATTTCGGTAATATCAACAGCTTTAAGCTCCTCAAGTGTTTCCTTGAGCTTGTCCACCTGTTCCCTAATTATTGCTTCCAGAATAATCCTCCTTATTCCTTATACGTATAAACCATTCAACCTAGTGTATTCTAGTACAGATAAAGGTGTTAAACAATTACATGTCAAACCTTCATTTAGTCTTTTCCTAACCAAAGTTGAAGAAATACTGTTTAATGGGTAGTCCAATTTATGCGAATCCGTCTTAACTGGCAAAGTATCTATCGCACCTTTTGCTTCTTTGAAAGAAACATCCCCTCTTTCGGCAACAATAAATTCAACATTTTCTGCAACCTTTTCAGGGTTTTTCCATTTCGGCAAAGTCACAATTGAATCACTTCCAGTGATATAGAAGAGTTCGTTACCTTTGTAAATCTCTTTGATTCTTCCGACACCTTCGAACGCAAAAACTGGTCTACCTTCGAAAAGCTCGACATCTGAAACCTCAAATCCATCAAGAGAAGAAATAGCCAAAACACACATATTATACCTGTGAAATTCAGCAATTGGTTTTGAATCTTTATAAAAACCAAAAACAGAACAAGGCACAACAAGAATCTTATCAAGAAAAAACTGGTCTTTTGCAAAAATCCCAAGCTGAAGATGTGCGTAAGTTGGTGGATTAAAAGAGCCGCCGAGAATACCAATTCTACTCAAGCACAAACCTCTCTGAACCGATTACAATCATATCTCCATCTGCTGCACCCATGGTTCTAAGTTTCTTCTCGATACCAACTCTCTCCATCTGTCTATGAACAAATGCTCTACCATCGACGCTATTTATGTCTGTTGCGTGGATAATTCTCTCGAGAGGTTCATATTCAACAATAAACTCACCATCGACAACAGTGATGTCAATTTTTCTCTTAGGAACGATCAATCTGATTTGATTTGTGACCTGAGTTTTTGGCGCTGGGGTTTCTATGATTTTGTCACCCATCATCTGCATCAATTCATCAGTATTGATCCTCTCCTTGGCAGAGATACTCATATACTTGATATTCCTGATTTCAGCGAATTCTCTCAACTCTTTTTCTGTATCCTCGGCAACAATATCAATCTTGTTTCCAACAATAAAAGCTGGTTTTGCATATGTTTCTTCTGAGTAGAGTTTAATTTCATTCCATAAGGTTTTCAGTGTTTCAACTGCATTACCTTCTGAAAGATCGATAAGGTACATTAGAATTCTGCATCGTTCGACGTGTCTCAAAAACTCTAAACCAAGACCTTTACCAACCGATGCGCCCTCAATCAAACCAGGAATATCTGCAACAGTATACCTACTCCAATCAGGAAGTGTCACCACTCCAAGAGATGGCTCAAGTGTTGTAAACGGATAATCACCAATCTTTGGTCTCGCATTTGAAATATTATTCAAAAGGGTGGATTTACCAGCATTTGGTAGTCCAACAAGACCGACATCTGCAAGAAGCTTCAACTCAATTCTGAGCCTGTACTTTTCACCTTTTTCGCCACCAGTTGCGATGTGTGGAGATTGCCTTCGAGCATTTTTAAAATTAACGTTACCAAGTCCACCTCTGCCACCTTTTGCAACGAGGAATTCTTGACCATCTTCAACAAGATCAGCAATAAATGTGGATTCTGGATCAGTAAACACGGTAACACCAACAGGTACCTTTATGAAAAGATCCTTACCTGATGCACCTGTTTTTTGGGAACCCTGTCCAGGTTTGCCATTGTCTGCCTTCTGAAATGGTTTGTCCTTAATGTCAGAAAGGTCGCTTAAACTGGAATCAGCTACAAGATAAACATCTCCGCCTCTTCCACCGCGACCTCCTGATGGACCACCCTTTGGTTCGTATTTTGCTCGACGAAAGGCAACAACACCATCTCCGCCACGACCGGCCTGAACGGTTACAGTTACCTCGTCAATAAACATTAGCCTACTGGTTCAACAACGCAACGTTTTCCCTTTTTGCCCATTCTGTTAAAATGGACTGTTCCAGAGATTGTTGCAAAGATTGTATGGTCTTTTCCAAGACCCGTTCCGATACCTGGATAAATCTTTGTTCCACGCTGTCTAACGATAATTCCACCGGCAGTTACAAACTGACCATCAGCAATTTTCACACCAAGATATTTTGGATTACTGTCTCTACCGTTTTTCGCAGAACCACTCGATTTCTTATGTGCCATTCTTCCTATCCTCCTACATAACGCTTAATAATATAATCACTGTCCATCAAATGGAGCAGCGCCGAGTACCCAGGTCTAAACGTCAAGGTACAACCGGTTCTTATCATTCCTGCATCCTCCACATCAACAACCATATGATCAGAGGAAGCGTCGATTAATACTACTCCATCATCAAGCGGTGTCAACAATGAAGGGATTGTATCTTGTTTTCCCACATTCAAAATTGCCCTTTTCCGCACACCCATATCTTTAAATTCTGGGCTTTCACCCATCGCATTCTGGGCAAATTTACCCCACGGTTTTGATGGTTTATCATAACATTCAATTACCTCAGCAACCAATTTGAATGTATCAATATTGAATCCGGGTATGTATTCTCTTGTGAGAACATTTGTCCCCAAAACGATACTCTCACCAACATGGAGCTCATTGATTCCATCAGGGATACTGTTATCAATCACCATCGGCAAAACATTTGATCCACCACCTGCAACAATTGGAAAGCTTACTCCTAACTCAGTTTTTATTTGTTCATTTATCTTTAATAATTCACCAAGGTTTTCTATTGTTGGCATCGCACCTGAGAGACAGGTCAAAGTTGTTCCAATTCCTGCAACCTCAATACCATTGAGATTCATCGATGACTGAACAACCGACAAAAATTGATCCTTTGGTATTCCTTCTCGAAGGTCACCAAGCTCAACCAGAAGAATTATGGAGTGTTTTTTATTATATTTTTCGGCAATCTCTGAAATTCGGTTTATTGTAGAAATATCAGTTTGAAGGCTGACATCAACATTTTTCACCAAATCTTCAAGGGATGAAAAACCTGGTGATCTTATTGACATCAACTTTGCATCAGGAAAGCTTTCCCTCAATCGAAGTAGATTTTGAATTCTGGAATCAGCAAGACCCTTGCATCCACATTTCAAAAGCACCTCGGAAATTCTTCTATCTGCTAAAAATGATTTAGTAACACACCAAACATCAATACCTTTTTTTTCACAAATGTTTATGATTTTTTCAGCATTTTGTGCTATCTTATCCAAGTTTATCTCAAGTATAGGTGTTATCTCCTGCATAAGCTCATCCTATCACATGGGTACGATTTTGGTCAAGGAAAAATTCTGATTATCAGTAAATTTCTTGACTTGTCACCGATATATGAATTACTATAGGCAAGTTATTGATATACTTATTGAGGTGTTGTAATCATGAAAGGAAATGATTGGGCAAGATTAGTATTCATTCTGCTCATCGTTGCTCTCTCAGTTTGGGTGGCATTTTTTCCAAGCACACTCACTGTTGAGAAAACGGTTCAGACTGAATCAGGACAGCCAAAAACAGTTGTGGGTCCAAAATACCCATACCGCCTAGGTCTCGACCTTCAGGGTGGTGTTCACGTAGTACTTGAAGCAGAGAAACCTGCTGAAGGTGAAATCACTGACGAAGCAATGGAAAGGACTGTTGCAGTTCTCCAGAACCGTGTCAATAGTCTTGGTGTTGCCGACACAATTGTTCAGCGTCAGGGAAACAAAAATCGTATCCTTGTTGACCTTCCAGGTTATCAGGATAAAGAACTCGCTCTCTCCATTCTTGGAAGAACAGCAAGACTTGAGTTCAGAAAATACGATGGAACTGTAATTCTCACCGGTGAACATGTTAAGTCAGCCAAAGCACTCTTTGGTCAAGGAAACAGTGGAACAGGCAATGAATGGCAGATCGCATTTGAACTCGATGCTCAGGGTACAACTCTTTTTGCAGACGCAACAAGAGAAGCAGCTGGATATCCAAAGGGTGATGAAAAAAATACAATCTCCATCTGGCTTGACGAAGACGAACTCATGAGTCCAGGCGTCAATGATCCAATTGAAACTGGTTCTGGTGTTATCACAAGTGGTGGCGGAGATCTCGATTCACAGAGAGCATGGGCAACCCAGAATGCTCTGCTCATCGAGGGTGGTGCGCTTCCATTACAGCTTAACGCAGACCCAGCAGAACTTAGAGTTGTTGGTGCATCCCTTGGACAGGATACCGTAAATAATGTCGGACTTGCAGCAATTATCGCAATCCTCCTTATTGCAATCTATATGCTTTTCTACTACAGAGGAATGGGATTCTTTGCAGTTATTTCACTGGCAATCTACGCATGTATCTACCTTGCACTTCTGCTCCTTGTTGGTGCAACATTCTCGTTACCAGCAATCGGTGCAGCGATCCTATCTGTAGGTATGGCGGTTGACGCAAACGTAATCATCTTTGAGAGAATCAAAGAAGAGCTTGCAGAAGGCAAAACTCCAACATCAGCAGTTGCAAATGGTTTCTCAAAAGGTTTCTCAACCATTTTTGATGCAAACTTCACAACCCTTGTTGGTGCCGGTGTTCTTTATTGGCTCGCAACTGGAGCCGTAAAGGGATTCGCGGTCACACTCGCATTTGGTATCTTTGCATCTTTCTTCACAGCTCTTTTTGTTGCAAGATTCCTTATGGATATGATGACAAAATTTATGAAACCTGCTCCAGGCTCAAAAATGTTTGACTTCCTTTATGGAGTAGGAGGTAGAAAATGATAATTTGGGATCCAAAAAAATGGGATATTATCGGTAAACTCCGAATCCTTATGATCAGTTTCATCACAGTAATCATTGTTGGAGCATTATTGATTGGATTCAGATGGGCAACAACAGGACAGTCTGTTGATGTTGCACACATCGTTTTTGAAAATGAAATCGAAGGCGAGTCAGCAGATATTACAACCAAGTCGGCGGAACTTATCGTTGACATGGAACTTGTCAATGCATCAATTTCAACTGGTATCAGTAAGGTAAACGTTGCAGCCGAAGAAAACTCAGAAACAGGCGCAGCAGTAGACTATCAGGACATTCAGAATGTTATTGAGATTCAGGCTGACAGCATCAGTGATGCTCAGTACAAGGAAATTTCAACAATACTTCAGGGTGAATACGGAACTGCAGTTGACTCACCAAGTGCAAAGTATGCTGAAGCATCTAAACTCATCACCAAGAAAATTTCAGGTCAGCCATGGAACTGGGGACTTGATTTCACTGGTGGAACAATTGTTGAACTTACATTCGAAGAACCATTTGTTGAAAATGGTGAAGCAATGGAAGATTCAGCTGTTATCGCCGAAGTCAGAGGACTTTTCTCAAAACACGGTATTTCCGTTGGAGCCATCCAGGTTCAGAGAAAAGCTGGTACGACAGAGGCTGGTGTAAAGGTTGCAAACTCACTCCTCATCAGAACTCAGGAAGCATCACAAACAAAACTTCAGGTTGTAATCGATGACCTACATGACAGGTTTGGTGAAGAAGTCGAAGATCAGCAGAGAATCGATACAATTGGTCCAGTTATCGGTGATGAACTTAAAGCAACTGCATGGAAAGCTCTTCTTTGGGCTCTTTCAATCATCTTCCTTTATATCGCATTCAGATTTGAACCAAAGGCATCTGTTGCAGCCATTGCATGTCTTGTTCATGATCTCTTCTTTGTTCTCGGTGTGCTTTCACTCTTCTGGGTCGAACTCAATCTTGCAGCTGTAGCGGCACTTCTGGCGATGATATCTTACGACGTTCAAGACACAGTTGTTATCATGGATCGTGTCCGTGAGAATTCAAAACTTTGGCTTGGGAAGATTACCTATCCAGAAATGATCAACCTCTCGGTTACACAGACATTCATGAGATCGTTCAATACCTCTGTAACAACCCTCTTCTCAATTCTGGTTCTTCTTTTCTTCGGTGGAAGAACAATTCTTGACTTCACACTCATCCTCTTCCTTGGACTTTTAGCCGGAACATTCTCATCAATCTACATTGCAGCCCCATTGCTTGTTGTGTGGAAAAATGCTGGTGCTAAATATGCCGGTGGAGAAGCTGAAACATATAATCTTTCTGGAAACAATGGCGTCAAAGACATGAAGATTGACGTTGAAGAAGAAGTTTCTGATGCTCCAGTTCAAAAGGCACAGTTAGTAAAAAAATCTGGTCCTCCTCCAAAAAAGAGAAGACCAGGACAGAGAAAGAAAAAACGTAGCTAATAATTTTGATTAAACAATTAGGGATGGAGGTTCCCCGGATGAAAAAGCTCATTTTAATTGCTCAGGAAACTGTTGAAGCAAGAAAGAGAGTTTTGATGGCGCTTGAACCGCTTTATGAAGAGGGGTATTACCTTTTCTCGTGCTCAAGCGGTGAGGATATCTTCAAAAAGATACCTCTTGGGACTCCATCCCTTATTATTCTAGACCTCGTTCTTCCAGAAATGAACGGGTTTGAGGTCTTAAACCGCCTTCGGGCAAACCCAAGAACAGCTGAAATTCCAGCGATGGTTCTCGTCTCACCTACCCAGGGGATTTTTAAACTTATAAGTATTGGTCTTAATTCCACAATATTTGCATCACGTCCAACATCCTCAAGCAAATTGCTTGATCTTGTTAAAAAATGTGTGGAGGCACCAAGATGATCGATATTACCAAAATTTATCCCGAACATGGAGATTTTGCTCCTCTTGAAGACAGCTACTCTGATAACCCATCTAACGCTATCTACACCATGAGAACCAGGTTACAATCAGGAATCCTCAGAGCAGATTTCTCAAACTCTACATTTGGTGTCCTTCTTTACAAAGGAAGACCTCTTATATCGACATACCAATCTGAAAAGGAATTCAAGTTTGGAACCGAGGCCTTAAACAAAGCCGAGGAAGCCCATAAAAATGAGAATTCAACCGGTGCCTATAAGGTTGCAGATATTGACCCTCTTGTTGTTGAGTGTTTCTCTGCACTTTTTTCAAGATACCCAGTCTTTAGAAACTTTAACCCACAGATACTCATTATCGATGAGCTTTTTAATCGAATGGTTTATGAAAAATTTACTGGAAGCATCTGTCTTACAACCCCAAATGACTACGTCATTTTGTATGTTTCCTCAGGAAATCTTCTTGATACTGAAAAAGGAAAGATCAACGACAGATACCCAATTAACGAATCTCCAGTGACAGAAAACATGGCAAAAGCTGTGACTCTTATGAGTGATCCTTCTGCATCTCTGGATATCTATGAAATACCAGAGAACCTCTACTCTGAGCTCACAACCTGGCAGTATGGTATTCCATTTAAAACACCTGTCAGCATCAACCTTCTTATCGATGAGCTGATGGACATCTCGAGAGATGAGCTTAAAGGGAAAAGCACATTCTTCGATAAACACCTGCAAGAGATTGGCAACGATATTGCTGACATCGAAGATTTCTGTAATAACTTAGAAAATTATCTTGACATAGAGCTTTCAAGAAGGGTTCTTATCAGCCTCACAGATAAGCTTTTAAATGCCATCTCAGCATTCAAAAACAAATAGTCTTTGTCAGATAATACTTGAGGTTGAGTTTTTTTATAACAGATTCATCTAAGACATGATTCTCTTTTGGTTCTGCAAAAATGGTTGAACCAGAACCTGTCATTGAAACCACCTCAAACAATCTAGTTTTATTTATCTTTTCTATAATTTCTTCAACTTCAGGCAACAATCTTTTTGCGGCATCAAAAAGAGAATTACATGGCTGAGTTATTCTTTTTTCTATTTCAGGAATCACTGCATTAACAGGATTCCTATCGAACTCCTCATAAACATCTTTGGTAGAAAGGGATTTTTCAGGACAAAATAGAACAAGTATTTTTTCAGGTAAACTCAATTTCTCTATCAATTCACCTGTCCCAAAAACTCTCATCCATCCAGGGTTCATAAATATTGGTAAATCTGAACCAACTTTTTTTGCAATATCAACTATCTCAGAATCAGAGACGTCAATCCCCAAAAGCTTTATTAGCTCAAGAATGGTTGACATTGCATTTGAAGAACCTCCACCTAAACCAGCTCCATGTGGGATATTTTTTTTGATTCTTACTGTAACTCTCTTGCTGATATTAAAACGTTCAAAAAAAAGGTTTACCGCTTTCCATACAATATTTTTTTCACCTGGCGCAACATCACAAAAAACCTCAACACCACTGCCATCAGCCAATTCTAGACTAATTTCATCGAACAAATCGATCGTACTTACTATCGAATCAATCTGATGGAGAGAAGAACCTACAGGCTTCGGGAAAACATACAAATCCCAGTTTATCTTTGCGTATGATTTAAACTGGGATGAAACCGGCAAGTCTTTTGAATTGTTCAACTGTGAGCTCTTCCCCTCTAATGTTTTTATCAAGACCTAAAAAAGACATCGCAGAATAAACATCTTGGGTGGCAAAACCAGCCTCGGTAAGTGAATTAACAAGCATCTTTCTTCGAAGCATAAATGCTCCCTCAACAACCTTTAAAAAATGTTCCTCAGCAACAACCGGAAGTCTTGGTATCTCAGGGGGAGATAATTTCACAAAAGATGAACCAACATTTGGTTTTGGGAAAAACGAACTTGCATGCACTTTGAACAAAACTTTTGTGTCAAATGCATACTGAGCAAAAACAGAAAAAGCTGTATATTCACGAGTTTTGGGTTTTGCTTTGAGATGATTTACTATGTCATCCGGCAACATAAAGTACGCATTTGCTGTCGGTACTTGATTTGACCACTGTCTGATTATCGCAGATGCACAATAATAGGGGAGATTACCAATCACCTTCGTTGGATTCATTGATCTCATATCCAACTGCAAAACGTCATCAAAGATAACTCTTATATTTTTAAATTCCTCTGTGTTTCTTAGAAGTAGGGGGCGAAGATTTGTATCAATTTCAACCGCAATAACACTATGAACAATTTCTGCAATCGAGGTTGTTAGACAACCAGTCCCAGCACCAATCTCTAAAATCCAATCTGATCTATCAAGCGAAGATGAGACGATAATCTTGTCAATTATTGTTTTGTCATGGCAAAAGTTCTGACCATACTTCTTTCGTAGTCGGATTTCGTATTCGTTTAGATCATTTCTTAATGCTTTCAAGCCGTCCGAGGACATAAACTTTCACCTTCCTTCTTCCCCACGAAAGAGCTGATTTTTTATCATAAAAGAAAACATCAACTCTTCCCGGGCCGATTGCTCCGCCACAGTCCCCAGCAATGGCATAACCGTACCCCTCAATGTATAACTGAGTATAGTATGGAATCTGTTTCGGGTAAACTGCAACAACACCAAAACCAGATTTTAGTCCAGTCGCACAAACAGTAGGATCAGAATCGCATTCTTCGACAGTTGGAGTATATGCAGTTGACTCTAAAACAAGCATATCCTCATAAAATGCTGGTATCCCCGAATTTTTTCCAGATAAAAAATCTCCAACTGATTGTTTAACCTTTGTTGATGAAATTAATTGTTCGGACACAAACTCATCGTTTTCATAAATTTGAAGATATTTTTTTTGAATAACAAATCCAGCATCAGAATTATTTATTATTATTTCTTTTCCGATATTTCGATTTTCTGGTTTATAGATAAAATCATAAGGAATAGCAATATCTTCTATTCGTTCTTCATGTCTCACTCTGATCAGTTTTTGTTCTAAAACTCCTGTTTCTGGGTTTAAAACTTTTTCGAATCTGTCATATTTTGAAATATTGAGTTTTACTTCTTCTGGAGTAACACCATCTTTTGAAAAAAAACTATAAGAATCTTTGCCATCGGTTATTTTAACGACCCTTCTCGACTCCAAAGAGTATATTTCCCCATCATTGAGTCTTGTATCATAGAAAGATATCAACCTAAAAGAAATGTCTTTCAGATTCTTGTGGTAGGTTGTCAAAACCTCAACCTGATCATCAATTTCTAATCCAATTGAAATAACGGAAGAAACCCCGAAAAACAGGAGCAAAACCGTTAGAATTCCAATTAACCAATTTGAAATGTAAAATTCGTTTTTACTCACTTCACAATCACCAGAAAATATGTAATATATTAGCCGTGAATATAATACTGTCAAAACAAGAGTTGATAAAGAAGGCAAAAGAAGTCTTAAAATCGGTTGTCGGGGATATAAGAATTCACCCTGAATCTATGATTGTTGGTGGAACTGTTAGGGATATTCTTCTTGGAAGAACCCCCAAAGACATTGATATTGCTACTCCGGAGACAACTGAACTGGTAAGAATACTTACTGAAAAAGGTTTCACCCACGTTCTTTTGGATGAAGATAGGGACATTCATCGTATGGTGAAAAACGGCACACATGTCGATATCACACCTTTGAAAGAGGGCAACATTACAGACCTTCTCACACGTGATTTCACGATAAACGCTATCGGAATCATCATCAAAACATGGCAAGTTCTCGATCCGCAAAAAGGATTACCGGATTTATCAAAAGGACTGATAAGAACCCTTAACGAAGAAAGATTTATCAACGATCCACTTAGGATGATCAGGGCTTTTAGGATTGCAGCTGACATTAACTTCCAAATTGATCCTGTAACGCTCAGAATGATTACCAAGCATTCACATCTTATAAACACAACAAGTATGGAACGTATAAGAGAAGAGCTTTGCTGGACTTTTGAAGCTCCTATGTCGTTTCGATTACTTGAGGGTTTAAATAGATCACATCTATTAGATCGAATCCTACCCGAGTTTTCAAAGGTCAAACGGGTGCCATCAAACTCACCCCAAATGACAGGTCTTGCAGAACACCTTCTTTGGACATACAAGTACTTTGAAGATATAATGGCCAACCTTGATGATGTACTTCTTGAACATGCAGACTCGGCAAGAGAGCTGCTCTGCAAAGAAATCGGTGGAGGTCATTCTCTCTTCATTATTGTTAAGTTAACTGCTCTGCTTCATGACATCGGTAAACCACAAACCATGACAACTGATGATAATGTTCACTTCATTGGTCACGATGAAGTTGGAGCAAAAATGATTTCTGAGCGCATGAAAAAACTTAGGTTTTCTAGTGCAGAGATCGCCGTTGCAGAGACACTCGTCAAAGAACACATGAGACCACACAACCTCGCCAAACTTGATAAGGTCTCAAAACGAGCGATTTACAGATTCTTCAGAGACCTCGATTATCTTGCAATCCCAAGTCTTTTAATTGCTCTTGCCGATGCCTATGCAACCGAGATGTTACCCTGGGGTTCACTTGAAGCTTATGCTGAATTCATAAGGGCAATGATCTCTGAGTCAATTGTAATTGGCAAACCAAAACCAATTCTTTCCGGTAAAGACATAATGAAAAAACTCTCACTTGAACCTGGTCCGATGGTTGGAAAGATACAAACTGACCTACTTGAAGCACAGGCTCTTGGAAAAATTCAAACAGAAAAAGAAGCTTTGACCTTCATAAAGGAAAGGTTTGATTCATATGAATCAAAAAAGAAATAGGTTTTCACCTCTGATCGATAACCTTGAAAAACTCATTTTCATCAACTCTCCATCGGGATACGAAAGTGAAATTCAAGAGTTTTTCAAAGAGGTTCTTTCTGGCTCCAACTTAAAAACATGGAGCGATGGAAGAAACGCATACGGAATAATTGGAAACCTCAAAAACGATAAACCTCGAATTCTGATTTCAGCCCACTGTGATGAAATATGCATGCATGTAAAAAGTATCACCGAAGAGGGATTCATAACGATCACAGAAAACACTGGATTTAAAAAAGTTCTTCCAGGATTAGAAGTCGTTGTTAAAGGTAAGAAGGATATCCCCGCAGTCATTGGAAGCAAACCACCTCATCTTCTTTGTGCTGGAGAAACAGCGAAGCTCAACCCAATTGATGGTCTTCTCGTTGATACTGGTTTATCAAGAGCCGAAATTATCGAATCGATATCTGTCGGCGACCCTGTGCTTTATAGAAAACAGTTTCTTGAACTGAAAAACAACAGGTTTGCCGGGACTGGAATTGATAACAAGGTTAGTGTTGAGATACTCATCGAGCTTGCAAAAAAGCTTGCAAATGTCAATCTTCCAGTAAATGTTATTTTTGCCTGTACTTCATTTGAAGAGATCGGAAGCATGGGGGCATCACTTGCATTTGAAAACATCAAACCAGACATAGCATTATCAATTGACACTTTCAGCGCAAACCAATTTGGTAATAAAACTCTCAATAATTCAGAGATTATCAACAACCTCCATATCGGAAATGGTGCATTGATGAATCAAGAGATTTCAGATGCCCTATTTGAAACCGCAAAAAACCTAAAAATCAAAACAAATAACATGATTTTTGAAGGACTTGGTGGCGAGATAAAAAAATATATTTTCACCGATCTTGGTTGTCCATCAGGAATCCTCTCCCTGCCAATTAGAAACCTTCATCAACCAGTCGAGATGTTTGATGCAAACATGGCTTACGACTGCATTTCTGTGCTTGATGAATTCTTAAGGGGAGTACCAGAGAATCTGAAAGGGCTGATGGCATAATGGAATTACTAAGAAAACTTTCAGATGTCTTTGGACCACCTGGAGCTGAAAGTGAAGTCCGAGATGTATTAATAGAATACATTACCAGCAAAATGGACATACCGCATGAGATTGACAACCTCGGAAGTCTATATTTCGTAAAAAAAGGCAAAGTAGATAAACCTGTCATAATGCTTGATGGTCATATGGACGAAGTTGGTCTTTTTGTCGTTGGGCACACTTCTGATGGGTACCTGCAGTTCAGAGGTGCAGGAGGACTCGACCCAAGAGTTCTTCCTGGAAAAAGCGTTCTTATTGGTAAAGAAAGAATTCCAGGAATAATCGGAACCACCCCACCACATTGTGAACTCAGAAAACCCATTACCCAGAGAGACAAAACAACTCCCATTGAAGGGCATGCGATCGACATCGGGGCAAACTCCAAAGATGAAGCAATATCAATAGCCCCAAAAAACACTCGAATAATGTTTAATACCCAGTTTGAAGATTGGGGAGAAACTCTCAAAGGGAAATCATTTGACGACAGGCTTGGCTGCTGGGCTATTGCAAGGGTTTTTACAGAGCTTGAGACAGACTGCACTCTTGTTGCTAGCTTCACAATGGGTGAAGAGATAGGAATGGTTGGGGCAAGACTTGCTGCAAGAAGATTTAAACCCGATCTCGTTATTGAGCTTGAAGGAACTGCAGCGGGAGATATGCCAGATGTTGCAAATCACATGGTCTGTACAAAAATGGGTGGCGGCCCAGTGCTCACCTTTGAAGACAGAAGCACCATCATTCCAAGGTACATCAGAAAAGCACTTGAAGAGACCGCAGATATTGAAGGAATCCAGTATCAATATAAAGGCACAGTCACAGGTGGCACTAACGCTGGAATAATGCAGTACGAAAACGGTGGCACAAAATGTGTTGTTATCGCAGCAGGATGTCGATATATTCACGCCCCTGTATCACTTATGAGCAAATCTGATGCAAATAACATTGTTAAGCTAACAAAAGCTTTCATCAAAAGAATTGATGATGGAGATGTAGTAATATGATAGATACAATAAACAAACTAATTCACATTCATTCGCCATCTGGGTCTGAAAACCTTCTCGGAGAGGTTGTCACCGAATCACTAGCGCCAAAGATATGTGAAATGGATTTCATGGGAAATCTAACATGCAGAGTTGAGGGAGAGGGGACGAAGGTATTAATAGTCTCATCAATGGATGAACCATCGCTTGTTGCCACCTACATCGAATCAGATGGCTTCATAAGATTTTATCCATCAGGTAATTTGAGGATTTCAGATGTTCTCGGAAGACAAGTTGTTTTTCCATCAGGAATCTCAGGATATGTAGGTGTCGAAAACAATATGGACATCAAAGAAATCACTGGCTTCGACAAACTCTTCATAGATATTGGAACAAAAAATAAAAAACAGTCTGCTGAATATGTTGATATTGGTGATCATACATCGTTTAATATCCCGACCAGAGCAGAGGACAATTCGATTCTTGGAAGAGATGACCTCAAACTTCCAATCGCCGTTTCAATAGCAACAGCAAATGAAGTTGGACAAACACAGAATAATCTTGTTTTCGCATATGCTGTCCAGGACAAGATTGGCGGACGCGGAGCAGCAGTAATCACAAACAAGGAAAAACCAGACCTCATAATCAACCTCTGCGTAGCAACTGCAACGGATACACCCGTCCATAAACAGAAAGGCAGTATTTCAATAGGAGCCGGACCTGTGTTGATTGCAGATGGCTCGGACATAATGAGACATTATCCTACAAACAACCTCATTAAAGAAATTGCAAGTTCAAGCAACATCCCACTTCAAGTAACAGTATCAAATGGGTTAAATGTAACAGAGCAAAGAATGAATAACATTCATGCTGGAATCCCACTTGTCACACTCGCAATACCAGTCAGAAAATATGGAAAATTCGGTGCAATTGGAGATACAAGAGACGCAGTTGATACTTCAAAATTACTTACTAAGATTCTTAGGAAGAAACTGATGTAGGAAAGAATTCCAATTAAGGAGGAAGTTTGATGAAGAAAACTCCACTTTATGATATTCATGTTGAATCAGGCGCAAAAATGGTGCCTTTTGCAGGCTATGAAATGCCAATCCAGTACACATCAATTCTTAAGGAGCACGAAGCTGTAAGAAGTCATGTTGGTTTATTTGATGTCTCACATATGGGTGAGATCGAAATCAAGGGAAAAGATGCTGTAAAACTCGCAGAAACGGTTTGTTCAAACAATGTCAGAGATATGAATCCTGGTGACATCAAGTACACAGTGCTTTGCAACAAAGATGGCGGTGTGATTGACGACCTTTTCATTCACTATATAAGCAAAAACAACATCTTCCTGGTTGTGAATGCAAGCAATGTTGATAAAGATTTTGCATGGATCAAGTCCCATGAAACAGATGGTGCAAAAGTAACAAATCTTTCAGATGAATACGCTGAACTCGCACTGCAGGGACCAGATGCCTATAAGGTGATTGAGAAAATTACAGATTTTGATGCACCAAGTCTTCCATATTTTACATTCACCGAAAACAAGGTCAGTGGAATGCCTGCACTTATAGCAAGAACTGGGTACACCGGTGAAGATGGCTTTGAGCTCTATGTAAAAAATGAGTACGCCAAAGAGCTTTGGAAGGCTGTCATGGAAGCAGGTAAAGAGTTTAATATTCAGCCAATCGGACTGGGTGCAAGAGACACTCTCAGGTTTGAAGTAAACTACTGGCTTTATGGCAATGAGCTCAGTGAAACTATCAGTCCACTTGATGCTGGTCAGAAATTTGTTCTTGATTTTGAAAAAGATTTCATTGGGAAAGATGCCATCCTAAAATACAAAGAAGATGGTAGAAAAATGAAACTCATCAGTCTCAAGATGCTCGAAAAAGGCGGAATTCCAAGACACGAACATAAGGTTTTTGATGGAGATAAAGAAATCGGTTTTATAACCTCTGGCGGAATGCTCCCAAGTGCTGGTTATATTGGAGCTATGGCATATGTTCCATTTGGAAAAGGCTACAAATCAGGCGAAAATATACAGGTTGATATTCGCGGGAAAAAACTTCAAGCAGAAATAATCAAGAAGCCATTTTATAAAGGAACTGCAGGAAAGGTTAGAAAGTGAGCAAAATCGAAGAACTCGAGCAGGTTTCAAAGCAAATTAGAAAAGATATTGTTTCGATGGTTCATGGTGCTGGATCAGGTCACCCTGGTGGATCACTTTCGGCAACTGACCTCATGACGGCACTTTATTTTGATGTTGCAAACATTGACCCCAACAATCCAGAAAATCCCAACAGAGACCGTATAATCTACTCAAAAGCCCATGTTACTCCGCTTATATACTCTCTTCTCGCTCGAAGAGGTTTTTTCGATCCAAAAGACCTTGATACATTCAGAAAGTTCAAATCAAGTCTACAGGGACATCCTCACATTAAGTGTCTTCCCGGAATCGAATCATCAGGCGGATCCCTTGGCCAAGGAATCTCTGTTGCAATAGGGTTGGCACTCGCCGCAAAACTGGACAAACTTGATCATCGTGTTTACTGTATCCTTGGTGATGGCGAACACCAAGAAGGTGAAGTCTGGGAAGCCTATATGTCAGCAGCCCACTACAAACTTGATAATCTCACGATAATTGTAGACAAGAATGGTCTAGAGATCGATGGTTTTACTAAGGATGTTATGAATATCGATCCATTGAACAAAAAACTTGCATCATTTGGACTCGAAGTAATTGAAGTCGACGGACACAGTTTTGAATCGATCCTCGATGGTTTCAAAAAAGCAAAAGAGATAAAAGGCAAACCTCAAGCAATAATCGCGGATACTGTCAAGGGCAAAGGTGTATCATTTATGGAAAATGAAGCCGGGTGGCACGGCAAAGCACCTGATGCTGACCAGATAAAAGTTGCCCTATCTGAGCTTGAGTAATTCAAAATAAAAATCAAACAACAACAAAAGCCCCTCACTTTGAGGGGCTTTTTTAATGCAAGTACATTATAAATATAAAACAACCCCCACCTTCTTTAGGTGGGGGTTGGGATTATCGCTTTGTACGATTTATTGGTTTATTCTGGCTTCGGTTGTTACAAGGTTATGGACAAGGTATTTCAGATGCATCTATGGAGTCAGGGGTTATCTTGTAACAGTAGAAGTAGGAGCCTGCATATTTGTTTTGTAGTTCGATCTGGATTGTGTCATCGGTTGAGATTGAGAGGTCAATGCATTTTTCTTCTGCAGGTCTGTCGATTGTTGCTATGATGTCAACATCGTTTTCAAGTGATGTGATTCTGAGGGTGTATGGGCTACATCCACCAAATCTGTCTACTGTGACACAGAGTTTGTCACCATCATATGAGACATCGATATCTGGTTTTGGACATGTTACTGGTTCATCTGGTCTTCTGTAGACTATGAGTACTGACTGGTCTTGTACTTTGAGTCCTTCGGAACTTGTTGCAACTGCAGTATTGATTACTGAGACACCTGGGTTGATTTTGATATCGTCTCTGAGTTTGAGTACGAGGTCTACGAAGTATGTCTGGCTTGGGTTAAGCTGACCGATTGCCCATGTGATTTTGTTGAGACCAAGTGATCCTGCTGGAACTGAGCTTACATATTCAAGTTCTCTTGGGAACATATCTGTAAGAACAACGTTCATTGCTTCTCTGTCACCAACATTTTGTACTTTGAGTCTATATTTGATCTTGTCGCCCTGAACTGCAAGGAATTTCTTTGATGTTTTTGAGATTGTGAGTTCTGGTTCACCAAGACACACATTAGTGTACTGTGCATTTACAGGTTCTGGTGCGGTTTCTGCGGATGTAACAGCAACGTTTGTGAGTCTTGTTCCTTTTTCAAGATGACCAACAGTAACTCTTACTGATATTGTAAATGACTCATATGGGTCAAGATTTCCATCATCACTGATTGAGGTTGTCCACATGTTGTCGCCTAAATCTGGTGGTGGATTTGCATCGAGGAATGTTACACCCTGTGGATAGTTTTCGGTAACAATTACATTCTGCTGAGTAAATGGAGTATCGTTGGAAACTGTAATTGTATATGTAATAACTGAATCTGGGAGAACTGTGTCGGTTGGATATGCAGTCTTTTCAATTGAGAGTGATGGAATGATTGGAACCTGAAGAAGATGCATAATGTGTGCTCCGCCTTCTTCTTCGGTGGTTGGATATTTTGGCTGTGGATGTGGAGCACTTGGGTAGGCTGCACCTGTTACAGTTCCACAAGTTCTTGTTCTTGTATTCTGGTAATAATCCCAGTTACAAGATGGCTGCTGACCAGTATTCATGTTTGGAATCTCAGTTGGTACACATGGTCCAACTCCGTCAGTGAAATCAAACTCATCGGTTGGGTCAACCGTAACAAGCTCTGCATCGCTACAAACTGCATATGGTCTATACCAAATCTCTGTATCATTACCAGCAAGATAAGAATTTTCAACATGTGTTAGTGGATCATAAAGTGGATTCACAAGTGGGTCATAAGCTGGGTCACCAAAGTCTCTCTGTTCAAGATTCCATCCCCAAGCGGAACCATCATTTGCATAATCAACATGGACATATTCATCCCAATATGAGTCTTCAGTCCAGGCGATAGCAGTTTTGTTACCACCAAAGCTGAATGGTCTATTCCAGAACCACTGTGAGGCAAGCTGTTTACCAGCTGAATACCACTCTGGGGCAGATGCCCTTGGGCTGAATCTATAGTCTGCTGGGAATCCAGGAGGAAGTGTTGCGGGAACGTAGTTTGGAACTGCATTTGCATTCCTTCTATCACCAATTCTGTTTGGATCAGTATATGCCCACCATGCACCTTCTGGTGCTGGAAGTGGATTCATCCATAAGCGGTCACCTTCTGGAAGTCTGTCTGAACCAATCGCGAAGAAATCCCATTCAGGTTCCCATCGTCCCCTGTAAGCAGCTCCGCTTCCGCTATCACTTCCACATGGGTTGTTATCAGTTGATGTTCCTATATGTGTAATATAGGCTTTTCCGCCACTATTATCATATTCCCATTCTGCGACATTCGGTGGAGTCCTAAATCCTGTAAATGTTGAAACTACATGGTTGCCTACAGGTCTTCCTGCATCATAAGCACCATCTGAAATCATGATTCTTGAAAGTGGAAGGTTGTCGTTTTCAAAAATATAGAGAATTGCAAAACCATAGAGTCTTCCGCCACCCGACTGAGCCTGCTGATAGAGATTTGTGATATGAATATCATCATAGATATCATCGATGAATCTTGTTATATCAAATCTGAATGCGTTAAGTTCGTCTCCGCCACCACTATCACATCTTGCAGGGCTACCAGGGATTCCACCTCTGTTTGAGCCGATATATTCACCATAGCAATACTCCCATGGTGATGGGTTTATTGATTTACCTGGGTTAACAAGGATTGGTTCATGCTGCCAACCTGTTCCTGGGTTATAACCAGCATCGTTTGTGTAAAGATAAGCTGCAAGGAGATTTGAGTTTGAAGGAATATAGTCTGGTCTTGCAGTTTTGTTTGGAAGTCCATCTGTTTCTGGGATTGTGCTATCGGTTACAAACTGGCAATAATAATGTCTGCCAGATGCTGCAACAACATCGTTTGCAGAATTGTATCTGGTGGACTGAACAAGCAAAGCATGCCCAATGTTTCCAGTATATGCCGGGAGGTCCTGAACAAGCTGCTGGACTGCAGGAGCGTGCACATGCAGATAGAAAAATGGGCCTGTATTTGCGTATGAATAGGAATCAAACTCTAACCCAACACCATCAAATCGGTAAGCAATTCTGTGACTAGTAAATGTACCTCCTGGCCACGTGTCCCAATATGAACTATCAGTACCGCCACCAAGCGGGCCAACTTCCGCACCACCATCATATGTAAAGTACATATAATCATTTGCATTTTCGCCATCACCTACAACAACAGCAGTATGGATTGCCGGACCTCTGTGTTCATCAGTCCAGTAAGTAACTGCTTCAGCTTCGTATGTTGATGGATCTCCATCTGTATCAACTGAATAAGTGATTATAAAGCCACCTTCATCTCCACCTACATTGATGAAATTGAGTCCTGCCGGGAGAGTTAAGCCGGCTTCCTGTGATGTAAGTCTGCCTGACGCTCCAAATGCAAGCCCAGGAATATTTGTGCCATATGCAGGAAGATATGTCCATGGAGGATTACCAGAACCATCATGTGTTGGATGATACATTATGTCTGTCGTTTCATCATCATCGTCATCAATTTCAATAACTTCAATGTGAAGATCGCCTGCGATTCCCTGCTCAGCTCCACTATTTACGCCACCGGCAATTGTTTCATAAAGGAAAGGATAAGCTGGAGTAAATGAGCCCTGATCATCAGAATAATATGCACCAAAATCACATATGAAATTTTCATTTCCGACATCAGCGGCAACATATGCAAGTCCACCATTGGGGTTTGATGGCCCACTTGGGACAAATACATGTGCCCCAGTATGAGTTCTTACATCAAGAATGTTTTGTTTACCATACCAGATGGTTTCAAAATCTTCTTCTTCAACATTTGACTCTCCACCCATATCGATGTCATTAAACAGAACCTCTGTTGTGAACTGATTGTAAAGGGAGATATTATCATAGATACCAGCAGGGAGTACTCCCCATCCGCCACCATTCATGAACCAATAATCATAATATCTTGAGTTCCAATCAGTAAAGTATGTGTCGACACCATATGTCAGTGCATTTGAGGTATCAATAATGGCTGGCGAAGTTTCTCTCCAAACCTTCCACCAACAAGAGGCGGAAAGATTGTACCTTGTCCATGTAAGTTCCTGTGATCTGAGGTTTGTAGGTGATGTGTAGTAAAGACCACCCGAAGACTGGATTCCCGGTTGATTAAGGTTTTCATAGTTTGGAAGAGTTATTGGAACACCCCACATAAGATGCGGTCTTCTTGCGAGTTGTTTTTCAGCTGCTGTTGGCCATGGTGCACCATAATTTGCAATATCACCAGGATCATAAGCATTTCTCTGACACCAAAGTCTTCTCGCGAGAATTGCCTGCATCTCAACCATACCCTCACCCCATGGATGATAATATGGGTTCAATTGGTCGTATTGAGCATGAATCATCTCATGAGTAAGAGTGTCGAGTCTTCCGTTTCTGGCGCTTGTCTGCCACTGTCCGATTACTGCACCGGTTCCACTATCAATCCAATCTGGTCTATCGTCTGGGTCGGCACCATAACCGGTTGGCATATGAATTTCGGCTTCCCAGCCACCAACACCATCAGGAATTGAGGTTCTGTAGAAAGCAGCTACACCAACGCCAGGACCGTTGTCTCTTACAAACGAAATTGACTGGCTATTGAATGGTGAACCGAATACGTCAGCAATACAATCCTCCATTCCAACAACAATACCGTTTCCACCACCTTCAACAAAAAACTCAATATTTGGCATCTCAGATGTGCAATCCCATCTTGGATCATTTGGCCCAAGGGAACCTGAGGTATCACAGGTGTAGTCCCAGTCAATATCACCAATAGGTGGAATTGCCTGCCCTACGGCGTTTAAAGCAAAAGTCTCAGTTTCTGTTTCTGGTTTGTTTCCAAGAGGTTGTCCATTTGCAATCAAAGTCACAACTGGAAGTCTTGTGCTCTCAATAGAATCTGAGAATCGATAACCAGCATTATAGATAACATTGTTGATTCTGTTTCTGATTTCGACCCTATGTCTCTCAGAAAAATCAACAAAACCTGCTGTATGGTCATTTGGTAACAGATCGGTTACATCAATCAAAATCTGTCCAGGATTTTCGTAAGGTCTTTCACTTTCGTCGTTGATTATAACACCATCTAGATTCACTGAATCAGAGGCGAATACAACTCCGGCGAAAGAACCAAAACCAAGCGTCAAGGACAAGAAAGCAATCATGACAAAGGAAAATACCTTCTTCATACTGCACACTCCTAATTTAGTTTTTTGATGAATCAATAAGAAAGGGTGTATCTCGCGACACACGCACAAATCTTGCACATAATAACACTTTCAGAGTCTACCTAACTATTCAAATCTGTCAACCTTTCCCAAAAAAACATCTAGAAAAATTGAATAAAATTAAAAAAATGAGAAAATATTTCACACCCATCTTGATGATATAAAACAACCCCCACCTTCTTTAGGTGGGGGTTGGGATTATCGCTTTGTACGATTTATTGGTTTATTCTGGCTTCGGTTGTTACAAGGTTATGGACAAGGTATTTCAGATGCATCTATGGAGTCAGGGGTTATCTTGTAACAGTAGAAGTAGGAGCCTGCATATTTGTTTTGTAGTTCGATCTGGATTGTGTCATCGGTTGAGATTGAGAGGTCAATGCATTTTTCTTCTGCAGGTCTGTCGATTGTTGCTATGATGTCAACATCGTTTTCAAGTGATGTGATTCTGAGGGTGTATGGGCTACATCCACCAAATCTGTCTACTGTGACACAGAGTTTGTCACCATCATATGAGACATCGATATCTGGTTTTGGACATGTTACTGGTTCATCTGGTCTTCTGTAGACTATGAGTACTGACTGGTCTTGTACTTTGAGTCCTTCGGAACTTGTTGCAACTGCAGTATTGATTACTGAGACACCTGGGTTGATTTTGATATCGTCTCTGAGTTTGAGTACGAGGTCTACGAAGTATGTCTGGCTTGGGTTAAGCTGACCGATTGCCCATGTGATTTTGTTGAGACCAAGTGATCCTGCTGGAACTGAGCTTACATATTCAAGTTCTCTTGGGAACATATCTGTAAGAACAACGTTCATTGCTTCTCTGTCACCAACATTTTGTACTTTGAGTCTATATTTGATCTTGTCGCCCTGAACTGCAAGGAATTTCTTTGATGTTTTTGAGATTGTGAGTTCTGGTTCACCAAGACATGAGTTTTCATACTGTGCATAAGCTGGGTTTGGAGCTGTTTCAGCTGATGTGTAACAGGTGTTGAGGAGTCTTGTTCCTTTTGGAAGATGTCCAACCTGAACTCTTATAATTACTGAGAAGCTCTCATGTGGATCAAGGTTTCCATCATCACTGATCGAGGTTGACCAAATATTTTCACCTAAATCTGGTGGTGGATTTGCATCGAGGAATGTTACACCCTGTGGATAGTTTTCAACAAGTGTTACATTTTCCTGGGTATAAGGAGTGTCGTTTGTGATTGTGATTGTGTAAGTTAGAACTGAATCTGGAAGGACAGTTCCAGTTGGATATGCAGTTTTTTCAAGTGAAAGTGATGGGACAATTGGAACCTGGAGAACAAAGGCATGTAAATGTCCTCTCTCTTCAGATTCTGGATAATATGGTGTTGGCCATGGGCCATACATAGTTGAATATCTACATCTTTCAGCGGCAGTGCTTGTGTTACAGTTTGGTGGCCAGTTATTTCCCCACTCTGTTGCAACACAAGGTCCGTTACCATCTGTGAGATCTGCTGAATAGTTGTCACCGCAAACAAGATATGGTCTCAGGGTCACTGTGCTATCGCTACCACCGAGATAGGAGTAAATACCAGATCCAGCTGATGTTTCAGTGATATGTGGATAGTTATTCCATCCATCAAATGAACCATCCGAATTATCTTCATCATAATCAGCGTTAACGTATGTCCACCATGGGTCATCCTGCCACATAAGTGCAGTTTTTGCTGCAACGACAGTAAAGTTTTTGTTCCAGAACCATGCACAACTGAACTGTTTTCCGGTTGATGCATATGTTGGATTCATAGCTCTTGGTCCCCAATAATATGGATCTGGGAATCCTGGAGGTCTGTTTGGTGGGTTGCTGGCATCGCTAGTGCTACCAATCCAACCTGGTGCCCACCATGCACCACCTGTTCCATCTGGGTCAGCTGGAAGTGGATTGAGCCAGAATCTATCCATAGATTTCATATCAGATCCGCATGCCCAGAAATCCCATTCTGTGTTGAATGTTCCAGCAAATCTTCCGCGTCCGTTATCAGCAGAGTTACCAATAATTCCAACATAAGCACCGGCATTTGCTTCGTCAGTTACCCACTGATCGGGATCTGGTGGGGTTCTGAAACCTGTGAAAACAGTATTTGAGTTATCACGATGGTTGTTACAAAGCCTGAGGGCTCCGTCCATAATCATAACCTGGTTGAGAGGAAGATTCTGGTTCTCGTATATCATTACAACTTCGTAACCATATCTTTGTGGGGAACCTGGTTCAAATTCCTGATAGAGATTAGTAACTGTTATTGTATCATAGCAGCTTGTAACATAAGGTGTTATGTCAAATCTAAATGTTGACTGGGTTGATGCCCATCCACCACAAGCACAGTTATTCTCGAGGTTGCTTCGTGGTTCATTATCTTTTCCAAGGAACTCACCAGTGCAAAGTTCTGAAGTTGGGTTTCCAGCTCTTCCGCCGTTAACAAGGATTGGAACGTGCTCGTATCCGCCAGTAATTCTTCTACCTACAGAGTTAGCATAGATGTAACACTTAACGAGTGTAGAGCCAGATGGAATGTAGTCTGGTCTGTAAACAAGATGAGTAAGGCCGGTTGGAGCTGGCTGAGCATCAGGGCTTACAAACTGGTTGAAGTAAATTCTGCTTGGCTGATATGAATAATCGGTTGACTGAGCGATCATTGCAAAACCATATCTACCGATCATTGGTGGGATGTTATTACTAAGTCGGTTGAATGAGGTCACGAACTGTTTTACATAGTAGTATGGACCAGCATTTGCGTAAGCATAGTCTGGATATGGAGCATTCTGACCCTGGAATTCATAACCAAGAATTCCACCATTAACATCATCATAGTAAGTATTGTCCTCAAAAGCACAATCTCCACCAAATCCTGCAAGAGCACTAAAGGCACCATGATTTATATTAAATGCAATCTGGTCGGCAGTGTTCACACCACCACCAACAATGACACCAGACTGTCCACCCACATACTGTTCTTGGTTTGCAAAAAGTCCGCTGTACTCAGCTGTGGTTGTTGCAGATGTATCTTCTGCCTGGAATACTGCCTGGTAACCACCTCTTGGAAGTGGGCCACCTGGTACTGAAGTATCTCTAAAATAGAGAGCTGGTGGGAAGAAAGCTCCACCTTCAACGGAATTGATTCTTCCGGTTGCGGCAAAAGTCATGATTGTTGCACCTGAGGCAGGAACATTTGTCCATGTCGTAGCAGTTGGCCAGCCAGCACCAGTGTGTGCATCATGATAACTCACTCTAGTTGTGATATCATCACCTGGATTAAGTCCCCCACGTGCGTGTAGTGAATAGACTGTGAGGTTAAGATTTCCAGCGAGACCAATTTCGGAACCACCAGCAATTGTCTGATAGAAGTATGGTGAATTATCATTGCTGTAGAAAATACTATTTGTTGGGCCACCTGTGTAGTATGTTCCGAAGTCACAAATTCCTGACTGATCATCACCAGTTGTGTACATCTGTCCGCCAGCAGGTGTTGATGGACCAAATGGAACATAGAGTTTTCCACCAGTATGAGTGTTTACATCAAGGACATGCTGTGCTCCATACCAAACAGTCTCATAGTCCTGATTCTCAACAAGGGTATCACCCTTCTCATTATCAAGGACAGTGGTTGTGAAACTGTTCATCAAGTCGACATCGCCTCTGATTCCTGGATAACCACCATCGCCATTTGCAAAGTAGTGATCCCAATACTCTGAGTTCCAATCAACGAAATATGTTCCAGCACCATATGTTGCACTGTTTGTGGCAGAAATAATTGCTGGAGATGTCTCTCTCCATACTTTCCACCATGTTGTTGCCGAAACGTCATATCTTGTGTTCATAAGATATGGATATCTTGGGTTTCCACCTGTAATGTCATAGAAGAATCCGCCTGAAGGCTGAATGCCTTCCTGGTTAAGGTTCTCGTATAATGGAAGGGTTGTTGGTACACCAAGAGCAAGTGTAGATTTGTTTGGTGGTGTATATGAGTTTCTCTGGCACCAAAGCTTTCTAGCCAAGATTGCCTGCATCTCGATCATACCTTCACCCCAAGGATGATAGTATGGATTGAGTCTATCATAATATGCGTGAATCATCTCATGAGTAAGAGCATCAAGTCTTCCCTCACGAGCTGTAACCTGCCATGGAACACCTGTATCGTTTCCTGCTGCATCATACCAATTTGGTATTGTATCAGGGTCATCGCTACATCCGGTTGGAAGGTCAATGTATCCGACAAAATTTCCACTTCCAATTGGTGTTTCAATTGAACTTGTATACTGAGCATAAACTCCCTGTGGAAGTCCATCGTTTCTTCTGAAGATTACAGTCTGTGTGAAGAATGGGGTTCCGAAAACATCGGTAATACAATCTTCGATACTTACTGCTACACCATTTCCTCCACCTTCGACGAAAAACTCGATATTTGGCATTTCGACATTACAATCCCAAAGAATGCTTGGTGAGGACTGGGAAGTTCCACATGAGTTCATGAAGTCCCAATCAATATCACCAGACGGTGGGACTGCCTGGTTGACTCCGAAAAGACTGAATGTGCTCTCCCCTTCTTTTCTTTCACCAATCATCTTTCCATCGGCAACAAGAATTACGGTTGGAGCATATATCGTCGATCCATCATCTGGAAATCTCTGGTTTGTGGTTGCCCAAGTCTGATTAATTCTACTGAGAATAATCTCCTGGTTTCTTGGAGTCGTTAGATACCCAGCGGTGTGATCTGACACCAAATCAGTCACGTCGACGACCATAGCACCAATATTTTCTATTGGTTTTTCCTCATCTACTACAACCAACCCATCTGTTCCATCTACGGGACCAGTTGCACTTACAGATGTCACGACCATTCCAAAGACCATAAAAACGATCAGGAATGCAGCAACAGCGATGGCATATGTCTTATTCATATCACCAGCTCCTTACTTTATTTTGTTAGTCGGGATAAAACAGCACGCACGGACACACACACCCTTGCACCCACACATGATCATAACGAATGAATTAACAGACAGAATCTATCACAAACGAAGTCGTTTGTCAATGGCACAAGTTGAAGACAAAACTCAAAAAGGGTGGAAAAGCACTTTTTTGGGAAAATATTGCTCATTAACATTTCCAAGATTGTAATTTATCAAAATATTGTAAAAAAAGTCATTGACTCTAATATGCAATAAGATATATTGACCTCACAAACTTGACTTAAGGAGTTAACATGAAAGTAACAGTTGATGAAGAAACCTGCATCGGTTGTGGAGTATGTGTTTCGGTTTGCCCGGACGTTTTTGAGATGAATGATGATTCAATTGCCGTGGTTATCGAGGGAGCCGATTGTGAGGGATGTGGTTGCTGTGAAGAAGCAGCAGAAAATTGCCCAGTTCAGGCAATCACCGTAGAATAATCACTAAATCTATCTAAACTTTCAAAAGAGGGCGGTTTTTACCGCCCTCTTTTTCTATATCAGAGATAAACCTCTGTCGAGTTTTGACATCGTTGACGTTGAGGCAATGCCATCAACTTTTTTTGATAACAAGCTAACAAATCTTGCTGCATCTTCAAATAATGATGGTGAGTAGTAGTCAATTTCTAATTGAGCAAAATTAATGTCACTTCCCTTAAAGGAGAAATTATCAATTTTTATCTTTATTTTGTCAGACTCATTCGAACCCATTGATACAACCCAAACCGATCTATAACATCTTAATCTCACAATTTCTGATAAATGCATTGACTCGAGATGTTCAACTGCTCCAATAGACTCTTCAAAAGGTCTTATTAGGTTTTTCGGATAATCTTTAAAAAGCTCTGCTGTGACCTCTTGGGTCTTCAACACCGAAATCTCAAAATCGTATATCTCTGCGGGTTTTCCATATGCAGCTTCGGTAAGTTTCCTGTAAGCAATAAATTCTGCTTGCCTGTTTTTTGCTGGCCACAAGGATTTCCTGACTCTCACATAAGAGTTATTTGAGTTCAGCAAAAAGTTTCCATTCTCGAGGAGCTGATCGAAATATCTGTCATAATTGATCATATCAATTCTTTCTTTATAAGACCAATTCATCTCAGAACAGATATCAGGTATGATATCCACAACTTTATCGATGCTGTCAATCCTGATGTCAAGTTTTAATTCACGCTCACTTGTTGGGTTCATAAAACTCCTCCAATTTTCATTCCTCGTTCGAATTTGCTAAGCCTATTTGGAATCAGCGTCGGCCACCTGCCAGACACAAGCTTGTTATCAATTACTATCCTTAAATCATCAAATTTTGATGACCCCTCAATCTCTAATTCCAAATATACTCCATCATCCATCGGAAGTAAATACGAAAACCTATCTATGCAAACTTCACAGAAGCTTTTTTGTGTTCCTATTTTAATAACACGACGTTCCTTTGAAACAATACAGATTGGTTGGAGGTTTTCAAAATTTGAGACAATCCGATAAACATCCTCATCCTCCGGTTTCTGGTTTATTGTTTTTAATTTTTTTTCAAACTTCTTTTTTAACTCTGTAAGAGTTTTTCCTTTTTCTTCAATCCTCATATTGTTTTCTTCAGAAAAAGAATCCAAACTTTTGATGGTTATGCTTTTTAAATCGATACCGCTATACCTTCTTCTTAGGGTATATCCAGATTCAAGAAGTCCCAATTTATTATCCAAATAAACATCGATATGAGTTTTCGTTGCCTTATCAAGAACACCGTAGCCAGAAGATTCAATAATCCTGAGCATGATTCTCTCAAGCTTTGAGAAATTTCTAATAATTTCAAATTTTGACTCAACTTCATACTCGCTCACAAAGCTATATTAAGATAGCATTTACTTTCGTCAAGCTCGTACCCTTGAAAGAATTAGTGATTAACATATCATCACACAATGTGAATTCATTAGAGGAATACTTAAAAGAAGGCATAAAAAGTGTTGAAGAGAGACTTCAAAAATCCGCAATTGAACCGACGGAATCGGCAATTTCTCTCATAAATAAAATAAGCGATAAATCACTTGAAACAGACGCAAAAGAATGGTTCAAGCGGATCATTCATTTAAGCCTGAACACACAAAAACACGGAAAACGTTTCAGGGCGAGATTGGTTCTAATCTTTTCTTGGATAAACAATCTACCCATTGAAACTGCAGTCTCAATGGGTGCATTTGTTGAGATAATTCAAACTGCAAGCCTTGTTCATGATGATGTTGTTGATGACGCAGACACAAGAAGAGGGAAGTCAACCGTAAGAGAATCAAACGGAAACAGGTTTGCGGTTCTGACTGGAGACTATCTTTTATCAATTGCCCTTCAAGAGTTATCCCACATTAATTGCCCTCAACTTTTTGGTCTGTTTTCAGAAGTTGTTTCCCAAATGACGCTTGGTGAGGCAATGGAACTCGAATGTATCAACAACTCAAAAAGGGATATTTCTCACTACTACTCGACAATCTCCCTAAAAACTGCTTCATTGATAGCCTTTTCTGTTTACGCGCCATTCGTGGTAAGCAACCAGGAGAAAAACACAATTGAGTTAATGAAATCGTTTGGTCTCAACATTGGGATGGCATTCCAGATAATTGATGACGTGCTTGACTTTGTTGGCCCTGATGGCAAAAAGATTTTTAAAGATGTCGAACAGGGAATTGCAACATTGCCTGTTATCCTGCTTAAGATTGGAAACATATTTAGCCAAACAAAGGATTCTTTGATGGAACTTATTCGAAACAACTCGACCCTAGAAGCCTCTGTTGAGAGAGCTAATAATCACTACAAACTCGCATTTGAAAAAATCCGTAAACTATCAAAAATGATTTCTAACGAAACCACAACACTCATAAGATCAATCAGCTATGAGATGTACGACAGATTACCAGAATACTTACAAACAAAAGACAAGGAGCAGCTCAATGTACCAGTGTGAAATCAATAATATCATCAAGAAGAACATTGAGGATGTATCGAACATTGAAATTAATACAGGTGTATCCTCAAGACATGTTCATCTCTCAGAAGATCATGTGAAAGTGCTTTTCCCCGAAGGTCTTACAAAATATCGAGACCTATCCCAACCAGGACAATACGCCTGCAATGAGAAAGTAACTCTCGTAGGGCCAAAGAGTGAAATAAAGGGTGTCAGAATCCTTGGACCAACTCGTAAATCCACTCAGGTTGAAGTATCAAAGACTGATTCATACGCGCTTGGTGTTAAAGCACCAATCAGGATGTCTGGTGATTTGGCAGACACACCTGCAATAACTCTCAAAAGCCAATTCGGTGAAGTTGTATTAAATGATGGTTTAATTATAGCTCAGAGGCATATCCACATGCACCCAAGCGATGCAGAAAAAGTCGGTGTTTCAGATAAAGACAACGTGTGGGTAATCGCCAATACTGAAAGACGGAGCATAATTGGGGAAGTGATTGTAAGAGTACATGAAAGTTATGCACTTGACTTTCATATTGATACTGACGAAGCAAATGCTTTTTCTCTCTCAAATGGAGATAAAGTAAAGATTGTGAGGAATGTTTGATGGCAGCAGAAAAAACTAGAAGACAGAGATTGGACAACGAAGACTCAAGTAGCTACACAATGAAATTCTATTCTCCTGAAAAGGAACCAGTCGACCTTTCAGCAAGAAAACAGATGACAATACTTACGGGCGTCAAGTATGCTCTCTTTGGAATTCTTTTGATTCTTCTTTTTGTTACAGGCTCGAGATTTATCGGTGACAATGTTATTTCAGCAATGTATCCAAACAGATTCTACCCATGGTTTGGATTTGGAGCAATTCTCTTCCTTTTGATTTCAATTTTCACCTTCCCAATCGATTACTACAAAGACTACGTACTCGGAAAAAAATCTGGGTTCCACTCAATGTCATGGATTGATATTGTTGGAAGATGGGCGAGAAGAACATTTATCGACGCAATAAGTTTTGGTTTTATTTCATACATAATGTTCCTCGGATATTTTGATAAATTTATCTGGGATGCAGTAAGAATCGCCAAACATGCGGATTATATTGCGACCTCCGGATTAGTGGGTTATCTTTTAAGACTCACAATTCCAATCCTTGTATTCGGAATCATTTTAATTCCTGTCTGGTTATGGCTCAAAGACACCCTTCTTTTCTTTACAAGCTATGGATTCAGAAGAACAAAAAGATTCGATGAAAATGTTGCAAAAGTCAAACTTCTTGGAAAAAGATATCATTGCACAATTCTTGGCACATATTACTATCATCTCTCAGGCGACTTCACAACTGAAACAAAACTTATCGGATTCTTTGGATTATATTTTGTCTTCCTCCCGGGAACACTTTCAGGTAAATCAGCCCTGGTTGCCTCAGCATCAAAAGCTTTTGCAAACGCAAAAGGTATGCACGGAACTATTAAAAACATTGTAAACTGGGTTATTTTTGGAGTTGGTATCTTCCTTTCAATGTACGGATTCCACCTTTCCTACAAGATTTTATATCCAAGACTCACTTGGCCATCTGAGACAGCTTTTACAGCTGACCCCTCGCTTGTTATGTGGATTATGTTTTTCATGGGCTTAGCATTTCTCCTTGCAACATTTATTAACAACAATCTTGGAAAGATCCTCGATAAATCATCAGATAAACTTGCGGAAAAAAACGGATTTGAAAGACTTGACGGTTACAAAAGACACAGAGAACTCGGTATGGGTTTTGATGAAAGCCGTGAACCGCTAACCAATCTATTCCTTATTGATAAAGCAAAACACGAAATATTTCAGTGATAAGTTTTGGAATTATTCATCTCGACCCTGATGATGTTCGCTTCGCAAAGAGCATCATCAGGGGGTCGGGTGCCTTTTTAATCAACACAAGAAAACACAGGATTCCAGATTCTGTTGTTATTTTTTCTTCAGGCAAAAAAGATTTCAACAACATTATCGAATCTGTTTCTGAAAAGATTTCTTCTATAAACAGAGTTTCTGAAATCAGAAATATTCGACCTGTTGTGATCGACACAATTTGTCCTGAACACTTTGAGCTACCAAAAAATATTGACACAGGTATCTTTGAAAGTCCAAATCTTGAGGTCATAATCTCATCGGCAAATGCTATTTCAATGCTTGATGAAGTCACAATTATTCAAATCATTCTTTCAGGTAGTAACAATAAAAACTCTCGATTAATCCTTGCTGGCGACAAAAAAAGTATTGATGAGTCTATCAATACAGCAATAGCAATCAACAGGTCAACCGGTCGAGTCATTGAAAAGTACGAGAAAGAAAACAGGAGCCAATGAAGTATTTTTTTGCTCCATGGAGATACAAATTCATAAAAAGCAAAAAACCAAATCACTGCGTTTTCTGCCATGCTTTATCTGAGAACAACGATGAAACATATCACATCGTAAAGAGGGGAAAATACTCCTTTGTGATGTTGAATAAATTCCCATATACATCTGGTCATGTAATGGTTATTCCAAACAGACACACAAGTGACTTCTTGTCTTTATCAAACGAAGAAACCTTGGAGATTACAAACTTTATCAGGGAGTTTACAAAAGTCCTGAAAAAATCTTTCAACCCAGAGGGTTTTAATATTGGGATGAATATTGGAAAACCAGGTGGAGCAGGGATCGAAGACCATCTTCATGTACATATTGTTCCAAGATGGAATGGTGATAACAATTTCATGCCCGTGATTGGACAAACAAAAATACATCCGATTGATCTTGATACCGTATTTGAAATAATAAAAGAAAACCTCTAGTCGATTATAGGGAAACACTCAATAATTTTTCCAACTTCAAGTTCGAGCTTTTTTATATCCTTATACGAGAAAAATATCTCGTTGCTTATTCCAACCTTTTGCTCAATGGGCATGTCAAATCTTTTATCACCATAAACACATTTGATTGAGTTGATATCTCTTCCCAACGATTGTTGTTTCCAAATCTCGACCACCAAACTATCAATAACTGCTGCACCAGGTTTTGATGTAATCCTGCCATTGTTTTGAACGGTAAGCTTTACAGGTTTAACAGATAATGATAACTCGAGAGCTTTTATAATGTTCCATGGTTCAATAATCTGACCAGAGGCGTTTGTCAAAACCATCTTCTTTTTTAGAATGATTTTCATGATTATGGTGACAAGCTTTTCCAAGTTCATATTAATTTTTGAAATCAACTCAAAAACGGAAATTCCATCAATTATATGCCAAAAGACTTGAGTTTCTTCCTGACTTAATCCAACCCTGATTGGTTTAGGGAAAAGGAACAGGTTTTCAACGGACTCGCTTTGAACCGCCTTTATCAAACCCTCAAGCATCAATTCCTCAAGGGATGAGATTAACTCAGCAGTTGATCCACTGTATAGCGTTTGGATTCGAGAGAATAACTCACCACTTCCAATTATGTTCAAGATCGTCCATTTTTTGACATCGTAGGTATCAGTTTCAACTTTTTTATTTGAATTCGGAGAAATGATTGAATTCTTGTCGATAGACACCCCTGTCTTATTTCTGGAGGTTAGAAAAAGATCGAGTTCACTTATTTCGTCCATAGATAAATTTGACTTCACATCAGGTCTAGATTCAAATCGAAAACTTGGTGATGAGACTTTCCTGATAAGGTTAACAGCCTTTGATCCTTCATCCAATCGTGAAACTGCTCCAACAATCTCACCATCCTTAAAATGAAGCTCCCCAGACTCTCCTTCCTCATCAAGAAAAAGAATCCCAGTCTCCATTTTTCCGTGTAATAGCTTCACTAATACGGAATAGTCTCTATTCTCAATTTTACCTGCAAGCATCGCAATAAAATATTATCAAATGTAATTAAAATGTCAAATATTAACAAATATATAATGTTTGGGCAAAACGTTCTTGACTCTAACAACGAAGATTGAATAATTTAATCCTGGTGTTATCATTTGAACCACAAAGGAGGACAAATGAAGGCAGTAGTCAAGACACATCCAAAGCTTGGTGCGCAACTACAAAATGTTGATAAAAAGTTTGAACTTTTACCTGGTTGGGTATTAATAAAAATTATAGCAACCTCGATTTGTGGAACAGACGTCCACATATGGAACTGGGACAACTGGTCTCAAGGTCGAATCGGCGAAAAGAATCTTCCCCAGATACTTGGTCACGAATTTGCCGGAGAAGTTGTTGAAGTTGGGCCGTATTGCAACATGGTAAAAGTGGGGGATTTTGTTTCCAGTGAGACCCACATCTACGATGATGCCGATCTTACTGCACAGCTTGGGCAAAAGCACATCGGAAAAAACATGAGTATCGTTGGAGTTGATATCGATGGGTGTTTTGCCGAATACATAACTGTACCCGAGAAAGTTCTTTGGAAAAATGACAAATCTGTTGCCCCAGAGTTAGCATGCATCCAGGAACCATTGGGAAATGCAGCATATGCCGTTCTTGGTGAAGATAACGATGTTTACGGAAAGACCCTTATGTTAACAGGAGATGGTCCAGTTTCTCTCTTTGCAGTGGGTGTTGCAAAAGCTGCTGGGGCTTCAAAGGTCATTCAACTTGGAATGGCTGAAAAGAATATGGAAATCGGCAAAAAGATGGGTGCCGACATCCAGATTTTTGTAAACAAAACAACTCCTGATGAGATTCATGAGATAGTCATGGATGCAACAAACGGATGGGGTGTTGATATTGCCCTTGAGATGGTTGGATATCAAAACTCAATCGATGCTTGTTTTAAAAATGTCAGACTTGGTGGACGTGTAACAGCCTTTGGCGTCTCTCCTAACAGTGTTTCAAACATCGACTACAATAATGGAGTTGTGTTCAAAGGTGTTCAAATACATGGAGTTAATGGCAGGAAAATCTTTGACACTTGGTATCGAAATGGACAGATGCTTGCAGCAGGAAGAATTGATCCAACCCCGGTCATTACACATATACTTCCACTTGAAGACTTCGAAAATGGATTCAACATGATCACGGGGAATCCAAGAACTGCGGCAAAGGTAGTCATGTTCCCAGACAAAAACGAATATGAAGCAGCAATAAAGAGACAAAAGACAAGAGGAGGAGAGTAATTATGTCATTTAAGAAGGCAAAAGCTTTTTTCGAATCAGAACTCAAAGAAATCAAGGAAGCTGGATTATATAAAGACGAAAGGATAATAACAACCGCACAGGCTGGTCCAGTCAAAGTAAAATTCCCAGAAAATGCTCCCGAGACAAACCAGATCAATTTTTGTGCGAATAACTATCTTGGACTCTCTTCACATCCAGAGATTTTAAAAGCTGCCCATGCTGGACTAGATTCTCATGGTTACGGAATGTCATCAGTCAGGTTTATCTGTGGGACACAGGACATTCACAAAGAACTCGAAAGAAAAATGTCAGCATTCCTTGAAACTGACGATACAATCCTTTATTCATCTTGTTTTGATGCAAATGGTGGTCTCTTTGAAACCATCCTTAAAAAAGAGGATGCAATCATTACTGATGAACTCAATCACGCATCAATCATTGATGGAATAAGACTTTGCAAAGCCCAGAGATACATCTACAAACATGCTGACATGGAAGACCTTGAGGCAAAACTGAAAGAGGCAACCGATGCTGGTGCAAGACACATAATGGTCGCCACCGATGGAGTTTTTTCGATGGATGGAGACATTGCAAAGCTCGACAAAATCTGTGATATTGCAGAAAAATATGATGCACTTGTGATGGTTGATGATTCACATGCAACCGGTTTCATTGGTAAACATGGCAAAGGCACCCACGAACACAATGGTGTAATTGGAAGAGTTGACGTGATCACAACAACATTTGGAAAAGCTCTTGGTGGAGCTTCTGGTGGTTGCACATCAGGCAGAAAAGAAATCATCGACATGCTCAGACAACGCTCAAGACCATATCTTTTCTCAAATAGTATTCCTCCTGTTGTTGCAAATGCTGCAATCAAAGTCATTGATATTTTGAGTAAAACAACGGAGCGAAGAGACAAACTCGAAGAAAACACAAAATACTTCAGAGATAAAATGACTGAAGCAGGATTCGACATCACACCAGGAATTCATCCAATAGTTCCAATTATGCTTTATAACGCAAATCTGGCACAGAGCATCAGCAAAGAGCTTTATGAGGACGGTATTTTTGCAATAGGATTCTTTTATCCTGTTGTCCAAAAAGGACAAGCAAGAATTAGAGTTCAGGTTTCAGCAGGACATGAAAAAGAACATCTTGATAAAGCAATCGAAGTTTTCACAAAACTCGGCAAGAAATACGATATCCTCCATAAATCTAAAGATCAGATTATTGAAAAATACGGTCTTTGATATTGAATAAAACTCATAGAAAAAACACCTCCCTCAAGGCTTGAGGGAGGTGTTTTTTATTGGAAAGACAAAAAAAGGTGATCTAAAAAACCCTCAACGGTTAAAAGTCCTTTTTCAAGTTGATCAAGATATTTGTAATCGAATTTTACTAAAATCACATCTCCTGATGAGAGGTTTGTCATCAGGAGATTTACTTTATCAATGTAAACATCTATTTCATCGGCTGCGATTTGAATACATATAAGCAGATCAGATAACTCATCCTGCCAAGAATCGAAACTGACAAGCTCAATATCCACTGAGAGATTCTTGGTCCCTTCAAAGTTGAAAAGATACTTTCTGTCGGTCCCAGGATGACTCACCTTATAAATCTCACCAAGAAAACTTAGAAACAATTCAGGTTTTGCTGCAGTGTTTATCATTTCTAACTTTGGTGTATTTCTCAAAATAACATCAACCCAAAAGCTTCTAACCGAAACATCGCCACTTTTCAGTTCTTCAAACTTTGAAACCTCAACAATATATGTTGTTTTCCAGTTGCCGCTGCATACCTCAAGCCTAATGGATTTAAAACTATGTTTTGTCTCATTAAGTTTTTCAACAAGTCTGTTGGAAACCTCAAAAGCTGTCAAAAAGCATTCAGTTTCTTGGGACTCATCGGCAATCTCTACCCTTACATCAAGCATCTCATGATCGGTTGGATTCTGCGATATATTTACCCCAGGATAATCAAGTTTTAAAACAGAAACATCAGACACAATATTTCCAGAGCTTATTCTTTGCCTTCCTGAGATAAATCCGAGTGACCCAAACAAAAGAATTAAAGCAACTAATGCATAGAATGAGAAACGTTTCAACTCCATCAGAGAAGATTTTACAGGATTTTTTGATAAGTATCAAATCTCTTCCGAAACAATCTTCGTATAAAAACAATCTTAGAAACTGGAAAGCAGTTTTCTAATGCCCAAATTTGATATTTTACCCAAACTTCACGGCACTTTGTTGTGTAGTTTCATTGAATTAATAGAATAAATGAATCAAAGGAGGTTCAATATGAAGAAAGCTATATTGGCACTTGCACTCATTCTCGTCGTTGGTATCGTAATCGGTATGACACCAGTCGCCGGTGGATGCGGTTTGTTTGATAAAGTTGGAAGAACATTTGTGTTTCAGCCAGTCGCAAATTATAAACCACACCAGGTAGATGGTCTACCACACGCTGACAATCATTCGCATTATCAGTTTGATAATGTAACTGGCAAAGATCAGAAATTCACTGGTGTTTGTTACTATCTTGGTCCGGACAAATCTTGGGATGAATACTGGAGCATCGTTCAGTTCTGCTTCTCAGATGCATGCTATTTCCCAGGTGTACCAGGTGAAACAGGCTCAGCAATCAAAAACAACTCTCCTGAGGCAATGACTGCACAGTTTGCCCCTCCAGGTACCTCAGATGAGGCAAAATTTGGTAAATTTGGAACAGGTAAGGTTGAGGTTTATCCAACTGCAGACAAGGACTGCAAAGGCACAATGTACATTGCAGGCATCCATATTCCATTTACAAAAATCTCGCTTAAGATTGACGATGCAGACATGGTGGTCGAAAAATGCACAGAGTGGAGAAAAACCGGAAGACCATACGAAGGCAGATACCCACTTGTCGCAGAAACAAAAAAACTTGACCAGGCTGCAACAATCGTTAGTGGCAGAACATACATCCCACTTCGTGCACTTGCCGATGAAATGTACTCAGAAGTTGGTTGGGAAGCCTCAACAAGAACAGCATCATTTACAATTAGCGAAGGAAACTGCTACTACAAGATGGCTCTCCAGATTGATAACGACACTGCAACCTGCACACTTAAAGCAGGAGATGGCAAGGTTTTGACAGACAAAATCAAAATGTCAGCACCAGCAATCATCATGAACGGAAGAACACTTGTTCCAGTCAGATCACTTGGTGAAGAACTCATGGGTGGAGAAATCCTTTGGGATGGCGACACAAAAACAGTCACACTCTACCTTCCTCCACGTGAACATACAGAAGACTAGTAGAAGCTAAATCACATATAATTTGGAATCAAAACCGGTCAGATTTTCTGACCGGTTTTTTTATTGCTTAACCACATTCGTTGGTTTTTCTGGTATCTATATACCTCATGAGAATTAAATATTTTTTGATACTTTTCCTTGTTATGGCAATGATTTCAGGATGCGGAGAGGTTGAAAGGGAGATAATCGTTGAAACTGATGTAAGTCAACCTGAGCATCAAAAAAAGCTCGAGTCCACATCAATTACCGATAGAGAAAAAAAGATAATCGAGTCTGGTGGATATGAGAGAAAAAAATTCCCTGCCGTCAGACCACTTTTTACGGAGTCGACTGATTGGACAATTAAGTTCGAGAACAATACCTACAAAATCTCACTCACAGGTGGCAGAGGAGAAATTGAAATAAAACCCATTAAACCTGATACAGATGATCCAATGAAATGGATAGATGAAAAGATGGCTGAGCTTTCTAGTATGGGTTACTACTTCGCAAAAAAAGCATATGCTGATAATCTTGCAGTGGCTGCAGATAATAGAGATGCAAGAATGTTGATGGAAGAAGATTTTGAAAAATACTTTGACCCAAATGTTGTAACAATAACAGGCTTTTTTGGCAATATCGACTCCATCTGGCAGATGAATGGTTACATAAAAAATGAAATGGACTACAACCTAGTTATTCAGCTTACTGAAGGGTCAACACAGATACCTTGGGAAGAGTAGTTAATTTCTACTTACCAGGAATGTTTTCACAGCTCGGGGAAACTGGAAAATATCCTGGAGTTTCAATAACAGGAAGCCACTGTGATCTGAATTGTGATCACTGTGGAGCAAAAATTCTGCTTACTATGCCTAACTGCGATACCCCCGAAAAACTTACGGAATACGCATTAAACGCAGAAAAAAAAGGTGCTCTAGGTATTCTTGTTTCAGGCGGTTCCAGATCAACAGGAGAATTACCTTGGGAAGCATTCTCAGATACTCTTAGACAAATCAAAAAGAGAACAAACCTGTTTTTATCTGTCCATTGTGGCTTTCCAAATAAAAAACAGATGAAATTACTCGAAGAAGCTCGGATTGATCAGGCTTTAATTGATGTAATTGGCGATAATGAGATTGCGAGAAAGGTTTATCATCTTCCTCCTGGATACGCAAATGCTGCTGTCGAGGCAGCATTTTCTACATCTGTCGAAGTTGTTCCACATATATTAGTTGGTTTAAATTTTGGAAAGTTTTCAAATGAAGAGAAAGCGATTGATACGCTCAGAGAATTCCACCCAAAAAAAGTTGTCATAATAGCACTGAGACCAACAAAGGGAACACCAATGGAAAAAGTTACTCCTCCATCTCCGGAAAGAGTTACCGAAGTAATCAAATATGCAAAAAATGTATTGCCTGAGTCAATAATAAACCTTGGGTGTGCAAGACCCGTTGGTTATCACAAAAGAGAACTTGATAAGCTCGCACTTCTTGCAGGGATAGATGGAATTGCAGTTCCTGCTCTGGGGACATATGAATGGGCAGCCGCAAATGGTTTTGAAATAAAAAAATATCCTACCTGTTGCTCAATGAATAATCCAGATAGCTAAATCTATATAGGACTTCCCATCGAGTATGAGATAATTAGATTATGCTGGTACTTTTCTAGCAGGGAATCAGTATGGTCTAGCCGATCTCCTGTTCACAATCTGTATTGAATACTTCCTTTAATGTAGGAATTTTTACAAATACATAAAGCTTTGCGGCAACAACAATAAAAATGATTATTCGTATCAACAAGTTATCGAAGATGAAGAAGTTTATCACCAATAATAAACTTACCGGGATAAGTATCCCCAACTTGTGTCTTAATGTCATTCCTTTTCTTTTCAAATACGGAAGCAGATATCTTTTATATATTTTTGTCTGCTCAAACCATTTGCTATCTGAGCTCTTCGAAAAACAAACACAAGCGATAAGCAAAAATGGGACTGTCGGCAAAATTGGTAAAACGATACCAATACCCCCTATCCCAACTGCGAGAATGCCCAGAGTAAAAAATAAAGCCTTTTTCATCATTTTTACTCCAATACCTCTGATGTCATCCTTTCATTGTGTGTATTTGGAACTGCACTGCAAGTAGATGACCGATAAACCATTTTACCTGTTGCTTCGAAGCAATTCATTGATCGGACATTCTTCGCACAAAGGATTTGATTTTTTACAAAACTCTTTTCCAAGTTTCACAATTAAAGCATGATACTCGTTATAAAGTTGATTATCTCCATTCAGCTCATCCATAAAGATTTTTTGGATTCCGTGGTAATCCTCTGCTTCAGATAATCCAATACATCTGGCGAGTCTTTTGGTGTAAGCATCCACAACAAAAATCTTGTGACCACCAGCATAACAAAGGATTGAATCAGCAGTCTCTGCTCCAATACCCTTTATTGATAAGAGCTCATCACGAACAGCATATGTTTCATGATCAAGCATTTTTTCAATTGATCCATAATTTTCCAACACATGGTTTGCAAGTCGAAGCAGTTTTTCAGCTTTTCTGTTGAAATATCCTGAAGACCTAATACACATCTTTAATAAATCGATGTCAGCAAGAATCATTTCTTCAATATCTAAAATATCATTTTCTTTTAGATTATTGATTGCTTTTTCTACATTTTTCCAGGAAACCTGTTGAGTCAGGATTGCACCCACAGCAATCTCCCAAGGTGAATCACCTGGCCACCAATATTGTGGACCAAAACTCTCAAACAATTCTCGATATATAATCTCTAACAATTTCATCACTTAATAATCGATTATATAAAAAAAGGGGCTGAAAGAAATTCAGCCCCTTGAAACTCAAAATTCTAATCCTATTTATTATCAATCTGTGCTTTCTGGACGCTTCCTGAGAAATCGATTGTAACAACTTTCCATTCTGAGAATGCATCAATTACCTGGACTCCACCTTCACGGTGACCATTACCAGTTCCTTTTACTCCACCAAATGGTGATGAAACCTCTGCACCAATTGTTCCGGCATTGATATAGAAGAGACCATTTTTGATGTCACGTGCAGCAACCATTGCTTTGTTAATATCTGCAGTAATAATAGCGGCTGACAAACCAAAGATTGTGTCATTGTTGACTTCAATTGCCTCTTCAAGTGTGTCAACTGGAATGATTGCAACAACCGGTCCAAAGATTTCTTCTTTGGTGATTCTCATGCCATGCTTGCAATCGGTAAAGATTGTTGGTTTGTAGAATGACCCTTTTGCAAGTTCGCCCTCTGTTGCGGGTTCACCACCAAGAAGAAGCTTTGCACCTTCTGCCTTTCCAATCTCAACATAATCATGAATCTTTTTTCTAGAACCCATGTTGATGACCGGGCCGACTTCGGACTTGAGACCATGACCAAGTTTAAGCTTTGATGCGGCGTCTACAAATTTCTTTTCAAACTCTTCTTTGACACCCTTTTGAATGATGATTCTTGAACAAGCCGTACATCTCTGTCCGGTTGTTCCGAAACATGACCAAATTGCAGAGTCAACTGCAAGATCAATGTCACCATCATCGAGAATGATCATTGCATTTTTTCCGCCCATTTCGAGTGAGCACTGCTTGAGAGTCTCACCGCACTTAGATGCGATTCTTGTTCCAATATCGGTTGAGCCTGTAAAGCTGACCATTGCGATATCTTCGTGTGAGAGGATTGCTTCACCAACTTCACCACCACCACCAAGGACAAGGTTTATGACGCCAGGATAATCTTTGAGACCTGCATCATAAAGAGCTTTAAAAAATTCTACCATGCAATATGGAGTGTCTGTTGCAGGTTTTGCAACAACAGTGTTTCCACAAACAAGGGCTGGAGCAATCTTCCATGATGGGATAGCGATTGGGAAGTTCCATGGAGTAATAATTCCACAAACACCAAGAGGGTCTCTTACAACATAGATGGTCTTATTTGGCATCTCTGAAGGCATTGTTTCACCCTTGAGACGTCTTCCCTCACCACCAATAAGATAACACATGTCGATGGCTTCCTGAACATCACCACGAGCCTCAGCAATAACTTTGCCCATCTCACGTGTCATGATGGTTGCGATTTTTTCTTTTCTCTCTTCAAGAATCTGGGCAGTCTTAATGAGAATATCTCCTCTTGCTGGCGCTGGAAGTGCTTTCCATTTTTTGAAAGCTTCCTTTGCAGCGGCAACTGCTTCGTTAACATCATTCTTTGTTGAAAGTGTTGCGGTTGCAATGAGTTCTCCGTTTGCAGGATCACAGTTCTCAAAAGTCTTTCCCGAAGGTGAATCTTTCCAAACACCGTTAATCAAATTCTGTAAATGATCAGCCATCTCACACTCCTCCTATCGAGTTTTATACTCAAAAGAGCTGATAATCTTATTGAAAAGCTCTTTTTCATAACTTCCAATATTTTCAGAAACTACAGCAATTCCATAGAAAGACGCTATCGCCATATCTGCCATTGGTTGTCTGTCTCCGTACATCACATACATAAGTGATTCAATATCACTTTTCGCTGCATCCTTGTTTAGAAAGACACTGCAAGCATCATAAACAGTGTCACCGGATTGCACAGTGTGTTTCTGATAATCATCGATTGTGCCTTCATAGAAGGTTACTCTGGGGTTATCAGTTCCATTGAAATAATATCTGGTTGTGGTTCCCTTCATAAAGATGACAAGTGTTCTTTTTCCAAGCTCCAGACCTTCAACATATCTGTAATCAACAGTTGAGAGTGGTTCAAGAAGGTCATCAAACTTCTGATCCTTTGGATAAAAAACCACCTCAACACCAGCTCTTACCAAGTCTCTTGGTGGGTCTCTGAAGAGCATATCTTGGCTTTCCCAATCTTTTGGAATAAGAAAACTAATCCGATCATTTTCATACCTGACCATGTTTTCATCACTAATAACAGAGGTATCTCCATTATCATCAGAATTGCTCCCGTTTCCACCACAAGAAACCACCGCGAACAACATACACAAAACAATTGTTGTCGTTATTATCTTCTTCATTAAATCATCCTTCATTTGATTACTCTACTAATGAGCTGCCAAATATCCTTAGTTTTTATCTTTCTGTTTGTTCCCAGTTTCTTTTCATTTCGTGAAACTGTCAAGCTTGCTCTGAATAATGTTGCCTCACATGTCGGGCAGATTGTTGAAACAAATGCTGCACCGGTATCAAGAGCTGACTTTAGTCTGCGTTCTGCGATCTCTTTTACAGCATCTTGAGAATGAGCCTGAAGTCCACCACCACCACCGCAACACTGTGAAAACTCACGATTCAATCTCATCTCTTTAATCTTGTACCCAAGTTTTTCGATTATCTCTCTTGGTTTATCGTATTCGTTCATTCCTCGACCCAAGTGACATGGATCATGGAATGTCACCTCTTCACCAGTTGGTTCAATATTGAGTTTATCGAGATTCTGAAGAATAATTTCAGTTGCGAAAACAACATTCTTCATCCCAAAAATGTCATTTAACGTTGCATAACAAGTTGGGCAAATCGTAATGATTTTTTTATTCAGATATGGAGCGTAGACCTCCATAAATTTTTCTTTTGATTTCGCAAAGGCATCTTGATATCCGGTATGATAAAGTGCGTTTCCACAACATGATTCCTCATCAATAATTGGATTTATTCCCATTTTACCGAGTATTTCCAGAATCAGATCTACATCATTTGCACGGTCTCGATACGCACAACCGAGATAAAGAACATATTCCGAATCGGACTCATTCTTTCTCTGTCTACCAGAGCCAAGCGGATCACCAATTTCAACAATATTTTTTGCTACTGTGTCATTACCTTCGATTGTAAAGCCAGCTTCAACCAATTCATTTCTTAGAGCCTTGAAAACGCCATTTGTATCCAAAGCACATTTAGCCTGGCAATATCCACAAAGTGTGCACTGCGAAACAGAATCAGCAAGGTCTTGCGAAAGCTCGAGTTCACCCTCGAGAAGTCCTTTTGCCTGAAGCATCTTTCCTCGGGATGCAAAACACTCAAGAAGTCCGACATTGTATGTTGGACATTCCTGAATACAAAACCCACATCGAGTTCTCACACATGTATAAATATCATCCCTTAATTCTTCCAGGTGTTTGAATTTACTCACTTTATCCACCTGCTTTCAAATTTTTTGCCAGGATTCATTATGTTTTTTGGATCAAACATCTCTTTGACTTTTTTGATGTATTCGTAACTTGCACCATGCTCAAGTTTATTGAACCCCCCGAGTCTATCACCATCACCGATATAGGTACTCATTGTTCCTTCAAGCTCAATTGCTGATTCTGACATCTCTTTTACAAACTTGAAGAAATTTTCAACATTTTCCGAGTCTTTATCATCAACAAAAATTGCAAATGAAATTGACGGTGAAAGCTTCTGTGGACACTCATTGTAAACAGTCATCCCAAGTATCTGTTGATTATATTTCTCAGAAAGCTCGACAAATTTATCATGTATTGCAGGAACATTGCCGATCGGAACACCAGGGTCTGCTGCACCAAATTTACGTTCGCGCTGTGAATCAGGCCACTTTTGTTTGAATGGCTCAAATTGAAGCGTATGCTTACTCGCCCAGTATCCTGTTACAATTTCATCTTCTTCGACTTCGCCACCAATATCTTTAAACTTCTCTCGTATCTTTTTTACACTGAAGTCAACAACATCGCGATCACCTGCGACAGAAACAAAAAGAATTGCATCAGCCCATTCAGGGACATTTGGCTCTTTATTGTATTTTACACGGTAAGAATGTGTATAGAAATGGAGTCTCTGTCTGTTATTGATGTGTAGTGATTCAAGTTGAACACCTGCAGTAAGCAGTTCCTCACAAGCATAACATGCACCGCCAATTGAACGCATGTAAAAACCAAGTATTTCACGTTCTTTTGGGAGGTAATTAACTCTTAGTGTTGCTTCAGTTACCACTCCAAGTGTTCCTTCAGATGCAACAAAAAGATGCATGAGATTGTAGCCAGTTGATGACATAAGGGCTTTTCTGTGACCAAACTCAATTGCATCGCCATTTCCAATAACGGCTTTAAGTGAGGTCATCGCTTCGAGGATTTTTCCATATTTCATTCCAAATGTGGAGTCATTATCACAATTGATTGCAGCACCAACTGTTGATGCCTGTTTTGATTCAGGCTGATGTGGAAGCCACATGTTATGCTTTGCCAAGAATTCATTGAGATGCCAGATTGTCATTCCAGCCTGAACCCTTACAGACATATTCTTCTCATCAAATTCAAGAATTTGATTCATTCCCTTGGTATCTATCATGATGCCACCCTTCCAGGCACACGCACCACCACCCATACCGGTTCCACCTGCGAAGGATGTTACAGGAATACCAAGTTCATATGCAATCTTTACGACTGCACTACACTCTTCTGTTGTTCTTGGAACCACAACCATATCCGGGACGTCGTTATCTGTACTGTGTCTCGGACTCCAGTCTCTAGAATAGCTCATCGTATGAACTTTTGAGATTGAAACTCTATCACCGAGAATCGGTTTTAGCTTTTCATATGCTTCTTGGATTATTTTGCTATCGATCATACATCCTCCTTTTCGAGATTTACAACTGTCTGATTATCTTCATTTGATACCCTTAATACTCCTGGTATCAAATCAGTTTTTGCACAAAGGGCAATATCTGAGGTTTTTGATAGCGCAGAAAGCCTTTTGCCGCTCTCTGAAACAACCAAAGCATCCATTGGTTTTGAATAAGTTCCGTGAACCATTTTTGCAATTGTCACACCATCATCAATCTCAAAATCCCTGATTCTTCCGAGTGAAATTATTTTGTGAATTAATGCTCCTGCGACATAAAGATCATCAACAGCAGCATCTCCTTCAATGCCAGAACAGATAACTGCGACACTTTTGTTTTCACATCTTACTATTTCTGCAACTTTTTCGGCAGTCGACGAAAGATTTAGCAACGATGCTGCAAATGTAATATCAGCCTTCTGGGCAGTTTCTGTTAAAGCCTTTGTTCCATTTGTTGTACAGAAAGCTACTTCTCGTTTATCAATCTTTTTGTTCAGAAATTGAGTTGGTGAATTCCCCATATCAAATCCAGGGTATTTTTCTCCCCCACTTTCACCTGCAACAATAAGCTTGGGGTCATACATCTTTTGCTCTTTTGCTTCCTCATAATCGGTGTACAAGGTAACTTTTTTTGCACCGGAATTGAATATTGCAGAAAGATTCGAAGTCGCTCTTAAAACATCAACAACAACAGCAACATATCCCTTTAGATTGGGAATCGGTCTTGACAATCGACAAGATATTTTCATGAGGTTAGTTTAAAATAGTGGGTTCAATCTTTCAAGCAAATCGAAATTTCTATTTTCCAATCATAATTCTGATATTTGTCCAATATCTAACCCTACTTTTTCCGGAATCATCCAATTCACCATTGACCTCAGATGTTGTTCTCCAACTTCTTCCAAAATCATCTGACACATAGTATCTAAATGATGAGGTGTAATCTGACTGTTCAAAACGAGGTCTAATGAATCCGTTAAAAAAGGGTGGCAAACCCATAAATGGAGGAATGACAATCTCCCCATCCTCCAAGATTGATTGTCTTTCCAAATCAAGCTTTGAGGAATCTGGATGACCAATAATCATTACCGATCCATCACCTATTAAATTAGAATCCTTGATATAACTATCCATAAAGATTGCATGATTGACAGGAATTATCTTTACCCCACCTCTTAAATATCCATCAATATCTTCTTCAATGAATCCATACCAGCCTGAAGTGGAAAGAATAATTTCACCCGGAGTAACAGAGCAAACCTGTCCAATTTCTGCATACTCTGAACCAGGAATATTCTCATGAGATTCGAGTTTTTTTAAAACTACTCCGACTTTTTTCCTCTCCTGCCCATCCCATCTGACATAGACAGAGCCAGGTTCATCCATAGTCTGACCTCTAATTGTTTCACCCTCTGTCCAATTCTCAAACTCAACATAGGATAACTTTTTTGAAGGTCTTGTGACATCAATCATAATCAATTTAGGAGCAGTTCTAGTTGATGAAGCAAAATAAGTGTCCAAGGTTTTCCATGTTCCATTTTTCTCCATCGCATAAACAGAATTTCCCACATATGGTGACCACTCGTTAAATATAACCTCGCCACCGGGACATCCAACAACAAGATCACCATCGGTGGCGACTTCTTCTTCGGTAAAAGGTACAATTTTAATTCCTGAGGTTTTCCAGTTCCCTGGTTTTTCTAGGTCATATGATCTATTTGGGCCACATCTAACAATAATTGAGTCTCCTCCACTGTATACAACCCCACCTTTGCTACCATTTGATCCACCAATATAATGAGCAGACCAAAGCTCATCAGGGATAGTTAACGCCTTTTCGACCGGAACAACAACCTCTCCCACAACTCTGCTTTTCCCATCTGTTATTATCTTTATTTCACCATCAACTTCATTCTCAATTAAGACAACAAACATCCGAGACATTGAGACATCAAACTCTTCTAAAGAAACAGGTTTTTCGCACTCAATATCAAAAGATGTTGAAATCGAAAACATCGAAATAACAAGGAGAAGGATAGAAAAAATAATGTTCATAATAAAAAGCATTCTAAACTTTGAATGTTATGAAAACAAGGAAAGAGCTTGACATAACCCCTTATGATAGTAGCATATTAGTGATAGTAGGAGGTAGACAATGTATGCCATAACGGGAACAATCGAAAATCTCGATCTCGCTGTGATCCTTCAGACAATGAATATCAGCAAGAAAACAGGATGTATGGAAATTAAAAGTGGTGAAGAAACATCAAGAATTTTCTTTGATGACGGAAACATAATCCATGCTGAAACAAAAACCCTCGACGGCGAAACGGCGTTTTACGATCTCCTCACAATTGATAATGGAACATGGGGTTTTATTCCCGAGCTTGAATCCCCCAGAAAAACAATAAAGAGCGAAATCAACAGTTTACTTCTTAACTGGAGCAATCTCATGGATGAATGGAACTCTATACGGGACAGACTTCCATCAGATGATGCAATTTTAAGAATTGCAGAAATCCCAGAAGATGAACGTGAACATCTGGTTTTTAATATGGAAGAATGGGAAGTATTAGATGTGATAAGAAAATACGAACTTACTTCCAAAATCTTTGAGATGAGCCGAGTTGGTAGATTCAAAACCAGTAAGGCGCTTCTCAAGTTCATCAGCATTGACCTTGTAAAGATTGAAAAACAAGACACTGAGGATGTTGTAAGAACAATTGATTTCTTAAATGATGTTGGTTCAGAGGTGGGCGAACGAAACTTAGGCACGAATCACTTCAGAAGAATTGTTGATAAATTTGCAGTTGAACTCGGAAAAAAATACAGTTTCATGAACAATCTCAGGCTTGATAGTAACCTTAAGCTTGTTGGAATCGACACAAAAGGTATTTTAAACGAAAATATAATCGAGGCACTTTCTGAGTTCCTTTGGAGCATAATAGATTACATCAACAGCCTTGTTGGATCACATCTCACATTTGACCACATGAGAAAAGTTATTAATAAGCACTTTGATCCAGGTGACGATCTTATGATCAACCTAGAGCTAGATGAGTACCTAAAGTCTGACGGTAGGTCTAGGAGATAAAAAAATGAAAGTTTTTAACACAATGAGCCGTTCCAAAGAGGAACTGGTTCCTGTAAATAAAGGTGTAGTAAATGTTTACACCTGTGGGCCAACGGTTTATTCCAGAATACACATCGGTAATTTTAAAACATTCCTTTTTGAGGATATTCTTGTTAGATACCTCAGGTATGATGGATTCAAAGTTAACCACGTCATGAACATCACTGATGTAGATGATAAAACAATCAGAGCATCCAAAGAGAGCAACACTCCACTCGATGATGTAACAAAACCATTCATAGATGCATTCTTTGCTGATATGAAAGCTCTACATATGGTAGAGGCTGACCATTTCACAAGAGCAACAAGGCATATCGAGCCAATGGTTAAACTTGTTAAATCACTCCTTGATAATGGCTATGCCTACAAAACTCCAGACGGGAACATATACTACAGTATCTCTAAATTCAAGAATTATGGGAAGTTAGCCCATCTTGACCCATCAACACTCATGTCTGGTGCCTCAAACAGAGTTGCGTCCGATGAATACGAGAAAGACTCTGTATCAGATTTTGCCCTCTGGAAAGCATGGACAGAAGATGATGGTGAAGTCTACTGGGAAACCGAACTTGGCAAAGGAAGACCGGGCTGGCATATTGAGTGTTCAGCAATGTCCATGGAATACCTCGGTGAGACACTCGATATTCATACAGGTGGAGTAGACAATATCTTTCCACACCATCAAAACGAAATTGCACAATCTGAGGGTGCAACAGGGAAAACATTCTCCAAGTACTGGATGCACTCAAGACACCTGATGGTCGACGGTGCAAAAATGAGCAAGTCTCTCAAGAATTTCTACACACTCGATGACTTGAAAAAAATGGACATCACTCCAGAAGAATTCAGATTCTTTGTTGTAACAAATCACTACCAGACAAGTCTCAATTTCACACTTGATGCTGTAAAGGCTAGCGCAAGAGGAAGAATGGGGCTTATCGAATTAGTTGCCAGACTCAAAGAGGTTCAAAACGGGAGTAGCGATGTTGATGTAGACCCAATCATCCAAAAAATGCTTGATGGTTTCAAAGCTGGGATGGATGATGATCTGAATACTCCAAAGGCTATCTCACATATCTTTGACCTTTCAAGAGAAACAAACAAACTTATCGATGAAAACAAACTCAGTAAGGATGATGCAAACAAAATCCTTGACGCAATAAACAAAGTAAACACTGTGTTTGCATTCCTTGAAAACTCAGAAGCTGAGATCCCTAATGATATCATGAAACTTCTTGACGAAAGAGCAGATGCCAGAAAAACAAAAAACTGGGCAAAGTCGGACGAGATAAGAGATAAACTTGATGAGATGGGTTATACTGTAAAAGACGGCCCACAGGGACAGAGAGTCACTCGTAAATGAGCGAAAACCAGATTGCTGGTAAAAATTCGATCCTTGAGGCTCTCAAATCCGGTACACCAGTAAACAGAATCTATATAAGAGATACCCTGAAATTTGATGAAACAATAAGAAGGATAACAAGACTTGCAAAAGAGAATGGCGTTCCATTTGACGTTGTAAATAGCAGCAGATTGAAAAGTATCTCAAAAAATGGTCGGGATATTATCGCAACAATCTCACCTGTTAATTACTTCGAACTTGAAGAAGTTTTAAGCCAACTAGAAGAAAAGGCTGTACTTATCATTCTTGACCAAATCACTGATCCATACAATCTGGGAGCGGTAATCAGGTCAGCTGAATGCTTTGGAGCTGATGCTGTAATAATCTCCAAGAGATCATCATGCCCAATAACTTCAGTTGTTACAAAAGCATCTGCCGGTGCCCTTCTTCACGTGCCGATTGTCAGAGTTACAAACATTTCAAACACAATAGACACACTTAAGAAACACGGTTTCTGGGTTTATGGAACATCACCAAATGCTTATGACTCAATAGTTGGATATGAATTTGCAGAAAGAACGGGCATCGTGATTGGTTCTGAGGGAAAAGGAATGCGAGACTCTGTAACCAAACACTGTGACATTTTACTTAAAATTCCAATGCATGGGAGCTTAAACTCCTTGAATGCATCGGTTTCTTCAGGGATACTATTATACGAAATAACAAGGGGGTAAATCACGCATGAAGATCGTTTTTGATCTCAACAGTAACGTTCCTTTCTATAGGATGCCGTCTGATATTTTTGCCGCACTTGTCGAAACACTTCCAGAACACAAACTCCTAAGAGTCAAACACAAAGACCTTGATAGAGAAATCGAAGATGCTGACATTGTTGTAAGTTATTGGCTCCCCCCAAATATTTTCAAAAAAGCGAAGAATCTCAAAGCTATTTTCTATGCAATTGATGGTGTTGGATATGAACATCTTTATCCGGAAATTCTGGATTCTGATGTTATTGTGACAAACTCAGGTGGATGCAGAAGTCAAGCGATTGCTGAACACGCTTTCGCACTTATGCTTTCTTCAAGCAGACAGATAGTAAAATCAAATTCAAGAATGAAGGCAAAAGACTGGTGGGGCAATTCCCTTGCAACAGATGGCTACGTACCCTTCGAGATTTCAGGAAAAACAATTGCTATTCTGGGACTCGGAAGAGTTGGTAAACGTATAGCGAAAATTGCCAAACTGGGGTTTTCAATGAAAACCCTTGGAATCAAAAGAATCCAAGAACCAGTTGAATTTGTAGATGAAGTTTATTCAATGAGCAGCCTACTTGATGTTTTAGCAAAATCAAACATTGTCGTATGTGCACTCCCAAAGACTGAACTAACCGAGTTATCCCTCAACAGCAGAGCATTGTCTCAAATAAACAGTGTCAGCATTTTTGTAAACATATCACGTGGAGACCTTGTTGATGAAGAGGCTTTGATATCATCAATAAAAGCGGGGAGAATTGCCAATGCTGGGCTTGATGTTTTTGACACTGAGCCAATTGACCCCAACTCTCCGCTTCTTTCGATGCCGCAGATAATCACAACACCGCATTCAGCAGGAATGACACCCGAATTCTGGCCAAGATTTGCAAGGCTTGTACGTGAAAATATCATCAGAATGAGTAAATCTGAAACCCCAACAAACATAGTTGACAAACAGCTGGGTTATTAATCGTCCCGAAAGGAGATGCGAATGGTTCTTGACTGGTTATATTCACCTTACCGCTCTGGGGGTTGGATCGCAAGAGAGGCTGCAGAAATCTACGGATTAAAGCTCAAAGAATGGAAACTCTCAGAAATAAAAGATGCCGGACTTGTAATGCTCCCAATGCACATCACAAAAACTGTAAAGGAAATTCGCAATGATCATCTCCACACAAGTATTCAAGGTGCTGAGCCTCAGTTTTTCCTGGATAGAAAACCAATCGGCACCCATCTAAACTGGGAATCCTTATCATTTACACTCGAGAATGCTGGGCTTAAAGCAAGCCGCAAGCCAAACATCCCAGAAACAACCTCACATCCGAGACTCGAATCAAATAGAAGCGACCCTGCTGTAATGGTAAAACCAGTCACCCAAAGAGACATTGCAGGCCAAGGGCTTCCATCACCAACACCGTGTGTCGATTCGAGATTTGGTATACTTGGTAGTCCCGAGGTCACCGATTTTTTACTTGAAAAAACAAGACAATATGGAAGGGCGATGTCCATAGCCTTCATTGGTGCAGAGGTAGCAGGATACATCACCCACTTTCCAAAACCAGTTTGCTGGCGAATTGGTTGCAGACACGTTACAAATGTACAAGACATTAAAACCCTTCAAATAATTGATTTTTATGTATACCCTAAATTCAGGGATAGGGATGATGTAAAAGAGAAACTTCTTGTCCACACTCATGGTTTCGGGAAAAAATCGAGGCTCAATAAAATCGAGGTTTTTGCGTCTACAAAAAAACCTGGAAATCCTGATAATGAAATCGCAACAGGCGACATGAAACCTTATATTGATTTTGGCTTCTTAAAAAGAAGAGAGGTTGTTCCTGTGAATGAAAAATCAAACAACCTGGAAGAAAAATACGGAATAACTCATCTTACTTTCTCAATATGATCAGAGTTGATAAGAATCATTTTTCCGAATTAATCGAAGAGGCATGGAACAATTTGCCGTCTGAATGGCAGGAAAAACTTGCTGATGCAAACATTTCATATCAGGTCATGAATTTCGCAACCCCCGAGATTCTTCAAAAAATGAATATTCCAAATTCAATGAGTTTGCTTGGGTTGTATACTGGAACCCCAATTACAGCAAGACCAAGTTTTTCACCCTACTCATGGCCAGATAGAATTCTTCTTTTTCAGATTCCAATTCAAAGCAGGGCAAGAAATTTAGATCATCTGAAAGAGATTATCGCCCATGTTCTCTATCATGAGATTGGGCATTATTTTGGTATGGATGAAGACCAACTCCATGAAGCCCAAAAGAAAAATAACCCGCTTTAGTCACCAATCAAATCATTCAAAATCTTGATTGTTATTGCCTTTGATGATGGGGCACCGATGCTTGGTGGCCCAACACACGCGGGGCATCCATCTTTGCATTTGCAGGATTTCACAATATCCCTTGCCATGAAAAGAACCTGTTTACCCATGTCAAAGATGTTTTCTGACAAGCCAACACCACCTGCATTTGTTTCATAGACAAAAATCGTGGGCAATCTGAAGTGTGGGGACTTAACCATAACATGCAGAGCAAGGTCTTTTGGGTCACACATGAGGTTTATTGGTAAGATTCCAATAAGAAGGTTACCAATCCCCTGAAGTCCCAACCCTAGCTCTGATTGGGTGTATTTCATCTCAAGATTGGCATCGAGGTTCAACCACCACGAGGTTGTATCCATAGGCATCTCGGGAAGATGTATCTCCCCCCAGCCGAGGTTTTCGTGTGTTGACATCTTTACTTTCTTAAAAACCGATGTCAATGCAGTAACTGAAACCTCACCAGAACCTACCTTAAATACATCAAACTCAGATTCACTATTTTCTCTTAAAACAGAAACAGATACCTGAAGATTTGCATCCGTAAAATAGTCGACCTTAACCCTTCTTATGAAAGCTTTTCGCTCATTAAAATCAAGTTTATCAACATGATAAGTCACGCCCTCATGGATATAAATAGCCTGGTCATGAACAAGCATCGGTGCTGAGAACATGTCTATCTCACCGATTGTTCTACCAGATGATACATCATGAATTGTAACATTCCCCTCAGATGCATTCCTCAAAGAAATCTCATCTGCTGGATATTTATCTGTCATCCAAAACCATCTTCCATTTGAATGATTAATAATTCCGTTTTCCCTTAGATGATCAAGAATTGGTGTAATCTCTGCGGTTCCAAATCTTTCCCCATCAACAAAAGGAAGCTCAAACGCTGCGCATTTGATGTGTGAGATCATAACATAGAGATTGTCTGGGTTGATCAGACCAGACTCCGGTGAAGATTCAATTAGAAATTTCGGATGTGAGAAAATATACTGGTCAAGTGGATTATTCGATAACACCAGTATCCCCAGACTTGATTGCTGTTTTCTACCTGCCCTTCCAATCTGCTGTCTTAGACTTGCAATAGAACCGGGATAACCAGCGATTACAGCTGCCTCGAGTTGACCTATGTCGATTCCAAGTTCAAGAGCGTTTGTTGAAACAACACCAAGAACAGAACCGTCTCTTAAACCTTTTTCTATTTCTCTTCTTTCAAGGGGAAGATAACCCCCCCTATAACCCCTAATTTTGTCCTGAGAGATGTTTAATCTTTTGACTCCATCTTTAAGAAGACTCAAAATCTGTTCAACACTAACACGGCTTCTTGCAAAAACAATTGTTTGAATCTCATCCTTTAAGCAATCGAGTGCAAACCTTACCGCTTCAAATGTAACTGATTTTCTGAATCCCATCTGAGCATCAACAACCGGCGGATTATAGATGAATAGGTAGTTATCACCATGGGGTGATCCATCCTTGTCAACTACCTCAACATCCTCTTCGATAATCTTACTTGCAAGATCGGCTGGATTATTAATTGTCGCTGAAGACATAATAAACTGTGGATGACTTCCGTAGAAATTTGCGATTCTTTTTAGACGCCTAATAACATTTGCCAGATGGGAACCAAAAACTCCCCTGTACTGATGAAGCTCATCAATGATTATGTAATCGAGATTTTCAAACAACTGAGTCCACTTTGTGTGATGGGGAAGAATTGCTGTATGCAACATATCAGGGTTTGTCAGGATTATTGATCCGCTTTTTCTTAGAACCTGGCGAATATTTGGTGGAGTATCCCCGTCATAGGTGTGCATCTGTTTCTTTAACCCAACCTCTTCCATCAGCTGTTTCAATCCGGTTGACTGATCCGAAGATAAAGCTTTTGTTGGAAACAAATACAACGATCTTGACTCGGCTTTTATGGCAAGCTTTGACAACACCGGGACATTGTAACAAAGAGTCTTGCCTGAGGCAGTAGCCGTGGCTATTACAACATTTTTTCCAGATTGAGCAAGCTTTATAGCCTCGGCTTGGTGGGAGTAAAGAGAATTTATTCCCATTTTTGATAAACCAACTCTTATCACTTCAGGAATAAAAGCTGGTATTTCAGAAAATTCACCATCTCTACTTTTGAAGTGTATCAAAGTCAGTCTATCACTGGATTCTCTTTGATATATCTGTGTAACAATATCCGCTACTTCCATGGATTACACGATATCATTTTCGGATTATTAGTCAATGTTTAACACAAACAGCCTATTATAAAGCGTTACTTCATATCACAATCTTGACAGTATGATAATTAATCGGTAATTATATCGGTCAAAATGCGTGCTTAGAAATTTAACGAGGTGATTGAAAGTGCTGAACATGTTTGAAGAAGAAGTTGAGAGAAAAGAAGAGACCGCAGAAGAAACTGCAAAAGTCGAAACCACAGCGAGTGAAACTGTGACCCAGGAAACCCCATCAGAAGAACCCAAAAGTACAGGTGTATCTGAAGATGAAGGCAATGAGTTCATCAAATCAGTGATGAGCGAAGCTGTTTCCGACATCGAAACCAAGAGTATGAAGCGTGGAGATATCCTTGACGCAACAATCGTTAAGGTAACACCAGACGGATTGCTTGTTGATGTTGGTCAGAAATCAGAAGGGTTCATCTCCGTAAGAGAGATTTCAAGAAACAACCCTGAGCTTCCATTAGATGAAGAATTCCACCCAGGTGACACTGTAAGATGCAAAGTCATGAAAACTGGTGAAGATGATGGAACACTCCTCTTGTCAAAGAAGAGAGCTGATTTCGAATTGATCTGGGACAGACTTAATGAAGCAAAAGAAAAAAAGGAGATTCTCTCAACAACAGGCACAAAAGCCGTTAAGGGCGGAATCCTTGTTGATCTTGGCGTTACCGCATTCATTCCACGTTCATTAATTGAAACAAGGAAAAATGCTGATCCAAAAAAATGGATCGGAAAAGAAATGCGTGTCAGAGTCATCGAAGTCGACCGTGCAACAAGAAGAGTCGTTTGCTCACAGAAAGAAGTTCTTGAAGAAGAGAAAAACACAAGAAGACATGAATTCATCAAGAATCTCGAAGTTGGCGAGCTTTATGAGGGTAAAGTTGTCAGCATTGTTGAGTTCGGAGCATTCGTTGACCTTGGAGAAAAAGTTGAAGGACTCATTCATCTTTCAGAACTCTCTTGGGGTTCAAGAAAGGCACCAAAAGACCTTCTTAAAAAGGGTGAAGGTGTAACAGTCAAACTTCTCAAGATTGCAGATGGCGGAGATAGAATTTCCCTTTCACTCAGACAGGCAAAACCACATCCATGGGAACTTGTTCCATACAAGTACTCAGCAGATGACGAAGTCGAAGGAACAATCTCAAAGCTTCTTAAGTTTGGTGCCATTGTTGAGCTTGAAGAGGGAATTTCAGGTCTTCTTCATATCTCACAAATCGCTCATCATAGAGTTGAGAGAGTCGACAGCGAGATTTCAGAAGGACAGAAAGTCAAATGTAAAATCATTGACATTCAGCCTGAGGAAAGAAAAATCAGACTCTCCATGAAAGCTCTTCTTGACGCACCAGAAAGACCGCCAAGAAAAAGACGTTTCGATAACGAACCAACTGAAGAGGAAAAATACCTTCAGGAATTCGCTCGTGACGGTGGCGACCCATCTGTCAGATTTATGTCAGAAAGCGACCTCGAAAAAGAAAACCGAGATGTCCTTGAAGCAGTAAGTATTGAAGACGATGTTGCAGCATCAACCACAACAGAAACTCCAGCAACTGAAAGTGAAGCTCCAACTACAGAAAATGGATCAGCAACATTCAAACCTGACGAAGAAGGAAAAGAAGAATAAGCACAATTTTTGACTCAAAGATCAAATATGAAACAAACAAAACCCAGTGTCTGTAATGGAACTGGGTTTTGTTTTATTTTTGGACAAAACTAAGATAATTCCATGATGTATAGATCGAAAGGAGATTTTTTTATGAAAAAAATCACAGCAATATTGGCAGTTTTGATGGCAGTCGTCCTTGTGGCATCCTGCGGCGCAAAGACAAATACAGAAAAAGTAGAGATTGAGACTGAACCAGTCAAAAAAATTGAAGAAACCAAAAAGGTTGAAGAAAAGAAAGAAATCGAAGAGCTCAAAAAAACATCAGAAGAAAAAGCTGTTGAAGAAAAGATCGAAGAGCCAACAAAACCTGTCGAGGAAAAAGCAGAGGAACCAGCACCTGAAACAGGTAGCAAAGGAATTGTTGCAGTTTTTGAAACAAATTATGGAACATATGAAGTAACTCTTTGGACAGGCAAAGCACCAATCGCAGCTGGGAATATGGTTGATAAAATAAAAGCCGGATTCTTTGACGGTCTCACATTCCACCGCGTTGTAAAAGGTTTTGTCATCCAGGGCGGAGATCCACTCGGAACAGGAACCGGTGGCGGAAACATGAATGTTGATCCAAAATTTACAGGCTCATCAAATGTAAGAGGAACAATTGCAATGGCATCCTCGACAACAGGAAACCCAATGCCATATCAGTCAGATGCACAGTTCTTTATTAACCTGGGTGACAATTCTGGTCTTGATGGATATGGGTTTATCGCTTTTGGTGAAGTCACAAAAGGCATGGATGTCGTTGATAAAATTGCAAATGTTGAGACTTCAGTTGGCGCAAGTGGCGAAAAATCCACACCAGTTCAGCCCGTACTTATAAACAAGGCATACATAAAATAAGAGAAAATCGTTTTTTAAAAAAAGGATGCTCAATTAACCAGGGGCATCCTTTTTATTTTTATCACTTATAAAAAAGCAGGGCTAAAATCAAAGTCAATGTTCGATTTTGTTGTTTTAATGTGTATCTCTATAATATAATTCGGAAGAAAGTTCGATTTTGAAAGGAGTCTTTCTATGAAAAAAATTGCAACAATAATGGCTGTTCTATTGGTCGCAGTTATGGTTATATCATGTGGTGGAGGCAAAACAATGTCAGATGCTGAAAATAAAGTCGTAGTTTTTGAAACAAATTATGGAACATACGAAGTAACAGTTTGGATGGGTAAAGCACCAATCGCAGCTGGAAACCTTGTTGACAAGGCTGAGGATGGATTTTTTAATAACCTCACTTTCCACCGTGTCGTAAAAGGTTTTGTCATCCAGGGCGGAGATCCACTCGGAACAGGAACTGGTGGCGGAAACATGAATGTTGATCCAAAATTTACAGGCTCATCAAATGTAAGAGGAACAATTGCAATGGCATCCTCGACAACAGGAAACCCAATGCCATATCAGTCAGATGCACAGTTCTTTATTAACCTCGGTGACAATTCTGGTCTTGATGGATATGGATTTATAGCTTTTGGCGAAGTCACAAAAGGCATGGATGTCGTTGATAAAATTGCAAATGTTGAGACTTCAGTTGGCGCAAGTGGCGAAAAATCCACACCAGTTGAACCAGTAGTCATCAACAAGGCATATGTCAAATAAAAGCTTTTTTTCAAAAGTAACAATCATCACCCTGCTTGCTGTAACTATTGCAGTGGCAGGGTGTACTCCTAGTATATCAGAAAGAAAAAGCGAACAGCCTTCTGAGGATATGGTTGTTGTGTTTAACACATCTGAAGGCGATATTGAGATTTCTCTGTTACCAAAAAATGCCCCAATCGCCTGCAAAAACTTTTTGAAGTGGTGTGAGGGTATCGAGATTCCTGGCTCTGATTACACTGATTCTCTTTATCTTGGAAATAATTTCTACAATGTTGAACCAAACCTCTTTATTCAAACAGGTGATGTCTTCAATCAGGGCAAGGGTGCAGAGATATTTGAATTCGAATACGAGAAAACATATGTCTCAGCGGTTGTCGGCTCCGTCTTTTTTGTAAAAGACATAGAATCAAACACAAATAACTCAATCTTTGCAATCCTTCTTCGCGACAATCCAAAACTCGAAGATGTCTACACAATCTTTGGAAGAGTTACAGATGGGCTTGATATCTGTTACAAAATAAGTAATGTTCCCACAACAAAAGACGAAACTTTAGGAATCAAAGTCCCAAACAAAGATATAAAAATAAACTCCGTAAAGATAAAAAACGCTGAGGAAGAATAGTAATCATCTAACAACGGAAATTTCTTGATCCCTTATACCCGATGTTGAGCCACCAGCCTCAGTTATTGCAATCAAATAGTTAACAATTTCTATAGAGATAATTTCACCAGGAACAAGGATTGGTATTCCTGGCGGATACACAGTTATCGTACCGGCTGAAATTCTGCCAACAGCATCTTTCAAATTTAATCGTGTACTATTTGAAAAAAAAGCATCTCTAGGATTAATAGCTTTTTCTGGCATTTTTGGACGATGAGTGAAGCTGATGTTTATTTTATTTGCAATAGACTGTTGGACTTCAGAAATAGATTTAAGCGTTTTTATCAAAAATCTTACATCAGAAAGATTTGAGGCAACCGATAAAACAATTAGGATTTTCGAAAAGGTCGCCATCTCGACAAAAATACCTGACTTAACAAGCACTTGTTGCATCTGAAAACCTGTTAATCCGATTCCCAAAACATCAATAAATGCTTTTGTCTCATCAACATCAAATACTCCAGAAGAAACAATTTCTTTTTTATTATACGTTTTTAGTCCATCGATTTTACTAACTTCCTGTCTCATCCATCTGGCGAGTTTTAGAGTTTTTTGAAGAAGTTTTTCTCCATTAAAAAACATGAATTTTCTACAGGCATCAAGGCTTGCCATAATTGGATATGATGGTGAAGAAGTTTGTACCATCTGTAAAGATTGCTCCAACCTTGAAACATTAACATTGTCACCATTTACAACATGTAGAAATGAACCGCCCGTCAAAGCTGGCAAGGTTTTATGGGCACTTTGAACAACCATGTCTGCACCGGATTTTATTGCAGATGTTGGCAAGAATCTTGAAAAATTAAAATGTGTACCATGTGCTTCATCAACAAGCACCTTCATTCCAAATTTCTTTGCATAAGAACTTATCATTTCAATATCTGAAACTAACCCAAAATATGTTGGTGAAGTCAGGAGTATTGCCTTTGCATCGGTGTTTTCATCAATGATAGTTTTTGCTTTTTCAAATGAAGGAGGTTTCAATAAACCGATATTTGGATTCTCAGAGCAATCAATAAATACAGGCTCTGCCCCAGACAAAATAATGCCAGAGATGACTGACTTATGGCAATCTCTCCCAACAATTATCTTTTCACCAGGTGAAACCGATTCTAAAATCATCGCTTCAATCCCGGCTGTTGATCCTCCTACTAAAAAAAAGCTTTTAGAAACTCCGTAGGTATCGGCTAAAAGTTCTTGAGAATCCTTAATTACACCATTTTGATCATGGAGATTATCAAGCCCAGGAATCTCAGTTTTGTCGTTTATAAATACTTTTTTTCCAAATAAAATCGAAGATTCTTTCGGTATCAATTGACCATTTTTGTGTCCGGGGACATGAAATGAATAAGATTTTCGCTCAATCTTTTTTTTAAGAGCAGAGCACAATGGTGTCCTTAAATGGTCGTGACTTTTTTTACTTTTCATCATGTGAATTCATTATACAAAAAAAGATAAGAAAATCGACTGAAGAATGAATGGTAAATCTCATCACAAAATTAAAAAATAATTAAAAACTGAAGGCACAAAATAACTATGACAGATTTCGACCCCCAACACAAAATGGTCGGGACGAGCAGATTCGAACTGCTGACCTCTTGGTCCCGAACCAAGCGCTCTACCAAACTGAGCCACGCCCCGATCGATATTTAATTGATACGAGCAACCTGGTTTCACCACGCTCGAATGGTCGGGGTGAGAAGATTCGAACTTCCGACCTTCAGTCCCCCAGACTGACGCGCTAACCAAACTGCGCCACACCCCGATTTTGAAAATGAAGCAAAGAGACCGCGGTTATTTAAACCGGGTCTCTTTATAAGCTTTTTTAAAACTTAGCTAGTTGCTAAAGAATTAAGCAACAGCTTCTTTGAGGTCTTTGCCTGGTTTAAAGGCTGGGACTTTTTTGGCTGGGATCTGAAGTGGTTTACGTGTTTTTGGGTTTACACCCTTTCTTGCTGCTCTCTCTCTTACATAAAAGGAACCAAATCCAACCAATAGTACCTTTTCACCTTTTGCCATTGCTTCTTTGATGGACTCAAGTGTCGCATCGAGCATGGTTGTGCAATCTTTTTTTGAATGCTTTGTAGCAACTGCAATCTTTTCAATAAGTTCTGGCTTTGTCATTCTTTAGGCCCTCCTTCTTAGGACTCAGACTTTAAATCTCTCTTCATAAGCCTTTTAATGGCTTCTGAAGCCGTTGTTTGTGAATTTATAATACCCATTATTTCTTCAGCAATTGGTAACCTGACCTCAAAGCGCCCAGCCAGTTTAAGCAAACCAACCAGTGAGTCAAGACCCTCGATTACCTTTCCAGTCCCAGAAATTTTATCTGAAGCTTGCTCTGGTGTCAATCCCTTTCCCAACAGCAGACCAAAAGATTTATTTCTGGATAAATTTGAGGTGGATGTTGCAATCATATCTCCAAGGCAGGCAAGCCCTCTAAGTGTAGATTCCTTCGCACCAATAGCGCTATAAAGTCTACTTATCTCCTCTAACCCACGAACAATCAAAGCGGACTTTGTGTTATCACCGAATCCCAACCCCTCTATGATACCAGCACCAATAGCGACGACATTCTTCAAGATACTTCCAATCTCAACACCTAAAACGTCATCCGATGTATAGGCTCTATAGGTATCAGAGGAAAAAATCTCCTGCAACCTTAAAGCAAGATCAGGGTTTTTTGAAGCAATAACACTTGCTGTTGGCATCTGCTTGGCAACCTCAGCAGCAAAGTTTGGACCCGAGAGAACAGCAATCCTGTTTTCATCAATCTTCCATTCTTCTGCAAGCACCTGTGACATTGTGTAAGAGGTCACGGGTTCAATGCCCTTGCTAACCGACAACACCTCAACTGTATTTTCAAGGTAAGGAATAAACATCCTGGCAGCATTTCTTAAGTACTTCCCAGGAACAGCGGAAATCAGTATATCTGCACCGTATACAGCTGTCAAGGGGTCAAACTCAATAGCCACCTCGTTTGGTAAAGGATATCCAGGAAAAAAAGTTATATTTTCACGATGAGTTTTCAGACTATCATAAAGATCTTGAGTATTCGCCCAAAGCTTGATCTTATAATGTTTTCTTGCTAGTAACAAGGCGATAGATGTACCCCATGCACCAGCTCCGATAACAGTAATATTTAGATCATCTCTCTTCTCTAATCGTTTTTCCAAAAAAACACCTTACTTTTTCTTAATCTCTTTTGGGTCTCCAGAAGAACCTTATCGGTGTTCCTGAAGCATCAAACTCATCCCTGAACGAATTTAATAAGTATCTTTCGTACGCTGGGTTCAAAGCTGACGTATCATTGATGAAAAAATCAAATCTGGGAGGTCTAATACCTGTTTGTGTAGCGTAATAAATCTTCAAAAGCCTACCCTTATGAGGGGTTGGAGATGTTTTTGAAACAGCATTAACAAGCCACTTGTTCAATCTGCCAGTTGTAATTCGAAGTTCAAATTTCTCAGCAACATCGACAACTTTTTCGAAAACTCCCTGAACTTTTTTTCCAGTTAAAGCAGAGGTTGTAATTCTTGGAGCCCACGACATGAAGCGAAAATGATAATCGATGCTATCGTAAAGTTCAAGCTTATCCTCCACAAGATCAATCTTATTCACAACAACAAGGCATGCTTTACCTTCATCATGAATGAATTTGGCGATCTGTTTGTCCGCAAAAACTATTCCTTCAGAGCCATCAACAACAAGAATTACGACATCACTTCTATGAATAGCCTGCTGAGAACGTTTAAAAGTGACATGCTCAAGCTGGGTATCATACTTGTATTTCCTGATTATTCCCGCTGTATCAACGATCTTGTAGCGTTTTCCACTGTAAAAAATATCCGTGTCGACGGCATCTCTTGTCGTTCCAGCAACATTACTAACAGTCGCCCTGCTTTCACCGATTAATCTGTTTAACAGAGAGGATTTACCAACATTTGGTCTTCCAGCAATTGTTACCCTGGGCACTCTCTCATCTGTGTCAGTATCTTGTGATTCTGGATGATCTCTCTTTATTCTTTCAGCGATATCGTCAAGGAGGTCGGCAAGATTCCTCCCAGTTGTTGCTGAAACAAAGTAAGGTTCGCCAAAACCAAGCGTGTAAAAGTTGAATTCAGTATAATCGACATTATCAGTCTTGTTACCAACAAGGATAACTTTGGATTTCTTTTTTCGAAGCAGTTTTGCAACATCAATGTCTTCCTGAGTTGGTCCAATCTTTGTGTCAACAACAAAGAGTATGATATCCGCCATACCCAGGGCAAGCTCAGACTGTATTGAAACCTGTTCTTGGATCGGCCCTTCTTCGGGCGCAATTCCACCCGTGTCCATCAATGTAAAAGTCACTTGATTCCAAGTAAAATCTTCAAGAATTCGGTCTCTAGTGACACCAAAACTCTTGTCGGTTATCACCATTGTTCGTCCAAGAATCCTGTTAAAAAGGGTTGATTTTCCAACAGATGGTCTTCCAATTAACGCAACAACTGGAAGGTGTCCACCTGAAACATTATCTGCAATTTCGATTTTTCCTGCATTTATGGTCATTGAATGAAAAACTATCGGTTTGTTCGCATTTTGTCAAGGACACCTAGAGTGGATAAAATATTTAAGTATAATGAATCTTGGTAGGTGGCTATATGAAAATTAAAGACGAAGACATCAAAAGAGTTTCAAAATTGGCAATGATTAGTTTTGATAGTGATGAGAAACTGTTACACGACATAAGCAATCTTCTTGAGAATTTCAGTCGTATCGGAAATATCGACCTCAGTGACGTTCTCCCAATGACTCATCCCACGCAATGTAAGCTTATCAAAAAAGAGGATGAACCAGGAAAAAACCTTGTTAGGGAAACATTTATAAACCAAGCCCCAAAATCAAAAGATGAATATATCTTGGTACCAAAAATTATTTCGGAGCACGAGTAACATGGACTTTTCAGAAGCAAAAAAACTTTCAAAAAAAGAGGTTCTTGAATATTGCCAAACAAACTTCAAAAACAAGGAAGATGAGTTAAACGCCTTTATAACAGCAACCTATAACAATATCGATCTTTCAGATTCAAAAGGTGGAATCCTTTCAGAAATTCCAATCGCAATCAAAGACAACATCGCAGTTGAGGGGATCCCTCTCACGTGTGCATCAAAAATCCTTGATAAATACAGAAGCCTTTTTTCTGCGACATCAGTAGAAAAACTGGAGGAATCAGGAGCAATAATCGTTGGTAAAACCAACATGGATGAGTTTGCAATGGGTTCATCAGGCGAATACTCAGCCTTTGGTGCAAGCAAAAATCCAATTGACGTAAGTCTCACACCAGGTGGCTCATCATCGGGTTCGGCAGTTGCTGTTGCAAGTGGAATGGCACTTGGAGCTCTTGGTTCTGACACTGGTGGTTCCGTAAGACAACCGGCATCCTTCTGTGGACTTGTTGGAATAAGACCTACATATGGAACTGTTTCAAGATATGGACTCGTTGCCTTTTCATCATCACTTGACCAGATTGGCACACTTGCAAACACAGTTGATGACGCAATAACCCTTCTTAACGTGATTCAGGGATTTGATGAAAAGGATTCCACATCGGTTCATCAAAAAGAAGTGGAAAAAATTCCAATCGAAAAAACAACATTTGGAATACCGAAGCAAATCGAAGAACTAAAGATTTCTCCTGAGATAGTCGAGAGAATGTTTGATTCAAAAAGGGTTCTTGAAAAAAGGGGCGCAAAATTCATTGAAATCGATCTTCCACATCTAAAATATTCCATACCGACATACCAACTTATAGCACCCTCAGAATGCTCAGCAAACCTTTCAAGATTTGATGGTATCAGATACGGTCTGCAGATAAGTGATGAGAATCTTAAAAACCAATATGAAAAAACAAGGGCTGAAGGATTTGGTGAAGAAGTAAAAAGGAGGATCCTTGTTGGAACATACGCTCTTTCTGAAGGTTTCTACGATGACTACTACATTCAAGCATGCAAGATGAGAGCAAAGATATCAGGGGATTTATTTAATGCACTTGATAGTTGCGACGCAATCCTCACACCAACTACACCAACAACAGCATTCCCTCTCGGTTCGGTACAAGACCCTCTCGATATGTACGCGTGTGATCTTCTAACAATCATTCAAGCACTCGCCGGAGTCCCCGCAATATCGGTTCCCGCGGGAAAAGACAGAGACGGCAAACCAATAGGGATGCAGATAACTGGCCCCGCATTTTCAGAAACAAATATTGCTGAGTATGCAAAAATTATCGAATTGGAATTGAATTAAAAATGAACGAAGAAGAGAAAAACGCAAGGGATTTTTCATACATCGTAAACGATCCAAACAAAAGCGATAAAGAGAAACTTGAGGAGATTGATAGACTGATTGATGATGAGATCGTTGGGGTATCTGATGTAAAAAAAATGAAACGTCCACGTTCTAAAAATATGCTTATCGCAACAATACTGATCGTTGTTGGTATGAGCATGATCTTCATGGATGTAACAAAGCTCTTCGATAATCAGATATGGTTTTCAATTCTGGGTTTTTTCCTTATTGTACCTGGAATTGGGTTTTCTATCGCCGGAATCGTTGATATTTTCCCAGATAAACTTGCAAAGATGGACTATATGGATGAGGCAAAAGATAGATTAAAAATCCTTAGGAGAGAGAAGTATTTTTTGGAAAAGAAAATATCAAAAAGGGAGAAGGAGGGTGTTCTTGGGGAATAGAGCACAAACAAGAAAAATTTGTGAGCTAAAAGAAGAACTTGAGAAGATTGAGAAAAAGATTTCTGCAAACCGGAAAGAGTTACTCAAAAGACATTTAAAATTTCCTGTTCTGAATCCAACGTTCTATGGTGCTGCAATTGGGCTAATTGGATACATGGGTTTCTCGCTTATTTTTGCTCAATACATAAAGAATTTTATATATCAAGTTATCATCACAACACTTTTGCCGTTTATAATTGTACTTATTGCGGTCTTTTGGGGAGATATTCCAGAGGAGAATATTAACAACGGAAATCGAGTGATCGAGTTAAAACAGGAAACATACACACTGAAAAGACATAGGAGAATCTATAAACAAATCTTAAAAAAAGGGCAGCAAAAATGGAACAAAGATGATGAAATAAGGATTTCATTTGAATCTTTGGAGGCATAAAAGGGGGCTATGGGATGAGATGTAAAAAATGCGGATGGGTATCGAGATATCCTGTTTGTAAGGATTGTGCAACTGATGAGGAAAGGGAGTTGCAATTGTTGCTGGAAAAAACCAATAAAGAAATCAAAGAGAACAACCTCGGGATGCTAAAGAATCACCTAAAACTACCAGTAGTATCCCCATTGATTTATATTTCTCTTTTAGTTTTTTTTATATATTCGGGTGTTGCACTCATTTATGCCGAAAGAATCAATAATATGTTGCTCAAAACCATAGTTTGTTTCATATTTCCAATTTTCTTTCCGATTTTTTTACTAATGATAATTCTCTTTACATGGGCAAATGTACCTGAAGAAAACGTCACAAACGGTTTGAAAACAGTTGATCTAAAACATCGGAATCTAATTCTAAAGAGACGAAAGAAAAAGTACCTTAATCAGTTATCTGCACCATTCGATAACTGGTCAAAAGATGAAAGAATTGAAATAAAATTCGTTTCATATGAATCCTAGGGAGAGACAAAAGATGAGATGTAGAAAATGCAAAAAACACTCAAGATTTCCGGTTTGTGCAGATTGTGCAGATGAAGAGGAACTTGAAGTGATAAAATCACTATATGCAATAGATGAAACAATTCAAATTGACAGGGACAGAAAAAAGGCTTTGTTTGTATACGTGATGCCACTTACCAGACCAATGATAGTTGCAATGCTTATTTTGCGCTTGGATGTACGCTATCAACAACAGCAACATACAGCGCAATATACCTAAACATGATTGTCTTCAGTGCAATTCTTTTTATCTTTTCATGGATGATCCATCCACCTCTCAAAACTGAAGCAGTTGAAGACTACAGGGACATGACAAACAGAATCGTTTCACTTAAAGAACGAAAAGAAATAATGATTGAAATACTTGAAGAACCTTCATCTGCATGGACAGACGCAGAAAAAAGATACATGAAACAGAATATCTTCACTGGAACAGGCGATAACTAAAAAACTGAGGTAACTATGAGTGATTTAGGAATTACAATCGGGATTGAGGTACACATACAGCTTCTAAGCAAAACAAAGATGTTTTGCAGATGTAGAAATAGCTACGGAGATGAACCGAATACGAACATCTGCCCAACATGCATGGGGCTACCTGGAGCATTGCCAACAGTCAACGAAAGAGCCACGAGAATGGGTGTAATGCTTGCATCCGCACTGGAATGCAAAATTAATAAAAACGTCCCATATCATCGAAAGAATTACTTTTATCCCGATTTACCAAAAGGGTATCAGATAACTCAATTCTACACTCCACTCGGCAGTGATGGAAAACTTCGAGTCTATATTGATAAAAAACCGAAAGATATTCTCATTGAAAGGATTCATCTTGAAGAAGACTCTGGTAAGATGTTCCACGATGGCGACATAACAACATCGACAAGTTCACTTCTTGACTATAATAGATGTGGCGCCCCACTTGCGGAAATCGTCACAAAACCCTGTATGAAGAGTGCTGAGGAGGCATGGGGTTATCTAGTTGGTTTGCGAAATCTTGTCAGATTCCTTGAGGTATCAACTGGGAACATGGACGAGGGAGCACTTCGTTGCGATGTCAACGTTTCAATCGACAACCCTGATGGTTCTCTGGGGACAAAAACCGAGATAAAAAATCTCAACTCATTTAGATCCGCCAGAAGAGCGATTGAATTTGAGGTTGAAAGACAAAAAAAGATAATCGATTCCGGGAACAAAGTGGTTACCCAAACTCTCCATTTTAATGAAAACACAGGAGAAACAAGCCCGATGCGTTCCAAGGAAGAGCTCAACGACTACAGATACTTCCCTGAACCCGATATTCCTCCACTCATCTTGACTGATACCGAGATTGATGAAATCAGATCTGAAACTCCTGAAACACCGAACACAATGCTCGAAAGATTTATGAATGATTACAAGCTTTCGCTCTACGATTCACAGGTTTTGACAGCCGACAGAGACATTTCAAGCTTCTTTGAAGAATCATTGAAATTCTACAACAATCCAAAAAAAGTATGTAATTGGCTAACGATTGAGTCTTTTGGTAAGCTCGCAAAAGAAAATAAATCATTGGGTGACTCGAACCTCACACCTGAAAATCTTGCCAAACTGGTAAAAATGGTAACGGAAGGAACAATAACCGGGAATGCAGGTAAGGAGATATTAGATGATGTCATTTCGGGTCATGACCCAGAGGTTATTGCCGAAAAAAAAGGTTTAAAGGCTGTTGTTGATGAAGACATGATTTCGGATATCATCAGTAAAGTTCTTGCTGAAAATGATAAACAATTGACAGCTTACAAGAATGGAAAAACTCAGCTGTTTGGATTTTTTGTTGGTGCAGTAATGAAGGAAAGCAAAGGAAAAGCACCCGGAAATATCGTTCAAAAAATCCTTAAAAAAATGCTTACGGAGAGTTAGAGAAACTTGAGCGAGTTTGACGCTAAAGCAATTTTGCCAAAAATAGCCAAGGGTGATGAATTGGCTTTCAAATCCCTCTATGATCAATTTGGTGGATATGTTTTTAAGGTTGTAATTCTCTCCCTTAGAGACCATGCAAAAGCTGAGGAACTTGCTCAAACAATATGGCTCAAGATTTGGAGGTTTGCTGGAAAATACGATACAAGCAGACCATTTAAACCATGGCTCTCCAGAATAATTTCAAATGAGATTGTCAGTTACTACAGGGTACAAAAACCAAAAAACTCCAGCCTTGAAGATTTGAAAGAGGTAGGTTTAGAACCTAGCGATGATGTCGACAAACTCAGAGAAAACGAGTTTGAAAGAGACTTATCTGATGAAATAAAAAAAGCATTAGATTTGCTAACTGACAAACAACGGCAAGTGATCGTACTAAAATATTACCAGGGCTTCAAGATACGAGAAATCGCGAAAACCTTGAAAATAGGAGAATCAGCCGTTAAGGCCAGGCTGTACTCGGGTCTTGAAGTTTTGAGTAAAAGCCAAGAAGGCAGGAGATGAAGAACTGTAAGAATATAAGACATTTATTACTCGATTACCTCGAGGGGTCTCTTTCTGCGGAAAGAGAAGAGATGGTAAGAAACCATCTGTATGATTGCGAAGGTTGCAGAAAATACTTTGAAACACTCTCAATCACTGCAAAAAATACAGAGGACATATTGGGTAATTATGCAAAAACAGTCGAACCTCCACCATATCTTTGGGGGAATATCCTCAAGGATGTCCAAAAATCAAAGAGAAAAGTTGCTGTTTCCTGGTGGAAGGTCGCTGTAGCAACATGCGCAGTTGTTGGAGTTTTGATGACCGGAACACTTGCGCCTGTTTTTGGATATGAAGGAAACCTTCTAAATGTTATTTCAGGGTCAATCATTGAAAATGCATCCGATGACCTAGGCGAGATAATAAGCGACGACCTTCTTGGCTCTCTTAGAAAAGAAGAGATTATCACTCACATTGTTGATAATTCCGACCTAACCGAAGACCTTGTTTGGGAACTTGAAGAAAAGGGATACACAGAAAAAGACATCGTTCAATGTGCTCAAATCGCAGACTCCGGCAGTTGGCCAATTGAAAAGGTCATCCAAAAGAGGGACCAGGGTTTTGGATTTGGAAGGATTGCAAACTGGGCTGGGGTTTCAGTTTTCTCTATTAAAAATAGAATCGCGGAGCCAATACACACTCTTAGAAATGATGTCGAAGGAAGAGATGAGTTTGAGGTAAGAACAACAATTGCAGGATTTAACGAAGACCAAAAACTAATCTCTCCTCATCTGCCAGAGCCAATTGGATTACCACCGGAAATTCTTGATGATAGTGGTGCCATGATCCATCAGGGAGACATCAAAGACTCATTTGTTTCGGTTGTTTTCAGATTCGAAAATGGAAAACCTGTTGCAAAACAGATCATTAAACAAAAGGACAGACCAGCAAGACATTTCAATATCAGAGGAAAGATCGAATCCGTTGAAGACGGGACACTGACACTTTCATCGCCCAATGACGAATCAATTTCAATGTCACTTGTAAACGGAAAAAGCAACATCTTCGGTGATATTGATGTTGGATCAGAGATTGAGGTCTTTGGGTTTAGATCAATCGACGGAAGAATGTTTGTTGATTTTGTCAGACCGGTTCCTGAAAACATGGACTATCTTCCACCAAAAACTCCATACGAGAGACCACATCATGGGGCAAATCCCCCTCCACCACCTCCTTTCCCCGAGGATATCAACCCAGAATTCGTAAACCCAACCCAGACAGAAGACTTAACTGCCCAAGACAAAGAAATATCAGAGAACACTGCGACCACAGAAGAAAAAATAGAAACTATTCCAAATGATAACAATCCACTTGAAGACGACAAATCAAGCGAAGTAAAGAATACTGATACACAACCCGAAACTACAAAATTCACAGGGGAGATTGTCACACTCTTCTCCGCAAATGCTAATATCATAAACACAAGCTCTGGAACATTTGATATCTCGAACACCAAAGTTGGAATTGATTTTAAGGGCAAGGTTTATCCAATTGGCAAGGAAGTCTTAAGTTCAACCAGAACTATAAAAGAAATCACAATCAACGGTAAGGATGATAACATCGATACTATATTGATAGACGGTAAATACCTATCAAAAACTGAGTGTCTTGTTATTGAAAGAAATCCTGAAAAAACAAGCTACAAACTATATTTTGGAGATGGTGAATCAAAGATTATCAAATCAAACTCATCAACCATCTTCCATCAGAACACAAAGAAGATAATAAGAAGCCAGAAAATCAATCTCTATAGATTCGAAGATATCCCTGATCTTGCCATCGCCATCGAAGTTATACCAGACTCCCAAAGCAGAATTAGAATTGAGGGGCTTGTTGAAGGAATTGATGACCAAGGAATTATTGTAAAAAGCACCAAATATGAGATTAATCCTGAAACCACAGGGATATTTAGACAAAATGAACCATCAAGGATTAATCCATATGAGATAAATCAAGGTTCAGAGGTTGAATTGGTTTACACAATCATAAACGACGAACCCGTTGCCATCAGAATAAATCTCCTTAAAAAAGGTGAGGGTGACCACCAACCCAATCGAAAGTTCTTCAAGGTGATTAGTTTTGATTACAACAAGGAAAATGGCACAATCACTTTGTCTATATCAAAAGGTAATGGTGCTGGTGGCAATAGCGGTCAATCCTCAAAAAGAATCGTAGTCACAGGACAGACAGAAATACTGCTAAAGCGACCAAATGAGCTATTAAGGAGCATCAGCCTCAAGCAGATGGCAGATTTGAAACTAAATGGAATGGATGTATCCTACGAAGAACAGAATGGAAGGATAATAAAAGTAACGATTATGGATTATCCTCCGTTATCTCCATTTTGATTGTAACGGTTCTAGTCTGACCATCCCAAGCAACTTCTGCGCCAAGATTTTCTGAAATTACCCTCAGTGGAACAAGGGTTCTTCCGTTTCTTATGATTGGGGCAGCATCGAGTTCAACCATTTGAGAATTAATGATAGCTGATTTTTTTCCTATCCAGAGATACATCAGCTTGTCACCTTTTATGAACGATACGCGTTTTTCATAATCATTCCACTCAACCGTTGCACCTAAAGTCTCTGCAAGGAATCTAAATGGAACCATAGTCCTTCCATTTGAAATTATTGGTGGACTATCAAGTGTACTTAAAACACCGTTAACAAAAGCATCTTTGCTGTCTATTCTCAAAGTGATCGTTTTATATGTTGGTATTTTTGTCACTTCAAACTCAAGCATCTTGGTATTATTGGTAACATTCACCTCATCGGAAATAGTGATGTGTACATAGAGCTTGTGCTTTCCAGGAGCAAGATAGACCGGGGCAGAGAAGTTAATATACTCATATCCAGACGGAGAGATGCTTTGATTCACGATTGTTTTGAAGAGTGATTCCCTTTTCAGCTCATCCCAATAATAATAAACAGTGTACTCACCGCTTGGGATTCCTGTTGGATTATAAACTGTTGAAAGGATTGTACAGATTGAGTTTTCTTCAGGACTACTTGGCTGAATCGAAAGATTAATAACAGCTAGATCAATACCCTCACTTGTTGATATTACAAAACCATCAGAACCACTGGACACAAAAGAAACGGTTAACAATCCATTTTGATACACCCATTTCGTTGATGTTGTTGATGTTACTGATTTTGGTTTTCCAGAAATAGCAATCACAAAGCTTGTGCAAAGTCCCTTTGGAGCTTGAGAAATTATTCGGATACCTTTATTCCATTCATCAACCCAGGGGATTGCACATGTCGAGAATATGAGTTTTGGAGTTTTACTCATATCGGGTTTTACATGAATTGGGTATTGCTTTTTTGGATACTCACCGGGAGTTTTGAAAACTGATTTTGAAAAATCAATTTCCAAAACCGATTCAGTAATCTGTTCATATGAAGATGGAAGCATTGGAATTTCAAACCCAGCCTCAACCTTAAAGATATCCAACGAAAACATCGGGTCATTTTTGGTGATGAAGATATAACCATCGCCGGCATTCAAGGCTTTTTCAGTTTCAATATTTATTACCCCAAGATCTTTTGAAATGATTTCTCCAAGGGAAGTATTGTTGTTCCACCACATATAATCTTTAAACCGAGTATCATTTTCATAAATGAGTAGATTTCCACCTGATTCAACCCAGTCCTCAAGAAATTCCATATCATCTTGGGAAACAAAAGTTGTACCCATGTCCAAGATTGCAAGGTTTGAACCACCCAATCCATCGAATCTAGTTGGCAACAAATGAAAGTCTTTTGAGGCAAAACTCATCTGCCAATTCTGATTAACATTGATTTTATCAATCCTCTTTGACCAAACAGTACTTTCATTAACAACCTGAACAAATGTGCATGAGGTTTTCTCTAAATCCTTTTCAACAACAAAGGTTCGTTTATCAGAAACAGACGTTCCTAAAAAATATCCAGCATCTCGAACACCTGAAATATATGCACGAGTTTTTTCTTCATCTATTATCTGAACATATATTGGTTTACCTATAAATATGGCATCGAATACCCCCGCCATATACATCTGGTTATCGCCTGCAAAAGATGGTGGGGTGACGATAATCCTATCCATATTTGCAAATCCATCATACGGAACAATCCACTCGGAAAACTCCGAGGGCGAAGGAATCGATACAGCAAGCTCCATTTCGAGTCTGTCGGTGTAAGCTCTTGAAATTGCAAGGGTTTTCTTAATCCTGTCACTTACAAAGTTGTGGAGCGTAAATGCGAGTCCATCATCAGATTCGAGGTTTGTCCAAAGTCTTTTTCCCCAAATCTGATACTCATCGACCAGCTCAGGATGGTTATCAAAATCCTCCGTAGAGATAGCACAAGTATCGAGAAGAAAACCATCGCAATCCCCAACTGCATCAAATATATCCACAATAACATCTGATGGTTTAAAACCAACAAGCACGTCATGGAAAGGAATAACCATAGAGGTTTTTCCAAATCTCTGGCATTCGGTTATAATCTCGCGATTTTCAGAATCTATATATTCAGCACCAATCCATGGACTGTCGGTAACTCTGGCACAAAAATTATTTCTCTCAAAACCTTCTAAACCGAGACCGTCATAATATCCATCTGAGTCCGTATCAGCATACTTTGTCGAGAGCATCAAAAAAGACTCAACATTGTCATTAAGTCCGTCATTGTCGGTATCAAGAGGTCTGTCATCGACTCCATCGTTCAGATCATCATTATCGGTTCTAAAAAGATACGGATCAGTTCCCGTTGCCAACTCAAGACAGGTTGGAATCCCATCCTCATCGTTATCATCATCAAAGGTAAAACACAACAATTCACCTTCACCTGTAATGTTCAAAAAACCTGTGGAGTCTGAAATATCAAAAAAAGTAATCCCATCAACTAGCTTTTTTTCAAGTCCATACACTTCTAAAGATTCGGGATTTGTAGAAATACAACAAAAGTAACCATGGTCTCCAGGCACAAAAACACGTACAGGTTCATCTGAAAGCACTACTCCATACTCACCTGTTTCACCTTCAACAAAGGCGCTCCCCAAATCTGATTTTGTATCAACTGGAGCAAAATCATAAAACATCGTGAAACTTCGGAGTTTTGTTTCTTCTGTTGTCGAAACCGAAAAAACATTATCACCTTCAACGATTTTTTTCGATATCCAATACTTCCCATCATATTCATTGAGGGCTAGTTCAGTATCATCAATCTTTGCCGTTATTGGCTTATCAACCTCAACAAAAAAGGACACCCAGGTATCAGTCGCATGCGACACACTATAAGAAATCTCTGTGCTTGCAGGGATAAGTCTTCCACCACCTGATGGAAGTGTTGATTCACCAGGCTTTACCAGAAAGCTACTTTCAGTCTCGGAACCTGGGAAGATTTCATGCATTCGATAGATATTAAGTCTCCACAGAGTAAAGGGTTCTGATGCAGATTCTCTTCTCTTAATTCTTACCCTCATGGGATTTTCAGGTTGGATATCAATTGCAATCTGTCTTTTCATTCGACCAGATAAATTGCCATCAAGCTGACCTGAAGAATATACAGATGTGAATTCAGCACCACCCATTGAAACATCAATTATGTATGGACCAGCTGCATCAAGCTCAAGTACAACCGGCATATTTTCAAATATTTGAAATTCGTACTCAACGAAATCATTCGATCGTCTTGTTCCATCTTTTACCCAGGTATCAGAGGCCGCTGAAAGATATAATCTTTCAAGGTTTGTATCAGGAACTATAACCATCCCGGTTGAAATACTTGGAACTATTTTTTTGACAGAACTATCTTTTGAATAAATAAAACTTGTCGGGACAACAAAAATAAACGCAAGCAATAAAATAAATACTTTTTTATTCATCATCCAACACGGCAATCCCTGGTAGAGTTTTCCCCTCAAGAAATGCAAGTGAAGCACCTCCTCCTGTTGAAACATGTGTAAATTCGGATTTCAAGCCAAATTTGGACGCAGCCGATGCTGAGTCTCCTCCACCAATTATGCTCACCTTCACATTCTTGCTTACCGCATCCATAACAGTTTTAGTACCAACTGCAAATTCGTCTCGTTCAAAAACACCAAGCGGCCCATTCCAAAGCACTGTCTCACAAGCCGAAAGTGCATCTGAAAAACGTTTTCTAGTTATCGGCCCAATATCCATCCCCTGATAACCATCAGGAATGTCAACAATTTCAACCAAATCCCTCATGTAACCCTCAACAACTCTAATATCGGAGGGATTTTTAAACTCATCTGCACACACGTAGTCAAATGGAATTAAAACATTTTTTCCTCGGAGTCTTGCATCTTCAAGGAATTCCCGACAGCTTTCAAGGTATTCGGTTTGAACCAATGAGTCACCAATCTTGTGACCAAGTGCATGGTGGAACGTGTAAGACATCCCTCCACCAATCGCGATAACATCGGCGCATTCGACAAGATTATAAATTGCATTCATCTTATCAGAGACCTTCGCGCCACCGAAAACAATTCCAAAAGGTCTCTCTGGGTTTTTTAAAATTGATCCAAGATGTCTTAATTCAGATAAAAGAAGAAATCCAGCAACAGCAGGTTTCAGTATTGCAGGAACTCCAAAATTGCTTGCGTGTGCTCGATGTGCTGTTCCAAAGGCATCAGAAACATATATCTCAGCAAGCTCTGAAATCTGATATGCAAACCAATAATCATTCTCGGTTTCTTCTTTATGAAAACGAAGGTTTTCAAGCATCATCACTTGTCCTGGTTTCAGGTTTTCTGATGCGGTCTTCGCATCCTGTCCCACACAATCATCCACCATCATGACATCTCGATTAAGAGTTTTTGCTAAATAATCAGCAACCGGTTTCAGACTCAGACTCTTATCAAACTTCCCTTTTGGTCTTCCAAGATGAGAACAGATGATTAACTTTGCTTCCCTTTCTATAAGATTTCTAATTGTTGGGAGTGTGAGCTGGATCCTGGTATCATCAAGTATCTTGCCATCTTCAAGCGGAAAGTTAAAATCAGCTCTAAGCAGAACCCTTTTTTCTCTTACATCAATTTGTTCAATAGATTTTTTCATATTTTAGATTGATTTGGCAATCATATTTACAACTTCAGCCGATCTAACCGAATAACCCCATTCATTATCATACCAGATACAAATCTTGAGCATGTGAGAACCGAGCACCTGTGTTGAAAGCGCATCAACAGTTCCAGAGTATGGGGAGCCTAAATAATCACTGGAAACAAGGGGTTCCTCTGAATAACCAACGATACCGGAAAGCTCAAATTTTGAAGCCCTTTCAAGTTCAGCATTAATCTGCTCCACACCGATATCCTCTTTCAATCTGCAAACAAAATCTGTAAGACTTACGGTTGAAGTTGGAACTCGAACAGAAATACCAGTGAGTTTTCCTGCAAGCTCAGGAATAACAATTCCAACAGAATTTGCAGCACCAGTTGATGTTGGAACAATATTTGTTGCAGCATTTCTGGCACGTCTCATATCTTTGTGGGGAGCATCAAGAAGTCTCTGGTCGCCGGTGTATGAGTGAATGGTTGTCATGAAACCATACTCAACCTCATATTTTTTATGAAGCACGTTAACAATCGGCGCAAGCGAATTTGTTGTACAAGATGCATTGCTTATCACCTGATGTTTTTCAGGGTCATATGAATCATCATTTACGCCACGAACTATTGTTAAGTCGGGGTCTTTCATTGGGGCAGACACAAAAACTTTTTTTGCGCCATTTTTAATGTGAATACTTGCATCCACTCTTGACTTGAATCTTCCAGTTGACTCAACAACCACATCAATCTCATTTTCTCTCCATGGAAGATTTGCAGGATCTGAGTACATCAAACACTTTGTTTTCTTGCCATCAACCGCAAAAGTATCAGAAGTAAGCATTTCTATCTGCTTATTGTATTTCCCATAGTTACTATCATATTTCAAGAGATGAACAAGCGTTTCAGGGTTAGTTATATCGTTTATTGCAACAATATTATGCTCGGGGAAAAATGCTGAAATTGTCTTAAAAACCTGTCTTCCAATTCTTCCGAAACCGTTAATCGCGATATTTGCCATACTCACACCTCCAGCGGGTACTAGTATTTCAAACCCGGACTAGATACTAACAAATTAGTCAAAAATCTCAAGTTACTGAGTTTCACATATCAGCTACAAATTGAGATTTATTCTACAGTATTTAGCATTTAGGTTTATTCAAAGCTTGAAAATGAGTAATCCTCGAGACCAAAATTGAGAGCAGGGATTGGTGTACCAATTTGTGCAGTTACCACAGTTGCATGAATATATTTTTCTTTAGTATTGGTATATCCAACAACATCGTAGTTTTGATTCACAACAAAATCTTCGCAATTGTACTTCGATGTAAAAAACAGCTTATATGTTTTTCTGTAATAGGCTACTTCAAGATATGGAACTCCACCTATAACCAGGCACTTCTTATCGGTCACCTTTACTGTAAACTCATTTTCAGCAGGACACCTTGCTTTTGTAAGCTTGCTCGGGGTAATTGTTGGCGCAACACCAAGAATTCCCTTTGGGACACTCACAGTTCCTGTTGCCGTAATACACTCACCAATTTTGTAGTTGCTTATACTAAATGGTTTAACAACCTCAATATTGTATGTTGTTGTTTTTTCCAACCCTGTGATTATTCCAGTTTTTGCATTGACACTCGTAATAAATAGAGTATGGGTTTCTTCCTCTTTTGGGCAATCTACTTTTTCAATTGTATCTGCTTCAAGATATCCTGACTGAATTCGACCGTAGAACCTTATACAATCACCTTTTTCTAAAGATGAGCAATTAAAAGAACTTGGATAGAACAAAACATATTCTGAGCTTTCATAATTAACCTTCATAAACCAAAGGTCACAATCAGTGGATGAAACAACAGCGTCATATGGACCAGAGCTTACGCATTTTCTTAGTGAGACTCTCTTTGCAATAATATAAGACTCACCTGATGTACCAATTTCTGATCTTTGAGAGGATTTCATTACTCCTTCAACTGTGATACAGGCTCCGACCTTGAAGGTTTCACATTTCAGATTTTCTGGAAGATACACCTTATAAAAAAGCATACCATCTCTTGCCAAATAATATGGTTCCTTTGTGTCCCTACAATATGTTCCGAAGATAACCATATCCCAAGTTTCGACATTTTCTGGGCATGCAATTTTTTCAATTTTCAAAGCGGTGATAATTTGATATTTTTCATCGTAAACACCAGTGATTTCCACACAATCACCAACAACAAAACTTTCACATTTGATGTCTTCTGGAACACCAACCATAAATGTTGTCCCATCAATTTCGCAATATAAAAGGTCTTCTACGCAATAGGTTCTTGAAACAACCCCTTCCCAGGTCTGACCTTCCAGTTCTGGTTCAGGCTCAGGTTCGGGTTCTTCCTCCACAATACATAATTCAATCGGAAGATAATCACCCCAAACAACAAGTGGATACCACTCCATATCAACCATTGTATCAGTTATTGTTATTGGCTGAGTGCACACCCTTACACATCTGCCAAGTTCAAAATTGATGTATTTTGGAATCCTGAAATAGTCAGGATAATAGAAGTCTTCACCTCTATCCTTGCTGTGTTCAAGTTTCATTCGACCAGAATCGTGATCAATCTCTTCCACAATCCCCTTGTAGACCAATCCACCACATTCTCCGATGCACTCGCTTTGACTGATGAGTTTCATCGAAGTCACAAACAGTATGTTATCAAATGGATTAACTTCGCCGCAAAGTTCAACACAGATTGGATATATCAGTTTTGGGATTCTATGTAAATATCCTTCAAAAACAGAGTGGCTTTCAAACAAGATTTTCCTTATCAATCCATCTTGCAATATGTATCCAACCTTTTCATCAATGTTAAGGTGAATAAGTGAGGCTTTTACAGACTCAACCTTGCATGCTTCGCACTCTTCTTCAGAGAGAATGGTCAACTTATCGCAAATGAAAAGCTGTCTCTTTTTTACGTATGTTCCAATAATCTTGATGCAGTCTCCGACGTTGAGTTTTTCTGATACATCATCTGGGAAATGAATCTCATATTTCCCACCTCTATAATCTACAACTCCTGTTTGGTCATCATTAATTTCATAAGTAACACAAACCCAGATGTCGGTTTTGTTTTCACACTCTTCATCAGGTAAAACCCTTATCCAATTTGCATTAATAACGATTGGAGTGCTGGATGTTACACCTGTGTTTTCCTGGGAGAATTTTCCACAAATCTCAATACATGTGCCAGATTTATATGCAATTTCGTTTTCTACACCTAAAACTTCATACCTATTTCCATCGACCCAAACCATGAGTTCACCAAAATCTTCAGCAACAACAGCATGAATCAGGTCATCTTCACAGGTTTTTTCGGTTTCACACGGAACAACCTCAAACCAACTTGAAGAGAACATTTTTTCATCATCAAGGAGCTCTGTAATACAGATTCTCAAACATAATTCAGGTTTAAGATCGGTTATCTCGAGGTTTGTTTTAACATCAATCACTTTCCCAGAAACATCGATTACAAGCTTCATCTGCTCTGGGTCAAGATCAACAATCTCTCCCTCTACCACCTGTCCTTCACATTGATTGGAACAGAGCATTCTTGGGAGCTTTCTTATCCAGGTCGTTACAAAGATTTGGTTTTCAAGTTGCCACTGCCCACAGGCGACGACACAATCACCAATCTTAAATCTCTTGCAAAGGTTTGGAGCAACTTTCAAAGCCCAGAGAGAAACTCCTTTTTGAAGAGTTATGATTCCTCTCTCAGCATCAACATCATAAATACTTCCTCTCCACAAATTGCCATCTGAACAATAATAACCACACATATCCTCAGGCATGAATGAAAAGTCTTCGATCTTTAGATACCCTGATTTCGGGTCAAATCTTACACACAGCTCAACACAATCATCCTCATCAAAGGGAATCCAACCGGGGACTGAAGGTAATTCATAATACATCGGCTCACTATAACCATAGAGCATTATCAAAGCACCATTCAGGTCATCTTTGCTTTCAACCGCAATGATCTTGCCGAAGAACCTTCTGCCCGAAACACATTTGTCGTCGTCACAGATTTTTTCTTGTATTTCTCGATAATCCAGAATCACATCTGACCCTTCATCATCAGTGTCAATGCAAAGTCTCAAGCACATTCCTGCTGAGACAGATTCAAAAATATCTGGTTTTACAGATATCTGTTTAATCTCTCCATCCAATCTGTATATCAGTGTCATGTTTTCTGGATTCTTCTTGATGATTTTGACATCAACCATTCTGCCTCCGCAGGTGAATCCAACAGTGCAGTTTATCAACATGAAATTCTGTCCATGATATCTACCATTTTCATCAGTATACACACAGATTTCATAACAATTTCCAGCTTTCATCTCACAGAAATCAGTTCGATTAAAATGTATCTTAAGAGGCATTGGAGTTCGAGCTTCAACAGTCAATACCTCCATCCCCTCAATATAACCCTCATCACAATAAACATTTTGGATATTGATTTTTATATTTCTATCACATTCAGGTTCAACCTCAGGACACTTCTCGTCTTCAAGCTTTTCCATCGACAACACAACTGGTGGAATACCCGGAATAACCTTCAAGCAAGCTGAAACACAGTCTCCAATCTTAAACCCATTACAAACAGAAACATCCTTTGAAATATATGTTTCTTCTACGCCATCGACATCGATTATTATTTTGTCATCTTCTCTACAACCAAGATAAACGATTCTTCCGATAACATCTTCATCACATGTTTCTTCTGCTGGAGGCTCTTCGATACCACAGAGCTCAGGGTCAATTTTTTCCCACCAGATAAGCTCAAAATCTGTAAAACCAACAATCCTCCCACAAACCTTTGCACATGAATCATTTTCCAATTCGGAACACTTTATGATTGATTCATCAATTGGAAGCTCCATCTCCATGCCCTTAATCATCGAGTGTCCGTCAATAATCTTGATTTTCATTGAGTTATTATCGCAATCCACTTCTTTGATGTGGACGATTAACTCGACACCATCACATCCCTGCTCTTCTGTAATCCCACACTCATCTGGTTCAAGCTCAGCAAACCAGGATAATGATGCTGACCCTGAAAGCTCAAACTTGATACAGGCTTCGATGCACATGTTTTCCTCAAGCTTTTTTGCCTGTGTTTCAGAGATTGAGAAACTGTATTTTCTTTCGCTTCCATAGAGTTGAATTGTTGCATCAAAACTTGTGACTTTTTTCAATACCCCAAAAACCTGAAGTCCATCGCAGGAGATTGGGCAATCGATCTTTTTTGCCGATGTGACTGAAAGATTATTTGCTTCGGTTACCACACAAAGTTCATAACATTGACCAATCTTGAGGTTACAAAGGTTTCTCTGCCCAATCTCAATTTCATATGATTTGCCTAGTCCCAAATCAAAAATAAGCATCTTTGAACAATCAGAAAGGATGCGTTCAATTCTGGCTTCAATTATCCTTCCATCACAAATCCTGCTACAATCAGATTTCTTAACGCTCAATGCCACCCATTTGTAACTAACATTGGTCGCAATCTCTGAGTTTATAACCTTGTATGCACAAACTTCAGCACAATTCATTTCATTTAGGCTTTTATCGATCGGAAGTCCTGAAATATCAAATTCGATATAAGTATCACCATGCGAGAGTTTCAATATCCCAGCAACCTCAGAGAGAGATAAAACCTTCCCGACAAATTTTTCTCCATTACAGGAATCATCGCTACATGGTTTTGCTACAACAATTTTTGCAGAAATCTTATCGGTCGAAATCCTATCTCCGCAAATCCTAACGCACCATGTATCGCTCATCTCCATACAATTGATATTTTTAGGCAGAGTAACAGTCACAAGATCACCACCATCAAGTTCAACCTTTAAACTGTTACCTATACAATCAATTTCGATAATCTTTCCTGAAAACCAATCTCCATCACATTCAAACTCATCAGTTTCGCCAGGGCAATCCATAGTTTCGATGTTTTCAGGAACAATGTACAAACCATTATTTGATTCAATTTGTTTACCAGAAACCCTAAAACAATCACCTATTTGAAGTCTTCCACAGAACGAAACCAGATTTTTATTGTCGGTAGGCAAAAGTACCATCTGGGAGTCTCCATCAAAATCAGTGAAATGTATTTCACCTTTAGCACAATCTAACTCAGTTACTTTTCCTTCCCAGTTTTTGATACCATCATAAGGACATTCAATTATTTCAGCAGTTGAAACATAAAGATAACCCGGATAGTCCTCATGATCATTTCTTCCGGTAACCTTGAGACAATCACCAACAAATGGCTTAAAACCATCAGCAAGACTATTCATATTTGCAAGAAGGTATGACTCCCCGGTAAACGCCTTTAAGTGACCAAGTCCAGTTGAGTCAGAATATCTAACAAGAAGCCCCTCAACGGTTTCTTCACATCTATCAGGAAACGATAAAACTGCCTGTTTTGTTGCTGCATACCACTTGACTTCACCCTCCCCAAATGATTCAACTGGGAATCTGAGCGGGATATGTGTTCGACCATTTTTTATAAAAGGTACAACCCTTGGATTATTTGGGTCAATTGGAGACTCAACTCCATTTACCTTGGCAACCGATTTGCCAATCCACATTTCGATGGTTTTACCTTTATAGACAACGGTTACTTTGCGTTCTATTCCATCCCACAACACCTCAGCTCCAACAGCTTCAGCAACATATCTGATAAGAAGGAAAGCACGGTTATTGTCAATGATACACGGTGTTGACATCATTTTTTTGACACCATTTACCATGTATTCTGCAGAATCAATTGTAAATGTGAGAACCAGTTTACATGGTTCAATTAGGGTTGGTAAATCCTCTAAAACAGAGACACATACCTCGTTTGATTTTAAAAATGAAGAAGCATCATCATCTAGGGCAACGGCATAATAACAATAGTTTCTACCATTTTCGACGTTCTTGTCAAAATAAACATTACCCAGAATGCCAAAATCTGTCAGTGGCATCAAATACTGTCCACCTGATGTTTCTCCCCTATACAGATAATAACCCTGCTTTGCGTTGGGAACCTCATCCCACCAGAGTTTTACAACACCATCTCCTGCTGTTGCGTAAAGATTAAAACCTTCATCAGCAAAAACCATATCTGTATTTCCAATTGAAAAAGCCGAAAACGACGAGACAATAAGAATAATAGAAATGACCATTGATAATAGTTTCTTCATTTTTTGTTCCTCCAAAGCATCTAGTACTACACCCCGATTATAACACAAATTTTCTGTTGTCTACTTGACAAATAATTCATATATCCCACAAAAAAAGAGCCCAGAAAAACTGGGCTCTTTTTGGTTAGCTATCTTTTATTTATGCTTTATTTGGAAAATAGGGGCTCAAAACCTTTGCGAGGTCTCCTGCACACATGCTCCTGAGCCAAACTTTCCCCGGTCCTTTGACTTTTGCAAGGAATAATCCCTCTCCGCCAAGAAACATGTTTTTGAATCCCTTAAGTCTTTCAACATCAAACTCAACAGATGATTCAAGTATCGCAACGTGTCCAGTATCTACCATCAGTACCTCACCATCTGCAAGGTCTTTGACAGTCATTGCACCATCGACTTCAAGGAAAACATCACCTGGGCCAGAGATTTTGTTCATTATGAATCCCATTCCACCAAAAAGTCCGGCCATCAATTTTTTTCTGAAGAACATCTCCAACTTAATGTCTTCAGAACCAGCCAGGAATGTACCTTTCTGAGCAATTATATGTTGACCTTCTTCAAGTTTCATATGAACAATCTGACCCGGGAATGATGAAACGAAGGCAATTTCATCGTTATTCTCAGTTGATGTAAAGGTGTTTACAAATGCACTCTCACCTGCAAGCCCTCTTTTAAAGGCACCCATCAATCCACCCTTCATGCTCGTTTCCATCTTCACACCAGGAGTCATCCAACTCATTCCACCCGATTCAGACATCATTTTTTCACCTTCTGTCATCTTGCATACAACAACTGGTAACTGACCACCTAAAACTTCAAATTCCATAAAAGACTCCTTTAAATGTTTTTTTATAATCAAATTCTATCGCTTACCAAAAATATTGCAAACAGTTTTGATTATCTTTTATATGTCTATTTTATTTCACTTGCCAAAAACTGTTTTTTTGATATATTCCCACTGGTGGCATTGTAGAAAACTACAAGCCAAACAAAAAAAGGCTTCTACCAAAATCAGGAGAAGACCTAAAGGAGTTGAACAGATGTTCAAACTTACAACAAAACAGTTGACTCTCACAGGAGTCTTGGGTGCTCTCATGATAATCATGGGACTTATCGGTGGACTTGTTCCTGTACCAAATCTTGCAGGCGCAATGACACTTTATCACATCCCCATCATCATCGGTGCAATCGTCTGTGGCCCAACAGTTGGATTCTTGCTTGGAGTTATTTTTGCAACGATTCTATTTATCCAAATGGGTGCAGCGTTTCCTCCACACGTTTTGCTTCCTGCAAGAGTTTTAATTGGACCTTTCGCTTGGCTAGCATTCACCGGAGTAAAAAAGCTCTTTGGTAAAGAAGAAACAATCAAGCCAATTTGGGCATATATAATTGGTGGACTGGTTATTGCTGGGATTTTATTCGTCGGAATCAAAACCTTTAATGTTGTTGCACCTGAAGCAATTGCAACCGAGGTCGGTAAAATTGCCAAGTTGAAACCTGAAATTCTCACTCCTCTTCAACAAGGAATTCAATCAATCACTCAAGCTTTTAACTCACTGAGTACAAACGGAATCATGTTTACAATTGCTCTTGCATTTGCCTTTGGAATTCCCGGAATCATCACACTTCTCAAAATGAAAAAAATCAGCACCGCAACATCAGTTGCAGCAGTTGTTGGAACATTAACAAATACAGTAATCACACTTGGGCTTGCCGTAGTATTCGGAGTTTTCCCATTCGGAGTTGTTGTGAGCATTGCAGCAACAAACGGAGTAATCGAGCTTATTCTAGCTGTTGTTCTTTGCATGGCAATCGTCCCTCCACTTCTTGAAAGATTTGGCGATAACGCGATTTAAGGAAAGCTGGTAAATAAATGAACGGTGGCTCCCTAATTCTTGCTGTAGACTGCGGCAACACAAACATAAAATTCGGTGTTTTTGAAGGTTCTGAGCTCAAAAAGCAATTCAGAATCCAAACCGACCCAGCAAAGACATCTGATGAGTACTATGTTATTTTAAGAACTCTTTTGCTTGCAGATAAAATCGAACCATCAGAATTTCAGGGAGCCATTCTCTCCTCAGTTGTTCCTCCAGTTTTACCACTTCTTGAAAGGGCAATTGAAAAAACCCTTGGTCATACTTGTTTAACTGTTCGACCGGGCATCAAAACTGGGGTTGCAATTGCTGCAGAAAACCCAAAAGAACTCGGTTCCGACCTTCTCTGTCTTGCAGTTGGCGCACACACTCGCCACGAATTGCCAGCGATCATTATCTCGCTTGGAACAGCAACAGCATTTGTTGCTGTTTCTGAAAAAACCGAAATTCTGGGTGTCGCAATTGCCCCGGGAATTCTTACCGGTGCAAGGTCTCTTGCATCAGGCGCTGCAAAACTTCCAGAAATAGAACTTGCAAAACCAAGCTGTGCCCTTGGGAAAAATACAATTCAGGCGATGAGATCAGGAATCGTTTATGGTTTTTCCGGGCTTGTTGACCGGGTTTGCATCGAGATGTCAAAAGAGATGAAGAAACAACCAATCATAATTGCAACTGGCGGACTTCTGAATATTATCTCTCAAACAACAATATCAATAAACAGGTACGATCCATTCCTTTCACTTTATGGACTTAAAGCACTCTATGACAAAAACGTGGAAAATAGCAAATAAGGAAATTCCAAACAGGGTTATTCTTGCCCCGCTTGCGGGAGTCGGCGACAGAGTTTTCAGGAAAATCAACAGAAGGCTTGGTGCAGGTCTCATATACACCGAGTTCATCTCTGCTCTTGGGCTTCTCTATAAAAACAAAAAAACTCACAAGATGATTGAGCTGGGGGACTGGGAAAACCCAGTTACAATCCAGCTTTTCGGAAGAGAACCCCATCATCTTGCAGAGGCTTCCAAACATATCGAACAAACAGGTGCTGACTTTGTAGACCTCAACTGCGGATGTCCTGAGCCAAAGGTCGTAAAAAATGGCGCTGGTTCAGCACTTTTATCAGAACCAGACAGAATCGCAAGAATCACAGAGGCAATGGTTAAGGCTGTAAACATCCCCGTCACTGTCAAAATCAGGATGGGACTGACAAAAGACAAACCAATCTACATGGAGCTTTCCAAAATGATTGAAGATGCTGGAGCCTCAGCACTTGCAATCAACTGCTGTTTTGCAAGCCAGGGCAGACGTGGCCCATACCACTGGGAGATTCTTAATGAACTGGTTTCTGAGTTGTCCATTCCTGTTATTGGCAACGGTGGAATCAACACTCCAGAAGACGCTCTTGAAATCATGAAAACAGGTGTGCCTGCTATCATGATTGGAAGGGCTTGTCTCGGAAACCCGTGGGTATTCAGGCAGATGAACGCTGCACTATCTGGTGAACCAATCCCGGGAGACCCGACAATTGATGAGAGGTTTGCTGTAATGACCGAACACCTCACAGAAGAGGTCAAACTTCATGGTGAATACATTGGTATTGCCGAGATGCGTAAGCATTATGCTTGGTATGTTAAAGGTATGCCGGGGGCATCAACCTTCAGAGGAAAAGCCGTCAGAGCAAAAACAATGGAGGAGATGTTGGGTTTGCTTGAGGAGTATAGGGAGTATTTACTAAATCCCTCTCATCAATAATTAAAAGTTCTACTTAAGTATTGTTACAGTTTTTTACAATTTGCAAAATCCAAAACATTTAATTATTATAATTTTTGGAGGTTGTAATGAATAAATCAACTGAAGTTATCAAATCACCTGAAGTAAAGGCTTCTGATCTAACCATCAAGGGAGTGTTTCAAAGCTTCTATATTATTCCAGAATACCAACGAGAATACGTTTGGTGTACAGAAAATGTTGAGTTATTGCTATCTGATACTTTTGATACTTTGATTGAATCGAGCGGTGACGAGAAAGATGAGTATTTCATTGGAAGCATCGTTGTTGTAAAGGATAAGAAGTCAAATTTTCTTGTGATCGATGGGCAGCAGAGGCTAATCACAATTTTTCTTATTTTTTGCGCAATCAGAGATTATTTCAAAAAACTAGGGAAGGAAAGACCAATAAGCATGATTGAAAAGCTACTTTTCGAAGACCGTCCTGATGATACTGGTTTGGAGAAGATTAATACATTTAGAATCAAAGTAAATTTTGATGAAACTCAAAAAGTTCTTGAAGCAATAGGCAAAGGAGAAAGTCTAAAAGAATCTATAAAGAAGATTGAACCATTGTCTGAATCAGAAGAAAAGATCATCAATGCTTATGAGACTGCTTTAGATTTCATAAATGAAAAAAATGATATCAATCTTATTGGTAGATATTGGAAGTATTTAAGCGAGAAAGTAAAACTGATAAGGATTAATACGGACAATACACAAAATGCAGTAAAAGTTTTTGCCACAATTAATGACCGAGGTCTCGCCCTAGGTCCGGTTAACCTAATAAGAAATCTAATTTTTAGCAATGCACAAGATGGTGATTTTGAAAAAATTAAAGATATATGGAAGAAGTTTTCTGAGATTTTATGGAAATCAAAAGAAGCTCCATTGAGATTTATGAGGTATTACGTATTATCAAACTACAATATCACTCCAAAGGATATCCCAAGACGAGATTCAGTTTACAGCTGGTTTAATAATCATTCTGAGCTAATAGGATTAAAAAACAACCCAATAAGTTTTGCTGAAAAGTTATTAGAGCAAGCTCATTTTTGGGATCTCTATGTAAACAGTAAATCTAATGATGGGTCCGAAAATGAATTTCTAGAAAATGTTAAAATTATGGGGAACAATACATTCAGACATCATTTTATCCTACTATTAGCTGCAAGAAAATTAGAAAAAAATCTGTTTGAAAAACTAACACAATCAATCGAAAATCTTATCTTTGTCTACGAAATAACTGGAATCCGATCAAATACAAGAGAGAAAGAGTTTATTTCAATTGGAAACAGTTTAAGAAAAGTCACAAATAGCGAGTCTTTTTTTAAATTTTTAGATGAAGGTATTGCAAGGAGAATTAATGAGAATAAACTAAGTTTTGAAAATAAGTTCAAAGAATTACGCTATATGGAAACTCCTATAAAACAAGCATACAAAATGAAGTATATATTGTCCAAACTCTCTCAGCATCTTGATGATTGTGCAGGAAAAGGAAAAAGCAAAATCTCAGACTATTTTTCCAAATACTCGATAGAACATATTCTCCCTTCTTCAGTTGCAAAAGGACAAAACCCACAATGGAAGTTTGACAAAAAAGAGCAAATAAATGATTATGTCAACCATATAGGGAATCTAACTCTACTTGAAACAAATCTCAATTCCTCCGCTAGCGATAAACTCTTTGAAAAAAAACAGACTGAATATTACAGTGAATCGGCTTCCTTTTTAACAAGACTACTGGGGGGAAAGAAAACAATTGGTGAAAACACCAAGTGGAATAAAACATTTAAAAGGTATTATTTTGATATCTCTAATTGGGATTCTGTAACGATCAAAAAAAGAGCTGAAAAAATATCAAGATTAGCTTCAAAAGTTTGGTGTGAAATCTAAATCGCCGGCTCCACCCAGTGAAACCAGCGATTTAGATTTTTATTTGGATTATTAATTTGTGAGATTACTTCTTCAACAAATCCCCGATCACATCTTTAATCTGCAATTCTGCAGGGGTTGTGCCTTTTGGTGGGATGAGATAGCTCTGTTCCATGACAAGCCCAACTGTAAATGGAAGTTTTTTGGAAAACATGAATGAAAGAAGATCTGTTGTGTAGTCATCGATTCCTTCGGGAATCTCAAACTGAAGAGCGTTATCCTGAATAGGTATTGGAATCACCATCTCTGAAAATTCTTTTCCATCAACAAACATTGTAAGAGTCAAAGGATTGTCAGGTGTCGCATTTGCTGTATAGGCTGAAAGTTTTGTGCCAGCTTCAGAACTCAGCCCAACATATAACCCAAGGGATTCCATCTGATCATCAAAATATATTGATCTTACCGCTTCAATCTCTTCAGATTCAGCAATTGGACTATCTGCACCCTTCTCCTTGATGACGATATTCAATGGAGTGATAAGCAGAGAGGCGATCATATCAGGATCGTGTGCACCAGTGATTTCGACGATTGCTTTCCTCCCACCTTCTTGAACTTGGAAGATTCGCATGTCGGCGAAATCATAGATTCTTGCTTCGTAAACATCTTTAAGCTCACTCCAATCAAAATCTGTTGCCTCTGGTGGGACTGTTAGAGTAAGGTGTGTGAAGGAATAGATGTTTGTTGTTTCTGATTCTCTTTTGCAACTTGAGCTTGAAAAAAAGAAAAATACACCAACGATCAAAAGAAAGACTATACAAATCGTAATAACTACATTTTTACTCATAAATTCCTACTCCTGCTCCAGTTCAAGCAAAACTCCACCGGTTGATTTTGGATGTACAAATGCTATTGGTTTTCCTGCTGCACCAATTCGAGGTTCATTATCGATCATTCTGATTTCTTTGTTTTTAAATTCTGAAATCTTTTCTGGAACGTCGGCTACCTCAATACACATGTGGTGAATTCCCTGACCTTTTTTCTCCATGTATTTTGCAATTGGTGAATCATCAGAGGTTGGCTCAAGCAGCTCAACAACAAGACCATTGTAGACCATTTTTGCAACTTTTACTTTCTGCTCTTCGACAACACCCTCATGCTCACAGACAAACCCAAGAGCTTCCCAGGTTTTCTTGCTTTCCTCAATATCTTTTACGGCTACTCCAATATGTGAAAGTCCACTCATTTTTGCTATTTTCTCCTTGTCACCCATTAACCAGCGGTGTATTCTCCCCAAAGCTCACGCATGAGACCACAGATGTCACCGAGTGTCGCGTCAGCATCCACACACTCAATGATTGGATCCATGAGGTTTCCTGAACCCTTACAAACTTCTTTGAGATTTTCAAGTGATTCTTGAAGTTTTTTCTGATCTCTGCCATCTTTGAATTTTTTAAGTTCAGCGGCTCTGATGTCTTCATCGAGTCCAGCGCGGGGTGTGTCATCCATTGGGGGTTCTTCGGTTTGGAACTTGTTTACACCAACAACAACCTGGTCGCCGGATTCGACATCCATCTGATATTTGTAGGCGGATTTTGCAATTTCACTCTGGAAATATCCCATCTCAAATGCTTTGAGGGTTCCACCAATTCTATTGATTCTGTCGAGGTAATCATAAACCTCTTTTTCAATTTTGTCTGTGAGCGACTCCACATAGTATGAACCCGCAAGCGGGTCAACAGCATCTGTGACACCTGATTCAAAGGCAATCAGCTGCTGGGTTCTAAGAGCGATTGTTACAGACTCTTCAGTTGGAAGTGAGAGTGCCTCATCGTATGAGTTTGTGTGTAAACTCTGTGTTCCACCAAGAGCTGCTGCAAGTGCTTGGAATGCAACACGGATGATGTTATTTTTTGGTTGCTGTGCTGTGAGTGTTGAGCCACCGGTTTGTGTGTGGAATCTGAGAAGATATGATTTTGAATTCTCGGCGTTGTATTTTTCTTTCATCATCTTTGACCAGATTCTTCTTGCGGCTCTAAATTTTGCGACTTCCTCAAGAAGATTGTTGTGGGAAGCAAAGAAGAACGAGAGTCTTGGTGCAAACTTGTCAACTGGAATTCCGCGACTGATGAGCTCATCAACATAAGCGAAAGCATCAGCAAACGTGAAAGCTAATTCCTGGGCTGTTGTTGAACCTGCCTCTCTGATATGGTAACCAGAGATGGAAATAGTATTGAATTTTGGTAAGTGATTTGAAGCATATTCAATAAGATCACAGTTGAGCCTCATTGATGGTTCAACTGGATAGATGTAGTTTCCACGAGCAACGAACTCTTTGAGAATATCATTTTGCACAGTTCCTCTGATATTTGCAACGTTTCCACCCTGTTCTTTTGCGACTCTCATATACATGGCAAGAATCACTGTAGCAGATGCATTTATTGTCATTGATGTTGAAACATCCTCAAGTGGAATACCATTGAAAAGCTGTCTCATATCATCGATTGTTGAAACAGCAACTCCAACTTTTCCAACCTCACCTGAACTCATCTCGTGGTCAGAGTCATAACCCATCTGGGTTGGAAGGTCGAATGCTGTGGAAAGACCAGTTTGACCTTTTTTCAGGAGAAGTTTAAAACGTTCGTTTGTTTCTTTTGCAGACGAAAATCCAGCATACTGCCTCATCGTCCAGAAACGACCGGTCGTATACATGGAAGGATAAACACCCCTTGTATATGGATAAGCTCCGGGATCATTCAGTTTCTCTTTATAGTCAAAACCACTCAGATCATCTGGGTTATAAAATGCTTTTTTTTCTTCGTCACTCATATCCATTCTCCTGACTCATTTCTTATCTTTTTTGTATCAGTTGTAATCTGGCCAATAAGCTCATCTCTATTTTCAAACTTGATTTGCCCTCTAATCATTTTCACAAATTCTATCTCAATTTCCTCATTATAACAGTCATCACTGTAGTCAAGCAAGTGTGCCTCAATACTCCTGTGGTCATCATCAAAAGTTGGTCTATTTCCAATGGAGACTGCTGATATATACTTGCTGCCTCTTACCTTTACAATACAACCATACACACCATTTACAGGAATAAGTTTGTGTTTAGATAAAATAGAAATATTAGCTGTTGGATAACCAAGTGTCTTTCCGACACCAGCACCACAGATTACAGTACCAGTTAAAGAGTAATTTCTTCCCAGCATTCGATTTGCCGATTCTAAATCACCCGAATTTAGGAGGCAATCTCTTATTCGTGTTGACGAAATAGGCTTATCACCGAATACCTGGGAAGGCATAATCATCACGGGTATTTCATGTTCTGATAAAATCTTCTCAAGAATATCTGGGTTTCCAGAGCCACCAACACCAAACCTGAATCCTGGTCCAACAATCACTTTTTTTGCATTCAATCTTTTTATTAGTATCTCAGAAGCAAAATCCTCTGGAGAAAGGTTTTTCAACCAATCAGTGAACTCAACCATAAAAACTCTCTGAATTCCCATTTCAAAGAGAAGTTCACATTTCTCTTTTCTTGTTGTAAGATAACCTCTTGTTGGAATACTTTTTGTATACAGGGGACCATTAAATGTGAAAACTGATGGCACAAGTTTTTTTTCTTCAGAAGTCTGCAACGCCTTATTTATAAGCTCTTTATGAGCGATGTGCACTCCATCAAAATACCCGAGAATAAAACATCCATTTTCAGTCGATTTTAAATCTTTTGGATCACCAACCCAAAGATTGCTCATATCAACCTTTCAGGGTAAAGCAAACCTGTTGAGACAACGAGTTTTCCGAGTCCAAATAAAGACTTATTGTAAACCATCCGAACAGTCCCAGTCCTGGCTGGTTTCCCATGAACCTGTACTGGATTTCCATTCATCAATTTCTTTGTCTGTTTTTCGACAATTTCAATTTCAGGAATGTGTTCAATTAAGTCTAAACCCTTAGTTAAAAATCTTTTTCTCAGCTCAAGAGTCTCACACTTTTCAATATCTGAAATTGAATAACATTCAGAGATATCAAAATTGTTATCCTTTGTTCTTTCAAGAGAGGTCATGATAGCCCCACTCCCAGCCTCACTCCCAATATCAGAAATCAATGACCTTACATATGTCCCTTTTGAGCATCTCAATGTGAACTTTCCAACACCCTTTCCCTGATCGTATTCATTCAAAATCAAAGATTTTATTTCTATTTTTGATGGTTTTCTTGGAAGCTCTTCTCCTTCAAGTGCATATTTATAGAGTCTTTTTCCATCAATCTTTTTTGCGGAAAACATTGGTGGAATCTGATCAATTAGACCAGAAAACTTCGACATGATGGATTCAATATGCTCTTTCGCTATCGATCCATCATATCCATGTTCGGTAACCTCTCCCCATTTATCATAGGTTGTTGAAGTTGAACCCAATTCAAATGTTGCAACATACGTCTTATCAGAAACCGGAAGATATGGAATAAGTTTTGTTGAGGCACCAACCATAACAAGCAAAACACCAGTTGCATTTTCATCAAGAGTACCAACATAACCACCCTTTTTTTCGCCAAAAAGCTTTTTGACAGCATCGGATAACTTGAAACTTGTTATCCCCATTGGTTTATTGATAGGGATGGCACCCATTATTCTTCCCATGATTTATTTTTGAAGTTCCTTTGTAAGTTCGCCTATCAAGGTTTTTTCAATTTCTTCCCAGGTTCCTTCTAATGTCAGTCCAGCGGCGTTGATATGTCCGCCTCCGCCAAACTTTTTGGCAAACTCATTAAGAGCAATTTTTCCACGTCCACGCATGGAAATCCTAAATTCACCTGGCTGATATTCCTTTCCAAGGATATAAACCTCCATACCTGCAAGTTTTCTCACTTCATCAATGATAAAATCCAAATCTGTTTTATTTGCACCCATCTTTACAATATCAACATTCTCAATTCGAGTGGAAACAAACATCCCATTTTCAGAAACCTTCATCCTTGATAGAGCAACCCCCAGAAGCTTTCTGTTTGCAATTGTTGCTCTCTCATAAACCATTTCAGATACATAAGAAATATCAACGCCTAACTCGACTAGCTCATAGGCAATCTCAAAGGTTTCCTTTGTTACATTTGGATAATGGAATGAACCGGAATCGGTTAAAAGTCCTGTCATTACGGCATTTCCAGTAGAAACTGTGATTGGAAGTTTTGCAAGCTTTAGAATTTGATATACAAGCTCTGATGCAGACGCTGTCTCTGGTTCAATGACAGCACTATAATTTGGATTAGCATTTATGCGATGATGGTCAATTACAATAACCTTTGCGTTATCTGGAAAAGAATCCAACCCGCTTCGTTCAAAATGGGCAAAGTCGACAAAAATTGGTGTATAACCCTCACCGATATAACACCTCACCTCAGTCTCTTCGGTATTCATGATCTCATCAAAACCGGAAAGAAAATCAAATGACTTTGGGATTGGACGTGACCCAAAAACAAAGGCTTTTCTGCCTGATAGTTTCAAGCTTTCAGCCAATGAAAGTGCTGACCCAACGGTATCTCCATCAGGGTTTTTATGAGTAAGTATGATATACTTGTTGTTTTTTAATAGTTCTTCAGCTATCTGCTGCCTTGTCATCATCTGATTCCTGTGATTGTTGAAGTAATCGCTCCAATTTTTCAGCCTTTGAAGGTGTTTCGTCGAACTTAAACCTTAAAAGAGGAAGAGACCTTGTGTCAAGCTGCTTGTACAAGAACTTGGTTATTCTCTTCGAGCTTGCAGAAAGCACTTTGCTTGTTTTTTCTCTTTGAGAGGAAGATCCAAGGACAGAGTAAAAAACCGTGGCATACTTATCATCTTTGCTTATCTCAACATCAGTTATCGTTATAAACCCAAGTCGAGGATCATCAATGTGACGCCTAAATATTGTCGAGATTGCATTCTTTATAGCATTTTGAAGTCTTATCTTTCTAATACCGTTCATGATTTCTTATCTTTGAATTATCTCCTTGCTGCAAATCTGAGCTTCAAATATACCATTCTCGGTTATCACCTCTTCAATCTTTTCCAAGGTCTTTGTCAATTCAACAGAACTTGTGTTTATTGAAACCACAGAAACAACAGCAACATCATGGGAGTCCTGCATATCCGATTCAACCGCAGCACAATTGAAATTATTTCTCAACTTCATAAGGATTGGTCTTATGATGCTTCTTTTTCCTTTTAATGAATGAACGCCATGAAGCCTTATCGACACCTCAAGAAGTCCTATTGAAGGCACAAACTACTCTACCTCTTTAACCTCATAGAACTCAAGAATGTCACCAGTTTTTAGGTCTTCAAAATCCTTAAGTCGGATACCACACTCATATCCAGACTTAACCTCAGTGACGTCCTCCTTGAAGTGTTTTAGTGTTTCAACAGTTGATTCATGATGCATTACACGATTTCTCATAAGTTTGACTTTAGCATCACTTCTTGCTCTTCCCTCATGAACAAGACAACCAGCGATATTTCCGACACCACCAATGTTGAAGATTTCTCTGACTTCAGCTTTACCGATAAGGATATCCTGGAATTCTGGTTTAACCATTCCCTTAAGAACATCAGTAACAGCATCTGTGAGCTCGAAAATAATATTATAGGTCATCAGGTTGATGCCTTTTTGTTTTGCAATCTTTTTCGTGCTAGGCTCAGGCAAAACGTTGAATCCAATCAAAAGAGCCTTTGATGCCTCAGCAAGCAGAACGTCATTATCTCCAATAACACCGATACCCGAGTAGACAATGTTTACAGGGACATCTTTGAGTTTGATTTTTGAAAGTGCATATCTTACAGCATCAAGAGAACCCTGGGAGTCTGTTTTGATAACAACATTGAGTTTTGTTGCTTCTTCCTGTTCATACGCAGCAAAGAGTTCATCAAGACTTGACGGTGTATTAACATCTTTTGCCTCAGGTTTTATTTCAATTGTTGCTTTCTTTTCGGTTTTTCTTCTTCTTGACTTATCTGAAGCAAGCATTACCTGACCAGGTTTTGGTACCGAATCAAAACCCATAACTCTGACAGGAGACACGCATTCAGCCTTTTTTATCCTCTTGTCATGGTCATCATAGAGCGCTTTAACCCTTCCCCATGATGAACCGGCTTCAATGTAGTCACCAACCTTAAGGACACCACTTTGAATTACAACAGTAGCAAGCGGCCCAACAAATTTATCCATGTGTGACTCGATAACTGTACCCGCAAGTTTACCACTCTTATTCATTTTTAGTTCAAGAATATCAGTCTGAAGTGATACCATCTCAAGGAGTTCAGGGACACCTTCTCCAGTTTTAGCTGAAATTGGTACAACAATTGTTGATCCACCCCAATCCTCTGGAATCAATTCGATCTCAGAGAGTTCGCTTTTGAGTTTGTCTATGTTTGCACCAGGAAGATCCATTTTGTTTGCCGCAACAACGATTGAAACCTTTGCAGCTTTAGCCATGTTTATGGCTTCCTTTGTTTGTTCCTTGATTCCTTCAGTTGCAGCGACAACCAAGATGACTACATCTGTGACATTTGCACCTTCTTGCCTCATTGCTGAGAAGGCTTCATGACCAGGTGTATCAATGAAGACAACGCTTCTGTCTCCAACTTTTACCTTGTATGCACCAATGCTCTGGGTAATACCACCTGCTTCACCCTCAGCGACTGACTCTTTCCTGATGAAGTCGAGAAGCGTTGTTTTTCCATGGTCTACGTGTCCCATAACGGTGACAATTGGAGAACGTGGAATAAGATTTTCCTCGGATAATTTTCCCTCTTCTGAGGTTTCAAGCCCAAATTCCTTAGAAAGCACAGCCAAAACTTCTCCTTTTAACTCTTCATCTGGGTTTGGAATGATTCCATTTTTAATCATGAATGTCATGACTTTCTTTTCCGGAACACCAGCAGTTTTTGCAAACACATCAATGGTAAGCTTGACCGGCTTCTTCTCTATGACCACCTGAGTTTCAGTTTTTGTAGTCTTCTTCTTTTTTGTCTTTTTCTTGATAATAAAGTGCTGTTTTCCAACTACATATGGTTCTGTCGAGATTCTTCCCTCTGTTGTGCCACCAATATCTCTATCACGTTTGAGTTTGTCTCTCTCCTTACCATAATCTTTCCTACGCTTACCGGTTGTTTGTGGAGGAGTGGCCGTTGGCGGAGGAGCAGATGGTGCGCCACCAGAGAAACGTTTTGCGGTCCCTTTACTTCTTGTAAATCCTGGTGGTGGTCTTAGAGGTTGCTTCATTTTTTCCAAACGTTCTTTTGGAATTGGTGGAAGCTTAACTGGACTAACTTTTTTAGGCTTTGAAACTTCAACCTTCACTGGCTCTGCAGTCTTTGGAAGTTTAGCGAGGACATCTGGATTTTCATGGATAACAGGTCTTCTTACTTCCTGTTTTTCGACAACCAATGGTTCAGTTACTTTTTGTTTTGTCTCTTCCTTGGTTGCATCCACAGCCTCAGGTTTCTTCTCAATCACGACCTTTTTAGGTTTTGCAACTTCCTTCTTTGGTTTTTCTTCTGCAACCTTAATCTTTTCAATTGCATCAGGTTTTATAGCATCAGCAACCTTTGTTGGTCGCTTTTTTGGTTTCGATTTTTTGTCTTGCTCAGTCTTTTTTTCTGCCTTAACCTTAGATTCGGCCTCAATCTTTGCTTTTGCAGCTTCTTCGATTCTCTTTCTCTCTAAGGCCTCAGCCTCCGCTTTGGCTTTAGCTCTTTCCTCAGCTTCAGATGCTTCTTGTTCAGCTCTTTGTCTCTCTTCTTCCTCTTGGAGACGTTTTTTTTCTTCAGCTTCTGCCTTAAGTCTCTCTTCTTCTTCCTTCTTTAAGGCTTCAGCCTTTTCACGTTTTTTTCTGTCAAGTTCCTTTTGGAGCTCAGGAGGAAGAGGTCTCTTTTTGACAACCTTTTTCTTAAGCACAGGGGCAGGTTTTTTTCTTGGTAGAAGCGACTTTCTTGTCTGTTTTTTTGGTTCAGAATCAACCTCTACAGCCTTCAATGCTGCTTCAGCATCCTGTAACAAATCTTTCGTCACATCGTCATCGATATCTGGTTTAATATCGACAGGAAAAAGCTCTCTATCTGTTGATGTTTTTTTACTGGACTCAGACTTTTTAGTCTTCTTTGGTGCCTTAATAACCCCAACACTTGCCCTGATCTTAAAAGCAACACTGTCCTCAATTGAAGAGGTTGCATTTTTTGGTCTTGCTCCAAGTTCTTTTGCCTTGGAGATTATTGTTTCCTCATCAACTCCTAGTTGTTTAGCTAACTCATCTATTCTTATCCTTGACATTCATCACCTTAACCAGAGATCTCAATCCAAAAAGAGACTCTGCCAAATTATTACTTAACCTCATAAGTTCGATCTTATCAATCTTTTTTATCTTCAAAGATCTGGCAATCGAAGTTTTCCCGGTTGCCAACTTCAAAACACATGATTCATTTCTGCAAACATAAAATCCCCTGCCAATGTCCTTCATCTGATAATCAGGTTCAAAATTCGCAGAAATCCTTACCATCTCAATTCTTTCCTTCTTCTTGTTACAACAAACACACGTCCTCTCAGGCATTAATCCTCAAGCTCTTGCATATCAATCTTGAAGCCAGTCAACCTGGACGCCAATCTAACATTGGAACCTTTTTTCCCTATTGCAAGAGAAAACTGGTCGTGTTCAACTAAAACAATCGCCCGTTTATCCTCGGGGACTATTTGAACCGAATATACTGTAGCTGGAGAGAGAGAAGATGCAATGAAAAGTCTGGGGTCTTCAAACCACCTGACAACATCTATCCTTTCACCCTTCAACTCATCAGATACAACATTGATTCGAACACCTTTTGTTCCAATACAAGAACCGACAGGATCAACTCTCTCCTGTAACGACCTCACGGCGACCTTTGCTCTTAAACCAGGTTCTCTGACAACAGCAAGAATTTCGATTACACCTTGCTCTATTTCAGGGATTCCCTGTTCCATAAGTCTCTGCAAAAGACCAGGATGGGTTCTTGAAAGAATAATCAAAGGCTCTCTTGAGGATTTATCTAGCTTTAAAACAAAGAGATGGAATTTATTCCCAGGATAATATCTCTCTCCGGGGATCTGTTCAGTTTTTGGCAGTAAACCTTCAGACGACCCAACAGTGAAATACACGCCCTTAGAGCCAACTCGACTAACCTCACCGAAAACAATTTGTTTGATTTTTGCATCAAACTCACTGATGATCCTCTGTTTTTTGGCTTCCTTGAGCCTCTGCATGATTATCTGCTTACACGTTGAGGCTGCAAATCTTCCGAAAGATTCAGGGGTGACTTCAATATCTACTTCCTGACCAACCTCTACGTCTGGATACAGCTTTTTTGCTTTCCTGTACGTGACTTCAGTATGTGGATATTGAACCGTTCTGACAACTTTTTTTGTAGCAATTACCCTGATCTTCTTCTCTTTATCATCAACATCGATTCGAAGATTCTTTGAATCACTCCATGTTTTTTTGTATGCAGCCAATAATCCTTGTTTGATGGCATCTATAAGGACATCATAATCTATTTTTTTCTCTCTCGAGATATCAGAAATTGCTGAAAAAAGGTCTTCGAGTTTCATGCTCCCCCTAACCTGCCAACCTTACACTTTTTATGAGTTCAAAATCAATTTCAACCATTTTACCAGAGTCATCAACTTTTAGTTTATTATTCTCAATCCCAAGGTTTTTACAGATGAGAACTTCTTTGCCATCGACAAGCTGAGAAAAAGAAATCTGAATATCCAAACCACCAAATATCTCAAATTCCTTCTCGCTTTTCAAAACTCTATCGATCCCAGGAGATGAAAGGTCAAGGCGTAGAATTTCTGAAATTTTTGTCTTTATGAGGACTTCATCCTGTTCAACTTCACGCATAAAATCTTTAGAGATTCTCACAAGATCAGCAATATCAACACCATTCTGATTCCAAACAACCGCTTTTACTAGAATGTCATTACGTTTTGCAACATCGCATATTTCCACCAAAGAAAATGAATGTCTCTCGATAACTTTGGTAACTAGAGCATAGACATAATTCCTGTTATCTAACCAAAGTGGTCTTTCAACAAAAACCATTTCCTTCTCTTGTTTTTTTCTTATCTTATCTTTTTTCATAATCAAAAAACCTGCAAAAGACAACACTCTGTCTATACCTGTAATTATCATTGCAGGACTCGCAGGAATTAATCATAGTAGCAAATGGTGAATAATCAAGTCACAATGCTAATTCTTTTTAATTTTAATGAAAAAACTATCTATCTTTTTTCTTAAGTGCTGAATATCAAAACATAAAGAACTGAATATGAGCGATGAGGTTTTCCACTTGAGAAAAAAACAATTCTGAATACAATACTAATCGATTGATTCTACTATCCGCATGATGAAAGATTTATCCATGCATTGCTTAGGAAGGGGAGTTCGAAATGGCTGAGAGCGGCGAGCTGAAAATTGGCGATTTGAGTGTTTCAGATATTCTTGGCATGGGGGGAGCAGGTATTTCCTACAGAGCAAGCAATAAGGATGGTGATCAAGTCTTTTTAAAGGTTTTAAAATGGGAATATTTAAGAAAAAATGACGAATTAGAGCAGGAATATGCACTCCACCGTCTATCCGAGTTATCACATCCAGGACTTGCAAAAATATTTGATATTGGATACACAACTGCTGGAAAATTGTGGTACACAAGAGAGCTTTTTGATGATGAGTCAAAAAACCTCGCATCTTTCAAGCCAACTATACTTGAAATGGACGAAATTGGTGCAGGTTTATTGATTTTACAAATACTTGATGCACTTGATTTTCTCCACAGAAATGGATTTGTACACGGAAATCTAAAAGAGAGCAACATCAAACTTGTCAAAGGCAATACTGACACTAATTTCTTATGGAACAGCAGCAAAAAATCAAAATCTCCTTTTACTGTGAAGCTTACTGATTTTTGTTTACTTGAACCATTCAATGAATCTAATTCTGATATCCTGTTACCAACTTTCAAAACGAGAGCGATGATCTTCGGTCATTGGGTAAAATTCTTTACAAAACATACATAGACGATGATTCAAATGGTGACTACTCTGTCATCAAAATCAGAGATAAGGTTCCTGAACCACTTCAAGTCCTCATTTCAAGACTCCTTGGGATTTCAAGAGAATCTGCCTTTAATTCTTGCGCCGAAGCGATCTCAGCCATTAGCCACATTTCGCCACAAAGAGCAACTGAACTCAGTGAAGACAAGCTTCAAAAAAACATAAGATTATCTAAAGATATTGAAAGACAAAACTATCTTCTTGATATACTATCCGACACAGAACAGAGTAACGGCAAGTTCATCATCCTTGAGGGAGAAGACGGGTCTGGAAAAACAGTTTTGGTCAGAGAATTTGTTAAAACCGCCATGTCTGCAAAAAAACAGGTCTCTATCTTTACGTGTTCAAACCATCACAGACCAGCAGAAGGATTGGTTAGGTTGCTGGATGATTTCCTTCACATATTAAGAGATAAAAACCCCGCAATTGTCAACCACTACGAGCAGGTATTTGCAAGAGTCAAAGGAGAAAGGATCCCCGAATCTGGGCTTCTTCTCGATAACCAGACAGAGCTTTTTGAAGGATTAATTAAGCTCCTCAAAGAGCTTTCTGAACTCAATCCCTTCTGCCTAATAATGGAGGATATCGAACTCGCATCAGACTATCTTTTGAACTTCATCTCAATGTTACTCGCTGACCTCAATGATTCAAAAATCCTTTTGGTGGCAACAATAGCCCCATCAAGAATAAGAAGTCCTCAACAAAGTCTTTTCGATTCTATATGTTCATACGACTCTGTAAACAGGGTACAAATCCAACAACTAGACTACAAAAACACTATTGAACATATGAGAAATCTCTTAACGGCTCCCGAGCTTCCAGAAGACATCTGTGCAAGATTTTATGAGTCAACTGGCGGAAATATCCTCAAACTAGACGAACTTGTAAAGACCGCTATCGCAAAAGGTGTTCTAGTAATAGGAAATGATTCATATCATTTTGACATAAGAAAATTTTCTGATATCTCAGAAGACATCGAGATCAACCAAATTGTTGGAAGGTTAATCTCGGGACTCCACTCAAGCGAACGGGCACTTTGTCAGTTCATATCAATGTTTGGTGGGAAAGCTCAATTGGATGCAATCGAGACTTTCGCCAAAAAATCTGATTTGATGAGCTTCAGTAGTCGAAGAGATCTGGCAAACATTGTATGGAATCTCATTGCAAAAGGTGTACTAAGAAGAAGGTTCGAAGCTGGGGGATATCATCTATTTATCTCTCATAAACTCTTTGCTGATGGGATAATCTCATCTATTCCTATCGAGGAAAGGAAAAGGATTTACGATAATATCGTAACTGCTCTCGCAGGTAGCGAGGGTGAGATGTATTTCCCAGAAAGAGATATCAGGATTTCACTTCTTGCACTCAAGGGGAGTAGCCCTGAAAACGCCATGAGATGGGCAGTTCGAGCTCAAGCAATGTGTGAAAGACAATACGCCCTAGACGAAAAGGTATTCTTCCTTACAAAACTAATACAAATGATCCCCGAGGAAGAAATCGAATACGCAAACAGTTGCCAGATAAAACTCGCGTTCACACATTTTAGAAGAAAAGAATTTGGGCTTGCCGGGAAAAAAATTGCGAGAGTAAAAGCAGAAAACCCAATCGATGATGCAATAGTATCGATAGTTGCGAGCAAAACTGAGGGGTTTGATTCATGGATGTATCTCGAAAAAGCGATAAAAAGTATTAATCAACTCCAAGATGTTCAGTTAAGAAAAATGCTTATAAACACATACCTTGGAAAACTACAGATAATTGATCCTCGAAAGGCATCTGAGTTTGCAAAGAATTTCGCTCTTTCAAGTGATAGTTCGTTTGATAAGATCGCCTGCTTTCTTACACTCAGTAGGATATCTGCAGCAATCGCAGATTTTGAAATTGCAGTTGAGTATGCTGACAAAGCTCTCTCACAAACGAGCGGACTTGAATTTACCTCAGAAAGGATTTTTGTTTCAATCTGGAAGATAAAACTCGCACAAATGATGGGTGATCAGACAACTGCATCGAGGCTCATCAGAAGAATGAGTGGTTTACTTTCCGGAAATTGGAATCTCAATCTTAAATCTGAATATTATAGGATTGCTTCAAGGTTTTACATGGACGCAGATGATTCAGTTACAGCAATAAAATATCTTTCTGAATTGGTCTCGGTTGAATCGAAACTTCAAGAGAAAAAGCCCCTAGCAAGAGCCCTTCTTGAATACGGAATCGCACTTGAGCATCGCGGAAATGACGAAAAATCAAAGAAAATCCTCGAGAGAGCGAGAAGAATTGCTGAAGATGTTGAGGATAATTATACCCTGGCAAAATCTTTGATCATGATGGGTAACCACTACCTAGAATCAGAATTATTTGACCAGGCATTAGTCTCGCTTGAGAGAGCTAATCGACTGCTAGGAAGTATCGATGATATTGAGGCAAGCGCACAAGTGGCAGAGAGCCTAGGAAAGATTTCCATAACAAAAGATAAGATTGACAAAGCCAAAGAGTACGCAACTGCACTTTCATCCCTAGCTGATACATCCGGTAACGAGATTCTTCATGCTAAATCCATGATTTTAAATGGGATGATTGCGGCAAAAATTGAGAAATGGGATAAGGCCGAAGACAACTACACATCCGCCCTCAGAATCTTTGAAAAAAAGAAATTGAAACGTTTAGCAAACACAATCAAAATAGACCTTGCCCAGCTTTTCATCAACCAAGAAGATTACTTCAGGGCGTTATCGAAGCTATCTGAAGCCGGAATGTTTTTTGGTGATGACGGTGGGGTAAAAGAGCTAAAACGAATACAGAAGGCCGAACTCACAATCGACAGAGAGCTTGGAAAATATGGCGAAGACTACAGGAATCTTCGAATGCTACTCGAGATTTCAAGAGCTCTTGTTGAGGTTGAAAACCTAGACGAGCTCCTTCCAATGATTGTTGATATGGCACTCAGAGTCACTGGTGCTGAACGTGGATACATAATGCTTTTGACCAAATCAGGTAGTTTGGATTTCAGATATGGAAGAAATAAAAATAAGGAGAATTTGAATCCTGATGAGTTCGCATTCTCCTCATCGGTTACTGATTCTGTTCTTTCTCAAAAAAGATTGATTTCAATAACTGATACAGAGTCTGATGAAAAGTTTAAGGCAAGAGATTCAATTGTTGGACTGAGTTTAAGATCGATAATGGCTGCACCACTTAAGTCGGGCGAAAATGTTATCGGTTTGATTTATGTTGATAGCCAGGTTCCAACATTCTATTTCTCAAAAAAGAATGGTGAATTTTTCGAAGCCCTTTGCTCACACGCATCAACTGCAATAACGTATGCAGAGTTAAAATCAAAGAATGGTCAATTTGACTCATTATTGGAAGAGAACAAAGCATTAAAAGATTTGAAAAAAATTCAAAAAGCATATATAAAAAGAAATATGGACATATTGCAAGACTCTGTTATAAGTCTCGATAAGAAGATAAACAGTTTAAGTTCAAGCATCGAAGGCAATGGGGAACTAAAAAAACGTTTCGATAGTATTACAAGTGATATTCACGAACTCGTAAATATAATTGACCAATTCGAAAAAGAAGTCCAAAATTATAGCTAGAACAATTGGAAGGTCTACAAGGTGATAGGTAAAACGATATCCAGCAGGTACAAGATATATGATAAGGTCGGAAGCGGTGGAATGGCTGAGGTTTTTCTGGCTCGCGACCTTAGCTCCGGAGAGATTGTTGCACTAAAAGTTTTACGCGAGCAGTTTACAGAAGGCGAAGACTACATAGAGCGCTTTGAAAGAGAAGCAAAATCAGCAACAAAGCTTAACCACCCCAATATTTGTCTGGCAAAGGACTATGGGCAGGAAGACGATACCTACTACATGGTCATGGAGTACATTGAGGGGAAAACCCTAACATCTGTCATCGAAGAGAAAGGTGCTCTTCCAATTCAGGAAGCCTCATCATATGTGATACAAATCGCAAAAGCTCTCGAACACGCATATTCAAACGGGCTTGTCGCCCATCGCGATATCAAGAGCCAAAACATCATGGTAACCGCATCTGGTCAGGTCAAAATAATGGATTTCGGAATTGCAAAATCAAGAGATTTTGCAACCATGACGAGCGCTGGTAGCTTTGTTGGAACACCCGAGTACATGTCACCAGAGCAAGCTCAGGGAGAAAAAGTCGACGGAAGATCAGATATTTACTCCCTAGGTGTTGTGTTCTACGAAGCACTAGCTGGAGAGGTACCATTTGAATCAGACACCCCTTGGGGTGTTCTGAATATGCACATAAATAAAGAGCCTTTTCCTTTAAACAATCTTAGAAAAGATATCCCAAAGGAATTGGTTGATGTCATAGTAAGGATGATGGCAAAAGATGTTGATGAGAGATTCCAGACACCAAAGGAATTGATCGCAACACTTGAAGCAGTTCTTGAATCCATCAAATTGCCCAAAGGAACGATGGTAAAAAAGAAAAAGATTCCAAGAAAGAATCCAAAAAGGGCACGAAAAATCAAAAGAGCCTTTTTGATAATCTTTATTATCCTCCTTCTCGGTGGAGGTGGGTATTTTGCATATGATAGATTCATTGAACCAAGGCTACCAAAACCAGCAAATGTGATACTCAAAGCAGAGCCAATCGGAGCCAGAATTGAACTAAAAGGACCCAATGATTCTGAATTCATTGAGGTTGGTATATCTGAACCAGATTTCACTCTTGAAAAATATGCCCCTGGCTCATATGAAGTCAGGATAAGTCATGATGGGTATGTTACACAAACGATTCCATTTGCAATTGAGTCTGGAATTGACACAAACCTTGACAACATATCGTTAAAAAGACCTGGGAAACTCGAGACCGCTGTTTCTGAGGTAGACTGGGGAACAGTTGAAGAAATCCCATTACCAAAAAATATTGAGATAAAAAACTCAGGTGAATCACCTCTTGTTGTGAAGCGTTCAAAAAGCGGTGATTGGTTTACCGTGGAGGAATCAGATTTAAATATCTCACCGGGCAAATCAATAAGCTTCCCAATCTCTGTTAATTCTACAAATCTTGACCCTGGAGTTTACTCAGGGACTTTGACACTCACACCAGAAAATTCAGATGCCCTAGCAATAAACGTAAAACTCGAGCTTGTTGAACCAAAGGTTGAAACCCCAATTTCCAATCCGACATCCACATCAAACAGCGGTGGTGGGAGCAGCAGCAATAGTGGAAGTGGGTCAAGTGGTGGTACATCGAAACCAATCCCAACTACTGGTACACTACAATTCACATGCAATGTTACTGGTGTTGCCTATAAAATTGATGGAAATCCAGCCGGAACTACATCCAATTCAAACACCGTCCCAAGCCTAAAACCCGGTACTCACGAAATTGAGATCAGGGACAGAAAATATGAAACATATAAAGGAACATTCACAATAGTTGCAGGCAAAACCGAAACACTGAACATCAAATTGGAGTTGAAGTAAAATTAGAAAAATAACCATCCCATTGCTGATATTGCTCATCGCTCTTGTGCCGATAGTTTTTGCACAGGAACCTGACGATTTACTTGTAATGGGTGGTCCTTCCGCGGACGGATTGGTTCTACCAAGCGGAGTATCCGTTGATCCTGATAACAATTTCCTAATAGTCAATGATGGCACAAATGACATCCTCTCTTTGACAGAAAAACTAGATTATAGGTTCAGGTTTGGTGGATACAGTACCAACTTTGAAAAAGTACTCGACGCTCCAGCTCATATTATCTTTTCAAAGAAAAGGATGATTATCTCTGATATTGGTTGCCTAAAAATCTTTGACCTAAAAGGCAACCTTGAAGAGACAATCAAGAACATCGGGGATGAAACACTTAAAAGACCGATGGGTCTCTCAACCGATTCAAGAAACAGGATTTACATTTCTGACCCTGAACTTGGAAAAGTAATCATTTGTGAGAGTGATTTTAGCCCATACAAGGTAATCGAATCGATTGTCAAAAAACCTGTTCATTGCTTCGTAACTTCATCGTACCGACATATCATCCTTGATACTGAGCTTAAAAAAGGAATTGTGCTTTCCTCATATCTTGAGAAGATAAGTGACTTCGGTGATTTTAAAGATCCAAAATCAATAGTGACCGACGGCTCAAGAAGAATATTTGTTTTAGATGAAAACACAATTCATAGTTTCAGCATCTCAGGTGATTCAAGGCAAAAATGGAAACTCTCCCCAAAAAAACCTGAGGGGCTTTATCCATCAATGGTTCTTATCGATGATTCAATTTACCTTACATCCCATGAATCAGGAGAGTTTCTGGAATTCGACACATCAAACGGAAAAGTGAAAACTGTAATTGAGCAGAATCCAAACAATCTTGTTCTCCCATCTTGTCACGTAACAGATGAAAACGGAAGAATATATATTGCGGACACACTCAATGACAGGATTAGAGTTGTGAACCAGCAGGGTGATACACTTTTTAATATCTCATCGAAAAGACCTGGTAGAATGTCTGTTTCAAGGAATTTCCTAGCAGTAATTGAGGAAAATGAGTACATCCAGGTCTACACAAGAGAAGGTGGAGATCTTTATAAAATTGAAGAGCTTAACCCGGTTGATTTGAGTTTTATCAGCGATGATTCGCTTCTTATTTTGACTTCGGACGGGCATGTCAAAAAATATATAGGCACCGAAGAGGCCGATGAAATTCTTGATGATGAAAAAATAATCGAAAATTCAATCATCCTTGATTCAGCTGAGGATTATTTTGCAGTTGCTTCAAGTGACAAATCAGTTTCCATCTTTTCAAGGTTTGGTGATTTTGAGTGGTCAATCAAAACCTCGAGTATTCCAAGAGATGTGACTATTCTTTCATCAGGCAAAATCATCGTTGCATACGATAATGGACTAAAACTAATAGATAGATTTGGGAAAGTGATCGAAAGCTTTGGAGAAGGTGATGGTCTATTTTCCGAAGGAATCAAAACTGAAAAGGAAATAGATTACCAAAAGGATCTTGCCAAATTCACAAAACCTGTTTCAATTTCGAGGTTTGGGGATTGGATTTATGTTTTGGATAACATCGCAATGAGACTCACCAGATTCAACAAACAGATTCTCCTCTCACCACCGGAAATAAAGGTTTCACCAGAGATTCTTGATTTCGGTTCAGTTCCTGCTGGAGATGAGACTGAGTCTTCAATAGTTATTGAAAATATTGGTGGAGAAACACTTGAGGGAAGTTTATCGGTCATTCCTAGATGGGTTATATCTAATTCAAAACGCTTCAAAGGCGATGATGTAATCATAAAACTAAAGACAAGAACAAACCACTTCATTGGTGGGAAAACCTACAGAGAGAATATCGTTATTGACTCAAATGCAGGCAAGATCATAGTTCCATGTATTATTGGAATCTCTGATATCTCACTAAATCAAGTGGACATAATAATTGAAATTGGCAATACAAAGGTTGAAGTAGGCGACGAGGTAATCGATCTTGGTGTTGCACCATACATCAAGGATGGAAAAACAATGGTTCCACTAAGATTCATTAGTGAGGCATTCGGTGGAAGTGTTGAATTTGATGATGGTTATATTGATGTATCATTCCCACAAAAAGACTTGTGGGTATCTCTAGAACTGGGAGAAGAAGACGTGATTTTAGATATTGGGGAAGAATCTAAGTTTCTCACAATCAGCCCTCCACCACAGATTAAATCTGGAACAACCTTTGTACCGCTCACATTTTTCACTGACATCTTGAGTTGTGAGTATTACTGGGATTCTAAAACAAAATCAATCCGTTTAGTCTATATTCTCGATTAATTTTATAAGGAGCGCTTTTATGAAGAAATTGATCACATTTGTGGTTGCAGTTTTTGTATTGGTTTCTGTTTTTCCAGTATTCAGTTTGGATGCACAAGAAAGGTTTGAGCAAATTGAACTTCCACTATCACCTGGGGACTTCACACTCGCAACCTCAAACCTTCCCTCAATTCCAGTCCATTTTGAACTGAATCCTGAAAAACTAATAACATTTCAGGGAAAGCTTTTTTATGAGGGAATGGGGCTCACACAGGATTTTGGATATCCACAGATTCCTGTTGTAACAAAAAGAATCCATCTGAAAAACAAGAATCCAGTCTCCATATCAATTGAGTCAGTTGATTGGGAAATTCGAAATATACCTGATCTTGACAAATATCAGCCAAAGACTTGGGGTATGGAAAAAATCGATTACCCAGAGGTAAATTGGGAAGGAATGTATCCTGGAAAGCTTGGTGAATACACTATCGAAGAAGGTTCAGACGGTAACTGGTTATCTCTTCTTTTTGCACCAATCTCTCTCGACTTTGAAAGAAACGAGATGATCGTTTTCACATCAATTGACCTTAAGATCAATTATCAAATCGATTTTTCACTGTACTCATTGGCCGAAGAAAATGAAACAGAGAAAGCAATTATCCTCTGTCCTGACCTCTTAAGGTCAGCTGCCGAATCACTTGCTGTCATCCAAAGAGAGGATGGATATGAAGTTGAGGTTGTGACAGTTTCAAGCATTGACTCAAGATATTCTCCTCAAGATAAAGAGCCTGAGAATATGAGTGGTTATGAGGATATGTCAAAATCAGAACGCAAATTCCTCGAAGCATATGACTACGACCTTGCAAAAAAAATCAGAAGTTATTTTGAATCAGAAATTGACGAGATTGATTATGTAACTTTGATGGGAGACGGAGAACTTATCCCAGCATCATTCTACAGCATCAGCGGTTGGTCGGATTATGAGTTTGATAGGTATATCCCAACCGATCTTTTCTATGCATCACCAGACCTTGATACAATTCCAAATTTTGCACTTGGAAGATTGCCAGTCAGAAACATCGATGAAGCAAATGTTGTTGTTGAAAAAATCAAAAACTACAGGGAAGCATTAAGAGAAGACGATTGGTTTCATAAAATCAACCTTGGCGGAGGAGACCCATTCAATGGTGGTTTTGAAGGCGAGATCGATTGCCAAGCTTTAATCGATATGGGAATGCTCGACGGGTTTGAAGTAAATAAGTATTACAAAACAAGAGAGAGATTCGGATCAAAGGATATGATTGATGCCCTCAGTGATGAAGCAGGATTTGTTTACACTATCAGTCACGGTTCAGGCGAAGCTCTCATAACTGAACCAGGTGAGGTCACAACAGAAGATATTCTTAATCTCCCAAAACGAGGAAAGCTTCCAATCCTGTTATCTCCAGCTTGCATAAACGGAATGTATGACTCAACCGTTGTAAACCACAAACTAAACGAATATGAGGGCGGAAACGGCCTCTCGTTCAGTCAAGCCTGCATCACATCACCTGGTGGTCCAATTGCGTATTTTGGTGGCTCAAGAATCAACTATGCTGGGGTAAACTGGATGATTGAGGGTGGAGTCGTTAAAACACTGCCATTTGATGAGATGGACAGATTTATGCAGGAAGTGATGAACTCCTACCACAACTGGTCAGGCACCCTTGGGGAAATGACCGTCCAGGCATATAAAAAGTATGTTGGAATCGGTAGTTTCAGTTTCTTCGGAACTGGGGATAAGACCCTTCTTGCTTTTGTGTTCTTCGGAGACCCAACAATAAAACTCCCTGCAACACCTGGTGGCTCCCCACATAGAATTCCTGATATTGAAATTGTTGATGCACCAATGAGAGACCTTTCATACGGCTCAATAAAGATTCCAGTTCTCTCAATTATTGATGAGAACACATTGAAGATTAAATCCGATATTCCTTGGGTTAATTACGAAATCCTCAACCTCGAGACAGATGTTAAAGTGGTCTCAGATTGGCAAAAGGTTGAACCAGGTTCAGAAAGGCTTTTCGATATATCAATAAGTCCTGATGACAAATCATTCTGGCAGACAAGAGTCGAACTACCGAACCTCTCTGAGGTTTGGATTTATTACCTGTCAGCAGCTGAGCATGACCTTTCAGTTGAATCTGGAAGAGATTTCTTCATAACCAAACCAAAAAAGAGAGAACATTTTTATTTCTACATCATAAACGACGGTTTGAAAAAAGAAGAGAACATAACTGTCGATTTCTTTGTTGATAACAAGAGGATCAAAACAAGGAATATTTCCGAGCTAGAAAGCGGAGACTATACATCCGTTTACTTTAAAGCTGATGATATAGACATCGGTGATCATCAAATAAAAATCGAAACAAGTTTTGATGAAACCGATCAGTACCCAGAAGACAACGAATTTTCCAGGAAACTTGTTGTAACTGAAGAAGATACATGCAAAACTGCATGCTTGGTTTCATATTTTTACCCAAGTTATCTTGTAGAGGATTATCTTGAAATCGAAAGATATAATGACATTGCATCAGGATTTGAAGGTAAACCAACTGAAATCGCAATGATTGGTTCAAACTCATACTGGGCACTTGTTTTCGGCTATCCAATCCCTGATTTAAGAGAAGTTGGAGCAGACTCAGTTATTATAGCAAACATCAATGCGATAAATCCTTTCTCAAGCGATAGCATCGACAAACTGAATGCATTTAATTCGGAAGGTGGATCAATAATCTGTATGGGTTCACTTTACAACTCAACAGCAGCTCCACTTTTCAACCAGATGTATGATTGGTTTGGTATCAATCCAGATATCAAAACAAAACTTGAAGAAACTGAATCCGACACATTTGAGCCTGTTTCAGAAGACTCGGTATTTTTCAATGGCATCTCAAAAACCCCATTGGAAATCAAAACAAAATATTCAAACAAACTAATCGATACAACATGGGAAGAAGCAATTGAAGACGACAAAACAGTGATTCATGCCAAAACCACAGACAACTCAGGAGCATTAATCAGCAACAAACAAAACATCTTCTTGTCATCTGGGATAGATGTAGAAACAGATGATGATTTGAGATTCCTCTACAACCTTCTTTCGTACAATCTCAGACCAAGGTCAGATGCAATGATTTCATTATCAGGTATCGAATGCGTTCCACCACTACCCAAAATTGATGAAGAGATTGAGATAATTGTAACCGTCGAAAATGTAGGAAACACAACCCTTAAAAATGTCGCGGTCAAAATCGATGAGTTGGGTTTAGAATCTACAATTGATGAACTTCCAAAAAGCGAAAGCAAAGAAGTCTCATTCAACACAAAAGCCCCATCAGAAACTGGTATATTCATTGTCTCACCAAGCGTCAATGTCGAAAACGACATCGATGATGAAAACAACTCAACATCTCTCCGAATTAGAATCAACGATAAAGATGAGAATGCAGGAAAAAATGTAATTTCTGATATAAATATATCCGACGGATCTATCCTTCCAAACGAACTCAAACTCATCAAGGGCAAAGCTGTTGCTGGCTCATTCATCAATATCTCTGGAAGAGTTGGAAGAGCGGATGAAAAAGGCAATTTTGCAATCCCATATACTCCAACTGGTTTAGAAAATGGTCTATCAGTCAAAACCAAAACCCCATCAGGACAAACTGAGGATTTCAAGGTTTGGGTTGCCTTCGAGGAAAAGAAAAGCATCGGTTGCCAAATTGATGAAAAATTCTTTATATCATCAACAAACCATGTTGTAAAAACCGATGCTCCAGTATTTATAATCGAGAATGAAGTTGGTTATGTAAACCTAAGTGAAATCTCTGAATACCTTGGACTGAAGCTTTCAGAAAATGATGATTCAATCATACTCGCCGGGAAAAAGGTTATATATACTGTGAGCAAAGATGGAACAAACATTGTGGCTAAAATCGGCGAATGGGAAGAAACACTGACAACAAGTAATGCTATCAAGAATTCAGATGGTAAAATTTATCTATCTCTTGAGTCTCTGAAAAAAATGTCTTTTAACGCTGACCTTGAAGATGAACCATTCTCGCTTCTCATTGATTTCCCGAAAATAAGTCCGCAGACAGAAACAGTCGGTCTCAACTATGTAAGTTCAAATATAGAAAACCGAAGAATGACGGTTCCTTCTGAGGCAGACTACGGCAAACCAAAATTGGTATCTTTCGGTGCAATGGATGGTGAAATTGCTTCATTAAAGGAGTTTAAGATAACGTCGAAAAAAATGTACCTATGGACTCACCGAGGTATTCAGGAATGGACACTTGATGGAAAATACATGGAAACAAAGGGATTTCCAAAAACTCTTTCTGAAGATCTTGATCTTTCATGGGCAACAATCTTCCATCCATCAAGTAGCTATTACTCAGGTTATACGATGAGATTCTTTATAACCTCTGATGGTGGCATAATGTTTATCACCAGTGATAGGTTAGCAATTTACGATCGGGACTGGAACAGACTTGAACTCATCGAGTTCGACGATGAGATGGACATTAATGCTGCGGGTTGTGATAACGATGGGAATCTTTTCGTTTTTGACTATTACGACAATTGTCATGTTTTCTCTTCCAAAGGCAAAAAGATTACAGATTTTGAATTTATCAACAAAGATGAAGAAAGAATCAGATATATTAGCTCCCACTGTGTGACCCCTGATGGAAACGTGGTTGCTATTGAGAGCAGTTCATCATACGACTTATTCAGTTTCGGTGGCTCGAGTTGGAGTATTTACCTCTATGATACTAGTGGAAATATCATCTCTTACAAAATCTTTGAAGAGAATGCTGACAGTGGTTTAGAGGAAGACGAAGAACTTCCAGGTGAACCTAGCTATATCATGGCAGATAGGGACGGCACATATTGGTTGATTGAAGCTGACTGGTCAACCACAACGGTTAGACATTGGAACTCAAGATTTGAAGAGATTGACTCCTATATTCTTGATACAAACCTATTAAGGGCAAGCGGAGCACAACTGGCAGACGATGGTAGATTCTATATTTCAGGATCATTTTCAAAAGAAGTTGATTCAGCAACAAAAACCTTCGCAATAATGACAATTAACTCTGAACTTGAAGAAGATTATATGGTGCCATATGCCAAATCTGACTCAAAAGACCGATTCTATTACCCGGATTATTTGACTTACGATAATGAAGGAAATCTTGTTGCCCTTGATGGTGTAGATATAAGAAAATACGACAAGATGGGAACATTTATTGATTCGATTCACTTTAAAGACGAATCAGGAGAAAAGGCTTACGCAACCAGGTTTGTTTTTGAGGATGACCAAATATATGGAACTGTCAGCGATTGGAATAATTCTTGTGTATTCGTCGCCAACAACGATTTTGAGATACAAAGAAAAGTACCTCTTTCTGTTGATGCAACAGAAGAGAGAGACGAGTATATGCTTTATCCAAGAGGGATTTCTGCCGACCCTGATAGAAACGAAATCTACATAATGGATTCAAGTGAATCAAACATCGTTCAAGTGATTTCAGATTATTCCAATACTGAGAAAATGCCCGAGAAGATTGAGATACTAAGATCATTTGTTCCGAGGGGAATTGGCAAGAGTAAGGTTTCAAATCCGAGATATTTGAGCAGATTTGAAGACAAGCTCTTTATCCTTGATGGAAAAGAAAAAAAGATTGTTGCCTATAACACCAAGGGAGAATTTCTCTTTGAATTTGGTGGAGAGGGAGAGACAGATGGGAAAATGATGAGTCCTCAGAGTATGAATATTGATAAAAAAGGACGCATATGGATTTCTGATGCTAAGCTTTCTAAAATCCTCATTTTCGACGTAAATGGTACATACATTACGTCTCTAGGTTCAGAGGGAAATCTTGTACCACCAGGGACTATCAGTGAGTATTCCTCTGACCCATTCACCCTTTTATATCCAATTGAAGTGTGTGCCAACGACGGTCAGATAACAATTCTTGATTATTGCCACAACAGATTGATCATGCTAAATTCTCTTCAAGACACCACAAATATGTCTGTTATTCCTGAAAATCCAAAACTTTCATATTATCCAACTCAGATGAAAGCCTCGGGGTCTTTTAATATCGTCAACTCTGGACCAGGAACTCTTGAGGTCGAAATCAAATGTGAAGATGAAAATCTTGAAATTGAACCATCCAAATTCACAGGAAACTTCAAAACAGTCAACCTAAAATATAACTTCGGGAAAAAGGATAACACTGAAATCCCAGAGTTCCTATTCTTAAGTATTGAAAGCAACATAGGAACAACAGTCATCAAAATTCCACTCAATCAAAACAAAATTGACTTCACAATTAAAGAGAAATCTGATGTTGCATCAGGCGCAAATGGAGTAATAAGGTTATCAAACCAGATTACAAAATCAGGAGACACGAACCTCGTTTCATCAAAAGATTTAGTTCAATTAATTCCACTTTCTGGTACAAAATCAAGTAATGGACAGACCCTTTTCTACAATATCTGTGGAAGGGGTTTAGGTTTCACAATTGACAAGGATGTTGCTGAACTGAGACTCGGAGAAGATGTATTTAATATACATCTTAATGAAAAGACGCAGAAGAAAGAGGATGGATCGTTTATGCTTCCTCTTGATCTGATTTCAAACTTCATCGGATGCGAAATTGTGAAACAAGAAGATGTATTAAAGGTGGTTTCTAGGAATTGACAATAGATAAAAAAATGCTTATCGATGGGGTGATACCGTTTGGTGTCACCCTTTCTGATTATCAGCTTGAACAATTTGAAGAGTTCTACAATGTCTTGATCACGTGGAACAAAAAATTCAACCTTACAGCAATAACAAATCCCGATGAGGTTGTTTCAAAGCATTTCGTTGACAGCTTGATAGCGAATGCTTTCCTGCCGGAAGACAAGGCAGGTGTTAAACATATCGACATTGGTTCGGGTTCAGGTCTTCCTGGTGTTGCATTAAATGTTGCATTCCCAGAGATTGAAACAGTACTCGTCGAATCGATTGGGAAAAAAGCGCGATTCTTGGAAACATTAACTAGAGAATTAAAGCTCGAGAATATCAAGGTAGTAAATGTTCGCGTTGAAGATCTTCCGGCCTTATATCCCGAATATAACTCATACTTCAATTTCACAACAGCAAGAGCGGTTGGAAGACTTTTGTGGCTACTCGAACTTGCTGCCCCAACAATGCAACCAGAATCTCGTATCGTTCTTTGGAAGGGAAGAGATCAGATTTCTGGACTCCCAAAACTAATGAATCAGATCAAGATGAGAGGATTTGATCTTGAAGAAACAAAGGCTTACAAAATCCCTCTGTGGAATATTGATAGATTTTTGATTAGCTTAAAACGCTTGTAATTGATGTTTACTCATATAGTATTTACCCCAAAGCTCGATGTTTAAGGAGGACATATGAAAGGTTTTAAGGGAAGAATCGACACCTTACAGGAAAGACTTAAAAAACTTCGTGAAGAAGAACATCTTTTCTATAACAGAGAGATCCAGGAACACGATAATCAGTTCGTTGTTATTGGTGGAAAAAGATATCTAAACTTTACAACCTACTCATACATTGGTCTACTTGGACACCCAAGAATCAATAAGGCTGCAAAAGATGCAATCGATAAATTTGGTTCAGGAACTCATGGAGTTAGAATCCTTGCGGGAACGACCAGCGCTCATGTCAGTCTTGAAAACACTATCGCAAAGTACAAAAGGACTGAAGCTGCAGTAGTCTTTTCCTCAGGATATGTAACAAACCTTACAACTATTTCAAGCCTCTGCGGAAGAGGAGACGCGGTTTTTTGTGATATGATCAACCATGCATCGATTGTTGACGGTTGCTTGCTTTCCTCTGCAAAGTTTGTCAGATTCAAACACAGCGACATGGCCGATCTCAGAAAAAAACTTGAAGAAACCGAAGCTGTTGGAAGAGTTATTGTTGTAGACGCAGTCTTTTCGATGGATGGGGACATTGCACCACTTCCGGAAATAATTGAGCTTGCGAAAGAATTCGGGGCACTTGTTTATGTCGACGAAGCTCACTCAACCGGTGTTTTAGGAAAGACCGGTGAAGGCATAATGGAATACTTCGGTCTGACTGAAGGTGTCGATATTCTTATGGGAACATTATCAAAAACGATCCCAGCAGCAGGTGGATACGTTGCTGCAAAAAAAGAGATAATTGATTGGCTCAAACACCAATCAAGAGCATATGTATTTTCTGCCGCTCTTCCCCCCGGAGCAACTGCCGCTGCTGAAGAGTCTTTCAAAGTGATGAAAGAAGAACAGTGGAGAATCACTAAACTCAGAGAAAACTACCAATACTATATCAAGACCCTAAAGGAAGCTGGTTTTGATACAGGTCCATCAGAAACCGCCATTGTTCCAATCATACTCGGAGACGAATGGAGAACATGTGAAGCAACAAGACAACTCTTTGAAAACGGAATCTTCATCATGCCAATACTGTCTCCTGCGGTACCACCAAACACAAACAGATTGAGGGCAAACGTCACTTCCTGGCACACCAAAGAAGATATAGATTTTATGGTCAATACTTTATCGGATGTCTGGAAGAATATGGGTATCAAACCTGGCTCTGAATAAATACTAAAATATCAGAATCCGTTTCGATTGAGAACTCTCCATCTTCTGTGATGTTACTCAGACATCTCGAGGAAAATGGGGTCAGTGTGTCTTCGAACCTGAATTTCAATCGCCCAAGCCTTATGAATGCAGAACTATTTAACGCATATATGCTTACGATTGCGCCTGGTTTTGAAGTAAACCTGTGTAGTCCTTTTCTGAAAACTTGAATCTTAAACCCCTGAGTAAATGATGTGATTGGAATATCATTTATTCTGTTGTTCAAGAGCAAATAATTACCAAAGGTATGATCAGGTCTGTTACCAATGAGTCCGATAACCTTAATTTCAGAAAATTGAGGTTTATGGTGCAGAAGAAATTGAACCGCTAATTCCCCATCGGTGAAGTTTTTATCCTCAGGATACTTCATTGTAGATATGCTGTTCTGATTTATATACTTCAACCCATCTTTTGATATTGAATCCATATCTCCGATTACAATATCAGGGGCGATCTTAAACTTTATTGCAGAATCAAGACCCGAATCTGCACAACAAACAAAATCAAACTTTCCTATAGAAAGAATATCTTTTTGTTCGACAGTGCCCCCCAGAAAAAGAAGCGCTACTTTTCCCAAACCTTTTCTCCATCAACAAAGGTTGCCTTTACAGAAGTTTTCAATACATCCCAGGGAGCTTTCCCAATAAAATCATCTGTGACAATCAGGTCGGCTTTATAACCCTTTTCAATACTTCCTCTTTTTGGACCACCAATTATATCTGAGGAGTCTTTAAAGGCTATTTTCATGGCCGTGTTAAACGGAATTGCCTCTCGAGGATTAATTGTGCCGGTATTGATTCCTTTTCTCGTTGTGGCACACACAATTGCAAAAAAGGGATTGGCAGTTACAACTGGTGCATCGGAACCAAAACCAATCTTCACCCCAGCAGATTTAAGCGACCTCATAGGATAAACCATGCTCTTAAGTTCTTTCCACTCAGAGTTTATCGATTCAAAATCAACAGGCATATGTGATGGATTCAGGACTACATTAACATCAGTTTTTGCTATCTCATTTATTGATGCGTTCGAGGAACACTGAAAATGTTCGATGGTATCTTTATTTGTTCCGTTTTTGAGAACCTTCACAACATTATGAACAGCAACATCACCAATTGCGTGGATTGCCACACCAAATCCCTGTGTATGTGCTTTATCAACAATTTCTTGCATCTGTTCAAATGGCATAACTGGAAGACCGTACGTACCGTCACTGTATGGCTTTGATATGAGTGCAGTCTTTGAACCAAGTGAGCCATCAGCAAAAATCTTTATCTGACCAAGCCAAAACCTCTCCGTTCCGCTTCCTGTTTGGGTTGCCAAAGTGGTTGCCCAATCAAGAGCAGTATCCGGAATTGATGCTGATATTCGGAGTTTTAATAGATTCTCTTGTTCAAGAGAGGCAAGCATCAAAAAATCATCGAGAGTTCCAAAAGTCCTGCATGAAGTTATTCCAAGCGATAAAAGGTGTTCTTGAGCAAGAAGAACACTTTCCTTAGTTTTTAAAGGGCTTGGATCAGGAATCAATGGTTTAATCTTTTCCGTAAAAACATTATCAAAAACAATACCAGTTGGTTTACCATCATTGTATTGAACATGTTTTCTTAATTCTGGGTCTTTAATCTCATGTATCCCAGCAAGAACCATCATTTTGGAGTTAAGGAACCATGAGTGACCATCTGATCTCGTAAGTATTGCTGGATGATTTCCAGTTACACTGTCAATCAGTTCACATGTAGGCTTAACACCATCCTCCCATTCCTGCTCATTGTAACCGTAACCAAGCAGAAAATCATCGTCATCGAGTTTATCCGAAAAGTCTTTTACCTTATTTACAAGCTCAGTTGAGGTTTCAAGCTCCCTTAGATCACATCCAGATAGGATTTTCCCTAACCAGACCAAGTGTAGGTGTGCATCGGTAAAACCAGGTAGAATCACAGAATCACTATAATCAAAAACCTCATACCCTAAAGATTTATAATCTGTAAAATCTCCAACTTCTTCAATCTTATCCTCATCGATGAGTACAGAATCGAAATTAAGCCCCTCACCCCAAACACGTTTCCCACGAATTACTTTTTTACTCAACTTGAATCCCAACCGTTGGCACCGTAACCAAGTACACACCTGAAGGCAAACCTGTTACTTCAACCTCTAGTTCATGGAAACCTTTTGCTAGATTTGTAATATCAATGGTAACATTTGCACCCAATGCCTTATCAATCAGACTCTCGGGACCTCTAATAACTAAATCAACAGTTCTTGAACTGATTTGGTATAAAGCATCATCTGGTATAACTTTCACAGACAAGTTACTGAGAGTTTTTGTTGCAAGTTTTTCAATTATAAGCGTCGCTTTAACAGTTTTCTGATCTACAAACTCAGCCCCCTCTGGAAGAGAAACGGAAAGGGTGTAGGTATTACTCATGGTTATTCCATTTAGGTTTAGAGGAGTTGTGTTTAACACACTCAAATCCTTAAGAGTATTGTAGTCACCTTTAACACTTAAGGCTTTTGGCTCCCAATCCATTGAAGAAATAATATATCCATTTGGAATATTGCCACTGGTATTTAAAAGAGTTGGGATCAAATGAGTGCTGATTTTCAAATCACCGGTATAACTGACGGAAACTTTTTGAAATTCGGCACTTATGTTGTTGGTCTTCCATCTTACGCTGCTAAACTCATCATTCGTATTTGTGATAAGTTTGAATGGTAATTGTTCTACGTTCTCACCCGGTTTTGAGTCTGTCAAATCAACCGTAACCAACGCATTTTTTAAGGTAGAAACAATACTATACGGACCGGAGATTTTTATCTGTTCAGGTTCAACTTGTGGTTCTGAGATATTCAATCCAACCTGCGCCTCACCAATAAATTCATACTGAATGTCAAGCACGGTTGACGTATAGTTCTGAAGATCTATTGATACAGTTTTTGGTGAAATTTTATCTAAACTCACCTCAGATGGATAATTTGTTTCAATCTTTATCTGATGAAAACCGGCATCTTTTTCAGAAAGGTTTATAAAAGCAGATATATTGTCCTTTGTAATGTTCTCCAAAACTCTTTCTGAACCACCAAGCGTTATTGAGACTTCTGGAAGTTCACCCATCAAAATCATTTCCTGAGGAATATTTTGAGCAACAACAGGAATACCACTGAATTCCTTTGTTCCATCGGCACCCTCTTGATAATAGACATATACCCACAAAACAATGGCGCACACGAGGGCTAAGATTTTTATACCGAGATTTGAACTATTTTTTCGAGCCATTGAAATTATTCCTTATAGAGCTGAAAAATGTCGTCTTTTTCTGATCGAGCATATATCTTAAAAGACCCTCTAGCTCAACATCGGACAGATACCTTGTTAACGAACCAGCTGTCGCAAGTGAAATAATACCTGATTCCTCAGAAACGCATATAACAACAGCATCAGTCTCTTCAGAAAGACCAACAGCAGCTCTGTGCCTCGTTCCTAAATCTTCGTCGAGATTTGCATCCTTTGATAGCGGAAAAACACATCTGGCAAATGCAATCCTATCACCCCTGATTATTATTCCACCATCATGAAGAGGAGAAGAAGTATTAAAAATGCTTTCAATAAGCCCCGATGTTATCAGAGAATCGATTCTTGACCCACGAGACTCATAATCACCAAGACCAACTTGTCTCTCAATTGCAATAATTGCTCCTGTTTTTGATTTCGACAGATGGCTCATCGCATTTACAACTTCTTTTACCAAATGCTTTATCTGACCTGGCTCAATCAAATCAATAGGTTTTTCAAAAACAGACTTCCCACCCAAAGAGCCAAGGGCTTTTCGAAGCTCAGGTTGAAACAAAATCGCCAGAAAAATCAAAAGAGTTGTTGGTAAGATTTCAAGTGCTTTTCTTACAATGAAGTTGATCGAAATAAGGTTAACTGGTTTAAGACCTGTAACATAATCGATAAGAACCAACACAATCAGAAAAATTGCCAAACCTTGAAAAAGCTGCAAAGCTTTCGATTCTCGTACCACTTTTAGAATATAGTAGATCAGTAGGGCAAGCAAAAAAATATCAACGAGGGTTTGTATTATTGGAATATTACTATTTGCCTGGGTAATTGGATTCACTGCCCAAAAGAGAGACTTCAATACCTGAGTCAGTGAATCCAGAACTGGCATCTAATTAGTTATCCTCGTTGTTTAGTGAATCAACAAGTTCTCTGGGGGTCATTTCTTTTGCATCGGTTGGGATTTTTATATCAACATGATCACCAGAATCGATGCATGTGAAGTGGTACTCACCCTGCTCGCTTATCGGATTCTCACCGGTGTCCTTAAAAACAATGTCGTACCAAACACCAGTTTTTGTGAATAGAAACATCACCGATTTTCCCATAAGAGGTCCTTCGGGATCCCAGGATGTCCTTACACCAATCAATAATTCATCTGGGTTTTTTGGATTTCTCACAAGAACCTGCTCATACTCCGTTGTATTTCCATATGAGTAAAGAGGCTCCAAAAACCTTTTAGGATTAGCGTTGCCCAAAATTGCAACCTCAAAATCCAAGTCCTCGGATGATTTGAATGTTATCCAGTCTGTTGTATCACCTTTGTAATAAACTTGAGGCACATGGTCTTTATACAACATTGAACCAATATTCTCAGGATCCGCACCGATAACGATTGTGTTATGTCCAGAATCAAGAGGTCCATCCATCGTGTTACTACTATCCTGGCTAAACAGTTGAGCCTCAGGTGTTACAACAAATACAGTTTCAATCTTATTGGCAACACTATCTGAATCATCGAAATGTGAATACGAAATCGTTGAGTTTTTAAGCACATAATGAGTCTTTGAATACAACTGTTCCTGACAAACCGCAATCATAGATTCAAACGAGCTGTGATTGAGTTTTATCTCAACCGGTTTCGAAAGATCAAATCCAGTTAGGTAACTTGAAAATCTGTCAAAACAAGGATGATCCGCGGTAATTACTTTCCTTGAAAACGGAGAGACCCATCTCTGAAACTCACCGCTCTCATTACAGAGAGTGGAAACCCCATCAATTGAAACCGAAGCAAATGGAACTGGTTCTCCTTTGCCAGAAGAAACAACAACCCCGCTAACCGATGACCCAAAGACTAGAAAAACCAGGAACAGTGCGAGAAGGAATCCTCCGATGATAAGTACGCCAAGATTCTTCAGAGACATTATCAGTATTCAGTTTCCCTTAATTTCCAATTGCCAGTCGAGTCTTTGGCTAAAAACATTGAACCGACAAACGAATCCTTTAAGATTTTCACCTTATAAAGACCGTTTTCAGGTTTTCCAGGGTCTTTTTCTCTTGTTGTCTGATCATACTGCATGATAGTGTAAAGGACTTTTGCTTCTGTATTGACTTTATTTCTCATCACACCATCAATTCGGATGCCGACATATTCAGTACCGTGGTTTTTTCCACGTTCCCAGGTTTCTGTAAAGGTCGAAAGATCACCCTTTAGCTCCATCATTGGAGAGTTTTCAAGAATGTAAGACCATGCCTTCTCGTAGTCACCTTTGAAGCTTGCTTCAAAATAATTTCTAATTGCTTTTGCAGGAGTATCGATCATAAACAAACTAATCCCATAAAAAAAGCCGAACAGCAAAACGACAAGCAATATCCAGGTCAAAGGACCCGACAAACTGAATTTATTTTTTAACTCTAATGTATTTTCCATACTACCCCTCATTTTATTTATAGTAACTCATGTCAAACAAACTGTTTGAAGTCTATTTTGGAACCACGCCCTTGTATATCTTCCATATGCCATCAGCAGGATCTTTTTTTAAGTAATAGTTTTTTGGATCAGATACCTTTGGGTTTCCAGAAACAAGATTGTTTGTCCTGATTTGAACTACAGGAACTTTCATGTTTTCAAACGGATCCATTTCCCAAAAATAATCTAGAACCTCAACATTTGTGATTTTTGTTCCTGATGCCCTCGCAAGAATAAGGTCTTCAATGAATTTGTTCTTATCGAGTGTCGGACCACCTTTAAGTCTCATAAACTCAGATTGAGGATAGATATAATTCCAGGCTTCTTCATACTTCTCGTATTGAACATCAAGGAAGAAATTTCTCACAGATTTTGTAGGAACATCTGGCACAACCCAAATCAGATACCAGAGACCAAACAACACAACCAAGATCACACCGATTGCGATTAAAGCTTTTGTAGTACTTTTATTCATATATATGCCCTCACACTACTTTTGATAATCAACTATATCATTCTGATACTCAACATAAAGATTTCTTACAAATTCGCCACTAATTTCCATATTCTTATTGGATTTCCAATCAGAATAAACCCTCTCTCTAACCGAAATCTCATTCATCTTCCCGTTTGAACTATCAAAAATGCTAAATTTTCCATCAAAATCGGGGGACTGGGATGGGTTTCTGTAGAGGAGATTGAGGATAAATATCCCATTTGTTGTTTCAACATACAGTGGTTCACCAATCTTTGCCGCACCTGGATAACCCTCATAAGGCGGGAAAAGTGCGTTAGCAATTTCTGGAATTGGGATATCTGATTTTGTCATAATCGGCATCAGACCACCAGCTTCTCTGACAGCATCATTTTGTGAGAAATCATTCACAACATCTGCAAAGTCCTTACCACTATTAAGGAATCCAATAGCCTTTTTGCATGTTGCCATATCAGGCACCATAAGCTGTTGATACTCTACTGCCTCGGGCATAACATAGGTTTGTCTGTTCTGATCAAAATGAGATTTTAACTCAGTGTCTGAAGGTTCTGGAACTTTTGCAGAAAGTGGATCGAGAACACGCTCAAAAACGAGTTGATGCTCCACCTGCTCCCTAAATTCGTCCTCAGATATGTTTCCCTGTTCTAGGTATGTGTCAATATTAACTTGGCTTTGACTAAGAACAGCTTCAATCCTTTCATCAACCTGTTCATCGGTAATAGTGTTAAGATTGTTTCTCTCAGCATAAGTTAAAACCAGGAAGAAATCAGTAAGATTTGAAATAGCCTGTTCTCTAAGTTTACCCTCAAAAAGGTCAACTTCTTCTTGGCTACTTCCCTCGGGTGCAATGTACCCATACATTCTCATATTGGTTATTTCTTGTTCGACCCTTGCTTCAGTAATCTTGAATGAGCCAACCTTCCTAACAACCTTTGAGTTATCAATAGATGTCTTTTTCCCGGATGTGTTGTCGCCACTTGGATTAAAGAAAAAAACAGCCCAGACTATAAGGATGGCGACAATGCCGATTCCAATTCCTAAAATCTGTATTATCTGATTCTTTTTCATATTAGTATTCAAATCCCATTACTTTATTGAAAAGTGCTGGACCAAGAAGTTTGCCAAAGAACTGTTCAAGACCGTCCCATGGAATGTTTCCTTTAATTCTATCATAAATCTGAGGTTCATATCTGTCTGAAAGCTTTCTCACAAATGCTGCAACATTTGACTGTCCCTGTGCAGCCATCCATGATGCTTCAACCTCGGCATAGACATCAACATCCACATAATCATTTTTTTCTAAATCCCAAAGCTTAAACACTCCATGTAAATCAGGCTTCTGTTCGGGATGTCTTGCGAGGACCTTGATGATTTTGTATCCACTCTTTTGAGTAACAACACCGCGTGTCTCACCAACACCAATTGATGCATAATTCTCAGAAGGTGGGAACAAAGCATTTGCAACTTCAAGATCAGAGATTGCTGCCTTCATAACAGACTTCATAAGACCACAATTCTCTTTGCTTTCAACATCAGTTGAGTATTCTTGAACGAGATCACAAAAATCTTCACCTTCCCTGAGCTTATTGATTACCTCATTATGAGCTTCCTCATCTGGAACAGCAATAACTCTGTAGTCAACATTTTCAGGTACAGTGTATGATTGACGATTTATTTCAAAGTAATCTTGAAGCTCATTTTCTGATGGAGTTGGAACATTATCCATGATTGGGTATGTAACCTTCTCGTATGTGAGCTGGTTAATTACCTGTGATCTGAATTCTGATTTGCTGACTCCACCTTCTGCAAGATACTCATTCAACTCCATGTTTGCGATCTGTAAAACATATTCGATTCTTGCGTCAATCTCTTCATTTGTTGGTGGTTCAACATTTGTATCTTTTGCGTGCTGAAGGACAACGAAGAAATTGGTTAGGTTTGTGATCGCTTGCTTTCTTGCAGCCTCATATGTCTCTTCCTGTTCGGCAACTGTCGCATTTGTTGGAGCTTGAAGGCCATATCTTTGGAGATTCATGATTTCAAGTTCAATCATTCTCTCGGTGATTGGATAATCAACAACAACTCGGGCTATGTCTCTTTTTGAATAGACATACAAAAACATGCTACCCAAAACAATAATTATCAAAACAAGAAGTCCGGCAATATATGGTAAGATATTGAATCTCTTCTTCGGTTTCTGATCAATAACTTTTCTACTCATCTGTATGATATCTCCTTTAAGCTCGAAAATTAAGGTATGACAGTTTCTGTCTGTGTTCCAAAACCATTTGGTTGAGTCATATACTCAACGTTAAGCTCTTCTCTTGCTTTCTCCATCCATTTATTTTCAAACTCAGCTTTTAACTCATTTGTTCTGTCAGAAACAACTTGTTCTTTTATATCAGAAAAGACAGCAATTGATTCATCCCTGTGCATTATGACTTTACCAATTACCCAACCGTTTTCAACCTGTATTACTTCAGGATAAACCTCTCCATCATCAATTGTCCAAAGCTTTTCAATAACAGCTTTTTCATATGGATACATTCCCTGTCCATCAAGTTCAGTGGCTATATCAAGGCTTGCCCAGAAGAATCCACTTGAATCAGACGCCATGAAGGATGGCATTTCTCCGCCATTTGATTTTGTTATCTGGTCATCAGAATACAAAGAAACTGCTTCAACAAAATCTAATTCGCCGCTGAGAATTTTCTTTAATGCCTCATCTGCTCGAACTTTTGGATTAACTGGCATTTCGCCATCTTCATCTGGTTCTGCACTGTTGAGAATATTTATCGTAGCAAGTCTGATTCCTTCTGGGAGATCATATCTTGTTCCATTAGCATCAGCATCAATTATTTTGATAACATGGAAACCGAACTGGGTCTGTACAACTGGTGAAATCTCTCCAAGCCTTAACCTTAAAGCAGCCTGCTCAAATTCGGTCACAAATTGTCCGCCCTGATCTGAAACAAGTGCCCCATTTGAAATTGTGTACCAACCAAGATCTCCATGATTTTGTTTGGCAGTTGGATCTTCTGAAACATCAAAAGCAAGTGATAAAAAGTCTGAGTCTGAAAGTGCTGTCAATCTTGCTTTCTCAGCGTTTTCTCTTGCTTCTTTTTCAAGCTCTTTTGGGTCACTTTCAGGGTTAAATGAATAAAGAATATGGGCTATTCTAATTCTGCCTGGAGCTTCGAACCAACTTCTTGCCTCGGTCTCAGATACCTTTATGCTATCGAGCTCTTCACCATAAAGCATTCTTTTGTAGGTGTCAGTTGTAAGTTCAGCGGGGTATCTCATCACAAAGTCGTTCTTCAGATCATCATCTGAGCCGAACCCCTGCGATGCAAGCCAGGTTTCCCACTGTTCCTGATCATTTTCATCCCATTTTGAAACATCTTTACCGGACACATATGGTTTAATCTGTGAATCAATTGTCAAAAAAGCGGTTTGAGCAATATCATCATCTGATAACTGTATACCTTCTTTTTTTGCATACTCCTCAAAGATAATCTCCTGAACCATCTGACCCAAAGCATAATTCTTTGCTTGAGCGATTTGTCCTACTATTTGTGGATCTTCAAGGTCAAGCTGTTCTGGAGTCATTTGCTGCGATTGAGCAAGAATTCTGATTGCACGTTCAGTAACTTCACCATCAGTGAGTTCTCTATCAGCCACTTTTGCAAGTGTTTCACCAGCCTCAATAGAGATGCTGGGGGAATTATCTGCGGGAACATTTACATCATCACCACTTTTTCCAGATGGCTTCCCAACAATATAAAAAACTAGAAAGGCTATTAAGGCTATAAGAACAACCCCCATGACCCAAAGAATCCAATTGTTACCTTTGTTTTCAGCTGTTTCAATCTCAGCTGTCTCCCCAACCAATTCACTATTCTTCTCGGTTACCTGTTCTTCAATCTCATTAAAAACCTGATCTTTTTCTTCTTCCATGATAATTCCTTTCCACAAAAAAGTGGTAGCAATTCTTGTATCCTAACAAATCAAACCCCACAAATGTTCCAGGATATAAGTGCATCCTCAGATGATACAAAAAAAACGGGGCAGAAACAGTAACAAACCGTTACATGTTATCATACCCCGTTTTTGTATTTATTCTTTACTTAAAAATACGGCAACTATGGAGCAGTGGCTTCACCACCCTGTTGTTGGAGTATCTGCTGTAATTCTTCCTGGGTCATCTCTGGCATATCTAATGGAACCTCAGTTGATGTTGAAGACTGCTCAGAGAGGTTTTTCCCAAGGAGACCCGAAACCCATCTTCCAAAGTCTTCGATTGGTGCAACTACACTATTTTCCCACCAGTTTGCAAACTTTGTCCAAGGATTTCCAATTGAAACATCAATCTGTCCGCGTTTTTCTGAAAGCCAGTTTGACTCAAATTCATTCTTTTTCAAAATGAGAATGTCATTTTTTACCTGATCTTTTACATCCTCAAACGAAAGCTTTGTGGCTGGTCTATAATCAATCTTTTTAACAATAACCCATGAATCAGATGTTCTGACTGGCTCTGAAACCTGTCCATTGGTCAAATCATAAGCTTTGCTTATAACTGTGGACTCAAATGGATACATTCCCTGACCTTCATATTTAACAGCATCTTCCAAGTTTGCCCAGAAGTATCCACTTGCATCAGAGGCCATCATTGATGGAATCTCTCCACCGTTATCTTTTGTAAATTGGTCGATTGAGTACCTTGATGCAGCATCAGCAAATGAAAGCTTACCTGATTTGATCTGCTTGATGATATCGTCAGCTTCTGCTTTTACCTTATTCCACTCTTCCTCGGTTGCAGGTGCAGCATTTTCATCAGTTACATTGCCTACTGTAAGTCTGATGATTCCAACTCTAACACCTTCCTGGAGGTCATAATTTACGCTATTATTTCTGACCTCAGTGCATTTGATGATATGGAAGCCAAACTGAGTCTGAACAATATCTGAAACCTCTCCTGGTTCAAGTGTGAGAGCCATTTTTTCAAACTCTTCGACCAAACCTGCTGTTCCGGCTTCGTTGATAAGTTTTCCATTCTGGATGTTATACCAACCAAGATCGCCACCACTTCCTTTTTGGTCTTCTGTACTTTCATTTGCTGCATCAGCAAATGAAATTTCACCATTAACAATCCTGTCGTGGATCTCTGAAAGCTTTTCTCTTTGGGTTTTTGCTTTCTCTGGTTCATCATTGATAACATCATACGAAAGCAATATATGTGAAAGTCTCATTGCACCCTTTTGGTTATACCACTCTCTTGCTTCTTCATCTGTTGCTTCCATTCCATCAAGAGTGTCACCGATTGCCTTCTGTCTGTGAGTTTTAAACTCAATCTCGCCTGCAAACCTAGATCGAATAAAATCTCTTAGCTGGACTTCGTTTTCATACCCTGCATCAGTCATCCAATCTTCCCAGGTTTTTTTATCTTCTTCAGTCCAGTCCTCTTCTGGTTTCTGGACAACCTGAAGCTTAACCTCAGAATCAAGTTTATCTTGAGCAACCATGTTGTAGTCATCTTCGGTTACTGCAACATTTTCTTTCTTTGCCGCTTCAATATAAATCTTTTCCTGAATCAAACGCTGAAGAGTTGTGTCTCTTTCACCTTCAAGCTGCTGCTGAAACTCTGCTGACTGGTAATCCAACTGGTCAGATGGCAACTGTGCTGCGAGAGAATCAAATGCTCGGGATTCAACTTCATTAGTTGTGATAACCTGAGAGCCAACTCTGGCAGCTACATCTCTACCATTATATGCCCAAATTCCCATAACGATTAAAACGAGTGCAATGGCCACGATTGACCAAATTGTGATCTTCCAACCTTTTGACAAAGGTCTCTTCTCACCCCTCTGTTTTACCTCAGGGATAATTTTTAATCTTCTAAGTTTGCGAATCTTACTTTCTCGGCCCATTTTTCCTCCAATACCTAACGGCATTCTAACTTTCTATCAAACGGTTAGTTTAGACACACATCCTAAGAGTGTAAAGAAAAACTCTAACGAGTCTGACGCAAACCCATACAAGAAAAAGGTAAAAGTAGTTCTCAATTGACTACAGAATTCAATCGTTTATAATTCTCTTGACATGGAACTCAAAGTTAAAAAAATACTTCTAGAGAAGGAAGACATCGGAAGAATTGTTGCCAGGATTTCCCACGAGATCACTGAAAACAACAAGGGTATCGATGGAATTGCCTTGATCGGTATTCACAGGAGAGGTGTTCCGCTTGCAAAAAGAATCGCCGAAAAAATTGGCGAGGTCGAAGGCAAGAAACCTCTCGTTGGTGAACTTGATATTACTCTCTACAGGGATGACCTTTCGCTCCTCTACGAAACACCAAAAGTTCACAAAACTTCCGTGGATTTCAATATCAACGATAGAATTGTTATTCTTGTCGACGATGTTTTATACACTGGAAGAACAATCAGATCTGCTATGGACGCCCTCACTGACCTTGGAAGACCAAAGAAAATCCAACTCGCAGTGGTAATCGATAGAGGTCATCGTGAGCTTCCTATTAGAGCAGACTATGTTGGAAAACAGGTTCCAACCTCTCAATCCGAAGTGGTCGAAGTTCTTCTTACAGAAACAGACGGACAAGATCGAGTTATCATCGGAGAGAAGGTAGATTGATAATAGAATCTATTTGTAAATCAGACCCTGGCATTTTTAACAGCCAGGGTTTTTTTTTGAAAAAAAATGCTGATTAGTCAAGGAGGCTAACGATTATGGGTTTAAAGAGAAAACACCTGCTTGGACTCAAGGACGTAAACAAGGATGAGATAAAACTCATTCTTGATTCCGCAGAGAGTTTTAAAGAGCTACTTGGTAGAGAAATCAAGAAAGCTCCAGTTCTAAGGGGCAAGACCGTTGTAAACCTTTTCATGGAACCCTCAACCAGAACCAGAACAAGTTTCGAACTCGCCGCAAAAACTCTTTCTGCAAATGTTATCAATATCAATGCCTCAACATCAGCAGTTCAGAAAGGCGAATGCCTTAAAGACACAGTGTTAACCCTGACCGCTCTTGGCGCAGACTACATTGTTATCAGAACCTCTATGTGTGGTGCACCACATTTCATTTCGACCTTTTTTGGTGGACACGTTCTTAACGCAGGTGACGGAATCAACGAACACCCTACACAAGCTCTTCTCGACCTCTACACAATAAGAGAAAAACTCGGAAAAATTGAAGGGAAGAAAGTTCTTATTCTCGGTGATATTAGGCATTCTCGAGTTGCAAGATCAAATATCTTCGGTTTACAGACAATGGGTGCAACAGTTGGAGTATGTGCTCCCCCAACACTAATCCCTAAAAACATTGAGGAACTTGGAGTAAATGTTCACTACAACCTCGACGAAGCTCTCCCAGAATATGACATCGTTAACATCCTCAGAATCCAGCTCGAAAGACAAAAACAGGGTCTTTTTTCCAGTGCTCATGAATACTTTGAGCAGTTCGGAATGACAGACGATAGGCTCGCAAGACATCCTGATCTTATGATTATGCACCCCGGTCCAATGAACAGAGGAATCGAGATTGACCCCGGTGTTGCTGAGTCACCAAACGCAACCATAACAGATCAGGTAACAAACGGAGTTGCTGTAAGAATGGCAGTTCTATATCTCCTGCTTGGAGGTGAAGCAAATGAGTAAATCCATAGTACTTAAGAATGGCAAAATTGTTGACGTCGAAAAGATTGAAAGCTATATCGGAGATGTACTGATTGAAGATGGTATCATTAAAAAAGTCGGTAAAGACTTATCTGCCGATGAAACAATTGATTGTACCGGAAAACTAGTCAGCCCTGGTCTTATCGACATCCATACACATCTGAGAGAGCCCGGGTTTGAGTACAAAGAGACCATCGCAACAGCAACAAGGGCGGCAGCCGCTGGAGGTTTTACAACCATTTTTGCAATGCCAAATACAAACCCTCCATGTGATAACGAAGCCACGGCTATCTACATCAGACGAAGAAACGAAACAACAGGAATAATAAACGTTGAACCGGTTGGTTGTGTTTCAAAAAACCGTGAAGGGAAACTACTTGCTGAGATGGGTGGGCTTTCAAGAGCTGGTGTAAAGATGGTCACCGACGATGGATCACCAATCTCTTCTGCTAATCTGATGCTTCTTGCTCTCAAATACTCAAAAGCATACAACCTTCTCGTTGCAAACCATTGTGAAGATACAAGTCTATCGGGAATAGGGGTATGTAGTGAAGGGTATTACTCAACCCTTTATGGACTGACACCAATACCAAAATCCGCAGAAGAAACAATGGTTGCAAGGGACTTAATCCTTGCCCATGAAGCTGATGCAAGGATTCATATCCTTCATATCTCAACCTCCTGGTCTGTTGAATTGATTAGACAGAGCAAATCACAGGGGACAAAGGTTACGTGTGAGGTCACACCACACCACCTAACTCTAACTGACGAAATGCTTGGTTCATACAATCCTAACTGTAAAGTGAACCCACCCCTGAGATCAAAAAAAGATGTCGAGGCCTGTAGAAAAGCCCTTCTTGACGGCACAATTGACTGCATCGCAACAGACCATGCACCACATGCAAGACAAGACAAAGAGGTTGAAATTGACCTTGCACCTCCAGGAATCAGCGGACTAGAAACTGCTCTTGGACAACTGTTTGCAGAGCTTGTCCACACTGGCATAGCACCAGCCGAATTGATTCTTTCAAAACTCACTGCAGGTCCTGCAAAGGTTATTGGTATGGATGCTCCAATAATTAAAGAAGGAGCAAAAGCCGACTTAACAATAATTGACCCCGAAAAAGAATGGACAGTTGACCCTGAGAATTTCTACTCAAAAGGTAAAAACACCCCTCTTAAAGGTAGAAAACTTAAGGGAAAAGTATTCGCCACAATAGTCTCCGGAAGGACAATTTATCTTGATGGAAAGATTAAAGAAGAAGTTTGCTAAAGTAGAGATCATCACAAATTGTGAGATACCAGGAAGCGAACTAAAACTGCTTTCATTTTTCGAGCCTACAATTGCCCTCACATCAAAACCTGGGCAATTTGTTGAAATAGGAATTCCTGGCTGTGCTCTACCAAAACCCTTTTCAATAATGAATACTCAAAAGTTTGGTATCGTTGAGATTCTTTATCAGGTTGTTGGAGTTGGTACAACCATTCTTTCAAAAATGAAAGAGGGTGAAGAGATAACAGTACTTGGTCCACTCGGAAATGGTTTTTCCATCGATGAGGAGACTGAGAATTGCTACTTGATAGGTGGTGGAACAGGAATTGCCCCGGTTCTTTTCTTCGCAAACTACTACGAAGATAAAATAAAATCCAAGCTATTCCTTGGTGCAAGAACTAAAAACTTGCTACCCGATACAAGTCTTTTGCCAGAAGGCGTGGAGATTTCTACAGACGATGGAACACTAGGTTTTAGTGGAAATGTCGTTGAACTTATGGCCGGAAAACTGCTCGCTCCTGCCCCAGTTTATTCATGTGGACCAAAACCAATGCTCAAATCAATTTTGGATTTTACTAACACATGGAAAACAAAAATCGAGTTTAGCCTCGAAACTTATATGGGATGTGGAATCGGTGGATGTTTAGGTTGCCAAATTGAAACAAAATCTGGACAAAAACATGTATGCACGGACGGCCCCGTTTTCCCTGCAAGCGAGGTATCAGATGTCCTTTAGTCCAGCAATCACTTTCCTCGATAAAGAATATTCAAGCCCAATTCTTGGTGCATCTGGGACTTTTGGTAACGGGGATATATACAAAGATTTGTTGAATTATTCCAAAATCGGTGGTTTCGTAACAAAGGCTGTCACTGCACAACCAAGAGCAGGAAACCCCGGTCAAAGGATTTTTGAGACCTCTGGCGGTGTTTTAAATTCAATTGGCTTAGAAAATGATGGGCTTGCCAATTTCATCGAACAGAAGCTTCCAGAGTTTGAAAAATACGACTGTCATATCTGGGTAAATGTATCCGGAAATAGTCCTGAAGAGTATATCAATATCATCGAAACCATCGGAGAACACGATTTTATTGCTGGTTTTGAGATAAATGTTTCCTGTCCTAACGTCGCTCATGGTGGCATGAGGTTTGGGGCATCAGCCGATCAGGTTCGATCTCTGACATCAAGGATTCGAGTTCGGACAAATAAACCCATCACTATCAAACTCAACCCAAATGTCATAGATATTGTGGAAATTGCGAAGGCTGCCAAAGACGGAAAAGCACATGCAATCACTGTATCAAACACTTTCCTTGGCATGGAGATTGATGTCCACAAAAAACAACCTGTTCTTGGAAATGTTACTGGTGGATACTCTGGAAAACCAATTTTCCCTCTAGCTCTCAGGTGCGTGTGGCAAATCAGAAAAGAAATTGATATTCCAATTATAGGCTGTGGCGGAATAACATCAGGACTAGACGGCATAAAGATGCTTATGGCTGGTGCAAGTCTCCTGCAAGTTGGAACATCAACCCTAAAAAATCCAAGGGCTCTTGAGGACATTTCAAATGAGATGTCTGATTGGGCAGAGAAGAATGGATACTCGAGTTTCTCAGAAATCATAGGAGTAGCGCAGAAAAATGATTAAGGCAGCAGAACGGCTGATTGTTGGTCTCGATGTTTCAAGAGAGAAAGCAATTGAACTTTCAAAAGAGCTACCAAAAGATGTGATGGTTAAAGTTGGATTGAAACTCTTCGATTCAAATGGCCCAGACATTGTTAAAGAGATTGCTGAAACTGGAAGAAAGATATTTCTTGATCTGAAGTTTTTTGATATTTCAAATCAAGTCGCTGACGCTTGTGAGGTTGTCAGTTCGTTCGGTGGTGTCTCCATGTTTAATCTCCATGCCCTTGGAGGATCTGAGATGATTCAGAAATCACGAGAAAGACTTGAACTGACAGCTCAAAATCTTGGCATAAAAAGACCAAAACTTCTCGGAGTAACAATTCTTACATCACTAGATGTTGATCTCTTAAACGAGATTGGAATCTCGGATGATACTGTCGAAAAAGCTGTTTTAAGACTTGCAAAAGTTGCTCTGAATAATGGATGTGATGGACTTGTTTGCTCTGCAAAAGAGCTTCCAGTTTTAAGAAAAACTTTCGGCGATGAGTTCATTACAGTCACACCGGGAATAAGAAGAGCAACAGATGCTGCAGGTGATCAAAAAAGAATTGTAACACCGGAAACAGCCATCAAAACAGGTGCAACCCATATTGTTGTTGGAAGACCTATCTACAATAGTGAAAATCCTGTTATTGAAGCAACCGAAATAATCAAGGAGATTGAAAATGCAAAATAACGACCCATTTGAAATTTTAAAATCAACAGATGCCCTTCTTGATGGGCATTTCAAACTCTCATCTGGTCTACATTCAAAAAAATATATTCAATGCGCAAAAGTTTTTCAGTACCCAGAAAAGAGTCAACTTCTCTGTGAAATGTTAAAGGAAAAGCTTGCTGGACTTGAGATTGAAACGGTCATAGGGCCAGCAATTGGTGGGATTATCTTTGCGTACGAGATGAGTAGAGCTTTGGGCATCAAAAACATTTTTGCTGAAAGAAAAGACGGAGAAATGACTTTCAGAAGAGGATTTGAAATCAAAAAAGGTGAAAAGGTTTTACTCGCAGAGGATGTTGTCACAACTGGTGGCTCAGTTCTTGAGGTAGGAAAGCTTGCAGAATCTTTGGGTGCAGAAGTTGTTGGAATCACATCACTTGTCGATAGATCAGGTGGGAAAGCAAAATTCCCATGGAAATTTGTTCCGTTAATTGAACTCGAAGTTGAAACATTTGACCCCGACGACTGCCCACTATGCAAGGAAAATGTCCCAATATATTCCCCTGGCTCAAGATTTTCAAAGTAAGCAAAAAAATGTGATGCTTAGGATTTAATAATCTCTGTTAGTCTTTTACTTGAGAGTGCATACCATGCGACAACAGGTATAAGGACAGGAGTTGTTGCAATAAAAAAACTTGTAATATTAAGCATCATATCCGACATTGAATTTGATACCGCCATATATACCGCATAGTACTGCCCAAGTATTGTGAAACCAAGAAGTAGAACGCAAACAACAGTTGACCAAAGAATCAAGTTCCAATTAATTTTTTTATCTTTATAGACAAAACTGATACCCCAAGTGCCAATCATAAGAATCAAAAATGGGATCAATGGGCTAAGTAGTGATGTTGATACACTTGACGATCTCTCAACGTAATACCCAGCATTCCAAACCATTCCGGCAACAACGTTATCTACGAAAAGAGCATACTGCTTTGCGATAAATGACCAGACAACAAAAACAAGAACTGTTGTCAAAAGAAGTCTCAATAAAAAGGCTTTTTTTGGAGTCATTTTGTTTTCTTCGGGTTATCTTTTACAATCCATGTAACAAAAAGCCAGAACAGAAGAATAAGAAAACCAATCATCATAAGCTGCCAAAGATAGGCATGCACAAAATCAAAGGCATTTGGCCAGTACGCGCCAAAAAGTCCGAGAACAATAAAACGGATCAAGTTCACAAGATATATCGCAGGAATTCCAAATAAAAATCCCCAAATATTCTTCAAATAGTTGCCTGTCGGATAAGCAAGTACAGCAGCGGAGTAAACAATCCAAGCATAAATACCAGTGCATTCATAAACAACTTCCATTCTAAATCCGGAAAGGTTTATAAAGGCTCCATTTATTCCTGCAAATACAGTTTCAAATGTGGCTGTGATCCCAAACAATTTCATTATAAGAATCAACGGAGTGGATACAGAAAGAGTTAAGGCTTTTTGAATTGGATTAAGATATATCTCTCTACCACCCATCACGTTATACGTAGGTATGTTTAAATGCGTGACTATCTGGAGTACTACTGCGATAACAACGCTAAACAAAACCCACAGAATTACAGACTTATACTCTTTTAGAGTTTTCATCGATTTATCAAAAAAATTGCTCATGTTCCACCCTTCACTACATTGCCATACACAACAACTATTCTTAAAGTTTTTAAGAGTTTTTCAAGGACAATAAAAAAGGAGACCACAGACTTGTGGTCTCCTGGTAAAGTTTAATCAAACAAGCAAGATGTTACTCTATGCAACTACCATTGCTTTCCTTCTGATGATGAAGAATACACCAACACAAAGAAGTCCGATTACGAGAAGTATGAGTGCAGGAGTTGAAAGTGCTGGTACTTCAGGAGCTGGAGCAACTGAGGCCTTAAGCTGTCCACCTGAAACAAGGAAAGCATAAAGCTGTGGGATGTTTGTTGATGACTGTTCAACACGAGCACCTGAGATTGAAACAGTCCATCTTCCCTCTTTAATCATGCTTGGAGGGACAACAACTCTCTCTACGTTGTTTCTTCTGTCAAACTCTGTTCCACCTGGATTTGCAGCTGAAACTCTTCCCCATGATTCATAAAGGTTTGTGTGCTCATCAACATGTGGATCAGATGTATAGATGTTTCCATGGTATTCTGTTCCACCTGGATCGATGACAATAAGGTCGAGGTCATTTGCAAGAGCAACCTGTGGATTTGGAAGTTTAGGCATGTCTGTATAAACAAGAGTTGCTTCAAATGGGACTGAACTGTCATTTACATCATAGTAGAAGTAATGTTTTTCACCAGTTGTAATACCACTGTCATGGTCTTCGAATAGTGTGTATGTTGGTGGATCTGGGTAAAGGGATCTCTTAATATCGAGTCTTCCGAAGCCCTGTGAGTAACTTGGTTTTGCGGAAAGCCATTCCCATGCACCATAACCTGCACCTGGTGCCTGAGCATCATAATTTGTTTCTCCACCAAGGTTTCTTGCACCATGAATCAATGTTGCTTTGATGAGAGCAGAGGATGGATTTGGATACATATAGAGTCCTCTGTTTTCATAGTACTGTCTTGTTACAGCAGCAGCACCAGCGACAAAACCTGTTGCACATGATGTACCTTCCATAAGTGCATAATGTTTGTAAAGTTCGCCATTACTAACACCTGATGGATTTGATGTTGATGGATGTCTTCCTACATATGGTCCACCCTGTTCATTACTACCAACCTGTCTCTGACCATTGTACTGGTTACCTGTATATCGTCGACCATTTCTTGTTGGATCATAATAACCGATTTCGTTGAGTGTAAGATATGAAGCGCTAGACATAATCTGGGTTCCTGGAGCAACGATGTCTGGTTTGAATCTTCCGGCAGTTTCCCATTTTGTTGGGTCAGCATCACTGTGTGAATAATCGAGGTCAGGTGTTGGGCCTCTTCCTGAGAAGGCAGCAACCTGTCCGTAACCATTTTCAATTCCACCTGGGAGGTTCACTACATTTGGATTATATTCAAATTCGTTTGCTGCACCCTGTGGCATCCACCAATCACTTCTATTGATTGTGTTTCCATCAATATCTACATCATACGGTGAATCGGAATCAGCTGTGTTGTCGTCAAAGAGTGGAGATAATGGGAACCATGGAAGTCCGTTAACTTCGCTATATGCGTTTCCATATGTCCATGGACCCCTGTCTGTGTAAACCTGTGGAAGTGGTCCTGCTGTTGGGTTTGTTGGCATCGAGGTTCGAATGACCTGAATGTTTCTGTATGATTCTGATGCACCAACAGTAATTGGGTTCTTTGCAGTTGCAGGTGAAAGACATGAAGTTCCAAAATCAGCCTTACCATCGGCGTTACCTGTTGGCCAAGAAGACTGCTCGGTTGTTGGCGGCTGAGTCAAGTTCTGATAATAATAGTTGAATTCAACGGGAAGGTTCTGGGAAGTATCGCCAATCGGTGGATAGTACACACCGACATTCGGAGTAAGCACTGGATATGTGATTCCATTGTACCACTCATGTGTTGGAGGCGTGGTATAGCACCATGGGGAACTGTAGTACTGTCCACCACTATCTGTCCAGCCATATGAACCATCTGGAAGTCCAGAGTCTACATAGTTGTACCACTCATAGTCATAGATAAATGGGGCAGCGAACCTTGTGTTTGTTGTTCCTGCCTGAACAAGAAGCATATCTTTCTGTTCCCATGTGAATCTATCCATCTGAGTACAGAAAAAGTTGTATTCGTTTGCATTATAAACAGCTGAGTCGTAAGAGATTTCTCTGTCACCTGGTGAATTTGGATACCCATAAGAATTTGACATTCCTCTGTGAGGAACAACCCACGCATTGACCTGGATTCTTGCACCAACAATATAAGCATCGTTGACGATCGAGAACATGGAATCTGGGGCTCTAAGATAATAAGTTGTAGGGTTAATATTCTGATAAAGACCAAGATAGGTTGGTCTTCCAGCATAATGCCAGAAGTAATATGTTCTGTTTCCGGCCTGACCTGAACCAGAATCGTATGCTCTTGTGAAGTTGTTGTTTGTGACTCTCTGTACAACGAGACCAGCCCTGTAAGCAACACCTCTATAATCCCACTGACCTGTTGGATGTGGAGCGGTCTGGTATGGGTCTTCAAGGTTTGGAGGCATATGTGGAATACCTGGGACACCATCACCGGCAACAGGGTTTGCAATTGTTGGATCTACATATGGCTGACGTCCATCTGCTGACCAATCATCATCTGGTGTGTGACCAATTGACCAGAAACCATCACCAAATCCTGAACCAGTAACATGTGTCTCGTGTCCATCCCAGTCCATCCAAGGATAACCACGTGATCCAATAAGACCACTTGTTCTTGTTTCTGAGTAATAAGAGCTGATTGTAACCCAATGAGCTCTCTGGACTCTGGTACCACTACCATTTGTTGGATTCCAACGCCATCTGGAATCACCACTAGTATTGTAGTATGAGGATGTCGGACGAACATATGCAATATGGTCAACAACTCTACCTGCAAAGTCACCTACGGGGTTTGTGGAATACTGAGTTGAAATATAATATGAGCTGCCAACATCACCAGTATCAAGACCAGTACCAACGATTGCAACAATCTGTCTGTAGTGATCATAGTTGTTTCTGTCTGAGACAGTTGGGAGATAACATCTTGTTGGAAGGAATGATTCACCATGAAGACCAAAATGGTCAAGTCTATCGTGTGGAAGTGCGTCTGTTGGGTTGGTTACGATTCCTGTTGACTCGTTTGCTGCCCAAGCTGCATATGAACCGATCTGCCAGTTTGCAAGATCGTTCTGTGCCTCTGGTGCGCTGAACATATCGATATCGATTACCCATGGAAGCTCAGCAATTCGTGCAATTGCATTCATCGGGCAAACAACTCTTACAAATGCGGCTTCATATGGACCTTCGTCCTTCTCAGATGCTCCGAGTGGACTTGTTGACCCAATTGTTCCAAACTTAATTACCTTGGCCTGATCCCTTATTCTTGCACCGGAATCATCCACTGGTGAATTATAATATTCTTCAAGAGATTTTCTCTCTTCGTTCCAAATCTTGAAGAGTTCCTGGTATTCTTCATCAGACATTCCCTCGGGTTTTGTTGGACCTAAATCGTTATCAAACTTCTCAATCTTTGTCTGAAGGAAAGTTTTGCAACCTAAATTTTTAAGCTCTCCAGAGATTGTCTCAAGCTCACTGTATGGAAGGTTACCTGCAATCGTGATGTTCACAGACTGCATGTGGCTATCGCTTTCATCAGTTGGCCAAAGATTAGTCTTGTAAAGAGGGGCATAATCACCGGTTGCTCTTACGAAATCAAGGTTTCTGAGTTCTGCATATTTATCCTGATCAATTCGGACAAGATATGTCTGTTCGAATATTGGGTATGAATCCATGATGTATCCACCCATATTCGTGATCTTGTCAATCCATGCTCTTTTGAGTGGACCAACAAAATCGACAAGATAGTATGCAAAATCGTAACCTGAGTAATCTGCAGTTGCATACTTGCTGTACCAGCCATCAACTTTGTCGACCATCTTCAACTCTTTGTTTTCGATTCTCATCTCAACGCCGTTGATGTTGCGATAGTCAGCACTACCAATAACAATATACTCAATATTCTTATCAGTAAGTACTTCCATCTGGCTTTCTGTTGCTTCAGTAAGAATAGAACCTGATGCATAATGAGTAAGATCTGGGAGCTTCATGCTCTCAAATGTGTTTCTTTCACTTGGGGTTGTAACGTAAACGAGGAGTTCATAAAGTGGACCATCGTTTGCAACAACATCGTTTGTAACAACACCCATACCTAGTCCTGCCACCATTGGGAGAACCATTACTACGGCAAGCAATACGGATAAAAGCTTAACCTTTCTCATCACCTTTTCCTTTCCAGGCAACAAAAGCTGTCACCATGTGAGGATTTTTTCAACGCACCGGCGAGTACACCGGGTCGGGCATAAATTCCCTAAATAAATAAACTCAATCAGCACGTCTCTCAGATCCAGAATCTACTTCTGAAACGTTTGAATTATAGCAAACGTGGAAGGGTTGTCAAGAAGTTGTAAACAAGAAAATCGAACACTCACATTTTGATATACCATACACAAAAATACTTCAAAAGATAAAAAATGGGACTTTTTTTGAAATATGAGAAAACTTGGCACAATAAGATTTTGGTTTCGAAAAAAAAGTGGCAGCCCCAAGGAGAATCGAACTCCTGCCTACACCTTGAAAGAGTGTCATCCTAACCGTTAGACCATGGGGCCACACAAAATCAATTTTCAATATGAGTCGTGCTGGACTCGAACCAGCGACCCTCTGCTTAAAAGGCAGATGCTCTACCACCTGAGCTAACGACCCACGCTCGAGGCAATTATCATATAAAATCAGAATCATCTGTCAAGGAAATTCTTGACCATTTCGTTAATGTAATTAGACTGCCCTCATATGATTCGAAAAGCAGAGAAACTAATTAATAGATACAACGAACTTATTGAACTCTTGAGCAATCCTGATGTTATCAAGGATAACAATAAATTCCGAAAGCTCTCAAAGGAACAGTCAGAGCTTGCAGAAATTGTAAATGTCGCAAACAGGTACGAAGAGCTTGAGACAGAAATCGAAAACACAAAATCACTCCTTAGCACATCTGATCTGGAGATGAAAGAATTGGCAGCTGCAGAATTAGAGGAGCTTGAAGCTGAACTTAAGAGGACTGACAATAAGCTTAACCGATTGCTAATTCCAAAAGACCCTCGGGATGAAAAATCCGTAATCATGGAGATTAGATCAGCTGCCGGTGGCGAGGAGTCTGCACTTTTTGCGGCAGAACTTTTCAGAGCATACAAACAATTCGCCATATCTAGGAATTGGGAAGTTGAAATAATCAACTCTCACGCAACAGATATTGGTGGTTTCAAAGAAATCATTTTTTCAATTGAAGGAAAAAATGTTTTTAGGTATATGAAGTACGAATCGGGCGTTCACAGGGTGCAACGAGTACCAGAAACAGAATCTGGTGGAAGAATCCACACAAGTACCATAACTGTAGCGGTCATGCAGGAAGCCGAAGAGGTCGACCTACAGATAAAACCTGAAGATATAAGAATTGATGTTTATAGATCATCTGGTCACGGCGGACAGTGCGTTCAAACATGTGATTCCGCAGTAAGAATAACCCATTTACCAACAGGCATGATTGTGACTTGCCAGGATGAACGTTCGCAATTCCAAAACAAAGAACGTGCAATGAAAGTTCTTCGTTCAAGGCTTTACGAAATCGAACAAGCCAAGAAAGATAAAGAACATGCGGAAACAAGACGTGTTCAGGTTGGATCAGGAGACAGAGCTGAAAAAATCAGGACGTACAACTACCCTCAAACAAGAATTTCAGACCATAGGATAAACTTAACTATATATAAACTCCCAGAAGTAATGCTTGGTAATCTTGATCTAGTCGTTCAGCCACTTATTCAAGCAGAAGAGCAGAAAAAACTTGATGAACTCGCAAAATCTGCATCAACTGGTAAATGATTTAACCAAGATTCTCTCAAACAGACCCTCAGCCAGATGGGATGCTGAAGAAATCGTATGTGCTCATCTTCGACTATCTAGAGAAGAGATGATCTCTTCTCTGTCTGAAATCGTTGAAAGTGAAGTCATTGAAAAATGTGTTGATGTAGCTGGCAGAATATCTGGTGGTTACCCACTTGAGTATGCTCTCGGCTACACATATTTCCTGGGGATAAAATTAAAAGTTACTCAAGACGTATTGATCCCTCGACCCGATACAGAGCTTCTGGTTATCGAAGCTGAAAAAATAGAGCTAACGTGTAAAACCAAAGTCCTTGATCTCTGCACAGGTTCTGGGTGTATCGCAATCTCCTTAAAGAAAAGAAATCCAAAAATATCAGTTACTGCAAGTGATATTTCAAAAAAAGCCTTAGAGATTGCAAGAGAAAATTCAAACAAAAATAAAACTGAAATTCAGTTCATAAAGTCAAACATTTTTGATTCGATAGAAGAAAAATTTGACATAATTGTAAGTAATCCACCTTACATCATGACTGATCTTATCACTAAACTCGAAAGAGAGATTTCTCACGAACCAATGCTGGCTCTGGACGGTGGAGCTGACGGAATGGGTATCTATCGTAGGATAGAAGAAAAACTCAAAAACCATTTGAGTGAAAATGGTTCACTTCTGCTTGAGATTGAAAGGCAAAATGAATATACTATTCCGATGTTAAAAGATATTTTCCAAGAATGGAGCTTTGAAATAATCAATGACCTTTCTGGAAGACCAAGAGTTGCCATAATAAGGAGAGCGAGGTAATGGAAAAAAACGAGTTTGATATTTTGATAATAGGTGGCGGTCCTGCTGGAATGGCCGCAGGAATATATAGCGGAAGATCACTTCTTAAAACGGCAATCATTGAAAAAGTTGGAACAGGTGGACAACTCAACATCACGGACAAGATAGCCAACTATCCAGGCTTCCCAGATGAGGTTGCAGGATACGAACTTGGTTCAAAAATGCTCACACAAGCAAGTAAATTTGGTGCCGAAATCATCTACGATGAGGTTAAGAGTATCTCAAAAAGTGGGGATTGGTACATCGTGCAATGCATCGCCGAAACATACAAAGCCAAATCCATCATCATCGCAACTGGTGCATCATATAGACCCCTTGGAGTTCATGGAGAAGCAAGATTAAGAGGCAGGGGGGTTTCATATTGTGCCACATGTGACGGTGCATTTTTCAAGGATAAAGTTATAACAGTCATAGGCGGAGGGGATACTGCTCTTGAAGAGGCAGAGTATCTAACTCAATTTGGCTCTGAAGTATTTATTATTCACAGAAGACAGGAATTCCGTGCCGTTCCAAAAAACATTGAAAAAGCAATAAACAACCCAAAGATTACTTTTATTCTCGACACAGTAGTTGAGTCAATCGAAGGGGAAGATAAAGTCGAAAAAGTTATACTTAAAAATAAAGTAACAGGCGAAACAACTGAACATAAAACAGATGCTGTTTTTATATTTATCGGATACATTCCAAACACCGACTTCCTCAAAGATTTCATTCAACTCGATGATAGTGGATACATAATCACAGACAGGACAATGGCAACAAATGAACCAGGAGTATTTGTCGCGGGAGATGTGTCAGTAAAAGAACACAGACAGGTTGTGACAGCAGTTTCAGACGGAGCCATTGCAGCAATGAACGCGTGGAAATACATCTCCGAACATAAAGGAAGTGGAAATGAATAACAATCTCAATGCAATTAGAGAAAAAATGTCTGAAAAGAATATTGATGCGCTATTTTTACAGACAAACGAACACAGACTATCAAGAAATATATTCTATTTATCTGGTTTTTCAGGGGAAGATGGGTTTCTGATAATCACAAAAGACGAGGCCATCCTACTTGTTGACGGAAGATACCCCGAACAGGCTCGTGAGGAAGCAAAAGACGGAATCGAAGTACGACTTCACAAAAGACCAATGATTGAAAACATGACAAATATTCTGGGTGGTTTGACTATCAAAAATGTTGGCCTTGAAGAAGCAATCCTTTCCCATGCTTTCTACAAATCGTTCACCTCAGAGCTTTCAAATATTGAACCAATCAAAGCCGATGGAATCGTTGAGGAACTCAGAATTATTAAATCAAACGAAGAAATCGAATATTTAAGAAATGCCTGCAAATGCTCCGACGATGCATTTAAAGCAACACTTGAACACATGAAGGTTGGAGCAACTGAACGAGACATCGCAACCGAACTTGAATACCAGATGAAACGAAGGGGAGCATCAAAGGCATCATTCCCAATAATCGTCGCCTCAGGTTTCAGAGGTGCAATGGCACACGGACTTGCATCCGATAAAAAGCTTGAAAATGGAGATTTCGTTGTGATTGATTTTGGTGCAACCGTTGATTTTTACAACTCCGACTGCACAAGAACTATCGTTGTTGGTGAACCAACCCAAAAACACAAAGAGATATATGATACAGTAAGAAACTCTCAGGAGAATGCGATGCATTTCTTCAAGCCTGGGGAGATGTGTAAAACTCCAGACCTGGTAGCAAGAGAAATAATTGAAAAAGCAGGATATGGAGAAAACTTTAACCATTCATTAGGTCACGGAATCGGTCTGGATGTTCACGAAGCTCCTGGAATTTCATACCTTTCACCAGATGAAAACATCTTAAAAACTGGAATGATAGCAAGTAACGAACCAGGAATCTATCTCGAAGGATGGGGCGGAGTAAGAATTGAAGATACAGTGGTTGTAAGAGAAAATGGTGGCGAACCACTCACACTTTTAACAAAAGATATGATCGTCGTTGAATAAAAATTTTCCCATAAAAATGAAAAAGACCCCACAATACTGTGGGGTCTTTTTTTTGATTATAGGGCGTCAGTTTACTTTTTGTAAACTGTAATAGCAATATCTGGACAGATAAGCGCACATGAAGCACATGCAATACATGAATCTTCATCGGTACAGTTTACAGGATGATAACCCTTTGAATTAATCTTGTCTGATAATGCCAAAATATTTTTTGGACAAACCTCGACACAGAGTCCGCAGGCTTTGCATCTTTCGTCGTTAACTTTAATCATTCCTTGTGCTATAGGCATGTTCACCCCTTTCCACTTCCAGATGTTAACGATTAGATTTATAAGTTTCAAGGCTACCCACAGAAAATTTAATACTTACTTTGACAAAGAGGCAAATGACAATAGAATGTATAAATAATTATTAGGAGGCTGTTATGAACACAGAGTTCTTGATTCTGGCGGTTAATCCCGGTAGCACATCCACGAAAATGGCGTTGTTTAATAATGAAGAGAAAGTCTTTGAAGAGACCCTTAGGCATGACAGCGATGAGTTAAAAAAATACAAAGGAATCTGGGATCAGTTCGATTTTAGAAAAAATGTTATCGTTGATTTCTTGAGAAATCATCCTTCAGGCATCAAGACTCTCTCTGCAGTTGTTGGGAGAGGCGGAATATTCAAACCAATCATCTCAGGCACATATGCTGTTAACGAAGAGATGCTTGATGATGCAACAACAAACAAATATGGCGAACACGCATCAAACCTTGGATGTGCACTTGCAAAAGAAATATCAAAAGAATTTGGGAATTGTCCATCTTTTATCGTTGATCCAACAACAACATGTGAATATCAGAGATTGTCTTTCTACTCAGGACATCCGGAGATACCAAGGAAATCTATCGCTCACGTTTTAAATATTCATGCAACAGCAAGAAAAGCAGCAACCGATCTTAAAATACCATATGAAAAATCTAGATTCATAGTTGTTCATATGGGTGGTGGAATTACAGTGTCTGCCGTTGTTGGCGGAAAGATGATCGACAATAATAATGCAACCTGTGAGGGGCCATTTACTCCTGAACGAACTGGAAGTCTGCCCTCAACTCAGCTTGCAGAACTCTGTTTTTCTGGAAAATATACACTCCCCGAAATCAAGAAAATGATAATGGGTAAGGGTGGATTTGTTGCATATCTTGGCACAAACTCTGCTGCCAAAGTTCAGGAAATGGCAAATTCCGGGGATGAAAAAGCAAAAGAGATATATGAAGCACTAGTTTATCAGGTAGCCAAAGAAATCGGTGCATACTCAACAGTTCTCTGTGGAGAACTCGATGCAATTGTTTTAACCGGTGGACTTGCATACTCAGACATGATGATTGAGATGATAAAACCAAGAATCTCATTCCTTGGAAAAATTGTGAGATACCCGGGGGAAGATGAACTTGAAGCACTATCAGCTGGTGCCTTAAGGGTTTTATCCGGAAAAGAAGAAGCATTACCATACCCAACATATGGTGAAAAGGAACCAGAATGGAATATCTAGGAATTCAAACAGACCTAACAGATTCAATCTTCACAATAACTTTCAACAGACCTGAGAGACTCAACGCTCTCGATAGAAAAACACTCGAAGAACTTAACGATATCATAGACACTATTGAAAAAACTCCTGAGGTTAAAGTCGTAGTTGTTAAGGGGTCTGGAAAAGCATTTATAGCTGGTGCTGATATTTCAGCAATGGTGAATATGACAGGTGAACAGGCGGAAGAATTCTCAAGATACGGACAGGGAGTATTCCTTAGACTTGAAAATCTGGATATTCCCGTGATCGCCTCCATTAATGGATTCTGTCTTGGTGGTGGTTGCGAGCTTGCCATGGCTTGCGACATCAGGATTGCATCAGAAAAAGCAAAATTTGGTCAACCTGAGGTCAACCTTGGAGTCATCCCTGGTTTTGGTGGCACTCAAAGACTACCTCAACTTGTTGGCATTGGCAATGCAATAGACCTTCTCACAACTGGTCGCATAATCAAGGCAAAAGAAGCCATCAAGATGGGTCTGCTCCAAAAAGTTGTAGAACCAGAAGAACTCGATCAATTTGTTCTAGATATGGCAAAACTCCTGACATCAAAATGTAGAAATGCGGCTGTCATAAACAAAAAGGCTGCAATGGCGAGCCAGCATGAACTGGATTATGAATATGAAGCTGAACAGTTTGGAGCGTGTTTTGAAAGAGGGGATGCAAAGATTGGAATGCAGGCATTCCTTGACAAAAAAGAACCTGAATGGAGGTAGATATTGGATCTTCCATCAAATTTAAGGGAAACTACATTAGCGGAACTCATTCAAATCGTTGAGGTATCTGGAAGAAGCGGAAGATTACAGATTCAAACACTTGAGTCTGATGAACTCTCTTCAATCTACTTCAGCAAGGGACAGATCGTTCACGCCACAACAAATAGGAGTCAAGGGATCGACGCAATATGGGAGCTTTTTTCTTGGATTAGGGGACGTGTGATGTTTAATGATGGTGTTACTATGCCACCTCAAACAATAAAGCATGACAATTTTTTCCTTATCACAGAAGGATTGAAAAAAGCCATGAAGTCTCATGAGATAATGATCAACCTTCCACCGTTGGAGACGAAGCTCATTGTAAACAAGACTGGTCTTGAGACTCAAGATAAGTTAAGTCTTGATTCAACCGATTGGAACTTCCTTATTCTTGTTGACGGCTCGAGAACTATCCAACAATTGATTGACGACAGCCAGATGAGTGCTTCAGTAACAGGTCAGCTCATAATGAAGCTTCTGCAACAGAAGGTGATTATACCAGCATGATTAAAAATAAGTTTTTTGTCATATTGTCAATAATTATATCCCTGATTTTTGTAACGCTATTTGTAGGAATTCAAGCTCAAACATCCGAAACAGATATTATTGGAATGCTCTCGGACAGAGCTCATTTCAAATATCCTAGATCAATTTTTGTTGATGATGATGAAAAAAAAATGATTGTTGCTGATACCGGAAATGGACTGATCAAGATACTCAATAAAGAGGGTGAATACATTGGTTCTTTTGGGGAAGACTTCTCGATGTACCCCACAAAAGTTATCAAGGATTCTGGCTCAAGATACATCGTATGTGACCCAGAAAACGGAAGGATTTCGTTCTTTGACCGACGTGGTGAATTCATTGATAACATGCATTTTTCAGAAAACCCAGAATGCGGTGTCATCAGGCCAATCTCCCTGACATACAATTCAAAGGGTGAGATGCTTGTTTTAGACAACGAAACCTCCCAAGTTAAGGTTTTTGGCTCAACAGGAATGTTTCTCTTCTCGGTAAGCCGGGAAGGTTCAGAAGATGGTGAGCTTTTAAAACCTGTTGATTTAACAACAGATACAAACGATGATGTTTACGTTGTTGACAACGGCAACAACAGGATTTGTGTTTTTAATTCAGTCGGTAATTTCATAAAAAACATTGGAAGTGGAGAGCTCAGTTCTCCCTCCGCAATTTGTGTTACCGGAAACAATGTCTATGTGTCTGACACAGGAAACTCACAGATTAAGGTTTTCTCAAAAAGTGGTAGCATAACAAAAACAATAGGTGAGTTTGGAATCGAGAGTGGACAATACAGATATCCAACAGGTTTTGTTGTTGAAGATGATGGCTCGATATGGGTATCAGATACTGGAAATAGCAGAATACAAAAAATCAAGAATGACAAGCACATTCTGACTGTTGGACTGGAAGGTTCGGCTCTATGGCCAAAGGGCTTAAAAGCGACAGATAATTACATCTTTGTAGCCGAATCAAGCTCTGATGCTGTAAACGTTTACTCCGCTGAAACTGGAGAGCATATCATAAGTGTTGGATCACAGGGAACAAGTTCAACAAATCTCAAAAAACCTGAGGACTGCGATATTTCTACAAGAGGTGATCTTGTTGTTTGCGACACTGGAAACAGTCGAATTCAAATCTACTCACTTGATGGGGATCACCTTTTTGGATTTGGTGGTGAAGGAGATGGTCCAGGTGAATTCAGAAATCCTGGAGGAATCGGAATTGACAGAGATTCTGGCAACATCTATGTGGCAGATACAGGTAATTCAAGGATTGTTTCAGTTTCAATGAGTGGAACGTGGATAGACTCTATTGATGAGAAACTAACAAAACCGACTGATGTTGCAATCGACACCCAAGGAAATGTTTGGGTAGTTGATGAAGAACTCGGAGAGGTCTTAATCTTTAACCCAGAGGGTGATTTTGAAAAATCACTTACCGATGAAGCCTTTTCAAAACCTACCTCAATCACAATCGATGAATTTGGAAGAGTGTTCATTTGTGATGCTGGGGTTTCTAATATCAGAGTCTTCTCAGAAAGCGGAATCGAACTTGGAAGCTTTGGTGAATACGGTGGTCCTCTGACAGACTTAAATGCTTTCTCAGAGGAGAAAAACACCGAACTCTTAAACAAACCAAATGGAATCTCTATTCATGGAACACACGCATATATTTCCGACACGGCAAACAGTAGAATTGTAAGAGTTCCACTTTCAAAGTTTGGTGGACTCCCAAGGCTGTTTGTTGACACCGAGGAAATCACTTTCAGTAAAGTCCCACTTTCAACAAAAAGGTCTCAGATAATTCATGTTATAAACAATGGAAACGGCACCATTAGCGGAACAATTGAAGCTGACCAAGATTGGGTTGAAATTACACCTAATGAATTTGATGGTGAAGCAGAAATCACAGTTTGGGTCAATGGTGAGAAAGCTCGGGAAGGATTGAGAGAGGCTGAGATCACTGTGATTTCAAATGGTGGAATCTTCAAAATACCTGTTTCTTCAAACTTCTTTTCGGGTACAGTAAAACGAATAGTCATGATGGATGGTCACAACAACATAGAAGCAAACGGTAAAGAAATATACGTTTATCCATCCATGTATATTGATAAAAACTACTTCAGACGCTACGTTCATTTTAGGTTTATTGGTGAAGAGCTCGGAGCAAAAGTTACATATGACGGTAGATATATTAATTACTTCCTTGAAGGAAAAACCTTAAAACTAAAAATAGACTCGAAAGAAGCAGTCATCAATGGCGAAAAGACCCAAGCTAACTCTCCCGCGTACCTTTTCAATAAAAAGTATCCAGTTGTCCCACTAAGGTTTGTTGTCGAATCACTCGGGGCATCCTTGATGAATGTAGAAGATAAATTCATCGTTGAATATCCATAATGAGCTCGTTTAAAATCCTAAACTCCAAGAATTGGTTTCTTGGTTCAGTTGATGATCTGATTGAAGAGATTAGGTGTTCAGGTAAGCAGCTTTTTATAGTCACAGCCAACCTTGAGACAATCTCAAAATGCAATAGAGACGATGGGTTTTTAAGTATTTGTCTATCCGCCGATATAATCATCCCAGATGGGATCGGTTCGGTTCTTATGTTGAAAAGAATCGGTAAAAAACCAGAAGAAAAGGTTCCTGGATTTGAACTTGCATCGAAACTTCTTGAGAGATCAACCCAAGAAACAAAGGTTTTTTTGTTCGGTTCGTCTTCTGAGGTACTGGAAAAAGCTTCAGAGCATATAAAAGGGAACATTACAGTTGCAGGCACAAACCCTGGCTTCAGATTTACTTCAGCAGACGTTGTAAAAAAAATCAATGATTCGGAAGCTGAACTTCTTTATGTCGCACTCGGAATACCCAAACAAGAAAAGTGGATTTATAATAACCATGATAAACTTTCAAAAGTAAAGGTCTTAATGGGAGTGGGGGGAACTTTTGATATCTGGGCTGGAACAAAAAAACGTGCTCCAAAATGGATTTGTAAAATTGGTTTTGAATGGTTATGGAGAATACTTTCTGAACCATTTGCTAGAATCCCACGGTTTATGAAAAGTTTCGGGACATTTATAAGGATAATGATTTTCGGAAAATGAAGCATCTGTCAGTCTGGGGGTATTACGGGTTTGGAAATGTCGGCGATGAAGCACTTTTATCAGCGCTTGCAAGAAACCTTCAAACCGAAAGGCTTTCGATTTTTTCGGGCAACACTAATTCAGTTCTAGACCATAAACATTTTGCATTTGAATCAAGAAATCCAAAAAACCTTTTTTCAGTGATCAAAAAAACAGATGGTTTCGTTCTTGGTCCCGGTGGTCTTCTTCACGAGAGAAAAAACGCAAAGGGAACGTGGTATCATCTTGCTGGAGCATTTGCTTCGCAGCTTTACAAAAAACCTTACTGTGCAGTTGGCCAACAAATCGGTTCATTTTCCAGAAGCTCAACAAAACTCCTCGTTAAGCAGGGACTTAGAAAAGCAAGCTTTATTTCGGTAAGGGATGAAAAATCATTTTCTGAAGCCAAGACATTAAATCTTAAGCCAACGCTTTCCGCCGATTTTGCATTCCTTCTCGAATCAGATGAACCATCAAAGGAAATCGCAGAAAAAATAAGAAAACTACCTAAACCAAGATTTATATTCGCACCAGCAATTTCTGAAAACTTCACACCAGACATCAAGGCAACATCGAACATGCTTAACCAGATACTTGAAAAAACAAGCGGATCGCTGGTAATGATTCCATTTTTTCAAAGGAAAGATGACAAGACTATTTCTGAAATTTCCCCACTAATAAAATCAAGAAATCTCTTGTCTCTTGTTAGTCCAATCTCCTGGCAAGACGCTTTTGGGGTTTTTAGAATGGTCAATTTCTCAATACCAATAAGACTTCACTCCATGATAGCGTCAGCCCTTTCTGGTATTCCATTTCTTCCAATTGTTTACCACGAAAAAATCAAATCGATCGGATGCGATCTTGGTTGTGGTTATTTTATTGAAGACTTAGGTAACATCGAGAATACGTTTGATGAGTTTTACAAAAAAATTGGCGAATCAAAAAAAGAAATACCCAAAATGGTTTTAAAAATGAGAGAGCGTGCAGGTATTTCAGTTAAACTGCTCAGAGCATTCATTGATGAAATTGATTGATGACATACTTGATTTCATCTACCCACCAGTTTGTGTTATCTGCGAAAAACCTGGAAAACACGCTCTCTGTAATGACTGTCTCATCCAGCTTGAACCAAAACCCGAAATCTACTCTCTAAGATTGTTCAATGTTTTAACGATTCTTCCTTATGAAAACGTGGTAAGAGACCTAATCCACAAAATGAAATTTGAGAGCCACGACCGACTTGGGATTTTACTTGCAGAACTTGCAGCCCCATACCTTCAAAACCTCGGTGAAAGAATACTAATTCCTGTTCCAATTCACCCACTGAGGCTCAGGAAACGAGGGTTTAATCATTCCGAAGTGATTGCAAAACGAATTGCAAAGATTCTGGGCTGGAAATGCAATAGCAGACTTCTGAAAAGGACAAAAAATACAAATCCACAATTCCAAACAAATCTTGAAGACAGAGCTGAAAACGTTAAAAATGCTTTCAGTTTAAACCGGTTTCAAAAATTGATAAAGACAAGCATTACATGCTTGCCGATGATATTATGACAACATCTTCAACATTGCAAAGCTGTGCAGCGACCCTTTTTAAAGCAGGGATAACCAGACTTGATGCTCTTGCCATAACAAATGCTACTGCATCTCCCTCAATTATTGTTGATTCGGATTACTTCATGTGATAGCTTCACTGCCATTGACGAAGATTCGGAGGATTTAAGAGTTGAACACAATAAAAGAGATGATTAAACGACCCTTCACATCGTTTGGAATATCTGTCATTGGAGTAATGACAGCCATGGCGATTATTGTTACAAGGTTCTTATCATATTTTCCAGTACAACATATTCGAGTCGACCCAGCTGGTCCTGCAATAATAATGATGGCTGGGATGTTTCTTGGACCAATCGGAGGAGCACTCGTTGGAGGTTTATCTGACATAGTGGGAATACTCATTTTTAACCCAACACCAGGAGCCTGGAACCCATTAATCTTTTCGGGTCAGGTAGCTTATGGATTTGTCGCAGGTCTACTCTTCATGAAAAAATGGAATCCAAAAGACTCAAAGAGCGTTTTCCAGATCATTACAACTGTTGCCTCAGCACAATTGGTTGGCTCCACACTAATCACTCTTGGCGTTTGCTTTCTATATGGATTACCTTTTGTGGGAACATTTTTGACGAGATTGTCAATGCAACCTTTATTTATTGGCTTATATGCAATGATCTGTATTTTGGTAGTCCAACCTGTCGAATCAATCCTTCCATGGAGTAGAAAATAATGAAAGTTATTCTTAAAAATAAACGTTGCATGTGACCAGCCTGTGCCTTACAGGTAGAGGAATCGGTTCGATTCTTAAATGGTGTTGAGAAGGTGGAAAAGCTCCTTTTTGGAGCATTTGAAATTGCTTTTGATGATCAAGCAGTTAAGGTTTCTGAACTTGAAAGTCGAATGTCAATCGCAGGATTTCCTCCGGAGGATGAAATGAGAGTAGAATTATCAGTTCCTGGAATTATGTGTGAAGTTTGTGCTGGAAAAGTCAAAGATAATCTATCAGTACTTTCAGGTATTGAAACAGTCAATATAAACATAAAAAATAAAACTGTAGCAGTCGATTTCGACAAATCAAAATTGACTGTTGACGATATCAAAAATAAACTCTCAGAGATTGGTTATCCAGCAGATTAACTAGAGTAACTGGTTACCTTTTGGGCACCAATTGAATATGTGTGGTCAACATATAATTTAACGAACTTTTTTGTGTCTGATATTGTCCTAAAACATGACCTTCCAGACATAGTGCTATTTTGATGAAGTGCTTGAGCAACACATCCGCCCCCACAAATTGGGAGGAGAACACAATTTTTTTCTGCGCATTCAAGGATTTTTTGTTTTCCTCCTGCCAACCAATTTTTCTCTTTTTTGGTATCAAAGAATGATTTGCCGTTTATATTTCCTACGCAAAAAGTCTGGTTATTGATATGCTCCCAACAATGATTTATCTCACCTTTTGGCCCAATTGCAAAAAACCCTTTTGAGTATGCCCCACACAGCATTGGAGCAATCAAGTACTTGAAATAACTTCTTTTATCTCCACCACAGAATCCATTTTCAACAATCTTTTGCGTCCACTGACCAATCTCTGAAAAATACTTTTTACTTGATATACAATCAACCTCATACTTCTCGGAGCTCTCTGTCATTTTGGTTATTGGATAGGTATAAACAGATAGATTCCTGAGATTTGATAAACCTTCTTTTTTCAAATCGTCCAGTAACTCATCAATTGAGCCTTCATTTTCTGAATCAACATTAATTCTTATTTCTATGTTTTTGATTCCAATATCTACAGCCTTTTTTATCCCCGTTATTACATCTGAGTATGATGCAGATCCATCTGAATATGGTCTCTCCTTGTTATGAAATCTTTTTGCTCCATGCAAGGTAACTTGCAATCGATTTAAACAAATTTCAGAATGTAGTCTTTCAAGTTCCTTTTCAATAAGAGATCCATTTGAAATTATTCCCCAATACTGATTGATATCTGGAAAAGCATTATCAATGAATTTCTTTAAATCTATGAAATATTCAGGATACATTAGTGGTTCACCACCATAGCAATTGATGGTAATCTTCTTGACATCCAACCTAACAACTTGATCTTTAATGAAATCCTTGAGCCTATTAAAGGACTCTTGACTTATTGGTTCAATGTTGGTCCGACTTTCATAACAATATGGGCAGCCAAAATTACAATCCATTGATAGCGCAAAAACAATATCAAGTGTCCCGGGGTTTTCAAATCTATTCAAAAATCTCTCAACAACCCATTTTTTTTCATCAAAACCGTCATCAACAAGAAAACCGGTCTTTTTTAAGTCAGCCAAAATATTTAAGTTCGAATGAAATCGATCTTCTTCAATAGCCCTAACAACTTCATTCGATAAAATAATCACAGAGCCAGAAAGTGTTGAAAAAAGAATCATATTCTCATTATTATATTTGACCTTCAATAAGTAATTTGTAAATCTCATTGCTCCTCCACTAAAATACTGGGGTGGAAACATGTTTCCACCCCAGTCCCCAACATTAACCTACTCCATCGTGCTACCATTTTGCCAGCATCTGTAGTTCGGGCATCCACATAGCTCCATCTGATTTGGATCAAAAACCTGTTGATCCATCCAAACTACTCTAAGCTCCGGAATCAACTCCATTATCTCTGGATCCACCTTTGACTGATCCAAAGACACCTTAATTGAGTCTGGGTTGTGTTCGTATGGCATAACATTACCTCCTCTCTCACCTGATAAAACAACAATATCACGGAGGCAAGTTTACAAAAAATAATTTTAATTTATGGACAGATTAATTTTGTCGATTCTTTTATATTTGTAGCATCATCAACAGGATCTTCAAAAATCTATTTAATTAGATTAAAAACCAACAACATCAATCCACCAAATACGGCTGATGCAAACCAGAACCAGAACACAATTTTTTTCTCACTCCATCCAAGAAGCTCAAAGTGATGGTGGATTGGTGTCATCAAAAACACTCTTTTCCCTGTTCCGGTTTTTCTTTTTGTGTATTTGAAATAGCTCGTTTGAATCATAGTTGAGAGCGCCTCAAAGAAGAAAACAAATCCGCCAATCAAAAATAACCAGATATGACCGGAATAGATTGCTGTTATTGCAAGCACTCCACCAAGTGCATTTGACCCAGTATTGCCCATCCAAACCTTTGCAGGATGAAAATTAAAAACCAGAAATCCGACAGTTGCACCAATCAGAGCCAAGGGCAAAATTGCCAAACCTTTATCAACGATAAAAAGCATTGGAATGTATGAAATCAGAGTTATCGTGTTTGCACCTCCTGCCAACCCATCAAGACCATCAGCAAGATTAACTGCATTAACTATCCCAATAATAGCAACAACATATACCATCGCTGAAATTGATTCTGGTGTTCCAGCACCAAAAACAGGCGTCAAAATCTGGTAATGAATTAAAATGAATGGGAATGTAATAAGAAGCTGAAGGGCGATTGTCCATCTTCCCGGTAAACCCTGTGGTGAATTTGTGAAGATTTTTATGGCATCGTCAATGAAACCAATGAGTCCAAATCCCCACATCGCATAAAGTCCCCACATCAAATAATGAGGAGCAAAACCAGTCATTAGGTCTGTAAAACGAGAGAAAATAAGGGCGGAGGCAGTAGCAGCAATCATAAAAATAAACCCGCCCATGCAAGGTGTGCCAGCTTTTTTTTGATGACGTTCAGGTGATTCTGCACGAACTTTTTGACCAGTGCCAAGTGTTTTTAATAAAAGAATTATTGGATACCCGATGACTAGACTGATGGCAAATGCCGATCCTGTCAGCAAAAAGATATTATTCATAATCACCTCACTTACAAACAGGGAATTATAACGGATATTGACTTTATGACAAGATTTTTAGTTTTCTAGTGTGTCAAATAAAATAGAATAAGTTTAGCAAAAAAGGAGGATATTATGTCCGAAAAGAAAAAAGAAACATTAAACGATAAATTAGGTTATAAAACCAATCTTATATGGGAAAACGAAAAACTCCACAAGGAGATCATGGATTTCGCAGAACCGTACAAGAAATTCCTAACTGACAACAAAACTGAGCGTGAAGTTGCAAAATGGGCAATTGATCTTCTTGAAAAAGATGGCTTCAAAAAAGACAGCAAAGATGAGAAGAATTACTCAGTAAACAGAGGAAAATCAGTGATTGCTGCAAGAATGGGTAAAAAGCCAATCACTGAAGGTTTTACACTCGTTATCGCGCATACCGACTCACCAAGAATTGACCTTAAACAGGTTCCACTCTATGAAGATTCAGGCAATGCAATGCTTGACACACATTACTATGGTGGAATCAAAAAATGGCAGTGGACAAACATCCCACTTTCAATTCATGGAACAATTGTCAAAAAAGATGGAACAAAAATTGATGTCTCTTGGGGCGAGGAAGACGATAAGGAATTTGGACCAGTATTGATCAGTGACATCCTCATTCACCTTTCAAAAGACCAGATGAGTCAGCCTGCAAGAAACATTATCACAGGTGAAAACCTTAACGCTATGGCAGGAACAATCCCACTTACCGGAGAAGACTACAAGGATGAAAAAGATAAAGTTAAGCTTTATCTACTCAAGATTCTCAACGACAAATACGGAATCACCGAGGCTGATTTCCTCTCATCAGAGCTTGAACTCGTTCCAGCAATCAAGGCAAGAGACATCGGAATGGACAAATCCTTGGTAATGGGTTATGGTCACGATGACAGAATCTGCTCATACACTGCCCTCCGTGGACTTCTCGATCTTGACGAACAACCAGAGCTTACTGCAATCGTTTATCTTGTTGACAAAGAAGAGATTGGTTCAATGGGTACAACAGGCGCAGCAAACCAGTTCCTCGAGTATTTCGTTTCAAATCTTGCAGGTGGAGTTCCACTTTGGCCAATCATGCAGAAATCCTACTGTCTCAGTGCAGACGTTAATGCCGCATACGATGTAAACTTCAAAGACAGATTTGAGTCAAAAAATGCTTCGTTCCTCGGTAAAGGTATCACCCTCACCAAATTCACAGGTAGTGGTGGAAAAGGTGGCGCAAGTGATGCGTCAGCAGAATTCGTCGCATCAGTAAGAATGCTTCTTGAAGACGAAAAGATTGATTTCCAGACAGCAGAACTTGGTTCTGTTGACATCGGTGGTGGTGGAACAGTCGCATACTTACTTGCAGACCGTGGAATCGACACCCTTGACGCAGGTCCAGCAGTGGTTGGAATGCACGCACCAAACGAAACAATCAGCAAAGCTGACCTCTACAACACATACCTTGCATACAAAGCCTTCCTCCAGAAATTTGGCGGAAAATACATCAAGGTTGCAAAAAACACTGATTGATGAAATTTAAACGAATAGTCAAAGAAGCAGAGCTTCCAAGACAAGCTCACGTAGGGGACGCCGGATACGATTTGGTTTCTTATAAACCAATCAATCTGGCACCCCTGCAAAGGGTTCAAGTTATGTTGGGGTTTTCCATGGAAATCCCAGATGGACACGTTGGTCTTGTTTGTCCAAGATCCGGACTTGCTTCAAAACTTGGACTCACTGTTTTGAACTCACCTGGAATTATTGACTCCGGTTATCGTGGCGAAGTGGGAGTCATCATTATAAATCTTTCCAACCAGAATGTTTCACTCCCAGAAAAATCTCGGATTGCCCAACTTGTTATTGTTAAATTCTATTCAGAAAAAGCTGTTTGGTCGGAATCTTTGAATCAAACAGACAGAGGAGAAAAAGGCTTCGGATCATCCGGAGAAGTCATTTTTGAATCTGAAAAAGATATTATCTAAACAAACCCTTTTCCATATTTTTGAAAATTTTTCATTGTATGTTATCATGTACGCAATTGGTGGTTAGATTTTTTCTGTAGTCACGAAGGAGAAATATGAAATACGGTCCGATTGGTATTCATCTTGGTTCAGAGAAAGTTAAGATTTCACAGGTTTTTTCTGATGATATACAATTAAGAATGGTTGAGATGATTAGTCTTCCAACACCCGAAGGGTGTATCTCTGATGGTTATATAAAGACACCGCGGGTACTCGGTGATTCAATTGGACGTGCAATAAAATCTTCGAAGTTCTTCGGCAATAGAGTAATGATTGCTATTCCAAGTGAAATATTAAGTATCAAGCTCATTACAACCAAAGAGGCAGCGAATCTAGATAGGGCTATCGCATCGAGATTATCTCAAATGGCATTCGAACATCCCGAAGACCTGACCTTTGATTACAAGATTGCCAAAAAAGAAGATGACGACGTTACAGCAATTGTTGCCGTCACAAATAAGAAACACATCGCAAGAATAAGAGAAATGGCAGCCGAGGCAGATTTAAGACTTGTTGGCACAGACCTTGAAATGCTTGCTATCTACAGATTGTCCAGTAAGTGTTACAAGACAAAAGATAAACCTGTTATGATTGCTCTTTTCACTCCTCCAAAACTCAAATTGGCAATGTTTTCTAATACTGTCTTGAGTCAATTGGAAACAACAAATTTCCATGTTACAAGTGATCCAGAATACAACGATATGCTCAAGCAAGAATTTGAGTCATTTCTGGAGAAGTATCGAAAAAACAACATCGTAACCGAACCTCCAACAATTTTCCTGGCGGGACTACCCAAACCAAGCATCTCTCTTGAACATAATCTATGGAGGGATTTAGGTTTAAAAACAACTTCAATAAGGTGGAGTGAGCTTTTCAACATATCAAAAACATACACTAACATGAATGAGTTAATAAACCGATTCGGTGCATTTTCATGTTCACTAGGTTTATCAATTGCAGACACTTCCATCCCAACCAGATTTAAAAGTCCGATTATTCCAGATGGTCGAATAACAGAAATTGACCCAAAACTATTGGAATTCCCACAAAGGATTGAGCTATGATTTTACTACTTTATTATTGCATCGGTGGATATATTTTGGGAAGCATCCCTTTTGGACTTATTATCGGAAAACTCAAAGGGGTTGATGTAAGAGATGTCGGTTCAGGTAATATTGGTGCTACAAACGTTTTAAGATCAGTTGGGTGGCTACCAGGAGCTTTGACAACACTTCTTGACGTTGCAAAAGGATTCGTTCCGGTTTTTATTGCTGGAATAGTTGGATTTGATCCTTGGCAAATGGCGTTGCTAGGTTTAGTGATATTTCTCGGTCACTGTTGGTCAGTCTTTTTATTGTTTAAAGGTGGAAAAGGGATCTCAACTAGTCTTGGCATTGTCTTAGCGTTAGACTGGAGATTGGCAATTGCTGCCGCAATTGTTTGGCTAATAATTGTTCTCATGTGGAGGTTTGTGAGCCTTGCATCTGTTATGACAATTTCACTTGTCCCATTCGGCTTTCTGCTTGCTCATTTTGATCTCTTGGAGTTTGCTGTGTTAATAGGAATTGCTGTATTAGCGGTTTTAAAGCATATCCCCAACATAAAAAGATTATCTGCTGGGGAAGAGTACAAAATCGGAGAAAGGGCACTTGCAAATGTTGATACGGGTGGATCCTGAAAAACCAGATGTTGGATTGATTGGGGCTGCTGCAAATATGGCCAGAATAGGTCAACTGATAGTATTTCAAACCGACACAATATATGGTGTTGGAACCTCGGCACAGTCTGAGGCCGGTGTAGAAAGGCTTTTCTCAAGAAAAAACCGATCAACTGATAAGCCCTTGGGAGTTTTCTTAAGCTCGATTAATGAGGCACAAAACTACTGCATCATCAACGACAAACACATTAAGTTTCTGGAAAACATCTGGCCGGGACCAGTTACATGCGTCTTCAAAAGAAGAAAAAGCACCTCTTTATGGGTTACACCAAAAGCTGAACAACCCCCAACAATCGCTGTAAGAATACCCAAGTCAAATGTTGTACATCATCTTCTTGATGAACTAAATGTGCCACTACTTCAAACCTCCGTAAATGTTTCCGGTCAAAGACATCTTTCACACAAAGAGCTTGTTAGCGAGTACCGCAGATTTGGTGACGTAATGATTGATTCTGGTCCAGAAAAATCCCTGCAACCCTCAACCGTGATAAGCCTGATTGGCGACGAAGTGAAGCTTATTCGCGAGGGGTCAACACCGTGGAACAGTATCTCAATGAGCCTTGAGATGTCTGGGGCAATTTAACTTACTAAGCTCATAAAAGACTTAATTCACTTGACGAATACCCATTTATAGGTTATTTTTGAGTTCAAGTACACACAAACCAAGTGTAAAGGAGGGTGCAATGAGTAAAATGCGTTATCTCGCATTAGCCCTTGTTATTGTGATTCTGATTTCAGGTTGTTCTGTTAATGGGGACGAACTAAAACAGACAAACATCATAAGTGTAACAAACTGTGAAAACGTAATTATTGTTTCAGATTATACAATGGAATACCTTGAACAAGACCCTGAAAAATGGTTCCTCAATGATGAAAATTTCGATTGGGATAATCCTGATCCATCAATCACCGACTGGGATAACCTGAACATGGAGCTTGATAATCTGCCGTGGGATGCCGAACAATGGATGCAGGGAAACTGGAATCAGGTTTCATTGATAGACAGAAATGAAATTCAAGTAGTTTTAGGTCAGGGAAATTGGACAGACCTATACAACCATAAAGCTGATTGGATTTATTATCTTGAACACCCCTACACATGGAACGAACTTGAATTCCCAGAAAACAAAAGAACCCTGCTCAAAGGCGTGAATCAAAACATCATTGATTCATCTTGGCTTCCAAGCATATACAGACAGTTTTTTACCCTTAAAAAAGCTTCATCTGGCACACTTACGATTTGGGTAATTGGAAGCGTTGATGTTTATATGGATCCACCATTTGGCACAAGGTTGCTTTCAAATCAAGGTGAAAAACCCAGATGTTTCGTTGGAAGAGGAGTTGGAGACAAAAACAAACCAACAAAAATCACGATAAGTATCCCAGAAATCAAGAGTGGAACACACTGTCTTTATTTCGTTCACAGAGCAGCCCCACAAGCTGAAGAATTTTGTATGCTACACACACTTGCCATCAGACCTTTTGCAAGCCAGACAACAAGAGGCGGATGGACTGTTGACGAATGTGATTGCTCATGCCTTTCAAGCAACGAAACTGCAGAATACCTCGTCCATGATGTAAATATCACAAATAATGCAGGAAACACAGTACCGTGGGAGCCAATCGAAAACCACGGTGTTGATTATGTCCTAGGGAAATGGGCACCAGTATCAGTCATCCCACATCATTCAGCTGATATGATGGCATGGGGAAAAGACTATAGAGGAACCCCATGGCACACTCTGTACAACAAATGTGCAAACTGGGTATACACAACCTCTGATCCTATGGACGGTTGGAATCACTGTCGGGCATGGGAAACGAATATTTACAGGCAGGTTTTTTCTGTTGACAAAGACACAAATGCAAATCTGATTGTATACACAAACGATCTTGTTGATGTGTATGTTGACCCATTTATTGACCTTTTAAATCCAATTGATTCAACTCCACTCATCAATGATCCACCACCAAACTCTAATCCATATCACGTTGGAAGCTCTGTAAACATGAAGGGCGGAAGACTTTTAACAATCCCACTTTTCCTCACAAAAGGAACCCACACTCTTTATTTTGTTCATAAAAACCAGGACTTCCCTGCAAGCTCAACGAAGGCGTATGACTACTATGGCCTTATCTATTCGCTTTGTTGCAAGGAAGAATGCGTTTGTGACGATGAATAGGAGATAAGTATGAATACTCTTCCATTTTATTCAGGTGGAAGGAAGACTACTGAAAAAATGTTAGAAGTAAGAGACAAATACACGGGCGAGACCTTCGCCCGTGTTTCAATTTCTGACAAAAGCGACATTCAGAAATCATATGAAATCTTAAAAAAGTCAGAAACTCTTCCATCCCACAAAAGAGCAGAAATCCTTGATAAAACCGCAGAAATCGTTTTATCAAAAAAGAATAAACTCGCAGAAATCATTTGCTGTGAAGCTGGAAAACCAATCAAACTTGCAAGAGGAGAAGTTGAAAGATGTATTCAAACACTCAAATTCTCAGCATCGGTAGCAAGAACAATTTCTGGTGAAACGGTCAATTTTCCAGCACATCCCGGGGGAGAAGGGAGAAGAGGCTACGTTTCCTATGAGCCAGTAGGTGTTGTTGCAGCAATCTCACCATTCAACTTTCCACTCAACCTCTTTGCTCATAAGGTCGCGCCGGCAATTGCTGCAGGCTGCCCAATAATTTCAAAACCCGCAAGCACAACACCAGTTTCAGCACTCAAGCTTGCTGAATGTCTCTTTGAAGCAGGACTTCCAGAAAACCAGCTTTCCGTTCTGGTGGGTTCCGGCAGTGAAATTGGCACTGGAATTGTTTCACACCCTGATTGTGCACATATCAGTTTCACAGGAAGCCCAGAGGTCGGATGGAATCTACTCAATGTAAATCCAAAAATTGGAAGGACACTTGAACTTGGTTCAAACTCAGCGATGGTCATTGATTCAAGTTGGGATGTTTCAGATGCAGCCAAAAAAGCGGTTTCTGCATCAATGGCATATTCTGGACAGGTTTGTATTTCTCTTCAAAGAGTGTATGTCACAGAAGATATTTTTGATGAGCTTTGCTCAAAAATTAAAGAAAACGCCTCACAGCTCATAATCGGAAATCCACACGATGAAGCAACAACAATTGGTCCAATGATTTCAGAATATGAGGCAGACCGAGTAAGAGATTGGGTAAGAAAAGCGAGGAATGCCGGAGCGAGTGTTTTAGTATCTGAGGATAAAGGTAAATCATTACTTGGTCCACAGATTCTTACGAATGTTCCAGAAAACTGCGAGATTATCTCAAATGAGGTTTTTGGCCCAGTTGTATCGATAAACCCAATTAGGAAAATTGATGATGCAGTTGAGTTAATCAACCAAACAGAATATGGGCTTCAAGCAGGAATACTCATTAAGGATTTCCAAAAAGCTATAAGGCTCTCTGAAAAACTTGATGTTGCTGGTGTCATCATTGGAGACAGCCCAATCTTCAGGGTAGACCAGATGCCATATGGTGGAATAAAAAAATCGGGAATCGGAAGAGAAGGCCCAAAATGGGCAATCAGGGACTTAGTCAAAGAAAAACTTACCGTCTTTACACTCTGATTTTAAGATTCCCTTCACCTTGAAATCACTTACGAAAAAAACTAATATAGTTTTGATGATTACAAAGAAAGTTTCAATTGCATCCGATCATGGCGGATTTGAGCTGAAAGAAAAAATAATCCTATTCCTAAATGAAATTGGTATTTCGACGGTAGACCTCGGAACAAATTCAACCGAGAGCGTTGATTACCCGGATTTTGCAAAAAAACTCACTGATAACATCGCATCTGGTGAAACTGATTTTGGAATCCTTATCTGCGGAACGGGTATCGGAATGGAGATTTCTGCCAACAAAGCAAAAGGGATTCGGGCTGCTAACTGCACAAACTCAACAATGGCAAAATTGACAAGACAGCACAATAACGCAAACGTGCTTTGCATGGGTGAGAGGATTGTTGGTTTTGAACTCGCAAAAGATATAGTGTCCACCTTCTTAAAGACAGAATTTGAAGGTGGAAGACACCAAAGAAGAATAGAAAAAATAAAAGATATGGAGGAATCCCATGGGTAACTTAAACAAAATTGATCCAGAAGTTGCAAGCTCACTTGAGCAGGAATTGAATCGTCAAAGAGGAAATATCGAGTTAATCGCCTCTGAAAACTTCGTCAGCCCCGCTGTTCTTGAAGCACTCGGCTCAATGGCAACAAACAAATACGCCGAAGGGTATCCTGGAAAAAGATACTACGGTGGATGTGAGTTCCTTGATATCGCAGAAAAACTTGCCATGAAACGCGCAAGAGAGATTTTTGGTGCTGAGTACGCAAACGTTCAACCACATTCCGGTGCACAGGCAAACATGGCTGCATTTTTCTCCATGCTTAATCCGGGTGATACATTCATGGGAATGAAGCTTGACCACGGTGGTCATCTCACACACGGTCACCCAATCACTATGTCTGGAAAATGGTTCAATGCTGTTTCATATGGGGTCAATAAAGAAACCGAAACCCTTGATTACGATGAACTCGAAACAATGGCAACTGAGGTTAAACCAAAACTCATCGTTGCAGGAGCTTCCGCTTACCCAAGATTCTTTGATTTTGAAAGACTTGGAAAAATTGCAAAATCAGTTGGTGCAAAACTCATGGTCGATATGGCTCATATCGCAGGACTTGTCGCTGCAGGGGTTCATCCATCACCAATTCCACACGCAGATGTTGTCACAACAACAACACATAAAACCCTCAGAGGTCCTCGAGGTGGAATGATTCTTTCCACAAAAGACATGAGGAAAGAAGTCAAAAAGGCAGTATTCCCTGGAATTCAGGGTGGCCCACTCATGCATGTTATCGCAGCAAAAGCAGTTTGCTTCAAAGAAGCCATGGGCGAGGAGTTCAAAGAGTATCAGAAACAGACAATCAAAAATGCAGCAACCCTTGCAAAATCACTTGCCGCAAACGGCTTCAGAATTGTCTCTGGTGGAACTGATAACCATCTGATGCTCGTTGATCTCAGACCAAAAGATATTGGCGGTTCAGAAATGGAAGACCTTTCAGAGTCAATCGGAATTACAATCAACAAAAACGCAATCCCGTTTGATCCAGCTCCTCCAATGAACCCATCTGGAATGAGACTTGGAACACCATCACTTACAACCCGCGGCATGAAAGAACCTGAAATGGAACAGATTGCAAGCATCATCACAAAAGCAGTCGCAAACAGAAACGACGAGAAAGCTCTTGAGTCATTGAAAAATGAGGTTAAGGAACTTACAGGTAAATTCCCTCTCTATGAAGGTGTCACCTATCTGTAATGAACCAAAACCTTTTACTTATAATCGGGTTTCTTATATCCGGAATATCAAGCATGCTTTTGACTCCTGCCTCAATCTGGTTGGGTCACAGGCTAGGAATTGTTGATAATTCAGGAGAAAAAACTCCCTCAGGACAAACAAAAATAACAACAAAAAAAACTCCCAGGACTGGCGGTCTTGGGATTTTTTTTGCGACATTCATTCCATTCCTGATTCTATCGGGATTTGATATTTCGTCTTGGAGCATAATCCTTGGTGCATTTATTATCACTCTATTCATGCTCATCGATGATAAATACAACTTGTCTCCGTGGATGAAGTTTCTCGGGCAGATTATCGCAGCAACACCACCAATTCTTGCTGGTTTCAGGATTTCGTATCTTACAAATATAGTAAGCTCAGGATGGTTTTCAGTTGGTTGGCTTGCGATTCCACTGACATACCTTTGGATAATCCTTGTTACCAACGCGGTTAATTTCATCGATGGGCTCGATGGTCTTGCAAGTGGAATAACTTTTTTTGTGTGTGTTGCCGGAGCTTTGGCATCTCTTTCGAGAGGCCCAGAGATGATCATACCAGCTCTTCTTCTGATCTGTCTTGCTGGGGCATCCGCTGGGTTTTTGCCATATAACTTTGAACCGGCAAAAATTTACCTTGGCGATAATGGTGCACATTTCATTGGTTATGTTATCGCAGTAACTGCAATCTGGGGAACAGCAAAGGCAACAACCGCCGCTGTCCTCGGAGTTTTATTCCTTGCAATGTTTATTCCAATGGCTGATGTTTTCTATTCATCACTTCGGAGACTTAAAAATAAAAAATCCCCATTCTCGGGAGACATGGACAATATCCATTACCAGATGATTAAAAAGGGATGGTCTGTGAAATCTGTCGTTTTAATCTTCTACGGGATAACAATAATTGTATCCGTTCTGGCATTGTTTATATTTGTCTATTAGGATGTATCTATGAAAGTAATGTTGATATTTGGGACGAGGCCGGAAGCCATTAAAATGGCACCCCTCGTGAAAGCTTTTGAATCTGACTCAGATTTTGAGACAGTTGTGACTGTGACTGCTCAACACCGTGAAATGCTCGACCAGGTTCTTGATTTGTTCTCAATCGAGCCAAAATATGACCTCAAAATAATGAAAAAGGCACAGAGCTTGTCTGATGTAACAACAAGGGTTCTGCTTGGTCTTGAAAAAATCTTGAAAGACGAAAAGCCAGATTTAGTGCTTGTTCATGGTGACACCACAACAACATTTGCAGGGGCTTTGGCATCGTTTTATTCAACTCCACCCATCCCATGTGGTCATGTTGAAGCCGGTCTTAGAAGCTTTGATAAAATGAATCCATACCCTGAAGAGGTAAACCGAATACTAACTGATCACCTCTGTAAATACTACTTTGCACCAACAAAAAACGCACAAAAAAACCTTCTCTCTGAAGGCATAAAAGAAGAAGACATAACCATCACAGGAAACACTGTTGTTGATGCCCTGAAACAGATTCAAAAAATAAATAAGGATCTTCCATTACCTGTTGAAGTAGGGAAAAATGAAAAGCTTGTAACTATTACAATGCACCGCAGGGAAAGCTGGGGCAAACCTCTTGAATCAGTTTGTAGAGCAATACTAAGACTGCACACTGAGATAACAAATGTAAGATTCATATTCCCATGGCACATGAATCCAAAGGTAAGGGAAATCATCTCTCCGATTCTTTCAGGACTTAAAAGGGTTCATCTGGTTGAGCCACTTGATTATCAAAACTTCTTAAACCTAATGGATAAGTCCTATTTGATAATGTCTGATTCTGGAGGAATCCAGGAAGAAGCCGCCTCTCTTTCAGTTCCTGTACTTCTTCTCAGACATGTAACCGAAAGACCAGAAGCTCTTGATTGCGGTATCTGCAAACTTGTTGGGACGGATGAACAAAAAGTATTCGATGAGGCAAGAGAGATACTCACAAATGAAGAAAAAAAGAATGCCATGATTCCAGATGTAAATCCATTTGGTGATGGCACTGCATCCATAAGAATTAAAAACTTCATTGCTAAAAAGTGGGGTTTAAATTGAGTAAATACATAATCAAAGGTGGAAACCCCCTAAAAGGATCAGTAGAAATAAAGGGTGCGAAAAACTCTGCAATGCCGATTATTACTGCTTGTTGCCTCATAAAAGACAAGGTTGTTTTAAGAAATATCCCAACAAAAAATGATCCGATTCACCTCATCCATATGCTAGAAGATATCGGCGTAAAAGTCACAAGGTTGGATGAAAACTCCTGGGAAATAAACGCAAAAGGAAAACTTGAATCAGACATCAATGGGGACAAAGAAAACAGAATCAGGGGAAGTCAAACGATGCTTGGTGCGATGCTTGCCAGAAATGGAGAGGTCACACTCAAATCTCCCGGAGGATGCAACATCGGTTCAAGACCAATGGATATCCACCTTAAAGGTTTTGAAGCTCTCGGAACAGAGGTAACCACATGCCCCGATAGAATCCAAATCAAAGCAGCAAATGGCTTAAAGGGAACAGACATAAAACTCGGGTTTCCATCTGTTGGGGCAACCGAAAATCTCATGATTGCTGCAAGCATGGCAAACGGACAAACAATCCTTTCAAATTGTGCAAGAGAACCAGAAATAACAGATTTGGCAGATTTCTTAAATTCATGTGGTGCAAAAATCGCGGGAGCTGGAACAGACACAATCAAAATTGAAGGTGTCGACAGTTTCCATTCAACTGATTACACAATTATTTCTGACCGGATAGAGGCTGGAACATACGTTATCGCAGCAGCAATAACTAAGGGAGATGTTTCAATTCACGGAGTTGACCCATCATTCGTCGACGCATTGATAATAAAACTCCAAGAAATAGGTGTAAAAGTCAAAACAAACAATAAAGAAATTAAGGTTCAAGGCATCGAAAAAGTTCAATCAATCAACATAAAAACGCTTCCTTACCCTGGGTTTCCAACTGATCTGCAACCACAGATGGCAAGCCTACTATCACTTGCTAACGGTACTTCAATCATGACCGAAACCATCTTTGAAAACAGGTTTGCAGCTGTCCCCGAACTCAACAAGATGGGTGCAAACATAAAACTCGACGGAAAAACAATCCGAATCGAGGGTGCAAAAAAACTGACTGGAACGACAGTAAAAGCTCACGACCTTAGAGGCGGAGCAAGTCTTGTGTTGGCAGCACTTGTTGCCGATGGTGAAACAATTGTTGAGGATGTGGAACATATTGAGCGAGGATATGACGGATTCCACGAAAAACTGCTCTCTCTTGGGGCAGATATCAGAAGGGTTGAATAAACCATGAAATTATCGGAGCTTCCAAAGAAATCAAAAATTCACATGATCGCAATTGGTGGGACAGGGATGAGAGCATTGGCAATAATCCTTCACCAGATGGGACACATCGTCTCAGGATCAGATATAAATACTGAAAATGATTCTGTCAGAAATCTTAGAGAGCTAGGAATAAACGTATATCATGGGCACGATGAAAAAAATCTTGATAACCCAGATATCGTAATAAGGTCTGCAATCATCCCCGACAATAATCCAGAGGTTTCAAAAGCAACAGAGCTTAAAATCCCAGTTATCAATCGAACAGATGCGGTTACAGAGCTTGCAAACACAAAAAGAATCTTTGCAGTAGCCGGATCACATGGAAAATCAACGGCAACAAGTATGCTCGTCCATATCCTGAAAAAAGAGAATATTCCATTCTCCTGGTACTACGGCTCACAACTAAAAGACGGTTCTGCTGAAGCATATTGGGATAGTAATTCTGAGTGGCTTATACTGGAAACCGATGAATCCGATCATGGTTTCATTAGATACAATACTACAATTGGAACAGTTTTATGTATCGACCCTGAACATATGGAGTTCTATGATTTTGATTTCAACAATCTCCTCGGGGAGTTCAGTGACTTCATCGAGAAATCTGTAAGCAATCATGGTGTCCAAATTCTCTCTTTCGACGACCTGAACACAAACAAGATTTTTGATAAGTGTCAAAACCTAATCACGTTTGGCAAACAAGATGGTGCCGACCTTAGGTTTGATGGCCCAGTTTTCAAAATTATTGATGGGAAGATGGGTTCATCGTCAAAAATCTCCTTCAAAGGCAGAGAATTCGGAATGCTTGAATTAACTGTACCTGGTGAACATAACATCCAAAACGCACTATCAGCGGTTGCAGGGGCAGCACAATTTGGAATATCCCTTCTGGACTCAATCTCTGACCTGAAAGACTACCCGGGTCTCAAAAGAAGAATTGAGCAGCTTGGTAATACTAACGAGCACATCATGTTTGATGATGATGCAGGACATCCAAGTGAGCTTTCTGCAGGAATAAAAACACTGAAACAATATTTTCCTGACAGACCATTGTGTATCATTCATCAACCAGTCAGGTTCTCAAGGGTTTATTACCTTGCAGATGAATATGCAAAAGTCATTAATGAATTGCTTGATAAAAATGACAGGTATATCGCCTCACCAGCACACGCTTCTGATGAGAATAAATGGGGAGTTGATAAAAACGGCATCTCAAACACAGTAAAGAACCTGAATCCACAGTGCCACGTTGAGGTTTTGGATAGTTCTGACGAGATAATACCTACCATAAACAGAGACCTTAAAAAAGGTGAGATAATCTTCTTCTCCGGTCATCCACCAAACATCATAAGAAATAAAGCATTTGAGTTTTGTGACGATTTGAAAAATAATAAATAAAGGAGTGTTGTTGTGATCAATTTTGAATTTACTGAGGAACAGAAGATGGTTGCAAAAATGGTTCGCGACCTCGCCGCAAGAGAGTTTGCCCCACACATCAAAGAATGGGATGAGCAGGCACAATGGCAACCGATAGTTGCAAAAAAACTCGCCGAACAGGGAATCATGGGTCTGTGTACTCCTGAAAAATACGGCGGATCAGGTTTTGATTACATCTCTCTTGGGCTTGCATGTGAAGAGCTTGAATATGTTGACACCGCAATGAGAGTCACTCTTTCTGTACACATTGGTCTCGTCCAGATGCCAATCCTCACATGGGGAACAGAAGAACAACGACAGAAGTATCTGCCACCACTTGCATCCGGTGAAAAAATTGGAGCATTTGGTCTTACTGAACCAAACGCTGGCACAGACGTTGTAGCCCTTGAAACAAAAGCAGTCAAAGATGGAAATGATTGGCTCATCTCTGGTGAAAAAATGTGGATTTCTCTTTCAGACGTCGCTGACACATTCGTAATCATCGCCTGGACTGATCTTGAAAAAATGAAAAAGCGTGACCACTCTGGGGTATCTGCATTTATTCTCGAACGCGAAATGGACGGACTCGAAACTGCATCAATTCACGGAAAACTTGGTGTTAGGGCTGGAAATACTGGTTCAATCTCAATGAACCAGGTCAGAGTTCCACAGGAAAATATGCTGGGTGTTGAAGGTGAAGGATTCAAAATCGCAATGTTCTGCCTTGACCAGGGAAGATATACAGTTGGATGGGGCGCAACAGGACTTGTTAAAGCATGTCTTGATGCATCAGTGACATATGCAAATTCAAGAAATACATTTGGTGTTCCGATTGGGCATCACCAGCTTGTGAAATCAATGATTGCAAACATGAAAGCAAATTATGAAGCCTCGATGCTTCTCAATCTTAAAGCTGGATGGTTGAAAAATGCTGGCAAACGCTGCACCAAAGAAACAGCACTTGCAAAATGGTTTGCATGTGATGCATCAGAAAAAGCCGCATCTGATTGCGTACAGGTTCACGGAGCATATGGATACTCAAACGAATTCCCAGCAGAACGCTTCTACAGGAATGCTAAGGGTGCAGTAATATATGAAGGATCAAGAGAGGTGCAGCAGCTTATCGCAGCCGACTATGAACTCGGTTACAGAAAAGATAAACCTCTGAGAAAATCAATGCCTCCTCACCCATTTCCAGAGAACTGGGATTGATTTAAATTTTGCATGAAAAAGAGGGTTTTGTTTCTCTGTGTTGCAAACTCGGCCAGATCGCAGATGTCGGAGGGACTCTTAAAGTCACTTGACACAAATGGTGAGTTTGAAGTTTTTAGTGCTGGCTCAAAACCCTCAAAACTCAACCCTCACGCTGTAGATGTCTTGTCTGAAATCGGCATAGATATCGGTGGTCATTATTCAAAACACTGGAAAGAACTAGACACCACAGAAGGTTTTGATTATGTGATTTCAGTTTGTTCTGACTCTGAAGCCGAATGTCCTGTATTTACAGGAAATGTTGGACAGAGGTTGAGATGGGTCTTTGATGACCCAGCAGATTGCTTTGATAAAGATAATTGTATAGAAAAATTCAGATCAATAAGAGACCAGATTAAAATAAGAATTATTGATTGGCTGAAAACTGGGTCTTAATCGTCAAGACCCAGTAATTTTTTTATTTCGGTTTCGGCAATTCCTGGAGTTTCTGGTGAATATCCATCATGTTGCCAAACGATCAATCCATCTTTATTAACGAGTGTCATATTAGGAACACCCAACCCACCCCATGAATAATAAGTTTCTGCCATGGGATCGAGTGGAACAGGATACTCGACACCCAGTGTCTCTATAAGTTCAGCTCTTTCTTCATCAAGATGACTTGAGTCTGTACAAACACCCAAAACTAGAAGTCCCTGATCCTTATATTTATTGTAAAGCTCCACAAGCGCGGGGAGTTCCTTGTTGCAAGGAAGACATCTTGTTGACCAGAAGTTGATTAAAATACATTTCACATCACCCCTTGCAAGCTCTTCATGGAAGTTAATTGTCCCACCAGATTGAGTTTCGAGAGTGAAGCCTGGTGCATGAGGAAGAAGCCTGTTTTCGTCTATCTCCATTAAAAGATGATAACCACCATCTTCTGGTTCTATTTCTTTGGTTTGTAATGCCAATTCCTCAGAAATAAAACTGGTATCAATAAGCATCCTATCTCTAAGGATTATCGGGATATTATCGAACAATCTCTTTTCACCAAGAGATTCATATTCTCGTTCACCGTACCATATCTTGATGTTTCTTCCCTGTCCTCTAACAAGGACTGATTTTTCATGGTCAAGCCATAGCACCCTATGTCCCATAAATTCGGCAAGAAACCTGAGTGGGAAGAAATATGTGCCTTCGACAAGTTGTGGACCAACATCTGTGCTGTAGGTCTTCTCACCAATTTTCACATTTCGCCAATCATCCTTCCAAAGAATTCTTACATTAGCTGCCAGAACGAGCGGGACAAAGACTGCACTAATCAGTAATACCGCACAAATCCTTAACCATGTTTTCGAGTTTTTCATTGGCCTCATCTGAATACCTTTCATGGAACCATGTAACACATTTTTCTCCAGGTGTCAAAAGAAAGAAGTTCGGAAAAATTGGATCAAACCAGGTAGCCTGAGTTGAATAGTTTTCATCGTGACAAATTGGAAAGTCAACTTTTAATCTATCGAGCAGGTCTTCTCTATCTGCCTCAAGATTTGGCCCATCTGTGCAAACACCAAGCACCTCAAGTCCATCATTGTTATATTTTCTGTGAAGTTCTCCTAAAAACTCAAGCTGGTCATGGCAGGGAATGCACTCGGTATACCAAATCTGGACAATAACGGCCTTTGTTTCGGATTTATTCATGTAATCAGAAAGCTTAAGAGTTTTGGATGGATCATTATGTACAGGAAATTCAAAATCTACCCATCTGTAGCAAATGTGGTCAGAATCTACCTTCATCGAAACATTCTTACCATCCACCGCAAGTGAAGTATCAAGAATAAGATTCAATCCATTTGTGGAGATCATTGTTCGAGAGTCTTTTATGATTGGTGAGATGGTAAGGGAGTGTGTTTGTTCATTCTTGATTAGCTTAGTATCATTTATCCAAAGTTGGATTTGTGTATCAGTGTTGTTCAGTTTTACAGACTTCTCCTCAGAAATCCATTCAACATCAAATCCCATCCACTCAGAAATAACTCTCAGTGGAATATATGTGCTTGAACCCTCCTGCATAGGGGCAACATCCATCTTGTATTTTTTCCCATCAACAGCGATAAGCTTTGAGCCAACCCTCCAATCAATGGATACTTCTTCTGCAAAGATGCTTTTAACAAGAATAGGTGAAATCGCAAGAATTGCTACAAGAAGGCAAATTGATATTTTCTTCATTTTTCACATCCTTTCATTCTGACTACATTTTCACATCCATCTTTTTTTAATGCAAGTGCTTATAAGTTACACAAAAATGAAATTTCATTTGACATATTGCTTATTAAACAATAAAATAGTCTAGAATGACTGTACAGAATAGAGATGATATGGGAAAACTTATGCCAAGTGCGGTCGCAGGTTTTTTGGATAAACTTCTGAGGGAGTCCGCCGATCCTGCGGATAAATCCCTTAATGGACTACAGGTTGACTCAGGCAATCCGATTAGAAAGGTTGGGTATGCTGTTGATGCTTGCCTTGAGGCATTCGAAGAGGCCAAGGAACAACGCTGTGATATGGTCATCACCCACCACGGTTTATATTGGTCAGGTGATGAACATCGTATTATCGGTCTCATGAGAGATCGAGTGGGTTTTCTTATCAAAAACAACATCTCTCTATGGTCGTGTCATATCCCACTTGATAGAGATATGAAGTTTGGAAATAACATCGGTTTATCAAAAATTGTTGGCATCAAGGATCCAAAAGGCTTTGCTGATTATCACGGTATGCCTATAGGACTCTATGGTAGTCTTGCAGAAACAACCACTATCCTGAATATTAACAATATCCTTGAAAAGAACCTTCCCGAATGTAAACCTTTCGTGTGGGATTTTGGGGTAAAAACCATAAAAACAATTGGAGTAGTATCGGGCGGTGGTTCTTTTGCGATATCAGAGGCTGCTGAGCTTGGATTGGATTTACTTGTAACTGGTGAAGTATCGCATTCGGATTATCATGTTGCACTTGAAAACAAAATCAATGTTCTGGCAGCAGGACACTGGTCAACAGAAACTGTTGGAATTGGATTAATCGCAAAAGAGATCACAGACAAACTGGGAATTGAAACTGTTTTTATTTCAATTCCTACCAGAATGTAGCAGGAGGCACATATGGATGCACTTGTAAAAGTTAAAAACTTGACCAAAAGCTTTGGTAGTAACAAGGTTCTCGAAAATCTTAATTTCGAGATTGCCGATGGTGAAAGCTTTGGAATCCTTGGTCCTGCTGGTTCGGGGAAGACAACCCTCATAAATACTCTTGCTGGTATTCTCAAACCATCCGAAGGAAGCGTCACAATTGCTGGAAACGATCTTTACGCTATGTCTGGTCCTAAAGCCAGGAGATTGATTTCTCTCGTTCCACAAACATTAGCACTATATCCAGATTTTAATGCACACGATAACCTTAGATTCTTCGGCAGTTTTAATAATATAAAAAAACGTAGACTAAATGAGATTATGCTTGAAGCCCTAGACCTTTTTGAGCTTACTCCAGAGGCACATGTTCCGATAAACAAACTCCCTTATTCCTACTCAAAAAGACTTTCTGTTGCAATTTCGATGCTTTCAGATCCAAAAATCATAATGCTTGAGTCTCCAACTGAAGGACTCGATGATAGATCTGCGAGGATTATCACCGATGGATTAAATCTTCTCTCAAATAGAGGAAAAACCATTATTGTTGCAACAACTTACACAAGAGAGATTACCAGTGTCTGCAGAAAAGTTGGAATAATGCATCAGGGGACACTCCTTGCACTTGATTATCTTGAAAATATTTTGAACTGCTTTGGTGAACAGAATCAGATTGAACTTGAGGCTGATGGACTCGAAAATATTCCAACTGATGTAATAAGGAAACAGCTCTTCTGCTCAGTTCCGATCGAAAGCCTTGAGAAATTTGGCTCAACACTCCTCATCAAACTAGAATCAACAACTGAGGTTCTTTCAATAATTCTTGAAGCTCTGGGTGATTCCGGAATCCCAGTAAAAAATATCAGACTCAGTGAGGGTAGCCTTGAAAATGTCTTCTATAAACTCGCTGGTCGTGAGTTGAGGGATTGAGGAAAGAGAGGGATATAAATGGGTAAAAGCGCACTTACTAGCTGGCTTGTTATTGCAGGAAAAGATTTCAAAATACTATTCAAGAATCGCTCTCTCTTTTTGATTTTTATGGGTGTTTTGGCAGCTCTGATAACTCTTGCAATCATACAGGGAACATTTATAAAGGAGACTATTTATACTTGGCTTGATGCCGACAAATATCTTCCAATGCTCCCAAACTACATGATATATTTTGTAATTTTTACATCCACACTATATATGATGAATCAAGGACCAGCTTCTTTCACCAATGAATATCAGACAGGAACAATTGATAGATTAAAAATTCAGAATGTGAGTATTTTTTCACTTTCAGCCGGTAAAATTGTGTTCTTCTATTTGATCGCAATAATCTTGACACTGATATTCAATGGTCTTGCAACATACTTTTTCTGGGACAAAGGGATCACTCCAATGAACTGGACAGTATCAAATGCATTAGTCCATATTCTCTTATGGCCGCTAGGAATGGTCCTCGGAGCATACATCGTTTATTTGATCATCTCACTCATAAATTTTTACAGTAAAAAAAGATAGCTAAAACTGTTTATGAAAAGGCTGTATAAATCCAGAGGTGATAGAGTTATTTCAGGTGTATGTGGTGGCATTGCTAAATACTTTGGTATCGACTCTACTCTGATAAGGGTTATCTGGGTAATCTCGTTTCTAATCGGTGGAGTCGGTTTGTTTGGTTACGTAATTGCAATGATAATTATTCCAACTGAACCATATGATCAAAAAAAATCTGATAGGAAAGTTGATGTTTTTCAATCGAATACAAGTTCATCTTTTGACAAAGAATTCGACACTGATTCAGATTTCCTAAACATTGACAAGAATAAGGTAAAAAACAACTTACCAATAATTCTCGGTGCAGCCCTGATTGGGTTCGGAATTCTTGTTCTGGCATCAACACTTGGATTCTTTGATTTTAGGATAATCGGAAAAATTATTGTCCCCGTGATCATAATTGGGCTTGGGTTATTCTTTGTATTAAACAGCAGAAAATAACTAGTAAAAGTCGATGGTGGAGCAGAGGAGACTCGAACTCCCTACCTCATCCTTGCGAAGGATGCGCTCTGCCAGATGAGCTACTGCCCCTAACACCCACGGTATTCTATGTCTTTAATGAAACAACTCAAGGTTTTGTTTTGTATTGTTGTATGAAAATCGATTATCGCTAACATTGTATTTGAAATTGGAGGAATGGACTCTATGAAAAAAATTGGATTATTTATCACAGTCATAACAGTTGTAGCAATTTTTGGGTCGTGTGGATTTTCACAAGGTGTTACAGGCAACATATATGATTCTATATATGGAACAAAAATTACCCGAGACAGCGGTGTAACAATTGTTCTGAAAAACCTTGATAACACAAGACTCCCAGAAGTTGAAGTGACTCCATCAAAAGACGGCACATACAAGATAGAGGCAAAACCTGGTCGATACAGAATTGAAACCGATGATCCAGACCTCAACTACAAAAGGTTTATTCAGCCAATCGAGATTGGTGAAGGCGTGATGGAGTTCGATATTCCCACTGAACCAATTGTCAAAACCTGGATTCACGGTCTGATTGCCGAAGTTCAACCAGGGAAAACTGCTGAAGAAGATTATAAAACACTCATTGAGGGTGCAGTTATTGAGATTGACGGAAAATCTTCTATAACAGACGAAAATGGAAGTTTTGAGATTAAGTATATCAAGTCTGGTTTGAAAAAGGTCACAATCAAAGCTGATGGATACAAACCATACAATAAAGCATATAACCTCTCAAAGGGTGAAACAATCGAATATTTTGAGCTTGAACCAGTTATCGATAAAGACCAGAGCCTGGTGTCATCGGTTACAAATCTTATCTCATTCAAGTCTGAGATTCTTTCTGGCACATCAAGTAAAAACATAACAGACTCATATGTATCCACTCTAATCACCTCACCATACACACTTGAAGTCGAAAATGCGAACAAAAAATTAAAGATGGTCTTGGGTGAGATTCATCATTTCGACGAATCAACCAACGAGTACATAAGATCTGACTCTCATGATTCAGAAACCATAAATTTTGTGAAGTCAAGTTTTCAAATCTTGACTGATATTGGTAAATTCGTATCCAATTCCAATGATTTAAAAATTGGAGAGACTATCGGAAATCTCAGTGGATATAGTTGTTCCCCATATGAATTCATATACGTTGACAATGAAGGACTCGAATACGACGCAAAGCTTTGGGTTATTATCGATGGACAATTTGAGACGTATCCAATAAAACTTACTCTGTTCAACAAAAAGAATAATGAGTATCTTGAGATAAATCTCTTTGGGTTCAACAGTCCAGAAAACAATGTGATTCTTAACTAAAAAGAGTCCTTAATCTTTACAAGATTGACAACACGAATTGTAATTGTATCCTAGTTGTTACCTGCTCTTGGAGAGGTAGCGGGTCTCATCTATGACCACATCGGTCAAAAAAAGCACTCCCAAACCTAAATCCTCTCCTCCCCTTGATACTTTCAGTAGATATTTAAGATTAAATTAATTTAATCTTCACTGGTCATTAGTGTCGGGTTGAGTTTCAAGGAAAAACATGATTATCACAAGAAGAACCGCAGCGACAACAATCCCCATGTCTGCAACGTTGAAGACCGGAAAATCGATAAAATCGACATGAATAAAATCGACAACGAATCCTCTTGTAATTCTATCGAGAAGATTACCGACAGCCCCACCCAAAATCATACCAATCGTTACACTCGTCCATTTATCCTTAACGATCTTCGGTATGAAAATAATAATCAGAACGATGATTAGAACTGCCAATCCAGCAAAAATCATGTTACTGCCCTGTGCAAGCCCCCAAATAGTTCCATAGTTGTGAACTTTCACAGCAGAAACAACACCAGGAATCAAAGGAAAACTCTGTCCGAGTTTCAATCCGTGTGAGACAATTATCTTTGACAGTTGATCAAGAAAAAGTACAATTCCACAAGATATTACTAACCTCAAAAAAAGATTTTTCGGGATTTTCATATTATTTAATAATTTGTTCTATTATTCAACAGATTCAGCTTCAGTATCTGAAATAGAAGTGTCTATTGGGGTTGATGTAGAATCAATATGTTCCTGTGTTTTTTCCTGAAGTGAAGAGTCCATATTATCAAGCAGATTCAAAAAGGTTGAGAGATACGCTCGAAACTCACTTTTAAACTCAAGATATGCACCGGATATAGATCTCATCATCTGCTTTGTTTCCGTCAACTGCTGTTCAGCCTTTGACTTCGCATTCAGAACAATCAAGTCAGCTTCAGCCCGGGCATTGTTTTTTACTTCTTCAGCAGTTTTTTGAGCAAGAGTTAAAGCTTGTTCAAGCTGTCTTCCAGTTGATCTATATCTATCAACCTCCTCGGTAAGCCTTTCGACTTTTTCCTGGAGCTCTTTATTATCTCTATAAAGCTGAGAAAAATCCTTTTCAACCTGCATCAGAAATTCCTGAACTTCCTGCTTGTTGAAACCAGATACACCGCTTTTAAACGTCTTATGTTGTATATCAAGAGGTACTAGCATTTTTTATTTAAACCCCCTTATCCATAATTATTCTATACACGTGAGAAATACTGTCAAGTGGCTGATTTCTAGATTTTCAGCTTCGGGTCAAGTGCATCTCTTAATCCATCACCCAAGAAATTGAATGCCAGAACAACAAGTGCAATCACAATTCCAGGGACAAGCCAAACATGTGGCGAATCAAGAGCATGTTGAAATCCATCGTTGATCATTGAGCCCCAAGAAGGCATAGGTGGTCTAACACCGATCCCAAGAAACGATAATCCAGCTTCAGACATAATTGCACCAGCAATTCCAAGTGAAACATATACAATTATTGGCGCAAGCATATTTGGTAAGAGGTGTCTAAGAATTATTCGTTTGTTTTTTGCACCAATTGCCTTTGCAGCCTCAACAAATTCTGATTCCTTAAGAGCAACTACCTCGCCACGAATAATCCTTACAATCGGAGGCCATCCAACAAGACCCAGTGCAATAAAAACGTTAAACAAGTCTCGACCAAGAACAGCCATAACGGCAATCGCAAAAAGTAATCCCGGGAATGCAAACATTATATCAGTAAACCTCGATATAACAGAATCGATCCAGCCACCATAAAAACCTGCCAATGCGCCAAGCGTAATGCCGATAATCAATGAGATCAATATTACAACGATACCAACATAAAGAGAAATCCTCGCTCCATGAACTAGTCTTTGGGCAATATCTCGTCCTGCGTTATCAGTCCCAAGAATTGGTCTTTTCATTGGTCCAGATTCTATTTCAGTTGAGATTAAATCAGATGCTCCTTTTGGGTGAAGTCTCTTGTTTCCAGACTCAACATCAACAACGACATATGCAACACCTAAATCTTCCCACTCGACATCAACGAGCTCACCTGAGACAACTTCTTTAGAGTTCTTTGTATGTTTTCCAAGGGAATCATATCTATACCAATGTTCCATCACAAGAACGGATTTTGTTGATCTGAACGTATATAAATCATCAGCTTCACCAATAATCTCATAACCAGGTGGAAGCGACTTACTATTCAAGGGAACAAATTCAGTTTTTCCATCAGGAAGTTTTATCTCAAGAGCATTTCCAAGTTTTTCGAACAATACATTTTCTGATCTCTTGCCAACAATTTTATAATACGATTCTTCAGAATCAGATACTTCATAGATATATTTTTTAGTTTCAAATTGATCCTTTGATTTTGCAGCATAAACCTGTTTCATTGGAGGAATTAATGTTGCATCAAGATTCATTGAATATGGATCAGGTGCAATGACGTCTGCAAAAAGAGAAACAATAATCATTAAAAGGATTATAGATAATCCGATAACCGCCAACTTATGTCTGAAAAGTCGTCTAAAAACAGTTCTATTGAATTTCTTTTGCGTCATTTATTTCAACCTCACTCTCGGGTCAATATACGCATAAGAAATATCAACGATAAGATTTGTTACAACAAACACGAGTGCCATAAACAAAACAACACCCATCACGACGGGCATATCTCTTTTTTCGATCGCTGTGATCATTGTTGTTCCAAGTCCAGGCCAACTAAAGACTTTTTCGGTAATAATCGCACCAGCCATAAGAGAGGCAAAGTAGTTACCAATAACGGTCACAATAGGAATCAGGGCATTTTTAAGGGCATGCTTATAGACGACAACGATCTCCTTGACCCCTTTTGATCTTGCTGTTCTTACATGGTCAGACTTCATTTGTTCAAGAAGGGTTGACCTTGTCATCCTTGAGATCATGGCGAGAGGAATTGTTCCAAGTGCAATTGTTGGTAGAATCAAATGCTTAAACGATGCCCATCCACCTGGGCCATAACCAACTCCAGGGATCACCCCCAGATATCTAATAAATACAAGTTGAAGGATAAGACCGAGAACGAAAATGGGCGTTGAAACACCCAGCAAAGCCATGAACATGAAAGCATTGTCAGCAAATGAGTATTGCCGAGTAGCAGAAACAATTCCTGCAGGAATACCAAAAAAAACTGCAAATATCATCGCAGATGTCGCAAGTTTAAGTGTCGCAGGAAACGCCTCTAAGATTCTTTTTGTAACTGGTTCGCTCGTTTCGATAGATTTTCCCAAATCACCTTGAACGGCATTCCAAAGATACTTTCCGTATCTTACAGGCCATGGCAAATCCATGCCAAGTTCGTGTCTAATTCGTTCCTGGAGTGCAGGGTCAGGATGCTGACCCAATGAAACCCTTACGGGGTCTCCTGGGACAACAAGAAACAACATAAATGTGATAAACGTGATACCAATTATTACGGGAATCAACTGGATTACTCTTTTTATTATATACTGGAACATAATATGAAAAAAGCAGGAACACAGCTAAAAGCTGCATTCCTGCTCAAATTATTTCTTATCCTTCCTTATTAATGGATCTCAACATAGTTATGTGGGAGTGTTCCCATTGCAGTGATTCGGAATCCTTTTACGTTGCTCTTTAAAAGATACCATTCAGTTCCGAAATTAACCGGCATCCAAACAGCATCATCCATCGCAATCTTTTCAGCCTGCTTGTAAAGCTCCATTCTTGATTTAAGATCAGTTAACCTCTGGGCATCTCTAACAAATGAGTCGAACTCAGGGTTATTATAGAATGCGGCTCCACCATTTGGACCAGCATTTGCCGAATCAAGAAGAACCCAAAGGAAGTTATCAGGATCGGGGTAATCAGCAACCCAACCAAGTCTAAACATTGGGAACTCGCCATTGTCAATCTTGTCAAGATATGTTGCCCATTCAAACTCTTCCAAAACTAGGTTGATACCGAGATTATTCTTGATCTGATTCTGGATAAACTCTGCGACATTTTTATGTGTCGCAGTTCCCTTATTGTATGCAAATGTTATTGTCTCCGGAAGAACAAGACCCTCTGAGACGGCTTCATCAAGGAGTTTTTTTGCCATCTGTGGGTCGTATGGGTAAGCATCAGTTGCACTCTCATAATTTGGCATTGCGGTTGGGATGATTCCAGTTGCAAGAGCAAAACGACTATGATAAATCTCATCAATTATCTGATTTCTATCAACAGCATAACAGAATGCTTGTCTCAGTTTCAAATTATCAAATGGCTCAGAGTTTGTTCTAAAACCCATATACTGAATACTAAGCAGCTCAATTTTATCAAGTTCAGAAAAAAGCGTTTCATCATCCTTTATTCTGTCAAAATCAGCATCAGCAACAACATTGTAGTCAATATTTCCAGCTTCATATTCCTGCTGTCTTACTGTATCTTCTTTGTGAATATAGTACTCAAGTCGATCGATTCTTGGCTTATCACCCCAATAGTTTTCATTTGGAAGGAGTACAAGCTTCTGGTTTCGAACCCAATCAGAAAGAATAAATGGACCTGAGCCAACTGGATTATTCTCATACCAGAGTTCGTCATCTTCATCGATTGAAGCAGAGTTGATAATCCAGGCTGAGCTATATGTGAGTTTGTGGAGGAAAACCGGTGAAATCTCTTTTATTGTTATTTCAACAGTTTTATCATCAATTACTTTAATTCCTTTAACTTCAGTTTCAATACTATCCATGAAGTCATCAGAACCAGCAATCTCCTCAAGAATCCACGTTCTTGGAGATTTTGTTTCAGGATCAAGAATTCTTTCGAAGCTAAGTTTTACATCGTTTGCGGTAACAGGATCACCGTTGTTGAATTTTGCATCTCTGAGGTTGAAGGTGTATACGGTTCCATCCTCAGAAATTTCCCATGATTTCGCAAGACATGGCACGATATTCAGATCAACATCGTATGTTACAAGTCCTTCAAAAATCTGCTTTCCGACCTCATGGCTAGTTGTATCGGTTAGTTGAGCAGGGTCGATTGTTGGAACAGGTTGGGCAAGCGGAAATCTGAAAACACCACCATAAACTATCTCATCCGTTGTTCCACCATTATCAGTTGTATCCGGTGTTTTTTCGGCACCACATGCCAGAGCTAAACCAGAAACCAACAAAACTACCAGCAACAATGTAAAAAATTTCTTCATCCTTCCTCCTTATGCTTATTCTTGAATATGTGGGCAAGCAGTCATATGACCACCACCAACATCGATTAATGGATATTCACCTTTATCACACTTAAATGTGTCTTTATTTTTTGCGTAGTATTCACATCTTGTATGGAATCTACAACCTGAAGGTGGATTGATTGGGGATGGAATGTCGCCCTCAAGGAGAGCATGGTCTTTACGTTTTTCTGGATCAGGGACAGGAATAGCATGAAGGAGAGCTTTTGTATATGGGTGTAGAGGTCTTCTAAATAGCTCATTGCCATCTGCAATTTCTACAATTTTACCAAGATACATAACAGCAATTCTATCTGACATATGTCTTACAACAGCAAGGTCGTGTGCAATGAAGAGATATGTAAGTTTTAGCTTTTCCTGAAGCTCTTGCATAAGGTTGATGATCTGTGATTGAATCGAAACATCAAGTGCTGAAACAGGTTCATCACATACAATGAACTTTGGATTGAGAATAATTGATCTTGCGATTCCAACTCTTTGTCTCTGACCACCGGAGAATTCATGAGGATATCTGTGAAGATACTCAGGTCTAAGTCCAACAACTTCCATAAGTTCTTGAACAATTCTTTCTCTTTCTTTCTTTTCGGCAAGGCCATGAATTACAAGTGGTTCACCAATAATATCACCAACAGGCATTCTTTTATTAAGTGATCCAAACGGATCCTGGAAGATGATCTGCATTTCGCGTCTTTGTCTTCTGAGGGTTTCACCTCTCATTTTTGCAACATCTTTTCCGTCAAAAAGGACTTGTCCACCGGTTGGCTCATAAAGCTTGAGGATGGTTTTTCCGGTTGTTGTTTTTCCAGAACCAGATTCACCAACGAGGGAGAATGTTTCACCTTCATTGATTGTAAAGGTAAGATCATCAACAGCTTTGACGTTTGCGATTGTTCTTGATAAAAGACCACCGGTAATCGGGAAATATTTTTTAAGACCTGTTACTTTGACCAATTCCTTCATTACTTACCCCCTTCCTTTGTGATTGGGAACCAGCAACGAAGTTTCCTTCCGTCTTCCATTGTCTGAAGTGGTGGTTCTTCTTCTCTGCATTTTTGACCAGCATTAAAACATCTTGGATGAAATTTACATCCTACGGGAAGGTTATATGGGCTTGGAACCATACCTTCGATTGTTGGAAGTTTTTCATCTTTCTTTTCCTGGTCAACTCTTGGAATTGAGTGAAGAAGACCCCAAGTATATGGATGCCTTGGGTCTTTAAATATCTGATTTGCAGTCGTATACTCAACAATCTTTCCAGCGTACATAACTGCAATTGTATCAGCCATTTCGGCAACAACAGCGAGGTTGTGGGTAATCAAAATAATTGACATCCCAAAACGTCTTCTGAGGTCTTTCATGAGTTCAAGAATCTGAGCCTGGATTGTAACATCAAGAGCCGTTGTAGCCTCATCCGCAATAAGGATTTCTGGGTTACAAGCCATCGCCATAGCGATCATAACTCTCTGTCTCATTCCACCAGACATTTGATGTGGATAGTTTAGAACACGTTTTTCTGGGTCAGGAATACCAACAAGCTTGAGCATCTCTGTTGCTCTTCTCCAAGCTGGAGTATCGAGTCTTTTGATTCTTGAAAACCAATTTCTCCAAGAATAACCCTTCAAACCCTGATGAAGTGTGAGCGATTCCGCAATCTGATCACCAACCATAAAAACAGGATTAAGTGAGGTCATTGGTTCCTGGAAAATCATGGAAATATTTGAACCTCTGATCTGTCGAACCTTTCTCATTGGCATCTTTACAAGATCGTCCCCATGATAAAGTATCTGACCGTTCACAATTTTTCCTGGTGGTTGTGGAATAAGTCTCATAATTGAAAGTGAGGTAACTGATTTACCGCAGCCAGATTCACCAACAATTCCTAATGTTTCGCCTTTATGAACTGTGAAACTCACATCATCAACAGCAGGAACAACACCATCAGACATATAGAAATATGTCTTCAGATTTTTAACATCAAGTATTACTTCTTTTTCCATGTTCACCACCTTAAATCTTCTGCCTTGGATCAAGTGCATCTCGGAGTCCATCACCCAAGAAGAAGAAGGAAACAACAACCAAGAAAATCAAGAAACCTGCAAAAAGTCCAGGCCATGGGTACTCGAGGAAATACACGTTGGCTTCACTGATAAGTGCTCCCCAAGTTGGAGTCGTAATTGGGTTAACACCAAGGCCAAGGAAGGAAAGACCAGATTCTGAAAGAACTGTTGATCCAACTCTCATCGAAAGCTGAGTAATAACGGGTGCAACAGAGTTTGGAAGAACATGCTTGAATATAATTCTCATGTTTCCGGCACCAATAGCTTTTGCAGCTTCAGTGTATTCTTTTGATCTTTCTGCAAGGAACTGTCCTCTGGTCATCCTTGCATTTCCAGACCATCCAAATACAGAGAATATCATAATAATAACAAAAACAGAGTTTCCTCCAGGTAACGATGCAGTAAGAACCATATAAAGCGGGAGGGTGGGGATTGTACCCATAAGTTCGATCGTTCTCATAAGAACGGCATCAGCAAATCCGCCAAAATAACCGCCGATTGACCCAAAGAAAATTCCAAGGAAACCACAGATAAGGGTAACTGAAAATCCAATTGTCAAAGAGACTCTACCACCATATGCAAGTCTTGGAAGAATATCATGACCAGAATTATCAGTGCCAAGGAGATGTCTCTTGGCCTCACCACGATCAACTTCCCTTGGTTTTCCTTCGTTTTTACCAGAGGTAATAATCTGATCATCAAGAACATCAAATGGAGGGTTATGCTCAATAATCTGACCGGTCTGGGTTACAAGTTTTGTATGTGATTTTCCAACAAAAAATTCCTTTAAAACGCGTGGACCATCGGATTCAACTTCGATTGGCATTCCACGACTGTCAAAGGCTTTTTCTTTTACAATATCAAGTTCTTCAACATACCCGTAAGACTTTACAGTGTATGAGTAAAAATCTCTATATCTGGGATCCTTGAAGGTTTCCATATTGATTGTCGCCGTACCAGTTTCCATATCAATATCAGTAAACCAGAAACCCTCTGGATATTTTTCTGGATCATTCCAGTCAGAGTCGGTGATAGAAACAGCAATACCCGGGAAAGAACCTGGTTTTGCTTTCATATGTAAACTTGTGTAGTTAAACTGATACCCTGTTGCAGACTCAATTATTGGGGCAACCATCGTAAACACAAAGAGCATAATAAATATTATGAGACCAGTAACAGCAAGTTTGTGCCTACTGAATCTCTCCCAAATAGCTTTTCCAAGGGAGTAACTTGAGGCATCTAGGATCTCTTTCTGATTCGGATTATCAATAACTGTGATTTTTTTCTTTTTTGTAGCCATCTTTTATACCCCCTTTCCTATGAATACCTTATTCTTGGATCGACAACAGCATACAGGATATCCTGAAGAAGAAGCGAGATCAGAGTAAGCATTGAGAAGAATGTCAAAACACCCATTGAAACAGGAATATCACTCTTTAAAACGGCATCAAACATGAGTTTACCCATTCCATTGATATTAAACATTTTTTCAACAATAACTGAGCCACCAAACAGCATTCTCAATGTGAAAGCAAAAATTGTAACAATTGGAATTAAAGCATTTCTGAGTGCATGTTTGTAGATAACTCTATTTTCAGCGAGACCTTTTGATCTTGCTGTTCTCACATAGTCCTGCCTGATGACCTCGAGCATAGATGTCCTCATGTATCTTGAAAGTGACGCAATAGATCCCAATACACCCATACCCACAGGAAGAATGAGGTTTCTAGCCTGATCTAAAAACCGCATCACAATATTTAAGGAGTCGTGGTTGTCCCACAAGCTCCACCCAATCGGAAGCCATTTAAGTAGAGCTCCAAATATAAGCATCAATATCAAACCAAACCAAAATGTCGGAAGTGATATACCTATATACGAGAAGAAAGTGAGTGTATAGTCCGCTGTGGAGTATTGCCGCCGTGCAGAGAATATTCCAAGAGGAAGACCAGCGAGAAGTCCAATAATCAAAACGGATGCTTGGATTTTCATCGTAATCGGCAACCGCATAGCAACCAAATCCCACACAGGTTTCTTACTGTAAATTGATTTTCCCCAATCCCACTCAAATAAAACTTTGCTGATCCATTTGAAGTATCCGATATACCAAGGGTCATTAAACCCCGACCATTCACGCATTCGGTTAATTGCGTCAATATTCCTCGGATTCAGAACCTCCATTTGTTTAAAAGGATCGCCAGGCAATCTCAGCATGAAATAAATGAGCCCAGTGATCAAAAACAGCATCAGTACAAAAATAATCAATCGTCTTATAATGTAGTTGCCCACATCCGTTCACCTTTCTGGGTCACAAACAAATGAACCCATAACCTTTCACCTAAAAAAAGCCCCTGGTATTTTCGAAACCAGGGGCTTTATTTCTTAACCTATTAATTCTCCAGATACCAGAACTCGCAGTTCCAGTTTGGTGGAGCTTGAGCGCCTGTTGGAAGGTAGTTCTCAAGATTATATTTTGTTACGTCAACATTGTATCTGTTATAGAGCGGAAGTGCTGGAAGCTCTTCTGCCCAGATGGCAAACTCTCTATTGAAAAGTTCCTGAAGTTCATCATCAGGTCTTTCACCAAGAATCTTTTCAACAAGTTCCTGATGCTCGTCATCTCCATACCAGCCACCCATGTTCTGACCGACCCAACCATTATCTTCGGCTGGGATCTGCTCTCTTGAGAAAAGGTTGCAGTTTGGTCTGATTGGATTTGATACCCAAGCAAACTCAACTGCTTCAAACTGGTGTCTTCTGAGGTAATCACCACCAAAAAGAACAGTTGCTGATTTGAAATCTGATGTAGCATTGATTCCAACAGCATCCCACATCTTAATGATGTTTTCAACGGATGCAGTTCTAAATGGCTGACCAGATGCAGTTGCAAGTGAGAATTTAAATTTCTTCACTTCCCCATTTATTTCCTTTTCTCTGACGCCATCTTTGCCGATTACCCAACCGGCTTCTTCAAGAAGCTGTTCGGCTTTTGCAGGATTGTATTCATACTTTTTGAAAGCATCCATCTCTTCTGCTTTTTTGTAGTATTTTGATCTTCTTGTTAACCAGAGATGTGATGGTGAGAAAACACCCTGTGAAACAAGCTTGCAAAGTTTTTCACGATCAAGTGCGTAAAGAAGAGCCTGTCTTACACGTTTGTCTCCAAAAAGATATTCAAGACCGAGATCATCTTCATTTTCTGGATCATCTGCAAACTGGTTGAGGTCGATATGTTCCCAACCTGTGCTTTCGACATAGTGGAATTTGTAAGTACCACTCAGGTCATCTTCAATTTCTTTTGCATCAAGTGGTGAGAAAGCATTGTAGACCATGTCAATATCACCGGCTCTGAGATTGAGTTTGATTGTGTTTGCATCAGACATAAATTTGACTCTGATTTTTGGAATGAGTGGCTGAGCATAAGCAGAATATGGGTTTGGTTCGAAGTCAAAATAGTTACCTTCATTCCATTCGGTCATTTTGTATGGACCAAACATGTAATCATAATAATCCTGTCTTACATTATGATTATCAGGATCAGTGATTAATTCGGTTTCGTACATTGCTTTATATGAGAGTCCGGGAAGAGACCAAGTCGCATATGTGTATTCTTCATTAAACTGAACTGAAACAGTGTATTTGTCAAGCTTTGTAACTTTGTCAACCTTCCAGTCTCCCGATCTTGAGGTTGCCTGGAGAATTGGACACATACCTTCTCTGACACCATAGATAACATCATCAGCTGTTACTTCGTGATATCTGCTTCCCTCTGGCTCATCTGGAAGTGGTGGCCAGTAGATTCCTGGTCTGAGTTCATATGTAACAGTCATTTTGTCTTTTCCGGTAATTTCATCATGGAAAAGATCAACTGCACCGTTTTCAAGTGAAGGGACTCTCTTAAGTGCTTTCGGGAAAAGAATTGATTCGTTACCATATTCAATACCGCCAGTTCCCATAAATCTGACAAGGAATGTTCTAGACATTGAACTGCTAACAAACGGATTAAGTGTGTCTGGTTCTTGCTGTGTGACACAGGTGAGAACCTGTTCTGGGTCTGTGTTTGGTGGGAACTGTGTTCTGTAGAGAAGGAAGGCAGCTTCTGCATATGATGGTGCTTCTGCCCAAGCTGTTTCTCTGTATCTGTATGTGAGAAGATTATAAAGTGGTCTTGCTGCCATGTTGAAATATGGGACATATTCTTCTGGAATTGTTTCTTCATCAAGAGCGAGACACCATGCTGGGAAGTCATATTCTGAAACATTGTCTTTGATTGCGTCATTGTTATCGATTGCAAACTTAAACATTTCAGCTCTTGTGAAATCTTCGCCAGTGTATTCAAGGTCTTTACCAAGAACAAGGCTCAATCCTGCTGCAAATGTATCTGCTGGAATAGCATCGTCAGGGTTTTCTACTCCCGGTAGAATTGACTCTTCAGTGACATAGTTTATGTACTTCTGAAGTGAATGTTCTTCTTCAGCACCCACTGGTGCGATAGATGCGAATAGCATCAAAACCATTGATAAAGACAGTAAAATAGACAAGAATCTTCTCATATTGCTCCTTTCGAGGATGGCATGGAACACACCATCATAGCAAGTAAACACATGTTTGGATTAAACATACAATCTCTCATTTGCTCTATTCTAGCAATATACAAATCAAAAGGCAAGTCCTCAAAACTTATCCAACATGTCATATGAAGCACATTAAGAAGATTCAGTATCATTCCACACATTCCCAAATTATCTAACAAAGCAATATTTTCCCATATAGCTTAATCTGGTGTTACTGTTCCAAATACCAAAAAACACAGTTCCAATTGTGAGGCGCGATTGATCCAGTTGGTTTATAGTTTTCCAAATTATACTTTGTTACATCAACAGAATATCTATTGTAGAGTGGAAGTGCCGGAAGCTCTTCTGCCCAGATGGCAAACTCTCTATTGAAAAGCTCCTGAAGTTCATCATCAGGTTGCTCCATCTGAATAGCTTCAACAAGCTCTTCATGTTCATCGTCACCATACCAACCACCCATGTTCTGTCCCGACCAGCCGTTTTCCTCAACCGGCATCTGTTCTCTTGAGAAAAGGTCACAATTTGGCCTTATGGGATTTGAAGTCCATGCAAACTCAACCGCTTCAAATTGATGTCTTCTTAAGTAGTCACCACCAAAAAGAACGGTTGATGACTTGAAATCAGAGGTTACCCTAACTCCAATAGCATCCCACATCTTAATGATGTTTTCAACAGATGCAGTTCTAAATGGCTGACCAGATGCTGTTGCAAGAAAAAATTTGAGCTGAGTCTTCTTGCCATCTTCAATAGTTTTTGTTCGAATTCCATCTTCAAGTTTCCAACCGGCATCTTCAAGAAGCTGTTCGGCTTTTGCAGGATTGTATTCATACTTTTTGAAAGCATCCATCTCTTCGGCTTTTTTGTAGTATTTTGAGAGCCTTGATAACCAAAGATGGGATGTTGTAAAAATCCCCTTAGAAACCATTTTACAAAGCTTTTCACGATCAAGTGCATAAAGAAGAGCCTGTCTTACATGTTTGTCTCCAAAAAGATATTCAAGACCGAGATCATCTTCATTTTCTGGATCATCTGCAAACTGGTTAAGGTCGATGTGTTCCCAACCTGTGCTTTCGACATAGTGGAATTTATATGTACCGTTCAAATCATCTTCAATCTCTTTTGCATCAAGTGGTGAAAAAGCGTTGTAAACAACATCAATCTCTCCGGCTTTGAGGTTCAATTTAATCGTATTTGCATCTGACATGAATTTGACTCTGATATTCGGTATCAATGGTTGTGCAAACACCGAATAAGGATTAGGTTCAAAGTCAATGAAATTACCCTCGTTCCATTCTTTGATTCTGTACGGTCCAAAATAAGTATCGATAAAGTCCTGTCTTACATTATGATTGTCAGGATCAGTGATTAATTCAGTTTCGTACATTGCTTTATATGAGAGACCCGGCAACCCCCATGCCGCATAAGCATACATTTCGTTGAACTGAATTTCGACAGTATATTTATCAATCTTAATTACCTTATCGATCTTCCAGTCTCCCGATCTTGTTATTGCCTGAAGAATTGGACACATTCCTTCTCTAACACCATAAAGGACATCATCAGCTGTGATTTCATGAATTTTACTTCCTTCTGGTTCACCAGGAAGTGCTGGCCAATAGAGAGATGATCTTAATCTATAAACAACCTTCATCTTCTCTTTGCCAGTTATCTCGTCAGTAAAAACCACGACATCGCCATTTTCCAAGGATGGAACTCTCTTGAGTATATTCGGAAACAAAATCGCGTCATCCCCAAATTCAACTGAATCAGCTGTGGTAAACCTTCTCAGATAACTCATTGACGTAGTACTATTTCCAAACGGATTAAGTGTGTCTGGTTCTTGCTGTGTGACACAGGTGAGAACCTGTTCTGGGTCTGTGTTTGGTGGGAACTGTGTTCTGTAGAGAAGGAAGGCAGCTTCTGCATATGATGGTGCTTCTGCCCAAGCTGTTTCTCTGTATCTGTATGTGAGAAGATTATAAAGTGGTCTTGCTGCCATGTTGAAATATGGGACATATTCTTCTGGAATTGTTTCTTCATCAAGAGCGAGACACCATGCTGGGAAGTCATATTCTGAAATATCATTTTTGATTGCATCATTGTTATCGATTGCAAACTTAAACATTTCAGCTCTTGTGAAATCTTCGCCAGTGTATTCAAGGTCTTTACCAAGAACAAGGCTCAATCCTGCTGCAAATGTATCTGCTGGAATAGCATCGTCAGGGTTTTCTACTCCCGGTAGGATTGACTCTTCAGTGACATAGTTTATGTACTTATGAAGTGAATGTTCTTCTTCAGCACCCACTGGTGCGATAGATGCGAATAGCATCAAAACCATTGATAAAGACAGTAAAATAGACAAAATCCTCCTCATATTGCTCCTTTCGTGGATAAAAGAGTCTCGCTTAATAGCGTACAAAAACCCCAGTCCCTCTATCCATTAATAACTATAACAATCACGAAAGTTAAAGTCCAGGATAAACCCTCGACTTAAATACACTAAAGGACTTACAAAAATGATTCAAAGTGTAAAAAACTTTTTGATCATCAGAACCAATCGGGTTGTTTGCCACTCCATTCGCCAATAATTCTGACCTCTGGACGAAGTCTTATATTTGACTGAGAATAAATCTCATCGATTATTAAAGTCATTAATTTTAAGACATCTTGTGATGTCCCACTGCCAGTGTTGACAAGGAAATTGGCATGAACATCTGAAACCATGATTCCACCAATTTTGTAGTTTTTGAAACCTGCTTCTTCTATCAAAACGCCAGCAATTCTTCCAGGTGGATTTCTGAAAATACAACCGGCGTTAGAGTTATTCAACGGTTGATGCTTTGAGCGATACTCACGAAGTCGATTCATCTCTGAGATCAAGGTTTCTGAGTTAGCTTCGTTAAAACTAAATCTGACCCACTCAACAACCCCACCTGACCTCAAAACAAGTGAACTTCTATAGTCAAATTGCATCTGTTTGTGGTCAAGAATAACTCTGTCTCCAGAAAGTGTTATATATCCAACTTGTTTAACAGATTGACTGATATAGTGAGATGAAGTGCCGGCATTCATTGCAACAGCTCCGCCTACCGTTCCAGGTATTCCATAACAATGTTCAAGACCTGAAAGGTTTTTATCAGTCGATTCCTTTATAAGTTTTCCCAAAGAGTAACCACCTGAAACAACAACCTCATAACCATTCCAGTGTGCCTCATCAAGTCCTCTATTGATCTTTAATGCAATCCCCCTGAGTCCAAGGTCTCCAACCAACAAATTACTTCCACCACCGATAACCAAAAGAGGTACATGCATCTTATTTGCATAACGAATAACGCTTATTACATCATCAAAATCCTCGGGGATAACCATCGCATCAGCAGGCCCACCAACCTTAAACGATGTATGTATGCTCATTTGTTCTCCAAATAGAACAGAGCCCCTTGTAACGGATTTTAACTCAGTAAGCGCTGTTGGGATTAACATATCTATTAACTCCTTGCAAGATTTTCAATGATTGAAACAATTGCATCTAAAGCCTCAGTATGACTTGATTTAGCATCCGGGGTTTTTTCAGCAGACATTAGAATCTCAATTGATTGTCCGAGACCTTCAAAGACATCATCCTCATCAATAACTATCACATTGTCTCTTTTAGATTTCAAATACATCCCATTCTTATACTGATGATTATATATTGAGTTTTTTATTGGTATAATGACTGCAGGAATACCATATGTCTCAATCTCTGAAGCCGTCATTGCCCCACCTCTTGTGACAGCAATATCAGTTACGGCATAAAGCTTATCCATTTCATCCACATAATCACGAACAAAAATGTTTTTCAGATGTTTTTTGCAAACCATTGAATCCACATCAGCAAACTGTTTTTTACCAGAAATAATAAGCCACTGAAGCTGGGAGTTTGCAAGTAGAATTTCTGGAAGATTTAGTATCGCATGATTAACAAATCTTGCCCCCTGCGAGCCACCCATTATGACAACAGTTTTTTTGTTTTCATCAAGCCCAAATAACTTGTAGATTTCTGTAGATCTAGCTGGGATTGTGTTCCATCTAATTGGGTTACCAACAACCTCAATCTTATTTTTTGGAACGTTAGTCATTCCCGGAAAGCCAGTCATTATAACATCAGCATACTTAGCTAGAAAACTATTTGCTCGCCCTGCAACAAAATTTGATTCGTGAAGAAGGATAGGGTATTTCTTTCTTGCAGCATAAACCAGTGGAACAGATGGATAACCACCCATTCCAAGGACAACCTTCGGCTCAAATTTTGTTAAAAGTTTCTTCGCTTGTTTGACACCTTTGCCTGTTTTTCTGAGAAATTTTAGTAACTTAAGGGGGCTTACAGATGGGGAAGCTGACTCAATTTGAAAAGAATCGATTTCTCCGACAATTTTTTTATCAAGTGTCTTCCTTGTCGTAATAATCACGGGATGTAAATCTTTTTCTTTGAGTATATTTGCAATTGAAACTGCGGGTAATATGTGTCCTCCGGATGCTCCAGCACCTATAAGTATCGAATTCTTTTTCATATTTCCCCTTTCAAAAGCATGGCTTTCTTTCTTCTTTCAAAACTATATCTATCAATTCCGAACAATATTCCAACCTCAACTAGGTTAATGATGAGTGAAGAGCTGCCAGCAGAGATAAAAGGCAGTGTAGCTCCAGTCACTGGCAGAAGACCAATCACGATTCCGATATTAAAAAATGCCTGCATTCCAATATGAAGCGCTATTCCAAGAGCAACCAGGTATGCAAATTGGTTTTTTGACCTTCCCGCAATTTTTATTGCCCCTACAACAAACATAAAATAGAGGATAATCACAACAATACATCCAACAAATCCAAATTCTTCAGCTATATTTGCAAAGATGAAGTCAGACTTTAATGAATAGATACTATTACTAAACTTCTGAACTCCGGAGAAAAGCCCTCTACCAAAAAAACTACCACTTGCAACAGCAACAAGTGAATGAAACAATTGGTACCCTTCGTTTTGAGCTGTACCTATCGGATCAAGAACCCCTCTAAATCTGGACTTCCACATCTCAATATCAACAATAGATTGAATTAATACCGCAACACTGAATAAGCCAAACAAAACAAACAAAACCCAGACCTTCGCACCCGAAAGATAGTATTGGAGAACAAAAATCACCATAATCATAATGGCTGCAGAAAGTGAGGACTCCATTACAATCAGTCCTCCAATAACAGCAATCATCAATAAAAGATTGACTATTTCTCTCATTGACATAGTTTTTGCATTTCGTTCTGTTAAGTAATTAGCTGTTAGTAAAATTACTGCCAGTTTTGCAAACTCAGACGGTTGAAATGATATTCCCCCAATATACAACCACCTCTTGTGAACCATCGATGAACCAATCGAAGGAACAAAAACGAAAAGCAACATGACTATCGCCAACACATAAATAGGATAGGCAAGACTCCTATACACCTTAAAAGGCGACCTGTAGATAAAAAAAGCACACACTGAGCCAACCGTCAATCCCAAAAAATAGGTTGATAGCTCAGACCAAATTGATGATATGTTGCCAATATGTGACTGAGCCATATAGATTGAATAAAGGGTTATAAATCCAATCACCAATAATCCAACAACCGAGATTACAAGAAATCGCTCAGGAACCCAAGATTTTTGGTGCAATCTCTTTTACCTCCAAAGCAAACATATCTCCTCTTTCCTCAAAATCCGTGAACTGGTCAAAGCTAGCGCAAGCAGGGGATAATAAAACAGTGTCTCCACGATCTGCATTGTCTATTGCATACTTTACTGCTTCAGATTGATCATTTACTATCTTGAATTTTGAAATACCTGCATCGTCAAAAACTTTTTTAAGTCTTTCGGAAGTTTTTCCATGAATAATTACTAGTTTTACATCACCCATGTTTTCGGGGAGTTTCGAAAAGTCAGAACCTTTTTCTGAACCACCAAGAATCAAAATAAATTGCCCCTTTAAAGTTCTCAAGGCAAGTATTGTTGCATCAGGCTTTGTTGCCTTCGAATCGTTTATGAACCTAACTCCACCCCACTCACCAACAAGTTGCATACGATGTTTGAGAGGATGAAAATCTGAAACAGAAAAAATTGCATTCTTCATATCAATACCAAAATGTGATACAGCAAGTGCCGCAGCAAGGATATTTTGTCCGTTGAAGCTTCCATTTAGAACAAAATCATCCATAGTAGCAACTTTTTCATTATGAATGTATAAGGAATCACCATCCATAAAGGCATCTGCATTGTCATCTGGGTTAGCTGAGAAGAATATGGCTTTTGCTTTTGTTTTATTTGCTAGCAACCTGCTCCAATCATCAGACGCATTTAAAACAACAGAGTCAGCCTGAGTCATAAATCGAAGAATCTTTTCCTTCATTGAGGCATATACTTCCATTGTTCCATGTCTATCAAGATGATCCTCAGACAAATTCAGAAAAACACCCACTTTTGGATGAAAGGAATCCATCATCTCACACATAGGAGAGCCAACCTCAATTACTGGAATCCAGTCTGGTTCGGCTTTTAAAACATAATTTGAAACTGGATCACCAATGTTTCCGATGGGAAAACTTGTAATTCCAGCTTTTGAAAGCATCCTTGCAATAAGAGAAGTTGTTGTTGATTTACCAGATGTACCAGTAACTGAGACATAATCACATGGTAGAAGCTCAGAAGCAAAATCTATCTCTCCTCTTACTTCAATTCCTCTTTTATACGCATCCTGTATAATTTTTACAGATGGTTTGATTCCTGGTGAGGGAATTAAAAGATCGCAATCCAAAGCTCTTTCTGTGTGTCCACCAACTTCAAAATCGAAGTCAGTGTTTTTCAATTCATCTGGGTTACCAAACTCAGAGATGAAAACATTTGCTCCCAATTCTCTCATAAGTTCGGAAACAGCTTTTCCAGTCCTGCTGTATCCAAGAACAGTAACTTTCATTCCAGCAAATCTTTTAAGATTCTTTTTCACAGACACAACTTTATTATCAAATACTGATTTATCAAGATATTGGCAAAAGATATAAAAAATGGTCAGGGCATAAAAGCTCCTGACCACTTATGTTTGGATTTCTAAAAGAGGCTGGAGCCGGAGATCCGACTCGAACGGACGACCTGCTGATTACAAATCAGCTGCTCTACCAACTGAGCTACTCCGGCAACAGGATTAAGATAATAGGGTCTCTTTCTGTCTAGTCAAGATTTTGTGTTTTAATATTTGAAAACCATATCAATCAGATAGATTCGATAACATTATCAAATATTTTTTCAACTTCTTCTCTTGTTTTTTGGCTTGCTTTCAAGATGCTTCGACCTGAAACCATCGCTTTTGTAATAGACTCATCATAAGAAATCCTTCCAAATATTTTGATTCCTTTCTCATTTGCAAATTCTTCAATTCTTTTTGTCATCTCGGGGTTTAAGTCTGCTTTATTGATAACAACCACCGATGGAATCTTAAAACTCTGTATAAGATCATAAACCCTTTTCATATCGCTGATTCCTGAAACAGTTGGCTCAGTAACAATTAAAACCAAATCTGCACCCGAAATTGATGCAATAACAGGGCAGCCAATTCCAGGCGGCCCATCAATGATTACCAAATCTTTATCTTCATTTTTGGCAATAACTCGGGCTCTATTTTTAATAAGATGAACAAGTCTACCGGAGTTTTCGGCACCAATTCCAAGTCTTGCATGAATCATTTTTCCATTTTTAATGTCAGAAACGAACCAATCTCCGCGTTTCGGTTCAAACATCTCAATAGCATCAGACTTACAAATAAACTCGCACAACCCACAACCTTCACATGCAAATTCATCTATAGTATAAATCTCATCAGTAATCTCTACTGCATCAAATCTACAAACATCTCTGCACATTCCACAAGAAATACATTTTTCAGAATTGATCTTCGCACAAAAACCACTGAAGAATTCAATCTTCTCCTTTTCGGAAGGGTTCAAAATCATATGAAGATTTGGTGCATCGACATCACAATCAACGATTACATGATCTTTTGAAAGAATCGATAACCCAGCTGTTATACTTGTTTTTCCACAACCACCTTTTCCACTTACTATGACTAATTCTTTCATACCAATCCCACAATTCTTTCAAAAAGATTACTGAAAAGATCTTTATATTCAGGCAATTCATTCAAAATTAGTTTTCCCGATGAATAAACTTTTGCAATCCTAAGGTCATTTGGAATCTCAGCTAAGACAGGGATATTCTCACCGACACAATGGTTTTTTACATCATCATTGCCGATTCCAGCCCTGTTTATAACAACTGCAAATGAAATTTCCATCTCCCTTAACAGATCGATTGAAAGCTTCAAATCATGTAAACCAAAGGGTGTCGGTTCAGTAACAAGAACGACGAAATCCGAACCTGTTACAGTTTCAACAACAGGGCATGAAGTACCTGGCGGTGCATCGATTATATTGATGATTTCATCATCAATATAATCTTTGACCTTCGAGATAAGAGCAGGCGTTAATACAACTCCGATTTCTATTTTTCCCTGAATCAATCTCTTCTTTTCATCACCAAAAAAACTTATCTCGCCTATTTTCTTTTCTGTTGTCGAAATTGCATTTTCAGGGCAAACAATCCAGCCACCACAACTATGACATAATTCAGAATAAACTTTAACTGAATCAGCAAGAGTTATTATGGCATTATACCTGCAAAAATCACTGCATTTCCTACACAAAGTACACTTTGTTTGATCAACCTTCGGAATCTCAGTTGAAACAACGGTTTTATTTAGCAATGGGATATCGAGAAAAAGCTTTGAATTAGGTTCTTCAACATCACAATCCAAAAGCATCGATCTATCGGAAATAGTGGCAAACAAATTGGATGCAACGGTTGTCTTACCCGTTCCACCCTTTCCAGATGCAATTGTGATTATCATCAGTTATTTAGATATTCAGTTAGAGCTTCGGAAATCGTTTTCTTCTGTGTTACAAATGTTTTTACTGAGCTAGCATCGAACACATCCTTGGCTTTTGGACCAAAGTTTTTTGATACAACAAGATCAACTTTGTAACTCAAAATAAGTTCCGCAGATTTAATACCCACTCCATGTTCATGAACAATATTTTTTGAATTATCAATTACTTCAACTTTTTTGGTTTCTGTATCAAAAATCAAAAAACCTTCTGCTCTTCCAAAAACATCTTCCATGTCATCATTTATTGTTTTGCCTTTTGTAGGAAATGCTATCCTCATTTTACCCTCTTTCTACCTATTCAGATATTAATCAATCAATTGCGAATGAAAAAACTACTCTTCCTTGTTTTTATTCTCGGAATCGTTACCAGTTCTGTTGAATCCAAATCTACCAAAACCTCTTCCAAATCCTCTTCCGAGACCTCTACCCTGTCCAAAACCTCTGCCTCTTCCAAACATTGGGGAATTTGTCCCGACGTCCTTGCATCTTCCTAAACCTCTTCCTGTCATTGACCCTTTTCCTTCTGGTCCTTTTCCATCAAGTCCTGGCATTTTAGACTCCTTTCGTTTTTTAGTTTGTAGCATATGCTCAATACTTATCTTCCAACTAGAATTCTTATTTACAATTAAATCGCATTTACAAGTTTGTGATCTTTTTAAGTTTCATATATATTTGTCAATGATTCCCTTGAATATCTGCATGCAAACAATAATATGTGGTCGAAAGGTTGAGGTAATTTATGAAAAGAATTTTAGCAAGTGATGCAATTAATCATATTGACGAAGAGATAATTCTTGAAGGTTGGTTACACAATGTCCGTGAGCTTTCAGATTTCTCATTCGTAATACTTCGTGATAGAACCGGCACAGTCCAGGGAATAATTGAAAACCCAGACTTCGAAGTCCCAGAACTACATACTGAGTCAATTATCAGACTCAAAGGAAATGTCATCAAATCAGAATACGCAAAAGCAGGATTTGAAGTAAAAGTAACCGGAATTGAGGTTTTGGTTGATGTCACTGAAGAACCACCAATCCAGTTAAACAAGAAAAAAGTAAAAGAACATATCGACAGAGTTCTTGACTACAGATATTTCTCACTCAGACACCCATCAATCAAGCCAGTTTTCGAAATCCAGGCAACAATCGCAAAAGCATTTAGAGACTATCTCTCATCACAGGGATTCACAGAGATAAGAACACCAAAGCTCGTTGCATCTGGAACCGAGGGTGGAGCAAACTTGTTCAAGGTAGATTACTTCGAAACAAGTGCGTATCTTGCACAGTCACCTCAATTCTACAAACAGATGATGGTTGGGGTTTTCGAGAGGGTTTACGAGGTTGCACCAGTTTTCAGAGCAGAGCCACACAAAACCTCAAGACATGTGAATGAATACACATCACTCGACCTTGAGATGGGATTCATCAAAGATGAATACGATGTCATGGATATCCAAGAAGGAATTCTAAACCAAATGATCTCTGCAGTTAATGAAAACCATGCTGATGCCCTTAAGCTTCTTGGAGCAGAGATTGAAATCCCCGATGAGATTCCAAGACTTAGAATGTCTGAGGTTCATGAAATCCTTGAAAAAAAATACAAAATCAAATATGAAGATGGTTTCGATATTGACCCTGAGGGTGAAAGAAAAATCTGTCATTGGTCAAAGAAAAATCACAACTCAGATTTCGTGTTTATCACCGGATACCCAACCAAAAAACGTCCAATGTATACCATGCCAAACCTCGACCTACCAGGCGAAACAAGAGGATTTGACCTTATCTATCGTGGAACTGAAATCACAACAGGTGGACAGAGGATTCACAAACATGATATGCTCGAACAAAACATTCGTGATTTCGGCATGAATCCAGATGATTTCACTTTCTATACTGATGTTTTCAAATATGGAATTCCTCCACATGGTGGACTCGCAATGGGACTTGAAAGGGTGACATGTCAGATGCTTGGACTCCAAAACATTAGAGAAGGTGTCTTGTTCCCAAGAGACCTTGAGCGTCTAACCCCATAAAAATGTCACCATCGTTTTTTATTCACACACTGGGATGTCAGATGAATAAATCTGATTCAGAATTTTATTCATCCATCCTTGAGTCAAGCGGGTACACACTCAGTGAGATTGATGAAACCGCTGATATTGTGATGATTAATACCTGTGCCGTTCGTGAAGCATCAGTTCACAAGATGGATTCAAAGATCGGGGAATGGGCAGCAAAAAGACGTAAAACTGGTAAACCAAGTAAAATCGGTGTAATCGGTTGTGTACCAAAGATTGATATGGAAGTGTTTGAGAAAGAACACCGAGAAGTTGACTTTGTGCTTGGCACATATCCTGATAAAGAATCAATGAAAAATGCAATCATTTCAGAGCTTTCACTTCACGTTGATGATTATCAGTTTTCAGATAATTCGATCTCTGCATATGTGCCAATAACATCTGGTTGTAATTGTTTCTGCACATACTGCATAGTCCCCTACACAAGAGGAAGACTGGTTTCCAGAGAAAAAGAAGAAATCCTATCTGACATCAAAAAACGCTTGAAAAAAGGTGCCGTTGAGATTGTGCTTCTTGGTCAGAATGTAAATGAATTCAATCTCGACAAAGGTGATAAGCATGGCTTCATAAAGCTCCTCGAAGAAATAGATGAAATTCCAGGTATCAAAAGGCTCCGATTCATCACAAGCCATCCAAAAGACATGGATGATGAAACAATCATCAGGATGTCAAAACTAAAAACTCTCGCACCATATTTTCATCTTCCAGTTCAAGCTGGTTCAAATGAAATCCTCCGACGAATGGCAAGGGGATACACAAGAGAAAAATATCTTCATCTGGTTGACATGATAAGAAAACATTTCCCAGTTTCAGCAATCACAACCGATGTTATCGTCGGGTTTCCAGGTGAAACAGAGGAACAGTTCCAGGAAACTTTGTCTCTCATGGACGAAGTAAAATTTGACCAGTTGTTCTGTGCAATGTATTCACCAAGACCACTTACTCCTGCTGGAAAATATGATGGAAGGTGCAGCAAAGAAGAACTTCACAGAAGAATTAATCTGGTGCTTGATAAACAAAAAGAGATTGGTGCAGAAATATCAAAAAGTTACAATGGAGTCATTTCAGAGGTGTTAACTGAAAAACACGAAGACGGAAACACAATCGGGATAAATGAACGTGGTAGATTTGTTGATATAGCCGGAATCCATCCTCTTGGTGAAATAGTCAAAGCAAAAATCTCATCCGTATCTGGAAGATTGAAAGGTGAGATAATTAAATGAATGCTAAGATAAGAGAATTCATAAAAGAGGCAGAAACCGAATTATCAGAAATCTTTGATGAGATCGACGAGATAGCTGACAACAACCTTGAGAAAGTTATCGCAGCATTCAACCTTGTAGGAATCTCATCAGGTGATCTTGCCGGATCATCCGGTTACGGACTTGGAGACATTTCAAGAGACAAACTAGAAAGGATATACTCTTATATCTTTGGTACAGAGAGTTCACTTGTTAGGCCTCAAATCGCATCTGGAACTCACGCCATCACATGTGCATTGTTTGGTTTACTTAGACCTGGTGATAGAATGGTTTCGATCACCGGAAGACCATATGACACCCTAGAGGAAGTCATCGGAATCAGAAAATCAGTTGGCTCATTATCTGAATTTGGAATCTCCTATAGTGAGATTGACTGGAGATATGATTCAAACGCTGATCTTCTTGATGACCCAACAAAAATCGTTTATATCCAAAGGTCATCAGGTTACAGACCTGGCCCGTCTGTTACAATCGATGAGCTTTCAAACTGGATAAGTAGAATAAGAGTCCGAGCTCCACAAGCAATAATTGTTGTCGACAACTGCTACTGCGAATTTGTTTCAAACATTGAACCCGGGCACATCGAAGCAGATGTGGTAATTGGGTCGCTAATAAAAAACCCTGGTGGCGGAATTGCAAAAACCGGTGGCTACATAACCGGCAAAAAAGAATTTATTGAAAAAATTGCAACAAGGGTTACCGCTCCTGGAGTTGGAGCCGAGATTGGTGCTACATGGGGATTTATGGAATCGGCTTTGATGGGTATCTATCATGCACCATCTGCTATATCGAGTGCGTTAAAATCAGCATTCCTCTTTTCATCATGCTTGAAGAAATTGGGATTTAAAATCTATCCTGACATAACGCAAGGAAGAGCTGATATTGTAACCTCAATTGAACTTGGAAGTCGTGAAAAATTCATTGAGTTTGGTAAAGCTATACAAAGCGTTTCCCCAATTGATGGGAACGCAACACCAGAGCCATTTGCACAAGGCGGATATGAATCAGACGTTCTTCTTGCTGGAGGTGGATTTGTTGCTGGTTCTACGCTTGAACTTTCTTGCGATGGTCTTGATGAAGACCCATTCATCATGTACATTCAAGGGGGAATAAACATGAATCATGCAAGGCTTGGTCTTTCAAAAGTCATCGAGGTACTCACAAATAACCCATGACAGAACTTAGAGTTAAAACATCAAATCGAACAGAGTTTATAGACATAACTGCAAAACTAGAGAATATCTGTTCAGAAAACTGTTGGAAAGACGGCATAATCACTATCTTTGTCCCTCATACAACATGTGGAATCACAATAAATGAAAATGCTGATCCAGATGTAAAAACTGATATGATAGATTTTTTGAATAGACTTGTTCCAAATCTTCCAGAATTTAAACATTTTGAGGGCAATTCTGATGCACACATCAAAGCAAGCATGATGGGTTCATCGGTAAATATTATTATTAAGGATGGAAAACTAAAACTTGGAAGATGGCAAGCAGTTTATCTTGCTGAATTTGATGGAGCAAGGGAAAGAAATATATGGATAAAGTTTCTCACGGACTAACACTTGGTATCCTTTCTGTGGCTCAACCACAATACGTGTTTCTCGCTGAAAATGGAAGGATTCTCATAGAAAAAGAGATAAAAAGGACAAGACTGACTGGCAACAGAATTATACCAAGTATCAAGTCATGTCTTGATGAAATAAATAGTAGCATAAAATCGATCGACACATTCATGGCGTTATCTGGTCCGGGTAGTATGACCGGCATCAGGGCTGGACTTGCCCCAATAAGGGCATGGGGATATGTATCAAACAAAAACGTCTTGCTTTTACCAACTCTCTCAGTTCTAGCATATGGGTTTGAAAAACCTGTTCTTGCATTAATGGCTGCAGGTAAAGATAAATGGTGGGGACAAGCTTTTTCGGGTGATATGAAAGATACCCCAAGAATCATGGATGAAGAAAAGTTAAAAGACTACGATAATTGCGATTGGACATGGATTTCTCCCGCAAAGGTTGAACCCAAACAAGCAAGCGTCATAAAACATTTTCCAATCCCGAAACAAGTTATATCAATAATGGATGATTATGAATCAACAAGCTGGATGAGAGCTTTACCGCAATACCTTTTCGAAATCACAAATGATTGACGGATTGACAATTAGAAAAGGGGAAGAGGAAGATTTTGAAAGCGTATACGAAATCGAGAGCATTTGTTATGACTTCCCCTGGGGAAGCGGAGAGTTTTATGATGATTTCGTTTGGAACAGACGTGGATATTGGATTGTTGCAGAGATTAAAAACCAGGTTATCGGATTCGCTGGGATATGGTTTAAGCTTGGGGAGTTTCATATCGTTAATCTCGCCGTTTTACCAGAAAAAAGAAGGATGGGGATTGGGAATGCACTTGTTTCAGAACTTATCTCTTTTGCAAAAAAATCAAAAGGTAGGTACATCTTTCTCGAAGTTGAAGATGAGAACACAAACGCAATTGAACTTTACAAGGGATTTGGCTTTAGGGTGATAAGAAGAATTGAAGGGTACTATGCCGAAAATGGCAAATCCGCCTTACTTATGATTAAGGAATTAAACAAATGATTTCACTAGGAATAGAAACATCTTGCGACGATACCGCCGTTGGGATTGTTGATGGAAACGAGATACTCGCACAAGTCAGGTCATCTCAAGACCGAGTACATTCAAAATGGGGAGGCATTGTCCCAGAACTTGCCTCGAGAGCTCATCTCGAAAACATGATCCCTGTTATTGATATTGCACTTCGCGATGCAAAAACATCCATAGATGACATTGACATTATATCTTGTACATATGGACCAGGTCTTGTTGGTTCACTTTTGGTGGGCATAGAAACCGCAAAAGCTTTGAGTCTTATATGGGAAAAACCACTTGTAGGCGTTAACCATCTCAGGGGGCATGTTTCAGCTGCAATGCTTGCACACCCTGATATTGAGCTTCCATCTCTGGGGCTTTTAATTTCGGGTGGGCATACTGAAATAATCAAATTCAATCCAGATTTCACACTGGAACTGATCTCTGGGACAAGAGATGACGCAGTTGGTGAAACACTTGACAAATTTGGAAGGGTGCTTGGGCTCGAATACCCTGCAGGACCAGAGATTGATAGAATGTCATTCATAGGAGATTCTTCAAAGGTAAAATTTCCAACGGTTAAGCTGAAAGATGATAGTCTGGATTTCAGTTTTTCAGGGCTTAAGACATCAGGGATAAGAGCAATTGAAAAATATCCCGAACTTTCGAAAGAAGATCTTGCATCATCTTTTATGAAAGCGCTTACTGATCAACTGCTTGATCGATTGATGACTGCAACAATCAAAATAAAACCTAAATCAATTTTTGCCGTTGGTGGAGTCTCAGCGAGTAGATACATCGCTTCGAGATTGGAAAGCTTTTCCGCAACATTTAGTCTTCCACTCCACATTCCACCCCCCTCTCTTTGCACTGACAATGGAGCGATGATAGCTTACTGCGGACTTTTGTATTACAAGTTTGGTATAAAGTCGGGGCTTGGACTCCAGCCAATTTCACGTCTTTCGCTTGATTCAGTTTAGCCCGTCGCCAAAGGATATATTGACAACAAGATTTGTAAGGTTAAACTGTATAGAAACAAGGAGGCTTGTGATGAGCGAGAAAGCCAAAAAAGAGAAAAAGAGAATACTTATCATTGAAGATGAATACAGGATCGTTGAGTCATTAAAGTTTAATCTTGAAGGTGAAAACTATATTGTTCACCATGCCTCACTTGGTAAAGAAGGACTTGAACTCTTCAGAAGAAGGAAACCTGACCTTATTTTGCTTGACCTAATGCTCCCAGAGGGTCAAAGTGGAATTGACATCCTAAGAGAAATTAGACAAGAGGATTCAAACATCCCAGTAATCATTATTACCGCAAAAACAACCGAGATTGATGAGGTTGTCGGAATGGAAATGGAAGCGGATGATTACATCACAAAACCATTCTCAATGGCAGTCTTAAAATCTCATATCAAAAGACGACTCAAGGTTGCCGAACACAAGGGCACCACTGAAGAAAAAGAAAAAGAACCCAAAGAGATCGATATCGGGGACATATACATGAACTACGCACAACGTGAGTGCAAAATCAAAGGAAGACCGGTCAAGCTTGGTTATAAGGAATTTGAGATTCTTTGGTATCTTGCCAATAATCCAAATCAGGTTTTCAAACGTGAGCAGATCATGGAAGAGGTTTGGCAGGTTGACCAGCCACTTGATACAAAAACCGTTGATGTTCATATTAGATGGATTAGAAAAAAGATTGAGCCAAAACCAGACACACCCAGATATATTGAGACAGTTAGAGGTGTAGGATATAAATTCAGCTCCTCCCATCAGGACAAGGAGACCGATTAGCTTTGAGTTTCTGGGTCAGGCTCGTCCTGACCTTTACACTTTGTCTTGTTGTTACACTCCTACCGTTGGGAGTGTATATGCACTATTCTATTACAGACCTTCAAGGCAGAACTCTTATTGAACATGCTGTAAACCAGGCAAACTGGATTTCTCATGATATTTCTTTTGAGCTTCGAAGGGTCAATCTTCAAGAGATTGAGTTCTTTTTAAAAGGGAAGTATCGCAACCTTAATTGGATAATCGTTGATATTGATGATGAGATTATCGCCAGTACAAATAGACTGACTCAAGTAAACTCCACTAATTATCCTGAACTAGAAAGCTCTAAAGATGGAGCAATAGGTCAAGGTATCAGAGATATTGACGGGGTACTAAACGTTGTTGTTGCTCTCCCAGTCTTTTTTGAAGGAGAGATTGTTGCACATCTAATAATTCATTACCCCGCAAGCTCAATAAAAAACATTGGACCAAATATTGTCAAGTTTATAGCCTCAACATTTATCATCGCTTTGTTGCTCGGGATCATGCTCATATATTTCAGTATGAGATACCAAACCAAACCATTATCAATGCTCATCGATGATGCAAGAGCTATAAGTGATGGTGATTATGACAGGGTATTCACAACCTCTGGAACAGATGAGATTGCTCAACTTTCTAGAGCCCTACAGATAATGGTCACAAAACTGAAATCTGCTCTTCATGTAGCAAGAGAAGAGCAAAGCAAATTTGATGCAATCTTCCGTAACATGATGGATGGATTGATTGTTGCCGATTCAGACGGAAGACTTCTTGTTGCTAACGCAGCATTTTTAACAATGTTTGGTGTCTCCCTTGCTGAGCTTTACGGTTTTGATGTAAGACAATGCGATTTACCTCAGGAAGTAATTGACTCAATTCTCTTCCTGGAACGAGAGAGAGAAGTAATAATAACAAAACCTTCAAAAAGAGTTATCAGAATCAGAACGTCACCCATAGACGATACCAACGAAAAAATCGGCTCAATTACAATTTGCGAAGACATTACAAGACTAAAAGAACTGGAATCATCTGAAAGAGAATTCACACAATATATCAGTCACGAGTTGAAAACTCCTCTCACATCACTTTCCGCATCTGTTGAAACCCTTCTTGAATTGCCAGAAGAAAAAAAGAACATTAGAACAAGATTCTTGAAAAACCTTGAAAAAGACATCGAAAGACTGAAGAAGCTCGTAAATTCAATAATAACATTCCAAAGAACAAGAGACAAAGCAGAGGAGTTTGTAAGATTTGAAGCTGTAGAGCTAATAATGGAGGTTCACAGTAAATTCCTTGCCTATGCACATAAAATTGGAGTTCACTTAGATATGGAGCTTCCTGAGGATGAAATCCACGTTATTGCAAACCGCGATCGAATTACACAGGTTCTCATGAATCTAACAGACAACGCAATTCGATTCACACCAAAAGGTGGCAAAGTGAGTATTGGACTTGTTGAAGAAAAAAATAGAGTCCTCTTTTACGTCGAAGACACTGGAATAGGAATACCACCACAATATCTTGAAAAGCTTGGGGAACGATTTATCAAGATCCCAAGAAAGGATCATGATTACGACACACAGGTTGGACTTGGTCTTTCGATATGCATGGAGATTCTTGGAAAACATGGAAGCAGACTTGACATTAACTCAATCGAAGGGGAAGGATCAAAATTCAGCTTTTACCTCAAGAAATCTTGATATATCAGTTACTCTTTGATCCCTGCCCAAACGGCAACAAGTTCATCGTCGATAGTTTCAAAACAAACTGAGAGAGGTATATCCAAAGGGAATCTTAATTCCAGTTTGTCGTTCCCCGCAGGAAGCCAAATTCCAATATTTGATTCAAAGGATCCGTTTTTAATCTCTGGAATCCCTGCAAACCCAAGACCTTCACTCCAGGTAAAAGTTTGTGCATTTTTACCAGAGGTGACGAGTGTTATTCCGAACACCCCAGAGTACTCATCAACTATGACATCATTTGGAAATTCATCTATCTCAATACTCGAAACAACCTTACTATCAAGTAAAGAAAAAATTGCCAACTCAAAACCAGTTTCTGTACAAATGGCTGCGGCTATTTTTTCGTCACCAATGAAGTCGAGAGCACATACATCACCCTTGATATAATTGAACGCACCGAGAGCCCATTTCCCTTCCCATAAAACTACTGGCTCTTTTGTGTTTTCAAAAACCTTTATAGATTGAATTCCTTCATCAGAAATATAGTTTTCAATCTCGATATCATTTTTGTTGCAGAACAGAAATCTAATCTCAGCATCATTTGATTTGTCTTGCACGTATTTTTCACTCGTGTTTTCAATTCTTGGAAGAAAATCCCACTTTGGTTGTGTTTTGTACCAGTTCGACTCAGACAGTCCCAATATTGGATCGGACTTTGTGCCAAGTGTGCAAACACCATGTCTGCCATCACCATCATTACAAACTGCAAGAGCAACAACATCTGAATAGATAATACCATCTTCAAATCCAGCAAGTGGAAGTATCTTATTCCAATCACCCGTTAATGGAGTCTCTTCCAAGTCAAATGTTTTAATATCTCCACTTTTAATATCAGCTATGAAACAAATCGATTGAATTGAATCAGGAAGAGATCTGATTCTGAAACCATGGTCAGGAACTCCAGGATTGATCTCTTCAACCCTTTCACGTTCAGTATTCATTTTTATGGTAAAAAGATTGTTATGACCTTCGGAAACCTCAATATCGGAAACATTGGGAAGGAAACCAACCGATTCAACTCTCACATTATATATTCCAGGATCAAGGATATATTCCTCGACCGGGACATCTATCTTCTCACCATTCAGAAAAACACTAGCATCAGACTGGTCAATCAGTAGGGTAAGACTTGTTTGGTCACCACATGAGATGACCAAACAAGTAGTAATCAAAAGGACAATCGATAATATTACTTTGTTTCGAACCATTCCAGGAAAGCCGCATATTCGTTTGAATAATTCTTGTCACCAATTATAAGCTTGATTGTGTAGAAATGATCATTATTCATATAAGTGGTGTAAATCATTGTTTTCTCGCCATCTTCAACTTTATATTGAAGTGCATCTTTTGTCCCAAGTTTTACATTTTTGGTTTCAGAAATTGATAATTGTGGATCAGTTTTATATATCTCTTGAATACCACCAAGAGTTAAACCCGCATAACTTAAAGCTGACTGTACATCGATTGCAATAAATGATCCATTTCCATCAGGAGGATTGATAAATGATGCCATCTCTGAGACCTCTTCATAATTCCATCCCATTGGAAGAACGATTTTAAATCTATCATTATCAATCGTGTCTCCTTTTCTCACAACTGGATTATCGATTGGGTCAACATCAACATTATTATTCTGGTTCTGATTCGAAGTATTATTTCCATCATCTGATCCATTGTTGTTATCTGATATAGCATCGGGGTCATTTTCAGGAATGTAATTGAAGGAGGAGATAATCTCAGAAATTGTTTCTTGATCGAGTTCAGAAGAAATATAAATCTTTATAAGCTGTCCATTTGTCAAAAGAAAATACTCTTCAGATATATTTTCAAATGTTACCAGCTCACCAACAGATTTCTTGTTGCCAATTGAATCGTCATTCAAATCAGTAAGGTATTCAAAAAGAGCGTCGGTTGCTTCAGGATTGAACTCCTCAGATTTTACAAAATCAATCTGTATCAATTCATTCCCATCTGAATTTAGGAATTTAACCTGATCATCGGTTTTTTCAATCTCCCAGTTTGAATGATACTTAAATTTCCAATATCCCTGATCGTATGTCTGAACGGTCCACTCAACAGGTTGTTGTTTTTGGGCAATCCAGTTTGATAAATTTACTGAAACACTGGTGAAGATTAATTCCGCAGTATCAAGCTCAGATTTCTTATACTTACCAGGTTGTAATTGAGAAAGGTAGATTGCTCCATCTATCGGGCTAAACATTATAATCCCCCTCCCTCCATTCTCATCTTTGATTCTGAAAAGATTCGAGGGAAGTGGATTGTTTGTTGAGTTAACCATTAACTCAACTTCTTTTTCTTCAAGTTTTTCGTATCCGCCAAGCTTTGCATTCATAAAAGCTTCGATTTTTGAAAGATCACCCAATTCAGAGTCTTCGTTCTCAATTGCGTCAAACTGAAGCATTACACCTTCAAAAACAAGCTTTGTACTATATTCATCTTCAACAACATCCCAGGATTCGGGATACCCAATGGTTAGATATTTTCCATCATACTCTTTTGTAAGTTCAGGTATTGAAGAACCACACGAAACAACAATCGACAAAACTACAAGCAAGGTTAATACCAATGTCAAATTTTTCCTAAGTCGCATTCACAGCTCCTTCCGCTGATTTATTAACAGAAAACATCAGCAGGGTCAAGGCACAGGTGTATCAAGAACTTGATTTATTTTTAACGAAGCCAATATGTCTTCGAGTTCTTTTTCTATCCGATTCTCCATATTTGCGTATGTGAAAAAATAGATATCTGGGGCAACAGAAAAAAAGAAGTTGTATGTCGTTGTATTCTGAGTAATTTCAACCATTGGAAAAGATAAATCACCAAACTTAACTTCTTCTGGACTGGACGCATTTTCCAGACCCTCAAAAACACTATTTGCATAATCCATCGCTGTCATATCTATCCCACTAATCAAACTAACGACAAGAACTGAATGGTTATGATAAGTAGAATTAGACTTGATCAAAATTGAATTTGATTCACCTTCTTCGGAAGTGACCGTCCAATCAACTGGTCTATCAAAGGAAATCCCTTCAAATATTTGTTCTGTTACTTGAAGCTCTGTATCGACACTTGCAGTCTGCCCACACGAAACCATTGAGAACAAAACAAATAAAATGACTCCGACATTGAAAAATCTTCTCACTTTTTCACCACTATGGAATCAAGTAAACCTTGCAAGTTGAAACCTGAAGCGGGAACCTCAGAAATAATACTTATCAGAAGAATATTTTCATCGCCAATATCTGAGACCAGCTGCCACAAAAAGTTTTCAAATTCCGCCCCCTGAACAAGACCTCTTACTTCAAAAAACATCAGACCATTCTTATTTGAGAGGGTTCTCATTTCTGGATTCATAATAGTTGACGATGTTAATGTTGTATATTTCTTTGAGTTCAGGTAACCATGAGTATCAATTAGTTGGAGAGAAATCCCTGAAATTTCCACATTATCGATATTTGATGGATATATTGAGACCGAATTATCATTTTTATCACTTATAAACCATCCCGATGGAATCTCAAAACCTAAAAAATCATTTTCAAAAAAGCCATCTGAATCATTTGTTTGAAAATCCTTAGCGGATAATTCAGTTTCAATTTGTGAACTTTTATTCTCAACATTCTCATCAGTTGTTTCCTGCTTATTGCCCTGTCCACAGGAAACAAAAGCAAGCAAAAGACTCAAAACCAAAATCGTGGAGAGAATCTTCGTTGATTTACTCATTATTTTATTCCTCACTTCAATTCAATTGATTCAATAATCTTCGTTGCTCCCTCAGGGATAGTGTTTGAAACAGTTACCAGCGAAACCATAATTTGATTTGTTGAATCAATACTTGTTATCAGATGATGCTCAAAGTAGGTATTATGGGATGATTGAATTACCTGATACTTTATCCCTCCATACTGAGAGGTTCTTTTTTTGCCGTTTGTCTGGGATTGAATTCCAGCAACAAAATCATCAAAGGTTATCGTATCACCTAAATCAACATACTGGATAGAAAAGGATAGAACATCTAGATTGCTACCAATTTTAGGTTCTAAAACAGTCACCCTTGAATCATCAGATGTCAATTCCCATTCTTTCGGGATTGTAAACTTTAGGTGTTCATTCTCAAACAACTCATCCTTTGAGGAATCAGTTTCAATATTCCCATTATTGTCAGGAATATTTTCCTGATCTTCTGTTAAAGTGTTTTCATCATTCGAGTTGTTACCCTCAAGGGCAACATCATTGTTGTTTTCTATTTCTTTTTGAAGGAAGAAATCTGGATTAGTAACCTCAAATGTTTTTATTATATTGTAAGCAAGGTCAAAACCAGATTTTGAGTTGGGAGTTGGCGCAGTGTAAACATTTACAATATAAAAATCCAGGGGCGAGAGAAGAACAATACCCTTCCCTTTTTCGGTATCACCAGTGATGATAACTCCCGAGGTTATTTCTTCTAGTTTGTATTCTTTCAACCCGCTTTTAATGGAATCTGTTTTCGATTCAATGCTTTTAAAGCTACCCTCGCGCGCAGCGGCAAAGGGTTCAACATCAATATTAATCGTAAAATCGTTCCCCTTTATGATTCCACCACTCTCTAATTTTGAGGTTGAAAAACCAGTCGGGTAATCTATCTTGAAGAAATCGCCACTCATTGTATTTTCAAACTTCAGTTCAACCTTCTCTGTACATGAGACAAACATCAAAACCAAAACGAGAAGGAACGAAAGCGAAATCCTTTTTATCTCTTTCATCATTTTATATGTTTCTACCCCTATCTCTCCAATTTACTTCATTATAGTAGAAAATAATCACTAGTTCCATAAATAAAAATACCCGACAGAAATCTGTCGGGTATTTTCCATAAGGACTTTATGTAGCGAAAGTATTACTTTAAGTAGTCTGGTTTTGTAATACTGAAAGAATCAAGCATTGACCGGAAAGTTTCTTTATCTCCACCTATTTCAGATCCCTCAGAGGTTCCCATTATAAGTATCCACCAACCATCCATTTCGATTATACAATTTGAAACAAGCGCTTCACCCATACTCATTTCAAATAGATTTGCATCTCTTCCAGAAACCTTAATCTTTTCAACACCAAGTTCTTCTTCTGCTGATACACTCTCATTCTCTTTAGATGCCATTATGGTAACATTGAGTTTGTCAATTGTGAACATAACCATGTCATCGTCACCATAACTAAAATCCATGACCTCGGCTGAAGATGGATGCTTCACAGTGAAATAGTTTCCAGTATAAAGCTCGTCAAGCTTTCTTCCATCTGAGGAGCTACTTGGTTTATTATCGACGTCTTTCTCATCAGCAGCATTTGATTTATTGATATCTTCATCCTCTACTGGATGCTCAGCTTCATCCTTATTGGAATAGTCAACTTCTTTTTCTATTGGTTTATCCGATATATCTTTGTCAGAATTGGTCATCTCCGAGAAAAAATCGGAATCTGTAATTTTAAATGATCTTACAATTTGTCTTGACATCTCAACAATATTTGCATCATCAACCGGTTTTCTCACACTATCTATTATTATCCACTTCTCCATAGGAATAAGAACCATTACACCATGGAGACCCTTATTATCACCCTCAATCCAAAGCGCTTTATGTCCATCAATTGTTACAGTTTTTTTTGACAGATTCTCAACTTCTTCTTCAATGCCTTCAATAAACATATCAAGAGAACTAATATCACCCTTTTTAGCATCTACAAATGGGATTCCAGCTACTTCAACCTCGAGTCCAGATTTGCTATCAGTCAAAACAGCTCCGTACTCGGTTTCTTTGGCTGAAAAATCATATGTACAATCTATCGTAAAGTATTTACCAGTAAAAGTATTGTTTAAATCTGCCTTTACTGCCTGTTCTCCACCACCACAAGATACTAGAGCCGATAATACTAAAAAACAAACGACAAGAAACGCAAAAGTCTTTTTCATAAATTCCTCTTTTTTTCATTGAATTTTTTCAAACTACTCGACATAAATCTAATTCATTTCGCCCCAAAATGCAAACTGTCCAGTAACTCAATACTCAAAATATCATCAGCCGCTCTTTTGATGGAATCTGCATCAATCATACCGGTAACAGACACAAGAACGTAACCACCTTCAAATGGAATCGTAAGACTTATTGATTTCTTCTTTTCTTTAAGAGTCTCAGACCAGAATGCTGCCATTCCATCAACTTCTATCTCCATCACAACCTGGGAGCCGAGGTCAAAGCCTTCCCAATCCTGCATCTTTGAAACATATTGTAACTCACCGAAATGTGATTTCCAATCATCAATATGAACAACATTTATTTGGTATTCATCACATTTAAGTTTTGTAATGCTGTCATTACTCGATTTCTCTTCGCAATCAGATCTCAATGTTATCGCCCCGATTTTGTGAATTTCATCTGAAAACTCTGGTTTCTGGGATAGATCATATGCTTCATATACTGCTCCCTCAAATGGGATTTCAAAATCTGGATCTGTAAGCCTCAGAGAAAAAAGTACAGTCTTTGCAAGATCATAGTCAGATTCATCAAATCCCGATGCAGTACCAATTAACTCCCAACCATTTTTTGGTATAGTAACAGACATAAACGGCCATTCGTATTCATCTTTTGTGTAACAGAACAAAGCATTTTCTTCTCCAAGTTGAACCTCAGTGAGCTCATCCCAGAAATCCTCACCATTATGCCAAAGTCTGTAAGTGTCACCATTCCTACAGTTGTCATTCCAATTTGCATATGTTTCAATAAGCATTTTCGAATCCTTTGAAGAAATTATCACACCTGGATTTACATCACCAATTTTTATTGGTGAAAAACCATCCGGATAATCCATAGAAAAAAAATCGTTAGCAAAGGTTCTCTCAAGGATGATTCCAGGTGTCGATTCGCTGGGCATACTACAAGATGCAAATGAAACCAGTAGCGCAATGTAAATAAATAAATGGATTGTTTTTTTCATTTTATTGTCACCGTTTTGATTATTCTATGTCCAAGAGCAAGATCATCTCGAACTTGAGGGTTTATCTGAACATACAAAACCATATCATCGAGTGGGATATAATATCCAAAAACCTCAATAATATCGGTTAGAGTTGTCCCAGAAAAAGTACAACCTTCATAGTATAGAGATTTGACACCACCAATTTTTTTCGTTTCTATATCAGGCTCAGGCATTCCTTTGGTGACCTTCAAATATCTTTCTTTGACTGCCAATGTATCACCTTTTTTGAGCTTCTTGTATTCGAGCATCTGGAAAACCATCATAGGATTTGGGTTACCAGTCTCAGAAACGAAAACATCAGTACCATCGACCTCATTTACTTCAAAAAGCGAAGGATACTCAAAACCAAAAAAATCATTCTCATAGGTTTTTTCAAAATGCGTGGTACCACACGCAAGCTGTGTAACCAAAGCCAAAAGAAGTATAAGAAGGAATAGACCTCTAATTTTTCTCATAAAGAATGGATACAACGAGACTTTCATTTTGTCAACAGAAAATTCGAAGACTAAATCAAGATTAACATCGTTCTGGAGTACAACCCCTTGTCAAGATTATTTAAAATGATATGCTTTGACTATTCAATTACTCAAGGAGGAATGGCATGAATTCTCAGGATTATATCAACTTAGAGAAGCAGTATGGTGCAAGCAACTACGAATCACTTGAAGTGGTATTGTCAAAAGGTGAAGGTGTCTGGGTTTGGGATGTAGAAGGAAAGAAATATATGGACATGCTCAGTGCATATTCAGCGGTTAACCATGGTCACAGACACCCAAAAATCATCGGTGCAATGACAGAACAAATGAACAGGATCACCTTAACCTCCAGAGCTTTCTTCAATGACAGACTTCCTGAGTTTTGCAAAACTGTTTCAGAGTTTACAGGCAAAGAAATGTTCCTCCCAATGAACACAGGCGCAGAAGGCGTAGAAACCGGAATCAAGGCTATGCGTAAGTGGGGATATGAAGTAAAAGGTATCGAAGCAGAAAGAGGCGAGATAATCGTTTTCGAGAATAACTTCCATGGTAGAACAACCACAATTGTAAGTTTCTCAACTGACGAAAACGCACACAATAACTTTGGTCCATTCACACCAGGGTTTGTGATTGTTCCATACAACGATCTTGATGCAATCAAAAATGCAATTACCGACAAAACAATCGGCATCCTGATTGAGCCAATTCAAGGTGAAGCAGGAATAAATGTTCCAGATGATGGTTACCTCAGAGGAATCAGAGAAATTTGTGACAAACACAACATACTCTTTGCCGCTGATGAAATCCAGACAGGTTTCGGAAGAACAGGAAAACGTTTCTGTGTTGACCATGAAGGCGTTGAACCAGACCTCTTTATCCTTGGAAAAGCTCTCGGTGGTGGAGTATTCCCAGTGTCTGGGGTTGCTGCAAACAAAGATATTCTCGGTGTTTTCAAAAAAGGGCAGCATGGATCAACGTTTGGTGGAAACCCACTCGGATCAATTGTGGGAAAAACCTCAATTGAAGTTCTCCAGGATGAAAAACTAATTGAAAGATCAGCTGAGCTTGGTGAATATTTCATGGGTAAACTCAAAACCCTCATCGGTGATGTCATCGAGAATGTCCGAGGAAAAGGTCTTCTTATCGGAATCGATATTAAACCATCAGCCGGTGCCGCACACGACTACGTCGTAAAGCTTCGTGACGCAGGAATCATCGCAAAAGAAACACATGATACAATCATCAGATTTGCCCCACCACTTGTTATCACAAAAGAAGAGCTTGACTGGGCATTTGAAATCGTTAAAAAAGTCTTTGTAAAATAGACTTACAAGAATAATTTTTACACTTACAAGTGGGGCACTTCGTGCCCCACTTTTTTATTTGCAAAAAATCTGGTAAAATCAATTACATGAAACGAATACTTGTGCTGTTATTGGTCTTGGTTCTTTTTGTTTCCTGCTCAGGAAAACCGTATAATCCACCCAAAGAGCTTGTTTTTTCTGAAACAACATACCTATACAAAGTCTATTATCCAAAGGGCTGGGAGGCTACAACGGGTGTAAATGGCAGTTGTGCAATCTCATTTATGACTGACAAAATCACAATTCCATTTGTAATCGCAGTTGATGAGAATGTAAAAGCTAACGACCTTGATAGCATCAGCGAATTCACAGACATACTCAAAAGCAGCAATCCCAATGGAAAGACAGAAGTAAAAAAGATTTCTGGGAAAAAATCAATGTGGTGGTATTTCGACATCATGGGAGTCGAACTGGCAAGCTTCATTTTGCCTCTTGATGGAGTCATTGTTTCAGCAATGATCTGGACAAGACAATCAGAACATATAACAACAGAAAACCTGAAACTGGCAAGAATGGTTGTGGACAGTTTCAGGCTTATTGATTAGCAATTACTGAATAGGTTCAGTTTTACCTCGTTTTTTTTGTTGCCTTAAGACCCACTCTTTCGCTTTTTCAACAGTCGGAAAGATGGGACGAGGATTTCCTGACAGCGTGTCATAAAGTTTTGCTGCGATCCTCTCAAGCATATTCGAACATACCGTACAATAATCAATAACATATTTTTTCGAGTTTGGGGCATCAAGCTCTGAAAACCTGTTGACGTATCTCGGATGCGCCATTCCCATCTCAGAGGTATCAATTATCTGCCAAACCTTTGTATTCCCGCCTTTAAGATACCATTCAAGGTTCTTGTTTGCTATAAACTCCGCATCATAATTTGATTTTGGTGAACCAATAAACTTACAGAAAAGGATATTGTTCTCTTTATCATAGCTTGCTTCGTATTTAACGACACTATCTGGCATTGATCACATCCTATCAGGTGCAGATACACCGAGTATAGAAAGGGCAGACTTTATAACTTTCATGGTGGCAAAAATAAGCAATAATCTTCGTTTCTGAACTTCAGAAGACTCACCTAAAACTCTGCAATCATGATAAAAACTATGGAAGGAATTCGCTAACTTCTCAGCATATGTGCAGATTCTATTTGGAGTTCTTGATTTCGCAGAACCTAAAACTTCATCAGGGAAAGATATTAAATCTCGCACCAAATTCAATTCGGTATCACCATCAAAGCAAGAAATTTCATCATCAAGATTAACTTCTGGCAAACCATCATTTGCTAGAATAGCTTTGCATCTTACATAAGCATATTGGACATAATAAACAGGGTTGTCCATTGATTTGCTTTTTGCAAGATCAAGATCAAAGTTGAGGTGAGTATCTGATGACCTCATCAAATAGAAATATCTGGAAGCATCAACACCCACTTCATCGAGCAGCTCTTCAAGTGTGACAAACTCACCACTGCTTTTGCTCATCTTAACTTGTTTTCCACTTCGGAAAAGATGAACAAGTTGGTAAAGATGGAACTCAAGATTTTTTTTGTCATAACCAAGTGCTTCAAGACCAGCTTCCATTGGCCCAACATGACCATGATGATCGGCACCCATAACATCGATCACATGATCAAAACCGCGTTTGAACTTGTTTACATGATAGGCAATATCAGTGGTAGTATATGTAACATCACCATTACTTTTAACAATAACAAAATCCTTGTCATCTCCGAAATCTGTTGAGCGCATCCAAGTTGCACCATCTTTGTCATAAAGCACATTTTTATCGGTAAGATTTTTAAGTGTGTCTTCGATTTCTCCAGTTTCTACCATCTTTTTTTCGGAGAACCAAACATCGAAATCCACTCCAAACTTGGAAAAAACATCTCGTTGCCAGGAGACAATTCTTTTGACAGCTTCATCGCGGAAGAATTGGTGTCTTTCATCATCGCCTAAATCTAGAAGTGAATTATTCTCATTTACCAAATCTTTGGCAATATCAAGAAGATATTCCCCAGGGTAACCTTCTTCTGTTAGTTCCCAGGGTAACCCAAGTGCTTGTCTGTACCTTGCCTCAAGAGAATCAGCCAGATGACCAATTTTTGCACCACGGTCATTAACATAAAACTCTCTTTCAACATCATAACCAACCCACCGAAGAAGGGTGGCAATAGTATCTCCAAGGGGGGCACCACGACCATTTGCAACAGTCACAGGACCTGTTGGATTTGCAGACACAAATTCAACCTGGATTTTCTTTCCCTTTCCAGAATCCCACGTTCCAAAATCATCAGAATTCGCATGTTTTACAAACTTGATTAGAATATCGCCAGAGAGAAAAAAATTGATAAATCCTGGTCCTGCAATCTCGATTTTTTCGAAGGCTTCCTGATCAATATTATCGATGATTTCCTGGGCAATAGCTCTTGGAGATTTTTTTAATTTCTTTGCAAGAGTCATTGCCACATTTGATGAAAAATCACCGTGGTCAGGAGTATCAGGTTTGAGAATGTCAAATTTGTGATCTGATACCCCAAGTTTTTCTAAGCTCTTTAAAACAATTTCTAAAATAAAATCCTTAATACTGCAATTTATCAAACTCGCGGCTCCAATTCCATGTAAAGACGTTTTACACCATTAATTTTTGAAACAAGACTTTCTGCTGCAATTATCTCGGCCGTATTTTTTGCATAACCCTTTAAAAAAACATAACCATCGATTGCTGTCACCTTAACATCTCTTGCTCTAACATCTTGAGACTTCTTGATTTCAGCTTCAATCTTTTTGGTCAAAAGATCATCTGAGTTTTCACCTTCTCCATGAAGCCTTATTCCATTTGAAACAGATTTCACACCGCTTACTTTCTCAGCAGTGTTTTCAGCAAGTGTTATTGAATTTTTATCTCCAGCATTTCCACTTAAGAAAATATGTCCAGATTTTGCAAAAACCTGAAGGTGATACACTTTAATATCACGATTTGAACCCAATTCAAAAATCACTGAATTAGCTAGATCAATATCACCCACAGAATAGGGGATTCTCAAATTGTCAATTACCTTGGAGACTCCTTGCGTTCGATTCGCAAGGTCAACTGCAGCTTCTTTGGCGTGTGCATTGCTTACTTTTCCAACAAGTGTAAGCGTGCCACTTTCTGCAATACCTGAAAGTTTTGTTTCCTTTGGAAGATATTTCGATAGCAATTCTGCAAAATGTTCCTGAACCTCATCATCATCAAGAGCGTTTTTTGTTCTGATTTTTTCACCCTTAAACTCGATCAGCTCAGATTGTCTTGTTTGTAAAATCGCATCAATCAAAGTTTCTTTTTTTGTGCCTTCAAGATCATCTGGTAATCCGACAATAACTTTTCCGGCAACAAGGGTAACTGAATACCCTTCAATTTTTCTCTTTTCAAGGGTTGTTGTGACTCTTCTGGCAACCTGTCTTGCGATTCGGTTGTCCTTTCGATCTTTGTAAATCATTCTGTTCAGGTTTTTTGCTCTGGCCATTCTCCTCCTTAGTTTTAGTTACTGATCCATGAAAAAAGCTTTTCCATCTGCTGACCCTACGATCAATTCACAAGCTCTTTCAGGATGAGGCATCATTCCAACAACATTTCCATCGATGTTACATATTCCAGCAATATCATAAATTGATCCATTTGGATTATTTTTGTGATAGGTGAAAACAACCTGGTTGTTTGTCAGAAGTTTATCCAGACCATCTTTATCTATAAAATATCTTCCTTCGTTATGAGCAATAGGGATTTTAAGAATTTGACCAGCATTGAGGTTCTTTGTGAATGGTGTTCTTGTGGTTTTGGTTTCGATCTCGACCCAGCGGGACTCAAACCTCAGGGTATCGTTTTGCAGTAGCGCTCCAGGTAAAAGTCCACATTCTGTCAGAATCTGAAATCCATTGCAGATACCTATAACACTTCCACCATTTTCTGCAAACTTTTTCACCTGCTCCATGACTGGAGAAAACTGAGCAATCGCACCTGACCTGAGATAATCACCATAGGAAAACCCACCAGGAACAATCACCATATCTGCACCGTTTAAGTCAGCCGACTTGTGCCAGATTGGAAAAGACTCATTACCAGTCAATGAACCAGCAGTCCACAAAGCGTCTCTATCGCAATTACTTCCGGGGAAAACAAGAACTCCTACTTTCACTCGTCCACCCTTACCATAAACACTTCCATAACGGGATTTGCAAGAAGTTTGTTGGATAATTCAGTAGCCAACTCAATTGCCTTCTCTTTTGAATCAGCATCGATTTTAAGTTTTATACTTTTACCAACTCTGACAGATTTTACAGCAGAAAAACCAAACTGTGAAACAGCTTTGTTGATGGTTTTTCCCTGTGGATCAAGAATATCTGGCTTTAATTCAACTACTACCTCAACATTAAACTCCACTTATCCTCCTTGCAACCTCTTTGTATGCCTTCATGACACCACCAAGGTCTCTTCTAAATCTATCTTTATCCAATTTCTCGTTTGTTTCAAAGTCCCAAAGTCTGCAGGTATCAGGTGTCCACTCATCCGCAAGAATGACTTCTCCATGGAACAATCCAAATTCAATCTTGAAATCAATAAGTTTTAATCCAACCTCAGCGAAGAATGCTTTCATATGTTCATTTATTTTAAATGTAAGCTCAGTAACTCTGTCAAGCTGTTCTTTTGTAGCCCATCCGAAAAGGATGGCATGGTTTTTACAGATGAAAGGATCATGAAGTGCATCATCCTTAAGACAGAATTCAATCAACGGTTCTGAGAGCTGTTTTCCTTCTTCGAGTCCAAAACGTTTGCAAATTGAGCCTGCAAGGACATTTCTGATGATGACCTCAATTGGAAGTATTTGAACACGTTTTACCTTGTGCTGGATTGGAGGAATATGATCAATATAATGATTTGGAATTCCCTGGTCGGTCAAATACTTCATAATAATTGCAGAAATCTGAGCGTTGATTTCACCTTTACTCGCCATCTCATCATGTTTTGTTCCATCAAAAGCCGTCAAATCATTTTTGAATTCTGCAATCAATACATCTGGATCATCAGTTTCAAAAAGAGCTTTTGCTTTTCCTTCATACAACTTCTTCATTCGTTTCCTCCATGACTTTCATAAAAATAGTATCTACGTATCTTAGATAATAATTCAAATCGAAAATTGAGTCCAGTTCTGGATCACTCAGTACCGATTTGACATCCTCATCATTTTTTGCCAAATCCTTAAGATTTCCTTTTCCCTTTGATGCTGGAATTGCCAGTCTTTGAACTATTTCATATGACTTACTTCTTGATAATCCTCTACCCATAAGGGAAACTAGCAACCTACCTGAGAAAACAGCACCACCTGTGATATTGATTATCTCAAGCATTCTTTCCTTATGTACAACAAGCCCCGTTATTATCTTGTTGAGTTTTCTAAGCATGTATGACGTCAAGATTGATGAATCGGGAAGTGTTATTCTTTCAACTGACGAGTGGGAAATATCACGTTCATCCCAGAGGGCAACATTTTCAAGCCCAGTGAAAGCATTTGTTCTCAAAAGTCTTGCAAGTCCGCAAAGTTGCTCGGATGTTTTTGGATTCTTTTTATGGGGCATTGCCGAGGAGCCTGTTTGACCTTTCCCAAAAGCCTCTTCAACCTCTCCAAGCTCTGTTCGTTGGCTTGTCCTGAGTGCTGTCCCAATTCGGTCGATTGTTGCTCCAATCTGAGCAAGCGCAAGCAAGTATTCAGCATGTCTATCCCTTGAGATTACCTGGGTACTGATTGGATCAGCTTTCATACCAAGTTCATCGCACATATATCTTTCAAGGTCTGGGTGAAGGTTTGCATATGTGCCAACTGCTCCAGACATCTTGCCAACTCTGTTTACTTCTATTGCGTTTTCCAGTCTTGTAAGGTCTCTTTTGAGTTCAGCAAACCAAGAAAGAAGCCTCAAACCAAAAGTTATTGGTTCAGCGTGTATGCCATGAGTTCTTCCCATCATTGGAGTATGTTTGAATTCATATGCTCTTTTTTTGATGGTTGAAAGAACGTTTTTCAGATCATTTACGAGTATTTTCCCAGATTCCATAATCTGAAGTGATGTTGCCGTATCAAGAATATCGGATGATGTTGCACCTTTGTGAATATAACAAGCATCTTCACCAACTGTTTCACCAAGTGCTGTTATAAATGCGACGACATCATGGTCTGTTATTCTTTCAAGTTCATCGACCCTATCGAGAGTAAAGGTTACATTTCTCTTGATTCTATCAACTGCATCGTATGGGATCTCTCCAAGTTTGCCCCAAGCAACAACAAGGGCTACCTCAACATCCTTCATTAAATCAAATCGATGCTGTCTATCCCAAACGGCAGCCATTTCGGGGGTAGAATAACGTTTAATCATTTTTTTCTCCTGCAGGTCTGTTTTTCCTCAGGTCCAACTGAAACCATAGTTATTGGAATCCCAATAAAATCTTGGATAAAAGCAATATAATCCAAGGTTTCTTTCGGGAAATTATCAATCCAAACCTCACTTGATAAATCGGTTTTCCATCCTTTGAAAGATTTATACTGAGGTTTTACAATCTCTAAAATACCGCTATCTGGATTGAAGTATTCAGTTTTTTCACCATTCAATTCATATGAAGTACAAACTTTTATTTCATCAAATGTATCAAAAACATCAAGTAGAGTTAGCATAAGCTCCGTTGCACCAGAAACTCTTACTGCGTACCGAAGAGCAACAAGATCGAGCCATCCACAGTCCCTTGGTCTTCCAGTTGTTGTACCATATTCGTTTCCACGATCACGAATCTCTTGTCCAACCTCATCATCAAGTTTTGTTGGGAATGGTCCCTTTCCAACTCGGGTTTGATAAGATTTTGAAATCCCAATAATTCTGGTCAGATGAACCGGTGAAAGACCGAAAGTTGACATACCAGACGCTGGCAGACATGACGATGATGTAACATATGGATATGTTCCATGGTCAAGATCAAGAAGAATCCCCTGGTTTCCTTCAAGCAAAATATTCTTACCCTCAGAAACCGCTTTATAAGCGATTCTTGATGTGTCTGCTAGAAGTTGTTTTATAACAGGAATTGTTTTTAAGATTGGGTCTATAACTTCATCAAGAGTCAGAGGCGCAGCTTTGTATTGTCCTTCGAAAATCTTATTTTTTCGTGTGAGATTCTTATTTAATATTCTTCGAAGTCGAGGTTCATCAAGAAGCAAACCGGCTCTAATACCAATTCTATTAATTTTGTCAGCATAACAAGGACCGATTCCACGCATCGAGGTTCCAATAGAACCTTTACCCCTTGCTTTTTCATCAAGTTTTTCCTGATACCTATGATATTCAAAAATGAGATGGGCACCCTCTGAAACAAATAGTCTTCCTTTGTAATCAATCTGTTTTGACACACCTTCTAGTTCGGTTACCAATCCAACGGGATCAAGAACCATACCAGAACCCATAAGGTTTATAACACCTTCTTTCATTATACCTGCGGGGATAACGTGAAGAGCGGTTCTAACATTATTTGAAACAATCGTGTGACCCGAATTTGGCCCACCTGCAAACCTTGCGACATAATCCATTCCATCAGAAAGAAGATGCGTGGCTTTTCCCTTCGCCTCATCCCCCCACTGAAGTCCACATACCATACTTATAGGCATTTCAGCCTCCTTAATCGAGTGGAAGATTTTATCCTAGCAGACTCATATCTACAAGAAATTCCATGCTTAAAAACAATATCAAACACTTAATATCTCCCGTTTACAATAACAAATATCAAACCCTTCGACCTTCCACTCAGAAATATTTTTCAGCTTTCTAAAACCACTACCTTTGACCCAATCACACCTCATATGTCTAGACTCATTTTTGATATTATACCTTCTCAGATACGCAAGATATTCCTTTTCCAAAACCTTTGCAACATCAGAATCATCATACTGAATCACAACAGTATACACGGTGTTTCTTTTGTTGATGTCTGGATCAGGGAATGTCTCATCTCCATCAAACTTTTCAATTGGAATTCCAACGATGAGCCCAACAATTTTACCCGATCTTCTGTAAGCAATTGGAATTGTTGTTGGATAATCCATATATTTTTCAAAGTTTATTATATTAAGCTTTATCTCGGTATGGGCTGGAAGAGCTAAAATAGAGTCCTTCTCTCGAATCGATGGTACTTTTATCAGATCGATTGTTTCAGATTTTCCTAAAATATTTATGACTTCTTTTGAAACTGGCATACACATACATTATACAAAATTTTTAGGCATTATCAAAAAACTTCTTCATCAACAATTGTACGGATACAATCATACCTATAAGATATTATTGCAAAATTATTTTTTTCTGCTAAGCTGAGTTTCTGTGGAAGAAAAAACAATAGGTGAAAAAATCAGAAAGCTCCGAATTGAGCTGAACTACACCCAAAAAGACATTCAAAAAGGTACTGGAATTCCCCAATCGAATCTATCTGAACTTGAACGAGGACGGTTTACCCCCCAGATAAAAACGCTTAAAAAACTCGCAGATTTCTTGGGAATCAACTTGTCATATCTACTCGATGTTGATGAAACCAGTCTTGACGATATCAAGCTTAACATCCGCATGAACAGTGAACTCAACAACTCCAGCAAAAAAGAGATACTTGATTTCATCGACTTCGTTAAAATGCGCGAAGAGCGAGAGAAAAACAAAAGCAAATAATAATCTAACCAACAAGTATTTTTTTGACGGCTGAGACTTGTTCTTTTCTTGCAAACACTGTTGCGACATCACCTTTTTGTAAGGCAAAATCTCCAAGTGGAATATGTGCTGTTCCGTGCCTTCTGACAAGCGCCACAATCACACCATTTGGAAGACCTATCTCTCTTAAGGTTTTCCCAAAAACAGTTGAATTGGAAAGAGTAAGCTCATCCGCAATCACATTACCATCGCTTTCACCCAAAAGACAAAATGCCGAGCTGTGATGGATTAAAGATTCAATCGTTTGGGCAGAGGAAATTGTTGGACTCATCGTTCTGATACCGAGTTTTTCGAATGCTTCCATTCTCTCAGGTTTTGAAATCATACACACAATATTTTCAATCCCACATTTTGATCTTGCAATTTGAGCAATCATCAAATTCTTAGAATCGGATGTGGTAACCAAAATCAAATGTTTAGCATCACTCACATCAACTTTCTTTAAATCACTAAGCATCGTGGCATCACCAAGAACAACTTCAAAACCGGCCTTTGTTGCCTCTTCAACCTTGATTGGGTCAATATCTATCATCACAACCCGGTCACCTCTTTTTTCGAGAATACCGGCAAGCTCAATCCCTATTGCATTTGCACCAACAATAATTATTTTCATAGGTACAACCTCCAACTTTCTGGCAAGGGGTTTTGCCATAAAGGAAACAAAAGTAACACTCACAATAATAACGATGAAAACAAGCGCTTTTATCATTGTCCCATCTTGTGGATAAGCATCTGCAAGTTGAACTGCAGCAAGAGAGGCAACAGATGCAGCGACAATTCCACGAGGTCCAGTTAGTGAAAGATAAAGCTTTTCTTTTGCGGTCAACACTAAACCCATCGTTGAAGTAAAAACCATAAGCGGTCTTACAAAAACAATAACACCAAGGGCAAAAACGACACCTAACCATCCATTAGAGGTTAGTGTCTGAAGGTCAATTGTTGCAGCAAGAATAACAAAAACCATTGAGATGGCCAACGTTACAATCTCCCCCTTGAACTCGAGACAGGCTTTTCGTTCCTTATACTTCATGTTGCCCATCACAAGACCTGCAACAGCTGCACTTATGATTCCACTTTCAGGCAAGTTAAATAAAATCTCTGGGATCATATAGGCAAGAAGCGCAGTGCCAAAAGTGACAGCGACAGCAGGAGCTGTTTCTTTCAAATTGGCAAGTTTGATGGTTGTAACAGCTCCCCATCCAATAATAAACCCAGAGAAAGAACCAACAAAAATCCTTTCTACAAGATGCCACAGAATCTCTGATGTTGAACCGTGAGACAGAATAAGTTCTAAAACCAGAATGGAGATAACCGCACCAACAACGTCTGCAAGTATCCCCTCTGCAGAAAGAATTTTCTCAATAGAAGGTCTTACATCGACCCTTTTGAAAAGTGGTGTGATAACAGTTGGGCCAGTTACAGAAAGAATTGCACCGATGAGAACCGCTGGAAGCCAGTCGATTCCAAATAGTAGCCTTGCTAAAACTGCGGTCAGAACAATAGTTATTGGCATCCCAAAGATGATCAGATTTGTTACAGGCTTGCTCGTGGCTCGAAGTTTATCAAGATTAAGGGCCATTGCTCCTTCAAAGATTATCAACCCAACAATTGGTCCAATAATTGATGCAGAAAAAGTATTTAATCTACTAGTTGATATTAGCCCAAGACCAGATTCACCAAAGATAAGTCCAGCAGAAATTCCAATTACCAAATAAAATAAGATTGAAGGTAGCTTCAGTTTCGACGAAGCAAGAATTCCAGCTGCTCCAAGAGCAAATGCAATTGCTATGATTAATACATCCGGACTCATATCAACAGTTTAATAGGAAAAGTTCAAAAACGAAAGAGTTTTTTGACTTAAATCAGAAAATGTACTACAATTAATATGTGCGAAATCAGCATTATGAGAAAAAAATACAGAAGATGAATGTCGATCATACGAGCTTTCCTGTGTATGTGACATTTGCCACATTGTATTATTCAGCCTTTATTTTTGTTGCATCTTCTATAGTTTACATATACTCCAATATCCTCAATATCACTGGTTCTGTTTCTTATCTTTTACAAGCAAATGGAAATATTTTCCTCGTCGACCACCTCGCGACTGTTTTTAAGATTTCAACATCTGCCCCAAAAAGCGCACAAAACATCATTTTGATGTTTATCTTTTTGGTATCAATGTTAATTGTTTTAGCATTGATCGAATCTGGATTTTATGGCTTTGTTCTTTCTGCTTCTGGAGAAGCTAATGATTCTTTTTTAGATTCGATAAAAAAATACTGGAAAAAAATTCTTCTTTTCTTGATTTGTTTATCCCCGGTTTTCATTCTCTCAGGGCTTTCTGGATTCTTCGTTGAATTCTTATTACTGAAAACTGGATTATCTTCGATTCTAGCCAAAGTTATCTCATACATCCTTATGTCATCTCTACTCATTCCTTTTATCCCGGCAAGATTTTACTACTTAAACGGAAGCAGCTTCAGAGAGTCAATAATCTTTTCTCTCGAAAATTTCTCGAAGTACGTCACATCAACATTTCCAATAATAATACCGGTAGGAGTCCTTGTTTTGATTATTTCAAACACTATTAGCTCAAACCCAAACTCTGTTCTAACAATTATCTCATATTCTCCAGTTATAGTTATTCTTGGAATTGTTTCATGGTTTTTCTATGCAATTTCGATTTCAAAGGTTGCAAAAAAATATATAGAACTTAATAAAGGAGGAGACTTTGACTAATTTTTGGAATAGAACAATTCATCGTATGATCCCCAGACATGGTGCCGGATTGTTTGGCATCGGAGCAGCTTTTTCTGCATCATTATACCTTTCAGTTTTAGTTACAGAAATTGTATCGCTTACATACATATCAAGCACAAATGCATCATTTACAAGCAAAATAATTGACTTTATCAATATGCCTTCAACAGAAAATATTACAGCTATTATTATTTTTTCATTCATTTGGATTTTTCTTGGAGCAATTGCCTGCGCAGGCGGAAGCAGATATCTAATCGGATGTGTCGACCCCAAACATATCGCTCAAAGAACATTCTTCAATGGAATCAAATACTACTCTATAAAGATGATCACATACACAGCATTCCTTGTTGCTGGCGGGTTAATATCATTAGTGCTACTTTGGTTTATTGTTTCCCTGAGTTCTGGCTTCACAGGATCAATCGCCGCAACATATTCAGTATTATCAATCATCGCCTATCTTATAGTCATCTCTCTGTTTTGGTCAAAGCTCTCTTACATTCCATATTTTATCCTTGCAAACAACGGGCTTTTTACATCTATTGCCAAATCATGGACTGCGACCAAAAGAAGGTTTTGGGCAATCTGGGTACTTAGAGTATTGATGGTAATTTTCGTGACAATCCCCGTTTTGATAAAATATATCGCAAGTCCAGCTTCTCAGGTTCCATCGCTTTCAGTTTGGCCATTTGTCGCACTAATTACATTTGGTTATGTTGAGCTCATTGTCGTCAGGGGATATCAAGAATGGCAAGAAAAGAAGAATCTTCCAGTCGTTGCAGGAAAGTTTGCCGACAAGGATATGAAACAACTCGACATTTACAATAACCAATCAGGTCCAAGCAGTATGGAGTTTTAATCAAAGAAACCTCAATAACCTTGAGAACTTAGGGTTTCACACTAAAATCTAGTCCGATGCGGAAAGTTGTTCTCGTTTTTTTTATTATTGTCACATCTATGTCGGTTGGATGTGGTGATGGTAGTGATTGGAATCGTTTTGAGAACGACCTTTTTTCGTTAATAGTGCCAACCCATTCTGAGGAAATCATTAACAAGTCTAGTGTCGAGTTTGTTTCCGAATATGGCAGAATAAGCATCTACTGGAATTTTGACCAGTTCTCCGTTGCAAACGTTCCTGCAAAGGAATCAGGGAAATCTAATCCCGGTGAACAAATCATCGAGTCTACAACTGCAACCTTGGGTTATAGAAAAATATGGTGGAACAAAACTCGTGAGAACAATTTAATAACAATTAGGATGGTAGTTCCACTTGATCTGGGGACTGTTCGAATCACTGGGAAAACCAATGATGAGAATCTGGAAACAATTGAGAAATCGATAAGGAGTATTGTAATTGAAAACGAGAATTATTTCTTTGATTCTGGTAGTTAGCTTAATTATTGCAGCTGGATGCGGTGAGATACAGAATAAAGCTGAAGTATACAAATACGAGGGACCATTTTACTCTCTAACATTGAAAAAGTCCTGGCACATGTTTGATTTTGGTGGGGATGACTTAAAAATACAGGGGTATTACAGATACGTCACATTCAGCAAAAGGCCATTAAACCTAAAATCAACAAATGACATAAATGATCTTGAGTATGCTCTGACTTGTGCATGCGTTTATGACTCATCCATGAAGGCAGGTGATTTTAGTTCGCTGATCATTCCAGGAGAGATTCCAGGAGTCAAGGTTGTAAAGAAGGAAAAATTTGAAGTAAATGGCATCACAGGAAGGTGGCTGGAATCAGAAGTCCAATTCGAAGGAAATACAAATAGTGCTATCCTTATAGATATTCCAATCGAAAAGGGCTACATACAGATTGATTTCTTTGGACCTGCTGCCGATGAAGAACTCCAAAAAGAAGCCAGAGAAATAATAAAATCACTTGAAATCCCAAATCCTGATTACTTCATTGAGAATCAGCAGGATGAACCTTGGAGGAGATGATGAGCGCAATAATTGCATACCCAATGCCCGATGCCATGATTATTGGATTTTTTGACGATAATATAAAAGATGTCAAATACATAACGATCGATTACCCAGATTCCGCTGACAACTTCGATGATACCATCAAAGAGATTTCATCGGAGATGAATATTCCTGAGTTTGATATCGGAATTGCGTGTCTTGGTATGACAAAGAAAACATCCGAGCCATTTTTAGATCTGACTGATGAGCTTGCAAATTCATTGAAAGACAATGAATTTGGACATGACAATGCAAACCTGACAGGGGTTTTCATTCATGCCATCAAACCGAAAAAGGCAATCCTTGCATATCCACACACCTTCGATTGCCTTTCAGATACTGCAAAGCTTTCAGGCACCCCAAAGATCGAGCGAAGGATGGTCGCAAGAACTCTAGACCATCTCATTGCAGGGGATGAAAAAAAAACCGTAACTGTATATCTTGCTGAGGATGAGATCTCTGTTTGTGCACAGGATAATGGAAAAGTCATCGATATTACAAATTCCTACGATGGCGAAGGACCAATGACTCCTACAAGAACAGGTTTCTTTCAACAAAGATGCCCATATAAAATGGCACTTTCTGGCAAATTCTCAAAAGAAGAGATGCTTGAAAAGATCAGAAGCAAAGGTGGCTTGTACGCTCATCTTGGAACATCAGACATCGATGAAGTCTTCAAAATGATCGATAACGGAAACGAAAAGGCAAAACTTGTGTATGATGCAATGATCTACACCATACACAAAGAAGTTGGAAGAAAAATCTCAACACTTTGTGGAACAGAAGAAATAATCCTTACAGGCCCATTGGCTTTTAATGAAAGATTCTTTAATGATTTGGAGAAGAAACTCTCAAGCTCAGGGAAAGTTGTTTTGAGTAAAGATAACTGTGTTGGGGAATTTTTTCAGAAGAAAGGTATAATATAAAAAATAATGAAACCTAGAATTACCATATTTGCGGGACCTGTTGGTGCAGGAAAAACAGAAATATCTATAAACTATGCTCTGAACCTAAAACAAAATAATACTCCCGTTGCACTTCTTGACTACGATGTCGTAAAACCCTATATCAGGGTTCGAAATAGCGCAGACATTCTAAGGGAAAACGGACTTGAAGTACTGATGCCAGAGGGTGAGGTAGCATTTGCTGATATGCCAATCGTCCCACCAAGGATATACTCATGGATCGCTGACACATCAAAACACCTGGTCATTGATGTTGGTGGCGACAAACAAGGTGCAACAGCTCTTGGTCAAATTATCCCTAGGCTTAAGAAAGATGAGTACGAATTCTGCCTTGTTATCAATCCATACAGACCATTCACAAGCACAATAGAAGGTATCAAACAACTTGCCTCGGAAGTAGCATTTGGTGCTCATGCAAGATTCACATCAATTGTCGGAAACCCCCACATAAAATCAATGACCACGTTTGAAGATTATAAAAAAGGGTTTGAGCTTATTAAGCAGGCATCAATAGAAATGAATCTGCCAATTAAATTCATGGCAGTTTCAAACGCTCTTTATAGCAAAGCAAAAAGTGACGGGATTGACGAATCATTCCTGCCACTGCAATTCTTCGTTACGTATCCATGGGAAGATCGAAGAGACAAGATCAGCTGGATATATAAGCGATAAGAGGGATGAAAGACGAAGAGAAGAACAGAGTACCCCCAGGACAGAGACTCGTATCAAATCTGCCTGTTCTTCACTATGGAAAAACGTGGGTCATAAAAAAGGAAGATTGGTCTTTCAAGGTTTTTGGACTTGTTGACAAAGACGTTGAACTTTCTTTTGATCAATTCATTTCCCTTCCAAAGATAAAGCTCGATTGCGACATACATTGTGTCACTGGATGGTCGAGACTCGACACAACCTGGGAAGGCATCAAATCTAGTGCAGTCAAAGACCTTGTAGAAATATCACCTAACGCAAAGTTTGTTATGGTTCATGCGATGGGAGGTTTCATGACAAATCTTCCAATAGATGAATTCTTTGACGAAGATGTTATCTTTGCCACTCATTTTGGTGGAGTTCCAATAACTGCTGAACACGGTGCGCCGGTAAGACTGGTTGTTCCAAAACTCTATTTTTGGAAGAGTGCAAAATGGGTTACCGGAGTCGAATTCATGGCTGAAGATAAGATGGGATTCTGGGAAAACTATGGTTATCACAATCACGGTGATCCATGGAAACAGGAACGATACGGTTACTGATTTTCCAAGCCGTTTGACAAACTGAAAAACTTATCTATACTCCTTCGGAAAAAGGAGTGCAGAAATGGCAAATGAGCTACTTTACGATGGGGTTTTATACGATGCACTGCGAGGTGGGTATGAATCTGAACTGGAATTTTGGATAACCGAAGCAAACAAGTCAGAAGGAGACGTTTTAGAGCTTTGCTGTGGTACTGGAAGAGTAGCTATCCCAATTGCAGAATCAGGTAAGAACGTAACCGGAATTGACATATCAGATTCAATGCTTGAGCAAGGTAAAAAGAAAGCTTCGGAAAAAAATCTAAAGATTGAATGGATAAAATCTGATATAAGAGAATTTGATCTGGGAAAGAAATTTGGGATGATATATATCCCATTCAACTCCATTCTTCATCTTCACAAAACATCGGACATCGAACAGTTATTCTCAAATGTTAAAAGACATCTCACAAAAGATGGTAGATTCTATATTTCTATCTTCAATCCAAACTTACAAGTTCTTTCTAGAGATCCAAATACGAGGTTTTTCCATGCAAAATTTGTTAACCCAGAAACTGGCAAATCCATCACCATCGAGGAAAGCCCTAACTATGATAATAAAACACAAATAAATAATATAACTTTGTACTTTGAATTTGAAGACGGCTATGAAAAAACGGAATCCTTAAGTATCAGGATACTATACCCGCAGGAAATCGACATGTTGCTTCACTACAACGGATTCAAGATTGAATCAAAATTCGGCGATTACAAGAGGAATCAATTTGAGAGCGACTCAGGACTTCAGATCTTTGAGCTGAGTTTACGATAGGCTATTTTGGTCTTTTGTGCATCGTAATTCGGCTTTTCATAGCCAATTCGAGTGCGGTTTTATACTGCATTGTGAACTGCTCTGAACCAAGTCTCCTCATTTCATCCACATGAAAATCTGTCAGAGTCATGTAACCCTCTAGCTCACAATTTTTGCATTTGACAAGATCATCACGCTTTTTCATTGGCAGAATGTGATCTTCTGTGAATCCTCCATCCCAACTGCCATCTACAAACTTGACGATATACATAAACCCGCAGCTTTTATCTCCTTCGCAACTCAGGAGTTTTTCGACTGTCTCAGCAAATGTCATATCAGCCCCCTTAGAAACAATTTAAACTGTTTCAGAAAAAAATGCAAATCGGAATCATTCTTCATCCAGTGGTCTGTATCTTCTCCAGAATTTATATCGAGTAAGAGATGTATAAGCAATAATCTTTTCAAAGAATGGAAACCTCATCAACAGATGAATAATTAGATAAGAAATCGACACAAAAACGAAAAACAGTATCGTACCTACAGCCATTCTCAGTAGCACATTTGAAATCACTATACCTGTAAAACCATAAAAAAGTTTCAGAATCCACAAATAAAAAACAACCGCACATACTGCTATAAAACCATGAGCTGTTTCAATCGCCCTTTCAGGACAGATATTCATACAACACATACAACTCTCACATGACAATGTCCAAAAGCATCTACCATCAACAATCTTAATCGCATTTACAGGGCATTTTTTTACACACAGACCACACCCTGTACATCTGCTTGATGCAACAAATGTTTTTGTCAAAACAAATCGTCCAGCTAGGTAATAAGCAACCGCAATGGGCAAGACCAACAAATCAAAGACCATCTCAAAAAGTGGCTTATAACTTCTCCTGCCTGAAAGAATCTTTTCAGCGAATCTATTTGTGTCTTCTTTTCTTTTTTTATATATCGCTTTGACACTACTATCATTCAAACCTGGATGAAGAGAAATCCAGTTTGACGGAAGATCAATTGCCGCCAAACCAATCACCTTGTATCCCTTCAACAACAGAATCAATGATGATAAAAGAAGTGCTATACCGCTAAGTCCTGGAACAAAAAGCCTACCAAGTTTTGTTCCAGCCCGGGTATTCATCAAAAACACTTTGTTTTTTGATTTTGTCCTGGGAAACCTCAGGATAAAATGGAGCACAACAGGCGGGTAATTGAACCCATGAGTGGGGGAGATGAAACCCAAAGTTTCTTCTGAACCGATCTCTCCTACCCTTCTTTTTTCAAGTTGTGAAATATCAATAAGCTCAGTTGAAATACCCCTTGATTCAGCACTTTTCTTCATCCATCTTGATACATTCCGGGCGTTGCCTGTTCCCGAAAAATAAAAAATGCTGACTCTCCCAAGCATTTAAAAATCTTCCTTCTATTTCTTTTCTTTACTAAGTCTTCGCCTGAATTTCGTCCATGGTAGGTCTGAGTCGGGATTTACAGGATCAACAAGAATTGCTTTTAATCCAGCTTTTTTTGCACCTTTAATATCAGTTGACAATTGGTCACCAATCATGACACACTCTGAAACTTTTACTCCAAGTCTTTTTGCCCCCAACTTATATCCAAATACCAGAGGCTTCAAAATTGGTGCAGGAAGCAGCTGTTTGACTCCAATGATTTGACAAGCCCTCTTTACACGTCTAGCCCAACCATTTGATAAAACTGTTATCTTGTAACCTAGTTTTTTGACTTGCTTTATCCATTCGAGAGCATCTGGTAAAAAATCCTCTTTGTCTCTTGATGCAAGAGTATTGTCTATATCAATTAGAATCCCTTTTATTCCCCATTCCTCAAGCAACTTAAAAGGAATATCAGAGACCCTCTTAAAATGTCTATCAGGTTTGATTTCGCTCATATGAAAACTTGCAACTCTCTTTTAATCTATCAAGCATAAAAACAAGATTTTCTTCCCCAGAATCCATGCAGTGAACATTCAGCAAACCATAACTACCATCCATCTCCATACGGTCAATTGTGCATATATTATCTGAGGAATCTAAAATAAACTGAACAAACCAGATTTCACTTCTGTGAATTCTGAGAGAATAGGTTACCAGATTAATTTTCTACCACCATCTATTATTTGAATCTCAATCCACTTTGTAGAATCGGGAATAAGCTCAGGAAATTTGTTTGGCCATTCAATAACCTTTACGCCATCCATCGCAATATAGTCCCAATACCCAATATCTTCTACATCAGCACTCGAATCAAATCTGTACCAGTCAAAATGATACAATGGAAACTTACCATCCTCATATTCCCGAAGAAGCACAAAAGTAGGAGAAATAACTATATCTTCTATTCCCAAAGCCTCAGCTATCCCTTTGACAAACGTTGTTTTTCCTGCACCAAGTGGTCCAACAAGGGCAATAACTTCATTTCCTGTAAGACTCTCACCAAACCACCTGCCGAGAGAAATAAGCTCTTCTTGACTGGATGTTTTTGATTCCATGTTGAAAATTAATGTACATAAAAATAAAAAGAATGCAAGCGATTGGTTGCGGAAAACCGATTAAGGATTATCATATTGTTCAGTGTTCAAGGAGGACAATATGAAAAAGCTTTTCGTAGTTCTTGTAGCAGTAATCCTCATTATTCCAACAATCATCTATGCTGATGAGCCACTTGTAGGAGCGATGGATTTCGATCTTGAAAATGAAATCACTGCAGAAACTGATCTTTTGGGTTATCTCCTAGAAAAAGGAAACACAACCAGAGAAGATTCTCACATCACCAGAGATTCGATCGACGGGATGGTGAAAAGATCTGCTGGAGACATGGTATTACCTCACTTTGTTGAGTGCTGGGAAGACCCATATTATCTACCAAGATGGACAAAGAGGATAACCGGTGGATTAAGAGCATACGCCGGCAAGCCAAATGCGATGTTCAACTATTTCCTTACATCCCAAGCAAGAACAGGCTACATGACTGTGTGGTATCCTCCATATATTCCAAAAATGGAAGTTGACGAGGAAAACCCACTCGAAAAGGCGCTTGAAGGGCTTTATACGGAAGAGTGGAAGGAAGAAATTGCAAAAAAACTCGCTACATTCAAGATAGGCAGCAGTATTGCCACAACTCCAAATGGGAATATTGACTTGGGCATAGAATTGCAAATTGTTAATGGAACGTCCTACATACCTATAAGAGCATTTGAATCAACAATTGGTGCAAGTGTTTTTTGGGACAACGCAACAAGGACAGTAAAGCTCAATTATATAGATTTTATCGGCAATCGTAAAAGTATTGAAATGCCGATCGATAATAAAGAAATAATTGTCAATGGTAAAAAACAAATTACCGAAACTCCTGCAGTAATAATCAAAGATAGAAGCATGATACCAATCAGGACTATTGCTGAAGCATTTGACCTGACACTTGAATACAACTCTGACACCAAAGAAATCGTTTACAAAAACAATTTCGAAAAAATTGAAGAGAAAAACCTCGAAGCAATCGAAGGTATCGACAACATCAAACTGCAAAAGCTGCTTGCAAGATATCTGCTTCAGATGAAAAGAACAGGTAAATACAGAGATTTTGCACTCAGAAAGCTCCCAAAAGACAGATACCAGGATATGATGAATATCGGTCGATATATGCATCTCTCATCGAAAGATTATGATGACGAAGATTTTTTAGAGTATCTTGAGGAAACATTACCAGATGATCAATCTGAACTCGTCTGGGATTTGGCTCACGATTTCGATTATGCAAACATCTACTACGCAACAACCCCACTCATCACAATAACAGAGGAACTCAAAAAGTTCTTCGCTGACCCAAGAGAAGATTCAACAGAAAAAGATGAAGATGGAAAAGCTATTCCAGGTAATGAAATCAATCTTTCCAAATACGATTTTGAGTTGACTCTTCCGTTTGGAAAATTTGCATTCAACGGCAAAAATGAAGATAACAGTTGGGAATGTGACGAATATTATTCGATCATCGACCTTGCTGGAAGTGATACTTATCTTGGAAATGCCGCATCAACAGGAATGATTAACCGACCAGTTTCCACAGTTATTGACTGGGATGGTGACGATCTCTACTCATCAGACAAAACAACAGTTTGTTCACAGGCATTTGGAATGATGGGTGTTGGTATCCTTGTTGACCATGCCGGTGACGATGAATACAAAGCTTATGATAATGCACAGGGTGGAAGCTTCTTTGGTGTTGGCATTCTGCTTGATGAAGGTGGAGACGACACATTCTATGCAAGAAACGTCACTCAGGGCGCTGGTCAGTTTGGTGTCGGAAACCTTTTAAACTTCGGTGGAGATGACCTTTATTATTGCCTTGGAACAAGCCAGGCATTTGGTTTTGTTGGAGGATGTGGAATTCTTGCTGACTCCGAGGGTGATGATACCTATCTGGGTGAAACTGGATACGAAGGTGAAGGTTGGAGCAGAACTGGAAAACCAGGTGATGGCTGGGGTCTTCAGACTGCTGCAAACCATGGACATGATAATGACCGCAACTATACATTCGTTCAGGGAGCCGGCTGGGGAAGTCGTGCCGACATGGGCGATGGCCACGGAATGGGTGGCGGAATCGGAATCCTCCTTGACTGTAAAGGTGATGACTTCTACGAATGTGGTGTTTACGGGCAGGCCACTGGATACTGGTTTGGCACAGGAATCTTAAACGACATAGAAGGAAATGATTCATATCGTGGAAGCTTCTTTGTGCAATCAGGAACTGCCCACATGGGTCTTACTGAACTTCTGGATGAATCTGGTGATGATACATATCAGGTCTTCAAAGCCATATCGAACGGTGGCGCACACGACTTCTCAAACTCATGGTTTATTGATAAAGAGGGTGACGATAACTACCTGATGTACAATGTTTACAATGAATACGACGATGATGGCAACAAGACCGGTGAAACCTATAAATATGCTGGTGGTGAGCTTTGTGGTGGGGCGATTACAAACTCTCACGGTGTGCATATCGATTATGGTGGGGACGATAACTACGAGCTTTATACTGCAAGATCGCTTGGTTATTGTCTGCAGAGAACCGGTCCTGCTGGGGACAGTCAAAGGCACTGGGAGTGGAATGTTGGTTTATACATTAACCGTGGTGGAAACGACACATACAATAGAACCTGGGAAAGAGAAAATGGTGTGAGTGAAGCGTGGCCAGAGGTCGCCAACAACGCATGTTGGAAACAGGTTAAGCAACCAGGAAATCTCAGTCTTTCGATAGGTTTCGGTCTTGATGTCGAAGAAGGAATTGTACCAGAGGCTGAGTGGTAGGAATTTGTTAGATTTGTAATAATTTAAAAAAGCCCCTCATATGAGGGGCTTTTTTTGTGAGTACTTACGTTTTACTTACTATAAATAGTCCCAACTAAAGTATTCTTTTCTCCGTCTGGGTAATTCAGAATCATGAATTCTTCATCATTCCATTGGACAATTGCCCTCCTGGACTGTTTGATGTTAAAGTACAAATCATCTCTGTCAAAATCAAGACTGCAGAACGTTTTATCCTGTGTGTTGTATATTTCCAATAGATAAGAAGTTTCTTCTGTTTTATAGACTGAAAACCAATTCTCGTTCGCACTCAAAATTGACTTATTTGAAATTCCATCTACTTTAAAAAGTTCTTCTTCAACCTTATCACCAGTCGAAATCTTGAAAACATCAGTAAGTTCAGCATCATTTCTCATGCAGGAAGTATAGTATATTGATTCATCAGGAAAGGCTGTCGGATGGGAGATGATTTGTCCCATATCATTTATCTGATCAATCCTTCCTGTGGGAATATGATATGTCATAAGTTTTGAGCAAAGTATCGGATAACTGCTTGAACTTAATCTCCTTAACGAGTTACCTTCTAATTGATCCGAAGCAAAAAACAGGTATTCTCCACTTAGAGTAATTCTCGAATTTTCAGCATCAATACCCCTTTTCCTGAAATCAACGAACTCTTCTTTTTCAATATCGTAGATTAGCAATTCAGTTGGATACCTCAAATATATCACATACTTATCGTTAAATCGAAGCGATGATGAGGCAATTGTATGAGTATCCTCATAAATTGTTTTGGTTTCACCGGTCAAAACATCAAAAATATGCAATGTTTCAGTACCCTGAGTTTGTAGATAACACTTTCTGAAAAGAAGTTTACCATTTTTAAAACCATTTATTTGCTGATATTTTCCTTCTTCATAGGCTGGAAGCAAAGTTGTTACACCAGTTTCGGTTCTATAAAGAAATATGGATTTTCTACCACTTTCAAATCCTTTCCATCCGACAATGTAATTATCGGCTACACCAGGATTTGTTACTTGAAAAACATCTTCCAATACAAGCTCAGATCGGTTTTCATCGATAAAAAACCTGTAGATATCAGCTTTATAGTCCTCTCTATTTAGCTGATAATAAAAGCTTTCTCCATCATAGCTGTTCTTAAGAGCTATGATATCTCCCTCTGCCTCTAATTTGAACTCTACGCTTGAGTAATCGATTTGCTCAAACTGACCACCTTTTGTCACCGTAGCCATAACATTCCCACCATAGCCAAAAAAACTTATTGACAAACAGATTATAGCGAACGCCAATACAATAGTGCCGATTCTTTTCATTTCACTCCTCCTTTTTTTGATAAAGTCAACTCCGAAGCAACAATTAAAAAATAAATTAACCCACCTAATTACTCAAGTTATAATCAATTAAGGTATGTTTAAGATAAATATTCTGTACAATACCACATAAATCGGAAAGGCAGACATTGATTTGTCTGCCTTTTATCTCAAAAACTCTTATCTACTCAGAACAATACCCCTGTTTATCGGTTCTGAATCTTCTTCATCTGACGTAGTCCAAAGAAGAATCGTATCTTCAGATCGTCTCGATGGTATTACAAAATCCTCTGAAGTTAATATTGGGAACTCGACCTCATCAATAATTGAGTATCCATAAATACTAGGTCTATCCATCTCCTCAGATTGACTATCCGCCCAAACAACCCAGTTACCAAAAAAACTTGGAAATGTTTTACGTGAAAAAGTTGTGCTGATAGGCTTTACTACTGCAGAAGTGCCGGATAACTCTGCAAGCATCACAACACCTTTTTGTGGAAATTTGTGATCCTCTGGCACAGACGCAAAGAAGGAAACTTTGTTTCCCACGATATTTGGATCTGAAAAACCGACATTCTCATCACTTGCAATTACAAACTCTTCACCTGTAGAAATTTTGTACCCATAAATCTCTCCATTCCAATCATTAGAAACTGTCATTTTAGGAATCTCTTTTACATGCCTGGTTTCTTCATTTCTGTGATCTTCCCACACTATGTAATCACCAGAAATACAAGCATTTGACTGGTTATAATACTCGTGACAAACAACTGTTTTTTCATCAGTTTCTAAGTTGTATAGGAAAACATCGTTATTACCACTATTTCCGGCCGACCATACAATATTTTCCCCAGCGACTGCAATATTATAAACCTCCATACCATCAATGATTGTTTTTGTCTCTTCCAATATCGGGTCGTACGTCAAATATCTGTTCAGGTCTTCCTGGAATATAAGTTTCCCATCCGTGAAGTTTACAGGTGCAGCATAGTAACTTTTGCTCCTGATTATCTCTTTTCTTTCGCCTGTTCTTCTATCATACATATAAATCACATTGTTGTGATGTTCTATTGTCTCGCGATAGACATAAAAAACATAGTCTTCAGTTATGATTGATCTGCTTTCATCTGCAGGAGAATCTGTTACCTGGGTTGTTTCGCCGGTATCTGCATCAAAAACGTAAACATCAGAATCCCCATCCTCATCATATCCTGTATAAACAAAGGAATTTCCATGAACTACCTTACTATTTCTTGTTCTTGTATGCATTCCATCTGCATAAGAAAACTCATGTGTCTTTATGCTGGTTTCCCTATAATCCCCGTTGTTTCGTAGTAACCAATCATCTGGCCATTTTTTCTCAATATTTCCAATATCGTTGATTACAAAAAACATAATCAATACAATAATAATCATGGCTGTAAAAACTGTAAGAATCGCTTGACTCAATTTCATCTCTGCCTCCTTAACCAATATGACACATAATGAATCGATTTGTTTACAAAAACCAAAGCAATTGGAGAATCATTAATGGATAAATCAGGTAAAATTAGCATATTTTATTTTTCCGGAACCGGCAATACAAAATGGGTAGCTGAAAAGACTTCAGAAAAACTCAACTTAAAGGGTTTTTCTGTGGAGACACATTCAATTGAAAAAATCAATGCTGAAGAAATAATTCCGGATGATTTTGAGCAAATTGGTATAATGTTTCCAGTATATTCATCAACTGCACCACCTCCCATGGTTGAGTTTTTGAAAAAACTCCCAAAAGCAAACGGCACACCAGTTTTTGCGGTCGCATGTGCATGGCTTTTTGGTGGACACACAGCTTTCGACTACACAAATCAACTCTCAGAAAACGGTTACAAACCATATCTTTTCGCAAATGTTCTGATGCCAAACAACATAAATCTTCCGCCATTTGGATGGATTCCAATAAAAAATGGCAAACAAATCAGATCAAAACTAATGAAGGCAGAAAGAAAGATCGAAAGACTGATTTCAAAAATAATAAACCTTGAACCACTCGAAGAAGGTAACAGTTGGTTATCAAGAAAAAGCGACAACGCCCAACGAAAAGGTGCTGATAACGAGGATATGGTCAATTACTATGTCGATGAAAATTGTATTTCCTGTGGATGGTGTGTTGAGAATTGCCCGACGAACAACATTCAGTTTGACGACAACAAAAAACCTGTATTTGGAGATAACTGCATTTCTTGTGTACGTTGTTACAGCAGATGTCCAAAAGAGGCAATCCAGTCGAGATACAAAAACAAATCGAGTTCGGGATATGTCAGATATAAAGGGCCACACTCCCCATAACTATTCAAGAGTTCGATAGGTTTTAAAGCAGAAAAATGCTATCGCCAAACCATGAACAAAAATGCTTGAACCAACAAAATAATGATTGCAAACATGAAGAAGAGGGAACATCAGACCTACAACTCCATTTAAAATACCAGCAAACCCTGCAACCAGAAACGCATACTTGTTCTTAGTAAACATAAGCGGGATAAGAACAGCCCATCCAATTGTTCCTGACCAAAATACAGGTTCTACAAACCAATAATGGGTGAGCAAGTCTTGTGACTTCGGTAGTTCCACCCACAACTTGTAAACAAGCTGCGTGATAACAAGCACCATCGAGACATTAAAATAGGTTGATTTCTTCATTTTTCTATTCCTTAAGTATTTAATTGATTACTTATCATTGATAGCAAAAAATTTTTGTTAGCAGTTAGGGTAATTTTCACATCTCATAGAAGCTAACTCGAACATCTCGTCAACAAGTTTTTTATACTCAATCAATTTTTCACGATCAATTTTATAAAACACTCTGAAACCCTTTTTTTCAGGGACAAGGATGCCAATTGATTTCAAAACTTTTATATGCTGTGACACTGCAGGGGTCGTTATGCCAAGAATTTTTGCAATATCCGAGACGCAAATCTCAGATTCCATATTTGATGCAAGTATTCGGATTATTCTTAGTCTGGAAAAGTCGCCCAAAGCTTTAAAAAGCTCTGCTAAAATGTATCCCTTATCTCTGTTTGTCATCAATCATCTCTTTTGGTATTTGCTTAAATACTAACAATAAGGAGAACCGCTGTCAAGTTAAATGTTACAAAGTTATTGTCGCAGTCCTGGTCTCAGCGTCATAATCAACCTCTGCACCAAGCACTTCTGAAACAGCTCGAACAGGGATCATCATTCGGTCTCTAATAATCAGGGGAACGTTGCTCATCTCTATAGCCCCACCATTGACCTTTGCAGTTGAACTGTTGAGGGTCATTTCATATGAATAATCACCCAATTGGTATTTTGCGGTTTTTGTATCAGCGTCCCACGAAACTTTTGCCCCAAAAGCCTCTCCCATAGACCTAAATGGAATATAAAGTCTGCCATCAACAATCAATGCGGGTTCTGGAATCTTCACAATGTTTCGGCCAACAACCATAATGTCGCTTCCAATTGTCAAACTGACAACCGCTTGGTACTTGACACTTGTAGATTTCTCTACTCTTCCATTGAGAAAACCATAGACCAAAATGTCAGTTTGCCCAGCACCGAGGTCAGCTCTGATTATCATTTTTTTATCATCAAGATTCTCAGTTTCAAAACCATTTGTGACGCCCGAAAGGATTACTTGGGGATCGGAATCAAGCTCTCTGTTCCAAGAAACCTCGAGAACCAGTTTGCCATTTTTCAGCTCATCACTGTCTGCTTCTTCAAAAACAAATTCCAATGGATCTAAAATAATAACTTTCAATTCAACAGCCTCAGAAGTGTTTCCATAAGCGTCTGTAGCTCTCACAAAAACCGAACTTATACCAGGCTCACCCAAATTTTGCCTGAATGACCATTCTTCCTTTCCGACTGCCTTTTCCCAAGAACTATTACCAACTTGATACTCGACAAAAGCGATACCCGAATCATCAGATGCATCACCTGAAAACTCGACATATCCAATTTCAAACGATGAGTTTTCACTTGGAGTTTTAAAAAATACTTCTGGTGGAGTGCTGTCTCTAGGGACAAAAGTAAAGCTTATTGAATGTGAATCAGATGGTCGATTGTAAATGTCAACTGCTCTTGCTGTTAACGTGTGCTCACCCTCATCATAATTTGAAAGCTCTTTATGCCAAAGGTATCCGTCAGTTGTTGCTCTGACCCAGCTCTCATCATCAATTTTTACCTCAACAAATGAAGCCGGTCTTGCAAAAGTCCCAGAGACAGTAAGTGTTGAACTATCAACTATCATCTCATCAATTGGATAAGTGATTGTTGGAATCTCAAGCTCTTTCATCTCAATATTTATAACAAGAACAAAAGGTCTAGAAACATTGCCAACAGTGTCTGTTGCTCTGACCCAAAACTCATTACGACCAACAGGTGCAATTGGAACGGCAAACTGCCAGTTATTGGTTCCCTTTGCCTCTTTCCATGTTTCACCACTATCTAAAGAGTACTCGACTAACTCAACACTGTTAGCAACATCAGATGCCCTTCCCTTAAAAAGAACTGGGAAGCTATCAATTGTTGCACCTTGTTGAGGAAAAACAAAATCGATTCTGGGAGGATCCTCATCATCAAAAATTACTGTGAATGCGGATTCCGCAGTTGAAGAATTGCCAACACGATCTTTTGCAGTAACCGTTATTTCAAAATTACCACCACGAGAAAACTCATAGTTAGACTGCCAGATACCATTACTAACAGTAACTTTTCGTAAGGGAAATCCCGTGACTTCAATTTCTACTGCCTCAAGCATCTTATTGTCTGATGCAGTCCCTTGAATCTTAACAATCTTATCTGTCAGTTCAGCACCATTTGCGGGGCTTGTAATTGAGACTTTTGGTGGTTCGTTATCATCCATTGATGGGTTGCTCATTGGATCTGCAGGATGAGTACCCCTGTTGATTTCATCAATATTCATCCAACCATCGTCATCAGAGTCCATATACTCAATTACAGTAAGGTCGAGTTTATGGAGCTCATAATCAATACCGTAAACATTTCGCTCTCCACCACCAAGAGGGTTTGTGTGGGCAGATACAGATGTCGATTTTCGAACCTTTTACGTTTGGATATTTGTTTCTGAAACTTTCAAAATATATGGCTCTCGCATATATTTGACTTCCAAGCAACGCAATCACAACAAACATCAACACAAAAAAAGTTCTCTTTTTCATAACACAAATAACCCTACATTAGTATTAGGGTTTAGACAAGAATCAAAAAATGTCTGATGTTAATGAAACAATGCCAGAAAAACACCTGCAGCAACCGCAGTTCCGATAACTCCAGCGACATTTGGTCCCATTGCAGACATAAGCAAATAGTTCGATTTATCGTATCTCTGTCCTTCAATCTGAACCGTTCTTGCACTCATAGGAACAGCAGAAACACCCGCAGCACCGATCATTGGATTGATTTTTCCACCGGAAAGCTTGCACATAAGTTTTCCCATTAGTGTTCCACCAGCGGCACCAAAAGCAAACGCAATTAGACCCAGAAGGATGATCTTAAGGGTTTCAGGAACCAAAAATTGACCTGCAACCATCGTTGAACCGACCGTTAAGCCAAGGAAAATAGTTGCGATATTAACAAGTTCATTTTGAAGTGTTTTTGATAATCTTTCAACAACTCCAGATTCTCTTATCAAGTTTCCAGCCATAAGCATTCCTATCAACGGAATTGCAGACGGAAGTATCAACCCAACTACGATAGATACAACAATAGGGAAGAGTATTTTTGTTGTTTTTGAAACTGGTTTTGGTGTCTCCATCTTTATTTTTCGTTCTTCTTCGGTTGTAAGTGCCCTTATTACCGGAGGAAGAATCATTGGGACAAGTGACATGTATGAATACGCGGCGACAGATATTGCTCCAATCAATTGTGGTGCCATCTTCGTCGCAAGGAATATTGACGTTGGTCCATCAGCACCACCAATAATCGCAATTGCTGCAGATTCCTGAGGTGAGAAACCAAATCCAATGGCAAGGAAAAGTGCCATAAATACTCCAAACTGAGCAGCCGCACCGAGGATAAATGTGATTGGTCTCGAAAGAAGTGGCGTGAAGTCAGTTAATGCTCCAAGACACAAGAACATGATTATCGGTAAAATTTCTGTAGCCGTTAAAACACTAAAAATCTGACCCAAGAACCCATGATGAACATCCCCAATTGTAGATAGTGGTAGGTTTACGAGTATGCATCCAATGGCAATCGGAATAAGAAGGAGTGGTTCAAACTGATACTTAATAGCCAAGAATAGTAAAACAAAACCTACAAGTATCATAATGATACTTGGCCAATTCATGGCAACAAAACCTGAGGATTCAAATACCCCAAGAAGGCCGTTTATGAATTCCATTTTTTATTAAAACCTAACTAAAACGTCACCAGCTGCGACGTTATCACCCTCATTTACGGGGATTGCAGCAATTGTTCCATCACATTCTGCTGTGATTTCATTTTCCATCTTCATTGCCTCAATGATAAGGATAAGGTCACCAGTTTTTACAGCATCACCTGGTTTTGCAATGATTTTGAAAACTTTGCCTGGGATTGGAGCTGTTAACTCAGCTTGAGAACCAGATGCAGCAGGTGCGGGGGTAGATTTCTGTGTGACTGGTTTAGGCTGTACTGGAGGTGGTGTAGCAATTCTCTGGGTCTCAGCTACAGGTGATCTTGAAACATTTCCGGTATCACCAGAAATCCTTTCAACCTCAACTTCATAAACCTTACCGAAACAGTGATCTTGTATTTTTCTGTCATGTTCATCCTCCAACACCTGAAAGGTCATCTTTTGAAAAAATTCTCCAAGATGAGCTTGATGTTATCATCTCTCTTACTTTAAATATCTTAAAAGTATCATGAGGAGCAATCATTTTGTTACTTGCATGAATTGCTGCAGTTAAAACAGCAATCAGCTCATGATTTTCTTCAACTGAACCAGTGACTTTTTTATGAGTTGATTTTTCGGCTTTAGATTTACCAGCAAGATTTTTTTTCTCAATTTCAACTTTTTGTTCTCGGTTGAGAATCCACTTCAAAAATGAAATCACAAAAGTTACAAGAATCAAAACCAAAAAGGTCACAACAAAAGCAACTATTCCACCCGTTATTGTTGTTCCACCATGTGAAAGCTCTTGTGTAAAAGTACTCCAATTCACAACCATAAAGAATCCAACTAATACTAGTCCTCCAATCAAAAAGAGGATAGTGAGTAGATTAGCAATTTTTTGTCCGTTCATACTGGGATATTTCCGTGTTTTCTTTTTGGTCGTTTTTCAGACTTGTTTTCTAACATATGGAGAGCATAGGCGATTCTAGGTCTTGTTTCCTCAGGGTTAATTACTGCGTCAACATACCCACGCTCAGCGGCAATATATGGGTTTCCAAAGTTTTCATTGTATTCATCAGCTTTTTTTGCAATAAAAGCTTCTTTGTTCTCAGCTCTTTTGATCTCATCAGCATAAAGAAGTTTTACTGCGCCTTCTGCACCCATTACCGCAATGTGAGCCTGTGGCCACGCAAACACATGGTCAGCACCCATATCTCTTGAACACATTGCAAGATAAGCTCCACCATACGCCTTACGCAAAATAACAGTTATCTTAGGAGTGGTTGCCTCGGCAAAGGCATAAAGAAGTTTTGCACCATGTCTAATGATTCCACTATGTTCCTGCGAAACACCAGGAAGGAATCCGGGAACATCGACTATATTTAGAAGAGGAATATTGTATGCATCACATGTCCTAATAAACCTTGATCCTTTATCTGAACAATCAATATCAAGGCATCCTGCCAGATAGGATGGTTGATTTGCAATTACACCAACAGGATATCCATCAATCCTCATAAACCCAATCACAAGATTTCTTGCAAACTCTGGCTGAATCTCAAAAAACTCACCATTATCAGTTATCTCTGCAATTACATCCCTTACATCATATGGCTTATTCAGGTCAGTTGGAACAATTGTTCGGAGATTCATAGAAATTCTATTTGGATCATCATTACCAACAATCCTTGGTGGAAGTTCAGTATAGTTTTGTGGAAGATACTGCATTATCGCTCTTACCGCATCAAAACATTCATCCTCAGATTTGAATCTGGCATGTGCAACACCACTTTTGCCAGTGTGCACTCTTGCTCCACCAAGAGATTCCTTATTTACAACCTCGCCAGTAACAGATTTTATGACTCCGGGGCCAGTAATAAACATATTCGATATATCATCAACCA